>CP070812.1:0-4636 GCA_020344015.1 Gemmatimonadota bacterium
CCAACAAAGAACGAGCCCGGACAGCTTGGCTGTCCGGGCATCCGAATACCCCCACGGGGAGTCGAACCCCGGTCTCCTGGCTGAGAACCAGGTATCCTAGGCCACTAGACGATGGGGGCTCAACGGCCCGCAATTAAATAACCGTACCCAACACGGTCAAGGGCAAAAAAAAGGGCGGCTCGGCTGGAGCCGCCCGACCGCGAGGCTGAAGGGTATCCTAATCGCTGTGGGGACGATGGGAACTGCCGGGTAGGTAAACGTGGGTACATGCGGAAAGCCAAACGGTCGGGCGGTCCAGTATCTCTATCGACGTAACTGTCCAGATGCTGATCAAGAATCAGAAACAGGGTTCTCGGGGGGATTTTTCAGGCACCCGGGCGGGATGGGTGTCTTAGCCGTCAAAGCTTGCGGGATACTTTATAGGCAGCAGACGTGCCAGGGCACCGGCGCGGGCGTCGAGGCGGCGGCACCTACCGCATATCCTATTGTAAGACTGGAGGTTAGCAGGTCGGCTGGCGGCGTTCGACGACATATGTTTGCACGATCGCGCCCGCTCGGCTCAGGCAAAACGCGTGAGCGTCCGTCAAAATGCCTTAAGGTCGTGCGCTTTGCAGTAGTAGCCTGAACCACAAAGCGGGCCCGCGTCCCCGATCTTCCGGAGCGCGGGCCCCTACGGCTCGGACCTACTTGGGGGAGGTCTCGGGCCGCTTTACTCCTCAGCGCCGGCCTGGCGAGCGCCCAGCTCGCGGTCGAGCATGAGCAGGGCGGGCCCGTTGTCACCGATCATCTGGAGCTTGGCGACGATGGCGCTGGCCGAAGCCTCTTCCTCGACCTGCTCGTCGACGAACCAGTCGAGCATGCTCTTACTGGGGTAGTCTTTCTCCTCGATGGAGAGGGCGACGAGGTCGTGGATCAGCTTGGTGACGTGCTGCTCGTGCTTGTAGGCGGCCTCGAATACGGCGGTCGGCGAAGCCCACTCGTTCGGTGGCCCCTCGATGGCTGCGAGGCTGACGCGGCCGCCGCGCTCGACGATGTGCTGGTAGATCTTCATCGCGTGGGCGACCTCTTCCTGAGCCTGGGCGGTCATCCAGTTGGCCATTCCGGGCAGGTCCTTGGACTCGAAATACGCGGCCATGGACAGGTAGATATAGGCAGAGTAGAGCTCGGCGTTTATCTGGGAGTTCAGGGCTTTTTCCATCTTGTCGGCGATCATCGCTTGTACTCTCCTGGCTGCAATGTTGCGCGGTCGTCAGCGCGGGACGGACCGCAGCTGTATGGGGCTCCGCTAGAAGTGAAACGCACAAGACAATAACAGAGGTCCATACCCTTGTAAATGTGTGGGGCCGGGTACGCCGGGCTGCTAACCGACGAAGAGTGGGACCGGTTTGAACTCGCCCACGTCGACGAGCCCCTGGTCGGTGATCTTGAGCTCGGGGATCACGGCCAGGGCGAGGAACGACATGGTCATGAGCGGGTCGGGCAGCGTCCCGCCGAGCTGGCGGGCCGCCTCCCCCATGGCCTTGACCCGATCCCGCACCTGTTCCAGGGGCAGGTCGGACATCAGTCCTGCGATGGGGAGAGGCACCGATTCCAGGACCCGGCCGTCCGCCACGACTGCCTGGCCGCCGCCGGTCTCGGCGACGGCCCGGGCGGCGGTTATCATGTCAGAGTCGTCGGCGCCCACGACGACGATATTGTGGTTGTCGTGCGCGACGGTGGAGGCGATGGCGCCGCGCCGGAGGCCGAAGCCGCGCACGAACCCGATCCCCACGTTACCCGTCGCCCGGTGCCGCTCGATGACGGCGATCTTGAGCAGGTCGCGCCCGGGATCGGCGGCGGCGTGCCCGTTCTCTGCTTTCAGCGGCTCGACGCTCTGGCCGGTGACGATCTGGCCGGGGATCGCATCTATGACCCTGGCTTTCGCCTCGCCGGTCACCGGCACGGCGAGCTCGACCGCCTCCCACTTGACCTGTACGCCGCCACCCGGCGGCGCCGGCGGCGCGGGACGCGCGCCCTTGTAGTCGCCGTCTTGCGCGACGACGCGTCCGTCGCTTAAGACGAGCCGGGCGCGAAAATCCTGCAGGTCATCGACGACGACCAGGTCGGCCCGATAGCCGGGCGCCAGCATACCCAGGCCCCTCAGTCCGAAGTAGTTGGCCGTATTGATCGTGGCCATCTGGATCGCGGTGATCGGGTCTAGCCCTCTCGAAATCGCCATCCGCAGCAGCGCGTCGATGTGGCCTTCGTCCAGCAGGTCTTCCGGATGCCGGTCGTCGGTGCAGAAAGAGCAGTTGACGGCGTTCAGCGGCGTGACCAACGGCAATAGCGCATCCAGGTTCCGCGCCGCCGTCCCCTCGCGGATGAAGATGTGCATGCCGCGGCGGAGCTTCTCACGCGCTTCCTCGAGCTGCGTACACTCGTGATCCGAACCGACGCCGGCGGCGGCGTAGGCGTTGAGCAGCGGACCCGAGAGACCCGGCGCGTGGCCGTCTACCGGCCGGTCGCCGGCGGCCTCGATCTTGGCGAGCACCTCGGGGGCACCCAGAAAGACGCCCGGAAAGTTCATCACCTCGGCCAACCCGATGACCCGCGGATGCTCGAACAGCCCCTCCAGATCGGCGGCGTCGAGCTTCGCACCCGCCGTCTCCATATGCGTGGCCGGCACGCACGAAGACGCCATGACAAAGACGTGCAGCGGCAGCCGCTCGGCGGAAGCGAGCATATAGCGGATCCCGGGCACCCCGAGAACGTTGGCGATCTCGTGCGGGTCGGTGACGACGGCGGTCGTGCCGCGCGGTACGATAGCGCGGGCGAACTCGGGCACCGAGACCATGCTCGATTCGATGTGCACGTGCGCGTCGATCAGCCCTGGGCAGACGTAGGCGCCCTTCAGGTCGATGGTCTCAGCCGCCTCATACTCGCCGAACCCGGCGATCCGGCCACCGTAGATCGCGACCTCGGCATCGTGGATCTCGCCGGACCGCACGTTTACCAGGCGCGCGTTTCTCAGAACGAGGTCGGCGGGCGCGTCGCCGCGTGCGACCTCGATCAGTTTGTGCCGTTCTTGCGGCTTAAGTGCCTCACGCATGATGTGACCGTTTTATTGGGAACAGTTGAAATCGGGTCCCGCGCCCTATCCGGCGTCCGCCGGCCCCGACGCTCCCGCGATCTGATCCGAACGTACCTTCGCCACATCGAACCGCCTGGCCGCCGCCAGCATCTTGCCGATCGTTTCGTCGAAGCTCAGCACGACCTTCCGCTTGAAGCGGAGCGGGTTGATCCGTGCGACGACGAACGCCTTGAGGTACGGGCTCACGAAACCGATCTCTTTGAGCTCCTTGACTCTGGCGTTCACCTCATCGTCGAGCTCGAGCAGGCGCTGCGCCCGGGCGCGCCGCGTCTCGAGCGCCTTCGGCAGTTTGGCGCTCGAGAACTTGTCGACCCGCCTGACTACCGGGTGATAGGCGCCGCCGGCGAAGCGTCCGCGCTCCTCGTAGCAGAACCCGAGGGTCAACAGAGCCGGTTCCTCGAACTCGGTGGCGAACTCCTTCTCCGGCCGGTCGTCGAATTCGGCCAGCCCCTGGGCGAGCCGTGCGACCTCGAGAGCGCGCTCGCGCAGATTGTGCGCCTTTTCGGTGTTGAGGACAAGGATACGGTAGGCGACCTCCGCATCGGGCACGACGAGCGCGACGATCGACTTACCGCCCAGGCGGCGCACCGCCTCCAGGCGGTGGTAGCCGTTCGGCGTCCAGTACCGGCCCTCCTCGGTTCGTACGGCGATCACCGGATCGAGGAAGCGGCCCAGCTTGTCGATGGCGGTCGCCAACTTCTCGGTGTGCGCCTCGGAGAGGTCACGCTGGAACGGAGTCGGCTCGACCACCTCGATGGGCAGCCCGGCCAGCACCTGCCAGCTGCCGCCCAGCGGATCCTTGTATGCCCCGAGCACCGAGCCGCCGTCCTCTTCTATCGACTCGGCGAGCCGTTCGACCTTGGCCGGCGGCGCGGCCGACGCGAGCCGGGTCGCCGCCAGGCCCCGCGATTTGGGCGGTGCCGCTTCCTTCTTCTTGCGACGCGACTTTTTCGCGCCTTCAGACTTCGGCATGAGATCTACTCCAGGCGGATCAACTCCGCCGCTGCCGCGTTCTCCAGGTACTCGAGCACGGCCTCCGCCGTCACCGTACCGTAGTAGTGGGCGCCTGCCTCACGCGCCTCCGCCGCCACGTAACGGTAGATGTCGAGCCCGCTGCGTTCGCCGTTCACCGCGTTCATCACCTCGAACCTCATGAGGCCGTGCAGGCCGCCCACGCCACGGACGCGCCGTCGCCCGGTGAGGAACTCGGTCGGTCCGGCGATCAGCGCCGGCTTGAGCTCGCTCAGCCGTTGCTCCGCGTCGGAGAGCGGTCGCTCGCGCGCCGCGTTCCGGCCCGTCGCCTGACGGTAGGCCAGCTCGACTTCGCGCAGCGCCTGCGCCTCGCGCCGACCCAGCTCTTCCAGCAGCGGCGGAACGACCTCGCCGGCGCCATCGTCGATCTCGGCCAGCGATTCGACGGCGAGCCGCTCGCGCTCGGCGGCGTAGTCGACCTGATCGAGCGCGTCCAAGTACGCCGCGTCTTTGTCCTCGCTCGTCGCGATCCAG
>CP070812.1:4736-10361 GCA_020344015.1 Gemmatimonadota bacterium
ACCGCGGGCCGACTCCCGGGACCTACCAACAGCCGGCTTAAACGAGTAAGTTCTAGGCGTCCTCGCTGCTGCCACCAAGCGCGAGGGCTACTACGGGTCGTGGCGCAGTCCGGTAGCGCGCCTGCTTTGGGAGCAGGAGGTCCCCGGTTCGAATCCGGGCGCCCCGACTTATCCTTGAGTCCTTAGTGCGAGAAGTAGTAACAGGCTGCGCGTGCGCGCCGTGTCACGAATCTCGTGCTCACAAGCCAGCTTGGCCCCGGGCTTTGCAGGACTGACCCGGGGCCGGTGACCATCACTTTCGACCCGGGCCTACTCCCTCGCCGCCTCCTCCAGCCCTTCCATCACCCACATCTCGAAGCGGGATCTGCCGCCCATGAACGCGATGCGCCGATTGTCGGGATGCGCGGCGACCGACGAGAGCCAGTCGAACGCATACAGTCTGCGTGGAGGTCCACCGGTTGCGGAGATGATCCAGAGTTCCTTCAGGCCGTTTTGCTCGGGCACATTCCTGGCGAATAGCACAGACGATCCATCGGCGGTCCAGGCGTTCACACGTGGGTCTACTATACGGGCAGCTCTTTCGTCGGGTGATAACTGATAAATCCAGGTCGGCTCTCCGCCGTCCGTCGACATGATGCCGATGCACGCGCCGACGAGCGTCAACCGATCGCCCGAAGGCGAAAGGGACGGAAGACCAGGCCAACACCTCTCGCGATTCTCGCGATCCGGAACTTCGTACAGCACCTTTCTTTCGCCAGTCGTGAGGTCCCACTCCCTCACCACTCCGTTCGCAGATCTGTACACTCTCCGTCCGTCGGCGGACAGCGGCCAACTCTCCGCGGGATTGGTCGGGCCGACCTCGAAGCCCCCAGTGGCGAGCGTTAGGCGCAGAACATTGGAAGACCCTTGGTGCGCTGTGCCTTGCGCTGCAATCACGAGGGAGCGGCTGTCCGGCGTCCACCGCATGCGGTACACGGAGAGGAAGCCGGCCGGGAGGGAAAATTCCCTCAGATGATTCCCCATCGCTGCGCGCACGACGATCGTCTGGGGATCCTCACCACGGGCATAGGCCAGGAACTGGCCGTCGGGCGACCATACGGGGTGGGCGATCCAGACGGTTCTCCCACCTTCTTCAGCCACGGGCTCTGACAGCACACGGCCCGTCTCTAGATCGAGCTCCATCGTGTAGAGCTTCGGATATTCGGTGACGATGTGGTAGAACAACTTCCCGCTCGCTACGTGCCCGGACTTGAATCCGTGCACTTCTCGCCGGATGAGCTGTGGATCGCCCGCGCGCGCTCCGTCAGCCATGGGCACGGCCCAGAGGGAGGGACTCCCAGCCCGATCGCTCATTACGTAGAGCCGTCGCCCGTCCTCGCTCCATCCGAGCACCTGGTCGTCCGAGGGGCCCGAGAGAACCTGCTCTTCATGGCCCGACTCCAGTGCCAACACCGTCACGTCACTCATCGCGTCCGAGCTGGCGAAGAGAGCGCTGTACGCGATGTAGCGCCCGTCTGGCGAGAAAAATGCCCGTCCGTAAGGCACGCGGAAATCGACATCGTCTTTGAGCGTGCGAACACTTCCGTCCGATGTCGAGACGGTTACGAGTTCGAAACTTGTCTTGCTGAAGCCCGTTCCCGTGGCAGACTCCCAGGTGCTAACCCCCGCCAGGACGGTTTCGTCGTCGGGGCTCCAGTCGAGAGGCGTGACCGAATGCGCCCCGCGGGTCGCGGGATCCAAGAGGGTGCGGGCTTCACCGCCTTCGGTCGCGATCGTTCGCAGCCCCAAGCGGTCATAGGCGTCCATGTGCCACCACGTGTAGGCGATCTGTGTGCCATCGGACGAGAACACCATCCCAACGGCGAAAACAGGTTCTGACTCCGCCGTGCTGGTGATGTGGCGAATCTCACCGGTCTCTAGGTTTCGGATAGCCAACTGGCCGTTCGTGCTCCAGTCGGCGAAAGTCTGGTACCGGCCGTCCGGCGAGAACGTGGACCTATCTGGCCCGTACACCTCTCCGGACGACGCGAGCCTTCGGGCCAAGATCCCTTGGGGCTGGACGCCGGACTCCAATGCTGCCGCCATCGCCGCCGCGGTGCCGTTGTCTGCTCTCTGGGCCGAACTTTCGTCGCAGGCTACTGCGGCAACCACCAGCCCCAGCAACGCAATCCGCTTCATGGTAACCTCCCTTTTCCAGTCCATGTGCTTCAGCAGGTCAGCTGAAGACGAGGGAAGTCCACGTTTCGTGCCGGCGGTGATCAATCTGCGTAACCCAAAGTAAATTAACGGGTTAAGCGATCGGACGCTGTTGACGTTCGGATGGAATGTCACGCACCATTACAATCTGCTCGATCAGGACATTACATCGACAGGGGCAGGGTGATGTCGACCTCGGTGCCGGTCCCGACCGTCGTCCGCACCCTCAGTTGACCTCCGTGCGCCTGTGCGATGCGGCGAGCGATCGGCAGTCCTAGGCCCGTGCCGCCCTCCCGTGTCGAATAGAACGCCTCGAACACGCGGTCGAGCGCCTCCGCTGGAATCCCCGGACCATCGTCCCGAATCGTGACAAAGACCTGCCCGTCGGCCGGTTCGACTTCGAGCGCCGCAGCGCCGCCTTCATCCAGAGCTTGCGCCGCGTTGAGCAATATGTTGAGGAACAGCTGCTCGAGTGCGGCGGAATCCCCGGCCACCATGATCGGCGCGCCCGGCTCAGGCACATCCAGGTGAGCATGCCGCTGTGCAAACTCGGGCCCGGCGGTGTGGATCGCCGCCATCAGCGGAGTCCATAGGTCCAGCGGCACCTGCTTGAGACGCCCGCTTCGTGCCAGCTCGAGCGCGCCCGTCACCGTTTCGTTCAATCGGCCGATTTCTTTGAGAGCGCGTTCGTGAGGCTCCTTGACCGCCGTTTCGTCCGGCAACTGTTCGCCGCTCACCTGCAGGTCGAGGCGGATCGACGTCAGCGCGTTGCGTACCTCGTGGGACAGCGATGCGGCGAACTCGCCCACGGCCGCGAGCGCCTGGCGATCCGCCAGCTCGCGCAGCGTGCGACGTAGGTTCTCGATCATCGTGTTGAACGCGCCTGCGACCTGCCCGATCTCGTCTCGCCCGGTCGCCTCGACGCGGCGATCCAGCTCGCCCCGCGAGACGGCTTCCGCAGCAGCTGCCAGCCGGCCGAGCGACCGCGTCATCCTCGCGGTTAGGAACACCGCGATCATCATCACCAAAGCCGCTGCTATCAGGAGCACGAGCAGCCCGCGTCGCGCTGCCGCCTCGAACGGGGCGGTGAGCGGCGACAACGGAGCAGCGGCGACAAGAATGAGCGCAGGTTCCGTGAGGGCGCGGCGGTCGGTGATCCAGTCGTCACCGCCCCAGGAGAACCGCTCGGCACCCAGCAGTGCCGCATCGAACGGGAGCGGCAACAGCGAGGCGTCCGTTAACGGGTCGAAGGCGGCGAGGACGGTTCCGAGTGACGATGTCTGGAGTGCTATGTCGCCCAAAAGGAGGCGCATCGCGAGTTCTACCTCAAGCGTTCCCAACCGGTCCGGACTCCGCTCCGCGAATACCGGGAGCCTTACAAGCAGACCGGGTCCAAGTCCCGCTGCGCTCTCACCACCTGGAGAGCGTTGCGACCAAACGCTGATCCCGGCGCCGTCGTACAGGCTCAAGGCCGACAGCGCCCCTGAGTAATCGGTCAGGCCGTCGATCGTCAGTTGGGCAGCCCCAGCGGGCTCGGTTAGGACGTGCTGGACCGCTGCCGATTCTGTGAAGCTGATTAGGCCCGAGCGGAGGGTCGGCCATCGTCCGGCAACCTCCTGAGCTCCTCGGTCGAGAGTCTCCATCAATCGCGATCGCAGGAGATCTTCGCCGGATCGGGACGCCGTGCGCGTGAGCCACAGCCCGATGAGCGCGAGCGGCACCACCGCGCCGGCTATCACCAGGAGCAGGAAACGAGTGCGTAGCGATGGCGGCCAGCGCATTGCAGTGCTTAGGGTTCGTCCCGCTTCGTGTCCGTCTCTTCGCCGGTTCGCCGCGTGCGGACGAGACCCCCGAGCCTGTACTTCTCGATCAAGCGGTCGAGACGCGGGCGGGAGATGCCGAGGATCTCGGCGGCTCTGGATTTGTGTCCCTGGGTTGCCGTAAGCACGCGGGTAACGTGGTCACGCTCAGCGGTCTCGAGTGTGCCTAGCTCACCAACATCTTCTCGGGGGGCCAGCTCCAAGTGTTCGGGTCGGATCACGTCCCCCGTTGCCAACACGACCGCCCGGGTGAGACAGTTCTCCAACTCGCGGACGTTGCCGGGCCAGGTGTGGGAAATCAGCACATCCATCGCCTCCGGCGCCAGCATGGGAACGGGTCGATCGGCTGCCAGGCTCACCTTCCGCACCAGGTGCTCGGCGAGCGTCGGGATGTCTCCGGGTCGCTCGCGCAACGGGGGGACCACGATCTCCACTACGCGCAGCCGGTAGTACAGGTCCTCGCGGAACTCAGCACGCTCCACCAATTGCTCAAGGTTTCGGTGCGTCGCCGCGATCACTCGTGCCTCCATCCGCTCCGGCCGCTCGGCACCCACCGGGTAGTACTCGTGCTCCTGCAGCACACGCAGCAGCTTCGCTTGGAAATCGACCGACGTGTCTCCGATCTCGTCGAGGAAGATCGTGCCCTTCTCGGCCAGTGCGAAGCGGCCGCGGCGGTCGCTCGAGGCGCCGGTGAACGATCCTTTCATATGTCCGAACAACTCCGACTCGAGCAGGGTGCTGGGAAGTGCCGTGCAGTTGACCGCGACAAACGGACGATCGGCATAGGGCGACGCGCGGTGGATAGCACGGGCAATCAGTTCCTTGCCCGTACCGCTCGCCCCGCGGATCACGACGTTGGTGCGACTCGCCGACAACTGCCCGACGAGCTTGAAGATCTCGATCATCCTGGGGTCGTGGCCTACGAGCGCCTCTGCCAGGCCTTCCGGTTCCTCTGGCTCGCTCGGTTCAGCACGCTGTGCGCGCGCCTCCAGGTCCTCGAACACCCGCCTGATGACACTGCGCAGGTGCTGCAACTCGAGCGGCTTCACCAGGAAGTCGACCGCCCCCTCACGCATGGCGCTTGCCACGGTGGGAAGATCGTCGTAGGCGGTCATGAGGATCACGGCAACATTCGGCGCGCGCTGGCGCAACAATCGCAGCAGCTCCAGGCCGTCCATGCCGGGCATGCGGATATCCGACAGCACCACGTCCGCCGGCCGTTCGCCCAGTAGCGACAGCGCGCGCTCGGCATCTTCGGCTGTGCGCACGTCTAGGTTTTCGCTCTTGAGCGCACCCGGAACGGAGGCCCGGATCCGAGGGTCGTCGTCGACGATGAGGATCGAGTTGTGGATCGCCGGGGTCATTCGGTCCGCCGTCGTCTCGTGGCGTCATGTCCGCAGTGGTTAATCTGTTGGCAGGTTGGGCATGCCGCTAGGACCGAGGTGGGCGGTTGCGAATTATGGCAGGAGCCCGAGGGTGGACTGGGCGCTAGGCTACACCCCCTCAGTAGGGTCTCGAAACGAGGAGGCCGGCGCGCGCCAGGTCGCTGCAGGCCTAGCTAGTGCCAAAGTAGTGCCTACACACCCAGCGCTGGTGTCCAACAGTCAGC
>CP070812.1:10461-14109 GCA_020344015.1 Gemmatimonadota bacterium
GCTGGTGATCGTGGCACGCTGGTTCTTACCCAAGTTCTTGGCACTGGGCATCACGACGATGCCCCAGTACCTGGAAGAGCGCTTCGACCAGAGGTCACGTGGCTTCCTCGCCGCGTACATGATACTGGCCTACGTCTTCGTGGCGATGGCGACCGTGCTGTTTTCGGGTGGGCTGGCGCTGCAGACGATATTCGACCTGCCGCTGGGCTGGGGGATCGCGATACTCGCCGTGTTCGCGGGCGCCTACACGGCCTACGGCGGGCTGAAGGCGGTGGTCTGGTCGGACCTGATCCAGGGTGTGATGCTGATTCTGGGAGGTGCGATCACCACCGTGGTAGGACTGCGGGCCGTCGGTGGTTGGGATGTGGTCATGGCCGAGGCGGGCGACAAGTTCCACACAGTGCTGCCACTCGACCATCCGGAGCTGCCCTGGTTCGCCGTTTTCTTCGGCGGCCTCTGGATCGCCAACCTGTTCTATTGGGGATGTAACCAGTTCATCACGCAGCGGACGCTGGCCGCCCGTAATGTTAAGCACGGTCTCTATGGCACCGTCTTCGCCGCCTACATCAAGATGGTCATCCCGTTCATCATCGTCATACCGGGAATTATCGCCTACATCCTGTACTCCGACGAGTTGACCCGGTCGGACATGGCGTACCCGATGTTGATCCAGCGGCTGCTGCCCGCAGGGTTGGGCGGCCTGATCTTCGCAGCGCTGTTGGCGGCGATTATGTCGAGCCTCGATTCGATGCTCAACTCGGCGGCAACCATCTTTACCGTCGACATCTACAACCGTCACCTGCGCCCACAGGCTTCGCAGAGCCACTTGATCTTCGTGGGCCGCTCGAGCACGGTGCTCTTTTTGATCATCGCTGCCGCCTGGTCGCCCTTCCTGCTGCACTTCGAGCGCGTCTTTAGCTACATACAGGAGTTCTGGGGTCTGATCACACCGGGCGTCGCGGTGGTTTTCCTGGGTGGCCTGTTCTGGCGCGGAGCCACAGCGCGGGCCGCGGCGTGGGTCATGGGTCTCACGCTGCCAGTCACAGTGGGCGTGAAGTTGATTACACCCGGTGCAGCGTTCCTCGATCAGATGTGGCTGGCGGGCCTCGCGCTCATAGTTCTGCTCGCGGTGATCTCGTGGATGAGCCCTGAGCCGGAGAGAGCGGCGGCGAGCGACGTCGTCGCCCAAGAAAGTGCGAAGGCGGCGCTCGCGGGTCGCGATCCGCTGTTCGATCTGCTCTGCCTGGGCGTGGTCGTCCTGACCCTCGCCCTTTATATCGTCTTCTTCTAGCCAATCGGAAGCACCGGAGGCGAATGATGAGAAAGTTCGTCCTGACAATCTTGGCGCTGTTGCTTCTCAACCCGGGGGATTCAGCGGGCCAGGAAGCCGGGAGCATGAGCGCCCGCACCTTCAGTGGACTCAAGCTGAGGAACATCGGGCCGGCGTTCATGTCCGGGCGGATTGGCGACATCGTGAAGGATCCGACCGACCGAAGCATCTGGTACGTGGGTGTCGCATCGGGCAACGTTTGGAAGACGGCGAACAACGGGACGACCTGGACGCCGATCTTCGACGACTACGGTTCCTACTCGATCGGTTGTCTCGCCATCGATCCCAGGAACCCACAGGTCGTATGGGTCGGTACCGGGGAAAACGCCAGCCAACGTAGCGCGGGCTACGGCGACGGAGTCTACAAGAGTCTCGACGGCGGCCGCAGCTGGACGAACATGGGGCTGCGGCACTCCGAGCACATCGGCAAAATCCTCATCGATCCCCGTGACTCGGACGTCGTCTACGTCGCGGCGCAGGGGCCGCTCTGGGCGCCGGGTGGCGATCGCGGCCTGTTCAAGACGATGGACGGTGGGGCGACCTGGGAGCCGGTCTTGCAGATCAGCGAGAACACCGGGGTCACCGACATCGCCTTCGACCCCCGCGATCCTGACATCATCTATGCTGCGTCGTACCAACGTAGGCGGCACGTCGGGATCCTGGTGGCTGGCGGCCCCGAGTCGGCGATCTACCGGTCAGATGATGGCGGCGCGACATGGAAGAAGTTGGATCGTGGGCTCCCCGGTGTCGACATGGGACGGATCGCTTTGGCTGTGTCGCCGCAGAAACCCGACGTCGTCTACGCGCTGGTCGCGGCGGCCGGAGAGGCGAGCGGGTTCTTTCGCTCGCCGGACCGCGGCGAGCACTGGGTGCGGATGAGCGGTTACATCGTCGTCGATCCGCAGTACTACGGCGAGATCTACGCCGATCCCCACCGCTTCGATCGCGTCTATGCTATGGACGTGATGATCCATTACACAGAGGATGGGGGTCGCACGTTCGAGGTGCTGGGGTCCGAATTCAAGCACGTGGACAACCACGCCTTCCTGTTCGATCCCGATGATCCCGAGTACCTGATGGTGGGGAGCGACGGTGGAGTCTACGAGTCGTGGGACCGCGGCCGGACGTGGAAGGCCGTGATGAACCTGTCGATAACGCAATTCTACCGCGTCGGGCTCGACAACGACTTCCCGTTTTACAACGTCTACGGCGGTACCCAGGACAACTCTACGCTGGGCGGCCCATCACGCACGAACAATGTGCACGGGATCCGCAACAACGACTGGTTCATCACGTTGGGCGGCGACGGATTCCAGACGCGTGTCGATCCCGAGGACCCGGACATCCTGTACTCCCAGTACCAGTATGCGGGCCTGGTGCGCTATGACCGGCGGAGCGGTGAGCGGATCGACATCCAGCCGCAGCCCGAAGCCGGCGACACGGCACTCCGCTGGCACTGGGATTCACCACTGATCATCAGCCCGCACTCGAACACACGCATCTACTTCGCCGCCAACAAGCTGTTTCGCAGCGACGATCGGGGCGACACGTGGGTGCCCGTCAGCCCCGACCTGAGTCGGCGGATCGATCGCAACCGGCTGGAAGTGATGGGAACGGTGTGGAGCGTCGACGCGGTGTGGAAGAACGTCTTCACCTCGCCGTTTGGAACGATCGTATCGCTGGACGAGTCGCCGCTCGAGGAAGGCCTCCTCTTTGCCGGCACCGATGACGGGCTCATCCAGGTTACGGAAGACGGCGGCGCCAACTGGCGGCGGATAGATCGGTTCCCAGGCGTGCCGGAGATGACTTACGTCGCCGACGTGCTGGCCTCGCGTCACGATGCCAACACCGTCTACGCAGTCTTCAACAACCACAAGAGCGGGGACTTCAATCCGTACGTCGCGAAGAGCACCGACAGGGGTCGCAGCTGGAGGTCGATTACCTCGAACCTGCCGGACCGGCACGTGACTTGGTCTATCGCCGAGGACCATGTAGACCCGAGCCTGCTCTTCGTCGCCACCGAGTTCGCGCTATTCTTCACCATCGATGGCGGTGCAAACTGGATCCAGCTCACCGGCGGCGTGCCGACGATCGCGTTCAGGGACCTGGAGGTCCAGCGGCGCGAGGACGACCTGGTGGCCGCATCGTTCGGTCGTGGGTTCTTCATCCTCGACGACTACACACCGCTGCGCCACGTGAGCGAGTAGACCCTGGCGCAGGAAGCACAGCTCGTTCCGGTGATGGACGCCTGGAGGTAGATCCAGGCGTCGCCGGTGGGCGGCCGTGAGAAGGGCACGATGGGTCATTCGTATTTCACC
>CP070812.1:14209-18584 GCA_020344015.1 Gemmatimonadota bacterium
CAGTCCGTGGTTCCAGTTCTGGCGCATCACGCTGCCGCAGGTGGCTCCGCTGCTACTGGTCGCCGTGCTGTTCCGTATCGTCGAGGCCATCAAGGCCTTCGATCTGGTGTGGGTATTGACAAAGGGTGGACCAGGGGACGCGACCGAACTGGTAGCCATCAACCTCTATCGTCAGGCCTTCCTCGGGCAATTCCGAACCGGCAGGTCCGCCGCGCTAGCCTACGTCATTTGGATGATCATCATCGGCGTAAGCAGCATCCTAATCACAGCTATCAACAGGTTCAGGAGGGAGTGAGCTATGGCCAGTGTGGATAAAGTCGGTCGCCGCGCGCCGATCGTGCATTCAGTCCGCGTGGACAAGGTCAGTCGTGGCGCGCAGATCCTGCGTTTCATCCGGGCCGCAGTC
This sequence comes from Gemmatimonadota bacterium, assembly GCA_020344015.1. Classification (GTDB taxonomy): domain Bacteria; phylum Gemmatimonadota; class Gemmatimonadetes; order Palauibacterales; family KS3-K002. Next base: position 14,616 of record CP070812.1, read on the forward strand.
GTTGTGGTGATCACCTCGATCATGCTCATCCCGGTGTTCTGGATAGTCCTGACGGTCTTCAAAAGCCACCCGGATGCGATAGCCGTGCCGCCGAAGGTGGTCTTCAAACCCAGGCTGGTGGACAGCTTTGTCTTCCTGTTCACAGACCGCTTCTTATTGCCGCCACCCAAGCTGGCCCAGTATCCTGACGAGTGCAAGGAGTCCTGGACCGAGTGTGTTCGCAACAAGTGCTCAAAACCGAGATCGGGAAAAGAGCTGGCCTGGTACGAGTGTGTCGCACTCGAGGGTGGGCAGCTAGTCACCGGCCCGGGCAAATATGGTGAGTATGTGATAAACTCGTTGATCATCGCGGGCTGCTCGACGGCGGCGGCTGTGGTGCTGGGCCTGCTCTCTGGCTATGCCTACAGCCGCTTTGATATGCCCGTTAAGGATTTCCAGCTCTTCTTTATTCTCAGCCAACGTTTTCTGCCAGCGGTGGTGATCACGATCCCGATCTTCCTGATGTATAAAGATCTGCACTTGCAGGACACGCATCTTGGGATGATCATCCTCTACACGGTGGTTAACCTCTCACTCTCGGTCTGGCTGCTGAGGTCGTTCATAGATGAGATCCCGCGTGAGTACGAGGAGGCGGCGATGGTGGATGGCTATACCCGCCTGCAGGCCATCCGCAAGATCGTGCTGCCCAACGCCCTTACCGGCATCGCCGCCACGACCGTCTTCTGCCTGATCTTTGCCTGGAATGAGTATGCCTTCGCGCTCATGCTGACCTCCGACGTCGCCCGGACTGCACCGGCGTTCATCCCGACGATGATAGGCAGAGGCGTGGTTGAGTGGACATCCATCGCCGCTGGCTCGTTGGTGTTCCTGATCCCGGTTGTGATCGTCACGTTCGCACTGCGTAAATATCTGCTGCGTGGTGTCACGTTCGGAGCGATCCGCCAGTGAGAGGTCGAAGAAAATGGCTACAATAGAACTGCGTCAAGTTGAAAAGAAGTTCGGTGACCTGCACGCCGTCAAGCCGATGGACCTGACCGTCCACGACGGCGAGTTCATGGTGCTGCTCGGCCCCTCGGGGTGCGGCAAGACGACCACCCTGCGCATGATCTCGGGGCTGGAGGCAGTCACCGGGGGGCAAATCCTGATTGACGGGCGGGACGTGACCTGGGCGCATCCCAGCGATCGCGATATCGCCCTCGTCTTTCAGTTCTTCGCCCTCTACCCCCACCTGTCGGCGTGGCAGAATATCGCCTTCCCGCTTCAAGCCGAGGGGGAATCGCGTGTCAACATCGAGAAGCGTGTGAGTGAGGTCGCGCGCATGCTGGGAATCAAGCACTTGCTCCATCTTCGGCCCAAGGCATTGAGCGGCGGTGACAAACAGCGCGTCGGGCTGGCGCGGGCGCTGGTGCGACGCCCCGCGGCGTTCCTGATGGACGAGCCGATCGGTGCCCTCGACGCCGATGCCCGCGAGACGATGCGCGCCGAGATCAAGCAGTTCCACTTGACCCAGAATGCCACCACGGTCTACGTGACCCATGACCAGATCGAGGCCATGGCCCTGGGGGATCGCATCGTGGTGATGTCTATGGGGGTGGTGCAGCAGGTGGGCACGCCAGCGGAGGTGTACTACGACCCGGCCAACCTGTTCGTGGCTCGCTTCATCGGCAGTCCGGGCATGAACCTGGTGACCGGTGGTTATGCCGACGGCGTTGTGCACCTGCCGGGATCGAACCCTTACCCCGTGCCCCCTGCCTGGAACACGGCTCTGCAGCGTGAGATGGGCAGCGAAGGCGACGTGATCGTGGGCTTTCGCCCGGAGGCTGGACGGGTAACTGGCACTGGGCCGTTGGTAGCAGAGGTCTATGCTACTGAGCTGCATGGGGCGTATACCGTGCTGCACTTGAGCCTCAATGGCACAGTGGTCCACATCCGCGCTGATCGGGGGATCGACTATCCGATTGGTACGGCAGTACGCTTCGACCTCGATCCAGAGATTGTGCGCTTCTTCGACCCACAGACGGAAGCCGCCCTTCGACTGCCCTTCGACGGGGCTCAGGACAAGGCTCAGGAACCCGCCCTTCGACGGGCTCAGGACACCGCGCTGACGGGAGGGAGCACTAATGGCTGACGTGATTCTGCAGAACATCACTAAGCGTTTCAAGACCGTCACAGCCCTGAAGGGCGTCTCCTTCGACATCAAGGACGGGGAGTTCTTCGTGCTGCTCGGCCCAACCGGTGCCGGTAAGACCACCACGCTGCGGGTGATCTCCGGGCTGGAGCGCCAGGACGAGGGCAGCGTGCTGTTCGACGGCGAGTCGGTGGATCACCTCACACCGGCGGATCGAGACGTGGCCTTTGTCTTCGAGCAATACTCGCTCTATCCGACCATGACGGTGTACGAGAATCTGGCCTTCCCATTGCGTTCACCCTTGCGGCGCATGTCCGAACAGGTGATCCGTCAGCGGGTGGAAGAGACAGCCGAGAAACTGCGCATCAGTCCCCTGTTGGAGCGCACGACAGCGCATCTTTCGGGTGGCGAGATGCAGCGGGTGTCTCTGGGCCGAGCGCTCGTGCGCGATCCGCAGATCTTCCTGATGGACGAGCCGCTCTCGAACCTGGACGCCAAACTGCGCGAGGCGTTGCGAGTCGAACTCCAGCACCTCCAGAAGACCGAGGGCAGCACCACGCTCTTTGTGACCCACGACCAGATCGAGGCCCTTACGATGGGCGACCGCATTGGCGTGTTGAACAAGGGCCGCATCGTGCAGATCGGCACGCCCGAAGACATCTACGATCGGCCGGCGACGACGTTTGTGGCCCAACTTGTCGGCACGCCCAGGATCAACCTGCATGAGGCTGTCCGTGAGGACAGCACGTTGCACGTTACCAACAGTACGATCCACCTACCGATACCTGCGGGTGACGACCTGCCGCCCTCGTTCTTGCTGGGTGTGCGCCCCGAGGATGTGCAGATCCACAGCGAGGGCGGTTTCCTGGGCCAGATCGCGCTGATCGAGCCGCTTGGTGTACAAACGATCCTCCACGTCAAGACGGGCGAGCAGACCCTGCTAAGTCTAGTACCAGGGATGACCGACCTGCGGGTTGGCGAAGAGGTGCGGTTCAATGTCGTGCGCGAACGGCTGCACTATTTCCAACCAGACGGGACACGTATCAGCGTAGAGCGCAAAACGTAAGGTGTAACAAAAAACAGTAGGAGGGACAAAATGGCAAAGGTCGCGATCATAGGCGCAGGAAGCATCGTCTTCTGCAAGACATTGATGCTGGACATCTTGGCAACGGACGGCTTAGAGGATACTGAATTCGCGCTCATGGCCCCCAGCACCACACGGACCTCACAGGTAGAGGCGTTCGCCAAGCGGGTTATTGAGGCCAATGGCCTGCCTGCGACGGTCTGGAAGACAACCGACCGCCGGGAAGCAGTCAGGGACGCCGATTACGTGATCACGACGTTTCAGGTGGGAGGGATCAAAGGCTTCGAGTATGACGTCAAGATCCCGCTGAAATACGGCGTTGACCAGTGTATCGGGGACACCCTGGGCCCCGGGGGTGTCTTCCGCGCCTTGAGGAGCATACCCGTGATGCTCGACCTGGCCAGGGATATGGAGGAACTCTGCCCCGAGGCACATGTGCTCCAGTACGTGAACCCCATGGCGATGGTCTGCTGGGCGCTGGGCACGACGAAAGTGAAATTCGTCGGCCTCTGCCATGGTGTGCAGACTACCATGGATCTCATTTCGGGCTACGTCGACGTTCCTAAGGACGAAATTGACTTCCTGTGCGCCGGAATCAACCACATGGGGTGGTTCCTTAAATTGGAACACAACGGCAAGGACCTGTACCCCATTCTCAGGGAGAGGTTCGAAGAGCCTGAGTACTATGTCAACGAAAAAGCCCGCGGTGAGGTCTTTAGGCATTTTGGCTATTTCATGACCGAATCCACGGGCCACC
>CP070812.1:18684-22316 GCA_020344015.1 Gemmatimonadota bacterium
GGCGATTCGGTAAGCGCCAGCCTGAACCAGGAGCTGGATGACGTGCTCAACTTCGCGCTGGGCGTCGAGCACGAGTTCAGCCCGACTGTCGCAGGGTACGCGAGCTTCCGCACCGACTTCTCGGCCCGGCCTACCGAAGCCAGGGCGGATGCCGTCGTGGCGAGTTGGGACCTCTACTTTATCACCGCGGGCAGCGCATTCAGGATCGGGACGGCGGACCTCACCCTGGGTGTCTCCTTCGGCTGGGGTGGTGAGACGATCCGACGGGGGCCGGCGAGCATCCCGACGGCATTCGAGCAGGGGCTGGTGATCGGAGCGCCGGGATCGCTCAAGGTGAAGTACCGGACGCTGCGTTTCATTCTTGCCTTCTCGATCTAGCGACCCGGTGATTTCGGCTCCTGAGAAACTGGCCGCTCTACCAGGGGGCCACGGGAACCGCTATGTTAGGGCTCGGCTCGCCCGGGTGGCGGAATTGGCAGACGCGACGGACTCAAAATCCGTTGGGCTTCGGCTCTTGAGGGTTCGAATCCCTCCCCGGGCATAGACTTTCGTAATCGCCGCTTCACTCCCCGCCTCCGATTGTGCCCCTTTTGTGCCCCTTCTCGCGTCCGGCGTTGAGTCGGGCGAGCTTGCTGACTCCCTCGCGCAGGTCCGCTTCCGCAACGATGGCGTGGGAATACTGGCTGCTCACAAGAACGGTACCCGCGTAGTGTATCAAGTGCGCGCCATGAGTGTGCTAATGGTTTGCCGCTACGTGTCTAACCTCATTGCCAGGCAAGCGGAAGATGGTCCAGGGCACATGACGCATACTTGTTCGAGCGATACCGTGTGATCGCGCAGTAAGTTTGCGGATATGTTAAGGACTGCTGCCGCTGAGCTAGTCGTGGCTATGCTCTATCAGTTCCATCGAAAGAGTCGGGTGCGGTGATTAGGTGAGTGATATGCGTGAGTCATCGGAGGAAGCGCACTCATCGAGCCCCGAGAATGGTTCCTCGGCCGAAACGACCTGTCCCACGAGCCTTGGCGCATATCTCCCGCTTGGAGGCGTAGAGCGTGCGGATGCCTGTCGGCGGAGGAAGTGGCATGCCCGCTTCTGACTGCCAGAGGAAGCCGCTTCCGGAGCTTGCAGGCGGTGGTTAGGTTTCTACCAGGCGAAGCAACGGTACAAACGACCGCAACCGCAAGGCGGATAGCGAACGCGTCCGCGACTCCGACGGTGTCGCTGAGCCGCGGACAACGGGGCGACGGTATCGACATGGAAGCAGGTGGTCAGCCGCAGTCGACAGGGAAATCGCTCGGCGCCTTCATAACGTTCTCGCGGCAGATCATGCACCTGGCCAACCAGGGGAGCCCGCGCGGCGAGTTCTTGCGTGACCTGTCGGCAATGCTGTTGGAGTTCTCGGGTTGTGATGGGCTCGAGCTGCGGCTGCGGGGCAACGTTGAGTACCGTTGCCGGGTGGTCGCGCGACCGGATCCGTCGTTCGAGTACGAACAGCTGCCTGCCGGTGGGCCGGAGGACGGCTTGACCCCAACCGAGAAACGAGGACACCCGGATCTCGGGCGGGTCGTCCATGACGAGCTGCAGGGAGCCGTGGAACGCAACGCGCCCTGCTTCACCGAGTACGGGAGCTTCTGGACAGGTGAGCTGAAGCAGACCGTGGCCTGCTACTCGACCCGGACAGACCTCCGGTTGAGCGTCGACGCCGATACGACATCGATGGCGCTCATCCCTTTTGCGGTCGACGACAGAAACTACGGCATCCTGCGGCTGGAGTGCACGCGGCGCGACGCGTTTACCCTTGAGATCATGGAGGGATACGAGGCGATGGCGGAGACGCTCGGACTCGCTATAGCCCAGCGGCGAGCGGAAAGGGCACTCCGCGAGCGTGTGAAGGAACTGTCGTGCCTCTACAGCATCGCCCGCGTCGTCGAAGACAGCACGGGCAGCGTGGAGGAAGCGTTGGAACGTATAGTGCAGCTCCTCCCACCTGCGTGGCAGCTCCCGGAGATCGCGGCAGCGCGAATTACTTTCGACGGGAACACATACGCGACAGGCAAGTTCGAGGCGATTCGCGAACGGCAGATCGCGAAGATCGCTGTCTACGGCAGTCATCGCGGCGATGTCGAGGTCGGGTATATCGAAGACCTGCCGTACGCTGTCGACGGACCGTTCCTCAGGGAAGAGGAGCACCTGATCGACGGCGTCGCGAGGGAGATCGGAGAGTTCCTCGAGAGGCGACAAGCGGAGGCGGAACGCTTGACGCTCGAAGCCCAACTGCGGCACTCTGAACGTTTGGCCACGATAGGCAAGCTGGCAGCTGGAGTCGCTCACGAGATCAACGAGCCGTTGGGCAGCATTCTGGGGTTTGCGCAGCTGGCGCAAAAGAGCGGCGATCTACCAGAGGGCACCGCGGATGACTTGAACAAGATCGTTGCGGCTTGCCTTCAGGCTCGCGAGATCGTGAACAAGCTCAAGCTTTTCGCGCGGCAGGCGCCCATCGAGAAGGCGCGGATAGACATAGCCCAGGTGGTGGACGAAGCCTTGAGCCTGGTACAGACTCAGTGTGCGACTCAGGGGATAGAGGTTGTTAGACGTGTCGAAGCGGAACCTTGCGAGATTCTGGCGGGCCAGCTGCAACTCAAGCAAGTGGTCGTCAATCTGGCGTTGAACAGCATTCACGCGATGCCGGGCGGCGGTACATTGACCGTGGTGATAGGTCGTGATGACGGATCGGCGTTTATCGAAGTCCAGGATACCGGGGTGGGAATGACTGAAGAGGTCGTGGATCAGATCTTCACCCCGTTTTTTACGACCAAGGACGTGGGGGAGGGGACAGGGCTGGGGCTGTGCGTGGTGCACGGGATCGTTACGGCACACGGGGGCTCAATTGATGTTGAAAGTGGGGTAGGGAAGGGCTCTAGATTCACCGTCCGAATCCCGTTCCAGGGTGGTCCCGAGTCTGAAGTCCAATGATGACGGAATTATGAGCAACGATAAAGAACGCATTCTAGTCGTCGATGATTCGGCCGATGCACGGGAGGTGCTCCGACGCAATCTCACTGCGGAAGGCTATGAGGTGATCACCGCTCCGGGCGTGGCGGAGGCGGTCGAGATCCTCGACGCAACACCCGTAGACCTGGTGATCACTGATCTCAAGATGCCGAAGGTCGGGGGGCTCGACTTGATCCGGCATGTGCGGGCCAGCTTCAGAGACATCGGCATAATCATGGTCACCGGCTATGCGTCGATAGAGAGCGCCGTGAAGGCGGTGAAAGAGGGGGCGGAGGACTATCTGCAGAAACCGTTCACGGACGCCGAGCTTTCTTGCGCGGTCCGCGATGCGCTGCAGAAGGTCCGCTTCCAGCGTGCGGCGCTGTCGGAAGCAGCAGCGGCGCCGGTCCACTCGTATGGGCTGGTCGGCGAATCGGGGCCCATGCGTGCGGTCTACCGAGCTATGACCAAGGCCGTCCCGGTGTCAGCGACGGTGCTTATCACGGGCGAGAGCGGGACGGGCAAGGAGCTGGTGGCCAGAGGTATTCACTACGCGGGGCCCAGGGCGCGGGCGCCGTTCCTGCCTATCAATTGCGGTGGCATCCCGGAGAGCCTGCTGGAGAGCGAGCTTTTCGGCCAC
>CP070812.1:22416-26143 GCA_020344015.1 Gemmatimonadota bacterium
AGCAATGTCGGGTCCCAGGCGGTTGATCCACGAGTTGCGGCGTCGGCGCGTTTTCCGCGTCGCGGTCGTATACGCCGCCGTCGCCTTCGTCATCTGGCAGGCTGCGGATATTGGCTTCCCAGCCCTCAGCCTTCCAGACTGGTCGCTCACCCTCGTGGTCGTCCTCACCCTGCTGGGTTTTCCTATCGCGCTGGTCCTCGCCTGGGCGTTCGAGATTACTCCGGAAGGCGTGAAACGAACCGAGCCACTGGTCGAGGGCGTAGCCCGGCCAGAGCCCGGTGGCCGGGCGATGGCGGCGGCCGGCGTGGTCGCTGTGTTTGTGCTCGCCATCGCCGCTGCCTGGCTGGCAATTCGTGACAGCGGGTCGATCCCGTCGGTCGGCAGGAGGTCGATAGCGGTCTTACCCTTCGTCAACAATAGCCCCGATCCCGACGACGAGTACTTCAGCGACGGCCTGACCGAGGAGCTGATCAACGCCCTCGCCCAGGTCGAGGGGTTGCAAGTTCCTGGCCGGACTTCCGCCTTCGCCTTCAAAGGGCAGGCCATAGACCCGCGCATAATTGGGGATTCGCTCGGCGTGGAGACGCTGTTGGAAGGGAGTGTGGTGAAGTCCGGTGATCGACTGCGGGTGATGGCGCAGCTGATCAACGTCGCGGACGGTTATAACCTTTGGTCGGAAAGCTACGATCGCCAGCTGTCTGACGTGTTTGCGATCTATGACGACCTGACACGCGCGATCGTCGGTGCGTTGCGGGTCGAGCTCGGGGCCGGGGAAGAGGCGCGGCTGGTGAGTGGCCGTACCGAGAATCTCGAAGCGTATGAACACTATCTCAGGGGAAGGTATTTCTGGAACCAGAGGACGGAAGCGGGCTTCAGGACGGCGATCGGCTACTTCGAGGAAGCCGTTGCCGAAGACCGCGGCTACGCGCCGGCCTACTCGGGTATGGCGGACGCCTACAACCTGCTGGGGCTGTATTACATGCTCCCTCCCAGGGAAGCGATCCCGAAGGCTAGGGAGGCAGCGCTCGAGGCACTCGAGATCGATCACACGCTTGCCGAAGCGCGTACGTCGCTGGCGTTTCTCAAGAGCTGGTACGATTGGGACAGATCAGGTGCCGAGGCCGAGTTCCAGCGCGCGCTCGAGCTCAACCCGAACTACGCGACAGCCCATCAGTGGTACGCGATCCACCTGTACGCCGTGGGCCGCCTGGACGTCGCCTTGCGTGAGGCGCGGCGAGCCGTCGAGCTCGATCCACTGTCACCGGCTATCAACACTGATTTGGGAAGGGTACTCTTATACTCACGCCGCTACGATGAGGCGATCGAACAGTTCCGTCAGACGCTGGAATTAGATCCGGACTTCTCGTACGCCGTCTGGGAGTTGGCGCACGCTTATGTACACAAAGGGATGTACGAGGACGCGTTCCCAGAGTGGGAGAAGCTACTGACTCTTTGTGGGGCCAGCCCGGAGGAGCTGGAAGCGGTCAGGCAAGCTTACGCCGAATCGGGGTGGCGAGCGGTGGTGGAGCTGGATATCGAGAGTTCGAAAGAAGAAGGACTGGATCCGGCTGACATCGCCCGAGAATACGCGTTGCTCGGTCGCCACGACGAGGCGTTCGAGTGGTTGGAAAGGGCCTACGAGGAGCGGTCGTTCGGGCTGAATCTGCTAAGGATAGACCCGTGTTTCGATGGTCTGCGCGGAGACCCCAGGTACACGGCGCTGCTGAGCAGAGTCGGCTTGGAAGACTAGGTGCGAGCTTCCCGACGAGGCGGGTGATCTTTCCGTCGCTGGCCTCCGCATTGATCTCCGCAAAGTAAGATCCTTCGGGGGCTGCACAGCGCCGGGTTGCCGCCCCCGGCACCGGTAGGGCATCTTGTCCCCAGAGATTTCCCGCCCGAACAGCCCCAATCTGCCTGCGGGAAGCGAGGGCAGCGCCCTGTGAGCGAGCCGGCCTCCAGGCTGGGGAGCTTCCTTGCGGAGCTCAAGCGACGGAAGGTGTATCGCGTGGCGGTGGTGTACGCCGTCGTTGCCTTCCTCATCTGGCAGGCTGCGGAGATCGCCTTTCCAGCCCTGGCCTTCCCCGATTGGACCCTCGCGTTCGTCATCGTTCTGACCTTCCTCGGCTTCCCCATCGCCCTGGTGCTGGCGTGGGCGTTCGAGATCACGCCCGAGGGTGTGAAGCGAACCGAGCCACTGGCCGAGGGCGTAGCCCGGGCAGAGCCCGGTAGCCCGGCGATAAGGGTAGCCGCTGGCGTCGCGGTCTTTGTGCTCGCCATCGCCGCGGGCTGGCTGGTAATTCGTGACGGCGGGCCGGGCCCGTCGGCCGACAGGAAATCGATAGCGGTCCTGCCCTTCGCCAACCTGAGCGCCGATCCCGAGAACGAGTACTTCAGCGACGGGATCACCGGCGACATCATCAACCAGCTCTCGAAAATCGCCGATCTGAGGGTCACCTCACGCACCTCGATCATGCAGTACAAGAGGACCGAGAAGAGCCTGCGCGAGATCGGCGCAGAGCTTGGCGTCGCCACTGTCCTCGAGGGCGAGGTGCAGCGAGCCGGAGATCGCGTGCGGATCAACGCTCAGCTCATCGATGCAAGGACCGACGAGCATATCTGGTCGGAGCAGTACGACCGTGAGTTGATGGACATTTTCGCGATCCAGAGCGATGTCGCTCAGCAAATCGCCGCCGCTCTACGTGCGAGGCTCTCGCCGGCGGAGAGAGAGCGGATCGGGAAGGAGCCCACTGAGAACCTCGAAGCGTACAATCTCTACTTGCAGGGACGCTACTTTTGGAATAAGAGGACGGAGGAAGGTTTCTGGAATGCGATCGAGTACTTCGAGGGTGCGATCGCGATAGACTCGAGTTATGCGCTGGGGTACGCCGGGCTCGCCGACTGTTACCAGATGCTGGGTTTGTATGCTGTTGTGCGCCCGAGAGAGGTTGTACCGAGAGCGAAGGCGGCCGCTCTCCGGGCGTTGGAGATCGACAGCACGCTCGCAGAGGCTCATGCCTCGCTCGGGTTCATCGAGAGCTGGCACGAGTTCGATTGGTCCGAAGCCGAGGCACAGTTCGAGCGGGCCCTCGAGCTCGACCCGAGCTATGCGATGGCGCACCTGTGGTATGGCGTCCTTTTGACGTATACCGGCCGGTCGGATGAGGCCCTGACGGAGATCAGACGAGCCCTCGAGCTCGATCCGCTATCTCCCATCGCTTACCTCAATCTCGGATCGACACTACGGGACCTGGGCCGCTACGACGAGGCAATCGAGCAGTACCAAATGGCGCTCGAGCTGGACCCGGACTTCTGGCACGCCCACTGGAACCTCTGGGTCGTTTATGCAGCTAGGGGGATGCACGAAGACGCTGTCGCTGAGATGGAGAGGCTAATGGCCAGTCGGGGTCCGGGCTCCCTGGAACCTGACCACGAGGAGGTTGAGGCATTCCGGCGCGCCTACGCCGTGTCGGGTTGGACGGGCGCACTGGAGTGCAGACTACAGCAGCTCGAGGAGAAGGCGAAAGAGAGATACGTACCTCCCGGTTACATTGCACATACATACGCGCTGCTGGGCCGGAACGACGGAGCATTCGAGTGGCTGGAGAGGGGTATTGAAGAAGGGCAAGGTGCAATCCTGGGTCTGATGATGAGGAATCCTGTAGCCGAAGGTCTGCGCTCCGATCCGAGGTTCACGGCGCTACTGAAGAGAGTCGGCTTGCCGGAGGAG
>CP070812.1:26243-33361 GCA_020344015.1 Gemmatimonadota bacterium
GATCCCGGAAGTCCGGAGCTGGAGGAAGGTGAGCGGCTCCGGCTGCAGGAAGTACTCCTGCGGAGGTTCTTGCGGAACCAAGATCCCACGGAGCTGCCACTTTGGGACTTGGTAGCGGTCCGCCAGGCCGGGGATGGTGAGATCGTCAGCCCAGAGCGCGACGGCCCAATCGGCGAAGAGCCTAAAGAAGTCTTCGCCCGTCTGCGCCTCGATGTTCGCGACACCGTTCGGTGCTGCGGAGACGAAATCGCGGAAGATGAAGTCGCCGTACTGTTCTGCGAGCCAGCGTAGGAAAAGCCAGGCGGCACCGCGCTCGCTCAGTGTTCCCGACCCCGAGACGGCGGTCAGCGAGCTCGTGTCCGGTTTCTCCAAGAAAGAGGCGGCTCTAGAGAAGTTCGCGCTGTAAAGGTTGTTGGCAGCATCGGCGTTGCCGGCGGCATCGGCCTCATCACCGCCCAGTTCTTCGGCCATGTGGGCGAGACCCTCGCTCAGCCAAAGCTCCTCGAGAGCGGGCGCCCCGTTAACGAAGAGCTTGTGGAAATAGTTGATCATGTGCACGGTTTCGTGGACCATCACGCCCGGAAGCAGCTGCAGGACGCGCTCGCGCTCGCGCGGGTCACTGTGGATCCCGTTCTCGTCTGGCACGAGTCCATAGAGGACCTCACCGTCGTTCGAGAACTCGCAGATGTCGCAGCCCTGGGTACCAGGATCCAACAGATCGAGCCCGAAGAAGAAGCCGACGACCACACCGTCGGCATCGGGCGGCGTGAGCTTGTTGACCGTTGGTGTTAGGAGAATGATAACACGATCGTTATTGTCAAAGTCGCTGGGCTCACCGAAGAAATCGACGTCCGACTCATAGAGGATCTCATCGTGGAGGTGACCGAGGTCCTCGATGTCGGATTCCGTGAGACCGGGCGAAGGGGCGGCGTCATCCAGGTAGAGGAGCGTGTGGGTACCGACGAACTCCAGCGTCGCAGTTACGCGATCGAAGTCGTCGCGAGTCACTCCGGGCAGCGCATCGGGGTTTCGAATCACCCAGAAATCGCGCCTGCTGCCAATGGACGGCTGGGCCATGAGCCGCGCTGCCGCCTGGGCGTCGGGTGTCACCGCGCGCGCTGCCAGCCCGCGCGTCACAAGCTGCTGCTCGAAGGCCCGCAGCCGGGCGTCGAAGCTCTGCACCACCGGTTGAGCGGCGGCCTCGGCTGCCGCGAACAGGACACTGCTGCCGCCCAGCGTAACCGAAACCTCGAGATCGGTCTCGAACTCGCCGCTCAACGCGACCAGCAAGTACTTGGCCGAGCCGCCGTCAGCGGGCAGGATCGCGCAGTCAACCTCGCTGCTGCCCTCCATCACCAGCACTTGCCCAACCTCGAACGGCTGCGCCGGCAGGGAGACGGTGAAGTTGCGGGTCGGACCGGTGTAGCCGTCGACCCGTAACCGCACGTCCACATCAGTGGGTCCACAGACACCAGCGGGCGCCGGCACCACAGTGCGGATCGTTGCCGGTGACCCGTCCAGCCGTTCGCTGATTTCGCCGGCCACGCCGTCGAAGAGGATCTCGATCGCCATCACGGGTAAGAGGTCGGTGACGATGACGTCGATTATGTCGCCGGGGGCGGCGCTGCTTGCTGAGAGCGATTGGATGGCTGGTGCGGGAAGTGCTGTGAGATTGCCAAACGTGACGGCGTCGAGTCCCTGGACCCTGGCCTGAACCTCGAGACTTCCGGCGGCAGATCCCAACACGAGGCGTGTCGTGGCGAAGCCATCGGCGTCGGTTACAGCGGACATCCGGGTCGGCACAACGTTGCCCTGGACGACCCTCCAGTCGACGGTCACACCCTCCTCGCCCACGCCACCGCTCTTGCTGCGAACGGCAACGACCAGCGGTTCGGCCAGCACGGTACCGGCTACCCCGCTCTGGTCACTACCGGAGACGGCGACCAGCTCGAACAAGGTCGGGTCGATGCCCGTAGGACCGTCATCGCCGTTACAGGCGGCGACGAGCCCGGCAACCGTGGTCAGAGCCAGGAGCTTCGCGATCTTCATTCCAGACACCCGCATCTTATTCCCTCACCTTCCCAACGATCTCGCCGAGCCAGTGGTCCGCCGTCCATACACCGCACCGGGCTCAAAGATACATCCGGACCGGCCGGGGGCGCAGGCGGCGCGGAACACCGCCAGGCAGCCGAACGTCCCCAACGTTCGACCCATTATCGGGCCATTTTGTTAAACGCGACGGGCGGTAGCGGGTTCTCCGTTCGCTGTGAGACAGGGGGGCTCAGCGGACGCCCGCAGTCAGTTCGAGGCGGCCTCCTTCTCGATATCGGTCAAGTCGATTACCGGGCTGCCGAGCAGCTGGGAACGGCCTGTACGGACGCGGCCCACGACCGTCACGTAATCGAGCGGCTGCAGGCTCTCGGCGATCGGCAGGAGATCGTCCGGAACCGCCAGGTAGACGAACCCGGCGTCGCCCGCCGCCCCGCGGGCGTGGATGAACGGTTCGCCCTCCTCGAAGTCGGAGCGCGCCCGCTCGGCGCGACGCAGCGAGATGAATTGGACGCGCCAGCGCACCAGCGCCCCCCGGTAGCGGGCCGGGTCAGCGCGCAGTTGCGCCGGGGTCAGGTCGCCGGTGTCGGCGAGGTTGAGGGCGGAGTCGAGGGCGGCCGGGCCGTAGACCCACCCGTCGAGGCGGATCCGAATCCAGTCGCCGGTCCGTCCCAGCACCTGGGCCTGCGCGCCCTGCTGGAAGGTCGCCACCGTGTCGCCGTCGGGTGTGGCATGGACGACCAACGGAGAGACCGCCGTGATCACGGGCGACTCATGGGCGCCAGCCTCGCCGCCGGCCGGTGCCACCGGCTGTCCGCCAGCCGCCGCAGCGCCGCTCATCTCCAGCGACGCCCTCCATAGCCAGCCCAGGCGCCGGACCTGGATCCAGCTGCCACTGGCGCTAGCACCCAGGCGCTCGAGCAGGCAGCCCTCTAGGAGGCGGGCGACGATGGCGCCGTTGGGGCGGGCGCGGAGATTCTCGCCGCCCGTCGCCCGCACGCTGAGATCGAAGCCGTCCCGGCTCGTCGCCCCCACGGACGGCGCCCATATCCAGCCCGCCAGCTCCACCTGCACCCAACCGCCCTGCTCCGCGACGACTGACAGCTCAGCCCCCGGCATCACGCTGGCCAGTTGGGTCCCATTCGGATCTCGTCGGAAGTTCTCCTCGGCGGTGACCCGGGCGGTGGCCTGGGCGTGCGCCGCTGACGGCGGCGCGAGAAGCAGCAGCAAAACGATCCAGCGGACGAAGCGCATCAACCCGGCTCTCATGAGTCTCCCCTCCCCAGCCCTCGTGACCTCAGGGTCGCTCCGTCCTTCACGCGTAACGATCTTGGCGGCGGTTGTCAATCGTCCGTGGTTGCGCGGCGGGCGAGCCGGCTTAAACTGCCGTATGCGCAAGCTCGTGTATGGGACCTTACTGGTCGCGCTGTCGGTGGGTCTCGCCCGGCCGGGGGATTTGCAGGCCCAGCGGGTACCGTCGCCCTATCGCTTCATCGAGCCGAAACAGGACCTCGGTCTCTCGTTCAGCTATGTCTGGGCCGACGCCGGGAAGGCCGGGATGGGGCCAAAAGCAGGGCCGGCTGTTGGCGTCCGCTGGACCCGGCGGGTCAGCCGCCCGCTCAGCCTCACCCCCGAGGTCGTCTTCTTTCACAGTGAGCGGGACGTTATCGACCCATCGCTGGAAGAGGGCCAGGAAGATCGGGGCAACGGCTCCGCTATTGTCGGGACCCATGGGCTCGACATCCTGCTGGTGGCCGGGCGGATCAACCTGAACCTGACCGGATCGCGGACCTGGCACAACTTCGTCCCCTACCTACTCGGCGGAATCGGCGTCGCCATAGAAGTGAGCGGCGCTACCAGTTGCCTGCCCGAATCGACAGCGCCGGACTGCCAGATTCGGGCGCGCGAACGCTTCGACTTCGGGAGCAGCTTGCTGCTGCAGTTCGGGCTCGGGACCGTCTGGATACCGCGCCAGCGCCTGAGCCTCCGTATCGAGGGGCTGGACCGGATCTGGCGGATCAAGACGCCGCCCGGCTACTACGAACCGGGCATCACGATCTTCCCCATCCCGCAGGCCACCGACTGGACCAACAACTGGGAGATCGGCCTGACCCTGTCCTACTGGTTCTGATTCGAACGGGCTCGGAGACTGCCCGCTGCGGCAAACCTCGGGGTTATCCGGGCCCCCTTCCCCGCGGTTTCCCAGCCCGCAGACGGCTCGAACAGGGACCGAAACCTGTTGCCCGCCGCCTTTTCTCGCCGAGTCTTGCGCAAACGGCCGACAGCATGTCAGATTGTTGACGTAATTGCTGCCTACAGCCACTGATAGCTTCAATGCGGCCCGGGGGAAGAAGACAGGTGCGTATTGACGGTGAGGTATCGCCGCGGCAGCGGGATTCGCCGTAGGAGTGGCCCCGGCATTGCCCGCCGCGATCATGGTTCATGTGTCACCGTGAGTCCTGGCCTGAAAGATCGCTGTCGGGTTCTCTGGTGCATCACAAGTGAGTTGCCTTGCGAAAGGAGAGTACAATGAGGACTGTGTTTCGGATTGCACTGGCGCTGGTATTGATGGTGGGCATCACCAGCGCGGCGACGGCGCAGGTCACCATCGCGATCGGCCCGAAAGCCGGAGTGAACTTCGCCGATTTCACCGGTGACGACGCCGAGGGTATTGATATGCGCACGTCGTTCGCTTTCGGCGCGGCCGCCGACATCACCATCAGCGACATGTTCTCGATCATGCCCGAGGCATACTACTCTATGCAGGGTGCGGAAGAAGACCCCGTCACCTGGGAATTGGACTACATCCGCGTCCCGATACTCGTCAAGCTAACGATCCCAACGGAGGGCAACATCAGCCCATACGTGTTCGCCGGGCCGGACCTCGGGTTCAAGGCAAGGTGCAAGATCTCAAACTCGGAGACGATTGACTGCGACGACGTTCCTGATTCCGAGGTGAAATCGTTCGACTACGGCATAACGGGAGGTGCCGGTGTTGGATTCGCGCTCGGCTCCGGCATGCTGAACATCAATGCCCGTTACTCTCTCGGACTTGCGGATGTCGTCGACTTCGCAGGAGAAGCCCTGGACATAAAGACCACCAACATCCACGTCGCTGTGGCCTATCTGTTCACGCTGGGCCAGTGAGCCTGCTGGGGGTGACTGTCCTCGTGCATCGGCCTACGCCGATGCACGACCTCTAGCCTCTCAGGCCAAGAAGGAAAAGCCGCGCCGCGTTTCGGCGCGGCTTTTCTTTTGCACGCAACCGCAACAGCGGGTCGTCAGCCGGCGGCGCGGATCCGCAACCCCGCGCCGAATCTTTCTCTGAAAGGGGCTCCTGCCGCTGAGTGTGCGGTGGCCACGTCTTCAGGGCTGCACCACTTTTCCCAGTCGTCGGGCCGGCCCAGCGAAAGCCCGCTTTGCTTTGTGCAGCGCCTCGGTGTCATTGTTAGCACATGCACTGCTCGAGGCACCTGCCCTCAGGCCTGCTCGTATTGGCCTTCGCGGCCGCGCCCGCGGCCGCCCAGCAGGCGGACAGCGTCGCCGCCGATAGCATAGTCCCCTACCGGCTGGAGGGGATCACGGTCACCGTCTCCCGCTGGCAAGAGGACGTGAACCGTCTACCCTACGCGGCGGGGCTACTGGGCAAGGGCGAGTTGCAGGGCTTCGATGCGACGGTCTCGCTGGACGAGTCGCTTGCCCAAATCCCCGGCCTCCTGGTCAACAACAGGTACAATTTCGCCCTCGGGGTCCGGATCTCGGTCCGCGGGTTCGGCGCGCGCTCGCAGTTCGGGGTGCGCGGCGTCCGTATCATCCAGGACGGGATCCCGCTGACGCTCCCCGACGGCCAGGCGCAGACGGGCAACATCGACCTGGCGGCGGCCGGCCGCATCGAGGTGATCCGCGGGCCCGCCTCGGCGCTGTACGGCAACGCGTCGGGCGGCGTGATAAGCGTGCAGACCGAGTCGGCGCCACCGGTCCCGTTCCGTCCGGAGCTCGGCGTCCTGGCCGGCGGCTACGGGGGAGATCGCTTCTACCAGAAATACGACGTCAAGCTGGGCGGGCGGCAGGGCCGTTTCGACTACCTCGGCCACTTCTCCTATTTCGATACGGACGGTTTCCGCACGCACAGCGAGGCGCGCCACACGTTGCTCAACACGCGTCTGCGCTACGAGCCGAGCAACGACTCCGACCTGACCCTGGTGGTCAACTACGCGGACTCGCCGTTGGCGCAGAACCCGAGCTCGCTCACCGACTCAGTCGCCCGGGTCAAGCCCGACACTGTCCGCGATATTGTACTGCCGCAGGAAGACTGCCCGCCCGACCCGGGCTTCGGCGGCTGCCAGGACCTGGGCGAGGAGTTCCGGCAGGGACAGGCCGGTGTCACATACCGCCAGAATTTCGACAGCATCCACGAAATCTCGCTCATGGGCTACGGCCTGTTCCGAAAGCTGGAGAACCGGATCCCCTTCCGGCTCATCGAACTCGATCGGCTGGGTGGCGGAGCGCGGGCGGAGTACCGCCTCACCCCAGCGACGGGTCGCCTGGCTCGCCTCAGCGCCGGCGTCGATTTCGACCGCCAGCAGGACGGCCGGGTCGAGCGGCTGCGAGATGCAGAGAGCGTGGGCCCGGTTGCACTCGATCAAGACGAAGGGGTGGCCTCGCTGGGGCTCTTCGCACACGGCGGCCTGGCCCTGGCCCGCGGTCTCGACCTGACCCTCAGCCTGCGCTACGACCGAGTCCGCTTCGATGTGGACGACCGCCTCGTAGGGGCGGACGACCCGAACGACTCGGGCGCCCGGACGATGGAACAGTGGAGCCCGCTGGCGGGACTGAGTTACAGGTACGCGCCGTGGCTCAACATCTACGGCAACGTCGGGCGCTCGTTTCAGACGCCGACCACCACCGAGCTAACCGACACGCTGGGCGGCTTCAACCCAGACCTGCAACCGGAGCGGGCCACGAACTATGAGGTCGGCGTGAAGGGAACCGCCGGCGACCGGGTGAGCTACAGTCTCGCCCTGTTCCATGTCGACATCACGGACCAGCTGATCGGATTCGCCGCCGCC
>CP070812.1:33461-36682 GCA_020344015.1 Gemmatimonadota bacterium
CCTCCTGCACGAACGCCGTGGCCAGTACCACGGGGAGAAGAACTATGAGCAGAACAAGCGCGACCTGTGGGACCCAATCGGGGAGCCCCAGCGCGGCGGTGACGGTGTCGGCCACCTGCAAAGCGATCCAGGCACCGACGACGTAGATGCCCAGCACCTGCCAGAGCGACCGGCGGTGTATCTCGTGAATGAGCCGCTTGAGACGGGACATAGCTGCCACCTGCGGCCTGAGGTATGTGGGATTACGGGCACCCGGTTGGGCTCAAAGATGCGGCATCAACCGCCGGGCATCAACGAGGGCCGCCGACAACTCCTCTCCGAACAGTCGCAGGAGAATCTGCGTCGGGAGCGGCTCTCAATCCGACCGGCCGTGGAATGCTGCTAATCAGGAAAGTTCATGCGGCGCAGCAAGTCCCGGAAGCGCGGGTCCGACCTAAGTCCCTCGTAGTAAGTTTGCGAGTTGATCCACGGAAGAAATGGGTCCCGCGTCTCGTAGGCTTCCTCGAGCGCCACCAGCGCCTCGTCGATCTGGCCCAGGTGTGCGAGATACATCGACCTGCCTACCGTGCCCACGACGTCTGAATGTTGGAGCGCCCGGACTGCCTCCGGTATCTTCGCCGGGTCCGATAGCGCCGCCAGATAGGCACGATAGGGCTCGGGATCGGTCCCCGTTAACTCGGCCAGGCGGTCGTACAGGGGGGCAGCAGCGGCGTAGTCGCCTTTCAGAACGTAAGCGGCGGCGAACATTAGGGCGGCATTGTAAAAGCCCGGGTAACTCTCCAACAGGCGCTCGAAGACAGGGATCGCGTCATCGGGCCGACCACTGAACGCCAAGACTGCCGCCAGAATGAGGTTGGGCGCCGGCGACAGTGGGTCCAACTCGACGGCTTTCCGCGCTTCCAGCAGCGCCTCATCCCAACGACGAGTCACCCCCAAGAGCTCAGCGTACCACTGATGCGCGGTCGCGTAGTCCGGGTTCAGCTCGATCGCCCTCAGGTAATCTCGCTCAGCACCCTCGTGGTCCCACTCGAAGTATGCCCTAAGGTAGCCCGAAGCCGTGTGTGCCTCGGCAAGATCGGGATCGAGGGCTCGCGCTCGCTCGCTCGCAGCCTTCGCAAACGGCAGGACCTCGGGGATGGACGGCCCGCGGTACTGCGGAAGCAGCACGTACGTCTCGGCGAGCCCCGCGTAGGCGCGAGCGTAGTCCGGATCCAGAAAGATCGCCTGGTTGAAATAGCCGATCGCTGAATCGAAGGCAGCGAGCGAGCGCTGATGCCAGAAATGCCGGCCGCGCAGGTAATAGTCGTACGCCTCCGGATTCGCCGTCGGCACAGCTGCGAGCCGTTCCTCTTCCTCGGGCGTCAGCGTTGCCTCTAGCTCCTCCGCGATGCGCCGCGCCACCTCCGTCTGAATCGCCAGCAGGTTCTCCATAGACAGCTGCCGGTCGTACGTCTCGGCCCAGAGGTGCTCGTCCCTCTGCGCGTCGATCAGCTGCACGGTTACACGCACGGTCGGGCCGGCGCGCAGCACACTGCCTTCCAGAAGGTAGCGGGCGTTCAGCTCCTCGCCGATCTCGCTCAGGCTCTTGAGCGTCTCGCGGTAGCGCATCACCGAGGTGCGTCCCCGGACACTGAGGGCGCCGATCTTCGACAGTTGAGTGAGGATCTCGTCGTGTATGCCGTCGGTGAAATACTCGTCCTCCGGAAGCCCGCTCCTGTTCTCTAGCGGCAGCACGGCCACGGCTGGCCGTTCGTCGGCAGTCGCGCTTTCGTCAGCGGTGCGTCCGAAAAGCATCCAGCCCGTCGCCACGACGCCCCATGCCGCCAGCACGACCACGAAGGTCGCAACCGCATTGCGCCAGGTGAGAAAGCGATGTCTGCGTCTGGTTTCGAGGTGAGCGGCGGCGGCCTCAGCCTCGATTCTTGCTGCTTCGGATTCCGTGAGGGGAGTCGGTTCTTCTGGTGTTACCGTCGGCGGGGCTATCTCGTGGACACACGCGGTGGCCAGTACGATGGGCAGTCCGACGACGAACAGTACTATGGCGAAGGCAGGAAACCACTGCGGTAGCGCTAGCCCCTCTGTCAGGGCCTGCACCGCTTGATACGCCACGAGCGCGGCGCCGCAGTAGATGAGCAGCACCTGCCACAGCGAACGGCGGTGAACCTCGATGATCAGCCGCTTGAGACGGGACATGGTTGCCACCTGCGGCCTCAGGTACGTGGGATTACGGGTACCCGGTTAGGGTCAAAGATGCGGCATCAACCGCCGGGCATCAACGACCCCAGCCAACAGCACTTCTCCCAACAGGAGCGGGAGAATCTGCGTCGTGAGCGGATCTCAATCCCACCAGCCGTGCCAGAACCATCCGCGGCGTCGCGGGTCGTAGAACACCCAGAGCAAATCGCCCGCGATCGTGCTCACGCGGTAGTACTCGCGCCGGTAATGGCCCTCCCACCACTCGCCGGAGAGACGCTCCGGGCCTTTGAGCTGTTTGACTGCACGCCAGCCGCCGTCCACCACCAGCGCCCCGAGCTCACCTTTCTCGATGTGCACATCGAGGCGTCGCGGTCGCGGCCAGAGCCGCAGCACGAGTGCCGGCGCTTCGGCGGGCAACGACGCTTTTCCGTTGCCCTCAAGCACCGCGCGTCTGGCGAGCTCGGTCATGAGGTCAACCGGCTCCCAGCGTCCCTGTTTTTCGGGCCGGTGACTGTCGGTGGCGGCGGGCTGCACGACCGAGTCCGGGCCCCAGCGTCCCTGCAACTTGCCCAGCGCCGTCGCCAGGGCGTCGGGGTCGGGCCGCGGCGGCTCGAACAGGTCCGCCTGCTCCGCCATCGCCGGGACAACCTCTTCCACATCGACCCGAATCCCCAGCGCCCGGCCGGGGACCTGCAAACCGTCGAGCGCGCTCCGACAGAGCGAGAGCAGCATCGCCACCTGCCGGGTCGGCCGGGCGGGCCGCACCGTCTCCTGGATGGGTCCGTCCTCCGTCGCGATGGTGAGCTCGAGCCCGCGCAGGCAGAGCCCCTCGGCGGCGAGCGCGTCGGACAGATGATCGAGGCAGGACTTGAGCAGGAAGAGGAGCGGCTCGAGACGCTCCACAGGGCCGGGGAACTCGACCTCCACCGTCCAGTCGCCGGGCGGCGCTCCGCCGAACGGCCCCTCTCTACCGTCATCGAGCCCGCGGGCCCAGCCGTGGGCCTGCACTCCCTCGGCGCCCAGCC
>CP070812.1:36782-41501 GCA_020344015.1 Gemmatimonadota bacterium
AACAGGGCTCCAGGTTCGCCCGCTGCGGGCCTTGATCCTGGCGCTGCGCTCTAAGAGATTGCGGCTGTACAGACTGGCCCGTCGTCTAATGGCAGGACGCTGGACTTTGGATCCAGAAACGGTGGTTCGACCCCACCCGGGCCAATACCGCATAACTACTTGCTATTCGCATGACGGGCCCTGTGGGGTGGTGGGACTGGGTGACGGTTTCGGTGTCACGAAGCTGCCGCCTTCCGTTCCAAAACGGTAACATCGGCCTCGATGTACTCTACCCGGTCCAACCGCATCCTGTCTCTCTGCAGGTGGCCATAGGTGTCCATGATCAGCTTCAAGTCTTTGTGGCCCATCTCCGCCGCGACGGTGTACGGGGACACGGGCTCGCCCTTGTCCAACGTCTGCAGCCGAGTGGCGCAGTAGGTGTGGCGGGTGATGTAAAGCCGAGGGCGTTTGAAGATCCGAGCCTCCTTGTGCAGCATACGCAGGGCGTCCCGGATATTGGTATACATTCCCCCGGTTATGTGCGACGGGAATAGCAGGTCGTGAGGTCGCCGGTCGGCGATGTGCTCCTGGAGGATCTCACGCAGCTGTGGCCACAGCGGTACCTCTCGTTCATGCCATGGCCGCTTGAGTAGCCTGCACTCATTGTGCCGGATAAGCACCCGTCCACCATCAAAGTCGATGTCCGATGTTTGGGCACCGAATGTCTCGTGAGGTCTGGCGCCCGTTAGAAGGCCGTGCGCGATAAGAGGGCGCAAACAAGGGCAACGTTGCGGATACTTCTTGGCCTCAGCGTCAGCCTCACCTGCAAAGCGTAGGACCTTGGCAGCCTCGCCGATCTCATACCACTCGGGTGGCGCATGCGTGACCGAGAACTCCTCGTACTTCTTCGCGTCGGGCACCGGGTTGTGGACGGCCTTGTCGTCCAGGACCGCCTTGCCCATCAAGTTGGACAGCGCGTGGAGTTCGTGAGCTAGACTCTGTGATGTTACCTGAGGTTCGCGCCACGCCATGAAGGCACGAACGAAGTCCCGCGTGATATCCGATAGGTGCGGTTCCCGCCCTAGCATGCGTCGACCGAAGCAAATGACGGTGTCCAGGCTGTAGCGGTCCCGGTCAACCGTGCCTGCACGCTTTCGCCTCCGCTTCCGCTCGAGGTGGTCTTTCGCATAGCAATCGAGCTCAGGATCACGGCCGCGTATGGCTATCAACTTCTCGGCCATCTTGAAGGCACGGTCGCGGCTCTGACATGCACCCTTCTCGCCACTCTCCTTGTCTACTATCGCACGTCGCCCCCCACCCAGATCGCGCAGGTCGATGTACCAACCCCTGCCTTCTCGCCAGTACATCCTGTCGCTGATCTCTTTCTTCTTTGAGCGCTTAGGCATCATGCACTCCAGACTTTGAGGGTTGGCTTCTCTGATTTCTTTCTGTTTCGGTATTCCTGCAACGCGGCGCGGCTAATGCGCCACTCGCCATTGGGGCTAGTTTTCCGGGCAGTCAGTTCACGCTGCCGGCACAACCTCTCAACGGTCTTTGGTGCTAGCCCCAGCAATCGACCAGCCTCCTTTGTGTTAAGGTCAGGACCGTCGAGGGGGTCGCCGTGTAAGTCCACTTGGCCGAGCTTGGCAATCACCAATTCAATGAGCTTGTCGCCACGGACCATCGCCGCGAGTCGCGCATAGTCAACTCTCATGTCCTCAAGTTCTGCGATGAGCTCTGCGAGCGTCATCTATCGCCGCCTGTTCGCGTAACCGCCCAGCGTGTTCTTTCAGCGTCTCGCTGTGGCGCTCGAGGGCATCGGCCAGCTCTTTTGCCGCCTCTGGTGTTACGGGCCGGTCGCCCCGCTTGTAGCGAGCGAACGATACTGGATGACGGCCTGCAAGGCTGGCCAACCCACCCTCGGTTATGGCGGCAGCCTCGATGGCCTCTCGCATAAGGCGGTCGAGCTTCTTTCCCATGGCTAGAAATATATAACCACATTGTACGGTTATCAAGCATTAGCCAGAAGATCTGGGGCGGGCCTTAGGGCCTCGAGCACGGGGTGTGGCCAGTCCCGCGTGGCACCCTTTCGGCTTGCCGGCAAAGGAACGCCCATAGCCCGCCCCACGTCATTCAACCTTGGTCTTTCCGCAGGCGATTGCAGCAGCCCACCGGCCAACGGCAAGTGGGTCGTTGCGCGAGACCTTCGCTGGCGCCTTTTCGTCCGGTCCAGGCATCCGCCTGTCAACCTGGAGGGTGCCCGGTGTGGGTCCTTTGGATACAACTGGCCGCGTTGCCTTCGGAATGCCCGAACGATCCCATTCGTCAAAGAGCTGCTGTGCTGACTTCGGCTCTTGCGATCTCGACGCGGCTCGCCGCTTGGCCCTCGCGGCGTTCTCTGCGGATATTCTGGCCATGGTTTCCTCGGCCTCCGCCTCCAAAGCCGCTTCCGCGAGCAACACACCGACGAGAGCACGCGCCTGATTGCGTTCAGCTAGACTCAAGTCCGACACCACCACGGCCCGGCCCGCGGCGATGAGTCCAGCAGCGCGTTCACGTGTCTCTTTATCGTCCTCCGCGATTCGGACCGTCACGCTGTCGTGCCATCTCGGATCCAACTTCTCTGTCATGTTCTCCTACCTTCTTGTAATCGTATCCCACCAGCAGCCGCTACAGACGGTGCAAAGGTCACCCCTGAATAGCTCGCGCCCGAGCGCGGCTGACGACTTGATCAACCACGCGCTGCAAAGGTTCCTGTCTCTGGGTCGCCACGTCATAGTAGATCGCTTCAAGTTCGCCCTCGGGTAGCCCGTATAGCTTGGCCTTCTTCGTGAGGAAGCCTGGTGTCGTGCGGTACGCATCGAAGCCGTATCCGTTGCCGTCCGATATGACTTTCCGGGTGATTGCGAAGAGTTGTTTTTCACTCAGGGGGTATCCCCTCCCGTTTCTCCTACTTTCCTCCTTTCCCTTACTTGGGTGACACTCGGCGTCCTCTCTAGCGTCCGCCCTAACGCCCACCCTGGCGTCCTTTCTGGGGTCCGCTCTGTCATCCAGGAATGGACGTTCAACGTCCCCCCTTGAGTGGGCATCAAACGTCCGGTCTTTCAGCTCGTCGGGAAGCCTGGTGCGAAGTCGGTGGGTGGCGGGTCCCCGGGGCTCATCCTGGAGGAAGCCCTTGGAAACCAGGCTAGACTTGAGTCGCCGCCATTGGCGAGGATCAACGCCGCGAGCAGCCGCGAGCGTTTCCGCGCTCGCCGTGCATCCGCCGTGTTTGCCGTACTCGAAGCTACGGATCAGCATGAAGGCGGCGTACTCGGCGTCGGTTAGTCTGCCGCTACGCAGGGCGGTGAAGATCTCCTTGTAGCCGATGGGTCGCATCGGTTGTTACCGCCGTAAGGCTGCTGCGTTTGTCACCTTCGCGACAGCCCGTTGCTCATACTCTCGACGGAATGCCTCGAGTTCGGCCCTGAGCTTGTCGGACGAGAGACCCAGGAGGTCGGCGAGGCGGTTCAAATGTTCTGGTGCAGGTAGTGCTTCGCCTCTCTCCCAATACGCGAGACTGGTGTGTGAAACGCCGATGGCAGCGCCCAGTTCGGCGAGCGTTAGCCCACGCCGCTTGCGGTGGTGTCGGATCGGATTCGTCACAGTAGCCTCCTCAATTGGTTCACCCCGCTGTTCCTACTACACAAGTTGCGGTTAAACGGAGGGTAGGCTACCATGTTGTAACGAAAACTTTGACGGACTGAAGGTCCGTTAGAACGGAAGGAGTTAACAATGCCGCCACGCCATGGACGCAAGCGCGGGAACGGCCGGCAGCGTAGTGATCGGAAACAGGGGCACAAGAAGAGTCCAGGGCGCCGGGGCATTGCACGGCGGCTGAAGGATCACCTGAAGGCGACAGGTCAAAGTGCCACGGGACTCTTTGAGCAGAAGTTGCAGGTCGGCTCCAGTACGGCCTGGGAATGGGTAGCACTCAAGGACCCGGTGACACCGAGCGTCTACTATTGCATTGAGCTTGCCAAGAAGGAGAACCTGAACCTCAACTGGTTGCTACTGGGCGAGGAGCCAAGACTCCGAGAAGTGATGGATCCCGGGGATAGCTTGGCCAATCGGCTACACGCAGAGGTTATACGGGCCATGATGGACAAGGGAGCCACCGAAGAGGTCGCGGACAGGCTCGCACCGCAACCTGAGGAACTACTGGAGAAGGTGCTGCAATACTTCCGGCAGAATGCCTTCTTGATCATGACCGCCACGGAGGCTGGCGGCTGGCGTCCAGGTGATAAGGAGTTTGAAGAGATCCTCGAGCACTACATCAGCTTTCGTGTCGGGATTGAAGGTGAGCACCGGTACCTCGGGCGGACGTAAGATTAGAGGTGTAGGGGGGAGGTCCATCACACGCGGTCTTCGTTGTGATCCATTGATCTGAACTAGCCGAACCGTCGATCGTGTTGAGAAGCCGCGTGAGAGGGAGAAATGTCCCCCGGGGGAAAAACAATGTAGTATGTCTTACATAACAAACTAGGCCTTGCGCGGGGACCTTCTTATATAATTTATTGTATAATGCCCAGTGAGACGTTTGTGGTCTACAAGCCACCGGAGATAGAGGAATGGCTGAGTCGGCAACAGCCGGTGGTGCAAAAGCAGGTTGCGAAGGACATTGAAAAGCTGGAAACACGTTGACTGAGGTCCAAGGCACCACTGGTGGATCACTTTGAGGAGGGTGTTTGGTACTTGCGC
>CP070812.1:41601-66122 GCA_020344015.1 Gemmatimonadota bacterium
GGCTCGGCGGAGGCACAAGCATCAACGCCATCCCTGCAGAGAGCTGGGTGGAGCTGGATGTCCGCTCCGAAGCGAACGAAATGCTGCGGAACATCGAGCTCCAGATCCGCGACGCCTTGGCGACCAGTGTCGCCGGGGAGCAGGACGGAGCCGAAGGCTCGCTGAACGCCGCAGTCGAGCTCATCGGCGAACGCCCAGCCGGCAAGCTGCCAGTCGAACACCCTCTGGTACGAGCCGCGGAAGAAGCGACCCGAGAGGTCGGGGTCGAACCTGAACACGCCATATCGTCTACCGACGCCAACGTTCCTCAGGTGCTAGGTATCCCGGCCATCGCGCTCGGCGGTGGAGGCCGCTCGGGCGACACGCACACCCCCACCGAGTGGTTCGAGGACACCGACGGTGCCGCCGGCGCGCTTCGCCTGCTCTACCTGCTCTCCGCGGTCGCGCGCTTCTGAGCACACTCTACGTGCCGGACGGCTCACTCCAGCTGGCGCTGTGATCGCCCAGCAGGACGGTGCCACGTAGCCCGCGGACCTCCACCTGCGAACCGATCAGCGACTCGCTCAGCTCGCTGTCTTCTAACACTACGTTCTCTCCCACAATACAGTTGCTGAGCGTCGTCCGCAGTATGCGGCTGCCGCGCCCGATCGTCACGTTCGGCCCGATCCTCGAACCGGATAGTTCCACACCTTCCTCGATCCTCACCGGGTCTACGATGACCGCATCGCCGGGGGCCGCCGGTCGCAGCGCTCGCCCCGTCTCCAGCAGGTGCAGGTTCGTGGCTAGCAGCGTCTCGGGCTTCCCGCAGTCGTACCAGCCTTCGACCTCCTGTACCCTGATCCGGGAGCCCTTGTCGATCATGTACTGAAGCGCATCGGTCAGGAAGTACTCGCCGAGGTAGGGATCGGCGGTCAACGTGTCATTAATTCCTTCAAACAGCAGGCGGTGGTCACGAATCATGTAGAGGCCGATGTTGGCCAGACGCGAGATAGGCTCCTTCGGCTTCTCGACGATGCGCTGCATGAGCCCATCATCACCCGTCACGATCACCCCGAAACGCTGGTAGTCTTCCACCTCCTTAGCCCATATGAACCCGTCCACATCCGGGTCGCTGGCGACGACCGATAGATCGGCATCGAACAGCGTATCGACGAAGATCACGAGTAAGGGCCCGTCGATGTACGGCTCCGCCAACTTCACCGCGCCCGCAGTGCCATCCTGGACAACCTGCTCGACGAACACCGAGGGTACGGTGTAGTGCGCTTTGACGTGGGCCTCGACCTGTTCCTTGAGATGACCCGTGATGAATACGAGTTGCTCGACATCGAGCCGCCGTAGCACATCCTCAATCACGTAGTCGAGAACCGCCTTGCCCGCCACCTGGAGCAGCGGCTTCGGCACAGTATGCGTCTGAGGTCGAAGCCGCGTCCCCTTGCCGGCCAGCGGGATCACCACCTTCACTCTGCACCTCCTCGCCTCTCGCTTTGCAGGACCTGCTCACGGTCTTAATTCTAAGGCGATCAGGCGCCAGGGAAACAGCTGCGCGGGCGCCAGGCCAGCCTTGCAGATCCGCCCCGTCGCTTTAAGATCAGTCACAGCAGTGTGCTGACAGACCGAGACCGACTATGGCGAACAGCCGCTTGTGGAAGGCACTCAGCGAGAACTCCGCCCAGACCAGTGAGAAGGCGGCGGATCCGAGGTTGCGCGGGCGTACTTACCTCGTGCCGTTCGCGGCCGTCTGGGATGAGATCATCGCCATGATCGAGACGAATCCGCGCTGGAAGCTGATTCGCGCTGATGAGGGCGCCGGTCTGATCCGGGCCGAGGCTACCACCCGGGTCTTCCGCTTCGTCGGTGACGTTCGGTTCAAGCTGAAGCTGGACCAGAACGCGCTCACGCGGGTCGACATGTGGTCGGCCTCGCGCCGCGGGAAGGGCGACCTCGGCGCCAATACGCGCCGGATCGCCCATTTCTGCCGTCAATTGGATCGCCGGCTGGGGATAGACGGCTGAGGAGCCCCCTCCTCGATCACGTCGCAGCAATCGCGGCCCCAGCAGGCATCTCGAGTTCGCCCTCGCTCTTGGCGACCCAGATCGCGCAGGCCGTGTCGCCAGTAACGTTCACCGCCGTGCGGCTCATGTCGAGTATCCGCTCGACGCCGACGACCAGGGCGATGCCCTCCAGCGGGATCCCAAGCTGGGTGAGCACGATGGTCAGGGTGACCATGCCGATACCGGGGACGCCGGCGGCCCCGATCGACGCCAGCGTGGCAGTGAGGACGACCGTCAGCAGGTCGGCCGCTCCCAGGTCGATTCCGAACACCTGCGCGATGAAGACGGTGCTCACACCCTGGTAGATCGCCGTTCCGTTCATGTTGACGGTCGCGCCGAGCGGCAGGACGAAGGACGCCACCTCGTTCGAAACGCCCAGCTCCTCCTCTGAGACCTGCAGGTTCAACGGCAGCGTCGCGTTGCTCGACGAGGTAGAGAAGGCGAAGATGATCACCTCGTAGTAGTGCTTGAGGAAGAAGAGGGGTGACATACCGGATATGCGCAGGCAGACCGGGTAGAAGGTGACCATGAACACAACCATCGTGCCGATCGTGATCAGCACATACTTGAGCAGCGTCAGCAGGACGCCGTAGCCGAACTGCGCCGCCACCGCGGCGATCAAAGCGAACACACCGTAGGGCGCGACCTTCATCACTAGCTTGACCAGCACGATCATCGCATCGTTGACGCCGTTCAGGAAATCGAGAACCGGTTTCCGACGCTCCTCCGAGATCAGGGTCAGCGATACCCCGAAGAGGATCGAGAAGAAGATGATCTGTAGGAAGTTCGTCTCAGCCATCGCTCGGAACGGGTTCCGCGGGATGATCCTGACCAGCAGGTCGGATATCGAAGGCCTCTCCCTGACCCTCTCGAGCTGCTCCGCCGTCACGCCGGCGTAGTCCTCGAGCATGGCCGCCTTGACATCCTCGTCGAGGCCCGTGCCCGGGTTCAGAGTCTGCGCGGCGGCCAGTCCGAGGGCGACCGCGAGCGCCGTCGCGACCAGGTAGAACCCCACGGTCTTGAGCCCGATGCGGCCCAGCTTGCGCAGATCGCCCAAGCTAGCGGTCCCCACAATCAGCGAGGCCATAACCAGCGGTACTACAATCATTACCAGCAGATTGATGAACGCATCCCCGATCGGCTTGATCGCGATCGCAAGGTCGCCAAGCAGCGGACCGAGGATAGCCCCGAGTATGAGGCCAAGCAGTATCTGCGTGTGGAGCTTCATGGGCCAGATTCTACCGAGAAGTGCCATCGTCACAGCAGTCCGGTTGAGATTTCCACTCCGTCTACGTTAGGACCGTGGCAAGATAGGCAAGCGTTACGCGCCCGCAACCGGCACCTAGTCGTCGGCGAGCAGCCGGAGTAGCTTTCCGACATGGACAGGACAGCCATCCTCGCGATAGTCGTCTTGCTCTGTACTAGCGCCTGCCGCTCGGAGCCCGCCTCAGACGACCCGGCCAGCGGGCCGGCAGGTCCGGCCGGCAGCGGTTCCGGAACACCCAGCGTGACGGCGACCGAGTATACCACGAGCCTACAGTTCCTGCCGCTCGAAGGGACAGCCACGCGGGGAGTGACGCTCGAGTTCGCCAACACGGCCACGTCTAGCGGGCTCGGTCACAGCTATCTCGGCTGGGAGCTCGGCCGCTCCGGCTGGCGAAGCATCCTGGAGGCCGACTTTCAGGCCCCCCCGACGCAGGCGCCCTGGAGGCTGTTCCCCGCCGATGCCGTTCGTCTGACGGTAAACGCCGACGGGGATCCCGACGTGCTCATCCTGCGCGTCGGCTCCGCCGACTACACGCTCGACCTGGAAGGGCACCTCGATGGGTGGGAGGACCGCGCGGGGACCCGGCACGAGGTCCGCGAGGCGACGCTGACGCGCCGAGGTAACCGGGTCAGTGGAGTAACGGTCCAGCACCGCTTCGCCATACCAGAGCCCAGCCAACCTGCTCGCTTCGGTCCGTACGAACGAGTGATCCTGAGATCGGAGGATGGCGCGATCATCGTCTTCTTCCACACCCGCAGCCCCGACGTGTTCGGCAACGACTACGCGTGGATGTACGCCGACGGGCTGACCCGGCGATGGACCGCTCTCGAGACCCGAACCGTCGAGGTCGCCAACTCCTCGCAGTTGCGACGTAACGTACCCATCCGCACCTGGTTCCGGATTCCAGAGCCCGACATCAGGTGCGAGCTCACTGCCGCGGAGCGGATCTTCAACGAGCTACCCACGGAGGCGGGACCGAAACCGTACCACGCCCTCTACTGGGTCAGAGGTTGGATCGAGTTCGCGGGCGAGCGTCGTAACGTGGAAGGGCTGCTCGAGCGAGGGGAAGTATAGCGGGCCTAAGCTTCGAAAGCCTCGATCCGCCTCAGCGCAATCTTCAGCGGCACCAAAGTCCCTACCAGACAAAGCAGCAGAGCCGCAGCGCCTCCCGCCACCGATATCAGCATCGCGTCCGCCGATAGGCTCGCACCCATGTGTCGGTGACGGAAAATCGTAAAGACGGGCCAAGACTCGAGCACCAGCACCGCCGCAACGAGCGTGATCGAGGACATCATGAAGAGAAGCCCGCCGATGCTGGTGGGTATCTGCGCCATGTTCTCGGTCTCGAACTGCGGAAAGACCGTGCCGTATGCCAGAGCCATGGCGGCGAGCGCAAAGCTGATGCCGGTAATCGTCACGACCGACAGCGCCATCATCGCCGGACTGACCTTGAGCAGCAGGTTCGTGCCGACCGTCAGAGCGATCGCCATCAGCAGCAGCGGCGCCGTGCCCACCCAGTACTTGCTCCACAGGAGGTCGCGCGCTCTCAGTGGGCTGGAGCGCAGCAGCCAGAGCGTCCGTCCTTCCAGGCTAAGGCCGGGCAGCACGAAACGAGCAGCGATTGCTGATAAGACGAAGCCTGCCAGTCCCACGTTCACGTAGGAGACCATGTGAGCGAAGAAGAAGCTCACACCCTCAGAATAGATGGGCAGCGCTCTGATGTTGTAGACGTACACGACGACGAGGACGGCGAGCAGGATGAGCTGGGACCACTGCGTCGTGTCCCTGAAGAAGATGCGGATGTCCTTCAACATGAGCTCGGCTCGAGTACTGCCGAAGCGCCGGAATAAGAAGCGCACCCGTCCGCCGAAGCGGCGGCCGGCGGTGTGTTTCTGCGCACCTTCCTGCGAGCGCGTGAACGCTTGCGGATAGAAGCGATGGTGAAAGGCGGCGCCGAGCACGATCAAGGCCAAGGCGGTGCTCCACAGCAGCACGAGGCTGAAGGCGTCGAACCGATCCCGCACGACACCCATGATGGCTGACGTTACCCACTCGCTGGGCAGCCAGGGCGACGTCGGCCCCCTCAGCACGGCCATAAACTCACCCAGGTTACGGAAGCCCTCGGGCCGTGCCAGGCTCTCCGGTCGCAGCAGCCTGATCAGAAGCACCACACCGCCGGCGGCGGCTATTGTGATCACGCCGAACACGTCCTTCGCCCGACGTGCCGGGAACAACCTGACCAGCACGAGTGTGACGAAAGAGCCCACCGCTGCAACGATCAGGAAGAACGGGACCAAGGAGGCGAGCGACGTCAGGAAGAGAGCCAAGCCGCTCCCGTAGACCCTGGCATAGGCGAAGAGAATCGGGACGCACATCAAGGCGACCATCCAGCTCGAGTGGACGGTCGTCTCAGCTAACTTCGTCAGGTACAGCTGCTCCCACTCGGACGGCACGGACATCAGCAACTCGAGATCCTTCGAGAGGAAGAACGTCGAGAGTGCCGTGATCACATTGGAGAGGATCAGGATGGCTATGAACGTCAGCAGGATGAGTCCGAGCAGTTTGGCGGCTAGCAGGTCACCGATGTCCTCAACGCCCTGGAAGTAGCGAAGAATGCGATAGATCACGCCGTAGGCCACCAGCCAGAAGATGGCGCCGACGACGGCGAACGTCGCCGCTTTGCCGCCGCTCGAACCCCGGGTCTTGAGACGCCGCCGCGCCGTAATGCGCTTCGGACTCAGGATGTGCCAGAAGCCGCCCGGCCTCGGACTCACGAGCCCAGCACCTCCAGCAGTTCCTGGACCTCGTGTCCGCCGGTGAGCTTGAGGAAGATCTCTTCGAGGCCGGCTTCACCGGCCTGGACATCGCGGCGTAGGTCGTCCATCGTCCCTTCGGCGCAGATCTGGCCGTTCTGGATGATGGCTATGCGGTCGCAGAGCGCCTCGGCCACCTCAAGCGTGTGGGTGGACATCAACACGGTGCCACCCCGCTCGACGAATCCTCGGAAGACATCCTTCAGCAGGCGTGCCGCTTTCGGGTCGAGGCCGACGAGTGGCTCGTCGACTACGATCACGTCGGGCCGGTGGATGAGTGCGGACGAGATGATGAGCTTCTGCCGCATCCCGTGGCTGTAGGCCTCGAGAAGCTCGTCGCCCCAGGTTGTGAGCCCCCAGAAATCGAGCAACTCATCGATCCTTCGCTCGACCTCGGTCCCGTTCTGGCCGTAGAGGCCGGCCACGAACCTCAGAAACTCACTGCCGGTCAGCTTCTCGTAGATGAAAGGCCGATCCGGGATGAATCCGAGCAGACTCTTGGCACGCTCCGGATCCAGCTGCACGTCGTAGCCTCCCACGAGCACCGTCCCCGCGGTCGGCTGCAGAATGCCGGCGATGATCCGAAGCGCGGTTGTCTTACCCGCCCCGTTCGGCCCCAGCAGGCCATAGAGCACGCCTCGGGGAATCATCAGGTTGAGGTCCGTCAAAGCGGCGAAATCGCCGTATTTCTTGGTCAGGTCCTTGAGCTGAATCACCGTTCCTCCACAGACACCACGTCCAGCTGCAGCAATCCGATCAACCGAACCAGCTCGACCTGCCGAGCTAGCCCGCCGACCACAAAGCGAAGGTGAGAGGCATCGGCGGGGAATTGGCCCAGCGTCGGGTCGACGGGAACCCAGCGATCGAGCCAGACTTCGGGCCACGCGTGATAGTAGAACCGATCGCGCACGTAGACGAGACCGGCCGCGGTTCGGGCCGGGAGACCGGCGGAGCGCGCCAGCGCGACGTAGAGGACGGTGTGCTCGTTACAGTCACCGCGCCGCATATCGAGCACCTGCCTGGCGCTGGGCACACTCAGCGTGATCTCCTTCTCCAGACTGTCATACACCCAGCCTGTCAGGCGTTCCGCTGCGCGCAGCGGGTCGCTCTCGCCCGCCAACACACCCTCAACCGTGCGCCGGATCTCGGGGTCATCGACCTGGATGAGCGGCGTCGGACTGAGCTCGTCGTCCCAATCGTCTCGCTGCGCCGGCAGCAGGTAGCTCACGCTCGTCGGCATCGGCTCCGCCTCCACCACCAGCGTGTCTCCGCGCAGGCGCTGGCGCTCGCCTTCCAGATCGAAGCCCCCGAGGTCGACATTTCCGAGCCGAACCGTGAGTCCGGTGATTTGGTCACCCCGCGGCAACTGCGCACCGACCGAGATGGCTGTCTGCTCAATGATATCCGTCGTCTCGAGTGCAGCCGGGACGCTGCCGCTCGCCTCGAGCTCGCGATAGGCGTTCCAGGCGAACTCGAACGCCGTTCGCTCTATGGTGTAGCCCATCGGGCTGGTCGCTTTGACGACCATCCCATCCGGGTCGAGCCAGGACTCGAGCTCGACACCACCGAATTCCTGGCGGACATGCCAGGTCGGGACCGTGTCCTCTGTCTGGATGACGTAGTCACCGCGTGATTCATCGAAGTCGACGCTGTCGGGGATGAAGAACGTCTCCTGGCCGAGGACTTCGATCGTCACCCGCTGCCGTTCCATGATGCTGGGATCGAACACGTCGAAGCCGTATCTCGAGCCCGGCCGCGGATCCTCGCCGAGCGCGAAGTGAATGGGCATGACCTGGGGCAGGACAACCGGGCCGTCGGTGGGCACGGAGAGGCTCTGCCGATCGCCGCCCGCATCGATCTCCAGCTCGAGCAGCGTGTCACCGTTCATAGCGCCGACGACCTCGAAGTCGCCGAAGTCCGAACGGAGGTTGAACTGGAAGTCCTCGAGCTGGAGCATCTTGTTCAGCTTGATCTCGGTGCGCGCGCTGGCCGGCGCCTGGCTCCCGAGCGCGGTAATCCGCAACCGCATCGCGTCTTCGACCACAAACCCATCGGTCAACGTGTCGATTCTGGAGGAGGCGTAACCGATCGTCGCACCGCCCAACTTGATTGAATAGAAGGCGGCGCCCGGCATGAGGTTGGCGGACGCCTCGGCGAGGCGGACTTCTACGGGCTGGAAGTACTCGCGCCGGACGTGCCAGGCCAGCACAGCGACCCACGCCACGAGGATCGCACCGCCAATCAGGTGACGCCGCCGTCGCCGGCTCACCAGCCCCCCAGCTCTTCCGCTTTACGGTACATGGCTTGCGCCAGCGTAGGCTGTTTCTTCCTATCGTGAAGGATTCCGAGCTGGTAGTAGGCCCGCGGACTCGGCTTGAGCTCGACCGAACGTTCCAGTGCCGCTATCGCCTCATCGACCTGGTTCAAACGATTCAATGCCTCCCCCAGATAGAGGTATGCACTGGCGCGCTCGGGATCGAGCTCCGCGGCTAGGCTCAGCTCGTCGGCCGCCTGCGCGTACAGCCCCTTCTTGAAGTAGACCAGCCCCAGATTCTCCCTCGCATCAGCGTTTTGCGGATCGCTGTGCAATGCTCTAGCCAGTTTGGCCTCTGCCTCGCCGTACCTGCCCAGCGAAGCCAGAACGGCGGCGATATTGCACTGCAGGCGAACGTCGTCGGGATCCAGCTGCTCGGCTGCACTGTACTCGGCCAGCGCGCTCTCGAAGTCACCCAGTCGGTCATACAGCACGCCAAGGTTGTTATGCGCCCTGAGGTGCTTTGGGTCGAGGGCGAGCAACTCCCTGTAGACGGCGACGGCCTCCTCGAGAGCGCCGTCTTTGCTCAGCTGCTTCGCCCGGCGATAGAGCTGTTCGCCGCTGGCCCGCGCCTTGTCGGCCTCAGGCATCAGCCGCGCTCCGTCTCGGCGCCCAACCAGTCGAGATAGGCCCGCAACCCACCGCTGATATCAGCGGCTACGACCTCAGGGACCTCGTAGGGGTGCAGCCCGCACACGCATTCTGTCACAGCGTCGATGTCAGAACGACGCGCCTTGAGGAGCATGAGCACCTCGTCCGAGGCCTGCACCTCCCCTTCCCACCAGTAGAGCGAGCGGAGGCCCGGCACGATGTTGACGCAGGCCACGAGACGCTCGTCCAGCAGCTTCCGAGCAAGCGCCTCGGCGCACTCGCCGTCGGGAGCTGTTACAAAGAGGAGGACGAAGTTGTTCCGATCAGACATACTCAGACAGGGTCATCGCCAGTCGTGGCGCCAGAAGGCGCGGTGGGACTTCGGGGGGATCCAAACACCTGAAGCGCAATCTATCCGAGCCACGACTCGCTGTCCACCGGATGCGGTGGTCGGCGGGCGATAGGCGGCTGAGGGCTCAGCCCTTACTGATCAGTCGCCTCTTCGGCGTAGAGCGGCTCGATGAGGTCCCAGTACTTCTCCTCGATAATCCGCCTCTTCACCTTGAGGGTCGGCGTCATTTCACCGGCATCGATGCTCAGCTCACGAGGCAAGAGGGCGATCTTCTTCGGCCGCTCGAACTTGGCGAGATCGGCCAACGAGCCGAGTAGCTCGCTCTCCATGAAGTCGATGACCCGCTGATCGCGGACGAGCGCCTCACGACTGTCGAAATCAAAGCCCTGCGAGCCGGCCCAACTCTCGAGCGCTCCGAAATCGGGCACGACCACGAGAATCGGGAATCTGCGGCGGTCGCCCAACATGACCACCTGGCTCACATAGGGGTTGTTTTTTGCCCGCCCCTCGATGGGCTGGGGAGCGATGTTCTTGCCGCCAGCCGTGACGATCAAGTCCTTCTTGCGATCGGTTATCTTCAAGTAGCCGTCGTCTGACAGCTCTCCGACATCGCCCGTGTGGAACCAACCATCCGGGTCGATCGCCGCAGCCGTCTCCTCGGGCATCTTATAATAGCCCCTCATCACATGCGGGCCCCGGGTCAGTACCTCGCCATCCTCGGCGATCGCCGCCTCCACACCCGGTATCGGTTCGCCGACCGTCCCGGGCCTTATCCGCTCAAGCCGGTTGAGGGAGATCACCGGTGCGGTCTCCGTCAGGCCATACCCCTCGACTATCGGCAGGCCGGCCGAGAGGAAGAACCGAGCCAGGGTCGGGCTCAGGGGCGCGCCGCCAGAGACGAAGAACCTGATGCGGCCGCCTACGCCTTTACGCAGCTTCGCGAACACCAATCGATCCGCTATCCCGTACTGAAGGGCGAGGAGCGGACCCACCCGCTTGCCCTCCAACTTGCGATCCAGACGCCTATCCGCCACATCGATCGCCCAGCTGAGAATGTTCTGGTGGGCCGACCCACCCTTTCGTGCCTCTTCCTCAACCTGCGCGAACGTCCGCTCGTAAAAGCGCGGCACCATTGTCATCACCGTCGGCCTGATCTCTAGGAGATTTTCGGCGACCGCGGCGAACGATTCGGCGTAGCAAATCGTGGCACCGGAGTCGAACATCGTGTAGTTGCCCGCCATGCGCTCGAATACATGGCAGAGAGGCAGAACACTCAACGAAGTATCGGCCGAATCGATCTTCAGCACCTGTAGAGTCGACCGGACGTTGGAATACAAATTGTTATGAGTCAGCATGACGCCCTTCGGCTGACCCGTGGTTCCCGATGTGTAGAGGACGGTCAACGTGTCATGGGGATCGGTTTCGAGCCCTCGCGCCCGGTATTCATCATCGGAAAGCTCGCCAACCCGCTCACCACCCAGCTCGAGTAACTGGACGAAGGTGCGCACGTCCGACGTGCGGCTGACATTCTCATCGTAGGCGATAATGTACTTCAGCGATGGCACATCAGCCTTTGCCCCGCGCACCTTTGCCAACTGCTCTTCCGTCGAGACAAAGGCCGCCGTCGCCTCGCTATCCCGAAGCATGTAACAGATCTGGTCGACAGGCAGGCTCGGATAGAGCGGCACGCTGATCGTCCCGCTCATCACGCAACCGAAGTCCGTAAGCAGCCACTCAGGTCGATTCTCCGACAGTATGGCCACCCGGTCACCCGGCTCGACGCTGAGCGCCGCGAGCCCCAAAGCGACACGCTTGACGTCGTCGTAGATCTGCTGGTGGGATATGTCGTACCAGCTGCCTGCCTTCCTGTACCTCAGAGCATTCGGTTTGCGATGCGTATCCACTGCCTCCAGGAACAACTGAGCGACGTTACCCTGTGGGTCGTCGGCGGGTGCGCCGGCGATTCGCAGGACCGACGTACTGGCATCGCCTTCCATGGTCATTCTCCAGCGCCTGGGTCTCGATCGGGGGCCGGCCGGCCGCCCTCCAGTTCCGTAAGCGTTCGCCGGGCGTGCTCGACGTGCGCTGCGGCTTCTGGGTCGTCCGGGGGTTGCTTGAGGAAGGCCTTCAGATGATAGAGGGCGTCGGCTGTGTCGCCGCGGTGCAAGAATATGAACGCCAGGCCGTAATGTGCAGCCGCCGAATGTCGTCCGGTCGCGATGGCTTGTTCATAGAACTTGAGCGCCTCGTCGGGCATCCCGATGTGCGTATAGACAACGGCCATCTGCTCCATTATCTCGGGATCCTCGGGGCGCTTGCGCAACGCCAGGCGAAACGATGTGAGAGCTTCGTGGTACTTTTCCTGGCCCGCGAGCTTCAGCCCTTCTCGGTAGTAGTCGGGAGGCTCGCTGAGGCCTCTCTCACGGCGCGAGAATGGCCACCATCCCATGCCCTGGAATCCCGAGCCGCTGTGGCGGCTCTACTTGTAGGGTCAGGCCGTGTCTCCGCCGGCCATGGCGTTGTAGACGGCGGCGAGAATCCAGCCACCGATGAAGCCGTAGATGAGCCCCCAGACGAGAGCGAGGAGCGCACCGACGAAGCTCCAGCTGTACCCGAAGTACACGGCCGCCAGCGTCGTGATCGTAAAGCCGGCGCCGAACCACATCGAGAACAGGGTAGCCACGAAGCCTGCCAATCCCAACACCACACCACACGCAAGGCCGAACGCCTTTCCATTCAGTTTCATGGGACCCTCCTTCGGAGATGACGGCGCACTGTGGAAAACATGGTAGCGCCTGCCAACCGGCGACGCAACGCGCCGCCGCCCAGTTCTTTCAGGACCGTCGGCTCAGCTTCTCTTGCCGAGCTGCACCACGACGACGGGATCGCTCTTTCGTTCGGCGACCACGGTGCCTCCTTCCGCAGCAACGACTGCCAGACCTGCACGCTCGACCTCCTCCAGGTCGACGTCAGTAGCATCGAACATCACCAGGCGACCGCCCGTACTCACGTACCGGGCCGCGGCCGCCACGAGCTCGCGGTTCCCTCCGGGAGCGATCGCCACGCCCTGCAACCTGTACTCGACCATTGGGAAAGGCGTATCCGACAGAACGCGACTGATGCCGTGCTGCTCGGCGGAGTCATCCGGTGTGGTGCGAACGACGATAACTTCCAACTCGGGCGCCAACTCGACCACGGCAGCCGCGGCGTGCGCCAGTCGCTCATCGAGCAGCAGGTAATCCCGTCCATCCGTCAGGCCGCTCAGCGCGACGATCTTGAGGGAAAGCTCCTCATCCTCGTAGGCGGGGCGCGGAGCGCCGGACACCTCGGGCTCGCGTCTCAGATCGGCGACGCCGTTCTCCACAGGGAAGTCGTTGCGGCAATTGGGGCAGCCAAGCCAACCACTTGTGACGCGGCGCTCCTCGACCTCGTGGACGAGCAGCACGAGCCCGAAGCCAGGTCCGCAGCGCGGACAGGTGAGCAGGTCCGTCAGCTCAAAGAACACGCTGTACTTCGGCCATCGCCCAGCGGGTGAGGATGTCGCCAGCCAGCTTGATGTCCTCGCGACGCGAATCCTCGTCCGGACGGTGGCTGATCCCCCTCAGGCTGGGGATGAAGAAGAGGCCAGCAGGAGCGACGTGGGCAACGCTCATGGCGTCGTGGGCAGCCATCGAGACCATTCGCATCGATTCCACGCCTGCCTTCTTGCAGATCTCCTCGATTCGCGAGGTTACCTCCTCCGACATGGGCATGGGACGCACGTTCGAGATTGG
This sequence comes from Gemmatimonadota bacterium, assembly GCA_020344015.1. GTDB lineage: Bacteria > Gemmatimonadota > Gemmatimonadetes > Palauibacterales > KS3-K002. Next base: position 54,763 of record CP070812.1, read on the forward strand.
GAGCATCTCGAGTCCTACACCCGGCGCGCGTGGACCCGTCGTGGCAACCAGCTCCTTGAGACGTCGGGCGGTCTCGTCCTGATCGCGGTCGGTGGGGGCCCGGTGCTCGACGATCGCCCAGGCCTTATTCGGGATGACATTGGCTACACCGGGCTCGACACCCATCGCCCCGCAAGTGATCACCCCGTTGTTCACACCGCGAACCAGCTGCGGCAGGCGACCAACCATGCCGGCGATGGGAACCAGAGCATCGCGCCGTTCCCGCATCGGCGTGGTGCCAGCGTGGTTGGTCTCACCCATGCTCTCCAAGCGCCAGCGCCTGATACCCGACACGTGTGTAACGAGCCCGACCCGCTTGCCGGCATCGATCAACTGTCGCCCCTGTTCGATGTGGGCCTCGGCGTAAGCCGCGATCTCGAACGGCGGCTTGTAGACGAATCTCGGCACCAGCTCGCCGGTCTCACGGCTGCGCCTGAGCTTCTTCTGCAGCCCGCGCTCGGCCAAAACTTCGGCCAGCATCACGCCGTCCCGGTCGAGCAACAACGGCTCTTCCTGTGGCACCTTCCCGGCGAAAGCACGGGAACCCCAGAGCCCGTTCCCGAAGCGGTAGCCCTCTTCATCGGCCCAGATCGCCACTGCAACCGGCGCCCTGCGATGCTTCTGCAGAACCTTCTGCATCGCTACCAAGGCTCCGGCGACGCCCAGCGCGCCATCGAGCCAGCCTCCGTTGGGAACGCTGTCCAGGTGAGACCCCATAACCACGTAGGGTCCTGGGCCTTCACCGTTCACGAGGAACGTGTTGCCGGCCTGGTCTTTCACGGTTTTGACGCGCCGCGAGCGCGAGAAAGCCGCTGCGGCAGCGGCATGCGCCTTGTCCTCCCAGTCGCTGAGACCCAGCCTCGTGATCCCTTCTTTGCTGGCGCTGATCGCCTTGAACTTCTTCAAGTGCTGATGAATCATGATCCGTTCACCTGGTCGCAGGAGGACGCCCTCGCGCCTCCTCCCCATCCCGTACCCGGGGCGCGCCGCTCAAATCCGTCGCCCCGCCGGGTTCGCTCTAATAACGATCTCCTCTACCGCGACGCCTGCAGGTTGTGCCAACGCGAAGAAGACGGCCTCGGCGACAGCACCCGGCTCGAGCATCTCCGCCCGCGAGGGGAGGTCCTCTCGGCCGTCGGGATCAAAGCGATCCCACAGCGGGGTATCCACCGCCGACGGTTCGATCCAGGTCGCCCTCAGCCCCGTGCCGCGTAGCTCCTCCACCAACACCTCGTGCAAACCGCGCAGGCCGAACTTAGAGGCCGAGTAGGCGGCGTTCCCCGGAAATGCCTTGCGGCCTGCTACCGACCCTACGTTCACGATGTGGCCCGAGCCGCGGGCCAGCATGCCGGGCAAGCAGGCGCGGATCAGCTCGAACGGCGCCCGCAGGTTGACCGCCAACAGCCGTTCGAAAATCTCGCTCCCGGTCTCCCCGAACGGTGCCAGCTCGAACAGCCCCGCATTGTTGACAAGCACATCGGGTCCGGCGTCCCAAAGCTCTTTCAGAGTATCGGGGAACCGATGGACGAATCGCCGCTCTGTGATGTCACCGACGAGTGCTCGTGCACCATGTCGTGACGCCAGTTCCTCCAGCGGTTCCGCCCTGCGGCCGATTACCAACATCTCCGCTCCGGCCCGCGCAATCCGTTCGGCCACTGCACGGCCAACCCCGCCGGTCGCACCGGTCAGCACGACCTTCACTCCCGATAACTCAGCTCCCATACCCGTCACGAGTAGAGGGAATGACAGGCGACGAGCCGCAGGAACTCGTCCCTGGTTCGCTGGTCGCTGCGGAAAATGCCTTGCACCGAACTGGTGACCGTCCGCGAGTTCTGCTTCTCCACCCCGCGCATCATCATGCAGAGGTGGGCGGCTTCGATCACGACTCCCACGCCCTTCGGCTCGACCGCATGCTGGATCGCCCGTGCCACCTGATCCGTCAGACGTTCCTGTACCTGAAGCCGCCGGGCAAAGACATCGACTATCCGCGGAAGTTTGCTGAAGCCGATGATCCTCCCATCGGGTATGTAGGCGATATGAGCCTTGCCGAAGAACGGCAGCAGATGGTGCTCACACATCGAATAAACCTCGATGTCTTTGACGATCACCATCTCGTCGTGATCGGCCTCGAAGACCCCGTCGCCGATGACTTCGTCGACGCTCATCTCGTAACCACGCGTGAGCCACAACAGAGACTCCTCCACCCGCACCGGCGTATCGCCGAGGCCGTGGCGCTCCGGATCTTCGCCAAGTAGCTCCAGCTGCGCGCGGATCAGCTCCCGCAGACGGTGCTCACCACCCGTGAGCTCGATCGCGCCCCCTCGCTCCACTCTCGATGCTCTATCGCCCGGCATTATCTCTGTCCTTACTCCCCACGGTATTCTGCCAAGTTTCGCTCGGACTCCGAAACGACGACCCGTTCCAGCATCCCATCTGGCAGCACATCAGCGAGTCGACGCCAGATCTGCACAGCAATGTTCTCCGCCGTTGGGATGATCCCTTCCATCCACTCAACGTCCACGTTGAGATTCGCGTGATCCACATCCTCCAGCACTGCCTCTTCGACCGTCTCCCTGAGCCGCTTCAGATCGAAGACGTATCCCGTCTTCGGATCCACTTCACCTCTGAGCGTGACCTCGAGGCCGTAGTTATGGCCGTGACCGCTCGGGTTGTTGCAGAGACCGTAGATCTCCCGGTTCTCCTGGTCAGATAGCTTGGGGTTGTGCAGGCGGTGGCCGGCGCTGAAGTGGAGCCGCCGTGTCACACGGACGATGGGCATAGGTTAGCTAGCTCACAGGCGGCCGGGGAAAGCGTTGCCAGAACCCGGCAGATTTAAAGGATCGCACGCGGAAAATCGCCGTAACTTACCACCTCACATGGGATAGTGCCAGTTGCCGTCGCCGGCACCGCTGCCGGGCGTAAGGCGCAGCACAAAAAAGAGTCGGCCCCCGATACTCCAGAGGCCGACACAGCGAAAGTCGGACCGCAGGGCATTCTATTGAAGCCCTACTGCAACCGATGGTGCCTTCCCTCCAGCGTTCCGCCTTCCCCTTGGGGCGTGGCGTCGGCCGAAGAAGCAAGGCCCGCACATTCTCGTGTTGGCTCAAGAATGGGTCGCTGCGGCCCTGCACTCGCTTAGGTCCATACTAATGCGGGTCGGAAACAACGTCAATTGAACAAATACCGAAGAGTAGCGTCAGTGCGTGGCAAACTTGATCGCCACCATGACGAGAGAACCGAGCAGAAACATCATCGTGTTGATGGGCCGTCCGTGGGCCTGACCTTCGGGCAGCAGGTCCGCGGCTCCGATGTAGAGGAAGGAGCCGCCGGCCAGCGAGAGGAGGATTCCCAGAAGCTCGTTCGAGATGCCCCTGAAAGTGAAGTAGCTGACCAGCACAGCGAGTGGTGTAACCATCGCAAGCACTGCGGTGACGAGAGCGGCGCGCTGTCCTGGAACGCCGGAGTGGTAGAGCGCAGACATAGCGGCGATCCCAACCGGCAACTTGTGTGCGATCACAAGGGTTGCTGTGACGGAGCCGAGGAGCGCGCCGGCAGTCAGGCCGGCACCGACGGACACACCGTCGACGATCGAGTGGATCGCCAGACCGACCACAACTAGTGGCCCTACGGCCTGGGTGTCGTGATCGTGCGGGTGCTCGTCGAGCGGCGACTCACCGCGCGCGTGCACGTGCGGAATGAAATGGGCCTCGACGAGATAGAACACGATGAACGCTACGAGGGCCCAGACAAGACCCATCTCTGCACCGACGAGGTCCACCGCGCGCGGCAGCAGGTGCAGCAACGCTCCGCAGACCAACAAGCCGGCGGCAAACGCGATCAGCTCGCCGGTGTGCCTGACCGCCCAGGGCTCGAAGCGGCGAACCGTCCACACACCGACGAGCATTCCCAAGGCGGTGAGCAGAGCGAACCCGATGGCTGCCGCCGGCGGGGCCGCTCCATTCGAGCCGGCTTGCACGACGATCAGGTGCAACGTTCCATCAAATGACATGCGTCGCTCCGTACGCTACGTGTGGACCAGCTTGTCGCCAGGCGAAAAGATACGAGAGACCAGCGACGGCCGCCAAGACGCGGCTTGACACCCCTGGGGGTGCCGAATAGTCTGAAACCATCATGCGAACATGGGGAATCGTGAGACGATTCGTCGCCTCGCAACTGCTGATCGCAGTACCGTTGGTGACTGGCGGGCGCCTTGCGTTGGATATCCGCTCGATGCCCGACGGGGTTTCACACGTCGAGGTCGAGCACCGCGCCTGTTGCACGACCGCTCACGACCACAGCCTCTGCGCCTTGGTCTACCATTCTCCATGGTCGCCGGCTTCCTCGACGGCGCAGATCGCACACCGCGCGCCACCCGTAACTCCCTCTCTGAGTCCAACTGAATTCGCGAACGAGAGTGGGTGCTTCCACCTGCAGTGGGCTCGCGGCCCTCCCAGCTCTCCCTGACCTGCGCAGGGGCCACCAGCCGAGCATATCGACAGACGAAGCATCAAGAGCACCTCGGCACCCGTTCAGTTCGGCGGACGTGCTCGAGTTGCCTTTCGATTGAATCAGGAGCGGGCAATGCATGTGAAACGAACCTATGCCCTCGTCGCATTAGCCGTGACCCTCGCGGCCGCGGCACCGCTGGGTGCCCGGGCGCAGGAAGCGAAGATCGACAGCCTGGAAGCCCTGATCAGAGGACTCGAGGCCCGACTCGATAGCCTGATGGCGGCGCTGGCGCGAGGCGCACAGGCAGACAGCGCGGCGGCGACAGCGGCGGCCGAGCTCGAAGCGTTACGTGCAGCGGCAGAGGCGGCTGGGGCCGAGCAGGAACCACCGGACACGACGCAGACGAGCCGCACGCGCAACTTGAGTATCCTGAACCCTGAGATCAGCGTAACCGGTGACGTAGTAGGCACTTACACAGCACCTGCAAACGAGCGAAACAGGTTCACTGGGGTGCCGAGGGAGTTCGAGTTTGGATTCGAGGCCGCCCTCGACCCTTACACCCGAACCAAGATCTTCGTCAGCTATGAGGAAGAGCTAGAGATTGCGGGGCTGCAACTAGAAGAAGAGGGCGAAGAGCATGGGCACAGCGGCTTCGGCATCGAAGAGGGCTACCTGTATTGGGTCGGTCTTCCGGCCAACCTCGGCCTCAAGATCGGCAAGTTCCGTCAGGAGATCGGGCTCTATAACCGCTGGCACACCCATGCGCTTTGGGAGGTCGACCGCCCGCTGCCAGCGGTGGCTTTCCTGGGCGACGACGGCCTGATTCAAACCGGCCTGGCCTTCGGCATCCCCACTCTTGTCACGGGGCCCGGCACACACGTCGCCACGCTGGAAATCACGCGCAGCGAGAACGAAGCACTGTTCGAGAGTGCCAACGAGATCAGCTTCCTGGGCAACGTCCGTAGCTTCTGGGACCTCAGCCCTAGCACTTACGTACAGCTCGGAGCGACTGGGGTGTACGGAGAGAACAACGATGCAGAAGGACCTTTCAAAGCTAGCCTACTCGCCCTCGACTTTTCCTTTCGCTGGAGGCCTCCGGGCCGGGCGCTCTATCGCGATTTCAGTTTGAAGGGCGAGTGGTATTTCGCCAAAAGAGACTCAGGGACCAGTGACCTCACGGGGGACGGAGGGTACCTCCAGGCCAACTTCCGGCTCAACCGCCGCTGGCTCGCCGGACTGCGGGGCGACTACCTGGACAACTATGGCGCGGGAGGCGAATTGTACCAGCTGGTGCCGAACATCACCTGGTGGCAAAGCGAATGGGTGTACTTCCGCCTGCAGTACAATTACGTGAAGCCGCAGGAGGGCGGCAGCAGCCACACGGTCCTGTTGCAGGCCGTTTGGGCGATGGGCCCGCACAAGCACGAAACATATTGATCGAAGCTTTTTTGGGAGATCGATGATGGCACTCAAGAAGCAGTGCTCGAGATATGGAAGAAGGGCGGCGCAACTCGGGCTGGCGCTACTGCTGCCGGCGATAGCGGCGCGGGCAGAAGCTCAGGAGAAGTTGCAGATTGTGACAACGCTGCCCACCTACGCGGCAATCGCGCGTGAGTTGACCGGAGAGCTCGCCGACGTGAGGGCGATCGCCCGAGGCGACGAGGATCCCCATTTCGTCAACCCGCGTCCGAGCTTCGCCGCGCTGGTCGGCGACGCCGACATCTTCGTGGCCACCGGGCTCGACCTCGAGCTCTGGGTCCCTGCCGTCATCGACCGGGCGCGGAACCCTCAGGTCGTCGAGGGCGGCCGCGGCCACGTGGTGGCCTACTCCGGTATCACGCTGCTGGATGTTCCCCAGAACGTGTCACGAACCGGGGGCGACGTCCACGTGTTCGGCAACCCCCACATCCACACTGACCCGGTCAACGCGATCATCATCGCCCGAAACATCCTGGCGACGCTGATGAGCCTCGACCCGGGTAACGCTGCCACCTACGAGGCCAACGCCAGAGACTTCGAGGACCGGGTGATGAGGCGGACCTTCGGCGACCAGCTCGTCGGCATGCTGGGCGGCGAGACGATCTTGCGGCTGGCGCGCAACTACGAGTTCTGGGACTTCGCGACCAGCCAGAGCTACCAGGGGCGGCCGCTTACCGAGTTTCTCGGCGGCTGGCTCGCGGAGGCAGCGCCTTTCCGCGACCGGCGCATGGCATGCTACCACAAGAACTGGCAGTACTTCAGCGCTCGCTTCCGGATCGAGTGCGCCATTTATGTCGAGCCGAAGCCCGGTATTCCTCCATCGCCCGGACATCTGGGAGAGGTAGTCGAGTTCATGCGCGATGAACTGGTGGGGGTGCTTTTCGCCGCCAACTACTTCAGCCGCACCCAGGTGGAGCGGGTCGCCTCTCGTACCGACGCCCGGGCCGTGATCGTCCCCGAACACGTAGAAGGTTCGGAAGGCGTCGACACGTACTTCGACCTGATCGACGGCTGGGTGTCAGCCCTCTCGGAGGCCTTCCTGGCGCTTGATTCACGCCGCGACCATCGCGAGTGAGCCAACACAGAGGTGTGAGAACATGCTCGAGTTGATGCTGCCGGCCCTTGTGGTCTCACTCATTCTCGTGGGAATTCACGGGTACCTGGGCATTCATATCATCGCGCGCGGAGTGATTTTCGTCGATCTGGCCCTCGCGCAGGTCGCCGCACTGGGCTGGGCCGCCGCTAGCCTGGGCTTGTCTGGCGCGCTCAGCGGTTGGCTGGGCATCCCCCCCGCAGAGGCCGGATACGCCATCGGCCTGGCTGCCACTCTAGTCGCGGCTGCTCTCTTCAGCATCTCCCGCATGGAGCATGAGTACGTCCCGCAGGAGGCGATCATCGGTATCGTCTACGTCGTGGCGTCGGCTGGAACAATCCTCCTGGCCGCTCAGGCGCCTCGCGGCTCGGAGCACGTGGCGGAGCTTCTGTCGGGCAGTCTCTTATGGGTGACGTGGCCGGAGATAGTGAAGACCGGGGTGATTTACGCGATCATCGGCGCGATTCACTGGTCGCTTCGCGATCGCTTCATCACGATCTCCATAAGGCCCGACGAGGCGCAGAGAAAGGGCTGGTCGGTGGCCAGCTGGGATTTCCTATTCTACGCGCTCTTCGGTGTGGTAGTGACGTCGTCGGTAGCAATTGCCGGAGTGCTTGTCGTATTCAGCTTCCTGGTCATTCCTGCGGTAATCGCATTCCTCTTCACAAACCAACCGGGTAGGTTGCTGGCGATCGCCTGGTCGGCCGGCACGATTGCCACAGTGGCCGGGCTCTACGGATCGTATCAAACGGACCTGCCGACCGGGCCGACGGTAGTGTGTGCTTTCGCGCTGGCGTTGGTGCTGGCCTTTGTGGTCAAACGGTTCGGTATGCGTTCGGCGGCGCGGCCGGTTGCCGGCTAGGAGGGGCCCGGTAGGCGAGGGGAGCTCAGGACCTTCGGCTGACCCAGGCGCTTCTGCGATCGTAGAAGCGCCATCTTCTTTCGTTGCCCTTGGTGACCCCGACGCGGGTGGAGCGCGCCAGCGCCCTGGCCGGAACCGGCTCGCCGGCGGCGACGAAGAGCGGCGGCTCGGTCAAACGGTGCCGTTGGAGGCTGGGAGGTATAGCCAACGCCTGTGTCAGCTTGGCGGGGCCAGAGGTGAGCTCGCGATCCGACCGGCCCTGGCGCCGGCGGCGAATCGTGTCGAGCCCCTCAACCGGCTCCAGCGCTCGGATCAGCACGGCGGCGGGATAGCCCTCCTGCCTCACCACCACGTTCAGACACCAGTGGACCCCGAAGTTGAGATGGATGTAAGCGGTGCCTGGTGGCCCGAACATGGGGTCGTTGCGGGCGGTGTGCCCGATGGAAGCCGCAGCGTGGGAGGCCGGATCGTGCGGTCCTGGATACGCTTCGGTCTCGACTATCCGTCCCACACAACGCGATCCCCTGCAGTCTGAGACAAGGTAGTGACCGAGCAGTTCCCGGGCCACCGTTTCGGCGGCCCGCTCGAAGAAGGACTGCGGCAGGGGCCGGTAGCTTGCTCTCACGCGCCGCCGGCTCGCCGTTCCTCCCGGCGCGCCTCGAGGACCCGCTCCGCACGGTTCTCCGGCAGGAGCTCCTTGACTCGCTCCGGCTCCTCGTCGAGAACCCGGAACGTGTCTGCGCCAAACGCGTCGACAAGGGTCTCGGCGGTCTTTTCGCCGACCCCGGCGTAGCCGGTGAGGCGGGCCACGATGGAACTGAGATCGCCCTCAGCGGCTGGGGCTCGCCCAGCGGTCCCCTCCGCTGCCCCAGGGGCGTCGCCACCCGGACTCCGTTGACCCTCGAAGACGGGCGGCGGCGCCTGCGGAGGGCGGTAGCGCCCGCGGGTGCCCCAGCGGCCTCGGATCGTGGCCCGCGGCGCACCGGGCAGAGGAGCCGAGGCCACATCCGACGTCTTCGACTCGTCAGCCGAACCCGGAGTGGCCGGCGCCGCCTCAGCGCCGCTGACCTCGGTGCCCGGCGCGGCAAGCTCGTGGGTGGGGGTCACTTCTGGCTTCGGCTCCGGCTTCGACCCTACCGCGGCGGCGGCAGTGCCGGCCTCGGCCTCGACAGCAGCGGCCTCCGATGGAGCCGCGGACGGTTCTTGAGGACGACGCCTCTCCCGTGACTGACGGGGACTTCGAGCATCACTGCGCCCACGGCGCTGGCCACCGCGGGGTCCTGCGCCTCGGCTCTCCTCGCGCCGCTTACCACCGCGTGGCGATGTACCCTCCCCTCGTGGCGACCGTCTACTTGCCCCAACTCGTTCACCCCGCGCGGCTTCGGCCCCTTTGCCTCTGGGCTCGCGCGCCCCTTTCCTCGAGCGGCGCGCGTCTCCCGCACCCTTCTCGGGCCTGCGCCCCTTGGGCTCTGGCGCGCGAGCTCTCGCGCTCTTCTCCGGCTTGGCCTCCTTTGGCTTCGCCTCTTGCGGCCGTGGCTTCGCCGCGGGCTCCGCCTTAGCCTGTTCCGGCGACTCATCCTCCGGGCCGCCGAATAGAAAACGAGCCAGACGCTTTACGGTCGACTGCTTTTCCTCAGCCGACCGCTCAGCCTGCACAGGCTGGCGGGCTTTGCCGCGCCGAGCCCCGCGCTTCGGTCGTGCGGCATGGTAGTTTCCGTCGGGGCCTCTTGTGAGGACGATCGCCTTCTGCTCCTCGGCGGCGAGCAGGAACTTGCTGAACTTGCTGTAGCCCAGCTCGCCCTCATCGAACGCCGGGTCGAACTCGAGGATGCGGCGCTTCACGTCGCTGTCGCGGACCGAATCGGTCTCCTCGTCGAGCAGGCTATCGAGCGCCCGATCCAGCAACTCGAGCGCTTTCTTCATCGTCAGCTTGGGCCGCGCCCGGCCCGTGTCGCGATCGCCCGCGGCCTTGGTTGTCGGCTGGGCCTCTTTCGCGCGAGGACCCCGAGCGCGCCGGCTCTCCCCCTTCGGCTCCCGCTTCTGTAGAGCTTCCCGCTTCATTGGAGCTTCCCGCTTCGGCGGAGCTTCCCGCTTCTGCGACACAGCGTCGCTCTGCACAGCTCCTTTGCCGCCCGGCGCCACCCCGTACTGCCCATTCTCCATCTTCTGGATCGAGACCAAGCCCCGGGAGGCTGCTTCGACGACAAAGCGATTGAACTTGTTAAAGCCGTGTTCTTTCTCGCCGAACGAGGGATCGATCTCCAGCATGACCTGTTTCAGGCGGTCCGACCGCATCGTATCGCCACGTTCGACCATCCGCTCGATCGCCTTACCCACCAGCACCCAGGGATCGTGACTCTCGATCTGCAGATCGCTGGTCTTGCTCAGACCGGAGAGTGACGTATAGCTGTAGTACTCGTCGCAGTTCTGGACCAGGAGGTCGGAACTCGATTCTTGGATCCCCACCCCGATCACGTACCTGCCGTACTCTTTGAGCTTGAGGACCAGGCTCGAGAAATCGCTGTCGCCCGACATCAGTATGAAGGTCTTGATCTCCGGCCGCACGAACACCAGCTCCAGCGCGTCGATCGCCAGCCTGATGTCCGTCGCGTTCTTCTTCGATGAGCCATACGCTGGCGCGAATATCAGGTCGATCGATGCCTCGGATAGCGGCACGATGTACTGCGGGTAGCGGCGCCAGTCGGCATACGCCCGTTGCACCGCTACCTTGCCACGTATGACATCGGAATTCAGAAGGTTGCGAAGCTCCTGGCCAAGATTCGACCGGATGCCCATCGTCACGTTGTCGAAGTCGATGAGCAGCGCGGCCTGATGTAGTTCGTCGGCGTCGGGGCGCGCTTTACTCCGACGCTCAGGTGAGTCCTGTCGCATTTCCATGCCTCTCGTAACTCCTTTTCACACAACAAATTAGAACCACAGGAGAGGCAGCTCCGCCGCCGTGGCGCGAGGGGGGTTAACGTCGAAGATGGATCGGAAGCAGCGTTAGGTGGCTGGCAACGGCGCCGGGGTCCGGTGGAGAATCACCCCACGCGGGTCCAGCAGCCGTACTGGCCTTGCTCTTCCGCTTCGCACACCGCTCGGGCGACGCTGGCGGTCTCTGCTCTCTCAAACAACGGTACTATTCCCGACGCGCTGCGCGTTCGGCCCGGACCATGCGGGCGAGCTCTACACGTCGGATCTTTCCGCTCCCCGTCATGGGGAACGAGTCCACGAACCGAACGAGGTCGGGGACTTTGTACTGGGCGACCTGCCCCCGGCAGAAGTCTTTGATCTCGTCGCCGGTGACGATGGCGCCCTCCAACGGCATGATGCAGGCGCAGATGAGCTCTCCGAGGACTTCATCCTCCACACCCACCACGACAGCCTCGAGGACTGCCGGGTTGAGCCGTAGCAGGTCCTCCAGCTCGCGCGGGTAGA
>CP070812.1:66222-69258 GCA_020344015.1 Gemmatimonadota bacterium
CACCTAGCGCGGCTCGCCCGCAGAACGCATATCGGGGAGAGCAGCGACGGCTGGCTCCGACCGAATAGGCAAGGTCAGCGAAGAAGCAAGCACTGCCTGTCTCGCTATAGGTAATCGGTAGCGATATCTGTTGCACTCTCGGGGCACAACCGCCATAGTGGGTTATCGGGACGCGCTGAGGAGCTGGCAAAGTAAGCTTTGCTGGTCCGGGAGACCTCAGCCGTGGTAGTCCGAAATAAGCCCGCTATTCCTCAAGCTGGTCTTCATTCGCAGCCAGTCGCTGCAACTTCGCGCAGTCTTCAAGCACTGAAGAGTAGGCCGACGATTCGAGCGGTTGGCTGCGCTTGCCTCGACGCTGGCCGCGCCCTTGCGGACTCGGCTGCGGCTAGACCGTAAGGAGGTTGCCGTATGATCGCTCCACGGATCCTTTTTCTCGTTGTCGCACTTGTCCTCACACCGCAGGCAGGTCTATTCGCCCAGCAGGAATCAGTAGCGCCAGGTGATCGTGCTGGTGTAGCGCTTCGCCTCGTGCCAGGAGTTCTCTACGCCGGCGCTAGCTTCGGAGACGAGTCTGCCGAGTCCAGTGGAAAGTTCGGGTTCAGCATTGGGGGGCAGTTCTCGGCGCCCATGAGCCGTTCCCTTGGCTTTTTCCTTGAGGGCGTCTGGCAGCCGACGAAGGTGGAAAATCCTCACGATGTCATCGACGAGGCCTTCAGCGCCTTCTATTTGCTCGGGGGACTCCAGTTTGGCGGAGAGGATGCCTATTTGCGACCCAGTGTTGGCGTCGTCTGGCGCAGTTGGTCTGGCGCCGACGCGCTTGAGGAGACCGAGACCGGTTTGGCGTTGGGGCTTGCGATCGGCTACGAGAAACCGCTCGGCCGGCTTTTCCATATGTCGCCGGAGCTGGAGCTGCGTGTGTCCGGTGCGCACGGTCTCTCCACCTATGTGCTTGCGTTGCAGGTGCCTGTCGGTTGGCGGCCCGCTGGTCACCAGTAGGCTAATTCTTCATAGCTGCTGAACGGCAAGATTGAAATCCTTGGCGGAATGGGCTTAGGACACTCCGGTGGAAGGAGGTAGCCGCCTCATATCGACCTTCCTGCTCGGTTGTGATCTGGGGTTGGGGCTGCGATCCCGAACGGGCACGCTCGCTACTCAAGGCACCCGGTTTGTGCTCACAAGATGGGATACTGGCGGGTCCCCATCAACGAGCGGCCTCAGTCCGACTACTCGTACCTCTCCAGCAGCGCCTGGAAGCGCGGGTGGTCGCGGAGCGGATACCAGATTCGGTCGAGCCGCAGCCAGTGGGCCGAGAGCCAGCCCGGATTGGCGAGCAGAAACTCGAGCTGCTCGATAGCGCGCTCGTGCTCCCCGACCATGAGGTAGACTTGAGCCAGGTAGGCCACGGGGTCGGTCCCGTCCATTGCGTCCTTGGAGGGCGGCAGCATCTCCACCGCCCGCCTTCCTGTCCGGACTGCCTCATCCCCTAGTCCCAGACCGGCATAAGCGACCGCCAGCTCGCTGCTGAAGAGGGCATCGTCGGGGCGCTCCCCAGTCATCGCCTCCAGAAGCGTACGGGCGGAATCGTAATGAGCGCGGGCTGCTTCCGCTCGATTCATTCGGACGTGGAGCTCGGCCGCCGCGAGATGGTAGAGCGCGGGATCCGTTTCTGCATGCTCAGCGGAGAGCTGGGCCAGAGCGCTAGCGAGATCGTCGTACAGTATCCTAAAGAGGGCCCACGACCCCGAAGTGCTCCGCACAAGCAGCATGTCTGGCGCGATCTGCTGCGGCGCTTGCTCCAAGGCCTCCCAAGCTTCTTGCCCGCTGCCATGCCAGCTCACACGATTCCGCGCTTTGAAGATGTAGAGCAGAGCTTGGCCGGGCACGAGCGAGATCGTGCGGTCGAGGCTGCGGTCTGCCTCAGGGTACTTCCGCATCCAGAAGTAGGTCACTCCGATCTCCAGTGCCAAATATGAAGAGCGCGGGTCGAGCTCCATCGCCTTCAGTAGGCTCTCCAGCGCGCGTTCGAAACGCCCTTGGCGCCGGTAGATATCAGCGAGAAGAGCCAGCATCTCGCTGTCGTTGGGAGCGGCGGTCTTCGCGATGCCGAGGTGCTCGAGGGCGCGGTCATAATCTCTGCTGCCGTAGTAGTAGTAGGCTGCGAGAGCGCTGTGCGCCTGTGGCAGCTCCGGATCTATGCGGAGCGCCATCTCAACCGCTTCCCTCGCCCGGGCCAGCCGTTCAGCGGTGCGGTCGAAGTAGTACCAATACATCTGTGAGTGCACCTCGGATAGCCGGGCGTGCGCCAGAGCGAAGTTGGGGTCCAGGCTAACCGCCTCTTCATACAATCGCGCGGCTATCTCGTACGTTTCCCTGCTGAACGCTCGATCGAAGTAGTCGTTGCCACGCAAGTACCGGTCGTACGCCTCTAGGTTCTCGGTAGGCGCGGCCTCGAGGGCTCGACGCTCAGGCTCTAAGAGTGTGATCTCCAGCGCGCGGGCGACCTGCTGTGCAATGTCAGACTGAATCTGAAAGACCCCGGCGAGCTGAGCATCGTAGCGGTTGGTCCAGAGGTGTGTAGCGTCCGAGACCCTGATGAGCTGGGGCGTCACACGCACCCGGCTTTCACCCTGAGCCGACTTCTCCCAGCGAACCGTGCCCTCGAGCACGAACTCGACGCCCAGTTCTTCACCGATCTGCCGGATGGGCACCTGCGCGTCCTTGTATTGGACGGCGCTGGTCCGTCCGATGATGCCCAGACCGCTCATCTCGGCGAGCCGGCTCGTGATTTCCTCGGTTATGCCATCCGCGAAGTACTCGTCCTCAGGCTGTCCCAGGTTCTCAAACGGCAAGACCACGAGCATCTTCCGGTCAAGGGCAGCCGAGTCGACGCTCTCGGGCGCAGTCCTATCCTCGAACAGGAGCCAGCCTGTGGCGACGACCCCCCAGAGCGCCAAAGCGCCCACGAAGGCTAACGCGGCGTTGCGCGCCGTAAGAAGGCGGCGCCGGTCAGCGGCTTCCCCACGAGCAGTGGCGTCG
>CP070812.1:69358-76488 GCA_020344015.1 Gemmatimonadota bacterium
ATTCGCTGGTATTTCTAACGCCAGAGCCGCGCCACAAAACCGCCAAGGTCGTCCCGGCAGACGACCTCGCTCTCGAAGCCGGCAGCTGCTGCGTGCCGCGTCAGAGTCTCCGAATCCGCGTACAGCTCCCGGAAGGGAGGGCCTCTCTGCCCCTTGTACTCGAGCGTTATCCACGCCTCGCCGTGATGCGTCTCGTCGCCCGCGATGGCCACCTCGACTGCGGCGTCTTCCGGTTCGCCCACCACGCGCGCCGGCCCAGAGTCGAGAACGATCTGACCGTCCGACTTAAGTAGTCGCGGCGCCTCGCGCAGGAAACGATCGAGCCCCGCCAGCGTTCCCAGTATCCCGATCCCGTTCATCATCATGAGGATCGTGTCGAACGGCTCGTCCGAGAACTCCCACACATCGGCAACCCGCGCGTCACGAACGCCGGCCGAGCGCATGATCTCCACCGCTTCCGGCAGCACGTCGATGGCGACCACTTCTAAGCCACGGTCCTGGAGATAGAGCGCGTGAACCCCAGTGCCGGCGCCGATATCGAGAACCCGGCCGCGACACAGCGGTAGTGCCGCACGCTCGAACGGGAAGAAATCCTCCGGGGCCCGGAAAAATACCGCCACCGGCAGCTCCTCGTGCTCGCCAAGGCTGCTGTGCACGACGATCGTTGCGTCCCGATCGCCGTCGAAGAAGTCTCGCAACGCCCGCCCATGGGGCTCTCTGGGATCGGAGTATGTCACCGGCGGATCTTGCACGATCGCCACCGGCCCGGCAAGCGCCCAGCCATTGACACGAGCCGGCTCCCAGATTATAGTTGCTAGTAGCAACTAGTCCCAGCCAGCCAAGAGAGACGCTATGACTGGAGCCAAGACAGCAGCTGCAGACCCCGCCCTCGACCGGGACGCCGCCGCCTTTTACGACGCGCTGGCCGACCTCATCCGGGTCTACCAGTTCAGGGACCGGGACCGGATCTGCTGCCAGGACATCTCGGTGACCCAGTACTACGCCCTGGAGAGCCTGGCCCGGCACGGGCCGCTGACGCTGAACGAGCTGGCGAGCCAGCTTTACCTCGACAAGAGCACGGTGAGCCGGGTCGTAACGGCCGTAGAGCGCAAGAAGCTCCTCCGCCGGCAGCCTCACGAGGAGGACCGTCGCGCCGTCCTGCTGGCCCTCACCGACTCCGGCCAGCGCCTTTACGAGGGCATCAGGGACGACATCGAGGAGCGGGAGAAACGGCTGATCGCGGACTTCGACCCGGAGGTGCGGGCCGCGATGATCGCGCTGATCGGGCGGCTGGCCGAGGCGGCCAAGGGGCGGGTGAGCACGACCGGCGGGACGTGTTGTAGCCTGGACTGAAGGATCGAGCGCCTCGTAGCGACGAGGCGCTGAGCTTTGAATTATCAGTTGGTACCTACAACTATGGACTCGATACGGTTCGGACTCGTCCTACTCGCTGAATTGGTGCCGCTCTTCCTGTTGGTGAGCACGGCGGTTTACCTGGTCGTCGATCTGCTGACACCGGAGCGGATCCGAAGCTGGTTGGGCGGGGGGTCGGCGTACTCGAAGGTTCCGCTGGCGACGGCGCTCGGGGCCGTAACACCGTTCTGCACGTGCTCGACGGTGCCGATCGTGAACGGGATGCAATTGGCCGGTGTGCCGACGGCGCCGCTGGTCGCGTTCCTGATCGCGTCACCGCTCATCAGCCCCGTGGCGCTGGCGCTGTTGTGGAGCCTGATGGGCGCGGAATACGCGGTGCTGTACACGGGGACTGCGCTGGCCGCCTCGGCGCTGGGCGGGGTAATCGTCGCACGCTGGCACGCCGCAGACGTGCCCGTCGCGGCCGAAGCAGAAGAAGTCCCTGCCGGGTGCAGCTGCGGCGCGCATCTCGCCACCTGCGTCGAGAGACCGAGCCCTGTCCTGGCGATGAACAATCTCTCAGGGGCGACCGGTTCTGCAACCATGACGATGTCGGTCGTCGAGCCGGTGGTTCTCGCTGCTGATAGTTTCCGCGACCGAACTCTGCGCGCGTTCGTTAGGAGTCTGCGCGACCTACGGAAGTTCGCGTTCCCGCTGGTGATCGCAGTCGCCATCGGCGCGGCGGTCTATGGGTACGTTCCGGACTCGCTGATCGTGGAGATCGCCGGGCCCGACTCTCCGTGGGCCGTCCCCGGTGCCGCACTGCTCAGCGTTCCGGTCTACGCGAGCATCCTCGTGCTGTTGCCTCTCGCTTCGACGCTCGTAGCGAAGGGCGTAGGGATCGGGGCGGTGACCGCGTTTCTGATGGGAGCGAACGGGTTCAGCCTGCCCGAGGGGATACTCCTCTCCCGCATTATCCCGAAGGCACTGCTCTGGCGCATCGTCGTGGTATTCACGGTCGGTGTGATCGGGATCGGTTACCTGTTCCAGATGGTTGCGGCTTAGGTAGTCTCGAGTGGAGGATATAGACATGGAGACGAAAATCGCACTCGCTACGCCCTCGGATCTGCCGGAGGTCGTGGAGCTACTGAACGAAAGCGATCTTCCGGAAGCGAGACTCGGTTGTTGCCCGGGCACACTGATTCTCACGGCGAGAGATGTCGATCGCCTGGTCGGCTGCGCGGCCCTGGAGGTGTACGGCGAGCACGCGTTGCTGCGCTCGGTGGCGGTGGCCGCGGACCGCAGAGGTGCAGGACTCGGCGACCGGCTCGTTGACGCGGCGCTCGACCTCGCCTGCAGCCTGCACGTCGTGGAGGTCTATTTGCTGACCGAGGGCGCCGAGGGGTTCTTCGCGCGTCACGGCTTCCAGCCTTTCGACCGGTCGCGGGTTCCCAGCGCAGTAGCGGGGTCACCCGGTTTCACCGCTTGCCGCTGCGCCGACGCGACGTGCATGGCGAAGAGGCTGGAAGCGCATCGCGGGCGCCGGAACCGCAGCGCCCTTGCTCTCTCGTTGCACGACCTTGCACCAACCGACCGGCCCGAGCCGGCGCGTTGCGTCTGACGGTGACAGAGGAGGAGAGACGATGCGGACCAGCGAGCGGCAGAAACTGTTCAACGCATTCTACAAGTCGGCGCGTTACAACGACGTTCTCGACGAGCGCACTACCCTATTCCTCCACCTGGCGTCCGCTATGGCGCTGGGCTGCTATCCCTGAATGGAGGAGTACTTTGGCGTCGCCAAAGACATAGGGATAACGCAGAACGAGATCGACGCCGTCCAGTCCATCGTGATGGCGGTAGCGGCCGGCAGGGTGCGCGCCCAGGCCCGCGAGGCGCGGCGCGGCCCGGCCGACCGGACCAAAACGAAACAGGGTCGCTCATCGTAGTACGGGATGAGCGACCTATGAAGAGAATCCCCACGCTGGTCATGACCCTGCTGGGCGCGGCTGTGGCGCTCGCCGCGGCCTTAGCCTACTGGCCCAGCTCACCTTTCGCGTCCGTCTCCGGGATGGTAGTCGCCGATGTCGTGGTTGTTGCCCTGGCGATCGTCGCCGCCGTCGTGGCGGCACGCAGCGGCCAATGGCAGGCGCCGAGCTGGACCCTTTGGATAGCCTGTGGCGCCTTGCTGGGCGCGGCGGCCGCGGGGCCTGTGAAGCTGGCGCTCTGGCTCGTCCCGGCCTCGTTGGCGATCGGGGCGGCCGGCGTATTCGCGCGCCTCCACGGTCTCGGTGGAGCGCTACGGCGGCTTGGCCTAGCCTTCGGCGCCCTAATCGTCAACTTCGCCTTCCTGTGGTCGGCTACGACGGGCGGCGGTTCACGCCTCGCGCCCGAAGAGTTTCAGGCCGCGGATTTCCGCGTCAACTCGTTTCTCGCCGACGTGCCGTTGCACGACGTCTGGGTCTTTCACCTGCAGGGCGGCGAAGAGGGGCTCACGCTCCCGGATGCGCAGGAGGTCCTAGCCGTACTATCGCCCTTCGAGGCGAACACCGCGGTCGCCGTACTGGCCGGATCCCGCATGCTCTTGGGCGGGCTTCTGGGATTGGATCACGAGAAGTACTTCGACCAGTCTTCGTCGTACGCCAACCGGCTGACGGAGGAAGATCGCGCACGAAATCTCGAACAGCCCGGCACGGCAAGCGAACTGTTCCGGACGGTCTACGCGTTCGAGAACGAGGAGTTGGCCGAGATGATGAATCGCACGGCCCACGCCTTTTTCTGTATGGCGATCGAGCCGGCCGACGATGGCTACACCATGTACTGGGCGATCTACGTCAGGGAGACCAGCGGACTCACTCCTATATATATGTCGCTCATCGATCCCTTCCGTCGATACATCGTGTACCCCGGCATCGTCCGAAGCGTGGAACGGACTTGGGCGGCACGGTGGAACGAGTAGCCGCAGTAGCACTAGCACCAAGGGGAGATAAGACAATGCACGCGAGTTGTGCGAGGATCGCCGTGGCTCTGTCCGCACTGTTTCTCCTGCAGGCGTCCAACGGAATCGCTCAGATCGGTCCGCCCCCCGACATGCCCTGCGACGCTGGCATGCGGGCGGAGATCATCGACTCGGTTAGCGCTGCCTTGAACCAGGTCTACGTGTTTCCCGATGTCGCCGAGGAGATGGAGAGGCACCTGCAGAGTCGACTGCGGGAAGGCGCTTACGACGAATTCGGCACGATCAGAGAGTTCACCGGCGCCTTGACCCGAGAGCTGCAGGGGGTCAGCCACGACCGGCATCTCAGGGTCGGCTACGTGAGCCCCGAGCAGATGGCTGAGCTAACCGCCGAGCGCGACGAGGACGAGGCGCGACGCCAGCGACTGGAAGCATACGCGCGCAGCAACTTCAACTTCAGGCGGATCGAGATCCTGAGCGGCAACGTAGGGTACCTTCGTTTCGACAGCTTCGTGCCGGCGGAGTACTCGGGCGCCACCGCCATAGCGGCGATGAACTTCCTAGCCCACTGCGATGCCCTCATCATCGACCTGCGCAATAACGGCGGCGGCTCGCCGAGCCTGATCCAGCTGATCACGAGCTATTTCTTCGATGAGCCGGTGCACTTGAACAGCTTCTATATCCGCGAGACGGACAGCTGGGATCAGTTCTGGACGCAGTCGCACGTCGAGGGGCCGCGGATGACGGATACCGACCTCTACGTGCTGACCAGCGAATTTACCTTCTCGGGTGCGGAAGAGTTCAGCTATAACCTGAAGAACCTGGAGCGGGCGACGATCGTCGGCGACACGACGGGGGGTGGGGCGCACCCGGTGAACCAGCGGCTCTTCACCAACCTGAACGTCGCTATGGCGCTCCCCTTCGGACGCGCGGTCAACCCGATCACCGAGACGAACTGGGAGGGCGTAGGCGTCATCCCGGACGTCGCGGTCGACCAAGAAGTTGCGTTGGAGACCGCTCAGCTCATGGCGCTCCGCGGGATCCGGGAGGGTGAGACGGACGAAGCCCGCCAGTTCACTCTCGACTGGCATATCCGCGGCCTCGAGGCCGAGTTGAACCCGGTCGTGGTCGACCCCGCAATCCTCGAGTCGTACGCCGGCACCTTCGGGCCGAGAACGCTGACCTTCGAGGACGGACAACTGTGGTACCACCGGGCGGGGCGCCCATTGCGGCGCGCGATCCCGATGTCCGAACGCCTCTTCCGCTTCGACGACATCGACTATTTCCGCCTCGAGGTCGTGTTGGACGAGTCAGGCCGCCCGGTCAAGCTGATCGGACACTACGACAACGGCACCCAGGACGAGTCCCCGCGATCAGAGACGTAGTTTAGAGGAAGTAGCGAGGGCGCCCCTCAGCGCCCCCGTTTCCGGTAGAGAGCGTTCGCCGTCACGCGACGACCCGTATCGGTTGGGGTCTCAACCGTCTCGGTAGGCACGATGGGCAGCAGGCCGTGCCGGGCCATCTCCGCGTCCAGCTCGTCGGCATCCAAAAGGTAGAGAGGGCCCGCGTCGAAGCCCTCGTACAGATGGCGCGCGTCCGCCACGCGGCGCAAAGCCTCGCCGTGCGGCTCGAAGCCCGGCGTGAAGTTCGCTACCAGGGCCAGGCCGCCCGGGACCAGCACTCGGGCCGTCTCCCTCAGCGCCCCCTCCCACGTCTCCTCGCTGGCCGCGTTATGGTAGACCCCGAGGGCGACGATCAACTGGAAGGACCCCGAAGCGAAATCGCCGAGATCCTCCATGTGACCGACCCGCACCCTTCGCTCGGCCTCGCCGGCCCCGAGCGCGGCGGTGACCCGTTCCCGCGTCCGCGCTACCATCGATACGGAAGAGTCGATCGCCTGCACGTCGAAACCGCCCCGGGCCAATACCTCGGTGTTGCGGCCGCCCGCACAGCCGAGATCGAGCACGCGCGTCGCGCCTGGCATCTCAAACGAGTCGAGCAGCTCCAGTAGGCGCCGGTCCGGTTCACGACCGGCGAACTCCTCGACCCGGTCCGGATCTTCCCAGAAGGAGCCGGCGTCGCTCACGCGCGGAATTCTGAACCCTCGCGCCGCGCTGCTCGGGCCCGACCGAACATCCAGATGAAGACCCCCATCAGCCCCACCCAGAAGAGGATGCGAAAAACCATCCAGAACGACAGTCCGTCCTCGAACACCATCTGGATGTAGAGGGCTATCATCAAGAGGGACACGATCGTCGCGGCCGCGAAGAACCAGGGCGGCGTACCGCGCTTCTCGCTCATCTGTGTTTCCTCCTGGTCGTGGCGCTAGCGCTCCGTATACCGATACGCCACGACACGGTTGTCGACGAACGTGGGGATGATCAGCAGGTTGCGCTCGCGGATGTACTCGAAGTCCGCCGTGTTCACCCCCTCGTACGAAGTGTCGAGAATCTCTACCACCTCGCCCGAGGGCGAGATGACGTACGTTCGTCCCTCCCAGTGCGAGACCAGGTGGTTGCCCCGGTTGTCTACACGAATCCCGTCGACGACGCCCACGCCCAGGCTGACGACGGCTTGCACCGTCTTATCCCTCAGATGAACCGCCTTCAGCTTGCCGTCCCCGGTGTTGCCCACCAACAGGTGGTCGCCGTGGACGTAGAGTCCGTTCGCCCGCACGATACCGTCGTTAAGCCACACCTCGAACCGGCCGTCCTTGAAGCGGTAGATGCGGCTATCGACGTGCGAGGAGGGCCGCGTATCGGAGATGTAGATGTTACCCTCGTCATCGATGGCCAGGTCGTTCGGGAAATCGACGTCCGGGATG
>CP070812.1:76588-85426 GCA_020344015.1 Gemmatimonadota bacterium
CGGGAAGTTCGGCCATCCCGGCGCGCCCAAGCAGAGGCGGCCGAACCACCAACGGTCCGGCCGCTTCTTGCTAGGCACCGATGGGCCGTTCTGCCGTGACACACAAGTGTCGTGCGGCGTTAATGGTGCTCGGCACGTCCAGCGAGGCGCGGCAGCGGCACAAAAGTTCACGGGCCCGCGGTAGACGCGGGCCCGTGAGTACACTACGATCAGCTAGTTATTAGTTGCCGAGCTTGAACCCGATACCGACGAGCGCCATCCAGCTGTTCCACTTGGTGTCCTCGTCCTCGGCGGCCTTGGAAAGCCCAAGGTTATAACGCAGATCGGCGTTGAGGACGATCATGGCCAGTGAGATGTTGACGCCGCCGCCGAAGACGGCGTTCCACGTCACGTTCTTTGTGTCGACAGTGTCCACGCTGCAATCTTCGGTGGTGCCGGTCCCCGGGTCGATCTCGCACGTCGTCTCGAAGTTGGCGGTGACACCGCCGTAGACGACAGGCTGGATCATCCCGGTCAGCAGCCTCGCACCAAGCACTGCCGGGACCTGGATGTAAGCCTGCTTGATATCGCCGGTCTCGGTACCCGCGGTCAGCTCGTTCTTATACTCGACGTAGTTGCCCTCGACGCCCAAGAACAGCGTCTCATGGAACTGGATGTCGAGGAAGGCGCCGACCACAAAACTGCCCTTGTCGCCGACATCGTCGAGATCCGTCGGCACGTCGGACAGCTGCGCGTAGTTGTACCCACCCTGTGCCCCCAGGGTGAATCCCTGTGCCTGGGCGTCGCTGATCCCAGCAAAGCCGAGGCAGAGGACGACTGCTGCTGCGAACATTGCTCTGTTCATTGGATCCTCTTCTGTGAAGATGAATGCGCAGGGGGGTACGGGCAGAGCGTGCTAGGGAGTAATCTAACTTGCCAAGTCCCGGTCGGCAAGTAGCAGCCGTTACAGGGTTTATAGCTGGAAAGCCGCCCCGTATGAGGTGGGCGAGTCAGTTGCCCACCTCACCTCGGGAGCCGTGGCGGCTAGCTCTCCCACAGCCAGCGATGGTTGCAGCAGTCGTGACCCTGCATCAGCGTCTTGGTTCGCTCCATCCGCATCTGCGGGTTGTAGCCCGACGCCATGGCAAAGTCGCCGTGGCAGATGCTGGCGTACCTGATGTCCGCGGCCTCAGCCTGGCGGAACGTTTGCGCCCACAAGCACTCGGTGATCTTCACCTCGAGGGCCGTCTCGCTATTTTCGACCACATCCCAGGTCAGCGCGTGCTGGAAGAAGCGATCGGGTGCGGTCGCCCAAGACTTGAAGCTGGCGAAGTCGTTGCTGGGGACGCCGCGGGCCATGTTCTTTCCGGCGTTGCGCCCGGACTCAGCCGACGCCTCTTTCACCATGTCGATGAACTCGTCCTCGCCGATCTGACTACGGAGGCCCTGCAAGATCGGGATGTAGTATCCGGCGAAGGCGAAGCCGAAGACGTCGGCGAAACTCATCTCGGAGTCGGCGAGGAACTTGTGCTGCTGATCGGCCTCCTGAGCGTAGGCCGACTGAAAGAGCCCGCACAGCTTCGTGCAGCCGAGACAGGCCAGCGTTCCGGCCGGCAGGACCTTGGTGAGAAAGTCCCTGCGCGTGGATGTGGGTCCCGAGGTCTCCATGTCGTCCACCTCCAGGTTCTCTTACTGATGGGCTGTTCTCTCCCGTTGTCTCTATACGACGGCCGGGAACGCGGAGATTCGGATCTTTGTGCTGCCGTACGGTATCAAGGTGACCCATTCATCGGGCTCGCGGGAGCGAATCGGACTCCAGGGGAGCGGCCCGGTGATGCCTCCGTAGCGCCGCCACTCGGGTACGCGGCGCGCCCGGGCGCTCAGCTCCAGCGGGGCCCCGGTGATCGACCAGGGCAGGTCGGGCACGTCCTTGTGTACGATCGCGAAGGTGCCGTTCGGATCCTCCAGGTCGTCATCCAGCAGGCCGTAGTTCCAGGGGTCGCCGGTGCGGATCTCGTAGTCGGCGAACGGCTCCGTGCCCTTGATCCTCGTCCACTCCTCGCTCCGCTTGAGCGCGAAGACGAGGGGCCCCCGCTCGACCGCGGCAGAGTTCTCATGCCAACGGGAGACGGTGAGCTTTGCCGGCAGACGCAGGTCAAGCCGGTCGCCGTCGCTCCACGTGTGATCGACCCCGACGATCGTGCCGGCGGCGCCGTCGCCCAGCGCCTGGCCGTTAAGCCGCAACTCGGCGCCCTCGGTCCAGCCCGGTATCCGCAGGTGTAGTGGGAACGCTGTGCCGGACGGACCGCGGTAGGTGAAGCGGACGGTATCGTCGAACGGGTAGTCGGTCTGTTCCTGGAAGCGTACCTCGACACCGTCGGCCACCCGGGCCTTCACCTCGCAGGGCGCGTAGACCAGCGCGGCCAACCCGTCGTCGGGTGTGGCCATCCAGAGGTGTGCGGTGAACTTCGGCCAACCTTGGTGCAGGTTCGCCGTGCAGCAGCCGTAGCCGTTCTCGAGGCCGACCAGGTTATCGTCACCGTGCAGGGTGCTGAAGTTGTGGTACTCGCGGGTGCAAGCGATCTGGTTGGCGGTTTGATAATAGTGACGGCCGGCGAAGTGGGGGCTGAGCGCCGCCGGCAGCGCATTGTACGCCACGCGCTCAAGTCGGTCGGCCATCCGGACGCTGCCGGTGATCGGCAGCAGGCTCTCGAGGCTAAACATGTACTCGACGACGGCGCAGGTCTCGACACCCTGCGTCGGGTCAGTACCGTGCAGCATCTCGTCGCCCGACCACATCCCGTGGACCTGTCCGTGGTGCGACATGAGGTAGTCGATCCCGGACTCGACAGCGTCGAGATAGCGCTGCTCGCCGGACTGCTGGTACCAGACGGCGGGCTGCTTCACGCCCATGGCCGTGTTGACCACGTGCCAGATGCCGTGCTCCGTGGTGAACCACTTAGTCCAGTCCTGCGTCTGCCCGAAGACGAGCTCGCCGAGTTCGAGCAAAAACGCGTCGCCGGTGCGGTTGTACAGCCAGTAGACGCTGGCCAGGTTTTCGCCGCCGCGGCGCTGCCCCCAGAAGGTGAAGTGACCCAGCGGCTTCGACGGCAACTCACGCAGCTGATAGCGGAAGTAACCGGTCATGAGCTCCAACACGCGGTCGTCGCCCGTCGCCTCGTGATAACTCTGCAGCACCTTGAGCATCACCATGCGGGGCCACCAGTCGGCTCCGGGCGCCACCCCGCTCCCCCGCTGGCGCCTCTCCGCCACTGGCCCGAAGAAGCCGTCGGGACTCCGGCTTTCCAGCGTCGCTTGGATCCAGCGCGTCGCCTTGGTGATGAGCCGCTCGTCCTCGAGCGTCCAAGCCAGCGGCACAAGCCCGTCCAGCCAGTAGGGTCCGCGCTCCCATACATCGCCGTCGCCGCCCAACCAGCCGTTGTCGGAACCGACGTCGGGCCAGATCTCGTCGAGCCGGCCGGTCATCCCATCCGCCCATCCCTCGAGCTGGGCCCGGAGCCAGCCCGCCGGCCTGATCGACCCGAGCGGCAGCCGAATGTAGCGGTTGGCTACAAGGGGCTCGCGGTTGGAGGGGTAGTGTCGGTTGCGCGACCCTCCGACCGCGCGACCGCTCGGCGCGGACGGAGTAGCCGCAGATTCGAAGACGGACCCCGGGAGGATCGAGATTGCCGCGACACCGGCGGCCGTGCATCCGACGAATGAGCGGCGCGAGATGGGGTTTCGGCTCCCAGGAGGAGACGTTTCTTTCCGCATGGGCTTGAGCGCTAGGGGTTTGAATGTGGGATTCTCTCCGACGGCAAACTAGGCCGAACAAGAAATGACGACCAGCCGAGGGTGGGGACACCGAATCGCATAACAGCACCCGGTGACATCACCAGCCTCCCGAGAACGAGTCGCCCCAGGAGGCTGGTACCGACCGGGCTGAGTCTTATTCGATTCGCATCGCCTCCCGCGGTGGCGCGCCGACCGCAAACCCCGGCTTCAAGGATACGGGCAGGCTTGGACCTCCAAGTTATTCGCCCCAGTACGAGAACGTGGTAAAGTTCCAGTCCCGATCGGCGATTGGGTTCTTCGAGCAACCGAACGCAGTCCCCCCATCGTACGGACCGCCAGAACCCGCAACCCCGTCCGCCCCAATCCAACCCAGCACGCTGCCATCAAGACTCGGCCACTCGATCACGTACGTGCTCCCAGTCGTCACCGCGATCGCCGGGGAGAATTCAAGGAGAACCAGCGGCTGGGCGCCGGTTGTCTGCGGTCCGGGTACAAACGCCGTCGCGATTCCAAGGTCAGTGCCTGTCGGGATGTCTCCCCTGATCTTGACGGTCATGTCGACTCCTTCGCTGGGGAAGGACCCCCCGGCGCGCATGCGCAGCTCGACTGCCGCGAGGGGCGACAGCGACGGAGTGAAGCTCTGGTAGAGAGACCCCGGCTCTGGGCACCAGCTGCTCGGCCCCCCAACCGGGTCATTCACCTGATCAGGTGCCAGACTTGACCCGATAGCCGTAAAGAGGAGTCTTGTGCCATCGGGAATCGTATCAGCACCCTCCTCCGCCTCGACGTCGACCGTGTCGTCCGGACTATCATCCACCGCGATGGGGGTGAACGGGTCGAACGACCCAAATTCGTACGTAACGTCTGCTGTGTTTTCCCTCGGGCCGTTGCAGCGGCTCGGCTCTCCCTCAATGCTGCAAGCCAGGTCCTGATCGTCCCGCGGATCCGCAATGCCGCGGCCGCCCGCGGTCAGCTTGTTCACGCCTGGATCGATGGCCAGCGTCCAGCTGACCTCAGAGGTCCCGAACTCATCGGTAAAGCATGCAATCTCATCGGGGTTGCTCGGCGTGTCTTGCGTGCACGAGGAAGTGATCGAACCAGCGACCGTGGCGCCCTCCGCCGGCGGCTGGACGACGTTCCAGCGTACTGTGGCGTTCTCAACAGGGTTGCCCTCGAGGTCGGTGACTCTCGCGGCCGTGGTGAGTGAGGAGCCGACCGGCGCTGTCCGTGGGTTGGGAGTATCGTAGAAGTCGATCTTCCCACCCAGCGCGAGCTTGAACTCAGTACCCAGTCTCCTCAGACTGTCACCGCCCCTGGCCCCTCCTTGGACGACAGCGGCGCTCGCCATCAACGGACGCACGCCTATCCACGACGAGAACTGGTCGCGTACCCGGCTGGCGAACTTCAGGAACGGGTTTGTGGGAAGACTACCGAGCCCCTCAGAACAGAGTTCCTTTTCACGAAGCGACTCGACAGTGCCGTCATCGTGGAAGGCGTGGACCCTAAGCAGGTCCGCCTGCTGCGGCGGATCGAGGCCGAAATCCGGATGAGGGAGGTCGCAGAACGAGACCGTTGCGGTCTTTCCGGGTTCGAGAACCCCGTCCCACTCCTGTTCGGTGTTGAGGATGTTGGTGAAGGCGCAGGGGCCAAAGGTGGGCAGGTCGATCAGGTCATCCACCCGCTCCTCCTGAGCCTCGTTGCATACCCCGAATGACATGGTGACGTCTTGATCGTCGTCTTGATCGGGTATGTTGAGCAGGATCCTTCTGCCCTCGGAGTACTCCACCTCGAAGTCCGTTTCCTCGTCGAGGTTGAATGACTTCGTCTGGCATCTGGTATCCGGGCAACCAGCAAACACCTCGATGCGGACATTGATGGGAATCGTGTTGCCGTAGTCGAACTTGCAGAATACCTCGTCCTTGCAAGCGCCCGGAGAATCCCCCGAAACCGGGTCGACGTCCCGGTAGCCAACCACCCAGCTCCCCAACATGACCTGGATCCGGTAGTACTTGTCGTAGTCGAGTTCGAACCGCCGTGTCCTCCAGTTGACTCTCCACTGCTCCTTCCTTAGGTCCAGCCCCATCGGCAGGTCCGGACCCACGTCCGCGACGCACGTCGGGCCCAGGCCGGTTACGCCCAATTCGCAGATCCGCACGAACGGCGCGATTCTCGTGTTTAACGGATTATCGCCGAAGTCCGGATTCCTCTTAGGGTTTGGAACCAGCGGTGGGAAGAAGAAGAATTCTGGGTTTCCCCCGTGGGCTCCGTCACTGATGTCGAAACTGACGGGCCCGGGCTCGGATGGCCGCGTCGGCTCAGAGTCCTTGCAGGCAACGAGGAACGAGGCGATGAGTAGAACGGGGGCGATCCTTCTCATGATGCGACCTCCGCAGTGTTTTTGCTGGCGGGATTGAGTGGGCTAAGTCTTCGATTAACGCAGGATCTGAGCCGCGCGCCGCGCAGTGCTCCAGCCTGCCTAAGCTTATGCCGGGCTATCAGATGGAAAAAAGACTCCCATCTACGTCGTCGGCGGGATGTTGCGGAACCGCAACAAGACGACAATCGCTCTCTTTGAGCGGCGGGACGATAGCACCTTCACTGGCCCAATGCAACCAACGCCTGGAAATCGGGGTAATCCCTCAGAGGTCGCCACCACCAGAGCGTTTCCTCCCCTGACGCGAACGCCTCCGGATTCGCCGCCACGAACTCTCTCAGGAGCTCGATCGCCCGATCGTGGTCGCCCAGGAGCGTCCGGACGGCCGCCTCGTACATCGACAGCTGATAGTACGGATCGACCTCGCGGTCGACGCCCGGTCGCGCCAGGACCGCAAACGCGCTATCCATATCGCCGGCACGACCGATCACACCGCCGACGATCAGCTCGCCCAGGCGGCGGAAGAACTGCTTGTCGCCTCTTGGTGTCTTCGCCTCAAGCGTATTCGCAAGCTGCCAAGCGCGATCCACGTCGGGCTCTACCTGTTCCGTCAGCATCATCCATAGCTGGCACTCCGCAAGCAGGTGGTCATCCGGGAATCGTCGTATGCCCTCATCCGCCCAACGTTGCGCTTCCGTGAACTGTTCGAGGTTGTAGTGCCCCCAGAATAGCCGTGAGAGAATAAGATCTGCATCGGCGAGATACGCGTCTTCCTCGTATGCCTGGCGAGCGGCCAGAACCACGGAGACCTGATCCTCCGTGTTGATATAGAGGTGGCTGAGCATGGCGTGCGCCGTTGCCAGCGTGGGATCGACTCGGACCGCGGCTTCCAGATCCGCCCGAGCTTCGCCGAAGAGCTGCTCGCGGTCGGCGGGATCCGGTGTTACACCGAGAAGCCAGCGAAAGTACTTGAGCGTTCCACGGTACTCGAGCGCGCGTGCATGGTTAGGTTCGATCTCCAGCGCCCGCCCAGCGTGGCCCAACCCGATGCCGACTTGGCCGTTGGCCGCTTCCCAGTCGTCCAGAAAAACAGCGGTGCGCGCTTTACGAAAGGCCGTGTGGGCTCGTAAGGCGACGGGCTCGACCCAGTTCGGGTCGGCGACCTCGGCGAGCACCAGAACCGAGTCGGCTCTTCGGAAATTATCCAAGGCCTCGTGCAAAAGGTCTTCGTTCAGCTGCTCCTCAGCCTCCTTACGGAGCCGTTCCGCGCGCTGAACGAGCGCCCACGCCTCCACGCTCGCTGTGCCGGCCCGACGCTCGCGCAGCCGGACCTCCTCGCCGAGCCGCTGTCGCAGGATGCGGCCGACGCGCTGGGCCACCGAATCCCGGGCGGCCAAGAGCTCGCCGGCGGGAACGTTGAAGACCGTTCGTTCGATATCGGCCCCGCTGATGCCATCGACGAGTCGCGCCGTCACACGCAACTCGTCGCCGACGCCTTCGACGCTGCCATCGATCAGGCTGCCGGCGCCGAGCGCCCGGGCGATGCTGTCGGGCGCGACGTCGGTGCCCCGGTAGGGGGCGACGCCGTTCCGCGAGATGACGTCCAGGGCGCGGACCTGGGAAAGCACATCGATGAGCGCCTCGCTGAGTCCGTCGCCCAGGTACCCAAGCTGCTGGTCCGTGCTGAGATCGTCGAAGTAGAGGACCGCGACGCGCCGCGGATCGAAGCCGAGCTCTGCGGCCTCGATGTCACGGGCGCGGGCCGCCTGGTAGTTCCGAACGACTATCCCGGTGGCACCCAGCGCCACCACGGCCACCGCGCTCAACAGCCAGATCTCCGCCGCTGGCGGTTTCTGCGTTCCACGCTGCCCATGGAACCAGGCGAGGATGAAGGCGGCAGGGATGCCGGCTAAATAGAAGACCAGCGCGATGTGGTAGCCCAGCTCCGGGAGAATCGCGTAACCGACCAGCTGATCGACGCCCTCGAGCGCCAGGAACCCAGCAGCGAGGTAGCCGCCCAGCCACTGCAACACGCGACGTTCACGGATGCTCGCGAAGATGCCCATAAGAAATGCCTTGTGGAGGTTGCCCGGACGCCACGATGCAGCTTCGCGAGATGGGTGTCAAGGCGGCGACCCGGCACCTGGGCCGCCGCGCACGCGTGCACCTTCCTACGGTGCGTCGGAAACCTTTACCGCCCGCTCCGCTTCGTCCGCCCCGCCCTGGTACATGAGCATGTAGGTTTCGCCGTCTTCGATGACGAACTCGAAGTGGGAGAGCGAGTGTTTGTAGAAGAAGTGAGTCTCCGACGTTGGGTAGGCCCTGTTCTTCCCACCCCCGGTGCGCTGGGTGTACAGCTGCCCGTCCTCCACGGTCACTACGCGCTCGGTGTTCTCGTCGATCTGGTAGACGCCCGCGAAGCGCTGGAGAGCGGCTACGTCGAGTGCGATCTCCTTCCAGACCGGATAGGGATCACCGACGGCGATCGCGCCGCGCTTGCCAGCCACTAGGTTGGGGCCGGCCAGCGAGCCGGTGCTGTTGCTGAAGACGGCGACGAACAAGTCTTCCTCGGGCAGATAGAACGCATCGGTCACGTAGCCGTTGATGCCGCCGCCGTGGCCGATGGCGCGTCGCCCGCGGATGTCGCGCGGGGCGAGGCCGTAGCCGTAGTCCGTGGCGTCCCCGTTGTC
>CP070812.1:85526-91162 GCA_020344015.1 Gemmatimonadota bacterium
CGGGCAGAGGAGTCGGGACGGTATCATGGTCCAGTAAGTCTGGTCGGGACGAGGCTCGGTCTCGTAGACGGGCTCGGATTCGGGAGGAAGATCCCATTCGGGTATGCGAAATCGAGGGATCGGGCTGATAGTCTCAGGCACCGGTACCTCTCGGTCATATTCCTCCGCTTCCGCTACGTCCATCGGGGCTTCTTCCCGTGATACCCCGTTCTCCGTTCCTAGCAGGTTGATGTGGAGGAAGTGGCGCTTGCGGCCGACTGAGCGACGAGTGTTCCAGGGTCTCCAGTTGGGTGGGCGTCGCCGGACGCAGTAGTGTCCCGATATCCCGATGAGGGCTAACAGAATGAGGATGACGCCCAGCCACTCCATGTCAATTGGCTGCGCGCAACGCGAAGCTGGCAATGCTAGTCGCGACTGCAGGCCACTGCGGTAGGCGGGCAGAAATGTGTGGTACTGCCACGGCCAGGGCCCCTAGCGTGGGGGTCACTTTCGACTACTCCCCTCGGCCACGTCCCATTAATCCTAGACTACAGGCCGAGTTTCGGCTGAGCAAGCGCAATCGCTACCGACTACGTGTAGCGGTTGAGTACGGGGAGTAGGCGTCTCGTGGGTTGTTCGTCCAGCACAACGTGACACCCCTCCCAGCACGCTGACACCAGCAGCTCCCGCCCGTCCGCTAGCCGGATGACGACAACACCACGCTCAGGGTCGTAGCTCAGGTCCCGGATAACAGCACCTGCCAGTCGGCGGTTGAGTGTAGGCCAGTGCATGCGGGTAGGTTAGCGTGCCGGTCTCAAGTGTGTGTCGTAGTACTGAAAATCGGCGCGTGGCCATGATACGGCGTGGCCGCCGTGTGCGCCGGCGCTCGCGGCCGAGGGCGGTGTCTGCTAGTGCTTCGTCATCAGATCGCGGGGAGCGGCGGTAATGTCACCCAGGTATACGTATTGGATGTTCTTGAGGTAATGGCGTGCGGCGCGGCCAACCTCGGTGGGCGAGACCCCGCGCAGCTCATCGACGCACTCCTTCGGAGTCCGTAGCTCACCTTGATACAGGTAGGCCCGAGCCAGGAAATCGGCCTGCTCCGCATTCGTTTCGTTCTCGAAATAGTAGCTGATGATCCAGCCTTCTGCGTAGTCCGTCCATACTTCCCAGGGGATGAATGGGTCATTGAGCCAATCGATCGCTTCATTGACGATCTCCATCGACTCAGTTGGCTCGGTCGTTAGCACGTAGACCGCGCCCCCCGCAGCCCCGCTCTCGATGAACCGCGCCCCCGCCGAGTATGAGAGCCCCTCGTTACGCAGGTCGCTGAAGGTTACGCCTCCGAGCAAAGCGGTCGCGATTCTGAATGCGGGGTAGTCGTCGCTCGATGCGTCGGGCCCGCTGAAGTAGCCAACGATGTAGTTCGTGGGCAAGTCTCGCTGCCGCACCTCAACCGAGGGACGATCGGCTTTCCAGGTCGGAGGTAACTCCCACACGTAGTTGCCCCGTGGGAGCTGCCCAATAGTGCCCCGCATGACCGCTTCGACCCGTTCGCGCGAAACGTTGCCGACGACTACGAGCAACATGCGTGAGGTGACGATTTGCTCGTTCAGGTACGCCCGCAGGTCCTCGATCGTGATCACGGCCAGCGACTGCTCGGTGCCAGATACGGGCACGGCATAGGGATGTCCCGAGTAGGCGACGCTCTCTGCGAGCGACCATACGACAAACTCCGGGTCATCTGGGGCCGAGCGTGCCGAATTGACCATCCTTTCACGCGTCATTTCAACGGCGGCGGAATCTAGAGTCGGGTACATCAAGCGGTCGGCGAAGACGGCCCAGGTCGAGTCGAACTCCTCCACCAGGCTCCGAAACCCGAAGATCGTCCAGTCCAGGCCCGCAGACACGACCATCCGGCTACCGGTCCTGGCCTGGGCTTCGAGGGTCGCCGTGCCGGGGTAGTTGCGGGTCCCGCGCTCCGATGCGCGGAGCAGGACTGGCTCTATGCCCGCCGTGCGCTCGGTGACCTGTCTGGCACCGCCGAGCAGGTACAGGTTGACCGCGACGACATCGTTCGTGAGCATCCTGCGGTGGATGACCTGAATCCCCTCGACTTCGTAAAGATAGGTCAGAGTGTCCGGTTGATCTGCTTCGAGCGCTAGATCAGCGGCGGGGGCGTCGTTGCCGAGCGCCAGTGCACTCAGCGGAGCGCAGATTACCGAGGAGATCGCGAATGTCCCGGCGAGAATCCGAGCCGCCCTGCTCAATCCGGTCATGGTGCCCTCCAGCTGTCTAGGCAACTCAGTACCGCGCCCGCCTTGCTGCGGCGCAACTCAGAGGGCATGAGGAGGCTCACGACCTTGGGCCTGCCTCTAATGTACTGGGCAACGTACTCACGAACGTCGTCGGCGGTCTGCACTGATAACGCGTCCAAGTACTCGCGGAAGTAAGGGAACCCGGCCACGCTCCAGGTTGCGGCGATGTCGTGCGCAAGTAGAAAGGTACTCTGCCGGCTGAGCGCCCTCGTGACGCGCAGGCGCATCTTGGCTGCCTCGAGATCGGCCTCGCTGAAATAGTCCTCTCGGCCCATGAGATCGAGCTCCTGTAGGAGTGCCGCCGAGGCCTCACCCAGCTTGTCGAAGGTCGTTCGTGCCTCCAATTGAATGGGCCCGACGTAATGCCGGGTGATGTACCGGAAGGACACGCTCGTGAAAAGGCCGGTGTCCACAAGTCGGCGCTGGGTGCCGCTGGTGGGCTGGTTCACCAAGGCCGAGAAGAGGTCCGCGGCGTAAGTGGCATCCCGGTCTTCGCTCGTTGAGGGTCCGTGCCAGCGAATCATGAAGGTCACGCCGGACGCATCCGCGTCGACCACGAAGACCGAATCGCCGGCGAGCGGCGGGATCGGCGCCGCCTCGAAGTCCGCGAATGGATCGTCGCCGCGCTTCCAGCGCCTGAAGTGCTTCTCTGCGGACTCGAATACGTCCGCCGCGTCCACATCGCCGGTCACGATGAGAGCGGCGTTGTTGGAGACGTAGTAGCGCTCATAGTGCCTTTTGAGCCGATCGGTGCTCGCATACCCGATGACCATGAGGATGTTGCCGCCTGGGTTCTTTTGCCGGAACGCCGGTCCCCAGAGAGCCATGTTTGTCACGATGTCGGCGAGCGCGCGGGGGTCGGAGGCCCGGCGCTCGAGCTCCCCCCGGATCACCAGCTTCTCTGCCTGGAGCGGTTCAGGTTTGAAATCCGGCGAGCGGACGAGCTCGCTCAGGAGCTTTATGCCGTCGTCCACGTTCTCGGATGGCAGGACCAGATAATAACTGACCCATTCCTGGCTCGTGGCCGCGTTGGACATGGCGTCCAGCCGCGAGGTATGGTACGACCAGCTCCGCCCGCGCCATTCAAAGTACTCGAACAGCATGTGCTCCAGTACGTGAGGCAGTCCCTCGTCGAACTCATCTAGCTGCGTGAAGGCGCCGCTTCGAACCACAATCTCGATCGTCGCTATGGGGACGGACGAAGCCGGGGCGACGATCACCTGCAGGCCGTTCTCGAGGAGAGTGTCGCGCGCCATGCTAGCGCGCTGTGCGCTGACGCGAACTCGATCACCCTGCCCGACGGGCATCTCTTGCTGGGGAAAGAGGTCGATGGGGGCTGCCAGCATGAGGATGGCGACAGGAGAAACGATCCGTGGAGCGATCATACAGCAACCTCCTTTCGCTCCAGGGCGGTAGGTGTTTCTAACATCTTTAGTATGCAGGCAGCGTCATTGGCCTGCAACAGATACCCGTAGTCACTACGCCTATCGACGCAACGACCTAAGTGGTGCTTGCCCTTCCGACCTCTTGGCCCTCGTAGTCGGAGGCCTGCCGTCGTCGCTTTCCCCGATATGCGTTCTGCGCGTGAGGCCCGGTAGGGCCGAGCGATAGCGAGCCGCGCTGTGCGTGGCGGAGCGTAGCAGGGGTGGGGGTGGGCGGGTGGGTAGGGAAAGAGTGAAGAAGATCAGGCAGTAGTTGCGGGGAATGTCGGCTAGCACATCACCGGACTAGGCATCAGGTGTCCTAGTCAGCGCCGGGCGTCAGGTGCAAACGCTCGTTAGGCGGCGGATTCCCTCTAATATTCGAACGATTTGCCGAACAGCTCCGGACCCTTCTTCCATTGACCAGGGAAGGAGTCGCCAAGCCACATGAAGAGTTGTATGTGTCCAAGGGTACGGAAACCCGCGTCGTGGAAAAACGCAACTGCGTCCTCGTTTCTGGCGACTGGTTTCACGCTGAGACACAGCACGCCCAGCTCCCGCGCCTGCTCAACAGCGTGTCCTAATAGCTGATGGCCAATTCCCCCGCTGCGAACCTCAGACTTGACTACGATCGGTTCGATCTCAGCCTCCTCACCTTCGTGTATCAGCGACACGAAGCCGACGATTCCGTCGTCGGATTCTGCGACCCAGACGAGGTTCGGGCCCACTCGAGCGAGATGATTGTCAAACTCCAATTCGGGATTCTCGCCGCCAATGGTCGGATCACCGTAGATATCCCTATGCAGCTGATTCATCTCCGCCCACAGAGCCCTACAGCCATCTAGGTCTGACGATCTATAACCGCGTATCACCATTCGTGGCCAACTCCTGCTTGGAGAATCCTACGCTGCGGCCTAACGGATTAGCGTTTCACCTGCGCGGCAACGACCGCGCCCGATTGAGTAAGCGGCCCAGCCGCTGAACGTGACTAACAACAATCTGAGGCCAGCGCCACCAGTGACGCCCGCGCCAGGTGCAAACGCTGGTTAGGCGGCGCATATTCTACCCTGGGGATGCTGCCTTCCCAGGTACTCACATCAGTGCGACCCCGATCGCAAGACCCACTCCATAGAAGAGGTGGTTGGCGAGGGGAGAAAGGACAGCCCTGTTTCCTTCGGGAGACCGCCTGCCAAACACTCCCAATCCCATGGAAGGGTAAACGAAGAAGTAGGAGGCTGCCGTCGTCGCGACACCATAAACAAAAGCCCATTCCGGCGAGGCCGGCCCTCCGACCAAGAGATCCCAACCGAGCACGTACGGGACCGCAAGGCCCACACCGATGATGTAGTGCGTGACATAGCCGTAGAGCATCTCGTGTGCGCCCTGCTCCATCTCGCCTGGATGCCCATAGCGGAAGCGACCGTGTGCCCAGCCCACGGCCATCCGCCCTATCATCCCCACGTCTATCTTCAAGAGCATCCCTGTTCGAGCGACGAGATTGTTCAACAAATCCATCGCCAATGTCCCGAACACGCCTGCTACGACTCCAGTTACGACGAGATCCATCGCATTTCCATTGCGCACATATGCGATACCAAGCTGCCCCGATTGTTCAGGCCACCTGTAATCCCGACGTCCGCACGACCGACACCAGGACTCGCCGCCGAACGGATCAGCGTTTCACTTGCACGGCAACGACCGCGCCCGATTGAATAGTCTATGGCCACCGCCCGGGACAGCGCCCGCGCCAAGTGCAAACGCTGGTTAGACCGTTCTAGGTACATTCTCGGTTGATAGGTAACACCTCATTCTCGGCTGATGGGTAACACTCCAGGCCCTAATCTAGGCCCTCCACAAGGAGGTGCCGATGCCCTGGAGAGAGACCTCAGCCATGAACGAACGCTTCAACTTCGTCGTC
>CP070812.1:91262-122621 GCA_020344015.1 Gemmatimonadota bacterium
CAATGAACAAGCATTGGGTTTTGGGACTTGTCACGCTGGTCGCGCTGTCGGCGTGCAGCCGCTCAACCCAGCTGGCGGTGCGGGCCGCCTCAGAGGGCGCCGAGGGCGAGGCAACGGGCCGTGCGCAGCTGATCATCCAAGCGCTGCCGTACGATCGGGACTCGATTTTCGAGGCGCTCGCCGCCCTGGCGACCGAGTCAGAGCCGCAGCCGCCGGCGGACCTGATCGAGCTCCGCGACTCGGTCTCCGCTGCCCGCCAGCGCTGGACGGAAGCGGAGGCGGCCTGGAACGACACGCGCTCGGAGCTGCAGTCATTGTCGGAGCAGATGCGAGGCATGAACCGCTCGAGCACCGAGTACGCAAGGCTGTTCAGCCGATTCGACCAGCTCGACTCGCAGGTCGGGCGTCTGGAGCGGACCCAGACGCGCTACTTCGATGAGTTCACCGGGCTGCAGGGGACTTACCGGGCGCGGGCCGACTCGTTCAATGCGGTGCTGCAGGCTTGGGAGGAGCGGGCGTTCGTGGACTACGGCGAGGTCGTCGACAGCCTGGTCGAGGTACTCGGCGAGGTGTTAGAGGACACGACCGACGGCAGCGGCTGGGCGTTTTTCAGCGTGCCGCGAGGCAGCTGGTGGATCCATACGCGCACCGTGCTTGTTTTCGAAGAGCTGTACTGGAATGTGCCGTACGGGTCTGCAGGAGGCGCGGACACGCTGGTGATCGACGAGTCGAACGCCGAGATCCGCCCCATCTACTGAGCGGACCGGCCTGCTCAGCCGATTCTATCCGGGCGGCGCCGCTGGCGGCGCCGCCCGCCGTACCTGCCACAGGAGGTCCCTCGATGAACGAAGCGATCCCCGACCTCCAGCTCGAGATCCAGTACGGCCTCGCCCTACTCACCTTCGACCGCCCCGATTCCAAGGTCAACCTGCTGACACGCCGGGTGATGCTGCGGCTCGATGAGCTGCTCGAAACGATCGAGGATGCAGCAGAGCGCGGGCAGGTCCAGGCTCTGCTGATTCGGAGCGGCAAGCACAGGAACTTCATCGCCGGTGCCAACATCGACGAGTTGGCGGCGATCGAAAGCGCCGCCGAGGCCGCCGAGATGTCGCGCCGCGGCCAAGCGATCCTGCTTCGACTGGAGCGGCTGGGTGTACCGACGGTGGCGGCGATCGACGGCGCCTGCGTGGGAGGCGGCCTGGAGCTCGCACTCGCCTGTGACTTCCGGGTGGCCAGCGATCACCCGCGGACGCGTCTCCGCTTCCCCGAGACTCAGATCGGCATCTTGCCGGGCCTGGGCGGTACCGTCCGCACTCCGCGCCTCATCGGGCTGCGCCCCGCCCTCGACCTGATACTCTCCGGCAGGCAGGTGAGCGCCAGGCGCGCTTCTAGGCTCGGCCTGGTCGACCAGATACTCGAGCCCGACCGCTTCGACAAGGAGGCCGGCGCCTTTGCCAAGAAGCTGGCCGGTACGGGCAAGAAGCCCCTGCGGCGTCGCCGCTCGTTTATCGCGCGAGCCGTTCAGGATGGGGCGCCGGCCCGCTGGCTCATCACGCGGCTGACACGCAAGGCCCTAGCGGCCCGGACAAGAGGGCATTATCCGGCGCTGCCTGCCGCGCTCGACGTCACCGTCAGCGGCCTGACCATGTCCCCCGAAAAGGCGTACGCGCAGGAGTCGGAAGCGTTTGGGGCGCTGAGCGTTACGCCCGAGTGCAAGAACCTGATCGCGGTCTACCAGCTCACCGAGACGGCGCGCAAGAGTGTACCAGCCGGCGAGCCAGCCAAGGCCAAGCGGGCCGGAGTCGTGGGCGCCGGCCTGATGGGTGCCGGTATCGCCGAGCTCTTCGCCTACCAGAACATCCCGGTCCGCGTCGTGGATCTCGACCGGGCGCGCGTCGACGCGGGAGTCGAGCGGGCGAAGCGGCTGCTCAAGAAGGCGGCGGAACGATCCGGCTGGTCCGCCGACGAACTCAAGGAGCGGCGCGATTGCCTGAGGGGTGCCACCAGCTACGAGGGCTTCGAGCGAGCTAACGTCGTCGTCGAGGCCGTGCTGGAGTTGATGGACGTGAAGCGGAGAGTGTTCAAGACGATCGAAGAAAACGTGCCCGAGACGACCTTGATCGTCAGCAACACCTCGGCCCTCTCGATCTCGGAGCTGCAAAGCGAGATGCGCCACCCGGGCCGCAGCTGCGGCCTCCACTTCTTCAACCCGCCGCACCGCATGCCGCTGGTAGAGGTCGTGCGTGGTACGCACACAGCGGACGACAGTCTGGCGACGGCGTTCGAACTCGCCGTCCATCTCGGCAAGACACCAATCGTCGTGAAGGACTCACCAGGCTTCGTGGTCAACCGAATCCTCGCAGCCTACCTGACCGAGGCCGGCTACCTGCTGCAAGGTGGCATGTCCATCGAGCGTCTCGACCGCACGATGTCTCAGTTCGGGATGCCCGTCGGTCCGTTGCGGCTCCTGGACGAGATCGGGTTCGACGTCGTCGCCGAGGTGAGCCAGACTATGGTCACCGGTTTCGGCGAGCGGTTCGTGCCGGCGCCCGTCATGGGTGAGGTGCTGGCCAGCGGTGTGACCGGGCGGAAAGGCGGCCTGGGCTTCTACCGCTACGACGGCAAGCAGACCAAGGGCGTCAACCCGGAGGTCGAAGAGCTGCTTCGCCGGGAAGCCACGGGCACGCCACCCGGCTCGGCGACAGCCGAGGAGCGGATGGTCTTCAGCATGATCAACGAGGCGTCGCGCATTCTGGACGACGCAGTCGTCGATTCGCCGGGCGCGCTCGACGTGGCGATGATCATGGGTACCGGCTTCCCACCCTTCCGAGGCGGCTTGCTGCGCTACGCCGATTCCCTGGGCCTCGACCGCGTGCGGGAGCGGCTGCGCCACTACGCCGCCGACGCCGGGCCGCGCCTCGAGCCGGCGCCCACCCTAGAAACCCGCAAAGCGTTCTACGGCTGAGGCGATGCCGCACGTCGAGATCCACTACCATCGGCCGCCGGACCGACTGGACGTCTTCGTCCAGGACCTGGTTGTCGATCGCCCCGACTACAAGGTGACCCTGCATGACCCGGCCACCGTCGGGGCCATGCTGAAGGTCGGAGACGACGTGATCTACGAGCCAGGCGCGGCCATCATCTGGTTCGTCTTCCCGGAAGCATGGCACGACATAGGCCGCTTCCATCTCAAGGACGACACCTTCACCGGCTGGTACGTGAACCTCATTGCACCGGTCCAACCGGACGGGCCAGCCTGGGAGATGTTCGACCTCTGTCTCGACCTTTGGATCGCTGCGGACGGCCGCTTCCAGGTTCTCGACCAGGACGAGTTCGATGAGGCGGTCGACCGCAACTGGATCGATCCCGTCACCGCGGAGCGGGCGCGATCGGAACTCTCACGGATCGTCGCCGAGGTGAGAGCGGGTGAATGGCCGCCGGCTGTGGTTCGGGAGTACGATCTGGCGCGGGTGAGAAAGCTGCGGGCTGCGTTGGGACTTGGTACTTGAGGCCTGAGGACTACCTTGGTAACGAGGACATCGAGTGTGGGATATTGATATTGAAGAAGACCATACTGCTCACTGCTCTGCTAGTCCCCGGTCTTTCGTGGACCCAGCACTCCGTCGATTACAGGGTGCTCGGTTCGCCCGACGCGCCCGTCGAGCTGGCGATATACTCCGACTTCGAGTGCCCCTACTGCCGCAACTTCGCGCTGGCGGCGCTGCCCGCGATCACCGCCGAGTTCGTCGAGCGCGGGCTGGTTCGCCTCCGTTACGTCTATTTCCCGCTGGCGGCGATCCATAGTAACGCGGTTTCGTCTGCGAAGGCCGCGCATTGCGCTGGCGTCGCGGGTCGGTTCTGGGCGTACCATGACTACCTGTACGTGCGGCAGCCCGAGTGGTCCGGCGCCGTGGCACCCGACTCGCTATGGATCGATTACGCTGAGAGTCTGGGGCTCGAGCCGCAGGGGTTCGCCAGCTGTCTGAGCGCGCCCGAGACGCTGGCGGTGATAGAAGCGGACGTGCGCGAGGCACTCGACTCCGGCGCGACGGGCACACCGACGATCGTACTCGGCAACCGTTCGCTGGTCGGCCTGGCAAGTTACGAGGAGTTGCGGGCCGAGATCCTCGCGGCCATCGAAAACGCCAAGCGCTAGTCAATCTGAATCGGACAACCCGTGGAAGCTACAATCAACCACGACTTGACCACGCTCCTGCTCAGCGTGCTGGCTTGCGCCGCCGCCTTCGGGTTGAGCCTCTACGCCGCCCTCGCCGCGCCCAGCGCCCTCAGCCATCTTGGCCTGCTCGAGCTACCGGAACCGCTCAGCGGACTCGGCACACCGCTGGTCTGGGTGACGCTCGTGGCTCTAGCGCTCGTCGAGCTGGCCGCCTCGCGGTTCAGGTTGACGGACCTCTTGTGGAGCGCGTTGCACACCATCATTCGGCCGCCCGCGGCGGCCCTGTTCGCATCCGCAGCGCTGGAAGGCCAGGGCCAGGGCATCCAGTGGGGGGCGGCGCTGTTAGCGCTGGCCGTCGCCCTGTTCGTCCACATCCCTGTCCTGGCTGCGCACACCGCCTCCCGCACGGCCGGCCCTGCACCCCAACTCCGCGGCCTCACCAGCGTTCAGCTCGTCCTGGCCGGAGCAATCGCGACCATCGCCTGGACGGCCCCGCCCTTCGCTGCGGTCGCCTCCCTCGTCCCCGTCCTCGCGCCCCTGCCCTGGTGGCCCCGGCTCTGGGGCGCTGCCCACCTCGCCATCGCCGCCACCCTCGCCGTGATCACCCGCGCCGGGCGCTACCGCCAGTGGGACGCCGGGCCTCGCGGCCTGCCCCGCTGGCTGAGCCGCGCCGCCGAAGCCAAACTGGGCGTGCCGCTCAGCCGCACCCGTTCCGCTAGAGTCTGCCTGGCCCGGATCGGCACCCGCTGGCTCTACCTCAGAGGCCGCCTCGTCGTCGCCCAGGAACGGACCCCCCTCTTCGCTCACCGGCGCGGCTTCAGGGCCAGGCTCGTCCCCCTGCAACGAGCCGCGGGCCAGGCCGACCATCAGGCACTGGTGGAGACGGTAGTGCTGGACACCCAGAATCCGTATAGCCTGTGTCTGGGCCCCGACGCGCCGCCGGGGCCGGCCATACTGGCAGCATTGGCGGAGGGGGGTGGCGGGCGGTTGGAACCCCGGGACCCCGGCGCGGTGTAACAGGCTTTGATCCGGTAGTTGGAAGGGGTTTACCGGCTTGTTTTTACGCTGATTCGTCTTCTGTTCGGGGGTTTACGAGACCCGGAAACGGGCATATACTATACAGTCTTGTCTACTTACGTCTTGAGGTCGTCCGTTTCCGCCACCTGTTTCGCTACGGGGCGGCTGGCTGGCGAGGCGCATGGCGCTCGGGCGTCGTTGTATCCCCAGCGAGGCCGCCTGCGGGCTCTCGCCTTTTTGTCGGCTACCAACTGAACCTCGAGCAGTTGCAGCGTGAGCATGTTCTTTAGCTCCAAGGCCCTAGACTCTTTCGATCAGTACCTTCACGACGTCGAGAAGTACCCACTCATCGAGGATGCGGCGACGGAGCGAGAGATCGCCCGCCGGGCGCGGGCCGGCGATCGCCGGGCCGCCGAGCGCCTGGTGACGGCGAACCTGCGCTTCGTGATCTCCTACGTGAAGAAGTACCAGGGCCGAGGGCTAAACCTGGCGGAGCTAGTTTGCATAGGTAACGAGGGTCTTCTCAAGGCGGTCAAGAAGTTCGACCCCGACAAGGGCGTCAAGTTCATCTCCTACGCGGTCTGGTGGATCCGCCAGACGGTGCTGCAGGCGCTGGCCGAACAGACGCGCTCGGTGCGGATCCCACTCAATCAGAACTCGAACCTGGTTAAGCTGTCGCGGACGGAGACGGCGCTGACCCAGCAGTTGGGCCGAACGCCGACCGACCGCGAGATCGCCGACCGGA
Organism: Gemmatimonadota bacterium; assembly: GCA_020344015.1. Taxonomy (GTDB): domain Bacteria; phylum Gemmatimonadota; class Gemmatimonadetes; order Palauibacterales; family KS3-K002. Next base: position 97,202 of record CP070812.1, read on the forward strand.
TGGGCGAGCCGGTACAGACGATCCGGGCCCTGAGGCGGGTGGCTTCGGCCGAGCTCAGCTTGGATGCACCGCTCGACCGCACCGACAGGGATAGCGCGTCGTTCGGCGAACGGTTCTCCGGGATGGAGACGGAGGACATCCAGGACGAGATCGAGTTCCAGGCGCGTCGCCAGTTCCTGCAGGACATGTTCAAGAAGTATCTAACCGAGCGCGAACGTAAGATTCTCGTCCTCTACTACGGACTCGACGACGGCGAGGAGATGACGCTGGAAGAGATCGGTTCGCTGCTCGGCGTCACGCGTGAGCGAATCCGCCAGATCCGCAACCGCGCCTTCGAGAAACTACGACAGTCGCCGGACGGGCAGGCGCTGGAGGGGTTCTGGGCGCCTAGCTAGTACACGAGGGCAACGCGACCGCGTTGCCCTTTTTCGTGAACATCGAACATGGCACATCGAACGCCGAACTCGCTTCGACGCGCGACGTTATACGTACATCTGTTCAATGTTCCGGCTGTACAGCCCTCCTGAGCCCCAAGACTGCGAGGAGAAGAATGGCGATGATTATCGCCTGCGATACAACGCACCACTGGCACACCGCACGCAGGACGAACAGCTCGACGTAGGTAAGGTAGAGCGAGAAGACGACGGCCACACCCGACAGCAGGCCTAGTAGAAGATCCGGCCGCCGGTCGGCCAGCCAGCGCGGCTGAATCGCCGCCAGCGCGACGACAAGAATGGCTAGATAGCCGGCGGCCCCGATCGCCGCCACAGGTATCCCCAAGAACTCCGAGTACGGCGATGTGTTGACGACCTCGCAGCCGCCGGTGACACTGCAGACGTAGCCGCTCGTGATGCCGAGCTTTCCGAGTAGCAGATAAGTGGCGTCCAGGGCGCCGAGCAGCGCCAGGACCGCGATTGCCCTGCGTCGGTTCACTGGTTCTGGCCGCGGGCAGCCAGCTCTTCCTCGATGATCTGAGCCATCTGATCGTAGCCCCTCGCCCCCGCGAAGGGCCGGCCGTTGAAGAAGAACACCGGCGTGCTGTTCAGGCCGCGCTGCTGAGCGTGCTGGGTGCTGGCCATCACCACGTCAAGGTAAGTGCCGTTCTCGACGCAGGTCTCGACGGCCGCGCCGTCCAGGCCCAGGCCGTCGGCGTACTCGCGGATCACCCTGAGGGGATTGCGCGCGGTGCCCCACTCACGCTGCCGGCTCATCAGCACCTTGTGCATCGCCCAGAAGGCGTTCTGGTCATCGGCACAGCGGGCCGCCTGCGCGGCTGTCTTGGCATGAGACGCGGGATTCAGAACGTAATCGTAGAAGACAAAGCGTGCCTTACCGGTATCGACGTACTTCTCGAGGACCTGGGGCAAGCTCAGGGTCGCCACCATGCCGCAGGCCCCACACAGGTAGTCGGCGAATTCTTCGACGGTGACCGGTGCATCGTCCGCGCCACTGATGACGGCCAACTGCTCGCTGGGCCCACTATCGATGAGGTTCTGGAGCGCCACAAGGTCTACCTCGCCGGGCACCGCTGCGCCGCGATTGCTGATCACGACGAATCCGATCAACGCCGCTCCAGCCACGAGTATCAAGGCAAGAAATCCGTAAAACTTGGACTGCGAGTTCGCCATCCCGACAACCTCCTTCAATTCCTCAGCATGCTGGTTACGGCGCCGGCTCGAATTGGATTATCTGAGTCAGCTGGCCGGTGAAGTACAGATACGCTAGGGCAGCGACAGCTAACAGCAGCAAGAAATAGAACGCGTACTTGAGCGGGCGAGGGAACATGCGCCGCCGCTCGCCGCCCAAGCGCGTCAGCCGCGGCAGAAACGAATCCTGCCAAACGCCGATCACCTCACGGCTCAGCCCGCTCCAGCCCGTGGCGTACGCCTGATCCAGTTCCCTCAGGCTGGTCTGCCAACGGCTGTAGGCCTCCTTGAGTTCCGCCGGACCCGCCTGGGCCGCCGGCCTCAAGCCCTCGGCTGCCTGGCTCACCGTCCTCAGCGGCCCCTCGAGCGTAGACACGCCGCGGGTCAGCCGCTGCTTCACGCCGGAGATCTCCTTCGGCGAGGGCATGAACTTGCTCCGCGCCTTGCGCCACGGGATCCGGCGGTTGGCCGCGACGCGTCGCGTCTGGCGCTCGAAGGCCCGGACCGTCGCGTCGGTCGCCACGCCGATGTTGTCCAGCACCGAGTCCCAGAGGCGCCGACCGCCGAGCGCCTCGGCGGCGCCGAACAGCTCACCCGAGGCGGCGGCTTCGCGCTTGGCCTTGAGCAGCGCGCCGTCGTAGATGTTGCGGAGCTCGCGTAGGTGCTCCTCCAGGAACCCTACCGGTAACAGCGAGGACATCTGCAACCGGTCGATGGCGGCGCCCAGCGGCCGGTCGGAACCGGCGCCGACGGCGCCCAGCGAGACCTCGAACTCGGGGATCGTGAAGCGCCGGGTCAGGCTCTCTTCGGCGCGCGCCTGCGGAACCGTTGGCACATCGTCGGCCACCGGCTCGGGAGCCTGCGCGTCGCCGGCGACCCCCAAGAGCGCGCTCGAATGGCGGGAGGCGAGGCCGCGAATCGTCTGAATCTGAGCGTCGGTGAGATAGAGGATCTCTAGTTGGGTCGGACCGCTGCCGACCCGGAGCAGGCGGCCGAACTTCGCCTGGGTCACATCAACCTTGGTGATGCGCTCCCAAGACAGGCGGAAGTGGCGGCCACCGCGCTCGAAGACGTGGAGCGCTTGATCGGTGACCACCTGCAGCGCCATCCCCTTGAAGCGCTCCATCTCGACGAGGCCGGAGAGAGCGACCGGCGTCGCGAAGACGACGCGCTCACCCTCCAACGCATCGCGGTCGGCTTGCGCCAGGTGCTCGAGATCGGCACGAGTCCGCAGCTCCGCCGCCAGCGTGGCGAGACCCTCATGGCTGCCGCGCAACGCCATGGCCACCTGAGTGCCCACGACCAGCAGTATCGAGCCCCGCAACGCAACGCCCAGCAGCGTCGAGTAGGGGACCTGGTGCTGATTGACGTAGAGCCCTTCCGGGGCTGCTAACACCCTGGCGCCTCGCTCCGCCCCCACGCCCTCGATCACTACGTCGAAGTTGCCCTCGTAGCTCATCGATCCCCACCGTTCGCAGCCGCATCAGCGGAAGAGCTGCCAACCCCGGCCAGCGACAGAATGCAGCTCAGAACCGCCTCCGTGTCACTGAAGTCCTCGAACACCGCGTCGGCCCCGCTCTCCACCAGCTCCTCGACTTTGTGCCGGCCGGTGGCCACCGCGATGGCGGAGGCGCCCACCGCCCGTGCGCAGGCGACGTCCTCCGGCGTGTCCCCCAGCACGACCGTCGAAGACCCTTCACCGCCCGAAGCGCCGCAGCGACTGAGCGCCACGCGGGCTACCTCCGCCCGATCCTCCGAGTCGGAACCATAGCCACCGACGTCGAAGGTCGAACCCAAACCGGCGGCCGCGAGCTTCAACCGGGCACCCTCCTCGATATTCCCGGTGAGCAGTCCTATCGTCACGTCGGGCCGGTCGCCGAGTGCCGCGAGCAGCTCGAGGATGCCCGGCAGCAGCGTGATGCGGCCCCGGCGCTGCCGCTCCTCGAGCTCGCGCTCGAGTACTTCGAGATAGACCGGCCAGACCTCGGGCAGGCGCCTGCGGACCTCACCCGCCTCGAGGCCTGCCGCCATCATCAGCTCGACGACGATCCGCGGGTCGGTCTTCCCGTGGAAGACGTAACCGTCGATCGGGCCGCTCGTCCCATACACCTCCACGAGTGCGGCGCGTATGGCCACACGCCCTGCACCGTCCGTGTACAAGAGAGTACCGTCGATATCGAAGAACACCCGGACGCGGATCGGGATCCCGGCCTTTTCCAACAACCTCCTCCTTGGCGGCTCAGCCTGGAATACACTAAACTTCTAAATGTGGTCCCGACCCGGTAGGATCGCCAGTCAGGAGGGCGCCACCGACCGCTCGATCGCCCGGGCCAGCGCCCATTCGGCGCAGGTTCCCACGCGCAGAAGCTCCGCCGCCGGCACCGCCGCCGGCTCCGGCGCCGTGGAGCAGGCAAAGACCAGGTCGCCGTCGAACTGGGTGTTCGCCGGTGCGATGCGGCGAACGATCCCGTTCATCGCCTGCCTGGCCAGCGCGACTAGATCTGTGCGGCTCAACGGGTAGTCGGTGGCGACTACCGCCAGGGTCGTGTTCGTCCCCGGCTGAGGAGCGGTCCGGGGTGGAACCCCGTGCTCACGCAGGTAGGCGGCGGTATCGACGAACGCCCCAGCCTCGTCACGGGCACCGGCGATTATCTCGCCGCGATCGCCCACAACGTCGCCGTAGGTGTTGACTACGACCAGCGCCGCCACTTTGTGCTCGCCGAGTCCGACGGCCCAGCTCCCCAAGCCGCCGGACATGGCTCCCTGCCGACCGAAGAGTTTCCCTACAGTGGCTCCGCACCCGGCTCCCACTCGACCTTCCGCCACCGGTTCGCCGCTCGCCGCATCGCACGCCGCCCGCCCCATCTCCGGACCGGGGCGCAGGTCGGCCCGGCCCACCCCGAGATCGAAGATCACCGCGCTCGGAACTATCGGTATTCGAGCGACGTCCGTCTGTAGCCCCCGGCCACGCTCCTCCAGCCAGTTCATAACCCCGTCGGCCGCAGCGAGTCCGAAAGCAGAGCCGCCGGTCAGTAGCAGTCCGTCCACCTGCGGGGCCAGGTGATTCGGTGACAGGGCACCGAACTGGCGGGTGCCGGCCGCCAGGCCGCGGACGTCGACCGCCGCCCGAAACGGCCCGAGCACGACGGTGCAGCCCGTCTTCGCGTCATCGTCCTGGGCGTGGCCGACTGATATGCCGGGAACCGCCGTGAGGGTCGGGTTGGGAAGGAGCGGGGGAGACATGTTTCGGTTGTCGGTGGTCGGTGGTCGATGGTCGGTGAACAGCCTCAGGGAGCGACTGACTACCGACTACTGACTACCGTTTAACGACCACTTTCTGCCTTCTTCTCCATCTCTTCGGTTTCGTCGTTCATCATGTTCGGGCTGTAGATGAAGACTTTGTTGCGCCCGGCCGCCTTGGCCTTGTACAGCGCCACGTCTGCCCGGTCGATCAGATCTTCGAGAGCCATCACATCCGAATCCGGGAAGCCAGCGACGCCGCCGCTCACCGTGAGCCGCAGCATGCCACCCCGCAGGTCGAACTCGCGGCGACTGACGCCGTTGCGGATTCGCTCGGCCAGCTGGTGCGTACCGTGAGCACTCGTCTCCGGCAAGACGAGCAGGAACTCGTCGCCGCCGTAGCGGCCCACGAAGTCTGCCGTTCGTAGCGAGCGGCGCAAGACCTCACCGATCGAGCGCAGCGCCGCGTCTCCTGTCGTGTGGCCGTGTGTATCGTTGAGGCGCTTGAAGTCGTCGATGTCGAACATTACGACACCGAGCAGGCGCTCGTAGCGTGCGGCGCGCTCCAGTTCGTTCTCGAGCCGCTCCATGAGATAGCGACGCGAGAGACACCCGGTCAGCTCGTCGGTCTTTGCCAGGATCTCGAGCTGTTCCTGGTGCGAGAGCACGCTCTCGAACATTGCCGCTCGGTTGAGCGCCCGCACTGCGCCCTGGGCGATCGCCGACGTGAGGCGAACCGACTCCTCGTCGAGCACCGGTTCGTCGGGGCTCGAACGCAGGAAGAAGACTCCGTGCTGGCCTTTGTCGAAGGCGAAGGGAATGGCGACGATCGATTGGATGTCGACGTCGATGTTCTCCGTCTCCCAAAGTGGCCGGATCTGCTCGAACAGCGCCGACCCCCGCAGGTTCTTCACCAGGACGGGCGCGCCGGTCTCGACCGCCTGCCGGATCTCGGGATAGCGAGTAAGATCTATGGAAAGGGCGCTGATGCTCGGATCGTCGTGCGCCGCGACCACGGTACCGCGTTCGCCGCCCTCCTGGATCATGATCATCGAGCAGCGCCGGATCTGGAACAACCGCGAGACGCGGCGAACCAACATGTCGAAGATCTCCTCGGACGACAGGCTCGCTGTCACATCGCGGACGATCTCGAGTACGATCCCGCTGGTGTCCGCCTCGCGCCGCGCTTCCCGGATCAGCCGCCCACGCGTGACATGGGCGGCGATCCGCGCCAGCAACTCGCCGATCTCGAACGGCTTGCGGATATAGTCGGTGGCGCCCGCCCTGATGGCGGTGGCGGCGTCATCGCCCTGCGCCTGCGACGAGGTAAGGAGCAGCGGGACGTCACGCGACCCGACACGATGGCGCACGTGGCGGACTATCTCGAGCGGCGCCATCTCGCGGATCGACTCGTCGATGACGACGAGGTCGGGGCTCTGGCTGGCGATGTAGCTGATCAGCGTCGTCCCGTCTCCCACGCTGCGGACCTTGTAGCCGTCCGCTGCCAGGGCGTCATCGAGCCCTGCCAGCGCCTGCGCGCCGTCATGACCAACCAGTATGTAGCCCTTATCGCTCATGCCGCTCCGGCCGCTTCGTGTCCGTACTCGTTAACCCACTTACCCCAGCTCACCGGGTCCACGGTCCCTCCCGAGATGACCGCCGCCGTCGCCTTCGCAGGGCCCGGGAGCTTTCCGGCCAACAGGGCCGCCACCGTCGCCGCGCCGCTCGGCTCGACCAAGAGGCGGAACTCGTCCGCGCACCAGGCGAGGCCGCGCAGGATGTCCTCGTCTTCGACGAGCAGCACCTCCTCGACCAGCGAGCGGGCGTGCTCGAACGTCAGCTCGCCCGGCCGCACCGGCTTGAGGCCGTCCGCCACGCTGGCCACCGAATCGAGCTCCACCGCCCGGCCCGCGACCAGCGAGGCGTGCATCGAGGCGGCGCCGCGCGGCTCCACACCGAAAACCTCTACGCTAGGCTCCAGAGCCCGCACCGCCGCCGCGACCCCGGCGAGCAGGCCGCCGCCGCCCACGGGGACGAGGACGCGCTCTACCGCGGGCCAGTCCTCCACGATCTCCAGCCCGACCGTCGCCTGGCCGGCGATGATCTGGGGGTGGTCGAACGGTGGCACGATCGTCAGGTCACGCTCGGCGGCGATCTTCTCGGCCCGCCGCTGACGCTCCACCGACTTCGTGCCCTCCTCGACGATCTCGGCGCCCAGCCGCCGGATACCGTCGAGCTTGACCTGCGGCGCGTCCACCGGTACCACGACCACCGCCGTCAGCCCCAGCTCCCGGGCGGCCAGCGCCACGGCCCGGCCATGGTTGCCCGACGAGTAGGTGATGACGCCGCGGGAGCGCGCCTCCTCGGGCAGTTGGGCGATGAAGTTGTAGGCGCCGCGCAATTTGAAGGCGCCACCGCGCTGCAAGTTCTCACACTTGAGCCGCATGCGCCCCTCGCCGACCGGCGAGCTGCGCCGCTCCGCCAGCAGCGGCGTTCGCCGTGCCACTTCGCCAATCCGCTCGGCGGCAGCACGAATCTCGTCGAGACTGACGAGCTGCGGCATCTCTACAGGCTCCAGGGCACACTCGTGTGCAATAGGATATGCTTCCGGCGGGGGGAGTGGAGGCACTCCAATCTCGGCCCGATGCGCCGATTAGTCAACGGCTGCTGCTACATTTGCGCCCGGATTCAGACGGAGGTGTGCCCCGTCTATTCGGCCGCGGTCAGCTCGGCTTCCTGCTTCTCCGAGACGACCCGGGTGACGTCCACCAGCTGATCCCCGGCGTCCAGGTTGACGAGCCGGACCCCCTGGGCGTTGCGGCCCGTCTCGCGTATCTCCTTGACACGCTGGCGGTTAACGATCCCCTTACGGGTGACGAGCACCAGCTCGTCGCCGTCCCTGACCTCCTTGATCGAGACGACCTTGCCTGTCTTTGGGGTGAGGCGGATGTTGATCACGCCCTTGCCACCGCGCCGCTGTAACCGGTACTGGGCGATCTGGGTGCGCTTGCCCATCCCCTTCTCGGTCACCACTAGCAGCGCCGCTTCTCCACTCACCACCACCAAACCGACGACATGGTCGGCGCGACCGAGGACGATGCCCTTGACGCCGCGTGCTACTCGACCCATCTCGCGAACCTGTTCCTCCTCGAAGCGGATCGCCTTCCCGTTACGCGTGGCGAGCAAGACCTCGTCGCCCGGCTGGGTCAGCCGCACGTCGATCAGCTCGTCGCCGTCGGCCACGCTGATCGCGTTTATCCCGCTCGACCGCACGTTCGCGTAGGCGGCCAGCGACGTCTTCTTCACCATCCCTTTCCGGGTAGCAAACAGCAGGTACCTGTCCTCGCTAAACTCGCGGACCGGTACCATAGCCGTGATCTTATCGTCTCTGTTCACACGGATCAGGTTGACGATGGGGCGCCCGCGCGCCGTGCGGCCCGTCTGCGGGACTCTGTGGACCTTCAGCCAGTGGACCCGCCCCCGGGCTGTGAAGAAGAGGATGTAATCGTGTGTCGCGGCGACGAACAGGCGCTCGACCCAGTCCTCCTCTTTTGTCGCCATACCCGCCACACCGCGGCCGCCACGCCGCTGCCGCCGATAGGTATCCACCGGCATGCGCTTGATGTACCCCTCATGCGAGACGGTGACCACCATCTCCTCTTCGGGGATCAGATCCTCGAGCGAGAACTCCTCGATCTCGCCGGCGATCTCCGTGCGACGGTCGTCACCGTACTTCTTCGCCAGCTCGTCCAGCTCGCGCTTGATGATCGTCATCCGCCGCCGCTTCGAGGCGAGGATCGCTTTCAGATCCTTGATCTGCGCACGGACCTCCTTGAGCTCGGCCTTCAGTTTCTCGACCTCGAGCCCGGTCAGCCGCGCCAGACGCATGTTGAGGATCGCTTCCGCCTGCCGCTCGGTCAGCTTATAGCGGCTGCGCAGCTTCTTCGACGCTTGTTCCGGGTCCTTCGCCTTCTTGATGATCTCGACGATCGCGTCGATGTTGTCGACCGCCTTCTTGAGGCCGACCAGGACATGCTCGCGATCCTCCGCGACCTTCAGATCGTGCTTGCTGCGCCTCACCACCACGTCGTGGCGATGCTCCACGAAGTGCTGGATGATCTCGCGCAGGTTCATGATCTTCGGGATACCGTCGACCAGCGCCAGCATGATCGCACCGAACGTCGACTGCATCTGCGTGTGCTTGTACAGCTGGTTCAGCACGATCTGCGAGATCGCATCGCGCTTCAGCTCCACAACGATGCGCATGCCGTCCCGGTCGCTCTCGTCCCGCAGGTCGCTGATCCCATCCACCTTCCGCTCACGCGCCAGCTCGGCGATCTGCTCGATCAGGCGCGTCTTGTTGACCATGAAGGGGATCTCGGTGATGATAATCCGCTCGCCTCGCTTGACCTCTTCGATCTGCGCCCGCGCCCGCATCACGATCCGGCCCCGACCCGTCTTGTAGGCATCCTTGATCCCCTTCTTCCCGTGCACTATTCCTGCCGTCGGAAAGTCGGGGCCCTTAACCTTCTTCATTAGATCGGCGACCGTCGCCTTCGGATTGTCGATCAGGTGCTTCGCCGCCGCCACTATCTCGCGCAAATTGTGCGGCGGTACGTTCGTCGCCATGCCGACGGCGATACCGGACGAGCCGTTGACCAGCAGATTCGGGAACTTCGCTGGCAGGACCGTCGGCTCCTCAAGCCGGTCGTCGAAGTTCGACGCAAAATCGACCGTGCTCTTCTCGATGTCCTCCAGCATCTCGACCGCCACCGCGCCGAGCCGCGCCTCCGTGTACCGGTACGCCGCCGCGCTGTCTCCGTCGATCGAGCCGAAGTTGCCCTGGCCGTTCACCAGCGGATACCGCAACGAAAAGTCCTGAACCATCCGCACCAGCGCGTCGTACACAGCCATGTCGCCGTGCGGGTGGTACTTGCCCAAGACCTCACCGACCACCGTCGCGCTCTTCTTGTGTGGCCGGTTCGGTGCCAGCCCCACCTCGTGCATCGCGTACAGGATCCGCCGGTGTACCGGCTTCAAACCATCACGTACGTCCGGCAGCGCACGCTGCACGATCACGCTCATCGAATAATCGATGAACGACTCGCGCATCTCTTCCTCGAGAAAACGCGGTAGGACGTTTTGCTCGTTGTTGTTCTCCGCCATCTACTACCTCACCGGGTTAGCGATCGACATCCGCCAACACCCACGTTTTCATTCCCTCAGCACGGTCGCGCGCGTCGGGCGGCACGCGACCAAACTGTATCGTATGCTACGATCCGTAGCCTCCACTGGGTTCTTTGCGACGCCCGTAATTTATCAATTTTCCGGGTCCCTCTCTACCCCGTGGCGTGGCCTCAGAAGCCGCTTGAACACTAGGCTTTCGCCGACTGAAGGGGCGCCGACGGCGGCGGGAGGAGATGGCGGATCTGGCGGGTTTGTTCAGGGGGTCGGGTCGCGACTGGCGGAGGTGCTTCGGTCGTCCCCAACCCGCTCAGGCGGCGCAGCGGTAGTTTTCCGGTTCGCTGAAACCGGCTTGGTCGAGCTGCTCGCGGATGAGCTCCCGGGCGCCGGCAGCGCCCACCGCAACCAGTAGATAGGCGTCGCGGTGGCGTATTGCGTCGTGGGCGTCCCGAACCGGGGCGCCGTAGATCTGTTGGCCGATCTTGCGGGGATCGATGTCGAAGAAGCCGCGAATCTTCACGCCCTCATCGGCGAGTGCGCGTGCGAAGTCCTTCCCCACGCGGCCGGCCCCCCAGATGTTCACTTCATCGTGTCCTCGTAGACAGCTCTGACGCATGTAGTGGATCTTGCAGCCCCTGAAGGCCTCGGGCGCATAACGTGGATCGGTGCGCGAGGCGCGGTGGTTGCCCTCGCGCCAGAAGTGGAGTACGCGCGGCAAGTTGGCGAGCCGGGCGCCCGCTAGGTGCAGGCGTAATATCAGGTCGTAGTCCTCGGGCCAGCCGTTGACGCGGTAGCCACCCACCTGCTCGAAGGCGGAGCGGCGGACCATCAGGGTGGGGTGCGCGATGGGGCACTCGACGAAGACGTCACGCGCGATGCTATCCGGATCGGAGAGGCCGTTGAGCCAATCTTGGTAACGGCGGGCGCCCCAGCCCACCTCCTCGTGTGGGAAGTAACGGACCTGTGTGCCGACGGCGGCGATCTCGGGGTGCGCCGACAGGAACTCGACCTGCTCGGCGAGACGACGTGGATGCGCAACGTCGTCGGCGTCCGCCCGCGCTAGCAGCTCGCCACGACAGAGCCGGGCGCCTTCCTGGAGGGCTGTCGCGAGCCCGATGCGCTCCAGATGGACGACCCGCACGCGGTCATCTCTGGCAGCCCAGTGCTCGAGCGCTTCAGCGGTCCGGTCCCGTGAGCCATCGTTCACGGCCACGACCTCGAAGTCCCCGAACGTCTGCATGCTCAGGCTGCGGACGGCCTGGGCGAGGTGCTCGGCCGCGTCACGGCATGGGAGCAGTACGGAGAGCCGGGGCTCACTCACGGCGCGGTCCCCTCGGCTGGTTCGGCATCGGCAGCATGTGAATCCTGTTCGCTTGCAGCGCGGTGAAGATGGTCCGGGAAGGAACGTTGGTCAACTTCCGGGTGTTGGGGGCGCGCGGGGCCGTCTCGCTCCATGTCGCGCCACGAGTGAAGCCACGGCTTCTCCACCGCTAGAGAAGTACACACCCCACTCAGCGATCCGGGTCTGGTGCGCGGTCGAACGGAGTTGCCAGTGCCGTGCGGACGTCCCGGATATCCTGCGACGAGTTGCGGCACAGGGCACGATCTGTGAGGGTTGGGCTGGAGAGCGTCACAACCGACCGGGGGGAGGCGGGGCGATCCATGGGTCGTTGAGCGTAATTTGGAGCGCGGGGGCGGCGCAGCCGCCCGTCCTGCAATCGAGCCGCGCGACATGGAGCGAAACGACCCCTGTCGCCCCGCCCACACCACGGAGCTTCATGCAACGTGCTGGCCGAGCGCCTCTCTCAGAAACCGCCCGGTGTAAGACCCTTCGTTCACCATGATCTCTTCCGGACGACCCATGGCGACGACGCGACCTCCGTGCACACCGGCGCCCGGACCCAGATCGATGACCCAGTCGGCCTGCTTGATGACCTCCAGGTTGTGCTCGATAACGATGACCGTGTTCCCGGTGTCGATCAGTTGCTCCAGCACATCGAGCAGCCGGCGCACGTCGTGCAGGTGGAGCCCGGTAGTCGGTTCATCCAAGAGGTACAGCTTGTGTCCCGCCCTGCGACCCGCTGCTGCCAGTTCGCGGGCGAGCTTCAGCCGCTGCGCTTCGCCGCCGGACAGCGTCGTCGCCGGCTGACCCAACCGCAGGTATCCCAGGCCCACACGCTGCAACTGCCAGAGCATCTGGCCCAGCTTCGCTTCCTTGATGAAGAACTTGATCGCCTGGTCGACGGTCAGGTCCAGCACCTCGTGGATGTTGCGGCCGCGGTAGCGTACCTCGAGGACCTCGGGCCTAAAGCGCTTGCCGCCGCACATCTCGCACGGCACGAAGACATCGGCGAGGAACAGCATCTCGACCTCGAGCTGACCGGCGCCCTCGCACTCCTCGCAACGGCCGCCCGCCACGTTGAACGAGAAGTGGCCGGGTCCGAACTTCCGCCGTTTGGCGTCCGGCAGCTCCGCGAAGATACGGCGGATCTCCGAGTAGGCCTTGAGATAGGTCACCGCGTTGGAGCGCGGTGTGCGGCCGATCGGGCTCTGGTCGATAAGGACGACCCCGGTCAGCGCTCCGCTCCCCCTCAGCGCCCTGTAACTGCCCACCGGCTCGCCCAGGTGCTGCTTGGCGCTGGTCTGGCCGGCCAGCTTACGCTCCAGACCGCGGTAGAGGACGTCGTGCACCAAGGTCGATTTCCCGCTACCCGACACACCGGTAACCAGGGTGAGAGCGCCGAGCGGCACGCTCACGTCGACGCCGTCGAGGTTGTGCTGGCGCGCGCCCTCAAGGACGATGTGGGGACCTTCGACAGGCCGCCGACGAGCCGGTACCGGTATCGCCTCGCGTCCCGATAGGTAGAGGCCGGTCAGAGTCTCGGACTCGAGCATTCCCTGGAGGCTGCCCTCGAAGACCAGCTCGCCGCCGTGCTCGCCGGAGCCTGGACCCAACTCGAGCACGTGGTCGGCCAGCTCGATCGCCGCCGGGTCGTGCTCGACCACGAGCACCGTGTTGCCGAGGTCGCGTAGCTGCTCGAGCAACCGATATAGCCGTTCGGTATCTCGCGAGTGCAGGCCGATCGACGGCTCATCCAGTACATACGTGACGTCGACCAGAGCGCTGCCCAGCGCATCCGCCAGGTTGATTCGCTGGGCTTCACCGCCAGAAAGCGTCCTGGCCTGACGGTCGAGCGTCAGATAACCGAGTCCCACATCGTCGAGGAAGGTCACGCGCGATCGGAGCTCGCGCAGTATCGTCTCGGCAACCTGCGTTTCGTGTTTGGTGAGCTTCAGTTTCTCCAGCCAGGCGCGCAACTCTTCCACCGGTAGCACACTCAACTCGGCGATCGTCCGACCGCCTACTCTCACGTTGAGCGCCTCGGGGCGCAGCCGGGCACCGTCGCACGACGGGCAGGTCTGCTGGGTCTGGTACTGGCGGATGAAGACGCGGATGTACTGCTTGTAGCGTTTCGTCTTCTTCAACCGCTCGAGCTGCGGAAGCACGCCCTCGAAGCCACGCTCGCCGTGCAGTACGATCTGTTTGAATCGTTCGGGCAATTCGGACCAGGGCACGCGCATCGAGACCTTGTGCTTCTTGGCCAGTTCTTGCAGCTGCCATCGCCGGTCTTCGTAGCGAGGCTTCGTCCACGGGTCGACCGCGCCGTCGGCCAGCGAGGACTCCGGGTCCGGGACAATCAGGTCGAGATCGAACTCGAGCGTCGCGCCGAACCCGTTGCAGGTGGGACAGGCACCCAGCGGGCTGTTGAAGGAAAAGAGCGTCGGGACCGGGTCGGGGAACGTGAGGTCACAATTCGGGCAGCGGAACCGCTCGGTGAAGGCGAGCCGCTCAGCGGCGTCGTCGTCGGCCGCGACGAGTACCAGCGCTTCACCCTCCCCTTCGCTGAACGCCGTGCCCAACGAGTCGGCAAGCCGCGAGCGCGATGCGCCGCCCACCTTGAGCCGGTCGACGACCACCAGCAGCTCGCGCGCCGCAGTGAGACCCGGCGTTCCGGCGGCGGGCGAACCGCCCGACTCGCCCAGGTAGATCTCCCGACCGTCCGCCAGCACCCTCAGGAAACCCAGAGCCCGGAGGTTCTCAACGATCAACTCGTCCGTCACCTCCGACGAGAGCGGCAGCGGGAAGGCGACCTGAATGCGGGCCCCCTTGGGGAGCTTGCGCACCCGATCGACGGCCTGCTCCACGGTATCGGGCTTGACCTCGCGACCGCAGCTCGGGCAGATCGTGCGGCCCACGCGCGCCCAGAGCAGTCTCAGGTAGTCGTGGACCTCGGTTGCGGTGCCCACGGTGCTGCGACTGGTCTTGGTGGGGTTCTTCTGCTGGATCGCGACGGCAGGGCTGACGCCATCCACCGACTCGACCGCCGGCTTCTGCATCCGCTCGAGGAACTGCTTCGCGTAGCTGGAGAGCGACTCGACGTAGCGGCGCTGCGCCTCGGCGAAGATCGTGTCGAAGACGAGCGAAGACTTCCCCGATCCCGAGGGCCCCGTCACCACCGTGAAGGAACGGTGGGGAATGTCGAGGTCGATCGACTTCAGGTTGTGCTGGCTGGCGCCTCTGACGCGGATGAACTCTTCCATCTAGATCAATCTATCGCAATTGCGAAGTCTATTGGGAATACTCGAATGTCGAGCAAGGGACCAGTGCAACAGGGGAGGTAGGTAGGTACAGAACCACTTCCGGCTTCCCCACCTCCCTTGTTGCACTGGTCCCCGAATCGATACTCGAGAATTCCCAGCACCTCCCCCCTTCCGGCATTGGCCAATCCCCCTATCTTCGGTTCCTATGCAGACAGCACCCGACCTCGACTTTCACGAGGAAGAGGCCCTCGGCAGGGCGTACGACGCCCGCCTCATGCGGCGGCTGCTCCGTTACCTGAAGCCCTACCGGGTCAAGGTGGCGCTCGCCGTGATCATGCTGATCGCCGCCTCAGGGCTCGAGCTGGTCGGGCCGTATCTCACCGCCGTCGCCATCGACGACGCGATCCCGGCCCGGGACATGAATTTCCTCGCGGTCCTAGCCGGAATCTATACGCTCTCCCTAGTGCTCGCTCTGCTGCTAAGCTACGCGCAGACGATCCTCACGACCTGGATCGGCCAGCGGGTCATGTTCGACCTGCGCACTCAGATCTTTGCCCAGCTGCAGCGGCTGAGCCTGCGCTTCTTCGATCGTAACCCGGTGGGCCGGCTGATGACCCGGCTGACCAGCGACGTTGAAGTGCTGAACGAGATGTTCACTTCCGGCGTGGTAGCGATCTTCGGCGACGTTTTCACCCTGGCGTTCATCGTCGCCATCATGCTAGCCATGAACTGGAAGCTGGCCCTGGTCTCCTTTGTTGTGATTCCGCTCGTATGGGTCACCGCTTACTGGTTCCGGGTGAACGTGCGACGCTCGTATCGCGACATCCGTGTCCGCCTGGCGCGGATCAACGCGTTCCTGCAAGAGCGGATCACCGGGATGAGCGTGGTGCAGCTATTCGGGCGCGAGGATCCCGAGCTCGAGAAGTTCAAGGGGATCAACGCCGACCACCTGCGGGCGCACCTGCGTTCCATCCACTACTACGCGCTGTTCTGGCCGCTGATCGAGATCTTGGCCGCCGTCGCCGTAGCACTCGTCCTCTGGTACGGTGGTATGCACGTCCTCGAGGGCACGCTAACCGTCGGCGTAGTCGCTGCGTTTCTCCAGTACGTCCGGCGCTTCTATCGCCCCATCCAGGACCTGTCCGAGAAGTTCAACATCCTGCAGGGCGCCATGGCCAGCTCGGAGCGCATCTTCAAGCTGCTCGACGCCGAGCAAACCGTCGCCGACCCGGAGCGCCCCACCCGGCTGCCCCGACCTTTGCGCGGCGCCCTCGAGTTCCGCGACGTCTGGTTCGCCTATAACAAAGCCGGTCACAAAGATGACGGCACACCGCCCGATTGGGTATTGAAGGGCGTTTCGTTCGCCGCACGTCCCGGGGAGCGACTGGCCGTTGTCGGGCACACGGGCGCGGGCAAAACGACGCTCATCAACCTGCTGATGCGTTTCTACGATCCGCAGCGTGGTGCGATCCTGCTCGACGGTGTCGATATCCGCGCGCTCCAGCAGCGCGAGTTACGCCGCGCGATGAAGCTCGTCCTCCAGGACGTCTACCTGTTCAGCGACAGCGCCCGCTTCAACATCCGCATGGGCGACGAGGCGGTCTCCGACGAGCAGGTGGAGATGGCGGCCGGGCGCGTCGGCGCCGACCGCTTCATCAAGCGCCTGCCCGCAGGCTACGACCAACCACTCGGCGAGCGGGGCGCGAGCCTCAGCGTCGGCGAGCGACAGCTGCTGTCGTTCGCCAGGGCGCTGGCCTTCGACCCCAGGATCCTCATCCTCGACGAGGCGACCAGCTCCGTCGATTCGGAGGTCGAAGCGCAGATCCAGTCGGCGCTCGAGGAGCTGATGCGCGGCCGCACGAGTCTGGTCATCGCACACCGGCTGTCCACTGTGCAAAACGCCGATCGCATACTGGTTATGCACCACGGCGAGCTGGTCGAGGAAGGATCGCACGAGGAACTACTCGATAGAGACGAGCTGTACGCCCGCCTGTACGAGCTGCAATTCGTCGGCGAAGTTATTGCTTGATTTCGCTGACCATTCCCCGGGAGGGATGCTGTGGAATACTCACGATTCGTTTCGCTAGCCATTGCCGTCGCAGCGGTCGCGTGTTCGTCCGGTCCGTCGGCCGAGGCGCCGGCGCCGGAGGCCGGTGCCGAGGCCGCGGAAGGTGTCACGGCGGCAGCCATCACGACCGACGATCTCGAGATGCATCTCACCGCCTTCGCCCACGACTCCATGATGGGGCGCGAGTCGGGCACCCTCGGAAACTACCTGGCCACCGAGTATCTCGCGGCGGAGGCCGCCCGCATCGGGCTCGAGCCCGCCGGCGACGACGGTACGTACTTCCAGACGCTGCCCGTCGTCCAGCGCCGCGTCGATCCCGAGGCTTCGCCTTCGGTCGCTGGAGAGCCACTCGAGCTCGGGAAGGACTACGTGCCACTGCCCAGGATGCGTGGTCTTCTGCCCTTCGGCATGAAGGGCTCGCTCGACGGCGTCCAGGTGATCTTCGCCGGCAAAGCTTCCGACGCCGGGGCAGCGTTGACGGCCGAGCAGATGGCTGGAAAGCTTGTCGTCTTCGACACGCCCGTCGGTCCCGACGGGAGTCCCAACATGGAGGCCTGGAACCGCCAGTCACTGCAGAGCTACGCTTCCGCCGCCGGCGTGGCGGTGGCCGTCCTGGAGCTCTTGCCGCCCCGCTTCGCCGCCTTCTTTACGCGACCCCGCGAGACGCTCGGCGGCGGCGCTCTGCCGGAAGGGCCGCTGGGGATGTTCGTGAGCCGCGAGGCCGCAGCGCGCTTGGTCGGCACTCCCCTCGATGGCCTTGCAGCCGGGACGCTAGGCGAGACGATCGAGGGGACATTCCGTTTCGTGCAGGCGCCGGTCCCTCACCAGGCGCGTAACGTGGTCGGTATCCTTCGAGGCAGCGATCCGAGCCTTCGCGATCAATACGTGGCGATCGGCTCCCACACCGATCATGTCGGGACGACTTCACAGCCGCTCGATCACGATTCGGTCTGGGCGTTCAATCACATCGTGCGGCCGATGGGCGCCGAGAGTCCAAGGCGCGAGCCGACCGCCGAGGAAGAAGCGACGATTCGACAGCTGCGAGCCAGCTTCGAGACGATTCGCCGCTCGCGACTCGATTCGGTCTTCAACGGCGCCGACGACGACGGGTCAGGTTCGGTCGCCATGCTCGAGATCGCCGAGGCCTTGGTGAACGCCGAGGAGCGGCCGCGCCGCTCGATCCTCTTCGTCTGGCACACGGGGGAAGAAAAGGGACTTTGGGGCGCGAGCTGGTTCACCGACAACCCGACGGTGCCGCGCGACTCGATCGTCGCGCAACTCAACCTCGACATGGTAGGACGCGGTAGCGACGACGACATCGAGGGCGGCGGCCCCGGTTACCTCCAGCTCATCGGATCACGACGTCTGTCCACCGAGCTGGGCGACCTGGTCGAGGAGGTGAACACGACCGGCGGGCACGGCTTCGAGTTCGACTACCAGTACGACGCCGAAGGTCACCCGCAGAACTACTACTGCCGCAGCGATCACTACATGTACGCGCGCTACGGTATCCCGATCGTCTTCTTCAGCACCGGCAGTCACCAGGACTACCACCAGCTGACCGACGAGTCGCAGTACATCGATTACGAGAAGCTGCGGGACGTGTCGCGGCTATTGTACGGGATCGCCGAGACGATCGCCAACCTCGACCACCGCATCGTTGTGGACAAGCCGAAGCCGGATCCGAACGCGCCGTGTAGACAGTAGGACGGTAGCCGGTGGCCGGTAAGTTCGGAACGTCCAACTCCGAAATTCCACCGGCCACCGGTTACCGGCTACTGGCCACCAATCAGTTCCAGTACCAGCTCCGCGTTCCGCCGCCCCGCACCGAGGTTCCCCTGCACGTAATCGCGGGCCGCCGCACCCGCCTTGCCGCGAGCCTCGGCGTCGTCAAGCCAGCGACCGAGCTTCGCCTCCAACGCCGCCCAGTCCCCAACCGAAAGCGCGCCACCCCGCTCGATCAATTCGCCAGCCTCACGCGCGTTGGCGTGGCGCGGGCCGAAGAGTACCGGCGCACCGAGGGCCGCCGGCTCGAGCACCGAGTGCAGGCCGCGCCGACCGAAGCCACCTCCGACGTACGCGACGTCGGCCAGCGTGTACAGCTCACCCAGGACTCCGACCTTGTCGACGACCACGACCTCTCGGGGCTCTGCAGCATCGCTTTCGATTTGCGAGAGGAGGACATGGCCCAACTCGTCCATCTCGAGGTGAGCCTTCAGGCGCGTCAGATGTTCTTCGGTGGGTTCGTGGGGGACGATCACCGTGCGCAACCCGGCGTGACGGCCACGAATATGGGCCAGCGCGCGGACGAGATGCCGCTCGTCTTCCGGCCAGGTGGAGCCAGCGACGAGCGTGACGCCGGTGTGGCCGGCGAGCAGCGAGATCGGCGGCTTCGTTCGGTCGACCGCCTGCGCCCGCTGCCACACCTGATCGAAACGGGCGTCGCCGGTCACCTTTATGCGCTCCGCCGGCACACCCAGCTGCGTCAGGCGCGACGCATCCTCCTGAGAGATCGCGCCAACCGCATCGAGTCGCTCGTAAGCCGGGCCCAGCAGGTTGCGCGCCGGCCAGCGCAGTCGGGTCGAGTCAGGCGCCAACGTGGCGCTTACCAGGGCCAGCCTCACGTCGCGCCAGCGCGCGACGCGGGTGATGTTGGGCCAGACGTCGAGCTTGCCGAAGACGAGCGCATCCGGCTTCACCGCCTCGAACGCCTGCGTCACGTCGGCGACCACGTCGAACGGCAGGTAGTCGGCGAAGTCCACCGGCAACTGGGCCGCCAACTTCTCGGCCGACGACGAGAAGAAGGTGTAGAAGATCTGCAGCTCGGGCCTCAGCTCGCGCAGCGCTTCGATCACCGGGCGCGCCTGCAGTCCCTCACCCACCGAGGGGGCGTGGATCCAGACGAGCGGCGCCTCGCGGCGGCCCTCCTTGGCCCACTTCTCGATCCGCTCCAGCAGATCGCGCCGCCCCTCCACGCTGCGCCTGGTCTTATCAGGCAGGAACGGCGCCCGAGGCAATAGGGCACGGCCCGCCTCGGTCCCCCAATCGTAGAGCACTTCGCTGAATCTCATGGTGTCAAACTGAAGGAACTAGGCGTGCTCGGCAACGCCGAGCTGATCCGTTGGGGATTCACTGACGCCGCCCCCCTATATCCCTTCGCCGTTCGCGCTTGACGATCCGATGAGGCCGGGGAGCTACTCTGGTCGTGGCCTCGGAGGCTGTTTGGAGGCAGCGCCGAGACAGCCGATTCCTTCATCTCGCGGTGAAAATGCCCCCGTCGCGGTAGCAGCACATGATGGGCCTGATCCCCACCTGATCGCGAAATGATATCCACCTGATCGGTGCCTCTTAGACTGCTAACTCAAGGAGGCTCGCCGTTTTTTTTGCGAATGCTCACTCCTTCGGCAGGCTTCCTCCTCGAACCCTTTGGTCCTCCGACCGAAGCAGCGCAGCTCGAGATGGCGAGCCTCCAGCATCTCGGCTGCGCTGCTTGCTTAGTCACACCCCGTCGGCCGATCTTTCCAACAGTCACGCCCACTACAGCGAAGAGCCAGTGCGATACATAGGTAACAAGCGCAAGCTGATTCCCTTCATTCGGCAAGGCCTGGAAGAGCTGGGCATCGCCGGGGCTACCGCCTGCGATCCCTTCGCCGGTACGGCGTCGGTAGCGCGGTTCCTCAAGTCCCACGGTTACGCGGTCACGACCAGCGACATCATGTCGTTCAGCTACGTGCTGCAGTGGGCCTACGTCGTGGTCGACCGGCGGCCCGAGTTCCGCGGCCTAGCCGACGGACTGGAACGGCACGGCGACGCCCTGCACGACGTGATCGACCATCTCAACCGGCTCGAGCCGCGGCCCGATTTCATCTTCGAGCATTTCTGTCCCGACGGCCACGGCGGCTCGGAGCACGAGCGACGCTACTTCACGCCGGATAACGCGGCGCTCATCGATGCGGTACGCCGAACGATCTGGGCATGGCGCGAAGAGGGTCGACTCAACGACGATGAGCACTTCGTCCTGCTCGCCGCGCTGCTCGAGGCCGCCGATCGGGTCGCCAACACCACCGGCGTCTATGCCGCCTACGTGAAGAGCTGGCAGCCCAACGCCGAGAAGCGGCTGCGGCTGCGGCCGCCGCGCCTGGTCACCGGGACAGGGCGCCGGTGCCGGGCCTTCCAACTCGACGCCATCGAGTTGATGGGCAAGTTGGAACCCTTCGACCTCCTCTACCTGGACCCGCCGTACAACACGCGACAATACGCCGGCTACTACCACATTCCGGAGATCATCGCGGAAGGGTGGTACACCGAACCGCCTAAGTTAAGGGGTAAGACGGGATTACCAGAGGACGGGAACAAACGTTCCGACTGGTCGCGACGCCGGAGATGCGAGCTCGCCCTTGAGGAACTGGTTGGCGCTGCGCCCTGCCGACACATCCTGATGAGCTACAACAGCGAGGGCATCATCTCGGAAGAGTGTATCGAGGAGGTGCTGCACGAGCGCGGGCTCCCCGGCACCTACAGGCGTCTCAAGCAGACGTACAAGCGCTACCGCAGCGATCGCGACAGCGAGACGCGACGCTACAAGGGTGACCGCGTCACCGAGCTGCTCTACTACGTCCGTACAGCCTGAAAGGGAATCGGACCTGGAACGCGGAGGTGGGTTGGGGTTAGAATTAGCCTGCTGGTATCGGTGCGACGCGCCGGAGTCGCGGGCAGAACGGAACCGATGGAGGTAAGAGGGTGTCTCCCCTGTGGCTGAAAAGAGGCGATCGCGACAGCGCCCCAAAGGGTGAGGGCGAGGAGCGTCGCAGCGGTGGGGACCGCCGCACCGGCAAGGAGCGGCGCGGGAGACGCCGTGACGGCCGCCGGAGCACCAGCGAGCTTTACCAGAGCGATCTGGACCGCCACCTCTGGTCCTGGGCCACCCCGAGCGCGAAACGGCGGCGCAAGGAGAAGTCGAAGCGCGAGCGGCGGCGCCGCTTCGCCGGAGTCGTGGCATCCGCCGCCGGTGCGCTGAGCGCCGCGGGCCTCTCGTACATCCTGTACAGGCGGCTCCGCGAGGATGAGCTGCCCGAGGATCCGGACGACGCCCAGGCAGACCTGGACGAGGCGGACTTCGAAGACCAGTAGCCGGTAGCCGGTGGCCACCGAGACCAATGTCCCCGCAATACGTACCGATCTTCCAATACAACGCTTTCACCGATAAGCCGTTCGCGGGCAACCCGGCGGGCGTTGTGATCGACGCGTCAGCGCTCGCCGATGAGACCCTGCAGCTCATCGCCCGGCAGATGAACCTGGCGGAGACGGCCTTTCTCGTGCCGCCATCCTCCTCGGCTGCCGACATACGGCTGCGCTGGTTCACTCCGGCCCAGGAGGTCACACTCTGCGGGCACGCGACGATCGCCGCCTTCGCCGCCGCGGCGGAGCACGGCGTTTACCCGACCGAGCCGGGGGAGGAACGGGAGTTGCGAGTGGAGACCCTGTCGGGGATCCTGCGGATCCGGATCACCAAGCGGGGGGCGGTGAGGGTGGCGATGCAGATCCCGGTGCCCGATTTCCAACCGCTGGATCTCGACCGCCCGGCCTTCGCGGCGCTTTGGGGCGTCGGCGCGGCCGACCTGGACGGCGACTGGTGGGCATTACCCAGCACCAACTATTGGTACATCCCGGTCCGTGATGCTAACGCGCTACGCTCGCTCACGCTCAACAGCGAGGCGCTGGCCGAGATCGACCCGGGAGCTTCCTTCGCCTTCTTCACCGGCGAGACGGTCGAACCGGACTCCAACTGGCACCTGCGCTTCTTCGCGCCCTTCCTTGGTGTGCCCGAAGACACGGTCACTGGCAGCGCCCAGGGACCGATGGGCCCGCTTCACCTACGGCTCAAGCGCGCGCTGGCTCAGGACGGCTGGACCGAGCTCAGGGGCGAACAGGGAGACACGCTCGGACGGCCGGGGCGGGTCATCGTCCGCGTTCATGCTGAGAAGGGGATAGTCGATGATCTCGAGATCGCGGGGGGAGCGGTGGGAATGTTGGAAGGGCGAATCAGAATTTGATGGGAATTCCCGCCTAGTTCCCGCCGACGTCTCCGCCAGCATCGGGGTCCAGATTCCATCGCCGCCACCATTCCTCTTCCTCCTCCTCCTCCAAGCGGCGGGCCGCCTCGTCCACTATACGCTGTGCTTCCAATACTTCCGGGAGGTCGTCCTCTTCGCCGAACAGGCGGCCGGTGCACCGCACCTCATACTCGAAGAGCCGAGCCCGCAGATCGCCCATGATCTTGATCAGCTCCGGCGTCGCTTCCAACAGGTCGCCCTGCTCTTCCAACTCGATGATCGCGCGGGCGAGGTCGATGAGCTGCTGCCGGAGTTCCTTCGGGTCGACCTGGTCGGGTTTCTTCGCCATCCGTCACCCCTTCCCGTTAACGAGCCTCCCAGCGGGAACCGCCGGGCACCAGCTACTACCTTTTCTACCCTCCAAACGGAATATGTGCCCCGCCGGCTCCCGGACCGCTGGATCGCGTCCGATACGCTTGAGTATAATAAGCCAGAATCAAATCGCGAGTCACGGATAGTCAAGCACCATGGGACGTCGCACTGGAACCGCTACGCTACCACTGCACACCGGACGGGCACCGCGCTGGCTTTTCCGGCGCATGACTGAGTTGGCCCGCGCCCTGACCGAGGCGCTCGTCATCGAGCACGGCCCGACCATTTTCCTCGAACGGCTGGCCGATCCCTTCTGGTTCCAGGCATTCGGCTGCGTGCTCGGGTTCGACTGGCATTCCAGCGGTGTGACCACCACGGTCTGCGGCGCCCTCAAGGCGGGCCTGGCGGGGACCGAGGCGGATACAGCGATCTACGTAGCCGGCGGAAAAGGGGCGGCGTCGCGCAAGACGCCGGACGAGTTGCGCGCTGCCGCAGCGGGCATCGGCCTCGACGGCGAATCGCTGGTCTACGCGAGCCGCATGTCGGCGAAGGTCGACAGCGCTGCCGTCCAGGACGGCTATCAGATCTACCACCACTCCTTCTTCTTCACGCCGACCGGCGATTGGGCCGTCGTGCAGCAGGGGATGCAGGAGGCCGACCGCTCGGCGCGCCGCTACCATTGGCTCTCGACGCAGGTCTCCGATTTCGTCTGCGAGCCGCACGCCGCCATCTGTTCGCAGGGTCGCCGCGACGCCGTGATCAACCTCGTCGCCGACGAGTCGGCGGGGGCGCGGAGCGCCGCGGCGGAGATCGCGCGGGAGCAGCCGCAGCGGGTCGAGCGCGAGGTGGCCGGCATCCTGAGCCTCGAGTTACCGAAGCGCCATCACGTCGACATCCGGCGCGACGTGCGCCCGCACAACCTGAGCAAGGTGCTGCTGGCAACCTACGAGGCGCAGCCCGCCGATTTCGAGGCGCTCTTGGCGCTCAAGGGGGTTGGCGCCAAAACGATCAGAGCGCTGGCGCTGATCGCCGAGCTCGCCCACGGCCAACCGCCCAGCTTCCGTGACCCGGCACGTTTCTCCTTCGCCCACGGTGGCAAGGACGGCTACCCTTACCCCGTTGACCGGAAGAACTACGACCGCACCATCGAGTGGCTGCGCGATGCTGTAGGCCGCGCGCGCTTGGGTAACAGCGATCGGCTGCGCGCCTTGCGGCGGCTGGCCGACTGGGAGGCCCGATGAAGCGCAAGCGGATCGCCATCGCCATCCCCACCGCCTTGGGCCTCGCCATTGCCATCGGAGCGTCGTTCATGTCCTGTTCGCCCGGCTACGTGATCCGTGCCGCCTGGGAGGAGGCCCGCATACTCGCGAGACGCCGCTCGATCGCCGACATCCTGAACGACCCCACGCTCGACATGGAGACACGGGCCAAGCTCGAGCTCGTCGTTCAGGCCCGCAGCTTCGCCGCCCGCGACCTGAAACTCGACGTCGGCGACAGCTACACATCGTTTTCCGATATCGGGCGCGACACCCTGGCGTTGGTACTGTCCGCCAGCCCGGTGAACCGGCTGGCCGCCCATACCTGGTGGTTCCCCATCGTCGGACGCGTACCGTACAAAGGGTTCTTCAGCCGAGAGGCGGCGGAGCACGAAGCGCGCAAGCTGGAAGAGAGGAACTACGACACCTACCTGCGTCCCACCGCAGCTTTCAGTACCCTGGGCTGGTTCCCCGACCCGCTCCTCTCGACGGTTCTCGGCCAGGACAGCGTGGGACTGGTGGAAACGGTGGTGCACGAGGTGACCCACAACACGCTCTTCGTTAGTGGACAGGTGAAGTTCAACGAGAGCTTCGCCAACTTCGTCGGCTCGGTCGGCGCGATCGAGTTCTTCTGCGGGCGCGGCTACGACGAACAGCTCTGTGAATTGGCGACGGGCCGCTGGCACGACACGGTGCGTTTGAGCGAGTTCCTCGACCGGCTGTGGACCGACCTGGAGACGCTCTACGGCGAGGATCTACCGGTCGACTCGCTCATCCCGCGCCGCACGGCCCTGCTGGGGGCGGCGGCCGAGTCCTTCCAGCGCGACTACGCCCCGACGATGCGTACCCCCGGGTTCGCCCGCTACGACCCGAGCCTCCTCAACAACGCCTCCCTCATCGCCCAGCACCTCTACTACCACCGCCTGCCGCTCTTCCAGGCGCTCTACGAGCAGACCTTAAGCCTGACCCGGTCGATCGAGCGAGTCGCCGCGGCGGTGG
>CP070812.1:122721-132453 GCA_020344015.1 Gemmatimonadota bacterium
GCCTACATCGAGGTAGAGGAGATCTTCCGCAACATCTCGCACAGGATGCAAGAGGGCGACTACCTCTACCCCATCCCACCGGAGGCGGTCTTCACGAACCTGTCGCTCTTCATGGGCGAAGAGGAGCTGCGCGGCGAGGTGCTGCCGGCCGACGAGGCGCGGCGGATTTACGAGGAGATCGTTCGGCGCAAGAAAGATCCAGCGCTGATCGAGCTGGTGGGCCACGGCGTGTTGCGGGCCAGGGTCTTCCCCATCGACCCGGGCGATACGCGACGCGTCATCCTGCGCTACACGCAGATACTCGGAAAGGACGGCGACCTGCTTCGCCTGCGTTACCCGCGGATCGTCGGTATCGTGCCTGGGACCGAGGCGCGCGAGACGTCGCGACCAGATCTGCGCACGCAGCGCCGCCACCCCTTCACCCTGACGATCCGGGTGACGGGCGCCGCATACTTCGCCACGCCGTACTCGCCCACCCACACGATCGAGGTGCGCGAGCGCGGCCGCGACGAGCTCGAGATCGTCCACAGCGGCGACGCCGCGGCACGCGACTTCGAGCTGTTTCTGCCGCTGCGCGAGTCGTTCGTCGGTGCCAGCCTGGTGGCGCACGCGCCCGGGTCCGAGCCCGGCTACTTCATGCTACTCATCTCGCCGCCGGCGCACGGCGACGAGGTGCACATCCCGCGCGACCTGACCCTCGTGCTCGACGTCTCCGGCTCGATGTCCGGAGTCAAGATGGAGCAGGCGCGTGAGGCGCTGGATCAGATCCTCGCCGGGTTGCGGCCGGAGGACCGATTCAGGCTCATCACGTTCAGCAGCTTCGTCCGTTCGTTCAGCGACGACTTCGTGCGCGCCGATCGCGCGACGCTGCGCGAGGCGCGCGATTACCTGTCCGCTGTCCGCGCCGAAGGGAGCACGAACATCATGGACGCGCTACGCGAAGCGCTCGAGCCCGAGGCCGAGCGCGGCCGGTTGTCGATGATCGTCTTCCTGACCGACGGGAAGCCCACCGTGGGCGAGACTGCGCCGCAACAGATCGCCGAAGCGGCAGAGCGGCTACGCGACGGCGAGCGCGTCTTCGCCTTCGGCGTCGGCTACGACGTCAACACGTATCTGCTCGACCGCATGGCCGAGGGCGGCCGCGGCACGGTCAGCTACGTCGGGCCGGGCGACGACGTGGAAGAGGCGGTCTCTTCGCTGACTCGCAAGATCAGCTTCCCCGCTCTGTCCGATCTGCGGATCGTGCAGGCGCCTGCCGACTTGGAAGACCTTTACCCGAACCCGCTCCCCGACCTCTTCTACGGCGAGGACCTCGTCCTCTTCGGTCGCTACCGGGGAGATGGGAGCGGGCGGCTCGTGCTGGAAGGCACGCGCGCCGGTGAGACGCAGCGCTTCACCTACGACGTCGAGTTGCCGCGCCGCGAGAACGACAACGACTTCATCCCCCGGCTCTGGGCGGCGCGTAAGGCCGGCGCCCTGACCGCCCACGTGCGACTGCATGGCGCCGACCCTGAGGTGGTTGAGGAGATCCGCCAACTCGGGCTGCGTTACGGGATCATCACCGAGTACACGTCGTACCTGGTCGAGGAACCGCTGCTGGCGATGACTCGCGACCAGGACTTCGCCCTGGACCGGGCGGTCGAGCTGGCCGCAGCGCCGGCGGAAGCGACGGGAGCGGAGGCGTTCAAGCGGGCCGACGCGAGCAGCCGCCTGCGGCAGGCCGATGCGCTCGAAGAGGCCGAGGCCGTAGTCGCCGGTGTCATGGCGCCCGAGGGCCGTCCTGGGCACGGGGCAGCGGCCGTCCGCCACGTCGGTCGCAAGCTGTTCGTCCTCCGGGACGGAACCTGGACGGATATGACCTTTGACGACAGCTTGCAGGTGATAGAGCTGGCGCCGTACAGCGAGGCCTACTTCGAGCTGGCCCGCAGGCTGCCGGCGATCCGCGAGTACCTGGCGCTGGGCGACCAGCTGATCATCGCCGGAGACGGCGTGGTCCTAAAGCTCGTGGCCGACGGCGCGACGGAATGGGACTCGCAGAATCTGAGGGCCGTGCTGAATGGCTTCGAAGGGAGCCTGTGAGCCGGCCGGCCGGCTGATCGAACTGGAGAGACGACTTGGATCTCTCTCAGGTGTATCGCGAGCATTACCGGTCGCTGGTCCGTTTCCTCTACAGGCGGATCGGCGACCAGGCTCGTGCCGAGGATCTGGCCCAGGAAGCGTTCGTCCGTGCCCTCGAGCACGAGCCGGAGAAGCCACGCGCCTGGCTGTTCACGGTCGCAGCCAACCTGGCCCGGGACGAAGGACGGCGCGCCTCGGTGCGCCGGCGTCACCTGACGCTGATCAAGGCGGAAGCGGAGGCCCGGTCACCCGAGCCGGGACCCGAGGTGGCGTTGGAGCGGCGGGAGACGGTGCGTCGCGTACAGGCGGCGTTGGCCCGGCTGGCGGGTCGCGATCGCGAGGCGTTGCTCCTCTGGGAAGAGGGTTTCTCCTACGACGAGATCGCCGAGGTGCTGGGCCTGTCACGCGGCTCGATCGGCACAACGCTGGCCCGAGCACGGACCCGATTGGCAGCGGTCTTCGACGAGTTGAAGAGCGAAGGAAGTGATGAAGATGTCGCATATTGATGAGGGCACCCTGCACTCCTACCTCGATGGCGAGGTGAGCGAGCGGCAGCGCACCGAAATCGCGGGCCACCTGGCGACCTGCGAAGAGTGCCGCACCAGGCTCGAAGCGGCCGAGGCGCTGAGCGGTCGCGCCGCAGAGCTTCTGGCCGAGCTCGAGCCGGGCACCGTGCAGCCGCCGTCGTGGCGCGAGATCGAGGAGCGTGCTGCGGCCCGGCGACACGCCGCACCCCGCCCCGTCCGCCTACGCCCTCGCCTCGCCTGGGCCGCCTCCATCGCCCTCGCCTTCGCCGTCGGTTGGGCGTCACAGGCGTACTTTGTCCGGATGCCGGCCTCGGAAGTTGGCGTCGTTGGAGCGCTGGAAGCCGACCGCTCCCAAGCGCCCCAGCTCCGCCAGCGGGGCGCCGTGGAGCCGGGCGAGGCCCAGCCCGAGGCCGCCAGGCAGGAGCAGCTCCGCGCCAGCGAGCCCGACATGACGGCGATTCAGCCCCGGGCCAAGGTCACCCCTGAGGAGGAGGCCGCGACCGAGGTCGCCGGCCGAGCCCCGGAGGGAGCGCCCGCCCAGCGCCTGCGCGACCAGCCCGCCGAGCTGGCCGAACAGGACAGGGCCGCCGAGCCGGCCGACGAGCTGGTAGTCGTAGAGGCTCCGGCCATTGTAGCTGGGATCGAGGTTGCGAGGGAGGAAGCTCAGCCGCAGGCCGCAGTGCCCGTGGACCGGGCGGCGCCCCAACCCGCTGCCCACGCCTTCGAGGCGGAGAGGGCGCTGGCCGAACGACGGGACGCCGAGGCCAAGTCGACCGGGTTCGTCGAGCTGCCAGCCACCGACGCCGCCCTCTGGCTGGGGAAGGAGCCGCGTACGCTGCCCGAGCTGACCCTCGAGCGGGTCGAAGTCGGACCGGGCGCGGCGTTGGAGGGCGCGCAACCGGGCCTGCCGGCGATCCGCCTCGTCTATGAGGACGCCGCCGGCAATGAGATCATACTGACCCAGCAGTGGCTCGGCGGCGGCTTTGATGCGTTCGCAGAGACCGCGCCCGCCATGACGGTGGAGCCTTCCGGCCACCGAGCCTATCGCTGGCTCGACGACCAGGGCTACCTGCTCATTTTGGAGGGAAACGTTAGCGGTGACTCGCTGCGCGCGCTGGCCGAGCGCCTCCGATAGCTTCAACGCCGTGCGGTGACGCTCAGCCCTTCCACCTCGAACTCGGCGCCGAGGATCTGCTCCGCCACATAGATGGTGGAGCGCGTGTGCGCCGTGATCCCCGAAGTCACCAGCGAGCCACCCGATATCGACAGGAACGGGATCAACTGGTCCGCCAGGTGTCGGTCGACCGCAGCGCCGGCATTCAACTCGTCCAGCAACGCACGCGCCGCCTCGCGACCCACATCATCCGCCGCTTTACCCTTCGACCCTAGCGCCGAGCCTCCGATCGGCGGCCCGTCATCCGACTCGGTCCACAGAGTGATCCCGCTACCCAGGTTCGCTGCCTCCGAGTACTCGGCGACGATCTCCACCCTGCAACCCAATCGCTGCAGCAGGTGGTCCGCCGCATCAGCCTGTCGCTCCGCAACACCTCGCTCCTGCAGCTGGGTCGTCGCGTGGCTCACGCCGCGGATCGCCTTGATCTCGCCGGGCGCCGGAAATTCAAGCGACAAACCGAAACCCGAACCACCCACGAAGCGCGCCCGCAGCACACCCCCGCCCTTCGGGTAGTAACCACGACGCGCAACGTCGAGCCGCCCGATCCCGAACGGCTGCAACGTCCGCAACGTCACGTTCGCCAGGTAGTCCGCCGGCGGACTCCACGGCACGTCCGTTCCACCACGCAACTCGAAGATGAACTCGCCCGGTAGGAAAAGGCACGGCAGCAGCACCGCTTGCAGTACCAGCGTCGTCGAACCCGCCGTCCCCACGTCCAGACTGAACGTACCGGGCCGCACCGGACCCGGGTCGAACACCAGCTCCGTCGACCCTAGGTTCGCTCCTCTAACGCGCGCCCCGCTCACCGCACCCGCCGCCTCCACCGCCTTCAGGTGCTGCGCCGCCAGACCCGCCTTCCTGCGACCCGCCCGGATCCGCCGGATGTGCACCGGCTTCGTGGCGTACATCGCCATCCCCAGCGCCTGCCTGAGGATCGCGCCACCACCTTCTCCGTACGAGCCGTCGATCTCGATCATGCCGGGAACTGTCTAGACAAGGAAGCCGCCTTGCCGGCGGCGTTCTTACGGCGACCTTCTCTGGCCTGCCTCGACGGGAAAGACCCGAGGGGGAGTGATCCGTGCACTTCAGCATAACCTCAGACCTCGCCCCGCGCAACGTTTTGCAGCACAAGGGGATCGGCTCTCCGATCCAAACGCGCGGTCACCCTCGACCCCACAACGCCCGTCGCCAGATGCCCCCTCTGTGACACTATGCCTCAGCCCGGGAAATCGGCCACCCGCCGCTCGTTGCTCTAAGATATTGTCATGAAACAACTTAACGCCATCGGCCCCGTAGGGCTTGACGGGTACGGAACCTGCACTCAGATTGCGGTTGAGATCCGTTCTCAGTCCTCAAGCCCCCGGAGACTCGGATGGGGATCGACCGCGTACCTGTTGGCAGCCGGGCCCGAATCGAGGCGATCGATGATGCGACCGCCCGACGCGAGCTCACGCGCCTCGGGTTCGAGGAAGGAGCCGACGTGGAAGTGGTCAGCCGGATCCCCTTCGGCCCTGTCGTCCTGCAACGTCGTCACCGCCAGGTGGCGATCGGCCGGGAGTTGGCGCGCCGGGTCCGTGTAACGACGACGTGAGTGGTGGTCAGAGCGGGCCTCCCGCAGCGGGCGCCGCATCATCGGCGGCATTAGCCTCTCAAGAGAAGGAAGGGCTCATCGTACTCGTCGGCAATCCCAACGTGGGGAAGTCGGCGATTTTTGGTGGGCTGAGCGGAACGTACGCGGAGGTCTCCAACTTCCCCGGCACGACGGTCGAGGCAACGAGGGGGAGCTGGCGGGACCGACCGCTGATCGACGCGCCCGGGACTTACGGTCTGGGGAAGCATTCGGAGGAGGAGCGGATCACGACGGAGCTGATCGGCCGAGCGGCCACGGTGGTGAACGTGGTCGATGCGGCCCACCTGGATCGTGACCTCTTCCTGACCCTGCAGCTGGCGGAGAGCGGCGTCCCGATGGTCGTCGCGCTCAACCTGATCGATGAGGCGAGGCGCGCCGGAGCGGAGCCTGACGCCGCGGAGCTGGAGCGCACCCTCGGTGTCCCGGTGGTCCCGACGGTGGCGGTGACCGGTGAGGGTCTGGAGCGGCTGGCCGAAGCGATGGGGCGAGCGCGGCCGGGCAGCTGGTCGCTGGACGGGTCGGACGACCTGGCACGGCGCCGGGCGGCCGACGAGTTATACGCCCGAGTCGTGCCCGAGACGCGCAAGCGGCGGCGCATCGCGGACTGGCTGGGCAAGGCGTCGGTCACGTTGCACTGGGGCATCCCGATGCTCGCCCTCTCGCTGGCGGGCATCTACTTCCTGGTCGGCGTGTTGGTCGCGCAGAACCTGGTGGGCTTCACCGAGGCCCGCCTGGGCCAGGAGATGTGGGAACCCTTCGCGCGCTCGATCGCCGACCGCATCGGGATCGGCGGCCCACTCGGCGAGATCGTGGTGGGCGAGTTCGGGCTGCTCACGATGACGGTGACCTACATCGTCTTCCTCTTGGCGCCGCTGGTGGCCGCCTTCTACTTCGCCCTGGCGTTACTCGAGGACTCGGGCTTCCTGCCGCGGATAGCTACGCTGGTCGACCGCCTGCTCGGCGCCATCGGCCTAAACGGCCGCGCGGTGATCCCCATCATACTGGGGTTCGGCTGCGTGACGATGGGGACGATCACGACGCGGCTTCTGGCGACCAAGCGCGAGAAGACGATCGCCACGGCGCTGCTCAACTTCGCGATCCCTTGTTCCGCCCAGCTCGCGGTGATCGCCGCCCTGCTCGCCGGCTTCGGCGGCGGATGGGTCTTCGCCTACGCGGCGATCATCTTCGCGATCCTCATCGCCGTCGGCACCGTCCTCGATCGGATGCTCCCAGGTAAGTCGACGCCGCTTCTGATCGAGTTGCCGCCGCTCCGCTGGCCGCGCCCGAGCGCCGTCGCCCGCAAGACGCTGACCAAGGGCTACTGGTTCATGCGCGAGGCGACGCCCTGGTTCGCCGCCGGCGCGCTCATCGTGGCCGTCCTCCAGGTCACCGGCGGCCTCGACGTCTGGGAGCGCGCGCTGCGCCCCCTCATGGTCGGCTGGCTGCAGCTGCCGGCGGAGACGGCGCGCGCGATCGTGATGGGGTTGGTGCGGCGCGATTTCGGCGCCGCCGGACTCTACGATATGGGCCTGTCGCCCGAGCAGGCGCTCGTCGCCCTGGTCGTCATCACCCTGTTCGTGCCCTGCGTCGCCTCGATCATGGTGATGGCCAAAGAGCACGGCGCCCGCACCGCCGTCCGCATCTGGGTCGGCACCTGGGTCGTCGCCTTCGCGGTGGGCGGCGTTCTCGCCCACCTACTCTCCTGGCTGGGAGTCGCATCATGAAGACGCCGAGAGTACTTCAGCGTGGAATGATCCTCTGGCGGCTGCGCACAGACACACCCGACGACGTCGATCAGTCGGCGACGGCGCTACCGGAGATCTGCCCCGCCGCCCGCTGTGAGCGCTGCGGCTACGAGTTCGTGCCCCATACCGTGAGTGCCGTCTGCCCACGCTGCCTCGAACCGTTCGTTCGTGACCCGTGTTACGGCGGCTGCTTCAGCTGCCCGCTTCTACCCCAGTCCGAGGAAACAGGTTAGTCGGTGTGCAGTATGCGGTAGCCATCACCGCACACAGCACACCGCACACCGACCCGCCGTTTGTCAGCGCCCCACGAGTCGATTATTCTCATCCCCGTCTAAACCTTGCATACAACCAGCCTACGCGGCTGACGACCGTGTCTCCGTGATCCGGGAGAGCTGCGATGTCTTATAGCACCAAGTCGAAACTCGCCCCACACCGGGCCCTCCCGGCAGCCGGACTCTTGGCGCTGGCTACTTTGGCGGGCTGCGCGAAGCCACCGCCCACCCTGCTCGATCGCGTCGACCAGCCGCGGATGACTCGCGAGGAGCTCCGTGCCCGCAACTACGACTTCGTGGTCCGCGTCGCCGGCTACGTCGAGACCGTCGCCTGGGCGATCACCCAAGAATCCGACGACATCGAAACAGGGCGCGCCGCGCTCTACTGGGCAGCCAGTCTAGTGCCCGCGGTCCAGAGCGCCGCGTTCCGGAGCGACCCAGCCGCCGGCCTCATCGACGCCTGGGCGCTTTGTGTCCAGCAGCGAGACTTCTTCGAGGATGGGCTGGGCAAAGATGTGTTCGGGGAACGGCAGCACATTGCCGTGGCCGCATCCCACGACATGCTGGAAGCCGTCGAGAACATCGCTAAGGACATCGGGTCGCCCGACTACTTCGCGAACATGAAAGAGCGCGTAGAGACCTGGGCGGCCGATCACCCGATCGAAACCATCCTGCTCACCCGCGAATCCACGGCTCCCTTGACCGCCGCCGCTTTGGGGCCGACCGGCGGCGGCACCTTCGCCGCGGTGGGCAACATGGCGGACGAGGTCAGAGACCTCTCCGCCCGCATTAGCGTCTACAGCGAGCTTCTGCCAAAGCAGGTCCGCTGGCAGGCGGCGCTCCTACTCTCGGCAGAGTCCGGTGGTGTTGGTGTCATGCAAACGCTGATGGACGTGCAGAGCCTCACCGGCGACTTGAAGCGAGTCACCGCACTGCTCGATTCTGTACCGCAGATGATCACAGCGCAACGTACCGCTGTGATGAGCGGCATCACCGCCGAGCGCATCGCCGTCATGCGAGAGCTCGCCAATATGCTCGAGGCGACGCTGGAGACGGCCCATCGCGAGCGGCAGGCGCTGATGGACGATTTCAGCCAGGAGAGGATAGAGGCGCTCCAGGAGCTGGATATCATCGCCGGGCGCCTCACCGAGATGGCGCTGGAGCAAGCCGAAATGCGAATCGAGAACACCATCGACCACTTCTACTGGCGGGCTGTTCAGCTGCTGGCGGTCCTCGCCGTCCTACTCGCCGTCGCCGGCTTCTTCGTCCTCCGCTTCCTCGGCGGCCGCATGGGAACGGGCTGAGGGAACGGTGGCCGGTGGAGCGGTAAGCAGTTACCGCCCACCGCACACTGCCCACCTCCAAACCGACCGAGGAAGCCGCTCGAAGAGAAAATCCTTGACTTAGGCCGGAGTCTGATACAACATTCAGGTCCCACAGCTCCACACCGGCTAAGCATACCCCCCCAAAAAGCCCAGTCGCGGGAGGATTTCCGATGCGCAGGAACGTGGCTCCCCTGAGCCTGGCTCTATTGCTCGCCCTGGCGGCTGCGGTCGGGGCCCAGCAGCAGATGGCCGCCGGGCTCGAAGTCGCCGAGGCCGTCATCACGACAGCCGTGGTCGATCGCCAGCCGACCGATAACCTGACCACCGTCGCCAAGGATATCGGAACCGTGTTCTGCTGGATGCGGGTCACCGGTGCGGAGGGCGAGATCCAGGTCGATCACGTCTGGTACAAGGACGACACCGAGGTGGCCAGGGTACGGCTCCGCGTCGCCGGCTCCAACTGGCGCACTTGGAGCTCGAAGAACATCGACCCCATGTGGACGGGCAGCTGGAGGGTGGACATCGTAGGGCCGGACGGGGCGGTCTTACAGTCGGTGCCGTTTACGGTAGGCTAGGGAACGGTGGTCAGTTTTCGGTGGTCGGTAGTCAGTGACGGGTTACTGCGACCCGATATCAGCGAAGCTCCTCCCGCCCGCTCATAGCCGGATCAGCGGTCACTGACTACTGACAACCGACCACCTCCACCGGTCACCGACCGGCGCGTTCGAGGAACCGGACGCCACCGGGACCGGCGACGACTACGTCGGTAGCCAGCCCCAAGAACAGGCCATGCTCGACGATCCCCGCCCGCGCCACCAGCTTGGCGGCTAGCGAGGCGGGCTCTTCTATGGGCCCGAACCGGGCATCGAGGATCCGGTTTCCCTGATCGGTGACGAAGGGCTCGCCGCCTGCCAATTGCCGCAGCTTCACCTCGGCGCCCA
>CP070812.1:132553-139367 GCA_020344015.1 Gemmatimonadota bacterium
AGGGTCCTGCCGCGAACGGCTCCGATTAGGGCCTTCGTCTCGGGCGCCGGTTCCAGGTCGAGCTCTGTTTTCAGTCGACGCGTGAAGGCTTCGTACTGCTGCACAGCATGCGATCGATCACCCGCGCGATCCAAGAGGGAGATGACCCGCTGCACCAGGTCCTCCTCCAGGGGAGACAGCTCCAGTGCTCGCCGTGCCCAGCCACGCGCACCGGTCGTGTCCCGCGCCGATTCGGCCGCTTCCGCCAGCTCCCACGCGGCCGCCGCCGCTTTCCCCCGCAGTTCCGCTCGGCGCCCGTCCAGCCAGCGCTCGTACTCGGGGGCGTCGGCCACGAAGAACCCTTCCAGCAGACCGCCGCGGTAAAGCTCCAGGGCCTCCTCGCGCCGCGCGTCCGTGAGCGCGCTTTCGAACGCCGCTACGTCGCACCAAAACGCTCCCTCCGCGAGCCCTACTTCGTCATCACCACGGCCCACGAGGACGTCCTCTCCCAGGGAGCGCCTCAGGTGGTGCAGCGACTGTCGCAGCGAGTTCCGGGCCCGGTCCAGGTCTACCTCGCCCCAGAACAGGTTGATCAGGGTGTCCCGCCGGACGAAGGCGCGGCCCGCGCTCGCCGCCAGGTAAGAGAGGAGTGCCAGCAGCTTAGGCCGTGCCAGCACCGACAGGAGATCGTTGCCTTCCGGACCCTTTAGCTCTGCGGACCCCAGTGCCCGAAACTCGATCATGTTGCTCCCCGGTTCGTCCATCCCGATAACGCCGGATAACGGCCAAAAAACGCCGGCAAAACGCGGCTCTCTTAGGCTCCCGGCAAGTTACCGACCGCGCAGATCGCCGGCAAAGGGCCGGTTCAGGTCGACGGCCGGTCGCCTAGCTGGGCCGCCACCTCACGAGGCATGGCGCCCGAGAACACTACGGAAACGCGAATCTGGAGGTTCTGATGAAGATGATCACGACGGTGGGGGTGGGGCTGCTCCTCATCTTCGCCTGCATCGGGTCCGTTCGAGGACAGCAGGTCTCGCTGGGTGTGAGAGGCGGATTCAGTGGCACCACGGCCGCCTGGGATGGGGAAGAGCCAATTACCATGGATTGGAACTCGGACTTCCACATCGGCGGCCTGGTCAAGGCGGATCTCCATGAGCTTTTCGCGATCCAACTCGAGGCCTGGTACGCCCGGAAGGGAACCGGAGCCGAGTTCACGGACGCGGATGCCGTCGCTGACTACTCAGTGGCGTACCTGGAGGTACCGCTGCTGGCCAAGCTCAGGATCCCGACGGGATCGGCTGTGAGGGTATCCCCCCACCTCTTCGCGGGTCCCGCCGTCGCCTTCGAGCTGAGCTGCAACATCTCAGGCATAGTGATGGGCATCCCGCTGGACGACGACTGTGAAGCACCGGGCATCGGCATAGAGAGGAAGACGACCGACGTCAGTCTGCTGTTCGGTGGCGGTCTCGAGATCCAAATGGGACCTGGCGCTGTCATGCTGGATGCTCTCTATGACCTCGGTTTGAGGAATCTGAACGATGATCCGGAGCTCCCGGACGACGCGGTCAAGAACCGAGTCTTCATGGTTTCGGTCGGATACGTCGTCCCGATCGGTGGCCGGTGACTGAAAGCGAGCATGGTGGCGCCGTCGATGGCGACGGCGTCGCCCTGCTCCGGGAGGCGGACCCATGGACACAAGGCCGATTCAACTGGTGCTGGCGACGGCAGTCGTCGTGCGGGTGATCGTTGTGGGGCTGCTGTTCGCATGTGGCGGGCGGATATCCGACCCGACAGGACCGACACCGGTGCAGGTCGTTCCGATGCAAGGACTGACGGGCTTCGAGGCGCAGCTCGACAGTATCCGAGTAGCGCTTAGGATCCCGGGTATGGCGGCCGCCATCGTGAAAGGCCACGAGATCGTCTGGTCGATGGGCTTCGGCAACGCTAACGTCGAAGAAGATAGACTCGCCGCCGACACGACCTCGTTCCACCTGGCTTCGGTGACCAAGCCTTTTGGCGCCGTGATCGTCATGCAGCTGGTGGAGGAGGGAGCTCTGAGCTTGGACGATCCTGTGAGCATGTACGGCGTCGATCTCGACGCCGATGGCGTCGTCTGTGTGAGGCACCTGCTCACCCACACTTCGGAGGGCGTTCCCGGCTCGCGCCAGGTCCACGCCCACTAGAGCCGCTGAGCTCAAGAGCCTCTATCGGCAGTCGTCGGCGAGGCAACACGCCGAACTGTGTCAGCTCCGCGATTGAGGTTCGCGCTAAATGGGGAGCGGAAGGTCGAAAGGCCGAGATTCGAATCGGTGTATTTATACATTGAAGCGGAGAAAGTACGGTAGCTGCGCTTTTTCGCTACACGTCCGTGACCGCGCGCGGCCAGGCGCTGCCGGGGAAGTACGGGTAGCGTCCCCACAACGAACCTCTGGGTAGTGCCAAACGTAGTGCCAACGCAGTCAGCGCTGGTATTGAACAGTCAGCGCAGAATCGTCGAAATCAGCGCTCACGAGCGCTGGTGAGCGCTGCTTTTCGGCTTTGGGAGCAGGAGGTCCACGGTAGAGACTCACGCCGCGCGCAGGAACGCGCGGCGTTCGGTATGAAGGCGCCTGGCGGCGCCTTCAACGCGAATCCGACCGCCCCGATTGTGTGTAACGTGCGCAGGATCACGCCACCGGTGGGAGCAACGAGAAGTAGACGAGCACGGCTACGAACAGGAGGGCACAGGCTCCCGTCACAGCGAACAGCGCGCGGTCGATGAATGGTACGGATGCCTTGGGGCGCCACGATGCCACGGCGATTCCGGCGAGCGTCACGGCGCAGGCCGCGATCGCCCACGGCAACCAGAGCAGACGCTCGAGCGCCGGGGGGAGGCCGTACGCCAGCGTGACCGGGTCGCTCATCGCCATCCCGTTGAAGCGCGCGAGAAACCGGAACATGAACACCAGCATGATCGCAGTGGTAACCGGGGCGAGCAGGAGCCCCGCCTTTCCCATCGCCGTCCGTCCGCGCCGTCCCGGGCGTCGCCGCAGGAGCCCCACGCCGGCAATGAGCAGCCACACAACGAGCGCGATGGTTGGGAGACCTGCCGCCCAGGATAGTAGCTCGTTGATGAACCGCGGCTGCAGGACGCCAGGCAGCCGCTCGTAGCTGGCCGGGAACCGCGCGCCGTTAAACACGTCGGCGGCGTGCACCGCCACCACTCGGTCGGCGGGATTGCGCTCAAACGCCATCATCCCGATGCCATCGACGTCCGCGAACAAGTCGTCCTCCACGCGTCCATACCGGCGCACCCGGCCGGCCTCGGACCGCGTCAGGTAGCCGTCGGCATTGGATCCGATCGCACTGCTATACAGAAATCGCCCGGGCATGCTCTCATAGCCGCGTCGAGCGGCTCGGCCAAGGAGGTAGACGCCGCTGTACTCGTCGAGTTCTTCCGCGGTCAGCGGCGCTGGGGGAGAACCGCTGCGGCCGGGGGCGGCGCCCAGCAAATGCTCGAACTCCGCCAGCACGGCGGCTCCGAAGCGCGACGACCCGCCCGTCGTCACCACGAACAGTCCCGCTCCGGCATCGGGCACGAGCACTAGCAGGCTCAGGTATCCCGAGCTGGCGCCGGCATGCACCAACCCTCGGTATCCCGCGATGGGCTGCTCAAACAGCGCCAGAGCCAGGCCCGGCATGTCCGGTTGAGCGCTCCACGCGCGACTCGTGAGCAGGCGCACCGTCTCCGCGCCCAGCGACGCGTGTCCTTCGTCCAGAACCGCGAGCATGAAACGGCCCATGTCGGCGGGCGTCGTGACCAGCCCCCCGGCCAGCGACGTGTTCCGGTAGTCCCAGGGGACCGGATCGCAACCCGCGTCGGTGCATCGGTAGGCGCACGCCAGACGGTCGGTGAGCGCGGGTGACAGTGGCTGGGCGAAGGACGAGCTGACCATGTCCAAGGGCTCGAGAATCAGCGCTGCCACGGCTGCATCGAAGGGTTGCCCCGCGGTTTCCTCGACCACCAGGCCGGCCAGTGCCACCCCCTGGTTGGTGTAACGGGCCCAGCGACCCGGGACGGTGGTGCGGTGCGGCATGTGGGCGCGCAGGTAATCGCCGAGCGGTGTCACGTCCTCGGCCTCGCGGACGAACATGCCGATGGCACGATCATCGAAGCCCGCCGTGTGGGTCAGCAATCCCCGCAGTGTCACGGGCTCCGGTCCCGAGGCCACGGCTGCAAGCCAGGGTCTGTCCGTGCGGAGGTCCGCATCGAGCGACAGCTCTCCCAAGGCCACCAGGCGGGCTGCCGCGGCGGCGGTGAACACCTTGGAGACCGAGGCGATACGGAACACCGTCTCCTCGGTAACAGGGTGCGTCTCGTTTCGCGTTCCCAGCGCGATGATGGCATCGACCCGTCCGTTTCGCGCGACGACCACCGCGCCACCGGGCACGCTCGCCGAGTCGGCTAGAGCCCGGAGCCGGCCGGCGAGCGCGGCGGTATCCAAGGGGGCCCCGGGTGCAGGCGTCTGGGCCCCGGCAGAGCCGGTGACGGCTCCAAGGAAGGCCAGGGCTCCAATAAGTCGCTTCACACAGACGCTCCTTGCAGAAGGAATCCGACTACGTGAATTACGGAGGCCCAATCCTCCGGGTTTCAGAGGTGGGCCGTCCACCAGGCGCCCCAATCCTCAAACCCATGGCAAGATCCAGGGGTTTCGTCCTTTCCGCTGCCACCGTGGAACCACCCACGTGATCTAGCCGTTTGACCACCGACGGCGCCAACGTCCAGTGGTGTAAAGGGAGACCAATCGATGCGGATTATTGCTGTTGACAACTCAAGCAGAAAGTCTCAACTGACCCGATTCTGAGGGATTAGCCTGTGATCCTCGGGCACATTCACAGAATCTTACATCACTTGAAAAGGAGAGGATTATGAGCGACCCGATGGATGTTGTGGAAGAGCTATGCGAACGCTACCAGACGGCCGTCAGCAATAACGACTCCGGCGCCTACCGCAAACTATTTGCCGAAGA
The DNA here is from genome assembly GCA_020344015.1 of Gemmatimonadota bacterium. GTDB lineage: Bacteria > Gemmatimonadota > Gemmatimonadetes > Palauibacterales > KS3-K002. The sequence continues at coordinate 137,542 of CP070812.1, forward strand.
TGCCATCCGAATACCGCCGGGCTGCGAACCAGAACACGGCCCAGACGAAATCGGGCAAGGCGAACAAAGAGACTACGACATCGCCAAGTGGACCGTTCAATCCAGGGCGCTCGACGCCCTGCAGATCGACGACGATTGGATCCTCGGCGTGGGGGAGGGCGATGTCACCACGGTTGCGCATGCCGACGGTGCGACGAGATCCTTTCGGGTCAACAAGATGTGGCTTTTGCAAAAGCAACCGTCGGGGCATTGGTTGATCAAGCGGCAGATGTGGAACGTGAAGTGAGGACGTCTCAATGCGCTCGCTCGACCAGCTTCCAGGCGCTACCGGAGAAACACGACTAGTCCACAGTCGTCTGTCGGTGGTCGGCGTTGAATTCGGGAGACCCGCATCACGGCCCGGCGTCGTGATGGCGACGCAGCTCCTCGATCTGCTCCAACGAGAACGTATTTAGCTGCACTACCGTGGCCTGAGATCGGAAGTCGGGTGGGACAAGGTTGAGGGCATCGCTCTTGCTATCTAGTTCGACAACTATCCAGGCCTTATGCACTCCGTCCTTGCATCCCCAGTCTGCTCGCGTGAGGAAGTGGGATCCGGTCCTGAGAAAGACCTCGACTGCCCGAGTACACGCATCGACTTCCGGTCCGTGCGTCACTTCAATGAGGAATCTTGCCATCGAATTCTCCTCCTCGTTCGACCAGCTTCGAGTTCGTCGCAGCCTACGGGTGCCATGCCCCCTCGTGTCGGGATACGGCTGCAGCGGCCAATCGAAGGTGCCAGTGCCAGGTAAGGTAATGCCAAAAGTAGTGCCAACATAGTCAGCTCAGAAACGCTAAAATCAGCGCTTATCAACGCTGGTGAGCGCTGGTTTTCCCTTTGGGGAGCAGGAGGTCCCCGGTGGAGACTCACACTGCGCGGGAGAACGCGAAACCATGTTACAGAAAGAGTGGCTTCGCCTAAAGGCGAGGGAATCCGCCCGCCTGATGAGGACACGACACTCAGGCGGAAATAGCATTACATTATGGACCTTGAAACATCTCGCCTGGCTGCGTAAAGGGGCCACAAGATGTGCCAGGCATTCCGGTGTTTCGACGCCGTGCGAGCCGGGCGCGCCAATTCTCAAAACGACGCATCTAATCCGCCGTGTGGTGGAAATACGGTGAATGGGACAGGACATGCGACTAGCAGCGATCAAGATCGGCACTGAAGAAAAAACAAGCCTCGTTGTTGAGCACGGCCTATTGCCGATTGAAACCGTCAACGCGACTCTCGGTACTGACTGGCCCGACGACATGCTCACCCTCATTCGATCGGCCAGGCTGGACAAGTTAAACAGCTGGTACACGGACGAGGGGAAAGAGATCGTCGACAGTCTGATAGAAGGAACGATACCGGTACACGATGCGGTCATGGCACCTCTGTATCGCAGACCGAGAAAGATATGGGGCATAGGCCTCAACTATGTAGAGCACGCGTCTGACCTTTCTGAGGAAGCACCGACCGCGGCCCCGGCGAGCTTTATGAAACCGGACACTACGATCATAGGGTATGGTGACACGATAGAGATCCCACTACAATCGGCCAAAACCACTGCTGAGGCCGAACTCGGCGTTGTGATCGGAAAGCAGTGCAAGAACGTGGAGCAGGAGGACTGGCTCGATGTAGTTGCTGGCTTCACAACAATCATCGACATGACGGCCGAGGATATTCTCCGTCAGAATCCGAGGTATCTGACCATGTCGAAGAGTTTTGACACTTTCTTCAGCTTCGGCCCCCAACTCGCAACCCCTGATGAGATCCAATATCCGTTCAGTCTTAAGGTATC
>CP070812.1:139467-142210 GCA_020344015.1 Gemmatimonadota bacterium
CTTGAGTTCAGCCAGTAAGGCGCGCAGGCCGGAGGGAGGATCGTTCATGTTCTACTGATATTCCTCCAATAGCTTCTCGAGGCTCGGCTGCTGGGTCTGCCGAAGCCAGTTACCCGGCCACACCCTCAACGATGCTCCACGGCGAATCGGTGGGTATGACCCGTGTGACCCGCAGCTCCGCCGCTTCATACAGCGCTTGATACTCCTGTTTCGTGCGCTCCCGGCCCCCGTCGGTATGAACTAGCATCTCGATGTCGGCGAGTTTGCTGAGGTGAGGCTCGCTGGGGCCCGGAACGATCATCTCTACTACCAAGACTCGGCCGCCCTCCTTCATCGCGCGCCGACAATTGCCCAGTGTCCTTACCCCGCGCTCGTCGTCGAAACCCTGGATGACGTTCGCCATGATGTAGGCGTCAGCGCCGTCGGGTACCGCTTCGAGCATGTCAATTGCCACACAACTGCAACGATCGGACAGGCCCGCGGCGTCGATGTTCTCCCTGGCGCTTTCCACGACGTGGGGCAGCTCAGCCACTATGCCGTTCATATGGGGATTGGACGTCAGGATCGCGGTCATCAGACCGCCGTTCCCTCCACCCGCATCGACGATGCTGTCGACGCCGGAGAAATCGTAGGCCTCGGCTACCGCATGGAACTTCTGCGCCGAGAGCGACCGCATGGCATCGTCGAAGATTGCCGACGCTTCCGGATGCTCGGCGAAGTATTCCCACCCATTCTTGCCGTACAGGTGAACAAAAGCAGACTCGCCTGTCCTGACCGAGTGCAGAATCTGGCCCCACGGTTGCCACAAGAAGTCCTCACCCCGCATGATCGTCCAGCCTCTCACCGAGCCGGGCACATCGCTGCGAAGAGGCTCGGCCATCGGGTTTAGCGCAAACCGCCGTCCTTCGTCCTCCACGAAGATGCCGAACCCGGCCAGCGCCCGTAGGATCCGATACAGCGAGCGGGCATGAACCTGTGTGGCGGCGGCCAGTTCGTCGGAACTCTTAGGCCCGTCCTTCAGCAGATCGGCGATCCCCAGCTTCGCGGCGACGTAGACGCACTGCGAGAGCATTGGGGTGTTGACGATCTTCAGCAGCGCCTCTCGGTAGTCCGTCTCAGCGGAGCTATTAGATGCTGCGGCTTCAGACATGGTGGTCGCTCCTTATCTCAGCCCCATCTTCTCCATCAGGACATCGAAGCGTGGGTCATCGCGAAGCGGATCGAAGTGCGGCAGTAGCTTCACCCAGACCAACAGCGCGTCATGCTCTTCATACGCTCGCTCGAGCCAGTCGAACGCCTCATCCTTTCTGCCCAGTGCCGCGCCGACAAACGCGATGCTCGCCGGCGGGACGTACTCGCCGCGTGATCGTGCGACGAGCTCGTCATAGATGGCCTCCGCCTTGGCCTCGCTGCCAGAAGCGACATAGGTCGGCGCAAGCTCCATGAGCGTCCACGGGTGACGCCCGGCCAGAGCGATCGCGGTTTGCAACGCCTCGATCGCTTCCGGGTAGTCCGAGTTGAGCCGGTAGCCCGCACCGACCTGGAGGATTGCGTGCCAGGACGTTGGGTCGAGCTCCAGTGCGGCGCGGAGGCGGTCAATGGCATCGGGAAACTGCCCGAGGTACGCGAGAATCTGCCCCAACCAGGTGTGCGCAATCTGGGCAAGCGGATCGAGCTCTACGCCGCGCCGGAGCTCCGCAAGCGACTCCTCGCTTCGCCCCATCGAGGCGAGGTAAAAGCCGTACCCCGAATGTGCCTGCGCGAGGCCCGGATTGAGCTCGAGCGCACGGCGAAAATGCCTCTCGGCATTCGACCACTCGAAGTCGTACGTCCAGCTCACCCAACCCAACCAGAGGTGTGCTTCGGCGAGAGTCTCGTCCAGCTCGAGGGCCCGGATCGCCGCCTCTCGCGCCTTCGGCAGGGCCTCTCTGGGACGGAGGATCCCGGTATTGCCGATCCAGGTGTAGGCCTCGGCGACACCGGCGTGCGCGAGGCCGTACTCGGGATCGCAGGCGAGTGCCTGCTGAAAGCACTCGAGTCCCTTCGCTGGACCCTCTCCCCCCTGGTTAACGAAATACCGTCCCTTGAGGTACAGGTCGTAGGCCTCGAGGTTCACTGTCGGCGGCCTCACCAGCTGCTCCGCCACGCCGGCGCCGAGCGTGACCTGTAACTTGTCCGCAATCGCCCTGGCGATCTCGTCCTGGACGGTGAAGACGTCCGCCATCTCCCGATCGTAACGCTCCGACCACAGGTGATAGCCATCGGCGACGTTCACCAACTGCGCCGTGATCCGCAGGCGGCTGCCGGCCTTTCTGACACTCCCCTCGAGCACCGTCGCCACGTTCAGTCGCGCCCCTACCTCGCTGATGTGTGCCGCCTTCCCCTTGAACGTGAAGCACGACGTGCGGGCGGCGACGTGCAGGTCCCTCAGCTGGGCCAACGCGTTGATGATCTCTGCCGTCATCCCGTCGCTGAAGTACTCGGCCTCGGGATCGTCGCTCATGTTGGCGAACGGCATCACCGCAATCGACTTACGCTCGACGTCCTGCTCGGAGGCGGGCGGTGCGCTCGCTGGCGCGGCATCGGGCTCCGCTCTGGCCGGCTCCGTGCGGCGCACACCCTCCGGCGTCATCTCTAGAGCCCAAGCGAGCACCAGGGCGATGGGGAAGCCGAGGATGGTGAGAAGGATGACCAGCGTGAGCACCCAGTCGGGGAGGTTCAGGCCCGGGACGGCGATCTCCGC
>CP070812.1:142310-146677 GCA_020344015.1 Gemmatimonadota bacterium
CAGCAGGTAATGCCACCCGGCGAGCGCATGGAAGGGCAGGTACCGGCGTACTGGGAAGTCCTGGCTTCTCAGCCGCTCCGCCGATCGTGCGGCCCGCTCCGCGCCCCCGTGTCCGATGACGTGCCACATCAGCCAGTTCACATAGGAGTTCTGGTTGCCAGGCCTGAGCTGCTCGGCCGCTTCGTACGCCTGTTCCGCGGCGGCCACGCGCCCGCGCCACAACTCGGTGTCACCCAGGTGGTTGGTGAAGCCGCTCAGGCGGTCAGCGACGGTGTATCGCGGGGCCGCCATCTCAGTCGCTACCCGCGCGGCCAACGAAGCCAGTCGCGGCCCACCCCGTATCATTGTCATCGCCCGCCGAAGCACATCCCACTCCTGATCCGCCAGCGAGCCTAGGGCGGCAATCGAGTCCTCCGCCGATCCGAGGACCAGATCCCGCGTCAGTCCGACCGCCAGTCCGTGCCGGCTGGTCGAGTCGTGGGAGAGATAGAGACGAGTGAGGCGGTCGAAGCGTTCCAGCTCGTCGAGGTCGAGCAAGTACTCCAGCGGGTGAAGAATCGCCGGCAGGTACGACGAGTCGAGGGCGATGGCACGTTCGAACGGCGCCAGCCTGTCGCGCTTCGAGACGCGGATCCGGTACCCCATGTGATAGTAGGCCTCGCCCAACAGGAACCAGGCCTCCGGATCGTCGGGATAGAGCTCGGTCAGCCCCCGCGCCCGTTCGATCGCCTCCGTCAGCTGCCGGTCCACTAGGTAGCTCAACTCCACGAGGGCGCGTTCCCTCGGTGGCAGTTGTTCGGCCATGCGGACGGCGCGGGCCTGTGCGGCCATCGATGCAGCATGTCCTATATGATGTTCCCAGCCGTAGGCGTGCGAGAGGCTGTGTGCGGCGAGCGCGAAGGTCGAGTCGGCTTCTAGCGCGCGCTGAAAAGCCTCGATCGCCCGTTCGGTTTGCACGTGGCGCATCGCCTGCTCGCCCTCGAGATATGCCCTTACCGCTTCGAGTGGGTGAGCTGACAGCGCACGGACCGAGGCGCGGAGTCCTTCCTCCTCGCCGAGCTCGCGCAAGAGCTGGATGCTGAGTTGGTCCACCAGGGCGAGGATGCTGTCGGGCGCTGCGGCGAGGCTGGCCGAGCCCAGCGTTTCGCCGCTCGTCGCCGAGTGGAGCGAGGCATCGATGCGGACCTGACCGCCCAGCTGGACGACCTGGCCGCGGATCGCCCAACGGGCGCCGAGGCTTCGGGCGACGGCGATCCCCTCTGCTTCAGTCGCCTCCCTGTCTCCAATACGAGCCCGCCAGCGGCTGAGGACCGTGCGGGTATCCATCGTGTGGAGATCCGCGACGTCATCGAGGTTGGTACTCAGGACGGTAATTAGGCCCTCGCGCCACAGCTCGAGCTCGGGACCGCTGGTATGGAATGGAAGGACGGCCAGCGACTTCATCGTTGGGTCGACCACCGGCGGCGCATCGTCCCGGTCGAGCAACGTGAGGACGGAGCCGGCGATCACCAGCACGACGGCCACGGCGGCGGCCCCCAGCAGCGCGCGCGACCACATCGAGCGCGGGCGCGGTTCGGCCGCTGCCTCCGGCGCCTGCGCTGCGGGCTTTGCCGCAGGCGCGACGAAAGTTGCGCCCTCGATGATCGCCGTCGTGATCACAACGGTGAGCCCGATGAGCAGCAGGACGATGGCGGCCGGGAAGAACCAGGCCGGCAGCGCCAGCTTGTCGATGAAGACGTCGGTGATCTCGAGAATCAGCCAGGAAGCGCCGAGGTAGATCGCCAACACCTGGAGCAGCCGGCGCTGGCGGAACCAGCGGAGCAGGCGATCGAAGCCTTCCCCTTCGGTCGGCACTGGACGAGCCTCCCTGTGGTGGGATTAGGCGAGCGGCGCCGCGGCAGGGCGCCGCAGTCCGGGGGCAATCTAGGACCGGGCGGTTGGCTCGATCAAGCGCAGCCGGTGAGGATGCTAGTGCTGGAGCTGGGCGCGAACGAAATGCTACGCGAACTCGATTCCCAGGGCTAGCCGCCGGGTCAGGTCTCTGCCGTGAGGCGCTCGAGCGCCCGCTGTGCGGCCTCCCAAGTCGGCCGCAATTCGGGGTCGCAGTCCTTCCACAACTCCACCACACGGGCGTAGGCCCTGATTGCCCTCTGCCGCTCGCCACGCCTCTCGTATATCTGTGCCCGGGCGAAGGCAGCCTGCGCGTCCATGTAGGGAAGTTCATCGAAGGTCTCGAGAGCGTGCAGCGCTTCCGTCTCCTCGCCGATCGCCGCGTGAGAAAACGCTCGGGCTACGCGGGAGTGCCCGATGGGACCCATTATCAAAGGGCCGTCCAGCATCGCTTCCGCCTCGCGAAGCGCGGCGACCGCTTCTGGATGGTTGCCTCGCGAGGCCGCGAGTTGACCCCGGAGACCCGTGGCCATCCCCGCCGCCAAGTCGGCGTTCAGCGAGTCGCCGGTGGCGCGGAGGCTGTCGGCGAGCATCGCGAGCATCTCTATCTCGCGGTTCAAGCCGCCCATGTCGCCCACGTGCAAGTAGTAATGGCCTACTAGGCGTCTCATCTGAGGCCAGCGTTGAAGCGAAGGATAGAGCGTCAGCAAGCGTTCCACCGAGCGGACCGCCATAGCGGAGTCGCCGAGACCGCTGACGAATGCGTGCACCTGCAGGAAGTCCGGCAAGTTATACCTAGGACTGAGCGCCTCAGCCTGCTGCAGGGCGAGCAACGCCGCCGCCCGATGCCCACGCCACATCTCGATCATGTGCACGTTCCACGCAAGCGCCCAGGCGCGGTCGTCTGCGGCGTGGCGCGGCGCCGCCATCTCATGCGCTACCCGTAAGGCCAGAAGCGCCCAGCGAGGATTGCCACGCAAGAAGATCACGGCCCATTCGAGCACGTCGAACTCGAGCTCAGGTAGAGACTCGAGTGCGGCTGCCGAGTCATCGGGCGAGCCGAGCGCCAAATTCCTGGCGAGCGTGAGTGCCCCGGCGTACACGGTCGTCGAGTCATGAGAGAGGTACCAGCGGGCATAGCGCTCCAGGCGGTCGATGTCGTTCAGGTCGCCTGCTACCTCGAGCGGATGTATGAGCGCGGGTGTAAATGACGAGTCGAGGGCGAGCGCACGCTCGAAGGGTGCCAGCGTCTCATTGGCCAGAAAGCCTGCCGCGAATCCCCGGTGATAATAGGCCTCTCCCAGCAGCGTCCACGCTTCCGGATCGTCGGGATAGCGGCGCGTCAGTTCCTCCGCTCGTTCGATGCTCTCTTTTCGCTCCTGATGCAGCAGGTAGTAGACCTCCACGAGTGCCCGCTCACGGGGCGGCAAGCGGTCGGCGAATCGGACGGCCCTCTCGTGGGCCGCGATCGCAGCTTCGTGGCCGATGTGGTACCGCCAGCCATAGGCGTGGCCGAGGTGACTGGCGGCGAGCGCGAAGGTCGAGTCGGCGGCCAGGGCGCGTTGGTAGGCCTCGATCGCTTCGTCGAACTGCACGCCGCGCATCGCCTGCTCGCCTTCCAGGTAGGCTTTGACGGCGTCCAGGGAGCTGGTGACAAGCGCCCGCGTCGCGGTCAGCCAGCCTTCCTCCTCGCCGAGGCCACGCAGCAGCTCTAGGGTGAGGGTTTCGACCATGACGAGGATGCTGTCGGGTGATCCGGCGACGCTCGATGAGCTGGCCAAGTTGCCCGCATCGAGCTCGTAGAGCCGGCCATCGATGCGGACCTGGCCAGCCAGCTCCACGACCTGCCCGTAAATTGCCCAGCGGGCACCAAGATCGGTTGCCACAGCAACGGCTTCATCCGCCGTTGCCTCCGCGTCGCCGATGCGACTTCGCCAGCGGCTGAGAACCGTGCGCGTGTCGATGGCATGCAGGCCGCCAACGTCATCGAAATTGGCGGATAGAACATCCATCAACCCCTCGCGCCACAGCTCGAGATCGGCACCGCTGGTGCGGAAGGGGAGGACGGCCACGGCATTCGAGGGCGTTTCGACGATGGGCCCAACATCATCCTTGCCCGGAAGGATTACGAGGGTCACCGCCCCCGCCACCAGGACGGCGACGGCGGCGCCGAAGCCGAACGCGGCGCGGGACCAGAGCGGACCGTGCGCTCGATCCGTGGGCGCCCGCCGGTCGTGCTCTTCGGGCAAGCGCTCGGGGGCTCCGGCCGGCACGGTGCTCTCGACGATCGCCGTGGCGACAACCACCGTTAGCCCGATGAGGAGCATGATGATCGCCGCCGGGAAGAACCAGGCGGGCAGGCCGAGCTTGTCGATGAAGACGTCGGTGGCCTCGAGGATCAGCCAGGAGGCGCCGACGTTGTCTTCCAAAACCTGCAGGAACTTGCGCTGGAGGAACCAGCGTTTCAGGCGATCGAA
>CP070812.1:146777-149418 GCA_020344015.1 Gemmatimonadota bacterium
CCACCTGCGGCCTGAGGTATTTAGGATTAAGGGCACCCGGTTGTACTCAAAGATGAGACCACCGAGATCCACGCGCTAGAAGGGCTGTCGGATAGTCTGAGCACAGTAGATCAACAGAGATTCGCCGGTGCGACAAGTGCATTAACCCCCAGGACCCCCTATCGATATGCGTGTAAGGGCCGCGTGAACTTCTCGGTAGTTTTCGGGATTCCTGGTGGGAAACGGTGAATACGAAGGGTGAGGTATGGATATTACGCCAGATGGCCGCGCAGGTTGTGTGGTATCAACGGGTTACGGGGGCGAAAAACGGGGGTTGGGAGCGTCACCAACTGGACCAGTGAATAGTCCGCCGTCCCGTGCCAGTAGGGATCAGTCTTCTCCCGTATCGTCACCAGGCACGCCACGCGGCTCCGAGCTGCTGCTTGGGCGGCCTGACCCCTTCGCAACGAAGGCCAAGTTCTTTCCTCTGGCCACCGGACCAACGACAGTAAGGACGCTGCCAACCATGCTTGCGGCCGGTTTTCGGTTCTCTACGAACTCCACAGCTGCCGTACGTGGTATCCTCCACTCGCCATTATCCAGTTGCCACGCGCCTGGAAAGCGGCCGTCTCTAAGCCAGCGCCGAACAGTCGATTCCGATACGCCACTTATCCAGGTCGCAAGATCGGCTACGGTCATAAAGCCTTCACCCAGATCCAACTCATTCGTGCCCGGCAGGCCGAGCTGAACCAGCACTTCCTCCAGCTCCTGGGCGCATGCCCTAAGAGCGCTCGAGGTGGCGTCGTCGCCACCGTAATGCGATCGTGCATCGGCTGCTTCCAACCACCGTGCGGCTAGCGCTGTCAGTTCAGCTACGCTCACTTACCCCTTCGCTTCCGCATTCCTCCGGGTGATTTCGTTAGTTCGGACTGCACGAGGCGCAGCACTACCAACTGTTCCGTGGCACGCCAAAGATTCTTATCCAGCGACCTGATTCGCTCCCCGATAACGGCCACTAGCTTGTCTAGATGCTTGGGTGTGGGCCTGCGCTCCCCCTGAATCCACCGCGTTACTGTCGGCTTGCTGACGCCAACGTCTTTCGCTACTGACTGGAGAGTGAATGGCTGTTCCGTCAATGCACCCACTACCACCAAGAGCCGCTTCAATACTTCGTCCCTGTATTTTTCCAGTTCTTCCTTGCTCTCGAAACCAAACCACTTGGTCGGTCGCGCTCGTCGTGGCATTGGCGCCTCCTGTGGTAACTGAAGTTACCCAAAACTAGGCAACCTGAGTTGCCCTGTCAAGAGCATCCCGTCGGATTAGGCGACTGTAACAGAAATTGTAACAACGCCACCGACTACGACGTCACATCGGTGGTCCCTCGGAAGGCAGAAATGTGCGGAATTGCTCAGGTGTGAGCGCTTGGAGTGACCAACATGGAGTATTTTAAGTCCCTTGCGTCTGCCATTCCGCCACCCCGGCGATTGCGCGTAACTTTCCCCTTCCGAGGACGTTGCGCTAGTCCCTCCCTTCTCTAATCGTTCGCCACCATTCTAGCATTGGTTGTAACGTTCGGAGCGCTTAGCGGGCTCAGCCTTCAGCTGGAACTCCTTCGCACAGGCCTCGAGAATCACCAAAAGTTGGTGGAGGTAAAGCTGCAGTCTCGGCGCCAGCTCCGCCAGGTCCGGCTCTAGCGCTCTAGCAGTTCCCGGTGGTCGTCGGCCCGCCTGAGCCGAGCCGGTTCACTCAATTCAGGTCTAGGCTAGACCCCGGAAGCCCCCCATCGGGTGGGGTCGATACACGTGAATAGCCCGCATCAATTTCTCCCACGATTTCTGGATCGGCTGCTTGAAGGTGGCAGCGTGGTTCAGCGGTTGGCGGGTTGGTCCTACTCTTCCAGCAGCGCCTGGAAACTTGGGCGGTTGCTCAAGCAGCGAGGCCCACGCGGTCTCTCCGTGTCGTCGAGCCCGAGCGCGACGGGCCACGCGAAGCTGGCAGCACAAAAAGGTGCCAGGAGCCCGCGGGCCTGGAGGGGTTCCTGGCACCGATTGGGGCGCGCTACATCTCGCTCAGCATCTTCTGCGCCTTTGTCCTCACATAGGCGAAGTTGAAGTTGAGCTGGTTGAAATTGGCGGCTTGCTCCAGCAGCGCCCGGGCCTCCTCATCATGCCCAGCGTGCTGGTGGGCCTTCGCCGACATGAGCAGGACCCGCGGGTCTTGCTGGTTAGCCTGCGCGAACTCCGCGATCGCCGTCTCGAAGTCCTCCTCGTGGAGGGCGATCATCCCCATCAGCTCGTGGTGCTGCCAGACCTCAAAGGGGATGTTGTGGATCAGCACCTGCTCGCCGTAGGCATCCGTTCGTGTCCTGGCTGTCGTAATGTCGTCGCTCATCAGTGCAACGCGGGCCGCGTCGTACAGATGGTTCCTGCGCGTGCCTTCCTTCACCTCGTCGGGGACATTCGCCCCATCCATCGTCTCGACGGACCTCTGGAATTTCGTGAGGGCCTTCTCCGGATCGCCGCTGTGCAGGAGGATGTCGGCTATCAGGTTGAGGTCGCCGGACATCTGGGCGGCATCCGCGTTCTCCTCAGCGATCTTGTACATCTCCTCCACTTTCCCGATAGCTGCCTCGTTGTTCCCTTCGTGCACATAGGACACGGCC
>CP070812.1:149518-152815 GCA_020344015.1 Gemmatimonadota bacterium
GCGGATCTCGCTCGGCGCCGGCCGCGTTACCCACCAGACCGAGGCCGCCACGACGAGCACCGCAGCCAGCAGCACGGCGGTGGTGGCGGGCGCCGCGCGCCTCGGTGGACGCACGCGGTGCTCCGGCGCGCCCTCCGGTTCAACCGCCGCCGTCCTCTTCACACCCTCCGGCGTCAGGTCGTAGGCCCAGGCCAGCACCAGCGAGATGGGGAACCCGAGGAGCGTCACGACGACCAGCAGCGTCAGCGTCCATTCGGGAAGTTGCAGCGCCGGTACGATGATGTCGGCGGCCTGCAGGACCGCGAAGGTCACCACCGCGTAGACGACCGCGACGCGCGTCACGCGGCGGCGCTTCAGCTCGGCGAGGAAACCCCTGAATCTCATGAGCTAGAACCCTGCCCGCCGGAGCAACTCTTCCCAGCGTGGGCCCGAGCGCAGCGGCTCGAAGACCGGAAGTACCTTGACCGCGATCAAATTGGGACTCCGCACCTCGGTCGCCGCGAACAGCGCGTCGAACGCCTCGTCCACGCGTCCGAGCTCTACGTAGACTTCGGCTGCGTGCGGATAAGCCGGAATCTCGAGATAGAACTCCAACTCGGCCTCGAGCAGGCCGGTCCAACCGTGCGAATCGTAGGCTGCGCGCACGTCCTCGGCGGCATCCTCCGCCCCGGCCGCATCCAAAAACCTGGCCGCCGCCTCGGCCGCTTCATCCAGGCGCCCAGTGGACCGGTAGCAACCCCGGAGGATCCGATACGCATCGGCGTGACCCGGATCGAGTGCAAGTGCGGTCCGCGCGGCTTCGATCGATTCTTCGCAGCGGCCCACGTAATACAGTCCTCGAGCGAAGTCGCGATTCATGAGCGGCGAGAAGGGGTCCAGGTCTCTGGCGCGTCGGAACGACGCGAGTGCTTCACCCGCGTTCCCGCGCGCGTTGATCGCGTCGCCCAGCCAGTTGTGGGCCTGGGCGAGGTTCGGGTTGAGCTCGATCGCACGTCGTAGCCCGCCCTCCCCCGCCTCCACGTCCCAGGCGCCGATCAGCCGTGCGATAGCCAGGGCGGCGTGCGCCTCGGCCAGATCCGGATCCAGCTCGAGCGCGCGCGCGGCGTCCCGCTCGGCACGGCCGTATGCCTCGTCCTGGCCGATGTCCAACCCGCCGTAGTAGGTCCCCAACGTGTACACGTCGGCCAGGCCGGCCCAGGCTAGCGCCAACGTCGAATCGAAAGCTACGGCCTCCTCCAAGTAGGTGAGCGCGCCCCGCATACCCTCCGCTGTCCGCGTTCGCCACAACGCCCGCCCGCGCAGGTACGCCTCCTGGGCCGCCGGGTCGATCTGGGTGCGGCGGGCCAGCCGCTCGGCCTCGCGCGGTGAGAGGGCAAGTCGGATCTCTCGGGCGATCGCTTCGGCGATTTGCGCCTGCAGCCCGAACGCCTGGCTCAGCCGACCCTCGTAGCGACCCTGCCAGAGGTGCTCTTCCGGCGCGCCACGGACCAGCTGGGCGGTGACCCGCACGCTGTCGCCGGCGTGGAAGACGCTTCCCTCAACCAGCGCGTCGACGCCCAGCTCGGCGGCGATCTCACCCAGCGGGCGATCGGTATCGCGGTAGCGCATCACGGAGGTGCGCGAGATGACGGTGAGCTCGGAGATCCCGGCCAGCTCGCCGATCAGCACATCGTGCAGGCCGTCGACGAAGTATGCCTGGCCCGGGTCTCCCATCAGGTTGGCAAGTGGCAGCACGGCTAACGAGCGCACCGCGCCGCCCGCCGGCTGCGCAGCCGTCTCGGCAGGTGGCGTCTCGGGGGCGCCGGCGTCCTCCGGCCTGTACATCCTTATGAGCAGGGCGCCCACCGCCAGGAGTAGCGCGATAATCAGCAGCTCAACGCCGCTCACCCGCTGCCGACCCTGCTCGCCGTGGTACCAGGCCAATACCAGGGCGACCAGGAAGCCGACGGCGACGAGCAGGTGGATCGTCCTCTGGAAGCCGGGCGACAGTCCCCACGGCTCCGCCATCACCTCGATGCCCTGAAAGAGCACCCAGGCACCGGCCAGATAGGCCAGCGCCCATTGGAAGAGCTTGCGCTCGCGGAGCCGCTGGAGGAGCGAGGTCATCGATGCCCGTTCCGCTTAGTGCTAGAAGTCATCGGGCCAGACCGTGCGCAGCGCGTTCATGAAGCGCGGGTCGGAGCGAAGCGGCTTGTAGCGCGGTACGGCTCGGAGGTAGCCGACGAAGACCGAGCGCCTCTCGACAGTCTGCTCGAGATACGGGACTGCCGCGTCGAACCCGTCGACAAGCAGACAGATGGCGAAGAGGAAGTAGGGATCCACGTACTCATCCGTGGCTCGGGTGAGTAGCTCATCGAGGATCTGCCGCGCCTGCTCTGTATCGCCGTTCAACCCATGGACGATTCCTTTGATGCCCACGGGGGTGATGACCGGCCCGAAGGTCGTGATCGCCGCATCGCAATCGCTCACTGCCGCGGCGAGGTTCCCGGCATACCCATGTAGAAGAGCCCGCCAGAACCGGTCAACGAGGAGATGCGAGTCGTTGCGCAACATGCGGTCGAGGGTCGCGATGCCCTCTTCCAGTCGTCCCGTGTAGGAGTAGACTTGGGCCAGCCAACAGGCTCGCATGGGAGACATAGGGTCAAGGTACAGCGCCTTGACTAGACACTCTTCGGCTTCTGCGAAGCGCTCCGTAAACATGTAGGCCCAGCCCCGGTACCCGAGTGCCCAGGGGTCGTCCGGGTTGAGCTCCAGGGCCGTCTGGAGTTCGCTCTCCACGCTTGCCCAGTCCCAATCGTGCCAGAAGGCCACGAACGCCAGGGCGGTATGGGCTTCGCCGAGGCCGGGGTCCAGCCTGAGCGCTTCCTGCGCCGCCGCCTCCACCCGCGGGAATAGCTCCGCGGGGTCGACGTTCCCGAGAAATCCGTGGAGCCCCAGCGTCAGCGATAGCCCGGAGTGGGCACGGGCGTAGCCCGGGTCGAGAGCTATGGCCCCGTGGAAGTGCTGCTCGGCCTGCCGCAGTCCGTCGGGAATGAGCGATTCCCCGACCCGCATGCCTTTCAGACAGAGGTCGTAGGCTTCCAGGTTCTCCGTCGGCTTGCGGTGCAGCCGCTCCCGCTCGCCCGCGGTCAATTCGGCCCGCAGCGCCCTGGCGATGTTCTCGGCCACGTCGCTCTGCACGGCGAACACGTCCTCCAGCACCCGATCGTACGTCTCGGCCCAGAGATGCTCATCGCGGTCGGCGGCGATGAGCTGCGCCGTGACCCGCACCCGGTCGGCGGAGCGCCGCACCGTCCC
>CP070812.1:152915-155495 GCA_020344015.1 Gemmatimonadota bacterium
CCGCCTGCGGGGACGAACTCGGACTCACCGTTGCGCAGCGCCTCGGCCACGACCAGGTCGACGGCGGACGCGTTCGTCGTGACGACCAGCTTGAACGGTCCAAGACGATCGCGAATGAGCGGCTCCAGCCGGGTCCATTTCGCCCGGGCGGTCCCGGCGCCGGCGTTCGGATTCAGAATGACGATCATCTTTTCCTCCCAAATCGGATCTATCTTCAGATCTGTTCTTTCATCGGTCTCCGCCTCATCACCGCTCTGTACGCGACGTAGTAGAGGAGGAGCGCCGGTGCCCAACTGGGCTTCTGCACGCCAGCGATCGCTGCCAGCTGCAAGATGAAAGTGTGAACCACCGGTGCGATGGCACGATGCGCCTCGCCTTCATCGCGCACGCGATGGAGCCGCAGCTGCGCTGTGACCGCGGTGCCCACACCTCCGAGGAACAGCAGGGCGGCGACGGCATGGCCGGCCCCCAGTCCGCGGCCGGTGATTGAAGCGAGCAGCGCCACGACGCAGGCGGTCAACCCAGCGGCCGCGAAGATGTCGCTCACGATCGTCGAGACCTTCATTCCCGCGACGACCGGTAGCGTTCGGTAGCCGGTCGCCCGGTCGGCCGAGATGTCCTTGTAGTAGCCGGCCAGCACAAAGTTGGCGTAGCCGAAGAAGACGCAGAGAATTGTCGCCAGTAGGGCGGGCGACGGCTCGGCCCCCGCTCCGGCCGCACCGAGTGCGGCGAAGTAGGCGATGGCCGTCAACAGGGCGACGATCCAGGCGTTGTAGAAGGGGCCGGCCCACCAGCGCCGCTTAAACGTCGTGTAGGTGGCGAGGCCCAGTACGGCGACGGCGGCCAGCGGGATGTTTAGCGCGTTGTACAGCGCCAGTGTAAGGCCGATCGCCGCCAACCCCACCAGGCTCACGATCATCACATCCCGGCGGCGGATGTCGCCGCGCACCAGTGGCCGGTAGGGCGCCGACAGCGAGTCGGTGTCGACCTGGAAGCAGTCGGTCAGCGCCTGGCCGAAGCCGTACGACAGGAAGAAGGCCGCGGCCAGGAGCAGCGTGTCGACCGCCGGGATCCCCGGCGCCAGCGCCAGTCCGACGATCCCGGCGATCCCCGACACGAAGAGCAGGTAAGGCCGCATCGTGATCACGTAGCCGCGCACGAACTCGCGGCTGAGGAGCCGCGCCGGCCCCACGGCGGTTCCACTCGAGCGCGCGATCATCCCGATCGCCGTCCGACACATCGCTCTCGTGCTCCAATACATCGTCACCACGCTCCTTTATGTGCCAACTCGGGCTCGCTGGCCCCGCGCCCGAAGGTCCGGGTGCGGAGCCACTCACCCCAGGCTGCCAGCTTTGCCAGCCGATCCTGCCAGCGCCGAAACATGAATTCGGCTTTGGGCCGGCGGATCGTGTTTACGATTGCCTCCGCGACGTCCTCGGCGGCCGGCGTGCGACCGTTCGAGCTGACCAGCGAGACGTGGATCGGCGCGTCGCGCATCTCATGCGCCAGCGATAGGTAGAAACCGTGGTCCCCGCCCGGCGGTGCGACGTTGATCAGCTGACCGTCGCCGCGACGCCGGAAGTACGGCAGCAGGGCACGCGTCGTGTGAATCGTTCCGCGGATCCCGGCGAAGTTGACCAGAACATCGACACGTCCGAAGGCCAGCAGCGCACCCTCGACCAGCTGTTCCACCGATTCGGGGTCGGAAACGTCGGCCGGGATTGCGACGGCCTTGGCGCCGGCAGCCGCCAGCTCGCGCCGCTGCCGCTCCAGAGCCGGCTCGTCCCGGTCGGCCAGCACGAGGGCTGCGCCCGCGCCCGCCAGACGACGGGCGGCCGCGGCACCCATCGCGCTCACCGAGCCGCTCAGCACAATCACCCGATCGCGCACGGCTCGGCGGCGAGCTTTCTGTGCGCCTGGCTCCCGGCGCGCCATGAACCTCCAGCCGAACCACATCGCCAGCGCGCCGCCGATCACGCAGAACGCGTTTACGGCCAGCTCGACCAGCGCGGTGCCGGTAATCGGCGAGTAGTGTCCCTGACGCGCGTAGAAGGTCGCGTCGAGGATCCCCAGGTAGAGGCTCACCGATCCGGCCCCAGCCAGAAGGAACGCTCCCGGCGCCTTGCCCTTGAACAGGGCATAGCTCGCCGCGAACAGCGTGACGGCGAAGAAAGCGTCGGCGATGGGGAAGGCGGCCTCGAACTCGGCTATGACCGGGTGGTCCTGGCCCAGCTCGGCGGCGCCCGTGAAATAGAGGGTCCAGAACAGGAGCACGAAGAGGCCGCCCACCAGCGTGGCCCAGCCCATCGCGCGCCTGGCATCTCTCTTAGTCCTGTGTGACATGCGAATCACCTCCTCGTTACGCGGGAATGCTACAGGTGGGGCATCAAGGAGGAGTCAAGCGTTTCGCTTGATTTTGGCTTGATGGACGGGCGGCAGGTTGGGCGCGAGGCTGACGAGAGGAGATACTCGATGAGCAAGCCGAAACTTCAGATAATCGTGCTCTTTCAGAACCTGGGTGAGGGACAGGAGTATTTCGCCCGCTCGCCGGCGCCACCCCTCTCGGGGATCCTGGTGGCC
>CP070812.1:155595-162201 GCA_020344015.1 Gemmatimonadota bacterium
CACCGCGATTCACCACCACCCCTTCGCCGAGTTCGTTGCGTAGCACGTAGAGCGCCTGACGTAGCGCCTGCCGGGCACGGCTCTCGTCGGATTCCGGCCAGAACATCGCCAGCAGGACGTCGCGGCGATGGAACCCCCGAGGCGTCGCCAGGGCGAGGTAGGTGAGCAGCGCGAGTCGCTTGGACTGGCCCTGCAGGGATTGCGGATCGTGCTGCTGGGGGAGACGCAGCGCGAGCCCGCCGAACGTGCGCAGCTCCAGCACCGGTAGCTACTCCTTGGCGATGGGCGTCACGGGGGGGATGACGCCTCCGTGACGATGGCGTGACCGCGGAACATCACTATGGCCCAAGCTATCCGGAATCCCGGCACGGCTCAAGAACAAGTGCCGGGACGCGGTTTGAGCGCTGCGACGTCAGATCGTGGGAAGCGAACGCTGGCCCGTCATCCCAACGGACGACGCGTGCGCTCTTGACATCAAGGAGGATCCGATGACGAAGCTGGCTTGTGGTAGGGTCTGCGCTTTGTTCCTTGCTACTCTGGTGGGTGGCTGCGGTGGCGATGCTGGGGACGACGTGAGCGGTCCCTCGACGACCGGGTCGATTCGTGTGACGACATCGACGACCGGCGACGATCTCGACCCCGACGGCTACACCATCATCCTGGACGGCACGCAGAGCCAGGCAATGACCATCAACGGCAGCGTGACGTTCTCCGGCTTGGGGGAGGGAAGCCACAGTATCCAGTTGAGCGATGTGGCCGTGAACTGCACCGTGAGCGGCGAGAATCCGCGGACTGCGATTGTCGCTGCCGGACAGACGAGAGGGGAGGACTTTGGTGTAACGTGCGCCGCGGCACTGTACGATCGTGTTGCCTTCCACAGTTCCCGGGACGGCAACGCCGAGATCTACATCATGAACGTCGACGGGTCGGACCCCGTCAGACTGACTGACGACCCGGCGAAGGACGCTCACCCTACCTGGTCGCCCGACGGCACGAAGATCGCATTCACCAGCGATCGGGACGGCGGTGGCATCTACGTCATGAACGCCAACGGTTCGAACCCTGTCAGAGTGACGGACGGACGGGACAGTCACCCCACCTGGTCGCCCGACGGCACGAGAATAGCCTTTTCGAGCTTCCGGACCGGTCCTTCCGAGGTCTACGTGATGAACGCGGATGGCTCGGACGTTGTCCAACTGACGAGCGGGGGAAGTAATGCATACCCCACCTGGTCGCCCGACGGCACAAAGATCGCTTTTTACACTTCGCGGGACGGCAACCCCGAGATCTACGTCATGGACGCCGACGGCTCGAACCCCGTCAGACTGACGGACGACCCGGAGTGGGACATCTTCCCCAGCTGGTCGCCCGACGGCACGAGGATCGCCTTCACGAGCTGGCGTGACGGTGAAAGGGAGATCTACGTGATGAACGCCGACGGCTCGAACCCGGTCAGACTGACCAACGACCCGGGCAATGACCAGCCGTGGGATATTCGCCCCAGCTGGTCGCCCGACGGCACGAAGATCGCCTTCACGAGCTACCGGGACGGCAATTCCGAGATCTACGTCATCAACGACGACGGCTCGGGGGTTACCAGACTGACCAACAACCCGGCGGGCGACCACGATCCTGTCTGGTCGCCCACCCGGTAGCCAATCGTGAGCCGGCCCCTGGTGTTAGGAGGAAACTATGATGAGAGGACGCGCTGTCATACGCGGAGCCCTGATGATGCTGGCCCTTCTGGTCCTGGTTCCAAACGAGGCCCGGGCGGACGTCGCGTTGCCGACCATCGCCATCGTCTTCGGCTCTCCATGGTGGTTGATCGTTGGGCTGGGAGCGGTCATCGCCATCGAGTCGCTGGTCCTCTGGGCCAGGCTGGCGCTCGTTGGACTCGCCCTGGGGCAGGCACTGGCCGTGACGTCGGTGGCCAACCTGGTCTCTACCCTCATCGGGATCCCACTGGCCTGGCTCGCCCTGGTGGTACTGTTCGGCCTGGCCGGCGGTACCGACCACGACATCCGAACGAGCGCCGGACGGCGGCGCGAAGCCCTCTGGCTGGCGCCGTGGGTAATGCCCCACGACTACGTGGACTGGGACCGCTACAGCGGAGAGTGGGACTGGATCTATCCCGTCAAGTTGCTCGTGCTTCTGCCCCCGTTCTTCGTCGTCTCGTGGCTCATCGAGCGGGGCGTCGCCGGTCGCATGCTGGAGCGATTCGGCGGAGAGCTCGGTGGCGGCGTGCTGCTGGGGAACGTGGCCACGTACGCACTGCTGGCGCTAATCGTTCTGGGATGGCTACTTCGCGAGCTTCGGCGCGCGTCACCCGGAATGGCGCAGACCCGGGTGGCCGAGGAGCAGCTCCGGGAGCTGCGGGAGCTGGAAGCGCGGGCGCAAGCCGCCTTCGAAGCCGGCGACTTCAACGGCCTGTATGCCGTCCAGGGACGTCTTCATCGCCTTCGTGGGTATCTCGTCGATGAGCGGTCGGCGGCGCTGGCCGACCGCACACGCGACGTTTGCCGCGCGCAGCTCGACCGGTTACGCGCCGAGCGGGGCCTGAGTGGGAGGAGACCAGGCCAACGGGCCGACGCTGGTTGGGCTGACGGTAACGGTAATCGCGATGTGTGGCGCGGCGCCCGCTCCCCCGTTCGGCGCCCTACTGAGTGAAGAACCATGAAGCCTGCGCTAATGGTTGTCGTGCTCGGCCTGCTGCTCCTGTCCACGGTGATCTCCGTCAGGACGTTCCGGTTCCGATCCAGGCAACTTCTGGTGACGCCGATCCCGCACCGTGAGATCGGTGATCGGATGCGCATCGCGGAACGGCTCGCTGGTGCACTGCAATTCGAGACCGTCACCGGAGGATCCGGCGCCGTATTCCTGGAGCTACACCGCTACCTCGAGGAGACCTTTCCCCTGGTGCAGGGCACCCTGACCAGGGAAACGGTGGGGGAATACAGCCTCCTCTATACGTGGCGTGGGAGTGAGGCGCCCGCGCGGCCCATACTGCTGCTGGCTCATCTGGACGTGGTGCCGGTCGAGCCGGGCACCGCGGCCGACTGGACGTACCCACCGTTCGCGGGGCGCGTCGCCGACGGCTTCATCTGGGGCCGAGGCGCCCTGGACGTGAAGGTCGGTGTGGTGGGAATACTCGAAGCCGTGGAGGCGTTGCTGCGGGACGGGTTCCGTCCCCGCCGCACGATCTACCTCGCCTTCGGACACGATGAAGAGAGCGGCGGCCGAGAGGGCGCGGCGCGAATTGCCACCCTCCTGCGTTCGCGGGGCATCGAGCTCGACTACGTGCTCGACGAAGGGCTGGCGATTACCGACGGGATCGTGCCGGGCGTGTCGCGGCCCGTTGCCCTCGTCGGGCTTGCCGAGAAGGGGAAGGTCGCCCTCGAGCTTACGGCAAGAGCCCGCGGCGGCCACGCCTCGATGCCGCACCTGCCCACCGCCATCGGTATCCTGGGCGCTGCGATCCAGAAGTTGGAGCGCCGGCAGCCCGCGGCGAGACTCGCGGGAGCGACACGTCAACTCTTCGAGTATGTGGGCCCGGAAATGTCGCGCGCCAAACGGACGGCCTTTGCCAACCTGTGGCTGTTCGAGTGGCTGGCGGTGCGCAAGCTCGTTGCCTGTCCGGAGACCAATGCCCTAGTCCGGACGACGGTGGCGACCACCATGATCAACGGTGGGGTGGAGGAGGACCTCGTCCCCACGGTCGCCCGGGCCGTCGTGAATGTCCGAATACTACCGGGCGACAGCATCGCCGGCGTCGTGGCGCACCTCCGCCGGGTGATCGATGACGGCCGCGTATCGGTCGAGCTGCTCGACCACTCGGCGTTCGAGCCATCCACGGTGTCTGACGTGGAATCGGAGAGTTTCGCCGCCCTGCAACGTACGATCCAGGAGGTGTTTCCGGGCGTCATCGTGGCGCCATCACTGGCACTCGCGCGGACCGACGCGCGCCACTACGAATCGTTGGCGGCGAACAGCTACCGGTTTCTGCCCATGCGCGTCACGGCCGACGATCTCCGGCGCGTCCACGGGACCGATGAGCGGATCGCGGTCGATAACTACGAGGAGATCGTGCGGTTCTATGCCCGGTTGATCCGGAACTCGGCTGGCACGTGAGGAGGCTCGCTCATGCCGGTTCGTGTGGTAGCCCCCTTCACATGTGTCCAGCTTTCGGCGGCGTTCGGATCGCTCTATGCGCGCTACTGGCCCTCCAAAGGCTGGGCGGTATACCACGGCGGTCGGATTGGCCCGGAGGACCAGGTCGAGGCCTGTCGAGGGAGGAAAGGCAGGCCTATTGGTAGGCTCGGCAGCTAAAGGGGGTCTGTTTGATGACTCAGACGAGAATGGTGTCCAGACGCGTTTACATATCCTGTGATATTCCCGAACGCTCGCTTCCGGAAGTCAGAGCGTTGCACGATTTCCTGCAGGCCAATTCATGCGAGGTCGACTACTCGAGCGGGCGGGATTTCGGGCGACACGTAGAAGCTGTGGTGGGTAGATGCGATGCATTCGTGGCCGTCTTCGCAGGCGGCTATTCCATCAGCGTGGCAATGGTGGGGGAGCTCTTGTACGCCCACGCCCTCAAGGAAGTCAGGGGCTGTGGTGGACAGCCTAGACCTCGTTTGTTCGGGTTGAGAGTCAGTGGCTACGACGTGCTATGCCCGGACATTTCTCTCGAGTGGCTGGATCGTGAGCGCAGATGGAATTCGTTGCTGGAGGATGAACTATAAATGATCGGGTGCTTGACGAGTCCCGACGGATGGCGTCCCACAAGGAGATCGAGGTAATCGTTATCAGGGCAGTATCTTAGAAGTGGCTTGGTCCAGACAGGGGCGATACTTTCAATACAGTTGCGAGACGTGCATGGGCTCTTGGCGGGACTCGCAGCTGAAGCACTAGTTAGGCCCGTGTTCTGGACTGCAAACGATTCGTGATCATGGTTTCTTCGTATGGAAAGAGTCGCGAGATCATCTTCCAAGCCATCCGGAGACTCCTGTCCGACGACAGATGTGTGGTACGCATACAGATCCCGAACTTCCAATGGCTTTGCGACAGGTACGGCCACGTCGTGTCATCGGATCTCCCGGGTGCTATCGCCGAACGTTTATCCGACAGCCAATCTTGCCTTTTCGCAGATGTCGTTGAGAGGGGTCACCTAACCATGGGGGTGACGCTCTTTGCACTATTCATGGACCACGAATCGGCGGTTCGCGTGGTAGGCCGTCTGTCCGATTCTCGAGTAAGTTTGCAGCGTAGGGAAGTGGGTCCGATTCAGATTCACATGGATTTTGTTCAATTGGACAGCGTTATGCAAGGAACCGTCACATTAAGATCCGGATCTTGGAGTTGGAATGTCATACACCTCCGTGAGATGCCTTCTAACCGCTTGGAGCGCCAGTACGTCTTCTTGCGATTGGACAAATCAGCGAGCTCCCGGATGGAGTTTGTCCTCGAGAGCGAAACGGCTCCCAGCAGCGACACGGTTGCAGGCTTGGCCAGGTATCCGCGGCGACGTGAACTTGTGGACTCCAGCGGTGAGCTGTGGACCTTCTATCCTATCGGAAGGCGAGAGTACGATAGTTCCATACAGCTGGACTCTCCCTGCGAGACTCTGTTTAGGTCCGAGGGCGGTTCGATTGGCGGTGCTGAGCTCCCCCCACGTACGACGTTGGGAGATGTGACAGACCAAGAGTTGCTTGAGAGGATCGAAACTCATTGTCAGGTGCTTGAGGTGCTCGGTTCGGAACCGATGACGTTGAAGGCGATCTCAGAAGCCTTGGAGGCCAGCAGCGACCCAATTCCGGATAGCACCCTGTACAGTTGCCTTGAACAGATCGTATCGGTGGGGCTGGCTGGCTGCGTGGGGGGTGGCAAGGGCCATCCCAGGCGCTGGTGGCTGTATTGATTCCTCTAGTCACAAACACATGGACGAGGGACCAATGGGAACAACCTGGTGGAGTAAGTGCGTGATCTTGGGCTGACTCAAGTCGTTGCTATTGCAACAGTTGCGCGTCCCCGCGGGGGGATTAGGATCGTAATTGTAAATTAGGCCACAGGCGAGCGGAGCTGCGGGTCGCACTTGTTAATGGTGGCGCTAGGGCTGGGTGGCCTGATCAGTACCGTCGAGAGGCAACGTCAGGAATCAGAGGAACGCGAGGCGTTTAAGACTGCTCTTGAACAGGGCTCCCGGGCAGTTGTCTACCTCAACGACACGGAACTGCTGGAGCGAGCGGTGTTGTACCTCCAACTACTTAACAGCATGTCTGAGCGTGAATGCGGAATGGTCGCCAAAGGACTCCCATCTCTCGATAGTGTACTCAGTGCCATTGACTCTCTTGACCCGGGTTCTCGGCTGAGGTGGAAGACGTTGGCTGCTGAGGATCGTCGGGAACTCGCAGCAGGCGGCGAGCCTCAGCTCGTTTCCCAGGCAATAATGGAACGGGCCTTTGAGTGGTTGTTTGCAAGTGCGACCGATGCCGACGCGGCTGCGTTGGCCCATCTGGATGAAGTCGATGGGGTGACACCAGAAGACGCGTGCGCCGCGGAGGTTGCCTACTACAGACTCGCTATTGCGGCACCCACTGAATATCGCCG
>CP070812.1:162301-164814 GCA_020344015.1 Gemmatimonadota bacterium
GAGGTGACGGTCATCAGGATCGGGCGAACGCGCAGGGCGGCCCCCTCGTAGACCGCCTCCCGCAGGTCGGCGCGGCTTCGCAGGCGTCCCTCGCGCCCGAATCGCACGGTGGCCTGTTCGAGGAAGAGGAGCAGGATCACGCCCAGCTCCGCGGAGACCCCGGCCAACGCGATGAAGCCGACACCCACCGCGACGCTGAGCTCGTAGTCGAGGAGCCAGAGCAGCCAGACGCCGCCCGCCAGGGCGAAGGGCAGCGTGAGCATCACGATCAGCGTGTCCGAGAGACGGCGGAAGTTCAGATACAGCAGCAGGAAGATGATCCCGAGCGTCACCGGCAACACCAACTGTAGCTTCCTACTGACACGTTGCATGAACTCGTACTGGCCGCTCCAGCTGAGCGTGTAGCCGGTCGGCAGCACGAGCTGTTCTTCAACGGCGCGCCGCGCATCACGCACGTAGCCTCCTACATCCCTACCGCCGATGTCGACGAAAACGTTAGTGACCGGGAAGGCGTTCTCGGTCTTGACGGCCATCGGGCCCTGCCGGGCTTCCACGGTCGCGACCTGACCCAGGGGAAACTGTGTCTGCGCACTGGCCGGGATGATGACCTCGCGCAGCTTCTGGATGTTGTCGCGCAGCTCGCGCGGGTAGCGGACGTTCACGGCGTAGCGCTCCCGTCCTTCGACTGTAATAGCTGCGTTCAGGCCGCCAACCGTAGCCCGGATCGCGTCGTGGATGTCGCCCACGTTGAGGCCATAGCGCGCCGCCTCACTGCGATCGACGGTGATGTCGACGTAGTAACCGGACACGCCTCGCTCGGCGAAGGCGCTTCGCGTTCCCGGAACCCCCTGCACGATCCGTTCGACCCGTTCGCCGAGCGCCTGTAGCGTGTCGAGATCGGGACCGAAGATCTTGATGCCAACCGGAGTGCGGATGCCGGTGGCCAGCATGTCGATGCGGCCTTTGATCGGCATCGTCCAGGCGTTGGTCACGCCCGGGAGACGCACGGCGCGATCCATCTCACCGATTAGCTCGTCGTAGTCGAGGCCCGGACGCCACTGGTCTTTCGGCTTGAGCGTTACCGTGGTTTCCCACATGTCGAGCGGCGCCGGGTCGGTGGCGGTGTTGGCACGCCCCACCTTGCCCAATACGAGATCGACCTCGGGAAACGCGGCCAGCACGCTGTCCTGGTAGATCATTATCTCACGCGCCTGCGCGATTGAGACGCCGGGCACTGTGGTCGGCATATAGAGGATCGAGCCCTCATTGAGCATTGGCATGAACTCGCTGCCCAGCGACCGCCAGGGTATCACGCTGACCAGCAGGATCACCGCCGAGCTACCAATCACGATCAATGGACGCCGCACCACGAAGTCGATCACCGGTCGATAGACCCAGCGCAGCGCGCGGTTGATCGGGTTCGCTTCCTCGGGCCGGATCTTCCCACGGATCAGATAACCCATCAGCACCGGCACCAGCGTGATCGAAAGCAGGGCGGCGCCCGCCATCGCGAAGGTCTTGGTGAACGCCAGCGGCTTGAACAGCCGACCCTCCTGCTGCTCCAGGGCAAACACCGGCAGGAAGCTGAACGTGATGATGAGCAGAGAGAAGAAGAGTGGTGGCCCGACCTGCTTGGCGCTCTCGAGAACCAGGCGCCAGCGCGACGTACGCCCGTCATCGCGCTCCATGTGCTTGTGCATGTTCTCGATCATGACGATGGCCGCATCGACCATCGCGCCAATGGCGATCGCGATTCCACCCAGACTCATGATATTCGAGCTCACGCCGATGGCGCGCATCACGATGAACGAGATCAAAATACCCAGCGGCAGCGTCACGGCCGCCACCAGCGCTGAACGAGCATGAAGCAAGAAGATCACCGCAACGGCAGCGACGATCAGCGACTCCTCGATCAGCTTCTCACGCAGCGTGTGGATCGCCCGATGGATCAGGTCGCTACGATCGTAGGCGGTGCGCAGGCGTACTCCCTCCGGGAGCCCGCGCCTGATCTCTGCCAGCTTCGCCTTCACTCCATCGATTGTGTTGAGTGCATCCGAGCCGAAGCGCATCACCACGATCCCAGCGACTACCTCGCCCAGACCGTTGAGGTCCGCAGCGCCGCGGCGCGGAGCGGGGCCGACCTGCACCGTGGCTACGTCGGACACCCGGATCGGCGTCCCGGCGGCGGTGACACCGACCGCCACGTCCTCGATGTCCTCGATGCCCTGTAGGTAGCCGAGTCCGCGGATCATGTACTCGCGTCCCCCCATCTCGAGCACACGAGCGCCGATATCGATGTTATGCGAGCCGATCGCCTGCGCTACGCGCGTGACCGGAATCCCAAACGCGCGTAGTCGTTCCGGGTTGACCTCGACCTGATACTGCTTCACGAAGCCGCCGACGCTTGCGACCTCCGACACACCCGGAACCGCGGTAAGCTGGTAGCGCACGTACCAGTCCTGCAGCGAGCGCAGCTCGGCAAGGTCGTGCCTGTCCGATTCGAGTGTGTACTC
>CP070812.1:164914-188360 GCA_020344015.1 Gemmatimonadota bacterium
GCGATGATGCGCAGATCGTTTCCCGACTTCCGCACGCTGCCCTCGAGCACGTACTCGACGTCCAGCTCCCGCGCGTTCGTGCGCGTGTCTTTATCCGTGCCCTTGAGCACTCGCGCGGAGTTTCTCGAGATCACGCGCAACGGACCGCAGCACGAGAGCCCGGTGATGATCTCCTCAGTGAGCCCGTCGCTCAGGTAGGCGTCTGCAGGATCGGGACTCATGTTGTCGAACGGCAGCACGACGATCGATTTGCGCTCCGGCGGGACGTCCACAGATAGCTCCGCCGGCCCCTCGGCCGCCGTGGTCTCTGACTCTGTGCGCTTCACACCCTCGGGCGTGATGTCGAACGCCCAAGCGAGGGCCACGGCGACGGGGAAGCCAAGGGCGGTGAGTAGGATCACCAGTGTGAGAACCCAGCCGGGGAGGTTGAGGCCGGGGACAGCGATCTCCGCCGCCTGCCAGATGACGAAAGCAACGGCGGCGTACACGACAGCCACGCGGAAGACGCGCCGCCGCTTCAGTTCATCGGTCAGCCGCTTCAGACGGGACATGCTGCCTCTTCGCGGCCCCAGGACTGTCGGGGCTTTCGGCCGAGGAAGTGACTTCGGCTACAAGATGGCTCGCGTCGGAGCCGCGAGCAAACCGTTCAGCCCGGTTCCCCAATCCCGGCCCCACGGCACACGTTGCGCAGGCCGCGTGGCTACCCCAAAGTGGACATGCGCACTGCCCAGTCGAGACAGGCACCGAGCGCGGAGGAAGCCAAATGCCTGAGGTCGTCAACCTGGCCCAGAAGTTCTCCCTGTTCACGGAGCACTGGAGCCCGAAGATCGCCGGCGAGCTGAACGACTTCTACGTGAAGCTCGTCAAGTTTCAGGGCGAGTTCGTCTGGCACCATCACGACGACGAGGACGAGATGTTCCTCGTGGTGAAAGGCCGGCTCCAGATGAGGTTCCGCGAGGAGGACCTCTGGCTGAATGAAGGCGAGTTCGTGATCGTCCCGCGGGGCGTCGAGCACATGCCCGTCGCACCGGACGAAGTCCACGTCGTCCTGTTCGAGCCGAAGTCGACGCTCAACACCGGCAACGTAGAGAGCGACAGGACTGTAACGGACCTGGATCGCATCTAACAGCGCCACCCTCAAGCGTACAGAGGAGGTAGCCATGTCGCGCAAGAGATCAGCAGCCGTTCTCGCCGTCATCGTGATCGGTGTGCTCGCGGTGACCGCGGCGGTGTCCTCACGGGTAGCGGACGGCCAACAAGTATTCCAAACAGGCCCGACGGTGAAGGCCTTTCTGACCCTGACGGAAATCGAGGGCGGCGCAACGGAACGCGCCCATGCGGGCTCGATCGAGGTGCTCGCCTTCAACTGGGGCCTCGAGAACGCGGTCCCGCGTGCGGGTGCGCAGATGCTCGCCGGGGTCCGCCCCGAGTTTGGTGACCTGGTCATCACCAAGCCGCTCGATAAGTCCAGCCCGATCCTCGCCGTGGCAGCCGCCGAGGGGAGAATGATCCAGGAGGCTGAGCTGGTCTTCTACGCGCAGGCGTCGGATTCCGAACCGGCGGGGACCATCAAACTAACGGGTGTCAGAGTCCGCGCCGTTGAGAGTGGCACGTCCTCGGCGACCGGCCTCACGGAGAGCGTGGGCCTGGCGTTCAGCCGCATAGAGTGGACGTTCAACGCGACCGATGCGCGAGGGGGAACCACGCGCATCTCATCCGGCTGGGACCTGGAAACCAACAGGAGAATGTGAAGCGTGTTGGGCCAGGCCAGCATCGTTGCCGGCTGGGACGTCGCCGAAAACAGACCGTATTAGAGCAATCAAGTCACAGGTGCTTCAGCGGCCTCGGCGCGCGCCGCGCTCTCGGTGTGCGCGGCACCAGGCACCGGGGTGCGCCGTGTTATGGCTACGGCCAGCGTCCCGGCGATCACCAGTAGCGATCCGGCGGCGCTCCAGATGTCGAGGAACTCACCGAAGAAGAGCATCCCCCAGATCGCCACGAGCACGATCTGCGAATAGCCGATCGTCATCGCCCGGGCGGCGGGCTCGAGGCTCAGGCCCCGGGTGAGGAAGACCTGGCCGATCTGAGTGCTGACGCCGACGCCGAGCAGGACGAGCCACTCCCAGCCCTGGGGCAGCTGAAAGCTCGGCCAGAACGGAGCCGTCGCGGGGATCATCACCAGCGGGAAGTAGAAGACGATGACGAGCGGATGCTCCGTCTTACTCGCCTCGCGAACCGTCACGTAGGCGCCCGCCGCGAGCATCGCGCCAAGCAACGCCGCACCGACACCCAACAGGTCGGTCCCCGCGGCGGCGCCCCCGAACAGAAATCCGGGCCGCGTGATGAGGAGGACGCCGACGAAGCTCACCGCTATGGAAGCGAGGATACGGGGCGTGACTCGTTCGTGCAGGAGTAGAGCAGCGAGCAGGGCAGTCCAGAGCGGGCTGGTGAAGTGGAGGACCGTGGCCTCGGCGATCGGGATTCGAGTCAGGGCGAAGTAGAAGCAGCTCATCGCCGCGAACCCAATCAGCCCGCGCAGTACCATGATCCACCGGCGGTTCCCCCACATAGGGACCCCCGCCCTTCGTACCAGCCAGTAGGCAAGCGGGAGGCTGACGACCCCGCGGGCGAAAACGATTTCTTGCACCGGCAGTCCTCGTCCCGCCAGCTTCACCATCACGCTCATCAGGCTGAAGAAGAGGGTGCTGGCGAGGATGTAGCGCACGCCTGCGGGCAGGAAGCCGTGTGTACGAGAGCCGGTCATGCGCCCAATCTAGCGATCCGCGCCTCCCTTGTCGCGAATCCGGGCCACGCCTTAGGTTCATGCGCAGAACAGCCGCGGAGTGGTGAATGGGAGATATTCTTGGAATCAAGAAGCACAGCCGCCGCGTGGCGGCCCAGGCCAGGGGCCGGCCCGGCTGGTTCTCCAACATCATCTGGCACATCAACAGCTACCTCGTCACCAACATCACGGTCACGCTAGCCTGGATCTTCTTCCACATCTTCAACCGTACGACCGTGATCGGCCGCAAGCACGTGGGCGACGACCCGAACACGCTCCTGCTCTCCAACCACCAGTCGATGATCGACAGCATGCCGGTGGGCCTCGGTGCCTTCTTCCCGAAATCGTGGATCAGACCCTACCTCGTGCCCTGGCATCCGGCGGCGCGGGAGAACTTCTTCAAGAACCGGCTCATCGCCTGGTGGTCCACGCACACGCGCTGCATCCCGGTGAGGCCGGGTCGACGCGACCTGCACGCGCTCCACAAGATGGTGGAAGTGCTGCCCAAAGGGGCGATCATCCTATTCCCCGAAGGGACACGCAGCCGCAGCGGCGACGTCGGGAACGGCCGGCCGGGGGCGGGGCTGCTGGCACTGGCGACCAAGCCCCGAGTGATCCCAGTCGCGATCGACGGTATGCAAGACGTGCTCCCCATCGGCCGCACGTTCCCCAAGATCGGCCAGCACATCTACATCAAGTACGGAAGGCCGATCGACTACTCCGACCTCGCCTCCCAGCCGCGCACGCGTGAGACGGCCCAGGCCCTGGTGGACAAGGTGATGGTGGAGATTCGCGCGCAGCATGAGGCGATTCGCCGCCTTCGCAGGAAGAAGCACCGCAGGGCGTAGCCGCCGCTGGCACCTTCCGTCGCCATCCGTTACCATAGCCCCGCTTTCACAAACCCCAACAGGCAGGTTGCCATGCGGTTCGTTTCGCTGTCGTTGCTCGTGTTACTAGTCGCCGGCTGTGACCAAGGAGACCAGACCGGCGCGGCGCCACAGCTTCCAGCCGGCGCCCAGGCGATGTCGCTCTCCGGCGAAGCGCTCTACCCACCTGAGATATCCGAGGAGGCGCGCGCAGACCGCGAGGCCAGGCTGGCCGAGGCGCAGGCTGACTACGAGGCCGACGCGGACGACGCCGACGCGATCATCTGGCTGGGTCGCCGCACCGCCTACCTGAGCGAGTACCGGCAAGCCATCACGATCTACAGCGACGGGATCGTCAGGCACCCGGACGACCCACGCATGTACCGTCACCGGGGCCACCGCTACATCACGGTGCGCCGCTTCGACGATGCGATAGCCGACCTCGAGCGCGCGGCACAGCTCATCGCAGGCGGCGAGGACGAGGTCGAGCCCGACGGCATGCCCAACGCCCGCAACATCCCGACCAGCACTCTGCACTCCAACATCTGGTATCACCTGGGGCTCGCCTACTACCTGAAGGGCGACTTCGAGAACGCGCTACGCGCATACCGGGAGTGCATGACGGTGTCGGGCAACCCGGACATGCTGGTGGCTACCTCGCACTGGCTCTACATGACGTTGAGGCACCTGGGCCGCGACGACGAGGCAGCGGCGATCCTCGATCCGATCGACGCTGAGATGGACATTATCGAGAACGGTACCTACCACCAACTCCTGCTCATGTACAAAGGCGAGCTCGATGCGGAGGCCCTGCTGGCAGAGGCACAAGGGGCCGACGCGCTCGAGAACGCGACCATGGGCTACGGGATCGGCAACTGGCACTACTACAATGGCCGCCTGGAACAGGCGGAGGGCGTCTTGCGCAGTGTGCTCCAAGGATCCCAATGGGCAGCCTTCGGATACATCGCTGCCGAGGCGGACGTGCAGCGCATGTGATAGCAGCAAAGCTATCGGTTCGCCGGGGCGCGCTTCGCGGGGGGCGCACCCCGGTTTATTTTGCAGTACGTCATGGAACCGAGAACAAGCAGTTTCGCGATTACGAGTACGATTACGATTACGATAACGATAACGAGAGGGAGTAGAGGGAGTGGTTGCAGGTAGCGAGGGGCACAGGCACACGAATCGGCTGATTGGGGAGACCAGTCCTTATCTGTTGCAGCACGCGCATAATCCAGTGGACTGGTATCCGTGGGGGGATGAGGCGCTGGAGCGAGCACGAACCGAGGACAAGCTCATCTTGCTCTCGGTCGGCTATTCGGCCTGTCACTGGTGTCACGTCATGGAGCGCGAGTCGTTCGAGGACGAGGCGATCGCGACCTTGATGAACGACAACTTCGTGAACGTCAAAGTCGACCGTGAGGAGCGGCCCGACATAGACGAGATCTATATGGCCGCTACGATCGCGATGAACCGCGGCCAGGGCGGCTGGCCGATGACCGTCTTCCTGACGCCGGAGCTGGAGCCGGTGTTCGCGGGTACTTACTTCCCTCCCCACGACATGCACGGGCGGCCCGGCTTTTCGACCGTGCTCATGCAAGTGTCGCGCGCCTGGCACGAAGACCGCGAGAGTCTGCGCCAGCGGGCCGGCGAGTTCGCCGAGGTGTTGCGCCGCCATCAGAGCTTGGGACCGCCGCTCTCCGTCGGTGAGACGGAGCTGAAACAGGCACTGGGGCAGTACAGCCAGGAATTCGATGCCGAGTACGGCGGTTTCGGTCCGGCCCCCAAGTTCCCGCCAGCCGTGGGGATCTCGCTGCTGTTGAGACTTCACCGCCGTTTCGGCGACCCGCACGCGTTGACGATGGCCAAGGAGACCCTGGAGGCGATGGCGCGGGGCGGCATGTACGACCACGTGGGCGGTGGTTTCGCTCGCTACTCCACCGATCGACGCTGGCTGGTCCCCCACTTCGAGAAGATGCTCTACGACAACGCGCTCTTGGCGAAGGCGTACCTCGAGGGCTACCAGGTCACCGCCGATGAGCTCTTCCGCCGCGTCGCGGTTGAGACGCTCGATTACATCCTGCGCGAGATGGTGGGCCCGGAGGGCGGCATCTATTCGTCTACCGATGCGGACTCGGAGGGTGAAGAGGGGAAGTTCTTCGTCTGGACGCCCGAGCAGATCGCCGAAGTGCTCTACGAAGAGGAAGCGCGCCGTTTCAACGCATACTACGACATATCGCCGGTGGGCAACTGGGAGGGCGTCAGCATCCCGAACACGCCGCGTCGGCTCGAAGCTGCGGCGGCGCAACTCGGTGTCGCGTCCGAGGAGCTCGAACGCTTCCTGGAGGCCGCGCGGGAGAAGGTCTATGCGGCGCGGCAGCGGCGCGTGAAGCCGGGTCTCGACGACAAGATCATCACGGCCTGGAACGGCTTGATGATCGGTGCGCTGGCCGAGGGATACCGGGTGCTGGGCGAGCCTCGTTACCTCGAGGCGGCGGAGCGCGCCGCCGCGTTCATCTTGGAGAACCTTTCGCGCGAGGACGGGGGGCTCTACCGCACCTACCGTGAGGGAATGGCCCACCTGAACGCCGTCTTGGAGGACTACGCCTACCTGAGCGAAGCGCTCATCGATCTGTACGAGGCGGGCGGCTCGCTCCACTGGCTGCGCGAGGCGGAGCGGTTGCTCGAGCGAACGCTGGCCGATTTCCGCGACGAGGAAACGGGTTCTTTCTTCAACACGGCGAGCGATCACGAGAAGCTGATCATACGCTACCGGGACGGCGCCGACGGCGCGACGCCGTCGGGTAATGCCGTAACCGCCCACGCGTTGGCTCGCCTGTCGTACCATCTCGACCGTCCCGAGCTCCGGCACGCAGCGGCCGGCGCCATCAAGGCTTTCGGCCCCCTGATCTCACGCTTCCCCCGAGCATTCGCCACGACCCTCCGCGCCGTCGACCTGCTGCTCGAGGGGCCGGTGGAGATCGCCCTGGTGGGCAGGAAAGGCGCGGCCGACCTGGAAGCGTTACGGCGCGCCGTGGCAAGGCACCACCTGCCCAATCGCATAGCGGCGGTCTTCGACCCGAGCATCCATGACGGCGCAGCCGAATTGCCGCTACTGCGCGGTAAGGAGCTTGTCGACGGCGTGGCAGCGCTCTACGTCTGCCGCGACTTCGCCTGCCGGGCGCCGATTACCGACCCGGCAGCCGTCGCCGCCGAACTCGAAGCGCCGCTCGCCGATGAGCGACCGCCGACGACGATCGCGATCCATCTCCCCGGGCGTGCCACCGGGGCGGGAACCGCCGCCTACACTGGCCGCTTCGGCGAAGCCGGTTCTACCGAGTTCGGGACGACGAAACTGAGAACCAGCCGCCTGGGTTTCGGCACCTATCGCACCCACGACCATTCTCCCGAGCATCGCGAGGCCCTCAAGCGAGCCCTGCGCTCCGGCGTCAACCTCATCGACACGGCCACGAACTACATCGATGGGGCGAGCGAGCGGCTAGTGGGCAGCGCACTGCGCGAACTGATCGACAAGGGCGACCTCGCACGCGAAGAAGTCATCGTGGTCTCGAAGATCGGCCCCGCGCAGGGGGCCACGCACGAGCAGGCGCTGGAGCGCGAGGAGAGCGGAGACCCCTTCCCGGAGATGGTGAAATACGAGGACGGGCTCTGGCACTGCATGCATCCCGAGTTTCTCGAGGACCAGCTTGGGCGCTCACTCGACCGAATCGAGCTCGAGACTCTGGACTTCTGTCTGCTCCACAACCCGGAGTATTTCCTGGCCGACGCCGCGCGCCGGGGCGAACCGGTGGAGAAATCGCGCGACGAGCTCTACCGGCGCCTCAAGGAGGCGTTCTCCTACCTCGAGACCCAGGTCGGCGCCGGTCGCCTGGCCGGCTACGGCGTCTCGACCAACACGGCAGCCGTGTCGAGCGATGATAATGAGGCGATTTCCCTCACCCGCATGCTCGCCGTCGCGAACGAGGTGGCCGGTGCAGATCATCACTTTCGCGTCCTGCAGCTTCCCCTCAACCTCTTGGAGAGCGACGCCGCCTTCGTCCAGCAGGACGACGACGACGCGGGTCGAACCCTCCTCGAGATCGCGCAGGCGGAGGGGGTCGCCGTACTGGCCAATCGACCGCTCAACGCTTTTGTCGGTGGCGCGCTGATCCGCCTCGCCGAGGTCGAGGTCGAGGAGAGCGAAATCGATCTCGAGGAGCAGTTGGCCCGGGTCGCCGATCTCGAGGTCGCCTTCCGCGCCGAGATCGCGCCTCATCTGAAGACCGCACCCGACTCCCTCGATCCGGGCGAGTACTTCCGCATGGCCGAGCGACTGGCACAGATCAAAGGCTCGCTCATCGGCCTGGCTCACTGGTCGGAACTGGAGACCCAGATCCTCTACACGGTGCAGGCCGTCGTGAGCGCACTCGACCGGGGGCTCAATGGAGAGGCGGCCGCCCGTTGGTCGGACTGGCGTGACGTTTATCTGCCAGAGCTCGACGAGCTCATCCGCGAGTTGCGTCACCAGGCGGCCGAGCGGACGCAGAGTCGCAACGCGACACTGAGTGCTGCAATCGACCCGCTACTCCCGCAGGAAAAGGGGCCGGAGAGCCTGTCGAGGAAAGCGCTCTGGACGCTGGCCAGCACGCCTGGGATCACGGCCGTGCTGAACGGCATGCGCAGCGTCGACTACGTGGACGATTCGCTTGGGGTGCTGGGCTGGCCGGCCCTCGAATCCGCCGCGGGGGTCTACGAAGCCGTGAGGGACGCAGCAGCGCGCTCGTGACTCTAGCCGATCACGGTCGGGGCGCCCGACTGCCCGGCGAGTGACACCATCCGGTCGACCGATTCCTTCATCTCGACCCTGAGGTTCTCGACCTTCTCGCTCTCCTCTGCCAGCGCGTGCGAGTTGAGCCGCCGCACGAGCCTGATGAAGTACTCGACTTCGGAGCGGAGCCCCACGTAGATCCTACGATTGGGGAGCAGGCGCGTACCGAGCCGCCAGGCACCAGCCCCAATCATCAGGGCGCCGGCCATGACAACGAAAAGCGGCGTCCACGCCTCGGTCAGCAGGGTCACCGTCACCATTATGACGATGACACCGAGGATCGTCAGACTCTGGTCGATCGCAGAGCGAATGGACATTCCAGTCTCCACCCTTTTCGACTGTGTCATGCGGCTGCCACTCCGGTTCGCGATTTCTCCGACACCGTGGTCTAGCGGCGCTTATAAGATATGCGCCAGCCGCACTATCAGCACGTCGTGTGAAAGAGGCCGCCTACGCGCTCTCGCACCGCCAAATCGTTATAGACCTCGACCGCCTTCTCTGTTTGTAGCACGTGAACCGTGATCCCGCGGTCGGCCAGCAAGTCCAGCGTCTCGCCGGGTACGCTTAGCCGCTCGTACATCCCCCTCGACAGTACGACAACCGTGGCACCGTGCTCCAACAGCTCCTCGACGTCGGCGGGCTGGATGCCGTTGGAGTGGTCCGTACCCGTCTCGCTCCAGTCCCATTGACGCGAGCCGCCCGGAAAGAGCTTCACATCTTTGTAAGGGGCGGCGGCGCCCTCTACCTCGATGCGACCCCACGAGAGGTGTGTGATTCGCGGCGAGCGGTTCTCACCCTCCATCCAAGACCACCTACACTTAGGCCACTCAGTTTCGCTGCCCTGCCCAAAGCACGATCACTGACGGTTCGGGTTATCGGTGTTGTCCATCGGGAGGTCGGGATAGGCCGACCACTGCACGAGAGAGGCATCGTAGAGCCTCGCCTCTTTGTTGCCCAGCAACTCGTAGGCAGCGAACCAGGCGATGGATGCGAAATGACCGATGTTGCAAAAGGCGATCTGCTCACCCTCGCTGGGCAGCCCGGCCTCGGCCCACAGAGCTGCGACCGTATCCGCGCTGGCAAAGGTCCCTCCGCCATCAACCGTCAGACTCGGGCCCGGAACGTTCTTGGCACCGCTAATCGTGCCGTAGCGGGCCGCCATAGCATACTTACGCTCCCCCCGGTAGAAGGGTTCGGAGCGCGCATCGATGAGCGGCGTGCCGCTGTCGACCGCAGCCACGACGTCTTGCGTGGTGGCCACGACCTGCCGTTGATAGTCCGCAGTATAAGTCGTACGCACCGGCTGACTGCGGCCGGCTTCGGTTGGGTATCTGGCATTCACCCACGCCGTGAAGCCACCGTTCAAGATCGAGACCCGCTCGTGCCCTAGCTTCTTGAACGCCCAGTAGACCCGCGTAGACGAGCCCAGGTCCCCCGCCGACTGACCCTCCGCAACTATGACCACATGATCGTCGTTCGAGATACCGAGGCCGCCGATCAACTCCACCAGAGCCGCGTTGAGGGGAAGCATGGCCGGCACGCCGTCAAGTGTGACGCGCCAGGGATCCTGCGTGTACGAAGAGTGGACGGCGCCCGGGATGTGGCTGGCCTCGTAGGGACTTTCCTCCTGGCGGTCCCTGCGGATGTCGAGTACGACCACAGCCTCGAGGTTGTCTTGCAACCAGGCCGCATCGACCAGCGGCTGCACCTGTTGTCCGGTCTCGGGGCCGGCACAGGCGATTACGAGCAGAACCGAAAGCCCGGCCAATATTGTCCTCATGGGTCTCTCCCCTTCACGCTGGGCGCACTATCGTTTCGGAAGTACGAAGCTGAGTATCGACATCCCGATGACCGCGGCCACCACCGAGGCACCGAGCACGCCGACCTTAGCAGCATCGAGAATCTCACCTTCCAGTGCAAGCCCTGCGATGAACAGCGCCATGGTGAAGCCGATACCGGCAAGAAAGCCGCCGCCGCCCAGCGCACGCCACCCGACTCCTTCCGGCAGTCGCGCCAGCCCGATGCGGACCGCGATGAAGCTGAGGACTACTATTCCCAGCGGCTTTCCGATGACCAGGCCCGCCGCCACCGCCTGCGCCACCGGGTCGGCGAGGTCCGCAAGTTCGAACGGCACGCCGGCGTTGGCCAGCGCGAAGAGCGGCATGATCAAGAAGCCTACCCAGGGATGGAGCACCGTTTCCAAGTACTCCACCGGCGGAACCGTCTCGCGCGCCGCCTGCCGGAAGCGCAGCAGCTTGGCGCCCCGGTCCTCCTCCGATTCCCAATCACCGCCGTGGAAGATCTCGCTGGCCCGGTTGAGTACTTCGCCGAACAGTCCTTCGCTGATGTACGCTCTCGTCGGTGTGAGCAGGCCCAGCGCCACACCGGCGATGGTGCCATGGACACCCGACTCGTGGAACGCCAACCAGACCAGAACCCCGACGACGATGTAGGCGAGGAGACTGCGAACGCCGACGCGCGCCAATAGGACGACTACCACGAGTCCCAAGAGACCCAAGGTAAGGGCCATGAGGTCCAGCGACTCGGTGTAGCCGACCGCGATCACCAGAATCGCGCCGATGTCATCGGCGATCGCCAGCGACAACAACATTACCCGTAGCCCGTGGGGTACCCGCGAGCCCAGTACCGCCATACATCCGACGACGAACGCGATGTCCGTCGCCATCGCAATCCCCCAGCCTCGCGCGCCGGGCTCGCCCGCCTGCAGCGCCAGGTAAACGCCGGCCGGTACGACCATGCCGCCGATAGCCCCGAAGATCGGCAGCGCCGCACGACGCGGATCACGCAGCTCGCCGATCACCAGCTCACGCTTCACCTCGAGACCGATGACGAAGAAGAACACCGCCATCAGCCCGTCGTTGATCCAATGCTTGAGAGAATGGAACATCTCGAACGAGCCGACCCGGAAGCCGACCTGCGTGCTCCAGATGCCCAGGAACCACTCCGACAATTGTGAGTTCGCGAGTATCAATGCCACGATGGTCGCCGCCAACAACACGATCCCGCTGGCCGCCTCGACGTGCATGAATCGCTCGAGCGGAGCGGTCACACGGTGGATTGGCTCTTCGGGCAGCCGCACTTGTCCGTCGCGTTTTTCCAACATCTCTCGTTTCGTGGTTAGGTCATCGGTAACCCGTAACCAAGCAGCCCTTAGCTCCGAATGGCCGGCTCGGAGATTTCCAGTGGCCACCTACCGGCCGTAGTACAACCGGCCACGTCTCTGTTGCGCTGGCCCGGGAACGCGGCAATTCAATCTAACGCGCCAAGCCTCTGCAATGTTTTGCTAAAGTGACGTAGGGCGACAACGATCAATGCGGTGGTCCAGCCGAACATGATGACGCCGTTGGCTGCCTCGAACGAAGATAGCAGGCGCCACTCGCTCCCCAATACGACATCCCCGTAGCCCAGAGTGGTATAGGTCACAGTCGAAAAGTAGAGGGCCTTTTCAAACTCGGATATCGCACCAAGTACGACATACACCGTAGCCCATAAGCCAGCCTCGATAAGTGTGGCCAAAAACATGACCAGGACCAGCGCCCCAACGATCAGCGAGCGTGTCCAGATCGAGGCCATTAGCAGGTGCTGCGCACGCGCCATGATGAGCCACCTGAGTCCCACGGCCTGGCCGATGGCGTGGATGATCGCGGTCATGACCATAATCGTGGACCCAACGACAACTTGGAGTAGAATCACCAATCCTCCTTCAATGCACATGCCCTCACGTGCTATACGAGGCTATTCTCCCAGTGGGCACCGGTTCACGGCACGCCAGTATTCACTTCGACGGGTATCAGCCGCTCAGCCGCCCCACCCCAGCACGTCCCTCAAAACAGACCAGCGCCGTTCCCCACGCGCGGAGGGTGCACCGAGGATCCAGTGCTCGTACAGCGTCTCTATCGTGCCGTCCGCTCGCTTGATTCGGATGAACCGGTTGACCGCTCGGTGGAGTGCTTCGTCCGCTGCGACGGCCAGAATGACCGGAACGCGCACTCGAAAGCCCTCGGGAATGACGACGGAGAACTCCGGATAGATCATCGTGTGGATGGCACCGGTCTCAGCAGTCGTCAGGAGTGCGTCGAACTCTGGGGTGCCCCCGCGCAGGTACTGCTCGTCGGAGGGAATGGCAACGATCTCGATCCCCGGGATCCTGTGCCGGCCAGTACGTACCAGCACTCCTCCCTCAACGTAGGCGACGCGCACCTCATCCATGTTCCTCATTTGTGCGATGGACCCGAAGTCGTCGGCGCGGTGGTCGGGCACGACCAGCGCCGCATGCAGCTCGAGGTACGGATCGGACTCCCGGTACGCTTCTACCTCACGAACAAACGAGCCCAAGCCGCCGATCGCGAGATCAAAGCGGTCGCCTACGAAGGCGCTGTCGAGAGATCCTATGTCATACGGCACAAGACGCAGCTCGGCTTCCAACTCGACGGCCAGCCGGTGCGCGAGATCGACCTCGAAACCAACCAGCGCGCCGTCGTCATTCCGGTATGTGAACGGGGGATTACTCTCCAGGTAGCCGACGCGCAGCTCGCCGGTTCGCTGAATGCGCTCAAGCACCGTCTCACCCGGCGCGCGCGGTGACGGGTTCGGAATCGCTGGTTCGCTGTCAGCCACCGTGCCGCCTTCGAAATAGGACTGCATCGCGCTCACCCGGTTTGCCGGGGGCGGCTCGCCGGCGATGCTCCAGCCCACCAGCGCGTGATTGAGCCACAAGGCGGCCACGACCGCCACAACGGATCCCGCAAGCCAGCCGACGGTCCGGCCAGGCCGTACACGTAGCCAGCCGCGCTCGCTGGATGCCGTGAGGAGCGAGAACGTCGTCAAGTGCATGCTGCCCAGCACATCGCCCACTCGCGCGCCCCAGAGCCCAGACACGATGAAGAGTGCCAGCAAGTCCGCCGGCATGCGGAACAGCCCCAGCAGAAACGGGATGGCCACCACGGGACTACCGAAGAAGCTCAACAGCCCGACCGAAAGGAGCACCGGATAGTCCCCGGCGTTGAGGGGTTGTCCGATGAACCATGCCGCGAACGGGATGAACAAGATGGCGAGGATCTTTCCGGCGTTGGGGAAGGGATAGGCCAACGGCACCAGCACGTCGGCGGCCCCCCGCGCCTCCTCCTGCTCTACGCCGTGGGATGCAAGCAGGGCGCGCACGTCATCGATGATCATCGGCAATACGGCGAACATCTTGCCCGTGGCAAGTGCCGTGAGCAGAGTACCACGCGAGCGGCCCATCAGCTCCCGATACCCGATCGGCGAGAGCGATGCGACGAGGGCGGGGAAAAGCACGAACGTGAGCAGCACGACCCCGATGGTGAAGGTGCCAACGTAACCGCCGAGACGCAGCAACTCGCCGGGGGAGGCAGTACCCGCGGCGCCCGCGGCCAACGCGAACGTGCCCCAAGGTGACAGGCGGACCACCCCCTGCGCGATGTTGCCGAGTGCCTCACCCACCACATGGAGTGGGTCGAGCAGGCGCCCCTTATGGCTGAGCGGAATGAGTGCGATGCCGACGAGGATGCTGAACAAGACCACCGCCGGAACGATGTTGTCGGCGAGCGCACCAAACGGGTTGGTCGGGATGTAAAGACCGAGGAAGTCGAAGCCCTCACCGCGCTCGATCAGACTAGCGCTGAAGAAGGTGCCCGCTTCCCAGCTGGGAAGCGAGAGCGGCAGCAGCACTACGAGAGCGAGCGCGACGCCCCACAAAACGAGCAGGACCACCGTTCCGTGACGGGCCACTTGCGCCGCGCGCTCGTAGGTGAAGCCGCCGATCCTGGAGACAAGCGACACGACCACATAGGGGAGGACCGTCATCTGGAGCAGTCCAACATAGATGTCGCCAAGCACCTGGAGCGGCGCGCTCCACGCACCGAGGAAGACCCCGGTTGCGATCCCTGCCAGTACCCCGATGAGGATGCGCGTGCCCAGGGTGAAACGGTGTCGGTCTTTGTTATCCTGCTTCCTCTCGCTCATCAGCTCCTTCCATCGTCACGCCGAATCTTGAAGCGCCGTTTACGAACGCTGGGACCGCTCGAGACTAATGCGGGGCTGTGTAGACCGTCTCCCCCTCCTTGATCGTCTCGAGCACTCGAATATCCCTGATCGTCGTGGGGTCTACACTCAATGGATCCATGTCCAGAATTACCAGGTCCGCGAGCTTGCCGACAGCCAGTGTGCCCTTACTGTCCTCCTCGAAATGCTGGTAGGCAGCCCAGTCGGTGATGGACTTCAGAGCGATGTAGGCGTTGACGCGCTGATCCGGGCCGATCACATCACCGCTGCGGCTGGTTCGATTCACCGTAGTGTGTAGGATCATCGCGCTGCTCGGGAGGGCGACCGGCGAATCGTGATGCGTCGTGAATCGCATGTCCCGTTGCAGGGCGGAAGCTGTGGGAGAGATGCGGTACGCACGCTCCCGGCCGAGCGTTTCATCACGGTGCCAGTCGCCCCAGTAGAACGTGTGCATGGAGAAGAAGGAAGGTATCACGCCGAGCTCCTTCATCCGGTCGAGCTGGTCCTCACGCACAGTCTGCGCGTGGACCATGACCGTGCGGCGGTCGACATTGCCATGAACTTCAGCGGCCTTCGTGACGGCGGCGATAAGTGCATCGCTCGCGGCATCGCCATTACAGTGCGCCAGGACTTGCCAGTTGTTCTCAAAAGCGAGATCGATGAGCGCTTCGAGCTCGGCGCTGTTGGGAATGGCCGCATAGCCTACGTAGTCGTTCGATTGGCCTGCGGGCGGCACTCGGTAGGGTTTCGTGAGCCAGGCGGTCTTGCCCTGCGGTGAGCCGTCGAGGCTGAGTTTTACGCCGGCGACGCGGACGTGATTTACGTAGGTGCGGCTCGCTCCCGTCTCCAGCATGAAGTCGGTCTCAGCCTGAAGGTCCGGGTACACCGCGATGTCGATCGCGAGTCGACCGTCGCGGCCGAGCTTGCGCCAGGTCTCAGTGACCGTGGAGGTCGCTCGCCCTTCCTGCGCGGTCGTGAAACCGAATTCGATATACGCCTGCACGCCGGCTAACGCGATTTTCTCATTGGCCTCCTGGTCCAGGTCGGCGAAGAGCTTGAAGACGGGCGCGAAGAACGCCATCTCCTCCAGCACGCCGTTCGGCGTTCTCCCGTCCGATTCGCGACGGATCAGACCGCCGGACGGATCCTGGGTGTCGGCCGTGATTCGAGAAAGTTCGAGCGCCTTGTGATTCATCGACGCGAGGTGGCCCGACTGATGGATGATGAGCACGGGCAGATCGCTCGATACAAGGTCGAGTTCCTCGGCCACCGGGTGCCGCTCTTCGGCAAGCTGTGCATCGTCGTAGCCGAACCCGATGATCCAGCCCACCTTCGAGATGGCCGCGCGGTTCAATTCCGCCCACTCCTTCAGTATTCCTACGAGGGCGGCGATATCCGTCCCGTCCCCGTCCGGCGGCGGAAGGAGGTTCGCCGCGAGTTTCTGGAATCCGGCGTTCCAGACGTGGCCGTGAGCGTCGATGAACCCCGGTAGCAGGGCACGTCCTTGCAGGTCGACCACGCGCGTCGTTTCACCGGTCAAGACGAGCGCCTCGTCCTTCTCTCCGACGAAGAGAATCTTTCCGTCCTTTACCGCCAGTGCCTCCGCGTATTGCGGCGTATCACCATCCATAGTGAGGATGGAGCCGCCGAAGTAGATCGTTTCGGCCGTCGTTACCACGGCCACCCAGTCACTGCATCCCGTGTGAAGAACCGCCGAGAGGCAAGCCATCATTGCGAGACCACATCTGGTGGGCGTTCGGTCGGGCATCGAAGTTCTCCCAATTGGTGTTGACGGTGTGGCCAGATGTGTCTACTGGAAGGCCAGGCCGGCAAAATTCGCGATGAAGATGAAGAAGAATCCGTCGTCTGGACTCGATCCAGCACCAAGATGGAACGCGCCAGAGCGATCGAAAGACGTCAGGAAGACTCCTCCACCGTACGAGGGGTGCCACTTTGATGAATCCTCGCCGCCAACAAAGACCCGAGCGGCATCCCCCATCCCGAAGAGGCCTATGTCTCCGGGAACAACTCCCTTGATACTCCCTAAGGTCCAACGGAGCGAGGCCAAGCCACCAAGGGAAGCGTCTCCCGCCCAGCGAT
Source organism: Gemmatimonadota bacterium (assembly GCA_020344015.1). Lineage (GTDB taxonomy): Bacteria > Gemmatimonadota > Gemmatimonadetes > Palauibacterales > KS3-K002. The sequence continues at coordinate 181,530 of CP070812.1, forward strand.
TCCACTTCGTACCCATAGGATACAAGTGTCCGCCGATATAGGCCGCCTCAAAGTAGGGGAACTCCCCCCAGATCTTCCGGCCCCTGAGGTGGAAAGAAAGTAACAACGGCTCAGCCAGGCGAACCCAGCTGCCTACGTGAGCCTCGATGTAACCGAAGGGGTCCTGAGCATCCCAGGCTTCGAAGAAATAGGCGCCCTCGCCCTCAACCAAGATTCCCGGTCTGAGGACATTTTGCAGTCCCCGCGAATCATAGCGCCCACGTATCTGAACGCCGAGCTGGCCGAATTCTCCCGAGCCCAAGGGCTGCTCCTGAGCCAGCACAGTGTTGGACTTCGTCCCGTTGGAGTTTGTGTACTTGACAACTGGGCCGAGAGCCAATCGGCCATTTTCCGTACCGAGGAGGGCGACGCCTGGAAACAGACTGAGCTGGTACTGCGAAATCTTGTACACGCCGTCGTCCAGGTCGCCGGAAGTCTCGTTGCCCAATCCGTAATATCGGAGCTGATCGAGTCCCGAGATCCGAGCTTCCAACACATAGCCGAACCGTGAGTTCTCGCGTCTGAAACTCCCCTTGTAGTCGAGGAACGGTCTCATGACCCCAAAGGCAAATGCACCTTTGAGGATGTGGCGATTAGCCCAGGGATACTTTCGGAATCCGTGGTTCGTGTTGTCGAACCCAGCTCCCACAGTGAAACCTGGATCCGATTGATAGCCCGCTACTACCAAGGGCTTTGTCATTCCTCCCCAATCCTGGGCAGGGACCCACGGGGTGTCGTTGGGCGGACGCCTCGGCGGCATACTGACCGGTTTGGTGTCGAGTCTGGTGCCGTTGTCGCCGACAAGATGGTTGTCGCCCTCAGAACCATAGAAGTTGACGCCAAATCCATTCGAATCGTCGACCGTATTGCTACCCCGGCCGCCAATCACCCGAACGGTGATCCCTGGACCTTTCTTACCCTCCGTGACGACGATGTCGCTACCGCCGTGCAGGTAGATCCGGACCTCGTCGGTCTCATCTTTGTCAAAACGACGACGATAATAGGGAGCACTGGAGGCCTGGTCTGCCTGGAGCGTGGCGACCCTAACCTCTATGTCACCGTTTTCGAAGCCTTCGATGGTTACTCGTTCGTTCTCGTTTGTGCACTGAACGTCGACCTCGTCCGCGAGATAGGCATAGTAGCGTGCCGCCATCTCGGTGATCGCGTCGCGTCTCATCTTGAGTTTTGTCGCAACTTCCTCACCCCGCAGCTCGTAATACTCCTCGGGCATCCGCTGAAGACCCTCATTCAGTACTTCATCGGTCAGTCGGCTCTGGAGATCGCTCGCGATCTGCATCCATTCGCGCCTTTCAATATCCGTCAACAGAAAGCGATCTACATCCCATCCGTTTTTCGTAGCCCTGCGAAACGGCTCGAACTCCTCCTCATACTTGACGAACTGTGCGCCCTGGAAACGAGCCAATCCGAGCAGAATCCCCCTGAAATCGGTGAAGACCTGATCCCGATCCTCGGGAATAGGCTGTAAAAGCGGCTGATCCGGGAATCGAGCCCAGCGCCACTGCCGGTGATGTCGATCCCAATCGTTGAGGAGAATGTCGAGAAGCCGCGCTCGAAGAAACGATCGGGTATCGGGTAGATTTTGAGTGCCCGCCTGGCGTTGTTCCCAGAAATCCTCGGGACTGAGAATCTCGGTAGCACCGTGGAAACCGGGATTACTGTCTGATACCGGCTGCGGGAACTCCGAGATGACGCCAAGAACGCCGGCGAATGCCTCCCGGAACTCACCGAGCGCAGGGTCATCGGGCATCACAACCAGTCGAGGATCGGGCAGCGCCAGGACTCCTGCAGCCGTCTCGATTGGAGCCGTTACCACCTGCACTCCCGGAAAGTTGGCCGCGATCTGGTCCTGAATGACGTCCTCCAGAAAAGTGCCGCGGAAGGCCGGGGGTATCGTTTCTTCCGAGTAGACCTTGTCCACGGAGCGGAACGAGTAGTCGCGTCCGTCCTGACCCTTTAGGGCTAGGCCGAGCGTCTGCATGCCGCCTACCCGCATGACCGGTGTCAAACCACCGGCAAAGGTTTGCAGATGGAGAACCTCGACCTCGATGGCGGCGGTCCACAGGTCCCGGTAGTCGTCACCCAAGAGCCATCTCTGGCCTCCGGGAGGACTGGCGTACTGTGAACCAGCGACGACCGTGACGGTGCGGCCATGTGCCGTCGAATCGGACTGGGCCAGGACGCCCGCCGGGAACGCGAGAAGCGCAGCGGCCACCAGGGTTCCCAACACAGCAAGGCCCCGACTGTTAGGAGCGGTCGAAGTCAAGTTCGAAAGAACCACCTCTTCTCTCCTTCACTTTGCGCGTTGCAATCACCCGAACCACACTGGATATCTTGGTCCTTCCAAGAACTCAAGCGCCTACGTGGAAATGTCTTATGCTTACTAGACTTTAGAGCCAATCGACCGCGGGACGTTCCGTCACCACACGGGGGAAACGGCCAAGGACGACGGGTAGTTCCAGTCCCGGTCGGTCCTGCATCTCACGTTCCGTGGCATGGTGGTCGATGAGGCCGCAAAAGGACCTAGAAAACGTGAAATAGCGAGATCTGTCAATGCCGGGGCCCGGCGCCGGGCCACCTTGCCCTGAAACCCCAAGCTGTCATCTTTGCGTTGCGTCTCACAGAAAAGCACCCATCGATCCAATGCAGCGGTGGCAATGTCCGCCCAAACCAGGGGGCTCGATGGGTATAGTGCGCTCCGAACCCCAAGAGGAAGGGTGCAAGATGCGCGGGATTAGACTCCCATGGCTCTGCCTCGCCCTGGCCCTGGGTGCCTGCAAGGTCGGCCCAGACTACGTACAGCCAGAAGTCGACCTGAACGACGACTGGCACGCCGCAGTCGAGGCGGAGATGTCTCAGGACGAGCCGGACATCGAGAGGTGGTGGGAGAGTCTGGAAGACTCGACCCTCACCGAGCTCATCCGCCGGGCCGAGTTGGCGAACCTGGACCTCAGGATAGGGGTGGCCCGGGTAGCGGAAGCCCGGGCGCTGCGCGGGATCGCCCAAGGCGACCTCTACCCGAATCTGGTCCTGGACGGGGCCTACTCGTACACCCAGATCTCCGAGAACAGCCCCCTGGGGCAGACCATAGTCGGGTCAGGCGGCGAGGTAGAGCCGGCCGAGAGTTGGGAGACCAGGGCCAGCTCGTTCTGGGAGATCGACCTTTTCGGCCGCATCCGCCGCCGCAGCGAGGCCGCCACGGCCCAGTTCGAGGCGACGATCGAGGATTACCGGGACGTCCTGGTCTCGCTCTATGCCGAGGTCGCCCTCAACTATGTCGACGTGCGCTCCCTCCAGGCGCGCCTGGGTTTCGCTCGCCAGAACGCCCAGGGGCAGCGGGAGAGCCTGGAGCTCACCCGGGACCGCTTCGAGTCCGGGTTGACCTCCGCCCTCGATGTCGCCCAGGCCGAGCAGAACCTGGCCCAGACCGAATCGACCATCCCAACACTCGAGTCGGGGCTGAATGCCGCCCTCAATCGCCTGGCTGTGCTTCTGGGCTCGCAGCCCGGGGCGCTGCACGATCGGCTGATGACGGACGGCGGCGTAGTCCCCGACGTGCCACCCGATGTCCTGAGCGGGGTCCCGGCCGACATCCTGCGCCGTCGCCCGGACGTCCGCCGGGCGGAGCGGCAGTTGGCAGCTCAGACGGCGCTCATCGGCGTGGCGACGGCGGATCTATACCCGACTGTCTCCATCACCGGATTCGTCGAGGCGGTGGCGGGAACCTTCTCGGGCATGTTCGAGGGAGGTAGCATCGGCTGGGGTATCGTGCCCGGCTTTCGGTGGGACCTTTTCCAGGGCGGAAAGATCCGGAACAACATCCGCGCCGAGGAGGCCCGCACCGACCAGGCGCTCTATGCCTATCAACTGACGATCCTGGTCGCGCTACAGGAAGTGGAGAACGCCCTGGTCAACTACGATCGCGAGCTGCTCCGCCGCGACCGCTTGCAGGAGGCGGTGGACGCCAGCCAACGCGCCGTTGACCTGGTGCGGACCCAGTATATCTCGGGGCTCACGAACTTCCAGAACCTCCTGGACACCCAGCGTTCGCTCTTTCAACAGCAGGATCTGCTGGCTACGAGCGAGGGCCAGGTCGTGCAGACCTTGATCGTACTCAACCGGGCATTGGGTGGCGGGTGGTCTTTTGAGCCCGAAGCGCCGGACCGGATGAGTGGCTCGCAGAACACTACGGGAACTGAGAGCGATCCAGAAACACGGTCCCCGTCACAAGGGAACGATAACGAAGGACTCGAAAGATGAACGCGATTCGTCAATTTGGCGCGGCCATTCTGACCGCCACGATCGTATACGGGTGCGGCGGCGGCGCGGCCGAAGCTCCCCCGCCTCCGCAGGTGACGGTGGCTACACCGGAGCGCCGGGACGTTCAGGTATTTGCCGAGTTCACCGGGACCACCCAGGCCGTCGAGTTCGCTCGGATCAGGGCGCGCGTCCCGGGAACGCTGGAACAGATGCTGTTCACGCCCGCTTCCTTCGTGGATGCCGGCGACGTCCTCTTCATTATCGAGCCCGAACCCTACCGTGCCGCGTTCGATGAGGCGCAGGCAGCCTTCGCCAGCGCCGAGAGCGAGCTGGCTCGGGCCCAGTCAGATCTCGAACGGATTCAACAGGCCATCCAGTCCAACGCGGTAAGCCAACAGGATCTGGATCGGGCACAGGCGACGCGCGATCAGGCCGAGGCTGCGAAGCTGGGAGCGCAGGCCCGACTCGACAACGCCCGCATCAACCTCGGCTACACGCGGGTCACGACACCGATCGCCGGCCAGGTGAGCCGTAACCGCGTCGATCTCGGGAACTTGGTGGGCGCTGGTGAGCCCACCCTGCTCACGACGGTCACTCGCATCGACCCGATTTACGTCTACTTCGACGTACCAGAGCAGGCGGTCCTTCAGCTCGCAGCAGCGCAAGACCCCACGGTGACCGAAGAGCGACGGGCGGAAGCCGTGCGAGTTCTCGTAGCGACAGCCATCGATACCGACTATCCCCACGAAGGGGTCATCGACTTCATCGACAACACGGTGAATCCCGCCACGGGCACGATCGAGCTGCGCGCCGTCGTCGAGAATCCCGAATCCGCTCTATTCCCAGGTCTGTTCGTGCGCATCCGAGTGCTAGGCCGAACCAGCAACGACGCGTTGCTGGTGGAGGAGCGCGCCATCGGCACCGACCTGGGCGGCAAGTATGTGCTGGTGGTGGGTGACGACGACATGGTGGAGCAACGCTACGTAACACTCAGCGCGCGGCAGGACGACGGCACCTATGTCGTCGAAGCAGGCCTCGAAGGCGACGAGCGCTACATCGTAAACGGGATGCTGCGGGCCCGGCCCGGTTTCCCGGTTACACCACAGACGGAGACGGAGATTGCAGCTGCGACCTCCCCGACCGGTAGCACGAAGGAGGGGAACTGAGCCATGGGCGCTTTCAGCTCGATATTCATCAATCGGCCGATCTTCGCGATGGTCATCTCCATCGTGATCGTGCTGATGGGCGTCCTCTCGATTCCGCTCCTCCCCGTGGCCAGCATGCCCGACATCACGCCGCCGACGGTCAAGATCGAGGCGAACTATCCCGGCGCCAACGCCGAGGTGGTGGAAGAGACGGTGACGAGCCCCATCGAGCAGGAGGTGAATGGCGTCGAGGACATGATCTACATGTCCTCACAAAGCTCCAGCACCGGTAGCATGGACCTGACCGTCACCTTCAAGATCGGCACCGATCCGGACATGGCGGCGGTTCTCACCCAGAACCGCGTCGCCATAGCAGAGCCCTTGCTCCCGGAGGACGTGAAGCGCCAGGGCGTCAAGGTCGAGAAACAATCCACCTCGATGGTCATGGCCGTGGCGCTCAATTCACCCGACGGTCGTTACGACGACGTCTACCTCAGCAACTACTCCACCACCCAGATCAAGGACGTGCTGGCCCGCACGGACGGCGTCGGCAACGTCACCATTTTTGGCGCCAAGGACTTCGGCATGCGGGTCTGGATCGACCCGGCGAAGTTGAAAGCTCGAGGGCTAACCACCGACGAGGTGGTGATGGCGCTGCGCGAGCAGAACGTCCAGGTGGCGGCCGGCCAAATCGGCGCACCCCCGATGGCGACGGGCCAGAACTTCCAGTACAACATCACGACGCTGGGTCGGCTGGCCGACCCCGGACAGTTTGAGAATATCATCCTCAAAATAGGCGATGAAGGAGAATTGGTCCGGGTGCGCGACGTGGCGCGCGTCGAGCTGGGGTCCCAAAACTACTCGTGGTATGCGGAGCTGGACGCGGCCCCCGCCAGTATCCTCGGCATCTATCAGTTGCCCGGCGCCAACGCCGTGCAGGTCGCCGACGCGGTGACGGCCGCGATGGAAGAGCTTTCGCTGCGCTTCCCTGAGGGGTTGGAGTACACCGTCCCCTATGACAGTACCCGTTACATCAAACAGTCGATCAGGGAGGTTGTCACGACATTATTGATGGCCGTGGCGTTGGTCATCCTGGTCGTGTTCATCTTTCTGCAGGACCCGCGGGCCACCCTCATCCCTACCGTCGCGATCCCGGTCTCACTGATCGGCACTTTCGCGATCATGCTCGCAGCGGGCCTCTCGATCAACAACCTCAGTTTGTTCGGACTGATCCTGGCCATCGGCATCGTGGTCGACGACTCGATCATGGTGACCGAGAACACGATGCGGCTCATGAACGACGAGGGCCTGTCACCCAAGGAAGCGGCCAGCAAGACGATGTACGAGGTCGGTGGCGCCGTCGTCGCGA
>CP070812.1:188460-191066 GCA_020344015.1 Gemmatimonadota bacterium
CAACGCGTTGATGATCTCTTCCGTCATCCCGTCGCTGAAGTACTCGGCCTCGGGATCGTCGCTCATGTTGGCGAACGGCAGCACCGCAATCGACTTCCGCTCGACAGCTTGCGCGGCCGCGGGCGGTGCGCTCGATGGCGCCTCAGCCGGTTTGGCTCTGGCCGGCTCCGTGCGGCGTACACCCTCCGGCGTCATCTCTAGTGCCCAGGCGAGAACCAGGGCGATGGGGAACCCGAGGATCGTGAGCAGGACGATGAGCCGAAAGGCCCAGTCGGGGAGAGCCAGCCCCGGGACCAGCTGTTCCGCAGCGCCCCAGACGACGAAGGCGACGACGGCGTAGACGATCGCCACGCGGAAGACGTGTCGCCGCTTGAGTTCAGCCAGAAAGGCGCGCAGGGCGAAGCGGGAGTCGCGCATGTCCTATTACCGTCCTCCAACAGTTGCGGCTAGCTAGCTGGCCACGCCCTCAACGATGCTCCACGGCGAGTCGGTAGGTACAACCCTTGTGACCCGCAGCTCCGCCCCTTCATACAGCGCTTCATACTCCTGTCTCGTGCGCTCCCTGCCCCCGTCAGTCATGATGAGCATCTCGATGTCGATCAGCTTACTAAGGTGAGGCTTGTTAGGGCCTGGGATGAGCATCTCTACGACCAATACTCGGCCGCCCTCCTTCATCGCGCGGCGACAATTGCCAAGTGTCCTCACCGCATGGTCGTCGTCGCATCCCTGGATGACATTCGCCATGACATAGGCGTCAGCGCCTTCCGGTACTGCTTCGAGCATGTCAATTCCAACACAGCTGCAGCGATCGGACAGGCCCGCGGCGTCGATGTTCTTCCTGGCGCCTTCCACGACATGGGGCAGCTCAGCCAGTATACCGGTCATGTGGGGATTCGACGTCAGGATCGCAGTCATCAGGCCGCCGTTCCCTCCACCCACATCGACGATGGTGTCGACACCGGAGAAATCGTAGGCCTCGGCAACCGCTTTGAACTTGAGCGCTGAGACCGAGCGCATGGCATCGTCGAAGATTGCCGAGACTTCGGGATGCTCGGCGATGTAGTCCCAGGAATCCTGGCCATACACGTGAAGGAAGGCGGACTCGCCCGTCTGGAGCGCGTGCAGGATCTGGCCCCACGGTTGCCAGACGAAATCCTCACTCCGGACGATCGTCCAACCTCGGACCGACCCGGGCAGATCGCTGCGAAGAGGTTCGGCCATCGCGTTGAGCGCAAACCGCTGCCCTTCGTCCTCTGCGAAGATGCCGAACCCCGCCAGCGCCCGGAGGATCCGATACAGCGAGCGGGTATGAACCTGCGTCGCGGCGGCCAGTTCGTCAGAATTCTTCGGCCCGTCCTTCAGCAGATCGGCGATTCCCAGCTTGGCGGCCACGTACACGCATTGTGAGAGCATAGGGGTGTTGACGATCTGCAGCAGCGCATCTCGGTAGTTCGTTTCAGCGGAGCTATTGGATGCTGCGGGCTCGGACATGGAGGTTGTCCTCCTTATTTGAAGCCCATCATCTCCAGCAAGACATCGAATCGCGAGTCATCGCGAAGCGGATCGTACGGCGGCAGTACCTTCAGCCAGACCAGGAGCGCGTCACGCTCTTCGTACGCCCGGTGGAGAGACTCGAACGCCTCATCCGTCTTGCCCAGTGCCGCACTCACAAACGAGAGGGTCGTGGGCGGCACGTACTCGCCACGGGACCGCGTGACGAGCTCGTCATAGATCGCCTCTGCCTGTGCCTCGCTGCCAGAAGCGGCGTACGCCAGCGCAAGGTTCGCAAGCGACCACGGGTGGCGTCCAGCCAGAGCCATCGCGGTCTGGATCGCCTCGATAGCTTCCGGGTAGTTGGCGTTGAGTCGGTAGCCCATACCGAGCATATCGTTTGCGTGCCAGGACGTTGGGTCGAGCTCCAGCGCGCTGCGGAGCTCGTCGATGGCTTCCGGAAACCTTCGCAGGAAGGCGAGTACCTGCCCCAAGTGGGTCCTGCCGAGTTGGCCGAGCGGATCGAGCAATACTCCGTGTCGTAGTTCCGCAAGCGATTCCTCGATTCGCTCCATCGAGGCGAGGAAGAAGCCATACTTGAAATGTGCCTCGGGGAGGGCGGGATTGAGCTCGAGCGCACGGAGAAAGTACTTCTCGGCATTCGACCACTCGAAGTCGTACGTCCAGCTCAACCAACCCAAAGACAGGTGTGCTTCGGCGAGGGTTTCGTCCAGCTCGAGGGCCCGGATCGCCGCCTCTCGCGCCTTCGGCATCGCCTCCTTGGGACGGAGGATGCCCGTGTTGCCGAGCTGACTGTAGGCCTCTGCAGTACCGGCGTGCGCGAGGGCGTACTCGGGATCGCCGGCGAGTGCCCGCTGAAAGTACTCGAGTCCCTTCCGCGGACCCTCCCCCCCCTGGTGAGCGAAGAACCGCCCCCTGAGGTACAGGTCGTAGGCCTCGACGTTCTCTGTTGGCCGTCTGACCAGCGGCTCCGCCACGTCGGCACCGAGCGTGACCTGTAACTTCTCCGCTATTGCCCGTGCGATGTCGTCCTGTATGGCGAAGACGTCCTCCATCTCCCGGTCGTAACGCTCCGACCACAGGTGATAGCCATC
>CP070812.1:191166-196691 GCA_020344015.1 Gemmatimonadota bacterium
ATCAGCCGCAGTATCGACAGGCACGTGATCGACTTGCCGCAGCCCGACTCGCCGACGATACCCAGCGTCGTGCCGCGCTCCAGGCTGAAGCTGACGCCGTCCACCGCCCGCACCGGCCCGTCGGCTGTGTGGAAGTACGTGCGGAGGTCGGCGATCTGGAGGACAGGCACGCTCACGCTCACATCCTCAGTCGCGGGTCGAGGGCGTCCCGCAGTCCATCGCCGATCAAGTTGAAGGCGACGACGGTGAACACGATTGCCAGCCCGGGGAAAGCTGATACCCACCAGGCCTGCAGCAGGAACTCGCGGCCGTCGTTGATGATCGCGCCCCAGGAAGGCGTCGGCGGTTGCACGCTGAGGCCGAGGAACGACAGGCCAGCCTCGATCAGGATGATGTTGCCGAGTCCCAGCGTCGCCGCCACGATCACCGGCCCCATCACATTCGGGATGATGTGTCGGAGGATGATCCGCGGGCTCCCTAGCCCCAGGGCCCGTGCCGCCTCGATGAACTCCCGCTCCCGCAGCGACAGCACCTCGCCTCTCACGATCCGCGCAGTCGACGGCCAGAGCGTCAGGCCGAGCACGACAACTACGACCATGATCGATGGCTCGAACAGCGCGATCACCGTGATCAAAAGCACCAGACGCGGGAACGAGATCAACGTGTCGACCAATCGCATCAAAACGGTGTCGACGACGCCGCCGAAATATCCGCTCGCCGCACCCACCAGTGTCCCCAGCGTGATCGAGATCACCACGGCGATAAAGCCGATCGACAGGCTGATGCGCGCACCATATAAAATGCGCGCATACACATCGCGCCCGTACTTGTCGGTACCCAGCAGGTGCTCCCCCGATGGTGCTAGGTGTCGCACGGAGAGGATGTCCTCTACGATCTCGGTCGGGTCGTAGGACGTCAGGTAGGGCGCCAGCAACGTCACCAGATAGAGCGCCACCATGAGATAGAGCCCCAGGACCGCCGGCCGGTTCTTCTTGAACTCGCGCCAGGCGATAGCCCAACCGGAAGCGCCCGCCGACGCATCCTCTTCGCGGCGGCCGCGGCCCCATACCGCGCTCAGCCACCAGGCCAGCCCCAGCATCGCCGCCAGCGTCAGGAACGCGATCCAGTGGTCGACACGCCCGGCCGTGAACGTCGCTAGCACCCGGTCGAAGCCGACGGCGAGGACCGCCAGCATGCCCAAGGCGAGCGTCATGAGCGACAGCCCCGCCAGGAGCTGGCCGCGCAGCAGCTGCGGCAGGCCGGGCAGCAACGCGGTGGCGCTCAGGCGCTTGCCACGGTCGCCGCCCGCGCTATTCACGGCCGCCTCCCGCGTAGCGAATCCGCGGATCGACCACGGCGTACAGGATGTCGGCGATCAGATTGGCGATGACGACCATCACGGCGAAGACGAACGTCGTCGCCATCACCGTCGGGTAGTCGCGCTGGTTGATCGCGTCGAAGATCGCGCGCCCCATTCCCGGCCAGGCGAACACGACCTCCACCAGAACCGCGCCGCTGAACAGGAACGGCAGATACAATCCGAGCAGTGTGATGATCGGGAGCAGCGCGTTCTTCAGGGCATGCTTTAGGATGACCGTGCGTTCCGGGAGCCCCTTCGCTCGTGCCGTCCTGATATAGTCCTGACGGATCACCTCGAGCATCGAGCTGCGCATGTACCGGGCGACGCTCGCCGCCGATGAGACGCCCAAGGCGATCGAGGGCAGCACCAGATGATGTAGCCGGTCGGTAAACCTGCCCCAGCTGCTCAACATCTCATAATCCACGCTGTCCATGCCCGACGGCGGAAACTTGAGCGCGTCCGGCCACCAGTCGATCCAGTGGACCTTGTAGGCGAAGATCAGGATCAACATCAGGCCCAGCCAAAAGCTCGGCATCGAGTAGATGAACAGGGCGCCCAGCGTCAGGGCGTGATCGAGCCCCGAATGCTGGCGAACCGCCTGGATGATCCCGAGCCCGATCCCGATGGCGAAGATCAACAGCAGCGACGTGCCGCTCAGCAGCAGCGTGTTGGGGATGCGCTCGGCCAGGATGGACGCAATCGGACGGTTCTGCGTTACACTGACCCCGAAGTCGCCCGACAGGAAGCTCTTGAGCCAGCGCACGTATTGGACGTGGACCGGCTGGTCCAGCCCGTAGTTCTCGCGCATCTGGTCGAGGACCTCGGGAGACACGCTGGGGTGCATGTAGATCGCCATCGGGTCGCCCGGTGCGGCCTGCAGGATGATGAAGACCAGCGTGAGGATCCCCAGGACCAGGGGAATCGCTTGTAGCAGGCGACGAACGATGTAGGCGGTCATCGCGGCGCCCGTCCTTCGCGGCCTAACGCCGATCGGCCGGAGCGATCCACCAGTCCTTCACGCTGGTGAAGTCACCGCGGATGTCCATTCCCACGTCCCGCACCCGCTCGCGCACCGCATTCGCCCGTACGTCGTAGTAGAGGAACGTGTAAGGTTGCTCCCACTGCAGGATCTCCTGGTACTCGTGCCAGAGGGGTAGGGCCCGCGAGCGGTCCTCTAGTATCGCCACCTGGTCGAGGATCTCGTCGACCCGCCGGTTGCAGTAGGACGCCCACTGGTATGGCCCGTCGAGCTGCGAGCAGGCGAAGATGATTCTATCGTCGAGGTTGAAATCGGCGGACCAGCCGAGGGCGAAGGCGTCGAACCGTCGCTCGGAGTTCGTGATGTCGGCGCGCAGGCTCTGCCCTTCCTGGATCTGCAGGTTCGCCCGCACCCCTACCTTTGCCAGGTCGGCCTGCACCAGCGTGAGAATCTGCTCGCGCGTCGGGTTCCCCTGGTTCGTCTTCAGCTCGAACGAGGCCTCGTAGACATCCTTCTCCCGCACCCCGTCACCGTCCCCGTCCAACCAGCCGGCGGAGTCGAGCAATGCCCGGGCGCGCTCCGGGTCGTGTGGCAGCGGCTCCATGTCTGAGTGGTAAGCCCAGTGGAACGGTGGCACGGGCCCTTGCGCCACACTTCCGAGACCCTGCCGTGCCACGTCGACGATCCGTTGTCGGTCGATGGCCAGGGTCAACGCGCGGCGCACCTTCGGGTCCTGAAAGAAGGTTCGCCGGCCGTTCCAGTTGATGAACGCGTAGTTGCGGTTCTCGTACGTGATCACCCGGGCGTCGGGGTGTGCCACGATCTCCGCGACTTGGTCCGGCGCCACCACCAGGTAGACATCGACCTCGCCCGCCAGCAGCTCGGCCAGTCGCGTCGTCGGCTCCGGGATGTACCTATAGACCAGCCGGTCCAGGTAGGGGCGACCACCCAGCGATTCGGCGAAGTCCGGGTTCGCCTCGAAGACCCAGCGGTCACCGCTGCGGTGCTCCACGAAGCGGAACGGGCCGTTGCCCAGCGGGCGTTCCGTACCGAATGGATGGTGCCTGAGTTCCGCCGGCGCGACGTCGCCCAGGATGTGCTCCGGCATCGGCGAGATCCTGCGCCAGGGATCCATGTACCCCGGGTGGCGGGTCAGGTGGAAAGCGATGGTGAAAGAGTCCTGCACCACCGCGCTGTCATAGAGCGCCAGCAACGACGCGTTCGGATACGATGTGCGTTCATCTCTAATACGATCGAAGGTGAACTTCACGTCGTAGGCGCTGGTCGGTACTCCGTCGTGCCACTTCACGTCGTCGCGCAGCCGGAACGTGAGAACGAGGCTGCCGCTTCGTGTCGTCACCGTGTCCCAGCTCTCGGCCAAGTAGGGCGTCGGCGCCAAATCCTCGTCGTAGCGGATCAACGGCGTGAACAGGACGAAGCCCTGAAACTCTTGCGAGGTCTCGTCCATGCTCGCGAAGTGATTCATCGAGTTGATCTCGTTGAGCGACGCTACCACCGCCGTGCCGCCATAGCGCAGCGAGTCGGGTACGGCGGGCGAGTCGGCGGTCCGCCCACCTTCGCCGCAGCCGGAGAGCAGCACGACGACGGCCGCGCCCACGACAAGGTCTCTGCCCATAACCTCAACTACCCCTTTCGCTTACGTGCTAGCGTCGCTCCGGCGGAATCCACCAGTCCGCTATCGTTACCAGTGTGCCGCGAGCGTCCATCTCGACGCCACGCAGCCGGTCCGAGACGCTCGCCAGCTCGTCCAGCCACATGAGAAAGGTGAAGGGCTGTGCCTGCTGTAAGGCGAGCGAGAACTCGGTCCAGAGGCGCTTTGCAGCCTCGGGGTCGGTCGTGCCCGTCGCCGTTTCGATCAGGCGATCCACCTCTGGGTCTTTGAGACCGCTGCGGTTGTAGCTGCCGGGTCGGTCCGCCTGGGAGGAGTGGAAGAGTGCGGCCGGATCGACACGGAAGTTGTCCAGCACCCAGCTCTGAACCACGGCATCGAATTCACGGCCGCGATGACGGGCCAGCAACGTCTGCCACTCCAGCGTCCGCACGTCCACGTCGACGCCGATACTTGCGAGCCGTGCCTGAGCGACCTGGGCGATATCGACTCGGACCGGGTTCTCGTGGTTCGTCATCAGCGTGAAGCGGAGCGGTGTGCCCCCTTCGTCTTCGCGCACGCCGTCGCCGTCGCGATCGATCCAGCCGGCTGCGGCGAGGCTATCGCCGGCGGCCGCCAGGTCGAAGGCCAACGGTTCGATCGGTGTGAACATCGGGTGCCACGGCGCGATCGTCCCCGCCGCCGGCCGACCGTAGCCGTACATCAGAACGTCGATCAGCTGTTCCCGATCGAGAGCCATAGTCAGTGCGCGTCTCACGCGCGGGTCCTGCAGTACGGGGCGGCGCACGTTCCATCCGATGTAGTAGTACTCGCGGAACGGGTAGCTAAGCAGGCTCACGCCCGGCGTGCGCTCGACCTGCTCGGCCTGGTGCGGAAACAGCGAACCGTTGACATCTACCCGGCCGGTCAGCGCCTCCGAGAGCAGCGTCGCCGGCTCGCCGACGAAGCGGAATATGACTCGGTCGAGGAAGGGCGGGCCGCCCAGCGACTCCGGAAAATCCGCGACCCGGTCGAGCGTCAGGCTCTCGCCGGCCTCCCATTCCACGAACCGGAACGGTCCGCTGCCGACCGGTTGACGGTTGAACGGCGTGCGGGCCATCTCGGCTGGCGGCGTATCCTCGAGCAGGTGTTTGGGTACCGGTGCCCACCAGAACCCGTCGAGTGGTCGCGCGTGAGGTCGCGCGAAGCTGAAACGAATCGTGAACGAGTCGATCACCTCCGCCGACTCGACCAGTTCGAGATAGGCCGAAGAGAGCACTGAGGCGGTCTGCGGATCTTTTGCGCGCCGGAAGGTGAACGCGACATCGTGCGCGGTCACCGGTACGCCGTCGTGCCAGCGCACATCGCGGTTCAACCTGAAGGTCACCCCGCCCGGTTCCAAATCCCAGCTCTCCGCCAGGTAGGGCCGCGCCGCGAAGCTCTCGTCGTACTGCACCAACGGGGTGAACAGCATGTAGTAGATCACCTCGTTGGTGTTCTGGTCCGTGTTCACCAGGGGATTGAACCGACCCATGTCGGCGTTGAAGGCGACGATCGCGGTTCCGCCCACCGTGACG
>CP070812.1:196791-204528 GCA_020344015.1 Gemmatimonadota bacterium
AACGCGGCCGCCGTGGATTCCTTGGTCGCGCGGGAGACGTCGCAGGGATGCTTGGCGCATCCCGCGACGTAGATCCCCTCCACCTCGGTGTCTCCGTCGATGAAGCCGTACTCGTCGTATTCCAGCTCGAGGGGGATCTTCACATCAGCGGTGTTGGGCACGATGCCGGTGGCCAAGACGACCATGTCGAAGCGCTGCTCCGGCTTGTGTCCCGCTATCGTGTCTTCCACCTCCAGGATCAGGTTCTTATTTCCAGGATTTTCGGTGATTTTGGCGACCTTGCCTTTGACAAACGAGACGTTCGTGTCTTCAAGCAGGTCGTAGTAGAACTTCTCCAGGCGTCCGATGGTGCGGATGTCGATGTAAAACACGGTTGCTCTGGCAGCCTCGTTACTCTCCCTGAGGTACCGTGCCTGTTTGAGTGACGCCATACAGCAGACCGCAGAGCAGTAGGGCAAGTGGTTCTCGTCTCTCGATCCGGCGCATTGCACGAACGCCAGGTTCACGGCATTCGCGCCGTCGGAGGGGCGCACGATCCCTCCACCGGTGGGACCGTGAGGGTCGGCCAGCCGCTCCATCATGACATTGGTGATCACGTTTTCGTACCGGCCAAACCCGAGGTTGTCGAGCTTGGTGGCATCGTACGGTTTCCAACCGGTCGCGACGATGATCGCACCGGCGTCGACCTCGATGTCCTCGTCGGTCATGGCGAGGTCGATCGCTCCTGGTGGGGCCACCTCCGTAAGGGTCTGGACATCGGATTCAGACAACGCATCGCGGTCGAGCATGTGGACCGGTGGGTAGGCCATGTCATGCGGGTAGTACAGGGCCTTGGTAGTACCCATTCCCAAGTTCAGGTCATCCGGCCGTTCAGACGTGAGCTGATCCGCAAGCGAATCGTCCAGCGAGCACTGGCCCGTGACGTAGCGTGGCCGCTTCTTGATCTTCACTTCGAAGTTGCCCGCCTTGCCAGAGACCTGTTCCACCGTGGACAGCGTGTGCACAGTGATTCTGGGGTTGCGTCGGAGCCTGCGTGTATTGATCTCGAACCCGCACGTGGGCGGACACATCTTGGGGAAGTACTTGTAGGAACGCATCACGCGCCCCCCGAGAAAGGCCTCCTTCTCGACCAGGATCACTTGGTAGCCCACCTCGGCGGCTTCCAGCGCCGCGGTCGTGCCCGCGATCCCTCCTCCTATGACAAGGATTGGCTTTGCCTCACCACTCATAGCACGCTCTCTGGTTGCAGGTTGCAACACGCTCGTCGTGTCGTCTCAACGGATGGTGTCGGGGGAGACACCAGGTCGTCGGAACTGGTGACGCGATGCTCCGCCCAACGTGACGTGGAATGTGGGAATGGAGATAGCGGCACTCCTTGCCCTAGGGTACCCCACGTCACACCGATTTCACTGGGGAACTGGGTTGGCCAAGGCTAACCGTGATTTTTGTCACGTTTTCCTGCTACCTTGATAGTATCTCTCGATAGCTGTGTCAAGTCCTTGTGAGATTTTTGTCACGATTAACTCTTCTTTTGCTTCCTCGCACCCTCCGGATGGCGCACGGGCGTCGCTGGTTCCTACCAGATAGAAGGTCGCGGCAGCGAGTGTCGCCCGTCGTGCAACCGGTTGGCAGCTAAAGCGATCGCCTCGTGGAGCGTGCTCTTCCGCACTATATTAGTGCTGAGAGTCCGCGCGGGACGACGCAGGGCCAGCCAGCGTGGCACTTCTCATTTGCGTTCCTGGCGTTGATGCTCCAATCCGATCGCGCGCCGTATGCGGGGATCGAGCGCAATGAGCCCAACGGGACCAGAACCAGCCCCCGACAGTCGAGTCTTGCCCGCCGTGCTGCGAAGGCGCCGACTCGTGTGGAAGGTGAACGGCGTTTTCCTGGCGATCCTGGTTGCCGTTCTCGGCATCTCGAGCTACGTGACCAATCTGGACTACGAGCGCGCTGAGCTGGAGTCTGCGCGCGACATATCGAGGGTCACCTCTGAGAGAATTCATCAGAGGATCAAGAATCTCATGATGCAGGGCGAGCCGGCGACCTTCGCGCCCGTAGTCAATCGGATGGCTTCGGAGAACCCGGCCTACCGCGACATCCGGTTCATCGCTCACGACGGGCGCGTGGTGGCATCGCAACTGGAGAGCAGCGGCGTCGCGGTGCAACCCGAATCTTGGCCCTGCAATGTGTGCCACACTGCGGGGGGTGGGACGGAGGGCGGGATCGTTGGAAGCTTTGACGAAGTGCTCGACTTGGCAGACGGCGAGCGGGCCGTGTCGACCGTCACACCCGTGGTGAGTGAGGCGGGGTGCAGCACGAGCGAGTGCCACTCCGGAGTTGTGGAAGGCGAAGTGCTGGGTGTCATCCAGGCGGATTTCTCGCTGGCGCGAGTCGACGCCCTCATCGCTAGCCGCAACCTTCACAGTGCGATTGTGATCGCGATTGCACTGCTGCTCGGCACGGCAGTCACGTGGTGGATGACCGACCGACTCGTGGGCAGCCGCATCCGGGCCCTCAGGGCGGGTGCCCAGCGGCTCGCCGACCACGACTACAGTTTCAGGTTCGACGACACCAAGAGAGATGGCCTCGCCCAGGTGGAGGAGGTGTTCGACGGCATCACGTCGGAGTTCTCGACGACGTACTCTGAACTGCTGAGCACGCAGGAACTCCTGCAGGGAATCGTCGACAACTCACCCGACATGATCATCACCGTAGGTCCGACAGGTCTGATCGACTCGTTCAACACGGGTGCAGAGGAGATCCTGGGGTACAGCAGGGACGAGGTGGTTGGGCGGCGAATCCAGATGCTGTTCGCCGATCCCCGCGAACGCGATGTGGCTATCGAGCAGCTGCGTGATACCGACCACGTGGTCAACTATCTGACACACTTCCGGACCAAAGACGGCGACGTCCGGAACGTACTGCTGACGCTCTCTCGTCTCCGCGCACCCGACGGTGCCCCCATTGGGACGATCGGGATCAGCAAGGACGTCACCAACGAGGTCCGACTCCAGCGCAAACTGGTCCAGTCGGAGAGGATGGTTGCATTGGGCCAGGCGTTGACCGGCGTCCAGCATTCCATCAAGAACCTGCTGAACCAGTTGAAGGGCGGCGCGTACATGGTCAGGCTGGGCCTGGCGAAGGACAACAAGGAGATCCTGGCTGAGGGCTGGCATATGGTGGAGGAGGGTATCACTCGCATGACCGACATGTCGAAGAGCATGTTGGACTTCGCGAGGGAGCGGGATCTCGATCTTAAACCCACATGTCTAGCGGCGTTGGCGAAGGAGATCCACTCGCTGAGCGCCGCGAAGTTCGAGGAATCCGGTGTCGAGTTGTTGGTCGACTTTGCTGACGGTCTTCCGACCGTTGAGTGCGATCCCGAGTTGATTCGCTCTGTGGTGATGGATCTGCTGTCGAACGCTCTGGATGCGTGCTCCTGGAAGGATTATGATGGGGAGGAGAGACCTCGGGTCAGGCTCGCGGTGGAGCAGGGAGCGGTCGACGGCTACGCACAGATCGAGGTCAGTGACAATGGACCGGGGATGCCTGACGAGGTGCAGGGCAAGATCTTCACGCCGTTCTTCAGCACCAAGAAGAAGAAGGGAACCGGAATGGGATTGGCGGTGGTGTCTCGAATCGTGAGTTCTCATGGAGGAACCACAACCGTCGAGTCAGAGCTTGGGAGGGGAGCAACATTCCGCGTGACGCTGCCGATCAAGGGTCCAAGTCTGAGAGAGGGGGAAGCCGATGTCGAAGCGGGTGTTGGTAGTCGATGACGATGAGAACACAGTCAGGTTCCTTTCCGTTGCGCTGAGCGAGAACGGATACGAACCAGTCCAAGCCTTCGATGGAGAAGAGGGGCTGAAAATGGTCGAGGAATCGAAGCCCGATCTGATCGTGTTAGATGTGATGATGCCCAAAAAGACTGGGTTTGTGCTGTTCAAACAGCTCCGGAGAAACGAAGCATACAAGGACATCCCGGTGATCATGCTGACCGGGGTCGCCGATGTTCTCGAGGAAGACGAGAGCCAAGCGTCCGGCGATACGTTCGAGCGGCCGTTCGACAGCTTGCGTGAGAGTCTCAAGAAGGCGATCACCAAGATGAGGGAAGAGGGGCTGGAGCGGCCGGAGAAGTACATCGACAAACCAATTGACCCGGACGAGCTGATCGTAGTCGTGAAGGAGCTGATCGGCGAATAGTCTCCTCCCTCCACCTTCAGCACGGGCCGCTGAACGGCTTCCGCAGCGGCTCGGCGCCTCACGCCGGCAGTCCATTCCTCAGACGGAACCTGGCTTCGCGGTCATAAGCTCGGCCGCGATTCTGAAGGACTCTCGTGGCCGCTACTTCCGGCGGCTAGTTTGGATCGTCCTCCAATCACTGGCTCTCAAGACCTTCGAGGCTTCTTCGTGATCGGCGGGATCGACCCAGATGACGTATCCGAACCGGCCGGTACCGTCCACGACACCGTTGCAGGCGCGAACGTTGATGCGAGCATTGGACAGCTTCAGGTGGAAATCGTACAACGCTCCGATCGTGTCCTCTCCCTGGACCAAGAAGGCCTTCTTGGGTCCCTCCATAGGCACCTCGGCGTCTTCAGCCGCCTCTCTCAGCAGTGACGGGTCCTCGGGGAAGAAGTCGATTCGGCTCTCCCCTCCGCCCAGGGGAAATGCGGTAAGGGCAAGCAGGTTCACGCTCTTCTCGCTCAGGAATTCAAGGAGTTTCCTGGCTTCGCCCGGCTTGTCAGCAACGACAATGGAGAAATACTCGACATCCATGACCGATGATATCATCTCGATCTCCTCTCTCCTCGATCCACGCTTCGTCCTGTCCGGTCCCTGGGAGGTCAGTTGAGTCTGCGGGCAACGCAACTGCCAAAGCATGGGGCCGGGTAGGTGGGTCACGCCCGCTTCATCAGTTTTGCCGTATACCCCATTATGCAAAAGCCCACCTGAAACGGGCAACTGAAACCGATAAGCCTTACTGATAGAGTGCTGTAGTTGCTCTCGTTGCTCCCCAGTGGTCAGCATTGATCTTGTAGTTTTTCCGGACGTCGAAGGCGAGAGTATGATATTCGCGTCGACGCGTCCCGCATCGGCGCCGGTCTGTACGATCGGCTTAGGGAGCGTGGGAACGCCGTCGGGATTTGGCAGGCCTGGCGGGTGGTTCGGGGCTCCCCTGGGGCGCCGGGCGCTAATCGTGAAAAAAATCTCACAAGGGGTTGACTGGTCCGAAATCGGCGCTAGAATGGGGAGGTGGGCTAAACGTGAAAAAAATCTCACTAAGCTCGCAGCGGCGATTTCGGACCCTGGAGGGGGATTTGGCGCGACTTCGGCGGGTGGTGCTCGAGCGGTTGATGCGGTACTACCGCTGGCTGACCGAGTCATCGTTCAAGAAGCCACTCAAGAACGTGACCAGCGCCCAGATCGCGGAGGCGCTGGATGTCGATCCCACGCAGGTCCGCAAGGATTTTGGCGCCATCGGGCTCCTGGGGATGGGGCGGGTCGGGTTCGAGGTGTGCGAGGTGTGCCGTGGCATACGGCACGTTCTGGGCTTCGACCAGCCGTACGAGGGGGTGATGATCGGCGCCGGGCGCCTGGGCAGCGCGCTGGCAGCCTATAAGAACTTCGCCAGATATGGGCTCGAGATTGTGGCGGTGTTCGACAACGACAAGCGAAAGATAGGCGGCAAGGTTGCGGGGCGTACGGTACAGTCGATGAGGGCGTTGAAGCCGTTCATCCGCAGGCACGAAATCCGGCTCGCCATTCTGACCACCCCCGCCGAGGTGTCTCAGAAAGTGGTGGATCGTCTGGTCTCGGCTGGGGTCAAGGCGATCTGGAACTTCGCGCCCGTCCAGGTAACGGTCCCGCCGGACGTCCTGGTACGCAACGAGCATATCTCCCTGGGGCTGTCCGAGATCGCCTACCATCTGACGCAGCTGGCTGATCCTCCTGAAGCCCCGAAGTCTTCTACGACAGCAGCTTGACGGCACCGGGCGGCTGGATTAGGGTGCAGCCGGTCAAGACCGAGGTGTCATGCTAATCATAGTCGCTCATGGAAGCCTCGATCCGAATTGGCGTGCTTCGGTGGAGAGGATGGCCGATTCGATCGAGGCCGATGTCGGCCCTGACAGGGTGCGGCTCGCGTATATGGACCATACGCCTCCGACGCTGGATGACGTGGTCTCCGAGGCGGTGGATAGGGGAGTAGCGCGGGTGCGAGTGCTACCGTTGTTCCTCGCGGACGAAGGGCATGTGGATCGCGACATTCGTCCCATAGTGGAGCGGCTCCGAGCGATCCATCGGTCTGTGGAGGTCGAGCTCTTGCCGGCATTGGGTCAGCACCGGGGGTTCCGGGAGTTTCTGGCAAACGTCGCCCGAGAAGAGTCAGGGTCAAACGCATGACGAGTGCATCCAGCACCCCTGCGGGTAAGGTCTTTCTGGTCGGTGCCGGTCCCGGCCATCCCGGACTGATCACGCTGCGCGGCGTGGAGTGCCTGAGGCAGGCCGACGTGGTGTTGTATGACTACCTCGTCAACCCGGTCATCGTCGAGCATGCGCCGCTCTCAGCGGAATTGGTTGGACTAGGGCATCACAAGCTCGGGCGTGCCATTTCGCCGAAGGAGATCACGGCACGGATGCTCGACGAAGCCCGCAAGGGCCGTACGGTCGTGCGACTGAAAGGTGGGGATCCGTCGGTGTTCGGCCGCGGTGCCGATGAGGAAGAAGCGCTGCGCGCGGCGGGCATCTCCTACGAGATCGTTCCAGGAATCACGGCCGGGCTCGCCGTCGCCGCCTACTGTGAGATTCCCATAACGCACCATGAAGAGGCCTCGGCTGTCGCGTTGATCACCGGCCGCGAGCGCGACGAGAAAGGCGAGTCTCATCTCGGCCCCGGCGTGGCCGATTTTCCCGGCACGCTCATCTACTACATGGGCGTGCGGCGGGCTGCGGAATGGAGCGCTGCTCTGATCGAGCAGGGGAAGTCGCCCGAGACCCCGGTGGCGATCGTTCGCTGGTGCTCGCGGGCACAGCAGCAGACGGTGCGTTGTACGTTGGGCACGGTCGCGGAATCCATTGATCAGCGCAATGTAGCACCGCCGGCCGTAATCGTGGTGGGATCGGTGGTCGATCGCGCGCCAGAAGTGTCCTGGTTCGCCGCCCGCCCGTTGATCAGCGCGCGCGTCCTGGTAACTGGGTCGCCGGGCACCGCCGAGCCGCTGCGCGATGGACTGACCGCGTTGGGAGCGGATGTGCTCACGCGGCCTACTATCCGCGTCACCGATCCACTGGATTGGGGGCCGGTCGACGCAGCGCTGGACCGGCTGGAGGAGTACGATTGGCTTGTCTTCTCAAGCGCCAACGGCGTTGACTACCTGCTGCGGCGGCTCGATGAATGTGGGGGCGACGTGCGGCGACTAGGGCGTGTGAAGCTGGCCGCCATAGGCTCGGGGACCGCGGAGCGGTTGGCACGTTACAGCCTGCGAGCCGACCTGTTGCCCGAGCAGTTCGTAGCCGAGTCGTTGGCCCGGGCACTGGTGGCGGAAGCAGCCGGCCGCCGGTTCCTGCTTGCTCGGACGAACCGGGGTCGTCAGGTGCTGCCCGAGGAGTTGGAGAAGGCAGGGGCACAGGTGGACGAGATCGTCGTCTACGGCAGCATCGATGTGGAGGAGCCCGATCCGAGCGTCGTCGCGGCGCTCGAGTCCGCTGAGATCGACTGGGTGACGGTGACGAGTT
>CP070812.1:204628-208235 GCA_020344015.1 Gemmatimonadota bacterium
CTTGAGACGGGACATGGTTGCCACCTGCGGCCTCAGGTACGTGGGATTACGGGTACCCGGTTAGGGTCAAAGATGCGGCATCAACCGCCGGGCATCAACGACCCCAGCCAACAGCACTTCTCCCAAGAGGAGCGGGAGAATCTGCGTCGTGAGCGGCTCTCAATCCCACCAGCCGTGGACTCCCCCCGGTACGACAGGGACCGACAAGGACCGACAGAAGCCGACGCGACCGCACCTCTCGCTTAGGCGGAAACCGACAGGAACCGACTCGGACCGATGACGTACGACTGCAGCGTCCCAACACTCGTCCCAACAGTGGACGAGGGAGAGCGCTACTGCTCGTAGTCCTCCAGCAGCGCCTGGAAGCGCGGGTGGTTGCGGAGGGGGTCCCAGATGGGATCGACTTGCAGCCACGGTATCGAGAGCCAGCCCGGTATGGAGAGCAGATACTCAAGTTGGTCGATTGCAGCGCCGTGTTCGCCGACCATGACGTAGACCTCAGCCAAGAACGCGATCCAATCGTAACCGGCGAGAACGTCCTTGGATACGGGAATCAGCTCTACGGCCTTCCCAGCCTCGCGGATCGCCTCCTCTTTGTGACCTAGACCGGCGAACGCAACACCGATTTGGCTGTGGAGGTCCGCCCTGGCCGGGTCAGCCTCAATTCTGCTTTCCAAAATGGCACGGGCTGAATCGTAGATGGCACGCGCTAGCGCGGGCTGGTTGTTCAGGGCATGCAGCTCAGCCTTAGTAAGAAGGTAAGATGTGGTATCCGTCTCTACGACCCCAGAATTCAGTCGGCGCAGTGTATGCTCGTAGTCTGTATCGATGATTCGATACAACCACCACTGCCATAGGTCGTTGCCGCTGTAGAGTGGTGGCGGATAGATCTTTGTCCACGCCTGCTGTAGAACCTGCCGGGCTCTTCCCCGGTTGCCTTCCCAACTCAGGTAGAGCGCCGCCTTCCACAGATAGAGGCCGAACTGCTCCGGTGCGAGCTCTATAGCCCTGTCCAAGTAGGCTTCGGCCTGTTCGTAGTCGCGCATGTGGTACTGGGTGGTTGCAACCGTTCTAGCCATCCAAAAGATCCGAGGGCTAAGCTCGAATGCCTTTCTTAGATTGAGTGCTGCCTCCTCGAATTTGCCCTGCAGCCTTTGGACAATTGCGATTGGCCAATAGCCATCGGCCTGGCCGGATAGGCCCCTTTGGGCGATGGCAAGATGCCTCACGGCACTGTCGTAATCCAAGTGCCCCCAATAGTGGTACAAACCCATGGCCATGTGCCCTTCGGGGAGATCAGGGTCGAGCTGCAGCGCCCTGTCAGCGGCTCGCCGTGCTCTGGCCAGCCGCTCCTCCGTCCTCTCCTCGGCAATCCACCAATAGAGTTCAGTCTCTGCCATCGCCAATCTTGCGTAGGCCAGGGCAAAGTCCGGGTCCAGCTCGACGGCATTCTCATACAGGTCCACCGCAATTCGGTATTCTTCCCTGTCAATGTAGTATTGGTTCCCGCGCAGATACCAATCATAGGCCTCCAGGTTGTCGGTCGGCCTCTCCGCGATAAGCTCCCTTTCGGCAGGACTCAGTGTGGCCCTCAGCGCGGTGGCGACCTGCTGCGCAACATCACTCTGGACAGCAAACACATCGCTCAGATTACGATCGTAGACTTCCGTCCAAAGATGCTCGTCGGCAAGGGCATCGATTAGTTGTGTCGTGATGCGTACTTCCCCGTTTGCGCGACGGACCGTCCCCTCCAGGATGTTCGTGACGTTAAGCTCCTCGGCTACGGTGCGCAGGTTCCCCGACCTGCCCTTGTACTCCATGACGGAGGTGCGCGAGATCACTCTGAGGTCGGCGATCTTCGAAAGGTGGGCGATGATCTCGTCGTGAATCCCATCAGCAAAGAACTCGTTCTCAGGATCAGGGCTCAGGTTCTCAAAGGGAAGAACGGCGATGGACTTCCGCATCTCCTCCGCAGCTTCCATCTGCTCCGGCCCAGCCCTGTCTGCGAGAAGGTACCAGCCCGTCGCCACGACGCCCCATGCAGCCAGCACAATCACGAAGGTCGCGGCCGCATTGCGCCAAGTCAGGAAGCGATGTCTGCGTCTCACTTCGTGGCGGGCAGCAGTGGCCTCAGCCTCGACTCTTGCTGCTTCGGCTTCCGTCAGAGGAGTCGGCTCTGCTCGTGTCACCCTCGGCGGAGCTACCTCGTGCACAAACGCCGTCGCCAGTACGATGGGCAGGCCAACAATGAAGAGGACTATGGCGAAAGCGGGAAACCACTGCGGTAGCCCCAATCCCTCTGTCAGCGCCTGGACCGCTTGATACGCCACGAGGGCGGCGCCGCAGTAGATCAATAGCACCTGCCAGAGGGACCGGCGGTGGATCTCGTGAATGAGCCGCTTGAGACGGGACGTAGCTGCCATCTGCGACCTGAGGTATGTGGGATTACGGCCACCCGGTTGTGCCCAAAGATGCCGCGCTATCCAGGGCGAAGCAACGAGGAACTTCCGTTGGGCTCCGCGGTCAACTTCCTCCCCGCGGATGCAGGAGACGTGGCGTTATGCGGCCTACGTGCCGGAGCAGGCGGAGTCACGTGGCGGCTACGCTCGGGCGCATGGGCCTCGGTCCCAACACTTCTCCCAACAGTAGCGGGAGAGTTCGCGTCGTAGCGGATCTCAATCCCACCAGCCGTGCCAGAACCAACCGCGGCGTCGCGGGTCGTAGAACACCCAGAGCAAATCGCCCGCGATCGTGCTCACGCGGTAGTACTCGCGCCGGTAGTGGTCCTCCCACCACTCGCCGGAGAGCCGTTCCGGACCTTTGAGCTGTTCGACGGCGCGCCAACCGCCGTCCACCACCAGCGCACCGAGCTCGCCTTTCTCGATGTGTACATCGAGTTGTCGCGGCCGCGGCCAGAGGCGCAGCACGAGTGCGGGCGCTTCGGCGGGCAATGACGCGTTTCCGTTGCCGTCGAGCACCGCGCGCCTAGCGAGCTCGGTCATGAGGTCGACCGGCTCCCAGCGTCCCTGCTTCTCGGGCCGGTGGCTGTCGGCGGCGGCGGGCTGCACCACCGAGTCCGGACCCCAGCGCCCCTGCAACTTGCCCAGCGCCGTCGCCAAGGCGTCGGGGTCGGGTCGCGGCGGCTCGAACAGGTCAGCCTGCTCCGCCATCGCCGGGACGACTTCTTCGGCAGCGACCCGAATCCCCAGCGCCCGGCCGGGGACCTGCAGGCCGTCGAGGGCGTTCCGGCAGAGTGAGAGCAGCATCGCCACCTGCCGGGTCGGGCGTGCGGGCCGCACCGTCTCCCGGACCGGCCCGTCCTCCGTGGCGATGGTGAGCTCGAGACCGCGCAGACAGAGCCCTTCCACGGCGAGCGCATCCGACAGATGATCGAGGCATGACTTGAGCAGGAAGAGGAGCGGCTCGAGACGCTCGACGGGGCCGGGAAACTCGACTTCCACCGTCCAGTCGCCGGGCGGCGCTCCACCGAACGGCCCCTCTCTACCGTCATCGAGCCCGCGGCCCCAGCCGTGGATCTGCACTCCCTCGGCGCCCAGCCGCGCCTCCACCTCACCGGCTGGGAGCGCCGCCAGCGCGCCCACCGTCC
>CP070812.1:208335-238328 GCA_020344015.1 Gemmatimonadota bacterium
CCATGTTAGACGCCATCGCCGCGACGTTGCCGGAGCAGTGGCAGCTCACCTTCCAGCTGCTCACGTTCCTCATCGCCTGGATACCGGACGCGCAGGCAACGATCTTCGATTTCGCCTGGATCGCGAACACGGGATGGGCGACCTTCTTCAAGCGTGTCTTCCTGCTGCTCCCGGCGTTGCTCGTCATCGTAGCGATCTGGTGCACGATGCTTGCTCTCTACACCGTGCCATTCCGCGCCGGCCGCCGCGAGTTCCTCGTCGCCCTCGTTCTCCTCTGGTGGGAGACTGGGCGCAGCGTCTGGCTCTTCTGGGTAGGCATCGCGCGCTTCGTCTGGATGCTCATCGGCTGGGCCTGGGGTCTCCTGAAGCTGACCCTCCAGCTCGGCTTCAAGTCGCTGCGGTTGGTCATACTGACGCCGTTTGCCCTGCTCGACTGGATGGGCCGCAAGTACTTCCAGCCCGGTGTCCCGTGGCTCGCCTTCCTGCTGACGATCGGTTGGTCGGCGCTCGAGGCGCTCATCTTCACCTACACCCTGATGCCGACCGTCTCGGAGGTCTTTTACGACCTCGCCGGCGTCGAGAGCCGGACCCTGATGGCGCCGATCCTCTGGCTCTTCCTGTTCGTCGTGATCTGCGGAAGCTTCGCCTCGATCCAGGTGCTAGCTCAGGCCTGGGAGAGGAAGGACGTCAAGACGTTCATCCAGATGCTACTCGTCGAGTTCTTCGTGATGTTCTTCGAGGTCGTATTCCTCTATCGCGAGCTCATCGACGCGATCACGCCCTGGATCGCAGCGAATACCGGCTACCAGATCGGCTTTGGCGGTACGCTCGCTATGGCCTCCTTCGGCTGGATCGGCATTCGAGCGATGACATGGTTCCTCTTCGGTCGTTTCGGCACTCCGGCACTGCTCGCCGTGCTGGCGCGCGAGACTATCTCGGTGCAGGAAGCCGCGCCCGGTGAGCGACCTCGTGCTCCCGAGCCCGACTGGTGGCGCGGTCCGATCAATGCGCTCAAGGCCGAGAACGAGTGGTTCCGGGCCCGCTCGCTCGAGCTGCTCGAGCTCATGTCGCTGCCGGTGCTGCAGATGCTCGCCGCGGCCGTTAACTGCGCCACAGTGGTGATCACGTCGCGGCAGGCCTTCAAGCTGCCGTTTACTACAATCGAGAACGTGATGATCAAGGACGCGCTGGTCCAAGTCCTGCGCGGCCAATCGACCCACCCTTCAACGAGCGGCGATTGACCCTAGGACGACGACAACCGAGCCACAGGTGATAGCCATGTACGTTGATCACGAATCCAGGACGACCCGGTGGCGGATCGCGAGCGCCGTGTTGGCAACGAGCCTGCTCTTAACCGCTGCTTGTGCGCCGGAGGGCGAGCCGGAGCCACGCTTGACGTTGTTTGTCGGCATAGACGTGAGCGGCTCGTTCCAAAACACCGGCAACTACAACGACGCGCTCCGCTTCACGGCTCACTACATCTACGGCCACCTCAACGGGCTGGGCGAGTTGGAACAACCGGCCGTTCTGTTCGTCGGTTCCATCGGCGGCGAACGGCCCGGCGAAGCGAAGTCGTTCCATCCGATCCACGACTTCCAGGGCAAGACGGTCGACGAGATCGATGCCGACCTGCACAACTGGTTCCCATCCGGTGATGCGCTGACCGACTTCAACCCGTTCTTCGAACGCGTGGCGACGTTCGTCAAGCGGCAGAACCTCATCCTCAAGCCGCTCACCATTATGGTGGTCAGCGACGGCGTGCCCGACGTCAGGTCGAGCGGTGGGGAGGACGACCGCTACTCGAGAATCAACCTAGAGCCCCTCGAGTACCTCTCGCGTAGAGTCACCGTCAGACTGCTGTACGCCAGCCCGACGGTTGCCGTGCGCTGGGAGCAGGACATCCCGCGCCAACGCGTTCGCCTGTGGACGCAGGACGACGAGGTCATGCGAGGCTGGCGCAACCAGATAACCCTCGGTCTGCCCGTCGACCGACAGGACAACCTGTGGACCTGGATCGACGAACTCGTCGACGCCAGGGCGAGCAGGCGGATCTTCTGACCGGTGTGCGGCAGCCGGTAACCGGTGGCCGGTGGCTGGTGCCCAGTATCCGGTGACCGGCATCCTAAATCAGGCGTTGGCATGAGGGCCCGTCTCTCGGCAGAAGAGGCGGGCCTTTTCCATCATCGAGCCCAACATCCGGCCGATGATCGCCAGCTCCTCCAAACGGTCGGCAGCTTCCTCTCTGTCAAGGTGCCTGCAGTCTACCGCCACCGCTATCCAATGCTGCGTCTCGAGTTGTTGGGCGTCGGCGTCGGTTAGCTTGCTCAAGAAATAGCCCGGGTACAATCGCTTGCCCCACGCCTCAGCGATCTGCGCACCGATCGCTCGTGAGGAGTGCCGCAGCTGATCGGTTAGAGAATACGCCTCCTCACGCGGGAAGCTCCTCGTTCTCTCGAATAGCGCGGAGGCTAGCTTCTTGGCTCTCTGATAGACTTCAAGGTCGGTGAAGTTGTTCGCCAAACGGCTGGTCATCAGCGCCTAAGGTCGAGGAGAGTCACTCACGGCAACTTCTCCACGCTGGCACCCGGTCGTCAACAAATCGTCACAGAGAAGATCCGAGTGGACCGCACGCAAGCGTCGGCTGCCAACCGTGAACCGGCCACCGGCTACCGGCTACCGGCGGCCGCCGGCCTGAGCCCCAGCGCGATCACGAAAGCGACCCCCACACCCAGCGCCGCGGCAAGAAACGGTGCCCCGGGACCGAAGGCATCGAAGACCGCTGCACCTCCTATCGGCCCGGCCACGCGGGCGACACCACCGAAGAACTGGTTGAGCCCCAGAGTGCTTCCCTGCTCCTCCGCCGACGTGGATCGGGAGATGAGGGCAGCCAGCGGCGGAAAGAGGGTTCCCGTTCCCGCAGCGACAAGGGTGATGGCCACCGCCAGCAGCGGGTAGGTGTCCGCGACGGTACCCACTCCCAATCCGATGCCGAGCAGGGCCGCTCCGAACCGGCAGACAACCGCCTCTCCAAACCGATGCACGAGCTTGCCCACTGCTACACCGCGTACCAGGACCGAAACCGACCCAACGTAGACGAACACGTATCCCACGGTCGACTCGTCTATCAAGAATCGCTCCGAGAGGAACAGCGGGAAGATCGCCGTCATCGCGGTGAATGCGCCCATCCCGAGGAAGTAGATACCGATCATTCGGGCGAGCGGCCCGCGCAGAGCTGCCCGCAGTACCTCGCGCAGTGGAGGCACTGCCAGACGGCCCCGGGCCTCACGCAGCCTCGAGGCCGACGGCTCGGGCAGGAACCTGACGGCGAGGCCCAGGTTGACTACGCAGAGCGCCGCGGCCACGAACCCGGGCGCGGTGTGACCGCCCCAGCGCCAGGCCCAGGAGCCGATCGCCGGGCCGATCATGAACGCAGCCCCGGTGGCGGCCGACAGCCAGCCCAGCACCTGGGCGCGGCGTTGCGGCGCCGTGGTGTCCGCTACGTAAGCCTGGGCGACGGCGATCGTACCGCCGGACGCTCCCTGGACGATGCGCGAGATAAACAGGACTGCTACGGTCGTCGCGAGGCCGAAGAGAGCGTAAGAGAACGCCGAGAACGCCAGCCCGATGAGGATCAGCGGACGCCGGCCGTAGTGGTCGGAGATCTTGCCCCAGAACGGCGCCGATAGCAGCTGCGCCACCGAGAACGACGCCACCAGCGGACCCACCATCCAGTCGGAGGCGCCGAATTCCACCGCGTAGAAAGGCAGCAGCGGGAGGACGATACCGAAGCCGATCATGTCGACAAACGCGATGCCGATGAGCACCGCTACCGACGCTAGATCGGTCCCCTTCCTTTCCCCCACCGCTTCTGAGCTCAGTTCCGGCCTCCTCGCGATCGAGTTGACCACCCGGAGTCCCTGCCGACCCGGGAGGTCAGGCGGACAACTAATATCGCCCGAGAGCCGGGCGGGAAAGGCCGCCACCCAAGGTGCACCGGTTGAACACTCGCAGTCGGAAACCTAGTCTATCATGGGAGACCAAGCCCGACCCGCAACAAGGAGGCCGAGATGAAGCGCGCAAACCTCGCGGCGGCAGCGCTGGTCCTAGCGCTCCCCTGCGTCACGAGCGCCCAGCCGGAGGTACCCGACCGGCTGACCCTCGCGCTCTACCTGGAGATGGAGAGCGTCTCCGACCCCCAGATCGCGCCCGACGGTAACCAGATCATCTATACCCGCCGCTGGGTCGACAAGCTGAACGATCGCCGCGAGTCGGCGCTTTGGATTATGAACGCCGACGGCAGCAAGAACCGTTACCTGACCGACGGCTCGTCCGCCCGCTGGTCGCCCGACGGAACACGCATCGCCTACCTGGCACAGGGCGAGCCTGAGGGGTCCCAGATCTTCGTCCGCTGGATGGACGCCGAGGGGGCCACCACCCAGGTCACCCGCGTCGATGAGTCACCGGGCAACATCCGCTGGTCGCCGGACGGCACGCAGATCGCCTTCTCCATGCTCGTGCCCAGCCGAGACGCCTGGACCGTAAAGCTCCCTAGCCGGCCCGAGGGCGCGAGGTGGACCGAAGGCCCACGGATCATCGACCGGCTGAACTACCGCCGCGATCGCGTCGGCTTCTACAAGGACGGGTATCGCCACATCTTCGTCGTCCCGGCGGAGGCCGGAACGCCGCGCCAGCTAACGCACGGCGACTACAACCACGGCTCCGGCCTCGATTGGACGCCCGACGGCGGGGCGATCGTATTCAGCGGCCTGCGCGAGGAGGACGCCGATTACATCTGGCGCGAGTCCGAGATCTACGAGGTGAGCGTCGCCGACGGCACAATCACGCAGCTCACCCAGCGCCGCGGGCCCGACAGCAGCCCACTCGTTTCGCCGAACGGCAGACTGATCGCCTACACCGGCTACGACCTCACCGATGACACTTGGATCGACCGCACGCTCTACGTGATGGACCGCGACGGCAGCAACCCGAGGGCGCTCACCGCCGATCTCGACCGCTCGCCCAGCGGGCTCATCTGGTCGAACGACAGCCGCAGGATCTACTTCAACATAAGAAGCGAGGGGACGAGCAACCTCTACTCCGCGTCTCTGGACGGACAAGTCGAACGCCTCACCGACGGAGCGCACATGCTCTCCGTCAGCAACATAACCGCCCGCGGGCTGGCGGTCGGCGTCCGCTCCGACCCCCACGAACCGGGCGACGTGATCAGCTTCGACGTAAGGCGCCCGGAGCGGATCACCCAGCTCACGTTCGTGAACGACGATGTCCTGGCAGGGATCGAACTCGGCGCGGTGGAGGAGATCTGGTACACCTCCACCGACGACCTGCGCATCCAGGGATGGATCATCAAGCCGCCGGACTTCGATCCCGCGAAGAAGTACCCGTTAATCCTGCAGATCCATGGCGGTCCTCACGCCATGTACAATGTGGCCTTCAGCTTTGCCCGGCAGGAGCACGCCGCCAACGGCTACGTCGTGCTGTACACGAACCCGCGCGGTAGCTCGGGCTACGGGTCGGCTTTCGGCAACGCCATCAAGCGCGCCTACCCAGGCAAGGATTTCGACGACCTGATGAACGGCGTCGACGAGGTGATCGCCCGCGGCTACATCGACGAGCGCAACATGTTCGTCTACGGCGGCAGCGGCGGTGGCGTCTTGACCGCGTGGATCGTCGGCCACACCGACCGCTTCGCCGCAGCTTCCTCCAACTACCCGGTCATCGACTGGCTCTCGTTCGTCGGCACCACCGACGGCGCCGGCTGGTACCGCAACTTCGACCACTACCCCTGGGAGGACCCGGAGGAGCACCTGCGCCGCTCGCCGCTCATGTACGCAGAGAACGTCACGACCCCCACTATGCTGATGACCGGGGTGAACGACCTTCGCACGCCGATCTCCCAGACCGAGGAGTTCTACATGGCGCTCAAGGTGCAGAAGATCCCCACCGTGATGCTCCGCTTCAACGACGAGTGGCATGGCACCAGCTCGCGACCGTCGAACTTCATGCGCTCGCAGCTGTACCTGCGCAGCTGGTTCGACAAGTACACCACAGAAGATGAAGAGTCCGTAGCCACGGAGGAGACGCGGGATGGGAATTCGTGAATCCAAGATTACTTGACTACTTGAACAATTGAGCCTTCGAATTGAGAAGGGCCGCGTGGGAAACCAAGCGGCCCTTCTGATATCGAGTATTGGATTGTTCAGGTAGTCAATTAGTCATGGATTCACGAATTCCCGACCACAGACCTAGGCCGGCGCCGTTTCTCTACCCTCCTGGCCGGCCCTTCTTGCTACCGCGATCTCCCGCAGTTCCGGCCTGTAGAAAAACTCCTGCGCCCCCGAGGCGGGCTTCAGTTCGTCGAGCCAGGTGGCCATCTCGTCGAACTTGGCGAAGAACGGCTTACCGACCCACTCGGGGTTCCGCGCCTGCAGAAACTTCAAGACGAAGACCTTCTGACCGCCGACCGTCGCGATACCGTCGACAAGGACCTTGCCCGGTGTCGCCGACATGCTCGGGCCCCGGACCGTACGTCCCAGGCCAGAGACCTGACGGTAGGCGTCGTTGAAGATCCTCAGCGCCCGGGCCAGCGGAACCGAGAAGTAGTCCCGTGGGCCGGTGTCACGCTCGACGAACATATAATAGGGGATCGCGCCGAGGCGGACTTGTCGGCGCCAGAGCTGCGCCCAGCTGTCCGCCGAGTCATTCACGTGGCGAACGAGAGGTGCCTGGCAGCGGACCGCCGCACCCGTGCTTCTGATCCGGCGCACCGCCAACTCGGCGATCGGCGTCTCCAGCTCGCGCGGGTGGCTGTAATGCGCCATCAACGCCAGGTGCCGGCCCGCACCCCGCACCTCCTCGAACAACGAGAGCAAGTCGTCGGCGTCATCGTCCGTCACGAACCGGTACGGCCAGTAGGCAGGTGCCTTCGTTCCGATACGGATGCTCGTGATATGACTCAACGCCGGATCGAGCAACGGCTCGATGTAGCGCCGCAGGACCGACGACTTCATGATCGCCGGATCGCCACCCGTGAAGAGGACGCTCATCACCTCGCGGTGTTCCTTCAGGTAACGAACCCACTTATCCGCCTCACGGCTCGCGAACTTTAGATCATCGACACCGACGAACTGAGCCCAGCGGAAGCAGTACGTACAGTAAGCGTGACACGTCTGACCCGCCGCCGGGAAAATCAGAACCGTCTCCCGGTACTTGTGCTGCATTCCCGGAATCGGCTCATCGTCGAACACAGGAACGTTCAGATCCCGCTGCCCCGCCGGGTGCGGGTTCATCGCGTACTGGATCGAACAGCCGGCCGCCTTTATCGCCTCTTGCGACGCACCGCGACGAACCAGCCGGTACATCCGCGCTAGGTCGCGCGGACTCAACATGCCAGGCTGCGGGAATGTCAGTTGGTAGATCGGATCTTCCGGAATTTTGGACCAATCGATCAGGTCCTCCACCACGTAGTTGTTCACCCGGAACGGAAGAACGGCCGCCACCGCCTCCATCGCGATTCGATCCGTCACAGACAGATTCCGAAGCTGAGGTATCAGACCGATGTCCTTCCGCGTGTATACGCGATACTTGCGCGCTCCCGATCGGGCGATATCCGACCCCCGTTTCATCGGTTTTCCGTATAACATCCAGACCTCCACTTTTGAACGTCTGGCACGAGCGAACCGGCTACCGGCCCCACCGCACGTGCGGGCTTCACACCCCTGAGCCAGCTATTGGGACCGCAGACACCACTGCTGGGGCCGAGCGGCAGACTCGCTTTCGAGCCACGAGTCGGCGGCCCGGCTCGACGACGGGATCCCGCGCCACAGAGCGAGAATGACGACGCAGGTTCCAGGGGCTAACATGCCCCAAAGGCCCGCTAGCACGCTGCCTTCAGACACTGCGCCGGTTGTGCTTAAATACGCCCCATTCAAAGATACCCCCCACACGCCATCTCTGCAAACGACCGCTGTAAGCTCCACTACGCTGGATAAGCGCTCGTTCTCAAGCCTGAGAATTAGCCCCCAGACCGCTCTTGTCCCGCCGGCCGCCGTGTTCCTACTTTTCCCTGCCTGTGACTTTCTGCCCCGGTCAGGGGGCCCCCGATCACCCGCTCGCATGGGCTAAGCCTTTGCCATACTTTGCCTTACGCAACACGGTCCCTAGGGGCCTGGATGATGCTTTCGGCTTCATAGTCAATCGGCGACTCGCGCAGCCCCACGTACCCAAGGGAACGAACCAGCAATGAGCAAAGCCAAGCAGAGCGAAGCGACAGGCGCCGGCAACGGCAGAGAGGACCTGAATCCGTTCCACATAGCGCAGCAGCAGTTCGACCATGCGGCGCGCTACATCCCGGATCTGAAGGCCGGCCTGGTGGAGTGGTTGAAGCGGCCGAACCGGATGATCACGGTTGAGTTCCCCATCGAGACAGAGGAGGGAGAAGTCAAGAATTTTGTCGGTTACCGCTGCGTTCATAACCTGGCCCGCGGGCCGGGCAAAGGCGGGATCCGCTATCATCCGGACGTGACGGCCGATGAGGTTCGGGCGCTTGCGTCGTGGATGACCTGGAAGTGCGCGGTGCTGGACGTCCCGTTCGGCGGTGCGAAGGGCGGGATCATCTGCAACCCCAAGAAGCGCACGAAGGAGGATTTGCGGAAAATCACGCGGCGTTTCGTCTCCGAGCTGGGCGATGCGATCGGGCCGCACACCGACATCCCGGCGCCGGACGTAAACACGAACGCGGAGACGATGGCCTGGATCTACGACACTTACGACATGATGCATAAGGGTCGTAACAATCTGGGCGTCGTCACGGGCAAGCCGGTGAACATGGGTGGCTCGCTGGGCCGCAACGAGGCGACGTCTCGTGGCTGTCTTTACTGCACTCAGCAGGCGCTGGCTATGGGGCTCGTGGAGGGGCTCGACTCGGTGAAGGGCGCGACTGTGGTGGTTCAGGGCTACGGCAACGCCGGAGCCATCGCCGCTCAGCTCTACGCCGAGCAAGGCGCGAAGATCATCGCCGTGAGCGATTCGCGCGGCGGCATCCACAACCCGGACGGTCTCGATCCCGACAAGGTCCTCGACCACAAGAAGAAGACAAGCTCGGTGGTCGGCTACCCGGGTACAAAAGAGGTGAGCAACGAGGAGTTACTCACCATTCCGTGTGACATTCTCGTCCCCGCGGCTCTGGAGAACGTGATTCGTGGCGATAACGCCGCAGAGGTCCAGGCCAAGGTGATCGCCGAGGCAGCGAACGGGCCGACGACACCGGCCGCCGACGCGATCCTCTTCGAGCGCGGGATCCAGGTGCTCCCTGACATTCTGGCCAACGCCGGTGGTGTGACGGTGAGCTACTTCGAGTGGGTCCAGAACAACGAGAATGAGCAGTGGGAAGAGGATGAAGTCAACGGGAAGATGAAGGCCAAGATGATCAAGGCCACCGAGGCCGTGATCGAGAAGCAGAAAGAGATCAACGCGTCGTTGAAGGCACTGGAGGCCCGCCGCCATGAGCGTGGACGCGACGGCAGCCCGCTGGCACCCGTCGATCTGCGCACGGCCGCCTACGTCCTGGCTATCGCCCGGGTGGCGGATGTGACCCTCGAACGCGGTATCTGGCCGTAATCTGCTTGGCAACCTTCGGTTCACGGGCAGCGGTCGGTGTCTCAGGGCACCAGCCGCTGCCCGGGCTGCGTGGACTGGAGATCAGTAGCCAGTGATCAGTGAGCGAAGATGTTGTAAGTTTAGGCGTCGAAGTTGCTGATCACCGATAACTGATTACTGATCACCGTTCGCCGATCACTGGTTCGACCTTCGCAGTACAACGTTCGCCCGTCTAACCCCCGAGCCTATGGCAAACGCGAAGACAAAAGACAGACCCAAGCCGTTTCTGTTCCCAGAGTTCTGCAAGGCTTGCGGGCGCTGTATCTCCGCTTGTCCCAAGGACTGCATCGCGATGGGGACGGAGATCAACCCGGCCACTGGCTACACGCCGGTAGTGCTCGACCTCGAGGTCTGTAACGGTTGCGGACTATGCCTGCAGGCCTGTCCGGAGCCCTACGGGCTGGCGCCGCTGCCCGCCGAGGTCGACTTCGAGCTCCTCGACCCGGAGATGCTATTCGGGGCGAAGAAGACCACGGCGCCAGAGCCGGTCGCTATTCCCGACGAAAAGGTCCCGCTGCCGAAGCTCGAGCCATTGATTCTCAAGGGGAACCATGCCTCGGCCGTCGGCGCCGTTCTCGCCGGGTGCCGTCACTTCTTCGGCTACCCGATCACGCCCTCGACCGAGGGTGCCGAATTGCTGGCGCGGCTGCTGCCCCAGCTGGACGGCGTCTTTCTCCAGGCGGTGAGTGAGGTGGCGACCGTAAACATGATGTATGGCTGCGGCGGCGCCGGCATGCGCTGCATGACTTTTACGTCATCTCCAGGGTTCAGTCTCATGCTGGAGGGGATCTCCTATATGATCGGCTCGGAGATCCCCGGGGTCTTCTTCAACGTCATGCGCGGGGGACCGGGCCTGGGCAACATCGGGCCGGAGCAGGGCGACATCAAACTACTCTGCCGCGGTCTGGGCCACGGCAACACGCACGCACTGGTGCTCGCCCCGTCTACACCACAGGAGATGCTCGACCTCACCCTGGATGCTTTCGACCTGGCCTTCAAGTATCGCAACCCGGTCATCCTGGCCAGCGACGGTTTCCTCGGGCAGATGACCGGGCGAGTGAAGTTGCCCGACCACATGGTCAAGCCGGGACTGCCCGAGTGGGCGGTGTACGGCGACGAGATGCACAGGGGCAACCTGCACACCTCAATCCTTCTGATCGAACCCGATCTCGAAGCCCACAACATCCGCCTGAACGAGAAGTACGAGCGGATGAGACGGGCTGAGCAGCGGGCCGAATTGTTCCGCTGTGACGACGCCGACTGGGTCATCGTTGCCTGCAACACGCCGGCCCGCATGGCCGAGGGTGCGATCCAGGTGCTACGCGACCGCAGCATCAAGGTCGGGCTCTTCCGGCCGATCAGCCTGTGGCCCTTCCCCATCGACGCGTTCCTACCGCTCCTTGGACAGGCCAAGGGCCTCATCGTGGTCGAAGCGGGCGCCGGCCAGCTGGAGGACGAACTACGCCTGGCCTTGAGCCATGCGGGAGTCACGAAGCTGCCGCCCATCGACCGGTTACGTCACTTCGGTGGCGTGCTGCCCCAGCAGTACGAAATCGTAGATAAGATCACCGGCTTGGCGGGAGAATGACATGAGCACCGTTTTCTACGAGAGGTTCGAGCGACACGCCCACGGTGAAGGACTAAAGGGCCACTCCACTCACTATTGCCCCGGTTGCGGCCACGGCCTGATCCACAAGTACCTGGCCGAGGCGATCGATGAGTTGGGCGTGCAGGACCGAGCCGTCGCGATCTCGCCGGTGGGCTGCGCCGTCTTCATGTACTACTACCTCGATGTAGGCAACGCACAGGCGGCCCACGGCCGCGCTCCCGCCGTTGCCATCGGCCACAAGACGGCCAACCCGGAGGCCGTCGTTGTCGCCTACCAGGGTGACGGCGACCTAGCAGCGATCGGCCTAGCCGAGATCATCCAGGCGACCCAGTTGGGCTTGCCGATGACATTCATCTTCGTCAACAACGCCATCTACGGCATGACGGGCGGTCAGCTCGCTCCGACCACGCTCATGGAGCAGCGCACGACCACCTCCCCTATGGGGCGCAACCGTCTCATGGGCGAACCGATCAAGATGGCTGAGACCATCGGGCAACTTGATGGGCCCGTCTACGTCGAGCGCTGCGCGCTCTTCGACAACAAGCAGCGGACCAGGGCGAAGAAGGCGATCAAGAAGGCGCTGCGCCTGCAAGTAGAAAAGAAGGGTCTCGGGTTCGTTGAGATCCTCTCCGAGTGTCCAACGCACCTGAAGCTAACCACCGCTGAGACCGAGCAGTGGGTCAAGGAGAACATGGTTCCGGTCTTTCCGTTGGGCGTCAAGAAGGACGTGGAGCCCGAGCCGTGGTTCGAGATGGGCCCGCCAAAGTTCGACGCCGAGAGCGTGGTCGAGGTGATCGGCAGCTCGGCCGAGCCGCCACAGCGTTTCGGCAAGGGTTTCCCAGCTCACATCGCCGAGGGGGACGTCTCGATCAAGTTCGCCGGCGCCGGTGGAGACGGCGCGCAGACCATTGCGCTTTTGACGACGCGCACGGCGATCAACGAAGGGTTCGATTCCACTCACATCCCCAGCTACGGGCCCGAATCGCGAGGTGGGACTTCCTACGCCGACGTCCACATCGCCACTCAAGAAGTGCTGTCTCCAGCATCACCGGAGCCGCACGTCCTAATCGCGTTCAACCCGCCCAGCCTCGAGAAGTTCGGACCCGACGTCCGAACCGGTGGCATAGTCATCTATGACAGCTCCGTAATACCGAGCCCCCCGGAACTGGACCCCAGCCTCGAGATGGTCGGAGTACCGTGCGCCAAAATCGCCAACGAGCTGGGGAAAGCGATGGTGAAGAACGTGGTGGCACTGGGAGCGATGCAGGCCGCAACCAAGTTGTTCCCCAAGGAGAGCTTCCTGAACACCATGCGCGAGGCGCTCCAGCACGATTGCGCCTTGCTAGCCCTGAATGAAGAAGCCTTCGCCTGGGGTGAGAAAGCCTATAAAGAGGCAGGCTCGTAGGACTTTGGTCGGAATGGGAGGTAGTGGGAGGTAGGGAGCGCTGGTTGAATACTTGAACATTTGAGCCATTGAACTTCTGAGTTTTGAAGTGACGCAGTAGACGCCGCCACCTCTCACTTCGAATCCTCACTCGCTCTCTTGCTCGAGTATTCAACTAGGGTTCCCTACCTCCTCCGGTTTTTTCCCGCCGTATCAAACGCACACCGACGCACTGAAACATCGCAACGGAGGCACCTAGACGATGTTTATCGGCGTACCGAGAGAGACCCACCGCCTCGAACACCGCGTGGGGCTTTCCCCCTATGCGGTCGCCCGGCTCAGCCAGTACGGACACACGGTGGTAGTTGAGAAAGATGCCGGGGCCACCGCTAAGTTCTCAGACAGCGAGTACGAGGCAGCCGGCGCTCAGATTGTCTACAGCAGCGAGGAGGCCTACAAGCGCGCCGACATTGTCTGTAGAGTCGGAATTCTCTCGACTGAGGAACTGGATCTCCTGAAGCCGGGCCTGGTCATCTGCGCCTTCCACCACCTCGCCGTTGCCCCGCGCGAAAACGTCGAACGCCTGGCCAGGTTCGAGACGACGATCATCGGTTACGAGATCATCGAGGACGAGGAAGGCGACCATCCGATCCTCGCACCGATGAGCGAGATGGCCGGACACATGGCAGTCCAGGTCGCCGCACATTACCTGCAGAACGAAGCGGGTGGTCGCGGCATCCTGATGGGCAACGTGCCCGGCGTCGCGCCGCCAACAGTCCTCATCTTAGGCGCTGGATCCGTGGGGAACAGCGCCGCACGGCAGGCGCTGGCGAGCGGTGCGCACGTGATCGTGGTCGACGAGAACTTGGCGAAGCTCAGGGCACTAAGGCGGGAGCTGTCGGGCCAAGTGGTAACCGCGGTCGCAGGGATGGCGCAGCTGGAGAGGTTCACATCGATCGCCGATGTGGTGATCGGCGCCATCCTGAACCCCGGCGCTCAGGCGCCGATCCTGGTCACCGAAGACATGGTCAAGGCGATGAAACCGGGGAGCGTGATCCTCGACCTCGCCGTCGACCAGGGTGGCTGCGTCGAGACCAGTCGGCCAACCACGATCGACGATCCAACCTTCCTGGTCCATGATGTCGTCCACTACTGCGTACCGAATATGACCGCCAACATTGCGCGCACCGCCTCTCGGGCGCTCGCCAACGCCGTGTTGCCCACGCTCAAGAACATGCTACGCAGTGGTCTGCGCGAAGCGCTGCGCGACCCCGGCCTGGCGAAGGGCGTCTACATGTACGAGGGGCAGCTGGTCAACGAGCAGGTGGGTGCGATCCTGGGCCTCCCCGCGGTCCCGCTCGCCGACCTCGTTGCCGAAGGGTGAGCCAAATGAAGTGGCTAGACGACTACAGGTCGAAGCTGCAAAGCCCCGAGGAAGCCGTCCAGCACATCGAGAGCGGAGATTGCGTGTACTATGCCGGCAACGCGGCGATTCCGCAGGCTCTAGTCCGCGCCCTGGCCGGACGGGCCGACGATCTGCAGGACGTTCAGCTCAACCACGTGCTCCTCGTAGGACAGGACCCACTCTCGCAGCCCGGGACGGAAGGAAGCTTTCGGCACAACTCGTTGTTCGTGGGCCCCGCCGACCGCAAGGCCGTGAACGAGGGGCGCGGCGACTACGTGCCGATCTTCCTACACCAAATCCCGCGTCTCTTCCGCCAGCGCATCGTCGAGCTGGATGTGGCAATGGTACAGTGCTCGCCGCCCGACGAGCACGGCTTCATGAGCTACGGCGTCGAGACGCTCGCTTCGATCGCCGCCTGCCAGATGGCCAAGTACGTCATCGCACAGGTAAACGACAGGATGCCGCGGGTTTTGGGCGATTCGTTCATTCACGTGAACCGAGTCAATGCCATCGCCGAGTACACGGAGCCGCTGCCCGAGCTCGAACCTAAACCGGCTACCGATGTCGAGAAGGCCATAGCTGCCAACGTCGCTCCCCTCATTCGCCCGGGTTCCACCGTCCAGATGGGGATCGGCGGCATTCCCGACTCGGTCTGGGAATCCTTGGAGGGCAACCTCGAGCTCGGGATTCACACTGAGATGATCTCGGACGGCGGCATGCGGGCGATCCAACGCGGCATCGTAAGCGGCACGCAGAAGAACCTGCACCCCGGAAAGGTAGTCCTTACCTTCGCACTCGGTAGCGACGAGCTATACGACTTCCTGGATAACAACCCGTTGATCGAGGCACACCCAGTCGACTACGTGAACGACCCGTTCATCGTCAGCCAAAACGACAACATGGTGGCCGTCAACTCCGCCATCGAGATCGACCTCACGGGACAGGTTTGCTCCGACTCGATTGGACCTTACATCTACTCCGGCTTCGGTGGACAGGTAGACTTCATCCGCGGCGCGGCGAAGTCGAAGGGCGGCCGACCGATCATTGCCCTGCCCTCTACCGCGAAAGCTGGCGACGTATCACGGATCGTACCGTTCCTCAAGCAGGGCGCCGGTGTGGTCACCAGCCGCGCCGACGTTCACTATGTCGTGACCGAGCACGGCGTCGCCAACCTGTTCGGTCTGAACCTACGCGAACGAGCAGAGACGTTGATCGAGATTGCCGACCCGCGGTTCCGCGACGAGCTTATACAGGCGGCGAAGGAGAGAAAGCTACTTACTTGAGGATGTGCTGTTGGGAATTCGGCAATCCATGACTACTGGATCAATTGAGCAATAGAATACTCGAGTTTAGAATGGTTGCGCCGACAACGCTCGCGAGACAGCTCTACATTCGAGTGGTCAATTGTTCAATTAGTCAATTACTCATGGATTCCCGAATTCCCGTCCCACGCACCCTCGCCATACCCGGGAGACTAACTTGAAAAGGATCCTCGTTACAGGCGCACTCGGTCAGATCGGATCGGAACTGGTTCCCGCACTACGCGGGGTGTGCGGCGCCGATTGCGTCGTCGCCTCCGACATCCGCATGCCAACCGGCACCGTAGACAAGGACGGGCCGTTCGAATACGTGGATTGCACGGAAAAGCGGCTGGTCGACGAAGTGGTCCGCAAGTACGAGGTCGACTCTATCTATCACCTCGCGTCGCTGCTCTCGGCAACAGCGGAGGAAAAGCCGCACGTGGCCTGGGACGTAAACATGGGAGGCCTCTATCGGGTGCTGGAAGTGGCGCGCGAGAACCGCTGTGCCGTGTTTTTCCCCAGTTCGATCGGCGCCTTCGGGCCCTCGACGCCGCCCGACCGTACGCCGCAGGACACCCTGCAGCGCCCGACGACCATGTACGGGGTAACCAAGGTGGCCGGCGAGCTGCTCTGCGACTACTACCACCAACGGTTCGGCGTCGACACGCGGGGCCTGCGCTATCCCGGCCTAATCTCCTACGTCGCCCCTCCGGGCGGTGGCACGACCGACTACGCGGTGGAGATCTTCTACGAGGCGATCCGCAACAAGCGCTATAGCTGCTTCCTTGGTCCCGACACTTGCCTCGACATGATGTACAT
This sequence comes from Gemmatimonadota bacterium, assembly GCA_020344015.1. GTDB lineage: Bacteria > Gemmatimonadota > Gemmatimonadetes > Palauibacterales > KS3-K002. Next base: position 224,529 of record CP070812.1, read on the forward strand.
GCCGGACGCCGTCAAAGCAGCCGTAGACCTGATGAACGCCGACCCCACCCGCCTCGTCCATCGCAACGCCTTTAACGTCACGGCGGTGAACTTCACCCCGGAACAATTGGGGGCCGAGATACGTAAACACATACCGGAGTTCACCATCGAGTACGAGGTGGACCCCGTGCGCCAGGGGATAGCGGACTCCTGGCCGAACTCCCTGGACGACAGCGCCGCCCGGGAAGAGTGGGATTGGAAGCCGGAATACGACCTGCCATCCATGACCCGGGACATGCTGGAGAACCTCAGGGTAAAACTAAAGGCCGGCTAGCCCGGCCTGGACGGTTGTGTGGCCCAGCCCTTGCCTAAAACGCAATGGCCATGCATAGTTGCACGGCCGCTCCTATCCCCCGCCCCCCGCTCCATCGACTCATCGCCCGGTAGGCGGCGCGACCACCGCGGCCCACCGATCCCGAGGAGGAAGCATGAAGTCAATCTTTAATCGCAGCACGTTGAATAACGTCCTGGCCCTGGGCGGCGTGGTGATCATCCTGCTGCAGACCCTGATGATCGCCTACCAGCGGATCGAGGTCATCATCGTCCTCGCGGGGATCATGATCAACCAGGTCGGCACCTGGGGGCTTGCAAACAAGCTCCTCCCCGAGCGGCGCGTCTACCTGCAGCTCCGGGCGGAGGTCGACCGCTTCATCGGGCTCGTCCGCCAGCTCAACGCCAGCGCCGTCGCTGATGACGACCCCGAGGTCGACTCGACCAAGGCGCTCATGCACGAGTCTATCGAGCGCATGGTGTCGGTGGCGGCCGTGAAGTCGGAGGTCGAGTAGCGCTTGGCCGGTCATTTTGACCGAGTGGACGGTGACAGATATTCTTATCGCGGGTAGCCCGAGCGCCGGGACCCGACGCAACGAGCGAGCAGAGGGCGCTTCTAGCACGGCATACAGCTTGCCCAACAGGGTGCGCCGTCTGGCCTCAAAGGCTCGACGCACAAGCGAGGATAGAAGATGCGGAACAAGAGCGGTTTTACACTTGTCGAGTTGCTCACGGTCATCCTGATCATCGGCCTGCTGGCGGTAATCGCGCTTCCGCGGTTCGTCAATACCCGGGACAAGGCCTTCTACTCAGCCATGCGCTCCGATCTGCGGAACCTGGCAACGGCGGAAGAGGACTACTTCGCCGAGACTCTGAGCTACACGACCGACACGAATCAGCTCGACAGCTACCGAACCAGCAAACGGATCCTCGTCTCGATCCCGGAGGCAACCGACAAGGGCTGGCGGGCGATGGCGACGCACGAGATGAACACCGACCTTGAGTGCGAGATATATTACGGCACTGCCACGGGAGCGACGATCGCCACCAAGGAGGGCGGCGTCTACTGTAACAACTAGGCGTACCAGCAGCGGCACCAAGACAACCACTGCAGTCCCCGGCCGGAAACGGCGAGTTCCGGCTCGGGGACTTTCTGCATCGGGATCGACCGAGGATGCGCGATCAGCGTCTCGCTAGCCGCCGACATCGGCGGCCGCTAATTTGGTTTGTGTCGCCGGCATTACTGAGTTGATACTGACCTCTGACGGCACGGTCGAATTCATGACGAGCAAGCTGGCAGCACGCTGTGGCGCGTCCTGGTCACGTCTCACGGCTTTTCTCTCGATTGCGGCACTCGCCCTCGTTGCCGCGGCGGTCGTGGTCCGTGGGGGTGGCGATGACGGAAATCCCGCTCAGGACTACGAAGGCTCGGTGAGCTGCAAGGGCTGCCATGAGGGCTTCTACGATCTGTGGGCGCCGTCCCACCACGGCCTTGCGATGCAGCCGTTCACCCCCGAGTTCGCCCAAAACGAGATCGGCCCGCTGACCGATGAAATCGCGATCGGCGACGCCTACTTCGGTGTCGAATTCAGGGACGGGATCGGCTGGGTGCGCGAGCGCGGTACGGACGGCGTGAAGGAGTACCGAATCGAGCACGCCATGGGCGGCAAGAACGTCTACTTCTTCCTCACCGAGCTCGAGCGCGGGCGCCTTCAGGTCCTACCCCTCGCCTATGATGTCCGCCGCCAGGAGTGGTACAACACAACGGCCAGCGCCGTGAGACACGAGGCCGATCTCGATGACGAGGCCATCGACTGGCGCGACCCCGAACTCACGTTCAACACGTCGTGCTATACATGCCACGTCAGTCAGCTTTCCACCAACTACGACCTCGAGACCGATACCTACAACACCGTCTGGCTGGAGCCCGGTATCAACTGTGAGACGTGTCACGGGCCCGGCGGCGAGCACGTGCGGGCTTGCAACGAGGAAAGTTGCCCAGAAGGTACGGCGATCATAAGCAACAAGGACTTCACCCCACAGCAGATAAGCGACCTGTGCGCGCCGTGCCACGCCAAGATGTGGCCGATCACGCAGACCTTTATGCCGGGTGATCGCTACTTCGATCATTACGACCTCGCCGCGTTCGAGCATCCAGACTTCTACCCGGACGGGCGCGACCTGGGAGAGAACTTCACCTACACCCTCTGGTTGACGAGCCCCTGTCTGGCTTCCGGTGAGCTCGACTGCCTCGACTGCCATACCTCGAGCGGCCGTTACCTATTTACGGGATCTCAGGCGAACGACGCCTGTCTGCCGTGCCACGCCGAACGAGTCGGTAACGCGCCGGCGCACACCCATCACGCGGCCGACAGTCCGGGGAACGAGTGCGTCGCCTGCCACATGCCGACGACCGAATTCGCGCGTATACGGCGGAGCGACCACTCGATGCGACCGCCGACGCCGTCGGCGACCACCGCTTTCGGCTCACCCAACGCCTGCAACCTTTGCCACGACGACGAGGACGCCGCCTGGGCCGATCGATGGGTGCGTCAGTGGCACACGACCGACCACCAGGCTCCCATCCTGCGGCGTGCCCAGCTGGTCGACGACGCTCGCAAGCGTCAGTGGGGCCGACTGCCCGAGATGCTCGAGTACCTGGAGAGCGAACGGCGCGATGCGATCTTCGCAGCCGCTCTGATCCGCCTACTCGAGGATAGCGGCGACGAGCGGCTGTGGCCGGTCTTGGTGCGACTGCTCCAGAACGATCCCGCCCCGATCGTGAGAGGAAGCGCCGCTACCTCGCTGGGCGCCTATCTCACCCCCGAGGCCAGCGCGGCTCTGCTGGCCGCGACCCGCGACGACTACCGCGTCGTCCGGATCCGGGCTGCCGAATCGCTGGCGGCCTATCCCCAGGAGCTGGTCCCGGCGGCGGAACGCCGAGGCCTGGAGCTGGCGTTCGACGAGCTGCTGGCAGCTCTGCGCAGCCGGCCCGACGACTATTTCACCCACTACGGGTTGGGGAACCTCCATCTCGGCCGCGGTGAGCTTCCGCAGGCGCTCGCCGCTTTCGAGACGGCACTGAGGCTCCGACCGGACTTCGTGCCCACCCTGGTCAACATGGCGATGACCCAGGCTCAGCTGGGCGAAACCGACGCTGCCGAGGTAACGCTGCGCGATGCGCTCGAGATCGAACCGACCAACGCTGCGGCGCACTTCAATCTCGGACTCCTGCTCCTCGAGCGCGGCGATGCCCGGCAGGCCGAGGAACACTTGCGGGCAGCCCTCGAAACCGCACCTCGGTTCCCAGCCGCAGCTTTCAACCTCTGCGTGCTGCTTGCCGAGGACCGACTCGACGAGGCGATCGAATGGTGCCGCCGAGCCGCCGAGCTGCAGCCGGGCGACCCCCGTCACGCTTACACGCTCGCCTTCTACCAGAACCTCGGTGGAGATGCGCCGGGGGCCGTTCGCACGCTGCGTGGGCTCATCGACCGCCACCCTGCGTACGGGGACGCCTTTGTTCTACTGGGAACCGTCTACGAAGAAATGGCCGACACGGTGGCCGCAATCGCCGCCTACAGTCAGGCGCTGGAGAGCGGGGTTCTCGCCGAACCCGACCGCCGTGTCATTGAAGCGCGGTTGCTGGCGCTGCAGGGACGGTAAGGTGAAGGCGAACTCGTCGCTCGGGCGACCTAACCCGGATTCCTGCGGCGCCGACCGCTGCAGGGGCGCAGTTTGGCCGGCTCGCACTTTCTACTGACCCCCGTCGGCTCGGCCGGCGACGTTCATCCCTACATCGGGATCGGGCGCGAGCTACGGCGACGCGGTCACGACGTCTCGTTGCTGGCGGGTGAGCCCTTTCGTCTTGCTGCCCAGCGAGCCGGGTTGAGATTCGTCTCCGGCTGGTCCGCGGAGGACTACGAGGCCGCAACCCACCACCCCGACCTCTGGCATCCGACCAAGGGTCTCCGGTTCGTATTGGGCGGCGTCGGCAGCACGCTGGACCGGATCTACGCCACGCTCTGCGAGCTCTACGAGCCCGGACGGACGATCCTCGTCGGGCACACGCTCTCTTTCGCGACCCGGACCTTCGAAGAGAAGAGCGGCGCGCCGGCCGCCACGGTCCACATCGCGCCCAGCGCCTTTCGCTCCAGCTTCGTCGGACCGGCGGTCGGCGTCGGCCGAGACCTCGCCGGCGCACCCGGCTGGGTCAAGCGAGGAATCTGGTGGTTCGCCGACCGGCTGGTGATCGACCCGATGATCCTACCCGCCCTAAACGCGTGGCGCGCCGAACTGGACTTGCCCCCGGTCAACCGCGTCTTCGATTCGTGGCTCCATTCACCGCAGCGCACCATCGGCATCTTCCCCGAGTGGTTCGGACCACCGCAGCCCGACTGGCCGCCACAGGTCCGGTTGACGGGGTTTCCACTCTTTGACGAAGCGGACGACCACTCCGTCGACCCGGAGCTCGAGGATTTCCTCGCCGGGGGAGAACCACCGATCGTCTTCACACCCGGCACGGGTAATCGGCAGGCGTCGGCCTTTTTCGCCGCCGCCGTCGGCGCTGCACGTTCACTTGAGCGTCGCGCCCTGTTGCTCACGCAATTCCCCGAACAGTTGCCGGACGATCTGCCGGTGACCGTGAAGCATGTACCCTACGCTCCCTTCTCGCGCATTCTGAATCGCTGCGCCGCGCTCGTGCACCACGGCGGGGTCGGCACATGCGCCCAGGGGCTCGCCGCCGGGATCCCCCAGCTCACGATGCCGATGGGCTTCGACCAACCGGACAACACCACGCGGTTGCATCGACTGGGCGTCGGTGCCTGGGTCACACCGCGGAAGTTCACCGCGAAGCGCGTGGCCAGGGCTTTGCGGGCCCTGCTGGAGAGTCAGGAGACCGCCGCCGCCTGCCGCAGGTACGCCGAGGCGGTCCGCTCACTTGAGGCCGTCGCCCGGACTGCTGATCTCATCGAGGATCTGGGCTCCGCCTGAGGCCCGGCCGCGCGCTGCCGCTGCGTCTCTGGCCGCAGTCGCCACAGGCGCACATATTATGTTTTTGTGATGGACCTTGTGCAGCACCTCGACAGGGGCCTGGCTGGGCGATACGCCATCGATCGGGAGATCGGCCAAGGCGGCATGGCGATCGTGTTCCTCGCACACGATCTGCGCCATGACCGAAAAGTCGCGCTCAAGGTCCTTCGGCCAGAGGTCGCCTCCGAGATCGGGGCGGACCGCTTCCTACGCGAGATCAAGCTGGCCGCAGGGCTCACCCATCCCCACATCCTGCCGCTCTACGATTCCGGGGAAGCCGAGGGGCTGCTCTTCTACGTGATGCCCAACATGGAGGGGCATTCGCTGCGCGAGCGCCTGGACGCCGAAGGGCAGCTAGCGCTCTCGACGGAGCCCTGCGAATCGCGCGCGAGGTCGCTTCAGCGCTTGACTACGCTCACCGCCATAACGTAGTCCACCGGGACATCAAGCCCGAGAACATCCTGCTGCATGACGACGCCGCCATGGTGGCCGATTTCGGGATCGGCAAGGCACTGAGCGGAGCGGAGGGTGAGACCACAGCCACGGGGATGGCTCTGGGAACGCCAACCTACATGAGTCCCGAGCAGGCCGCAGGTGAGTCAAACATAGATGGCCGCAGCGACCTCTACAGCCTCGGCTGCGTGCTGTACGAGATGCTGACCGGTGAGCCGCCGTTCACCGGCCCGACCGCGCAGGCGATCATCGCCAAGCGATTCGTCTCGCCCATCCCCGAGGTACGCGCGACGAGGGACGTCCCCGAGGCCATCGATGAGGCCGTCACACGGCTGCTCGCCCGCACACCGGTCGATCGGTTCCCATCGGCGGCGGAATTCGCCGAGGCGTTGCAGGTGATCCAAGCCGAGGGTCCGACGCCGCCGGGTACGCGCGCAAGGCAGAAGAGCTCGCCCGCCAAGCGGTCGATCGCCGTCGTGCCGCTCGCCAACATGAGCGCCGACCCCGAGAACGAGTACTTCAGCGACGGGATGACGGAAGAGATCATCAACGCGCTGGCCCACCTCCCCGGCGTGCAGGTCGCCTCTCGCACGTCCTCGTTCGCCTTCAAGGGCAAGGAGGTCGACGTGCGCGAGATCGGCGACAAGCTCGGCGTGGCCCACGTGCTCGAGGGCAGCGTGCGGAAGGTGGGCAACCAGATCCGGCTGACGGCACAGCTCGTCGACGTGGCGAACGGCTACCACCTATGGTCTGAAACGTATGACCGGCAGCTCGAGGACGTCTTCGCTATACAGGATGAGATCTCCCGGGCCATCGTTGACGCGCTCAAGGTGCGACTGGTGGGAGAATCCGAGCAGATCGTCGCGCCAGCGACCGAGGACATCCAGGCCTATAACCTCTACCTCAAAGGGCGATTCTTCTATCACAAGTACTCGGAGTCCGAGTACTTCAGGAAAGCTCTGCAGTTCTTCGAACTGGCACTCGAGAAGGACCCCGATTTAGCCCGCGCCTATTCTGGTATAGCGGACGTCTGGACCGCTCTCGCCGACGATTGGGTCGCTCCTGAAAAAGCCTATCCCAAAGCCAAGGAGACGGCCCAGAAGGCGCTCGAGCTCGAGCCCACCCTGGCAGAAGCCTTCGCCGCGCTAGGAAAGGTCCGGGGCTGGTACGAGTGGGATTTCGCCGCTGCCGAGAAGGATCTTCGCCAGGCTGTCACGCTCAATCCCAACTACGCCGAGGCCCACTTCGCTTTAGGCAGCGTGCTCCCCTCAATCGGGCAGCTAGACGAGGCAATCGAGACTCTGCGGAAGGCGCTCGTCCTCGATCCGCTGGCGCCCCACCACGGCCGCTGGCTCGGCCGCATGTTGCTTTACAGGGGGGAATACTCCAGCGCTATCGAGCAAAGCCACAGAACGCTCGAGATCGACCCGACTTATTTCCAGTCACAACTCGACATAGGCTCGGCGTACTTGGGGCAGGGTCAGCCGGCCGAGGCACTGGAGTGGTACCGCAAAAGCCAATCGATAGCGTCCTCGGTCCGCGCCTACGACAGCTTCATCGTCCGCGCTCTGGCAGCGATGGGCGAGCGTGAGGAAGCGCAGGCGATTATGGAGCGCCTGGAGGAAGAAGCGAAGCAGAGCTATGTAAGGGCGGAGATCATGGCAATGGGCTTCGCCGCACTGGGCGACCACGACAAAGCTTTCGCCCGCCTCGACGAAGCGTTTGAGGCACGCTCGGCCGGCCTCGTCTACCTGCACCTCGACCCCGGTTACGAGCCACTGCGCTCAGACCCCCGTTTCGCCGTACTCGTCGAAAAGCTGGGCCTGAAGTAGCGTTCTCCGGGAACCCCGGCGAGTTTAGTCCCCGAACTTGATTCCCTGCGCCAGCGGTAGCTCGGAGCTCCAGTTGACGGTATTGGTCTGCCGGCGCATGTACGCTTTCCAGGCGTCCGACCCGGACTCGCGGCCGCCGCCCGTCTCCTTTTCGCCACCGAAGGCGCCGCCGATCTCGGCACCACTCGTGCCGATGTTGACGTTGGCTATGCCGCAGTCGCTGCCGCGGTGCGAGAGGAACAACTCGGCCTCGCGCACGTGCTCGGTGAATATCGCCGAGGAGAGTCCCTGGGGCACGCCGTTGTGGTAGGCGATCGCCTCTTCGATTTCGTCCACCGCCTGCTGGGCCGAGGACGACCTCTTGCCGTACGCTATGATATAGAGTATCGGTGCGAAGGTCTCTTCCTGTACTATCTCGTATTCGTTCTTCGCAGCAGCGATGCACGGCTTCACGTAGTGGCCGCCGGGGTGCTCGGGGCCGTCCAGCGGCTCACCGCCATAGAGGATCGAGCCACCCTCGTCCTGGACACGCTTGATGGCGTTCTGCAGGTCCCGCACCGCGTCCGTGGTAACCAACGGTCCCATGAGGATGGCCGGGTCGCGCGGATCGCCGATGGGGATTCCCCCGTAGGCTTTCACCAGCCGGCTCACCAGCTCATCACGAATCGACTCGTGGACGATGATGCGGCGCGTCGAAGTACAGCGCTGGCCCGCGGTCCCCACGGCGCCGAACAGAATCGTGCGGATCGCCATGTCCATGTTGGCGCTCGGCGATACGATGATCGCGTTGTTGCCGCCCAGCTCGAGGATGGTCCGGCCCAGTCGCTCGCCCACGACCTTGCCCACACGGTAGCCCATCTGGCAGCTGCCCGTCGCCGAAACGAGCGGGATGCGTCGGTCGTGAAGCAGCCGATCGCCGACCGTCGAGCCCTTCCCCACCACCAGCGACATGATCGCCGGATCCACATCGTTCTCGCGGCAGACTTCAGCAGCGATCTTGGTGCAGGCGATAGCGGTGAGCGGCGTCTGACTCGACGGCTTCCAGAGCACGCTGTCACCACAGACGGCGGCGATCGCCGTGTTCCAGCTCCAGACCGCAACCGGGAAGTTGAAGGCGCTGATGACCCCGACGACACCAAGCGGGTGCCACTGCTCGAACATGCGGTGGTCCGGCCGCTCCGACTGCATGGTCAGGCCGTAGAGCTGGCGCGAGAGGCCGACGGCGAAGTCGCAGATATCGACCATCTCTTGGACCTCGCCCTCGCCCTCGGCCAGGATCTTTCCCATTTCCAGCGTCACCAGCTGGCCCAGCTCGCTCTTCACCTCGCGCAGCCGGACCCCAAGTTGACGAACGAGCTCGCCGCGCCTGGGCGCCGGTACGGTCCGCCACTTCAGGAACGCCTCGTGTGCCCGAACGACGATCCCGTCGTATTCCTCTTCTGTGACCTGCTTGACGGTGGCGATCCGCGCGCCGTCGATGGGAGTTATGACCTCCAGATCCGGCCCCGACCCTACCCATTCGCCGGCGAACCCGCCGGGGTTCACATCCTCTATTCCAAGCTTCTTGAGAAAGTCCGCACCCTTCACCATACCGGCACCTACCTATCTAGTTGTAGTCCACAAACGGAATTCGCATCGGAGGCGGAGGACCACTCCACGGTTCGTTCAGCGCACGGCGTCGGCCGCAGCTTCTGTCTCGTACAACTGTCCGGTCTCGAGCTCCAGGACGATCCGGTCCGCATCGTACACGGCGTCCAGCGCAGCCAGAATCGCCCGGACGTCGACCATGATGTTGCGCCCCTGCTCGGGCAGATAGATGAAGTCGCGCGACAGCCCCTCAATATTGCGGTCGAAGTTGAGCCCTACAAGCTCGAGCTCGGGTGTCACCGCCGGTGAGCCGGAGTTGCCACCGTAGGTGTCAGCGGTCGAGATGAAGTTCAACGGCGTAGCAAGGTCGAGACCCTCCGGCGGCGAACGCCAGCGTTCCGGCAGATCCCACTCGGTGCCCGGGCCGTGCGAGCTGAACAGGTCATACATCCCGTAGAACGTGGTGTAAGGTGGCGCCATCGTCCCGTTGTACTCGTAGCCCTTCACCACGCCATCGGTGATGCGCGGCGAAGAGGTCCCATCAGGCGGTATACTCCAGCCGTAGACCTCGAAGCGGGCGCGTCCTAGATCACTCTCCAGCCGGCTCTCCTCGCGCGAGAGACGTCCTGACGCCTGCCGATATTCCTGATACAGCGGTAGGAACGCCGCTGCCAGGCGGACCGCCGGGTCTTCCATCAACGACGCGTCAATCTCCAACGCCTCCCTTGTCCGCTCCGCACTGCTCAGTACCGAGCTCTCCAGTAGCGCTGCCGCCGCGTCCGACGGCGCGCGCCCCCGCAACGCCGCCCGTGTGATCGCGTGCCTCGGGCCCAGATAGCGCTGGAAGTCGGCGAACCGCACCGCCACGTAGCTCCGCTCCAACTGCGGCGGATGATCGCTGAGTCGGAGCACCTGTCCCTTCAGCTCCTCGATCGATTCGGCTGTCGCACCGCTGGCTATCGCCTCCAGGTAGGCCAGTGCCGCTACCGCACGCGACAGCGTCATGGAGGAGTACGTCGGGTTGCGCAGCGCGTAGAACGCCCCGTACGATGCGGCCAGCGATGCCTTGTCCAGTTGGATCGCTGCAAGCCGATCGAAGAGCGTCCCATACTGCTCCCTGAGCCCCGCATTCTCCCCGATCGCCGCCTGCAGCTGCAATTCGGCAGCCGACTTCCTCGCCATGATCGCAGGATCTCTGAGCGCGGCCAGCTGACCGGTCCGTGCCTTGAGCGAGTTCGACAGACTGAACATCTGAATTCGGATGTTCATCGCCTCCGCCTGCTCCAGCTCCGCCTGCCTGAACGCCTCTAGAGCTTCCAGGCGGCTCGTGTAGAAGCCGATCCGCACCGGCACTTCCACATCGCGCTGGTACTCGAGTTGGGCGATTGTGCGAAGCCGGTTGGTCGAGCCTGGGTTGCCTACCACGAACACGACATCGCCTTGCTCCACACCCTCATCGCTCATACGCAAGTTGTGCTGCGGTCGATACGGTGCCCCATCCCGGCCGTAGACCCTCAGCAACGCGAAGTCGAGAGCATGGCGCGGATAGGTGAAGTTGTCCGCGTCCCCACCGAACCCGGCCAACTGCAATTCTGCCGCCACGACGAGCCGTACATCGGTGAAACGGCGAAAGACGTAGGCCGAGTACCGGCCCCCATGATAGAGTGGCACCAGCCGCACCCAGATCGAGTCGCCCGCCCCGGCGTACCGCTCCAACAGCCGGGCTTCGATCCCCTCCAGCGTCTCGCCGCGTATCCGCTCCCGCTCTTCATCTGTCGCGGCTCTATCGGTCGCGCCGAAAACCTCGTCACTCACATCCTCCATCGCGATAAGCTGGTCGGCGTATTCTGCCGTGGGCCGTTCGTCGGCGAGCGTCAGCGCATAGAACCCTTCATCGAGCAGGCTCTCCCCGGCCCGGCTTGCCTGCGCCACGTCGCCGCGCACGCAATGATGATTGGTAGCAACGAGGCCGTTGGGCGAGACGAAGGAAGCCGAGCAGCCCCCGACTCGCAGCACCGACAGCCGGATCCTCTCGAACCACTCTTCGTCCGCATCGAGGCCGTATGTCTCGCTGAAATACTGAGCGGGTGGATGTTCGAAGGTCCACATCTTCCCAAAGTCGAACTGGCCAACGCCGACGTTGTCGAGATCGCTCTGCCCAACCTGCGCCTGGGACGGTAGGATAAGGGTGATCAGGAGGGTGGCCGCCAGAACAAGACGACTCGTCCATCTTCGCCCACGACCCAGCACTCTGGCCATCTTGGCCTCCGTCTATTCAGATAGTGTTCCGTAAGTCGCGACGATCAGGGCCTGTGTCCTCACCGGACACGGGATTCTATCATCTTCGCACCGCCGAGGCCACACGGTCGACGCCTGGCGATCCGTCCCCACGGCTCCGTCCCCGGACAGCCACTTGAGAAATCGAGCGCCGCCTTGTACAGTCCCCGCGCCCGCATCAGGCTAACCATAACCAGAGAGTCCGAGGCACATGAAACGCACAATCCGAGCAGCAATAGCAATCACCCTGGGCGCCGCCGTATCCCTCGCCGCAGATGCCGCGACAGCCCAGGCCCAAGATGAGAAAGAGCTCGGCTGGTTCCTTACGGCCGAGGTCACGGGCGTGTGGGTGTCCGGCAACTCCGAGTCGACCACCTTGGGACTGGCAGCCACCGCGCGCCGCGTCTGGGATAACTCGGAACTCAAGATCGACGGTGGAGCGGTTCGCACCGAGTCCGGCACCACCACGCGAACTGCGGTCGGCACCATCGACGACTTCGTGATCGAGGAAGAAACGACACGAAGGAAAACGGCGGAGAACTACTACCTCAGAGGCCGCTTCGACTACAAACTGAGCGAGCGGTTCTTCGCCTTCGCCGGCGCCGATTGGCTGCGGAATACCTTTGCGGGAATCGACAGCCGCCTGCTGTTCGCGGCAGGTGCCGGTAACATATGGCTGGATGATGACCGCCTCCGCTTTAGGACGGACTACAGCATCACCTACACGTTCCAAGAAGACGTGATCGAGAACCCGTTCATCAAGACGAGTTTCCCAGGCCTGCGGCTGTCCTACAACCTCCGGTGGAACCTCACGAGCTCTACCGATTTCGAGAGCACCTTCACTGCCGACTGGAACCTCGACAATACAGAAGACTTGCGTTTCGACTTCACGAACTCGCTACCGATCGCGATAAGTGCGAAGCTCGCCTTGAAGCCGAGCCTACAGCTCCTGTGGCGAAACGAGCCGTCGCTGACCCAGGTCGCGCTGGAGGATCAGAGTGGGATCTCGACCGGTAACACCGTGCTAGTCCCGCTCGAGAAGTTGGACACTTTCTTCACCCTGGCACTGGTCGTGAAGCTGTAGTGACCTGACGGATAGCGAACTGACGCGCGTCCGGTCGAGACGTCGGCGCAGTTGCGGATCTTCACCGGCGTGTACTGCGCCCTTATTGAAGCGCCGCGCAGCCGAGCTCCCCTTCGGCCGCGCGGCGTCGTTCTATTCGGGGCGCGCGCGCTGCAAATAGGCGCGCAGGTCGCCAACGTCGTATCGACCGTTCCGGTCGTTGAGGTCGTCGAGATACGCCTTCTCGAGATCGGTCAGCTCATTCAGGTCATCGAGCAAGAACGGGCCCAGCACCCGGTCGACGGCGATCGGCGCCGTCGATACGACAAGGTGGCCCAGCCCATCGACCAAAGTGACCTCGTAGATGTTGACGTGTGACGAGCCGCCGAGTCCTCCGTCCAGCCGCGTGGACGGCTGGGTAGCAAAGGTCAAGCTGCCTGCGCCCAACGCGCCGAAAGCGTCGCCGGCCTCGCCGCGATTGCCTCCCTGCGGGTATGTCTTCACCAATGTGCTGTCACCGTCCGCCTCGACCAGATTGACACGATAGATCGGCACGCACTCGGGGCACGGGCGGAACGGGACCGTATCGTTGATCCGATAGATCAGCACGCCCGCGGCGGGAAGACCGAGATCGAAACCGTTACGTTCCCGGTACTCGATGAGCAATCGCTCGTCGACGCCGAGGGGGATCTCGAGAATCTCGCCGCTCGTGCGGACCGGTGGCAGCGTCACCTCCAGAAGTTCGGCTTGTGGAACCACCACGATCTGGTCCAACCACCCCATGCGCCTCTTCTCCCACGCTCCCATGTGCGTGGGCCGCCTCCAGGCGTTCCGGTCCGAAGTCCCACAGCCCCAGGCGCCCGCCGCCATCAGCGACCAGCAGCCTACCACCCAGCGTCGCTCTTCGGGGAGAATCCCGTAGACCGGATGGTAGAGGTCCGGCAGGCCTAGGTTGTGGCCGAGCTCGTGAGCGACCGTCGTGATCGGCGTGATGTCCGTCCCGTCGCACGTCAGAATGCTCTGAATGAAATACGCATCGATCTTGATGAAGCCGCCGCCCGTCCGCGCGTCGTCAGTCACGAACTCGTCCTGGTCCGGCCAAGCCGAGATGCCCCAGAAATGTGGCCAGATACCCGGACCGCCACACGAGGCAGAGACGGCCGGGAAGTAGAAAGCTATCGCATCGACGTAGCCGTCGTCATCGCCGCTGTTCGGCACGTTGTCCGGCCCGTCGTTGTCCAGCCCGTC
>CP070812.1:238428-241706 GCA_020344015.1 Gemmatimonadota bacterium
GGAGCCGTGCGGAAACCTGGTCGTCGCTGACACGGGCAACCGGCGCGTCGCCACCGTGCGCGGTGCCTTGCCCGGATGCAAGACTTGGCTGCCCCTGGTGGTTCGCAGTGGCGGGGCTGAGTAGCCAAGCTGTCTTCACTGGTCAACCTGACCGACCTCCGGCTAGAAGGGAATCAGATCGCAGATATCTCGACCCTGGCACATCTCACCCAACTCCGCGTGGTACACCTAGAAGGGTGGTGCGTTTTAAGAGTTTTTTAGGGGATTTTCCGCCCCTGCCCCTAGACACGGATCGCGTTTTGTGCTAGGATATACATGTGCGACAGACGGATGGAAGTCACCCTATCTCACCTACGCTATATCAACCTTCTCCCCAAGGAGCCCGATTCAGGGCCGGCTCGAGACCATGCTTCATCTATGCCCATTAGACCGCCATTCGCCCGCCTCCATCCCCGCTGCAGCGAGCAGGCGGGCTTTCGTCGGTTCATGCAGCCAGGGAGGTGGTGTTTATTGAGCAATTCAGTCCTAGGCACAGGCAGTCTGTTCCAAGGCGTGCGCCACTGATGTCTCCATCGCAGAATTCAGTGACCATCTTGTTAGACGACGGCGACGATGACGACTAGAGCCTCGCAGTGACCACGAGCGAGGGGACGGAGCACGGCTCTGCCCCCTCGGTCCTCGCAGCCGCTGCTTCGGCGTCTCCACTTCCTGATCCGGAGCGCTGGACACTGGAGGACCAGGCAGCCCGGCATTCCTCACGCTGTTGCCGCTGACCGGCGAAGGTCAGGAAAGTGCACACGAAAGGGGGTGGTAAACAGGGACAAGCCAATCTGAAGTAGATCCTTGATTCACAAGCACAAGAGTCTGATTGGAGAGACAAACGAAGGAGAAATATGATGAAGAAACGGTTAATAGCTTCTTTAATGCTGGTGGTGATGTTGCTGCCAATGGTGATTGGTGTAGCGCCGACTCTGGCGGCGACCGGCGACCCGGTCCTGATCAACGAGGTGCTGGCCAGCCACAGCGGCACCGACGACGCCGAGTTCGTCGAGCTTTTCGGCACCCCCGGCTACTCGCTTAGCGGCCTGAGCTTGATCGTGGTCGAGGGTGATGCGTTCGGCCCCGGGACCATCGACCGTCGCTTCGACTTCAAGCCCTTCCACAAGATCGGCCCCAACGGCTTTTTCCTGGTCGGCAACTGCGGTGGCCTGCCCGACGAGTATGGGGTGACGCCAGATGCATCCATCTTTACCAACTATTTCGAGAACTCGTCCCTGACGGTAGCGCTGGTAGAGACGGGGTCCATCAGTGGCGATTCTGTCTCGGGTAGCGAGATCGTTCTCGACGCCGTGGCGCTCACCGACGGCGACGCTGGAGACACCTTCTACTTCGGCGCTCCGGTGATCGGTCCCGACGGCCCCTTCTTCCCCGCCGGCGCCCGCCGATTAGTTGATGGCGTGGACACCGACACAGTGGATGATTGGGTCATCAGAGACTTCTATCTAGGCTCAGACAACACCCCCACCGGAGGTGGCTTTTACGGATGTGCCCCAATTCCCCTGACAATTCCCGAGATCCAGGGCGCGGGCCACGTATCGCCCTACGTCGGCGAAGAGGTCATCACCGAGGGTGTCGTCACGGCCATTGCCTACAATGGCTACTATGTGCAGGACCCCGACGGTGACGGCAACGACGCCACGTCGGACGGGATGTTCGTGTTCCAGTTCGGTTCGAAGCCGAATGTCGGCGATCTCGTCCGGTTGACGGACACGGTCACCGAGTACATCCCCGGCGACGCGGACGAGGGCAACCTGTCCACCACGCAGATGTCGTACCCCGACATCACGACGATCTCTTCGAGCAACCCCCTGCCGGACCCAGTGATCATCGGGCTGGGCGGCCGCATCCCGCCCAACGTGGACGTGATCAGCGACGACGAGCTGCCCGTGAACCTCCAGATCAGGCCCGGGCTCTTTGATCCCGCCAACGACGGCATCGACTTCTACGAGAGCCTGGAGGGCATGCTGGTGACGGTGGAGGACCCGGTCGCGGTGTCGGCGACACGCACCTTCAGCCCGTTCAGCAGTGAGATGTTCACGCTGCCCAACAACGGCCATCCCAAGATCATCGAACCGAACAACGCCCGTACCGAGCGCGGCGGGATCAATCTCCAGCCCGATCCCGACAATCGAGGCGACCAGAACCCGGAGCGGGTGCAGATCCAGTTCGACAGAACGCTCTTCCCGTTCCCCGTGCCGGCGATCACCGTGGGTGACCGGCTCGGCGACGTCACCGGCGTGGTCGGCTACAGCTACGGCAACTTTGAAGTGAACGCCCTTTACCAGTTCGCGGTCACCCCCTCGGGGATGGGGCGCGAGACCACCTCGCTCGTGGGGACCAAGGACGAGGTCACGGTGGCCAGCTACAACGTGCTCAACCTGAGCCCGCTGTCCTCGGATGACAACCAGCGGGCGACGCTGGCCTCCCAGATCGTGAACAACCTGGGTAGCCCGGACGTGATCGCCCTCCAGGAGATCCAGGACAACAATGGAACGATAGATGACGGCACGACCGACGCCACCGTGACGTTGCAGGCCCTGGTTGACGCCATCTCCGACGCCGGCGGGCCGGATTATGACTTCTTCGATGTGGCTCCTGCCGATGGTACCTCGGGCGGGGCCCCCGGCGGCAACATCCGCAACGCCTTCCTGTACAATCCGGACCGGGTCGAACAGAAGAGCTACGTGTCGCTGACGCCGGCCGTCCTCGCGGCAGCGGGCGTAAGCGATCCCAACGCCTTCGATGGCACCCGGGACCCGCTCGCGGCCACCTTCGAGTTCAACGACGGGTTGTTCACGGTGATCAACAACCACCTGACGTCTCGCTTCGGGTCCACCCCCATCTTCGGAGGGCCTCAGCCCTTCGTGCAGGCTGGGGAGGACGAGCGGGAGGCGCAGATGCAGGCGTTGAACGATTACGTGGACTTCCTGCTCGCCGACGACAAGGACGCTCGCGTCATTGTGCTCGGTGACCTCAACACGTTCGAGTTCACCAACGACTTGACAGAGATCCTCCCCGGGGCCTTGGACGGGAAGGCAGTCATGAAGACCCTGCTCGGCGAAGTCGAAGACGACAACCGATACACGTACAACTTTGAAGGCAACTCCCAAGTGCTTGACCACGTGTTGGCCACTCGCAGCTTGCTTGGGAGTGCTGAGCTGGACATCGTTCACGTCAACGTGGACTTCCCCCGCATCGACAACACGGTCGGCAGCGAC
>CP070812.1:241806-247068 GCA_020344015.1 Gemmatimonadota bacterium
GAACCCCGAGATACCCGACGTCTTCTGGGAGGAGTTCGCGGCCCGGCTGCGACAGGACGTCGATCGCTTCATCGAGATACTGGTCCCGCTGTACGACCGGTATCTGACGCTCGACGAGATCCGGCAGCTGATCGCCTTCTATGAGAGCCCGCTCGGCAGGCGCCTGGTCGAGATACAGCCGATCCTCGCGGCGGAGAGCATGCTCGCCGGACAGGAATGGGGTGGGCGCCTGAGCATGGAAGTGGCGGCTGACCTCGCCAAGCGAGGGATCGTCATCCCTCCAGAGTGATCGGACGGCGAGAGTGCGGGGCTCGGTTTGCGGTATGCGGTGTGCGATAATTGTCGGGAATGACCCATGTCCCTCGGCTACCGGTTTCTTGACGTAGGTTCGTATCCGGCGGTGTACCGCACCTTTGTGCGGGCCTTCTCCGACTATGCCCTCGACATGACGTATATGACCGAGCAGCGGATGTACAATCGAGCGGTCAAAAACGGCATCGATTTCGAGTGCTCCGTCGGCGCCCACTCCGTTGAGGGGATGGTTGGGTTCACATTGATCGGGCTCGATGAGTGGAAGGGCGCGCCTGCGGCTTTCGATATCGGTACGGGCGTCATCGACCGGTTCCGCGGGATGGGGGTCGCGAAGGCGATGTTCGATTTCGCCGCACCCCGGCTGCGGGAGAAGCGTGTGGAGCGGTTCGTGCTCGAGGTCCTGCAGGAGAACGAGGCAGCGATCAGGGCGTATGAGAAATCGGGCTTCGAGATCGTTCGTGAGTTCGACTGTCTCCGGTTGGAACTCGATGACTTCACGGTGCCCAGGGCGGCGGAGGACGATGTCGAGATTAGGCCGGTCGAGAGAGACCGCCTATCGGACTTCGTTGATGCGTTGGACTGGCCACCCTCCTGGGAGAACAGTTTCGCATCGATACGTCGGATCCCCGACCAGGTGCTGCTCTACGAGGCGAGCCGGGCTGGGCGGCCCGCCGGTCTGCTGGTCTACTATCCCGGGTTGAGCTGGATCATGACAGTCCTGGTCAAGCGTTCCGAGCGCAGGCAGGGCATAGGAAGGCGGCTGCTGGCGCACCTTATCGAATCCATCCGAGATCGGGAGTCGGATGTCAGGGTGGTGAACGTTCAGCGGGACGACCGCGGCACGCAGACCTTGCTGGCTGAGCTCGGCTTCCGCCGCTACGTGAGCCAGTACGAGATGGAGCTTCAGTTGTAGAGGGCGCTCGGGCTACTCCCCACCTCCCATTTGATCCCGAATCCGCTCCAGCATAGTGACTGCGTTCGTGTTGTCCGGGTTCAGCTCTAGCGACTTCTCGTAGTTCTCGATCGCCAACTCCAGCTCACCCGCCTCCATGTAGGCCTCGCCTAGACTGTCGTAGGGATTCCAGGCGTCCGGGTATTCCTCGACGTTCAGCTTGAAGATCTCGATCGCTCCGCTGACTCGCTCGCTCCGCAACAGCCTGTAGCCCAGCATGTTCAGTATGTATTCGTGGAAGGCTTCCGGTGGGTAGCTCGCCTTTAGATCCCGGTAGGTCGCGATGCCGGCCTCCACATCCTGTTCCTCAATCGCTTGCCACACGGCCTCCCGCACGAGCCGTGTCGGTGAGTCGTGACTCTCGTAATCCAGCCAAGCAACCGCCGGGTGATCACCGCCCACCGTTTCGGCCAGGAGCGCTTCGAGTATGGAATGGCCGTTCTGGCTGTTGGTAAACCAGATGACCCCCACACCGCGCTCAGGATAGGTGAGGGTGTAAGCCTTGTAGCCCGAGTTATCGCCCCAGTGCCAGAACCCTCGCCCGCTCTCGTTGTCCTGTAAGCCGATGCCTAGGCCCCAGGTCACACCGCTGTCCACCTCGATCTGCGGTGTCAACATCGCGGCCGCCATGCTGTCGCTCAACGCCGTACCGTTCGTTACCGCGATCAGGAAGCGGGCGAAGTCGAGTGCGGTCGTGTGGAGGGTGGCGGCGGCGTGCCCGCGACCGGGTCCCGGTTTTCCCTTTCGAGTTGCCTCACCGTCCGAGTTGTGGGGCAGCGCCAGATTCGCCTCGAACCGGTCATCCCAGATGTAGCTGCTGTTGGGCATCCCGAGGGGCTCGAATACCAGGCGCTCCATCAAAGCCTGCAGCGGCTCACCCGTGATGTGCATGACGGCCCGCTGCAGGTAGCCGAACCCCTCACCCGAGTAGCTGAACTCCGAGCCCGGCTCGAAGTTGATGGTCAGTCGGCCCTCTCGCGGCCGCCAGTTTGGAAAGCCCGTCGAGTGGGTGAGGACCATCCGCGGCGTGATGCGCCTGTGCCGCTCGTCGTAGGCGATGTCCTCGTAGTCGTAGTACTCGGCTATAGGCGTATCGAGGTCGATCAGGCCTTGATCAACCAGTTGGAGTACCGCGTAGGCGAAGACCGGCTTGCTGAGCGATGCGGCCTCGAACACCGAGCTATCGTTAACCGGTTCGCCGGTCTCGACATTCTGTACGCCGAAGCCGCGGCTCCAGACGATCGCGCTGTCGTTCACGATCGCCATCGAGAGCCCTGTGACCGCGCCGCTGTCCAGGAGCGCCGGGATGACGGTCTCCAGCTCGGCCAAGCGTTCCGCATGTGCGAGTGTGGCCACGCGATCGGGTGGCTGAGCGCTGCACGATTGGGTGCACGCCAGTCCGAATAGGACAGCCAGGGCGAACGAGTACTGTCGGTTCAACGTCATGGTGACTCCCGGTGTCGCTGTAAGGGGCTCAGATTCTTGGATGCCTGTCGGCCCGCGAAGGTTGTAGGTCGGTTGCGCGCTGCCCGCAACCTTTGTACCGGTATGACTGTCTCATGCGAGTGAGACGAGCCCCACCGCACTATAAAGAGAGACGGAAGGCAGGCCACCCATGAAAGCGCTCCCACTCTTCGCGCTTCTCTCCGCCCTCACGTGTACGAATGCTCTGGCCCCGGGATCTGCTCTTGCTCAGACGCAGGTCGCCGGTCTCACCCTGGGCCAGCCGATCGAGAAGGAGCTGGCCGGCCGTGAGAGCCACAGCTACAGCGTAGACCTGGAAGCGGGGCAGTTCATGTTCGCCGCCGTCGATCAGCGGGGTATAGACGTGACCGTTACGGTTTTTGGCCCCGACGGCGAGCAGGTCGGCTGGTTCGACACTCCGAACGGCAGCTATGGGATCGAGGGAGTCGGCGTAGAGGCCGAGGTCTCCGGCGCCTACCGGCTCGAGGTTCAGCCTTTCAGTGAAGACGCCGAGCAGGGTCGCTACGCGATCGAGCTCGAGCGGCTGCAGGCGGCAGCGACGACGCCGGAGGGCAAGATCGACCAGCTCTTCTTGGCCTTTGACCGGCTGGGCTCGGCCGGTGCGGCGGTAGCCGTGGTGAAGGACGGTGAGGCTGTGTATCAGCGCGGCTTCGGGTATGCGGACCTCGAGCACGGGGTCGCGATCACACCATCGACGGTGTTCGACATAGCGTCGGTATCGAAGCAGTTCGCCGGCATCGCCATAGCCATGCTTGTCAAGGAGGGTCGAGTCGATCTCGACGCCGACTACCGCGAGTACCTGCCCGAGATGCCGGAGTACGAGCACACGGTCACGGTACGGCACCTCGTCCATCATACGAGTGGGATTCGCGACTGGTCCTCCGCGCTGCCCATCGCCGGTGTTCGGTTCGAGGACGTCATCTCGTTCGATGACATACTGAGGATGGCGAAGCACATGCAGGACCTGAACTACACCCCCGGCGACCGCTACTCGTACACCAACACGGGCTACAACCTGCTCGCCGAGATCGTGTCGCGAGTAACCGGCGAGCCATTCGCCGATTGGATGGAAGCGAACGTCTTCGAGCCGCTCGGCATGGAGAACACTCACTTCCAGGCCGATCACGATAAGATCGTCGCGAACAAGGCCCGCTCTTACCGGGCCAACCCCAGTCTGGGATTTCAGAACGTGGCGAACAACCTGACGGCTATCGGCTCCAGCTCGCTCTACACGACGACCGAAGATCTGGCCAGGTGGGTGCTCAACTTCGAGGGTAGACACGTCGGCGGCGAAGCCGTCAAGTTGATGCTCCAGCAGGGCGTTCTCAACAACGGCACGACGATCGGATACGCCTTCGGGCAGGGCGTCGGCAGCTACAAGGGGGCGCGCACGGTCTCACACGGCGGCTCGTGGGCAGGTTTCCGGACGCAGTTGCTTCGCTTCCCCGACCAGCGCTTCGCTGTCATCGTGCTCGGCAACTTCAACTACTTCAATCCCTCGGCCATGGCGAACGCCATCGCCGACATCTACCTGTTCCCGGAAAGCGATGTCGCCGAACGGACTAGCTCTGACACCGATGCACCCGAGGTCGTGGTCGACCCGGCTATCCTCGACGATTACATCGGGACCTACAGGTTGGGGCCGGGTTGGCTGCTCACCATCACCCACGAAGACGGCCGCTTGATGGCCCAGGCGACGAACGAGGACAAGTTCCCGATGAAGGCGGTCGCCGAGAACCGGTTCTGGGTGGCGGACTACGGGGCGTCGGTGTTCTTTCCGCGCAACCCGGCCGGCGAGGTCACACATCTCGGCTACCGGGGCATTCGGGCCCCGCGGGTCGAGCTCTTCACGCCCGGCCCTGACGAGCTGGAGGAGTTTGCGGGGAGCTACTACAGCGTCGAGCTCGACACGCGGTGGGAGATCATCGCCAGCGAGGGAGCGCTCGTCGCCCGGCACCGACGCTACGACGACATACCCCTCGACCCGGGTGAGGTGGACGACTTCACTTCCAGGACGTGGTTCCTGCGCCACCTGAAGTTCAGTCGTGACGAGGACGGCGGGGTGAGCGGTTTTCTCGTCACCAACGGCCGCGTTCAGGACCTGCGCTTCGATAGGGTGGAGTGAAGCCTGCTGCTGTCGGCCAGCTAGCCAATATCAACCAGCGGCTCGCCGAGTACGTCCATGCGTGGTGTTATTCCGAGCCCTGCAGCACCCGACGCGCTCATCCGTCCGTGCTGTCGCTGCGGCGCGCCCTCGGCGATGCTCACCGTGACGTAACTGTTGAAGTCGGTCGCGGTGAAAACGAACTCGGGCGGCGTGCTGTGTGCCAGGTGAGCGATGGCGGCGGTGATGATGTCGCCACCCCAGCTGTCCTCGATCGTCATGGCGATGCCTAGCGAGACGCACAGGTCGCGGGCCTGCCGTGCACGTGTTAAACCGCCGAATTTGCTGATCTTGATGTTGACCACGTCCATCGCCTGGTCGGCTTGGCCGCGCAACAGGATGGGGATCC
>CP070812.1:247168-277782 GCA_020344015.1 Gemmatimonadota bacterium
CCGGTGTGACAGACCGGCACTCTAACCGAACTGAGCTACAGCCCCAGATGCGGCGCAAAATCTATCCCCTGGCGTGAACCGGTCAAGACTCGGCGGCGGCCAGCGCCCGTTCAGCCCAGGCCGCCAGCTCCTCGTCGTCCTCCAGAACCTCGACCGGGACCTCATAGTAGGTCTTGAGCGTCTGCTTCGGGTTGGGTCGGAACGCCGCCATCCCGCGTCCCTCGTAGTCCGGGCGGCTGGCGGCGTCGGTCTTGAAGTAGAGCCGGCCGCCGGCGATGATCCCGAAGAAGACGCCCCCGCAGTAGAGCCCGTGGCCGCCGAACATGGCCTTGGCCTCGACCGAGCCCAGTCGGTGCAATTGATCGAGCACGTACTCGACAAACGAATCCACTACCAGCGCCTCCGCGCCACCGTGATTGGGAATTCGCGAATCCATGACTAATTGAATAATTGAACAATCCACTACTTGACTTCGGAACGGGCCGGGGTCCGAGTCCATTCTCAGTTCAGATGGTCCATTGTTCTATTAGTCTATTAGTCATGGACCCCCCATTTCCCGTCTCCGCCCCTCCGCAAGCTCCTCCACCCTCTCCCTAAGCCCCTTGTCATCCAGCCGCGCACAGACGTCGCCAAAGCCCGCGACGGGCCCCGACCATTCCAGTTCTTCGACGCGTGCGCTGACCGGGGCGTTGCCATCCAGCGTGGCCAGCCGCCGGAACAGAAGCGCGCGGTCCATCTGCTCCGCCAGCGTCGCCGCCAGCCGCCCGGCGCCGCGCACCGAGACATCCCAGTCGTTCCCGCGCAGCGGTATGTCCTCTATATGGCTGTAGCGGGCGAGCACAGTTGCCGCGGTCTTGGCTCCGAAGCCGGGAATGCCTGGGAAGCCGTCGGCGGCGTCGCCCACCAGAGCCAGGTAGTCGGGTATCGAGGCCGGCGGCACACCGAACTTCTTCACCACACCTCCTTCATGGGTGACGAGGCGCTTGCGGCGATCGACCTGCACGATGCGCCGGCCGACGACACACTGGGCGAGGTCTTTGTCGGGCGTGCAGATGAGCACCTGCTCGACCTGCTCGTCGGCGACAGCCATAGCGGCGCCGGCGGCCAACGCATCGTCCGCCTCGTACTCGGTCATCGGCCAAACGACGAGGCCCATGGCGCGCAGCGAGTCCTCAAGCAGCTCGAACTGGGAGAGCAGATCCTCGGCGATCCCGCTACTGTCCTTGTAGTCTTCCCATAACTCGTTGCGAAACGACTCGACGACATGGTCGGTGGCGACCGCGACGTGGGTGGCACCCTCGCCGAGCAGCGAGAGCATCGAGCGCAACACGCCTCGGGTCGCCGCCACTTCTTCACCCGCCGCGTTCAGGTGGCCGGGCAAGGCGAAGTAATGGCGGAAGAGCTCGTAGGTACCGTCGACGAGGTAGGCTTTCACGTCCAGCGTTCTCTCTCTAGTTTGGGAACCCGGTTTCCCATTCCGTACCGATGGGTGACGCTATGAATATAGTTCCCCTCAACCGAAACATATTGACCTGAGGCGCCGAGGTCCGCCTTTAGGGCCAGCGGCTAATTGCGCTGGGCGGAGTGGCTTACAAATGGTGCTCTTCCCGGCCTGCAAGTTGCGTCCTCCGCCGGCGCAACCGAACGAGTTCGCGAGAGCGTTCAGCATGTCCACATCGACATCTAATAGGCGATATCGCGTACGTATGGGCCCAGCCCTGGCCCTGACGGCCGCGCTCGCGGGCCTCGGCTGCAATTATGACGCCCTCAGCGTCAGCGACACCGACGGCGAGGGCGACGTGCGACGGGGAGGGAACGTCACGATTGCGTTCATCGGAGACCAGGGCTGGGAGGCCGCCGGCCAGGCGAACGGGCCGCGCGCGGTGCTCCAGCTAATAGAGGACGAGGGCGCTGACGCCGTGCTGCACCAAGGCGACTTCGATTACCTGGACGACCCTGCGGCCTGGGAGCAGCAGATCGACGACATCCTCGGGCCCGACTTTCCCTACTTCGTGAGCGTCGGCAATCACGACGTGGCCGAGTGGGATACCGACGGCGGCTACAAGGCCCGCATGGAAGCGCGGGCGCAACGCATCGGAGTCGCCTGGGCCGGCGAGCTGGGCGAGATGGCGGCACTGGAGTTCGAGGGACTCTACCTGGTGTTCGTGGCGCCGGGGACGCTCGGCTCCGATAACTCGGTCTATGCCGAATACATCGCGCAGCGGCTGAGCGCAAACGATGCGGTCTGGTCGATCTGCAGCTGGCACAAGAATCAGACGCTTATGCAACTGGGGTCGAAGGGCGACGAGACGGGCTGGGCGGTCTACGAGCGCTGTCGCGAGGGCGGTGCCGTCATCGCCACTGCGCACGAGCACAGCTACAGCCGCACGCATCTGCTCTCCAATATCGAGAGCCAGGTGATCGCGTCCACTTCCGACACGCTCGTCATCAGCGAAGGCGAGAGTTTCGTCTTCGTATCCGGCCTGGGCGGTAAGAGCATCCGGGATCAGGACCGGGCCGGCGACTGGTGGGCAGCCGTCTACACGTCCGACCAGGGTGCCAACTACGGCGCGCTTTTCGGCGAGTTCGGCGTCGACGGCCGCGACGATCTGGCGCACTTCTACTTCAAGGATATCGACGGCGTGATCGCGGACGAATTCTGGGTGGCGAGCGATTTTGGTGGGTGAGGTGACGATGGCGATGGGGAAGGCGATGGCGATGGAGATGGAGACTTAGGGAGGCCGGCAGGACAGATACGCTTCTGTTTCTTCTGGTTGCTCTTGTGTTCGAGTCAGCGGATGAACCGCTGGACCGGAACGACCTCGGCGGTCCGCCCCCTCCCCTAGGCGGGAGCCCCACCGCAGGCGATCGGGTCAGCCGGAAAGAAGTGGCTGCACTGCCGGCCTCAGCTTCAAGCCCCACTTGACCCCGAATCTGACTGCTCCTAGGTTGGCGCCGCCCAAGCAGACGAAGTCTCCTCACCGGCCAGGGTTCTGCGGCCCTGAGGACTCCGACCAGCCAGACCCGCTCAAGGGGGGATGCGGCATGCCACAACTCGGGAACATCTCGGTCAGCCAGGAGTTCCTGGACCTGGTCACGAAGGCGGTCGAGCACGCCCTGCACAGCGTCAGCGGCGGAGAGATGCTCGTACCGTTCGTGATGACGCTCGAGCACGGCACCGACCATCTGTACCGGCTGGCGGCCGAGGATATGAACGCGGTGCAGAGGATGCTGCACGAGATCGTCACGGGCGAGGAGACGGCCGTGGATGCCTACGCCTTCGCCTGGGACGTGTTGGTTTCTGCAAAGCAGGGCGACGAAAAGCAGGACGCGATCCTGGTCGAGGGCGCCGAGAAGGGCGCTGCGGAGGGCGTGCTCGTGGTGCAGCCGTACCAGAAGGCGGAGGCGGGTGCCGAGTTCGGGCCGCTGGGGAGCATGGAAGTCGTCGGCCATCCGCGGCCGCGCTTTCAGGGAGCGCGAGTCGACCCCGATGAGATGAAGGGTCGGTTCTCGGAGGAGGAGTGGAAGAAACTGGTGCTCGCTCCCTACCTGGTCTTCTTCACGGTGGCGGCCGCCGATGGTGACCTCGACAGCGAGGAGATCGACATGCTGGCCGAGATCCTGTCCAATGCGCCCGCGTTCAGCGACGACCTGCTGCGCGCGCTGCTAATGAGCAATCGCGACGACGCGCTCTCGATAGTCGAGTCGCTGGTATCGGAGCCGAAGGACGTGAAGACCGAGCTGCCGGCCGTCGCAGCGATCGTCGACAAGACGATGTCCGCAGCCGAGGCGGAGTCGTTCAAGAGGTCGCTCTTCTTCGTCGGCGCCCAGGTCGCATCCGCATCGGGTGAGGGCATCTTCGGACCCGACAGCAAGGTCAGCGAAGGCGAGGCGAATGCTATAGCGCTGATCGCGATGCTGCTCGACGTCGAGATGTGAAAACCCCCGACATTCGAGCCATCAACTCCCCACATCCCACTCACTCATCACCCTCTGAGCAGCCATGGTGCCGGACTGGAGGCACGGCTGGTAGCCGCCGCCGGGGTTGGTCCAGGCGGAGGCTAGGTAGAGTCCCTCGAACGGGGTCGTATTGGGCAGTCGGGTCATGAAGGCGTTGGCGAGCGACTGCTCGTAGCCGTATATGGCGCCTTGCGGGTTACCGGTGTAGCGCCGGTTGGTGAGCGGCGTGCCGATCTCGATAACATCGATCATCGAGCTGAGCCCCGGGATAACCCGCTCCTCGGCGTTTTGAATCAGTATCCCGGCGATACGCTGCTTCTCGGCGTTGTAGGCGTCCTTGCGGCCGGCAAAGTAGTCCGCCTCGTATTGGCGCCAGGGCTCGTAGCCGCTCAGCATGAGGACCGCGACCGTCGAGGTCCCAGGCTGCGAGTAACCCTCGAACGCGTTGTCGTAGACGGTGACGCCGAAATCGGCGTCTACGGGATCGCAGGCGAGCCAGCTCTGGTAGGCTTTCTCCGGGTCGTAGCCGCTCAGGACAAAAATCTCGTAGCCGTCGACCGTGCCGCGGATTTCCCGGTTGAGCCCCAGCCAGACGACGAAGCTGGAGAGCGCCGGCCGGTAGGAATCGAGTCTCTCCAGATACTCCCGCACCTCGTCGCTCTGATGTGCGCCCGCGCCCAGCATCTCCATCGTCGCCGGCACGCTGGCGTTGGAGATGACCGCCATCGCCGGGAGGTGCGTACCGTCGCTGAGCGTTACGCCGGAGACGGCACCGTTCTGCAGCGTGATGAACGAAGCCTTCGCCCCCAACATCACCCGGCCGCCGGCGGACTCGATCGCTTCCATCAGCGCGTTGCTGAGATCCTGGGAACGATTGCGGATGTAGTGGCCGCCGAACCGCAGGTATCCGGCGGTGGCTATGCAGTAGTAGAATCCAGAGAGACTGGACGGCGGCAGTCCGTAGTACGGCCAGAAGCTCGAGAGAATCGCGCGCAGCCTCTCGTCATGCACGTGTTCATCCAGCACGTCGGCCAGCGTCTTGTTACGAACGCCCCACATTCTTCTGTGGGTTAGCGGGAAGGCGATTCTCCTCAGCCACGACTCGGGATCGAATTCCTTCAAGCCCTCTTCCAGAATACCGTCGATCAGATGGAAGAAGTCGCGGACCCCCTCTTCCTCGTCGGGGAAGAGCCCGGCGAGTTGCTCGACGACCGCGTCGGGGTCGCGCTGGGGCCAGAGGAGGTCGTGGTCGGGCGTGATGATGCGAACCAGCTCTGGAGTCTCGACCGTCTCAACCTTCCCCAGGACCCCGCTCGCCTCCAGTGTCGCACGCAGCCCTTCCTGAGCGCTGGCCGTCTGGTGGAGCGAGACGTCGAAGTCGAACGGCCCACGCTGAAAAGTCGTCGCATAGCCACCCGGCTTTACGTGCTGCTCGACGAGTGTCACCGGAAAGCCGCTGCGCGCCAGCAAAGCGGCGGCGCTGAGGCCGCCGAGGCCGCCGCCGATGACGACGACTGGCAGGCCTTGTCTCGACCCAGCCGCTGACGCCATGGCGTCGAGCTTCCGCGGGTCGAAT
This sequence comes from Gemmatimonadota bacterium, assembly GCA_020344015.1. GTDB lineage: Bacteria > Gemmatimonadota > Gemmatimonadetes > Palauibacterales > KS3-K002. The sequence continues at coordinate 252,705 of CP070812.1, forward strand.
GCCAGCGCGGCGGTGGTCGCCGCCACCAGCTTGAGGAAGTCCTTGCGGGAGATCCCGCCCTCGAGGTCGTTACTCACCATTACCTCCTGTCCCTACTCCAGTCGTGCGAGTGCCGCCCTCACCGAATCGATCCTGACCTGCACGGTCCACCGCGCAGGGCAAAGTGCCCTAATACCGGTGCCCGAGCAAGCGGTCTGCAGTGAGACAGCGGCGCCGCTGCCGGAAACGAAAACCCTTGGGCGGCGGAGGAAAAATACATATGTTTGAACTCTCGCCCGAGCGAGGCGCTCCCCCGCCTAGCCAGAAAGGGATCCATCATGATCCCGGCAAATCCCTTCCGATCTTTCACTTATGCCACCCTCGCCCTGGCCACGGTCGCGAGCGGCTGCTCGGATCTCACGGGGCTGGAGCGCGAGCTGGGGGCCAACCGCGAGCTTTGGGAATCAAAGGGGCCGGCATCGTACGGCTTCGACTACCGAGTCGTGTGCTATTGTCCTCCGCAGACCACGCGGGCCGTGACGATTACTGTCGACGACGGCGAGGTGGTCGGTGTGACCTATGTCGATTCCGGCGAGCCGGTTGATTCTTTCGATCCGGGCGACTTCCCGACCGTCGACGACCTGTTCGGCGAGATCGAGAGCGCGCTGGCTCAGGATCCGTACTCGCTCCGAGCCGAGTACGACCCACAGCTCGGGTACCCTAAGGACGTCTTCATCGACTTCGAGGAGAACATCGCGGATGAGGAGTGGGGGTTCGTCGTCAGTCGGCTGGTCTCATCGCTGTGATAGCCCGGTAGTTCGGTGGAGACTTCTGTACTGACCGGCCCTAGACCGCGTCGCCGGCCGCCGGAGCCAGCGTTGGTCCTGAGGAGCCTGATCAGGATCGTCGTGTTCGGCGCGATCATGGCGGCGATACTGTTCACTGCGGCCGGTCGCACCGACTGGCCGATGGCGTGGCTCTACATAGCACTGTTCAGCGCTTCTTCGCTCATCAGCTCGCTGATCCTCATCCTCGGCAATCCGGAGCTGATGTCGGAACGCACCGGGGTCAGGGGCGACGTTCGCAGCTGGGACAAGCTAATCGCACCACTCGTCATTTTCTACATCCCCATGATGATGTGGTTGGTGGCGGGCGTGGACACGCGGCATGGTTGGTCCGGTCCGCTGCCGCCGGAGCTACAGCTGGGAACGCTGGCCATCGCGGTGCCGGCGATCTTGCTGGCCAACTGGGCGATGAAGTCGAACGAGTTCTTCTCGCTGTTCTTCCGAATACAGAGGGAGCGAGGCCATCACGTGGTCACCGGCGGACCCTACCAGTATGTGCGCCACCCGGGTTACGCCGGTGGCCTCGCGTTCAACTTGGCAACGCCGCTGCTACTCGGTTCGCTGTGGGCGCTAATCCCGGCGGCGACCATCGCGTTCCTGTTTGTTCTGCGGACGGCGCTGGAGGACAGCGCCCTGCAGGCGGAGCTGGACGGTTACACCGACTACACACGGCGGGTTCGCTATCGCTTGCTGCCGGGGGTCTGGTAGCTAGGGCGGCGTCTCGCAGAAGATGTTCTCTTCGTCGGCCATGCCGGCCAACATCACATCGTCGTTCGTCCCGTGGTAGACCCCCGCAAAGAAGGCGGGAAAGACCTCGCTGGGTTCTGTCGACATGAGTCGTTTGACAAAGTGGGCGATGCCTGGCGTCGCGCTGCAGATCTCCGGGAGCGCCTGCCTGTGCGGCGTGTAGAACTCGAAGCTCAGGAGGTCGTCACGCATCAGAACTTCGTGGCCGCTAAACACGGGCCGGCCATCCCCCAGCCTCAGGCCCTCGAGCTCGCGTTCGAAGTAATCGGCCGTCCGATCGCCGAATACAGCCAGCTGGTTCCTGTGGTAGACGACCGGAAGCCGCAGATACTGGCCGTAGAGGTAGCCGAGCGGCTCGCCCCCGCTCATCAACCGATACCAACCGCCCGCCGGATCGCGGACCTCTACCGCCTGACCGTGAACCACATACCCGACCTCCGAGCAGCCGGTGGAGCGGCAGCGGCGTACCATGAGGCGGTTGGCATTGACGATCATGATGCCTGGGTCAGTGCGCCCGAGCGTTTCGAGCTGCAGCGTGCCGGCCGGATCGCCGTTCTCGTAGTAGGAAACCGTGCCGGCGTCCGAGATCTCAGCCAGGTTAACGATGACCGTGTCGCCACGGTCGAACCCGTCCGTCCTCCATAACAGCACCATCTCGGTGAGCCCCAGCGACGGCGCCAGCGCCGCCGTCTCGTTCGTATCCCGCGCCGTCCCACAGGCGACGAGGGAAAGAGCCAACGCAATCCAGGTTCGCGATCGTCCTATCATCCCCACTGTCCTCTCAGCTTATCGGGCCGACACGACTCGGACCCACAACAAATAGGGTGACAGGCAGTTTGTCCAGTGGGGGGAACTGTGACTCTATGACTAATTGACTACCAGAGTAACTGACTACTCAAGTGTTTAGCGTACTCGCTCTCAAGTCGAGTTGTCTAGTACTCAATTACTCAATTAGTCATGGAGTCCACGTTGCCAATGACCCGCGCCTCAGCCCGCCGCGTCTGCGGAGCCGCCCGGCCCACGTGTGCCCGGATGATGCTCAGTCCCTCTGCCAGAAGGGACTCGGCCTCGCTTCGGCGGCCCTGCGCCATCAGCGCCGCGCCGCGCAGGCCCTTCGCCTCGCCGGACAGCCAGTGGCCGGACGGGATCTCGCCGAAGTTGGTCGAGGCGCGTCCTAGGACGGCTTCCGCCTGGGCCGCTTCACCAGCGACCAGATACGCCTCGCCGAGCCACAGCAGCGTGCGGCCGAGATTGGCGTGCGGCTCGCGCCAGGTGGTGAGCTGTGAGCGCAGAACATCGAGGAGCGACGCGACGGCCTCATCGGTTCGGCCACGCCCCACGAGTAACCTCGCCTTGCTGCGCTGGACGGAGAGAGTGTAGCGGTGCCACTCCGAGAGCCGTTCGCCGGCTACGGCGAGGGCTTCGTCGAACAAGCGTTCCGCCTCGTCGAAGTCGCCGCGGGCGAGCGCTACCCTACCGAGCCCTTCCAGGCAGAGGACGGCGTAGACGCCGCGTTCGCCCGCCAACGACAGCGCTTCGCCGAACTTTACCTCCGCATCATCCAGACGGCCGGACAGCAGCAGCGGCTCGCCGGCGCGCAGTAGCGCCGTGAGCAAGTAGGCTGGGTTTCCATCGGTACGGGCGCGCTTCACCGCGAGCGCGGTGTCCATGCGAGCGATCGACTCGTCATAACGGCCCAGCAGCGTCAGGACCGTTGTATAGCGCTCTCGTATGGTGCCCGTCTCCGTATGGTCGTAGCCCAGCGTCCGGTTGGCGCTCTCCAGCCCTTCGCCCAGCACACGCTCCGCCTCGCGATAGCGGCCCAGGTCACGAAGCAGAACGCCCCACTCGCTCTTCGCCTCGATCACGTCCGGGTGGTCGGCGTCGTAGAGGGCCGATCGCATCGCGAGGGCCGATTCGAGCAGCGGCTCGGCGGCGCTATGCTGCTGGCGGATCCGACGGATCATGCCGACCTGCAGGAAGGCCTTTGCCGCCATCGGGTCAGGCCGACCCTGGGCCGTGTCGAAGCGCGCCAGCGCCCGCTCGAACAGTTCTTCCGCTTCATCGAAGCGGCCGCCGTCATGGCGAGCCGATGCGAGCCCGAAGGTTGTCGAGGCCACCAGCGGGCTGTCATCGCTGAACAGCGCGCGTTGCGTCTCGAGAGCTGCCGCGAACAGATGGCCCGCTTCCTCGTAGTGCCCCTGCGAACGCAACTGCCACGCGAGACCGACCTGAGTCTCGGCGAGCAGCGAGTCGGGAGTCGGCAGCGCAGCCGCCCGTATCTCGACCGAGCGGCGCAGGTAGTCGATCGCCTCCTGGCGCCGGCCCCCCGTGGCGAGCACCTGGCCCAAGCGGCTCAAGCTCTCCGAGACCTCGAGGCTGTTGGGCCCGTACAGGTCCTCCTGCAGCGCGAGTGACTGACGTAGCAGCCCCTCGGAGCGCGTCAGGCGCCCGAGGTTCGCGTACACCTGCGCGACCTCACCCAGCATCGCGGCCTGCACGTCAGGTTGGTCGCCGAACTCAGATAGGATCCGCTCAGCCCCCTGGTCGAGTATCTGGCGCGCGGTGACGGTGTCGCCCAGCGCCTCGGTGGGGTCGGAGAGCCGGAAGATGTCCAGCATTAGGCCGGCGACGCGGGCCGCCTTCTCGGCCTCGCCTTCTGCGCGCTGCGCCTGCCAAGCCACACCGGCCATGCCGCCGAGCAGCGCGACGCCGACAGCCGCCGCGGCAACGATACCCCAGCGGTGACGCGTGACGAACTTGCGGGTCCGGTAGCCGGGCGAATCGGGCTGCGCGATCACCGGCCGGCCATCGAGGTGGCGCTCGATGTCCTCCGCCATCGCCTCGGCTGACGAGTAGCGCCGCTGCGGCTCCTTGCGAAGCGCCATGAGGACGATGCGGTCCAGGTCGCCGCGCAGGCGACGCGAACGCTGCCGCCGATCCGCCTGCCGAGCTAGACCAACGGCATCGATCGGGACCACCGCCCAGTCATCGTCGTGTGCATGCACACGACGGCCGTCACCCGACGCCAACTCCGAGCGCCCGTTCGATTCCGCCCCCTGGGATGCGTGTGCGACCACGGTGCTGGGGCGCTTCGCTTCCTCCTCCATGATGATCCGCTCGATCTCTCCGGCCGAACGACCCTTGAGCGCGAACGGACGCTGTCCCGTCAACAGCTCATAGAGGATGACGCCGAGCTGGTACACGTCGGTCGCCGTCGTGATGGTTCCGGCGCTGACCTGCTCCGGGCTCGCATACTCGGGGGTCATGAGCCGCAGCCCCGTGCGCGTGACGGGGCCCGTCTGCCCGAGGGCTGCCGGGTCGAGAATCTTGGCGATCCCAAAGTCGAGCAGCTTGATCGTGCCGTCCTCGGTGACGAGGATGTTCGACGGCTTCAAGTCGCGGTGAACGACCAGACTGCGGTGAGCGTGATGGACGGTCCGCGCGACGCTGCAGAACAGACGGAGCCGGTCCTCGATGCTGCAGGGCAACTGCCGGCAGTAGGTGTCGATAGGAAGCCCCTCGATATACTCCAACACCAGATACTGGCGGCCGTCGCCCGTCAGGCCACCGTCCAGCAGATGCGCGATGTTGGGATGTTCGAGTGAGGCCAGAATCTGACGTTCGGCCTGGAAGCGCCGGTGCATCTCGGCGGCGTCGGCACCGGCTCGGATGACCTTGATGGCGACTCGACGACGGAAGACTCCGTCGTCCCGCTCACCGAGGTAAACGACCCCCATTCCGCCGCGACCCAGCTCGCCCACGATCCGGTAGGGCCCGACACGCTCGCCCACTGTCGGATCGCCGATCAACGACGTCGCCACCTGCACGGCATCACGATCCAGCAGCCCTTCAGCCCGCTCGTGCGCGGCGAGCAGCGCCATCACCTCGGCGTACAACTCGTCCTCGTCGGCGCACACTCCCGCCAGCCAGCCGGCCCGCTCGGATGACGGCTGCTCCAGCGCCGAGTCGAACAGCGCCTCGATTCTCTCTCGGTTGGGGCTCAAAGTGACGCTTAGCTCACTTCGGGATATAGCGACCGGTACAGCCACGCACGAGCTTTGACCCAGTCGCGTCGCACAGTGCGCTCGGAAACACCGAGCACCTCGGCTATCTCTCGTTCTTCCATCCCGGCGAAGAACCGGTACTCCACTATTTCTCGCTGCCGGGGGTCCAGCTCCTCCAGAGCACGATCCAGAGCCAGCATCTCGTCCGGCCGAAACTCCACCGCGGCGTCCCCCTCACCCAGCGTCGTACGTTCCCAGCCGCCGCCACGTTTCGCCCGCGCCCGCCGCCGCGCATGATCCACCAACACCTGCCGCATCGCCCGCGCCGCTATCGCCAGAAAGTGGGCACGATCGACCGCGCCGCACGTCCCGCTGCCCGACAGCTTCACGTACGCCTCGTGAACTAGAGCCGTCGCACCCAGGGTGTGCCCGGCCCGCTCCCGATCCAGCTGCCGACCCGCCAGCCGCCGCAACTCGTCATAGACCAACGGGAGCAGCCGGTCCAGCGCCTCGCGCTCACCGCCGCGCGCCGCCTGGAGCAAGCGGGTGACCTCACCCTGGTCGATTAAGTCGCTGGGGCTCATACAACGCTAACGCCCGGGTAACGCCAAAGGGTCCAATGGAACCGCCCCTCCCTGGCCTGGCGCGGTTAACGAGAATGAGAATCAATTTAGGCCCAACGGCCCATTACCTCAACGTTTTTCTCCCGGCCACCCTCAAACTCCTTTGCCGCCGGGCCGAACTGACCGGTCCCGCCGGGTTTCGGCGCATTGGTTTGATGAGGAGGTCGGAGTCCCACAGCCACGATCACGGCGAGGGCCGAATGCGTCGGCGGCCCGGTGGCGCCCGCAGCAAGCCAGCCTGTGAGGGCAAGGATATGACGTCGTCGTCTAAGACAATCGTTGAAGTGTTTTGCGAACTGGCCGGTCTGCGCGGGCGGTCAAATGATCAAGCCGATAAAGAGGCTAGCCAGGAGGTAAGCCTCGAGACGCTGACCACTATAGCCGAAGGGACTGCGGTCACGACGGGTGAGGAGTTCTTCCGCGCCCTCGTCCGTCACGTCGCCGGAGCGCTCGAGGTGCGCCACGCGATGATCGCCGAGGTCACGGAGGCGCGGGGGCGCGTTCGCACGCTCGCCCAATGGGACATAGATCGCTTCCTCGACAACATCGAGTACGACGTCGCCGGTACGCCTTGCGAGCCTGTGTTGCTGGGCGAGACCCGCCAGTACGTCCACAGCGTGAGCGAGCTGTTCCCGGGCAGCGCGTCCCTCGCCCAGCTCGGCATCGAGAGCTACCTCTCGATCCCGCTCAAGGGCTCGACAGGCGAGATCCTGGGCAACCTTGTCGTGATGGACGACACACCGATGCCCGAGGACCCGCGGGACTTGCCGATCCTGCAGATCTTCGCCGCCCGAGCGGCTGCCGAGCTGGAGCGGATGCGCACCGAAGAGGAGCTGCACAGAACGGAGACCCGGCTCCTGATAGCCGAGAAGATGGCCGCCCTCTCCCAGATGGCGGAGTGCGTCGTCCAGGAGACGACGGCAACCGTAGGGACGATCGAGAGCGGGGCCGACGTCTCGCAGACCGTGCTGAACAAGATCGAGCGTCTTTGGGATGAGGTCCGCCCCGCCGAAGCGGAGTCGGACGATCAGTTCCAGCACAGTCTGGCCACGCTGCGGGAGAGCGCGGCAGCGAACGCTGCGGCCGGCCGGCGCATGGCGGGCCTGGCAAAGAGCCTCGAAAAGTTCACGCAGCTGGATGATGGGGAGTTTCAGCTCGTCGACCTGCGCGAGGAACTCGACTCGTCCATCGGTCTGCTGGAGACCCAGCTGGGCGTGGGCGTGCGCCTTGAGAAACGGTACGAAGATATCCCGCGGGTCCGTGCCCACCCCTCGGAATTGGGCCAGGTCTTCATGACACTACTGACGAACGCCAACGAAGCGATCGAAGGGCACGGCACGATTACGATCAGTACGGTGGCTGATGGCAGCGATGTGTTCGTCACGGTGGCGGATACCGGCCGCGGCATCCCAAGCGACGAGCTGACGACGTTGTTCGAGATCGGCTCCGCTACCAACAGGTCAGCCGTTCGGATGCGATTCGGTCTGGCGAACGCCTACAACATCGTCAAGAAGCACTGCGGAGAACTGGACGTGCTGAGCGAAGTGGGCAAAGGGACGGCGTTCACCATCAAGCTGCCAATCGACTAGCCTGTGTCCGGTCGCCTCGTGCCCGCGAGCGCGCCCATCGCGAAACAACCGGACCACAGGAGCGGCGGACCGACCGAGTAGACCGCCGTGCCAATTGCCGGGCCGAGCATGAAGCTGATCTCGCCGAGCGTCCAAACGACGACCGCCAGCGCCAGCAGCGGGACGGTGACGGCCAGCCCGGTTAGACCGAAACCTGGGCCGAGCAGCAGCAGCCACCTCATCCTAGATTACGAATTATGGCTAAACATACCTCAGAGGACTTCCAGGACTACTACCCGGACGACGTCGCCCACTGCTACGGTTGCGGTCGGCTGAACGAGCAAGGACACCAGCTCAAGAGCCACTGGGAGGGCGAGGAAACGGTGGCGCGATTCACGCCGAAGCCGTATCACACGGCGGTCCCCGGCTACGTCTACGGCGGGCTCATCGCTTCGCTGATCGATTGCCACGGTACGGGCACGGCCTCCGCCGTCGCGGCGCGCGCCGAAGATTGGCAACCCGATGTGGAGCCCGCCCCGCCGGGCGAGATACCACGCTACGTCACCGCCTCACTGCAGGTCGACTACCTGCGCCCCACCCCGCTCGGTCCGGAGCTGGAGATCCGCGGGGTGATAAGGGAGGCGACGGATCGCAAAGTCGTCGTGGCGGCGACGGTGTCAGCCGAAGGGGAGACTACGGCACGCGGCACGGTCGTGGCCGTGCGGATGCCCGAAGGAATGATTCGGCCCTGATAGGAGACCAAATTTGACCCCCGGCCGCGTCAGGATCAGGCAATGCGAGCGCTGCCAGATCTCATTCGAGATCTTCCACTATGGGCCAGGGCTTGCACTCGTGGTGCCCGTCGGCGTCGGTACCTGGCTCACTCACCCACTAGCCGTGGCGACCTTCGGTGCGCACTGGTGGACGATCGCCGTGGCCGTCGTCATTCACTTCTTCGTCTACAGCTTCTTCCATAGCATCGTGCAGGGCATGATCAACAGCTTCAAGAAGTTTCCCAACGTGTGCCCGAAGTGCGGCGAACAGTTGGAGACCTCGGCGGGCTTCGCCGACCGGGACGGGATCGGCGCCGACGAGATCCTGGCCACGGTGCATTACCTGGCCTTGATGTTCTTGATCCGACTGCAGGTAGCTTGATCGGTCCGGGTCCCGCCCGCGCCCCGCTACTCGCCGGGCTTCTCGACGATGCGGAACTGCCTATCCAATTCGGCTAGTGTCGATCGGAAAGCGCTGTACTCCAACTCCTGCATCGGCAGCATGGCCGGCCCGACGAAGCCTTGGCGGCGCATCTCTTCGGCCTTCTGCTGCGCCTTGAGCCGGGTCGAGTCCCAGACCGGGTTATCGAAGACGTCTACACCTTCGGACAGCTTCCCGTCCTTCGTAACCGAGTAGGCCATGCAGGCGACCAGCGGTATGCAATAGGCGCTGGTGATCGCCGTGTTGATCGGCGCCGGCATGAACGGCATGTGGTGGCTGCCGCGCGCGTCGCCGGCGACGTAGTGCGCCGTGAAGTATGGGCTGACGACCTCCTCGGGCGCCGGGAAGATGCCCTGGGTGCGGACCATGCAAACCGGATCGTCCTTGCCCTTGTACTCGCCGGCGATCGTGTGGAGCCGGTCGGTGGAGACGGCGACGACCTGCTGATCGGGGAAGAGTCGCGAGTAGATCGCCTTGATGCCGAAGCGGTTCTCGTCGCGCAGCAAGATCGCGAGGTCGATGTGCTGCTCTGGGGATTCGAGCTCGATAATGCGGTCGGCGCCGGCGTGCTCCATGTCGATGACCGTGAAGCGAAAGCCCGCCTTCATCTTGGGGAGCATGAGGCCCGCGTTATAGAGTGGGCTGGTGAACACCGTCCAAAGCGGGAAGTTGAAGGCGCCCGGCCCACACTTGTCGGCGGTGAAGATCATGAACGGCTCGGCCGGGCGATCTTTCGCCGTCTCGTCGTAAGTGATCTCCGCCGCCCCGGGGCCGGCACCACGCACGTTGCCCGACGGTGCGTCCTTCAGCAGGTCCTGTCCCGCCCCGTACAGTCCTTCCTCCTGGGCGATCGCAGTAGCCGCCTCGAAGACGCCCCAGGCAAAGTTATGGATATCGGGGTTGTCGCTCCCATTGCGGTGGACCATCAGCAGACAGATGTCGTCGCCACAGTGGGTAACGTCGAAATCGAGGACCAGGCCACGCTCGGCGGCGCCGTGCAGCCCGGTCCGTGCCGCCTCCATCATGCGCTCCGACGGTCGGGTGTGACCTCCGATGGATCCCACATCGGCCTTGATGGCGCTGAGCGTGAGCATCGCTACCCCCTCTTTGCAGTGAAATCGCCGCTCGTCCCCCGTACTGTAACGTCGCAGCCCTTAGTTTGCGATATCGCGGCCGCATCCGCCAGGAAGGCGCCAGTTGACGGCGGGAAGAAGAGAGCCCTGCCCGGCTCTTGCCGCCGGGCAGGGCGCGGTGGTTGGCGTCGAAGTGCCTCGTTGAGGGACCTGCGACGGGCTAATCGGAAGACGACAACTTCTCCCCGATCTTATCGGCGATCGACCCGAACACGTCGCGCGAGCCGTCGCCGTCACCGGCCTCGAGCTTTCCATCCTTGCCGGAACGCAGGACGGCAATCACGGTGTCCTCCGTGATCTCGTCATCGTCTTTCTTCTCTTGCCTCGACAAGCTCTCGAACTGGAGATTCCAGACTGCGGAGAGGTCTATGTTGTCGAACCAGACGCCCCTGCAGTTCTGGCAAACGTCGAGCGTGAATTTGTCGCCCTGAACCCGCTCGAGCTTGGTGTCGCAGCGCGGACAACTGATGATGTTCCCCTGACCGCAGGACGCACATTCGGCCGCGTTACGAGCCATCAGGTGACCGCATGAGTCGCACTCCACCGCGTAGAGCTGCTTCTTGATCGAGATCAGGCTGCTCACGACCTCCGGCGGGCAGTAGCGCAGCTCCCGCACCTCCCCCGACTCGAACCACATACCGCCGCACTTGTCACAGTAGTCGAGTATCAGTTCCGTCTCCTCCGACGGACTGATCTTCTGCATGTGCTCGCCATCGCAGACCGGGCAACTCAGGCGCTTCACCTTCTTAGCCTTCTTAGCCTTAGCCATCAGTCAGCCTCCTCGCCTTCCTCCAAGCAGGGGTGTTGATGTCGTCGTGCCGCACCATCACGGCACCGCCGCTGGCCGGCAGGGATCCCGTAGGATCGGATTGTCTGGGGGGAGAAGCGACAGAAACCCAAGCCCATCAAAGGCTTGGCCAGGCGCGCCAGGTGAGCACTGGGGTCCCACTACGGCGCCAAGCCATATGTACCCGGTTGGGACCGGGTCGTTCCGAGCCCAACTCAGGCACAACCGGGGTCGGGCGGAAAGATCGCGGGCTGGGCCTCAAGTGGATCCAGGCGGAACATCGTGTGCGGCCCGAGCTGCTCATCGCGCAGACGGGACTAATGCAGGGTGCGGCCGGCGTTGGCCTGGCGATGTTACATCTGGACGGCGTGAGCCAGCGCCGCGCCGCTGGTCGTGCTCCCCGACGATCCGTCTTGGGGGTAGCGCGGGTCGAGGTTGACATTGACCTGTGCGGAGCTATTGTACCAGCGCTGAGAATTCCAGCGACACAGCGAGGGACCTGGGCTCGGGCACAGGTCCTTCGCTATGCCCAACGCGGGGGCGAGGTCCGCGTAGCAACATGTAGTCGGTAAGTGCGGCAGTGCCGGACTCCGACCACATCAGCACAAAGGAGCACGGCAGATGCGTACTACCGGCAAGGTCAAGTGGTTCAACGACAGCAAGGGCTTCGGTTTCATCACGCCCGACGACGGTCAGAAGGACTGCTTCGTCCATCACACAGCCATCCAGGCCGAGGGGTTCAAGACGCTGAACGAGGGCGAGCGCGTCGAGTTCGACGTCGTTCAGGGCGATAAGGGCCCGGCGGCTCAAAACGTGGTCAAGCTCGACGCTTAAGCCTGAGATTCACCACGGATCAATATCGGGCCACCTCGATGCGATCGGGGTGGCCCTTTCGGTGAAACAACATGCCACCCTGGCCTTACGTCAGAGCTTTCATCCTGCGGGTGATCATCGTCTGGTCCGCCCTCCACGTCCTGAGCTTCTCGTTACTCTTCACCCTCCGTGGCTTCCTGCTGGCCGCCGCGGCCACTCTGACGCTCGTGCTACTGGACGCCGAGCGACGGAACGAGCGCCGCTTGCTCGCGAACTTGGGAGTATCGCGCCCGGCGATCGGAGCAATCGTTCTTCTCACCGTTATGAGCCTGGAAGCGATATGGCGGATCGCCGCCGGAGGGCTGGTCGATTAGCGCAGAGATACTGGCGGTAGACTCGGTGGGTAAGTCCTTCGCCAGCCATCACGTGTTGAAGGCAGCATCTTTCTGGGCCAGGGAGGGACAGATCACTGCCCTGATGGGCCGCAACGGATCCGGTAAGACGACCCTGCTTCACATCGCCGTCGGCGAGGTCAAGCCGGACACCGGTGTCGTGCGCTTCCGCTCGCAGGCCTACGAGCGTCCGCGGCTGCCCGTACTCGCGCGACGCGGACTCTACTACCTGGAGGCGCGGGGACGTCTGCCGGGCACGTTCCCGATAGGGGCACAGCTCCGCATGATCGCCGAGCGGTTCGGTGGGCAAGCCTTCGACCGGGTCGTCGCCGAGTTAGAGATCGAACACTATCTGGAGAAGCGCTCCCACGAGCTGTCCGGCGGCGAAAGCCGGCGCGCGGCCCTGGCCGGCGCAATGATCCGCGAACCTCTGTGTCTACTGGTCGATGAGCCGTTCGCCGGGATCGCGCCGAAGGACCAGGAGATGATCGGGAGGGCCCTGCGTCGCCTCGCGGAGGAGGGAACGGCCATTGTGACTACCGGCCACGACGTCGCCGCGCTCCTCGCCGTGGTGGATGATGTCATCTGGTGCGTGGCGTGGACCACCCACGGTCTGGGTCGGCCGCAAGATGCTCGTTCACACCCGGAGTTCCAGCGAGACTACCTGGGCTGGCATCTAGAAGGCTGACCCTGAAACACTCCTGTCTCAGCAGCTCCCACGCGTAGGGCACGTACTCGATCTTCAGCGGGCGCTTCAGCTTCCTCTCGAGCTCTGCAAGATCGGGTCGTTCGGCCGGAATACCCTTCGTACCGCGCCCATCGGGTTCGACCGTGACGGTCGTCGAGACGGAGAAGATCTTCTTCGCCCGACCTCTCAACAGTTGCAGGCCGTCATCGGCGATCGCTATTCGCGAGTGTTTGAGGCTGCCCTCGCCGATGACGGCGAACAGCGCACCGAGCACGCCGGACACCGGCCGTCCCGACAACCCCTCGATCTGGTCGAGTACGATCATGTCGTCGAACTCGAGCAGCCGGTAAGTAATCTCTCTGTGACTGGTGGCCTTGAGCTTAGGCACAGCCGTCGTATCGGTGAAGCTGAAGCTGGACGGGGAGCTCGGCCCCTCTGGCCACCAGGCTCTGATGTTCACGGCCAGCAGAGGTTGCGGGCCTTCGTGCACCTGGCCGATGACCCTGTCCTCGCGGTACTCGATCAACACCCGCTGGCCGTGCTCGAGACCGAGCAGCGCCGGCCGCGGCGCATCCAGCATGCTCACGCCGGCGACCTGTATATAGGAGAAGAACCAATCCTCCGGAGTGATGTAGAGGGGGCCACCCTCGGGATCCCGTTCTTTCGCCCAGCGGGCGAGCCGCAGAAGCAGCCCGGCGGTGAACCGTCCCCGGTTGGTGGTGGCCAGGATGTCGTAGTCGCCGTCCACGCTCATGGCACGCACCAGCTCATCGCGCCGCACCTGCCGCAGTGAGCACGTCTGGGCGGCGGCGGACGCGCACAGGACGACTACAGCGATGAGCACGAGGCTACAGCTAACAAAGCACCGCGCGGCGCACCCGAACACTCGCCTCATGCTGGACACGTGCCCGAGTCGAAGCATAGGAGAGCAATAGACGCACCAGCGACTGCTGTCAACCGGATTTCTCCCCCTATGGCCAATCGGCCCACGAGAGGCTATAGGTCACCAATCACCGTCCTCGGGCTCTCACCTCAACATCGACTGTCGGCTGTCTGTTATAGGATACTGAGGTTCCTCACATCATCGGGGGTCGCCATGAGGCCGTTCAGCACCGTTCAGCGTCTTCTCCTGGTCCCGATCCTCACGGTGGTCGGCGTTCCGGTCGCCGCGGGCCGTGCACCCGCCCAGCCGCAGCCGCCGCCGGGCAGCATGACCTTCGCACTAACGGGCGACGCGATCATCAGCCGGCGGCTGGCACCGTTCGCCGAGCCCGAGTACCTGTCGATGATCGAGCTGATCCGGGACGCCGACGTCGCGTTCACCAACCTCGAGGTGCTGTTCCACGACTACGAGGAGGGCTACCCGGCGGCGCACAGCGGGGGCACCTGGATGGCGGCGGAGCCGTTCATCGCGGGCGAGTTGGTGTGGGCGGGCTTCGATCTGGTGAGCCGGGCCAACAACCACACGATGGACTACGGTGCCGGCGGTCTGCGGGCGACCACGAGGGCCCTCGACGCCGTCGGCCTCGTGCACGCCGGCGCCGGTGAGAACCTCGCCCAGGCCCGGGCGCCGGCCTATATCGAGACGGCGGGCGGCCGCGTGGCGCTCATATCGGTGGCGTCGACCTTCTCCGATGAGGATCGCGCCGGACCCCAGAGAGCCGACATCCGGGGCCGACCGGGCCTGAGCCCGCTACGTTACTCGACCACCTATGTAGTGAGCCGCGAGTCGCTAGCGAAGCTGCGCGAGGTCGCCCTGGAGCTCGGATACCGCTCCGGCGGCGAAAGCGACCAGATCCGCTTCCTCGGCGAAAGTTTCGTGGTCGGCGATCCGCCGGGTCGGCGTACCGCTTTGCACAGAGGTGACCTGTCGGAGATCCTCGCCGCCGTGCGCGACGCCCGCCGGCAGGCCGACTGGGTCGTCGTGACGAGCCACAGCCACGAGGGCGCCCGCGGTGGGCCGGCCGATTTTCTCGTGAGCTTCGCCCGGGCCGCCATCGACGCCGGCGCCGATGCGTTCGTGGGCCACGGTCCCCATGTCTCGCGAGGCATCGAGATCTACCGCGGCAAGCCCATCTTCTACAGCCTGGCCAACTTCATATTTCAGAACGAAACGATCGAGTTCCTTCCCGGCGACGCCTACGACGCGTTCGAATTGCCTGCAGAAGCGACACCCGCCGATTACTACGACCGGCGGACCGTGCAGAGCCGGAGCGGTGGGTTCCCAGCACGGCAAGTCATTTGGGAGAGCATCGTCGCCGTGCCCCGCTTCCAGGACGGCACGCTCGCTGAGGTCCGCCTCTATCCCATCACGCTCGGTTTCGGAAAACCTCGGCCTCAGCGCGGGCGACCGCGCCTCGCCGACCGCGACGCCGGGCAGCGGATCATCGAGCAGCTCATCGAGCTCTCGCTACCGTTCGGGACCGACGTCCACTACCTGGCCGACGAAAACATCGGGGTGATCCGGGCAGCGGACATCCGGCGGGCCGAGGAGCGACGCACCGGAGTCGATCGCGCGATGACGGATCGCATCGAGCGGATCCATAGGGATTTCGTCTTTGCCGACACCCACGCCCACCCCAGCCGCTTCCACCGGGCCAACGTACCGCGCATCGGCGCGGACGAGATCGCCAACTATCAGCGCGGGTACATCGACGTCGTGGTCGCCACCATCAGCACCGACGCGGTCTACGGCGGCGGCTACGTCGAGCGCGATGGCACTCGCGTCGAGCGGGGCGAGCACAAGCCAAGTCCCGGCCAACCCTTCGCCTTCACCGAGGACCGCCTCGAGAGGATCCTCAAGACGATCGCCGACGGTGACGTCGTGCTGGCCGAGAGCCCGGCAGCGATCCTCGAGGCGCGGCGACAGGGGCAGCTCGCGCTGCTGCCGGCGTTGGAAGGCGCCGACGGGCTGGACGGGCAGATCGGCAACGTGAGTGCGCTCTTCGAAATGGGCGTTCGCCTGATCCAGCTCGTGCACTTCCGCGACAACGAGCTGGGCCATATACAGACCTATCCGCATTCACCAGGTGGCCTGACGTCGTTCGGCAGGCAGGTCGTCGAGGAGTGCAACCGACTGGGGATCATCATCGACCTGGCGCACGCCAACACGCAGACCATCACCGATGTGCTCGAGGTCTCGCGCCACCCGGTCATCTTCAGCCACACCGGTGTGATGGCACTTCGAGAACACGACCGCCACCTGAACGACGATGAGATCCGCGCCATCGCCGCGAACGGCGGCTTGATCGGGGTTTGGCCAAGTGGATCCCTCCTCCCCGAGATGGACGACATGGTCCGTCACATCGACTACGTGAAGGAACTCGTCGGTATCGACCACGTGGGCATCGGCAGCGACCTGAGAGGGATGAGCCGCTACACGGAGCCGTTCGGGTCCGAGGCGGACTTCCGAGCGATCGCCGCCGCCCTGCTGAAGCACGGGTACACCGACGAAGAGGTCGGCAAGATCATGGGCGGTAACTTCTTCCGCGTCTGGCAACAAGTCACCGAGAATCGTACAAGAGGGTAATCGCATGAGCACAAGGCGCCTTGGGTCAGTCATCCTGGTCCTTCATCTACTCGCCCTCGCGGCCCCGAACTGGCAGGTGAGCGCGCACGCTCAGGACCGCGACCCGGATCCGAACGTTGTCTATAATCCCGCGCTATTCGCCGACCTGACATATCGCATGGTCGGCCCGTCCCGCGGTGGACGCGTCACCGCGGTGACCGGCATCGCCGAGGAGCCGGGCACTTTTTACATGGGTGCGACGGGCGGTGGCGTGTGGAAGACTACGAACTACGGTCAGTCGTGGGTGAACGTATCGGACGGTTACTTCGAGACCGCGTCGATCGGCGCCATCGACGTCGCCGACTCGGACCCAAGCATCGTTTACGTCGGCACCGGCTCCGACGGGATCCGCAGCAACGTGATCACGGGACGCGGCGTCTACAAGTCGACCGACGCCGGCCAAAGTTGGAGCTTCCTGGGCCTGAGAGACGTGGGGCAGATCGGCGCCGTCATCGTCCACCCGAACGACCCCGACCTGGTTTACATTGCTGCCATCGGCCAGGCGTTCGCGCCCAACCCGGAGCGTGGGGTCTACCGTACGACGGACGGTGGCGTCAGCTGGGAGCAGATACTCTCCGTCTCCGACAGCACCGGCGCCGTGGACCTCGAGTTCGCACCCGACAACCCGCGCGAGATCTACGCCTCGATGTGGCGCGCCGAGCGCAAGCCGTGGACGATCATCAGCGGCGCCCGTGAGGGCGGCATCTACAAATCGACAGACGGCGGCGACAGTTGGATCAAGCTGACTAACGGGCTGCCTGCTGACCTCATCGGTAAGAGCGACCTCGCCGTGTCGGCGGCGGACCCCGACCGCCTCTACGCACTGATCGAGGCACCCGATGCCGAGCGCGGGCTGTACCGGTCCGACGACCGCGGCGCCAGCTTCCGGCTCGTCAACGCCGAGCCGGGGCTCACCGATCGGCCGTTCTACTACTGCAACGTCGACGCCGACCCATCGAACGCCGACGTCGTCTACGTCAACAGCACGCGCTTCTACAAGTCCGAAGATGGAGGCGAATCGTTCAGTCGCCGCAGCACCCCGCACGGCGACAACCACGACATGTGGATCAACCCGAACGACTCGGATCTCTATATCCAGTCGAACGACGGCGGCGCCAACGTCACGCGCGACGGCGGCCGTACCTGGTCTACGCAGCGCAACCAGCCCACCGCCGAGCTCTACCAAGTCGACGTCGACGATCGCTTCCCCTACTGGCTCTACGCGGGCCAGCAGGATAACTCGACCATCGCCGTGCCCAGCCTGCCGCCCTACTCGGCGCCGGGCGGTGCGACGGCCCACTGGAGGTCGATCGGCGGCTGTGAGACGGGCCCGGCGGTTCCGAAGCCGGGTAACCCGGACATCGTCTACGCCAACTGCAAGGGCCGCTTCGGCCGCTACAACGCGGCGACGGGGCAGGAGAAGCAGTACTACGTCGGCGCGCAGAACCTGTACGGACACAATCCGAAGGATCTCAACTTCCGGTTCCAGCGCGTGTCGCCTATCGAGATTTCGCCTCACGACCCGAACGTCGTCTATCATGCCTCGCAATACCTGCACCGCACCAACGACGAGGGCGTCACCTGGGAGACGATCTCGCCGGACCTCACCGCATTCAGGCCGGAGCGGCAGATGGCTTCGGGGATGCCGCTCAGCCGCGACATCACCGGCGAGGAGCACTACAGCACGCTCTACGCGGTGGAAGAATCCCCGTTGACGCCTGGCGTCATTTGGACCGGCGCCAACGACGGCCCGGTCCACATCACCCGCGACGGTGGTCGCACCTGGACGAACGTGACACCGCACGACCTGCCGCCGGAGGGCCGCGTACAGACGATCGAGCCGTCACCGCACCGGCCGGGCAAGGCGTACATCGCCGTCTACCGCTATCTGCTCGGCGATTGGCAGCCGTACATCTATAAGACCGAAGACTACGGGGCTTCCTGGACGCGTCTGACTACCGGCACGAACGGGATACCCGCCGACTATCCGACGCGCGTGGTGCGCGAGGACCCCGACCGTGAGGGGCTGCTCTTCGCCGGGACAGAGTTCGGGATGTTCGTTTCGTTCGACGACGGCGCCAACTGGCAGCCGTTCCAGTTGAACCTGCCGGTGACACCGGTCACCGACATCAAAGTCTACCGGCAGGACCTGGTACTCTCCACGATGGGCCGCTCGTTCTGGATCCTCCACGACATCTCGCCGTTGCACGAACTCGACTCGCGCGTCGTCTCAGCAGACGTGCACCTGTTCCAGCCGCGCGATGCCTACCGGATGCGATACTCCTCGGGCGGTCGCGGAGCGGCGGGCCCTCAATATCCGGCCGCAGGTGCCGTGATCGACTACTACCTTGCCGAGGAACCGGCCGGCGAGGTGAAGCTCGAGATCCTTGACGCGGGCGGGAACCTGATCCGCAGCTTCACCAGCGCACGAGTCGACAAAGCCGCCGGCATGCACCGGCTCACCTGGGACCTGCGCCACGAGGGCACTCGAGATCCCGAATCGGGGCGGAGCCGCGGTGGGCCGACGGCTGCGCCGGGTGACTATCAGGCAAGGCTAAGCGTCGGCGATCAGAGCGAGACGCGCAGCTTCAAGGTGCTCATCGACCCGCGCGTCGCCGCCGACGGTGTGACGCAGGAAGACCTCGAGGCGCAACTCGCCTTCAACCTACGCCTCCTCGAGATGACGAGCGTAGCGCGCCAGGCGGCGCAGCGCCTCAGGAGGCTGCGCGAGGAGCTCGCCGGTCTCGCCGATAAGATCGATGACCGAGGGTTGTTGAGCCGGGCCGAGTCTCTGGACGATCGGCTGGCAGCGATCGAGAGCCTCTTCGTTACCAGCGAAGTGGGCCGCTACCCGCAGCCGATGCTCCTCGACCAACTTCGCTACCTAGGCAACATGACCAGCGATGCCGATCAGAGGCTCGGCGCCGACGCGTACACGCGCTTCGATGAGTTGAAGGCGGAGCTCGCGGACCACGTCGCGGCGATCGAGCAGCTGCTGGAGAGCGAGCTGGCGGAGCTGAACAGGCTGCTCGAGAGTCAGGGTCTGGCACCGGTTACGACGTCGGAGTCCTGAGATCAGCGAGCCGCCCCACACAACGAGCCCCACCCGACGCCGTTCCGTCGGGTGGGGCTCTTCTTCTAGCCGGCTACCTCTAGCCCGAAATCTTGGTAACGGCATCCGCTCTCACCAGAGCGAAGCCAACGCTGTTGAAGTTATTGCGCGCCACCGTCTCGTACAGCTCGCGCGCGCGCACGGCGTTTCCGGCGCCCTCGTGAGCGACAGCCCTCATGTAGGTCATGTAGATGTTGTTAGCGTTGCCCTGCTCGTAGTGGGCGAGCGCCGCCTCGTAATTATCCTGTAGCAGCTCGATCTGCCCCATCAGGTCGTGCGCCGCCTCGTTCCTCCGTGGGTTCTGGTCGGGCTCGAGGTGCGCCATATTCTCGCGCGCCTTCGCGCTGGCCGTGGCGTAGTCGCCCCGGTACGCAGCGAGCCAGCCCTCGAACAGCGCGATGTTGGCGAGCTGGGCGCGGCGGAACTGGTCGGTGCCAGCCTCCTCCGCCTGCTCCATCATCAGCGCGCTCGCCTCTTGAATAGCATGTTCCGCCGCGGGGATTATCCGGTGATGGATGGCGATGTTCGCCGCGGTTTGCAGCGCGAAGATCTTAAACCCGCGCGCGTTGGGCGCGCCCATTCCATCGATGGCCCCCACCAGTTCGTTAAGCTCGTCTATTGCCGCCTGCGGATCGCCGGCGTGCACGCTGACCAGCGCTCGATATACCGGGTATTGCGCCTTCTCGTTCGGCGTGCCGAGCGCGATGGCGGCGTCGTAGTCGGCCCGCGCCTGCTCGTAGTCACCCAAGAACGAATTCACGTGGCCCCGCTGCTGGAGCGGCAGCCCGTTCGTCGGGTCCAGCTCCGCCGCCCGCGTGTACGCGTCGCGAGCCTGCTCGAGCTCACTTTGCGCCCGATAGACGTCGCCCAAGATGTCGTGCGGCATCGGCTCATCGGGCGCCAAGTCGACCGCCTTCTGCGCGTTCTCTGCGGCCCGTGTGAAGTCTTTCGGATCGCTGAAGACGTACGAGTTCGCGAGCTGCACGTATGCCGGGACCAGCTCCGGCGCCAGCTCCGTCGCCCTGACCATCGAAGCTCGCCCCTCAGCGATCTGACCGAGCGCCGTCTGGATCCCCGCCAACGTCAACCAAGCGCGCGGGCTCGTCGGCTCGATCTCGACCAGTCGCTCGGCCGAATCCAACTGTCCCTCCACGTTGTTCTCGAACCCCTTCTGGTTGATATCGACCATTAACCTCTCCGCCTCGCTGGCACCCTCGGCGAAGTCGGCCGCCGTCTGCAAGTTCGTGCGGAATTCCTCGAGCGACGGCGCGGTGTTCGCGATTCGCAGGTAGGCCATGCAAAACTCGGGGTCTTGCTCGACGGCCCGCCTGAAGTGCTCGTTGGCGTCGACAAACCTGCCCATGTCCATCGCGTGCTGCCCCTCCATGAACGTTTCCATCGCCGCCTCGGACGAACTCGTCACCGGCATGACCATGACGACATCGGCCGCCGCCATCTCCATCCTCCCCGCCTGCTCTTGCTGACACCCTACCAGTGGGAAGAGCGCCAGGACTGCAACGGCGAGATTCCTTAATGCCCTCATGAGAACCTCCTGAGATACTTGGTTTGCGACCTGACCCGGCCAGCCGAAGGGGCTCGGCACCGGAGCAGGTCGCCGCACCCAGCCGGTCGCCGATGAAACTGCAGTATCGTCCGCTGCCCTGAGCCGCAGCGTAACACTACCATGGTGAGAGACCCCCTCGCAGTGGGGCCAGGCTGCCCGGGTCCTCTGTTGCGCTAGAGGCCCCCAATATCGGGGCAGCACCCCGAAGAGGCAACCAGAAGTCTTCGCCCTCGCTGACAAGCGAGGGGGCAGCGCTACGCTGCCCCCTCCGTCGCTCGACGTGCGGCTCCGGCCAAAGCCCGCAAGATCATAGCGGCCAATCACGCAGTATGCGTTCGGTCTCCTCCGAATGTCCGCTCTCGTCCCGCACCATGTCCTCGAGCTGGACCGCGAGACCCTTGTCGCCGAACTCCTCCGCCTGTTTGGCACGCTCCGTGTAATCCAGGGTCGCCCGGCCCTCCGCCTCCAGCACCGCCTCCACCATCTCGAGGTTCGTCTCGGCCGCCTGGACAGGCCGTGGCTCTGTCGTCGGCTCACCGCCCAAAGCCACGATCTTGTTGGCCAGGAATTGCGCGTGCAGTTGCTCGTCCACCACCTCGCCCAAGAAGAACTGCCAGCTGCGGCCGGTACGGGCCGGTGGCTTTCGCCGCGTAAGTCAAATACTGAATGATGGCGCCCAGCTCCCCTGCCAGGTCCTCGTTCAGACGGTCGATTAGCTTCTGTCTATCCATCACAAAACCCTCCTGTCATTGCTCGTTTGGTGCGACACCAGCAAACTCAACAAGTGTCCATGTATTGTCAAGCTTAAAATTCGACAAAACCTTGACAGAGGCCCTCCTGCCCCTCATCTTGTGAACGACAGGCGAGGCAGGATCCCTTCGGCGCCTCACCTGGCTCAACGGCGACGGCATGTCAGTCGTCGCTCATGAAAGGATTGGATCATGCTCGAGAAGAGCAGCAGTCCCAGGTTCTGGAACCTGGTAGATGAGATCGACCGGGAGCTGGAGATGGCCGTCCTGCGGCTGCTCGGCTCTCGCGGCCCAGGCGGGACGATTTCCCTTCGTGAGGCTGCTTTGGCCGTGGGCGGTGAGAGCTGGCGGGCGTTAATCGAGCGGGCCCGGGCGGTGGCAAAGGAGTTGGCGGCCCGAGGCATCGTTGAGTTCGTGGCGGCCCGCACCAGCAGTGACGGTCGCGACCCAGGCTCGGCCCGGCTCCGGCTCAAGCCGGGGCAGATCGAGTGGTTCCTGGCCCCCAGCGGGCTGAACTGAAGTGATTTACCCACGGCTAGCAGCGCCGTCCGTGGCTGTGATCGGAGCGGGCATCTCGGGGTTAGCTTGCGCGCAAGCGCTGGTTCGTAGCGGTTGTGCTGTGAAGCTGTTCGAGAAATCGCGGGGCGCCGGTGGTCGGGCGTCCACGCGGCGGCGCGATGGATGGTGGGTGGACCACGGAGCCCAGTATTTCACGGTGCGGTCCGCTCGGTTTGCCGAACAAGTCGCCACCTGGGAGCGGCTCGGTATCTCGGCGGAGTGGCAGGGACGGATCGTCACAGTGCGGGCCGACGGTTCACGCATCCCAACGAGCGATGTGCCCCGCTACGTCGGTGTGCCGGGGATGAGTCAACTGGCTCGTGAACTCGCCGCTGACTTGAACGTTACTTGGCAGACTCGCGTCGATGGGATCCATCCGTCGCAGTGCGGGGGATGGCGACTGCGAGCGGGAATCGATGACCTCGGCACGTTTGACGGTGTGGTGAGCAGCGCACCGGCCCCGCAGACTTCCACGCTACTACGGGAGGTGGCACCGGCTCTCGCCGACACGTGCGACACGGTCGATATGCTTCCGTGTTGGGCGGTGCTGGCTGTCCTTCCCGAGCCTTTGGACCTGGGTTACGAAGCCGCTTTCATCGAGGGCAACCCGCTCGTCTGGATCGCGCGCGATTCGAGTAAGCCCCAGCGCCCGCAGACGCCAGAGGTTTGGGTGCTCCACGCAGGCCCGACGTGGTCAGCAGAGCACATCGAGGACGAGGCCTGCGACGTCGAGCAGATGCTCCTGGGCGAGTTCGCAGCGCTGACCGAACGCTCTGAGCTGCGTCCTATAAGCGTCGACGCGCACCGCTGGCGTTACGCCCGCTCACTCGAGCCGCGCACCGACGGCTGTATCATCGACTGCGACGCCCGACTGGCCGTCTGCGGAGATTGGTTAGCCGGGGATCGGATCGAGGGCGCGTTCCTCAGCGGACTGGCGGCGGGTGAACAGCTGGCCGACCTGCTCGTTCGAGGTTAGCCAGCCGTTCGCTCAGGCGGCACCTGCCGCTCAGTCGGCGCTCCCCGCCGCCTCGCGCAGCAGGTTGCGGGCAATCACCAGGCGCTGGATCTGGTTCGTGCCCTCGTAGATCTGGGTGATCTTCGCGTCGCGCATGTACTTCTCGATCGGGTAGTCCCTGCAGTAGCCGTAGCCGCCGAACAGTTGGACGCAGTCGGTCGTTACCCTCATGGCGACGTCGGTGGCAAAGAGCTTACACATCGCCGAGATCTTGCTGATGTTCTTGTGCCCGGAGTCGATGGTGCGGGCGGCGGTGTGCACAAGCTGGCGGGCCGCCTCCACCTGCGTCGACATGTCGGCGAACATCCACTGGACGCCCTGGAAGGCGCTGACCGATTGGCCGAACTGCTGGCGCTCATGGGTATACTCCATCGCCAGGTCGATGGCGCCCTGGGCGAGCCCGACTGCCTGGGCTGCGACGCCAGGGCGGGCGCGGTCGAGGGTGATCATCGCGTGCTTGAAGCCACGCCCCTCTTTGCCGCCCAGCAAGTTGGCGGCGGGCACGCGGCAGTTCTCGAGGTGAATCTCGACGACGGGCACGCAGCGGATACCCAGTTTGTCCTCGTGCTTGCCGACGCTGTAGCCGGGGGTATCGGCTTCGACAACGAAGCCCGAGATGCCGCGCGCCCCGCGCTCCGGATCGCTGACCGCGAAGATCGTGTTCATCGACGCGACAGCGCCGTTCGTGTTCCACTTCTTTTCGCCGTTGAGCACGTAGTCATCGCCGTCGCGCTGGGCACGGGTAATCATCGACGCCGCGTCAGACCCGGCCTTCGCCTCCGAGAGCCCGAAGGCGATCAGCTGCTCTCCCGCTGCGATGCCGGGGAGAAACCGCTCCTTCTGCTCGTCTGTCCCGCCAACGATGATGGGAAACGACCCCAGCGCGTTCACCGCGAAGGCGACGCCCATGCCGCCGCAGGCGCGTGAGAACTCCTCGACCACGATGCAGAGGTCGAGCACGCCGCCGCCCAACCCACCGTACTCTTCGGGGATCCAGACACCTGAGAGCCCCGCTTCCCTGACCGCCTTCTGAACCTCCCAGGGATACTCCTGGGCCTCATCGTACTTGGCGGCGACGGGACGCATCACCGTCTCGGCCAGCTCCCGGGCTCGGTTCCTGAGATCGACCTGCACTGGGGTGTAAAGTTCCTCGCTCATAGCTCGCTCGTCTTTCCTGGCGTCAATGGGATGCCGCTCTGGCAAGCCCGTCAGGACCGGTGGTCCCTCAGGACATGGGTGGGGCCCGATATTGAGGTGACTGCCCGGACAAGATGGGCCGGCGCGCCGCTCAGGGCAAACGGACCCCACAGGGTCTTGGGACCCCTTCGACATTCGACAGCCGACATTCATCGACCGGCTGTCGGCTGTCGAATGTCGAGATTGCGCCAGAGCGCGTCAGAGTCCCCCGAAGCCGTTCAGCTCATCTCTCTAATCCGGACCTCGATCCCTTCCACCCCTTCCAGCTGCCGCGCCAACTCGTTCGGGTCCGTCCTGCCGAAGTGGTACGGATAGAGGATCCTGGGTCGGAACGCCCGCGCCGCCTCAGCCGCCATCTCCGGCGTCATCGTGTACGGCACGTTCATCGGCAGGAAGGCGATGTCGATGTCCTCGAGAGCCATCATCTCGGGAGTGTTCTCCGTGTCGCCGCCTATGAACACACGCGTCTCCCCGAACGTGATTACGTAGGCGTTCCCGTTGCCCTTCGGGTGATACGG
>CP070812.1:277882-280775 GCA_020344015.1 Gemmatimonadota bacterium
ACCGATCATCGGCCCGGACCCCGACCTCGAGGGGCTGGTCTACGCCACCGGTTACGGCCGAGCCGGGATAGTGCTGGCACCGGTGACCGGGACCATCGTCGCCGAGCTTGCGTTGACCGGAGATTCGGAGCACGATTGGCAGCCGTTTAAGCCCGATCGCTTCTCTGAATCCTCTTGACCGGGTGTCGCAAGCGGTTGCGACGGCCGCTGGGCGCCGCGCATCTATGGAACGGAGAGTATTGCCTCAAATCACAGACAGGAACCGAGACTATGAAACGTGTACGTGACGGATTAGCCCTCGTGTGCCTGGGCCTGCTGGCAGCCGCCGGCTCGCTGGCGGCCCAGGTGCCGGAAGAGAAGCTGACCGAGCCGGAGGCCACCTACCCCGACGGCTTTGGCCTGGTCAATGGCCTGGTGGAGCTGGCCGACGGCCGCGTGATGATCGCCGACCCGCTGGGCCAGGCGCTGGTCATCGCCGACTTGAAGGCGGGAACGGC
Source organism: Gemmatimonadota bacterium (assembly GCA_020344015.1). Classification (GTDB taxonomy): domain Bacteria; phylum Gemmatimonadota; class Gemmatimonadetes; order Palauibacterales; family KS3-K002. The sequence goes on from CP070812.1 coordinate 278,380, forward strand.
CGACACGGTGGGTGCCGTGGGCAGAGGCCCGGAGGAGTACAATCAGCCGGACGGGCTCTTCCCGCTGCCCGGCGGCCTCGTCCTGCTGGTCGACCTGGGCAACGCACGGCTGACCGAGCTGGGGCCCGACGGGGGCTTCGGCGAGACGATGCCCATAACCCAGGGCGATCCGGCGACCGGTAATCTGCAGATCCTGCTGCCCCAAGGCACGGACTCGGAGGGGCGACTGTACTTCCGGCCGATGGGCGGTGGGATGCGACAGCTGCCCGACTCGGCGGCGATCGCCCGCTACGATCGGGCGTCCGGCGCAATCGACACGGTGGCGCAGGTCAAGCTGCCGGAGATGAGGCGGACCACCCGAGGCGGAGTCGACAATCAGGCGGTGATGATCATGCCGGTGCCGCTCAGCCCGGAGGACGCCTGGGCGGTCGCCTGGGACGGGCGTGTGGTTGTGGCGCGCTCGCTCGACTACCACGTCGAATGGATCCACCCTGACGGCAGCGTGGTGCGCGGCGCGCCGGTGGAGTACGAGCCAGTGCGGATAAGAAACGCCGACAAGGAGGAGTGGGCGGAGAACCTGAGCGGCGGCATCAACATCGGCATCATGGCCAGCAGTGACGGCGAACGGCGCATTTCGATGAGCCGGGGCGGCGGCCCCGACGAAGGCCCCGACCTCGACAACCTCCCCTGGCCGGATCAGAAGCCGCCGTTTGTGAGCAACGGCGTCTGGGTGACACCGCAAGGCGACGTGTGGGTCCAGCGTCACGTGTCGGCCGGCGCGCCCGTGTGGTTCGATGTGTTCGGCGCGGATGCCGAGCTCAAGGGCAAGGTCACGCTGCCGGCGGGCCGCAACGTCGTGGGGATCGGGCAGAGCGCGGTCTACGCGGTCCACACCGATGAGCTAGGGCTACAATGGCTCGAGCTCTACACAAGAGTGGCGAAGTAGGAACTGGCTATTGGGAAGTCTGTTGGGAATTCTCGAATCTTGAGCAAGGGACCAGTGCAACAGGGGAGGTAGGGAGGTTGAGAAGTGTTCTTTACGTCCCTACCTCCCCTGTTGCACTGGTCCCCTAATCGAACTTCGAGAATTCCCAGCACAGCTGGGACTTCCCGAAGTTGGGTCATTGTACTTTGAAGGAGAGCGCGACCCGGGCGCGGTAGCGGAACCCACCGTCTTCGACGGTCACGTCCAACTTGACGATCTCGGCGATCCTGAGGTTTTTCAGGCTTTCGCCGGCCTTCTCGACCGCGTTCTTCGCCGCGTCCTCCCATCCTTTGGTGCTCGTTCCGACCAGCTCGATGACTTTGTAGACGGAGTCGGCCATGACGCTCCTCCTGCGGGGTGCGGTGTGGTGTGTGAACGGGTGTCTCGTGGAGAATCTGAGGCGGGAACGCCGAGGTCGCCAGCCCCCGGCGCCGCCGCGGTCAGAGTAGCTGCTCGAGCAAGCGTCGGGCCTCTTCGCGCCCCTCCGCGGTGAGCGCGATTCTGCCCTCCTTGGCGTACTCGATGAAATGAGGGGTCGCCTCGACCTGGGCTTTGATCGCCGCCTCGGTGGCTTTCTGCTTGGGCGCGTAGTCGAGCCGGCGAAAGATGCGACTGACCTCTTTCGGCTGGATCGCCTTGCGGTGATGGGCCATGACCAGCAGGAGCTCTTCCTCAAAGGTCTGCGTTCGAGGTAGGAGCTCGTGCGTGAGCCTCTCCTCGTCGAGTTCTTCGAAAGAGTCCGGTCTGGCAGTGACCGGGGGGTTCGTGTCGTCGGCCGACGCGCCCGGCATCGATTCGACGAACGCGAGGTCGCCGATCTCGTCCTCCGGCTCCGGATCACCCAGGGAGGGGAGCGGCTCGGCGTCCGTGTTGGCAATCTCGACCCCAGGCGGCGGTGTCGGGTAGGTGATTGCGCCAGGCGGTGGTGTCGGGCGCGTGGGCGCGGCAGGCTTGGGTGTGGCGCGAGGTGCACTGGGAGCCTCAGGGGCCTCCTCGACCATCGTCATGTACTCGCGCAGGAGCTCTATCCGCTTCTCGATCGTCGCGGCGTGATCGGCAAGTTCCTCGATCTGGCTCTCGGTGGCGGCGATCTGTTTCTGCGTTTCCGCGATCCGGGCCTCCAGCGCCTTGATCTGGCGGTGGGCCGCCTCGATCTCCTCTGTGGTGGCCGCCAGGGCAGCTTCTTCCTTGGCGAGCTGGCTCTGAAGGTTGTCAGAATCTCGCATTTGAGCTTGTGTTCGTCCGGCGGGGACCTCGGGGGGTATCCTAAATTGTTGGAAAGGGGGCATTTGGGCAAGGGGAGGGGGCTTGGGGCGGGTCGTCTCGCTCCCAGCCTCGGGGTGTTGGGCGTCGGGGCGGGTCGCCCCGCTCCCGCCACCCCCCCCCCCGCCGCGGCGGCCCCCAAGCCGGG
>CP070812.1:280875-307045 GCA_020344015.1 Gemmatimonadota bacterium
CGTGAAGCGTTCCAGCTTCATCGTGATCGTCTGCGCTTTGGGACCTTCGCCCAGGCGGATCTGGATGCGGAAGTCCTCCATGCCCGGATAGAGGAACTCCTCGATCACAGGCCGCAGGCGATGGATCTCATCGATGAACAGGACGTCGCCTTCCTTCAGATTCGTGAGCGAGGAGACGAGGTCGCCCGGTCTCTCGAGAGCCGGACCGGATGTGGTCTTGATGTCCACTCCCAACTCGTTGGCGATGAGCAGCGCCAACGTCGTTTTGCCGAGCCCTGGCGGCCCGTAGAACAGGGTATGATCGAGCGGCTCCCCCCGCTTGAGCGCCGCCTCGACGTAGATCGACAGGCTCTCCTTGACCTTCTCCTGCCCGACGAATTCGGCCATGCGCTGCGGCCGCAGCGCCGCCTCGCTCACGCCCTCGCCGTCCAGCTGTCTCGGCGTAGTGATCTCTGTGGTCATGACAGCCCCGCCAGCGCCTCCCTCACCAAGCTCTCGACATCGAGCTCGGCGCCGTCACGAGCCTTGAGCACATTGCGCACTGCCCCTTCCGCCTCGGCCCGCGAATACCCAAGTGCCATGAGCGCCGATACAGCCGGCTCGATCCGAGCCAGCTCGGGCGCGGCCTCCGCGGCGGCCGGCACGATGTCCTCCAGCTTGTCGCCCAGCTCCAATGCTATCCGCTCCGCCTTCTTCCGACCCACACCGTTGACCGTCTGTAAACGGCCCAAGTCTCTGCCCCTAATCGCCTCGACCAGCTGAGTCGCGCTCATCGCGCCGAGCATGGTCAGGGCCAGGCGTGGCCCGACCCCCGACGCCGAGGTCAGTTTCGCGAAGAGCAGCCGCTCCAGCTCACCGGGGAAACCGAAGAGGTCGATCCCGTCCTCTCGGCTAACGAGCGCCGCGTGCAGCTCCACCTCGCGTCCGACGCGCGGAAGCGACTCGAACAACGAAGTCGGGATGAGCAGCTCGTAGGTCACGCCACCGGCTGTGGCGATCTCCACGCGATCGATCTCCTTGCGGACCAGGGTCCCGCGGACGCGGCTAATCACCGTGTTTCTTTCCAGCCCCTTCGTGAACCCGGCCGGCCCCTGCCCCCGAACTTTCTCGGAACAGGTGGCAGAGGGCGAGAGCAACGCCGTCGGCCGCATCGGCGGGCGTCGGCGCCTCGGCGAGCGCGAGGTGTTTCTGCACCATGAAGGCTACCTGATCCTTGCTCGCCTTGCCGCTGCCCACGACCGCATTCTTCACCTCCGCCGGCGCGTATTCGACCACCGGCACGCGACGAATAGCCGCCGCCAACATGACGGCGCTGCGCGCGTGCCCCAAGATCACCGTGGTCCGAACGTTTCGCCCATAGAAAACGCCCTCGACGCACAAGACGTCGGGGCGCGTGCGCTCGATCACTTTCGCGACACCTTCAAAGATCTCGAGCAACCGCTCGGCCAGCGGTGTGTCTACGGTCGGTCGAATGGCGCCACACTCGACCAGCGTGGGGCAGTTATCCTCCCCACGCGCAACGACACCGTACCCGGTGGTCTTGGTGCCGGGGTCAACGCCCAAGACGATCATCGGACGGCCCGGCTACTGACCGGCCCCGGCAAGCTCCGCGAGCAGAGCTTCATCGATGTCGAGGTTAGAGTAGACGTGCTGCACGTCGTCCTGGTCCTCGAGCGCTTCCAGCAGGGCGATCAGTTTCTCAGCATCACGGCCCTCCACCCGGACCGTGGTCTTGGGATTCATGACGAGGCGAGCTTCGGCGATCTCGATCCCGCCACCGCGCAGCGCCTCCTGAACGGCGTGGAACTCGGAAGGGCTGGTCGTCACCACGTAGCTCTCGCCCTCCGACTCCATGTCATCGGCCCCGGCGTTGAGCGCCGCCTCCAGCGCCGTCTCCTCGTCGTAGCGATTCGCGTCGACCAACAGCTGGCCCACCCGATCGAAGTTCCAAGCCACCGACCCAGAGCTGCCCATGCTGCCCCCATAACGTTCCAGCACATGGCGAACCGCAGCCACCGTCCGGTTCGTGTTGTCGGTCACAGCATGCACGAGTATGGCCACACCGCCCGGCCCGTAGGCCTCGTAGGTGACCTCCTCGAACGACGCGCCCGGCAGCTCTCCAGTCCCCCGGAGAATCGCCTTCTCGATATTGTCCTTGGGCATGTTGGCCGCTTTGGCGTTCTCTATCGCCGTCCGCAGCCAAGGGTTGCCGTCGGGTTCGCCGCCGCCTTCGCGGGCAGCCACCGTGATCTCGCGGATCAGTCTGCCGAAAAGCTTGCCGCGCTTGCTGTCCTCGGCCGCTTTCTTGCGCTTGATCTGCGACCACTTGCTGTGGCCGGCCATTCCCGCGTTCCTCCTTTGTTTGCTTGACTATCGCCTTCTGAGAATATAGGCGGGTGGGTGAGGGGGTTCAAACCGCTGGCCGGTGGCCGGTAGCCAGTGGCAGGCGACCGGCGCTGACGCCGCGCCGAGAGATCGCGGCTTGGACCCACTGGCTACTGGTTACCGGCTACCGGCCACCGGCTACCGCCTACTTCTTCTCCTCCTCCTCCCGAGCGGCGGCCTCTTCCTTCACCTTCTCGACGATGTTAGGCGGTGCCTGCTCGTAGGCGAAGAACTTCATCTTGTAGCTTCCGCGTCCCTGAGTGATGGAGCGGAGGGTCGACGAGTAGCGGTGCATCTCGTTCAGTGGTACCTGTGACCTGACGACCTGCTTCTTTCCCTTCTGCTCCATCCCGAGAATCTTGCCGCGCCGCTGGTTGAGGTCGCCCATCACGTCACCCATGTACTCGTCGGGAACCGTGACCTCCACCTCGTAGATCGGTTCGAGCAGGATCGGGCCGGCCTCGGGCGCCACGTTCTTGAAGGCCAGCGAGCCGGCGACCTTGAAGGCGATATCGGAGGAGTCGACCGAGTGGTGTGAGCCGTCGTAGACCTCGGCCTGGAAGTCGACCACCTGGTAGCCCGCCACCACGCCCTTGCGTGCGGCCTCCTGAACACCCTTGTTGACTGAGGGCACGAACTTGCCCGGGATGACGCCGCCCACGATAGCGTTCTTGAACTCGTACCCGCTGCCCGGCGGCAAGGGGCTGAGGCGGACCCAGCAGTCGCCATACTGGCCGCGGCCACCCGTCTGTTTCTTGTAGCGGCCCTGCCCCTCCGCCGTCCTCGTGAACGTCTCGCGGTACGGGATGCGTGGTGGCTCCGTCTGGACCTCGACGCCGAAGCGCCGGTTCACCCGTTCGATCGCCAATTCTAGGTGCATCTCGCCCAGCCCCCGTGCGATCGTCTGGCCGAGCTCGGGGTCGTAGGCCGCAGTGAATGTCGGGTCTTCCTCGTGAATCTTGTGCAGGCCGGTCGAGACTTTGTCTTCGTCGCCACGCTTGGCGGGCTTCACCGCGATAGAGATGTCGGAATCGGGGAAGGCAATCCCGTCGAGCACGAGCGACCGGTTCTCCGCTGACAACGTGTCCCCTGTATGCGTGTCCCGTAGCTTCGCGACCACGCCTATGTCGCCGGCATGGATTTGGGCGACCTCGGCCCGATCCTTCCCTTGTGGCACACCAGGGTGGCCGAGCTTTTCCGAGCCACCCCGCGTGGTGTTCTTCGCCGAGGCACCGGCCTCGACCGCCCCGGAGAAGACCCGGAAGTAGTAGAGCTCGCCGACGTGCGGTTCCGAGGTTGTCTTGAAGACTAGCGCGGCAAGTGGTCCGTCGTCGTCGGCGCTCAGCTCGACTTCCGCCTCACCGTCCTTGGCCGTCTCGTGCACGGCTTCCGCCGGGCTCGGCATGATGTCGACGACGCGCTCTAACAGGCCGCGGGCTCCGTAGCCCTTTTCCGGCGCCGCACAGACGACGGGGTAGATCAGGCCGGCCTTCATCGCGGCCTTCAACACCTCGGCCGCCCGGCCTGGCTCGATCGTCTCCTTCTCGAAGTACTCTTCCATTAGAGCGTCGTCGGTGGCGGCGATTGCCTCGACGAGCTCCTGATAGGCCGCGCTGCACGCATCCTGCAGCTCGGCCGGGATATCCTCCTCCTTGTACTCGCCCTTCCGCGACTTCGGATCGAAGATGCGGGCGCGACTCGACAGAAGATCGACGACACCCCTGAAACCCTCCCCCGACCCGACGGGGATCTCGAGCGGGACGACATCCTTAGAGAACTCCTCGTGGAGTTCGCCCATTACCGAGTCGAAATTCGCGTTCTCCTTGTCCATCATCGAGACGACCAAAATCCGGGGGATCCCACGCTCCTCGCAGTACTCCCAGCTGTTCTCCGTCCCGACCAAAACGCCGGCTGTGGCATCGACGAGGATCGCCGCACCATCCGCGACGCGGACGCCCGCCTTCGCGTCGCCTGCGAAATCGAGGTAACCCGGGGTGTCTATGATATTGATCTTGACGTCTTGCCAAACGGCGTGCGCAACCGCCGCGTTGACCGATATCGCGTGATCCTTCTCCTCGGCAGTGAAATCGGTGACCGCGGTACCGTCGGCGACCGAGCCCTTCCTGGTCGTCGCTCCGGCTGAGAAGCACATCGCATCGACCAGGGTAGTCTTGCCCGTCCCGCCGTGGCCGAGGAACACAACGTTGCGGATCGCATCGGTGGTAAAGCTCTTGGCTGACAACTGCCGCCTCCCTAGGTGATCTGGGTTGTGGATCGGGCCGGAATCGTATTTTCGGCGGAGCGGAAAATCAAGTGATTCTGGGATTCGGGGATTCGGGGAAACGGGGAGTTAGGAGGTATTTGGGGACCTAGGATCGGAGAAGCGGGAATCCGTGGAATCCGTGGAATACGGGAATATGGGGGGCTCCCTACCTCCCCGAACCCCCGAATCCCAGAATCCCCGAATGTGTGGAATCCCTAGTGTCGGACCTCGTGCTGCGACTGGCGGCGGCGCGAGACCTCATCGAGGAAGCGGCGTTCCTCGGGAGTCAGCGAATCGAGGCCGCTGGCTGCAATCTTGTCGAGCAGCTTGTCGACGACCTCCAGGAGGCGGGCCTCCTCATCAGCCGGCGTGGGGCGGGCCGGCTTGCCCCTCCCGCCCTGCACCACCCTTAGTCTCCGTTTGCGCAATCGCTTCTTCCAGACCTCCAGGTGCACCCCCAGCTGCCAGCCCTTCTTGAGGTAGATGTAGCCCACGACGAGGCCGCCCAGGTGGGCGAAGTGGGCGATCCCGTCGGTCGCCCCGCCGAACGCCGAGAAGAACGTCATCGCTCCGAGGATGACGACCAGGTACTTCACCTTGATGGGAAATATGGCGTAGATCCAGACGAGACTGTTCGGCCAGTTCAGGGCGTAGGCCAACATGACACCGTAGACCGCACCGGACGCGCCGACGATCGGGATGGTCCCGATATTCGGGTCGAATGCCATGGCGCCGATATTGAACAGCGCACCGGCGACGCCACAGATCGCATAGTATTTCAAGAACTCCTTCCCGCCCCAACGCTCCTCGAGCGGTGGGCCGAAGAAGAAGAGCATCAGCATGTTGATGAAGACGTGGAAGAAGCCGCCGTGGACGAACATGTACGTGATGATCGTCCAGGGCTTCTTGTAAGCCTCGGCCGCGGTGAAACTGAGATACTCGACGACCAGCTCGAACGGGATCAGGCGCGCCCAAGTCATGAACCAGAACACCGCGTTGGCGATGATCAGGCGCTTCACCCACGGTGTCATCCGATAGGCGAACCTCAACCCGCCCGGGCTCATGGACCCGTATCTGCTCAATTGCTCCGTCCTGCGCTCATAGGCCCCTCACCTTCCCTAACCCTGACCGCCGGGCCGGGTTCCAATCGAGTGCCCCTTCTCCAGCGCCAGTCGAACGATCCGGTCGCAAAGCTCCTCGAACGACACGCCGACGGCCCGTGCCGCCTTGGGCAAAAGGCTGGTGGCGGTCATCCCGGGAAGTGAGTTGGCCTCGAAGCACCAGGGAGCGCCGTCCTCGTCGAGGCGGAAGTCCACCCGGCTGTATGCCGACAGGCGGAGCACGCGGTGCGCGCGCACCGCCAGCTCCTGTACTTTCTTGGTAAGGGTATCGTCGATGGGCGCCGGGACCTCGTACTCTGACATGCCTTTCGTGTACTTGCACTCGTAGTCGTAGATCTCGTGCTTGGGGCGAATCTCGACGATGGGCAGCGCCTCATCCCCCAGAACCCCCACCGCAAGCTCGCGCCCGGGGACGAAGCGCTCGACCAGCACGGGTCCCTGGAAGCGGCTGGCTCCCTCGATCGCCGCACCCAAATCGGCCGGATCCCTGACGACGCTAACGCCAACTGTGGAGCCTTCGTGCGAAGGTTTGACCACCACCGGAAAGCCGCCGAGCGCCTGTTCCACCTGCGACTCGGTCACCGGTCCCACGAGCCAGGGCGGAGTCGGAATGCCCGCAGCGAGAAAGAGATCCTTGCTTACTAGCTTGTCCATCGCCAGAGCGCTACCCAGCGGCCCGCTACCAGTGTAGGGGATACCGACGAGGTCGAGCAGCGCCTGTACCCGGCCGTCTTCGCCGGCGCCGCCGTGCAGGGCGACGAAGACGACGTCGGTATCCCCCAACTCTGGCACGTCCTCCAAGCGGCGCACGAGCGAATCGCTCTCCAGGCGCACAAGCTCGCCTTGATTAGGGGGCTCGGTGCCAATTCCCGAAACGGAACGCCCTGCTGACCCAGCCAGAGGGATGAGGCGGCCGCCGGCCGCGTCGATCGCCACGACCTGGTACGCCTGCGCCCGGAGCGCCTTTGCGATCTCGCGGCCCGTCGCCAGCGACACATCGCGCTCCGCGCTCGTACCTCCCATCAGCACGGCAACCTTCACGGATCCACCTCACGCAACCGCTCTTCTTGCATCCACTCTTCGTTGCAGATCCTTGAGAGATCGCAGTCGCGACTCACCGTCCTACCGTTCACCGGCCCTCCGTTGTCCCAGCGTCGGTGCTGCGCGTAAAGCGAACCGGCAACATAGCCCATGTCGCGACAGGCTGCTCACCCTCGACGGCCGGGTCGTACCTCAACTGCCTGGCCCCACGCAGGGCGATCGAATCGAGTTCGGCATGACCGCTCGACCGCTCGAGCTCCACCGAATCCACAGTGCCCACCGCCGTGACATGTATTCTTAGCAGCACCTCGCCTTCGACCCCCTCGCGCCACAATCGTAGCGGGTAGCGAAAAGGCAGCTCGCCGCTCTGGAGCACCGGCAGCCGCTGACCGCCGCGCACGCGGTCCAGAAAGCCGCCGACCCCTAGAAGCTGACTCGCCACCGCATAGCCCACGGCGGCCGTCGCCACCAGCAGCCCAACCACGAGGATCCGCCTCATCGGCCCCCTGCCTGCCGCTTCAACTCAGCCAGCAGAGCGAGCGCTTCCATCGGAGTCATCTCCTCGGGCATGACTTTCCGCAGTCTCTCGAGTACAGGACTTTCGGGCTCTAGGAAGAGGGACAGCTGCGAGTCGTCCAGCGATTCCGGCAGCCGCCCGCGGCGGCCCAACCCGGATCCCGAGCCGACTTCCACGCCCTCCAGGTCGTGCAAAATCTGCCGCGCCCGTTCGATGACCTCGGCCGGTAGTCCCGCAAGCCGTGCCACCTGCACACCGTAAGACCGATCGGCACCGCCCCGCGCGAGGCGCCGTAGGAAGACGATATCGTCGCCCACCTCCTTGACAGCCACGTTGTAAGCAGCCGCCGCCGGTAGGAGATCCGCGATCTGGGTCAACTCGTGGTAGTGCGTGGCGAAGATCGTCTTTGCGCCGATGCGCTCGTGAATGTGCTCGGTCACCGACCAGGCGATCGACACACCGTCATAGGTGGACGTGCCGCGCCCGATCTCATCCAGGAGCACCAGGCTGCGGTCCGTCGCACCGTTCAGGATCGCTGCCGTCTCGATCATCTCGACCATGAAGGTGCTGTGCCCGTGCGCCAGACTGTCGGAGGCGCCGACCCGAGTGAAGATCCGATCGGTTACTCCAATCTCCGCCGAATCCACCGGCACGAAGGAGCCGACCTGTGCCATCAGCGTGATCAGGCCGACCTGCCGCAGGACCGTCGACTTGCCCGCCATGTTTGGGCCCGTGAGGATGATCACACGTTCTTTAGCGTCGAGCCTGATATCGTTAGGCACAAACTGCTCGCGCGGCATCACGCACTCGACGACCGGATGCCTACCGGCCCGGATGTCGATTCGGTCTTCGGCATCGATGCGCGGTCGTCTGTAGCCGTTGCGGTCGGCCAGGTAGGCCAGCGAAGCATACACATCGATGAGCGCGATCCGCCGCGCACCGTCCAGCAGTCGCTCCACAACACCACCCACCGACTCCCTCACTTCGCGGAACAGCCGCTGCTCGAGCTCGCCGATCCGCTCCTCGGCGCCCAGCACCTTCGACTCCCATTCCTTAAGCTCGGGTGTGACGAAGCGCTCGGCGTTGGTGAGCGTCTGACGCCGTTCGTAGGCGTCCGGAACTTTGCCGAGGTTCGGCTTGGTCACCTCTATGTAGTAGCCGAACACGCGGTTGTATCCTACCTTGAGCGAACCGATCCCCGTCCGCTGCCGCTCGCGGCCCTGCAGCTCCGCAATCCAGTTTACCGCACCATCACGGACCGAACGCAAGTCGTCCAGCTCAGCCGAGTAACCGGCCCGCACCACGCCGCCATCAGCTAGGCTAGCCGGCGCCTCGGGATCGATCGCACGCTCGATCAGGTCGACGACGTCGTCAGCCTGATCGAACCCGTCGCAGGCCTCAGCCAGCTCGCGGCTACGCGGCTCAGCCAGCGCTTCCAAGACGGAGGGTATTTGACGCAGCGAGTCGGCGAGGGCGAGCAGATCGCGGGGCGCGGCGCGCTGGGCGCCCGCCTTCCCCGCCAGTCTGGCCAGGTCGCGCACCGCACCCAGAGATTCGCGTACGCGCTTACGCCGCGGCCCATCGTCAAGCATCTCTTCGACCGCGTCTTGGCGATGGCCGATCGCCCCCGGATCGACCAGTGGCCGTAACAGCCAGGACCGCAAGAGACGAGTGCCCATCGGAGTAAGCGTCGCATCGATCACATCGAACAGTGTCGTACCACCGAGCTCGGGGCGTAGCGGGCGGACAACCTCGAGGTTGCGCCGCGTCATCTCGTCCATGTGCAGCGCCCCGTCGCCGCGCTCCGTTCGCGGCGGCCGCAGCTGGCTGCCCCCGCCGGGCTGCACCTCGAGCACGTAGCCGAGCAACGCACCCGCCGCTTGGACCGCAGGCTCGTCACCGGGCTCTGTCAAACCGAGGCTGGCTAGGCTGGTGATCCCGAAGTGCCGGCAAATCTTCTCACCGGCGATCTCCACATCGAAGTTCCAGTCCTCACGATAAGTCGCGGGCTTCTCGGACGCGTCTCTCGTCTGTGCCCCGCGGTCCGGTTCCCAAGAGCTGGGAAACAGAATCTCCCGTGCGTCTATCCGGTCGAGCTCGGAGGCGAGCTCCGAGCGAGCGATGCCAGCACAGAAGAACTCACCCGTCGAGATGTCCGCCCATGCCAGCCCGACGTTCTCGGCAGAGGTCGCACCGGCGACGGCAGCAAGGAAGTTGTTCTGGCCGGCCTCCAATAGGGCCTCGGAGAATACGGCGCCCGGGGTAACCGTCTCGACGACCTCGCGGCGAACCACTCCGCGTGCCTGAGAGGCGTCCTCGACCTGCTGGCATATCGCCACGCGGCGTCCCAATCGGATGAGCCTCTGCACGTATTCCTGGGCGGCCTTTATGGGCACACCGGCGAGCGGGACGCGTGCCGCCTCACCGTTGTTGCGGGACGTGAGGGTCAGGTTGAGGAGCCGAGAGGCCTCCTCGGCATCCTCGAAGAACATCTCGTAGAAGTCGCCGACCTGAAAGAAGAGGATCGCGTCGGGATAGCGACCCTTCATCTCCAGGTACTGCCGCATCAATGGCGTGTTGGGACCGCGGTCTGGCTGCACTGCCTTTCTATCCTCCGATCCGCTCCGGCTGGGAGACCAGGAACGGTGAGTGCCCCTCCCCGACCAGCCGCTCAATTAGCGCCTGGGCCTCCGCCTCGAGCAACCCACGTCCGACACGCACCCGATGGATAGGGTCGTCCCCATCGGAGCTGAGCACCCAGGCATCGTAGCCGGCGATGAGCAGCTCGCGGGCCAGGCTCTGCGCCGCCGCCTGATCCCTGAACGCGGCGACCTGCACGGTAAACGTACGCTCGGCTGAACCGCAAGCTGATCGCACTTCACGGAAGGAGCGCTCTAGCAGCGTGTCGCTCGGAGCCAGCTCCGCCAATCCCTGCTCGGCCGCTGCGCAGGCGCGGTGCACATCGCCCAATTCCCGCGCGGCGCGGCTGATCCAGAGCAGCGCCTCGGGCCCGTGCTCACTCGTCGGATAGTCGCGCCGTAGCCGCCCGAGGTACTCGACGACCTTCGCGAATTCGCCCTCGGCGTGCTTGTACTGGGCTAGTCGTAGGAGCGCGTCGTCGGCGTACGGGGTCGTCGATCCCTCGACGATCACGCGCAGGTAACTGAGTTCCGCCTCGTCGCCTTTTTCGGCCAGCCGGCCCGCCAGAAACCAGGCTCGGGCCTGTTGGTCGAGAGGCGCCGACTCTCCGAAGTCGCTTTCCCAACGGGTCAACGCCTGGCGCGCTTCTCGGACCTCGCCGCGATTCGCCAGGCGCTCTGCCTGGTCGAGGAGCGAGCCCTGCTGCGCCATCGCCGAGCCGGCGGGTGCCAAGACGGCGTATCCCGTGAGCGCCGCGCACGTCAACGCCAAACGCACAGTCCTCAGCTTAGAGCTTCCGCGATCTCCCACCTCTACCTCCCGCACCGGCGACCTGTTGTGTCCCAGACCCGTCCCCCGCCCCGATCCTCAGAAGCGCCTCTTCCAGCGCGGCACGCTCGGAGAGCCCACCCGCTTTGATCAACCGATCGGCGCGCAAGAGCTCTGCAAGAGCTGCTGCGATCTGCGCCTCGCTCCAGTGACGCGCCTGCCGCACATAAGTGCGCACCTTCCAAGCGAGGTTGCCGTAGCTCCCGTCCCGCTTGAGCACCTGCACGAGCGCGCCTTCACCCGCACGCGCCAGGCCGACCCGGATCAGCGACTCGGACAGCCAGCTGATCAGCGCCACCGCGCTCTCTCCCGAGTCGAGCAGCGCCGGTAACTCCTCCAGCGCCGACCCGATTCGCCGCTCCGCCACCCTGTCGATCCAACTCCAACGATCGACCTGAGGTAGCGCGCCGACCGCAGCGCGCACCTCGGCCAGCCCGATCTTCTTCGCCGGCTCGACGTAGCTGACGAGCTTCTCTAGCTCCTGCGCCAGGACCCCCAAACGGGCGCCGATGCCCGCGGCGAGCAACTGCGCCGCCGGCATCTCCAGCTCCACGCCGTGAACCGATTGCGCGCGCCTAGCTAGCCAGCCGGGCAGCTCTGAGGTGCCGGGAGCTCGCAGCGCGGTCGTCATGCAGTGGCGGCGCAGCACGTCGTAGAACTTCGCCTTAGAACCACGTGGGACTTCCGCCGCCAGGATAAGCACTCGATTCGGTACTTCCCTGCACACGGCTTCCTCAACTACAGAGCGTGACTTCGGCGTCAGCCCCTGGGCCTTGCGAATCACTACCACCCGGTACGGCGAGAGCATGGGAGGGGTCCCAAGCATCGCCGCCAGACTCGCCGTGTCCAGGTCGTCTCCGCTCGCTTGGTCGAGATCGAAATCGGCCGAACCGCCCGCCAGGTGGGCCTCCGCAAGGAGAGATATCGCTTCGTCGCGAAGGAATGGGTCCTCTGTCTTGAGAAAGAAGCTCCCGCCCAGCTCCCCTTTCTCCATCCTATCGCTGAGCTGGTCGTAGGTCAGCTCGCTCATGTCACAGTATTGGACGGAGAATCAAGAGGTGTCAACTCGGCTGCGGCCACCCAGACTCTACTCCGGCGCTGCCGTCGGCAAAGCGTCAAGCGGCGGCTGGCGCGACGCCCTGAGCGGAGCCCGAAACACCGAGAACCGTTCCGGTGGTGGTCTGAAGAGGCGGTCGTCAGTCAGGTCGGGGACTCGAAGGAGACTCACCGCCGGGGTGAACTTGGGTGCCGGACCCCACAGCGAGGGCAGCTCGCCGGTCACCGCCGGCTCCACGACCAGCGGCGGAAGCTCCGCCGTCCCTCCAGAGCGCAGCATCGCCAGCGACCCCACCACGCAGAGCGCCACGGCGGCCGCCGCGGCGACCAAGGCGGTTCTGCTGCTTTCCGCGCTCTGGCTCCTCCTCAGGCTTGAGCTGAGGACCTCCTCACCTACCCGAGGTACGAGATCCGGCCGGGCCTCCGGCGGCTCGAGCCCTCTTACCAATTTGAGACCACATCGCATCACCCGGTCGTACTTGGCGCAGTTCGAGCACCTGAGCAGGTGATCGCAGTAGCTTACAATGGAGTGCTCCTCAAACTGGCGGTCGAGGAAGTCGGAATAGTCCGTTAGAAACTCTTCACATTCCATGATCGCGCGTCCCGAGGCCGATCTCCACACTGCCTGCCTGAGAATCGGTGATTGAACCCTTCTACGCCTCAAGCGACCCCGAGTTCCACCCCAAGGGAATAGCGAATATTGATATTGGGATTGCGGGAATTCGGGTTTTCGGGAGCCGGGGATTGGGAGTTTAAGAATCCGTGGAATCCGTGGCATTCGGGAGTGGGGGATTGGGAGTTCGAGAAGCCGGGAATCCGTGGATCCAGCAATTCGGGAGTCCCCGGATCCCCCAATTCCGGATTCCCCGATTCCCCGGTCCCCCGATACTACGGATTCCACGGATGCCACGGATTCCACTTCCCCGATCCCGAATGCCCGAATTCCGAATGCCCGAATTCCGAATATGAAAAGGCGCCGGCTTTTCGGCCGGCGCCTCGAACCTGCAGCGCCTCGGGTTTGACCCCGCCTGCGGCTAGCGCAGCATCGGTGCGATGATCTGCGCGAAGTTGTTACGGGCCCTATTCAGCCTCGACTTAACCGTGCCCAGGTTAACACCGGTGATCTCGGAGATCTCCTCGTAAGTCTTGCCCTCCATCTCCCTGAGCACGAAGACGACGCGATGATGTTCCGGCAGCTGCTCGACCGCTTTCTCCACTGTATCCCGCAGGTGACGCTTCCTGAACAGATCATCCGGGCGGTAGTGGGGGTCTTCCCACTGGAGCGGACGATGGTCCGCCTCCCAGTTCTTCTTGATCGTCTGGAAGAGGACCAGCGGGTTCCTCGACCGGTTGCGCAGCTCGTTCTTCGCCAAGTTGCTGGCGATCGTGTAGATCCAGGTCGAAAACTTCTTCGTCTGGTCAAACCGGTGCAAATGCCGGTAGACCCGGATAAACGTCTCCTGCACCAGGTCTTCCGCCCGGTCACGATCCCCAATCGTCCGGTAGATGAAGTTGAGCAGACGTGACTGGTAGCGGCGGACCAGCTCTGGAAACGCCAGCCCGTTGCCAGCGAGAAACCGCGCCACCAGCTCGTTGTCCTGGAGCTCGGTGAGCGATACCTCCCGCTCTTTGGCCTTCTTCCTCGCTACCTGTACCATCTCTTCACTTCCGCCCTCGATCTCCGACGACGTTTCCGTCGCTGGGCTCGTCTGCGGCTCCAATACAACAACGCCGCCCTTTACTCCGTCATCGATCATTCGCCGGGTCTCCCTTTTTCTCCCACCCCAACACGCGTGCAGGTTCCATTCCCCGGCCGGAAAGGCCGTCCCGCAGACCCGGGTCAGTGGTCTAAGTGTTTAGAAACTAACCAATTACAGTTTCCCTTGCGTCCTCCCTCCCGGCGCGTTCGCGCCCTGCATTCTGCAAGTTTTTCAGTACTTGTGTCTGATTTCTGTATGTACTTCTGCCCGCTTCTTCCGACCTGGGGCGCCAGTCGGCTGCGGTACGGTAACCTCCGATACGTTATCGCCGGCGCAGGTCTGCATCGGCTCTCTACTTATATAGACGCGCCAGCGGCGCGGAGGGTTTCCCTGGGGATACATCTGTTTCCTCCCCTCCGGGGGCTCAGACCTCGCATCTCGATCCACAGACACAGCTTATGAACGACGCTGATGTCCAGCAGGTGAGGAACCGAAGCGGGTGTCCGAGGCGCCGGGCGGGATTCAGGCGTCGGCGGGGCGCCCGTGAATGTCCCGGATCTGAAGCGGCCCCAAATCCTCGAGCTGGGCTCGGAAGCCCTCGACGGGCCCGACGACGACTACGGCAGAACGGTCGCTGTCCAGGAACCGCCCGGCCACACGTTGAACGTCGGCGGCGGTCACTGCGCGGAAGCGGTCCACGTAGGTCTCCCAGTAGTCGTCGGGCAACCCGTAGACGACCTGGTGGGCGATACGACCGGAGACCTGGTCGACGGTCTCGAACAGCCGAGGCAACGAGAGGGTGACTGCGTTGACGGCCAGTTCCATCTCTTCGTCACCGGGCGGTTCCGACTTCATTCGCTGCATCTCGCCGATGATCTCATCGACCGCGTCGGCGCTGACGGCGGCATCAACCGCCGTTGCGACAAAGAAAGGACCGCTGCGCCTGCGGGCGTCGAAGCGGGAGGACACGCCGTAAGTCCAACCTTTGTCCTCGCGCAGATTCATGTTGATACGCGAGCTGAAGAGGCCTCCGAAGATGGCGTTCATGATGAGTGTCGCGTAGTAATCAGGGTCGAGACGTGCGATACCTATTCCGCCCAAACGAATCTCCGACTGGGGTCCGGGCCAGGGCACGGCCCACAGCCGACGCTCCTCGATCGCTTCCGGCTCCTCGACTTCGGTAGCGGGGTCCGGATCTCCGTGCCAAGTGCCGAAGGCGTCCTCCAACCGAGCTTCGAGCTCATCCGGTTCCGGGACATCCCCCACCAGGATCAGCGTCGCACCGGAGGGCCGGTAGAATCGCGAGTGGAAATCGCTCAGGACATCCGCGTCGATCTCACGAACCGTCTCCTCCACGCCGCCGGCTCTCATCCCGTACGGGTGTGAGCCGAAGGTGGCCTCTCCGAGGCGCAGACTCGCCACGATCCGCGGTTCATCCAACCCACTGGCGATCTCGTCCAGGCGCTCGTCCCGGAGCCGTCCAACCTCCGCCGCATCGAAGGCAGGACGTGCTACGACCTCTGCCAATAGATCGAAGGCCCCGTCCATCACCTGAGTCAGAAAGTGCAGGCTGACAACCGTAGCGTCATGGTCAACGTCGAGGCTGAAGCGAGCGCCCAAGTAGTCCAGCCACTCGGCGACCTCTCCGGCCGAACGCTCCGCGGTACCCTCCGTAAGCGCGCGAGCCGTGAGCAATCCCGTTCCGGCATGCTGCCTCGCATCCTCGTAGGCACCGAAGGGGAGTACGAGCCGCGCCGAGACCTCCGGCATATCGTCGTGTCGGACCGTCAGCACGGTCAATCCGTTGCTGAGGCGGAATCTCTTGAACGCAGGAAGAACTATCTTCGGCAGCGGCCCGGCCTTCGGTCGCTTGCTGCGATCTAACGAAGCGCGCGGCGCCATCACTTGCCCGCCTCCCCCGAGCTTTCGGGCAATATGTACAGCGTGGCCCGCCGCTCGGGGACCAACCATTCATTGGCTACTTGCACCATCGCCTCGCTCGTCACGGCTTGCACGCGGGGGAATAGCTCGTTGACGTACTCGGGGCGTCCCAGAAAGGTCGCCGATGTGGCTATGGCGTCGGAACGACTGCCGACGCCATCGAACGCGTTGACTAGTTCGCGCGTCGCTCGGTTGACACCACCCTCCGCTTCGCGCTGCGTGATCGTTCCTCCTCTTACGTCGTCGAGCATTTCGAGGATCGCCGACTCGAGCGTCTTGGCCTCGATACCCGGACGCGCCGTGGCCACGATGAATGACAGGCCGCAATCCTCGGTCGGCCACACCTGGGCCGAGACGTCCTGAGCGATGCGATCCTCATAGACCAGCTTGCGGTACAGACGTGAAGACTTGCCGTCCGACAGGACGCTGCACAGCACGTCCGCAGCCTCGAACCCCGGCTGTCCGAAAGCCGGCGAGTGATGGAAGATGTAGACGCGTGGGAACTGAACGTTGTCGTAGATCGTCTCGCGTACTTCGGAGCCCAGCGGCACGGTCGGCGCCGTTGCCTGGGGTGCTCCCGGGCCGCGCGGGATCTCGCCGAAGTACCTGTCAGCCAGCTCGTATCCACGCTCCGCTTCCAGTGCTCCAGCGAGCACCAGCACCGCGTTATCCGGCGTGTAGAACGTCCTGAAGAACTCCCTGACATCGTCGAGGCTGGCTGCATCGAGGTCCTCCATGTACCCGATCGTCGGGTGATGGTAGGGATGCCCTTCAGGATAGGCCATCCGCAGTATAGTCTCGACCGCCAGACCGTAGGGTCTGTTCTCGTACGATTGGCGACGTTCGTTCTTCACCACGTCGCGCTGGTTGTCCAGCTTCTCTTGCGTGATCGCCGACTCGAACCAACCCAGCCTGTCCGATTCGAGCCACAATCCCAGCTCTATCTCGTTCGACGGCAATGTCTCGAAGTAGTTCGTCCGGTCGAACCAGGTGCTTCCGTTCAGTGTACCGCCAGCGTCCTGGATGAGCCTGAAGTGCGCTTCGTTAGGCACATGCTCGGAACCCTGGAACATCAGGTGCTCAAAGAGATGCGCGAAGCCGGTTCGGCCGCGCCGCTCGTGCTTCGACCCGACGTGATACATGATGTGGACCGAGACGACAGGCGCTGTATCGTCCTCCTGGACGATCACCCGCAGCCCGTTGTCCAGGCTTCGCTCCTGTAGCTCGAAATGGACGACACCCTTTTCAGGCAAATCTCAACTCCCCGCTTCTTCGTTGGTGTCTAGACATAAGCCGCGGAGGGGAGCTGTAAGCCGAGTTCTGTTCAGCGGGCCATTCATCTGGGACGCCGGTCGCCCGGCGTCTCACGCGGCCTACCCGGGGATCATCACGCGGCGGGCCACCACTGTCCCCTGCTTGGCCTTGCTCCGGGTGGGGTTTGCCGTGCCCCGGCGGTTACCCGCGCGGGCGGTGGGCTCTTACTCCACCGTTTCACCCTTACCGGCGGCCGCGCGCAAGCGCGCTAGCCGCAGGCGGTCTGTTCTCTGTGGCACTTTCCGTCGGCTTTCGCCGCCCGGGCGTTACCCGGCACCCTGCCCTGTGGAGCTCGGACTTTCCTCGAATCGCGCGCCCGTAGGAACGCCGACCCGCGGCCCCTCGCTCCCCTCGCGGCCACCGGAATATCACGGGGTCCGTCTGCCGCGGTCAAGGTGCCACGCCGATGGCTTGATTTTCCACCCGTGTATGTCGAATCTTTGGGCACCTCGTCAGCAGCACGCAGACCTCGTGTCCCAACGCAGCCCCGGCTGCCCAGCAGGCGTTTGTGAGATAAATGACGACGACGAAGGACATCGAGCGGATCGAATACACGCCGCAGGTGGCCGCGGCCACCGCGCACATATACGACAAGATCTGCGATCTCGTCCCGGAGGCCGAGTGGCGGCTACAGGCGCCGCTGATCCATGAGATCCTACGCCTCAAACAGGAGGTCGGCGCGGTCATCCTGGCCCACAACTACCAGGTGCCCCAGATCTTTTACGGGATCGCCGACTTCCAAGGCGACTCGCTGGGGCTGGCCCAGGCGGCGATGGACGTCGAGGAGGACACGATTGTCTTCTGCGGCGTCCACTTCATGGCGGAGACCGCGAGGATCCTCAACCCGGAGAAGCGGGTCCTGATACCCGACCTCGACGCCGGGTGCTCGTTGAGCGAGAGCATCACCGCGGAGGACGTGCGATTGATGAAGGAGCGCTATCCGGGCGTGCCTGTCGTCACTTACGTCAACACGCCGGCCAACATCAAGGCCGAGTCGGACATCTGCTGCACGTCGGCCAACGCCAAGGCCGTGGTAGAGTCGCTCGGAGTGGACCGCGTGATCTTCCTGCCCGACGAGTACCTGGCGCGCAACGTACAGAAGGAAACCGACGTCGAGGTGATCGCCTGGAAAGGCCGCTGTATCGTGCACGAACAGTTCACGGTCGACGAGATACGCGGCTACCGGCGGCAATTCCCCGGGCTGGTGATCCTGGCGCACCCGGAGTGTTCGCCGGAGGTGTGCACGGAGGCCGACTTCGTGGGTTCAACCACATCGATGGTGAGGTATGTGGATGATAGCGACGCGCAGCGGATCCTGCTGGTCACCGAGTGCTCGATGTCCGACAACGTCCAAGAAGCACACCCCGACAAAGAGATGGTGCGGCCCTGCACGCTCTGCCCGCACATGAAGAAGATCACGCTGGAGAACACTCTGGCGTCCCTACGGCTTGGCCGCTACGAGGTGGACGTGCCAGCCGATGTCCGCCAGCGCGCCCACCAAGCGCTGGCCCGCATGCTCGAGATCGGCCGCGACGATTAGTTCCGGGATCTCGAATTTGGGTATTCGGGGATTCCGGAGCTCGGGGATTCGTGTAATCACGATCTCCAGAACCGCGAACCAGCACGCCAGGGATGGGGAATCCATAGAATCCGTGGAATGCGGGATTCGGATGATCCCGCTTCCCACATCCCGGATTCCCCTATGCCACGGATACCACGGATTCCACGGATTCCCGGTTCCCCAACCCCCATTCCCCGAATCCCGAATCCCCGAATTCGCGAATCCCAGAATCCCCAAATCCCGAACTCCCAATAAAAGGCGCGCCCGGGAGGATTCGAACCCCCAACACCTGGGTCCGAAGCCCAGTGCTCTGTCCAATTGAGCTACGGGCGCGCGCTTATTTGATCTGTGCCGGCAATCTCTATCCCAGCGCCGACGCAGGCAAGCGGCGCAGCCAACTCAGGTGACGGCGCTGAGACCCGTTATATCCTCCCCGACGATCAGGCCGTGGATGTCGTGCGTCCCCTCGTAGGTGTAGACCGACTCCAAGTTGGCCATGTGACGCATCGACTGGTACTCCACCAAGATGCCGTTGGCGCCCAACAGCCGCCGTGCCTCGCGTGCCACCTCGCACGCCATGTTCACGTTGTTGCGCTTCGCCATCGACACCTGAGCGTGGCGAAGCTTGCCGCCGTCCTTCAGGCGGCCGAGCTGTAGGGCAAGGAGCTGGCCCTTGGTGATCTCTGTGAGCATCTCGACCAGACGGATCTGCTGGATCTGGTAGCCGGCAATGGCTCGGTCGAACTGGAGCCGGTTCTGTGCGTAGCTTAGCGCTTCGGCGTAGCAGGCCATAGCCGCACCAACGGCGCCCCAGGCGATACCGTAACGGGCCTGGTTCAGGCACATGAGTGGGCTCCTGAGGCCGGATGAGCCGGGCAACAGGTTGGCAGCCGGCACCCGCACTTCCTGGAGCGAGATCTCGCTAGTGTCCGAGGCGAGCAGCGACAGCTTTCCTTTTTGGTCGCTGGCCACGTAGCCTTCGCGATCCGTCTCGACGATGAAGCCTCGGATCGACTCGGGGTCATCGAGTTCCCCGGTCTTCGCCCAAATGATGGCCACGTCGGCGATCGAGGCGTTGGTGATCCACATCTTGGTGCCCGTAATCACCCATTCTTCACCGTCCTTCACGGCTCGGGTCGTGAGGCCACCAGGATCCGACCCGTAGTCCGGCTCGGTGAGCCCGTAGCAGCCGACGGCCTCCGCCTTGGCCAGCTTCGGCAGCCAGTAATCTCGCTGTTCCCCGCTGCCGAACTCGAGGATCGGGTACATGACCAGAGAGGCCTGAACGCTGGCGAACGAGCGGACGCCCGAGTCGCCCCGCTCGAGTTCCTGCATGATCAGTCCGTAGGCCACGTTGTTGAGACCGGCACACCCATACTTCTCCGGCATATTGGCGCCGAAGAACCCCAGCTCGGCCATCTGCGGTACGAGCTCGCTCGGGAACCGGCGCTCCACGTAACAGCGGGCGATCAGCGGCAGGAGATTCTCATCCACCCAATCGCGCACGGTGTCGCGGACCGCACGCTCTTCCTCCGACAAAAGCGAGTCGACATTGTAATAATCCACGCCCTCGAACTTGGTCATCTTCTCCCAGACCTTTTTTGGCAGTGAAAACTCAGCAGACGGCCAGTTGGCCGGGCTAATACAGCGGCCTCACTCGGGCTCCTGCGGGGACGACGGCTCGATCATGCCACCGCGGGATCGGTAGTAGCCATACACTATGGCGTGCGCTATCCGGCTGGTGAGCAGGTAGGTCATCGCCAGCATCAGCAAGTAGAACGCTAAGAATCGCGACTGCAACGTCAAGTTCAGCCACACGTAAGTGGCCACGCCGAGGATCGCCAACAGACCGACGATCACCCCCCAAATCGCCCCCCTCTTTCGTACGGCCTTCTGGCACCCGGGACACCACAGGTAGCGATCGAGGTCGCTGACGGGATAGAGCTGCTGGCAGCTCCGGCAATTCGTTTCGCTCGCTCCAAATCGCACTACTTCAGCTCCTCGATGATCCTGTCGGTATACTCCTGGGTCGTGGCTTTACCGCCCAGGTCGCGCGTCCGTACGTCACCCCGCAGAGCGGCCAGCAGCGCGTCGCGAATCCTCGCGGCCACTTCCGACTGATCGATGTGTTCGAGCAACATACAGGCCGCCAGAATGAGCGCCGAGGGATTCGCTATCCCCTGGCCCGCGATGTCGGGCGCCGAGCCGTGGACCGCTTCGAAGATAGCTGCATCTTTTCCGATATTAGCGCCGGGCGCCAGCCCCAGGCCGCCGATCAGGCCGGCAGCCTCATCGGAGAGGATGTCGCCGAACATGTTCTCCGTAACGATGATGTCAAACTGGTAAGGATCGACTACCAGCAACATCGCCGTATTGTCGACGATCCTGTCCTCGAACTCAATGCGTCCCTCGTACTCGGTTGCGACCTTGCGTCCTGCATCCAGGAAGAGGGTCTGTGTACACTTTAGAATGTTAGCCTTGTGTACGAGTGTCACCTTGCGCCGCTGATGGGCGACGGCATAGTCGAACGCGAAGCGGACGATGCGCTCGGCCCCGAAGCGCGTAACGATCATCACCGACTCGGCCGCCGCCTGCGGGTCCTTCTCCATGCCGATGAAGTGCTCTACGCCTACATATAGGCCCTCGGTGTTTTCACGGATCACGACGAGGTCGATGTCGGAGTAACGACCTCCTGGTACGAGAGACTTCGCCGGTCGCACGTTGGCATAGAGGTCGAACATCTTCCGCAACGCCACATTGATCGAGCGGAAGCCCTCGCCGACAGGTGTGGTGAGTGGGCCTTTCAGAGCCACCTTGTTAGCACAAATCGAATCGAACGTCTCGTCCGGCAACGGCCCGAGCCCCCGCTCGATCGCCGCCATACCGGCTAGCTGGCGATCCCATTCGACCTTTGCACCGGCGGCCTCGACAACGCGCACCGCGGCTTCCGAGACTTGCGGGCCGATCCCATCGCCGGCCATGAGCGTGACAGGGGTTGTCACAGAGACCTCCCTCGTGCCGTCCAGGTGGGCCGTCAGCTACGGGCTGACCTGAACGGCGAACTTCTGCGCCGCAGCGGCGAGCGCGCCCGGCGAGGCTGGCGGCTGGGTGCCGTCTCCGCGGACTATACCGTACCAGATTACGGTTCCGGCGCGTGCGTCGAGGACGAAGGTGCGAATGGCCAGGTGCCCACCTTCCCCTTCCCGACCCTGTTCGTAGAAGAACTCCATCGGAAATACCGCGTAGCGGGCATCGAACAACGCCGCCAGCATACGTATTTCGCCGTACAGCGGATCGCGAACGTGACGCAGTCTTCCCCCTTGTTGACGGGCCTCGCCCGCCGATAGCAAGTACGGAACCACGTCTACGCTGGGCCTCCGACTCAGCTCATCCATCTGCTGGTCCGGGGTCACCCAATTCGCGCGGCCACTCACCTCATGCAGTGCGAAGGTGATCTCCGTATCAGCGCTGCGGGCTGCATCTTGCGCGTTCGCGGCACCGCCGAGCCAGCCACCGGGCACGCGTTGCACGTATTGGACGGGCAGCACGAGTACCGTCTGGCCGCTGAGAACTCCGAAACCGGGTGTAGGCACCGGCTCATCGCCGCCACCCCCACAAGCGACCGTAGTGGCCGCCAGCGTGCCCATGCCGAAAACGAGCCAGCGGCTACAGATCTGAAAGCGCCTCACGATTCCTCCTCCTCACTCCCATCGCCTCTGCTCAGCCACACATCCCGGCATCCACCCGGATGACCTGTCCGGTGATCTGCCGCGCCATCTCCGAGCAAAGGAAGAGAACGACATGAGCAATATCACGTGGCTCTGGTAGTCGTCTGAGCGCGGAACCCTCAATCGCATCAGCCACTACGTTGTCCGGCACGTCCGCAAGCATGCCGGTGCGTACATAGCCCGGTGCGACTCCGTTGACGTTTACGTTGGACGGTCCAAGCTCGGCGGCGGCAGAGCGTGTCAGCCCCACGAGGCCCGATTTGGAGGCGGCGTAGTTCGCGACACCGAAGCTGCCAACGAACGCATGCACGGATGCGATATTGACGACCTTGCCATAGCGTTGAGACTTGAGAAGCGGCGCCACGGCTCGGATCATGTTGAACGCTCCCGTCAAGTTCACGTCCAACACATCGAACCACTGCTCATCGGTCATCTTCCACAACGGCGCCGAGCGATGGATGCCGGCTGCGTTCACAAGAAAGTGCACACCGCCGAGTTGCTGCCGCACGCGTTCAATGAAAGCACCGACCGCCCGAGGGTCGCGAACATCGACTCGCTCGGCCACCACCTTGACTTCCAGCTGCTGGAGCTCCTGCTCGACCTCCGCCGCCTCCTCTGCGATCGAGCGGTCTGGAAGGTCGACCCAAGTGAAGGCGACGTTGGTGCCACAACGTGCAAACTCGATCGCGACCTGCCGCCCGATGCCCGTAGCTCCGCCGCTGACTACAACGGTGCGGCCGCGCAGGCCGCCGAAGTGGGCCGCGGGCTGCGTTTGTGTCTCTTCACCGAGTTCCTCGAGAAGAGCTTCGACGGCACGACCCGCGCCCTCGGGTGCGCCTTCCATGTCATCCCTGTCGTCGAGATCCCCCGCATCCACCGGAGTGGCCTACCTGTCGAGTCGTGGGCTGTGACCGGCCCTACCGTTCATGATAGCGCGTGGAGCGGGAGGCGAGCAACAGAGAATCTGGCGGCCCCGGCAGGCGGCGGCCGCGGCAGTCTAGGGACGCGACGCCAGTAGGCGCGCACCACCGCGCACTTCGTGATGGGATACCCGGGAAACGGCCGCGTAGCGGTACTCGACCAGCAGCCAGATCGCTCCCGTCCCTGTCAGTCGGAGACCCAGGCCGACGAAAGCGCCTGCACCGGCCCGGTTGCCCGAGATCCGCTGCGCCGCCAGCGACTCGCCTTCAAGAAACCTGTCGCCGCCCAAGCGCGAGGCATCGACCGAGTGCAGAGCGGCGCTTAAGCCGAAATAGGGTCGCAGCAGCCCTGTACTGGATAACTGCCTAAGGAACGCGAGCCCGAACACGATGTCGCGGATTTCGAGTTCGACATCCGGCCGTTCCGCCGTCCACCACTCAAGCTCGAGACCTGCCTGCACGGACCGCGCGAAGAGGTCGAACAGGCCCACGCGGGCCCCAAAAACGACCCCCGGGTCAGCTTGGGAAGGAAAGACCGCCCCGCCGACCATGTCGACGGCACTGACACGAAAGGCGACGGGCTGTGCCGAGAGACCCTGGGCGACGAACGCCAGGCCTATCGCGAAGCAGCTAACCGTCCGAAAACCCACGTCAACGGAAGTTGAGGAACAGATACGAAGTAAGCACTATCGCACCCAAGTAGGCGAGGCCCACGGTTGGAGCCTGGGCAACGACCATGAGCGAGCCGACAACCGCACCGAGGAAGCCGCCGAGATAGATGATCAGCCTGAGCTCGCGACGCGTCACCGTCCAGATCAGTCGCTCGAGTTCCTCGATAGGATAAGCACGGATCCGATTCTCGACCATTTCGGCAATCGGCAACTCCGATACGAGGGCCGGCACCCGCGCCTGCAAAAACTCCCACAGCGGGTCGAACATGATCTGCTCGGCGCGGTCGAGCGCGTCGGCGGGCAGGTAATCGCCTATCCGTCCGATCGGCACCGTCAACAGCCACTCGGTCTGTCGCACCAGCGCTGCCTCGAGCAGGTCCCTGACTCGATCGCCGCGGGCGATTTCAACTATCCAGTCGGCGAGCCGTTCCGTAAGCCGGCTCGCCGCCTCGGGCCCGAGATAATCCAGCACGTCGCCCAGTTTCTTGCCCTCGGACGCCTTGAGGAGCTGATCCGTCCGACTGATGACAAACTCCTCGGTCGTATCGTGCCCGGCGAACTCGACGATCCGGTCGGTAAGCACGCCGCCGACCCGAACTAGCTCGTCGTCACCCATGTCGCCAAAGATTTCCTTCACCGGTCGCGCCAGCATGTCATCGATCGCATCGTTTACCGCGGCAGCGGCGCGATCCTGGATCAGCGGCTCGCGAAGCAGTGCAGCGACCTCTTCCGCGCCGCCGCGCTCCAAAGCCTGGACCGTCTGGCTCAGCGTCCGTTCAGTGATTATCAGCCGGCCGACAATCTGCTGGAATATCCCCTGCTGGCTCAAGTAACCGTCGATGAAGTTTCTGAGCGCGCGACGCACGCGTTCCTGGGCGGCCGGCGACTCGAGCACCTGACCGAAGCGATCGAGGACAAGCGGCAGGTAGTTACGCACGACGGCTTCGCCGAAGTTGATCGCGCCCGTGGGCACGAACCTTCCAAGCGGTTCCTCGGATGTGACGAAGTCACGCAGGTTGCGCTCGAAGAACTCACCGACCGCACTGCGGAATCCGGGGCCTCTCACCACGCCCTCGCCCACATCGTGCAGCATCACGACCACCTGCTGGCGGGCCTCGGGCGTCAGCACACGCTCCAGCGGTTCATCGCCGAACTCGCGATTCAGGCGATCGACGAACTCCCGGACTCGCTTCTCGAACGCTTCGCCGTGCAGGTACTCGGAGAGCCCCTCCAGCAGCCGTTCTCCAAACTCAGCCACCGTCCCGGTCACGTCGTCCAGCCGCTTCTGCGGGATCTCCGAGCGCAGATTGCCGAGCTCGCGATTCAGCATGCCTTCCAACGCGTTCCTCAAGGTCTGGTCGAACCGCTCCCGGAACTCCGGCTGCGCCAGGGTACGCACGATGTCCTCGTGGCGCAGCAAATGGGTGCCGACGGTCAGGCCAATACGGTGCGCTATGCGATCGATCTCCTTCGGGATAGCCCCTTGAGGGAAAATCCTGAGGCGGCCCAAACGAACGGGATTATGGGGATGGAAGAGCATCCAGATCGCTACCGCGTTGGTCAGCAGACCGGCAGCGATTCCGATACCGACAAAGACTAGCCAATCGACGGCCAGAAATTCCGACACACTAACCTCGAAATCGCGTTGACTTCACTGCAAGCCGCGGTCATGTTTCGGCCCATGTCCGCCGAACAGCCACAGATGCCACCGGGCATGGGCGAGGTAGTCGAGATCGCTCGCGCCTGGCTCAGCGATCGCGGCGAAACCATCGTCACCGAGCAGGTCGAGCTGGCCCGCATCCCCTCTCCACCCTTCGGCGAGTCTACCCGCGCCGCGGCCGTCGCCGCGAAGCTCAGAGAACTCGGCGCCGATCCTGACCTGGACGAGATCGGCAACGTACTCGCCTGGTACCCAGCACGCGGCGACACGGCAGCAGGTGGTCCGGTCATCGTTGCTGCGCACCTGGATAGCGTGTTTGGCCCCGAAACACCCATCGAGATCCGCCGCGATGGCGAAGTCTGGACGGGACCGGGGGTCGCAGACAACGCCAGAGGTCTCGCCGTGACGCTGGCGG
The DNA here is from genome assembly GCA_020344015.1 of Gemmatimonadota bacterium. Lineage (GTDB taxonomy): Bacteria > Gemmatimonadota > Gemmatimonadetes > Palauibacterales > KS3-K002. The sequence goes on from CP070812.1 coordinate 306,637, forward strand.
TGTTTCGTGCACTCGTCAACGCCAGAGCCACGACGCATCACCCTATACTCTTCGCGTACACGGTCGGTGAAGAGGGCCGAGGCGACCTGCGCGGCGTGAAGCACTTGCTGCGCGACGGCAGTCCACTGCAGGATGCTGCAGCCTTCATTGCAGTCGATTGCACGGGTCTGCGCCGCATCGTCCGCAACGCCCTCGGCAGCCGCCGCTTCCGAATCACCGTCAGCGGCCCCGGCGGCCATTCCTGGACCGATTGGGGGCGAGTTAACCCAGCGAACGCCATAGCCGAGCTTATCCACCGGCTCCTGGAAATCGACCTGCCCCTCGACCCGCGGACGACACTCACGGTCGCCAGGCTCGGCGGAGGCACGAGCATCAACGCCATCCCGGCAGAGAGCTGGGTGGAGCTCGA
>CP070812.1:307145-311783 GCA_020344015.1 Gemmatimonadota bacterium
ACAAGGAATGTAAGCGCGGTTGGTCGCGCGTTAGGCGATGTCTATTCCGTCAATACGATTGGAGGGGTCCTCGGTTCGGTGACAGCCGGCTTCGTGCTGATCCCTACTCTAGGTGTGCAGAACGGCATCATGTTGATTGCCGGCATCAACGTAATAATTGGTGGTGTACTTATCCTGTACGAGCCACTGATCAATAATGAAACCAGAATCAAAGCCGTAGTCGGGTTGGGGTTACTGTTCCTCTTGTTTGGAACTCTCTACGTAACGCAGGGCCCGACTACCTTAACATCCTACTACGAGGGTATCGAAGGTCCCGAGGTTCTGTCTTATGAGGAGGGCATCGGCGGTACGGTCAAGGTATATCAAGACAAATGGGGTGAAAGGGTCCTGAGTATCAACGGCTTTCCGGTAGCTGGGACGGGATTCGAGCCACAGGACGCGCAAAAGGCGTTGGCGCATCTGCCCCTGCTGTTGAGTAACGCGACCTCGCCAAGCGTGAACATAGTCGGCTTTGGGGCAGGGGGTACATCTTGGGGGGTGATGCAGTACGACGTCAAAGAGGTGGATTGTGTCGAGCTGGTGCCTGGGGTACTGAATGCTGCGATATGGTTCCCAGAAATCAATCACGATGTGCTCAGCGAACCCCAGTTCAACTTGATAATGGGAGATGGGCGGAATTATGCCCTGGTGACTGACAAAGAGTACGATGTGATCACAATTGACGCCACTTCGCCCAAGATGGCTGGAAACGGCAGCCTCTATACTCTCGAGTTCTATGAACTGCTCGAGCGGCGGCTCTCTGCTGAGGGGCTGCTTGTTCAATGGGTACCCTTGCACCTGCTGTCGGATCGGGAAGTGCGGATGATAGCGAAGACATTCATTTCAGTGCTCCCCCATACAACCCTCTGGTTCACACCTTTGAGACAGTATTTCATTCTAGTCGGGACACGAGGGGAGTTGAAGATCGACTTTGAATCATTGAGCGGCAAGTTGGAAATGACGAATGTCCAGCGCGACTTGGAGCTGCTCAAGGTGACTGACCCCATCGATGTCTTGGGCTGGTTTGCGCTGGGTGAAGAAGCTCTAGCCACGTATGTCGGAGATGCCGAACTGAACACCGACAATCACCCGTATTTAGAGTTCACCCCGGCGATGGCCTACTTTGAGTCAAGTAGGTACCGAGTAGAGAACACGCTGACCGTACGGGACTCCAGGGAGAGCGTATTGCCTTATTTGGTCAATATGGGAGAGACCGACGAGGAGATCGCCGCTGTAGCGGAGAGGGTACAGAAGCGGTTCGAGGCGACGTATCACAGTATCAGCGGAGACATGCTCGACTTCGTGGGAATGCGAGAGCAGGCGATCGTCGAGTACAATACGGCTCTACAGATAGACCCCCAAGAAAAGAATTGGCTGCACCCCATATGGCGTGACGTTAGACCCAGAAGATAGCTGATCCAGCTCGACGCGCGCCGTGATCGAGCCTCAGCATCGATCCGGCCAATGTCCACGAGCCCGCAGGATGTTGATCACCGTTTGGCGGGTGGCCGGTGGGCGTGCTACTGGATCAGAAGATGGAGCTGATCGCCGGCGCTCACGCGCATGCCCCGCGTGACGAAGCCGCCTGCACCAATGAAGTCGACCTCGATGCGGATGTCGTCCGGCGGCGCCTCGAACGAAAAGACCTCGGTGCTATGTCCCGCAATGTGCCCCAATAGCGTTCGCCTGCCGAAGACCAGAAGGAAGATTCGGGCGTCGTAGAAGTTCTGGTTCTCCACTTCGATCGTGACGTCGGCCTGGGATTGTGGCCCGGCCTCGCTATCGGCGCCCTTGCGGCCGAAGCATCCGCCAAGCTGAGCCGCCAGCACCAGCGCGGCAATCACGGTCAGGGGGCCTCTCGTGGTCATCGCTGGACCCTCCAAGTGGATGGCGAGCGTACATCGCCATCTTATAACCTTGGCTCGCCTCAGACCACCAGGCCGGCGAGCGACGGCTCTCGGTCGCACTCACGGCGTTAAGGTAGGCCCGGCAGATAGTCATCGACGCGTCTACCGGGCGCTTAGCAGAGCTCTCCCGCCATCGATCGTGTGTATCCCTCCCGTAATCCAGCCCGCATCATCCGAGCACAGGAAAGCGCACAGCGCCGCGATCTCTTCCGGCCGACCCACTCGGCCCAGTGGGTGCGTAGTCTTGGAGTGCTCGAGGAACGCATCGTAGTCCGGCACCATGTCCGCCACAGTGTGCAACTCCGTGACCACGACGCCGGGGTTCACCGCGTTGACCCGCACACCGTGAGGCGCCAGTTCGAGAGCCACGCACTGCGTGAACATGTCGACAGCCGCCTTCGATGCGCAGTACGCCAGCAGGTTGCCATAGGGCCGAATGCTGGTGACCGATGAGACATTGACTATGGCACCACCGCTCTCGATCAGGTACGGTGCCACGTGGCGGGTGACGCAATAGATAGAGTCGACGTTCGACGCGAACAGTCGTTCCCACTCTTCCGGTGGCGTGTCCAGGACACCACCCTTCCCGATCACACCCGCTGCGTTGATCAGGTAGTCGATGCGGCCCAACCGCTCGACGCAGCTGTCGACCGCGGCGCGAACCTGTTCATCCGAGCGCACGTCGGCGGCAGCGTGGTGCTCGAACGTTTCTTCCAGCCGTTCCGCACGACGTGCCACGGCAAAGACCGACGCGCCCTTATCGCTGAACAGCAGGGCGCAGGCTCGTCCGATCCCGCTCGAGGCGCCGGTCACGAACGCCACCTTCTCTCTGAAGCGCATAGCTCCTCCCGGGTTCGCTGTGGGCGGAGCCAGCTTACTGCCGCGCGCGACGGTCGACAACCCACGAAGAAAGACCGGCGCCGCGACCGTTGGCCGCGACGCCGGCGTCCCGTGAGGCCCGCTGTTAGCCTTAGTGATTTAGATAGTAGTTGACCTTGATGCTGAAGTAGTTTTCGCCTTCCGCCTTGCGCAGCGCATCGAGGTCGCCGATCGGGTCGAACTCGCCGGTGAAGTCGTACGCCGTCTTGCTGGACGACCAGACGAAGAACACCGTCGAGCCGGCGAGGTACTCCCAACGCAGCACCACGGTCGACCGTAATTGCTTGAAGTTGAAATTCGGGTCGTCGAACGAGAAATCGGACTCGCCATCGCGGTTCAGGTCGACGTAGTAGGTGCCGGGGGAAGCCGGGTCGGTGCTGGGCACGTAGCTCAGCCGATCCTCGTACGCCTCGAAACGGTTGTCGTATTCCGCCGCGTGCGGGTCAACGACCTCGCTGAAAGCGGTGTAGTCGCCGGCGGAGACGAAGGGCTGAGCGTAGAGCTGCAGGCTGAGGTTCGGGGTGAAGGTCCAGTCAAGCCGGGTGGTCAGATAGATGGTCTGCTGGTCGAGCACGCTCATAACATAGCGAGTCGAGCCCAAAGCTTCCGCTGAGGTGACCCACGCCCAATCGTCGTGCGTCTTGTTGTATTCGGGGCCAAAGGTGAGGCGCAGGTTGGCCCTCGGGCGCCAGGACACGAAAGCGAAGCCGCCGCGGGAGCTCGACCGCTCGTCGTCCGCCCACTGAAAGGTTCCGATCTCAAGGGTGATCGGCTTGCGGTCGTCGCTATAGAGGCCGGCCCACCAGTTCCAGGAGCCGGGTGCCAGCATCGAAGGCCCACCGCGCAGCACGTTGGTGCTGGTAGCTTCGAACTGACGGTTGATGCCGCCGAAGCCGCCCCAGTAGTTGAGCAGGGTGAAGCTGCCGTTGATGTTCGTGCCGGTCGCGGTCCGCTCACCACCGAACGTCTGCCAGTTCCACGCGTTCCAGTTGATGCTATAGCTCCGGAAGATCTTGCCGGGGTCATTCTCACGGTACTGAATCCATGCACTGTTGCGCCACACATCCGCTTGGCGCTGGAACCCGATATCGTTTACCTCGAAGCCAGGCGAGACCCAGTTGCTGGCGAGCGAGCCGCGCCAGTGGTTGCCGCCGAGCTTCCTGATGCTCAACGAACCGCTGGTGCCCGCCAGGCTGGTGCGTGTTGGGTCGTAGTCGAGATGTTCGGCATCGGGACGCTGGAAGTATCGGGCGGAGCTCGTCTGTGCGATGTCGATCGCCAATTGTGAGCCTGCGACGTACGAGCCCAGCAGTTGGCCCTGTATCTCCCAGTCACCACCCCAGAAGCGATGGCGCGCGTCGATCCCACCGGCGTACGCGTTCCCCCGCAGGTAAGGCATAGATCTCGGGAGCTGTCTGTTCGTCGCCGTGAAAATCGCGCCGACGGCGCTGGCCCCGCCGTTGAAGTCCTTCTGCACGCGAGCGACGCCGTAGTTGGTGAGCGGCTCGACGACGTCCTCGTGCCACTCCCCATCGGCATCGATGACCGTGGCCTTCTCCTGCGCCGTCACCGCGTCGAGCACACCGACCGACCAGCCGTCAGCCGACTTACCCGACAGCTTGGCGGCGGCGATGATCGTCGTGTTGTCTGGGTAGTCGACGTAGCCGCCGCGGGAGTCGGCGTCGCCCTGCGGGCGGCGCCCGATCCGCCGTGAGTAGAACAGCTGTTCCATCCCATGGCCGCCACCGCCCAGGCTGAACTGGAAGATGTTTGCGCCCTCCAGGAAGAAGGGACGCTTCTCCGAGAAGAACGT
>CP070812.1:311883-316595 GCA_020344015.1 Gemmatimonadota bacterium
CGTACTCGAGGTCCGAGGGGACAAGACTCGTGAAGTGCCGGACTCCCAAGGACGCGAGCCAGCGCACCAGCCCTGGCTCCGACATATCCGACTGAACGGCCCACAAATCGATGCCTACAGCCCGATACGCGTGGTAGGGTACCTCCGAGCAGAAGAATTTCTCGGGGTCTTTCCAATCCATCGGGAAGTCGTAGCGGACCTCTCCCTCGCGAACCCGGGCCAGCATGGCTGTGGCCGCCTGGTGGGGCGCAAGCGGATCCAACTCGAGGACGTCAAGCTCGGGGCGCGGGCGGAGAAGCAGTATCCGAAGCTTCTTGGCTTCGAGGTATTCCTCAGCGGTCGAGAGCACGGTACCCCGCTCGATCAGAGCCTCGATAACCGTGGCCTCGCCCGTCTCCGGCGCCACATGAACGAGTGCAGCGTGAGAGAAGACCCCGGGGAAATCGTTACCCCTCGCGATGAGTGCCGAAGTAGGCGCTCCGCCTCGCGACAGCAGAATGTCGCCGCTGTGAACCCGCACCCCGGCCACCTCGGTCCACGGCGTCGAGGAGGGAATATCCTCCACGTGAACCAGCGCGGGGAGAACATCGCTTCCGGTCTGTGCCAGAGCCTCCTCGACGGCCGAGCGCCCCCCGTAGATCACCCGGTAGACGGCCGCGTGCACTTCGGCCCGATCCAGCGGCCAGGCTCGGGCCGCGCGCATCAGGTTGATTCGCGCTTCCTGGATGAAACCGTGAGCCCTGGTAAGAAGCGGTGCGTGGGCGGCGGCGTGTGCGGCGAGCTCGAATTGAATCGACTCGAGTCTGGCGAGCGGCTCCACGGGCACGGAGCTGCCGCTTCGCTCGATCTCCTGGATGGCCCTCAGACCGTCCTGCTCCAACCCGTCGAAGATCTCTCTCGTAGCTTCGAGAGTTGAAGACCGGCTCGCTTGGTAGTCCTCTTCAAGCTTCGCGAACAGCTCAGTGCGATCCCACCGGAACGGGTGCGCATCGGGTATCGGGTGCGGCTGCGGCCCGGAATCGGGGATGAAGAGCATGATGAGGAGGCCGACGGTCACCGCACCCAGTATCCCCAGCTTATAACCCTTCACGATTATTGCACCGCGCTCCGCGTCTCTCGCCTGCTTTCGACTTCTGCAGGCACGATATCCGTTCGAGGTCAGCGCCTAATTCGGCTGCCTTGCACGTTCTCGAATCCGAGCGATCATAGCTTCCGCGTTTGCGTTGTCCGGGTTGAGCTCCAGCGACCGCTCGTAGTAACGGATCGCTTCCTCGTCGTGGCCGAGAACCATGTGCGCCTCGGCCAGGCTGTCCCACGTGTTGAACGCTTCGGGGAAGACGCGGGTGTTTAGCTCGAAGACCACAAGAGCCTGTTCTGCTCTCTCACTCTGCAGCAGCAGGTAACCCACATCGTTGATATCAGCCTCGACCCTGCGCGGGCGGCTGGTGCTGGCGACCAGCTCCCGAACCGCTTCCTCCGACGCCTGCCCCCTACCGTCCAGAAGCTGGACGATGGCACTCCCGAGGGTGACCTGGAAGCTCTCAGCGCTCGCGACCGTGGCCAGAAGTTCTTCGGCGCGGTCGCTCTGACCATCGGCTGCCGCGATGATGGCGGCCGTCAGGATGGACCGCGTATCGGCGATCCCCGCGAATGAGCCGGCTGCGTCACGGATCGGCAGGTAGCGTCGGTAACTGTCTTCTTCGTGCAGAGAGCCGTCCTCTTGGAGAAAGAGCTTGAAAGTACCCCCGAACGGGATGTAGCCCACGAGATGACCCGCGCCGGGGGTGATGCTGACCGTCGTGCGCGAGGGCAAACCGAGTGCCGGCGCTGGGAACTCCCACTCGCCGACGAACTCGACGAGCTGCTCATCCGACACCTTGGTGATCATCGGGTCGGCGCCGACTTCTAATGGCACGAGCTGTGGGTCTGCAACCGGTGCCGTCGTGCGGGCTTCGAGCACCTGTTCGATGAGGTCTAGCAGCGCGCCGCTCGGTGTTCCCTCGCCCTGGTAGGTGTTGGCGCGGTTCACGATCACCATATCCGATTGGGGGAGCACTGCGATCATCTGGTTGCCGACACCGAGCGCCGCGTACATCCCGTGTTGTGTGAAGCGCGGCTCGCGGTACACCCACCAGTAGAAACCGTACCCAACGATGTCAGTGTCGATCGAGTAGAGGGCAGAGCTGCGGTTGACCCAGTGTTCGGAGAGAATCCGCTCGCCGTCCCACATCCCGCCGCGGGCGAAGAGCAATCCGAAACGAGCGGCGTCGCGCGCCGACACGCGGAACGGGTAGGCCGGGTATTTCGACTTATCGAGCTCGTAGTGATAGTAGCCGTCGGAGATCCTCCAATCCTCCATTTGCAGCGGCCGACCGAAGTACTGATCGAAGGCCTCGAACACGTCCTCTCCGGTCTCCTGCATCAAGATCGTGGCCGCCGTGTTGAAGTCCCAGTTGTTGTAGGCGAAGTAGCGACCCGGGCCTTCGCTGCCGCGCGGTCGCGAATCCGTCCGGCCCGCATAGGCAGCGGGGTGGAATACCCCGGACCGTGCCTTGAGTAGATCGAGGATACGCGCCCGTTTCTCGGACTCCAGAAGTGGGTCCGGCTCATCGTCGATGCCCAGATCGGCCAAGGTCTTGTTGAGCTCGATCTCCCCGCGGTCCCAGTAGATCCCGTAAAGCGCGGAGAGGAAACTCTTCCGCACCGAGTGACACATGAAGCGTCGTCCGACCTCACCCCAGGCAGCGACCACCGCGCCGTCGGCGACCACGAGGAACGCCGAGGACGGAAGTCCCTCCCACGTCTCCCGTGCCGCCGCGAGCTTTGCAGCGTCGAACCCGGCTTGCTCCACATCGGCGTAGCGCATCCACCCGTCGCCGGGAAACCGCTCTCCCGCTGCCTGTCCGAGGCCCGCAACGGGTGTCGCGAGAATGACACCGAGGATAAATCCAATAACGGTCGCCCGTCGCACCGACTCATCCTTCTTTCGCATCATTTACCCCCTCGATTGCTGTCGTTCGAAAGAGTCCCCCGTTCCAGTGGCTCGCAAGCGCTCCCGTGGCGAGGAACATGTCCCGTTTGCGCCCTTGCACACCGCACACGGCCCCATATCCGCAATCGTGCAAAGATGGGACGCTGTTGGGCTTCAGACAACGACTCCGTAGTGCACCGACTTTCGCTCTCCGAGCGGCTATTCCGCTCTCACTCGTACCTCTCCGGCAGCGGCTAGAAGCGCGAGTCGTCGCGGAGGGGGTTTGCGGATCGGCTCTGGACTACTATCCTCCTGCTTCGTGCCGCAGTCTCGAGCGCCATGATGGCGCCGCAGGTGCCGATACTCGACGATGAGTGACAGCGACCGAACCCCGATGCCGGCAAGCCGCACGCGGGCACTGACCCGGGCTGCGATACCCTTTGCGGTGGGAGCGGTAGTCTATTTCATACCTCCCCCCGAAGGGGTCGACGTTCGGGGCATGCACCTACTTGGCATTTTCATCGCCACGATCGTCGGGCTCATGCTGAAGCCTCTTCCGATGGGCGCCGTCGCCATGATCGGGATCTGCGCGACGGCCGCCACGCAGACGCTCACCATCGGCGAGGCGCTGACCGGTTTCAGCAATCGAGTAATCTGGCTAATCGTTCTTGCGTTCTTCATCTCGCGCGGCTTCATCAAGACGGGGCTGGGCGCGCGGATCGCGTATCTGTTCATGGCGCGCCTGGGTAGACGGACCCTCGGACTCAGCTACGGGCTCATCGCTACCGACCTCGTGCTCGCACCCGCCATCCCCAGCAACACGGCGCGTGCCGGCGGTGTCATCTTTCCGATCTTGCGCTCCGTCGCCGAGGCCTATCAGAGCCGGCCGGAAGACGGCACAGCCCGCCGCATCGGGGCGTTCCTGACCAAAGCGTCGTTTCAAGGGACTGTGGTCACCAGCGCCATGTTCCTCACGGCGATGGCCGCGAATCCGCTCGCCGCCGAATTGGCCCGAGATCAGGGCGTCCGCCTGAGCTGGGCGGGTTGGGCGCTCGCGGCGCTCGTCCCCGGGGTTCTCAGCCTCTGCTTGGTGCCGTACCTGCTGTACCGGGTTTATCCACCCGAGATCAAGGAGACGCCACAGGCGACGGAGTTGGCGCGACAGAGACTGCGGGAGATGGGAAGCGTGGCCCGGGGCGAGTGGGTGATGCTCGGCTGCCTCGTTTTCTTGCTCACGCTCTGGATGCTGGCAGACACGCTCTCCATCCACACGACGGTCACGGCCATGCTCGGCCTCGTGGTACTCCTGGCATCCGGTGTCCTCGCGTGGGACGACATCCTGAGCGAGAAGAGCGCCTGGGATACCCTGGTCTGGTTCGCAGCTCTGGTCATGATGGCGTCATTCCTGACGCAACTCGGCTTCATTCCCTGGTTCAGCACCACCGTCAGCGGGTGGTTCTCGGAGTCGGGCTGGCTGGTGGCCTTTCTCGGGCTCAGCCTCATCTACTTCTACAGCCACTATTTCTTTGCCAGCAACACCGCGCACGTGAGCTCCATGTACGCTCCCTTCCTCGGCGTCGCGATCGCCGTCGGCACGCCACCGCTCCTCGCAGCACTGGTGTTGGCCTTCTTCAGCAACCTCTTCAGCAGCATGACGCACTACGGCACCGGACCGGCTCCCGTGCTGTTCGGCTCGGGCTACGTGGAGCTGGCCGAATGGTGGCGGCTCGGTCTCCTGGTC
>CP070812.1:316695-319889 GCA_020344015.1 Gemmatimonadota bacterium
ACCAACCACAATCGCTACCTTGTTCTCGAGAAGCATAGATGGTTTCCTTTCCAGTTATTACGGTTAGCGTTAACATCTATAGCCCTGTGCACCATTCCTGGTTCCGATACACAATACATTGAGTACTCAGGGCGAACTTTCACCAGTGGGCACAGGCACCTCAAATACGGTCAGTATCATCGATACCATGGTGTAGTAACCGAGAAGGATCACCAGATCCACAACCCCCGCTTCACCGAGTAACGCAACAGCCTCGTTGTACACGCGATCAGACACCCTCTGCTTGTCGATCACTTCTCGCGCAAAGTTATAAATCAGCGCTTCGGTGGGATTCTCGAAATGAGGGCGTACGCCCTTCTCGAGGCTCTCGATCAGGTGTTCATCCAGCCCCTCGCGTCTGGCGATTTTCCGGTGCGACGACCACGCGTATTGAGCATTCCAATAAGCCACTACCGTCAGGATCGCCAGCTCTCGAAGCCGTGGGGACAGGGAACTTTCAAAACGGACGACCTCGCCCAGTCGTTGTGTGGCATCGCCGATCGCGGGACTATAGAGCAACGCGTTGAACGGGCCCCTCAGCCCTCCTTCGGGCGTGAGGAACGTTTCGAGCGGGCGCCCTTTGCCTCGCTTGCCGCCGGTGATGTTTTCAAAAAGCCTTTGCTGAGCTTCAGTGAAGTTTTCTCGCCCTATGTAGGGAATTCGACTCATTTTTGATTCTCCAGGGGATCATGGGGGACGTTCGTGCAGAAATTGCTTAACTATTCCTTAACCATACTATAAGTAGATTTTAATGGCTGGCTAATAAATGGCAAGATAATTTTAGGGTTGGTCAATTCGAGCAATAGATAACTTGGCGGGCCGAGTCAAGTAATCCATCTGCTGCTAGACCGTTTCTTTCTCCGCGGCGGCCAACATCGCGCGCACAATGCTGACATAGCCGGTGCAACGACACAGGCATCCGCGCAAGAACTCCCGCACCTCAAGCTCGGTTGGCCGCGGATTCTCGTTGAGCAGCGCACGGCCCATCATGATCATCCCGGGGGTGCAATATCCACATTGCACCGCGCTGTGATCGAGAAATGCCTCCTGGATAGGATCGAGCTCTCCATTTCGGGCGAGGCCCTCGATGGTGACGACTTCGCGTCCTTCGACGGAGACCGCCAGTACCAGACACGAGAGCATGGGCTGTCCGTCGATGTGGACCGTGCATGTCCCGCACTCGCCGATGCCACAACCGTACTTCGTGCCTGTCAAGTGCTCCCGGTCCCGGATCACATTGAGGAGAAGATCGTTGGGATAGACCGAAACTTCTCTTTGCTCGCCGTTGAGTGTGAAGCGGATCACTTGCGGTTTCATTTGAGCTTCCCTCCGCCAGCCCGTTGCCAGGCGGTTGTCAGTGCATCGCGGACGATGACGCCGGACACGCGTCTCCTGTACTCTGCCGTGGCGCGGACATCGATGATCGGCTTCACTTCCTCCGCCGCGATCCGGGCCACCTCTTCCACGCCCTCCGAGTCAAATCGTCGATCGGTCAGGAACGCTTCGGCACGACGCGCGCGCATGGGCGTCGGGGCGACCGCACCCAAGGCGATCCTGCAGTCAATGACCTGATCTCCATCCAGTACGAGCCTCACTGCGGCACTAACCTGCGCAATGTCGGCGTGGACGCGGCCAACCTTCAGGAAGGCGCTTCCCGTTCCCGGGACCGGCTTGGCCAATTGGATGGAGTGCAGAACCTCATCTTCACGCAGTACCGTCTGGCCGGGGCCTAAAAAGAAATCCTCGAGGGGCACGTCGCGACGGCCGCCACGGGACGCCAGGCTAAGGTTGGCGTCAAACGCTAGGAGCGGAGGTGCTGTTTTGGCGGCAGGGGAGGCATTGCAGAGATTCCCGCCGAGCGTACCCATGATCATGATCGGAACCGAGGTGAACGCCTCACACGCTTCCGCGAGGGCCGTGTAGTGAAGGCGGACTTCTTCGGACTTGGCAAGACTCCAAATGCTGGCGGTCGCACCGGCAGTGAAGCCACCACTTGATGTGATGCCCTGGAGTTCCCGTACCCGGCTCAGGCTGATCAGATAAGCAGGGCTCTTCTGCTCCATCTTCATCTGTACGAGAAGATCCGTACCCCCTGCAATCAATTGGGCCTGGGCTCCATGTTGCGACAGATGCGAGAACACGTCCTCCAGGGTGGTCGGCTGCACGTAGTCGAACTCGGCTGCCAGGATGCAAGTATTCGTGGCAACGTACATGGACAGGTACCTCACTCGCCGCGGCGGCATGAACCGCGGCCGGCTACCTGGGAAATCAGGTCTCCCATTTGTGTGTCGGTGTTGCCGCCGGTCCGGTCACCGCCTAAGTGCGACCACGGCGCGTCTCTCGTCCCGGCCGTCATGAGCGATCTCCCATCGAAAGCGCAGCGAGAATCTTCTCAGGCGTAACCGGCAGCTCGTAGAAGCGGACGCCGAGTGCGTTGTAAAGGGCGTTTGCAAATGCTGCAGCGCATGGATTCGTCGCCGCCTCCCCGATGCCCTTGGCTCCGAAAGGTCCGCTGGGCTCGTAGGTACCGGCGAAGAAAGTGTGGACGTCCTCGAGCAAAGGCGTCTCGCTTATGGACGGGGTCTTGCCATCGGTCCAGAAGCCCTTGTTCAATAGCTCACCCGTCTCGGCGTCCCATTGGTTGTCTTCGATCAGTGCATAACCCGCCCCCTTCAACAGCCCACCGGTGAGCTGACCGGGCGCCAGGTCAGGATTAACGACCGTGCCACAGTCGCTGCCGATTGCCGCGCGACACGTTCTCACGTGGCCGGTCTCCGTGTCGACCTCGACCTCCACGTAGTAGATCACGTAGGCCGGAGGGCAGTTGACCGGTCGCAAACTTTCGACGGCGGCGATGGTGCCCCAGCTGTTGTGCTGGCACAGCTTAGCCAAGGCACCGACGGTAATACGCTTGTCGGGGATGTTGGGGCAATATATCACGCCCTGTCCCAGTTGCGTGTCCGGCTCGACGACCAGAGCCTCCGGCAGCAAATCCAAGACGCGGGCGGCGTAATCCAACAGAATGGCCTTCGCTTTCTTTGCTGCCTTCAGTGCGGCGGCGCCGCCGGCGTAGACACCGCGCGTCGCATGCGTGGTGACGTCATAGACCGTCGTCCCCGTATCGACGGCGGAGAGACCGACCTTGTCGAGGGGCA
>CP070812.1:319989-325038 GCA_020344015.1 Gemmatimonadota bacterium
ACACGGGCAGGCAGGCCCCGCAGTCGATGCACTCGTCGGTGATCATCATGGCCATGGCGACAAACCTCCGTTCACACGCAAGGGCCCTCTTAAGATACAGGACTCCGGGCAAGCCTGCCTCGGCAGTTGGGAATTCGGGAATTCGGGAATTCGCGAATCAGGGAATGTGGGACTCAGGGAGTTGGGGAGGGGGAGTGTAGAATCCGTGGAATCCGTGGATTCCGTGGCATAGGGGAATTCCGGGAATCCCCGATACCACGGACTCCACGGATTCCACGGATTCCTAAACACCTTCCCGACCTCCCTGGCTCCTAGTACCTGAATCCCCGAATCCCTGAATCCCCGAATCCCTGAATCCCCGAATCCCCGAATCCCCGAATCTACCAGACCGGTGGCTCGTAGCGGATCGGCCGGTACTCGGGGAACCACATCGCGTTTGCGATGCGCTCCTCGAGGTCATTCAGGGCCTCTTCCTCTGCGTGGCCCTCCTCGACGGCGCGTCTGACAACGGCGCAGGCCACAGCGTGCGAGCATTCACGGATCCGCGGCAGTTCCGGGTAGACGGCCACCTCGGCCAGGTCCGCCTCCGTTATCGCATCGGCCAGCGCCTTGGCGGCCGCCAGGAACATCCCGTCGCTAACTCGCCTGACTCTACCGACCCAGACTCCGAGGCCGACACCCGGGAAGATGAACGCGTTGTTGCCCTGCCCGATGCGGTAGCGTTTACCGTTGAACTCCACCGGGTCGAAGGGGCTTCCCGTTGCCACGATCGCCCGACCGGCGGACCACCGTATGGCCTGCTCTGCGGTGCACTCGCTCTTGCTGGTCGGATTGGAGAGCGGGAAGATCATCGGCCGCTCGTTGAGCTCTGCCATCGCTCTTACCACCGGCTCGGTGAACATGCCCGGGGTGCCCGATGTCCCTATCAGGATCGTCGGCTTCGCGCCCAACACCGTCTCCTCGAGCGTGACCCGGGATCGGTCCTCACAAGCATACGTCTCGAGTTCTGCCACGTCCCGGGCATAGGTCGCCTTGAAGTCCTCCAGGCCCTCCCGGGCCTTGGTGACCAGACCCCGGCTGTCGACCGTCCAGATTCGCTTGCGCGCCTCCTCGAGGCTAAGCCCCTCTTCCTGCATCGCCGAGACCAGGAGGTCGGAGATACCCTGGGCCGACGCCCCGGCCCCGGCGAAGAGGATCCGCTGATCCCTCATCTCCTGGCCGCTGATCCGCAGGCCGCTGAAAACGCCCGCCACGACGACGCCCGCCGTCCCCTGAATGTCGTCGTTGAAGGTACAGAGTCGGTCGCGGAATCGGTTCAGCTGGAAGATCGCGTTACCCTTGAGAAAGTCTTCCCACTGCAGCAGCGCCTCGGGATAGACCTTCTGGATGGCCTCCACGAACTTGTCGATGAACTCCTGGTACTCCGCCCCGCGAATTCGCTTCTGGCGCAGCCCCACGTAGAGCGGATCGGCCAGCCGGTCCTCGTTGTCGGTGCCGATATCCAGCATGATCGGCAGAGTGAGATGCGGCGGAATCCCCGCGCACAGCGTGTAAAGACACAGCTTGCCGATCGGTATTCCCATTCCCCCGGCGCCCTGGTCGCCCAGCCCCAGGATCCGCTCACCGTCCGTCACCACGATGACAGCCGGGGGCCGCGGGTGGTTCGTCAGAACCGATTCGATGTCGTTCCGGTGCTCGTAGCTGATGTACAGTCCCCGGGCCCGCCGCCAGATGAGCGAGAAGTTCTGGCAGGCCTCCCCTACAACCGGCGTGTACACGATGGGCATCATTTCGTCGATGTGCTCGTACACAAGCCGGAAGAAGAGGGTCTCGTTCCGATCCTGCAGACTGGCCAGGTGGATGAAGCGCTCGAGGTTCGTGCGCTTCGCCTGGAAATTCTCGTATACTCGGTTGAGCTGCTCCTCGATTGGGAAAACCGCAGGAGGTACGAGCCCTGCGATTCCAAGCGCGATCCGCTCCTCGGCGGTGAACCCCGTGCCCTTATTGGTGAAGGGGTTGAGTAGGACCGGCCGGCCCGTATGGTGGACCGCCAGGTACTCTTCACCCGTCCGCGGATCTGTCTTCACGGACCACATCATGCCCTCCTACTTGCTTGCCGCCTCGGTGCGCAGACCGGCGGCCCAAAGAATCTAATCCGCATCGGCCACCGGTCCCGGCCGGCGGCCCAACGTGTCTTACTTTGTCCCAGGAAGTCGTCCTCGGCCTCCTGCAGGCAGAGCCGATAGGCCGTAAGGGGCAATAAGCGTTCCTCGGCTGGGGCGGCCGCTAGCGTCGGGCCGCCAGGGGAGTGATAGGATGATGTGTCTTTTGAACGTCGATGAGCGACGTTGTTTGCCTCTAACCCAGTAGCGTGAGAAACACCCCAGCAGCCACGGCGGACCCGATCACGCCGGCGACGTTCGGTCCCATGGCCGGCATCAATGGGTTGACTCGTCCGTCCGTCTGGTCTGACACGAACTGCTGAACGACGCGCGCTGACATGGGCACCGCCGAGACGCCCGCCGCCCCGATGCACGGGTTGATCTTTCTGCGCAGAAACACGTTCAACACCTTGGCGAACAGGACTCCGCCCGCCGTGCTGAACGAGAAGGCGACCGCGCCGAGGACCAGGATCATGATCGTGCGCGTGGTCAGAAAGTACTCGCCCGCCATGGTGGCGCCGACCGACACGGCCAAGAAGAGCGTCACGATGTCGATGAGCGCGCCGCCTGCGGTCTTGCGGAGCCGATCGGTGACGCCCGACTCGCGCAGCAGGTTACCCAGCATCAGCATGCCGATCAGCGGAGCGCTGGAGGGGACCGCCAGCGATGCGACAAGGCCGGTCACGATCGGGAAGAGGATCACGGCCCTCTGCGAGACCGGAATCGCCTGCGGCATGTCGATCGCCCGTTCCTTCTTCGTCGTCAGCAGGCGCATGATCGGCGGCTGGATGATCGGCACCAAAGACATGTAGCTATAGGCCGCCACAGCGATAGGCCCGAGCAGATGCGGCGCCAGCTGGCTGGCCAGGAAGATGGAGGTCGGGCCGTCGGCGCCACCGATGATACCGATCGATGCTGCCTCCTGCGCGTTGAAGTCCAACAAATAACCTGCCGACAGAGCGGCGACGACGATGCCGACCTGGGCTGCCGCGCCCAACAGGAAGGTTAGCGGCCGGCCCAGCAGGGGCCGGAAGTCCGTCAGCGCGCCGACTCCGAGGAAGATGAGCGGCGGCAGCAGCTCCGTCCTGATCCCGGCGTCGTAGATCAGCGCGATGATCCCGTCGCCGTAGGACCCGAGGTTGGCCATCGGCAGGTTGGCGAGGATCGCCCCGAATCCTATGGGGATGAGGAGCAATGGCTCGTAGTTCTTCGCGATGCCCAGGTAGATGAGAACACCGGCGATGACGAACATCCCGACGTTCTCGATAGTCAGATTGGCAAGCCCCGACTGCCTGATCAGCTCCAGCGCTGTTTCCATCGGCCGCCCCTCTAGGCGATCGTCATGATCGGCTTCGACGAGTCGATCTCATCACCAATATTCACGTGAATCGCCGTTACCTGCCCGGCGACCGGTGACTTGATGTCGTGCTTCGCCTTCATCGCCTCGACCGCGGCGACAACCGTGCCGACCTCCACTCGATCGCCCTGCTTGACCAGCAGGTCGACGACCTCCACAGAGCCGGCGAACGTGGAGTGGACCGGAGTTCCGCCCGCCGGCGCAGCGGGCGCGGCGGCCGCTGCAGGTGCGGCGGCTGCGCCTGTCGTCTGAGTGGCCGGCTCGAGGGTCACGACGAACGTCCGCATCGTGCCGTTTTCCTCGACCGTGCAACGTGTCGTCACCGGTCCGCTCAGCGCCGGTGCGGGGGCCGCGGCGGGTGCCGCCGCTGCAGGCGCCGCTTCCGCCGGCTTCTTCTTCAACGGTATGTCGATCTTGGAGCTGTTGGTCAGAAGCCGGATACCTTCGTTCAGCTCCATCTTCTTGCCGGGGACCATCGCGGCCATCACCAGGAAGATGTTCTCGTCGCTGGTCGACAGGCCCCGCTCCTCGAGAGCCTGCTTGGCCGGCTCGATGTTCTTGGGGGCCTTCTCGAGGGGATCGCCCTCGAACACCGGCATCTCCAGCTGCTCGGAGGCGATCTTCACGACCTCGGGGTCGGAAGGCAGCGGGGTCTTCCCGAAGTAGCCCAGCACCGAGCGGCCGTAGCCCGGGTCGATCTTATTCCACCGGCCGTACATCACGTTGTTGAACGCCTGCAGCCAGTACTGCTGGCTGCCGGGAGTCACACTGGTCCAGGCGCCGCCCGCCTCCACGACGACCGGGAACTCCGCCAGCACTTCGCCGTACTTCTCCAGGATTCCCGCTTTCACCATCATGTGCACGTTCGGCCCGATGGCGCCGCCCGGCATCGGGAAGCCCAGCACGCGTGCGTCGGCTGTTGTTGTCGTCGGATTGAAGTCGTACTCGTCCATCAGCTCTTTCAGCATGCTCTCGATCTCGGGCATCTTCGAGACGTCGATGTCCAACGAGTAACCGGTCCCCTTGAGAGCGTGGGCCAACGAGCGCACGTCGGGCTGAACCGTTCCGCTAGCCATCGGCCGGATCGATAGATCGACACCGTCGGCGCCGCCATGGATCGCCGCCATGTAGCAGGCGACCGCTGTGCTGGCCGTGTCGTGGGTGTGCATCCAGAGCGGCATCTCGGGCGGCATAATCTTCTTCATCCCCACCGCCGTCTCGTATATCGTCATCGGGTCCGTCGTACCGCTGGCGTCCTTGAGGCAGATGCTGTCGATCTGCACGTCGCTGTCCAGCAGCTTCTTCCCGATATTGATGTAGAATTCCGGCGTGTGGACCGTCTTCGACTCGAAGGGCAGGCCCATCAGCGCGATAGCGGCCTGGTGATGCATGCCGGCATCGACGATCGGCCGCCCTGTCTTGATCAGGTTGGCGGTGTCGTTCATGAAGTCGAAGTTGCGATCCCAGGTGGTCCCGGACGCCTGCATCAGCTTCGCCTGCAGCTGCAGAGCCTCAATCGACTGGGTGGTG
>CP070812.1:325138-328017 GCA_020344015.1 Gemmatimonadota bacterium
GTGATGCCCTCGTCCCAGAGGAGGCCGGACGAAAGTGGATCCTCCTCTAGGGCTGGACGAATAAGGGCTAGCGCGCTTTCGAAATCACCCTGGCGGCGCTTGATAGCAGCAACCAGCGTATAGTATTCACTTCCGGGCAAGCCCTTCCCGCGTGCTACATGTACCGCCTCCAGTGCACGTTCGTAGTCTCTACTCCCGTAGTAGTAGTAGTAGGAAAGAGCCAGGTGTGCCTCCGGAAGCTCCGGATTGATCTCAAGTGCTGCGTGAGCGGCGTCGAGCGCGAGAGCGAGCCGCTCGTCCCTACGGTCGAAGTGAAGCCAATAGAGTGATGAGTATGTCCTAGAGAGGGCTGCGTGGGCGCCCGCGAACTCGGCATCGAGTGCGATCGCCTCCTCGAACATGCTCGCGGCACCGCGGAGGTTTTGCTCACTGGCGGGCCGTCTAAGCAAGTCCGAACCTCGAACGTAGTACTCGTACGCCTCAAGGTTGTCAGTAGGTCTCGCCTCGATCCGCTCCTCTTCCTCCGACGACAGCGTGGCCCTCAGGGCCATGGCGATTCGCCGTGCGATGTCCGTCTGGATCCAGAAGATGTTCTGGGCCGTAAGAGTACTGTCATACGTCTCGGCCCAAAGATGCTGCTCGGTCTCAGGATCGATTAACTGAACGTTGATCCGCACCCGGTCACCCACCCGTTGCACACCGCCCTCCAGGACTGTGGCCACGCCTAGCTCCTCGGCGATTTCTCGGACACTCATCGTCGTGCTCCGGTACCTCAAGACCGATGTGCGCGCTATCGGCTTGAGGTCGCCGATCTTGTAGAGGTGAGTGAGGATGTCATCGTGGATTCCGTCGGTGAACGCCTCGTTCTCCTCCACTCCGCCGATGTTCTCGAACGGCAGCACAGCGATGGACTTCTGCACCCCCTCGGCAGCTACTATCTCCTGGGGCTCAGTCCTGTCCGCGAAAATCAGCCACGCCGTCGCCACGACGCCCCACGCCGCGAGCACGATCACGAAGGTTGCCACTGCGTTGCGCCAGGTGAGGAAACGATGTCTGCGTCTGGCTTCCAGGTGAACAGCGGCGGCCTCGGTCTCGACTCTGGCTGCTTCGGCTTCCGTCAGAGGAGTCGGCTCCGCTGGTGTTACCTTCGGCGGAGCTACCTCGTGGACAAACGCCGTGGCCAGGACGATGGGCAGGCCGATGATGAACAGCACAACGGCGAGCGCGGGAAACCAGTGCGGCAGCGCCAGCCCCTCCGTCAGGGCCTGGACAGCTTGATACGCCACGAGCGCGGCGCCGCAGTAGATCAGCAGCACCTGCCAGAGCGACCGGCGGTGAATCTCCTGAATCAGCCGCTTTAGACGTGACATGTGGCACTAACGTTCGGAAGTGAGTCGGTCCAGCGCGCGCCGCGCGTCTTCGACCCAGGGCCGAAGCTCGGGGTCGGCGTCTTGCCACGCCTCGACGAAGAAGGCGTACTCCTTGCGCGCCTTCTCATACTCGCCGGTCTGCTCGTGGGCCCAGGCCAGGTTGTAGTGCATTAGAGAATCGGTGCCCCACCACCAGCTGCGCAGATACGGGATGGCTTCGTCCCAGCGCTCGAGATCCGTGAGGATCATTCCCAGGGTCCACCTGATGATACGAGTGGCATCATAGCGCCTCACCTCATCGAGCGCGGCCAGCGCTGCCTCGGGCTGCCCTTGCCTCCAGAGACCATAGGCCTGGGCTGCAAGAGCGTACCTATGCTCCGTCCCGCCCGTACCGCCAGCCGCGATGGATCTACGAGACATTTCTTCCAGGGCTCCGATGGCCCGACCGTGTTCCTCCCAGAGCCCGCGATCAGCCGCGTGGGCCCCGGCGCAGTACAATGAGAAAGACGACTCCAGGCTGTCGATTTGGTTCGTGAGCACATCCAACTCCGCTAGCCGTCTCGCGGACACGGGTAGCCCGGCCTGTCGCCAGAAAAGTGTGTAGCAGGCACGAACTTCGACAGGCGTCTGCAGCCGATCGAGGTACCCGAAGCCCCTTTCGGCCAGTCCCCGGCCCCAGGCGGTTGCAAAGAACAAATCGGGGCCTAAATCCCGATTCCACCGCTTCTCCCTCGCTAGGTGTACTGCTTCCAACTCGCGCCAGAAACGCGGGTGCAGCAGGTTGTTGTTGGGCAGCAAGCCGATGCCGCTGAGCGTGTCAAGCGCTTGCAGCGCCCGGGCGCGGCGGTCTTCGCTCCCGAACGCCAGGTCAAATGCCGTCTCGAGCTGGAGGGTAACGGCGGCGTCAGCGCTTCCGAGTTGCCTGTACTCGGCTAGAAGATCGGCGACGCGGGTACTGTCGGGGTCGTGCTTGAACGCTATGTCGACCAAATGGATGCGGTAGGGGGCAAAGCTAGGGTCGAGTTCCACCGCCCGGATGAAGCATTCCAGGGCGTCGTCGAGGCTTACGGGAATCGAGGGGCCCGCGTGGTAGTAGAAATCCCCCAGCTCATGCCAGGCGTCGGCGTAGTCCGGGTAGCTCTGCACCAACTGCCGTAAGATGTAGTACGCCTCCCTGCGCTCTCCGGTCTCCCACGCATAGAGTCCACGCACCAGCGCAGCCTGTCTCGGCGGCAGCCGATCCACCCAGCGAAACGCCTGCTCCCGCGCCTGCTCGGCTCGGTAACTGCTCATCCCCTCCGCCCATCCGTACGCAGAGCTGAGCCGATAGTAGGCAAAGGCAAAGGTCGAGTCGTGGTCCAGAGCTCGCTCGTAGGCGGCCGCGGCGGCGACATCGTTGCCGTGCCGGAAGTTGACTTCCCCCTCGAGCCAGGCTGTGAGCGCGGGAATCGACGACGTCGTCACACTGGCCAGGTCGATCTCCGGCAACTCGCTTTCCACCTGCTGCAA
>CP070812.1:328117-363785 GCA_020344015.1 Gemmatimonadota bacterium
AAGAGCTTGAGCTCGACCCGGACGGAATCCCCTTCGCCCCAGGTTGTTGTGGCGAACACGGCCTTGCGGGCGCCGAGTGCCGCGGCGGCCCGCTTCTCAGGAGGTCCACTGTCGGCGACCACGGCCGACTCGTACCAATCGAAAGTCGTCGGCCACGGCACCGTGCTGATGCGTGGCGTGCCCTCGATCTCGCGCGTCACCATGATAGCCAGCTGGGAACTGTCGACGGGGGCGTCCCAGGCGTACACGTCGACCGGCAGGATCGCCAAGTCTCTTATTAGCGGCGCCGGCGCACCCGGGCGAGTCGCTACGTAGGCGACTATCGCGGCGATGATGACGAGGGGCGCCGCAAGCGGCGCGTACTTTCGGAACCCCGTCCGCGCTCGCGGCCTGGTGAGCGCCTCGCGGAAGGCGGCGGCATCCTCCCAACGCTCGGCGGGCGCTGGTGTGAGGGCGCGGCGCAGGACGGGCACGAGCCGGCTCGGTATGCCGGACCAGTCGGCCTGATCGACGGATGTGGCGATCGACCAACGCACTCCGGTGAGCGCCTCGTAAATGATCATCCCGGCGGAGTAGAGGTCACTTTGCGGCGTGGCGGACCCAGCGATCTGTTCGGGAGCCATGTAGACCGGCGTCCCCACCTGGTGACCCTCGGCGGTGAGCCCCGGCGAGTCCTCGCTGGTGGGCTTGGCGACGCCGAAGTCGCCCAGCAGGGCGCGATCCCCGACAAGGAAGATGTTGGCCGGTTTGACATCGCGATGGATCACGCCGCTGGCGTGGGCCGCCTCGAGGGCGCGCAGCAGGTCGGCGCCCAGCTGCACCGCCTCCTCCTCAGACAGCGGCCCGCGCTCCAGCCGCTCCGCCACCGTCTCCCCCTCGATGTGGTCCATCACGTAGTAGAACAGACCGTCGACCTCACCGGCGCTGTGGACCGGGACGACGTTGGGGTGGCTGAGCTTCGCTAGGATACGGGCTTCGCGCAGGAATCGCTCGGCGGCGGTCGCCGTCGCTAGCTCGGGCCGCAGGATCTTGACCGCCCGCTCGCACTGCAGCGTCACGTCGCGGGCGAGGAAGATGGTGCCCATGCCGCCGGCACCGAGCTCGCGCTCGACTTCGTACTGCGGGGCCAGTGCGGCCCGCAAACGTTCCAGAAGAGAACTGGACATCCACAGCAGCCGGTCGGGGTCGGGACGAGTGACTGTAAAACAGGCTACCCTCTCAGCCGCCCCACGTCAACTTGGGCCTCCCGCCGCTTGACTCCCACTTGACTCCCGCTTGACTCGGCCGCTGCAGAATGCGGCCTGCGAGCACGAGATGCGTCCATAATCGCACAGGAGGAGGATCATGAGAAAGTTATTCGCATTCGCGCTGCTGGCCGCCGTGCTGGCCGCCTGCGACGACGACGGGCCCACCGGTAACGGAGAAAACGGCGAGTTCACCGTGATGACTCGGAACATCTACGTGGGCACCGACATCGACATCCTTTTGGAGACGGCGCCAGAGCAGATTCCTGTGGTTGTGGCCCAGCTCTGGGCTGAAATCCAGGCCACCGACTTCGCCGACCGCGCCGAGGCGCTGGCCGACGAGATCGCCGAGCACCAGCCGCACCTGGTCGGTCTGCAGGAAGCCTCCCTGTTCCGTCGCCAGTCGCCGGGCGACTTCCTGATCGGCAACCCGCAGGACGCCGAGGACGTGGTCCTGGACCACGTGGACGTCCTGCTCGCGGCGCTGGCCGACCGAGGCCTGACCTACAGCGCGGTGGCGATCTCGACGGGGATGGACGTCGAGGTGCCGATGGCCTTGAGCCCCACCGAATTCGACGACATGCGGCTCACCGACCACGAGGTTATCCTGGCGCGCAGTGGCGTCGGAATCGCCAGCGTCGATGAGCGCAACTTCACCGTCAACGTGGAGACCCCGATGCTGACGATCCTGCGCGGCTGGGTGGCGGTGGACGCCACGATCGGTGGTGAGACCGTGCGCTTCCTGAGCACGCACCTCGAGCCGCCCGAGTTCGCGCCAGAGGTCCAGGCCGCACAGGCCGCCGAGATCATGGCCGAGCTGGCCGGTGAAACTCTACCGGTGGTGGTGGTCGGCGACCTCAACTCGAACGCCGACGGCAGTTCGACCCCTACCTATAGCGACTTCCTGGCGGCCGGATACTGGGACGCCTGGACCGAGGCCGGCACGGGCGACGGGCTCACCTGCTGTCACGAAGACGATCTGCAGAACCCGACCGCGACCCTCGTGAAGCGGATCGACTACATCCTGTACCGCGGAAATCTCGAGGTCGTTAGCGCCGATGTGGTAGGAGACGATCCGGCCGAGCGTACAACCGCCGGCCTTTGGGCTTCCGATCATGCCGGGGTCGTGGCGACCCTGCAATTCCCTTGAGCGGTTAGTCTCTGACCGCTCCCTCGGCGCCCGTGGTCCGCGTGCCTATCCTTCCCGCGCGCGGGCTGCGGGCGCAGCCGCACTAGTTCTTCTTGCGCAGCCGCCGCGGCTCGTCGCCGCCGCGGACCAGGTCTTCGATCTCGCCGAGCAGCGTGTCGCTGCCCGCCTTACTACCGCCGAACAGACCGTCGGAGTCGGCGCGGCGCGAGGCGCCGTAAAGGTTGAGCCAGAGGTCGGCCCGCTCGCCGAAACGCAGGATCGAATAGAAGAGGCGGCCGCGCCGCTCGCCGCCGAAAAAGATCTCTACCAGGGCTGCACCGATGGAAAGCGGCGCTAGCGTCAAGTCGATCAGCCCGTCGAGGAACAACTTCATTTGGAATAGGAACAGGTCGCGAACGATGACCCAGCGCGATACGTGACCTTCTTCCGCCGCTCTCTTGATCCTATTCCGTGTCGCGGATGGGACGTTGGCTCGATTCTTCATCATGCTGTGCCCGACGTGACGTTATATACGATTCCACCGGCGCCCGGCCGTAGCGCGCGACCTGCGCCATACTCGCCTTCCCGTTCGATCTGCGAGGAGCCCGCACCACCAATACACGAAGGAGCGAGTTCGGTGTCAAGTTCCCCAAGCAGCGGCTGGCGTGTCGGCCGCGGCTCCGTATGTTACCCGGTCATGTCAGAGGACACAGGAAGCAGCCTGTTCCGGCCGGACCTGTTGGCAGGCCGGGTCGCCCTCATCACCGGTGGCGGCACCGGGATCGGCGCCGGGATTACGCGGGTCCTGGCGCGCCACGGCGCCGACGTCGTGCTAGCCAGCCGTCGGCGCGAGCACCTCGAGCCGATGGCCTCCGAGGTAGCGCAGCTGGGTCGCGACGCGCTCGTCTGCCAGCTGGATGTGCGCGACCGCGATGCGTGCGACGCTGTCGTGGCGCAGGCGCTGGACCGCTTCGGCCACATCGATCTTCTGATCAACAACGCGGCCGGGAACTTCCTGGTTCGCGCGGCCGAGCTCTCCGAGAAGGGCTGGCGCGCCGTTGTCGATATCGTGCTGACCGGCACGTTCAACATGAGCCAGGCGGTCTACCCGGCGCTGCGCGATTCGGGCGGCGCCTCGATAATCAACATCACCACGACCTACGTCGGCAGCGGGGCACCCTTCATGGCGCACTCGGGCGCGGCGAAGGCGGGCGTACTGAACCTTACGCGCACGCTGGCGGTGGAGTGGGGCGGCGATGGTATCCGGGTGAACGCGGTAGCGCCGGGGCTGGTGGAGGAGACCGAGGGCGCTCGGCGGCTGGCCGAGTCGATCGGGATCGTCGATGCCTATCGCAAGCAGGTGCCGCTGGGCCGGCTGGTCACGATCGATGACGTGGCGGCGACGGTTCTCTTCCTCGTTTCCGACGCCGCTTCGCAGATCACCGGCGTCGAGATCACCGTGGACGGCGGCGAGAGCCTGGGCGGCGGCTTCAAGGGAATCTCCGACGCGCTCGACGGGATCCCCTAAGCGGGAGAGATCTCCCCCAGTCGGGTCACCGAAGCGACGACGACGCGGGGCACGATGATGCGGTCGTGCTTCTTCCAGACGCCGACCTTCGCCGCTTCGCGGATGTACTCTTCCTTCGAGTGCCCGTTCTTGCCGTCCTCGAACTCGTCGGCGTCTAGCAGCACGATCTTCTCGGCGTCCTCTTCCCAGCAGCGACCGATGAAGACCTTTGGGCCTTTGGTGTCGACTACAACGGTGACGCCGTGTAGCTCACCTTTGTCCTTATGAAAAGTGCCCATGAGTCTAGGCCGCCGGGGCGCAGTGTTCCTCGAGCGCCCTTATCAGGTCGTTCGCTACATCGACGGCCATGCGCCCCTCGATCTGGTGGCGAGGCACGAAATGCACCAGCTCGCCGTCGCGGAACAGAGCCATCGACGGACTGCTTGGCGGAAAGCCGTCAAAGTAGCTCCGGGCTCTGGCCACCGCGTCCTCTTCCATCCCCGCGAACACGGTGCCCAGCCGGTCCGGGCGTGGGCCCTTTTGAAGGGCGAGGTTGACGCCCGGCCGGGCCATGCCGGCGGCGCAGCCGCAGACCGAGTTCACCACGACGAGCGCGGTGCCGGTCCGCTCGGCCATGAAGCTGTCTACTTCCTCTGGGGAAAGTAGCTCCTGGAAGCCAATCGAGGTGAGCTCATCCCGCATCGGCCGCACGAGAGTCGGGTCGTACCGCACACTTCCTCCTGGTTGGGGCCGCCGATCGGTCGGCGGATAGAGCACTAATTAAAACATATGACGCCGTTGCGCCAGTTCCCTGGGAGGGGGGCGGGGGGCGGAACCGTCGCGCTCAGCTTTGAGAAGAGTCCCCAGTCTCGTGCTCTTCGACTTGCCTGGCCTTGAGGATGGCCAGCCGGCCACGCGCGGCCGCGGCGTACTGCGAGTCCGGGTGCCGCTCGAGCAGCCGGCGCAGCTCCACCCGGGCGCGGGAGTCATCGCCGATCGACTCGCAGATGTCGGCGATGCGGACGCAGATGTACTCGTCGGTCTCGCGTGGAAGACCCTCCGCCTTGCGAGCCCGCAGGTACCAGGCGATCGCATTCTCGGGATCGTCCATCTCCTCCAGGCAGAGCGCCGCGGCGCGCAGGCAGGGCCCGGGATCGTTGGGGTAACGCGCCGCCTCCTCCTCGTACGCCTTCTGCGCCTCGGCGTGCGAGCCGTGCACGGCCAGCGCCTGGCCGCGCCACGATTGCGGCTTCTCGAGTGGAGGCGCCGCGGAGAAGTAGATCTTCCCGAGGAACGAGGCGGTGCCACCGATGAAGACGAAGTATATGAAGCCATAGAGGAGAGAAATGCCGCCCAAGCCAAACAGCAGACCCAACGGGAACGGCATCCCGCGCCTCGCCAGAAGGGACCCGATCACCAGGCTGAAAAACAGGCCGACGGGCACCAGAATGACAGCGGCCCTGAAGAGATAAGCCCGGGCCACCGTGTCAACGTCCTTCAGCGGCCGGTGCCATCTCTCCAGCTCGCTGGCGTTCTTCTTCTTGGTCTCTTCCTCAGCCATGACTCGACCCCGGCTCGGCTGGATGCGAAAGGGCGACGGGCCGGCAACGCCATACGTTGCCGACTACGTCGCCGCTTGTCCAGACCACTGCGGTCTCAGCGACCGCCGAGTCTACTCTACTTCCGGATCGACCGTCAGGCTGTAACCGGTGAGCGGATCCCGCAGGTCGTTCGTACGATCGGCGACCTGCGTTATCGTCGCCGTGTAGGCTACCTCGACATCGGGCACGTCGAACTCGAGCAGCCCGCCCGCTACGATGTCACCCGCGATGATCGCGGTGATCGTGTTGGCGCCCTCCATCAGGTAGAGCACGTGCTCGATATCCAGGAGCGCCGGCGCGTCGATCTCGCCGCCGCTCACCGTGAACATGATCGCGCCGTCGTCGGCGTTCGGCGTCGTCAGCGACACGATCATCGTACCGGGCGTTACCTCCGGCCCGACGCTCTCGTCGTCACCACAGGCCACACCGACCGCCAGAGCGAGGGCGACCGCCGTAGCCGTAATCCAGCGTTGCTTTCTCATTGCGGCCTCCTATCTCCAGCTGACGCCCTGCGCGACCCCCGGCAGCGTTCCGGTGTACACCAGGAACGCGCGGAAATCGCCGACGTCGTATTCACCGTTCTGGTTGCCCATGAAATCGAGGAAGTCCTTCTCGCCGTCGGTCAGCTCGCCAACGCCGAACAGCTCGGCGGCCAGGCCGTCGTCGGTCAGCATGTCCATGGACATGCCGACTACCGCGCCGTCCTCGTAGACGCCGTCGGCGTTGAGCTCGAGGATCGCCGAGCCGACCTGCGCCACGCGCTGCAGCCCTTCCATCGGCGACACTAGCTCCCCGCCCTGGCCGTTATCGGCGATGAACACGCGACCGTTGGGCGTGCCATCCGCGTCGCGACCGAACACGATATCCATGGGGGAGTAGACCCCTCGGGCGAACGGGTCTTCCAGCAGAGTACCGTCCGGGCCGTAGAGAGCGACATCGTAGTAGTCCCAGTTCACCACGTAGAGGTTGCCCTCCGTGTCAAAGGCGAACGGCCCCATGCCGCCGTTTTCATCCACTGCTACCGACTGGGGAATGCCGTCGACTAGTTTGTAGATCGTATCGCCGACCGAGTAGTGCAGCTCGCCCGCCGGCGAAAAGCCGATCGACAACCAGTCCGGTGAGCTGCCGCTGACCGCCAAGCTGTCCACCAGGTTGCCCAGTGGATCGTACTGGTAGAAGTAGAAATCACCCTGCGCCGCAGCTGCCGCCTGAGCGGCTACGCCGCCCGGGTACCCAAACGCCCAGATGCTACCGTCGGACGCCGTGGTGATCGCCGGCGCGTACCGTTCGGCGAACGCGGTAACGTCGGCCTCCGGGGAGACCTTGTAGATCCAACCGTCGTCGCTGGCGACGATCAGGTTGCCGAAGGCGTCGAGAGTCAGGTCGATAGGCCACCAATCGCCGAAGACGAACGTCGAAACGGTCCCATCCGTCGCCACCTCTCTGACCTCGCTGGCGCACGGGTCGGCTGCGTAGATGGTGCCGTCATCGGCTGCCACCAGACCAAACACACAAACGAACCCCGACGCGAACTCGGTCACGGGATCACCTACGCCCGGCAACACTTCGGTGAAGTTGATCGCGTAGGTGTACGTCGGGCCACCCGCGTCCGGGTCCGAGTACTCACGCAGCGCGATGTAGTAGTTGCCGGCGGCCGTGAACGTGTACTCGATGTGGCTGTCGTACCAGCCACCCCAGTCGTCGTTGTACGCCAGCTCGGTCGTGCCGTCGGTGTCGTACAGGTACATATACGAGTCCAGATCTGAGCCGACCTCCTCGGCATCGACATCGATTTCGATCATCTGGCCCGCCGTCGCCGAGAACACGAACCAGTCCCAATCGCCGGCCGGATCGATGGTACCCGTCGCCTGGTCGCCCAGGCTGACCGCGTCGGCGGTCGTGTAGTCGTCGTTAGGCTCGCTCTCCGGCACCGTCGCCGCCGCCGTCATCGGCACCGTGACGCGCGGCCGCACCGTCGGCCGTGGGTCCTTCTCCTTCGGCCTCTGTGCCAGCCCTTCGGCTCCACCTGCCAGCAAGGCAAGCAAAGCGAGGCACAGCGCACGTTTGGACATGCTTCCCTCCTTTGCTGATCAGCACCGGTGCGGGAGCCGGCTTCTTACGGAGACCTAGCGGACAATCTAACGCCGTCGTCCACTCTTGGCGCCGCCTGGCCTGCGGCGCGCCCGATCCCAGCGCGCCGCCCGGCCCTCCCGGAGGTTTGCCATCACGGCTGTCACGAGGGGCCCGGGTCAGCCATCTTTGGTGCTTACGGGAACCCCATCCTCATTCTACTGACTGGATACCGGCGTTCGAGCGAGCGAGCGGAGGATCCGATGATCGGCGATCACGGTAGCCGGATGACGAGCGGTCTGCTGGCGGCGGCCGCCCTGGCGTTCTCCTCGGGCTGCGGCGGCCCCGGACGGGTCGATGTGTACGAGGAGACGCTTGTACTTCCGACCTACGAGGCCGGCGCCCCCGATCCCAACCCGCGCTTTTACGCTGGGCGCGCCTATCAGGGAGCGGAGGGCCGGGTATACCCGTATCCGATGCTCGACCAGCTGACCGATAATCGGGTCGACAAGCCGTACAAGGTGCTGTGCCTGGAGAACGAGTACGTCAGGCTCTGCGCGCTACCGGAGATCGGCGGTCGCGTGTTCGAGGCGGTGGACAAGACGAACGAGTATGACTTCCTGTACCGGCAGCACGTGATCAAGCCGGCGCTGATCGGGATGCTGGGCGCCTGGATCTCCGGCGGCATAGAATGGAACTTCCCGCATCACCACCGCTCGCGCGCGTTCATCCCGATGGACTACGCGCTGCAGGAAAACGAGGACGGCAGCAAGACGATCTGGCTGAGCGAGCTCGATCTGCGCCACCGGATGCGCTTCACGGTCGGGCTGATGCTGCGGCCCGGCAGGTCGTACTTCGAGGCAACTATCAAGCCCTATAATAGGACGCCGTTGGCCCACTCCTTCCTCTACTGGGCCAACCCGGCGGTGCACGCCGGCGATGACTACCAGGTCATCTTTCCTCCGGGCACTCAGTTCGCCACCTACCATGGCAAGAACCAGTTCGCCCGCTGGCCGGTGGCCGACGCGGACTACCGGGGCATCGACTACGCCGGTGTCGACATCAGCCGTTGGAGGAATCACCCGTCGCCGATCTCGTTTTTCGCCTGGAACTACGAGGACAACTTCCTGGCCGGCTACGATCACTCGAAAGATGCGGGCGTCGTCTATGTCGCCGATCACCACGTCGCGCCCGGCAAGAAGTTCTGGGAGTGGGGGCCCGGCCCGGTGGGACGGTTGTGGGACGAGATCCTTACCGACGATGATGGACCGTACGTTGAGCTGATGGCCGGTGCATACTCCGACAACCAGCCCGATTACACCTGGCTGCAGCCCTACGAAGCGAAGCTGGTGCGGCAGCACTGGTACCCAATTCGTGGGATCGGCGGCGTGAAGAACGCGACGCTCGACGCCGCGGTGAACCTGGACGTCTCAGAAGAGGGAATCGCTAGGCTGGGCTTTACCTCCACTTCGCGCCGCCGGGACGCGCGGGCGGTTCTCGCGGCCGACGGCGAGCTGCTCTTAGACGAGACGATAGATCTGGACCCAGCCACTCCTTTTATAGGGGAGATCGCGTTACCACCCGGAGTGGGGGCCTTCGATCTGCGGGCCTCGCTCGTTTCTTCGGAGGGCGAAGAGCTGGTGGCGTATCAGCCGGTCGAGCCGGCGCAGGTGTCGATGCCGGATCCCGTGACGCCGCCGCCGCCGCCGCGACAGATCGCCAGCGTCGAAGAGCTCTACCTGACAGGCCTGCGTCTGGAGCAGTTCTACAACCCGGCGCTGAGCCCGATCCCCTACTACGAGGAGGCGCTGGACCGCGATCCCGGTAACTCGCGGGTCAACCTGCGTTTGGGCATCGGGAGCCTGCGGCGCGGGCGCTTCGCCGAGGCAGCCGACCGGTTCCGCATCGCCCTCGCCCGTCCGACCGCCGACCATACAAGCCCTCGAGACGGCGAGGCGTACTACTACCTGGGCCTGGCGACCAAGCTGAACGGCGATCTCGACGCCGCCTACGACGCCTTCTACAAGGCGACCTGGAGCCAGGCGTTCCACGCCGCGGCTTATTACCAGCTGGCACAAATCGACGGCCGGCGCGGTGAATTCGCGGCCGCGCTCGAACACCTGGACCGCTCCGTCGCGACTAACGCCTGGAACGGCGGCGCGCTGGCATTGAAGGCCGCGGTACTCCGGCGGCTGGGCCGGCTCGAGGAGGCCAGTGGGTTGGCCCGGGCGATACTGGCCGACGAGCCGCTCGACCTGTGGGCCTGGCACGAGCTCCACCTGTCGGGCGTGGCGGCCGGAGAGACGAGACAGGCCTCGCAGGCCCGCAACGTTGTGCGCGCCAGGGGGCTGGAGAAGTTCAGGCTGGTCGAGGATGCGAAGCCGTGGCACGAGGCCCGCCACTGGCTCGAGGCGCAGCCGTTCCTCGAGACGGCGACGGATTACATGAACGCCGGCCTCTGGGAGGAGGCGGTGAGCGTGCTAACGTTCCTCACCGATCCGGACGACGAGCGCGAGGCGAATACCTATCCGATGCTCTACTACTACCTCGGGTACGCCTTCGAGCATCTCGGGGACGAAGAACGGGCGCGCTCGGTCTACGAGCTCGCCGCCGAGATGCCGCCCGACTACTGCTTCCAATCCCGCCTCGAGTCGATCGACGTGTTGAAGACGGCTTACACGATGAATCCGCACGACGCGCTGGCGCACTACTACCTGGGCAACCTGCTATACGACCATCAGCCGGCGCTGGCGGTGGCGGAATGGGAGCGCGCCACAGAGATCGACGACACACATTCCACACTACACAGAAACCTCGCTCGCGCCTACGTACAGGTGGAAAACGATCTACCGAAGGCGATCGCCAGCATGGAACGGGCGCTGGAGCTCGACCCTGATGACCCGAGGCTCTATTACGAGCTCGACGTCCTCTACGAGGTCGGTGGCACCGACGCGGAGGAGAGGCTAGGGCTACTGGAGCGGAACCACAGGACCATCGAGGGCCACAACGACGCCTTCTCGAGAGAGGTCGTCCTGCTCACCCAGCTGGGCCGCTACGACGAGGCAATCGAGTACATGGAGACCCACCACTTCAGACGGTGGGAAGGGCTGGGGAATATCCACACGACCTACGTGGACGCCCACCTGCTCAGGGGTATGGAACATGTCGAAGCCGGCCGCTACGCGGAGGCGATCGCAGACTACGAGGACGCGCTCGAGTACCCGGCGAACCTGGAGGTGGCACGACCATACAACGGCGGCCGCGCCGCCCAGGTCTACTATCTGCTCGGCGAAGCGTACGAGGCCGCCGGTGACACGGCGCAGGCGCGCGCGCACTACGAGGAGGCGGCGGCGGGCCCCCGGCCGGCAGGCCGCTCGGCACTCGACTACTACCAGGGGATGGCGTACCGCGAGCTCGGCCAGGAGAGGCAGGCCCGGGACCTGTTCGACGGACTGGTGACCTACGGCCGAGGGCGGATCTCATCGCTGCAAGGCGGCTCGAGCCTCGAGTTCTTCGCCAAGTTCGGCACGCGCCGCTCGCCCGGCGAGCAGATGGCGACCGCCTACTACCTGCTGGGCCTCGCGTACCTGGGGAACGGCAACAACCCGCGGGCGACCTACGCGTTCAGCCAGGCGCTGTCGCTGAACCGGAATCACCTCTGGGCCCGGGCTCAACTACAGGGGTTGCAAAGAAGGAACTGACAATTGGGGTTCGTTGGGAATGTCGATTCGAGAATTCCCAAAGAACCTCTAGCGTTCCCCCATCGGCAGGTCGATATACGACGTGTAGACCCGGTTGCGTTGCACCGTGATGGTCGGCACGCCGCCGTCCCGCGGGTAGCGGAGGAACGTGTCCTTGTCGGCGCCGGCGATGGCGACGCGAATCCGGTGGCCAGCTTTGATCAGTACCGACGTCCCCCAGAGCTCGAAGCTCAGTTCCGCAACCTCGCCGGGGACGAGCGGCATCGCGTCGGCCCGCAGCTCGCTGCGGTGCGGGCCGTACTTCCAGTAATAGCCCGGTTGTTCTGACACCTTTCGCATTACTGCTCGCAGCTGGCCCTCGGTGATATAGGTCACCCGGCCGTCGGGCCCCACGTCCTCCAGATAAACGATGAACGCCCCGTCCGTATGGGTCGACGCGACCTGCAGCACCACGAGCGGATGGCCGGTGATCTCGATGTCTCGCTCCATCGGAGCACTGGTGTAGGTCAGCAGTTTCCTGTCCTCTTCCGCGCGATCCGGGTAGATCACGTCGCCGGCACCGCCGTTCGTGTACCAGCGGTTGTGGACGCCGGTGGTGGCCTCGAAGTCGACGGTGTAGCTGTCGGCGCCCTCGTTACCCACCGGCGGCCAATCGTTTAGGCCGCCATTCTCGGCGAAATACCAGCGCCTCGTCTCGAAACCGTCGGGTGGCCATACCTCGGTCGTGCTCCATTCACCGGCGCCCAGCGTGTAATAGGTTATGCTCGTCTCCAGTTCCCCCGAGCCGCCCGCCTTCAAGAAGGTGTCGAAGAACTCCAACAGCGCCTTGTCCTGCTCGTCGCGACTCGGTTCGACAGGCGCGTCCGCTGCCATGAACGGGTCGGCGTTGTTCCTCGCCCCGTGATCCCACGGTCCGATGATCACCTTCTGCGGATTGTCGATCGAGTTGTAGCGACCCAGCGCACCGTTCACGGTGGCTGCATCGAGCCAACCAACTCGGATCAACATCGCTGTACCCGAGGCCTCGATCTGCGGCAGGTAAGCGCACGGGCTGCGCTTGTACCCGACATCAGTTTCGCCCGCCGGGCCGAACGGGTCGTCGCGGTACTCGTACTCGAGCGCCGCGGCGAACGGCACCGTATTGGCCGCGTGCTCAGCGACCGCGGCGGCGAGGGAAGCCCGATCTTCATCGCCGTCGACCGGCTTCACCCCGAGGGCCCAGCCCTTGAGTCGGTCACACTCCTCGCCGGTCCGGCCATTCAATGCGCAGATGTCGTTACGGTCCATGTTGTGGACCGACTCGGACCATCCTTCCAAGAAACCCACCGTGAGCACACCGCCGGGGAAGACGAGATGCTCGAAGTTATCAAAATCGTTGAAGAGGGGCGCGACCGCTTTCACGGCGGCACGCCTGTTGACCGCCACCATCTCCGCCGTGTTGCCCGCGTAGGATACGCCGTACGCGCCGACGCGCCCGTTCGACCACGGCTGCTCGACTATCCAATCGACGACCTCGCCGTAGTCCTCCACCTCGTCCCGGCTGAGCTCATATGGACGCCAGCCGAACGAGGCGCCGCTGCCACGCGCGTCGACGAGGACCAACGCGTAACCCGCACTGTTGAACCGCTCCGCCTCGGAGAAGTTTCGGTCGTGTTCAAGGCTGTCGCTCGCGAGGTCGAGCGCCCGCCAGTACCGAGTTGCGCGTACGACGGTCGGGATTTTTGAGCCGGGCTCGAGATCGGAGGGCAGCCACACATCGATGGCGATCTTCACCCCATCTCGCATGGTAACGTAGAGCGCTTGGTTACGCTCGTACTCGGACTCGGTTCCCTGCGGCGTGCAGGCGCTCGGTGCGAGCACTGCGAACGCGAGCCCAAGCACAGTCAGACAGCGAGCCATGACACTGAGCCTGGATTTCATAACGCCTCCTGGTCCTGTCCGGGCCTCGTTGATCCAGCCGCCCTATCCGGGGCCGGCGTTCCAGCTGTCCACCATGGCCCGGAAATGCCGGATGTGGTCGGGCGTCGTGCCGCAGCATCCGCCGAGGACGCGGACCCCGGCGGCCAACAGCTCGGGGAGCGCCTCCGCCATGATCTCGGGGCCCTGCTTGTAGACTGCCCTCATGTTTTCGAGGACGGGCAGGCCGGCGTTCGGTTGCGCCATGGTGGGCAGGTCGCTGACGCTCGCGTAGCGTCGCACCGCGGTCGCGGCCCAAGCGGCGTCGATGCCCTTGCCGCAATTGAGCCCCAGTACGTCGGCGCCGGCGTCGGTCATGAAGCGAGCCCCGTCCTCGGGACT
Organism: Gemmatimonadota bacterium; assembly: GCA_020344015.1. Taxonomy (GTDB): domain Bacteria; phylum Gemmatimonadota; class Gemmatimonadetes; order Palauibacterales; family KS3-K002. The sequence goes on from CP070812.1 coordinate 341,668, forward strand.
GACGCCCATCATCGTACGCAGGTCGGCGCCGTCGCGGATCACGTCGAACGCCATCGAGCCGATCACACACGGCGCGCCGGCCTCACGCGCGGCGGCGATTGCTATGCCGAGTTCCCCGAGACTGCTCTCCGTCTCGATGATGATCGCGTCGACGCCTTCGTCGATGAGCGTCGCCGCCTGCTCGCTCAGCGCCCCCTGCGCCTCCGCCTCGGACAGATCGCCTAACGGTTCGAGCAGACGTCCCAGGGGACCCATGTCGCCCAGCACGAAGCCCGGGCGGCCGCCGAACGCCTCGCGCGCGATCCGCACACCGGCTCTGACAATCGCCTCGGCGTCGTCGGCGATGCCGTGCATCTCGAGCATCACACGACTCGCGCCGAGCGTGTTGGTCGTGAGGCAGTCGGCGCCGGCCTCGGCGTAGGCGCGCTGGATCGCCAGGATGCGGTCCGGATGCTCGACGTTCCATCGTTCGCCGCAGCCGCCGGGCTCGAGCTCGCCCTTCTGGAGCTCGGTGCCTACGGCGCCGTCGGCCAAGAGGACTCGTACTTTCAACGCGTCGAGAAACGACTCGCTCATTACTCTATCCTCGCGTCGTACAAGGGGAGGAACTTCCGACCCCCATCACCGGGCGCCGTCCTTTCCAAGCCAGCCCATCATCTGCGCGCCGCCCACGGCGACGGTCCCGTAATTGAGGAAGAGCCGCCAAACGGCGGTGTACGGCAGCACGAGACCGGGCGTCAGGAACGGCCCCATGAGCGCGGCGGCCAGCAGCTCGCCGATGCCGGCGCCGCTCGGTGTCGGCATGAAGAAGAGGAGGTACTGGAGCATGATGTGGAGCAGCATGACTTCCATGAACGGCGCCTCGGCGACGAACCCGCGGAGCACGGCATAGCCGAGGACGAAACGCGCGCCGAAGTGGAGGACGCCGCTCAAGACCGCCGCCACAAATAGGAGCTTGCCCTCCTCCCAGTAGGCGACAATCCCTGCGTGCAACTCGTCGAACCCGTAGAGGACGCGCTCGACCCGGGGATGGCCGGAGCCCATAACCCGCCGAATGGCGCCCCGCGCTACGTTGGGCAGCAAGGCCAGAACGACGATCACCGTCGCCGCGAAACCGAAGGCCCAAGCCGACCACTGAAACAGCGCGCCGGCCGACAGATTGGCGATCGGTAATCGAATGTCGGCGACCTTGCCGCCGGCACCCAGCGCCCAGGCGAACAGGCCAGCCAGCGACAGGAAGATCACATTCGACAGAAACGACATGGCGTTGATCGCCGCCGCGCGCCCGAACGACAACCCCTGTCGCATCAGACCGTAGACCGTCGCCGGGCCGCTGCCGGTGGACGATGGCGTGATGTACGACATCGCCGTGCTGGCGACGCTGATCTGAGCGCACTTGAAATAGGAGAAGCGGCTGTCGTGCGGGCCGACCAGCGCCTTGATCCGCAGACCGCCGCCCAGCCAGCTGATGACGGTTAGCCCGGCGGCGGGCAGGAACCACTCGGGGTTGAAGCGTTGCAGGCTAGCCAGGTCTTGGGCCCAGTCGCCCGAGAACAGGAAGGCGAGCAGGAACCCCAGCACCGACGCGCCGACGAAGACGATCAGTCCCCAGCGGAGAGCCGCGACCGGTATGCCGATAACGGTCGGCCTGCGCCTCTCCTCCGCTCCGTCCTTGCTCAGCTTAGCCTACCGCCGCGGCCAGACCTGTCGGCCCGTGAGGTGAAGGTAGAAGCGCAGCCAGAAGCCGGGTCGGTCGTAGTAGCGATAGCGGATCGTACTGCCGTCCGCCGTACGTAGGTTGACCGGTCGCCTGCCGCGGAGCACGATCTTGTCGTCGCGCCGTACATCGAGCTGCATTGGCGTCATTCGCCGCGGCCGGGCTCGCCGGTAGGCCTGGCGCTCTATCCTGCGCTGGCGACGCTCTTCGCGGTGCCGCTGGCGCTCCTGTCGAATCTCCGCCGCGCGGCGACCGATCGACTCGACTCGTTCGGCGAGCACATCGCGCTGCGCCCGGGCACCGGCCCGTGCCCGCTCACCGGCCTCTCGCAACTGTCGGGCTCCGCTACGTGCCCGCTCACCGGCCTCTCGTAACTGTCGGGCTCCGCTACGTGCCCGCTCGCCCGTGCGACGTCGAGCCTCGCCGGCTGCTTCGCCGGCGCGTTCCGTTGTGCGCTCGACCGAACCGGCCGCGCTCTCGACCGCTTCGAGGAAACGGTCGGCCAGCCGCTCGACGAACGATCTTCGCTTAGTTCCGAACAGTTCTAGCACTTCAGTACTCCTCTCGGCTCTAGAGCAACCGCATCAACTGACGGGGGTCCAGCTGCTCCCAGTCCATCCCAACGACGACGTGTGCCAGCCCGGACTGTGCGATTCTCATCTGCGCGGCCCGGCGGCCCCAAAAATACGTAGCGATCTCGCCCACCGTCGCCGGGGTCGGCCGCTTCGTACCATGAACCGCCAGGTGCCGGACCGGCTTGCCCTCGAAGATCTCGGTCTCGGTGTCGAAATCGATGCCGTAGATCAACCGGACACCGAACGACAGGTCGCGGATATGGTCCGGGCGATCGCCCGGCCAGCGGTTCCAGTCGCGCTCGATCTCGGCGATGTCGATCCAGTTGGCCCGCTGCTCGGCGAAGGTCCGGAGCTGGCGTGCGATGTGCCGGAGCTCTATGGCGCCCGGCGACAGATCGACGATCTCCTGCCCGATGTAACCGGGCGGCCGGGGGTCAATAATGATCCAGTGGCTGGGACCGGGCTCTTCCCGGTCTGTCGAAAACCGCATCTCTGTATGGCCTTCTCGGTCGGGCTCGCACCTCCGTAATATAATTCGAAGGCCGCTTGCCGCCCGGCAACCACCTCACACTTAACTACGAGCCGGGCCGAGGGGCCGTTTCCGAGGCCCGAGGCTTGACCTGGGGCCCGGCGCGAGGCCACACTGCTACAATCTACCCGGAACCTCGAGGAGCCTCGATGAGCGAAGCGCAAGGATTGGGAGCGCGCTGGCGCGAGCTGCGCCGCCACCCCGCCGTCCAGGCGGCCGCCGTCTACATCGGCGCCAGCTGGGCACTCATCCAGGTGGCCGACATCTTCGTGCCCGACGAGCGCATCATCCGCGGGCTGGGGATCGTCCTGGCATTCGGTTTCGTGGTGGTAGTCGGGATCGCCTGGTGGACGGCGCGGGCCGAGCCGACCACCGACGCGGTCGCTGGCGAAGCCCCGGAACCCTCGACGCCGTCGGTACGGCGGCGCCGCCGCTACGCCTATGCGGCTGCCGCCCTGCTGCTCGTCGTCGGGGGCGTCTTCTGGTGGATCCGCCCCAATATCCTGGGCGCGGTCGAGCCCGACGCGCAGGTCATAGCCGTATTGCCGTTCAACGCCTCCGGCCCCGGCGTCGAGCTACTCGGCGAGGGGATGGTCGACTTGCTCTCGACGAATCTCGATGCGGTGGGCGCGATCCGCACGATCGACTCGCGCACGGTGCTGCACCGCTGGCGGCAGCGGGCGGTGGACAGCGGCCTGGACCTGGACGGCTCGCTGGCCGTCGGTCGCGATCTCGAGGCCGGCTCGGTTTTGCTGGGCAGCGTCGTCTCCGTCGGACCCGAGGTGCGTCTATCGGCCGAGCTCTACTCGGTGCGCGGCGCCGAGTTGGCCGCAGCACGGGCGCAGGGGCCGGCCGACAGCGTTCTCTCGCTGGTTGACGATCTGGGCGTCAGCCTGTTGCGGGAGATCTGGCTGGCGCACGAGCCGCTGCCCAACCTGCGGGTGAGCGGAATCACGACCAGGAACGTCGACGCGATCCGCGCCTACCTGAAGGGGCAACAGCACTATCGGCGCTCGGAGTGGGACTCGGCGTTCGCGGCGTTCCAGGTCGCAATCGAAGCGGATTCGACCTTCGCGCTGGCGCACTACCGGCTCGGACAGGTCTACGGTTGGAACGTGAAGCTCGGGGGATACGGGTCGGAAGGGGCACGCCGGCACGGCGAGTTGGCGCTGCGCTACAGCGACCGCCTGCCGGAGCGCGAGCGAACGATCGTCGCCGCCAACACGCTGTTCGAGGACGGTAAGATCGCGGCCCATGATACGATGCAGCGCTACGTGAACCGATTCCCAGATGATCCCGAGGGCTGGTATCTGCTCGGCGACATTCGCTACCACGCTCAGCCGATTCTAGGGTTGGACCTCGAGCGTCTTCTCGGCCCCTTCGAGCGGGCACTCGAGCTCGATCCCTCACTCGCCCCGGCCCTCGTTCACCCACTGGAATATGGCATCACGTTCGACGACAGCGCTCGCTACGATCGCTACCTCGATATGTTGAGGAACACTGCGTCCGCCGAGTATGCGGGTCGATTCGAACGGGCGCGTGGGATATGGGGCGAGCCGGACAGCGTCGTGCAGCGACTGGACGAGCTTGGTGGGGACAACGGTAACCTAGAGGATGAGCTTCTCAACAACCTCTATCGCTCGCGATCGCTGCACCCGGCTATGGTGCTGCCCCTGCTGGAGATGTTCGCTTCTTACCTCGAGGTTGGATCGAACAGTTGGAAGCAGGTCTCCTCGGCCCGTGCTGCCGTCCTCTCCAGCCTGGGCCGTCTCGCCGAAGCGCGCCCACTCTTCGACAGCCTCTGGGCGATAGCCGGTCCACGCGACGCAATCGCCTATTCCGGTCTGGGGCCCGTATTCGCGGGGCTGGCCGATCCATCGTACGCGGGCGGCCCGGTGGAAGGGCTCTTCATTCTGCCAACCGAACCCGAGGCGCGGCAGCTCTTGTTGCGGACGGCGATGATCTTCGAGCTGAGCCAGGGCCGTTCTGAGGAGGCACGGCGTTTGGGTGAGGAAGCGCTCGCCGCCGACTCGACGCCAGAGTTCGACTTCGTGCCGGCGCTGATTGAAGCGGGGTTCGGTTGGGCGGACATCATCGACGGCGACACAGTGGGAGGCTTGCAGCGTCTGCGCACCGCACTGGACGAGGCGGGCTACGCGTACGGCCCCGTCCTCGTTTGGAATCAACAGCTACGAACCGCCCTAACGTTAGCCCTGGCCGCTCGCCCAGAGACCCGTCCGGAAGGGATCCGCCGCTTGCGCTACGCGCACACACTGGGCGAGATCGCAAACCATGGACTGTACTACCTATCCCTCGGGCAGGCGTTGGAGGCGGAAGGCGACGTCGAAGGCGCCGTCGAGGCGTATTCACACTTCTTGCACCTATGGGATAGAGCCGACCCGGAGTTGCAGCCGCGGGTCGAGACGGCGCGCCGAGCATTAGAACGATTGCGTGCCGAATCCGGTTGAATTCGACATCCGACAACGGACAGCCGACTATCGACGCCCGGCTCACTCCTCTGCGCTGGACGTCCCACGTTCGACGCACGACGTTGGCGCTGAGCGTCGGACGTTGGTAGTCGGTCGTTGAAGAAAAGCCGAAAATCGACAGTCGGCTGTCGGCTGTTCAATGTCGAGGTTCTCACATTGTTCCTTGACGAGAATCTCAGACCGATCGATCGGAGGATCGAGATGCACAACGGACACCGCCACGTGTTCCTTCGGACGTTCGTCTTTCTGTTGATCGGGCCGTCGCTCGCTTTCGCCCAGGGCGTGCCGGGCACTCTCTCCACGGAGCCGTGCCAGATCCCCGAGACCGACGTGGAAGCGCGCTGCGGTACTTACACGGTGTACGAGAACCGGGCGCTCGGCTCCGGTCGGACCATCGACATCAACATCATGGTGATCCCGGCGCTCGGCGCGTCGCCACGGCCCGACCCGATCGTCCCGCTGTCCGGAGGGCCGGGCCAGGGAGCGACGGCTGCCGCACGCGGGTGGTCCCAGTCGTCGTTTCGCAGAGAGCGCGACATAGTCCTGGTGGACCAGCGGGGCACCGGGAGCTCGAACCCGCTCTACTGCGAGGTCGCGGTGGAGGGCGACCTGCAGAGCTACCTGGACCCGGCGTTCACGGCGGAGAAGTACGAGCGCTGTCGCGAGCGGCTGGAGCCGCTGGCCGACCTGACGCAGTACACGACGCCGATCTTCGCCGACGACTTGCACGAGATCCTGCTCGCCCTCGGCTACGAGCAGGTCAACCTGACGGGCGGCTCGTACGGTACACGGGCGGCCCTGGTCTACATGCGCCGACACCCCGAGACGGTGCGCACCGCGATACTGAACGGCGTGGCGCCGATCGCGTTCCGCAACCCGCTGTACCACGCCTACGAGTCGCAGCAGGCGCTCGAGTTAACGTTCGAGCGCTGCGCGGCGGACCCCGACTGCGACACCGCCTTTCCGAATCTAGAGCAGGAGTTCGCCGAGCTTATCGAGCGGTTGGCCAGGGAGCCGGCGCAGGTGACGATGCCGCACCCGGAGACGGGCGAAGAGGTCACGCTCAGCGTGTCGCGCTATGCGTTCGCCGAGGCGTTGCGCACTTCCATGTACTATCTGCAAGTGGCCCCCTCTATCCCGCTGCTCATCCACCGCGCCTACGAGGGTGACTACGCGTTCTTCGTCGACCTCGGCCTGAGAAGCAACATGGCGATCGTCGATGCGCTCGCCTTCGGGATGCTGCTTTCGGTCACCTGCCCGGAGGACCTGTCGCGCATCGATCCTGCTGAGATCCCCGCGCTCACCGATGGCACTTTCCTGGGCGACGACCGCGTGCGCAACCAGCTGGCCGCCTGCAGCGTGTGGCCGGCCCGCGAGCTGCCCGCCGGCTACGGCGAACCGGTGAGCGTCGAGGTGCCGACCCTGCTGCTCTCCGGCACGATCGATCCGGTGACGTCGCCGCGCTGGGGCGCCGAGGCCGCTAGCCATCTGCCCAACAGCCTGCACCTCGTCGTTCCCGCGGCCCACGGCGTCGGCGGACCCTGTATCTCCACAATAAGACACGCGTTCCTGGAGAAGGGGTCGGTCGAGGGACTGGACACCTCTTGCGTTTCCGAGATCAACCTGCCGCCTTTCGACCTGACCGGCGGGCAAAGATAATCGGGAATTACGCGAGTTCGCGATTTCGAGGTGTCGGGAATCACGAATCCCCGGATGTTGCGTCCGGGAATCCGGCAATCCAGGAGGCGGGGGACCAGGGACGGGGCATCGATTCTTGCCCTCCCCCATTTCTGGATAGCCGGATTCACGGATTCAAATAGGCAACCCCCACCCTTCCAAGTCCCGGATCCCGAGGTCCCAAATTCGAGGATTCCCAGCAAAGCGAATAAAGGCGCGGTCTGGCGTGTATGATGAATCGAGGGCGGAGGCGGCCTCGTGGCCCTAGGCGTATCGAGTTGGTTTTCATATATTTGGGCTGCAGGTGCCTCCGGCGGTCGATTCCGGCCGCGCGCCCGCGACAGCCTTCCCCTACCGAGAACTCACCTTCCGGCGTGTCACATCGCCAAGCGAGGGGTCCGTCATGACTGAGTTTCTAAGCGTCATCGAGTGGTTCGATGCCACGGGCCAGGAGATCATCCATCGCATCCCGCAGGAGGGGTCGGCGGAGACGAAGTTCGGCTCGCAGGTCATCGTGCGGGAGAACCAGGCGGCTATCTTCTTCCGCGACGGCAAGGGCCTCGATGTGCTCGGTCCCGGCCGACACACCCTGAGCACAGCCAACATTCCCATCGTCACGAAAATCCTCTCGCTGCCCTGGAACTTCACTTCGCCGTTCCGGGTGGAGGTCGTCTTCGTGAACATGAAGTTGTTCCCCGACCTCAAGTGGGGTACGGCGCAGCCGGTGGCATACCGGGACGCGGACCTGGGTCTGGTCAGGCTGCGCGCCTACGGGAACTACGCGATCCAGATCCGTGAGCCGCTGGTCTTCGTTAACGCGTTGGCCGGCACGATGGGCTCGTTTCTGACGGTCGACATCAAGGACTACCTGCGTGACATCATCGTCAGCCGGCTGAACGACTATCTGGGCGAGAAGCTGCGCACGATCTTCGACCTGCCCAGCCAGTACGACGAGATGGGGCAGGAGGTGCACGACCGGCTGAGCCACGACTTCCAGCGCTACGGAATCAACCTGGCCGACTTCTTCATCACTTCGATCACTCCTCCGGAAGAGGTGGAGAAGGCGATCGATGAGCGTGCACAGATGGCGGCGCTGGGCGACCTGGACAAGTTCCTGAAGATGAAGGCGGCCCGCGCGCTGGAGGGCGGTGGCGGCGGCGGCGGTGGCGCCGCGAGCGACATGGTCGGGCTGGGCGCCGGGGCCGGGATGGGAGCCGGCATCGGGGCGATGCTGCCCGTGATGATCTTCGAGGCGTTCAAGGGGCAGCCCGGTCAGGCGTCTCCGGGCGCCGGCGGCGGCGCCGCAGCGGCCACCGCCTGCCCCGCATGCCACACCGAGGTCGCGCCGGACATGCGCTTCTGCTCACACTGCGGAGAATCGCTGGTCGCCGGAGACCGCTGCGAGAAGTGCGAAGGGCAGCTGGCGCCCGACGCGAAGTTCTGCGGCCGCTGCGGCGAACCCGTCGGGGTGACCGAGCGCTCGTGCCCGAACTGCGGGGTCAAGGTCACGGCGGGCGCACGCTTCTGCATGGAGTGCGGGGATCGGGTGACCGAGTAAGGCTCATACTCCCCATCGCCATCGCCGTCCCCATCGTCATCGAGCGAACCTACGAGGTCGCCGACGATGGCGATGCCGATGGCGATGGCGATGGCGAACGGTGAGGAGAATGGCAGCGCAGCAAGCGCTGAACCCCAAATGTCCGCAATGCGGCGGCCCGGTGGAAGTACCCGAGGGTGTCGCCTACGCCCGCTGCCGGTTCTGCAACTCGGAATCGTTCGTCGATCTCAGCGGCGCGCTCATCCACCAAGTCATCCGTAAAACAGTGCGCGCTTCCCGGGTCCCCGGCTTACTAAAGGCCCGGGCGCGTGAGGCCGGGTACCCCGACGCCACCGTTGTCAGGCTCAAGCTGGTCAACGAACCGATCTGGGAGGTCGAAAGCCCAGACGGTAGGCGCTTGTCCATCGGCGCTCGGCCGGGCCCGGAGGGCCGCTTCACCCAGGTGCGACTGCCCGGCGGCGAGCGGGCCTTCATACAGCCGGAGGAGCGGGACAGCGCCGCCGAATGGGAGGAACCGGAGCTGGCGCCCGAGTCGTTGCCCGAGGTGGCTGCCCGGGCGACCGGCCGGCCGCTGGCAGTGAAGACGATCCGGCTCATCCATCGGCCGATATATAAAGGACTGATCCGCATCGGAGAGACAACGAGCGCCTTCCAACTGGACGGCGTGAGCGCCGAGTTGATCGACGTCGACTGGCCGGTCCGGCCCCGCTACTCGCGTCGCAACAAGGCGTGGCTGGCAAGCGCAATAATGATCGTCGTCGCCGCGCTGCTGCCGGCGAAGTTCGCGGCGCCGGCGGTGCTCGTGATCGGCCTCTACTTCATGATGGCGTTGGCGCGGGCAGGTAAGCCGAAGAGGGCGACGTCGTGAACGAGCTCAAGCTCTACCCGATCAAGTGCCCGCAGTGCGGGGCGCCCGAGGTCGTTCGCGAAGGCACGCGTATCACGCCGTGCGAGCGCTGTGGGGCGACGCTCTGTCTGACCGAGGTGCACTCACCACGCTACGAGGTCACATCGAACCTGAGCGCGGCGCAGGCGGTCTCGGTAGGTCGCGCCTGGATGGAAAGGCAGGGCAAGGTCGGCATCTTCGGCCGGCCGGAACTCGTGTTCATGCCGTTCCACGAGATTTGCGGCCGCCGGGTCGGCGTCTTCGAGCGCCGGGTGCCGGAACGGCATCGCGTCTACAAGGAACGCTATGACCCGGCATCGGGCGGCACCGTGATGGAGCCGACCTACGAGTACACGGAAAAAGAGGACACCAAGGTCATGGTGGCCGACGTCGAGCACATGACCCCGGCGGCGCGTGCTCCCTGGGACCTGGCCATGTTCGACGCCCGCGCGGCGCGCCGGCTCGCGCCGCTGCGGTCGTTCGACCTCGTCGAGGCGCAGCGCCGCGCCACCGTCTTCGCCGAGGATCAGTCGCCCGATGCGACCGCGCACGAGCGGTTCGCCAAGAAGGCCACCGAGATGGTCGCCGCCTCGGGGCGCACCCTCTTCTTCCCCTTCTGGTCGATCCCGGTCCAGACCGAGGCGGGTATCTACGAGATCGTGATCGACGGCGTCAGCGGCAACATCATTGCCTGGCGCATGCCCGAGACCTTCAGGATTCCCGGCCTGGCCTGGGCCGTGCTCGCCGTGCCGGGGGCGCTGGCCCTCGGTCAGGCGCTCCACGCCACGTTCCTCGGCGAGGCCTTCTTCGACCCGGTCGTGCTGTTCGTGGCCGGGATCATCGGCACCGTCACGGCACTGGTTCGCTCCAATCGCCCCGACTGGCAGATCCGTAGCTGGCCGGAGGCCGGAGCCATACCGAGGTTCGAGCGCAGTGAGGCCTAGCGCGCCCGGGCCGCGGGTCATCGTGCTGCGCTGCAAGGCGTGCCGGACGGAGCTGCCGGCGGCTTCCAACGATGTCGCCTTCCGCTGTCCCCAGTGCGGGCGTGCCTGGGAGATCGAAACGGGGGGATTGATCGAGCGGCCGTCGTATTTCGTGGCCGCGCCGAGCGGCAAGCGCCAACCGATCCTCTACCTGCCCTACTGGAGCTTCACCATCGAGGCCGAGGTCAAAGCGGCTTTCCTGGCGGAAGGGGATGAGCTAGGAGCCCGGGACAAGGCAGCTCGCTACAAGCGCGGCTGGGTAGCGGCGTACTCGATCCACCGGCCCACCTACGTCGGTGAGTGGGGCGCCGCCTACACGCGCATCAACCCCAAGTGGGAGGTACGCAGCGGCCACGGCCCCCAGGCGCCGGGCGCGACGATCTCGGGCGTGGACGGCCAGAGCATCGTCGGCCACTACGTGCTCGGCGATATCGATCGCAAGGCCGACATCGGCGACCTCGACCTCGACCTAGAAGTCGGCGACCCCGAGCTGTGGGCGATACCCTGCTACGATCTGGGCGAGGTGATCCGCTGCCCCTGGACCCGGGGCGAGCTGCCCGCCGCCTGCCTCGACGACCTCTCCGAGATCCGCCGCGCCCTCGAGCGCCGCGAGGCCTGAGCCCAACCCACCCCTAGCCACCGGACCGGCCAAGCCAGAGATTACCCTCCTCCAAGTACTCAGCCACGGAGGAGCATCCACAAATGCGACAGCTCAATCGCCTCTCTAGCAGCGTCACCCTCATCGCTCTGCTGGCGGTCGGGTCGCTGCCGGCGCAGGACATCGAGCGACCGATCCCCTACCCCGTGATTCCGTCGGAAGGGTTCCAGCAGGCCGTCGCGGACGGTACGCGGACGACCACCGGCGAACCGGGTCCGGACTACTGGCAGCAGTGGACGGACTACGACATACGCGCCCGCCTGCAGCCCGAGGAGAAGCGCATCGAGGCTAGCGTCCACATCGTCTACCACAACCGGTCGCCCGACCCACTGCCGGTCGTCATCGTGCATCTGCTTCAGAACCTGCACGCCGAAGGAGTGGCGCGTAACAGGCCGGCGCTGATAACCGGCGGTGTCGAGATTAAGCGCGTCTCCGTCGCGGCCCAGGAGCTGGACGACACCGGCGGCGGCTTCGCACAGATGTTCGCCTTCCTTTCCCCGGAACAGATCGCCGCGTTCGTCGAGCGGATGGGGCCCGGGTATGCGGTGAGCGGAACGACCATGCCGATCCTGCTGGCCGAGCCGCTGAAGTCCGGCCAGGCGGTGGAGATCGAGATCGACTGGGCGTTCACGGTGCCGCAGCGCGGGGGCGGCGGCCGCATGGGCTGGAACGCCGACAACCTGTTCTACCTGGCCTACTGGTATCCCCAGATGGCGGTGTACGACGACGTCGTCGGTTGGCAGGCCGATCAGTTCCTGGGCAACGCCGAGTTCTACTTCGGCTACGGCAGCTACGACATGACGATAGAGGCGCCGGACGGCTGGGTGATCATGGGTACCGGCGAGCTGCTGAACCCGGAGGAGGTGCTGCAGCCGGCGGTTCTGGAGCGGTACCGGCAGGCGCACGGCAGCGATGAGGTGGTGCGCGTCGTAACGGACGCAGACCTCGAAGCCGGGTTGGTCACGAAGCGATCCGCGGACGGTTACTTGAGCTGGCGCTTTCACTCGGACACGGTGCGCGACGTCGCCTTCAGTGCGATGCGGCAATCGCGGTGGGACGCGGCGCGCACGCCGGTCGGTGATCGGGACGGAGACGGGACCACGGACTACGCGCTGATCAACTCGTTCTGGCGTTCTTCAGCTCCTCTTTGGGAGAGAGAATGGGAGTTCGCGGCACACAGCATCGATGCGCTCTCGCGTTATACCGGGTTCCCCTACCCGTGGCCGCACATGACGTCGGTCGAGGGCGGTGGCATCATGGGCGGCGGCATGGAGTACCCGATGATGACACTGATGGGATCGTACGATTATCCCAACGCCAGCGAAGAGGGGCTCTACGGGCTCACCGCACACGAGCTGGGCCACATGTGGTTCCCGATGATCGTGGGGACGGACGAGCGGCGGCGCTCGTGGATGGACGAGGGGACGACCTCGTTCAACGCCGGCTTCGCCGGGGCCGAGTTCTGGTCGCGCCCCGAGCCCGTGGCAGGTCGTAGCGGTTACCTGGAGACGGCGCGCGCGGGACAGGAAGGCGAGATTATGCGGCTGAGCGACTACCACTATCCGGGCATGGCCTACGGCACCGCCTCCTATGCGAAGCCGCAGGCGCTACTGGGCACGCTGCGCGGCCTGCTCGGTAAAGAGATCTTCGACCCGGCCTGGCGCAGCTACATCCGGACCTGGGCCTACAAGCACCCCAAGCCGTGGGACTTCTTCAACTTCTTCAACAACGCGACGGGCACCGACCTCGATTGGTTCTGGCGCGCCTGGTATCACGAGACGTGGACGCTCGACCAAGCGGTAGGTGCCGTGACCAGCGATGGAACCACGACGACGATAGTCATCGAAGACCACGGCTGGGCCCCGATGCCCGCCCGCGTAACGGTGACGCTGGAAAACGGCGAGATCCTCGAGCGGGAAGTCCCGGTGGAGCACTGGTTGAGCGGCCAGACACGCGCCGAGCTCAGCGTCGCGAACGGCTCGCCGGTGGTGAAAGTGGAGATCGACGCGGAATACCACTTCCCCGATATCGACCGGGGGAACAATGTCTGGGAGAAGACGTAGCTGCCGGGTTTCGGGAGGGAAGTGGCAGATCCGAAGTCTATTGGGAATTCTCGAATCCTGAGCAGGGGACCAGTGCAACAGGGGAGGTAGGGAGGTAAAGAAGCGGTTCTTGCTTCCCTACCTCCCCGAATCTCTTAGTCCTTAAATCTGTCTGCTTCTCGGATAGGCCGCCGAGAGGACGCGGCCGCGCTCGAACTCCGACTCGATGGTGTCGGTCGCCCTCATGAAGGAGGGGCGCAGCCGCTCCGTCAGCTGGCCGCTGCGCGCGACCTCTATCAGTAGTCTGGAGAGCTCGTGATCGGAGTTGATCTGGAGCGCCGATTCGAGCACCGCCTCGATATCCGACTCAACGGCCCAATCAGCTTTGACTACTGCGGAGAGTAGGCGCGAGAGCTCGAAGTCGGATTCGATGGTGGCCGCAACGGTCAGGAAGCCGGGTCGCGTCATCTCATCCAACCGGTTGTCGCTCAAGACCGCCTGCAGAAACCGCGACAGCTCGTGGTCCGAGCCTATCCCCGCTGCGAGCTCCAACACGGCGGCCAGCGACGCAGAGCTGAGATCGCCGCGCCCCACCAGTCTGGCGAGCACGCGCGCCAGCTCGAAGTCGGATTCGATGCTGGCGGCGGCAGCCAGGTACGAAGCTGGGAGCTCGCCCCCGGCCGGATAACGGTCGGCTACGTCGATCAACAGCCGGGCCAACTCGTGGTCCGAGTCGATATCGGCCGCCGTCTGCAGCGCCATATCGAGGGATCGCTGGCTCACCATGCCGCTGCTCAGCGCCGCCGCCAGCACGCGGCGACGCTCGAAGTCGGACTCAATGGTACCGACGGCGCGGAAGAAGTCCTCGGCCATCGCATCGTTCAGCGAACCCGACTCGACCAAACCGATGAGCAACCTAGCCAGCTCGTGGTCCGATGAGATCTCGGTCGCCGCCTGCAGCATCGCCCGGGTGACCTCAGGGCTCAGGTCCTCACGCTGAAGGATCGCCGCGAGCACGCGGCCCTGCTCGTAATCGGATTCGATGGAGCCAGCCGCGTTCACGTAGGCGATCTGCACCGACTCGTCGAGCGGTTGGTTCTCTGCGACGGTGACCAACAGCCTGGCGAGGGTGTGATCGGACTCGATGTCCTGTGCCGCCTGGTGCATCACACGGCGCACGGTCTCCGGGTCGAGATCCGCCTGGCTCAGCAGAACGCCGTAGTAGCGCCCGACGACGTGGTCGCTCTGGATGAGAGCGATTTCCTGCAACAGCCCATCGACTCCGTCGCGGGCCAGGATGCGTTCCGCCCGCTCCTGCGCCTCGATACCGACGCGCCGGAAGAGGACGAGGATTATATCGCTCAGCCAGGCGCGGGCGTCGGCGTCGTACGGCCGCTCGTCGCGGTCGACCCACCAGCGACGCTCGAGGTTACCTGAACGGTCGGCCTGGATCTTCAGACGGCGCGACGAACGCCCTCGCTTCTCCTCGATCTCCAGCTCGCCGCCGGGAGAGAGGGCGACGATCTCGGTCTCGTCGGCGTTGAAGGTGATCTCACCCGACAGGTCGACCTTAAGCTCGCAGTCGTCGACCTCCATCTTCACCTGCATGTCGTCCTCGTCTATCTGGATCGACGTGGACGACGAACCGCTGCGCGCACTCCAATCGCAGAGCGCTGCGCGCGCCAGGGGCGCCGGATCATACAGCGCACGCCCGACCGACCCGGCGGGCAAGGGGATCGACTCCGAAACGCCGCTCGCAGCACCGTCCACTTCCGACGTAGCACGACCTCGAGCGACACGCGCGGCCCTGGCTGCAGGCGCGGGCCGATCGACAATCTCGGCCAAAGGTATCAGGGTACGGCCCTCGGAAACGCTACTGCGGCCCGGCCTCTCGCTCGTTTCGCGGGCCTCGGCCACCCGGCTGGGAGACGCCGCAGCGACCGTGACCGCCACCAATGCGGCACAGGCCGTTGCCGCGAACACGAACCTGGGGGTCAGCGAGCTACGAGCGCGGCCCGAGTCGAGCACGGCGCGCAACCGTGCGCTCAACTGGGACGCGCGCGCCATCGCCACGCTGGCCAGGAACGGGCGCGCCCTCAGAGACAGCGCCATATCCAGGAGATGCCCGGCGTAGTCCGAAGCGCGCGATCCGGCTCGCAGCACCTCGTCGTCGCAGGCGAGCTCGCGCTCGATGCGCAGCCGCCGCGCCGCCAGCCAGACGAGCGGGTTGAACCAGTAGATCGCGCAGGCGAGCCGAGCGAGCAGCTGGGTCAGGTAGTCGTAGCGCCTCACATGGGCCAGCTCGTGCAGCAGGACCGTTTGCAGCAGGTCGTCGGACCATTCATCGGCCTCGGCCGGAAGCAAGACGCACGGTCTCTCTAGGCCCCAGGTCATCGGCATGCAGCTCCCCTGACACTGAAGTACGGCGACGTGACGCGTGATGCCCAGCTGCGCCGCGATCCGCTCTGCGGCTTCCCATAGCCTCCCGCTCTTCACCGGGAGCGCATGCCCGGCGAGGTACCAGGTCCGCACGACCCCAAGGACGATACCGGCTCCGACGGCGAGTGCGCCGGCCAGCCAGACAAAGAGCGCCACGGCGCCCCACGGTACTCCCGCGCCGGTCGGCGCTTCCGCTACCGCTCGCTCCGCAAACAGGGGCGCGTCGATCTCCCGGCTGCGAGCTTCGATACCCGACGCGCTCGCCACATCGAGCCGGCGAGCCGGACGCGGGCGATCGATCCGTCGTGATTCCGTAGCCGCGACCGCTCCGCTCTCAACGACTCGAGTCCCGGTCGGAGCAATGCGCGGAAGCCCCGGCACATTCCATTGCGGGACGAGCGGCCCAAGGATCGGCAACAGCAGCACCGAACCCAACGCAAGACTCCACACGAGATGCCGGAACGATGCCGGCGCTCGCCGCATCGCCAGACTCAGGGCCGCCGCCAGGGCTAGTATGACCGTTCCCTTTACGGCGACGCTCGCCAGAACCTCCACGACCATATCACCGCTCAGCATGACTACCGTCCTTCTTCCCTCGCCTGCTCGATCAGCTCGGCGAGTCGCTCAAGCTCCTCGTCGGAGAGATCGGCAGCCGACATGTCCAGGAACGCCGCAACCGCCCGCTCGGTAGAGCCGTCGAAGAACGTCCGCACCAAACGCTGCATCGCCGACTCCACCGCCTCGGCCCGCGGCACCGTCGGCCGGTACGCGTAGCGCGGACCGTCCTCCTCATGCTCCACGTGCCCCTTCTCCTCCAGAACTCGCAGTAGCGCCCGCACCGCCGAGTAGCTGGGCGGGTCCGGCAGATCATCCAACACCTCGGCCACCGAGGCCCGGCCTCGGCGGTAGAGAATGTCCATAATCTGACGCTCGCGGCGGCTGAGTTCGACGTGGGCTCGCTCCTCCATCGTGGCTCCCCGAGTGGTAGGACGCGTGGCGGCGTCCGGGGGTTGTTGTTGCTAGAAAAGCAGCATCATGCTAAAAATGCAGCATCTCCGCCCTGACGTCAAGGCTTGGCTCATTTCACCCCTACTACGCGGCCAAAGGCCAGCCGGGTTCGCGATCGGTGGGGTAGGCGGCCCTCTCGAGGACGCGCCTGCAGAACGGCAGCCCGTCGGCGTGCATGTTCTTGCGAGTGGTGGCGCGCACGGGTTGCTTCTCGCCTGAGACTTGGGCGGCGGATGGCAGGGCCGCGAGGCTTGCGAGTTCGGCTCGATCGGCGGAGTTTCAATCCGTACTGATACACCTTTAGTAGAATCTGCCCTGTCTATTGGGCAGCCCAGTCTCGCATGCCAACCGTGCCGGGCAGCAGAGGTAGGCTTGGTGGGCTCGACGAGCGACTTGGAATCCGAGGAGCTCGAGCGGCTGCGGGCGGGGCTCCAGATGATGGCCCTGCGAGCGCTCGGGGATCCGGAAGCCGCCGAGGAAGTAGCACAGGAGACGCTGACGCGCGTCGTAAGAGCCGTGCGTGCGGGGCGCGTGAAGTGGGGCGAGTGTCTCGGGGGGTTTGTTCGAGGGATCGCCCGCCACGTGATCGCGGATGTGTTCCGCGCGCGCAAGCGCAGCACGGGGCTCGAGGCCGTAGCCGAACGCGCGAATGCCGCTCAACCCGACGACCCTCTCACCATCCTCATCTTGGCCGAGGAGCAGCAGCGCGTCGGTCGCGCCCTGAGCCAGCTCGCCGAGGGCGACCGCGAGATCCTTCATCTCTCGTTCTTCGCGGGGCTCACCCCAGCCGAAATCGCCGAGCGTTTGGATGAGCCAGTTTCGCGCATCCGAAAGCGGAAGTCGCGCGCCCTGGAACGGCTTCGCCGCGCTTTCCATGGAGATGCTGGAGCAGGTCACGATCCGGGGTGATCCCCGAGACATATATAGGAACCTTGAGGACCCTGCGTGCCTGGAGTGGGTGTTGAACCAGCCATTGACCTGTGAAGAGATAACGAACCGCGCCCTGATCGAGCGCTACCTCGCCGGCCTGTTGGGGGAGACCGAGGCCGAAGCCCTGGAGTCTCATTATCTATTCTGCGGCCGGTGCCAGGACGAGTTGCGGCTCGCCATCGCGGTTCGGGGCGCGCTGGCTGAGGTGGAGGCAGTAGGTTCGCAGCCTCCGCCGTTGGAAGGGGTCAATGCCGCCGACGAGCGCCATGCGCCTGCCGAGAGCGTACGCGTTCTGCCCATTCGCAGGCAACGGGTCAGCCGTCGCGCCGTGGTCACAGCAGCAGCTGCTCTCGCCGCGGTGCTCGCCGGACTGATTGTCCTCCGGCCGTCAGATGTGGGGCGCGCGCCAGTGCATCGAGCGGAGACCCCAGCTGCCGAAGCCGAACTCACGCTGCAGCTACCTGCGGGCGAGGTCGCGACGGTAGAGGAGTTCCGTTGGTCGCCGGCGCCCGGGGCCAACCTTTATAAGGTCACGGTCTACGACGAAGCGGGCGCGGTCGTCTTGGAAGTCGAAACCTTGGAGACCCACGTCGCTCCGCCCGACACAACGGTGTTCGCACCCGGCATCAGATTTCTCTGGCAAGTAGCAGCTCGTGTGGGATGGGACCGCTGGGTTAGCTCGGAGTTGGCTCAGTTTAGGATCTCGGAACCCTAGCCGCTTCGTAGGTGCCGATGGGCCTTGCGCACAGCTTGATCGTGATCGCTCTCAATGTCGTACCACTCCAGGGAGCAACGGGCGAGCCTGAAATCATCGTTCTCTTGGAAACCGGCGATGAGGCCAGGTTGCTGGAGGCGATCCGCCAGCGGCCCGATGATGTACGAGAGGCGTTCACGAACCTCTTCCAGCTCGTAGTTCACGCGGCTCAGCCCGAGGGCCGCGTCCAGCGACTCGTCCAGGCCGAGCGGCTGGCCCGGCTCTATGAGCGAGCGTGGTCCGACTCCTTCTTCATCTATAGCGTGGACCGGTTCCGGCGACGGTCCGCCGAGGAGCGCGCGGAGACGTTGGAGGCGGACAGCCTTCGCCGCGCCGGTATCGAAGCGTTCTACCGCGAAGGCCCTGACGCAGCGATCCGATTCTGGGAGCGTAGCTTGGGCCAATACCGCGCCCTCGGCGACATGGCAGGTCAGGCCGCTGCCCTCGGGAACCTGGGCGCCGCCTACTACGCCATGGATCGGCTGGACCGCTCGCTCCGGCACTACAACCGATCACTGGAGCTGGCCGAAGCCGTGCGGGATAACCGAGCCAAGGGCAACGCGCTGGGCAACATCGCGAATGTCTACAAAGACCGCGGTGACCTCGCGCGCGCCGCTGAGTTCTACGGCCGCGCCCTGGAGATCCGCCCCCTCACCGGTGACCGCCGTGGCGAAGCCGCCGATCTCAACAACCTGGGGCTCGTTCGTGGAGCGCTCGGCGACCTGAGGGGTGCTGAAGAGCACTTCCGTCGCGCGCTTGACCTCAATCGCCATGATGGCCGAGCTCGCGCGGCGGCGAACAACCTGACCAACCTGGCCAACATCGCCACAAAGCGCGGAAGGTACGGCGATGCGCTTAACCTCTACAGCGACGCCCTGGCCGTGCGGCGGGAGACAGGCGACCGCTGGGGCGAGACGCTAGATCTCGAGAACCTTGGTCTGCTGCACCTCCGCTGGGGCGATTACCCGGCCTCACTTGGCTCGCTCGAAGAGGCGCTGGCGATCCTCGTCGATATCGGTACACCGATCAGGCGCGCCGAACTGCATAGCGACATCGCAGCGGTCCATGCCGCTATGGGGGATCTCCGGGCCGCGCTCGAAGAGCTCGATCGCGCGGAAGTTGAAGCCGGCGGCGATGACTACCTCGTACCGGCGCTGGCACTGCAGCGCGCCGATCTACTGAGCGAGCTCAACGAGTTCGACCCGGCCGCGGAGCTCTACAACGAAGCAAGGGTCGGCTACGAACGGCTGGGCGATGGGGCGGGGCAGGCCGAAGCAGAGCACGGGCTCGGGGATCTCTACCTGAGCCGGGGAGACTACGGGGACTACGACGTCGCCGCGGAGGCACTAACCCGAGCCCTCTTGTTGCAGGAGCGTCTCGATGACCCACGACCGGCGGCTCTGACCCGGGTCCTGCTCGGCGATGTGCACGTTCTACGAGGGGACACCGACGCCGCGAGAGCAAGCTACCGCCAGGCGCTAGCCACACACCAGACTCTGGGCGACGTGGCGGCGGAGGCGCTGACGCTTGGCGCGCTGGCTGATCTCGACCGGCAGAACGGAGCGGCCGAGGCCGCGGTGGCCCGGTACCGGACCGCGCTGGCACGGCTCGACGGCAGGCCGGTGGCGCCGATCCGCTGGCACCTGAAACTCGGACTCGGCCTGGCGTTGCGTGCCCAGGGCAGCCTGGACGACGCGGCGGCCGAACTGGGCGCCGCGATAGTCGAGGTGGAAACGGTCGGCGCCACTCTCCTGGTCGAGGAGCAGCGCTACGGATATCTCGCAGACAAGTGGAGCGCCTACGCGGAACTCGCGAAGACCGAGCTGGCTCGGGGGCGGCCCCGAGCCGCGTTCGAGACGAGCGAGAGAATGCGGGCGCGTCAGCTCGCGGATCTCCTGGCACGCGGCCAGACCACCTCTGGAACCGCCGAGTCAGCTCTGATCCGAGACGAACAAATCTTACGGCGCCAGATCGCGGAGCTCACGAGGGAGTTACACGCCACTCCAAGTGGCGGGAACGCTCTCCGCGGGCCACCGGCTGTGAGTCCGGAGACCGATGAAGTGCGGGAGTCGCTCGCGTCAGCGCGGGCGCAGTATCAGCAGCTTCTGTTGAGGCTGAAGGAGTCGCGCCCCGAGTACGCCTCGCTCGTTACAGGCTCAACCGCTACGGTCGGCGCGGTTCAACGTCTTCTGCCCGACGACGCCGTCTTCATCGAATACCTGGTCTCCGACGACTTGACGATCGCCTTCGTGGTATCGAAGCAGGATGTTGCGGCGCTCGAGCTTTCGCTGAACCGCGAGTCGCTGCGTCAGCTGGTAGCCTTCCTGCGCGGGACCGTGAAGCCGCCCGCGGCCGACTTGGACGATGAGCTGTGGCGCACGCCGCTCAGGCGGCTTTATCGCGACCTGATCGCGCCGCTGGAGGACGCCGGCTACCTCGACGGCCAACGTCTGCTCGTGTTCGCGCCACACGCCGAGCTGCACTACCTGCCCTTCCAGGCGTTTCTTAGCTCGGATCCGAGCAGAGAGAGTTTCCTGATCGAGTCGTTCGATGTCGCCTATGTTCCATCGGCGTCGGTGTGGGTGGAGCTGTCGCAGCGCGACCGACGAGCGAGGGGACGTGGACTTCTGGCCATGGCGCCACGACCCGAAGCGCTCTCCAACTCGGCAGACGAGGTGCGGGCGATCAGCCGGGAGGATCCGTCGGCGGTAGTTCTACTCGGTTCGCGCGCCACGGAGGCCCGCTTCGTCGAGCTCGCCCCTGCTCACCAGATCCTCCATCTCGCCAGCTCCGGGGTCCTCAACCGACGGAAC
The DNA here is from genome assembly GCA_020344015.1 of Gemmatimonadota bacterium. Lineage (GTDB taxonomy): Bacteria > Gemmatimonadota > Gemmatimonadetes > Palauibacterales > KS3-K002. The sequence goes on from CP070812.1 coordinate 362,726, forward strand.
CCGCTCTTCTCTTACGTCCGGCTCAACCCCAGTAGAGATACGGATGGCCGATTGGAGGTTCACGAAGTGTTCGGCCTAAGCCTGGCCGCCGACCTGGTGGTGCTGAGCGCGTGTCAGACTGGCCTTGGCACAGGCCTGCGCCGCGCCGTACCACCGGGCGACGACTGGGTGGGCCTCGTCCAAGCCTTCCTGTATTCGGGAGCCCAGAGCGTGGTGGCCAGCCTCTGGCCTGTGGACGACCGGGCGACGGCGCGGTTGATGGAGAAGTTCTACCAAGGCCTGCGAGATGGTCGGTCGAGGTACAGAGCACTTGGCGACGCGCAGCGTGCGCTTATCAACGAACCTGGCCATGCGGACCCGTTCTACTGGGCAGCCTTTCTACTAACTGGCAGCGTGGAATGATCACTTTACATGGGACAGTCGCTGATCCAGCCGGTGCTGGCCGGGAGGATCCGATGAAAAAAGGGAGATCACGTCGCGCAAGCCGAGCCCAGCAATCGGGTACCTTACTGTCGATCGGCCTGCTCCTAGTCTCTCAGCTCGTCGGCTGTGATCCCGGCGGACCGGGAGAGCCGAACGGGCTGGAGAACCCGCCGCAGCCAGCGCCGGCCGGGTTTGCAGTTTCCGGGCCCACAGGAACGGTTGAGCTGGCCGGACCGGCAGCGGGTCCGGTCTACATCTCGGCAAGCCCGGGTACGTTCCCCGACGGCGTCTCGGTGAAGGTGACTAACGTGTCGACGGGCGAGTCGGTGAGCGCAAGGATCAACGACGGCGGCATCGACCCCATCCTGATCAGTGCTGCGCCAAACGACGAACTCGAGGTCTTCGTCCTCAACCGGGACGGGACCTCCGCCGTCTATCGAGCTCTGACGCCCTGGCGAAGGCGGCCCCGAGTGGTGCGAACCCGGCCGCCGAGGGACGCCACCGAAGTCGTCCTCAACACCGCCGTCGTCGTCGTCTTCAGCGAGCCGGTGGACGAAAGCACGATAACGACCGAGACGGTAAGGCTGTGGCTCGACGGCGGGCCGGTGGACGGGTTCCTCGTGCTCAGGCCTGACGG
>CP070812.1:363885-367621 GCA_020344015.1 Gemmatimonadota bacterium
CAGTACTCGTTGCAGACGATCAGGTACTCGCCGGCCCGGCTGAACTCCGTCGTGAATTGGCTCACGTAGCCGGGGACGACCATCGTGTTCCCGTTCGTCCCCACGATCTGGAATCCGTGTATCACGTCGGGGCTGGTGAGCCGGAAGGTCACCGGACGCCCACGCGGTACGTGGATCTCGTTGGGCAGGAACGCGAAGATCATCGCCTGTATCACCACAGTGGCGCTGCCATCCTCGTGGATCGTGACACCCGGCTGACTGAACTCAGGATCGCTGCGCACGGTCTCCGGGTCGATCATCTCGACGTGGCTGGGCGGCCGAACCGCCATCCCAAACGTCGTGAAGCCGATCGATGCGAGAAAAATCACGATGATCCCGACGGCCGCCCACATCCAGATCTTCTCGTAGAAGTCGACGTGCATGGCGGCCTCACTGGGTTAGCGTCCCGCGGGGGACGAAGACGAAGAAGTAGATGATCAGCCAACCCAGGGCGAACAGCAGGCCGTAGACCCCAACGATCGCCAAGGTCCCCTTTGGATGGCCGCCGACGCCGGAAGGCTGCTCAGACGACGGTTCGAGGTGCTCGTCGCTCACACGTGCCTCCGCGTGCTGAAGTGTCTGGTCTACTGACTTAGGTGCCCGACTATGGGATGGAATTCACGCCATTCTATCCGAAACGGCGCGGATGTCAATTACGAGAAGGATTAGTGATAAGGCCCGCTCCGGGGCCTGAAGACGCTAGGTTGGCCTGCTTCCCGGGGTGTCGCCCCCCTCACGTGCCCGGTACGGTGCTGGGGGCTTCCAGCACCTCGGCCAGCGTCGTCTCCTGGAAGAACTGGCACACTGGCTCTCTCACCTTCTTCCAGCGCTCGTGCAACGGGCACGAGTTCACTTCCGAGCAGCGCGGAAGTCCCAGGAGGCATCCGCAATCGAGCCAGGTTGGGTCGAGCGGTTTCAACACATCGGCGAGCGAGAGACGCTCCGGCGACCCTGCGAGTCGGAAACCGCCCCGGGGACCCCGCTCGGAGCTGAGTATTCCGGCCCGGGCCAGCTGGTGCAGCGTCTTCGAGAGATAGTTGGCTGGAACGCCCAGGGCTTCGGCGATCTCGTTGGCCCGCGTGGGCGCGCCCTTCCCCTCGGCCACGATGTAAACGACCGCGCGCAGCGCGTACTCTCCTGTCTTCGAGATCACGTTCCCACCCTCCCATAATATGATCCAGCCTGGCACATGTACCGCTTGGCCCACCGTCTGGCAACCCTGCCCAGATTGGGGCCAGATGCCTCTGCTGTTGGGCCTGCCCCCTGCCCGAAAGCCGCCGCTGACCATTTCAGGAGTCACAGATGGGGCATACACCATGCCAACCGGGCCTACGCGTTTCCCCCGTCTACCCGGTTGCCAGGAATACCCCTAAATTGTGCACCCGATCAAACCAGTGTCAGGCCCAACCGTTCGACGGTAGCCTTTGCACGAATCGTGCGGGGCGAACGGCCGAACTTCTTGGAGGAGAATACGATGCGGGAAGCGGTGCAGGAACTCTGGCCCGAGCTCGACTGGATAAAAGACCGAGAGCTGCGGGAAAAGGTCACGCATACCTGGATACGTGCCTTCGAACTGAGCCCCCTGGAGCCTCAGGACCTGAACGAGATCCCATTCACGCTCCTCGTGCCCGATTGCCCGGCCACGTTCATGGAACACAAGCGTTGCGTCGTGCACATCGCGCGGAAGGCGGCGGAATCGATGCAGGAGTTCCTGGGCCGAGCTCTGAGGATCCACCTCGACACGGTTATCGCCGGAGCGATTCTTGCCGACGTCGGCAAGCTGCTGGAATACGAAAAGACCGGCGGCGAGGTACGGCAGAGCGACCGCGGCAAGTCGCTGCGCCACCCGTTCACCGGTGTAGGCCTCGCCATGGAGTGCGGCGTGCCCGACGAGGTGTCTCACATCATCGCGGCGCACGCTGCCGAGGGAGACCTCGTGAAGCGGAGTACGGAGGCGTACATCGTGCACCACGCAGATTTCATGTCCTTTTTGCCGTTCAAAAACCTGTGAATCGGTAGTCAGTTGTCAGTGGTCGGTGGGCCGCCATAGCAGGACCCACCGACTACCGACCACCGGCCACCGACCACCGTAATAGGAGCTCGACATGTCTGAGACGATCACAGCGACCATGTCGCGCTGGGCCGCCGACCTCGAGTACGAGCAGATCGGCGAGCGCGCCATCCATGAGACCAAGCGGTACTTGCTCGACTCGCTGGGCTGCGCCTTCGGCGGCTATCGCCAAGAGGATGCCCTCCACGCGTTGGACGTGCTCGACGAGACCGCGGGGGCCGGAGCGGCGACGATTCTGGGAAGCGGCAAGAAGACCGACGTGGTCTCGGCGGCGCTGGCGAACGCGCTTATGGTTCGGGTGATGGACTACAACGATATCTACTGGCAGCAGGATCCCTCGCATCCATCGGACATCATCCCCGCAGCGCTGGCCTGTTGTGAGCGGCAGGGAACCGGAGGCGAGGAGCTGATCGTCGGCATAGTCCTGGGTCACGAGTTCGAGATGCGGCTGTGCGAGGCGGCCTTCCCCGGCGTCAGGGAAAGGGGTTGGCACCATGCGACGCTTACCGCCTTCGTGTCTCCGATTGTGGCGGGGCGCGCCTTGCGCCTGTCCTGGGAGAAGATCCAGCACGCCATAGGCATCTCCGCGTCACATCACTGCACACTGGGCGCGGTGACGGCCGGCAAGCTGACGATGATGAAGAACACCGTCGACCCGATGGCGACCCAGGCGGGCGTCATGGCCGCCCTGTTGGCCGAGAAAGGTTACAGCGGCCCGGAGCACGTCATCGACGGCAAGGAGGGACTCGTGCACTGTATGGGTCCCGAGTGGAAGCTCGAGATTCTGACCGAGGGTCTCGGCGAGTCTTGGCGCATCGAGCGCTGTGGGATGAAGGCCTTCCCCACCGAGGCTCTCACACACGCTCCGATCTCCGCCGTGCTGAAGCTGATCCAGGAGAACGACCTGCAGCCCGATGACGTCGAAAAAGTTCACATCCGCTCTCTGGCCCGCGCTGCTGACATCCTAGCCGACCCCTCGAAATACGACCCCCGCAGCAAAGAGACGGCAGACCACAGTCTGCCCTATGTGATAGCAGCGGCGATCGTTGACCGGCAGGTTACGCCGGCCCAGTTCGAGCCGGACAAGATCATGGACCCACAAATCCGTGCCCAGCTCGAGAAGGTCGAAGTGACCGCCGATCCTGACATCGAAGCGGTGTTCCCCGAGCTTCAGCGGGTAGTAGTGACCATCACCACGACGGGCGGTGACGAACTGAGCGAACAGCTCGACTACCCGAAGGGCGATCCACGCAACCCGCTCACCGACCAAGAGATCGAGGAGAAGTTCGACGCGCTCGCCGCGCCGGTCCTCTCCGACGGTGCCCGGACACGAATCAAGGACGCGGTCTGGAAGCTCGATAAGCTCGACTCGGTGACGGCGCTGATGGACATGTGTAAAGCGGATGTTCAGTGACCGGTAGCCAGTAGCCGGTAGCCGGTGGGTGACCGCCGCAAGATGCCACCGGTTACCGACCACCGGCCACCGGCCACCTTCCGCAACAGAACGGAACAGGTTAACCCAGTATGGCTCAGACTATCGTAGAGAAGATTGCTCAGAAGCACCTAACCGAGGGTCCCGATCGCCCGCTTCGCGCCGGCGACGTCATCTCGCTGCGGCCGCGGCAC
>CP070812.1:367721-386452 GCA_020344015.1 Gemmatimonadota bacterium
CGATGCGGACGCCGTCCACGAGGCCCGGCGTGCACGGTCCGGTTCTGGTTACGGGGTCGTAGCCGGTCCCCGATAGAAGGTCCACCGCCTCCTGCGCCTTGATGAAGACGATCCAGGGGGATGATGTCGCACCGCCTTCCTCCGGCCCACCCGATGGCATCGGTCGTAGGGAAGGTTGATCCATCATGGCGGCCACATAGTTCCAGAGCGAGGTCGACCCGGAATCGACGACGACGATCAGCGTGGATACCCCGTGGTCCACGGCAGAGATGACTCGCGCGTTAGCGCTCCGCCCGAGGCTGCTGTACATACGGTGCAGCTCTTCCGGCAACACCGGTTCGCCGATCCGTGTGGGAGCACCGCTGACGATCATGGCTATCTTCCCCGACACCTCCATACCTTCGTAGTCGTTCCAGCCATGGTCGGGCTCTTCGATGCCGTATCCCAGAAAGACCGGCGTCTCCTCGATGTCCAGCTCGCTGCCCGAGAAGATCTGCAGGGCGAGGAACTCCTCACCGAGACGAAAGCTCCTTGCCTCTCCGCCTACCGTGACCAGCATGGCGCTCGCACCGCTCACCTTCGCGCTCTCGAAGGCGATCTGCTGGAAGAACGAGGGCGCGCCGGATGAGTCGGTGAACATCGGCTCGAGGCCCGCGGCACGGAAAAGGATGGCGGCGTAGTGCGCGGCCAGCATGTAGCCCTCGGTGCCGGTGTTCCTTCCCTCTAGGAAGTCGGAGGCAAGGTAGTGGATGTGGTCTCTGAGCTCGGCTTGCGTGATGCTGTGCAGGGGATCGATCGATTCCTGCGCCTGGAGAGCCGCGGTCGGGATGAGCAGCGCGCAGGCTGCGAGGCTGAAACGTTTCCCCGAAGCGGGACGATACATGGTGCCTTCTCCTCCTCCGGTTTTGCACGGAGACTGTCTCTTTCGCGCTAATGTCACAATACGAGCTTGGGGCGAGTTTAGTTGCAACGGGCGGACCAGGAATAACCGCCTCCGCAGGACCGCGCTTGCCAAGCGTCGGTAATCCAGGGCCGCAAGCAGGGGTGCAGCATGGATTCGCTCCGCACCAGTCCGTAGCCTACTTGAGCCCGGCCGAGTATCGCGCTCAACAATTTTGAGAAGAGAACAGCGGCCTTGCTGCGCTCACCCGGTATGTGACTGGACAGGGGCTGCGGGTGGTGTTAGACTGTGTTGTTAGCGCCTATAGGCGATGGCAAGGTCGTCGGCGCCCGCGAACCACATGCGATCACGGGATCCGGGATTAAGCCGGATGCCGTGTCTTTTTTTGGCTCTTGTCAGTGGAGGGGTCATGGTCGAGGTGAAGTTGGAGGAGAACGACAGCTTGGATTGGGCGCTGAAGAAGTTTCGGCGGAAGATGATCCGCTCCGGGCTGTTCAAGGATATGAAGAAGCGGCGGTACTACGAGAAGCCCAGTGCGGCTAAGAAGCGAAAGGCGGCGGCGGCGAGGCGGAGAAGCGCCCGCGCTCGCCGGCTCGGTCGCTAACGGGAAGGAAAGTGACCGAGCTGTTGTGGGGCACGCGAGATTCGATCTGGCTGAATGTACGGAAGTGACGACGATGGAACGTGCCAAAGGCAGAGTGAAGTGGTTCTCGCAGGACAGGGGCTACGGCTTCATCGAGCAGGAAGCTGGTCCGGACGTCTTTGTTCACCACACCGCCCTTCAGGGCACGGGAGTCCGGGCACTGCAGGAGGGTGAGCACGTCGAGTTCGATGTGGTCGAAGAGCCCAGGGGACTGAAAGCAGAGAACGTCGTACGGCTAGATGCGCCATAGAGCGGCCGAAGCGGCGGAGATTTCGGCGCCATCGCTGGAGTGTCGGACTCCCGGAGTCCGTGGGCCGCGAAAGTCACGGCTTGGCTCCAGCTGAGCTCTTCCCAGCCGCCGGACCCATAGCGAACGGGGCCGCCCCGAGCAGATCGGCGCGACCCCGTCTTGATATCGCCGCCAGCGGTGGTCTAGCGGCCGAGCTTGACCACGTTCTCCGCCGCCGGGCCCTTCTTCCCCTCCACGATGTCGAACTCCACGCGCTCTCCCTCACTCAGCGACTTGAAGCCGTCGCTCTGGACGGCCGAGTGATGGACGAAACAGTCCTTCTGCCCGTCCTCAGGCGTGATGAAGCCGAAGCCCTTGCTGTCGTTGAACCACTTGACTCTTCCGGTGGTACGCATCTGCCGTACTCCCTCTGTGTTGGCGTGGTCGGAGTCCGGCGTTGCCGCACCTACCGACTACGGGTTATCACGCGGACTTGGCCCCCGCGCTGGGCTTGCCGTGACCGGCCGCCCACATTCTGATGGGCGCATCCTGCCTCGGCGACTGATGCGGAGAAAACCAAAAAAGGGACCGGCGCGAGCCAGGTCCCTCAGGGTATCGCTGGTCTTCTCAGCTGATCAAACCTATCCGGGTGCCAACCTTATGTCAACGGTTAGCAAGGGGATCTCCGCGACCGATCCGACGCTATCAAACCGATTGAATCAAGTGCCCGGTACTCTGCCGTGCGTCTACATGGACACGCCGGGCGCTCAACTCACGGCCTTCCTCAGACCCGCGTCGCCTGTCAACAGCTCGTGTCCGCGCTTGATCCAGAGCTCTAGGGGAAGCCGCTCCACCAGTGCCTTGTATTCGAAGCCCGCCAAGTCGAACCACTGGCCTGCAACTCCCGGGCTCGCGAGCCACGCGATAGCCCTCAAGGCGCTCACGCGCATCTCGTGGGTGCTCGGCCGTTCGACCTTTCGCGCGGTATTGATCGCGTGAGCGATCACCGCCGCCGCAAAGCGGTCGTATGGATCGTACCCGGTTGACTTCTTCACGTGACCTCCTGGCGCCGACGAACGGAAGGGAAATGATTCGGGCCGAAGCCAAGGGCAGGGGGCGCTATCGATGGGCACGCCTTCTCCACTCTACCGTCGGCTGGAACATGGTGAGCCCGCCGGTCGGGCCTCACAGTAAGTTAGGTGGAGCAGAGGCACGGCGCGAGAGCACGGCCTCAATCAGCCGGATAGTCGAGGCGCCGTCCGCCGCTCACCGCGGCCTCGGTCAAGGAACACGCAGAGACCTGCCTCGTTGATCCGCGCCACTCAAGACCCCATAATGCAACGGCGGGTTGACCGGCGGCGCGGCAGCACGAACCGCAATTCCCTCGTGACCGGGCGGAGCAATGTCACGTACCGGACAGCTCTTCCAAGAACTGAAGCGACGGCGCGTGTTTCGCGTGGCCGTGGTCTACGCGGCCGTCGCCTTCGTCATCTGGCAGGCCGCGGACTTCGCGCTCCCGGCGCTCAGACTCCCCGATTGGGTCCCAACCCTGGTCGTCGTGCTGACCCTGCTCGGCTTCCCCATCGCGGTGGTGCTGGCCTGGGCGTTCGAGATCACGCCCGAGGGCGTCAAGCGGACCGAGGGTGTGGGCGATGGCGCGGCTGCGCCAAGGGGACGCGGTTCTATCATCGCCGTGACCGCCGCGTCGGCTCTACTGGCCGCGATTGTCGCTGTCACCTGGATCCTCCTGTCGGATGAAGCGCCCGAAGATGCCGGGCCGGCTGGCCGGGAGGACAAGCTCCTAGTCCTGCCTTTCGAGAACCTCGGCCCCGCCGAGGACGAGTACTTCGCGGACGGTGTGACCGAAGCGATCACCGCTCGCCTGGCTGCCCTGGAAGGTATGGGTGTGTTCTCGCGCCAGACAGCCTATTCGTATAAGGGCAGTGACAAGACCGCCCAGCAAATTGGAACCGAGCTGGGCGTGGCCTACATCCTCGAGGGCACCGTCCAGCGCGAGCGTCCGACCGATCCCACCAGCCGGGTGCGGATAACACCGCAGCTCATCCGGGTCGCCGACGACACCCACCTGTGGGCCGACGCCTACGACGAAGAGGTCCTCGAGGTCTTTCGCGTGCAGTCGGAGATCGCCGAGCGCGTCGCACGGGCGCTGGACGTCACACTGCTCGAGCCCGAGCGCCGGTCCACGAGGGCCAGACTTACCGAGAACGTCGAGGCCTACGAGTACTACTTACGTGGCAACGAGCACTGGAGCACCGCCTTCTATCACGTGACTGCCCGGCTGGCCACCGAGATGTACAAGAGAGCGGTGGAGCTGGACCCCGAGTTCGCGTCCGCCCAGGCGACGCTTGCGCGAGCGCTCGCCTTCCTCCACTTCAGGGGCCTGGATAGCGACTTACCGATGGCCACCGCGGCTCTGGATGCGGCTGTGCGCCTGGGGCCGGACCTGGCCGAGGTCCAGATGGCGCAGGCCTACTATCTCTACTACGCGACGCAGGAGTTCGACAGGGCGGTCGAGCGATTCGAGTCGGTGCTCAGGACCCAGCCCAACAATGCCGAGGCGCTCTCTACCAGCGGTGCGATCCTCAGGCGTCAGGGCAAGTGGGAGGAGGGGCTTGCCAGAATCGAGAGGGCGGTGGAGCTTGATCCGCGCAACCAGCTCTCTCTGGGAAGCCTGGGCATAACCCTCTCACGCATGCGGCGCTACCGAGAGGCGGATCGCATCCAGGATCGGCTGATCGCCCTGGATCCCCGCAACCCGAGTTTCTACGCGTTCAAGGCGGAAAACTACCTCTACTGGCAGGCGAGCATCGAGATGGCCCGAAGCGTAGTGGAGCAGGCGTCCAGCAGAGCGGGGATGGACCCGGGGCCGATAGTCGCCTTCTCCCCGGTTCTTGTAAGGGTGCTCGGCGAAGAGTACGCCGAGGCGCTGGAGCGGCTTACTGTCGAGCAGGCCTCCGATACGGCGGGGTTACTCTTCGCCAAGGCTGAGCTGAACGCCCGCAGAGGGAATGCTCGGCTGGCCAACGCGTACTACGACTCAGCACGCGTCATCCTCCCAGGGACTGTCGCGGGGCGGTCATCCGGGCTTGTCCGCCAGGGCAACGAGCTCGCCGTTGTCTATGGCCGCCTTGGCCGCAGCGCAGACGCACTGCGAACGGCAGAGGCGGCGGTCGACCTGGCTCCAATCTCCCACGACGCGCAACGTGGTGCGAATCTGACCATGGACCTGGCCGAGGTCTACATGATGGTGGGTGAGCACGACTTGGCAATCGATCAGCTGGAGTTGCTGCTCTCCATCCCTGCACCCGTGTCGGTCCCGCTGCTGCGCGTCGATCCGCTCTGGGATCCCCTGCGCGATCATCCACGCTTCCAGGCGCTACTGGCGCGCGAGCCCTAGGACACAGCGCCCGCTCACTGTCCCGGCCGCCCCGACCTGAGGGCCTCCGAGGCCGGGACGCCCTGATCCAGCAACTCGTAGTCGACTTCGGTGCCCCGGGTGCTGTGCGGGATGAGGTAGACCACAACCATCACCAGCGCCGCGATCGCCACCACGGCGCGCGAGACTCGCTCGTCTTTCCGCGTGCGCAGCCAGAGGACGCCGCAGCCCACGATCCAGACCAGCCACATGATCAGCACCTTGTTGTCGGTGAGGTCGTAGTCGAACGGCCAGCCGGTCCAGAAGGCGCCGAACGCGTACCACTGCGCGATGGGACCGAGGATCATCCCGCCGATCGTCATGATGACCAGCGTGGTCCAGGCCAGCCGGCGCATCGGCCCCGGCGCGATGAGCGCCGCCAGACCCGCGCGCATGCCGACGAGCAGTGCGAGGAACATCATCGAGATGTGCGGCACCAGAGAGTACCACGGCACCGGATCCTTGAAGCGGATGATCACGTTCCCCTCGGCTTCGCCGGGCACTCGCATCACGCCGTCTGCGGGCCGGAGCGTCAGAAAGTACTCGAGCTTGCCCGCCGGCGGCTGCACGGGCAGGTAGCCCACCAGCTCACGGCCCTCTGCCTGCAACGGGGCAGAGGTAAAGTCATCGTCAGTCCGATAGCGCTTATAGTGTAGCGCACCGGGCACGCCGGGATTGGGGATCGCGACCCGCGCGTCGCCGCTGGTCAGTGTGTTGCGTATCAGCCTGTAGTCGTAGCCCTGCCCCGCAACCTCGAACGTCCCGCGCGCCGGGTAGCTCGGCCCCGTGAACCGCTGGTAGCCCGCCGCGCCCACGACGAGCACGAAGGCGATAATCCAGAGGACCACCTCACGGCCCCTGCGGCTTCCCCTCCCTATATCGCTGCTCATCATTTCTGGTCTCAGCGGCGTCAGATCTGAGCTCGAAGATGCGGCAGATGCAGCGCCAAGGGCAACAACGTGAAGTAGTCGCGATCCTACTTGACAGCGGCGAGGGCCTAACCGTAGAGTGTCTTCGACAACTAGGAGCACAACGGCGGGCGGAACAACTCGGAAGCCGGTGAGAATCCGGCACGGCCCCGCCACTGTGTGAGGCCCGGCGCCAAGCCGGAAGATGCCAGCCCACCATGCCACTGGGACTCGCGGGAGTCCTGGGAAGGCGGGCTCGGCTGCCTCGAGTCAGGAGACCTGTTCCGCCTCGCACGCCACGGCACTCTTCCAGGGCAAGACGTGCGGGCTTTGTTTTTGCCAACGGTTCTTCACTCAAGCCGGCGACGGCGGCGGGGGCAGCTATGTCGCTTCCGCCGGCACCACTTCGATTCAGCCTCCCGGCTAATCCGCTGCGCTGCACCCGCCGCGCTTGCTGTGGCCCTAACAACTCCAGTCGCCCATGCACAGTACCCCGGAGAACTGAGCGGCCGGGTCACCGACGCAATGACCGGCGCGCCGGTGGAGAACGCGTTCGTCGAGGTGACCGGTGGCGGACTCACGGCGTTGAGCGATGGACGCGGCCAGTTCCGGGTACGAGGGCTCGAACCGGGCAGACGTTCCGTCCGCTTCACGCGCATGGGCTACGAATCGCTGGTGCGCGAGATCGAGATCCAGAACGGCGAAACTACCTGGCTCGTCGTCCGCCTCGGCGTTCGTCCCATAGAGCTGGAGGAGGTCCGCGCCGCACCGAGCGCGGTGCAGGCTCCGGAAACCGCCCCCGGCGTCATCATTATCGACCGCGACGAGATCGAAGGCAGCGGCGAGCATACCGCCGCCGGCCTGCTCGAGGGGCGAGCCGGTCTCGTGGTCGGGCGTCGCGGGCCCGTGGGACGACAGACGGTGAGCGTCCGGGGAAGCTCCGCCGACCAGGTCCTGGTGCTACTCGACGGCGCGCCGCTTGGCGACCCGCTGACCGGCGCCGCCGACCTCTCCACCGTCCCGGCGACACAGATCGAGTCGATCACCGTGCTCAAGGGAAGCCAGTCGGCGCGCTTCGGTCCCGGGGCCGAGGCGGGTGTGGTGCTCATCGAAACGCGACGCGACGCCGCGCCCCTGGCCGCCCGACTCGAGACGGGCTCGCTGGGAAGCTGGTCGGCCGCGGGCGAGACGAGCGGCGGCGGCCCTGGTTTCGCTTGGTCGGCCGGCGGCCATGCACGCACGATCGACGGTGAGTTCCAGTACCGTGCCCCCGACGGACTGGGCGGCGAAATAGACACCCGCTACAACAACGACCTATCGGAAGCGAATCTGTTCGCCGCCGCTAACGCGCACGCCGGCGGCGGCGACCTGCGGATCCGCGCCGGCTTCACCCGCCTGGACCGCGGCCTACCCGGCCCCAGCTACCAGCCGACGCCCGACGCGCGTGAAGAGCTGACGCGCTGGAACGGCCAGGCCGGTTGGGAGCGTCAGATTGGGGGGTCCCGACTATCGGCCAGCCTCCACGGCGTCTTCCAGAGGGCAAACTTCTCGGACCCGCAGCCACCGCTCGGCACACCGTACGACAGCCGAACCGACGCCCTCGCCCTCGGTGGGCGCTTCGTCGCCGAGACATCGCCGAGCGAGCGTGTGCGCTCGGCCTCCGCCGGACTCGAGCTTCGCGGGGGACGCTACGAGAGCGATACGTTCGACGAGTCGGCACCCGGTGGCCGCTTCGATCTGGGGCTCTTCGCCGGCGCCCAGCTCGCCGTCCTACCGGGCGGCAGCCCGAAGCTCCGTGCCGGGCTGCGGCTCGACCGCGACGGACTCGAGGACGTCTGGCGCCTGACCCATGAACTCACCCTCACGGCAACTGCCGGCGTAGCCTCGTTCCACCTGCGCCATGCCAGCAGCTACAGCCCGCCGACCTTCGGCGACCAGTTCTTCAGGGAAGGTGTTTTGGTGCAGCCGAACCCGGAACTCCGCGCCGAGTGGGTGCCGAGCGACCTGAGCCTCGGCGCAGCACTCGAGGGTCCCATCGGCAGTACCCGCGGTCGGCTCGCCGTCGACGCTTACATCGCAGATGTGCAGGACATGATCATCTGGGCCCCCGACTTCCGCTTCGTCTGGAGCCCGCGAAACTTCAATGTGAAGCGGCGCGGCGTCGACGTCGACGGAAGTATCGAGCTCGCGCCGCAAAGCCTGACCCTGCGGGTCGCTTACAGCTACGCCCGCGTCACCTACGACAGGCCGGACGACGACACGGTACAGGTGATGTACCGACCCCGGCACAGCGGCAGCGTCGGCGCCCGCTGGATACCGGCGCGCTGGGAGATCGGCGTCGACGCACGCTACATCGGCGAGCGCTACCCGGTGCCCGCGCCGCTCAACGCGCTCGATCCGTACTGGACGGTCGACCTGCTCCTGCGCCGCAGCTTCGACGCCGGGGACTGGCAAATAACACCCACACTCGCCGTCGATCGCCTGTTCGATAACGACGACTCGCTGATTTTCGGCTACCCCGAGCCCGGCCGCGTCGTCCGCCTCGAGCTCGCGGCCCAACCGCGATGAACCACCGGAAAGGAACCATCCCCGTGCGGAACGCACTCGCCCTCGCCATCGCCATCGCCATCGCCGCCTGCGGCGATACTACCGGAATCGAGACGGTCACCGGCGTCGAGACTGCCGTCATCCTCAACAGCATCGATCTCTCGATCACCGTCTTCCCCGTGGACGACCCCGACGTCGCAAGCGCCATCGGACTCGCCGCCGCCGGCTCGCCCGTCAGCCTCGCGGCGCGCGGCAACACGGTCGTCGTGCCGCTCGGCTTCTTCCCCGCCGCCGCCGTCGTCGACCTAGCGAGCGGCGACGTCGGCACGATCCCGCTTCCCGACAACTCCGGCGCAACAGGCGTGGCGTTCTTGAACGACTCTATTGCGTACGTCGCCAACCCTAACCTGGGCACGGTGAGCGTCGTCAACGTCTCCGCGGGAACGGCGGGCCCTCAGATCGAGGTCGGCGTCTTTCCTCAGGCGGTGGCGGTGTGGGGCGACACTGTGCTGGTGCTCAACGCCGAGCTCGGCCTCGACTTCCGCCCGGCCCGCCAGGGCGTCGTCTCGGCCATCGACGCATCGTCTAACACGGTAGTCGGATCGATATTCCTCACCGGCTTCAATCCGGCGGCCGCCGCTTACGAGCCCGACGGACTACTCTACATCGTGAACTCCGGCGCCTTCGGCGACGGTAACGGCAGTCTGTCGGTGGTGAACCCGGCGACCCTCGACGAGGTCGAACATCACGCCGGCTTCGGCGAGTTTCCCGGCGACATCGCGTTCGACGAGGCGGGTCGCGCATACGTGAGCTCGTTCGCTTACGGTATCGCCGTCTGGGACGCCGTCGGCGACAGCTTCACTAGTCCGCCGGACGATCCGCTCGTCGCCGACGGTCACACCATCTCGAGCGGCGTCGGCATCGACTCGGACGGACGCCTCTACACTCTGATACCCGGCGACTGCATCGCGCCCAGCGTCGCGGTCCGCCTCGACGCCACACTCGCCTTTGATCGCGAGATCGACGTCGGCGTCTGCCCCATCGCCGTCACCTTCACTCGAGTGGAGGAACAGTGAGAGCACGAAGCCGCCTCCTCCTGACGGTTCTACTGGCCGTCGCGACCGCCTGTAAAGGCGAGCGAGACACACGGCCCTCCGCCCTGGCCGGCGGCGACCTGGAGCGGCCCCCGCAGCGGATCGTTTCGCTCATACCGTCGGTCACCGAGACGATCCTGGCGCTCGGCGCCGCCGACCGACTGGTCGCGCGGAGCGACTTCGATACCGATCCGGTGCTGGCACACTTGCCGACGGTTGGCCAGGGACTCACGCCCAGCCTCGAGCAACTGACGATGCTGCAGCCCGAGCTGGTGATCGCCTGGCCCGACAACGAGTCGCGCTCTGTCATCAACCGGCTGGCCGACCTGGGCGTCACCGTCTACACACCACAGATCCAGACGCTCGCCGACATTGAAAGGACGACCCGCGAACTGGGGGACATGCTGGGGCTCGAGATCGCCGCCGCGTCGCTCATCGCCACAATCGACGCGGAGCTCGATGCGATCCGTCAGGCCGTGGCGGACCGCGGGCGGCCCACCGTGTTCTACGTCGTCTGGTACGCGCCGGCGACCACGACGGGTGCAGGTACCTACGTCCACGAGCTCATCGAGATCGCCGGCGGCCAAAATATCTTTGGAGACACGCCCGGCCTCTGGCCTACGGTGAGCCTCGAGGAGGTGCTGAACCGTCAGCCGGACATCGTGCTCCTCTCACAAACGGAAGAGATCCGCGTCGACCTCGAACAACTCCGCGCCGCGCCCGGTTGGCGCCAACTGCAGGCCGTCCGCGACGGGCGCGTGCTGCAAATCGACGCGGACCTTTACAACCGGCCGGGACCGCTCGTCATAGAGGCAGCTCGACAGCTCGCCCGTTGTCTCCATCCCGACGCCTTCCCGGACGGCCCCGACCAGTGACCGCGCGTAACTCGCTGCGCCTGCTCTCACTGGCGATCCTGGCCGCCGCGCTGCTGGTCGCGAGCATCGCCCTCGGCGCCGCCGACCTACCGCTGCGCGCCGTGCTCGATGCGCTGAGCGGAGGCGGCGAAGATCCGGCGCGCACCATCGTTCTCAACCTGCGACTCCCACGCGCCGCCCTCGCCGTTCTCGTCGGCGGCTCGCTGGGTTTGGCCGGCGCCGTCTTCCAGGCGCTGCTCCGTAACCCGCTGGCCGAGCCTTACGTGCTCGGCGTCTCCGGTGGTGCGGCGGTGGGCGCCGTCGCCGCCGTCGTGCTCGGCTGGAACCTGTACGCGCCCTGGGCACTGCCGATCGCCGCACTGGTAGGCGCGCTGTTCGCTATCACGCTGGTCCTGCGTATCGCCGCCCGGGCCGCCCGCGGCTTCGACACGCGCGTTCTGCTGCTCGCCGGCGTCGTGGTCGGCGCCTTCTTCCACGCGGTGATCCTGTTGCTCCTCAGCTTCGCCTCAGCCGATGCCTACCGATCCGCGGGGCTCTGGATGATGGGCAGCCTGGCGGCGGCTGATTGGTCGGCGGTCCTGCTGCTCGCAGCGTACCTCATGCCGGCGATCGTCGTGCTCCTCTTGATGGCGCGGCCGCTCAACCTGCTCGCCATGGGTGAGGAGACGGCGCTGTACTTGGGAACCAACGTCGAGCGGGTGAAGCTCGCGTCGTATCTCATAGCGTCGCTACTCGTCGCCGCAGGTGTGGCAGTGAGCGGCGTGATCGGGTTCGTCGGTCTCATCGTGCCCCACGCCATCAGGCTCATGTGGGGGAGCGACCACCAGCTGTTGTTGCCCGCGTCGGTCCTGCTTGGTGGCGGCTTCATGCTCGCCGCCGACACCGTGGCGCGAACGGCGGCGGCACCGGCCGAGCTACCGGTCGGCGTAATCACCGCGTTGGTCGGCGTGCCGCTCTTCGTCGTATTGTTGACGCGGAGGGTCGTGTGAGCGGGCCGCCGGTCTTCGAGGCGCGGGGCCTGCGCTTCAGCTACGAGGGCGCGGCGCGACCGGCGCTGGATGGCGTCGATCTGCAGGTGGGTGGCGGTTCGCTCTACGCCATCATCGGACCCAACGGCTCCGGCAAATCGACACTACTGAAGTTGTTGCTGGGTGCCCTGCAGCCACAGGCCGGCGCGGTCAGCTACGCCGGCCGCCGCGTGGGCGATTGGACGCGCCGGGCCCTCGCCCAACAGATCGGTGCCGTGCCACAGGGAGAGGAGATGGCGTTCCCCATCACCGTGCGTGAGATGGTGGCGATGGGGCGCTACCCTTACCTCGGGGTCCTGGGCCGCCCGAGCCGCGAGGACCGCGAGGCGATCGACCAGGCCATGGAGCGCTGCGATGTTATCGAACTGGCCGAGCGTCCGCTCTCGAGGCTCTCCGGCGGCGAACGCCAGCGCGCACTCATCGCCCGGGCGCTGGCCCAGCGGCCGGCCACACTGGTCCTCGACGAGCCCACCGTCTCGCTCGACATCCGCCACGAGATGACCATCTTCGAGCTGCTCGCCGAACTCACGGGCAGCGACGGCGTCACCGTCGTCCTGGTCACCCACAACCTGAACCTCGCCGCCCGCTACGCCGACCGCTTGCTGCTGCTCGACGCAGGGCGACCCGCCGCCGAGGGCACGCCGGCGGATGTGCTATCGCAAGAGATAATCGAGAAGGTCTACGGGTGGTCGGTCGTCGTCGCCCCACACCCCGGGCCCGGCCGCGACGCAGGCGCACCGCAAATCACTCCGCTAACCGGCGAGGGTTAGCTGTAGAACTCCTGGATCGTGGCGACGACGTAGCGCTGCTGTTCCTCGGTCAGCTCGGGATAGATGGGCAGCGCCAGCGTTTCGCGCGACGCCTCCTCGGCCACGGGGAAGTCGCCTTCCTTGTAACCCAGGTGAGACATGCTCTCCTGAAGATGCAGCGGGATCGGATAGTAGACCTCCGTCCCTATCTTGCGTTCCGTCAGGAAATCACGCAGCCAATCGC
Organism: Gemmatimonadota bacterium; assembly: GCA_020344015.1. GTDB lineage: Bacteria > Gemmatimonadota > Gemmatimonadetes > Palauibacterales > KS3-K002. The sequence goes on from CP070812.1 coordinate 380,376, forward strand.
GTTTCTCTACGCGAATCACAAACTGGTTATAGACGTGGCCGGCGACGTCGTCCGGGAGACGAACCCGATCGAGCAGATCCATCTCCTCGAATAGAGCCCGGTACCTTTCCGCGTTGGCGCGGCGGCCGGCCGACCACTCGTCGAGATACCTGAGCTTCACCCGCAGCACGGCAGCTTGTAGCGCGTCCAGTCGGAAGTTGCCGCCCACCACCCTGTGCTCGTACTTGGGCTTGCCGCCCTGCATCCGCAGCACGCGAAGCAGCTCCGCCATCTCCTCATCGTCGGTGGTCACCATCCCGCCGTCGCCGAACCCACCCAGGTTCTTGCTGGGAAAGAACGAGAAGCACCCCATGTGGCCCAGGGCTCCCGCCGCCCGGCCTACCCTGTCCGTCGCGCTGAGCGCCTGCGCCGCATCCTCGATCACCGTCAGTCCATGGGCCTCCGCCGCCACGTTTATCGGCGCCATGTCGGCTGGGCGCCCGTACAGGTGAACCGGCATGATCGCCTTGGTGCGCGGAGTGATCTTCGCCGCGGCGGCCTCGGGGTCGAGGTTGACAGTCGTGGGATCGATATCGACGAACACGGGGCGCGCGCCCAACCGCACGATCACCGCCGCCGATGCGAAGAACGAGTACGTCGACGTGATGACCTCGTCGCCGGGGCCCACGCCGATCGCCATCAGCGCCGCCAGCAACGCGTCGGTCCCCGATGACATCCCCACCGCGCAGCGCGTCCCACAGTATTCCGCCACCTCGTCCTCGAATTTGGCCACCTCCGGTCCCAGGATGAAGTATTGCGACTCGCAGACCCGGTCGATCGCCTCGCGTATCTCGTCTTTTATAGCTGCGTACTGCGGCCTCAGATCCAGCAGTCGGACTTCCATCGCGCCTACCTCGTGTCCCCGGGTGAGAACGGCGACGGCTTCCGCACGCCGTCGTACCAGAAGGCCCCGGGGAAGTCGGCCTCCTTCTCGTTCTTCTTCCCGCTCCAGCTCTCGATGTCGATCCGGAACACCGATGTGCGATCGATCTCGTCCCGGTTGGCCGGTCTATAATCTCGATCAGGCTGCATATGCGGCGCATACTTGTGCATCAGGAGCTGCAGCCCGTGGGCCTTCTCTTCATCATCTTCGACAACCACACCACGTCCGAAAACCGTCACCCCGGCGTACTCGAGACTAAACTCCGCCGCGATCTCGTCCGGCAACAGCCGTCCCATCTCCGACACGCTGAAGCAGACCCGAGCGTCGCGCTCCAGGTTCGACCGCGTCCGCCCCTGCAGCCCCGCATGCATGTAGATGGCCTGCGCATCCTCATCGTAGACGTAGAGCCTCGCGTGGATGAATGGCTGCCCCTCGGCCACAGTGCCCAGCGCGCCCCAGGCGCCCGAGTGTAGGAAGGCCTTGATCCAGCCCTCGTCGGTCACCGCCCTATCGCGCCGCCGCACCTCGTTTATCGGCCGATCCTGTCCTGCGGCCATGCGGATTCCCTCCAGTAAGCGTCAGCGACTCCTATAAATAGGGCGGTCGCGCCCCCCCACAAGGGACCCATCGTTCCCGGCGTTGTAAGGCAGCCCCCAGGCCACTAGGTTGATGGCAGCCCTAACCCTCTGCTCGAACCCGGAACAGAACCCTGTTGGACCAGACGGGGGTTGGACCGGTGAAGCCCTTCCTCGCCGAGTTGAAGCGGCGCAAGGTCGTTCGCGTGGCCATCGTCTACGTGGTCGTGGGCCTGGTGGTGGTCGAGGCCGCGAACAACCTGCTTCCAGCGCTCAATCTCCCCGACTGGACCGTCACCCTCGTCGTCGCCCTCGCCATCCTCGGCTTCCCCGTCGCCGTCGCCCTCGCCTGGGCCTACGACATCACGCCGGAGGGCGTGGTACGCACCCCGGCGCAGGAGCCCGGCCAGGAAGAAGCACCCTCGGCAGCCGTCGCCACCAGACGGGCCCCGGACCGGCCTGATGATCTGAAGTCCGTCGCGGTCCTCCCGTTCGCCGACATGAGCCCCGAGGGCGATCAGGAGTACCTCGGCGACGGGCTCGCGGAAGAGGTGCTCAACGTGCTGGCACTTCTGCCGGAGTTGCGGGTTGCGGCCCGCACCTCCTCCTTCGCCTTCAAAGGGAAAGGGTACAGCATTCAAGAGATCGGCCGGGAGCTCGGCGTAGCGACCGTCCTGGAAGGGAGTGTGCGCAAGGCCGGTGACCGGCTGCGAATCACCGCCCAGCTCACCACCGCCGCGGATGGCTACCACCTCTGGTCCCAGACCTATCAGCGGCAAATGGAGGACATGTTCGCCATCCAGGACGAGATCGCCCGCGCAATAGTGGATATCCTGCGCGTGAAGCTGCTGGGTGAGCAGGACAGACCGCTCGTCAAGGCAGCGACCAAGAGCCCAGAGGCGTATGACCTGTACCTGAAGGGCCGGCACTACTGGTCCAGACGCTACAAGGTCGGGCTGCAGACGGCACTGGAGTATTTCCAGAGTGCCATCGATGCGGACCCGGACTATGCCCCTCCCTATACCGGCATCGCCGACGTTCACACGGTCTTGGGGATCTATGGGCTAATCCCTCCCGACGAAGCCCGCAGCACGGCCCAAGCGGCGGCCGAGAAAGCGCTGGCGCTCGATCGCGAGCTGGCCGAAGCTCATTTCTCCATGGCCCTGGTCCACTTCTTCTCCCGGGATTATGACGGTTCCGACCAGGCATTACAGCGGGCTATCGAGCTGAACCCATACTACGCGAAAGCGCACGTGTGGAGGGCGCTCGTTCTCATTGTTGTGGGGACAAGGCGCGACGAAGGCATGGCTGAGGCCGAGCGCGCCCGGACCCTGGCTCCCCACTCTGCCTACATCTTAGCTTGCGCGGGTGTTGCCACGGCCTGGGCAGGTCGGCACCAGGATGCCATCCAGTATCTGGAGCGGGCACTCGAGTTGGAGCCGGAAGATGTCTTGGCTCTCTATTTTGCCGGGGCCTGCTACAGCGCAGTCGGAAGGTACGAAGAGGCCTTCGCCGCACTGGAGAAGGCGGTAGTCCTGTCGCACAGGATGGCGTTCATCCTCGGGGTGCTGGGTGCCGCCTACGCGCAAGCGGGGATGATGAGTGAGGCTCAGGCCATTCTTGAAGAACTCGAAGACCGATCGGAGCGGGAGTACGTTCCGCCGGTCGCCTTAGCCTCGATCTGCGCAAACGTCGGTCGCCTGGACGACGCCCTCGATTCCCTGGAGGCAACCGTGGCCGAATTCAGCCCCGCTGTCTTCCACATCCGATACGCGTTCTGGGAGCCGCTGCATTCCGAACCCAGGTTCGGCACTATTCTGGACAAGCTGGGGTTCGCGCCATGAGGGCGTTCCTCGCCGAGCTGAAGCGGCGCAAGGTGTATCGTGTCGCGATCGTCTACGCGGCTGTCGCATTCGTGATCTGGCAGGTCGCCGAGATCGCCTTCCCGGCACTCCACCTCCCCGATTGGACCCTGACCTTCGTAGTCGTCGTCGCTGTTCTGGGCTTTCCCATCGCCGTCTCCCTCGCCTGGGCGTTCGACATCACGCCGACAGGCGTGAAACGCACCGCCGGTTTGGACGCCAGTGCCGAGGGACGCTCCATCGCCGTCCTGCCTTTCGCCGACATGAGCCCGGATCACGATCAGGAATACTTCGGTGACGGGGTGGCGGAGGAGGTGCTGAACGTCCTGACGCGCATCCCGGACCTGCAGGTCGCAGCCAGGACCTCTTCGTTCTCCTTCAAGGACAAAGGCTGCACGGTCCAGGAGATCGGCCGGGAGCTCGGCGTGGCGACCGTGCTGGAAGGGAGTGTGCGCAAAGCAGGCGACCGGCTGCGGATCACCGCACAGCTCACCGAGGCCCCCAGCGGATTCCACCTCTGGTCCGAGACCTACGAACGAGAGCTCGAGGACATCTTCGCCATCCAGGACGAGATCGCGCGGGCCATCACGGACACCCTGCGGGTCACCTTACTGGGTGAGCAGGACGAGCCGCTGGTCAAGGTCGCGACCAAGGACCCCGGGGCCTACGACCTCTACCTGAAGGGCCGGCACTGCTGGGTCCGTCGCTACAAGGTTGGCCTTCAAACAGCTTTGCAGTACTTCCAAAAGGCAATCGAGAGGGATCCCGACTACGCTCTTCCCTATACCGGTATCGCCGACGTCCACACGATCCTCGCGATCTACGGACTTCTCGATACCGCCGAAGCTCAGGGCATCGCTGAGAAGGCGGCCAAGCGGGCGCTGGCCCTCGATCCCGATCTGCCCGAGGCCCATTTCTCCATGGGCCTGATCCAACACTGCTTCCACCATGACTGGGAGACAGCAGAAAGGTCGCTCAAGCGAGCCCGCACGCTCAATCCCAACTTTCCCACGGCACTCGCCTGGAGCGGCATGGGGCTGGTCAATGTGGGTGTGCGAGTCGACGAGGCTTTCGAGGACACTCGGCAAGCCTGCGCCCTCGATCCGCACTCACCCTACGTCTGGGGCATCGCCGGTCTGGCCAACCTCATGGGCCGGCGCTACGTGGAGGCGCTCGCCCACCTCGAGCGGGCGCTCGAGCTGGAACCGGAAGACATCCTGGCCCTGTATGCCGCCGGGGCCTGCTACAGCGCGGTAGGAAGGCACACGGAGGCTGTCGCCACACTGGAGAAGGCGGCCGCTCTCTCGGACAGGATGGCGTTCATCATCGGCCTGCTCGGCGCTGTATACGGGCGAGCGGGCATGATTGCCGAGGCGCAAGCCATGCTCGAGGAATTACGAGACCGCGCCGGCCGAGAGTACGTCACGCCAGTGGCCCTCGCCTGGGCCTGCGCCAACGTCGGGCTGCCGGAAGAAGCACTCCGCTATCTCGAGCAGGCGCTAGCTGAGGCCAAACCCGCGCTCGCCAACTCCATTCGCTACCCTGTCTGGGACGCGATCCTCTCCGATCCCAGGTACACCGCGGTCGTCACGGGGATGAACTACGTACCATGGGATCTTTCCTAGGTGAGCTGAAGCGCCGCAAGGTGGTTCGTGTGGCCATCGTTTATGTAGTTGTGGGCCTGGTGGTGGTCGAGGCCGCGAACAACCTGCTTCCGGCACTCAATCTCCCCGACTGGTCAGTCACCCTGGTGGTGGCCCTAGCCCTCCTTGGCTTCCCGGTCGCCGTCGCTCTCGCCTGGGCGTACGACATTACTCCGGAGGGCGTCAAACGCACACCCGATTTGGACGTCGGTGCCGACCGACGATCCATAGCCGTCCTCCCCTTCGCCGACATGAGCCCCGATCACGATCAGGAATACTTCGGTGACGGCGTAGCGGAGGAGGTGCTCAACGTCCTGACGCGCATCCCCGACCTGCGGGTCGCCGCGCGAACCTCTTCGTTCTCCTTCAAGGACAAAGGCTGCACGGTACAGGAGATCGGCCGGGAGCTCGGCGTGGCGACCGTGCTGGAAGGGAGCGTACGCAAAGCAGGCGACCGTCTGCGTATCACCGCACAGCTCACCGAGGTCGCGAACGGCTTCCACCTCTGGTCCGAGACGTACGAACGAGAGCTCGAGGACATCTTCGCCATCCAGGACGAGATCGCCCGGGCCATCACGGACACCCTGCGGGTCACCTTACTGGGGGAACAGGACGAGCCGCTGGTCAAGGTCGCGACCAAGGACCCCGGGGCCTACGACCTCTACCTGATGGGCCGGCACTGCTGGGTCCGTCGCTACAAGGTTGGCCTTCAAACAGCTTTGCAGTACTTCCAGAAGGCAATCGAGAGGGATCCCGACTACGCTCTTCCCTATACCGGTATCGCCGACGTCCACACGATCCTCGCGATCTACGGACTTCTTGATACCGCCGAAGCTCAGGGCATCGCTGAGAACGCGGCCAAGCGGGCGATGGCCCTCGATCCCGAATTGCCCGAGGCCCATTTCTCCACGGGCCTGATCCATAACTCCTTCCACGTTGACTGGGACAATGGCGACGGGTCACTCAAGCGAGCCGTCGAGCTCAATCCCAACTTCGCCGCGGCACTCGCGTGGAGAGGCATGGCGCTGGTCGATGTAGGTGCGCGAGTGGACGAGGGCTTCGAGTACACTCGGCA
>CP070812.1:386552-389412 GCA_020344015.1 Gemmatimonadota bacterium
CACTGGTGGTGACGGGGCTGACGCCGATCCCGTTCTGGCCGTTCAAGTTTCTCTGTTTCTCGATCCACTACCCGCTGTGGCGCTACCTGACGGCGCTGGCGACGGGGCGCTTCCCGCGCTACGTGTTGCTGGCCTGGATCGGCGCCGAGTTCGGAATCCCGACCTGGATACTCATTTTGAGTGTTGTTGTTATCTTTGCACTTTACGCGATCAAGGGGATCCCGGCGGTCTGGCGGCGCTGGCAGGAGCGGCGGCGCGCTAAGCCGCGCGAAAAAGGCGAGATCTACCGGGTCTCCGAGGGAGGGAGCGAGTGAACATCACCGGCAAGTTGGCCCTCAAGATGCTGGCTCGAGGGATCCGCAACAAATTCGAGGAGAAGCCGCTCTCGGTATCCTTCGAGATCACGCACTACTGCACGGCCAACTGCTGGCACTGCAACTGGGGCGGCCCGGTGAAGGACGAGCGGCGGCTGCAGGCGGAGGACTACGCGCGGATCTGCGACGAGCTGCGCCCGGTGGTCTCGCACATCTCGGGCGGCGAGCCGCTGGCCCGGAGCGACGTCGTCGATATCACCCGCGCCATGGCGAACCCCGGCGACCTGCCGTGGATGGTGTTGGTCTCGAACGCCGCTTCGCTCACGGTCGAGAAGTATCACAAGCTGCGCGAGGCAGGGATCAACCAGTTCTCTATATCGCTCGACTTCCCCGATGATCGGCACAGCGAGTTCCGGCGCATACCCGGCCTGTTCGACAAGATGAGCCGCGTGCTGCCCGAAATCATCAGGCTGGGCAACAACGATCTGTCGCTCAACGTCTGTATCACCGCGTGGAACTACCGGGACCTGGCCGGGATGGTCGACCTGGCGAAGCGCTGGGGCACGAAGATCAACTTCTCCGTCTACACGCCGCTCCGCATAAGAGACGAGAACGGGCTACCCGACAAGGCGAAGCTCGAGGAAGTGCGCGACGCGTTCCAGCAGGTGATCGACATGAAGAAGGCGGGCTACCCCGTCTACTCGTCGGAGCGCGTACTGTGGAAGTATTTCCAGTTCTTAACCGACCGCGGGATCCCCGGTTGCCAGGCCGGCAGCCGCTTCCTGGTGATCAACCCCGACGGCATACTGATCCCCTGCGCGATGGTCTGGGCGAAGTACGAGACACAGCGCGAGATGCTCGAGCGCTTCACCCGCAATAACATTTGCGAGGGCTGCTACATCTCGACCCGGGCGAACACCGAGAAGAGATTCGGCGACTTCCTGGCCGATAACTGGGAGGTGCTACTAGGGCAGGTCTTCTCGCGGAAAGGGAAGTTCGTCAAGGAGCCGGATGAGGCGCCGGCTGTAGGTACGGGTGAGGTCGAGGAACCGGTGCCGGAAGGCGGGCCGGTTCCCGCTCAGTAAGACTTCCAGTAGCGCTGGTGGTGACGGCGCTGGTGCTGACGAAACGTTTCCAGCTGGGCAGCGGCATAGTCCTCCAGCACCACCTCGGGCTGGGCCCCGTTGCCCCTTCTACCCCCGTTGAAACGCCGGCCTCCACCCTGGCGCCGCTCCCGTGCATGCCACCGCTGTATCACGAACCACTCCTGTGCTCGCCGGCGGTTCTCCGCCCGATGGCGGTCCTGATCTAGATCCCGCTCGCCGTCCTGAGGCCAGTCCACAGCTTGGCGGCGCTTCTCCCGGGGTTTCTCCCTGACACGCCACTGCTGGGCCATGAGCCACTCTTGCAGTCGGCGGCGCTGCTCCTCCCGACCCGCCTCCTCGTTCAGATCCGCCTCCTCGCTCGGACGGTGGACCTCCACCTGGCGCGGCTCCTCCGCCTGGGGCCGCTCCTCCGCCCAGGGCCGCTCCTCCACCTGACGCCGCTCTCTCAGGCGCCGCCGCTGCTCCATGAGCCACCGCTGCGCTAGACGGCGCGTCTGGTGTCGCTCGCGCTCCCTCTCTACGTCTTCCGCATGCTTCAGACGCCGCTCCTCCGCCTTCAGACGCCGCTCCTCCGCCCTCAGACGCTGTTCCTCTGCCCTGCGCAGCTCCTCTGCCCTGCGCTGCTCCTCCGCCCGTCGCCGCTCTTCCGCCTGGCGCGGATCCTCCGCCCGGGGCCGTTCCTCCACCCGACGCCCCTCCCTCAGACGCCGCTGCTGCTCCATAAGCCAGCGCTGCGCTAGACGGCGCGTCTGCTCTCGCTCGCGCTCCTTCTCTAACTCTTCCTCCGCCTTCAGACGCCGCTCCACCGCCTTACGCTGTTCCTCCGCCCGGCTCTGCTCCTCCGCTCGGCGCTGCTCCTCCTCCGCCTGGCGCTTTTCCCTAGCCTCGGGCTGCTCCCTGGCCTGCCACTGCTGAGCCATGAGCCACTTCTGGAACTGCTTGCGGCCCAGCTCCCGACGGCCGTCCCCTGCGGGTTCCGCCTCCCCTTTCCCGCTCTCCACGCCCGGCGAATCGGGGTCAACGGTCACCGCATCGAGTGGGGCGCCCAGGTCACCGGTCGGTTCCTCCTCTTCCTCCTCGGGTTTGGGGGATACCGTACCCCGATCGGTCCCGGCGGGGGCTCGGGCCGCGGGCGGCCCGCGGGCTTCCTTGCCCCCGCCGACATCCCAATCCGGGTTGTACCAGAGATCCCAGTCAGGCTCGTACCAGATGTCGTCCAGGTCGGAGGCGGAAACTGGCCCGTCCTGCTGGGCTTCCGCCGGGGGCGGGATCTGGTCCTCGGCCGACTCGGGGCGCTCGGGCCGGGGCTCGGCTGGCTCAACCACCTGGGGCGATTTCACGGGAGGCTCATGCGCGATCGCTTCGATGGGTACCACGGGCCGCGCAGCCTGCTCGGGCCTCGCGCGTTTCTTCTTCGAGCCTTTTCCACTGGGTTGGATG
>CP070812.1:389512-396170 GCA_020344015.1 Gemmatimonadota bacterium
CGGTGCGCAAGGCGAATCCCGGCAGCAGTGATGGCTACGGCGTGACGCCGTTCATGGCGACCCGGCCGATGACCAGCGCGGCTCTCATCGCTGCCAAGCTGAAGATGGCGATGTGGAGCACGCTGGCCGCCTGGCTGTTGGTCCTCGTTGCCGTCCCGGTGGCGCTGAAACTCTCGGCAACCGGGCCGATGGTGATCGATTGGGCGCGCAAGGTCATCGAGGCCGTTGGGACACCTCGCGCGGCGGTGCTCGCGCTGCTGGCGTTTTCGGCGCTGTTGTCGGCGACATGGAAGCAGCTCGTTGGGAGTCTGTACATCGGCTTGAGCGGCCGGGATTGGGCGGTGAAGTCGAGCGTGTTCCTGTTTCTGTCGTTCCTCACCGTCATCGCGCCACTTGCCGTGTGGGTCGTCGAACACGGAGCTGTGCTGTTCTGGTTGGTGGACGCTCTTCCCTGGATCCTCGCTGTCCTGGCGGGCCTCAAGCTGTGCGCCGCTGCGTGGGTCGCCACGCGGCTCTACGACGCGCGGCTCGTCAGCGATCGCACACTCGTTGCCGGCGCGGCGGCCTGGCTCGTCGTGGTCCTCGCGCTGCACTACCTGCTCGTGTGGCTCCTCGCCACGCCATTCATCCCGAGCTACCTGCTGCTCCTCGTCGCGATCCTGGTCACCCCGCTGGCGCGCGTTTCCGCGGCGCCCCTGGCCCTAGCGTGGAATCGGCATCGATGAACGGCGCTGCTCCAGGGACGAACATGAAAGGCCGGAAGGCGGTAATCGGCACGGTGCTCTTTCTCATCGGACTGCCGGCGGTCCTGGCAGTGATCGAGGCCACGCACTTCTACGTCCGGAACCGGAGCAACGGCGTCATTATTTCCTCTGGGCAAGATCGGGAATACCTGCTTTATGTCCCGAGCAGCTACGACAGCACCAGGCCGACGCCGCTCGTGATCAGCATGCACGGCGGCGCGATGTGGGGGGCCGCTCAGCGAGAAACGAGTCGCTGGAACGAGGTGGCCGACCGCCACGGGTTCATCGTCGTCTACCCGTCGGGAACCGAGTTCCCCAGGAGGTGGCGGGCGTCGGAGCCGGGACCCAGTCTCACGGCTGATGTCCGATTCATCTCGGAATTGATCGACACGCTGAAGGCGACCTACAACCTCGACCCGCGCAGGATCTACGCCGACGGGCTCTCCAACGGCGGCGGCATGGCTTTCGTTCTGTCCTGTACGCTGTCCGATCGAATCGCGGCGGTGGGGATGGTGGCGTCTGCTCTATTCCTGCCGTGGAGCTGGTGCACGGACCAGCAAGCGGTGCCGATGATCGCGTTTCATGGGACGGACGACCAGATCGCTCCGTATCGCGGCGGTCGCTCGTGGGTGGCCCCCATCCCGTTTGCTGACATTCCGAGGTGGACGGCGAACTGGGCTCGAAGAAACCGGTGCGCACCGGAACCAGTCGAATCTGTGGTCGCTCCTGATGTAACCCGGCTCGAATACACGGACTGCGCTGAGGACGCGGCCGTCGTGCTGTACACAATCAATGGAGGGGGCCATACATGGCCCGGCGGCGCGCCGCCGCCGAAATGGCTCGCTGGTTCGACGACGAACAGCGTCCATGCGTCGAGTGAAATGTGGGCTTTCTTTCGTAAACACCCGCTTCGACAGAGGGAATCCACGGCGCCGCAGAACTGAGATGGCGCTCAAAGATACTGGCTGTGACAATCGCCCGGGTGCCGTACTGTTGACCGCGCCGTCTGACAAGCCGATAAGCTGGCGGTCGCCTTCGGCGCCGGCCAACTTATCGGCATAACGTTAGACCGACATGGAGCAGTTCGGTCTGGGGAAGACGCAAAGAATGGAAACGGTATGTCAACCATGATCTGGATAGCGGTGTTCCTTGCTCTGGGCCTCCTTGGCGGATCGGCCCTGTTGCGCTGGGGAACGCGTTGGGGATCGACTCCCGAAGAGCGTGCTCGCAGGATGCCAGGTGACGAGTATATAGAGGGTGGCCCACGGGCCCAGGTGGCCATGACGCGCGCGATCTCGATCAGTGCTCCTCCAGAGCGCGTCTGGCCGTGGATATCCCAGTTGGGGCGCGGTGCGGGATGGTATAGCGTCGATTGGCTCGACAACGGGCGCAAGGCCTCCGCCTGGCACATCGTCCCGTGGATTCCGGAACCTCGATTGGGTGACGCAACGGCTATCGGTTATCTCCGTCACATAGACGCGGGACGGTCCGTCGCCTGGTGGATCGACGGGGAAAGGTTCCTCGGGTCCTGTTGCCGCATGGTGACGTGCTACGACATACGCGCCGAGGGTCAAGGTACGCGCCTCATAAGTCGGATATCAGCCGACGCCGCCGGGCCAACGGCACACATCGTTCTCCTAGCATTCCGAGCCATCGATTCAATCATGGCGCGCCGTCAGCTGATCGGCCTACGCAACCGCGTCGAGTACTGCGAAAAGGGTCGGGGGGGTCCGAGAGACCCAGAGACCGGAGATCGCGATCAGTACCAACTCTATGAGATCCTATACGCCACCGGGGATCGTGCGGGGGTCGCCGGCAAGGAGCATGGTGCCAAGTGGCGCCAGTCAGCCATTCGAGACGGCGTCCTCGAGGAAGGGAAATAGAAGAAAGACCCGTCTCTAAACCACCGACCTCACACCACAATCGACGCCACTCACCATCAGCCCGTTATGCGTTTCCGCTGCGCCCCATCAGGGCGCGGGGACGAGAACAACGGACTCGTGGAGACGGCAGAAAACAAAGCCGCGTGGAAAGACGTTACTGCTGCGTTCGAATAGTGATCAGGATGTGCTCCTCATCCTGTTCTTGTTCGTAGACCAGTCCACGCTGGCTCGCTATCTCTTCATAGAACCGGCGGAATAGAGACTCCACCTCGGCGAACGTCACTCCGAGAATCTCACCGCTTTCACCGAAGTAAGCTTTCCACGGGCGGTTCATACGGGCCCGCACCGATTCTTCCGAAGCCTCCAGCGTCTCGAATTCGGCCCGCGGCGATGACATGTAGTTGACCCTGACCCAGCCCATCATTTGCTTCGCCGTCTCTACGTCTGACCAAGCCGGCGCATAGAACGTCGCCATCTCCATTGCCACGTCCTCAACGGACCGTCCCTGCGACTTCGCTTGCCCCAACACGAAGACCATGGTACCCGCAGCCAGAAAGTCAGCACGCAGCCAGAGTTGGTCCGTCGAGTAGTCTGGATAGCCCGTCGCGTCGCTGTCTTGTCCGTACAGTTGGCTGGCAGTAAGGCATGTCAACAACACAAGCAAGACTAGACCTCGAGTGGTCATGTTGTCCCTCCGATTGGGTTCCGTGCACTTCTAAAGTCGGTTTTCACTGTGTCACGCGGGCTCGCGCCAACAACGAGACTGGAACGAGAAAAACCCTCATTCGTGGTCGGTGCTGTACGAGACGCGTGCCAGGATCCACTTGCCGTCCGCGTCGCGGCGGAAGATGTCCAGGAACTTTCCGCGGAGTTGCACGACGTCGCCTTCGTCTTTGGGAGTCAGACTATGACGGAACCAGCCCCAGCCGAACGCTCGAGAACCGACAAACTCCAGCTCTTCGAAGTCGTATTCGAGTTCGTTGTGGAACGGCTCGAAGAAACTCTCCCTCGCCCACTGTCGAACCGCGTCTTTGCCTTTCACAGCCGGCATGGCCGGGGGGAGAAAGACACAATCATCGCTCAACGTTGCGAGCCAGCCTTCGAGATCTCCGTCGCGGAGAGCGCCGTTGTAAGCATCGCGGTGCTTGAAGATGGCCGCTCGATCTGATTCGTTAGACATGACTGTCACTCCTTGTGTGAGTCTTCGGGTCAGCGAACGGGCTTGCAGGTATGTAATCGATCACGAGGCCGATCTCGCAGAGTCCGGGTCCGTCCTTCCACTCCAGAGGTTCCGATGGAGTCTCCACGAACCGTCCGGGCCTCTGCGGAACAGCACCATCCAGCTCCCACTCTGGACCCACGGCTCGCCATCGGTTTCGTACCTATTCGCGTACGAGACCCACGCGTAGGCCGTATCACCCATGCCGATGATCTCGCGGATATTCAGTTCCGAATCGGTAAACGCCAGCTCATCCGCAAACCCGGCCCATCGCTCTCGGATCGCGTTCTTCCCCTCCACCGCCGTCGCCAGAAGTTCTACGGCGTCTTCAGTGTAGAGGTCTAAGTTGTCCATAAACCGATTGGCGGCCGTGTTACTCGCCCATTGGTCAACCACTGCGCGAATGGCTGCTTCGTCATCAGCGGTAAGAGCAGCCGGCGGTGCGGTGCTGCAGGCCGCAGCTCCTAGCATTACAGCGACGGTCAAGATCGTCCGACTGTTCATCGGGGCCTCCCAAGACAATGGTCTAAGGGCATACCGGGAGCAGGCAGGCACCAGACACCGGCCACCGGTTGGGAACCAAGGCAGGTTTGGGCAACAGGCAAAGCAGTGCTGCTCGCCACGGTTGAGACTCCCTGGAGCTGGTGGAAACTCCTCACAACCGCTGGTGCTGACCGTGCAAGTGTGGCAATATGTCACGAAGGGCGAGCCGCTGTCAATAATCCCTATTGGAACCCGGACAGGCTCTCACGATCTTGGCGGGCGTTCCGAATAGAGGCGGGAAGTGAGCGTTGGGTGTCTTGCCACCACCTCACGCTTATCAGGCGTGGCGTATTTCTCCAAAAACCCGACATCTCGCCGTGATTTTTCTGACAGACAGCGCGATTTGCCTACATTTCGGGCGAAAAATGTCGTGATGTGCCGTGATCAATCGACACCATCTACAGCTGGGCCCGTGTGAAATGACGAAGCCTGGGTTGCCAGGAGCCTGACGGGGGCGCGAGCTAACAAGCGTTTTCAGCCTACGGCCTGCTTGTGCGCACGCAACCGAGCGTCGGCTTCCTCACCCCATGAACAAGTTCTTAGTGGCGAAGTCCGGCTCGCTCGTGAGATTCACGCCGAGCTTCCTAAGTCCGGCCTCATCGCCGGGCGTCGGCATGTGGGTCATGTGAACCTCGCAACCGCGTAGCTCCCTGAGTCGATCTAGGGCGGCCTTGGCAGACGGGTTCGACGCGGTGCTCACGGCGAGGGCGATGAGTGCCTCTTCGGCGTCGAGGCTAACGCGCTTGCCGCTCAACACCTCCGTCTTCAGGTGTCCCAACGATTCGATGACCGACGTAGGCAGGAGGTGCTCGTCCTTGGGTATACCGGCGAGCCGCTTCGCCGCGTTTAACACGAGGCTCGCAGCCGCGTGCATCAACGGAGAGTTGCAGCCGGTCACCACCGACGCGTCCGGTAGCTCGACGGCTGCGCCGCAGTAGATACCGTCGTTGCCTTTGCCTGTGTGCTTGGCGCGCTGCGCTGCATCGCGAGCCGGTCCCACGACCTGACGGCTTTCGGGCCTTATCCCGAGATCGTTCATGAGTAGCTCGATGCGCTGCACCGAGTCGCCATCGGCGAGTCCCATGGCGCGTTCGCACGCGTACCGGAAGTACCGCCGCACTACTTCCTGCTTGGCCGCTTCCTGCACGGTGGCATCGTCCACGATCCCGAAGCTCGCCCGGTTCACGCCCATGTCGGTGGGTGAACGGTAGAACGAATCTCCGCCGGTGATCCGCTCGAGAATTCGTCTGAGCAGCGGGAACGCATCGATGTCACGGTTGTAGTTCACCGCCCGCTCGTCGTACGCCTCGAGGTGAAAGTGATCGAGTCGGTTCACGTCATTGAGGTCGGCGGTCGCTGCCTCGTAGGCCACGTTCACCGGGTGCTTGAGAGGCAGATCCCAGATGGGGAACGTCTCGAACTTGGCGTAACCCGAGGCCAACCCGCGGCGGTGATCGTGGTACAGCTGGGATAGGCACGTGGCGAGTTTCCCGCTACCGGGCCCGGGGCCGGTCACCACGACTATCGGTTTGTCCGTCTCGATGTACGAGTTTGCGCCGTAGCCCCTGTCGCTCACGATGACGTCCACGTCTGTGGGATACCCGCGCGTGAACCCGTGCGTGTAGACGCGGATGCCACGGTTCTCGAGCCGGTGCTTGAACGCGGTGGCCGCGGGCTGCTCCTCGTAGCGGGTAATCACCACGGCACGAACGTAGACACCCCATTCCCCGAGGTCATCAATCAACTTGAGCGCGTCCGCGTCGTACGTTATGCCGAAGTCGGCCCGCATCTTCTTCTTCTCGATGTCTCCGGCATAGATGCAGAGGATCACCTCGGCGCGGTCGTTGAGCCCCTGGAGCAACTGAATCTTTACGTTTGGGTCGAACCCCGGGAGCACGCGGGCGGCGTGGTAGTCGAACAGCAGCTTGCCGCCGAACTCCAAGTAGAGCTTGTCGCCGAACCTGGCCACGCGCTCGTTGATCGCGGCTCTCTGTTGCTCGAGGTATTTCTCGTTATCGAACCCGACCCGCAGTGGCATCTTGGCTCCTCCCAGCGTTACTCTGCCCGAAGCATCCCAACACGGTACTTGGGAGCGCGCCCCGCTGCAACGTGTCCGTGTCCTCACTGCGCGCTGGAGATGCGATGCCACAGGAAGCTCTTGCTCTACCCGAGACAACCATGTGATGTGGAAGAACGAGAAGGACACCCCCCAGCAGTACAGAGAGCCGAGCCCCGTAATGCCGCAAGTTCTGTAATGTATGCAAAAGCCC
>CP070812.1:396270-400393 GCA_020344015.1 Gemmatimonadota bacterium
CAAGGAGAGCCTGTCGATCTACGTCGAGGCAGCGCTCAAGCGGCGCGAACCCCTCGACCACACCCTGTTCTACGGGCCGCCGGGGCTCGGTAAGACGACGCTGGCGCTGCTGATCGCCAACGAGTTGGGCGTGGATATCAAGACGACGTCCGGGCCGGCGCTCGAGCGACCGGGCGACCTCGTTTCGTCTCTCACCAACCTGAAAGAAGGCGACGTCCTCTTCATCGATGAGATCCATCGCCTGCGCCCCGTCATCGAGGAGTTCCTCTATCCGGGCATGGAGGACTTCCGCATCGAGATCCGCCTGGGCGAAGGTCCCAAAGCGCAGACGATCACGATGAAGCTGGAACGCTTCACGCTGATCGGAGCGACGACGCGGTTCGGCCTCCTGACACCGCCGATGCGCGCGCGTTTCGGCGTGGTCGAACGCCTGGGCTACTATCCGACCGATGATCTGAAGCAGATTGTCCGTCGCTCTGCGGGAATCATCGGGATCTCCATCGATGGTCAGGGTTCGGAGGAGATCGCGCGCCGCTCCCGCGGCACACCGCGAATCGCCAATCGCCTGTTGCGGCGCGTCCGCGATTACGCCGAGGTCAAAGCCGACGGCGCGATCACGCGCGCTGTCGCCGAGGCGGCGCTCCAGATGCTGAACGTGGATGAGTACGGGCTCGAGCAGATGGACGCGCGAATGCTACGGCTGATAATCGAGGACTTCGACGGTGGGCCCGTGGGGCTCTCGAGCCTGGCCGTGGCGCTCGGCGAAGAGGCCGACACCCTGGAAGAGGTCTACGAGCCCTACCTGATCCAGAACGGTCTGCTACAGCGGACGGCGCGTGGCCGAGTGGCGACGCCCAAGGCGTACCGACGGTTCGGGTATGACGTGCCGCCGGGCACGAGCGGCGAGCAGGGCCAGCTGTTCGCCGATGGCTGAACGGACATCGGTCGATAATGCGGCACCGATTCCGCCCGGTAGTGGCGGAGCGGAGTCGCTCCGCACGCGCGATTTCGAATACCCACTCGATGAACGGCTCATCGCCCAGCGCCCGCTGCGTGATCGGGATGCGAGCCGCCTCCTGCACGTTCGGCGGGTGGAGGGGGACTTCGTCGACCGAACCTTCAGGGATCTCGCTTCGCTGATTCCTCCCGGCGACGTCTTGGTGCTGAACGACACCCGCGTGTTCCCGGCCCGCCTGATCGGGCGGAAGTCAAGCGGTGCGGCGGCCGAGGTCTTGCTGATCGAGCGACTCGACGCCGCCGGCACGCGCTGGCGCGCCCTGGTTCGGCCCGGCGGCAAGCTGAAGCCGGGTCGGGTGGTGGAGATCGCCGCCGATCTCAGAGCGATCGTCGAGGAGACGGTCGAGGGCGGAGGGCGCTTGGTACGTCTCGAGTCCAGACTTCCACCCGACCAGGCGATCGCCCGCTATGGGCATGTCCCGTTACCCCCCTATATCCGGCGCCCGGACGACGAGGCTGACCGCGGCCGCTATCAGACCATCTACGCGTGCGCGCGCGGCAGCGTGGCGGCGCCGACCGCTGGACTGCACTTCAGCGATGACCTGCTATCGGCGATCGAGGCGCGAGGGGCAGAGATCGCCAAGGTCACCCTGCATGTGGGTCCCGGGACCTTTCGGCCTGTGGAGGCCGAGGACCCTGGTCGGCACCATTTGGACGCCGAGTGGTACCGGGTCACACCGCAAGCGGCAGAGACGGTGAATCGGGCCCGCGCACGGGGGAGCGCCGTCTGGGCGGTGGGGACGACTACTGTGCGCACGCTCGAGACGGCCGTCGGCGCCGACGGGCGCCTGTCGCCCGGCGAGGGCACGACCGATCTGTTCATCCGGCCGGGCTTCCGTTTTCGAGCCGTGGATCGGCTCGTTACGAATTTCCACCTGCCGCGTTCGACGCTGCTCATGCTGGTCGCCGGCTTCGCCGGCCACGACCTTACGATGGCCGCCTACCGGCACGCGGCCGAGGCGGGCTACCGGTTCTACTCGTACGGCGATGCCATGGTTGTGACATGAGCGCACCGGCAACGCGCAAGCAGGGCAAATTCGAGTTGGAGGCAAGCGACGGTGCGGCCCGGGCGGGGCTGCTACACCTGGCGCACGGGTCCGTGCACACACCGGCTTTCATGCCGGTGGGTACCCAGGGCACAGTGAAGGCCGTGTCGCCGGAGGAGTTGGAGGCGCTGGGTGCCGAGATCGTGCTGGCGAACGCCTACCACCTCTATCTGAGACCGGGGCACGAATTGGTGCGTCGCCAGGGCGGGCTGCACAAGTTCATGAACTGGCCGCGGCCAATCCTGACCGACTCGGGCGGCTATCAGGTGTTCTCGCTGGCTAAGATCAACGAGGTGACCGACGAGGGCGTTTGGTTTCAGAGCCACATAGACGGCTCGCGTCACTTCATCACCCCCGAGCTGGTGATGGATATCGAGTATGCTCTCGGTGCCGACGTGATCATGGCCTTAGACGAGTGCCCCCCGGGTCGCGCCGACCGCGAGACCGCTGCCCGTGCGGTGGAACGCACCCAGGGTTGGCTCGAGCGCTGTGCCCGCCGGCTTGACCAGCTCTCGACCGGCGAAGGCTCTCAACTGCTGCTGCCGGTCGTGCAGGGCGGTACATTCCTGGATCTGCGGCTCGAGTCGCTGCGGCGAGCTCGCGACCTCTGCGATTGGGGTGGATTCGGGATCGGCGGCCTGTCGGTCGGCGAGCCGAAGCAGCTGATGTACGAGATCCTCGAAGGGATGTCGCCCGAGCTGCCAAAGCACGGCGTTCGCTATCTCATGGGTGTGGGCTACCCGGCCGACCTGCTCGAGGCGGTTCGCCTTGGCTACGACCTGTTCGATTGCGTTGCACCGACCCGCAACGGCAGGAACGGGACCGCGTTCACGTCGGCGGGGCCAGTCAACGTCAAGCTGGCAGCCTGGCGCGACGACGTATCGCCGATCGAAGCAGGCTGCGGGTGCTGGACGTGCCGCAGCTACAGCCGCGCTTACATCCGGCACCTGTTTGTCGCCGAGGAGCTGCTGGGGTTGCGCGCGCTGTCAATTCATAACCTTTATTTCCTTACCGAACTCATGCGTCAGGCCCGGGCGGCGATCTGTGAGGGGCGGCTCTCGGGGTGGGTGGACGGCTGGACGGAGCGGTACGTATCGTGAGGGGGTATCTCAATATCCATTAGCCAATATCTGAGTATCGAATCACAGGGATTGGTCCAACAACTGATGAGGTAGAACATTGTTAGCACTCGCATTCGTACCGTCCGGTGAGGGCGGTGGCAGCGCAGCCGGTACCTTGATCATGCTCGCGATGTTCGTCGCGATATTCTACCTGCTGCTGATCCGGCCGCAGCGGCAGCAGCAGAAGCGGCACCAGGAGATGGTGAAGGATCTGCGGCGCGGCGATGAGGTGGCGACGATCGGCGGTATCGTAGGCAAGATCATCCACGTCAAGGATGACCGCCTGACGATCAAGACGGCCGAGGATACGCGGCTGGTCATCGAGCGCGACAAAGTGGCGCGCAAGTTTGCGGCCGGGCCGGAGGAAGAGTCGTAGGCATGCTGGATATCCGGCTGCTGGGCGATTCGGTCCTGCGTCAGCGAGCCGGGGAAGTCGAGGAGATCGACGACGATCTCCGCCAGCTCGCCGAGGAGATGTTCGAAACGATGTACACCGAAGAGGGCATCGGATTGGCCGCGCCACAGGTCGGCGTGTCGAAGCGCCTCTTCGTCATGGACATAGGCGAGGACGAGGCGGAGCCGCAGGCGGTGGTCAACCCGGTCATCATCGAGCAGTCGGGCTCGGAGCGTGGTGATGAAGGGTGTCTCAGCTTGCCCGGACTGGTAGGGACTGTCGAGCGACCGGCGCAGATCGTGATCGAAGGTCTGGATCTTGACGGTAAGCCGCTGCGCATAGAGGCGTCGGATCTGCTGGCGCGCTGTATCCAGCACGAAATCGATCACCTGGACGGTGTCCTGTTCATCGATCGTCTGTCGCCGATCAAGCGCAGGATGTTGTTGAGCAAGTGGAAGAAGCGTCTGAAGGAGGAAAGTCGGCGGTGAGGGTCGTGTTCTGGGGAACGCCCCAGCTCGCGGACACCACGCTGCGCGCACTCATCG
>CP070812.1:400493-405790 GCA_020344015.1 Gemmatimonadota bacterium
ATGCCGGCAGATAGCACAAACAAGAGAAGCGCGAGAAAAACCACTCGCGCCGATCGCGCATCACCAGACTCTGCCTGCGGCATGGTAGATCTTAACGCTGGGAAACAACCGCGGCAACTCACCGCTTTTGTCACCGCGGCAGCGCCCACCCTTAGCGTCCGCTTCGACGCCTAGAAGCCCTGGAAGCCGAGGCGTTATGCTGGTTACACCATCGCAAGTCAACCGCCTTACCCGCACAAGGGCTGTTATCGAGGTTGACATCGACATCAAGCCGGGCAGCGAACCCAACCGCTTTAACATCATCGGGCGCGGTATCATCCCTGTGGCGATCCTGGGCAGCGCCGACTTCGATGTTAGCGAAACCGACGTTGGGCGCGTCCAGTTCGCCGGCTTAGAGGTCCGCGTCAGGGGCAACCGGTTCCTGTGCCACGTTGAGGATACGAACGGTGACCCATTCCCGGACCTTGTCTGTCAGTTTGGGGACAACGCTGAGGACTGGGTACCGGGTAATGCGACGGCGACCCTTACTGGTGAACTTTTGGACGGAACGCTCTTCGAGGGAACGGACAATATCTGCATCGTGCCCTAGACGCGGGAGACAAAGGCGCGGTAGAGACCGGGCGGTTCCTTCGGGAATCGCCCTTCTCTTATCCGTATAGTGCATATCGGGGGTGCGACGGCAGGCTGAAGGCCGATCCGTGGGCCGACAACTCACGCGATGACCCTCGCTCCGCCGACTTGTCGTCGAGAATGGCCCCCCCTTGACGCCGGCTTGACCGGGTATGCGCAGCCTACCGCTAGGACAATCGATGGAGGTAGGTGTGCGCACCCCGACATTGGTCCTCGCCATTCTTCTGACCCTGTCTGCCCGCGCCGCCGCGCAGGTCGCACCGCAGGCCGAGCCGACGTTTCGCTCGCCATCCCACGGCCGACACCGAGTGTTCCTGGAGCTGGCCGGGAACTCGGCCTTCGGCTTCACCGTCAACTACGAGCTGGGTGTCACCCGCACGCTGGGTGTCCGGCTTGGCTACGGCCAAGACCTGTACAGCGACACCAAGGTGTGGCCGTTCACGCTCGCCGCGCTCGTTGGTAACGGGAGCTCCAAGTTCGAGCTGAGCGGCGGCGTGGTGATGGTGGAGGAGAACATGAGCGGCGATTGGGACTGGGACGGGACGCGGGTCTTCGCCACGGGCTTCATCGGCTACCGCTTTCAGCCACGCAGCGGATTCTTGTTCCGCGTCGGCGTGATTCCGCTGCTCTGGACGAACAACCAGCTGCCCTGGGTTGGGCTGAGCCTCGGCACCGTATTCTGAGGGCCAGCGGGTACACCGGACTTCCGGGATCAACGAGAGTGCACCCTAGATCGAAGATCACCTTCCTCAGCTGCGGATCGTCCTCAGCCAAACCCGACATTCTTCCACTACCCCCGGAGGTACAAACCTCATAGCAAGCCAGATTAGCAGTGGGACGATCAGTATATCATCAAGGTGGCCCACCACCGGAAGCCAGTCTGGTATCAAGTCGATCGGACTGAGGGCGTAGGCTATCGCGGCCCCAAGAAGCACTCGCGTTATCCACGGCGTTCGCTCATGCCTCAGGACGAGCCGATACACCTGGATCTCTCGCGCGAGGCCGTTCCGAATCTCTCGTAACCTGCTCGTCACAGACATCTGACGCGTAGCCGCCTAACGGATTAGCCTTTCAGCTGAGCCGCCCCGGAACGAGCGGCGCAGCTGATCTAGTGACTTCAACTCGTGGCCAGCTACGACCACGGAGCCCGCAATCTCCACGGACCAAGAGCAGTCTATGCGTAGCATGCAGCGCCAGCTGCAAACGCTCCTCCGAAAGAGCGGAGCGCAAGTAGACATACCTTCCCCACGACCAGGGTTGCTGGTCGGTAGAAACTTCGCACGCTCCGGCCCCACCTCTCTCGGTATTTCAATCGGATAGAAGGCAAGCTTGAACGGCTTGATGATTGCTGTGACTAGTTTCATCAGGTTTCCCGTATGGTCTTGAGGATGAGAAATGACCGGGGTGGGGCTCGAACCCACGACCTGCGGACTAAAAGGGCACGTTCTGGCGCCGGTCAGCGCTGGTGAGCGCCGTCACTCCACCACGACTGGCACCGCGACAGCCGCGGCAGAGTCCTAGTCGTTCCCCCCACCTACCATCAGAATCGGATCCTTCCGGCCGGACATCTCCCAGCGCACAAGCGTGTGCGGAATGACGCCGGCGCGAAAGTAGTCGTCGAAGAAGCTCCCGACGGTGAACGCGTCCCCCCGCTCCAGCGCCACCTCGGCGATCAGCTCCTCGAGCTGGATCTTCCCGGTCACGTAGCTCGTGCCGTAGCCCGGCTGACGGAGGTAGAGTTGCTGCTCGCCCCGGACCAAGCCGGCGTCCGGCAGCCAACCCCGGGGCGTCCATCGCCCCGCGTACTCTACCGCCTCTTCCATCGTGAACTCGTGACCGTGGAGGTAGAGACCGGCGAGCGCCCGTGCAGCCCGCTGCGCGAGCATGATCCAGACGAGTTCGCGCGAGCGGGGAAAGCCGTCGTAGAGACCGGCGTGCATCGACATCTCCTCCATCCCCGTCGCGAGCCCTTCCGAGCGGTTGTCGTAGATGTTGTAGAGCGGCGGGGCGCTCCGGATCGGACTGGGATGCGGCTTCTCCCTGATGTACGCGAGCTCGATCCAGTGGTGCTTGTGTGTCATCAGCACCATGGGGTCCCGGTAGTTCACCTCTTGGAAGAAGTTCCGCAGTTCGTCCGGGCCTGCCGGAGTGAAGTTCCCCATCTGTGCGCGGAGCGCGGGGTCCATCCACTCCTCGATCGTGTGGATTTCCTCCTCTTCCAGGAACTCCATATACCGGGTGACCGCGTCGTTCAGCCGCCGGTCGTACTCGTCGGCGTCGTCGATGCGCTCGAGCTCGGGGAGGTCCCGGTTCCGATGCTCCTCCAGTCGGAGCGACGAGTGCGCCCGCGCGAGCTCGCGATGCATGAGCGTGACCTGCTCCTCCCAGGAGAACGGGACGAGGTGGACGTTCTGCATGTACCAGGTGTACTCGTCCTTCCCCACACCCGAGGGACCCGTTTTGGAGGGGGCCTGCTGCTCGAGCCACCCGATGAAGTCCTCCGTGGCATCGCGTGCCGCGACGATCGCCGCATCGAGTTCGGCGCTCGTTCCGCGTACCCGCTCGCCCAACCTCTCGAGGTCCGCGATCTGGCCGCCGAAGGAGCGGAGGCTCGCCAGCCAGAGATCGCGTGCATTCCCTGTGAGGTTGACCCGGGCTTGCTCCAGGATCCGGGGCGTGGCCCCTATGCGCTCCGCGAGTTCTGCGGCATCCTCCGCGGACAGCGGATAGTCGTAGAGCCAGAGGTCGATCCACCCGTGGATCACCGGGCCCTCATGCGCGGGCACGTCGCTCTGTGCGGGGTAGATGGTAACGTAGAAGGCAGGGTCCCGCTCCCAAGGCCGACGCACACGGTGGTCGAACTCAAGGCCGTTCATCTCCGCCCGCACGAGGTGCCAGTCGATCTGTTGGGCGACGGGCCAGCCCTGGACGTCGAAGCCGGCGAGCCGGGCCTGCCAACCCGCGAGCGCCGTGCGCTGCGTGGCCATCGCCCTCGCGGAGTAGTCCGGCACGCCGTCCACGAACTCGGGCATCTCGAAGGCGCGCCACTCGTCGAATAGGGCGAGGAGGTCATCGTAGGTGCCGCCCGTGGATGCCTCCTGGCGGGCGGGAGCGCAGGAGGTCGACAGCGCGATGATCCCGGCCACCGCCATGGTCACGAGAGTCCCGGAACTCGCCGCCCCGCGGACCGGGACTCGGGATTCGAGCATCGATCGTCCCTCGGCATGATGTCTCGTCGTCATTGGACTCCTCCGGCTCTTCCAGATCGGTAATCCTCGTAGGCCCAGCTCGGGACGATCGTACTCTGCCGTCTACCGACTCAGCACCTTGAGCGCCTCGCGAACGAAAGCCTGACGCGTGCTGTGGCCGCGTGACTGGGTGAAGTAGAGCACCATGAAATCCAGCTCGGGAATGGCGTACGCGATGGTGCCGTCGCTCCCTCCGTGCCCGAAGACCTTCACGTCCTCAAGGTCGGATATCCTGGAGACCATCCAGTGTAGCCCGTACTCGGGATTATGCGGACTGGGCGAAAGGGCTTCCCCCACGGATGCTTCCGAGAGGATCCGCGTCCCGTGTGCCACGCCGCCGTCCATGAACGCCGCCAGAAACCTTGCGTAGTCCATGGTGGTGCTGTACAGGCCGCCGCTGGCCCGGAAGAACGGGAACCGCTGCTCTCTTGTGTTGTCCCAGTACTTCGTCCAATCGGAACCGTCGGAGCGGCGATAGGTGCTGTTCATCCGGTCAGCCCACGGCGCGTTGATCGAGAACCGGGTGTGAGTGTCTGCCATGTCGAGGGGCTCTAGGATCCGGGCCTCTATGAACCGCTCGACGGGCATGCCCGAAACCTGCTCGACCACCGCTCCCAGGATCGCGGAACCGACATCGCTGTAGCGGTATTCGCCCGGCGCGTGCTGCGGCCCGGCCGCGCCAACTGCGTCCACCACCTCCCGCAGGCTCCCATAGCTGTAGAAAGGAGCGGGAAACCCGCCCTGAACGTAGCCGCCCGTGTGGGTGAGCAGCTGGCGCAGTGTGATCTCGCGCGAGAGATCGTTGTCGAAGGATGGCAGATAGCCAGAGACCCGGTCATCGAGGTTCAGCCTCCCCTCTTCTTGGAGGATCAGGACGGACGTTCCTGTGAACGGCTTAGTCATCGAGCGCATCCGAAAGATCGAATTTCGCCGCATCGGGAACCCGCGCTCTATGTCGTTCCAGCCGATGGCCTCGTGCAGGACGATCTTGCGATCTTTCACGATCATGAACTCTGCGCCGATAATCTCCCCGTCAGAAACCCAGCTACCGACTAGCCGTACCAGACCTTCGAGCGTGGCGCTCGAGATGCCGACTTCCTCCGGCGTTGCGTAGCTGAACGTAGGGTCTGCGATGGCGGGCAGTACTTGGTCTCTCGGAATCTCTGCTTGGGGGGCGCAGCCTCCGTTAGATGAGACCAGAGTAGCGAAGAGGACGAAGACGGGAATGCACCAAGTGCGCGGGCCAAAGTTCATGGGTCGGGCGCTCTTCTCTGTCCGAGTCTTGTCGGGCTCCAGCCAGAGGCTGCGTCGGTGGATCTCGACGATCAGCCGCTTGAGAGGGGACATAGTTGCCACCCGCAGCCTGAGGTATGCGGGATTACGGGCACCCAGTTGTGGTCAAAGATGCGATGCTGGCCG
>CP070812.1:405890-415878 GCA_020344015.1 Gemmatimonadota bacterium
CACGGCCGCGCAGCACGGTCACGACCCAAGAAGCACGCTCGCCCGAGCCGCGGCGCTCAGCGCGCGTGACCACCAGCTCGTTCGCGGGAACGCCACGATCCGCGAGTAGCCGCATGACAGCGCGGCTGGTCGCGCCAGTCACGCGATAGGGGGCTGGTCCACCGTTCCGCTGGGATGTTTCGACCGTCGCCACGATCTACCCGCCGGTTTAGGGAAACCTATTTTGGGGAAGTGATAACAGAGTAGCATCTCGGGGCGCCTCGTGCAAGGCCCGCCGGCCGCCGTGCTTGGCAAACCGCCGGCCGGGTCCTAGGTTTTTGACGGGCTGCGGGGTTCCCACCGGGAGGTTCGGCCGAAGATGACCCAAGAACCAGGCACAGATAGGCGCTCTGCGACCGACGAGTCTAGCGACGAGGTCAGCTTGCTTGAGTTGGCTACCGTCCTGCTGAAACGCTGGAAGTTGGTCGCTGGGTTGCCGTTGGCGGCAGCAGTGCTGGCGGCGGTGATCTCTCTCATCATTCCCGCCAAGTACACGGCGACCTCGACGTTCTACCCCGAAACCGAGTCGGATGGGCTCAGCCTACCGACTGGGTTGGAAGTAATCGTGGGGGAATTAGGAATGTCGGTTCCGGGGATGGGTGGCACCGAGTCCCCGGACTTCTATGTCGATGTTCTCGGGAGTCGCACCTTGCTCGACCAGGTTCTCACTGCCAGCTTCGCCGATCCCCGCTCCGAGGCGGAAGGGGACAGCCTGTCGCTGCTGGACATCCTCGGGGTCGGCGGTGACAACCAGACTCGACGCCTCGAAGAAGGACGCGAAGAGCTCGAAGACGCCACCTCCGTCGACGCCGACTTAGAAACCGGCGTGATCACCGTATCAGTCGAGACGCGCTACCCGGCACTCTCTGCCAGCGTCACCAATCTGTACATCGATCTCGTCAATCGGTTCAATACGGAGGTGCGCCAATCGAACGCCCGGGAACGCCGCCGTTTCGTCGAACGGCAGGCGGCGGAGGCTGAGCGGGAGCTGCGCAGAGCCGAGGAAGATCTGAAGACTTTCCTGGAGCAGAACCGTCAGTTCCAGGGCTCGCCGGAACTCACGTTCCAGTACGAGCGGCTGCAGCGCCAGGTGACGATTGAGCAAGAGGTCTTCACCACACTCCGCCGAGCCTATGAGGAAGCGCGGATTCAAGAGGTGAACGACACGCCGGTGATAACGGTGATTGACCGCGCCGTGGAGCCGGACGAGAAATCGAGTCCGGACCTGGGCCTCAACGTGGTGCTGGCGTTGATACTGGGTAGTGTGCTGGCGGTTTTCGGGGCCTTCGGCCGTGAATTCGCGGAGCGGTCTCGGGAAAGCGACAAGAGGCGATACGAGGAATTCACTACCCGCTGGGCCGATTTCAAGGCCGACCTCAAATCGTTGGTCACGCGCAGCAGGCGCCGCGAAAGCTAGTCAGCTCTCACGAAACCTTCCTTCCGCCGACCCAGCAGCCCGCGGTCGGGGATCCGGACGCTACCTGACTCCGCGCCGGTCACGCGACCGATGATTTGGGCGTCGGGTGCGCCGGCGGCCCGCAGGGTCGCGACCGCGCTGTCGGCAGCCTCTTCGGCGACGACCGCTGCAAACCCCACTCCCATGTTGAAGACGCGGAGCATTTCTCCCTCATCCACGCGACCGGCTTCGCGAATCAGCTCGAAGATCGCCGGCGGTTCAGGCAGGTCGGTGATTTCGAAACCGACGTCGGACTCGACGCGGAGCAGGTTGAGGAAACCGTCACCGGTGATGTGGATGAGCGCCTTCACCGCTGCTTCTGCCTCCAACAAGGCCAATACCGGTCGCACGTAGATCCGCGTCGGCTCGAGCAACTCCTCGCCGACGCTGCGCCCCAGAGCGTCCAGATGCTGATCCGGCGAGTAACCGCCCTTCTCGAACAGCGCCTTACGGGCCAACGTCAGTCCGTTCGAGTGAATGCCGCTGGAGGCCAGGCCCAACACCACATCGCCATCGGCGAGATTATCGCCGACGATGATCCGGTCCAGCGGCACGAGCCCGACGGCGGTCCCGACTATGTCGAAGCCGGATCCAGGCCGGACGCCGCGGATCATCTCCGCGACCTGGGCAAGCTCGCCGCCGGCGATGGAGATACCCGCCTGCTCGGCCCCGCGGCAAAGCCCATCGGCAATCGCCGTCAGTATTCGATCGTCGGCCCGCTCGACGGCGATATAGTCGACCATCGTAAGCGGGCGCGCGCCCACGCACAGGATGTCGTTGACGTTCATCGCGATGCAGTCGATGCCGACGGTGTCGTACACTTCCAGCATCTCAGCCACCAAAAGCTTGGTGCCTACACCGTCGGTCGATATCGCCAGCCCAAGGTTGGGAGCGATCTCGACCACGTTCGCGTAATGGCCCAGGTCGAGGCAGACGGCGCCCGGCTCCCCCGGGCCGCCGGCGAAGGAGAAGGTACGGCGAACGCGCTCCGCCAGCCCTTTCAGGCCGCTTTCCTCGCCAACGTCGTCCACGCCGGCGCTGCGATAGTCCATGCCGCGATCGTTCATCGTCTCTCCTGCTTAGAGGGCGCTGCCGGGGCAATGTGCCGGCGAAAGCGTCGCGGCACAAGCGTCCAGCGATGAGCGCGACGACGCTGCCCTTGCCATATCCGTAGCTAATGCATACACTTGCGTCATCGTAGTCCGAAGCTCCCCCGTCCCGTCTTCGGAACTGGCAGTTGTCGGTCGATCCGGCTAATCCACACAACCAGGCATGTTCTCAAGGCTAATCTTACTGGCGGGCGCTCTCTGTGCCCTGGCGCTCCCGGCCACCGCCCAGGTCCGGGACACGGCGGCGATCATCCAGCAATTGCAGGAAGAAGTGCAAAGCGGCCGGATGACGCCGGAGCAGCTCGAAGCACTGATGCAGACATACGGCGTTACGCGGGAGGACGTGCGGCAACGCCTGCGCGAGGCGGGCTATCCGGAGGACCTGCTCGATCGCTATCTCGCCGGTGGTGTGGCCGGTGCAGCGCCCAGCCTGACGCCGACCCAGCTCCAGGAGATACTGCAGCGTCTGAGCATTCCGTCGTTGGGTCCGCAGGCCGACAGTCTCTTGGCAGCCGACACGCTGGCGCTGGACAGCCTGCTGCTCGATACGCTGTACGTGCCGGGAATCACCGAGCCTCAGATCTTCGGCCGGAGCCTGTTCGAGAGGGCGACGAGTCAGTTCATGCCCGTGACGATGGGACCGGTTCCGCCCAACTACCAGCTGGGGCCGGGCGACGAGCTTGTGCTGATTCTGACGGGCGACGTGGAGGCTATCCACACGCTTCCCGTGACGCGCGAGGGCTTTGTCGTGGTGCCCGATGTGGGGCGCGTCGCGGTGAACGGGCTCACTCTCGATCAGCTGCGCAACTCGCTCTACACGTATCTGGGTCGCGTATACTCCGGCGTGCGGCGCGGACCAGAGGCGACCACGTTCTTCGAGGTGTCCATCGGGTCGCTACGCCGGAATCAAGTATTCGTAATCGGCGAAGTCGAGCGACCGGCGCAGTACGAGGTCACATCGGTGTCCACGGCGTTGGACGCGCTCTATCAGTCCGGGGGCCCGGCCGAGCACGGCAGCTTCCGGAACGTGCAGGTCCGGCGCGGCGACCGAGTGGTGGCCGTCGTCGACATCTACGAGTACCTGACCCGCGGGGCGGCCACTGGGGATATCACGCTGAATCAGGGCGACGTCGTCTTCGTGCCGGTCCGCGGCCGGCGTGTCGAGATAGACGGCAACGTCGTTCGTCCCGGCGTCTACGAGCTGAAGGGTGACGAAGGGCTGCGGGCACTGCTGGAACTGGCCGGCGGTATCGAGCCCGAGGCCGATCTGCGGCGCGTTCAGATCGATCGCGTACTGCCGCTGGAGGCGCGCCAGCCTGGAGTCCAGCGTAGCCTCTTCGATGTAAACGTTGCTCAGCTTCTCGATGGCGAGGGCGAATTCGTTGCGCTTGAGCCGGGCGACAAGGTCTACGTCTTCGGCGTGGCGGAAGAACGGCGCAACACGGTGACAATCCGTGGCAACGTGTGGGCCCCGGGAGTCTATGGACACGAGCCCGGACTGAAGCTCGGCGAGCTGATCGAACGGGCCGGCGGTCTGAGGGATGACACCTACCTCGGCCGGGCCCAGATCATCCGGCTCGATCCCGTCGATCTGACGCGGCGCGTCGTTCCAGTGTCGCTGCTGGGCGACGACGATCCCGAGCTCGTTGAGTACGACGAGGTCGTCGTGTACTCCGTCGCCGAGATGCGCGACGAGCGCTTCGTCACCATCCACGGCGCGGTCAGGAACCCGGGCGTCTACGAGTTCAGTGACGACATGACGATCAGGGATCTCGTCCTCATGGCTGGTGGCCTACGGGACGACGCCTATCTGGACGAGGTCGAGGTAGCGAGGATCACGATTCAACCCGAGCGACCCGGTGACCTGACGGAAACAATCAACGTGCCCATCGACAGCTCTCTCGTCGGCGGAACCGATGGTAGCCTTGTAGTGGCTGCCTCCGATTTTGTACTCAAGCGCTACGACAACGTGTTCATCCGAAGCCAGCCCGGATTCGAGGAGGGATGGACAGTCGCCATCACAGGTGAGGTCCGCTTTCCCGGTGCCTACGCCCTGCAGCGCAAGGGTGAGGGGCTGCGTGAGCTGGTTGAAAGGGCTGGCGGCTTGACGGCTGAGGCTTTCCCGGAAGGCATCCGCTTCTTCCGACTGCAGGGAGTGATCGGCGACCCCGAGCCGAGGCTCACGCGGGTGAACGTTGACCTCGTCGACATCCTCGAGTACCCCTCGGAACGCAACGCGATGGTCCTGGCTGACGGGGATTCCATTCACATCCCTCAGTACGACGGCACCGTGTACGTCGATGGTGCCGTGCTCTATCCGACGAGTGTCCGCTATGAGCCGGGGCAGGGACTCGATTACTACATCAAGAGCGCCGGCGGCTACGCCCGTGACGCAGATAAAGGCCGGACGCGGGTCGAGTTCGCGAACGGCTCGGTGAAGTTGCCCAGTCGCTTCCTGGTCTTCTCCTCCAAGCCCAAGCCCGGACCGGGCAGTCACGTCTTCGTGCCGGCCAAGCCGCCGCCGCCGGAAAGGGGCTTTGACTTCCGCAGTTTGGTGGCAATTCTGACGGCGGTGACCACGATGGTGATAGTCATCGCTCGCAACTAGCGCTGTAGTGCCTCAGCGATTACGCGCCTCATCCGATCTTTGAACACGCTCTTGTCGAAGCGACGGGCGTGCTCCACGATGGCCTCGGCGGAAAACTGACCCTCCAGTTGCTCGAAGCGCTCAACGCATTCGCGGAGAGCCTCTGGGCTTTGCTCCTCGAAGAAGAGGCCTGTCTTGGTATCAACCACGGTCTCGAGCGCGCCGCCCCTCCCGTAGGCGAGCACCGGGCGGCCCGCGGCCATAGCCTCGACTGGGACGATCCCGAAATCCTCCAGGCCCGGGAAGATCAAAGCGCGGCAGCGCGCATAGTGCTCCGCCAGAGCATCAGCCGACTGCCAGCCGAGTAGCTCGACGTTCGATCCGGCCATCCGCTTGATCCTGCCGTACTGCTCCCCATCACCGATGACGACCAGTCGCCTCGATGTTCCGCTGAACGCCTCCACCGCCAGGTCCGCGCGCTTGTACCTGACCATCTGACCGACGAACAGGTAGTAGTCGTCGCGCTCGGCGCTCGGTCTGAATGCCGCCGTGTCCACCGGAGGTGCCACAACGCACGACTCGCGCCGGTAGAACTTCTCGACACGTGACCCGACGTAGGCCGAGTTGGTTACAAAACGGTCGACCCGCGCCGCGGTCGTCACGTCCCAGATCCTGAGGTAGTGCGTGAGTGGCCGCATCAGCATCCGTGTCATGCGGCCGGCGCTCCCGAGGTACTCGTGGTACATGTCCCACAGATAGCGCATCGGCGTGTGGCAGTAGCAGATGTGTACTGCGTCAGGTGACACGACCACGCCCTTGGCGGGCCCCGACTCGCTGGATATCACCAGGTCGTATTCGCGTAGGTCCAGTTGCTCCAGCGCCAGCGGCATCAGCGGCAAGTATCGCTGATACCACCGCCGCGCTCTGGGCAACCGTCCTATGAACGTGGTCGTGATACGGTGTCCCTTGATGGTCTCTGAGACGGACCCAGGATCAAAGACATGCGTGAAGATGTCCGCCTCTGGGAACATCTCGCAGAGCGCCTCGACGACTTTTTCGCCGCCTCGCATCCCGACCAGCCAGTAGTGTACTATGGCGACCTTCAACGGTCGGCTCCTTCCGTTTGACCTAGCCAGTGGCTCAGATCGACGGATAACAATGTCTGAAGCTCGACGATGTCGTCGCGGAAGCGTTCGCGGAGTCTTGTTGCAGTTGCCGAGTCCATCTTCGGGCGCGTATCGTAGGGCCGGTACAGTGTGCGTACGACCAAAGGGTGACACTTGACCCGCCCCACCAGCGAGGTCATTCCTGCTCGACGCGCCACCTCGGCGCCCAGCTTTGCCAACCGCGCCACCAGCATGCTGCGTGGGCGGCTTGCGGGCAACACGCGCTCCTCGTAGGGCAGATCCTCGACGAGAGGGATTCGCAGAAACTCGAATACCTCCGCTGCGAAGCCTCGCGGATCGGCCCTCAACTTCTCGAAGAACAATACCTTGATCTGATCTCGCGGGAACAGCTCGAGATAGACTCTCAGGTGCTTGGCATAGAGACTGTTTTCGATGAGCTCGGGGAAACGGTCCAGCGCGGTCTCGAATGAAATGCTCGTGCGACCGCTTCGAACCATGTAGAGGTAGTGCGAGAACGTTCGCTGCACGGGGTCGCGCAAACAGGTCAGCAATTTCACGTCGGGCAAATCCTTGGCGATTCGCTTCGCAGCTACGGTCGACAACAGGTAATCGTGTGAGAGCTCGCCGACGGCACCGCTGTTGGGCGCTGCGCCGTCGAAAAGTGAGAAGTACCAGTCCACCCCCCGGGAGTAGAAGCGATCGAAGAAGTAGATGTCCTTCAGGTCCGGTACATGGCAGTCGGGGTGTTGCCGTAGTATCTGGTACAGCCACGTTGACCCCGTTTTGTCCGGGCCGATGAACAGAAAAGTCGGCTGCACTCTAACCCCGCGAGCTGCTGTGGAGGATCGCTGTCTTGCGGTCTTTTCCGCCGGGGGCCGCGGTTGGATTGGGCATGGCCTCGCTTTCGATCATATCTGGTCGAGTCCCGTTTCGGCGCCCACTCGGATCAGTTCTCTAAACCGAATGATTCTTCGGAATAGAGCTTCTTGGCAACATCTGAAGTGAGCTCGAAAACGCGTCGTCGCTGTTCGCTGCTGAGCATTCGCGACCTGATGGCAAAAAGCTGCGCGCTATCCCGCCTAAAATCCTGCACGCGTCCGGCGGCGACCTCCGCCTTGTTCTTCGGTCCGGTCCTCCTGCGGATCAAGCCTTCTATTCGGGGCGACCACTTCAGGTCGAAGTGTTTGTACAGGTCGCGGAACACCTCCACCGGGCGGGCGCTGACTTCTTCGTGGGTCAGAACCGGCCACTCGGGATGCTGATCTGCTTGGGCCAGGAGCACCTTGTTGAGCGCGCGCCACAGCCTGGCGGCAGCTTCGAGGGGGTCGTCGCCGGGGGCCCAGAGTAGGTCCTCCTCGCTTTCGAAGTAATCTTCGACAAGCTCGGGCTGGTCGCTTATCGCGCTGATGTCAATGCTCCAGCCCAGCCTTAGTGTGCTGGCCACGAACGTTACCGGATGTCGTACGAGGATTAGTGGTCTTACTCCGAACCGCGTCGCCAGGTACTCGGTGAGAAGGCAGCCGATCGGATCTTTGATCAGCGCGGTCGTGTGGAACGGGTTGATCTTCGCCAGTCGAAGGTAGAAAGGACCACGCGACCCGATGATCCTCTTGATGGCTCGCCGAAACGGCGTGTCGTTCTTGTAGTACCCGGTCCTCAGCGAAAAGTCATAGCGGAGTATTCTCTCGAACAGCGCGTCGAAATCGGAGTCGACATTACCCTTTGCTCGCAGGTAGAGGTAGCGCTGCTCTATGCCTGGTATACCACACTCCGGATTGAAGGGCTCATGGATGTAATCTACCTCCAGAGGTGCGCTGAGTATTCGGCCTACAAAGGTCGTCGCGCTTCGTGGAGCGCCGGTCACGAAAATCCACTTCTTGACTTTCATGTGGTCTGCAGACGTTCGATTAGTTCGCTTGCGCATGCTCGATCGTCAGAATGACCGCCGAAGGCCGAGGCAACCGCAGGTCGACGGGGAACGTGAATCGATACTCTAGACCTTCGCGGGTCGCAGAGATCTCTTCGACCTTGTGCCCCTCACGGTTGAAGACGTGTAACCGAGCGCTGTCTGGGCTGCGCCAACCGTCTGCGCCAAGTCCTATTCTTCTGATCTTAACGGATCCGGAACCCTCGCTGGTAGCAATGACCAGCGCGCGGTGATCACGGTCGTTGACTGATTGGAATGCGTAGACCTCGACTTCGTCACTCGCGGTGACCGTCACGTCTCGCAAGTCCGCGAGAGCCGTTTCGCCGAAGAAATCGTAGAGGGTCTGCATCCCTTCGCCGCCTTGGGTTCCAGGCGTACCCATTCGCCAACCCCAGAAGAAGACGCGGCTTTGTTTGGGTTCTATAGATGCATCTCGCCACCAGCTGATATAGCGACTGGCGACTCTCAGGGTTGTCGCGGCGCCTAGTGAATTGGTGGCGCGGCGGCGGCCGAGCTCCTCAGTTGCCCAAAGGCCCTGGACCAAACCGGTTTCCACCCAACTATCGTAAAGGCCGGTCAAGATCTCGCGCCAGCTGTCGTCATCCTCCGTAACGAGGTAGTGAATCGCGATCACATCCACGAGTTCATAGACCTTGCTGCCGGCCAGCTGGGGTGCGTAGGCGCCCCGGACTTCATACCGCAGCAGCTCGTCGAGCCATTCACGTGCCCCGCGGCGCGAAGAGGTGGCGATCGACCCCAGCGCGATGTGTAGGCGGGCCTCTCCTCCGAGTGAGTCTCGGGCACGGCGCAGCCCCTCCACGGTCGGGGCCAGGTAGTACTCAACGTAGCGGGGTATCACGGCGGGGTCGTCGCGCCGGCCATAGGCGGAGCCGCCTGCCAGGAGTCGCGCCGCCCGACTTTGGTCCCGGCTGTTAATCTCGTTTCCAACCTGCCAGTACACGTGGCCTTTGCCGGCGCTCAGCTCGCCGACCAGGATCGCCTGGTCGGACACCGCCTGCTTCCAGGCACGTCCCCCGTCGCTCTCGACTTGACGCAGGAATGCCACCGCTTCGTCGGCGTCCTTTGCCGACGCCAGTCCGCCCACCGGGATTACTAGATCGTACCGGCCTAGGAGAGTGCCCGCGCTGGCTGTCAGGCGTTCGTGAGCCTCTCGAAGATTCTCCGCCTCCGGCAGCAAGCCCGTCAGGCCGCGCCCGATACCGCGGATCGAGCGCGCCCACTCGACCGGCCGGTCGTGGGAGCCGAAGTAGGCTGTCCAGGTGGCGGGAGTTTCGGCGACGGGAGCACCTGCGGGACGAGCGGACCCGTATTCCCGGGGCGTACCCCCTGAACTGCACGACGCGCAGAGCCAGACGGACAGGAGCAGGAGGAAGTGGAGCTGCCGCTCACGCATAGGCGCTTCCGGCGTCGAGGGCCCCCGGTGCCGCGTCGACGACAACGGCCTCTGCGGTTTTCGCCGCCAAATTCTCTGTCGTCAGTCGCCTCTGATAGCTGAGCCCGCACCCCACCAAAGCCAGCGTTGGTATGCCTGTGGACGGTGCGGCCAGGGCGTGACCGAAGAAGGCGGCGACCGCGGCGAAAGCGATGAGCCCCTGGCACGCCACGAGGTAGGCCTTGGTCAGGTCGTCGCTGGCCAGCTTCACTCCGTTGCCGAGCCGCCGGTATATCGTTACCCAGAGTCCCACCAGTAGAGCCAGCCCGATCAGACCCGATTCTCAGAGG
>CP070812.1:415978-425937 GCA_020344015.1 Gemmatimonadota bacterium
GACGGGCGGCTCTACTTCAAGACCGACGCCGTCAGCCGCCGGGACTACGAGGGGCGCGGGATGGGGCCATTTCGCCCTAACCCCAAGCAGACGCTCAAGACCTACTACGAGGTCCCGGTTGAGGTTTTGGAGGACGACGAGGAGCTGTCAGCTTGGGCGGAGCGGGCGTTGGCCGCCGCCGAGTCTTGACCGGTCCCTGCCTGGGGATAGATTTTGCGCCGCATCTGGGGCTGTAGCTCAGTTCGGTTAGAGTGCCGGTCTGTCACACCGGAGGTCGCGGGTTCGAGTCCCGTCAGCCCCGTTTCCAGAACTTCAGCATCTTTTCCGCCGTGTCGGCGACCTTACGTCATTATCTATAGCGGAGGCGGACTTGATTACGCTGGATAACGTGAGCAAGTCGTTCGGCCGAACGGTCGCCGTGGACGATGTCTCGTTCACAGTCGACCGCGGCGAGGTGGTCGGTTTCCTGGGCCCGAACGGGGCGGGGAAGTCGACGACCATGCGTCTCATCACCAACTTCTTGGAGCCCGACGCAGGCGCCGTGCTCATCGACGGCGTGGACGTCCGCGAGGACCCGGTGGCCGCGCGACGCCGCATCGGCTACCTGCCGGAGAACAACCCACTCTACGACGACATGCTCGTCGCCGAGTACCTGCGCTTTGTCGGCGAGCTGCGGGGTGTCGGGATGGGCGGGCCGGGCGGCGCACTGGACGATACCGTCCAGGCCACCGGGATCGCCGAGGTCTTCTACCGGCCGATCGGCGAGCTGTCCAAGGGCTACGCGCAGCGGCTGGGGCTCGCCGCCGCCATCCTCCACCGGCCCGATTTCCTCATCCTCGACGAGCCCACCGAGGGCCTCGACCCGAACCAGCGGCAGGAGATCCGGCGACTGATCCGCGAGGTTGGCAAGGAGCACACGGTGATCCTCAGCACGCACGTATTGCCCGAGGTGGAGGAGACCTGCCGCCGCATCATCGTGATCCACGAGGGTAAGATCGTCGCCGACGGCTCGACCGGGGATCTCATGGCGCAGGCCCGCGACACCGGCACCAAACGCACGATCGTGGTCGAGGTCAAAGGCGAGGACGTCGCTGACGAGGTGATCAAGCTGCCCAACGTCGAGGAAGTGACCGACGAATCCGAGTCCGAGGGCCGCACGCGCCTGACGCTCGCCGTCGGCTCGGGGCCCGACCCGCGGCCCGAGATTTTCAGGCTCGCCAAAGCGAAAGACTGGGTGCTCTGGGAACTCCACGAAGAGACGGCGAGCCTGCAGGACCTGTTTAGCCAGTTGACGCGATAGGGGGAGAGGCGATGCGGAATATTTGGACGATCGCCCGCAAGGAGCTGCGGACTTATTTCGACCACCCGACTGCCTACATCCTGCTCGTCGTCTTTCTCGCCATGAACTTTTTCTTCTTCTTCCGCAGCGTCTTCCTGATAGCCACCGCTTCGCTGCGCCCCATGTTCGACATGCTGCCCTTGATCTTGCTCTTCTTCATCCCGGCGGTGACGATGGGCGCGCTGGCCGAAGAGCGCCGGCGCGGCACGCTCGAAGTGACGCTCAGCCATCCAGTCCACGAGTCCCAGTTCCTGCTCGGCAAATACGTCGGCAACCTGCTCTTCCTATATATAGCGCTCGCCGGCACACTGCTGCTGCCGCTGACGTTGGCCGTCGGTGGCCGGCTCGACTTCGGCGTCGTGGTCGCCCAATATACCGGGACTGTCTTCCTGATGGCCGGTATGGCGGCGGTCGGCCTTTTCGCCTCGGCTCTGACGCGCAACCAGATCACGGCCTTCATCGTCGCCACTGCGGTGATCTTCATATTGATGATGGCCGGCACCGAGGTCGTGCAGATGGGCCTGCCGGCCTGGCTGGGCGGCGCCCTCGGCGAGCTCGGTATAATGGCGCATTTCGCCAACGTGGCGCGTGGGGTCATCGACCTGCGCGATGTCGTCTACTTCGTCGCCCTAGCCGCCGCCTTCTTATCGCTCGCGCAGTGGCTGCTGCTGCGTGATCGCCTGAGCCACGGCTCGCGACTCTACCGCAACCTGCGGCTGGGTACGCTGACGATCGTCGGCATCGCCCTGTTCGCGAACCTGTTCGGTCGTCATATCCCCGGCCGTATCGACCTGACGCAGGAGCGGCTGTATACGGTGTCGCGCGGGACGCGGCAGATACTTGGCGACCTGAACGACGTCGTGACGATCACGCTATTCTCGTCGCGCGAACTACCGGCCCAGGTGCGACCGCTGGAGCGCGACGTGAGCGACGTGCTGCGCGACTTCGAGCGCTACAGCCGCGGTAACATTCAGGTCGTCAGGAAGCACCCGGACCGCAGCGAGGAAGCGTTGCAAGAGTCGCAGCAGCTGGGGATCGCGCCGGTGCAGTTCAGCGTGATGCGGACCGAGGAGCTGCAGGTGAAGCAGGGCTGGCTGGGGATCGCGGTCCAGTACGCCGACGGCATGGAGGTCATCCCGTTTGTCGGCGCCACAGAGACGCTGGAGTACCAGCTCGCCTCCAACGTCTGGCGGTTGACGCGCAGCGAGATACCGAAGGTCGCGTACATCACCGGGCACGGCGAGAAGACGCAGGGCGACTATACCGGGTTCAGCCGCGAACTGGCCCGCACGTACGAGATCACCACCGTCGATCTCACGTCGGCCGATGCCGAGCTGGGCCCCGATCTCGACGCGATCATCGTCGCCGGACCGAAGACGGCGATGGAGGCGCGCTCGCGTGCACTGCTGCGAAACTACCTGGCAGCCGGTGGCCGGGCGCTCTATCTGGGCGAGGGCGCCGATGTGAACCTGCGCTACCTGTTCGCCAGCCCGGTACCCGATAGCGCCCGCGACGTCAGCGAGACGTTCGGCGTGCGTGTCAACCTCGACATGGTCTTCGACCTGCGGTCGAATGAGGCGATCACCGTCCCCGGCGAGGTCTTCAACTACATCGTACCGTACCCGTTCTGGCTGCGGGCACTGCCGGCGGCGGAGCACGCGATCACACGCAACGTGAACAGCTTGTTCCTGCCGTGGGCCAGCTCGCTCGACACGCTACAGACGCTCGGTGGCCGCAGCTTCACCCCGCTGTTCACGACCAGCGAGGCTGCCGGCGTGCAGCAGGGGACGTTCGAGATCCGGCCCGACATCGATCCTTATTACAACCCGGCCGACCTTCGCCCGCAGTTGTTGGCCGTCGCGGTGGAGGGTGCGGTGGGCGCCGTTCAGGTCTCGGTACCGCCGCCGCCCGAGCCTGAGGTTGCCGATAGCGCGGGGGCCGACACGACGGCGACGCCGTTCGACGCCGGCACTAACGGCGGTGTGGAGGTGCAGACCCAGGAGCGGCCGCCGGCCGAGGCGACTCCGCGAGTCCTCGGCACGCAGGTCCAGGAGGGGCCACCCACCGGGCGCGTCGTCATCGTCGGCGACTCCGATTTCCTTACCGACGCCTTCGCGCGGAACGCGACGGAGAACCTGATCTTCGCGCTCAACGCCATCGATTGGCTGACCCAGAGCGACGCGCTGCTGTCCATCCGCTCCAAGCAGCGCACACCGCGGCCACTCGTCTTCGAATCGGACACGACCAAAGGGGCGATCAAGTATCTGAACCTCATCGGTGTGCCGCTGCTCTTCGTTCTGTTCGGCACGCTACGGTTGATGCGACGGCGCGGAATGACTCGACGGACTTACGGACAATGAGCGATCGACTACTCAAGAGATTGATGCTGGTCCTGGCCGCGCTGGTGCTCGCCTGGGCGCTGGCCCGCTTCGTCGGTGGCCTCGGCGGTCCAGCTGAAGCTTCCTACGACCTGGCGGCGGTCGCGGCCTCCGAGCTCGACAGCGTGGTGGTCGCTGCCCCCGAGGATACTGTGCGCCTGCGGGCGGGCGACGGCTGGACGGTAAACGGCCATCAGGCGGCGGTGGACGTTGAAGACTCGCTGAGGCGGGCGCTGGAGCAAGCGCAGATGGGTCAGCTTGTAAGCCGCAACCCCGAGAACCACGAACGGCTCGGCGTCACCAGGACGACGGGCCGGCGGCTGACCGTCTACTCCGGCGGGACCGCCCAGCTCTCGCTCGTGGTCGGCAGGCGCGGTCGCGCCGCCGGCCAGGTCTACGTGCGGCGCGAAGGCGAGGACGAGGTCTACACGCTGCAGGGCACGCTGGTCAGCTTGGTGAACCGCGACGTCGACGACTGGCGCGACAAGGAGATCATTCAGGCTGATCGCGAACTGGTCGAACGCATCGAGTTCAGCTATCCCGACGAGTCGTTCGCCCTGGCCCGCGATACCGCTGGCTGGCACTTGGAGCCGTCGGGCGCCGCCGCCGACGAGAATACGGTGGCGGGGGTGCTCAGCATCCTCTCCGGGCTGCTCGCTATGAGCTTCGTCGACGATTCGGTGGCCGATACGCTGACCTGGGAGCCGCCCTCCGGCCGCCTGCGTCTCGTCGGCCCCGGCGGCACGACGCTGGGCGAGTTGGTCTTCCTCGAGCGCGAGGATGTCGGCTTCTACGTGCGGCGCGCCGGCTCGCCGATCGTCTATACGATCAGCTCGCACACCGGTGGCCAGCTGCTCAAGCGGGAAGACGGGTTTGGGAGTTAGGGATTCGGGGATTCCGGGATTCGGGGATTAGTTGACCGTTTTTCGGGCCTCGGATAGATTCCACCCGCTTCCGGGGGCGTAGCTCAGCTGGCTAGAGCGCCACGTTGACATCGTGGAGGTCACAGGTTCAAGTCCTGTCGCCCCCATTCTCGGTATGCAGTATGCGGTAGGTGGTAGACCGACGGGTACACACCGCACACTGCTCACACCACACCGAAGATGGGGCCGTAGCTCAGTTGGGAGAGCGCCTGAATCGCACTCAGGAGGTCAGGGGTTCAAGTCCCCTCGGCTCCACTTCCCTCAGACTCCCACCTAGTAAAGCGTTGCGGTGATGTTGCCGAGAGGTAGCCCGCATCGAGTCGGGTAACAACTTCGCCTGTCCGTCCAACAGTCGATAGCCATGCCTGATAGCTGTAGCAGCGGGAGGCTGCGTTTGTCATGCTGCGGCTGCTCGGTAGAGCTGAGGGAGTCGTTCAGTAGTCCTGTGAGTACCGAGGACCCCAGCCGTGGTGGTTGCCCACAATCGCAGTAACCAGCCAAGCTGGCCTGCAGCAGCTTCCAGGCAGCATCGTTGCGCACGGCCTCTCCATGACAAGTTGGAATTGGTACCCGTAAGACCACTGAATTGTTATGTCGCGGTCGGACGACCTTTTCGCAGCTGTCAGCGAGCTGTCGACGCCTTGACTCTCGCTTGACTGTCCAAAGCTACTAGTTGTGCCGAGGACTTTATCTGGGGGACTATGATGAGGAAGCATCGCCGACGCTTTTTTTTTGCACTCCTGATTGTCGCGACAACCACGATTACGCCAAGCATGCCTGGTTGCATCCCCGAGGAGCCTACAGGTCCTCGCCGTAGCTGCGCCAAAACCGGCCAATATTGTGGTGGTGACGTTCGCTGCTGCGAAGGCCTAAGATGTCGTGTGCCCATAGGTGCCATGGCACGGTGTTGCCCCGCAGGTACGACTTGCTGATAAGGTCACGGGCCATGCAGCGGTGAGGCCTGGACTCTCCTAGCTGGCGAACTTGACAGGTGGCAGCGTCCGCTCCAATTCGAGCTGCTCTTGCCTCATCCTCTCGACCAACAAGGAAAAACGAGGGTTGCCACGCAGAGGTTCTAGACAGCTGTCGCCTGATTCAATGAAATCGGTGTTGAGGAAGCCAGCCTCCATAGCGCGGGTCAGCCATTGAAACGCTCTATCGGTACCCCCGCATACAGCGTAATAGTCAGCAACAAACTGTGCCCACTCAGCCACATGGCCCGCCCATTCTTCCAGTTCCGACGGGAGCCTCCAGTCCAGCTGGGACACAGGAACTTTGAAAGAGGAGAAGACAAGCGGCGATCGAGATCAGAAAGGCGCGCATGGCGGAACCTCCTGAGAGCGGGACGCGGCGGTCAGGTTCGACTTACGACTCGTGTGGTGTGAGCTCGAACCAGACGGAGCCGTCCGGTTCCTCGTGCTTCGTGAGGCGGCACTCGCGCTCGCACCTGGGGCAGGTGACGATCTTCGTGGGGAAGGGGTCTTCGACTACGACCATCTCACCGCAGCCCCAGGGGCAGAGATACATGGCTGACATCTCAGAGTCCCTCCACTAGCAGCGTGCAGCGTCGCGACGGTACCGCGCTCATTTCCTCGATCGCGGCACACCGCGTTTCAGACAAGGTAGCTGGTCGCTGGGGGCCAGCACCAGCATGACGTCGCCGTACTGGAAGGCGCAGTCGGGGTCGGGTGCCGTGTCCAGGGTGTCGTCGCCGGTGCCGGTGGTCCGCTTGATCATCAGGACGCTGGCCCCGAAGTCCTGCCGGATGTTGAGCTCGCGGATCGTGCGACCTATGAAGGGTCCGGGCGCCGGGATCTCGGCGACCACGGTGTCGTGAGCCGCCGGCACCGACTCGACTCCGCCTTCCTGACCGACCGCCGAGACCATGCTGCCGGCCATGTCGCGCTTGAAGATCTCCGTGTTGTAGCGAGCGATGACGTCCTCCGGCCAGATGACGCCCGCCAGTCGCCCGTTCTCCAGGACCGGCACTTCGCCGCGGTAGGCGACGAGCATCCTCATCACGTCGGCCAGCGAGTCGGTAGGCGACACTTTTGGGAACTCGGCTGCGACCATCACGTCCTCGGCGATGATCAGCGCCTCCATCGAGGCCGGGTCCTTCATTATCGGCCGGATCTGATCGACCTTGACGATCCCCTCGAGCACGCCTTCGTCGTCGGTGACGAACAGCGTGCTTCCCGGATGGTCGATGAACTTCGAGATGAGTGCCAGCAGGTGGTCGTCCGGGGCCGCCGTGACGACGTCGGGCCGCATGACCTCGCGTACCTGGACGTGCTGCAGCACGTTGACCGCACGGCCTCGCTGGATGTCTACGCCGCGGCGCAAGAGCTTCATCGTGTAGATCGAAGCGCGCTGGAGCCGGGTCGCCAGCAGGGTGGCGATGATGCAGCTGATCATCAGCGGCAGGATGATCTTGTAGTCCCCGGTCATCTCGAAGATGATGAGGATCGCCGTTATAGGAGCGTGGGTGGCGGCAGCGACGACCGCACCCATGCCGACCAACGCGTAGGCGCCGGTGCCCGCCGTCGGCGTCGGCCAGACGAGGAGGACCACCGTTCCAACCGCGCCGCCCAGCATGGCGCCGATGAACAGCGA
The DNA here is from genome assembly GCA_020344015.1 of Gemmatimonadota bacterium. Lineage (GTDB taxonomy): Bacteria > Gemmatimonadota > Gemmatimonadetes > Palauibacterales > KS3-K002. The sequence goes on from CP070812.1 coordinate 423,232, forward strand.
GGGTGCGAAGATGCCGCCTGACCCCCCTGATCCGATGGTGATCGAGACCGCGACGATCTTCACCAGGACCAGGATCAGCATGAACTGCCACACGAGGTTCCCGTGCAGCGCATCGCTAATCGCCTCGTAGCCGACACCGAAGATGTGGGGGGCCTGGATTCCGATGAGGCCGATGATCGCGCCGCCGACCATCGCCTTGAGCGGCAGCGGCGCGCGGAGTCTGTCGAAGGCGTCTTCGGTCGCGTAAAGACTGCGGATGAAGGCGAGCGCCACCAGCCCGGCGAGGATGCCGAGGCCGACGTACGCAAACAGCTCGGTCCAGTGCACGAGGCTGTAGTCCGGGACCACGAAGGCAGGGAAGTCTCCCAGGTAGTGACGGCTGACGACGGTGGCGGCGACCGACGAGATGACGATCGGCGAGAACTGGGCGACGCCGAACTCGCCGAGGATGACCTCGAGGGCGAAGAGCGCCCCGGCGACCGGCGCGTTGAAGGTGCCGGCGATCCCGGCCGCCGCCCCACAGCCGACCAGCGTCCGCAGACGTCGCTGGTCGATCTTCAGCCACTGTCCCAGGGTCGAGCCGATAGCCGAGCCGATCTGCACAATCGGCCCCTCACGGCCCACCGAGCCGCCGGTCCCGATCGAGATCCCCGAGGCGAACATCTTGGCGAGCACGACGCGCGGCCGGATACGGCCGCCGCGCAGGGCCACCGCCTCCATGACCTCCGGCACGCCGTGTCCCTTGGCCTCCCGGGCGAACCGGTAGATGATGAAGCCGACTATCGCGCCGCCCACCGCCGGCGCCACGATCTTCCACCAGGGCGGCAGGGCCGCCAGGTGACCGAGCGTCACCGGCCCCTCCTGCCAGGCGACCCGGTTCACCGCCTCGATCAGTCGCCGGAATGCGACGGCACCGAGGCCGCCCAGCACCCCGACGACCGTCGCCACCAGCACCATGTAAAGGCGCTCGGTCTGGCGGAGATCGTCGTGCAGGTCCCTTAGCTGTCGCACCGCCCGGGTGATCATGTCGTGCTTAGATCGGGTGATTGGTGACGGAAGTTGGCTCGCCAGGGTCCAGTGAGAATAGCGGAGGGCGGGCGGAGCGGAAAGAAGCCAGCCGGGTAGATGAACTCGGCGATTTCGACGCCCCTTGATCATCATCCGTCCAGGCCAGGCAGGCGGGCCCGCAAAGGAACGCCAGACCCCCCAGAGGGGTAATGCTCCCTAGCCGGCGCGAGCCGAAAGGCTTAGCGCGTATAGGCTTCCAGAGGAGAAGAGCGTCCCCCCCGCAATAACTAGCCGGCCGCCGTGGCCGCGCGGCCAGGCCAGCGCGCCGCTGCCCAGCCTGCTCGCAGCAGGGCCAGGGCGTGGAGCCACCCCCAGGAAACCAGAGGCACAGCCCAGAGCCACGAAGAGCCTGTCGATGACGGGCTCGAACCAGGTGCGGAGGATTTGCGGTGCCACGTCGGTCGAGCGATCTCGTTGATACCCCTCGCCTTGAAGATCCCGACACCCATTCGTCCCGAAGCCGGGAGGAGTCCCCGGTGGAGTCCGCCGTCCGGGGCGACGGACAGGCATCGGTCCTGATCGTCGACGACGAACAGTCCCTCACGACCGTCCTCGCCAAGGTGCTTGGGGCCGACGGGCACAAGTGCCGTGTCGCGTCCAACGGTAAGGACGCGCTGGCGCTCATCGAGGACACCGATTTCGATGTCGTCGTCACCGACATCACCATGCCCGAAATGACGGGGATCGAGCTGCTCAAGCTCGTCAAGAAGCGGGACAGAGAGATCCAGGTCATCGTCATCACCGGACACCCTGACGTCGACTTCGCCGTCGAGGCGATCCGCTCACAGGTCGATGACTATCTTATAAAGCCGTTCGAGATGGGACAGCTGCGCCACGCCGTCTACCGGGCGCTCGAGCACCGGGCCTTACTCAGCGAGAACCGGGCCTATCGCGAGCACCTCGAGGAGCGCGTGCAGAAACAGGCGGGCCAGATCAACCAGCTCTTCCTCGACGGCCTCCAGGCGCTCGCCGCCGCGATCGAGGCCCGCGACCGCTATACCGGCGGCCACCTGGACCGGGTGAGCAAGTACGCCCTGGCCACCGGCACCGAGCTGGGATTGGACGAGAGAGCGATGTGGAGCCTCTGGCTCGGCTCGCTCTTCCACGACGTGGGCAAGCTGGCCATCCCCGACGCGATTCTCAACAAACCGGGCCCGCTCACCGAGGAAGAGTACGAGGAGATGAAGCGGCACCCCGAGCTGGGCGTCGAGATCATCCAGCGCATCTCCTTCCTGCTACCCGCGGCTCTGGCGATTCTCCACCACCAGGAACGCTGGGACGGCAACGGTTATCCCGGCGGCCTCAAGGGCGAGCGGATTTCTATAGAAGGCCGCATCCTGGCGGTGGCCGACGCCTTCGACGCCATGCTCACCGACCGACCCTACCGCAAGGCGCTCACCGAAGGTTACGCGCTTAGCGAGCTCGAGCGCTGCGCCGGCAGCCAGTTCGATCCCGGTGTCGTGCGGGCCTTCATGCAGGCCATGGACAAAGGCTTCCCCAGCCGTGCCCCGCTCTCACTGGGGTTGGGTGTCCCCATCGCGGTTCCGGAGCTGGCGCTGGTGGCCCACGCCGAGGTTGACCCTCGAGAAGCCGCGGAATAGATTGCCGTTCCCGGCGCCAGCGTGGCTCAACGGTAGA
>CP070812.1:426037-429966 GCA_020344015.1 Gemmatimonadota bacterium
GAAGCGGCGGTTCTACGACACGGTGGTGATTGAGCTGCCGACGCAGCAGATTCCGCCCGACGACCTGTTCCGCGACATCGTGGCCATCGACCTGGAGCAGGCGGTGCGCACGATATTCCTGGTGAACGACCTGGGCGAGACGCCGATACGCAGGTTCCTGACGGAGGTGGGGCGCCCCTTCCTCACCCAGCCCGTCGATCCGGCCGAGCTGCACGACCTAGTGCTGCGAGTCGGGCTGCAGGAGCGCGCCGAGTAAGACAGGGACAGGCGCAGACTTGGGCTCCTCCGCCGCCTCCCCCCCTCCCGCCAACCCGTCACGTCGATCGCGAGTAACTCCCGATACCTCAGGACTCTGCTCCCTCACCGCCGCCGGCAGACGTGAGATACTTGACAAAAGCAAATAACTAGTTTATAATAGCAAGTATCGTGGGATCCGCAGAGACGAGTCAACCGCCTTCGCTCCGCTGCAGATGACGAGTGCCGAGTTCGATCAACGCGTAGAAGCCGTCCGGCGCTTCAGTCGGTTCTACACGCGCCAGATCGGCGTCCTGCAGGAAGGTCTGCTGAGAAGCCCCTTCTCGCTGACCGAGGCGCGGGTGGTCTACGAGCTGGCCCACCACGAGGGGACGACGGCAACGGAGCTGGGCGAGGAGCTGGGGCTGGATGCCGGCTACCTGAGCCGCATCTTGCGCGGCTTCCACAAGCGCGGGCTCTTGGCGAAAGAGCGCTCGCAGGACGACGGTCGCCAGACGCTCCTCTGCCTGACGCGGCAGGGACAAGAGGCTTTCGCCAAGCTGAACGCGGCGTCGCGCGATGAGATCGGAGCGATGTTGGCCGAGCTGAGCGAGGAAGAGCAGGGGTCTCTGGTCGACGCGATGCACACGATCGAGAAGCTGCTGGGCCCCGGGCCCGAGCACCGCGTGCCCTACATCCTGCGGCCTCACCAGCCGGGCGACATGGGCTGGGTGGTCCAGCGCCACGGTGTACTGTACGCACAGGAATATGGCTGGGACGAGCGGTTCGAGGCGCTGGTGGCGGAGATCGTCGCCGACTTCATCCAGAGGTACGACCCGAGACGGGAACGCTGCTGGATAGCGGAGAAGGACGGCGAGAACGTGGGGTCGGTGTTTCTGGTCAAGAAGACGAAGACGGTGGCCAAGCTGCGCCTGCTGCTGGTCGAGCCGAAGGCGCGGAATCTGGGCATCGGCAGCCGCCTGGTGGACGAGTGCGTGCGGTTCGCCCGCCTGGCCGGATACCGTAAGATCAGTCTGTGGACGAACGACGTGCTGCATGCCGCTCGACGTATTTACGAGAAGACCGGCTTCACCGTGGTCGATCGGGAGGCTCACCACAGTTTCGGGCACGATCTCGTGGGAGAGACGTGGGAACTCAAGCTGTAACCGGTGAGGCGCCGGTGAGCCCGACGCTCGATCTGGGGGAGCTCGCGCGCCGGCTCGCGTCGCCCGCACCTTCAGCTACATGCAGTTGGCGGCCGTGGATCGTCCGGCTGAGGCCCGGCGAAGCGGATCGCCTTCGCGCCGTCTGCCGCGAGCATCGGGTCGCCGTGATCGACACGATCGATCGCCAGCTCGGAGAGCTGGCCGCCGTAAGGTGGCCGTCGAGGTCGAATGACGCGGAGCGACGGCGCTTCATCGACGAGCTGCTCTCCGGGCATGGCGGCAGCGAGTCATACGGCAACTGGATCTACCTGCCGTGGGAAGAAAAGATCGTGCACCTGCTCGAGCGGGACGACTACTACGAGGTGATCACCAACCGCAACCTGGACAAGATCACACGGGAAGAGATGGTGTCCCTGCGCGGCAAGCGCATCGGCGTCATCGGTCTGTCCGTCGGCGGTGAGGCGGCGGTGACGGTGGCGCAGGAGCATCTGTGCGGCGCGATGGCCTTGGCCGATTTCGATCGACTCGACCTGTCGAACCTGAATCGGCTCGATGCGGGGTTCGATGAACTGGGTGAGAAGAAATCGACGATCGTCGCGCGGCGCATCGTCAAGATCGATCCCTATCTCGAGCTGACGGTCTTCGAGGACGGAGTGACGCCGACGAACCTGGCGGCTTTCCTGGATGGTCTCGATCTCGTCATCGACGAGTGTGATGATCTGCAGATGAAGCGCGAGTTGCGGCTTCGCGCCAAGGAGCGCGGCTTGAACCTGGTGTTCGCGGCGGATGAACGAGGCTTCCTCAGCGTCGAGCCCTACGCCTACCAGCCTGACCTCCCCCCGTTTCACGGGCGGATCGAGGGTCCGCAGCTGGGGCGCGATGCCTTCCCGACGCCGCTGGCCTTCATGAAGGCGCTTACCGAGTGGATGGGCGGCTGGGACAACATCTCCCAGCGGTCGCGGCGCTCGCTGGAACGGATCGGAGACACGCTCTGTGGATACCCCCAGCTGGCCAGCGAGGCCCGCTACGCGGCCGGCCAGATCGGGAACGTCGTGCGGCGGCTCCTCCTCGGCGAGCGGGTCGAGCCGTTCCTGGGCAACCTGGACCTGACGGACCTGGTCCCGTCGACCGCTCCTTCAGATCAGCGCACCGCCCACTCCGGCGGCTCGAAGGTGTCCGGCTCGTGAGGACCGAAGGAGACGCCGGTGATCACTACCTTCTGCTGCTGGAGTCCCCCCACGTCGGTCGTCCGCAGCGTGGCCACCTGCAGTCCGTCGAATTCCTGGTAGCCGGCGAGTGTGGTGATCGTCTCTACCGAGCCCACGGGGGTGGAGATGGTGTTCTTCATACCGACGATGAGGTAGCTGGCCGTGTCGACGAACAGCGTCCGGACCGCTCCCGCGCCGTAAGAGAGCGATAGCTCGTAGCACGGCGTGCCGTTGAAGTCGGTGCGGCCGGCCAGCTCGACCGTGTCGTAGAACTCCTCGAACCCCAGTGGGCCGTAGTAGTTCGCCTGGCCGCGCAGCTGCGCCAGGTCGTTACCCTCGAGGACCGTTCTTCCGGTGCTCGGACTGTCGCTCCAACCGACCTCGCCGTCGTAGCCCTGCACGAGTCGTCCCACCCCTTCGAGCTCCGCCGTCACCAAGAGGAAGTGGGGAGCGGCGTAGCGGGCGACCATCGTGCCCGCCACCGGGAGGCCGACGATCTCGAACGTGCCGGTCTGGGTCATGGCGCTGTGCCTGCGGATCGCCGCCTCACCGCCCAGCGCCTCGACCATCCCGGCCAGCACTTCCGAGTAGGCCGGCAGCTGGTTCGCCTCCCGGCCGCCGCCCGCGGCCGCCAGCCGGGCCGCCTGGCGCAGGCCGGCCTCGAGTATCGCATCCTGACCCGCGCTGTAGGGCCCCGATGCAGGGACGTGGACATCCGGCTCGACGCCCTTCCCCTCGAGCGACGCTGTGTAGCCGGGATACTCGAACGGCGGGAACATCAGGTACGTGTCTTCGCCGACGTCTGCGAACGCCGCCGGAATGACGGCACCCGCGGTCCGCTCGCCGACCAGCAGCGTCCGCTCACGTTTAGTCAGCTCGTGGGCGATGACCTCCTTGGCGCTTCGGGTCCCCGCGTCGATGAGGGTCACCAGCGGCAGGTCGCGCGCCGTCCGCGCATCGTCCAGCACCTCGAGGAGCGGCGGCACCGCGGCTCCGTTCCCACCGCGCCCGCGCAAATCGAGCACGATGGCCTCGATCGCGGCGAGCTCGGTGTCGAGTAGTTGCCGCAACAGCTCGGGTACGCCTCTCAGCTGGACCAGCCAAAGGTGGAAATAGCCGATCGCCACGCCGTCCCACTCGTAGACCCGGGCGCTCACCCGCGACGCCTCGAACAGCGAGTAGGGTCGAGCCCGCACGCCCACCGCGCGTCGCGCGCCGGGCCGCCGCTCCACCGAGAGGTCTATCACCTCTCCGTCGTCTACGAGAACCGCGCGGAGGGGCGGATCGTCCAGGTAGGCGTCGTCGGTCCGCCAGTCGAGCC
>CP070812.1:430066-441132 GCA_020344015.1 Gemmatimonadota bacterium
CGAAGAAGACGAAGGTCGTCCGGAATAGCACGTGGCTCTCGAAGCTCAAGCTCACTGACATCCTCGAGCTGTCCTCTCGTTATACTGTCGCCCGGATGCTCGAGCGTGACGACTTCGCGGCCCGTTACCGGGAGGGACGCCCCATCTCGCTCGTCGAGTTCGTCTACCCGCTCATGCAGGGCTACGATTCCATCGCTCTGGAAGCGGATGTCGAGCTGGGTGGCACGGACCAGAAGTTCAACCTGCTGGTCGGTCGAACACTGCAGGAGCGGTTTGGGCAGGAGCCCCAGGTGTGTGTGACAGTGCCGCTGATGCGCGGCACCGACGGCATGCGGAAGATGTCGAAGTCGTACGATAACTACGTCGGCATCACCGAGCCGCCCGAGGAGATCTACGGGAAGACCATGTCGATCCCGGATGAGCTGCTGGAGGAGTGGTACTACCTGGCGTCGTCGATCCGTGGCCCGGAGCTGGAAGCTGCGCAGGCACGGATCTCCGACGACCCGATGGGGGCCAAGCGGACGCTAGCTCGGGACATCACGCGTGCCTACCATGGCGACGAGGCGGCAGAGCGTGCGGAAGCCCAGTTCGATCGTGTGGTAAGACGCGGCGAAAAGCCGGAGGAGATTCCCGAGGTCGAGGTGGCGCGCACAGCAGACGAGATGTGGCTGCCGAAGCTAATGGTCGAGGCCGGCCTCGCCGACTCGAGCAGCGAGGCGGTTCGTCTCATCCGACAGGGAGCCGTTCAGCTCGATGGCACACCGGTTACCGACAAAGACCACCATGTGTCCACTGCGCAGCCGCTGCTGATCCGGCGGGGCAAGCGGCGTTTCGCGCGCGTTCGCTTCCGCTAGAGCCATCACCGCCCCAGAGGCCGTGCCTGGCTGCCGCAGCGGCTGGGTAGGGCCGCCGATCGGAGGAGCGAAAGAAGGAGTATCGGGTGCGGATCGAGGTCAAGCGAGTGGAGAAGCCGTGGGGCTATGAGTTGATCTGGGCCCACACCGACCGCTACGTGGGTAAGATCCTCCACATCAACGCCGGCGAGTCGTTGTCGCTCCAGTACCACGAGCGCAAGGACGAGACGATCCACGTTCTGCGCGGGCGGATGGTGTTCCTGGTCGGGGGTAGCGAGACGGAACTGGAGCGCGTGGAACTGGAGGAGGGGGTGAGTTTCCGGATTCGACCGGGGACTCGCCACAGAATGGAAGCGATCAGCGATTGCGATCTCCTAGAGGCCTCGACACCGGACCTGGACGATGTAGTCCGGCTCGAGGATCGCTACGGGAGGGCTTGAGCGGGTGGAAGAAACCACGACGTGGGATGAGCCGCGTGTCGGCTACGTCTACCTGAGTCTGGGGTCGAACGAGGGCGATCGGATCCGCTACCTGGAGCGTGGCCTGGAGGGCCTGGGAAGAGAGGTGCGGATCGACCGCATCTCGTCGATCTATGAGACTCAGCCGGTCGGCGTCCGCGATCAGCCGTGGTTTTTCAACCTGGTATGTGCGGGGGCCACGCGCCTCAAGCCCGGCGCGCTGCTCGAGTTCATCCATCAGGTGGAGGACGAGTGCGGGCGTGTCCGCAGCGAAGAGCGGTTCGGGCCCCGGACTCTGGACATTGACATCCTCACCTACGACGACCGCGTGCTCGAAAGGTACGATCTGGTGATACCGCATCCTAGGATGCACGAGCGAAAATTCGTACTCGAGCCGCTGGCCGAGATCGACGCCGAATGGCGCCACCCGGTCGAGGGTAGAACCGCGAAGGAGATGCTCGACGAGCTGGACGGCGACGTCATTCGCCCGGTCGCCGAACCACCGCCGGGTTCGGGTCCGGCGCCGATTCTCTGAAACTGATGGTCTATCGACTGGCGGTCCACGCCTCTTACGATGCGGCCCTCTTCATGCCTGGCGACCAGGGCCCGTCGGGGCGGACGCACGGGCATCGCTACACGGTCGAGGCCGTCCTCGAGGTGCAGGAACTCGATGAGTCGAGCTTCGTGGCCGATCTCGAGGACGTGCAGCCGCTGCTGGCGGCGCTGGCCAGCGAACTAGACCATTCCTTGCTCAACGAGCTCGAGCCGTTCCGCGACGGCCCCCCCAGCGCCGAGCGGCAGGCCGAGTTCTTCTATCAGCGGCTCAGCCTCGATATCGAGAACGCATACGGCCCCGCGGTGCGGCTGGCCAAGATCAGGGTGATTCAGGAGCCGGAAGCATGGGTGGAATACGAGCCGTGAGTTGGTGCCGAGGGGTGGCAAGACTGGCGCTGGTGGCGACGGCGCTCGCCCTGGCCGCCGCTTGTGGCCGCGACTCGGAGGGCCAGGAGGCTGTTCGATCCGATGCCGAGCTGGAGCGGCAGGTCGAGGCGCTGCTGCCCCAGATCGTGGAGTTCGCGCACCTGGAGGCTTTGCGGACGCCAGAGGTGCGGCGTTCGACCGGCGCGACTCTGGAAACCTATCTGTTGGAGCGGCTCGATGCCGAGTTCCCAGGTGACAGCCTGGATCGGGTGGCGTCGGCCTACAAGGCCTTTGGCCTCATCCCCGACACTGTGGACCTCAGGGAACTGCTGGTCGACCTGCTGCTCGAGCAGGCTGTCGGCTACTATGACCCGGTCCGTGATGTGCTCTTCGTGCGCGACGAGGCGCCGGACGAGATGCTCGAATCCGTGCTCGTGCACGAGCTCGTTCATGCCCTCCAGGACCAGCACGTCGACATCGACTCGCTGCTCAACGCCGTCTCGAGCAACGATGCCCGCACCGCCATCCAGGCGGCTATGGAAGGTCACGCCACCGTGGCAATGATGGCCTGGCAGTTCTCCCAGATGACGGGCTCCTCGGTCTCCGCCGAACAGCTGCCGGAGATCGGCCCGGAGATGGCGGCTGCGCTGGCCGACCCATCCCAGTTCCCGCAGCTTGCCGCCGCGCCCGCCATCGTCCGCGAGCCCATGCTGTTCGTCTACTTGGGTGGTGCCAGGCTCGTCCAGAGGCTCTGGCGCACGCAAGAAGGCCGACCGCTACCCCTCGGCGAATGGTTGCCCGAGTCCACCGAGCAGTTGCTGCACACCGAACGCCTTCTGGAGAGACGCGACAGCCCCACCTGGCTGCAACTGGCTGAGCCTCGTGACGGTTGGCGGGTCGAGTACGCCGACGATCTCGGGCAGCTGGAGATCCAGGTCTACTTCCGCCAGCACTTGGGCAACACCGCGCTGGCGGACCGGGCCGCTTCAGGCTGGGACGGCGACGCCTACGCCTTGCTCGGCAGGGACGGCGAGCGGGCGCTGGTCTGGTACACCGCCTGGGACAGCACGGTGGATGCCGATGAGTTCGTGGACGCCTACAGGACGACCTTCACCGCCAGGTTCGGCGGTGAAGCCGCTGGCACTGATCTGACCGCCCCTCAGCGCCGTGCCCGGGTCGAGCGGCTGGCGGTCTCGGGGATACCGGTCGTGATGGTCGTTGAGACGGCTCCGGGAGTGACCCTGGAGAACCCGCCGGATATCGTGGTTGGGAATTAGGGATTCGGGGATTCGGGGATTCGGGGATCTCGGGGAGGAATGTTAGAGGGGCTTCACCTGAATACGGTCGGCGCCCCTTGAACATACCTCCCTAGATCCCCGAATCCCCGAATGAATGCAGGAGTCCCGCGCCTACAATATCGATGCCAGGACCAGTTCCTTGGGCAGCGGGTAGCGGTACACTTCGCCGGCGTAGTTCCGCAGCACGACCTCGTCATCGCTGATTTCTTCGACGTAGTTGGGAAGCAGCGGGATTTTGCCGCCGCCGCCGGGGGCGTCGATGCAGAAGTGCGGTACGGCGAGGCCGGAGGTCCAGCCGCGCAGCGCTCTTATGATCTCGAGCCCCTTCTCGACTCCGGTGCGGAAATGCTCGGCGCCCGCCACGGGATCGGCCATATACAGATAGTACGGGCGGACGCGGTTCTTGAGGAGCTTCTGCATCAGCTCCTTCATGATCTCCGCGTCGTCGTTGATCCCCTTGAGTAGGACCGTCTGGGAGCCCAGTGGGCATCCGGCGTTAGATAGCTTGGCCAGCGCCCGCTCGGTCGGGGGCGTCAACTCGGCTGGGTGATTGAAGTGAATGTTCACGTAAACCGGGTGGTACTTCGAGATCATCTTGCACAGGTCCGCGGTGACGCGCTCCGGCAGGTGCAATGGGATCCTGGTGTGGACACGGATGATCTCGATGTGCTCAATCGTCCGCAGCCTCTTCAGGAAGTACTCGAGGCGCCGGTCCGACAGCATGAAGGGATCGCCGCCCGAGAGGATCACGTCCCTGACCTCGGTATGCTGCTCGAGATACTGGAAGGCGGACTCGAACTGGTTCAGTGGGATCTTCTCAGGGTCACCAACCTTGCGCCGTCGTGTGCAGAACCGGCAGTAGCTGGCGCATACCGGACTGATCAGGAATAGCACACGATCCGGATACCGGTGTGTGATGTTGGGGACGGGAGAGTCATCGTCCTCGGACAGCGAGTCGGCAACTCCGTCGAGGACCTCGTTCTCTTCCGCGCTCGGCACGTACTGCTGCCAGAAGGTGTTCCCGTCTCTCCTGATCTGGGCGAGGACGGCGGGCGTGATCCGCAGGTTGAAGTTCTCGATCGCGGCCTCAGCGGCCTCGCGGTCGATTCTCTCCTCGCCGAACAGTTCGATGAGCTGGTCAACGGTCGTTATACTCTTCTTGAGTATTTGTTGCCAGTTCGCCATAGTCGCACACCTCGGTGAGTCATGAGTTAGAGACGTGAGCTGGGAACCACTCCCCCCCGCGCCCCGCACCTTGTCCCTTCAGTCTCGCTACTCATTCTCCTTGCGAAGAGACAACGACTTCTCGAACTGCTTCGCGTATGTGACCCGGTCATCACCGGCGTCGTAGAAGTCGGCGATCCGCGCGACTTCTTGGTAGCCACAAGCTAAGTAGAACCGGCGCGTCGCCTCGTAATCCTCACGTGACGACGTCTCTATCGCGCACATTCGCGCCCCAGCGTCCCGCATCTGGGCTTCGGCCCGTTCGAGCAGGCCACGCCCTGCGCCCTGACCCTGTGCCTGCGGGTGCACGACGATCCAGTAGAGGTCCCAGGTGCCCACCGTGCACGGCGTCGGGCCGAACAATGCGAAGCCCGCGAGCCCACCCGAGGGGCCATAGGCTGCCAGGGCGAGGTAGTCCTGCCCCGGAGCCCGGCAGTAGTCGTCAAAGACCTCCAGGGCCACGGCGATCTCGTCCGGCCTGAACATCCCGGTCGCTGCCACAGCCTCTGCCACCCGCGGTCTGTCCGCCGGCTTGGGCGGACGCCAGTCGAAGGTTTGGATCGGCGTTTCTTGAGAGCCGGGCTTGTGTGCGACGGGCGTCATCTGAGAGCCTCCACGTTCGCATGTGCCTCAAGAAAGACCATGTCCTGTGGAGGCGCACCATCCGCTTCGGCCCGGGACAACACCTCCTCCATGACCCTGCCGATCAACTCATCGTACGACCAGCCGGCGACCCGCGCCTGGCGCGCCAGCCCGGCGTCGTGTGATAGGTCGGGGTTGGGATTGATGTCGATGACGTAGGGAACGCCGTCAGCGCTGAGGCGCACATCGACTCGCGCGTAGCCACGGCCGTCCATCACTCCCCAGGCTCGGACGGCCAGGCGCTGCAGGTCCCTCGTCTGCTCGGGCGGCAGCGGTGCCGGGCAAATTGGTCGCGTGCCGACGTCCTCCGGACTGCCCGCGACCCACTTCGCCTCGAAAGAGACTATGGGCGGCGAACCATCCGGCAGGGTGCTGAAATCGATCTCGGCTGGCGGCAGCACGAAACGCCCGACGATGGCCAGGTTGATCTCACGTCCGGGGATGAACTCTTGCAGCAGCGCGTCCCAACGCTCGTGCAGCCGCTTCACTTCGGTGTCGAGTTCCGCCTGGGAGTGCACCACCGATTTCGGGTGAATGCCGTTCGAGGCGTCGTCGGCGGCCGGCTTGACTATCGCCGGGAACCGCGTCCAATCGTTGGGGGTTGGATCTCCCCGGCGCACCAGTCTCCACTCGGGGACGGTGATGCCATGTGACCGCAGGACGGCCGAGCAGCGGTCCTTATTGAGGCAGTAGAGCAGGGTCGCAGCGCTGGCCCCAGTCATCGGCAGTTCTACCAGCTCTATGGCAGCGGCAGCGAGGTGCTCACCGTGGGCCCGCCCAGCCACCGTCTCGCATAGGTTGAACGCGGCTCGGAACTCGCCCGCCAGCAGACCGGCTAGCCAGTCTTTAGTTTTGCCGGGCTTTAACATCAGCTCGACCGGCTGGTAGCCGAGCGCCTCGAGTGCGGCGATGATGCGGAGCGTCGATTGGGCCGGCGCTATCCGCTCGCCGCCGATGGCCTCCAACTCGGCGATCTCGTCCACCAGCACGGCGATCCGCCCGAAACCCGATTGGGTCGGTTCGGCGGCCGCCTGGCTCTCGCTGGCTGCGACGTTCTCCTCAGTCCGGGACTCTAAGGCCATAGCGCGCGGCGGCAGCCCTGAGGACGGTCAAGATCACCTCATCGAATGAGAGACCTGCGGCCCGGGCCGCCTTTGGGTAGCACGAGTTCGCGGCCGGGTCCGGAATCACGCCAGGCAGCGGGTTGACCTCCAGGATATAGGGGGCCTCGTTGCCGTCGCAGCGGATGTCGATCCGGGCCCAGTCGCGGCAGCGAAGAGTCCGATACGCTGCCATGGCGATCTCTTCGATCCGGTGCCGCAGCTGCGGCGAGCACCGCGCCGGACAGTGAAAGATGTCCAGCGGCTTCTCCGGACGGTCCCACACCCACTTGGCTTCGAATCCATAGATCGGGTGCGCGTCCGTGGGAAGCGTCTCAAAGTCCAGCTCAACGATCGGCAGGACCTGCCCATCGCCATCGTTCCCGAGGACCGCAGCGGTGAACTCGCGTCCACTCAGGAACCTCTCGATGATGGCGGGCTCGTTGTACCGCTCGACCACCCGGGTGACCTCGGCCTCCACGTCGGCCCAGGTGGCACAGAAGGATCGCTGGGAGATGCCCTTGCTCGAGCCCTCGTGAAGCGGCTTCACGATGACCGGCAGCTCGATCGTGCGATTCAGCTGCTCAGGGCAATCCACAACTTGGAACTCGGGCGTGGGTATCCCATGGTGGGTCAGGGTCTCTTTCGTCCGCGCCTTGTCGAGACAGACCCCCAGGGTCAGGGGATCACTTCCTGTGTATGGGATACCCCAAAACTCGCAGAAGGCGGGCACGTGTGACTCGCGACTCGGTCCACCAAAGCCTTCCGCGAAATTGAACACGATGTCCGGTTCGGCTTCCCGCAACTTGGTCGGGAAGTCGGCATCGGCCTCCAACCTGATCACTTCGCCCATCTCCGACAGCGCGCTCTCGATCGCCGCTATCGTCTCCTCGTCGTCCCATTCGGCGTACGTATCATCGAAAACGGCCGTACCGTTTCCTGCTTCGATCCGTTTCGCTTGGTCGGGAGTCGAGTCGAAGGGAGTAATCGAGGACGACTCAGCCTCTTCCGACGACGATGCCCCGTCCGTCGGCTTGATGTTGAAGGCGAATCCGATGCGGAGCCTGTCTGCGCGACGGTCTTGCGTTAACGCGCGAGCCGTTCGTGCTCCAGTGCTTCCTATTGGAACCCCTCCTGTCGGAGTTCATCGAGCGCAGCCGTGGTGAAGGCGATCGATTTTTCCATCCGCACCTCCGCCCGACCCACACTAGATCACAACTCGCATCAAGATATGAACAAAATAAAAAAAAAGAAAGGTTTTTGTAAATCCTTTTTGAGGAGTCCGGACAACCATCGCGGATGGAAACATTTGTAGTCAAATCGGAAACTTCTCGACCGCTACCCTTTGATACTCGAAACACGCTCCACTACTTTTGTAGACTCGACTGAGAACGATGCAAAAGTACTCTTCTGCAACCTGTTACGCGCGATGAACCGGCAAGAGCATAGTGGACGACGCATAACCGTGGAATTGGAGCACGATGCCACAGCGACGGCATACGAAGTGTGCGTTGGCGAGGGTCTGATCGACGATGCTGGCTCGCTAATCGCCGCTGCCTGCCCCGCTCATCGCTACTCAATCATCACCGACACCCAGGTTGCTGGGCTCTATGGGGAGCGACTGCTCGACGCGCTGAGCGGCGAAGGGCTGAATGGGATGGTGCTTAAGTTTCCGGCGGGCGAGTGGAACAAGAACCGGGAGAACTGGAGCGACCTGATCGACGGGATGCTGAGGGCGGGGTTCGGCCGCGACTCTGCCGTAGTCGCCCTGGGAGGTGGCGTCGTAGGTGATCTGGGCGGTTTCGTGGCCGCCACCTTCATGCGCGGTGTCCCCTTGGTACAGATACCGACTACCCTGCTCGCGATGCTCGACAGCTCGGTGGGTGGCAAGACGGGCGTCGACACGGCCGCGGGGAAGAATCTCGTTGGTGCCTTCCACCAGCCGCGCTTGGTACTGGCCGATCCCGCGGTCTTGAAGACGCTACCGGGTCCGCAGTTCACGTCCGGTCTGGCTGAAGCGCTCAAGCACGGTCTCATCCTCGATGCGGCATATTTCGAGTCGATTGCCGCCGGTCTGGAGGACCTCTTTGCTCGGCAACCCGACCGGCTGACCGACCTCATAGCGCGCTCGGTGGAGATCAAGGCCGCTGTGGTGAGTCGCGACGAGCGCGAAAGCGGCTACCGGAAGGTCCTGAATTTCGGCCATACAGTAGCCCATGCCCAGGAGGCCATCTCCGGCTACGCCTGGCTGCACGGTGAGGCGGTCGCCGCCGGTATGGCGCTCGAGGCGGCGATCGGCGAGGCCGCGGGGGTCACCGAGGAAGGGGTTTCGAGGCGCATCCAGGAGGTTCTTGAGGCGGCCCGCCTCCCCGTCGAACTGGACGACGAGGTCGACGCGACCCGGTTCTTCGAGGCCCTGGAAAAGGACAAGAAGCGGGCGGGAGGCCGGGTGCGGTATACTCTGATCGGCGAGATCGGTCGGGTGGCGGCCTCCGATGAGGGGGATTGGACGCACGAGGTGCCGGAGGAGTTGGTCCGCTCGGTTCTGTTTGAGTAGGCGGCAGGCCAGTTTGACGGGCAGGTCCTTTCTAGACAAATTACTAGGTTTCGTAATTTCCGTTACGGAGGGGAGTTATCGCAACGCAAGACCGCTTCGTAGGTATGTCGGTGCAGGACCTGATCGACCGAATCGCTTCTCAGGATCCTGACAGGCCTCTGGTGAGGTCCGGGAAAGAGACGCTTTCCTACGGACGGACCCGGCTTCAGGCGCGCGCCCTCGCGGCGGCGCTACACAACCTGGGCGTCGGGGTGGGTGACCGCGTGGCCATCGACTTGCCCAACGGTCCGGAGTTTGTGGTGTCGGTGCTTGCTGCCGCAAATTTGGGTGCCACGATTGTCCCGCTGAACCCCGCCTACGCGCCACACGAGCTCCAGTTCATGCTGAGGAACTCCGAGGCGTCGGTCGTGATAGTCGTCGAGGCGTACGAGGGGCAGGACAATCTGGAGCTGTTCGAGCGAATGCAGTTCGGCCTACCCGACCTGCAGTACATGGTGACCGTGGGCGAGGAGGATCTGTGGTACGACGACCGGATCTTCCAGTTCGAGGATCTGCTCTCGAGTGGTGAGGGTAGAGAGCTGCCGTCGGTTGAGGTGGACCCGGATGAGGATGTCTTCGCCGTCCTCTACACGGCCGGCACGACGGGCAAGCCGAAAGGCGTGATGCTGACGCACGCGAATCTGGTACAGGCGAACGCGATGCTAGCGGAGACGCTGGGGATGACGGCGGAGGACGTTACGCTTTTGGCGGTCCCGATGTTCAATATCTTTGGGTTGGGAGTGCTGGTCGCGGCGCTGAGTGTCGGCTCTGCGGTGGTACCGGTGGCCAGCTTCGACGCGGAGGCGACGCTTCGACTGGCAGAGGAGATGAGGGCGACCGTGCTTCACGGTGTGCCGACGATGTTCGTCATGCAGTTGCGCAGTGGAGCGGCCGATGAACTCGATCTCTCCAGCCTACGTACCGGCATCATCGCGGGAGCGCCGGTGCTCGACAAGTTGGCCCGCGAGGTCCGCGAGCGATTGGTTCCCGACCTCCAGGTGGCTTACGGCCTGACGGAGACGTCGCCCTGGGTCTCGCTGACACAAAGTGACGACCCACCGGGAAAGCGCGACTTCACGGTCGGCCGTATGCTCCAGGGTGTGGAAGCGCGAGTGCTCGGAGATGACGGTTCGCTGCTCCCTGTCGAGTCGGTGGGTGAGGTAGCGGTCCGCGGCTTCAACGTAATGAAAGGTTATCTTAGGCAGCCGGATGAGACCAGCCGCTCGTTTACCGAGGACGGCTTCTTCCTCACCGGCGACCTCGGCATGGTGGACGAGGACGGCTACCTCCATATGGTTGGCCGTAAGAAGGACACCATCACGCGCGGCGGGTATGCGATCTACCCGCGCGAGCTGGAGGACCTGCTGCGGCTGAACCCCGCGGTCCTCGAAGCTGTCGTGGTGGGCGTGGAGGATGAAGTCCTCGGGGAGCTCATCTGCGCCTGCATCGTGCCGCTGGAGGGCGCCATCGTTACCGGCGACGAGATCAAAGACTTCTGCCGGGGACAGGTCGCCCAGTACAAGGTCCCGGACCTCGTTCGGTTCGTGGACTCGTTCCCCATGACGGGGAGCGGCAAAATCCGACGTGTAGAGCTCGCCCGCATGGTCCGGGCCGACCGCGCAGCGCGTCGGGAATAGCTCGTTGTTTGTGAGAGCAGAAACCGCCTGCGTCGCCCGAGCGGTGTGCGGAGCGGAAGAGCAAGGCCGGTACGGCTGCTGGACCCATGTGGGGTGATTCTCCACCGGACCCCGGCGCCGTTGCCAACCACCTAATTGCTGCTTCCGATCGACCTTCGACGTTAACGCCCCTCGCGCCACGGCGGCGGAACTGCCTCTCCTGTGTCTTTAATGTGTTGTGCGACAAGGAGTTGAGAGAGGCATGGAAATGCGACAGGACTTACCTGAGCGTCGGAGTGAGGCGCGCCCCGACGTCGACGAATCACATCAGGCGGCGCTGCTCATCGATTTCGACAA
>CP070812.1:441232-445147 GCA_020344015.1 Gemmatimonadota bacterium
ATGAGACGAGGGCCGCACCGCCCCCCACCGGTGTCAGGGAGCGACCGAGCAGGAACCAGTGCCGCGGTGTAGCGTCGCCCTTGGCGACGGCAACGAAGCTTGCCAGCCTGGCCTCGGAGGCCAGCAGATCGTAGCAGCTGGGATCGAGTGTGCCGTCGGCCACGCGGTAGCCGATGGAGAACAGCTTGAGTGACGGGTCGAACAGGAATCGAAAGTCCATGGCCTGGACCATCTGCTCGGCCAGCAACGCCAGGGCGGAGAAGCGGTGCTTGAGCGATGCGGCCGCCGTCCACGACGCCTCCAGATCGTCGAGTATCGGGTTTCCGCCCTCGCTCTCCAGAACGTCGGAGCGCTTCTCGATCACCTCGTGCACCGCGCGCAGCAGGCCCGTGAGCGCGGCTGCTGTGGGGCTCTCGGCGACGACCGGCTCCAGAAACGAGGCCGAGCGGGCGAGCCCGGTCGCCTGGTCCCCATCTTCCAGAACTTCTCCCTCCGCCGATCCTTTGGAGTAGAGTCGCACGCACCAGGGCATTGTCGTACCGAGGTCGCGAGCGTGGCTGCGAACCGAATTGCTAACGGCCGTTGCCCAGATAAGGACCTCTGATTGCGATCCGTCCTTGACATCGCTCGCGAGCGTGCGGGCGATGTCCAGGAGGTTCTCCGCCTCGGCCTCCAGCTCCTCGAAGCGGCGGACCCATCCGGGAAGCGCCGTCGGCGGATCCTCCAGCAGGCCCGACAGCGACTCTGCGGCCTCGCTCAACTGCTCAGCCGTGACCGTCTGCGTACGTTGGGGATGCTCGGCCTTTTCCAACGACTCGAGCAGCAGCGCCAGAGCGTCGCCGATCCCCTCGAGGATCTCCGGGCGCAAAAGCGGGCGATGCATGATGCCGCGGCACGCCTGAGCCAGTGCGATCAGGTGCCCTGCCAGGTTGCCGCTGTCCACGGTGGACACGTACATCGGATCCAACGGCCGAAGATCCCGGTTGTTGTACCAGTTGAAGAAGTGGCCGCGGACCCGGCGCATGTTCGTCATCGTCTCCAGCGTGGCCTCGAGCCGGTCCGCCGCGTCGAGAATCCCGATCCAGCCGAAGTCGTGGGCGACCGTGATGCTCAGCAGGTAGAGACCCAGATTCGTCGGCGACGTGCGGTGGGCTACGGCCGGTTCGGGGTCTTCCTGGAAGTTGTCCGGCGGAAGGGCGTTACCCTCGTCGTCCACGAACGTCTCGAAGAAGCGCCAGGTCCGGCGCGCGACGAGCCGCAGAGCGCGCGTCTCATCGGGCAAGAGGATCTGTTCCTGCGGGTCCTTCAACGGGAGGCTCATCCACCAGGCGAGGACGGGCGACAGGGCCCAGAGGAGCACCAGCGGCGCGGCCACCGGCCAGGCCCCCGGCTTGAGCAGGACGAAGAGCGCGCCGGCCGCGACGGCGAGAACCACGCCCCAACGAAGGTGCCGGTAAAAGCTCCGCAGCCTCAGGTCGATTCCGTATCCTGCCTGCGCCGCCGCGACCCATTCCAGCAGGTCCCGTTTCGACACGTAAAGCCGCCACAGCGAGCGAACCACCGCGTCCACCATCAGCCAGGCTTGGTGTGTCAGGACGGTGATGGTCAGGAGCGTCTGCGTCAGGGCCACGTAGATGTCGTGGGAGACGGCGCGGAAGTGGTTGCGCTTCGAGATACCCCATCGCGTGGGTACGAGGCCGTCGAGAACCGGTATGAAGGCCGGCACCGCCACCGATCCCAGGAACAGGCCGGTCCAGAGTAGTGAGGGGACTGCCGGAAGGACCCAGGCGGCCACCGCCATCGAGAACAACGAGGGCGCGGCCAGGCTGCGGCGCAGATTGTCCACCATCTTCCAGCGGCCCTGGGCGGGGATGCGAGCCCTCTGCCGCCGGCCTGCGGCGTCGCGTGCGTGGCCCAGGATCCAGGGTAGCAGCTGCCAGTCGCCTCGCACCCAGCGATGGTTGCGGCGCGCGGCCACCTCGTAGTTGGCCGGGAACTCCTCGAACAGATCGACATCGGTCACGAGGCCGGCGCGCGCGAAGGTGCCCTCGAACAGATCGTGACTGAGCAGCGTGTTCTCCGGAACCTTCCCCTCCAGCGCCGCCTCGAAGGCGTCGATGTCATAGATCCCTTTGCCGGTGAACGAACCTTCCGCGAACAGATCCTGGTATACATCCGAGACCGCGGCCGCGTAGGGGTCCACACCTCCAGGACCGGAGATGATCCGCTGGTAGGTCGTGCTGCCCGGCCCCGTGGGGAGCGACGGTGTTATGCGTGGCTGCATGATCCCGTAACCCCGCACGACGCGCCCTCGCCGCGGGTCGAAGCGCGGCCGGTTCAACGGGTGCGCCATCGCGCCCACCAGGCGGTAGCCGGTTGCCTTGGGGAGCCGGGTGTCGGCGTCCAGCGTGATCACGTAACGGATGCCCTCGGGCACCCTGGGCGGCCGTCCATCTAACGTGATGAACGAGGTGTCCCGGGCGCCGCGCAGGAATCGGTTCAGTTCGTGTAACTTGCCTCGCTTCCTTTCCCAGCCCATCCACTTGTCTTGCTTCTCGTTCCAGAGACGCCGGCGATGCAGCAGCAGGAATCGCTGCTCGCCGCCTGGCAGGGTCCCGTAGCGCTCGTTCAGTTGCGCGATGCCGTCGGCCAACGCCGAGACGAGAGCGCTGTCGATGGGCATCTGCTCGCTGGGCGCGTCCGACCAGTCGGTGAGCAGCGCGAAGTGGAGGTGACCTTCCGGGTTTGCCAGGAAGTGGACTTCGAGCCGCTCGAGCTGCTCATCGATATCGGCCCGGTTAGTGACCAGCGTGGGCACGACGACCAGCGTACGCAGCTCGGCAGGGACACCGTCAGCGAGCTCGAGCTTCGGCAGCAACCGCGGCGGAACGAGGATCGGAACCAGGCGGTTGACCAGCGACACGGCGACGTCGGAGGCGGGCACGAGCCCGAGGATTCCCAGGAGGGCCAGGCTCCCGATGCCCGCCCCAGCGCTCCAGGTCAAGAAGAGGGGAACGGAGAGCAGGAGCGCCGTGAGTACGGCGATTCCGCCCAGATAACCGGGGGTCGCCAGGGCGCGGATCGCGCGGCGGAGCCGGGTCCGCAAAGGAACTCGGAAACCCAGTAACCGCTCGAACGGTCTCCTGCCCGAGGAGATCAGGTAGTACCCCACGTCTTCTTCGGCACGCTCGGGGACACCGGTAAGCCCCGCCGCGCCGCCGGGTGCCTCGGTCCCATCCTGTCTCGGCCCCCTTGCTTCCTGCGCCGCTCGGTGAGCGAGGGCGATGACCTCCCACGCCACCTCGAGCTCCGAGCGCTTCGACCGGCGCGCCAGCAATTCGATCTGGGTCCGGTACTCGTTCCGCGTCGCGAAGTCCATCGCCGCGAACCCGGGCGCAGCTTCGAGGGCCTCGTCCACCAGGCTGACGCTCTCGAAGAAATCGAGCCAGTCGATGGACGACATCCACCGCATGCTGGTGATGATATTGCGGACGGTGACGTTCGCCGCGCCCTGGGCGTGATGTTCCTGAGCGACCACCTCGTTGGCCGACGTGCCCTGGGCTCTCAGCTTCTCGTTCAGCCAGGCCAGCGCCGGCATGATCGATGTGTCCTGGTCGCGCAGCCGCTGGATGAGCTGCACCGCGAAGGCGCTAGCCAGCGGCTCGTCCTCCAGACGGCCCAAAACATCATCGACGTGCTCCGCCGGCCGACCGCTCAGGCCCAGCAGGCGGTCCGCCAGCTCGTCTGCCGCGGCCCGCGCCTGGCGGCCGCGGATGATCTGATCGGCAAGCCGTCGCATGTTCTCCACGAGGCCCACGCGGAGGTGGATGGCTACGGCCGAGACCTCGCCGATGGTGATCGGCTGAATGCGCTGGTAGGCGCGGACGCAAGAATGAAGCTTCTTCAGGTCTAAGC
>CP070812.1:445247-459990 GCA_020344015.1 Gemmatimonadota bacterium
CCAGGTTGTTCTTCATCGACGTCCACGCCGTGGACGCTAGCACGGCCTATTTGTTGGGCACCGACTTCGAGGGCGCCGACGGGCGTATCTACAAGACGACGGACGGCGGGTCGAGCTGGACGCTCCAGTACCGCGACGCAACGCCGGGCGTCTTCTTCGACGGCATGGCGTTCTGGGACGAGCGGAGCGGCGTTGCGTTCAGCGACCCGGTGGACGGCGGCCTGCTCATCATCAGAACCGACGACGGCGAGTCGTGGAGCCGGGTGCCGCCCGAGAGCGTGCCGCCGACCACGCCCGGCGAAGCGGGCTTCGCCGCCAGCGGCACGGCGGTCGCCGCGTACGGGAGCGATCGCGTCTGGATCGGGACGGGCGGCGGAGCGGTCGCCCGGGTCTACCGTTCCAGCGATCGCGGCCGCACGTGGCAGGTCGCCGAGACGCCGCTACCCGGCGGCCCCACGGCCGGGATCTTCGGGATCGCCTTCCGCGACTCGCTGACCGGCGTCGCCGTGGGCGGGGACTATACCCAACGGACCGAGCCCGGTGCCAACGTGATCCGCACCGCCGACGGCGGCCTCACTTGGACGAGCGTCGCCTCCTCGCTGCCCGCGGGCTGCCGCTACGGGGTGACCTACGTGCCCGGCACGCGGGGCCCGGTCCTCGCCGCGACGGGCCCCTCGGGCTGGGGACTCTCCCGGGACGACGGTGCGACCTGGACCGTAGTGGATACCGTGGGGTACAACACTATCGCTGCCGCCCCATCGGGCGGCGCGCTCTGGGTCGCGGGCGTGGAAGGCCGGATCGCCGGACTCTCTAAGTAGTTCTCCCCGTTGACCTTGAGGGCGACGCCACGGACCACGGCGGCGCCTCCCAAGACCACCCCCCCGCCACATAACCGAGACGCTGTAACTCACGCCCTGCGGGCGTCCTGCACGCCATCCCGCCGCCGGGGCAATTAACTCGGGGAGCCCACCATGGAGGAGAACACGCCGAAGTCCGCCGAAGACGCACTTCACAAGATCAGGACCTTCATCCTCAAGCAGATGCAGGAGGGTGCAGACAAAGAGACGATCAAGATCAGGCTGATGGCGAGCGGCGTCCGCGAAGAGGTCGCCGTCGAGCTGATCGAGCAGGCGTACGTCCAGTCGCCGCCTGCCCCGCCCGACGAGGAGTTCAAGGCGGGCTCGCTGCTACCGGCGATGATCGGAGGCGGCCTGGCCGCGGTTGCCGGCGGCCTCATCTGGGGACTCATCGCGGTGACGACCGGCTACGAGATCGGTTGGATCGCCTGGGGCGTCGGGGTACTGGCCGGTACGGGCGTTGTGATGTTCGCCGGAGGACGTAAAGGCCTGCCGCTGCAGCTCATCGCCGTAACGTCGGCGGTGCTGGGCGTTCTCATCGGCAAGTACTTCACGTTCTACTCGGCGCTCAAGGAGTACGCCGCCGAAGAGTTCGGTGCCGAGGTGGTGGCCCAGATGTCGATGCTGTCGCCCGGCGTCGCCCAGATCTTCGTAGAGAGCATGGGCGCGATGATGAGCGGCTTCGATGCACTGTGGGTGATCCTGGCCGTCGGGACCGCCTGGGGTATCCCGAAGGCAAAGGCTCTTCAGCCGGCAGAAGCCGATTAGGACTACGACTACGAGTACGACGACTGTTACGATTACGATTGCGATTACGAGCACGAACACTCGCTCCTGCTCCTGCTCGTAATCGTGATCGTAGTCGTAATCGTACTCCCGATCCTAATCGAGAAACCCAACCGGCAACTCCCCCTCCCGCGCAGCTTCCAAGAAGGAGAACAGAACGATGCGCAGGAATCGTGTTGAAAAACTCCGAGGCAAACATGATCCCTTGGCCCAGTTCGGCATCGATCCGACGCGGCGCGCGGCGCTACTGGCTATCGAGGAGGTGCTCGGTGGCCCTGAGGCAAGCACCAGTACCACGACCCCCGAGCTACCGGCGACTCTACCGCCGCCGCCGCAGACGGCGCCGCGGAGGTTAAGAGCGGAGTCCCCGTGGGTGAGGCGACGCCGGCACCGGCGCAGGAGCAGGCGCGGGAAGCGGCGGCCGCTCATCGTCGCGCTCACGGCGGGGCTGGCGTTCCTCGTCGGCGCGCTCGTCGGGTCTGGCGCCTTCAACGCCCGGGACCGATACAACGCGCAGCTGATCGCCGCACAAGAAGACGCCGCCCAAGTCTACGAGCTACCCGAGGTGCAGGGTCACCCCGGCGCCGCACCGTCACGGGAGCGGTCGGGCTCGATCCGTGAGTTCTTGGGAATGGCGAGCGCTTTCTAACGAGTTACCGCTATGAGGTGCAGCCGGAGGACAACTAACAGGGCGTAGTTCCGTTCTCCTTCCTACGCCGCCCCTTCGGCTGCACCACCTAGTCTCCCGCGCTCAAGTCTGTGAAGAGAAAGCCCAGGTAGCCTTCCAGCCAGAAGTAGTCCGACTCCTCACCGCCACGCAGGACCATGTGGAAGCTGAACCCGGTATTGACGGAGAAGTTCTCGGTGACCGGGTACTCGAGGCCGGTCCCGACCTGCAGGCCGCCGTCCCAGCGCCGGGCCGAGGTCTCCTGCTCCTTCGACACGTAAGCACCCAACCCCAGGAGAGCGAACGGATAGTACGGCCCCCACTGGCCGAGCGCCTTGGCGTAGGCCTGCATGAGGATGACGCCCTCGTTGTCGGCGATGCCGGGCCGCTCGGCGTCGAACGAGTGGAAGCTGAGCTGGCCGCCCACGCGAACCAGCGGCGAGATCGCGTACTCGCCGCGGCCGCCGGCGACGAAGCCGGGGTCGTGGTAAACGTTCATGTTGCCGATCGGCCAGCCGGCGCCCAGGAAGAGATTGACGTACAGATAGCGCGGAGGGGGCTCCGCGTCCTCCTGCGCCCGGGCGCTGGCCGGGGCGAGCAGGATCAGCAGGAGCGAGCCGATGACGAGCCGTGCGTTCATTCCGATTCGCTCCGCGCGCCCGCTCCCGTGAGCGAACTCACGTAGGCGGTGAGCAGGCGCGAACGCAGATCGCCGACGCCCCTGTCGCGGCTGCGCAGCAACGCGGCGTAGAAACGCTCGGCCTCCTCCAGCTGGCCGTTGCGCAACAGAGCGATCGTGCCGCCGTCATGCAGCTCGTCGGTCATGATGTAGCCGTTGCGATGGGCCTCCACCTCGAGCAGTCGCTGGGCGGCGGCGGCCGCAACCTCGAAGTTCCAGCCGGCGAGGCCCTCCCTGAAGATGACTACGTCGCGGACGACGTCGGGCCCGTCGTGGCGGTCGATAAACTCGAGGGCCGAGCGGAAGAAGGTTTCGGCGGCGAACCCCGCCGTGCCCGCGTGCAGGTCGCGGTCGACCTCGCGGAGATCCCTCAGCCAGACCGACCAGTCGGCCGGCTCGGCCCCGACCTCGAGGAGCGCCTGCCATGCCGCCCAACGCTGGCGCGCCTCGCCGACGGCGGCGGGCATCCGGGCGCTGTCGGCCGCCTCGAAGCCCGGGTTGCCGTTCAGCGCCGAGGCCACGGCCAGGGCGCGCATGCGCGGCAACGCCGGGACGGGCGGCGGCCCCTCCATCTGTGGCGCGGCGCGGCGGCCGAAGAAGGGGGCCGTGAACTCGAACGGCTGGATGGGCAGGTAGAGGAAGCCGGCGGCCGCCCGTTCGAGGAAGCGGGCGCGCTCGGCCAAAAGGTCGAGGACAGGATAGAAGTCGGAGTTCGGCTGCTCCCAGTAGTCGAGCAGCGGTGCGAGGGCCGCGCGGTGTGTGAGCCGCATGCTCTCAAACGCGCCGGGCGTTATGAGGTCGGAGCCACAGTAGTCGGCGACGATCTCCGGGGACTGGAAGACGGACCAGTCGGGCGCCGGCAGCTGGTCGCCGACGGTGGCGACGACGAGCATGTCGGCCGCCTGGGTCAGGAAGATCTCGTAGTCGCCGAAGTTGTGATGGATGGCGGCGAGCACGCTGAGCACGAGGCCGTCATCGATCTCGTAGAGATGCAGCCACTGACCGAAGACGCCGCCCTCGGACAGGTAGCCCGTGATGTGGTCGTAGAACTCGGCGGCGAACAGGCTGGCGATCCCGCTCACCCACGGGTTCGACGGCTCGGAGAAGATGAGGTCATAGTGGCGGGGTGCCGACGCGAAATACGTCTTCGCGTCCTCGATCACGATCCGCGAGCGCGGGTCGTCGAAGACGCGCCGGTTGGCTGGGTAGAGGACCCGCGACGCGTTGATCATCTGCGGCTCGATCTCGACCGTGATCACTTCCTCAAGCCCGGGGGCACCGAGCAGAAAATGCGACGACATCCCCGAGCCCTGGCCGATCACTGCGGCGACCGTTGCGTCGGGGTTGTGGGCCAGGGTAATCAGCGGCGCCAGCGTCTGGGTCGCGGCGTCGGTCATCAGCGGGACACGCAGCACCGAGTCGTTGCACGGCTCGAGCCACGCCTGAGCGAGCGAAGCGTCGGGCTTGCCGTTGGTGCGGAGCGTCAGGTCGCGCGTGGCCGCATGTCGGTCGACAGAAACGGTGGCGGTGCGCCCGTCTTTATAGAACAGCTCCTCCCAGGTACCCGGCTCGCTGATCGAGCCGTAGCGGTAGACGCCGCTGCTCAGCAGGCGGTGGTCGAAGTTCTTGGTGAAGGCGCCCGCCGCGAAGGCGACGGCGGTCACGGCGATGCCGACGTACGCCAGTCGCAGGGCGAACCTGTTGCGCCGGCGGTCGAGGAAGAGGATCGCGGCGCCCAGCGCCATGTCGAGGGTCGCACCGCCGACGATCAGACCCTTGAGCCCGATGAGCGGCATCAGCAGGAAGCCGGCGGCGCCGACGCCGAGTATGGCGCCGAACGTGTTCACCCCGTAGACGCCGCCGATCGAGCGTTCACCGGCGCCGGCGACCAGCAGCGTGCGTGTGATGAGCGGCAGGGTCATCCCGGCGCAGAACGAGGCCGGGAACATGATCGCCAGACAGATCGCGTAGCGGGCGAAGGTAAAGCCCACGTAACCGCCTTCCGAGCGGGCGAACGTGCCCATCAGGTCGGCGGTCCAGAAGAACGAGGCGCTGTAGAGGGCGAGGGTCGCCAGCGCGCAGAGGCCCATGGCGAGCTGAACAAAACCCAACGCCCGCAGCGGGTAGCGCCAATTGTCGGCACGCCTCCGCACCCAGAACGATCCCAGAGCCAACCCAAGGATGAAGGCGGAAAGCATCAGCTCGAACGAGTGGGTCGCGCTACCCAGCACCAGCGCCAGCATGCGCAGCCAGCCGATCTCGTAAGCGAACGATGCGACCGCCGTCCCGAACGCCACCGCCAGCATCAGGCGCACCAGAGCCTTTGTTGAAAGCAACGAAGCCCGCGCCTCCGCGGCGACTGCCTCGACCTGCGTCTCGACCTGCAGCACGTCCCGCGACGGGTAGCGGCCGGCGACGAGTGTCGTGATACCGGCGACCACCACGTTGATCACGGCGGCGCTCAACAGCGTGCCCGGCATGCCAACGAAGCCCAGCAGGAAGAACCCAGCGACCAGCACGCCCACCGCGGCGCCCAGGCTGTTGGTGAAATAGAGGGCCGCCAGCACGCGGCCCGGCTGCCCGCCCGGCCGGCGCAAGACGCCGGCGGCCATCAGCGGGAACGTCGCTCCCAGCAGGACCGACTGTGGCAGGATCAGCAGCGCGGCCAGCGTCCACTTGAAGATGTTGAGGAAGCCGGAGCCGGTGAGCGCGGGGAAGACGGTGTTGTAGGCGAAGCCCGTTGTCGCGCCGAAAATCTCGTGGAAGAAGAGCCCGATCACACCGACGATCAGTTCGGCCCCCACGTACCACTTGAGCGGATCGTGCAGACGCTCGGAGCGGGCGCCGGCGATCAGCGCGCCCAGCGCCATCCCACCCAGGAAGATCGCGATCACCAGAACCTGCGCGTAGGCGCTGTGCCCGAGGAAGAGCGCCAGGTAGCGCGACCAGATCATCTCGTAGATCAGGCCGGCCGCTCCCGAAAGCGTGAAGACCGCGTACAGGGTGAGTCGCATGTTCCGCATAGGATCGCTCGCCGGGCACGAGAGGCCCGCAGGTCTCGGTGATGTGTGTCGGGGGATTTGCCGGCGGGAGGGAGTAGGGGCCCGCGCAGGGTTATGCGAAGATACCGACCGCGGCGCGTAGGGTCAAGTCAGGTAGTGACTTAGGTGGTCTACACGAGTTCAATTGTTCCCGCCAGTCACGACACCCGCGAGCGCACAGTCGTGGAATCGCCAATTCCACCACTTGACCGTCTCTATATCCCGAACGGTCTCCCTCGTTGCGCTTGCGCCCGCGCCGGTGTGATTTGGCCGGGCTCGAGGCGCGTTCGGTCTTGGGCCGGGCAGCCGGGTGCCATCAGGTTGCCGGCCGATGTACAGGGGACGTGGAACAGGCTCAACGAGTGGCCGAGCTCGTGGGCAAGGATGCGGCGGCCGTCGCTGGTCGGGTCCTGCGGACCGATCGGGCCGTTCTCGGCAAAGATGACGGCGCCTCGGAAATCGAGATAGACACCGCCAGCGAAATTGCCGAAGTCGCGGATCACGAACACGTTCCAGCGGCCCGCCAACAGGTTGTCGCTCGGGAGTATCGAGGCGAGGACACTTCCGGTGACCGGGATCACCCCGTTCAGCGCCGCTATGAACGAAGTCCCGTCGAGACTCGGCTCACGGACCACCGACTCGACGCGCCAGGTGATGCCCGCCTGCGACCAGATCTCGTTCACGCCCTCGAACAGCACGGCCACGTCAGAGTCGGTCAGCGTGGCGTCGAGCGCCGCGAACTGGTCCGACTCGAGCAGGTGGACGCGGACATCGAGCGTGATATTCCCGAGCTCTCCGGGGTCCGTAATCGAGCCAGTCTCATCGCTACAGGCGACCGCACCGAAGGCGACCAGCAAGATGGGAGCGACGCGAGGGAAGCGTTTAGTCGTGTTATGCAGCATGGTCACATATCTATCCTGTTTAGAGAGTGCTTTACTCGACTCCCGGACGTGACCGTAGAACAGTCGACTGTCGCTTCGGGTTTCCGGGGGGGTGGCGTCGGGGCGATCGTCTCGCTCCGGAGGGCTTGGGGCAGGTCGTTTCGCTCCGGCCTCCCCCGCGCTCCCGGCT
Source organism: Gemmatimonadota bacterium (assembly GCA_020344015.1). Classification (GTDB taxonomy): domain Bacteria; phylum Gemmatimonadota; class Gemmatimonadetes; order Palauibacterales; family KS3-K002. Next base: position 452,349 of record CP070812.1, read on the forward strand.
ACGCCGGGATCGCGGGGTCGCTAAAACCAGCTCCGCTCAACGACCGGCCCCGAGTGCCGGGTCGGCCGGAGCGAGCGGTCCCCCGGCTCCGACCCACCGGGTTTAGCGCGAATCTCCAGTCACCCGCAGTGTGAGTATCTCGTAGGCCCCGAGCTCGATCGGGCCCTCGAGCAGTTCCTGCGCTACCCCCGTGACATCCGATCGATAGACGGCTAGCGGGTCACCGTTCGCGAAACTCAAAGTGACTGTATCGGTCTCCTGACTCGGATTGTACAGCCGCACGATGAACCCCGAGCCGTCTTCGGCGAGCTGGAGCGAGGTTACGACGGCGCGCCGGGCCTCGACCGTGAACGGCGGTTCGACGCCTGGCGCGTCGCGCTCGGCGGGTACGGCGATGAATGGCTGGGCGATTCCCCTGGCGAAGCGTTCCGCCTCCGCCTCGTCGAAGCTGCGGTGCGGGCGCAGCGAGTAGCGGAACTCGTGCGGCCCGTCCTGCGCCGCTTTGTAGTTGGTCTCCCAGTAGTTGTTCATCGGGTAGGAGAAGAGCGTGGCCGACGGCTCGATCTGCTCGAGCCAGCCGGCGACGATGGCGTCGGTCCTTATGGTGCCGAACTGGATCAGCGGCGCGTCGATGCTTGCGAAGGTGACGCCCACGTGATCGCCCTGGATCGCGGCCCAGCGCTGCAGGCTCATGTAGTTCTTCGATGAGCCGGGCAGCTGCTCGTCCTCCAGCCTGAAAGATCCCCAGGGGACATCGACCCGCACCACGGGATCGGCGATGTCGAACGGATAGCGGTAGAGCACCGCCTCCGGATCGTAGATGAGCGACTTGTCGATCGTATTGATGATGTCGACGCGACCCACGCCGGTGTAGAGGCGGAATTCGCTGCGAACGCCTAATTTCGCGCCCGGCGCCGAATCGACGATCACTTCGAGGCTCGAGACCAAGGGGCCGCGCTCCTTGTGCCTGACCCTGAACGGGCCGACCGCCCTCGCCGCGTCAGCCGGGTCGCGGCCTGCCACGTAGATGTACTGGTTGAGCCCCGGCTCGTCGCCCACCAGCTCGCGGGCTGCCGGGCGGTAGACCAGCGAGCCGACGGTCCCACGCAGCGTATCGACCTCGAGGCGAAGCTCATCGTTGGCGACCACATTAGCCGGCAGGCCGGGAGCGGGAGCTGCGTCGACAGCGCCCGGTTCGATGAGGAAGCGTCGCGCACCGAACGCCGGCACTTCGTCCGCCAGGAACGCCAGCTCGCCTGTACTCAGCCTCTGTGAGGGCACGCGGCGCCCGGACTGGTCCAGCACCCGGTCACCGCGCCGGCTGACCTCGGCGGAGAGGATCACCACGTCGGTCCGCGGCCAGCTGGCCGTGTTGATGACCTCGATCGCGGCGGGGCTCGGGGAGCGCGCGACACGACCGGCCAGAACCCGGTCGCGGAGGCGCGCCGCCCGCGCTACGGCGGAGTCGGCGAACGCCTTCTTGTGTTCCCACTGCGACAGCGTGAAATCGGACTGCGGTTCGCTCACCGAGTTCCACGAGCCCCAGGTGTGCTCGTAGTAGAGCACGACGTTGCGCCACGCCGCGTAGACTTCGGCCGGCGGCAGAGGCGCGCCCAACAGGGCGGACAGCGCCTCTGTCTGAATCAGCTCCTCGGCGGCGCGCCGTACGAGCGCCGTCTCGCGGGCAGACGAGGCGGCGCCGTCCTCCCAGTGGCCGGTGAGGTCGCCGCGGTGAACGGGCAGCCGGTCGCCGTAGCGCTCCTCGAATGCGCGGAAGACGTCGGTAACGTTCGAGATGACGAGGCGCGGTGAAACGTAGCGCTCGTTCCAGGCGCGAACGGCGTCGGCGAGATCGGGGTCGGGTGGTCCGTTGTCGGAGCCGATGTTGTAGCGCAAGTAGGTCACGTCGTACGGGTAGCCCTGTTCGGCCAGCTGCTCCACGTACTTGAAGACACTCACCTCATCCAGCGCCTTGGTGAGCTTCGAGTAGCCGAGCCCGCTGTGGAAGGTTGCGTAGCCGGCGCCCGACACCCAGGTGAGCAGCCGCTCGTCCCCCGAGGGCGACTCCCAGTAGAAAGGCCGGTCGCCCAACGCCTCTGAGAAGTAGCCGATCCGATGGCCGAAGTTGGGGCCGATGGACAGGTAGCGGACGCCATGCTGGGCCAGCGCCGGGACGAGGCCCCAGGTGAAGCCGGGGATGTCGGAGAGCATCGCCGACTCGATGGGCACGCCGCTCCAGTCGCCCAGCCGCTCCGTCGCCGCCAAGCTACGCATCAGACCTTCCGAGGTGGCGATCCCGGTGAGCAGGTTGGCGTACATGCCGTCCAGGTGGATCCAGCCGCGGCGGATCCCTTCCCGCAGCCGCTCGTTCTCCTCATCGCCGTGAGTCGCAAGGTACGACTCCACCGCCCACAGCCCCTCCGGGTGCCAGACGAAGTGCGCCTCCTCGGGATAAGACTCGCTGGCGGCGCCCAGGCGCAGCGCATCCTCCATGTGACTCCACTGCAGCCGCTCGACCTCGTCCTGATGGTGGGTGTAGCCGATGTCGAGGTGGGTGTGGTGGATGAGGTAGACGTCCATCCGCCGGACCGGCGCCACGGCGAAGGTGGTCGCCGTGTGATGCTCGTCGACCTGGAACTCGAGTGCGACCTCGGTCTCGCGCTCGACCTCGAGCACCGGGATCTGGTAGCGCCGGTGGCCGAGCCCCACAGTGTCATCGATCCGCCCGATCGGGCTCTCCATCCGTACGCGTCCCGCGTCACCCAGGTAGAGCAGGTCGACGCGGACGATCTGTCGATTCCCGTCGCCACCGCGTAACAGAGCGGGCGCGTTCTGCAGCCCGATCTGCGGCGTCATCGGCTCCTTGAAGATCATGAACCAGGTCGGCACACCGGCGCTTTCGCCGGCAACTCTGATCTCGAGGGCCCGGTCCGCCGACAACAGCGCCCTGGGCACGTGCAGGAAGATGAAGCCCATCGCGTCGTCGTACTTGTCGATGAGCGTGACCCGGAACTCGGCGCGCAGCCCTCGCTCCCCCTGCCAGACCAGCGTGTCGCCGGCCGCCGCCTCCCTCGGGTTGCGAAACGTGAGCCCCGGTTCGCCGTTCACGAACAGGTCGAACCGCCGCGGCTCCTGGTGGACGTCGATCCCCGCCATGATCACGAAGACCGCGGTATCGGCCTCGAACGAGTCGGGGGCCGGCGACGTCCGCCACTCGATGTAGCGGTCGCGGTCCAGCGAGCGAACGAGCAGCGAGCGCTCGACGTAGGGCAGCGGCGAGTGGTAGCGCAGCTCCTCACCATTCAGGGTGCGCGCGTAGCCCGAGATGTAGGAGGTCGGGAGGTCTACGCGGGTCGTTTGCGCGGTTGCGGAACCGGGGGTGCCGATGGCGATGGAGATGGAGATGGAGATGGAGATGGAGAGTCTCGGAGAATGGCTCATGAGTTACTGGCACCTTCCGTGTGTGAGGGGCGGGAGGGGAGCCCCTTTATCGAGTCGTCCATCGACTTCAGGTGGAGATCGCGCTGCGGGAACGGGATCTCGATTCCGGCGGCCTCGAGCGCGTCGTGCACCGCGAAGGTCGCCTCGCTCTGTATGGTCAACCAGTTCTCGAAGTTCGAGGTCCAGAACCGCAAGGAGAAGTCGAGCGAGCTCTCGCCGAACCCCTGGAACAGCACGAGAGGTTCCGGCTGGTTAAGGCAATCCGGTTGGGCGCGTGCCACTTCCAGCAGTAGCTCCCTCACCCGGTGCGGGTCGGTCCCGTAGGCTACCCCGACGGCCACATCGATTCGGCGCAGCCTGTCGGAGAGGGTCCAGTTAGTCACCCGGCCGGTGATCAGGTCGGCATTGGGCACTATGACTTCTGCGCCGTCGAAGGTCCTCACCGTGCTGGCCCGGATGCCGATGTGAGTGACAGAGCCCCTGAGCGCCTCGAGGTCGATCGTGTCACCGACCTGGATGGGACGCTCGAAGATCAGGATCAAGCCAGAGACGAAGTTGTTGATGATGGCCTGCAGCCCGAAGCCGATCCCCACGCCCAGCGCGCCGGCCAACAGTGCCAAGCTGCTCAAGTCGATGCCGGCGGCGGCGAAGGCGACGAAGATGCCGAAGCCGACGATAACGTACTGGGATAGCTTCGAGATCGCGCCCGGCACTCCGCGTGGCAAAGCCAGGCGCGGATAGACGTCTTGTTCGAGAACGAAGCGAGTGAAGCGTGACGCGAGGCTCGCGAGCCAGATGGCGAGGACGAACACGAGGATGTCCTGGAGCGAGACGGACAGGCTCCCGACGGTGAGCTGCGCCCGCAGCACTGTCATGACGGTGCCAAGCGCAGGCCGGTAGAGGTCGAACCATTCGAGTGTGAACCCGAGCCAGAACACGATTCCTGCGAACTGCGCCACGCCGACCGTACGGTGGATTAGCATACTCGTGTGGCGGCGAACCGAGGCGATGGACTGCGCGGTCCGCGTGTGGAGTACCAGACTCACCATCACATGCACGACTTCCAGCAGGGCGTACACGGCGGCGGCGATCACGACACTGGCCAGCGTGCCGCTCGTCAGCAGACGCGCCAGTTCGACGAAGCCCAGGATGTTCGCGACCAAGGCCGCTCCCAACAGCACGAGCCCTACTCGAGAGAAGCGCAGCCCCGAGCGCGCCCAGCTCCCCTGGCCTTCCGCTGCCTGCGGCCCCGGTCCCCTGAGGAACCAGACCAGGCCCGCCAACGCCAGACCCGTTATGAGAAGCAGTAAGAGGCGCTGGACCACGGACCCTTCCGGCAGCGCCGTCAGTAGTTCGTCGAAGAACCACAGCGCTGCGAAGATGTAGAGCGGGCGTCGCAGGGCGGGGTGCACCAGGATGGGAAGCAGTCGCAGCAGCGGGATGAGCCCCAGCAGGCGACTGAGATCGAGGACGACCAGGGGCGCCCCTGGGTGGAACGCTCTCTGCGTCACGACCATGACGAGAATCGTCACCGCGAAGGGACGATCGAAGATCCGGGCCGACGCCTCGAGCTCGGGATCCTCGGCCGCCCAGGCCTTGCTGCGCCTGCGCAGCGCGATGGTCCCCACCAGCACGAACAGCAGCAGGATTCCCTGAACCGGGAGACGGCCCGCAGCTTCGTCTACGAACCGCGCCAGCGCCCGACCGTCCTCTCGCAGCGACTCCAGCACCTGGGCCCAGGCCTCCTCGTCGCCCGGAGTCGCAACGGCCGTCCAGATCGGTGGGCGGTCGGGGGCGAGCAGCCCGAGCCGCGCTTCCTCCTGGGCGGACGCGATTCGCGTCAGCACCTCGCCGGCCTCGCTCTCCAGGTCGGCCACCTGGTTCTGCAGGGTCAGCACGACCTGCAGCCGCGAGCGGACCTCTGCTTCGACGCTGTCGATGGAGGCCAGGACCGACCGGACAACCGTCACAGCGGCTGCCGGGTAGTCCTGCTCGGCGGCGGCCCCTGCCGTGATTTCCCACTCGGCCCTGAGCGGCCGCAGCTTCTCGCTCTCCCGGCCCAGCGCACCCGAACGCTGGGTCAGCGCGGTCTGCCACCTCTCCAGCCGGCCCCGGTGGGTCGCCCATTCGTTTTCCACGCTCTGCAGAGCCCGGCGCGAGAGGCCTTCCGGCTGCTGGCTGGCAGGATCAGCCGACAGCCGATCCCTGACCTCCAGTAGCTCGGGAAGCCTGCTCTCCAGCTCGGCGATAGCGGGGTCGGCCTCGGCATTCGCCCTGATCCCGCGGAGCTCCCGGGCGGCGCGTTCGGAAGCCACGACGATATCGGCGGCGGGTATGGCGGTGGGCTGGCTTGGGGCCTGCGCGGTATCGGGGGCTCCCTCGGTCTGCGTCTGCGGGATCGGCCGTGCCTGGGCCGCGGGCGGTAGCACGGCCAGGACCGCCGCCACGAGGAGCGGGGCTGATATCCGGAAGCGGAGCATGGGGTCTAATCCCTCGAGCTGTCGGGTCTTCTGGTCATCGTAGCGTCTTTGCACGAGTCGGCCCGGGAACTATCTCCGAGCGCCGGTGCCGCCGCAAGAGTCGCTAGCCTCCAGGGTCGGGCTCGGGGCGGGTCGTCTCGCTTCGGCGCCTGGCCGAGTGAGCGCGGATGGCCGATGATCAGCCTCAAACAACACCGGGAGGAGCCGGGGGACCGACTCGCGGAGCTGGTTTTAGCGACCCGGCTCAGCTTTATGGGCCAAGCCAGCGGGTGACCTAGCAGACGGACTCGCAGGTACCACCGGCTTCGAGTGCCGGGTCGGCCGGAGCGAGCGGTCCCCCGGCTCCGACCCCCCGCGAAGCTGAAACCGCCGACAACCGTTCCACCTCTATCAACTATCTAACCTCAGTGAACGCCAAGTTTCGCACGAATCCCGAGGTAGCCATGGGCTCACTCTGGCAGGATCTACGCTACGGGGTGCGGACGCTGTTCAAGCGCCCCGGCTTCGCGGCGGTCGCGGTCATCACGATCGGGCTGGGGGTCGGTGCCACCACCTCGATCTTCAGCGTCGTCAACGGCGTGCTGATCGAGCCGCCGCCGCTCCACGAGCCCGACCGGCTGGTGATCCCGGACGTGATCGCGCCGACCGGGTACGAGGTCTCGATGTCGATCCCCAACTTCAGGGACTGGCGCGAGCGGAGCCGCACGTTCCAGTCGTTCGGCGGCAACATGTCGCGGAACATGACGCTGACCGGGCTCGATCGCGCGGAGATCGTGGTGACGCGTCTCGTGCTGGGCGACTTCTTCGAGACGCTGGGCGTCGCACCCTTCATGGGCCGCGTCATCGCCTCGAATGAGACCTGGGCGGGGGCGGCACCGCTCGCCGTGGTGACCTACGGGTTCTGGGAGCGGCGGCTGGGCGGCGACCCCGACGTCCTGGGCCGCTCGATCAGCCTCGACGGCCGGCCGTACGAGATCGTCGGCGTCATGCCGCCGGAGTTCTGGTTCCCCGACGCCGAGAGCGAGGTCTACCTGCCGATGGGGTTCTTCTCCCGGGGCCTCTGCTGGGATAACCGCACCTGCTCGCAAGGCACCTGGGCGGTGGCGCGGCTGAAAGCCGGTGTCGCCATCGAGACGGCGCAGGCCGACCTCGACCGCGTCACCCGCGAGCTCACCGACGAGGAAGGCGAGCCGGTCGCCGTGGCGCGGCTGCAGACGCTGATGGACGCCTTTGTCGGCGACGTGCGGGCGCCGATCCTCATCCTGATGGGCGCGGTGGGGTTCGTGCTGCTCATCGCCTGCGCCAACGTGGCCAACCTGCTGCTCTCGCGCGGCGAGAGCCGGCGGCGTGAGCTGGCGGTGCGGGCGGCGCTGGGTGCCGGGCGCGGCCGCGTGGTCCGGCAGCTGCTCACGGAGAGCGTGGCGCTCGGCCTCGTCGGTGGCGTGCTGGGCGTCGGGCTGGCCTACCTGGGGATCCGGCTCCTCGTATCGGCCGCCTCGGACAGCATCCCGACCGCGGCGGTGGAACGGATCGGGCTCGATCCTACCGTGCTGGCCTTCACGGTGGTCGTATCGGTGGCCGCCGGTCTCCTGTTCGGCGTCGCGCCGGCGCTGCGCGGATCGGCGCAGGGGCTGGTCGGCGAGCTCAAGGAAGGCGGCCGCGGCGAAACCGTGGGCCGCAGCCGGCAAAGGTTGCGTTCGGGTCTGGTAGTCGCCGAGGTC
>CP070812.1:460090-462591 GCA_020344015.1 Gemmatimonadota bacterium
CGGAACGCCGCCATCCCGCGTCCCTCGTAGTCCGGGCGGCTGGCGGCGTCGGTCTTGAAGTAGAGCCGGCCGCCGGCGATGATCGCGAAGAAGACGCCCCCGCAGTAGAGCCCGTGGGCGCCGAACATGGCTTTGGCCTCGACCGAGCCCAGTCGGTGCAATTGATCGAGCACGTACTCCACGAACGAGTCCACTGCCAAACCCTCCGCCTCGCCATCCCCCTCGCCATCGCCATCGATGACGATGGAGATGGGGATGGCGAGGGGGAGACGGACCGGGTTGAGCGGTCCTACTTCCCACCCATATACGGGTAGGTGTAATCCGTCGGCGGCACGAAGTTCTCCTTGATCGTCCGCGGCGTCACCCAGCGCATCAGGTTGATCGCCGAGCCCGCCTTGTCGTTGGTACCACTGGCCCGGCCGCCGCCGAACGGCTGCTGGCCTACCACCGCGCCCGTCGGCTTGTCGTTGATGTAGTAGTTGCCCGCCGTGTAGCGGAGCGCGTCGTCGGCTTCGGCGATCGCCGCGCGGTCGCGGGCGAAGATCGCGCCGGTCAGCGCGTAGTCCGACGTGACGTCGCACAGCTCGAGCATCTCCTTCCACTCGGAGTCCTTGTAGACGTGGAGTGTGAGGACCGGCCCGAAGATCTCCTCGCACATGAGCCGCGACTTCGGGTCCTGGCTGACCACGATGGTGGGCTCGATGAAGTACCCCTTCTTATCGTTGTAGCCGCCACCGACCAGGATCTCCATGTCGGCCGACGCCTTCGCCTCATCGATGTACTCGCTGATGCTGCCGAACGCGTTCCTGTCGATCACCGCGCACATGAAATTACGGAAGTCGCGCGGGTCGCCCATCTTGATGCTGTTCACCATCTCGACCAGCTGTTCCTTCACCTCCGGCCACAGCGACTCGGGGATGTAGGCCCGGGACGCGGCGCTACACTTCTGGCCCTGGTACTCGAAGGCGCCGCGCACCATGGCAGCGGCCAGGGCGCCGACGTCGGCGCTGGCGTGCGCCACGATGAAGTCCTTGCCACCCGTCTCGCCGACGATCCGCGGGTAGTTCTTATAGAGGCGCAGGTTCTCCGACATCTTCTGCCACAGCATCAGAAAGACCTCCGTCGAGCCCGTGTAGTGGATGCCGGCAAAATGCGGGCTCGGCAGGATCACGTCGGTCAGCGCCGCCGAGTCGCCGATCACGAAGTTGATCACCCCATCGGGCAGCCCCGCCTCCTGCAGCACCTTCATGACGAAGTAGTTCGAGTAGATCGAGGTGCGGGACGGCTTCCACAGCGAGACGCCGCCCATCAGCGCCGGCGCCGTGGGCAGATTGCCCCCGATCGAGGTGAAGTTGAACGGGGTGATCGCGTAGACGAAACCTTCCAGCGGCCTCTGCTCGATCCGGTTCCACACGCCCGGCGACGACATCGGCTGCTCCGAGTAGATCTCCTCGGCGTAGTGGCAGTTGAAGCGCCAGAAGTCGATGAGCTCACAGGCCGCGTCGATCTCGGCCTGGTGGACCGTCTTGCTCTGCCCCAGCATCGTCGACGCGTTCACCGTGTCGCGCCACGGGCCCGCCAGGAGGTCCGCCGCCTTGAGCAAGACCGCCGCTCGCTCCTCCCAGGGCCAGCGCGACCACTCCTTCCAGGCCCGCTGCGAAGACTCGATCGCCGCCGCGATCTCCTGGGGCCCGCCCTTGTGCCAGGTGGCCAGCACGTGCCCGGTATCGTGGGGCATGACGTAATTGGACGTATCGCCGGTCCGGACCTCCCGGCCGTCGATGATCAGCGGGATATCGATCTGCTGGCCCGCCAGCTCGTCCAGCTTCTTCTTCAGGCTCTCTCGCTCCGGCGTGCCCGGCGCGTAGGAGAGAACCGGCTCGTTATCAGGAATCGGTGTCGTGAAGAGAGCGCTTGCCATGGTAGTCCCTCTACTCGGCTCGAGGTTTTGGTGGTGTTGATTCGCTGGTAGCTTGGCTCGCCCGGCCCGGCGGGGCAAGTACCGGACCAGGCGGATGGGAATGCACCCGGGTCGAACGGGTCGAGTGCGAGGGGCCTACGCCGGGCCGCGCTCCAGGACGCGTCGCGCCAGACGCTCCGCCGCGTGCAGCGGCGACTCTTTGTTCTCCCGCGCCTCCTTAAAGATCACCTTCAACGTGTCGCGGATCGACAGAATCTTCGCCGCCACGTAGTCGTCGGTCATGCTCAGCGCCTCGAGCCCACAGAGGGCGATGGCGCCGCCCGAGTTGCAGATGAAGTCCGGCGCGTAGAGAATGCCTCGCTCGTGCAGCCGTTCGGCGTCCTCCGGCCCCTCGAGCTGGTTGTTCGCCGCTCCGGCGATGGCCTTGCAGTCGAGCCTGGCGATCGTCTCCGAGTTGAGGATGGCCCCCACCGCGCACGGCGCGAAGATATCGCACGGCTCTTCGTACAGGCTCTCCGCGTCCACCGCTGTGGCGCCCAGCTCCTCGGCGATACCTGCCACTTGTTTCTCGTCGAGATCC
>CP070812.1:462691-469510 GCA_020344015.1 Gemmatimonadota bacterium
ACCGCGTCGACGTGCCGTATGTAATCCTCCGCTGAGGCCGGAGTCATTTCGTTACTTTTAAGCAGCGCAGACACTCGCGTGCTGATGGGGGCGATCAGGCGCACCCGCAAGACGGCGGGAAGTCCCGCCAGCAGCACTTGGCCGGCACGTCCGTGGTAGACTAGATCTCCGCCGACGATGTGCTCGGCGAGGGCTGCTTGCATTGTCGCGATGAAGACACGCCGTGCCAACGCGTGCCGAGACCACAATCTCGGTGCGCGCTCCATCGCTCGGCTCAGCTCCTCCTCAGAGACACCGAGCTCGGAGGCCGCATCCCGGAGGACCTCGCGCGCAACCAGGGGATACTGAAGGCGCTCGGCGAGGCATTCCGCTAGCGCCTGGCCGCCGCTTTGCGTGCCCCGACAGATGCTTATGATTGCCACGCCTCAGCCTTCTCCTGAGCCTTGGAGCTGCTCGCGGCACTTCGCCGCAAAGGCCTCGAGCTCTCGTTTCGCGTCGTCGGTCACCTCGTACTGCGGTTGTGCAGCCGCTTCGGCGATGATCTCGCACGCCGTATCGAGGGAGATCGACTGCAGGTTGATGGTCAGATCGTACAGCGAAGTATCCTCGACGTCTGCTTGATACATCAGCTTGACCCAGCGCCTGCGGTCTTCGTCCACGTTGTGAATGAACTCCTCGGCCGCCTTGTGGGTCATTCGATGGTGCGAATCCCGCAATGCCCGGACGCGCATCTCGAGGGGCGCGATGAGCCGCACGGCCAGTACGCCGGGAAGATCACGCAGGAGGAATTGCCCGGCCAGCCCATGGTAGACCAGCTTGCCGGCGACACAGTTCTCGGCCAAGGCAGTCTGTAAAGCGAGCAGATGCCTCTTGCGCTCCTGTGTCAGTCGAGCCCAGCGAGAGGGAGGTGCCTCGAGTTTCCCCATTAGATCCTCCTCAGGCGCCCCCAATTTTCGGGCGGCCTCCTGAAGGATCTCGCGCCCGACACAGGGATACTCGAGCGCGTCGGCGAGACACTCGGCCACGGCGCGGCCTCCGCTCAGCGTTCCCCGCGAGATCGTGATGATCGCCACGATTGAGTCCTTTCAGGCGCATCGTCACATGTTCGTAAGCTGGGGGCGAATATGCCCAAAGGGAAGCCACGGTCAAGGCCTGGTGGCGGGAAACGGGTGTTCTGTGGCTGCCTGGTTGTGGGTCGTGGGGGCTTCGGGCAGATTGTTGCGGCCGATCCTGCGTCAGCTAGCGTGAACCCCGGGGACGCTGATGAGACCAGACCGGGTCCTGGCAACTCTTTGCGTCACCTTCGCGTCGAATGGTGCGTTCTTCGCCTCCCTCCAGGCGCAGGCCATCCCGCGCGAGGAATACCTGAAGTACATCCCCCTGGAGTACCCGGCGATGGTTCGCCAGACGCGGGCGACCGAGGCGTTCAACCTCTACGGCGACACATCGGACCCGAGCTATCGGGACGTGGCGCCGATAGATGGGATCGATGACCGAAGACATGAGGTGCTCCTCGACCTCTCGGTCCGCTTCGCCCCCTATATGGTAATGAACACTACAGCGATCCCGATGAGCTGGCGCCGGTATATGGACCAGGGGTCGTCGTTCGCGCTTTTCGTGGATACCTGGGACGTGTCATCGAAGCCCGAGCTGATAGGCACCGGTGAGATCGACCTGGTCTCACTGCTCGATAGGCCGTGTGACCCGTCTTCGGCGCAGCCGCTTGGCGAGGTCCCGGACTGCCGGCTGCTGGCGCTGTTGGACGAGTTCGAGCCTCTGACTCCCGGTGCCGCCCATCAGCGCGGTGCGGTGGCGGCGGAGCTTGAGGAGTTCAAGGTCATGTTCTTCGACTTCCCGGGCGAGGATCCGAAGAGCTGGCGCGCGGAGTACGAGGACATGCTCTCCGGCCTGCAGCCCAGGGCCACCGAGGACTTTGCCGAGATCCATTCTCATCCGTTCATAGTCGAAGTGCGCTCGAACGAAACGGGCGAGCTGGTCGGCTACGAGTTCGTGCTCCAGTACTGGTTCTTCTATCCGTTCAACGATGGTGGGAACAACCACGAGGGCGACTGGGAGCACATCAACGTCCTGATCGCGCCGCTGGGTCGTGTGGAGCGGCCGCTAAGCGCCGACGATGTCCGCTGGATCCTGGATGGCGGTGGGATGTCGGATGATCCTCGCGATCGCCTGGTCATCCGCAAGATCGACTACTACTTCCACCGCCACGTCATCACGCTCGACTACACGCGCCCTAATGTCTATCAGCCGCGGGATCGTTGGGAACTGGAGGTCAGGAACACACCTCGCGAGCGGTTGGGTGAGGACTGGTACTGGAAGCAGATCCGCTACTACGCGTACTGGGACCGTGAAGAGACGGTCATCAACACGCACCCCATCGCGTTCATCGGCGCGGACAACAAGGGAACCGACCAGCTATTGCACTCGCCGGGTGGCTCTAACCGCGACTCGCACGGGACTTTTCCGTACCCGGCCCTCTACAAGGACATAGGGCCTGCCGGCGCGGCGGAGCAGGTCCCAATTCACTTCGACCATCGCGAGTATTACTCGAAGGGTGGGGACGATCAGGTCTTTCGGGGGCCGCGGTTCAAGAGAGGTCATGCCGAAAGTTTCGTCGATCCCGACAAGATTGAGATCGTGCCGGACGGCGAGCGTGTAGTGGATCTGGTGAAGGAGAATCCTCAGGCGCGGCGTGACTGGGCGTGGCTCGTTTTGCCGTTGCGCTGGGGCTACCCGGCAACGGAGTCGCCCTTCGCCGGGGTCGTGGCTCATGCCGAGACCGGCAACATCTCGGTCGTCGGGCCGTCGTATAACGGCGGCTGGAATCGGATCGGTGACGCGAGGGGATACAGTAGCTACATGCCGCACAAGTTCAGCTGGATGTTGCCGACGACCTGGCAAGACGGCTTCGCCAACAACCTGGGCTGGCTCAACCTGACGGGACCGACGCTCATCGTCCTGCCGCCCCTCGATCTGCTGTGGCGTGTGGTGCTGGCGCCCTTCCGCTCGCTGCTCGGCACCCAAAACCCGATCCTGCACCCTCACGAGGGTATTCCTTATCGGTTCGTCGGAGTGATGCCGATCGGTCTCTCCGTGATGGTTTTGAACGATGGCGATTGGGTAAACCTCTTCATAAATGAGGATCAGACGGATGAGATTGTTCGGCGGGTGATGGACGCGGTGGAGGCTGCGGACTCGGTGGTCGGCGGCGTGAGTTCTTCCATCGAGGGCGTTGTGGGGTACGCGGAGATCAGCCTCTACCTGGGCAGGCGTTTTGCCAGCGAGAATACAATACGGCACGGCCGCCTCGACATGGGTCTAGATATCTTCTTGCCAAGCGTCGCCGAGGATTTCCAGTTGAGGGGGGAGCTCAATTTCTGGGAATACTCGGGCAGCATACGGTTCAACCTGTCGACCGGCGGCCTCCTGCCTTTCGTCAAGGGCGGCTACGGTCTGGCGTGGTATCGTGTCGAAGATGTCGCGACGAACGGGGTGCCGCTGATCAACCCGAACGGGCCATGGGTCACCCAGTTCGCATGGCATATCGGTGTCGGCCTTGAGTGGGTACCGATCCGGAGCTTCGCGCCGATTCCCAAAGGCATCGATCTCGGCGTGCGGGGCGAGGCACTGCTGTACAGCCACAAGCTGGGTATCGACAGAGTAAGCGACGTTCCCCTCTTCTTCGTCTCCGAGCAAGGGATGGCGCTTGAGGGGGGACCGACCGTGCATCGGCCGGTTTTCAACTTCGCGATCACGGTCAGTTTCTGATCATCGGTTGCTCGCCTTGAAGCCTCAAAAGGAGGGATCGCGTTGAGAAACAGAAGACTAGTCATCGTGTTTCTGGGTTGCGCTGCTGCATTCGCGGCGGGAGCGATCGCGCGCCAGCCCGCAGCGTCGGGGCAGGAGGCGTCGCTGGAGCCGTCGAAGCTCGCCGTGCTGTGGACGAGCGGCGACCGGGACGTGGCGTTGAAGATGGTCTTCATGTACACGTTGAACGCCAAGCGACGGGCGTGGTTCGACGAGGTCCAGCTCATCGTGTGGGGGCCCTCCTCGAAGCTTCTCTCCGTCGATGAGGAGCTACAGGCGGCGGTCGCCGAGATGGGTGAGGCGGGTGTGGAGTTGGTCGCCTGCAAAGCGTGCGCAGACAGCTACGGAGTGTCGGATAAGCTGGAGGAGTTGGACGTCGAGGTGAAGTACATGGGCGTTCCGCTTACCGAGATGCTCAAGGGCGACTGGGTGGTCGTGACGTTTTGAGCATCCCGATTACAGGCCACCGCCCCACCGGTACTGGTAGGCGAGGTTGATCGTGTCGAAGTCGGCGCCGAGTCGCGTAGCGATTCCGCTTATCGCGACGAGCTTGAGGCCGTGCCGTCGGCCCAGCGGCAGCGCGAGCGTCGCGCCAAGGCGGGTGTTCTCTTGGAAGTCCTTGTCGTTGCCGTCAACGGTGGTCTGCCCGCCGTTCGCGTAGCCGGCGTTCAAGCCAAGCCAGAGACCCCGGCGGAAGTTGTAGAGCACGTGACCTTGAACCACCCAGAACGGGCCCTGCTCGAGGGTCGAGCCGCCGTAGAAATCGGTGTTGTCAGTGTGAAGCCACACGTCGCCGTAGATCTCGAGTGTCCACCGGCCGACCGTATGGGACACGCCGATACGCGGCCGAAATGCCCAGCGGTTTGAGCCGAGGTTGATGAGCTTGTCGGGGTCATACTGGCCTGTGGGGAGGACGATCTGGAGGGCGGCACCGACTATCGTCCTCTCACTGTAGGTGGCGAACTCACGTGGGGCCATCGCCGGGGCGCCGATGAAGTTGACGGCGAGCTGGACGCGCAGGTCGCCAAAGCCGGTGCGTGACGTGCTTGTATCCTGCCCCTCCAGTCTCCCCTCCCAGGTCCCCCATGCGAACGGCAGAATGACACCGATCTTACCGGAAAGCCCAAACGCATCGATGGCGCGGACGTAGATGGCCGTGACGCTATTGAGTCGGGCGTTAGCATCCTCGACCGGGAGGGCCTGGTCGAAGAGCACGTTACCCTTGGAATAGCCGTAGCTAAGGAGCCCGAAGTTCAGACCGACAGGCACTTGCGAGAAGGCTCGGGGCTCGAGTTCCTGCGCTAGCAAGTCACCGGTTGTCCAGGTGAGCGCAAACGCGAGAGCTGCGGTCCAGGGGAGCATGCGGATCGCTCGCGAACTGATCAGCGGCCACCTCCCGCCGGGTTGAACGGGGATAGTTCGGCATTTACCGTCACCGCCTCTTCGCCTTCGCCATCGTCGTCGTGGGTTACGGCTCGAACGGGAAAACCCGCTTCCAGTCGTTCTTCATTGAGATCACGGTCCAGCCGCGCTCCCGCGCCTCGTCCAGCGCCTGGTCGAGACGGCCGATCGACGAATCGCGGTCGTAGGCCCATTCGCGGTCGGCGTCGTCGTGATGGACCAGCGCCATGAAGCTGGGGCCGTCGCCGGCGGCGGTGTACTGCAGCATAGCCAGATCACCGTCCGAGTTGCCGAACGCCGCGATCGGTCGACGGCCGATGAAGCGGCCTATTCCCACCGGTTTGCCTTCCTTGTCGTCGACGAACTCGATCTCCGGCAGCTTAACCAGGACCGCCTCGCCGTCACGCAGCTCAAATCGCGTCAATCCAACGCTGCCCACGACTCGCTCGGGCGGGATACCGTAGACGTCCTCAGTGAACACGCGCATGAAATCAATGCCACCGCCCGAGACGATGAAAGTCTTGAACTCGTTCGCCCGCAGGTACTCGAGCAGTTCCAGCATCGGTTGGTAGGCCATGCGGGTGAACGGCTGATCGAAGCGCGGGTGTCGCGCCGTGGCCAGCCAGTCCGCGACGTGGCCGCCGAACTCATCGACCGTCATGCCGGCGTGGGTTGCCATCACGATTTGCACGATGTCGTGCTCCGACATGTGACCGAGCGCTTCCTGGTCGCCCTCCAGGATCGCCTTGAAAGGCTGCTGCTCCCGCCACTCGGGATGCTGGCTGGCCGTGGCGCGTACCCGATCGAGGGCGAAGAGCAGCTGGAAGTAGAGCGGCTGCTCGGCCCAGAGCGTGCCGTCGTTGTCGAAGACGGCGATTCGTTTTCCTGGCGCGACATAGCCCGAGCTGTTGGGATCGGTCAACGTCGCGACGAAGCGCGTCATCGCCTGCTTCGTCGGGCCGTCGCTCCAGGACGGTAGGGGATCTTGGCTCGTACCTCTGAGCGGCTCCTCCGAGACACTGCAGCCTGGCAACAAGGCGAAGCTGAGCAGGCCAAGAAGAATAGCGCGGTGCATGCGGCGACTCCTGATCTTGAGGCGACACTGACGGGCGCCCTGTCGGGCGTCCGTCAGGTTGCCACCGGCTAGATGTCGTTGGGCGCTAGCGCGCGCCTCCGCTGCTCTGCAGCATTTCCATCACCTGGTCGAGGCTGAAGCTCGCCGCCTTCTGGCGCGGCGGGTACTCCAAGAACGTCTGCAGGAACCCGCCCACGTAGGTCTGCGCCGGCACCAGCAGGTAGGCGCGGTCGAGCACCCAATCGAAATAGGTGTTCGACGTGATTGGCGCGCGCTCGTACGGATCGCGGCGCAGGTTGAGGATGAGCGGGACCCGCAGCGGTACGAATGGCTCCATCCAGACGCGGAAGGTGCCCGGCGACTTTTGCTCCATGAAGATGAGCTTCCAGTCGTCGTAGCGCAGCGCCGTGAGGTCGCCGTCGTCCGAGAAGTAGAAGATCTCG
Source organism: Gemmatimonadota bacterium (assembly GCA_020344015.1). Taxonomy (GTDB): domain Bacteria; phylum Gemmatimonadota; class Gemmatimonadetes; order Palauibacterales; family KS3-K002. The sequence goes on from CP070812.1 coordinate 469,436, forward strand.
TGGCGGCCGCTGCTCTCGGACGAGCCGGTGAGATGCGGCAAGATGTTGTAGCCGTCGAGGTGGATCCTGTACTCA
>CP070812.1:469610-477409 GCA_020344015.1 Gemmatimonadota bacterium
ATGGCCGACGCCTCGCGCTCTCGACTCGACCTCGCGTCGCGGGTCGCAACCGATGTTCGCACGACGTCCTTCGTGCTCTCCGAGCTCTTCAAGATCGGCTGCGGCTTCAGGTCGACGGCGGGCTCTGGGACGGCGGCCTCACGGCTTGGCATCACATCCGCCGCTCCCGTTGCGAACGGCAACCCGATCCGCAATGGGATCACGACCGAGAACACCGGGATCATCAGCAGACCGGTTAGCCCGATACTCCAGAACAGGTGGCGCGTCGCCGCCGAGCCCCGGCGCAACGCGCCGACCACGGCAAAGAGTAGAGCCAGATAGATCACACCCTTCACCGCCGCATCGGCCAGTAACGTCATCGACATGGCTACCTTCCTTCTTGCTCAGCCCGCCTCACCAGTTCGGCGAGTCGCTCGAGGGCTTCGTCCGAGATCTGCGCGTCCGATAGCTTGATCAGCGCCAGCGCCGCCCGCTCCGCCGATCCTTCGAAGAAGGTGTCAACCAGGTGCCGAAGCGCGGTCCGCCGCGCTCGCTCCGCCGGCACCACCGGCAGATACACGTAGCGCGGGCCGTCCTGCTCGTGCCTGGCGTACCCCTTCTCCTCCAGTTTCGTGAGCATCGCCCTGACGCTCGAATAGCTGGGCGGGTCCGGCAGTTCGGCGAGAACATCGCGTACCGTCGCTCGCTCGAGCCGGTACAACGCTTCCACGATCTGCCGTTCGCGGCGTCCGAGATCACCAAGGTCAGGTTGGCTCATCCCAATCTCCCGAGTCGTGGCGTGTGCTAGCTGGGTAGCAGAGTGCTACTACAGTAGCACCGCCGGCTGCACCTGTCAAGCAGTTCTTGACCCTCGCGATTGCGGACGGAAGCCCGGCGGGGCTGCTAATCCGTACGGGCCTATGATGAGGGCTGTTTCCGAAGGAGTGATGGCTGCTGGGTGGAGCGGTCCACTGCTCCGCTACACATCTACATAAGGATTGTATGTGTAGTGGGTGCTCACCGGTCCCCAGCCTTGTGCATACCTGACAATGAAGCGAGCGGGATCGGTGGCGATCTCGCCGTATGGGCTCGTGTCGTTGTGGTCGTTCCACGACCAGGGTGGGTTGGCGGCGCCGCCCTTCAGCGTCTTCTTGTCCCGATACACGAACCCCCACTTACCATCCTTGTTCTGCCTGAAGACCCGTCGCTTGAAGCGGTGCGCCCAGAGCCCCTTCTCGGCAAAAATGTCGACCCGCTCGTAGTCCAAAGTGCGGGCGTTCGGCTTCTCCTTCCGATCGACCGTACCGGGTAAGCCTGACTCCTCCTTGGGGCGGTAGTACCAGATCTCGTCACCGCTCCCCCACCCCTTGTGGTCACCGCGAATGCCGTGACCCCTCGACTCGATGTACAGCTTCACCCTCTCGGTCGACCTGTCGAGCCAGATGTGGCCATCGACCGTCTCGTTGAACTTGACGACCCGCAGGCTGCGCGTGGAAATCGGTCTCGACTTGGCGACAGCAGACGGAATTCGAGGTTGCGTGTACAGATAGAAGTTGTTGTGGGCCACCGTCACGAGCCCGTCGACCAGCCCCTCCGGCTCCTTGGTGACGACGAGCAGCGCGCCCTCCATGTCGTGGATATGCTCGTCGAGGCTGTCGCGAATCAGGTTATACAGGTCCTTCGGCTTGAGCCTCTTCCACCAATCGAGGACATGGTAGACGGCATAGACGAGGAAGTAGTGAGTCGAGGTCTCCGATACGCTGTAGTAGACCTTGGCATCGAGGATCTGGTTCGGGTCCTCCTGGAATAGCTTCTCCAGCGCCTCGGGGTTGTCGGCGACCTTCGTGAGAGAACCGGCCAGGTCCAGCGGCGCGATCTGGTCCGCGAGCTTCCACTCGCGACTCACCTTCTGGGCGAAGATCGGCGCGTACGCAACCGCGAGATCTCTCGCAACGGCGGGATCCATGATGTACTTCTCCTAGAGCAAGAGCAGGATGGCCGCACCGACCACGACCCACAGCAGGAGCGCCGAACCGAGCAGCACACACTCGAGCTTCTGTATCTTTTGAGGCCCCCGCTTGCCGTGGTACCAAGTCACAACCGAAACGACCGGAACACCCAAGAAATATGAGGCCAGATAGAGGGGCATGGCATACGCTGGAAGATTCGGCCACTCGATTACAATATCGATCAGTTCGAACAGACCGAAGCCCGCTGCCAGGTACACGCCGACGAAGTGCGGCACGCGCCGCTCGAGCAGGCGCTGGAACCACCCTTCGGCCGAGCGACCGTCACGCTTGGGTGACGAGAGTCGTTCAGCGACTTGGGCAGCGCTGGGCCGTTGCCGCGGGTCCTTGGCCAGGCATTGGAGTAGCAACTCGTCCAAATCGGGATCGACGTCCGGGCGTAGCTGGCTCAGCCTCCGCGGCTCCTGCTTGACATGGGCTGCATACAGCTCCGACCCCGAAGACACTAGGTACGGACCCTCCTCCGCCAGTAACGCGTACCCGAGGAGCCCCAGGCTGTAGACGTCGCTGCGCCCCGTAACCTCCTCGGCTTTAACTTGCTCCGGGCTCATCCAGACGGGATCCCCAACCAGCTCTCCCGACTCGGTGATACTCACCGGTCGCTCCTCGACTGTGGCCAGAACTGCCGCGATGCCAAAATCGGCCAACAGACAGCGCCCGGTCTCCCCATCACAGAGCACGTTGGCCGGCTGGACGTCCCGGTGCACTATGCCGCGCCGGTGTGCCGCGGCCAGAGCCCAGGCGACGCTGGCCAGCACGCGCCGAGCTTCCGAAACCTGTAGCTGCCCTTCTGCTTTCAGCTTGTGCGCCAGAGACATACCTGCGACGTACTGCATTACGAAGTACGGAAGGCCGTTCGACAGTGCGCCGGCCCAGTGAAGTCCGACGACGTTGGGGTGTGTCAGAGAGCCGATGGCCAGTACCTCTCGCTCGAAGCGCTGCCGGGCGCGGCGATCCGGGGCAAGCTTCGGCGCGAACACCTTGATCGCCACATAGCGCCTGTACGCGGGCTCGCTGGCGAGGTAGACGGTGGAGGTCGGGCCTCCTCCCAGCTTGCGCACGATCTCGAGACTCGGCGACAGCTCTTCTTTCAGCAGCTGCTCGACCTCGGCTGCCGTCAGCCTTTCGGCCGCCTGGTGGTGGGGGGCCGTGCTGGCCGCCGGCGCCACCCCTGGGGCACTGGCCACCGCCGGTACCGTCTCTACTAGTAAAGGACTCTTGGGCACTACACCCGCCCGGACTCCCTCCACCAACGCCAGCGTCTCTCCCAGAGGGTCTACCTCGAGCTCGCGCTGCAGGCGGTTCCGGAAGGCATCGTACTGGTCCAGAGCCGCTGATCGGTCACCCGAGATCGCCAAGAGCGAGATCAAGGCGTGCTGCGCCTCGTCTTCCAGCGGCTCGAGCCGCGCCCAGCGCCAGGCAATATCCAGCGCCCCTGTCACATTTCCGGCTGCTGTGCGCGAGGCGATCACCTTTTCGAATGCTTTGCGCGCCAAACTGCCCACCCAGGCCCGGGTGCGCGTCTGCCACTCATCGAAGTTGGCACTACCGGCGAGATAGAATTGGCCCAAGAAAGGACCTTGGTAGAGCTTGACGACCTCTTCCCAACGCTCGGCTGCCGCGGCGGCCTCGAATTCCTTGAGGTCCACAGCCACAGCTTCCGACGCGAGGCCGACCTGGTCTCCGACGACCCTGAAGTGATCCTCGCCCAGTTCCTGCCTCAGGGCATAGAGCAGCTGGGAAAGCGAGTGGCGGGCTTTCTCCTCCTCGCGGTCCGGCCAGAAGAGGAGATACAGGCTGCTCCGCGCCACCGGCCCCTCGACTGCGAGGTAGAAGAGCAGAGCCACCTTCTGCTTGTGAGCCGACAGGCCGGTGCACTCAGCACCGTTGCACCGAATCGACGTACCCCCAAGCGAGTGAAACTCTATCATATCTCACATTTGGGCGCTGGATCGAACTCGGGTGACCGGGCTCACAGGCTTCCAGCTGACGTATAAGGGACGGCAGACGACGACGCAATAGAGAACCATAATACTTCTCGATGACGAAGTGGCTCGGCATAGCGAGCAGGCTCCGCGAATACTAACGGCCACAGAAGAGGTTGCGCGTCTCCGGAAGGAAGGGGATAATACGGGTACTGGGTAGGGCTGAGGCTCAGGCGTGAGTTCTCCCCAGCAACCGGCCGCTTCAGCCATGGCAGTACCGCAGACACAAGCCTATTCGCACCATCGGCGCACGGCGTTGGCCAGCCGCTGCTCCTCCGTGCAGACCTGCTGTTCAATTCCGATTTTTCTGTCCGCACGGGCGCTCGCAAGTGTCCTACGGGATAAGCGTGCCTAGGCGGGGGTAAGCGACTTGGATGAGCTAGAACGCCTAAGTTCCGCGCTGTCTGGTCGTTACCGGATCGAGAGCCAGATCGGTCACGGTGGGATGGCGGTCGTCTATCTCGCCCAGGATCTCAAACACGACCGGAAAGTCGCGATCAAAGTCCTTGATCCGGAGTTATCCTCTGTCGTCGGCAGCGAGCGATTCCTGCGTGAGATCAAGATCGAGGCCAATCTACAGCATCCGAATATCCTCCCGTTGCACGACTCAGGCGAATCAGATGGTTTCCTCTACTACGTCATGCCCTATGTGGAGGGCGAGTCGCTTCGGGATCGGCTCGAGCGAGAGAAGCAGCTGCCGCTGCAGGATGCCCTCCGCATCATGGAGGAAGTCGCCGGTGCTTTGAGCTACGCCCATGACCGCGGTGTGATTCACCGCGACGTCAAGCCGGAGAACATCATGCTCACCGGTGACCATGCCGTGCTGGCTGACTTCGGGATCGCGCGCGCGCTCGGCGCGGCGGGCGGCGAGCGCGTCACCGAAACAGGGCGTGTCGTGGGGACGCCGGCATACATGAGCCCAGAGCAGGCTGGGGGCGAGTCGGACGTCGAGGGTCGCAGCGACACTTACTCTTTGGCGTGCGTCCTCTACGAAATGCTGTGCGGGGAGCCCCCGTTCAGCGGACGCACGGCCCAGGCGCTCATCGCCAAGCATATGCTGGAACCCGCGCCCTCGATCGAAACCCTGTGTCCGTCTGTTCCCCGTCACGTCGCCAAAGCCATCGAGCGCGGCCTCGCCAAGACTCGGGCCGAGCGCTTCACAACGTCGGAGTTCGTCGCCGCTCTTGGAAAGTCCGATAAGGGCGATGGGTGGATCGCTCTCTTCCGGGAGCTCGGCGCCCGGCGGTTTTGGCATCTTGGCGCGATCTACCTCGCGCTTGGGTGGCTGGCGATGGAGCTGGCACGCCGGCCGATCGCGGAGCGCGTACTTCCCGATTGGGTATTCTTCGCGACGTTCGGTCTAATGGCGATCGGGTTCCCCCTCATGCTGGCGTTAGCCTGGACTCAGGGAAAGTCTCGCGGACAGGTCAGGCCAAGCTGGCTGCAGCACGTGCGAGCAGGCTACTTCTTAGCATTCCTTGGAACAGTCGTGATTGGTCTGTTGGCGGTCCGAGCCTCCCTTGGCCGCCTGCAGCCACCAGCCCCGCCAATCGAGGTCGGCAGTTCGTTGGAGCGGACACATATCGCCGTCCTTCCCTTCCAAGATCTAAGCGAGGGACAGACTCTCGGACACCTCTGCGCGGGCTTCACCCAGGTGCTAATCGATGAACTGACCCAAATCGAGCCGCTCTTCGTGCAGTCGTACAACGGCGTGAAGCAGTACCGAGACTCCAACCTGCCACTCGACAGCATCGCTAGGGCCCTGCGGGTAGGGACTTTAGTCGGGGCCAGTGTCCAGGAATCGGAGGGTGAGCTTCGAGTCACGTTCGAGCTAATCGACGCGGCCACCGGGACAAATCTGGCGACCGCCACCGTCGCAGAGCCACGTACTGAACTGTTCGCACTTCAGGACGACATTGTGCAAGAAGTGAGCCGATTCCTGCGCGAGAAGTTGGGTATCGAAACCCGCCGCGAAGAGTGGCGAGCCCGCACAGAGAGTCTGGTGGCCTGGGAACTCGTCCTCGAGGCGGAGGAGCTGAAGGAAAGCGCCGACGATCTTAGAGCTGCCGGGGATGTGGAGGCGGCAGCACAGGAGCTACATGACGCGGACTCACAGCTTGCGCGGGCCGAATCCCTCGATCCATCCTGGATCGAGCCGATTGTGCAGCGGGGATGGGTCGCGACACAACTGGCAAGGCTTGGGGAGGCCTCCCCCGGTGCGTACGAGCAAAATTTCATTGAATCGGGTTTAGCGCATGCAGACCGGGCGCTTGAGCTGGCGCCGAACGATGCGGGGGCCCTGGAGCTTCGAGGTGTGTTGCTGTATTACTACTGGCAAGCCACGAGCGCGGACCAGGACGCTGCGTTAAGGAGACAGGCCGAGGAAACGCTTTTGCGCGCCGTCGAGGCGGATTCGTCACGAGCTCTGGCGTGGTCTACACTCAGTGATGTATTTCGTATCAGCGGCCTTTATGGCTCAGCTTTGAGGGCTGCTCGAAACGCGCTTCAAGTGGATGCGTTCCTGCAAGTGGCCAAACAGGTCTTCTTCCAGGTTTGTGAATCTTACTGGGAGATGGAGGACCTCGAAAAAGCGATGCCGTGCTTCGCAGAGGGCCGTCAACGTTTCCCGACCCAGGGAGCATTCGTGTTTCCCGAACTCGTTTACCTGGCTTCTTCCATCGGGCCAGAACCAGACGAGGGAGAGGCTTGGCGACTGTTCGGGAAGCTCGAAGAGCTGATGCCTCCGGAAACGTTCGACGGCTATCGCTCGAGCCTGCTGATGACGGTGGCAGGTGCGTTGGCTCGGGAAGGATTAGTGGACAGTGCAAACGCGGTTATCCGTCACGCACGCAGAGAATACTATGAGCCCGGGGACCCTTGGCCGGACTACTTCCAGGCAAACGTCCACCTCAACCTAGGGGAACCAGACTCAGCGCTCGCCTTGCTGAGCAAGTTCCTCGAGGCCCTACCGGACCGAAAAGCGTACATAGCAGACGACTGGTTGTGGCGGCCTCTCCACCATGATCCCCGCTTCAGGGCGCTCGTAGAGGAATGACCGCCACCCAGTCATCCGCGACGAACAGTCCGCAGTGGCCCCAAGTGCCCAGCCCAGCCTGGCGGTGCAGACCTTAGCCGGGTTGAACGATGAGCTCCGGGTCGGTGCTTTTGAGCTCGCCATTCACGGTCGCGGCCACACAGTATTTAATGCTGCGTTTATCTGCCGGCCCGCGTTTGCCCTTGGCGTGGAGTTGCACCGTGATGTCTTCGTGCGGAGAGACCATTTTTGGGTCGACAGGCGCGCCGCTATCGAAGAACACGACGAAGTCGTCGACGTCCCTGCCAGCAACCCACTCGACCTTGCGAGGGAGCTCACTACCCTGGACGTCCTGTTTGTCCGGGTTGCAGGATAGCTCTCCGTCTATCCACTGTACTGTGATCAGTATGGGATCCATGGGCATTCTTCCCTCCATTGCCCTACCTGCCCGCTTACGGCAGAGTCCGGGCCTTCTGGTTTGAGCACTTGGGCGTTTCTCCGCCCACCTAGCGCCCCACGTGTCGGTGCGTTCGTGATCTCGGGATGTACTGTAGATGTATTCCTCACCATCCTAAGGTGATCCTAAGACGGTGCGGCTTAAGAGCAGTGGCTCGGCGTGCCGCGCCTTCTGCCCGATGGCCGTAGCTGAGTACGACGACTCGCACGGAGGCCTCTCTTCTGAGAGGTTGCGTAATTATATATTGACTGGATGCTTCGGCAGGCCAGCTTGGGGGTGAGCCGGTTATGTGATGCACTGACAAGGCCGAGGTCTCC
>CP070812.1:477509-482549 GCA_020344015.1 Gemmatimonadota bacterium
CCCCACACGGCTCGCCAGTTCTCTGAAGCGTGGTTCAGACCTGATAGGATCCCACCAGGGGTCCTGGTGAATCCAGTACAGATAAGGGTTCTGCTCGGCAATAGCCCTGGCCAGCAGGTCCAGGCCCCTCTCCTTCTCACCCAGAGCGACGTACCCCTTGGCCAGGCACGAGGGCGAAACATACTCTGACGTCATACGACCGTTCAGCTCATCGAGGACGGTTATCGCCTCGGCATCTCTTCCCGCTCGCGCGTACGTCCCCGCCAGGACGCCCAGATGGAACGAGCTTCGGTTCGAGAGCGACACGGCGCGCTCTGCCATGCGCGCCGCATCATCATGTCTGGAGGCGGCGATATAAATCAAACTCAGTATGTAGGCGGCGAAGAGTTGCTCCGGCTCCTTCTCCAACACCTCCTCCAGCCTTCGGATCGCGCCCTCAACCTCTCCTGCAAACAACCTCAGGCTGCCGGAAATCGCCTCGACATAAGTCGACAGCGGATCGAGGCGCTCGGCCGCTGCCGCGTGGTCGAACGCCTCCCCGAACCGTCCCTGCGCCCCGCAGAGCAGAGCGTACCAGCACCGTATATCCGCGTTGCCGGGGTTCAGCTCGATGGCCCGCGCGTACTCATCCTCCGCGGTCGCCCATTCCCAGGTGAACCAGAGATGAAAATTGCCCAGCGAGGCGTGGGCTTCGCTCAGCCCATCATCGAGCTCCAGGGCCCGGACAGCCGCGGCCCTCGCCTCCGAGCGCGCCTCCCCGGGAGGGAGATAACCATACACGCCCAGGGCCTCGTATGTATCCGCGATCCCCGTGTAGGGGAGCGCGAACTCGGGATCCAGCTCGATCGCCTTCTGGAAGTGACTCAGAGCAGTCTCCAGCCCTACCTTGTAGCGCCGGTGCCAGTAGTATCTCCCCTGCAGATAGTGATCGTAGGCCTCCATGTTCCGAGTCGGCGCCTTCACCGCCTCGTGCTCCGGCTCGCCCAAGAGCGCCGGACGGAGCCTCCCCACGATCGAGCGCGAGATATCGTCCTGGATAGCGAAGACATCCGCCAGCTGCCGTTCGTACGTCTGCGACCACAGGTGGTAGCCGTCCTCGGCGTTCACCAACTGCGCCGTCACCCGCAGCCGATCGCCGGAGCGGCGCACGCTCCCCTCCAGGACGGTCGCCACGGCCAGCTCCCGTCCAATCTCTCGGATGCCGACGTCCTTCCCTCTGAAGGCGAAAGAGGATGTCCGGGCCGCCACTCGTAGACCCGGGAACTGCGTCAGCGCGTTGAGCAGTTCCTCGGCCATCCCATCACAGAAGAACTCCTGGTCCTGCTCGGGACTCATGTCGCTGAAGGGAAGCACGGCAATCGACGCGCGCGGTGCAGCTTCGCCGGCCGGACCCTCGCGCTCCTCGATCCGCGCCTCGGCACCCGGCTCCGGGGACGGCGTCCGGCGGATCCCCTCCGGGGTGATCTCCAGCGCCCAGGCGAGCACCAGCGCGATGGGGAAGCCGAGGACGGTGAGTAGGATGACCAGCGTGAGCACCCAATCCGGGAGATTCAGGCCCGGGACGGCGATCTCTGCAGCCTGCCAGATGACGAAGGCGACGACGGCGTAGACGACCGCGACGCGATATACCTTCCGTCGCTTGAGATCGGCCAGGAAGCGGCGGATCTTGTTGGCCAGTTCGCTCGCCGTGTCCGTCATTCGGTTGTGTTATGGCGGTTCACGACCCCCGAGCCTACCTGGCTGGCCAGCTCGGTGAAGCGTGGATCAGACCTCACAGGGTCATACTGAGGATCCCGATGGATCGAGAACAGATAGGGACTCTGCTCGGCTACCGCCTCGGCCAGCCATTCAAAGAACTTTCCTTCGTCGCCCACACCGAGGTAGCCCCAGGCCAGCATTAGCGGCGAGACATACTCCGAGGCCATCCGTTCCGAGAGATCGTCGATAAGCTCCAGAGCCTTATCCCGCAGACCCGCCCGCCCGTACCACATTGCGAGCCCCGCCTTCCAGAAGTTGGCGTCGTTGGAGAGCGCCAGGGCTCGCTCGCCGATCCGCACCGCTTCGTCGAGTCTGAAAGCACAGGAGTAACCCCAGCCTAGCCACCAGACTGCCAGCAGATATTGTGGATCCCTCTCTACTACCTCCTCCAGTGTGCGTATTCCTCCTTCGGTGTCTCCGGCGTAGATCTTCAGCACCCCCAACATCGCGGTGATGTAGCAGGAGAGCGGGTCTATTTTCAGCGCGATCGCCAGGTGCTCGAACGCCTCCGCTAACCGTCCCTGCGCCCCGCACAGGACGCCGTACCAGGCGTAGGCCTCCGCGTTGCCGGGGCTCAGCTCGATGGCACGCTGGAACTCCTTCTCGCTGAGGTCCCATTCGAATCCGAAGAAGAAGTGGGACCAGCCCAGCGACGCGTGCGCCTCGCTGAGCCCCTCATCCAGCTCCAGCGCCCGGGACACAGCGGCCTTACCCTTCGAGCGCCCTTCCTCCGGCGGAAGGAAACCGTAGATCCCCAGAACCGTGTAGCAATCGGCGATGCCTCTGTAGGCCAGCGCGAAGCTGGGATCGACCTCGACGGCCTTCTGGAAGTATTTCAGCGCCGCTTCCAGTCCGATCTTGTAGCGCTGGTCCCAGTAGTGTCTTCCTCGCAGGTAGTGGTCGTAGGCCTCCATGCTCTGAGTGGACGCGCTGACCAACCTTGCCACCGGCTCGCCGAGCAAGGTCGGGCGAAGCGCGTCGACGATCGAGCGGGAGATCTCGTCCTGGATTGCGAACACGTCCTCCAGCTGCCGCTCGTACGTCTCAGACCATAGGTGGTAGCCGTCCTCCGCGGTCACAAGCTGGGCCGTGACCCGCAGCCGGTCGCCGGCGCGCCGCACGCTCCCCTCCAGCACGGAGCGGACTCCCAGGCTCCTCGCGATCTCCCGCACGTCTTCCGACCTGCCCTTGAACTGGAAGGATGATGTCCGGGCCGCGACCCGCAACTCCTTCACCTTCGTCAGCGCGTTGATCAGTTCCTCCGCCATCCCGTCGCAGAAGTACTCCTGATCCTTCTCCGGACTCATGTCGGTGAACGGGAGCACGGCGATGGAGGCGGGCTGCGGCTCCGCCGCTGTGGCAGCGGGTTCAACGGCTTCCTCTCCAACCGGGCCAACGGCGGGCTCGAGCGCCGGGGTTCGGCGAATCCCTTCAGGGGTGATCTCCAGCGCCCAAGCGAGCAGCAGCGCAATCGGGAAACCGATGATGACGACTACGACGACGAAGGTCAGTACCCACTCGGGTAGGTGGAGCGCCGGGAAGGTAATCTCGGCGACCTGCCAGATGACGAAGGCCACGACCGCGTACACCACCCCCACGCGATACACCTTCCGCCGCTTCAGCTCGGCCAGGAGATGACCCAGCTTCGAGGCTCGCTCACCCATGAATTTCCCTGCCAGCGCTAGCGCTTTTCACGACGCCCGAACCCACCCGGCTCGCGAGCTCGGTGAAGCGCGGATCAGACCTTAGGCTATCGTAGTTAGCGTCCACGTGGATGGCGAACAAATAGGGGCTCTGCTCCGCAACAGCCATCGCAAGATACTCCAGCGCCTTCTCCTTCTCTTTCAAACCGAGGTAGCCCCAGAGCAGGGACAGCGGGGAGATGTACTCTGAGGTCATGCGCTCGCTCAGCTCAGCGAGAATCGACCTCGCCTCGTCTTCCCTTCCCGCACGACCGTAGACGGCTGCCAAAACACCCTTGAAGAAGGGGGCCTGTTTCGCTAGCGCTAGCGCCCGCTCCGCCATCCTCACCGCATCATCATGCCTCCCGGCCATGCTGCATGCATAAGAGAGCAAGTATACAGCAAGCAGGTACTCCGGCTCCCTCTCCAGGACCTCCTCATAATGCCGGATTGCACTATTGAAATCTCGCGAGAGAATTTCGGCGCCGGCCAACTGTATCGCGACGAAGGGATGTAGCGGATCGAGACGCCGGGCGGTCACCGCGTGCTCGACCGCCTCTTCTAACCGTCCCTGTGCGCCGCAGAGGACGGCATACCAGGCGTGCACCTCCGCGTTCTTGGGGTTGAGCTCGATCGCACGCGCGTATTCATTCTCCGCGGTCTTCCAATCCCAACGGTTCCAGAAGTGCAAGAAGCCCAGCGAGGCGTGAGCCTCGCTGAGCCCCTCATCCAGCTCGAGGGCCCGCATCGCCGCTCCCATCGCCTTCGGCATCGCCTCATTCGGCGGAAGGAAGCCGTAGATCCCAAGTATCGTGTAGCAGTCGGCGATACCCATGTAGGCGAGCGCATACTCGGGATCGATCTCGACGGCCTGCTGGAAGTACTTGAGCGCCGTCTCCAGCCCAACCTCCCAGCGTTGGTCCCAGTGATACCTCCCGCGCAGGTACCAGTCGTAGGCCTCCGGGCTCCGCGTCGACGCCCTTACCAGCCGCAGCCCCTCCTCTCCCAGCAAAGTCAGGCGAAGCGTGTCGACGATCGAGCGGGAGATCTCGTCCTGGATCGCGAACACGTCCTCCAGCTGCCGCTCGTACGTCTCCGACCACAGGTGGTAGCCGTCCTCCGCGGTCACCAGCTGCGCGGTGACCCGCAGCCGGTCGCCGGCGCGCCGCACACTCCCCTCCAGGACCGAGCGCACTCCCAGGCTTTTCGCGATCTCCCTCACGTCTTCCGACTTCCCCTTGAACTGGAAAGAGGAAGTACGAGCAGCGACACGTAACTCCTTCACCTTCGTCAGCGCGTTGATCAGCTCCTCCGCCATCCCGTCGCAGAAGTATTCCTGATCCCCCTCCGGGCTCATGTCGCTGAACGGGAGCACCGCGATCGAGGCCGGCTGCGGCTCCGCGGGTATGGAGACGGGCTCAGCGGCTTCCTCGCCGTCCGGGCCGACGGCGGGCTCGAGCGCAGAGGTTCGGCGGATCCCCTCAGGAGTGATCTCGAGCGCCCAGGCAAGGACCAGCGCGATGGGGAAGCCGATGATCACAACCACGACGACGAAGGTCAGCACCCACTCGGGTAGATGGAGCGCCGGGAAGGTAATCTC
>CP070812.1:482649-489198 GCA_020344015.1 Gemmatimonadota bacterium
ATTTGTCTTGGTATACCTTGACCGTGCCGCCGATGCCCTCGTCATAAGACAGAACCTCGGGATCTTCGATACCCTCGTAGTAGGATGTTAAGGTAGTCGGGCCCTGCGTGACGTAGAGAGTTCCAAACAAGATGAACAGTAACCCCAACCCGACTACGGCTTTGATTCTGGTTTCATTATTGATCAGCGGCTCGTACAGGATAAGAACACCACCAATTATTACGTTGATGCCGGCAATCAACATGATGCCGTTCTGCACACCTAGAGAAGGGATCAGCACGAAGCCAGCTGCTACCGAACCGAGGACCCCTCCGATCGTATTGACCGAATAGACATCGCCTAACGCGCGACCTACCGCCCTAACATTCCTCGTGTATATCTTGCTCACTAAAGGGAAAGTCATGCCCATAAGGACGCAGGGCACAAGCATCACTGCAAGAGTCTTGGCGAACCTCATCCCTATCCACTTCCACTGAAGCATCGAGTCAACAGACGAGCCGGCCATGCTTTGGAATACAGGGGTCAGGTTACTCAGTATTGGAATCGCCAGGATCGCAAACAGCCCGATAAGCACCTCTAGTATCCCCAGCCAAGCCAGGAGCTTCTTTCTGGTGTCAATGAACCTTGCAATGATGAAGCTCCCTATGGCTATGCCGAGTAGGAAGGCCGTCAGAATTGTGGTGAAGGCGTGGGTAGAGTTATCCAGGAAGAAGACGAGAGCCCTTGTCCAAAACACCTCTAGAGCTAGTGCGCAAAAGCCTGATATTCCGACAGCCCACAGTGCCAGCAGAGCCAACTTCGAAGAGAAAGCCTCTCCTCCACTCTCTACCGGCTCCTCTACGCTCTTCGGCACGTCGCCGCTCGCTTCCTGGCGAATCCCCAATCGCCAAGTCAGGGCCAATACGGTGCCTGCGATTAGAAGGTTCACCACCCCGGCGACATAGGCGGATTCTCTGACACCCAACATCAGGATGAGAACGAATCCCGCAGAGAGGGTGCCTACGACCGCCCCGAAGGTGTTCATGGAATACAAGTGACCGACATTCCACGCGAGTCTCTCTCGTCTGCGAGCAAAAAACTTCACCATTACTGGGAGGGTACCGCCCATCAAAGTGGCCGGAACGAGCATGACCGAGAAAGCCAGAGCGAATCTCAGCAGACTGATCTGGTAGTAACTGATGTCGTAAAGCTGAGATATACCGACATAGACCGCAGTCAGGCCGGAAAAGAGCAGGGGCATCAAGAAAGCGGAGACGCCGATCCCTGCTTCTAGAAGTGCATAAACGAGGAGAGGGTTCCTGCCCTTATCAATTACCCTGCCAAAGTAGAAACTACCCAGGGCCAACCCGGCAAAAAACGAGGCCAGAATCGTGCTTGTAGCAAAGGCGGTGGCACCAAAGATCAGGGTGAGCATGCGCATCCAGACGACTTCGTAGACTAGTCCGCATGCTCCCGACAGGAAGAAGAGTGCCAGAATGGTCAGTCGGACGCTGCCCTCCCTTGAGCGACTAATGCTGACCTCCTCTGGTTTCATGGGTGATGCTAGTCTCGCTCCGCTCGACACCGCGAGGGGCCATCAGTCTCGAGCCAGCTGCGTGATTCTATCGCTATATGGACCGGCAGTGACCCCAGGCGCAAGAGCGGTTCCTACCTCAGTCGGTCGGCGATCCGCTCAGCAGGCCCTCCAGTGGGAGCCTCTCGGCTCCGTTTTCCGTGCATACGGCGTACTCCTGTTCCCGCGCTCCGTACATGGCGACGCCCGCGAATTCCCCTCTCGCGCTCAGGGCGAAAAAGCGGATGTCGAACGCGGGGTCTCCTCGACTGTTGAGCAGCCGTTCCTCGATGGTGTTGGCCTTGATTCGCCTCAGGGCTTCCATCCCTGCGTCTTTCGGATGCATCCCATGACGCATGTGCTCGACGATCAGGTACGAGCAGAGGTTATAGAGATTCGCTTCTCCCCGACCCGTGGATCCGGCGGCACCGATGTCGCCGTCCACGTACAGGCCCGCGCCTAGAATCGGCGAATCGCCCACGCGTCCCGGAACCTTGAACGCCCGACCGCTCGTCGTTGTCACACCGGCTATCTCGCCGTTCGGACTGATCCCATTGCAGTGTATGGTGCCCCAGAACGCGTGCTCTTCGATAAGCCCCTGTCTCACCATCGCGAGACCCACATCGTACCCGCGCTGAGATCGCCTAGCGGGATCGAGGTAGTGCCCGGGATCGACCCGCCGCATCCACTCGAGCCACAGTCCTCGCGATCGCTCGGTGTTCAAATCGTCCTCGATGGTGAATCCCATGCCGCGTGCGAAGTCCTGGGCACCCTTGCCCGCCAGCAGGTGATGGTCCGTGTTCTCCATCACGGCTTTGGCCACGAGTGACGGTGTGCGCACCCCTTCCAGGGCAGCAACCCCGCCGGCCCATCGCTTCGGGCCGTGCATGCAGCAGGCATCCAGCTGCACCACGCCGTCCGCGTTGGACAGTCCACCGTAGCCGATGCCTGTCTCTTCGGGATCGAGCTCGGGGATCTTGACCCCTGCGATCAGCGCGTCGAGGACGTCCGAGCCGGCGACGATCATCTCGAAGGCCTTCTCCACGGCGCTCACAGGGCCACCGTTCTTGTAGAGGATGCCGCTGAGATCGGAGATGACTACCGGCTTAAGGCTCTTCGGGATTAGAACCGTTGGCGCTGCACCGTGTAGCGACGGCGGAACGGCAGCCGCAAGCCCCGCGGCCATGGATGTGTGTACAAACTCGCGACGGTTGATCCCCTTGCTCATAAGGCTCCTCCGTGCCGAAGGCTCTGCTCTAGCTGAGGCGGCGCTGGCAAATGTAATGCCCGGCTGGGACACGAACAAAAAGTTGTCCGCGCCGCGGCCGCCGGCCTGGTGGTCCTGGACGGACGAAGGCTGTAGTATGGCGATGTACGCGCCATCGACCTGGAGGGTGAAGCTATGACCGCAAGAAGTTCCGTGATCGTGGTTGCCGCGCTGCTGTTGGCGGCCCAGCTTGGCGGGTGCGCAGGCTGGAGCGAGGCGGATAGCGAAACCAGGCCGCAGTCGCAGGGCGAGGTCACCATCGAGGTGGAGAACCATAACTTTTACGATGCCCGTATTTATCTTCTTGTCCTGAACAACCGAACTCGTCTGGGAACGGTCGGCGGCAACAGCACTCAGACGTTCTCGTTCCCGCTGCAGCCGGCCGATATCCGCATCGTGGTCGACTTCATCGGCGCCGAAGGCTTCGTCACGGAGCCCATGCCCGTGAGCGCCGGCGAACAGCTCGAGCTGCAGATCCTGCCGGACGCACACCGCCTGCGCCCCAAGAGGTGACCGGCCGTACGGTGCCGATTTCGAGGCGGACCTAAGCGGCGCCTGGGAGATGGTCGGAACGAACGCCAAGCTCCATCAGGATGCTGCCACCTTCCTGCGAGACAATGGACTTCGGCGTGACAGCCTCGCGGCAGAGCGGAGAGGAGGCTTTCGGCGACGTAATCGTCTACGTCGTCCTCTCGAGGTCGCCGTGACACCGCCGGGGTAGCGCGCTGCCTGAGGAACGGCGAGTTTGGAGGTGGCCCCTTGGGATATGACGGGGAGGACAAAGGGCGTAGCACTCCTTGCGAACAAGGATCCCGCCATGAACGAACCAGTCAAGCTTTGCGCCGTCGGCGTCGTGGCCCTGATGATAGCTGCCTGCGGCCCGCAACAGACGGCCGACGAGGCCCCGGCGGATACCGAGGCGCGTCCGCAGGTCACGATCGAAGTGCAGAATCAGAACTTCTACGATGCGCGGGTCTACGTGGTGGAGGCCGGCCGCACCGCGCGTCGACGTCTTGGAGCCGTACCGGGCAACGAGAGGAGAACTCTCAGTTTCCGCGTCGAGCCGATGCGAGTACGATTCGTTGTCGACTTCATCGGAAGTGGCGAGCTCACCACAGAATTCATTCAAGTCAGCCCGGGGGACGAGTTGGTGCTCAGCGTGACTGCCAGAACGCATCAGTTGCGAATTCGCGGCTGATTCCCGGAAACGACGCGTCCGCCAGGCTCACCGACCCATCAGTTGGCTCGACGGGACAGTACTCGTCCGTGCAACCGTCCTGTGATTTCCCCCTCCTCGATGGCGAATCGCCCGTTTACAAGCACGTGGGCTATCCCCTGAGCGAGCTGGTGCGGACGCTCATAGGTGGCCAGGTCCTGCAGTCGGTCGAGGTCGAACACGACGATGTCGGCAATCGCGCCGGACCCGAGGACGCCGCGGCCGCTCAATCCGAAGACGTTGGCGGGCAACGAAGTCATGCTGCGGACCGCAGTCGAGAGATCGATAACACCCTTGTCCCGGGCGTATAGACGGATCTTGCGAGGAAACGTCCCATAGCTTCGCGGATGCGGTACTCCCTCGTTCATGGGCACGAGATCACCGTCCGATGCAGTCATGGCCCAGGGCTGGCACATGAGGGTCTCGACGTCCGCCTCGTTCATGTTGAATGACACGAGCCGGGGCCTGCCGTGCTCGAGCAACTCCATCGCCAGATCGATAGGATCCAGCCCCCGCGCCTCGGCCACCTCCTCGAGCGTCCTCCCTTCGATCGACGGATCCGGCGCATAGCGGCGGAACTGGAGGCGCGCGGCCCCACCTCGCCGATCCAGATTCTCCAGCATGTCGGCCCGGAGGCGAGCCCTTTCGCGGGGATCGTTGATCCGGCGAATCAGCTCCTCCCTGCCTCCCACCTGCGCCCAGCGAGGGACGAGTGCGCCGGTGACGCTCGTGCCGGAGGCCATGTAGGGGTACTGGTCGGCGTAGACTTCGATGCCTTCCTCCCGGGCGCGCTCGATGCGCTGCACGAGCGCCATCGAGTACCCCCAGACTCTGGGACCTAGCGCCTTGATGTGCGTTACGATTCCCGGCAGACCCGCCTCCCGGGAGATGCGGATGACTTCGTCCACGGCCGCCACGACCCCGATGTTGTAGTCAGCCTCATCACGGATGTGGCTGGTATAGACACCGCCGTACTCTGCCACGACCTTCGCCAGCTCGATTACCTCCTCTGTGGCGGCGTAGCTCCCCGGCGCGTAGTAGAGGCCCGAGGACAGGCCATAGGCACCCTGCTCCATACCCGTCCGGACGAGCGCCCTCATTTGCTCGAGCTCCGCTGGGGTCGGAGCACGGTCCTCCATGCCCAGTACCTGCTCCCGCACCGAGCCGTGGGGCACGAGCAGGGCGACGTTGACCCCGAGTCCGTGCTCGAGCAGGGCCACCCTCTGCGCTGCAAGATCCACAGGCCCCCCACCGTCCGGGTTGGCTACGATTGTGGTGATCCCCTGTGCGAGAAGCGGGCGGCCTTCGCTGAGCTCGGGCTTGGCGAGTCCGCCGCCGGCATGGGTGTGTACGTCGATGAAGCCAGGCGCCACGTAGAGGCCCGTCGCGTCGATGATCTGCCGCGCCTGAACGTCCCCCAGGTCGCCCACGGCCACGATCAGGTCTCCCTTGATCGCAACGTCCGCGTAATACCAGGGATTACCGGTACCGTCCAGCAGGCGACCGCCTGTGATGAGGATGTCGTACGGTTCCTGCGCCGCCGTCGGGG
Source organism: Gemmatimonadota bacterium (assembly GCA_020344015.1). Taxonomy (GTDB): domain Bacteria; phylum Gemmatimonadota; class Gemmatimonadetes; order Palauibacterales; family KS3-K002. Next base: position 488,234 of record CP070812.1, read on the forward strand.
CGGTGCTGCCAAGCAGACACCCCAGCAAGACCAGCAGCTGGGCGCAGGTCTTTGCCGGCGTCCCGCGCGGCGCCTGACGCTTAGTCCTAGCCATGGTTCACCTCGTTTCCTTGGCAGGCCGGGCAACACGGCGTTGGCTGCCGGCGCTGCCGACTGGTGCTCACCGGCGCGCTCCGCGAGCGCCGCCAGCCCCGCGCGGGTCCGCGACGCCGATGAATGCATCTGTCAGCGCATCGAACTCGATCCCGTGGATCCGCGCGAAGTAAGACGCGGCAGCACGAGCTTCAGGGGCGAAGCCGAAGCTCGCCAGTTCGGCCATATCCGCCGCCGACCACGTGGCAGCGCGCCGGCCCTCCACGTAGATCGCCTCGGGCGTCGGGTGGAAGCGGGGTAGCGCCATCGCATCGGCGAGCGAGAGTTCCTCGTCCACCACGCGGCTCACAACCGCCACGATCGCCGAGATGATGCGCCGGCCTCCCGCGGCACCCAGGACGTACGCCGGCTCCCCGTCTTTCAGCACGATGAGCGGCGACTGCGACGAGAAGGGGCGCGCGCCCGGGGGCTGCGGTCCCAGGTAGCCCATCGTCGCCGCGTACACGAATCCGAGGCCCGGCGCTGCAACCTTGGAGCCCATAACGGGCCCGAGCGATTGCGTCAGCGCCACCAATCCGCCCTCCCCATCAGCGACGGACAGATGCGTCGTGTACGCCGGTTCTGGCGTCACAGTCGAGGCCAAGCCTCCAGGCAGTAGGACAACGGACTCGACCACCCCTGGATCCTTAACCTCTTTGGCGCGCGAGGCAGCCCAGTCCTTCGAGACCAGCGTGTGCGCCTGCTGGGCGGCCGTCCCCAGGTCCTCGGTGCGGTCCTCGAAGCTCAGGAGCAGAGCCTGCGCGGTGAGCGCCATCCACTCGGACGTCCCCGCCCGATCGCTGAGGTCGAACTGTTCGAGGATATGTAGCGCC
>CP070812.1:489298-492035 GCA_020344015.1 Gemmatimonadota bacterium
CCGGGTGCAGGGCACGAAAGGCCTGTGGATGAATGATGGCGGCACGATCTACATCGAAGGGGTCAGCCCGGAGTCACACCGCTGGGAGGACTTCGGACCCTACGGCGAGCGGTACGACCACCCCCTCTGGAAACGTTACGCGGAAAGGGCCACGGGCTCTGGTCACGGCGGTATGGACTTCTTCGTGATGAACGCCTTCGTCGAGGCGGTGAAGCGCGGCGTCGAGCCGCCCATCGACGTATACGATGCCGCCGCCTGGAGCGTTATCTCGCCGCTTTCCGAGCAATCGATCGCCATGGGCAGCGCGCCGGTCAGGTTCCCTGACTTCACCCGCGGCAAGTGGGTGACCCGAAACAAGATCTTTGGGCTGAGCGATGAGTTCTAGAACGACAAAGCGCGCGACAACGGTAACCGGCCTGATAATAACCGTCCTGCTGCTGGCCGGGTGCGCCGGTGAGAGGCCGCCAGTGAAGAAGGTCCTGGTGATCGGTATCGACGGAGTCAGACCCGACGTCCTGGCCGAAGTGCCTACGCCGGCGATCGACGCGCTGATCAGCGAGGGCGCCTTCAGCGGTAGGGTCATAACACAAGCCCAGACGATCAGCGGGCCCGGCTGGTCCAGCATGCTCACCGGCGTCTGGCCGGAGAAGCACGGCGTGACCAGCAACAACTTCACCGGGAACAACTACGCGCTGTACCCGGACTTCCTAACCAGGTTGGAGTTGATCGACGGCGAATTCTCCACCTTCGCCGTTGTCGACTGGGCACCTTTGGGCTCGGAGGCCTCCGGCGGCCCGCTGCTGAGCGACACGATCGACGTGAAGCTCGACTTCGATGGCGATCAGCTGGGTTACCAGGAAGGCGACAATCGGTCGGTGGCGGCGGCGGTTCGATTCCTCGAACACCAGGACCCCGACGCCGCCTTCGTCTACATCGGCTACCCGGACGTGGCCGCCCACGATAACGGCGGTCGCTCCCAAGAGTACTACCAGTCGATCGAGAACGCTGACCTGCATGTGGGAAGGCTCGTCGCTGCGCTCCGCAATCGGCCTACCTACGAACGGGAGGACTGGCTGATCCTGGTGAGCACCGACCACGGGCACAGGGACGGTGGCGGGCACGGCGGTGATTCGCCGGAGGAACGGACGGTCTTTTTCCTGGCCAGCGGGCTATCGGTGACGCAGGGGACGTTGCCGCGCGACGTCAACATCGTCGACGTCGCCATCACCGCCCTGGCGCATCTCGGAATCGCCATCGACCCGACCTGGCACCTCGACGGCAGGGTGTCCGGTCTGGAAGCTGCAAACTGACCGGGAGGTGAACGAAAACGCGGGGGACGAAGCCGCATCTGGAACAGCTGCGGGCAGCCTTCGCTGAGCGCTACGGCTCGCCCGAGGGGGCCTATCTGGTTCAGGTTCCCGGCCGCGTGAACCTGATGGGGGACCACATCGATTACAATGGGCTCTCGGTCCTGCCGATGGCGCTGCAGCGCCACGTGTCGGTCCTCTACCGCGAGCGCGACGACGCCAGAATCTGCATCGCCAGCACGGCGGAGGGCTGCACGGCCCGCGAGTTCAAACTGACGCGCAAGATTAAGCCGTACCAGACTGGCGACTGGGGCAACTACGCGAAGGCGGCGGCCCAGGGTCTGATCGAACGCTTCGAGATCGATCGTGGCTTCGACGCGGTCGTCCATTCCGACATCCCGGTCGCGGCGGGCCTCAGCTCCTCCTCCGCCCTTGTCGTCGCCTTCGCACTTGCCGTTCTCCATGCCAACGACCACGACGAAGTAGAGCGGCTGGAGCTGGCCGAGCTGCTCGCCGAGGCGGAGCACTACGTCGGTACAAGAGGCGGCGGCATGGACCAGGCCATCTGTCTGGCGGCGCGCCGCCACTCGGCCAGCCGGATCGACTTCAACCCGCTTCGCCTCACCGCGCACCCGATTGCTCCGGAATGGAATTTCATCATCGCCTTCAGCCTCGTGCAGGCGCATAAGTCCGGCGCGGCTCGCAAGACGTACAACGCGCGGACCCGTGAGTGCAAGGAGGCATTGAAGATGGTGACCGAGGCGCTGGACATCGCGGACAAGGTCGACTCATACCCGGCGCTAATGCGTGGGCGCCGCGTGCGCGATCTCTTGAAAGCGGCCGAGTCGGCGCTCGACGAGTTGCCGATGCGCCGCTTTCGCCACGTGGTCACAGAGGCCGAGCGAGTGCGTAAGGCCGAGGAGGCGTTGGCGGCATACGACCTGAGGGGTTTCGGGCGCTTGATGAAGGCGTCGCACGCCAGCTTGCTGGACGATTTCGAGGTCAGCTCACCCGAGCTCGACGAACTGGTCGAAATCGCCGCGCGCGCCGGTGCAGCCGGCGCTCGCCTCACCGGGGCCGGGCTCGGTGGTTGCGTGGTGGCGCTCTGCTCGCAGGACCGTGTTGACAAAGTGATGAAGCGTCTCAAGAGTCGCTTCTACGATACGAGGGAATACGAAGGGCCTCTGGAGGATCAGCTGTTTGTCGCTACGCCCTCCGGCGGCGCAGAAGTACACCCGGTGTGAGCGAGAGTTACTAGACGTCCAACCTGAAAGGAGTACGCAGTGGGCGGATTCTTCGGCGTAGTGTCTCGCGACGATTGTGTGGCAGACCTGTATTACGGTACCGACTACCACTCCCATCTCGGCACCATGCGCGGCGGCATGGCCGTCTATAACAGCCAGGGCATCACGCGCTTCATCCACGATATC
>CP070812.1:492135-525463 GCA_020344015.1 Gemmatimonadota bacterium
GATCGCGGGAGGCGCAGGCCTATCTGGCCAGCCCGGAAGTCGTGGCCGCCTCAGCCGTTGCCGGCTATATCGCCGGCCCACGAGCTTCGGACGGCCGCACCCCCGCCAGGAGCTTCACCCTCCTCGACAGCCGGGAAGAGCAGCAAGGGGAGACCGTAGCCATCCAGCCGGGCTTCCCCCAGAAGATCGAGGGCCGCCTCGTCCTCCTCCCCCAGGACAACTTGAACACCGACGGCATCTACGGTAAGGACTACACCTACAAGGACCTGACCCGCGAGGAGATGGCGCAGGTCGTGATGGAGAACTACGATCCCAGCTTCCGCAGCAAAGTCCAACCAGGAGACGTCCTGGTGGGCGGATACAATTTCGGCACCGGCTCGAGCCGCGAGCAGGCGGCCACGGCCCTGCAGGCCGCGGGAATCCCACTGGTCATCGCCGGCAGTTTCTCGCAGACTTACCTGCGCAACGCATTCAACAACGGCTTTATTTGCATCGAATGCCCCGGTCTCGTTGAGCGTCTAAGGGGCCACCACGCCGATACCATCGCGGCCGGTGATCTCACTATCGTTCCCGGCGATCTGCTGGAGATCGATTTCTCGCGCGGTAGCGCGAACGTACGCGGAGAAACCTTCCACTTCCCGCCCTTGGGCAGTGTTCCGCAATCGCTGGTCGTGGCGGGAGGGATTGAGAACCTCGTGAGGGAGAGGCTTGGTTTGGGAGACCGGTAGCCGGTAGCCGGTGGCCGGTAATTGGGAATTCACCGGCCACCGGCCACTGGCTACCGACCACGTTCCGACGGATCCATGAACTAGAACGAAGAACCAGAGACGAGACATGGCAAAACGCACAGTGGTAAAGATGCCCGGCGACGGGATAGGCAAGACAGTGTTACCGGAAGCGATCCGCGTGCTGGACGCTGTCGGTTTCAAAGCCGACTACGTGCACGCAGACATCGGGTGGGATTGCTGGATTAACGATGGCAACCCGCTGCCCCAGGCGACACTCGATCTGCTCCAGCAGCATAAGCTCGGGCTCTTCGGGGCGATCACGTCGAAGCCGAAGAAGGAGGCAGCCAAAGAACTGCGCCCCGAGCTTCAGGACAAGGGATACGTCTACTACAGCCCGATCGTCGGACTGCGGCAGAAGTTCAACCTGGATGTCTGCATCAGGCCCTGCCGCTCGTTTCCCGGCAACCCGCTCAACTTTGTCCGCCAGGCACCCGGCGGCGGAGTCGACGAACCCAGGGTCGATGCGGTTATCTTCCGGCAGAACACCGAAGGGCTCTACGCCGGCCTGGAGTGGACGAACCCGCCGGAGCAGGTGCGCGCGGCGCTGGCGACTCATGCCAAGTTCAAGGCGTTCGAGAGCGTGCCCAGCGAGGAGATCGCGATCTCGACGCGCGTGTTCACGCGGAACGCCTGCCGACGCATCGTCGAGGCGGCATTCAAGTACGCAAAGAGGCACGGCTACCCGTCGGTGACGATCTGTGAGAAACCGAACGTTCTGCGCGAGACTTCCGGCATGATGGAGGAAATGGCGAAGGAGGTACACGCCGACTACTCCGACATCCAGCTCTGGTCCACCAACATCGATGCCCAGATGATGTGGCTGACCAAGAACCCGGAGGATTACTCAGTCATCGTCGCCGGCAACATGTTCGGTGATATCGTGTCGGACGCCTTCGCCGGTCTGGTGGGCGGCCTCGGCTTCGCCTGTTCGGCGAACATCGGCGATGAAGTCGCGGTCTTCGAGCCGACTCACGGTTCGGCTCCGAAGTACGAAAAGCTCGACCCGCCGATCGTGAACCCAATCGCCATGGTCCTGAGCGCCGCCATGATGCTGGACCACGTAGGCGATACCGACAAAGCGGAAGCGATACGCAATGCCATCGCGGCGGTCGTGGAAGAGGGGAGGGTGCGTAGCTACGATATGATGCGGATTTCGGGCGGCCCCGAGTCGATCTCGAAGGGCGCGGCATCGACCACGCAAATCACCGACGCGATCATAGCTCGGCTGGGCTGAGGAGGACCCGATGATGTCAGGGGGCGCAGGACACGGCGCTGCAGGCCCGACGGGAGACGACGTTCGCTCAGACCTGCACGTCGAGATCGAGCTGGCCGAGAAAGGTGGACTGCAGATAGAGCTCGATTCCAGGGTCGCTGCGCTCTACGGCGACTCGATCCGCGAGACAGCTGAGCGAGTGCTGGGTGCACTCAGCGTCAAGCACGGCCGCGTCGCGATCGATGACAAGGGGGGCCTTCCCTTCACCATCGCCGCCCGCGTGGAAGCCGCGGCGCGCCGGGCCGGGGCCAAAGGCAAGGGCGACCCACGACCCGAGCGAATCGTGACGCGCGAAGGACCGGCCGAGCGTGACAGACTACGACGCTCGCGACTCTACCTGCCGGGCAACCAACCCAAGCTGATGATCAACGCCGGGCTACACCATCCGGACGGGATCATCCTCGACCTGGAGGACTCGGTCCATCCCGACGAGAAGGACGCTGCTCGCCTGATCGTGCGCAACGCGCTCCGTTCAGTCGATTTCGCGGGGGCCGAGCGCATGGTACGAATCAATCAACTGCCGCTGGGCCTGGAAGATTTGAAGGCGGTCGTCCCGGAGGGGCCGGACCTGATCCTTGTACCGAAGGTCGAGGAGGCCGCACAGGTCGAGGAGGTGGCCGAACAGATCCACGACGTACGCACCAAGGACGGCGACAACCACCCGGTCTGGCTGATGCCGATCCTCGAGTCCGCGTTAGGGATCGAGAACGCGTTCGCCATCGCCAGGGCAGCGGATACCATAGTGGCGCTGACCATCGGGCTGGAGGATTATACCGCCGACCTGGGAGTCGTGAAGACGACGCAGGGCGATGAGTCGCTTTACGCCCGCACGCGCCTGGTCAACGCGGCGCACGCCGCCGGCATCCAGGCCATCGACTCGGTCTACGGCGACGTAGGAGACACCGAAGGCCTCGTACGGTGGTCTCAACGTTCCAGGGCATTGGGGTTCGAGGGGATGGGCTGCATCCACCCACGTCAGATCCAGCCGATCCATGACGCTTTCGCGCCATCGACCGAGGAGATCGAGAAGGCACTAAGGATTGTGTCCGCCTTCGAAGAAGCCCAGGCCGAAGGACTCGGCGTCGTTCGGCTGGGCACCAAGATGATCGATCCGCCCGTGGTACTGCGGGCGCAGCGTCTCGTCCACAACGCTCGGCGAATGGGCCTGATCCCGGAGGATGAATCGTGAGCCGGCGCGCGGTTGGCACAGACTTCGTGGTCAACGCGGTGGGGCGGCGCGTGCCCACCGTGGTGAATGAAAAGGAACAAGCGGCGTTCGCCGGCGTCGGCGCCCATGAACCGCAGGGAAGGAAGCAGGCGCCGTCCATCCGATCGTGCCGAGACTACCCCGCGGACGGCGACAAACGAGTCAGCGACCTCAAGACGGCGCTCAAGAAGTGCGGCCTCCGTGACGGGATGACGATCTCCACTCACCATCACCTGCGGAACGGCGACGCCGTGGCCCTCATGGCGCTGAACGCCGCTGCCGACCTCGGAACGAGGGACCTCATGTGGTTCCCCAGCGCCTCGTTTCCCTGCCATGCACCGGTCATCGACCTGATGGACCGGGGCGTCGTTCACCACATCGAGGGGAGCATGAACGGCCCATTGGGTGAGTACTGCTCCCACGGCAAGATGCGCGGTATGGGCGTGCTGCGCTCGCATGGCGGGCGCTGGCAGGCGATCCAGGACGGCGAGGTGCCTATCGACATAGCGGTGATTGCGGCGCCCACGGCGGACGCGTTCGGGGATGCCGACGGCTCGCACGGCCCTTCCGCCTGCGGCTCTCTGGGGTTCGCGCTCGCCGATTCGATCTACGCCGATCATGTGATCGTCGTCACCGACAACCTGGTCCCCTTCCCCTGCATCCCCTGGCAGATCCAGGGGAACAATGTCGACTATGTCGTGGAGGTCGACTCGATCGGCGACCCGGCGAAGATCGTCTCGGGCACGACTCAGATTACCAAGAGCCCCGACCGCCTGATGATCGCTGAGTACGTTGCCCTCTTTCTCCGTGATACGGGTATCATGCGGGACGGCTTCTCGTTTCAGGCGGGTGCCGGCGGCATAGCGCTCGCCTTCGTCGGATCCCTCAAGGGGCTCATGAAGCAGGCTGGAGTAAAGGCACGCTTCGTCCGTGGCGGCTCGACCCAATACCTCGTCGATCTGATGAGGGAGGGCCTGGCCGACTTCATCCTCGATGGCCAGACGTTCGATTTGGCCGCCGTCGAGTCGATTGCCTCGGACCCCAGGCACATCGCCACCTCACCGTTCACTTCCTACAACTATCACGGGAAAGGCAACTTCGCATCGATGGTCGACGCGGTGGTGCTGGGGGCAACCGAAGTCGACGTGAACTTCAACGCCAACGTGAACACCCACTCGGATGGCGTGCTCCTGCACGGGATCGGTGGCTGGCAGAACTGCCTGTTCTCCCGCTGTACGATCCTCGCGCTGCCTTCCTTCCGCGACCGGATCCCCGTCCTCGTAGAAGAGGTCACCACTGTGACGGGCCCCGGCGAGCTCATCGACGTCGTCGTGACCGAGCGCGGCATCGCCATAAACCCACGCCGCACCGATCTGCTGGATAGCCTGAAAGGTTCGGATCTTCCTATCAGGCCCATCGAAGAGCTCAAGGAAGAGGTGGAGCGCATCATGGGCGGGCCGCCGGCAGAGGCGCAGATCACCGACCGGCCGGTCGCCGTCATCAAGTGGGTCGACGGCACGGTGCTCGACACCGTCTGGCAAGTCGAGACCGGTAGCCCGTAGTCAGCGGGCCGGTCGCATGGACCACGATAGGATAGCAGCGATCGTCGAGGCCGCCCGGGCGGACGGGCGCGACGTGTTGCTCGAGAGTGAAGGACTGCAGGTACTCGCAGCGATAGGCGTAGCGACACCCGAGCACGCGGTCCTCGCCGATGCCGACGCCCTCCACTCACTAGACCTCGCCGTCTTCTCAGGAGAGAGAGTCGTCCTCAAGGTGCTCGTCCCCGAGATCCTGCACAAAAGCGATGTGGGCGGTATCCGTGTCGTGCCCCGCGATCGGGAGGCGCTCGGCGCAGCCATTCGAGACATGCGCGAGCGATTTCAGCACGTTGATGTGCGCGGATTCCTGGTAGTGGAACACGTCGCCTACGACCCGTCGCTGGGAGGCGAACTGTTGTTAGGGGTTCGCTGGACCGACGACTTCGGGCCCGTCGTAGCGTGCGGGGCCGGCGGGACCCAGGCAGAGTTCCTAGCGGACGCCCTGGAAGCTGGGAGCGAGATCGCCATCGCCACACCTCATGGACTCGATGCCGGGTCGGCCCGGCAACTCCTGCAGAACTCGGCAGTGACAAGGCTCGTCACGGGCGAATTCCGTGGCCGACCGGCCCGCCTCGAGCCGAGTCGTCTCGACGACCTCATCATGAAGTTCGCCAAACTCGCCCGCGAGCTGTCGCCCCGCTACATCGCTGAGCTCGAAATCAACCCGTTGGTGGTCGCCGGCGAACGCTTGCTGCCCCTCGATGTTCTGGTGAGATGTGGGCGCGACATGGAGGCCCCCGCCACCGCCCGCCCACTGCACAAGCTCAAGAACCTGCTGGAGCCGAACTCCATAGGCATCATCGGCGTCTCCGAACGGATGAACCCGGGCCGCCTCATACTCGATAACCTGATCCGCGGGGGATTCGATCGGGGGCGCATCCATCTGGTGAAGCCGGGCTCGGAGACGATAGACGGCTGCAGCTGCCATCCCGATCTCGAGTCTCTGCCGGGGCGGCTGGATCTTCTCATCCTCGCGGTCGCCGCCGCACAGCTCCCTGATCTGCTTGCTACGATCGTCGAGCACGAGAAGGCGGAGAGCATCATCCTGATACCGGGAGGGCTGGAAGAGAAGAGGGGCAGCGAGGAGGTCGTGGCGCGCGCAGGGGCGATTCTGGAACGCGCCCGCAATAGCGAATGGGGCGGACCGGTGATCAACGGCGGCAACTCCATGGGGATCCGCTCTCGGCCGGGCGGCTACGACGCGACGTTCATCCCCGATTACAAATTCCGTGGCGCGTCGGCCGGGACTCACCCAATCGCGTTCATCTCACAGAGCGGCGCGTTCTACGTCGCGAAGGGCGGCAAACTGGGCCTCGACCCGAAGTACGCCATCTCGATCGGTAACCAGACGGACCTGACGATCGGCGACTACCTGACCTACCTGAAGGACGACGACGAGCTCGAGATCTTCGCCGTGTACGCCGAAGGGTTCAAGAGTCTGGACGGGCTGAGATTCATCGAGGCGGCCCGGCAGATCACCGCTCGGGGCAAGACGGTCATCTTGTATCGTGCAGGCCGCACGTCCGCCGGTGCGGCCGCATCCGCCAGCCATACAGCGGCGATCGCCGGTGACTACGTGGTGAACCGGGAGCTCGCCGGGCAGGCGGGCGTGCTGGTCTGCGAGACGACCGCGGACTTCGAGGACATGGTCAAGCTCTCTGCGCTGCTGGGCGGCGCCCGCGTCGTGGGGAGACGGTTGGGCGCGATCTCCAACGCGGGTTTCGAGTGTGTGTCCATCTCCGATCACCTCGGTGACCTCGAACTGGCCGAGTTTACGGAGCAGACTCGATCGGGGCTGCTCGCACTGCTGAAGGATTGTCGGGTCGACGGGGTCGTCGACATCCGCAACCCTGTGGACCTCACTCCTATCATGCCCGACGCCCCCTTCGTAGAGGGCTGTCGCCTCGTGTTGGAAGACGAAAACGTCGACCTGGGCCTGGTGGGGTGCGTACCGCTCACCGCAGCCCTGCAGACTCTGGCGCCCGCCGCTACCCATGGGGAGGATGTCTACGCGGAAGAGTCCGTGGCGCGCCGGCTAGCGAGGCTCAAAGACCGGGTGCAGGTGCCCTGGGTAGCGGTCGTCGACGGCGGCCCGCTCTTCGACCCTATGGCCCGGATTCTCGAGGGGGCGGGGATTCCGACCTTCAGAACCGCAGATCGCGCATTGCGTTTGTTTAGTAGGTTCTTGAGTGCTAAACTAGGGTAGTAACCTGCCCCAACCCTGACGACGCAGCGATTGCGCCCCGCAGTCGAGGGCAAAACCCCAAGACGAAGGCACGCAAAATGTTCCCTAACGCGAGAATACCCTACGGCACCTGGGGAAGCAGCTACTTCCCTGCCTGGCAGACCTCGGCCCTGGCGGAGGTCAATATCGGCCAGTTCGCCGGCGAGTCGATGGGCCGCATCCTGGGCCTGCGAAAGGTGCCCAAGAGTGAGCTCGAGTACCTGATCATCGGCTCGACGATACCGTGGCACTGGAAGTTCTGGAACGCGCCCCTCGTGGCCAGCTGCATGGGGCATCGCATCCCCGGCTATCACATGGAGCAGGCCTGCGCAACCGGGCTCCAGGCGGCCTTGCTGGCCGGGGCCGAGGTGGATTCCGGCTCCAACGACGTGGTCGGCGTCCTGACATTTGATAGGACGAGCGACTCGCCGGTGGGGGTCTTCCCGGAGCGCCGGGCCCACGAGCGCACACAGGCGATCGCCGACGTCTGGGACAACTTCGGTTTCGATCCTGCAACAGGTAACGCCATGATTACGGCGGCCGGCATCACGGCGCGCAAATACAAGTGCGAGCGTGCCGAGACCGACGAGGTGGCTTTCCTGCGCTACGAGCAGTACTTCGACGCGAAGAAGTCCGGCTTCCTCGAGCGGGTCATGGTTCCGCTCAATGTACTGAACGTGCAGGGCCGTCCGCTGGGCCGCATCGACGACGATTATGGGGTGCGCATGGTGACGATGGGTGGCCTGCGCGCGATGCGCGAGCTCGATACCTGCGTCACCGGCGGCGGCCAGACTCACGCCTCCGACGGAATGTCGACCCTGCTGGTCACGAGCAAGGAGAAGGCTAAGGAGCTCAGCCCGCGACCAGAGATCGACATCCAGTTCGTCGCCAAGACGGAAGCCCGGACCCATCCCAGCCTGATGCCCGAGGCCCCCGCCTTTGCCGTTCAGAAGCTCCTGGACAAGACCGGGCTGACGATGGCCGACATGGCCGTGGTCAAGAACCACAATCCGTTCGCCGTTAACGATGTGATCTTCTCGAAACTACTCGACTACGACTGGCGCAAGTTGAACAACACCGGTTGCCCGATGGTCTGGGGGCACCCACAGGGGCCGACGCTCACCAGGGTGTTGATAGAGGCACTGGAGGAAGCGGTCGATCTGGGTGGTGGCCACGTTTTGGTGTTCGGTTGCGCCGCCGGCGACGTCGGTATCGCGTCTGTATTCAAGGTCTCTTGAGGAGATAGGTAAATGTCCAAGGTCATGAGGGAATCGACACTCCAGACGCTCGGGCTGGGGAATGTCATCGACATATTCGAAAACGGACGGACGCCCGCCGACACCGCCGGACTCGTCGACCAGGTGTTCGGTAACGCCGGTAACCGGGGCTCGCTCGTCATCTCAGGCGCCAACGGAATCGTCGGGGCGGGAAAGACAATGCAGCTCGGGTCGAGGCTCGAGCCGTTCGGAGTCCGAGTCGTCGGACTCGACTTCCCCAGTGCACCCGACGGAATAGGCCAGCAGTACCCCGGCCTCGTACAGGCCTTCGGCCGTGAGGGCGCCGACAGGATCATGGGGAACATCACACGGATGTCCTACGACGGCGTGAACCTGCCGGCTGAACTGAAGAACCTTCAGCCGCGCTTCTTGTTGGAAGCGATCCCCGAGATCCTCGAGATCAAGCGTGCCCACTACAAGCTGTTCAGGGACGCCTTCCCGGGAATCGAGATCCGGTCGGTGACATCGGGGTTCCCCAGCTCCGAGCTGGGGGTCGGCATCGCCCACCCCGCCTTTCCCCACGAGATCAACAAGGTCTGGGAGATAGTCGAGCCCGAACCCAGCGCCGTCACCCAGCTGTTGTGGTCGATGGGTCTCATCCCGTTACCGGTCGGCGATAACTGGTCGTTCATCCTGGACGTACTGTTCTGCGGCGTGACACTGGCCGGCCTGCGCTACCACGACTCGAGCAACATGCCGTTCTGGAAGATCGACAAGTTCACCCGCAAGCTTCTCGGGCCCAACCCGTTCAGGGCCCACGACGCCATCGGGGCGAAAGGAGCCGACTTCCTGACCTGGTCCTGCCTGCACCATCTCAGCGAGACGTACGGCGAGCTGTTCCGCCCAACCGCAGTGCTGGAGGAACGCAAGGAGACCGGTCAAACCTGGTATCCGCCCAACCACTTCCGTCCACTGGTCGACTGGCGGCTGGACGCCGAAGCGGATCAGGAGTTCCGGACCTGGATCCTCGGCCCGATGCTTCAGATGACCAGCCTGATGCTTCACGAGAAGCGCGGCCACCTGTCACATCTCAACGCGATCGGCGAATTGTGCGCCCAGTTCCGGCGCGGCATCCTCGCGGTGATCCGCGATCTAGGGCCCGACTCGGTGATCGCCACAGTCGAGGACTACCACCGGCTTTACCCCGATGCGAAGACCGGGAAGAGCTGGTACCCGGCCGCCTTCGATGCGATAGAGACACCGGATTGGCAGCAGCTCTACGTAAATGCCGAGCACGACGGCACCGTCGGTGTGATCACCATCAACCGCGAGACCTACAACTGGGATGTCGATCACGAACTGAACCGGGCTATCGACTGGCTCAAGGCCGAGGGGATCGACAGAGTGATCGTCACCGGCGACTTCCACATCTCCACCCAGATGATAGGTGCAGATACGAGCGACTTCTTCGCGGCGCTCGAGAACTTCGAGGAGGGCCACCGCATCACCAGCGGTTGGCCCGCGACCGCCCGCCGCCTCAACGACGAGTTCGCCGTCTCCGTCGGCTTCGTCAACGGCAAGCGTTGCCTCGGCGGCATGCTCGAGCTGCTCATCCACTGCCACTACCTGGTGTCCGTCGACGACGCGCAGCTCGGCTGGCCGGAAGTCACACTCCCGGTCGTTCCCGGAATGGAAGCCTGTCACTGGCCGTTCAGGAAGGCGAATCCGGATCACTGGCCCAAGCTGCAGGACCTGCTGCTCAACGGTAGGCCTACCCGGGCCTCCGATGCGGTGGGCTGGCTGGTCGACTATGCCGGGCCGCTGGACCAGGCCATACAGACGGCGTGGAAGGTAGCGGGTGGGGCCGACCACGGCCTGCAGCAGAGGGCCGTTGAGGGAGGCGCGCTGAAGGACGTACCAACCGAGGTGCGCGACCTTCCGCTCCCAGACTCGCCGGGCATGGAGACGGCTCGCGGGGCGATCATCGAGTGTATGAAGCAGACGTGCGCCCTGCCCCTCGCCGAGGCCCTCGAAGTCCAGGCGAAACGCTCCGCCGACTTCCTGGCCTCAACCACGTGCCGTGAAGGACAGGTAGGGGCCGAGTACACCCGGACGATGTCCGTCTGAGGCCGTACCCCTAGAGCCTCGATCGCGCCTCGCACCGGCGCGGCCGGTGCGCGCGCGATCGTATACCCAATTTCGGAGAAAGGCTGGGTCGATGCCTTCCCAAGACGCCAGGGTCCAGCAGATGATCGAAATCAACGAGGAACTGTGTAAGGGTTGCGATATCTGCATCGACTTCTGCCCCCTGCAGGTGCTTGCCATCTCCGAGATCATCAACAGAAAGGGCTACTACCCCCCGAAGGTGGTGGACGAGGAGAAGTGCATCGGATGCAGGCTGTGTGAGCTCGTGTGTCCGGAGTTTGCCATCACGATATGCAACGAATGATGACTCAGAGGCAGTCCCGTCTGAGCGGATTCGATAACCGTACCCTCTTCCTGCTTGGGGACGAGGCAGCTGCCTACGGCGCCCTCTATGCCGGCTGCGATTTCTTCGCCGGCTATCCCATCACCCCGGCGTCCGAGATCGCCGAGGTGATGTCTCGCGAGCTGCCACGTGTCGATGGCTACTACGTGCAGATGGAGGACGAGATCGCTTCGCTCTCGGCCGTCATCGGCGCAGTCTGGGCCGGAGCTAAAGCGATGACCGCCACCTCGGGGCCGGGCTTCTCACTCATGCAGGAGAACATCGGCTACGCGATCATGACCGAGACCCCGTGCGTCATCATCGACGTCCAGCGCTCCGGGCCTTCCACCGGGCAGGCCACCAAGCCGGCACAGGGAGATGTCCTGCAGGCGCGCTGGGGCACACACGGCGATCACGAAATCATCGCCCTGGCACCATCATCGGTCCAGGAATGCTTCGAACTCACGGTCGAATCGTTCAACCTCGCCGAGAAGTACCGCATCCCGGTCATCCTCCTGATGGACGGCGAGATCGGCCATCTCCGGGAGAGCATCACGTTCCCAGCCTACGAGGACGTCGCTCGCGAAGAGAGGAGACTCGCTGAGCCGGAGGTAGAATCCTTCGGGGGCGAGGACGTACCGCCGATGTCACACTTCGGCGAGGGCCGCTTCATTCACGTCACCGGCTCCACACACAAGGCGTCGGGGATGAGAGACGTCTCGACACAAGCCGTTCACGAGGACCTTGTGACCAGGCTCTGCCGCAAGATCGTAGACGCCTGCGCCGAGATCTCCAGCGTGGAAGAGGATTTCGTCGATGGGGCGAAGATCGGCGTCCTCGCTTACGGGGCTACGGCCCGCCCAGCCCGCGGTGCGGTGCTCGAGGCCCGCAGAGCTGGCTGCGCGGTCGATTTCCTACGCCTGATCACGATCTGGCCTTTCCCCGAGGAGGCCGTGAAGCGGCTGGCCGACCGGGTCGATACGATCCTGGTGCCGGAGATGAACCTTGGCCAGATCGCCCGAGAGGTAGAGCGTTTCACCGCGGCCCCCGTCCTTCCCTTGTCAAAAATCGGCGGCGTCCCGCACACGATCGACGAGATTCTCGATGCGATTCGAGCCAATGGCTCCGGGTCAGGGTCGACGGTGGGGCAACGTCCATGAACGACGAACCGATCATTCCCGGGCCAGCGAGGCCACTCAAGCCGCACCGGCTGCTCAAGTTTCTCCGCCAGGAGATCCTTCCCACAGCCTTTTGTCCCGGCTGCGGGTGCGGAACGGTGCTCAACAGCTTCGCGCAGGCCGTTGAGGAGCTGAGCATCGATCCGAAGGACATGGTCTTCGTAACCGGGATCGGATGCTCCTCCTGGATCCCCAGCCCCTACTTCAAGGGAGACACGCTCCACACGACCCACGGACGGCCCATCGCCTTCGCCACCGGGGTCAAGATCATGCGCCCCGACCTCAAGGTTGTGGTCATCGCGGGCGACGGTGACATCGCAGGCATCGGGGGGAACCACCTGGTACACGCGGCGCGGCGCAACATCGACATCACCGTCCTCATGGTCAACAACTGGAATTACGGCATGACCGGCGGTCAGGTCTCACCGGCGACGCCGTTCGGAGTGCCGACGACGACCACTCCCTACGACAACCCGGAGCACCCCCTCGAGGCCGCCGAGCTCGTAGCCGCCGCCGGTGCGAACTACGTCTCGCGCTGGACGACTTACCATGTCTTTCCTCTCATGGAATCGATCCAGAAGGCGCTCGAGATCGAAGGCTTCTCCTTCATCGAGATCCTCTCCCAGTGCCCCGTCAGCTACGGGAAGATGGTGGACATGCGGAGAGCCTCAGATTTCCTGAAGTTCTACCGTGACCAGTCGGTGAGGGTGCACAAGGCCAAAGAGATGAGTGCTGAAGAGCTCGAGGGAAAGATCGTCGTGGGCAAGCTTGTCGAACGACAGCGCAGCGAATTCGTCACATCCCTGAGACGGATCAACGAACGATTCCGAGAGGGATGATCCGATGACGATACGATGAACATCAGGTTCAGCGGCTTCGGCGGACAGGGCATAGTCCTCTCCGGCTACATCTTTGGGGTGGCGGCTGTGTTCGACGGCAAGCAGGCTCTCCAGACCCAGTCCTATGGGAGCGAGTCACGAGGCGGCGGCTGCCGAAGCGACGTCATCATATCCGAGGACGAGATATTCGAGCTGGCGCCCCCGCGCCTCGACGTGCTGGTCGCCCTGTCGCAGGCGGCCTACGATGCCTATTTGCCGGCCCTCAGGGAGGACGGGACCCTGATCCTGGAAGACGACCTGGTGGACACGGGAAACGGCTCGGGGCACCGGACTTTTCGGATCAAGGCGACCGATATAGCCCATAAGAAGTTCGGGCGTAAGATCATGGCAAACATGGTGATGCTGGGCTTCATCTGCGCCATCGTCGAGGCCGTGTCGAGGGAGGGTCTCGAGCGGGCGATCCTCGACAACGTGCCCAAGGGGACCGAGGAGATGAATCAGCAGGCCTTCGAGGAAGGATACCGGATAGGAAAAGGCGAGCCTGGATGAGGAAGGAGATCCAGCTGGCGGGGTTCGGCGGCCAGGGGATCGTTCTCTCCGGCCTCATACTCGGCGAAGCGGCGATACTGGACGGGATGAACGCGGTTCAGACCCAGTCCTACGGTCCGGAATCGAGGGGCGGGGCGGCCCGCTCGGACGTCATCATCTCCGATGCTCCCATCGACTATCCGAAGGTTGTCTCCCCCGATATCCTGGTCGTGCTTTCACAGCCGGCATATGACAAGTACCGCAGTGAAGTCGGAAAGAAGGCGATGCTGATCATCGACAGCGATCTGGTAGAGAGCGACGAGTCGGCGCTCTGCGTTCCGTTCTCCAAGCTGGCCGATGAACTGGGACGCAGGATAGTCGCCAACGTGATCATGCTGGGGACGCTGGCAAAGGTCAGCGAGTGTGTCACCCGCGACTCGCTAGAACGGGCCGTGCTGAGGAACATCCCCAAGGGGACGGAGGAACTTAATCTCAAGGCGTTGGACGCCGGTTTCCGGAGCGCTTGATTGGACAAGCAGGGTTACGACGCCATTCGCAAGCTACTGGGCGAGAGCCCGGCCTTCGTCCAGGGCGATGTCGCCTGCGCCTACGGGGCCGTCCTCGCCGGCTGCCGCTACTTTGCCGGATACCCCATCACGCCCGCCACCGAGACGGCCGAGTCGATGGCTTCACTCATGCCCGGCTGCGGAGGCACCTATATCCAAATGGAGGATGAGATCGCCTCGATCGCCGCAGTCATCGGAGCCTCGTGGGCCGGGGAAAAGGCGATGACCACCACTTCGGGGCCGGGGTTCTCACTGATGCAGGAGAACATCGGGTATGCCTGCATGACCGAGACCCCTTGCGTGATCGTAAACGTCCAGCGCTCGGGACCGTCCACAGGTCAACCCACGGAGCCCGCTCAAGGTGACATGATGCAGGCCCGCTGGGGCTCCCATGGCGATTACGAGCTCATCGCCCTCGTTCCGAACTCCGTTCAGGAATGCCTCGACCTGGTCATCGAGGCGTTCAACCTGTCGGAGCGCTTCCGGGTCCCGGTCATCGTGCTTACCGACGGCGAAGTCGGTCACATGCGGGAGAAGACCGTGATCCCCGAGTTCGACGAGCTGAAGCTCGTGGAACGAGAGACGCCCACGGTCCCCAGAGAGTCGTACGTGCCGTTCGGCGGTGGGGAGGCAGCGGTCCCCCCGATGGGGTTCTTCGGCCTCGGTTACCGGACCTACGTGACCGGATTGACCCACACCGAGAAGGGGCTCCCCGCCACAAGTAGCGCCGAGGAACACACCAAGCTCGTCAGCCGGCTGTGCGAGAAGATCCGCCAGGCGAGCGAGTCGCTGGTCAGGATCGAAGAACGTTACCTGGACGAGGCCGAGTTCGCAGTGGTCAGCTACGGTATCACATCCCGGGTGGCCCTCAACGCGGTACGCACCCTCAGGCGACGGAAGAAGAAGATCGGATATCTTCGTCTCATCGGCCTCTGGCCTTTCCCCGAGGAGCGCCTATTAGGGCTGAGCAAACAGGTCAAAGGCATCCTGGTGCCGGAGATGAACCTGGGGCAGGTGTACCATCCCATCCGCGAGGCGGTGGCTGGCAAGTGCCGGGTGGCTCACCTACCCAAGATCGGGGGGGAAATCCACACGCCGGCCGAGATCGTGGAAGCCGTCCAGAAGTTGATGGGAGGGCGAAGGAGGTAAGGACCGTATCATGTTCAATAAGGCGGAGCGCATCAGGGAATACCTCCGTTCGGAGATGCTTCCCTCCATCTTCTGCAGCGGCTGCGGCAACGGCAATGTCCTGAATTACACGCTCCGCGCAATCGACGAGCTCCGCATCGACATCGACAAGGTCGTCTTCATCTCCGGGATCGGCTGTTCCTCGCGGCTGCCCGGTTACATCGACGCCGACGGCCTGCACACCACTCACGGACGCGCCATTGCCTTCGCCACCGGGGTCAAGACGGCAAATCCCGACCTCACTGTGATCATCTTCACGGGCGATGGAGACTGCGCGGGCATCGGTGGCAACCACCTCATCCATGCAGCGCGCAGGAACGTCGACCTCACCGTCATCGAGATGAACAACTACAACTACGGGATGACGGGCGGTCAGCTTTCCCCCACAACACCGGTCGAGGGTAGAACCACCACGTCGCCGTTCGGGAACCTCGAGGAGCCCTTCGACCTGGCGGCCCTCGTCGTCGGCGCCGGCGCTCCCTTCGTCGCCCGCTGGCCCGTCGGCTATCCTTACGAGACCGTCGACACGATCAAGCGAGGCATCGAGAAGAAGGGATTCTCCTTCATCGAGATCCTCACCCCCTGCCCCACCGGCTACAGCCCGGAGAGCGGCCTCAAGGGGAACCGCCAGATCTGGGACTGGTACAAACGGAACACGCTACTGGCCAGCAAGTACAGGCAGCTCTCGGACGAGGAGCGGGCCGACGAGGATCGCATGCTCATCGGAGTACTCCAGGACGTGGAGAAGAGGGAATTCACAGACGAGTGGGCAAAGCTGGTGGCGCAGTTCGCGGCGAGCCGTGAGTAGACTCTCGCAACTGACCCGACCGTTCAGTGGACCGTGGGGCTGGCTCGTTCTGGCCGTCGTCCTTCAGTTCATGGCGAACGGCCGCTGGATCATACCACAAGCGACGTGGCTGGCACCGATCGGGTGGCTGGTCTACCTGGAGCGTTCGCGCACCTTGCGCGCGATGGCGGTGGCGTTCGCACTCTTCCTGCTGGTGCAGTTCGTTGTCTGGCGCCCGATCATCCCGGCGCCGGGCGTCCTCTACTACCTGATCGCCGGTATCTACGCGGTCGTGTACTTCTCGCCCTTCGCGCTGCACCGCGCACTCGCCGTCAGGCTCGCCGGTCTCAGGGCCACGCTCGTCTTCCCCACTGCCTGGGTGGGCATCGAGTTCATCTTCCACCGCTGGATAACACCTTACGGCAGCTGGTTCTCCCTCGCATACACGCAAACCGACTTCCTGCCTCTTCTTCAGCTCGCCGCGATCACCGGGGTAGCCGGGATATCGTTCTTGATCACATGGTTCGCGGCGGTCGTCGCCTGGAGCCTCGACCCGGAGCGTACTGGGGTACAGCGCCGGCGCGCCGCATTTGTCTACGGGTTCGCTTTCCTATGTGTAGTGGTCTTCGGTCAGGTGCGACTGGGTGGCCAGGTGTCAGACGGCGAACCGGTGCGCGTGGCGGGTATCGTCCCGTCGCCCGAGTTGATGGCCGAACTGGAAGCGGCGCTCGCACCGGTGCGCCGCGGCGAGTCGGTCACGGACTCGGAGCTCGCGGAGATCGCGTCGACCGCCGGGCGTCTGAACGACGATCTCTTCGCCCGCACGCTTCGCGAAGCGCGTGCTGGGGCGCGGCTGGTGGCGTGGTCCGAGACGGCCGGCCGCGTGATGCAGAACGATGAGGGCGAACTGCTGGAGCGCGCGAGCCAGGTTGCCATGGCCGAGCGCGTCGACCTCGTCCTCGCCTACGGCGTATGGATCCCGGACGGACAGCCGCCCTTCCAGAATAAGGTCGTCGCCGTCTCTGCGAGCGGAGATGTCGCTTGGCACTACCAGAAGGCCAATCCCATCGTCGGCGCCGAGTCCTCGTTCACCGCGGCGGGCGACGGCGTCGTGCGCCGGTTGGACACCGAGTACGGCGCAGTAGGCGCCGTCATCTGTCACGACCTCGACTTCGCGCCGCTCTTGCGACAGGCGAACCGCAACGAGATCGGGCTCATCGTGGGACCGGCGGCCGATTGGCCAGCTATAACTCCGCTGCACGCCGACATGGCGATCCTGCGTTCGATCGAGAGCGGTTTCTCGCTGCTCCGACCGACCAGCAGCGGCCGCTCCATCGTGACCGACACGCGTGGACGAACGCTGGCGGCGATCGACTACGCGGACGACGCGATGGTCGCCCATGTCAGAGCCGTGCCCGTGAACACGCTCTACGGAGCGATCGGTGACCTCTTCGCCTGGCTGTGTCTGGGTAGTCTTGTCGTATTGGGTGGTATGGTAGTCGTGGAGCGGAGGCGCTGAACGCTCCGTCGGGCGGCCGCCGGTTTCAGCTTCCCAGCACCGCCCCCAGCACCGAGACACCGGCTCCCCGGGCCGCATCCATCACCGCAATGACGTCCTCGTAGATCACTTCGCCGTCCGCCTTGATGAACAGGACCCTGTCGGAGCGGTCCAGGTAGATCTCGCGCAGCGAGGCCTCCAGGTCTCGGTGGGCGATCGGTCGCCTGTTGATGGTGTAGCTTCCGTCCGCATCGATCTCCAACACGATCGGGGGCGCCGAGGCCGTGGCCTCGCTCCGCTCTTTTCGCGGGATCTGGACGTCGATGGTCCTCTTTAGCATAGGCTGCGCGATCATGAAGATCGCGAGTAGCACGAGCAGCACGTCGATCATCGGCGTCATGTTGATGTCCGACATGTTGGACGGCTTCTTCCCGTTCCCAGTCTCGAAAGCCATCTATCTTCTCCGGTTATCCGGCGGTGTATCTTCTCGATCGCGGCGGCGCGATTCGTCCCCGGGACGCTTATCGGTCACCGCACCGACCACTCGAGCTCCAGCTTCCCTTGCAAGGCTCATCGCGTCGAGGATCTCCTGGTACTTGAGACCGCGATGCGCCTTGATGAACAGAACCTTATCCCCTGCCCTTCCGGCGAATTCCGCCCTTAATAGCTCGAGCGCATCCTCACGCCGGATGGGCCGCTTGTTCAGGTAGTAATTGCCCTCGTGATCGATGCCGAGCTCGATGCGGTCCTCCCGATCGGTCCGGGCCTTCAGATGCTCCCCCTGCGGAACCTCGACCTGAAAGCCAGCGACGATCGCCGGCGTGACCACCATGAAGATGATCAGCAGGACCAGCATGACATCCACCATAGGCGTCACGTTGATGCCCGCCATGGTGTTCGTGCTGCTCAGTGGCGAATGCCGCTTCATGGTACCGACTCCCGTCTAGTACGCGGGCGCAGGCTGTTGAGTCACGGTGGCCTCCAGCCTGTTCACCGTTTCCCTTCCCTCGACCTCCTGGGACTCCAACGGACCGGCCAGAAAGTCGACCAGCCCCTCCGCCGCGTAATTGAGCTCCATCGCGATGAACTCGATGCGGTTCGTGAAGTAGTTGTACAACCAGACCGCGGGAATCGCGACGAGCAACCCGATGGCCGTGGCGACGAGCGCCTCGGCGATTCCCGCCGAGATGACGGCGATCCCTCCGCCGCCGGCCAGCGCCATGCCTGAAAAGGCGTTGACCACACCCACCACCGTTCCCAGCAGGCCCACGAACGGGGCGGTCGCGCCCGTCGTCGCCAGCACGCCCAGACCCTGCCGCAGCTGCGCCACCTGCTCGAGAGCGCCCAGCTCGGCTGTCCTCTGCACGCCGGCGATCTCCTCGGCGGTGAAATCGCTAGCGGCGCGACGGAACTTCGAGGACGCGAAGACACGGCGCAGGCTGGCCGCCAGGTGGCTGTCCTCGTATCGCTCGGTTAGCTCGCGCGCCAGGGCGAAATCGCGTTCACGCAGAGCTTCCGTAAACAGCTGGGAGAATTTCAGCGTCGCCTTCTTCGAGCGACGCAGCTGCAGTCCCTTGCGAATCGCGACCGTGGCCACGTAAACCGACATCACGAAAAGGACGAGGATGATGCCTCGGGCGAACCAACCCATCGTTCCCCAAAGCTCCAGCAGCGACATATTCATTTGACTGCCCTCCGGTCTTTGTTCCAGGTCGACCGTCGAATCCGACAGGTCACTTCACCCGGAACTCGATCGGCATCACGACCCAGGCAGCTACCGGCTCATCACCGTTCAGCGCCGCCTTGAATCTCATCACCTGCGTGACCTCGAGCGCTGCCTCATCGAAGGCCTCGCGACCGCTCGACCGGCCGATCACGCTCGCGACTACCTGGCCCAGCACGTCGATCTGTATCCTGACGATGACCACCCCGCTCACTCCCGCCCTTTTCAGCACCCGCGGGTAGAGGTCGAACATCGCTTCCGCCACTTCAGCCCGGTTGAGCAACGCGGGCGCGACGGTGTACACGTTGGCCGCCGGCCGAGCGGCGTTACCGGCGCCAACTTCCGCCTCAGCCCCCAGCGGCCCGCCGCCGCGACCGCCCTCCACACCCTCACCGCTGAAGTCTGACTCGTCGAAGACCTCACCCGAGGACGCAGGTATCTCATCCGGCACCTCCTCAGGCTCGGCCAGCGTCTGAAACCCGTGGACTTCTTCCTGCTCCGGCTGGACGACGGCCTCGGGTTCGGGCACCGGCAGTGGAGCCTCTTGCGGCAGCGACGGCGGCTCTGGCTCGCGAATCGGCGGGGGCGGAGGCGTCGGCTCACGGACCTCAGCGAGGAGTTCCAATAGCGTGACCTGTTCCTCCGGCTCAACGATCATCTCCTTACCGAAGGCGAGCGTGGCCCACACCGCACTGGCAACGATCGCTGCGTGAAAGGCCAGAGAGGTGAGCGTCGCCACGGCAGTCGACCTGCCTGCCCGCGACGTCGTGTTCGCCAGCAGCTCGCCGAACAACCTTTCCTCGCTTCGCCTACCTGATTTCATCTGTCTTCCGCTCGCCATTTCGCCAGGTTCTCTAACAGAAACATTCCGGTGTGCAATGCGGGTTCCACCAATGCTTGTTCCCCCCCGTTCTTTTCGGGAAAACTCGGACCCCTCGATCAAGTGCCAGTCAAGGGAATGGACGTCGTGGATCAGCTGAGGTTCAGTCAGCCCTCCCGCCACGACACAGGGCCAAGGAAAACGGCGCCTATCGCTAGACGCCGTAATAGTTTAGCTGAATGGTGGGAGCGAGACCCGGACTACGTCGAGACGTCCCACTGCACCCGAAACCGCCACTGGTCCTGGTCGCCGAATTCCGGGAAGTCGAACTGGAAGAAGGTGACATCCGCGGTCAGCTTGTTCAGGTGACCGTTGAAGAACCAGTTGGCCGAGAGCGAGTATTCCCGGAGCAGATCGTTCCCGGCGTCGCGGTCAGGGTTATAGAACGCGACATTGGCTGCCAGCTCCAAGGGCTCTGGAAACGCGGGCCACAAATAGTGGAAGAAGTAGCCGGCCTGAAAGTAGACGCCCGTGAGGGTCGTGGTCGTCTGGTCTATCTTGTCCTCGACCTGTTTCCAGTGTAACTCCTGCTGCCAGGCGAAGCCCCGGTACTTGAACGCCGATTCCTGTAGCCACTGGTTGACGCGGTATCGCCCGAGCTCGTCGTCTGTAGGATCCTCGAAGCCCTCCAGCTGACCGCCGCCAGAGGTCGAGAATCGCGTGAACGGGCTCCTGTTGGTGACAGCGGCGAACACCAGCGCCCCCGCTGGCTGCTCATGGTATTCCCAATCGGAGCCCGAGAACGGAACGGTGCGGCCGAAGAAGTTCCACTGCAACCGCGCCATGTACATCAAGTGCTCGTCATCGTTCTCCCGGGCGCCTCGACCCATCCCTGTGAACACCGAGGCCCAGTAGTTGAAGTCGAGGACACCGGGCCCCTTCAGGCGACCGTACATCGACACGCCCTGCTGACGGTCGATGGTGAACGCTCGGTTGATGATCGAGCGCTCCATCATCTGCTGCCTTCCCGATGAGATGATCCGTTCACGGCTGTACTGCGCCTTCCACTGCCCGACCTTCAGCCGCCACGCCTCCGACTTCTCCACCATGAACCGCATGTCCAGCAGCGCGTTACCACCCAACTCGTACTCCATGTAGTACTTGAGCCAGGGTGTAATCGCGTTGCCCCCAATCTTGATCCGCGAGCGATTGACCTTGAAGATATGCTGATCCGCATCAGAAAAGTCGTCGAAGGTGATCGGATCGGTATCGCGCGGGTATGCGTAACGAAACTGGAGGCGCAGCTGGATCTGCATCAGGTAGTTGCCGTCCGAGGTCCCGAACTCGAACCCCCGGCTCCCGTGGCCGAAGCGGATCGACGGCTCCTCCTCCTGGACGGTGTCGGCCACAGCGGTGTCCGCAGCCTCCACAGCCGTGTCCGACCCCTGAGCGAGCGCTGGGGCTACCTGGACCGTCGTGATAAGCAGGATGGCGAGCAGCGCGGCCGCGAGGCGCTCGGGCGGCAACCAAACAGCAAGACGGGTCCCTCCCATTGATATTCTCCTCCCTTGATCCGGACTCTAGACCCAAGCCGATAGGCTTCGATTTTCGTCTGCGCGCAACCGTTTCGTGAGAACCTATGACACCGGCGTGAACGGATAGCAACAAGCGTGTAACAATCCTGTATCGATGAGCGCCCCACCCCCAGGAAGGAGCCAGCGCAAGATCGCCGACCGCACCCCATTGTCAAATGCATTGCAGTGAAAGGACTTACGCGACCAGCGACACGAGGTCACTCGTAGCGAAGCGCGTTCAGCGGATCCACCCCGGCAGCTTTGCGGGCCGGACGGTAACAGGCAGCCAGCGCTACGCCGACCAGCAGCAGCGAGACAGCTGCGAAGGTCACGGGGTCCGTCGCGCCTACCCCATACAGCTGACTGGAGATGAACCGCGTCAATCCGAAGGAACCAGCCAGGCCCAAAACCACGCCGGCAATGGACAGCAACAATCCCCGGGTGACCACCTTCTTCATCACGTCCCCGCGCTCGGCCCCTACCGCCATCCGCACGCCTATCTCGTGCGTCCGTTGGCTGACCGAATACGACATCACGCCGTAGATCCCCATGCTCGCCAGGACGAGCGCCACGACGGCGAAACTGCCGAGCAGGTACGCGTAGAAACGTCGGGCCGAGAGCGACTCTCCTACCTGTTCATTCATCGTCAGCATCTGTCTGATCGGCTGATCCGGATCGACGTCCCACACCGCGCGTCGCATGGCCGGGGCCAAACTCCACGAATCCAAACGCGTGCGTGCCACGAAGTAGATCCCCATGCGAAAGCCGATCTGCCAATCGACGTACTCCTTGGCCTGCTGAAAGTACGGCATATAGAGAATAGGCTCCGGCTCCGAGTCCAGGCCGGCCTGCTTGACAACTCCCGCGATTCCCACGATCTCGAACGATCGCTCGTCGTCTCTAACACCGTCCTGCATCGTCACGCGGGTGCCGACGGGATCCTTCTCGCCCCAGAACTCCCGTGCCGCGGCCTGATTGATGATAGCCACACCCCGGGCCCCGGCCCCATCCGCCTCGGTGAAGGCACGTCCCCTGAGCAGTGAGATGCCCATGGTGCGCAGGTAGCCCGGTGTGATCGTCTTGACCATGGCAGCAGGGGGCCTTTCTTGAGGGGACGCCGGAGGAGCATGCCCCTCGATGTTAAACCACAGACCCCAGCCCTGCCCGCTCGCGGGAGGATAATTGGCCGCCGCGGCCGACTCGACTTCGGACAGCGCGTTCATTCTTCGGAGGACGTCCTGAACGAAGGCCGTGTGCTCGGGACGCACCGTCCACACGGTGTACCCTCGTTCGCTCAACCCGGTCGCCTCGGCATACTTCGAGCGGGGCAGATACACGCGCGTCATCAACACGTCGTCCGGTTCGAAGCCCAGATCCACCGCCTGCAACCGAAGCAGTGTGTTGGCCATCAGCCCGGCACCGACCAGAAGCACCAGCGCCAGGGCGATCTCGGCGACCACCAGGACCTCCCGGCCACGACGACGACCCAGTCCAGTACCTGCTCGTACTCCACCTTCCTTGAGCGACTCGGTGAGTCTGGGCCTGGAAGCCCGCAAGGCAGGTATGAGGCCCACGGCAAGCACTGTGAAGGTCGCGATTAGCAGCGCAAAACCAAGCACGATACTGTCGATCCCGACCTGGTCCAGACGCGGCACATCGACCGGGCTCAGTGCCACGAGGAGCTTGACCGCCCAGTGGGCCAGCAGCAGACCCGCTGCTCCGCCCAGCAGCGTGAGGAACACGCTCTCCTTGAGCACGTGCCACATGAGCCGCCCCCGCTCGGCTCCGATGGCGGCTCTGACGGCGATCTCATTCTGGCGCTCTGCCACCCGCACCAAGAACAGGTTCGCCACGTTCACGCAGGCGATGAGCAGCACGAAGCCAACGGCCCCCAGCAAGACGAGAAGCGAGCCGCGAACCTGATACACCAACTCCTGCTGCAGTGGGGCGACTCTGACGCCCCAGGTCCCGTCCGCGTAATAGTTCTGCGGAAATGCCTCCGGATAGGCCTCCACCAGTCGCTGGGCGATGATGTCCATATCACCCCGAGCCCGCGCCAGCGACGCGTCCGGCTTGAGACGTGCCACTACACGTAGCCGCCTGGCATCTCTCACGGTGGGCGCATCACTCGCGAACGGGTACGGCAGCCACAGCTTGACCTCCTCCGTCGAGTGGATGTTGGTGAAATCCCGGAAGCCGCGGGGCATCACACCGATGACGGTATAGCTCACGCGGTCGAGCGACACGATCCGTCCGACCACGTTCGGGTCCGAGCCGAACCGCCGCTGCCAGAGGCCGTGGCTCAAGACGACGACGCGCTCTCCGTCGGGCCGGTCTTCTTCCGGCAAAAAGGTGCGGCCCAGGGCAGGTTGGACGCCGAGGATCGGAAAGAAGCTAGCCGAGACGCGGTGCCCGAGAAGCCGCTCCGGTTCGCCCGTGCCGGTCAGGTTGACGGTGGCCCGCATTGTCGCCGCCATGTCCTCGAAGACCTGGTTCTGCTCTCTCCAGTCCAGGAAGTTGGCCGGCGAGACGGCAAAGCGGGCAAAGCCTGGTGGGCTCTCCCAGACCATCACGACCCGATCCGAGTCCTCGTACGGGAGGGGACGCAGCATCACGCCGCTCACCAGGCTGAAGATCGCGACCGGGGCACCAATGCCCAGCGCCAGGGTGAGCACGACCAGCAACGTGAAGCCGGGTTGTTTCCGAAGCGACCGGAGCGAGACTCGCACGTCTTGAATCGGAAGCTCCATGGACCGCCCTCCGCCATACGGTCAATGGTCTCTCGGTGAGGTCACCGTCAAGATGTCGCGCGGTTACAGAGGCGCAACCCTCGCGGGCATCCCTCCGGAACGACCCGAACGGTCTCTGATCTCGGACCACTGTGTTCTGATGAACAGTCGGACGGTGTGGAACGTACCACTCCTCAGACCCTGATTGCGCCCTGCAAGAGGGGGTCGCATCTTGTGTGCGTTGCAAAACATTCTTGTACCTCCGGCATCGGATTCTCTGTCGCATGATGCAGCAAGAACCCGATCGAGAGGCCTCGCGCAGAGAGATCACCGGGCGATTGCTCGCGCTCCAAGAAGCTGGGCCCGAGGCATGGGAATCACTCGTGCCACTAGTTTACGAGGAGTTGCGTGCCATCGCCCACCGGCACCTCCTGCGAGAACCTCAGGCGAGTCTTCTCGACACGACCGACCTGGTGCACGAGGCCTTCATGAAGCTCGTGGACCAGACCCGCGTCGAGTGGCGCAACCGCGCTCATTTCTTCGGCGTGGCGTCGATGGTCATGCGCCGCATACTCGTGAACGAAGCCCACAGGCGGCGGGCCTTGAAGCGAGGGGGCCGCGCCCGGCGGATCCCTCTCGACGAGTCGGTGCTCCCAGCAGTTTCCGACGAACGGGCTGAAAAGCTCATCGCGCTCGACGAGGCCCTCAAACGGCTCACTGCCGTGAGTCAGCGGCAGGTACACGTGATCGAATGCCGCTTCTTCGGGGGCCTCTCGAACGATGAGGTAGCCGTGGCCCTGTCGGTCTCGCCGGCCACGGTGAAGCGAGACTGGCGGACCGCACGAGCGTGGCTGTTCCGCGAGCTCGACCTCGCCGGCCTCTGAACGAAACGAAGGCGCAGACGATGCATCCAGACAGGCTGCAGCAGATCCAGGAGCTTTTCTGGCAAGCTCTCGAGCGGGAACCGACCGAGCGGGCGAGCTTTCTCGCCGGCTTGCGAGCCGAAGATCCGGATCTGGCCGACGACGTCGAGTCGCTCCTGGCCGCCGACCTCGAGGCGGGCGACTTCCTCGACGGGCCGCCGAGTGAGCTCCTCGCGGCCTTCGAGAGATACGCGCGGGGGCTCGAAGCGGGTGATCGGATCGGCCCCTATGCGATCCTGAAGCGGCTGGGCCGCGGCGGTATGGGAAGCGTCTACCTCGCGGAGCGTGCCGACGCGGAGTACCGCAAGCAGGTGGCGATCAAGATTGTGCGCCCAGGGATGGACACGGAAGAGATCCTGCACCGCTTCTGGCGCGAGCGGCAAATCCTGGCGAACCTCGAGCACCCGAATATCGCGAGACTCCTGGACGGCGGTACGACCCCCGACGGCCATCCCTACCTTGTGATGGAGTACGTCGACGGAGAACCGATCCAGCGCTACTGCGATGGCCGCCGTCTTTCCGTCGACGAGCGTCTCCGGCTGTTTGTGACGGTCTGCGGAGCGGTCGAGCACGCCCACCGTAACTTGGTCGTGCACCGCGACCTGAAGCCGGGCAACATTTTGGTGACCGCAGGGGGGGTACCGAAGCTCCTCGACTTCGGGATCGCAAAGCTCCTGGCGCCTCTCGAAGACTCTCCCGACACAACCGCTACGCGTACCGGCCTCCGCCCCATGTCGCCGGTGTACGCGAGCCCCGAGCAGGTGAAGGGCGGACCCATCACCACGTCCACAGACGTCTACTCCCTGGGGCTCGTGCTCTACGAGTTGCTTACCGGACTGCGGCCCCAGACGCTCGAAGGCCTCTCATTCGCCGAAATCGAGCGAGCCGTCTGCGAGCGGGAACCGGAGAGGCCGAGCACTGCGATCGGCCGGCTCAACTCACGCACACCTGGTGAGGGCGGGCCGACCCTGGAGACGATAGCGGCGGCACGGTCCGCTTCACCCGACAAGCTGCGGCGGAGGCTTATAGGGGACCTCGACAACATCGTGATGCGGGCGCTCAACAAAGAGCCGGGCCGGCGCTATCGATCGGTGGAGGAGTTGGCGGATGACATCCGACGCCATCTGGGCGGGTTCCCGGTCCGGGCCCGCCCGGAGACGCTGAGGTATCGGGCGGCAAAGTTCGTGCGCCGTCACAGAGTGGGAGTAGCAGCGGCCGCTCTGGTAGCAGTGACCCTCGTCGCGGGGATGGCCGGAACCCTCTGGCAAGCGCGACGGGCGACAAGTGAGAGGGACCGGGCCCGGACGGAGGCGGAGACTGCGCAACAGGTAGCCGGGTTTCTCACCGACCTCTTCCAGGCTTCCGACCCGACCGAGGCGCTGGGCGATACGATTCCGGTCCGGGAGATCCTCGAGCGCGGCCGGCGCCGGATCAGCGAGACGCTGCAGGAACAGCCGGAGGTGCGCGCGACCATGCTCACGGTCCTGGGTCGAGTGTACGGAAGCCTGGGTCGGTACGCTGACGCTCGCGCGCTCGTAGAGGAGGCGCTCGAGCTTCGGCGCCAGGCCTACGGGACCCCGGATCCGCGCGTAGCAGAGACGCTCGAGACGCTGGGATTCGTGCTACGGGATGGGCGAAACACTGAAGAAGCGAAACCGGTCTGGGAGGAGGCGCTGCTCTTGCGCCGTCTGCTCGCTGCGAGCAGACGTGACGACCCTGACGGGGAACTGCAGATCGCAGCGGACGCATTCAGTCTCGGCTATGTGATGCGTGATCTGGGCGAGCCCGATTCGGCTGAAACGCTTCTCAGCGAGGCGCTCGAGATCAGGCGGCGCATCCAGGGCGAGGACCACCTTGATGTGATCCTTGCAATGGGCGGCCTCGCCTACGTAATGCGGGTCCAGGGCAAGCTCGACGAGGCCGAAGCGCTCTACCGCGAAGTCCTCGCCAGCCAGCGCGCGCTGGGAGACTCCGGTCGCGCGTGGCTGCCGCCCACGCTGAACAATCTGGCCTACGTGCTCCGGCTCAAAGAGGACTACGCGGCGGCCGAGTCACTCTACCGTGAGGCGCTATCCGTTCATCAGAGCCTCTATGGTGAAGCGCATCACCGGCACAACATGTTCTTGAACAACCTAGCCAGCGTCCTCGACTACCAGGGGAAGTATGACGAGGTGGAGGCCGTCCTCCGCGAGGCGCTCAGGCTGGAGCGAACGCACAGACCCATGGGCGACTGGCGGCTCGTCAGCACGCTCGTGAACGGGTTGGGCCGATTCCTGAGCGAACGAGGACGCTGTGCCGAGGCAGAGCCCCTGCTGCGCGAGGCCCTGGAGATCATCCACAACTTGCCTTCCGGACACCGGTGGACCTCGGAAGCTCAGAGCATGCTCGGGGCCTGCCTGGGAGAGCTCGGACGCTTCGCCGAGGCGGAGCCGCTGCTGATCCAGGGCTACGACGGGCTGAGCGCGCCGGGTGGGGTCCAGACGGGAAGCGCCGAGACCGCACTCGAGCGCCTGCTGCGGATGTACGAAGCATGGGGTCGCACCGAGATGGCCGAGACATACCGGTCCCAGCTGGAGGCGATGCGCGCCCCAGCGGATTCGGCCCCACACTGAGAGCCCTAAAGAGCGCGAAGCTATGAACCGATGAGCACAACGGTGAGGACTGTCACGAGGCTCGCGTTGGCGTTGTCACTGCTGGTCTTGTGTCCGACCAGTTCCCTTGCGGCGTCAACGATCCAAGATGAGAAGCTGGCCCTCTTGCGGGCAGCGTACGAGGGGCGAGTCGAGACCGTGACGCGATTGCTGGATCGAGGAATCGATCCCAACGCAAAAGCCGAGGAAGGCCTTACAGCCTTGATGGCCGCAGCGTCGGGAGGCCATCTGGAAGTTGTCACAGTGCTGCTCGACCGGTCAGCTGACGTTGACGCGCAGGACGTGTATGGTGCGACGGCTCTGATGGTCGCCTCATTGGAGGGCCACGCCGATGTGGTCAATGCACTAATCGAGGGCGGGGCCGACGTCAACGCGTCCGCGTTCCAGGGCCAGACGGCGCTCATTATAGCGACTGTGAATGCCCGGGGGGATATCGTCGGAGCGCTCCTAGAAGCAGGAGCGGACTCAGACGCTGGCAACCGAGACGGCGACACGCCTCTTATCCTAGCCGCGCGCCGAGGCCATACCGGAGTCGTTCAAGCACTCCTGGAGCGCGGGGTGGATGTGAATGCCGCTAACGAGGCCGGCAGGACCGCTTGGATGGAGGCGGCGCTGGCCGGACACCGCGACGTCACGCTACTGCTCCAAGAAGCCGGTGCGAGCTACAGCGAGCCGCTGGCAATGGCCATCGAGGGAGAACACCTCGCCCTGCAAGGCCATATCACGCAGGCGCTCGAGGCCTACTCAGAGGCCCAGGCCCTCGACGCAACGTTGGCGATTCCGGCTTCATCGTGGAGCAGGCTCTGCCTCTACGGCAGCAGCTGGGGATCCGCGGCCGACGTCATGCCGGCCTGCGAGCGTGCCGTCGCCCTCGCCCCGGCAGATGAAGCTGGGCGGTTCAGGCAGGTTCGCGGCATCGCGAAGGCGCTCACCGGTGACAGCGAGGCGGCCATCGCCGACCTCGAGTCGTTCGCAGCATGGACACGTTTCGAGTATAGCCGCGCAGAAACCGAAGGCTGGATCGGGGCGCTCCGCGCCGGAGAGAACCCGTTCACTCAAGAAGTCCTCGACCATCTTCGGAGGCGCTGGACGCTACGGGGGCGCCGTTGACGCGTGCTACGGCACGTTTTGGATCTCGAAGCTGTAGGCCCCGGTGGTGGCCTCCCTGGCGTGACTAACCGTGATCGTGTAGGTGCCACCCTGCGTTAGCGTGAACGTTCCTTGATCCCAGCAGCACACATCCGAGAAGACGTTGTTGCCGTCCGGGTCTGTCATCCACCACCACATGACGCTGCCGCCTGACCAGTACGTTCCAAGGCGCTTGAGAAAGACTTTCTGACCGGGGGCAGCTGTGAATCGGTAGATGTCCGAGGCGCCCGGAGTCTCGATTTTTCCGGCGCCCGGCCCCGGCGATCCATCCGAAATGACGTCACCGATCTCAACAGTAAACTCATCCGGCGATGGAACGTTCAGGACCTGAAAGCGGAATGTGCCGGTAGCGTCCCTTGCAGGTGTTACTGTGATGTTATACGTCCCGGCTGACAGCCGGTAACGGCCCGGATCGCCGCACCCCATGCAGTCAGTGAACAGCGTATCGCCGCGGGGGCCTATCGCTCGCCACATGATGATTCCGTAGGCGTCTTCCTGGGGCCTGAAGTAGACGACTTGCCCGTGTTCGGCATCGAAGGTGTACTTCCGAGATTCAGTCCAACCACCGACCTCGCCCTGCACGACCTCATCAGGCTCCACGACATCCCCTCGAGCCGGCTCGGTAACGATGGGACCGCCTGGTACACTATCCGCAATCTCCGGTTGGTCCGTCGCAACCGCCGCCTGGATCTCAGCCGCAGCCGTTGCGAACTCTACCTCGCCGGTCATGCCGACGTCGAGAATGCAGTCGTCGAGGAACGGCATCTTGGTGACGCCCGCCTGGCGACAGATCGCTTCAGCCCGACGCCGCACCGGCTCCTCCAGGTCATCCGCGAACAGAAGCTCTCCCGGCAAGTCGAGCCGCGTGAAGGTCTCCGTACTCTCCCCCGGGCCGTAATCGAAGAGCGACTCGGATTGGGTGATCCGCCAGCTGTTGCCAAACACCTCGTAGAGCTGTTCGTAGTAGCCGGGCGCGTCTCTGTCAGGTAGCTCAAGGACGACGCCCTCCCGCGTAGCAATGTCGTTCGTCGGATCGTGATCGAAGTTCCCGAGAAGGCCTACAACCTGACCACGACGTCCCTCTGATAGCTCGCCGAACAGGTTTAGGAAACTGGCGGCGCGCACGGTTATCATCATGCGAGACCCGTCTGGCCAGGACACCAGGTAATCCCGGTCGATCCGCTCGATGCTACCGCCCCCAGGTAGTTGCGCGGATCCATCAGCTAGCGGCTCCGGTTGACCGTTCACGTACAAATGCGGCGTCCGAGAGAAATAGAGACCGACCCGATCACCAGCAACGTTCATGGCCACCGCGGAATTGTTGCTCACCAGATCGGATCGGTACCACGGTTCTTGTCGTACTTGCACTTCTAAGTTGTCGGTGGTCGATTTGAGGGCAATGAACTCGCCGGCCGCTTGGTAACTATAGTGGACGCCATCAGCAGTCGTAATGTGCGGATCGCCGTAGCTCGACGAGAGGTACTCTGGGTAGAACGCGTCTTGCGGTCGCTCGGGGAGCAAATCCCCTGTTTCGCAATCTAACCACTTCCTCTTCGGCGCGGTTAGATCGAGGCCACCGACCTCCATGGCGTGGGCACAGACGCCGTAACATGAGCCTTCCCGGGTCCGGCGGCTGGCCCCTACGTTCTGATTCCTCCAGTCCTGCCAGAAACTATCGTGCTCGTCACCGCCCGTAACGCCGAGCTCCCTGCCAATCTCATACCAAATACCGGGGTTACCGCAACGGCCTCCACAGATACGAGCCGCCTTGCAACCATACCAACAGTGGCCAAAAGCGTCAAAATAGTTGCTGGGCAGCGTGTTGACGCCCTCTGGCTTGCATTGTTCTGCAATCCAACCTCGCGTGGCTTGCCTCCCTTCCTCGTATACGTCGGGGAGGTCGAACACCGTCGGGACGTGACCCCGGTGCAGCTCCCGATGGAAGAAATGGCGACCCTCGCGGGCACCGAGGCCTTTTCCGTTTCCACGAGCACTGCCAAGGGCCGCTGTCAGGGAGTACGCATATTCACGAGAGCCCATCCTACCGCCGCGCAGGCCGTTGTCATCTTGGAATCCCAAGAGCCTGGTAGTCCGAGCTATCAAGAAATCGGCCACCTCGCCGTTCGTAGTGCCGTCGGGATCTGACCCCTCGCGGAATAGCAGAGCTGCTTGATACAACAGATGTGCCAAAGCCAATGGATTGTAGCCAGCTCGGGCGCATAACGTCGCCCCAAGCTGATCAGCGGACCCTTCCTCGGACTCCGACCAGCCGCGAGCGAGAGCATCAAGCACATCGGGTAGTTGCGCCCTTTCAATGCCAGCCGTCTCGCCGAAGCGGGATCGAACATGTCCCAGTTCGTGGTGCGCGATTTCGTGTGCGATGACGCAGGCCAGTTCCGCCTCCGTGCTCATCAGATTCAACATCCCACGGGTCAGCCCAAGTCGCTCTCCAGGAAGAGCGAAGGATTGAACCAAGAGCGTATCGTACAGCCCCACTGCATATGTGATCTCACCGGCCGCAGCTGATACCAATTCGACGACTCCAACCACATAGTCATGACTCTCTCCACTTGGGAACACCAACGGGGCGAACCTGACGGGCGCCATCTCGTTTGACCTGTCACCACAGGCACCGATGGCAAGAGTTGTAAGGATGACAACCGCACCGTGGAGAATTGATTTCATTCTTCTTCTTCCAGCGATTTATCCGGACACCAGTTGATTCCACCGTCAGTGTCAACCATGCGGCGGCACAGCAACCTCACTTCGCCTGTTTGGAGACGTCTCAGTTGAGTACTGTAGTCGTCTACAGCTGGTGACAGGTGAGGCCGTGTTGTAGGTGTCGCGAAGACTGCCACGGCTGACAACTTCTGGGATGGCGGGACTCCGGAACACCGCCCAGCCTCGCTCCCCCTCATCACTATGTCCTACTCCGCCCCCCACCGCAACACTCCGCTCACGAGACGACCGCCTAAGGCGTGGAAAGCTGTCGACCGGCGGCGAAGGCCTGCTGGTTGAGAGCGAGGAGTTTCTCCGGGATACGTTCCTGCAGGGTACTCTCCCACGTTTCCTGAGGGATATCGAGTGATCCTGAGAGCGCGCCGAGCAGCACGACGTTGGCCGCGCGGTGATTGCCCAACTCGATGGCCTTCTCGGTGGCTTTGATGACCACCATGTTGAAGCCCTTGCCCTCGAGGAAATCGATCGCCTCATCCGGGTAGGGTCGCTGGTCGGCGACGCGGATCGGTTCGACCTTGTGATCGTTGACGATGATCGTGCCGCCCGGCTTCACGAAGTGGGCGTAGCGCAGCGCCTCCAGCTTCTCCAAGGCCAGCAGATAGTCGACGGCGCCGCGAGGCGTCATAGGCGAGTAGACGCGGTCGCCGAAGCGCACGTGGCTGAACACCGCCCCGCCCCGCTGCGCCACGCCGTGGAACTCACCTTGCTTTACGTCATGGCCCGCAGCCATGGCGGCGAGCGCCAGGAGCTCGCTGGCGAGAACCGCCCCCTGTCCACCGACACCTGCGATCAGGACGTTGGTCACCGCCATCGCTCACGCCTCCCCGGCGACGGCGATCGCGTCCACCGGGCAGAGTTGCGAGCACATCGAGCAGCCCACACACTCCCAGTCACGGATGAACGGCAGCTCGTCCTCCCACACCAATGCCGGGCAGCCGGTCTCGAAGCAGTCCTCGCAGACGATGCACTCCTCGGCATCGACCACGTACGCGGTCCGTTCCCTCGCCTTCTCTTCCGGGAGCAGGTTGCAATGTCGCTGGGCGATGATCACTGCGGGTCCGGGATGAGCCAGGCCTGAAACGATCGCCTTCTCGGTAGCCTCGAGATCCCAGGGATCGACGACCTCGACGTGCTCCACACCGAGCGACCTGATCAGCCCCTCATAGTCCACGGCCGGGGCCGGCCCGCCTTTCAGAGTGTGGCCGGTGCCGGGGTGCTCCTGGTGGCCGGTCATGCCGGTGGTGCCGTTGTCCAGCACGATCGTGGTCGTGGGCACCCGGTTGTAGGCGGCGCTGAGCACGCTTGGCAGGCCGGCGTGCAGGAAGGTGGAATCGCCGATCACGGCCACCACCTTTTCCTCGCCGGCCCTGTTGAACCCCGTGGCGTTGCCGATGCTGGCGCCCATGCAGAACGTGGTGTGCATGGCGTCGAAGGGCGGTAGGCAGCCGAGCGTGTAGCAGCCGATGTCGCCGGTCACCAGCACGCCCAGCTTCTTCAGCGTGCCGAACACGCCGCGATGCGGGCAACCCGCGCAGAGGACCGGCGGTCGCGGGAGGACGGCCACCTCGCTGGCGAAATCGGCCGCCACCGGCGTCCCGTTCAATCCCGCTGCAACCAGGTCGGCGCTCAGTTCGCCGATGTTAGTGAAATTCTCCTTGCCGA
>CP070812.1:525563-531961 GCA_020344015.1 Gemmatimonadota bacterium
CCCGCGAGATAAGCGACAGCCCACTGGACCAGCCTGCGCTCCTTCAAGCGCTGGAGAAGTGACTTGTCAGGCATCGTTCAGACAGTCTCCCAATCGCTATCGATCAATCTTCGAAGCCAGCCAACCTTCGGAGCTCGTTATACCTCGGATCGGACCGCAGGTCCCTGTGAAGAGTTCTCCCGTAGGCCGACTTCAGATACACGACCGTACCCCCTCGTTCCCCAATAGCTCTTCTCATCCACCCAAAGGCGGAGTCGCTCTCTCCGAGTCCCACATAGATGTTGGCGACTGCCATCGCGCCGAGCGATCCTTGCCTGTGCAGATCTAGAGCGTCAGCAAGGACCATCTCTGCTTTTTCTCGCGCCCCTGCCATCCCGTAGTCCCATCCCACATACGCGACCATAGTCGGGTTGGCTGTGGACCGGCTGACTGCGTCCACTCTGTCCGCATGGATGATTGCCGCCGCGGAGTCGCCCTTCATGGCGTAGTTGTGGGCGAGATAGACGTGAGCCCATACAAAGCCCGGATCCAGCTCCAGCGCTTTCCTCAACCAAGCGATCGATTCGTCGTATCGGTTGGCATAGAAGTACGTGATGGCCAGCCAGGCATTCATCATAGGGGTAAGAGGATCAAGCCCGACCAATCGCGTTGCCATCTCTATGGCCTCTTCATCTCGTGCCATCCAGGTCAGGTACTGAGCATAGAGCTGGTAGACATCGGTACTGCCGGGACTGAGTCCTAGAGCGCGCCGGAAGTACGGGTCTGGCCCTAAGGTGTCCCATTCCGCGACGAACTTGATTGACCCAAGCAGGGCGTACGGTTCCCCCAGGTTATCGTCAAGCTCGATCGCCCTGGTCGCCGCTTCAGTCGCCTTCTCGTAACCTTCACCAGCGGTCGCAGAAAAAACGCGGGTGAGCTCGCGGTGACTCCAGGCCAAGCCGATAAAGGCGTGCGCGAACGTCGAATCCAGAGCGATGGCCCTTTCAAAGAACTCCATTGCTCTTTGCCAGCCCTCGCGAGTGTGTTCACGCGAGAACATGCGTCCCCGCAGATAGTGTTCGTAGGCCTCCAGGTTGTCGGTGGGGCGTGCTGCAACCCGCTCGCGCTCCTCCGGCGTGAGTACGGCTTTAAGCTCGGCGGCGATCTGTGTCGCGACCTCGGTCTGAATGTCCAGGAGGTTCTCGATCGAGAGCGGCCGGTCGTAGGTCTCCGCCCAAACGTGAGCGTCCGTGTGAGCGTCGATCAGCTGCACTGTGATGCGAACGTTGTCCTGCGCTCTCAAGAGACCCGCTTCCAGCACGTATCGTACGCGCAGCGCCTCCGCGATCTCACCCATGGCCATGGGAGAATCACGAAAGCGCATTACCGACTGGCGCGAGATGACTCTAAGGCCACTGAGCTTGGAGAGCCGGGTCAGGATCTCGTCGTGGATGCCGTCGGTGAAGTACAGATCTTCCTCTCGGCCACTCCGATTTGTCCAGGGGAGCGCAGCGACGGACGGCCGGTCGTCCGGTACGGCGAAAGCGGGAACCTCCTCTTCGGTCTGCCTGACGTCCGGGCCCTCGGGAACGAGCAGCGAGATCACTCCAGCGGCGACCACCAGGAGCACTGCAATCATCAATAGCTCCGGCCCGCTGACCCGCTGCCGCCCCTGCTCGCCGTGGTACCAGGCCAGGATGAGGACGACGAACAGGCCGATGAGAAGCAGGATGTGGATGGCCCGCTGGAGTCCCGGCGCGATGCCCCAGGGCTCGGCCATCACCTCGATCGACTGGAAGACCACGAACGCGGCGGCAAGATACGCCAGTGCCCACTGGACGATCTTCCGTTCCTTTAGCCGCTGGAGGAGTGAGGACATGTCACCATCCGGTCAAGGCCTCAGGCCCATCTCGTGCAACAGTTCGAGGTACCGCGGATCGTCATCGAGCGTCTTGAAGGACGGCTGAAAGTAGTAGTACAAGAGTCCCACTTCCCTGATCTCGTAGGCGGTTCTCAGCGCATCAACGGCTTCGCGTTTGCGGCCCAGGCGCTCGTAGGCGAGAGCCTGGCAGTAGTGGCAGGGAAGCGCAGTCGAAAAGGAGAGATCGGCGAGCCAGAGATTCTCCCAATCCAAGCCCTGCCATCTCCGTTCATAGGCTCGCGCCGACTCCGGGTTGGTTCCTGTACGAACCATCGTCTCCACCAAAGCCTCGAGGGCGTCGTCATAGCTAAGGCCCATCTCGTCGTAAAGTTGGACGTGGGGATAGTAACTTGGTGGTACCTCAAGCCAGGTCTCTTCGTCGCGGAACGGCGCGATGGTGTTTGGGAGCGGCGCGACGGCCTCGAACAGCTCGGCCGCCTCGGTCAGCCTGCCGGCACCCCAGTGGGCGACGGCGAGGTTCCACCGGTGGATCTGGGAGAGCGGATCAAGCTCCAGGGCCTTAGCCTTCACCGGTATCGCCTCATCCCAGCGTCGCCTGAACATGAGAAGATCGCCGTAGAAGTTGTGCGCTGTGACGTAGCCCGGGTTGAGCTGGATGGCGGTCAGGAACTCCCTCTCCGCCTCTTCCCAATCGTGCTCGACGTACGTCAGCACGGTACCCAGTGCCGTGTGGGCTTCGGCGGAAGCGCTGTCGAGAGCCACGGCCCTGTGTGCTGCCCAGGCTGAGATCGAATCTGCAGCCTCGATCTCCCACCGCCTGGCGCTCGGCGAGGCGTCCGGATCGAAGCTCCAGAAGTAGGGGCGCGAGCCGCAGAGAATAGCCAGCCCGCTATAGGCCAGGGCGAACCCGCTGTCCGCTTCGATCGCCCGACCGTAGAACTCGGCGGCCCGCTCGAGTCCATCCCTCCACGCGGTGAGGCGGGTGTTGAAGTGATAGCGGCCCAGCATGTAGAGCTCGTAGGCGGCCAGGTTGTCGGTGGGGCGCGCCGCCACTCGCTGCTGCTCCTCCGGCGTGAGTACGGCTTCGAGTTCAGCAGCGATCTGTGTCGCGATGTCGGTCTGAATGTCCAAGAGGTTCTCGATCGAGAGCGGCCGGTCGTAGGTCTCCGCCCAAACGTGAGCGTCCATGTGAGCGTCGATCAGCTGCACTGTGATGCGAACGTTGTCCTGCGCTCTCAAGAGACCCGCTTCCAGCACGTATCGTACGCGCAGCGCCTCCGCGATCTCACCCATGGTCCTGGGAGAATCACGGAACTGCATCACGGACTGGCGCGAAATGACGCGGAGGCCACTGAGCTTGGAAAGCCGGGTCAGGATCTCGTCGTGGATACCGTCGGTGAAGTAGAGGTCTTCCTCTCGGCCGCTCCGATTCGTCCAGGGGAGAGCGGCGATGGA
Organism: Gemmatimonadota bacterium; assembly: GCA_020344015.1. GTDB lineage: Bacteria > Gemmatimonadota > Gemmatimonadetes > Palauibacterales > KS3-K002. The sequence goes on from CP070812.1 coordinate 528,880, forward strand.
TGGCCGGTCATCTTCCACAGCCAAAGTGGGGGCCTCGTCTTCGGCCGGAGTGACCTCCCGGCCCTCGGGACCCAGCAGCGACACCACTGCGGCACCGATCCCCAGGAGGACCGCGATCATCAACAGCTCCGGCCCGCTGGCACGCTGGCGCCCCTTCTCGCCGTGGTACCAGGCGACGACGAGGGCGACGAAAAAGCCGACGACCAGCAGGATCGTGACGCCGCGCTGCAGCGCCAGCGGCCACCCGAAAGGCTCGGCCGTGACCTCCATGGCCTGTAGGACGAGCCAGGCCCCGGCCAGATAGGCGAGCGCCCACTGGAAGAGCTTGCGTTCCTTCAGGCGCTTCAGCAGCGAGTTCATGTCACCTTCCGGTCACGGCCTCAGGCCCATCTCGTGTAACAGTTCCTGGTACTGCGGATCGTCATCGAGCGTCTCAAAGAACGGGCTGAAGAAGGGCCACAAGAGTCCCACCTCGCTCATCTCGTAGGCAGTTCTCAACGCATCAACGGCTTCCCGTTTGCGGCCCAGGCGCTCGTAGGCGATGGCCTGGCACCAGTGACACGGAAGCGAAGCCGAGAAGGATAGATCGGAGAGCCAGAGACCCTCCCAGCCCAATCCTCCCCATCGTTCTGCATAGGCCCTCGCCAACTCGGGACTCGTTCCTGTGCGAGCCAGCGTCTCGACCAAAGTCTCGAGAGCGTCGTCATAGCTACGACCCATCTCGTAGTAGATATGGAACTCGTGGTAGTGGCTCGGTGGTGTCTCGAGCCAGGTCTCCTCGGCCGGGACCGTGCCGGCAGCGCTGTGCGGCAGGTGCGGCGTCACCGCCTCCCGTTGCGCTACCGCTTCGGCCAGTCTACCCGCCCCCGAAAAGCCCTGGGCAAGCTGGGCCCGGTGGATCGCGCTGAGCGGGTCGAGCTCCAGGGCCCTGGACTCCACCCGGATCGCCTCGTCCCAGCGTCGCCGGAACAAGAGAAGATCACCGTAGAAGTTGTAGGCGGTGACGTGGTTCGGGTTTAGCTCGGTGGCGATCAGAAACTCCCTCTCCGCAGCTTCCCAGTCGTGCTCTACATAAGTCAGCACGATGCCCAGTGCCGTGTGGGCCTCGGCCGAAGCGCTGTCGAGAGCCACCGCTCGTCGTGCCGCCCAGGCGGCGACTGAGTCCGAAGCCTCCATCTCCGACCGCCTGGTGCTCGGCGAGGCGCCCGGGTCGTAGCGCCAATAGAAGCGGCGCGCTGCACAGAGATTCGCCAGGCCGCTATAGGCCAGGGCGAATCCGCTGTCCGCTTCGATCGCCAGGCGGAAGAACTCAGCGGCTCGCTCGAGGCCGTCCCTCCCCGTGGTGCGGCGCGTGTGGAAGTGATAGCGGCCCAGCATGTAGAGCTCGTAGGCGGCGAGGTTGTCTGTGGGCTGAGCTTCAATGCGACGGCTTTCTTCCGGCGAAAGCCGGGCCGCCAGAGACTCGGCGACCCGCCTGGCCACGTCATCCTGGATCTCGAACAGGCGCGCGGCGCTGAGGTCGCGATCGTAGTTTTCCGCCCAGACGTGCTCGTCTACCCTCGCGTCTATGAGCTGCACCGTCAAACGCACCTGCTCTTCGTCTTTGCGGGCGCTCCCCTCGAGCAGGAAGTCGACGCGGAGCGCCTGAGCGATCTGCCGCGCCGGCGGCCGTGCCTCCCGGTACTGCATCACCGAGGTCCTCGAGATCACTTTGATCGCCGAGATGCGCTGGAGCTGCGTGATGATCTCGTCGTGCATCCCGTCGGCGAAGTAAGCGTCGTCCGGGTCCGGGCTGAAGTTGTCGAACGGGAGCACGGCGATGGCCGGCTTCTCGCCTTCAACCGGCAGCCCGGTATACGGTGTGGCGGGCGCTTCCGCTTCCGGCCTCAGGATGGCGAGCAGGATGGCGGCGATCCCCAGCAGCGCGGCGATCATCAGGAGCTCCGGCCCGCTTACCCGCTGGCGCCCTTTCTCGCCGTGGTACCAGGCGACCACCAAGGCGACGAAGAAGCCGACGACCAGCAAAATCGTGATACCGCGCTGGAGCGCCAGCGGCCACCCGAAGGGCTCGGCCGTGACCTCCATGGCCTGCAGCACGAGCCAGGCGCCGGCCAGATAGGCGAGCGCCCACTGGAAGAGCTTGCGCTCCTTCAGGCGTTGCAGGAATGAAGACATGCATACACCTCTAGCGAATCATGCGTCGAAGTGCTCCCACTCGTGCTTGACCCGCGCCGCTATATCCCGGAACCGCGGCTCGCCGCGAAGCGACTCCAGCGCCGGGTCGTGCTCGGCGATGACGGGGTAGTTGATGTACCCACGATCCACAGCGTTCGACAGCCAATCCAGAGCTTCCTCCTTGAGCCCTGCGAATGCAAGGATGCCGGCCACGTAATACGACCACTGCGGATCGCGCCGCGCCGTTCTTCTGAAGTCTTCGGTCACAACTTCCCGGAATCTCGAGCTGTCGCCGTCCAAAGCGCCCTCGAGCAGGAGGGTCAGGCGGGTGGAGATGTCTTCAAGGTCCGCTCGGACGTTTCCCCGGATCAACTCGCGCGCTTCGTCGTAGCGGGAGCAGTTTGCCAGCTGCGCAGCGCAGGCCGCCAAAGCCAACGGGTTCTGGGGCTCCAGCCGAAACCACTTGGTCAACTCCTCGGAGGGCACATCGAATCGGCCTCTCGACACGTCGAGGAAAGTCGCCGAGCAGACGGATATCGGGGTGAGCGGGTCCACCCGTGCCAGCCGCTCCGCCAACGGATACGCCTCATCCACCCTGCCCACGATATCGTGAGCTTGCAGCAGCCAGAAAAGCGCGTGGGGATCGTCTGGATTCCTGGCGAGAGCCTGCTTCAGGTGGTAGACGCTCTTTCTCTGGTCCCCTCGAAAAGCCATGTTGGTGAAGCCGAGGACGATGTGGGCCTCAGGGGATTCGGGGTCCTGCTCTAGCGCCTTCCTTGCGTACTCCTCCGCCTTCTCGATGTACTCCTCGTGTTCTACCCCGATGTTGGCGTACTGCGCATACACGTACCCCATTCCCGCCAACAAGAGCGCGTTCTCTCCAATGATGTCCAGACCGTTCTGCAGA
>CP070812.1:532061-538354 GCA_020344015.1 Gemmatimonadota bacterium
CCTGTTGGTGGCTGTGAAGATCGCACCGATGGCGCTGGCGCCACCGTTGAAGTCTTTCTGCACACGGGCGACGCCGTAGTTGGTGAGCGGCTCGACGACGTCCTCGTGCCACTCCCCATCGGCATCGATGACAGTGGCCTTCTCCTGCGCCGTCACCGCGTCGAGCACACCGACCGACCAGCCGTCAGCCGACTTACCGGACAGCTTGGCTGCGGCGATGATCGTCGTATTGTCCGGGTAGTCGACGTAGCCGCCGCGGGGATCGGCGGAACCCTGCGGGCGGCGCCCGATGCGCCGTGAGTAGAACAGCTGTTCCATCCCATGGCCGCCACCGCCCAGGCTGAACTGGAAGATGTTTGCGCCCTCCAGAAAGAAGGGACGCTTCTCCGAGAAGAACGTCTCGAAGGCCGACAGGTTGACCACTGACGGGTCGGCCTCGACCTGCCCGAAGTCGGGGTTGAGCGTCAGGTTCAGCGTCAGGCTGTTGGTCAGCCCGTATCTCAAATCCGCGCCGACGTTCCCCTCGAACTCGCTACCCGTCTGAAAGGGGTTGTCGGGATTCGCAACGGTGTAGCCCTGCGTCGCCACCGCGTAGGGCAGGATCTCGAGCCGGCGCGGGGGCTCGATACCATTGATGCCGATCAGCTCGCCGTACTCGGAGACCCAGCCCGATGCATCCTTGGGGATCGGTTTCCACTGAACGGTTTCGGCCTTGCGCTGAATGACGCGCTCGATGTTGAAGCCCCAAGTCTGTTCCAGTGCCTGCGAGAAGCGAAGCTGCGAGAACGGGATCCGGAACTCCGCCACCCAGCCCTCATCATCGATGCTGGTGGCCACGTCCCAAACAGCGTTCCAGGAGTCGTCCTCGTTGGTGTCGTCGTAGCGGTAGGTGTCTCGTTCCACGCCTGCAGGGTTCACGCAGAACTCGAACGCCGTGCGGCGGTCGTAGTACGAGTCGATCGAGACGACGATCCAGTCGGAGGAAGAAAACCTGTCGCGACGCGTCAGCTCGCCGATGATCTTGTCCGGCTCGCTGTCGTAGGCGCGGACCCCGATGTAGAGTGAGCCGTCGTCGTAGAGCACCCAGGCCTGGGTACGCTCGGTCGCCGGCTCTCCCTCATCCTGGTCACGCTGCACGAAGTCCAAGATGGGCTCCGCCAGCGCCCAGGCGGCCTCGTCTAGCCTGCCGTCGATCTCCGGTGTTCCGGGGGTCGCGCGGCTCGCCAGCGCCCGGTAGGGCTCGGGGTCGGGATCTGACTTCTTTTTGGGGGCTGCGTCCTCACTCGCTGGGGCAGGCGACGTTACGACGGCCAGCAATAGCGCCGCCAGCAACGCCGCACGCGGATTCTTGGCCATTGTGCATATTCCTAGCTACTCCCGGATTTGGTGTGCTTCGGTGCTCGGCGCTCTGGGCTCAGCGCTCTCGTCCCTCACATGCGTTAGACGCCCTGAGCGCCCCGATGGTTGGCACTGGACGGACCTGGTAGGCCAAACCCACAAAACGCCGTACTCGAAAGGGCGGTTCCCGGCGGAGGGACGCTGCTTGCGCGACTCAGGTTCCGGCACTACCGCACATACCACTAAGGTGGTATAGTGCCTTTCTGCTCAGAGGCGTAACGATATTATTTTCGCCAGCAGTTTTGGCGAGATTCCCAACATCTTTCTCTTGGCTCCGGTGCGGGAGACCGGCAATCATGACCGCATCTCTAGACCACAACTCTCTCTACAGACTCCCGTGGACCCTCCCGGACAATGCGATCTCGTGGCTCGAGCCGACCGCCGCATGCAACCTCTATTGCGAGGGCTGCTACCGAACGAACGACCCCAAGTCGCACAAGCCGCTGGACGAAGTCGCCAAGGAGCTCGACGTCTTCATGCGGCTGCGCAAGACGGACGGGATCTCGGTAGCCGGCGGTGACCCGCTCTGCCACCCCGAAGCGACAGAGATCGTGGCGATGATCGCGGAGCGCGGACTCAAGCCGATCCTGAACACGAACGGCCTGGCGCTCAGCCGCGAGTTGCTCACCGAGATGAAGCGGGCGGGGCTCTGGGGGCTGACGCTGCACATCGACAGCAAGCAGAGGCGGCCGCACTGGCGGGGCAAGAGCGAGGTCGAGCTCAACGAGTTGCGGCTGGAGTACGCGCAACTGATCGGCGAGGTAGGCGGCCTGTCCTGCGCCTTCAATTCTACCGTGTACGAGGACACGATGGAGTCGGTGCCCGACGTTGTGGCCTGGGGCGCGCAGCACATCGACATCGTGCACGTGCTAGTCTTCATCGCGTTCCGGGCGGCTCTGATCAACGGTGATTTCGACTATTACGTGAGAGGCGAGCGAATCGAGTTCGACGACATCCGCTACGCAGCCGAGGGACAGCCGCGAGTCGACATTCTCTCGACGGACATCCTAGCGACGATTCAGGACCGCTTCCCCGACTTCCGTCCCTGCGCCTACCTCAACGGCACGGAGAAGCCCGATTCATTCAAGTGGCTGCTGACCGGTCGGTTGGGAACCAAGGGTCAGGTCCACGGTTGCGTGGGTCCCAGGTTCATGGAGCTCGCGCAGGTGAGTCATCACCTGCGACACGGTCGGTACCTTGCATACAGCAGTCCCAGGGTCCACCGCAGCGGGCGCTCGATGTTGGCAGTGGCACCTCTGGACCGCGGGATCGCGCGCGCCGGATTCGCCTACCTGCGTAACCCGCTGCGGCTGCTCCGGCGTCTGCACTACCAGTCGGTGATGATCATCCAACCGATCGACGTGTTGCCGGACGGGCGGCAGAACATGTGCGACGGCTGTCCGGACATGACCGTCTGGGACGGCCGGCTGGCGTGGTCGTGCCGTCTCGAGGAGCCGATGAACTTCGGCGGCTTCGTCCAGACCGTTCCGAAGCGGGACGGCACCTCCCACTGACACGCGATGGGCGAACTCACGCCAGAGCCGCGAGTGGAGCTCGTCGACAGGGTCGCGTCCGCCTACAACGTGCTGCTGGCCATCGTCTGGGCCATCTTGATCCCGCAGTGGTCGTACGCCCTCTGGCTCTTCCTGGCTCACGCCGCAGCGGCGGCGATCCCGACCCTGCTCGCGCGCACGCCGGGGCGACTGTCGCCTACGGTCCGTGTGTTACGCGATATCTATCCGCTCGTTTGGATCCTCGCCTTCTGGACCGAGTTGGATTTCATCCGTCCCCTGCTGCACGATGCGGCGTACGACCGGGTGATCGGGGCCGTCGACCTAGCCATCTTCAGCCGTCATCTCAATGAGGTCTGGATGCCGGCGATGCCCTGGGTGTGGTTCAGCGAGGTCATGCACCTCGCCTACTTCAGCTATTACCTGACGGTGATCGTGCCGCTCCTCTATATGCTGTTCAGGGGCAGCCGGGAGATGAAGGAGGATATGACCTTCCGCGTGGTACTCGTATACTTCGCGTGCTACTGCTTCTACATCGCCTTTCCGGTGGACGGTCCCCACTTCCTCAGCGAGCACTACGAAGGCCCCCACCAGCAGGGGCTGTTCTATCGGGTGGATTCGGCGTTGCAGGGCCAGGGGGACGCGCTGGGCTGCTCGTTCCCGAGCTCGCACGTCGCCGCCTCGACGACGATGGCTTATCTGGGCATCCGCTGGCTTTCCCGTCGGGCCGCCGGCCTGCTGGTGCTGGGCGCCGTCGGCGTGGCTCTGTCGACGGTGTACACGCAGCACCACTTCGCCATCGATTCTTTGGCGGGGGTGATTTGGGCGCTGTGGCTCAACGTGATGGTCGCACCGGCGCTCCTGAGTTGGTGGCACCACCGTCGACCGTTGCCATCAACGCCGCCCTCGCGCTGAGCTCGCCGTACTCCATTCGCTCGTAGGCCTCCGCGATTGTGCGTCCCACAGTGACCGCGCCGTGTTGCACCAGAAGGACGAGCTTCGCGCCACGGGCGACCGCGTCGCCGACCGACTTGGCCAGCTCGTTCGAGCCCGACGGGCAATAGGGGAGGCGTGCGATGGGGCGGAGGGAGGCCGCCGCTTCGGGCAATATCGATTCCAGGTCGAGGTCTCGGACCCCCAGCGCCGTGAGCGCTGGGGCGTGCGTGTGAATCACGGCTCCGACCCTCATGTTCGCCAGGTAACAGGCGCGGTGTAGCGGCAGCTCCACGCTAGCGTCGGCGTTGAGCTCCGGCGCGGTATGCAGATCGACGACCCGTATGTCGGATGCGTGCAGGCGCGACTTGTCCGCCGCGCGCGGGGTGATATAGATGGCGTCCCTGTTGTGCAGGCGGGCTGACAGGTTGCCGCAGCAGCCGGCGATGAGTCCAGCCTGCCAGGCGCGTTTCCCGTGATAGCACAGCAGCAAGCGGAGCGCTTCATCATGGGCAGCGGCGGCCGGCTCGACTATGGCACGGCGGATGGGACCGAACAGCAGGCCGCTCTGGCCCACATGCCCGACGAGTCGTCGCGTGCCGCCGAGCCAAGGCGACAGCCTAGACATCGTGACCTCCTTTTGACCTGGGCCCATAATATAGCGCATCTTTCCCGGATCCGCCGAGCCACCCAAAGGAAAGGAAAGGGCCGCGACGAACACGCCGTCCGCCATCGCACCGCTGACCCCAGTGTTCCGAGCTGTCGTCCGCACGGTCGTGCCTGAAGCGGACGAACTGAGCGACGCAGAGTGGGGCGAGCTAGTGGCGCTGGTCGAGGAATCGCTTCGCGACCGACCCCCGCGCTACGTCGTCAACTGCGGCTCTTTCTGCGGCTGGTCGAGTGGCTGCCGCTCTTCCGCTACGGTCACCGATTCAGCACCCTGGAGCCGGGCCGCCGGGCCCGTTTCCTGGCCAGCCTTCAGAATAGCCGGGTGGACCGGATACGCGTCGGGTTCTGGGGCCTCAGGACGCTGGCGCTGCTGGGCTACTACGGCCGGGCCGCGGCGGCAGCGGCGATCGGCTACCATCCGCACGCGCGTGGTTGGGAGGCGGTCGGACGATGAACGAGCGGGAATACGACATCGTCATCATCGGATCCGGAGCCGGCGGCGGTACCGTGGCCCAGGAGCTGGCGCCGCTCTGCCGGGAGGGCGCCCGAATCGTCGTACTGGAGAAGGGACCTCGCCTTCGTGACGACGAGTTCGACGGCCGCGAAGTGGAGATGGCGCAGGCGCTGTACGAGGACGGCGGCGGTTTTCTCACCGCGGACGGCTCGATGACCCTCGCCATGGGCTGCGGCTACGGTGGTTCGACGACCGTATACACCGGCACCTCGATCGCCGCGCCGGAGCGTGTGATCAAAAGCTGGAACGTTCCCGGCCTCGGCCACGAGGAGATCATGCGCCGCACGCGCAAGTTCATCGAGCAGAACAACGTCCACTACCTCGAGGAAGAGCGGATCAATGAGAACAACCAGCTCTTTGTCGAGGGGTGTCGTCGTCTGGGCTACGACGTGGAGCAGTTCCCGATCAACGTGCGCGGGTGCCGCGGCTCGAGCCTCTGCAACCTGGGCTGCCCGAACCAGGCCAAGCAGGGCACGAACCGGGTCCAGCTGCCGCAGGCCGAGCGGGATGGCGTCGAAGTGGTGACTCGCTGCGAGGTAACCCGGCTGGAAGGCCGGACGCTGATCGCGCGGGTGGTGCCGAAACCGGACGGCGGTAAAGGCGAGCCGTCGCCCTGGGAGCCGGGCGAATATCGGATCCGGGCGAAGGTGGTGGTAGCGTGCGCGGGTGCCGTGAACACACCGGCGCTGCTGATGCGCTCGCGCCTGCCCACCAGACTGCCGCGCCTCGGTCACGGGTTCACGAGTCACCCGGCCCTGATTCTTGTGGCGGAGCACGAGCGGTCGATCAGCAACTTCGTCGGCCACCCGAAGAGTTACTATCTGGACGAGTTCGTCGAATCGGAGGGCTTCATCCTCGAGACGTGCATGTACTTCCCGTTCACCACGGCGAAGAGCCTGCGCGGGTTCGGAGCGGCGCACGGCGAGTTCATGCGTTCCTTCCCGCGCCTGCAGATGATCCTCGTCCTCGCCTGCGATCACGTCGACCCGAGTAACCGGGTGACGGTCGACGGCCGCGGCCGACCCGTGGTCCACTACCGTTTCACGCCCGAGGTGAGGAAGGCCCTGGCAAGGGGAACGCTGGCCTCCGCCCGAATCTTCTTCGCCGCAGGCGCATGCCGCGTCCACTTCCCGGCCGCGACGCAGCCGACGGTGGAGCGGCAGGCGGCCGAGCACCTGGAAGAGATCGTCGACGAGCGACATTTCCGGCCCGGCGGCGTCAGCGTGTCCGCCGCTCACCTGCAGGGCGGCTGCGGGATGGGGCTCACC
>CP070812.1:538454-554020 GCA_020344015.1 Gemmatimonadota bacterium
CCGCTCCTCGCAGCACTGGTGTTGGCCTTCTTCAGCAACCTCTTCAGCAGCATGACGCACTACGGCACCGGACCGGCTCCCGTGCTGTTCGGCTCGGGCTACGTGGAGCTGGCCGAATGGTGGCGGCTCGGTCTCCTGGTCAGCGTGGTGAACATCGCGGTGTGGCTGGGTGTTGGTGGCGCCTGGTGGAAACTGCTGGGCATCTGGTAACGAGATTGGAAGAGTGACGGGAGTGGGGCTCGAGTTTGCACCCGCGCCCATCATTGCCCTCGGGCAGCTGGATTACCATGATCTATGGTAAAGCGAAGCGGGTCCGCAGCTCGCGTAGGTTCTCACGACGCGCGGTGCGAAGCGACCCGCAGTCTGATGGAGCTCGCCGGTCGATGACAACGAAGCTTCCGCCGTGGTGGATCACCAAGATCGATTGGGTCGTCAACTGGGCGCGCCGCGGCTCCCTCTGGATGATGCCGTTCAACACCGCATGCTGTGGTATTGAGTTCATGGCCGCCGCCGCATCGAAGTACGACATAGCTCGATTCGGCATGGAACGGTTGGGTTACACTCCACGCCAGGCCGACTTGCTGATCGTGGGCGGCCGTGTCCCCTATAAGATCGCCCCCGTGCTACGCCGGATCTGGGACCAAATGCCGCAGCCTAAGTGGTGCATCGCCATGGGCGCCTGCGCGTCGACGGGAGGCATCTTCGACACCTACACCATCATGCAAGGAGTCGACGCGATCGTGCCGGTCGACGCTTACGTGCCCGGCTGCCCGCCGCGCCCCGAGGGTCTGATCTACGCCATCCTGATGATCCATCAAAAGATCAGGGGCGAATCGCTGACCGATCCAACTCTTAGAACGGAACTCTCTGCCATCCCCGGCCAGCTGAACATGTCGCCCGAGATGATAGAGCAACAGGCGCAGCCGTTTGGGAACTCGACGCAGCAGGATAGGATCAGTGGTTTGGAACCGACGGCTGTGACGCTGCGGCCGCGCGATCGACGCGCCCTTCGACTCGGGCTCAGACGTGCGGTTCCAGAGGAGAGACTCGACAATACCGAGGAGCCATGCCATGAAAAAGAAGACCCGGGCGGACAGTGACCGGAGTCACATGAAACGTAGGGATTTCGTCAAGTCGAGCGGTGCGGCGCTGGCGGGAGGGGCGTTGTTGGGCCTCGCCCCAATCGAGGGAGGCAAGGTCCTCGCGGAGTCGTCGGAAGCATCGCCCCTTTTCCCCGTTCGGCCCAGCCAAGACGGCCAAATTCAAAACTACCGGACCCTCGGGCGCACCGGGTTCAGGGTATCCGACATCAGCCTTGGCGCGGCTCTAATTAAAGAGGCCAATGTGGCCCGCTACGCCTTCGACAAAGGGATCAATTACATCGATACGGCGGAGGGCTATGAGAACGGAGCCTCGGAACGTGGAATACGAGATGCGCTTCGGCATTTCGACCGGGAGAAGATCTTCATCTCGACGAAGGCCGACATAAGGCCCAGGGACGACAAAGAAACGGTGCTCGCGAAGGTCCGCGGGAGCCTGGAGCGGCTGGGCACCGAGTACATCGACGCTTACATGATGAGCAGCGTCGACACCGTGAAAGGGTTGAACCACCCGGCCTACCACGCCGCTATGGACCAGCTCAAAGCGGAGGGGAGGGTGAGGTTCACCGGGGCAACCTATCACGGTCCCGAGGCGACCGATCAGACCGGGATGGCCGACGTCCTCTGCGCCGCGGCGGAAGACGGTCGCTTCGACGTGCTGCTATTGGTGTACAACTTCTTGACCCACTCCGAAGGCGACCGGATCATCGCGGCATCCAAGGCCAACAACGTCGGGACGACCGCGATGAAGACCGCCCCCGGAAAGCTGAGGGCCGAGCCGTTCGATCCCGAGAACCTCAGCGAGCTCTTCCAGCAATACCTCGATCTCATGCTACGGGCGGGACAGAGCCGCAGGTCTGCGCTGCGGGAGCTCCAGGAGTACTCGGACGCGCAGAACGCGTTCGTGGAGAGGACCCAGGTTTTCGCCGAGCGGTACGGGATCGAGAGCGATGAGGCCCTTCAATTGGTGAGCATCCAATGGGTGCTTCAGAACCCGGACATGCACACAGCGTGCATCTCGGCCTGGAGCTTCGATTTCATCGACAAGATCGTTGCCCTGTCCGGTACCGAGTTGACCGCCCCCGCGGAGAGTATGCTTCAGCAGTCGCGCTACGCTCTGGAGGCCCAGTACTGCCGCCACGGGTGTGTGGGGTGCATGGACAGCTGTCCGTTCAATGTCCCGGTCAGCAAGATCATGCGGTACGCGTACTACTTCGAGGCTCAGGGCCGCGAGCGGCACGCCATGTCCTTGTATGCGGCCCTCGGTTCTGGTGCGACTCCCTGCAAGGACTGCGCAGGACTTTGTGCCGCTGCGTGTCCGTACGGGCTGGCCATCCAGCCCAAGATGCTCCAGGCCCACCGCCTTCTGACCCTGGCCTAGCCCGGAGGCGCCACGACATGGGATCAAAAAGCGCACACCGGATCGCACTACTGACGGCGCTGGCCCTCACCCCATCTTGCGCCGGAGGCCCATCTGGCTTTCCGGAAGTGGAGGGCTGGACACAGTCCGGCGAGGTGCGAATCTACACCGCTGATAATCTGTGGGAGTACATCGACGGCGCCGCTGTGCTATTCGTCGAGTACGGGGTCCGAACATGCATGACGGCGGACATGTCGGCACCGGCTGCCTCGGTGACCATCGATCTCTACGAGATGGGCTCCCCACTGCGAGCGGTAGGGGTGTTCAAGCGAGAGAGTGCCGCGGGCGGCGAAGATCTCAGCGGCGCCACCGTGGCGGCCCTCTCGCCCCCTTACCAGGCCCTCATGGTAAAGGGAAGCACATATGTAAAGGTGAACGCCTACGAAGGCGAGCTCACCGAACCCGAGGGCCGCCGGCTCTTGCAGGGACTGGCGGCCTCGCTTCCCGGGGAGACCGCCATGCCCCCGGAGTTCTCGCTCCTACCCGAAGAAGGGAAGGTAGCCGGATCGGAAGGGTACCAGCCCGGGTCGTTCCTCGGCCTGGAGGAACTCACCGATTGCCTCTACGCCGACTATGAAGGAAGCGACGGCGAGAGCTGGGAAGGGTTCGTCGTGCTTCCCTCGGCCGCCTCCGACGTTTGGGACGCGCTGGCCGACCGTTGGGAGTCCCTCGAGCACGACGGGCTCACGGTCCTCTTCCGCGAGGTCCCCTACAGCGGCCTCGTGGGTGTCACACGCACGGACGCGGGCATGTTCGGCGTGTCGGGAGCCGCCGACGAGGGTCAGTTGCGGGAGCGGTTGGGAGTCTTTACGAGCCTCCGCTGAGCGTTCGCCCCGCCTCCCGACCGGACGCGCTCAGCGCACCCCGGTCAGTTCCTCGCTCACCCGCCAGAGGCGCGCCGCGTCCTCCGCGTTCTTTGCCGCATCCGTGGTTCCAACCCGGACCGGGTAGCCACGCATCTCCTGAAACCCGTGGGGTCCGTAGTAGTCGCCCCCCTTCTCGTCAGGTGCCGTCGTGGCGCGGAGCGTCGGCAGTGTGTGCACGCAGGAGTTCAGCCAGGACGTAATCGAGGCCGCCTACGCCGAGCTCGAGGCGATCCTGCTCTCGGTCATTGAGCCGTACGCGGCGCAGGGGGCGCGGCCGCAGCAGTGGCGCACACGCTCGCCGTGTCGGTGCGCGGGATCAAGGAGAACGCGCGCGATATCGACGATCTGCGCGAGCTGCTGGCGGGCCTGGTGGCGATGACCGTGGGGACGCTATCTGCCTCGGAGACGGCGACGGCGTGACGGGGCGAGCCGACGGCCGCTGTTGCCTCGTGGACAAACGCCGTCGCCAGGACGATGGGCAGTCCAACGATATGTGTACTCTTGACGACAGTCGCTTCATAGCTGTCAGGCAGCTCCCTCCTTTGACTTCTGGGGCCTCCACTTGAGGGCAAGCCGCCGCCCACTCGCTGCGCAGTCGCGAAGATACAAGTTAATCAAGGTCTGGTATGGAATGCCGGTCTCCACAGCCAGGTCCTTGAAATAGGCAATCGTTGTCTCATCGAGCCGGATTGTGACCGGCTTCTTGAGCCTCTTAGCGTATGGATTCCGCCGGGCTTTTGAAAAATCGTACTGCTTTCTCATGGCTTCCACCTTCGTTCGTACTCAGCGCGTTCAGCTCGGGTCGCCTTGCGGGCGGAAAAGATCCGGATCACGTCCTCGGCTTCGCGGTAGCAGTGGCACACCACGAGCGCACGGAGGCTGGCACTGAGGCCGAGCAGAATGAACCGATCCTCGTCGGCCGAATGATCGGGATCATCAAGAAGCAACGCCCGTTCGTCAGAGAATACAGTGACAGCTTCCTCGAAACTAACGCCGTGCTTGCGTTGGTTCGCGGCGTCCTTCCGTGGGTCCCACTCGAAGCGAAGCTCGGCCATCATACAACATACATACGTTGTATGTATATTGTCAAGATATCGTTGCTCCCACGAAACGGACAATCAAGTATGTGGCGTTGGATGTCCAGCAGGCAACCACGGTCGCCTCGGTGCGAGATGACACCGACTCGCGGATGCTGAGCCTGTTTTCCTTGGAGCGCGGACTCGGAGGCGCCGCACGGCTGACACCTTTACCGGAGATGCCAGCAAGTTTGCCGCACTCAGACCGTCCGCGAGCGGGTGTTCGATTCCGGCACTGCCCCGTCCGCAATTGGACAGGCTGGGCGCCGCCGCGAGGGGGCTATCCGGGAGCGGACGGTAGCGGATCCCATATCTCGCTACAGGATTGGACTTACAGCATCGGAGGCGGCACGGCTCCCGGGCACGCCCTTTGCCCTAGAGGGTGGAGTTGCGGCAACGATCTACAACCGCTGCTGGAGGCCGAACGATGGGATCCTGGCAGGACATCCGTTTCGGTGCGCGTTCGCTGATCAGGGCACGCGGCTTCAGCGTCGTGGTCGTTCTCATACTCGCCGTGGGGATCGGCGCGAACGTGGCGATGTTCAGCATCATCGACTCCGCGATGCTGCGGCCCGTGACGTTCCCCGAGTCCGAGCGACTGGTGATGGGGCGGAAGACCGTCGACGGCAAACTCAATCCCCCGGTCTCTGCTCAGGACTATTGGGACTACCGCGACCTGAGCACGTCGTTCGAGTCGCTCGAGGCGTACCTCGGGTACACGAACAGCTATACGATCACCGGGGTCGCCGAGCCGGAACGGATCGTCGGTCTCCTCGTGACGGTGGGCCTGTTCCCGACCCTCGGCGTCAACCCGCAGTTTGGCCGTCACTTCGCGGTGGAAGAGGGGCTGGAGGGCGCGCCCGATGTCGCCATCATCAGCTACGGCTACTGGCAGCGGCGGTTCGGCGGCTCACCGGATGCCGTGGGCAGTACCTTGACGGTCGACGGTGCCCCGTACACGATCGTCGGCGTCATGCCGGCCGGTTTCCGCATAGGGTTCGACGCGGAGTTCTGGCGCCCGATGCGTCCCGACGGCCCATACACCGTGTATCGGAGGTGGCACAACTGGCTGCTGGTCGGCCGGCTCGAGAAGGGCGTGAGCATCGAGGGTGCTCAGGCCGAAGTCGATGTCATCTCGGCACAGCTCGAGGCCCAGTATCCCGACTCGAACACAGGGAAGGGGCTGCTTCTCACCGACCTGCGGGAGGCTGTGGTCGAGAGCTACCGGAGTAGCCTGCTGCTGTTGATGGGCGCGATCGCGTTCGTTCTTCTCATCGCCTGCGGTAACGTCGCCGGGCTACTGCTCGCGCGCGGCTCGGCGCGGCGCGCCGAGCTATCACTACGCGCGGCGTTGGGCGCCTCGGGCCCGCGGCTGATGCGCCAGCTGCTGACCGAGAGTTTGATGTTGGCCCTAATCGGCGGAATCGCGGGC
Source organism: Gemmatimonadota bacterium (assembly GCA_020344015.1). Classification (GTDB taxonomy): domain Bacteria; phylum Gemmatimonadota; class Gemmatimonadetes; order Palauibacterales; family KS3-K002. The sequence continues at coordinate 544,349 of CP070812.1, forward strand.
ACGTTGTCGGCCGGCTGGCTCCAGGACTTGCTTGTCCGACCCGTATCACTGGGACTTCCCAGCACGCTCAGCGCCGAGATATCGGGCACGGCCCTCGGCTTCGCCCTCGTGATCTCGCTGGCCACGGGACTGCTATTCGGGGCTATACCGGCTTTGCGCCTCGCGCGACGTGACGTCGTGGAAGATCTCAAGTCCGGCGCCCGGACCACCGACGCGGGCGGCGCACGGTTCCGCAGCGGGCTCGTCGTAGCTCAAGTCGCGATCACGATCACGCTGCTCATCGGCACCGGTCTGTTGATTCGCAGTTTTGCACGCGTGACGGGCGTCGATCCCGGTTTCGAGTCGGCCAACCTGCTCACCGCCGAGCTGCGTTTGTCCGGCACTGAGTACTCGGAGCTCGAGCGGCGGATCCAGTTCTACACAGAATTGCGGGGGCGACTGGAGGCGACCCCCGGGGTGCAGGGCGTGGCGATCGCCGACCGACTGCCGATCCGCGATTCAGGCAACTGGCTCATAACCTACGCGGCGAATAATCCGCCGCTGGACCCGGCCGACTACCAGGGGGCGCCTTTCCGGGTCGTCATGGATGGGTTCCACGAGACGATGGGGATCCCTCTCCTGGCCGGGCGCGGGATCGAAGCGACGGACGCGGCCGGCGCGCCGCTCGTCGCCATGATCAGCCGCTCCACGGCGGATCGGCTCTTTCCGCAGGAGAGTCCGATCGGCCGGCGGATCGTTGTGGATTTCGACGGACCGATCGAGTTCGAGGTCGTAGGAGTGGCGGAAGAAGTGCATCTCTTCTCGCTGGCCGAGCAGCCAACCGAGGTCGTATACGCCTCTTATTATCAGATACCGTATAGCCTGATGCGGATCGCGGTGCGGACCGCTGGCGAGCCCGGTCTGATCGCGGGGGCATTGCGCGATGCCGTTTGGAGCTTGGACCGCGACATCGCGATCGCACGGATCGTTACCATGGACGAGGCGCTGGCAAGCTCGGTGGACCGCTACCGTGTGATGGCCGTCTTGCTCGCCGGCTTAGCCGGCATCGCAGTCCTTCTGGCGGCGATCGGCCTCTACGGCGTCCTGGCCTACTACGTCACCCGACGCCACCACGAGATCGGGGTCCGGCTGGCTCTGGGTGCCGGCACGGGCGCTATCGTCGAGCTGGTCATCAAACGTGGTATCGCCCTCGTGGCCCTGGGGGTTGCAATCGGACTCCTGGCGGCCTTCGGACTAACTCGGCTGTTGGACCGGATGCTGTTCAATACGGCGCCCACCGACCCGATGACGTTCGTCTCGGTGAGTGCTTTCTTCGCGCTGGTCGGCTTGGTGGCGTGCCTGATCCCGGCCTGGCGCGCGCTGCGGGTCGATCCCGTGGTCGTATTGCAGTCGGAATAGAGAGGGGTGCGCGGCCCACCGGCTTGGTGAGGCATGTTTCGGCGGCTTCCTTGACAGGGAGGAGCGCGATCGAGAGGTTGTCTCCTACATTTGGCATTTTCCTAGTTTCGCACGCGCGGAGGACAACCTATGCGAAAGATACCCCTCGGCCGTTCACTGTTTGTCGCCCTCCTCTCCCTGGGTCTGGCTGCCTGCGCGAGTACAGGCGGCGCCGCTGGCGGAGAGGTGGAAGAGGGCGTCGAAGCCACCGGTGACGAGGTCACCGTTCAGGTTGTCAACGACATGGTCCCGGGCCGGACGATAGTCGTCTGGGTCGAGACGGTCCCTCAAAGGGTAAGCCGCCGCCGGCTCGGGAGCGTTCCTCCCAACGCAACGAGAGATTTCAAGTTCTCACCCAGGGCCCGTGATATTGACCACCAGCTAACCGCGGAGATCGAGGGAGGCGGGTCGGAGACTTCCCTCCCCTTCTCGCTGCTGGGCGTCAGCGGAGTCCGCTGGGCCCTAAGCAATCCCACGGTGAGTCTGGCGCGCTAGCATCCGTCTGGCACAGTTAGCCGAGTAGAGTACCTGGTCCTCGTCGGGGGGGCCGGGGGCGGGCATGTATCCGGCCGGTGGTTTGAAGTCGGCGCCAGCATGTCCTGGCGAAGCTGAGCGGACGGCGCCGGCGCCGATCTCACACCATCGGTACAGCGACTGCGTTGGGTGATCCGTCGTCACCCTCCGGTGACCAGATCGAACCGGGGCTCGACCGCGATCACCTCATTAAAATCCCCCTGCTCGTTCCGCACCGTGCACTCGCCGCTCGTGCCCATGCCCGTGCAGCTGTCATCTTCCCAACCCACGAATCGGCTGCCGGGCTCCGCAGAGACCTGGATCGCCGCCGTCTCGGGCCTAACCTGTGATATGACGAACGGGCTACAGCTCTCGCCTGGCCCCAAGACCTCGGCGCACGGATTCTGCGTGGCCCCGGCGGAGAAGACCACCTCTGCACGACCGAAGCCGTTGCCGACGTTGGTGACTTTCACGGTCAGGCTGAAGCGGGGATCCGGGAACTCACCAAACCCGAACGTCGGCCCCTCCGAACACGCGGCAAGAAGGAGCACCGCCGCGAGCCTAAGAGCAAGGGCGGCTCCCTTGGGAGCAGCGGCCCCCGACCTCGTCCGGTTCCGATCCGCCCCTCGATTCATCATTCCAGCCCTCCAAAACCCCTGCCGCCCCGCCGGAACACCGGCGGGGCGGCAGCGTCCGTCTGTACGTGCGTGCCGCGACAGCGCTACCTCAGTTGCAGACCTCCGCCATCAGGGGGTTCAAACCGCACTCCGTCTCGGCGACCGGCGCACAGGCGACGCGGGTGACCGTCGCCAAGAGGTCATCGTGCCGCTGGATCAACCCTTCGTTGTTCGTGATGAAGGGATGGTTCCAGCGGTAGAGGTCGAACATACGCCGGCCCTCCATCCACATGGTGAGGTAGCGTTCGCGGTCCAGGATCGACATGGCGTCGTCCTCCGCGTTGGGCCACTCGAAGTCGCCCACCACGAGCGGGCGCGCCGTAGGTAAGGCGCCGTAGAACGCCCGCACCTCGTCGATCTTGTTGTAGAAGGTGGTGAAATCCCCCCCCTGGACGAGCGCCTCCTCGGCCTCGATGAGGCGCATCTCCGTGCCCGTGACCATCTCGTCGTCGGCGCCTCTATCCGGGTACTTGAGAGGCACCCACCTGGGGAAGTCCTCCGCCCCCTCGGCGTCCCTCCCAAAACGCCAACATCCGCCGGGGTTGGGGTCGTTTGTGCAATCCGCGACCTCGACCCGCGGGTCGTCTAGCCACAGGAAGGTCGCAGGCACGCCGACGAACCCCTCCGGGCGGGTGGCGTCGGCCTCGCTGTAAAGGGTCACGTCGTCGTTGTCCCAGCTGATGTCCCACAGCTCGTTGATCTCGACCAGTTCGTCGTGGATCGTGACCTCGACGAAGTCCGTGGGCACCTCGGCGGCATGCTGGACCGCGAGGCCCCAGTTCGTGGTCGGATCTACGCCGAGCGAGGCCAGCGCGTGATAGGCCTGCGCGGCCGCCCCGTGCGAGGCGATAACGAGCCTCTGCGGGTCGAAATGACCGTCCGAGAGGACCCCCTCGTTCGCAGGGTTCGGCTCGTTTGCGGCCACGGCGCGTTCGGCCTGCGCCAGTGCCAACTCGGCGAAGGTGGCCATCCGCGTGAAGACCGAGTCCTTCCCTACCGGGCCGGCTTCCCGCGGCTCGTCGCTGCCCAGGTTCCCAAGGCTCTGTCCGCCCTCGTGATCGAAGCCGTACGCGGCATAGCAGAACATGTCGCCCATCAGCCGCTCCCCGTGGGCAGAGTTGAGGTAGCCACGGGCCACGAGCGGGTGTGTCAGGAAGCGCTCCTCACTGAAGCCATCCATGGCGTTGTTGACCACCTTGAGCCCCGACCAGATCGCCTCAAAGCCCTGCTCCCACTGGTCATTGACCCAGTTCTGAGGCCAATTGGCGATGGACACATTCATCTCGTTGGTGGCCGTTCCGGAGTTCAGTATGTCGTCGGTCGAGGATAAGAGCACATACTTGTAGCCGTCCCCGACCGTCATGACGTCGGTGACCTCGGAGTTGGACCCCCTGGCCATCGCCATCTGGATGTCCTCGCCGCCTGTGGCGACGTCCTCGTCCAGGGCGACCCCCACCAGCCCCGTCTCCGAACATCCCATGACACTCAGGGCCATACCCGCCAGCACGAGGGCGGGCAGCGCGCTATGTATCTTCCACTTAGTCATTGTCTGTCGCTCCCGTGTTGGCGCATCAGAAGTTGACCCGCAGAGTGAACGAGTACGTCCGTGGAGCCGGCACGGTGAAGCCCCCCGAGCGGAACAGCTCGAAGTTGGCGGCACCCAGCAGCGCGTCCGGATCCGTGTCCGTCGGGTAGTCCGCGAACAGGGCCAGATTCGTTACCCGGAACTGGAGCTGCACTCCGGTCAACCCCGCGAACATGAACCTCTCGGGCACCCGGTAGGTCAGGCTGGCTGACTGGATCCGGAAGTAGTCGCCCGAGAACAACCAGTCCTCGTTGTCGCTGTCATCGCAGCGGTCGATCCACGCAGCCGTATGCTCGAGGGGCGCTCCGGTGGTCTCGTGGTCCTCGAGGTTTTCTAACACGGCGACGCACTGGGGCCACACACCATCTTCCGCTGCCTCCTGGGCGCCCTCGTCCAAGAGCAAGTGTCCGAACTGACCGGTCCCGTACATGTCCAGCGTAAGCCGGTTGTAGAGCGTGAAGCCCAGCCCGAGCGACAGCTCCTTGTTCGGAATGCTCCTTCCCAAGTCTTGCGTCTCGCCTGTCACCGGCAGGGCCAACTCGTCGGCGTTCTCGATCGGCTCGCCATAGTACTGCGGGAAGGGCTTGCCCTCGGTGAAGCGCGTGTTGAAGCCGACGTTCGCGGTGCTCTCGTCGTCGTCCTGTGTCCCGAGACTCCCCAGGTCGAGAATCTCATTGTCGTACCACATGTACGAGCCCCTCAAGGTCAAGAGGTAGTTCGGGAGATCGATGACGGTTAGGTCGGCCTTGATATCGTACCCCCAAGTCTTCCACGTGCCTGCGTTCACAGGGACGCTCTCCCACACTCCGGTCGAGGGCAGGAGCGGGTTATACATGATTCCGTCCCTCGTCTTCTTCCAGAAGTAGTTAAACTCGGCGCTCACCCGACCGTTGTACGCGGAAGCGTCGATCCCGAACTCCCATTCGCTGGTCCGCTCGGCCTCGATGTCGGGCTGGGAGAGGCTATAGATGATGTAGCCGGATTCCGGCAGCTCATCGGCGCCCGCAATCTGCCACAGCGTCTGCATGGCGTTCTGGGGCGGCGGATCGCCCGACTCGCCCCACGCGCTCCGGACCCGGAACGTATCGAACAGGTCGGGCCAGAAATCGTGATCCGAGACGGTGTACGTGAGCATAAGCTTCGGGTACCACATGAAGTGGTAATCCAAATCCAGTTCGCTATTGATCTGGCTGAAGGCGTCGGCCCGCACCGCCGCCGTGATGAACAGTCGGTCCTTCCACCCGACCCGCTCCGAGAAGAAGAAGCCACCGGTCCGGAACCCGCGCCGGTCTTCCTGGAGATTGTCTACAATCTGGCACTCGTTCGCCACCGCCTCGCCAGGCGCAACGAACTCGGAGCAGTCGACCCGCATACCCCGGTCCTCACGGTCGTTGAACTGACCGCCAAACTCAAAATTCGAGGTCCAGGTGTCCGATAGGTCGGTGAGCCAGCCCGCCCCGTACCACAGCGTGATCAGCCGACTGGTCTCTGTGTCGTGCATCCGCATCCCTTCTGGGTCGCTCCAGTTCCCCAACGGCCGCAACCTGATGGTCTGGGATTGCGACCAGTCTAAGCCGAGGCGCAGGTTGTGGTTGAACCCGGGGATTGGCGTCCAGTTGAGGTTCACGCCGGTATTGAAGTGATCGATGTCCTGCTCGATGTCCGACTCGAACACCAGTGCGTCACGATTATCGGGTGTCTCGCCTTCGTCCAGCTTGATGACGTTTTTCGTGAAGCCCCTCCAGAAATCGCCGTCTTCGATCCACTGAATGTCCCGGCGCGTGTAGGAGTTGCTCAGCTGGATCTGCATCGTCTCGAATGGGTTGAACGTGAAGTTCGCCCGGACGTTCAGGTCTTCGGAGGTCTGCGGGTCGAACTCGTCGGGGACGTTGACGATCCCTTCCGTAATGCCAAACGATGCCGCGGCATAGTAGCTGTACGTGCTACCCCCGCCGCGCACGTCGAGCCGGTAGTCCTGCTGCCAGGAGTTCTTGAGCCAGCTCCCACTCGACGGGCAATCCGGATCGGGCTCGGTCTGGTCCGGCCGGACGGGCCCCCCGAAGGTGCAGTCGTTGAGGTGCAGTCCGGTGGGATCCATTTCCGGCCCCACGTGGCGGGGTACCGCGACCCCCTGCTCGATCGCGAAGGTCCACCTGGGCCGGCCGACCGCGCCTTGCTTGGTGAAGATCTGGATCACGCCGGCGCTCGCCTCCGTCCCGTATATTGTCGAGGCGGCAGCGCCTTTGATGATTTCGATCCGCTCGATATCCTGCGGATTGATTGAGTTGAGCACCGTGGCGGCCTGATCAGCCGTATTACCGCTGCTCTCGTAGGCGCCCCGGTCGTTCATCCGGATGCCGTCAAGGTAGATCAGCGGACGGTTGCGGCCCTCGATTGAGTTGAGCCCCCGAATGAGGATCTGCGAGCCGGGCCCGGCGAGGCCGGTCTGACCCTGCACCTGAAAGCCCGGCGCCTTCCCCCGCAGTACGTCGTCGATGTCGACGGCGCCGGCCATCTCGATCTCTTCCGCCGTGATCACCTCGATGGAGTGCCCGAGCTCTTTGCGCCGTGCCTGCGTGGGCGTACCGGTGACCACGATCCCCTCAAGCTGGACGGCGCCCACGCTGAGCGCGAAATTCAAGGCGACCGCCGCACCGGCAGGCACCTGGACCTCCGCCCGCCCCACCCTGTATCCGATGACTTCGGCAATTACCCTGTGCGTTCCCACAGGGACGCCCAGCAGCACGTACTCCCCCTGGGCGTTGGTGAGCGCCCGGATCTCGGTTCCTTCGATCGAGACAGCGACAGCGGCAAGAGCGCGGCCCGAAGCGGCCCCCGTGACCGTCCCGCTAACCTGCCCGGTCTGTTGGGCTGCGAGCGGGGCGGCCAGCAGTGCCGTAGCAAGCACCGCCAGGGCCCAGCCTCTCGCAGTTCCCCCCCGGCTCCGCGCCAAGGAGCCGAGCCAGTTCGCTAACGTGGATGTTACCATGCGTACCTCCGTGTTGGTGGACCTTGGTTGACACACCCCCCGGATAGCGACGCAGCGCCGGAAACGTGGATACCCGAACCCCCTTCGACTTTGGCTCGAAGGATCATCGTCTCCCCTTAACGCTGGGTAAGGGCGGCCCCTTGTGTTGCCTCGACAGCGCCGGTCTTTGACCCGCATACCGCCCAACGACGGGCGCCCACGGCTCGCCTGGCGCGCCGATTTGGCCGATGGATCTCGTCGATTAAGCGCTTGAGACACACAAAAGCCGCCTGCGACAAGGACTGTTAACCGCAGGTTAGGGCACATCGCCTATCACTTAGTCCAGACAACATGCAATCCGAGCGTGCCGGGTGCAACCGATCGGAGACCATCATAGTTTTGACGTATTATCGCCTTCCCCGTAGCTTGCACGGCGGGGAACGCTGACCGGGAGGGAGATCCTGAAGAAGAGGTACACCGTCGCGCTGCGGCCCGACGAACTCAGCCGGCTGCACAGTCTCGTGCGCGAGGGCCGCGCCTCAGCACGGGAGCTGCGCCGGGCCCACATCCTGCTCCTGGCCGATGAGGGTCTCAGCGACCGGCGCATCGCCGAGACCCTTGACCTGGGACGCTCGACGGTGGAGCGCACTCGGAAGAAGCACGCCGAAGGTGGTCTGGAACGGGCCCTGAACGAGCGGCCCCGTTCGGGGCGGCCGCGCAAGCTGGACGGCAGGCAGGAGGCTTTCCTTGTGGAGCTGGCCAGCAGCGATCCTCCGCCGGGGCAGGTCCGCTGGACGATGCAGCTGCTCGCCGACACGCTGGTGGAGCTCGAGATCGTCGACGAGATCTCGGATGAAACGGTCCGGCGCACGCTAAGAGGCAAGACGACCTGAGGGATCGACGGTTGCTTACCCTACAGGATGCTACTCGTACTTCTGCAGAAGCGTCTGGAAGAGCGGGTGATCGCGGAGGGGGTCCCAGATTGGGTCGAGTCGAAGCCAGTGAGTCGTCATCCAACCGGGCTGTTCCAGCAGAGCTTCGATGTCACCAATGGCACTGTCATGATCTCCAACCACAGTGTGAATCTGAGCCAGGTATGCGAGCGGCTCGGTCCCCACCACGGCGTCTCTTGAAAGTGGTAGCAGCCGTACAGCCCGTTCTCCAGCGCCTACAGCCTCGTCCTTGCGGCCGAGGCCCGCATACGCCACCCCCAACTCGCTGTGGAAGATCGCGTCCCCGGGACGCTCCTCCAGGACCGACGCCAGCACGGCACGAGCCGAGTCGTAGTGGGCGCTGGCCTCTTCCGAGCGACCGAGGCGGCCGGCAGCCTCGGCATAGGCCAGATAGTAGAGCGCGGAATCCAGTTGCGAGCGGTTCGCTCGGAGCACGTTCTGAGCCTCCGTGGCGTCCGCGTACAATATTCGAAAGAGGGCCCAGGAACCCGAGACGTCCCTGTCGAGCAACACGCCGAGCGGCACCGTGGGATCCAACGCCCGTAGAGACTCCCAGGCCCTCTGCACATTGCCTTGCCAGGCAACGTACAGCCGCGCCTTGTGGACATGAAGCAAGGGCTCAGGCGCCAGCGAGAGCGCCTGGTCATAGGATCTCTCAGCTTCGAAATGGCGCCGACTCCAGAGGTGCGTGATGCCCTCGTCCCAGAGTAGGCCGGAGAAAAGTGGATCTTCCTCTAGCGCTGAACGAATACCAGCCAGCGCGCTTTCGAAATCACCCTGCCGGCGCTTGATACGAGCAACCAGCGTGTAGTATTCACTTCCGGGCAATCCCTTCCCGCGTGCTACATGTAATGCGTCCAGCGCACGTTCGTAGTCTCTTCTACCGCGGTAGTAGTAGTAAGCCAGAGCCAGGTGTGCGTCCGGAAGCTCCGGATCGATCTCAAGTGCTGCGCGAGCGGCGTTGAGCGCGAGAGCGAGCCGTTCGTCGCTACGGTCGAAGTACAGCCAATAGAGATATGAGTATATCCTGGAGAGGGCTGCGTGGGCGCCCGCGAACTGGGGATCGAGTGCGATCGCCTCCTCGAACATGCTCGCGGCAGCGCGGAGGTTTTGCTCGCTGGCAGGCCGTCTGAACAAATCTGAACCTCGAAGGTAGTACTCGTACGCTTCAAGGTTGTCAGTAGGTCTCGCCTCGATCCGCTCCTCTTCCTCGGACGACAGCGTGGCCTTCAGGGCCACGGCGATTCGCCGTGCGATGTCCGTCTGGATGGCGAAGATGTTCTGGGCCGTTAGAATACTGTCATACGTCTCGGCCCAAAGATGCTGCTCGGTCTCAGGATCGATTAGCTGAACGTTGATCCGCACCCGGTCACCCGCCCTCTGCACACCGCCTTCCAGGACTGTGGCCACGCCCAGTTCATCGGCGATTTCACGGACACTCATCGTCGTGCTGCGGTACCTCAAGACCGATGTGCGTGCTATCGGCTTGAGATCGCCGATCTTGTAAAGGTGAGTGAGGATGTCATCGTGTATACCATC
>CP070812.1:554120-560352 GCA_020344015.1 Gemmatimonadota bacterium
AGCCGGGTAGTAGGGCACTCGAGACAAACGGCGTTACAGGCAGTATCAGATAGAGCTAGAGCCCTTCTAGCGCGTGTATCTCGGTGGTCCCATCTTTGACGACGACCGGGTGTCCCTAACCCCGAATACCTCAAGCCGCAGGTGGCAGCTATGTCCCGTCTCAAGCGGCTGATCGTCTGATCACGGCGATGAACGGTCTGCCTGACCGCCTGAAACTCGCACTGGCCGAGCGCTACTTGATCGAGCGTGAGCTCGGCAGTGGCGGGATGGCCACGGTCTATCTCGCCGAGGACCTGAAACACCGGCGCCGGGTAGCCCTCAAGGTCCTGAAGCCGGAACTGGCCCACGCCGTGGGCGCCGACCGCTTCCTGCGTGAGATCCGGATCACCGCACAGCTCAACCACCCCCATATCTTGCCGCTGCTCGACTCGGGCGAGACGGACGGCTTCCTCTACTTCGTGGTGCCGTATGTCACCGGCGAATCACTAAGAGCGCGAATGGACCGGGAGGGACCGCTACCCGTCGACGAGGCGCTGCGGATCGCCGAGCAGGTGGCCTCGGCGCTGGAGCACGCGCACCGCCAGGAGGTGATCCACCGGGACATCAAGCCCGAGAACATCCTTCTTTACGAGGGTGAGGCGATGGTGGCGGACTTCGGGATCGCTGTGGCGGTGAGCGCGGCGGGCGGTGAGCGGCTGACGGAAACGGGTATCGCGGTAGGAACGCCGGCGTTCATGAGCCCGGAGCAGGCGAGCGGTGATGAGGCGATCGACGAGCGTAGCGACATCTACAGTCTGGGCTGTGTGCTGTACGAGATGCTGGGCGGGGAGGCGCCGCACGTTGGTGAGACGCCGCGTGCGATCATGGCGCAGAAGCTGGTAGGGGACGCACGCTCGATCCGGGAACTGAGGCCGGAGGCGGACGCGGCGTTAGAGGCGGTGCTGGCGCGGGCGCTGGAGGCGGCGCCGGAGGATCGGTTCGCGACGGCGGGTGAGTTCGGCAAGGCGCTGCAGTCGCCGGAGGTCGGGTGGACGATCGCGGCGAAGCGGCTCAGGGCGAGGCGACGAAAGGTCGTAGCAGCGACGGCGGCGGGTCTGGCTGTCCTCGTGCTGGCTGTAGGCGCGGTCTTGCAGTACGTGGGAAGTCGGGCAGAGCCCAAGATGCTCGTGGTCCTACCGCTAGAGAATCTCGGGGCACCGGAGGATGAGCACTATGCTGATGGGATAGCCGACGAGGTTCGGGTGAAGCTCGGGGCCGTCAGTGGCCTGCGTGTCGTCGCGCGCTGGAGTTCGGTCCAATACAAGGACAGCGACAAGACGCTTGGCGAGATCGGGGAGGAGCTGGGTGTAGATTATCTGCTGGGTGGTACGATCCGCTGGGATAGGACGGGGCGGGGCGAAGGTCGAGTAAGTATCGTACCCGAGCTGGTCCGGGTCGCGGACGCGACGGCGCTTTGGACGAGTCGCTACGACACGGCGTACTCGGGCGTCTTGGACCTGCCGGCCAACATCGCCGAGCGGGTGGCTGAGGCCCTCGGGATCAGTTTGCCGGGAGCTGAGCGCGAGGCAGTCCGGGTCCGGCCGACCGACAATCTGGAGGCGTACGAGTTCTATCTGCAAGGAAACGTGTACTTTGTTGGAGACCGAACCTTACCAGTACTGGAGGCTGCGCAACAGATGTATGAGCGCGCCGTGGAGATCGATCCGCAGTTCGCGCTGGCCTACGCCAGGCTGTCCGAAAACCATTCTAACATCTACCAGTGGGGATTAGATCGAACGGCGGAACGGTTGCGTCAGGCCGAGGACGCGGTTAATCGGGCGTTCGAGATACGGCCGAATTTACCAGAGGCGCACGTGGCCTTGGCACAATACTACTACGTGGGCTTCCGCGATTACGAGCGAGCGCTGGCGGCACTTGAGGTGGCCGGGGAGGCGTTACCTGGCAACGTCTATGTGCTCGCGTACAAGGCCGCTATTGCGAAGCGTCAGGGGAGGTTTGAGGAGGCCATATCATTCTACCGGGAGGTGAGGCGGCTTGACCCGAGGTTGGCAGCCCACGCCGACATGGCTCGGAACTTGGCATACCTACACAGATACGCCGAGGCCGCAGCATACTACGACACGGCACTCGTCTTGGCGCCGGACCAGCTTCACAGAAACCTGAACATTGCTTGGCTCAGGCTCTACGAGAAAGGGGAGACAGATTCCCTACGCAGCGCACTGGAGTATCTACTTGCCCGAAATTACGAGTCTCGCTCGGTGACCTATGATCGGTGGTACGTCGAGTTCTTCGATCGTGACCATTCAGCCGCCCTGGAGGTCCTGGCTCGGTCGGAGCAGGGCGCTTTTGAACTTCAGAACCAGTACTGGCCCACGCCACTTCTCGCCGGGTTCGTTCATCTGGCTGCCGGTGATCCGGAGAGGGCGCAAGCTTCCTTCGATTCCGCACGGCGTGTCCTAGAGGTAGAGGTCCAAGAGCATCCTGAGGACTACAGGCGCCTGCTTTCGCTTGGGCTGGCCTACGCCGGTCTGGGTCGCAAGGATGAGGCGATTCGGGCGGGACTCAGTGCTCTGGAGCTCCCGCATCCGAAAACTGACCTCCTTGTCCGCGGCTTAACGGTTGGGGCGCTCGTCCGGATCTACGCCATGCTGGGCGAGCAGGATGCGGCTATCGACCAACTGGAAAGCTACCTGGCCCTGCCCAGACGGTGGTCGGTACAGGCCGCACTACGAGACCCCCGGTTTGACCCCCTCCGCGACCACCCGCGCTTCCAGGCCCTGCTGGACTCGCACGACCAACCCACCAGCCTCTGACCCGCGCTGCCACCTTAAAGATGCCGATTCTGAAATCGTGGGAGAAATCGATGCGGGCTATTCACGTGTATCGACAGGGGGCCCTGGGGGGACATGGGGGTTGGGTCGGCCTCAAGTGACTGAACCTCTGTGGCGGCACATTTGCGGCACAGGGTTGTCGGTCAGCGTTGTATAGTGCGATCTCTGGACCGACCCACGGATTGCCGTTCCGATGGGTCTCGACTGGGTCTGCACTCCGGACAGGCGGGCGGGATCTTCATCCTGAAGTCACGCGGGTCAGGGTGAGGCTATTGCCGGTGCCGGCCAATGTGCTAGTGTTAAAAGAAAGGAGCTGGATCCCCGGCCGTAGCGCCGCCCGCTTCCTGGTGCTGTACTGGCCCGTGCCCCGGCCGAGTCGGGAGGTTCGGGTTCTGCTGTCTCTCATTCCTGGTGTGCATCATGCAGTCTCCCCGCTGGATCGTCCTGTTGCTTCCGGTCATGACCTTCCCCGCAGGCGCGTTCCCCCACGCTTGGCGGGTGGGCCAGGACAGTCACGAGCGCGTGTTCGACGCGTTGAGCGAGATCGCCCCCCGCGGCGATCGCGTAACGACCGTCCGGGATCTTGTGCTACGGCGTGACGTGGCCGAGTTCCGTCTCGAACAGGGCGAGCTCTACCTCTTGACACCGGTGGCTGGCCGCACGGTCGGTGCAGTGTTTGTGGGCGACGCATCCGTGTCGCTCACTCCCCCGTTGGCGATTGAGCGCGCCCATATGCAGCGCGTGCTCGGAGATTCGGTGCTCGACGTGCCGATCTCGGCCGTCGTCTTCGTCTTCGCCGATTCGACGCTGGCCGAGCTCGAGCGCCGGGTCACGTTCAGCGACCGAAGCGTCGATCGCGAGGCTTCGAAGCAGGTCAACGACGCGCTGGACTACCTTATCGACGGAAAGGAGCGGCGCGTCGACCGCACGTTCATGAGCGCGCTGTTGAACGAGGACGCGAACGGTTTCTTCTACGCCTACTTCAGGCCGCGGCGAGGCGAACGGCTGATCTTCAAGGTGGATCCCTACCTGCCCGAGGATGTCCTGCTCCTCCGCCGCGGCAGACAGGAAGGACAGAAGCTCGCGATCGTCAGCCAGTTCCAGCGGGCCGATAGGGTGGGGGACGACCCGGCCACCGAAGAGGAACGTCTGGCCCCGCTCGGGGTCGGCGCGTACCAGATCGAGGCTACGATCGAGAAGAACTTCGACTTCTCAGCAACGGCCACGGTCCGTGTGACGGCGCGGCGGGACGGCGTTCGCTGGGCCCGGTTCCTGCTGTTCGACGAGCTCGATGTGGATTCGGTAGTCGACGAGGGTGGTGCGCCGGTGACGTACTTCCGTGGCAAGAAGAGCTCGCAGCTCTGGCTGCGGTTCGACCCTGCGCTCGGTAACGAGGAGACGCGAGCCATCCGCATCGCGTACCACGGCGACCTCATCGAGCGGGGTGAGCTCATCGAGCGGGGTGTCAGGTGGCAGGATTGGGCTTTCATCAAGTCGACCGCGATGTGGTTCCCGCGGTACGGCGCTGGGCAGTACGCCGCTGGGCAGGCGGCCGACATGGATATGACGTTCCATACGCCGCGCAAGTTCCGCTTCGCGAGCGTCGGGCGCCAGGTCGAATCCCGGGTGCACGGCGATGTGCGCACGACCCGGTGGGTCACTCAGAAGCCCACCCAGCACGCGTCCTTCAACATCGGGGAGTTCGAGGAGTTCGAGATCACCGACCCACGCATTCCACCAGTGACCGTCCACTGGAACGTGGACGCGCACAGTCGGCTGAGGGAATACGTGTGGTCCGAGCTGCGGGATCCGCAGGAACAGGTGGGTGGTGACGTGGCGAACAGTCTCGCGTTCTTCACGAACGCGTTCGGCCCGCCGCTGTTCGACCACTACTATGTTACTGAGATCCCCTACCTGCACGGTCAGGCCTTTCCGGGGCTGATCCACCTGTCGTGGTTGACGTTCCAATTCACCCAGGAGAGCGGGGCCAACGAGATCTTCCGGGCGCACGAGATGGCACACCAGTGGTGGGGGATCGGCGTCGAGCCGGCCACCTACCGGGACGCCTGGCTGTCGGAAGGGTTCGCGGACTTCGCCGGCCTGTGGTACATGCAGCTCATCCTCTGGGACAACGAGAAGTACTTCAAACAGCTCCGGGAGTGGCGCGAGAAGATCCGGGATGAGCGTGACAAGGCGCCACCGATCGGGCTGGGGACCCGTGCGCTGGAGATCGATCCCGAGTATTACGAGCTCATCGTCTATCGCAAGGGTGCCTGGGTTCTGCACATGCTGCGGAACATGATGCTGGATTTCCACACCATGGACGAGGGCCCGTTCAAGGCGATGCTGCAGGATTTCTACCAAACGTATCGCGGCCGCCGCGCGTCCACCGCGGACTTCCAGCAGGTCGTCGAACGGCACGTGGGACTGCCGATGGGCTGGTTCTTCGAGCAGTGGGTCCACGGCACGGCGATCCCCACCTACATCCTCTCCTGGCGAGCCGAGCCGACGCCCGACGGCCAGTACCTACTGCGGCTGCGAGTCCGACAGGAAGGGGTCCCCGAGGAGTTCGTGATGCCCGTCCCGCTGACCATCGAGTTCCCCGACGGAGGGTGGACGGTCGTCCGGCAGTATGTGCGGGGCTCGGTCAGCGAGGCGGAGCTGGTGCTGCCCGCCGAGCCCACGAGCGTGGAGCTCAACCCGCTGGAATCCGTTCTCGCGGAGGTGAAGAATGAGCGCTGGCGCTGACGGGCGGCGCGCGGCGGCCAGGGGACTAAGGAGAATCCTCCGGGGTGTCCTGCAACGTAGGGCAACACTGCTCGACTGTCCCGCTATTGTGCCGTAACTCAGCGGGAAGTACCGGCAAAGAGCGGGAAACGGGGCCGAGTGATCCGGCCCCGAATTTCTCGGTGTAGTAGCGTTTTGTGTCGTTGTGTGCCGCTGAGTACGGCGGCCGGGCGGGACTCTTAATCCGTAGGTTGTGGGTTCGAGTCCCTCCCGGCCTACGTCACACGGGCGCTGCCGCGCCTGATTGTCGAATACCCAACGCCGAATCCCGAACGTCCAAGGAAGGCTGAACCTGGAGGTTCGGGATTCGGCGTTGATCATTCGGTATTAGGCACGCGCCCGGCCCCGCAGTCTAGGAGGTTCAGAGTTGTCCCCGCTTCGGGTGCGCTTGCTACATCTCTTCGCGGGTCGTCGGCACCCAGATCGCGTCGTCATGGGCCTGAAACATCTCTGACATTCGGGCCCACTCGTCCGGGTGCTGCTCCGCCATCGTCTCCAACGCACGCTGGAACAGGTCGTCCATGTCGTCCCAGCTGTCAAACATGTAGAGGACCTTGAAGTTGTGTGGGCCGCCCGTGTGGTGGCCGAGCCTCACCCAGCCGCCAAGGATCCCA
>CP070812.1:560452-566698 GCA_020344015.1 Gemmatimonadota bacterium
CAGCACGACGAACTCGCCGTCGGCTACCTCGAGGTTGAGGTCGGCGACAGCGACGGTGTCGTCGAACTCCTTGGTGAGATTGCGGAGACTGACGTGGGCCATGCCAGAAGAATAATCGTCAAGGCTCGCGCACGCAGCGGTAGCTGTGCCGCGGGTTGCCCCACGATTTCGGTTGCGCGTTGAACGCGCCGTTGTAGCTGACGTAGTAGGCGCGGCTCTCGTCGAATTGGTCGGCTGCCCAATAGTAGATGGGCGCGGCGTCGGGCGCCCAGAGCGGCGTCTCTTTCTCGGGCGTCCTCTCGCAGCCGGCGCGCCCCACTATGGCGACGCCGACCGTTCCCGTATAGACACAACCCGCGTTCTCACCGCCGCGCGTGAGGGAGCTCATGATCTCGACGACGGTAGGCATGCGCCAGATGTCCTGCGGTTCCTCCATCAGTCGCGAACCATTCTCGCTCAGGTAACGGCAGAGACCCGTCGCCGCCATGTCGTCCAGGGTCGCGTAGCCGTCGTCGTAGCCGGGCTTGTCTTCGAGGCCGGCCGGCGGCACGCCCCACAGCGCGAGCCTGTTCCACGACGGGTAGCCGCCCCACGGCTGCTTCCAGTTCCAGCCGGGTCCTTCCGGCGCCCAGACGAGCGTGACGCCGTTTCCCACAATCAGGCGCTCGGTCCGAATCCCGTCATCCTGGCGGGTGAGCACGATGGGAAGCCAGTAGGCCGACCAGCCGAGGAAGACGATGAGTGGCGCACCGACCGCGAAGATGTAGCGCGTGTTGCGGCGCAGCCAGGACTCGGGAGGTGCCCAGCCGGCCTCGCGCCGGCGACGTCGATGGCGGGCCTCGAAGAGGAAGAGTACGCCGATGATCACCAGGATGGCGCTCACCGGGAAAAGGGCGAGCAGTTGGCCGACGTCGATTCCATCCTCGAGTCGCGGACGCCACCACCAGGCGGTGAACGCAGCGCCGATCAAGATGATGAGCGATCCGCCGATGAGCGGCCACGCCAGCGCCAGCAGCGTGAGCAGCAGACAAACGGTGCCGGGGATCAGGTAGGCAAGCTTGACGTGCCATGGGCCCCACCAGCCCTCGTAGTACATCTCGCCGACGCTCCAGAAGGTCCAGAGTACCGTCACCAGGATCATCAGGGCGGTGGCGATGTAGCCGGGCAGCGCGCGCTTGAAGGTCGCGCGATCGAGAGGAAAGGCAGGAAGCAAGCCGAGCATGGAGCTAGAGAGATGCCAACAGCGCCTTGGCATCCTGCAGATCAGGGGTCTCGAAGCCCTCCGTGAATCGGCCGTAGATATCGGCGAGGCGCTCGCGCGCCGCTGCACTCTTGCCCTGGCTCTGCCAGAGGCGCGCGAGACTCATCACAGCGCGCAACTCGAGGGCTTTGGCCTGCTGTCGGCAAGCCGTGTCGATCGCTCGCTCGAATTCCGCCTCGGCCTCGGTCTCTTCTCCCCCACGCAGGAGCAAGAGGTTCCCACGGTGACGGTGGATCTCCGCTTCCATATACCTTTCGTCGTACTGCTGCATGATCTCCGCAGCGGCCGCAACAGCCGCAGCGGCTTCATCGAACTCTCCCGCCCCTTCGCAAGCATCCACCATCCTCGTGTAGAGACGTGTGAGACAAGTCTCCGTACCGGTGGCTCTCATTCCGGCGATGGCCTCGCGCATCTGTTCGATGCCGTCCTCGACCTGTCCTTCGCGAACCATGCGCTCCGCCCGATAGAAAGCCGCGTGCGCCTGCCAGTAGATGAACCCCTTCTCATCCGCGAGAGGCGCGAGTTCCTCGGTATACTGGTCCACGGTAGCCGGCTCCCGCAGGAACCAGTGCAGCTCGCAGGCGCCCACCAAGATGAAGGCAACCGTGTGCGGATGGCCTAATTCGCGGGCTAGAGCCAAGCCTCTATCCAAAGTCCGGCGAGCGCGCTCTGGAAAGCCAAGGAACCATAGACTCCAAGATTCGAACGCCAGGTTCAGCACACCCAGCTCGAAGCCGAAAGTGTAGGCTGTGACGGAGTCGCGAGCGGGATCGTGAGCAGCCATCGCCCGCTCTGCACACTCCACCGCCTTAGTGAAGCAGGCGATGTTGAGGAGCGGCCAGGTCTGTAGGAAATGAATGAAAGTCGTGAGAGAGGGGTCGTCGGAGCCGGCCGCCAACTGACCCATCTGTTCGACCAGCTCGAGGGCGAGGTGATAATCCGGGCGTGTCGCATAGAATAGGGTCAGCTGCGCTAGCGCGGCGAACATCTGACCCGGGTCGCGCACCTCTTCACACAACTCCCTGGCCCGGACGCTCGCCTGTGCCAATTCCGGGGCTGCGAAGCCGCGCGCCCACTGAAGCGGCACGGCCCGGCCAAGTTGCAGAGCAAGCTCCTTCTCATTGCGTTCCGGCCCGGGCGGTAGAGCATCGATCAGCTTCAGGGCATTACTAAAGTGTGCGATGGCTTCTTCGTTGGCCGATAGGCGGACGGCTTGCTGTCCTGCCCGTTGCAGGTAGTCTACCGCCTTCTCCACCACCCCAGCTTCGCGAAAGTGTCTGGCAAGCTGGACGGCGATATCGTCGGTTTGATCGCCGTACAGCTCTTCGAGCGCTGTGCCGACCGCGTCATGCAGGAATGCGCGCTCGACGTCGTCCAGTTCGCCATAGAGATGTTTCTGAAACAGGATATGCTGAAACGCATAGTGCGACAGGCGCGTCCCGTTCACTCTCGAGATACCCTTGGCGCGAACGAGATGGTGCCGCTTCTCGAGCTCGCTACTGAGGAGGCGCACCAGCTCGCGAGGATCCAAATTCTGTACTCGTGCGGCTACTTCGGCAGTGAAGTCCTCGCCCTCGACGCTGGCCAATCTCACAATGTCGCGCAGCTGATTCGACAATCTCCCGACGCGCTCCTCGACCACCGCGTCGACACGAGCGGGCACGGTCTCCCAATCGATATCCGAGACCTCGACCAACTCGCCCGATTCGTCCTCGACCAGCCACCCTTGCTCTTGCATGCTTCGCAACAGCTCGATCGTGAACAGCGGATGACCTCGGGTGTGACGAAAGAGGGTCTCACGAAACGCCTCGCCGATCCGATTCGGCCGGCCGTCTATAAGCGCGTCGACGAAACTCCGATCGTCGGGACGGTCGAGCTCGATCAACAGATCACCGAAATCGCGCCGTAACTCGTTGGCCACCGGTTCCAGAGGATGCCGCTGCCCGTCCCGTCCCAGCGCTACCTCGCTAGGCCGATATGCTCCTACAAATAGGATGCGACTCCCCGCGATGCGCCGTCCGAGGTGGAACATCAGATTGATTGACCCCGAGTCCGCCCACTGAACGTCATCCACGATGAGTAGCAACGGGCGCGCCTGTGCCACTGTTTGCAGTACCCTGGTGGCCTGCTCCAGCAAGCTGCTCTGTTGGAGCGTCGAATCGGCAGGCACCTCCCTCTTACTCTCCACGAGCGTCCTCAAGTTCTCTATCCACCCTGCTTCTGGTGGAGTAGTGGCTGAGGCGCGTGCGAAAAGGCCCGTTCCCGACACCAAAGTGCCGATCAAGTCGGACCCCAGGTCCAGCACCGACCGCGCGGTGTACGGGACGACGTCTCGAAGACGGCGTGCGCGTTCTGCGGACAGTGCACCGGCAGCCTGCAGAGCATCGACGTCACCCGCCAAGAGAGCCATTATCTCACGGAAGGGCATGTAGGGATCACCCGTGCCGGTATGGGCGTCGCACTTCCCGGAGACGACCACGAGATCCGGGTGGGCTAACTCGGCCATGCGTGCGAAGGCGTTGTTCAGCGCCGTCTTTCCGCTTCCCGATTCACCGACCACGAACGCGACTCGGCCGTGCCCTTCCATCGCTCGCTCGAGGAACCCCTGAAGTATTGCCAGTTCCTCCTCGCGTGCAACGAACAAGGGCACCTCCGCCTCAGGAGGTGAGGTCGCGATGCGGTCGGGCGGTGCGGCAGCCTCGCCGGCAGCGACAGCTGTCGAACGCGCCACACGATCGAGGTCGGCGAGCAACTCGGTCGTGCTCTGATATCTTTGCTGTTTATCCTTTCCCAGACATTTTAGGATGAGCTGACTGATCTCTACTGGAATCCGAGTGTTGAGTGCCCGTGGATCAGGCGCTGGTGTGGTCTGGTGCTTCACCGCGATGGCCAGGGGAGTCGGAGCCTGGAACGGCGGCTGACCCGTAGCCAGCTCGAACAGGATGACACCAATCGAGTAGATGTCCGACCGCGCGTCGACGCCCATCCCCTCGATTTGCTCCGGCGACATGTACTCCGGCGTGCCGATGACTAATCCTGTTTCGGTCATACCGGCGGACCCGAGATGCCGCGCGATGCCGAAGTCCATGACGTGCGCCCTCCCGTGCTCGTCGACTAGGACATTCTGCGGCTTCAGGTCACGGTGGATCACGTCCAACCGGTGCGCTTCGGCCAGGCCCTCACACACCTGTCTGGCCACGGAGATCAACTGTGCCGGATCGAGCGGCCCGGACCTCCGGAGCACGCTCAGCAAGTCTTCGCCTGGGACGAACTCCATGGTGATGTAGTAGAGCCCCTCGTGTTCGCCAATGTCATAGACTCGACAGACGTTTGGATGGGAGATGCGGCGGGCTAGCTTCAGTTCGTTGCGGAACCGCTCGACGAGTTGCGGGTCGAGTGTGATCTCGGGGCGCAGAAGTTTGAGGGCGACCTCTTCGTCGATCTCCGTGTCCAGAACGCGGTAGACCTCCCCCATACCGCCACTACCCAACTGCTCCATCACCTCGTATCGGTTGGCGAAGGTGGTCCCGCAATCTAGGCTCGTCCTTGGGGTCGCCATGGTCGCCGCCTCGCTGGATAGGGCCGGCTTGCCCAGGCACGTAAGGCTAACAAAATTAGCGGTCCCGGCTGGGGCGCGGCAACCGACTGCTAATCACAGAACCCTCCCGCGAGTTGAATCGCGGCCCCACCCACGGTATGTTTCCGTCACATCGGATCGCTATCCGATAGGCCCGATACCACTACAGCATGGTGGAGGGCAGGAGTATGCCGTCGTTCGATCAAGGCTCCGACCAGCCGCACGAGTCTGACGTCCTCGACCGTCTGAAAACCGCGCTCGCCGACCGCTACCGAATAGAACGCGAGCTCGGCAGCGGCGGCATGGCGACCGTCTACCTGGCCGAAGATCTGAAGCACGAGCGCAAAGTCGCTCTCAAGGTCCTTCGCCCGGAGCTCGGTGCGTCGCTTGGTACCGATCGGTTCCTCCACGAGATCAAGCTCACCGCCAGGCTCAGTCATCCACATATCCTGCCGCTCCACGACTCGGGCGAGGCGGATGGCTTGCTGTTCTACGTGATGCCCTATGTGGAGGGCGAGACGCTGCGGGAGCGGCTCGATCGAGAACGGCAACTGCCGCTGGAAGACGCCGTGCAGATCGCTCGCGAGGTCGCCGGCGCGCTGAGCTTCGCGCATGGCCAAGGAGTCATACACCGCGACATCAAGCCGGAGAACATCCTGCTGGCGGCGGGCCACGCGGTGGTAGCGGACTTCGGCATCGCCCGGGCGGTGACGGTCGCCGGGGGCGAGCGGTTGACCGCGACGGGCGTGTACGTCGGCACGCCGGCCTACATGAGCCCCGAGCAGGGGCTCGGCGAGGAGGTGGATGAGCGGGCGGACATCTACGCGCTGGGCTGCGTGCTCTTTGAGATGTTGGCGGGTGACGCCCCGTTTCTCGGCACCAGCGCTCAGGCGATCCTGGCCCGAAAGACGGTGGAACGGCCCCCCAGTCTCAGGGTGGTGCGGGACACGGTACCGGGGGCGGTCGAGGAGGTCGTCACCAGGGCGTTGGCGAAAGTGCCGGCAGATCGGTTTCGGAACGCCAAGGGATTTGCCGAGGCGCTGACCGCCTCCGAGACCGCGGTGGCGCCCGTGAGAAATACACCGGTTCCGGTCTCTGGCGAATCGAAGTGGCGGCGTTGGCTCGCCTATGCCGTCCCGGCCGGCGCAGCGGCGCTCGTGATCACATGGGCGCTGCTGGGGCGCGGAGGTTCATCTGGTGGCGATGGGGCCGCTAGCACGATGAGGCGGCTCACGAGCTTCGTCGGCTGGGAGGTTTCTCCCGGTTGGTCGCCTGACGGCAGCATGATCGCCTACGGCCACATTGTCCGCGGCGACGCAGACGTCGCCACGTTGCCGAGGCGAGGCGGCGATCCCCACATCCTCACCGACTACAGTCCGGCCGACGAGATCCTTCCCAGATGGTCGCC
>CP070812.1:566798-570281 GCA_020344015.1 Gemmatimonadota bacterium
CACTGCGGGTACCAGCACGACCTGCGCGGCGTGAAGTTCAACCCGGGCGCCGAGTTCGGGCCCGGGGCGAACGGCGAGGCCGAGTGGCGAACCCAGCACGCGATACGACGGAACGGCGACATATACCCCACCCACGGCGTCGGACCGGTCGCCAAGATGCTGAATATCAACTCGGGCAACCGCTTCCTGACGCTCACTTCGACCGCGACCAAGACGCGCGGCCTGCACAACTACATCGTCGACGTTGGCGGCGCTGACCACCCCAATGCTAATGTCGAGTTCAAGCTCGGCGATATCGTGACTACGGTGATCAAGTGCGCCAACGGCGAGACCGTCGTCGTGAGTCACGACACGAACCTCCCTCGACCCTACTCGCTGATGTTTCGGGTGCAGGGCGCGAAGGGTCTATGGATGAACGACGGCCGCACGATCTACATCGAAGGTGTCAGTCCGGAGTCACACGCCTGGGAGGACTTCGGACCCTACGGCGAGCGGTACGACCACCCCCTCTGGAAACGTTACGCGGAAAGGGCGACGGGCTCGGGTCATGGTGGCATGGACTTCTTCGTGATGAACGCGTTCGTCGAGTCGGTGAAGCGCGGCGTAGAGCCGCCGATCGACGTCTATGATGCCGCGGCCTGGAGCGTCATCTCGCCGCTTTCCGAGCAATCGATAGCCATGGGCAGCGCGCCGGTCAGGTTCCCCGACTTCACCCGCGGCAAGTGGGTTACCCGAAACAAAATCTTTGGACTGAGCGATGAGTTCTAGAATCAGAAGACGCTCGAGGTCGTTACTCTGCTCTGTAACCGCCCTGCTGCTGGCCGGCTGCGCCGGCGAGCGAGGGCTCGAGGAGAAGGTCCTCGTCATCGGTATCGACGGCGTCAGGCCCGACGTCCTGGCTGAAGTGCCTACGCCAGCGATCGACGCACTGATCAGCGAGGGCGCCTTCAGCGGCAGGGTCATTACAGAGGCCCAGACGATCAGCGGACCCGGCTGGTCCAGCATGCTAACCGGGGTCTGGCCGGAAAAGCACGGCGTCACCAGCAACGACTTCACCGGGAACAACTACGCGACGTACCCGGACTTCCTCTCCCGGCTGGAGCTGATCGACGGCGACTTTTCCACCTTCGCCGTAGTCGACTGGGCACCGCTGGGCTCAGAGGCTTCTGGCGGTCCGCTGCTGAGCGACACGATCGACGTGAAACTCGACTTCGATGGCGATCAGCTGGGCTACCAGGAAGGCGACAATCGGTCGGTTGCGGCGGCGGTGCGATTCCTCGAGCACCAGGACCC
Organism: Gemmatimonadota bacterium; assembly: GCA_020344015.1. Taxonomy (GTDB): domain Bacteria; phylum Gemmatimonadota; class Gemmatimonadetes; order Palauibacterales; family KS3-K002. Next base: position 568,092 of record CP070812.1, read on the forward strand.
CGACGCCGCCTTCGTCTACATCGGCTATCCGGACGTAGCGGCCCACGATCACGGCGGCCGCTCGCAGGAGTACTACCAATCGATCGAGACCGCCGACGTGCACGTGGGAAGGCTCGTCGCTGCGCTCCGCAACCGGCCCACCTACGAACGGGAGGACTGGTTGATATTGGTGAGTACCGACCACGGGCACAGGGACGCTGGCGGGCACGGCGGTGATTCGCCGGAGGAACGGACGGTCTTCTTCCTGGCCAGCGGGCCATCCGTGAGGCACGGCACGCTGCCGCCCGACGTCAACATCGTCGACGTCGCCGTCACGGCGCTGGCACACCTGGGAATCGCCATCGACCCCGCCTGGCACCTCGAAGGCAGGGTGTCCGGGCTGGAGGCTGGAAACTGACCGGGAGGTGAAGGAAAACGCGGGGGACGAAGCCGCACCTGGAACAGCTGCGGGCAGCCTTCGCTGAGCGCTACGGCTCGCCGGAGGGGGCCTATCTGGTTCAGGCGCCCGGCCGCGTGAACCTGATGGGGGACCACATCGATTACAGCGGGCTCTCGGTCCTGCCAATGGCTCTACAGCGGCACGTGTTGGTCCTCTACCGCGAGCGCGACGACACGAGCGTGCGCATCGCCGCGACAGCGGAGGGGTACGAGGCCCGCGAGTTCAAGCTGTCCCGGAAGATCAAGCCGTACCAGGCCGGCGACTGGGGCAACTACGCGAAGGCGGCGGCCCAAGGTCTGATCGAACGCTTCGAGATCGATCGTGGCTTCGACGCGGTCGTCCACTCCGACATCCCGGTCGCGGCGGGCCTCAGTTCCTCCTCCGCCCTTGTCGTCGCCTTCGCACTCGCCACACTCCATGCCAACGATCACGAAGAAGTGGAACGACTCGAACTGGCGGAACTGCTCGCCGAAGCCGAGCACTACGTCGGCACCCGAGGCGGCGGTATGGATCAGGCTATCTGTCTGGCGGCACGCCGCCACTCGGCCAGCCGCATCGATTTCAACCCACTTCGCCTGACCGCGCACCCGATCGCGCCGGAATGGAACTTCATCATCGCCTTCAGCCTCGTGCAGGCGCAAAAATCCGGTGCGGCTCGCAAGACGTACAACGCGCGGACCCGTGAGTGCAAGGAGGCATTGAAGAAGGTGATTGAGGCGCTGGACATCGCGGACAAGGTAGACTCATACCCGGCGCTAATGCGTGGGCGCCGCGTGCACGATCTCTTGAGAGCGGCCGAGTCAGCGCTCGACGAGACACCGCTGCGCCGTTTCCGCCACGTGGTCACCGAAGCCGAACGTGTGCGCAAGGCCGAGGAGACGCTTGCCGCATACGATCTGAGGGGATTCGGACGCCTGATGAAGGCGTCGCATGCCAGCCTGCGCGACGACTTCGGAGTCAGCTCCCCAGAACTCGACGAGCTGGTCGATCTCGCGACCCGGGCCGGCGCCGCCGGCGCCCGCCTCACCGGCGCCGGGCTCGGCGGTTGCATGGTGGCGCTCTGCCCGCAGGAGCGCGCCGGTAAAGTGCTAACGCGACTCAAGAACAAATTCTACGAGCCTCGAGATTACGAAGGGCCTCTGGAGGATCAGTTGTTTGTCGCTACGCCCTCCGGCGGCGCGGCAGTACACCCGGTGTGAGCGAGTGTTTCTAGACTTCGAACCTGAAAGGAGTGCGCAGTGGGCGGATTCTTCGGCGTAGTGTCTCGCGACGATTGTGTGGCAGACCTGTATTACGGTACCGACTATCACTCCCATCTCGGCACCATGCGCGGCGGCATGGCCGTCTATAACAGCCAGGGCATCACGCGCTTCATCCACGATATCACGAACGCCCAGTTCCGATCGAAGTTCGAGGATGACCTGCCGAAGCTTATGGGGTCCACGGGAATCGGCGTGATCAGCGACTACGACGACCAGCCACTGATCATCAGATCACACCACGGTGCCTACGCGATCGTAACCGTCGGGAGACTCGACAACCTGGATGATCTCGTAGAATCCGCCCTCAAACGCGGAGCCCACTTCTCGGAGATGAGCGGCGAAGAAGCGAGCCCCACCCAGGTCGTCGCAAACTTGGTAGACCATGCCGACACCCTCGTCGACGGATTCAGCGCATCTCAGGATGCGTTCACTGGATCCTGCTCGATCCTGGTGCTCGCCGACCACGGCGTCTACGCCGCGCGCGACCTG
>CP070812.1:570381-616940 GCA_020344015.1 Gemmatimonadota bacterium
ACCTGAGCCAGAACCTCGCCGCGCCGAAGCGTGTCGGCACTAACCAGCGACTCGGCTTCACCGGCGGAGACCACAACCGCCTCCAACTCGGGAAGCCGCCGCTGCGAGCTGGCAGGGCGCCCCAGAATGAGCGTCAGGCCACCCGTGACCAGAAACGCAAAGATCAGCAGGCCTCTACCCATTACTCGAACGGGGAGGGGATGACACGTTGGGCGCGGTCCGGTTCTGACTCACGCGATGCGGCTCCTCTTCTCAATCCATCTGGCGCCTGATAAACGTTGGGATCTCTAGCTCCCGGGGGTCGGCAACCTCGAGCGGCGCTACGCCACGTTCGGCCGCCGGCAGACGCACTTCCTTTTTTACCACCTTACGGGCCCCAAAGTTCGGCCGGGCGATACGGCTCGCTACCTCCCGCTCCGCCGCGTCGAAACCCGTGGCGATGACCGTTACGCGGATCTCGTTCTCCAACGTCGGATCGTGGACGGTGCCGAAGATGATCTCGGCCTCGTCACCACACGCTTCGCCGATGATAGTGCTGATCGTGTGGACCTCGTCGATCGTGAGGTCGTTGCTGCCCGTGATATTGATCAGCACGGCCTTGGCACCGTGGATCGAGATATCGTCGAGCAACGGCGACGAGATCGCCTCCTGCGCCGCTTCCTGGGCGCGGTTGTCGCCCTGCCCTCGACCCGTACCCATCAGGGCCGGTCCACGGTTGGCCATCACCGTGCGCACGTCGGCGAAGTCTACGTTAACGTCGCCCGTCACGCTAATCAGGTCGGAGATCCCGCGGGTCGCCTGCAGAAGCACGTCGTCGGCCCGTTTCAGCGCTTCGCGGAAGCTCGTGCCCTTGCCGACGACTGCCAGCAGCCGCTGGTTCGGTACTACGATGACCGTGTCTACGGCCTTACGGATCTCGGCCAACCCGATATCCGCCTGATGCATCCGCTTCTTGCCCTCGAACTCGAACGGCTTGGTCACGATGGCGATGCTGAGCGCGCCGAGCTCGCGGGCCAGCTGGCCGATAATCGGTGCGGCCCCGGTACCGGTACCGCCACCGAGCCCGGCGGTCACGAATACCAGGTCCGAGCCACGCAGCACCTGGACGACGTCGTCCTTGTTCTCATCGATTGCCTGGCGGCCGATCTCAGGTCGTGCGCCCGCCCCGAGGCCACGCGTCAGCTTCTTGCCTATCTGGACCTTCACCGGGGCGCGCGTGTTGCCCAGCGCCTGCGCGTCGGTGTTCACGGCGATGAACTCGACGCCGGGCAGGTCCTCTTCGATCATTCGGTCGACGGCGTTGTTGCCGCCGCCCCCGATGCCGATCACGCGCATCGTCGCCGAGCGCGCGCCGCTCTCTGCCAGCTCGAATCGAATCATCCTCGTCCCCTCCCCGTTCATGCGTTCCTTGTCATTACCTCATGCAGCGGTTCTGGTTGTTTGGGAATTTGGCATCCCATCTAAAAGAACTCCTTGAGCCACCCTCCAACCTTCGACAGCGCCCGCAGCGTCGTGCCGCGGCCGTTACTCAGGTCCTCACGGATCCGGCCAACCCCAAACAGCATCAGTCCGGCCGCCGTGGCGAACTTCGGCCTGCGCACAGAATCTGCCAGTCCCGTGAGCCCGGCACCCGGCGCACCGCAGCGCACGGGCATCGTGAATATCGACTGCGCGACGTCCAGCGTACCCTCGAGACTGGCGCCGCCACCTGTCAGCACCACACCACCGCCCAGTCGGTGCGCGTAGCCGGCGCGATCGATCTCGTGCAACACGAGTGTGAGCACCTCGTCCATCCGCTGTTCGATGATGTGTGCCAGCAACTCACGCGGCATGTGCTTTCGGGCTCCGGGCGCCGGCCCGGGAACTTCGATCGATTGCTCCGGATCGACCAGCTGGATCGTGGCAACGCCGTGCCGCTCCTTCACCCGTTCGGCTTCGGCGTACGGGATGCCCAGGCCCTTCACTAGATCATTCGTGAAACTCACGCCGCCGCACGGCACGAGGGCGACGTGGCGGATCTTGCCTTCATGGAAGATCGCGATCTCAGTCGTGCGACCACCGATCGCGACCACGGCAGCGCCGACTTCCCGCTCCTCGGTCGTCAGAACACTGAGGCCCGCCGCCAGCGGGGTGAGCACCAGCTGGGCCACCTCGTAGCCGGCGCGAGCGACGGCCTTACGAAGGTTGCGGGCCGCGGCGCCCGACCCGAGGACCATGAACACGTCGGCCTCCAACCGCGTTCCGATCATCCCCGCCGGCTGCTGGATGCCGCCACGGTGGTCCACGGAGTAGTCCTGCGGGATGACGTGCAGCAGTTCTTTGTCGGGCGGCACGACGACGGCGCGGGCGACCTCGTGGACTCGCTCGACGTCGTCCTCGCTGATCTCGTCTCCGCCGATGGCGACGACCCCATTCGACGTACTGGTCTGCACGTACTCGGCCGATATGCCGACGTAGAGACCGCGTGGCTGCATCCCGGCCATCAATTCGGCCTGCTTGAGCGCCTGGCGGATCTCTTCCGTCGTCTCCTCGATATTGCTCACGGCATCGCGGCGGATGCCGCTCGGTTTCACCTGGCCGACCCCGAGTACCTTGACCTGTGCCGGGCCGTCACCTTCGAGGATGAGCTCGCCGATCACGGCACAGGTCTTGGTCGAGCCGATATCGAGCGCACCGATGAGATAAGGTGTTGCGATCATAGCTGTCCTCTCCGGACCACGATTTGACCCGCATAGCGCGCCTCGACCAGCGCCGCTGCGATACCCCGGCCTCGCAGATCGGCGAGTGTTGCACGCACGCGCTGGGCGAGTGACTCGTCGATCTCGGCGGGCACGGCGAGGCGTCTCGCCGGTTGCGACACTACCAGATTCATCATCAGACCCTGGCCGTCCAGCAGGCGGAAATCTGAGACTACCGATGCCAGGCCCGGGTCGACCTCCTGCAACTTCTCAAATATCTCGAGCGCAAAGAGCGCTGGTCCGACACGGAGTTGCGTCGCGTCGGAATTCAGAGCGACATCCATCGTCAACAGCGGCAGGTCGAGCGCTGTGCCCGCCGGGTCGACCGGCAATAGAGTTCCATCACCGAGCACGGCGCGGAGTTCGGGCGTGCCCGCCAGGGCGATCGGCTCGACCTCGCGCACGACGATACGCAGCGCCTGTAGACCCGACCGGTGAACCCGTACTTCTTCGATCATCGGATGCCCGAGCAACCGTCGCTCGACATCGGAGAAGTCGTCCCACACAGAGCGGTCCGAGTCGATCGCTGCCAGTCGCAGTATCGAGTCGGGTGCCAGCCATCGCGATCCGACAACCTCGACCTGGCGTACATCGAAGTAATCGAATCGTGCCAGCAGCCGACCGCCCCAAATCCAACCGGCGATCCCCCCGGCCAACGTCAGAAGGCCGACCAGGTATGCCGCCCGTGGCAGTGCGCTGCGCCCTTTCATCGCACCGCCCCCAATTCGCGCAACACTTCTTCCTCGAACCCCCAGAATTGGATTTCGGGCTCGAGCGCGATCCCCGTTTCCTCGAGTACGCGCCGACGCGTCTCGACCAGTAGGTCGACCACGTCCTGGGCCCGCGCGCCCCCGAGATTCACGATGAAGTTCGCGTGTTTCTCCGATATCTGCGCGCCGCCGCGACGCGCTCCACGCATCCCGACCCGATCGATTAACCGCCAGGCGGACGGTCCCGGCGGTTCGGGGTTCTTCCAGGTAGACCCGCAGGTCGGCAGGTCATAGACCTGAGCCCTCAGCTTCGCCTCCCTACGGCTCAGGTGCTCCTGCTCGATGCGCTCGGGATCGCCGGACGGCGCATCGAGCTCACCACGCAGAAAGACGGCCTGAGGGTCGAGATCGATCCCGCGGTACCGCGGGCTCACGTCCCCTCTCGCCAACCGCTTCACTGTACCGTCCGGCCACATCGCCTCAGCCCACAGGGTGCGGCCCCAGACCCCTTCCTCGGCGGTCCCGGCGTTCATGCGCAGCGCACCGCCCATCGTCCCCGGAACCGCCTCGAGGATCCAGAGGCCGGAACGGCCCATACGGCGCGCCGTCTGCACGACCGTTGAGATCTGTGCGCCGGCCCCGAAGCGAATCGTCTGCTCGAGGACCTCGTGACCGGCGAACTCACCCTCCAGCTGCAACACAGGTGCGCCGGGCCCGGCGTCAGAGATCAGCACGTTGGCGCCGCGGCCCAGTACGAGAACGGGCTCACCACTGACCTGCGCTAGAAGCGTGCGCAGCTCTTCTTCGGAGCCCGCCTTCGCGTAGGCGGGCGCCGGGCCGCCGATCTTCCAGCGCGTCAAGTCAGCCAGCGGCACGTCACGCATCCACATGGCTCCGCCTGAGCTCGTCCACCAGCGAGTGGGCGACACTGGTGATGTCACCCGCACCGAGCGTGATGAAGACGTCGCCGTCTTTCAGGGCGCGTCGCACCTGCACGAACAATTCCTCGAGGTCCTCCGCATAGCGCACTCGGTCTGCATGAGCGAAGCTGCGAGCCGCCTCGACCACCAGCTCCGCCGAGACACCGGGGATGGGCGGCTCGCGGGCCGGGTAGATCCCCGTGATGAACACCAGATCGGCGCCGGCCAACGTCTCGCCGAACTCGTGTGCGAAGGCGCGCGTCCGGGTGTAGAGGTGCGGCTGGAACGCGACGACCAATCGCCGACCGGCGAACGCCTGGCGCGCCGTCTCGAGCGTCGCCGCCACCTCGGTCGGGTGATGCGCATAGTCATCGATCACCGTGACGCCTGCCGCGGCACCCAGATATTGGAAGCGCCGCTCGACACCGGTGAAGAGGGCGAACACCGGCGCCGCCGCCTGCGGATCCAATTCCAGCGCCACCATGACGGAAAGGACGGCGAGCGAATTACGAAGGTTGTGCGGCCCCTGCAGGGCGAGCTCGAACTCACCCAGCGCTCGGCCGCCGAAGCTCGCGGTGAACCGGGTGCAATCCGGCTCGTAGCTGATGCCCGTGGCCCGCAGCATCGAGTCATGGCCGATGCCGTAGCTCAAACTGCGATCGGCAGCGACGGCGAGTCTGCGCCGTGCCCCGGCGTCATCAGCGCAGGCGATCACACGACCGTCGTCGGGAACGCGACTCACAAACTCATCGAACGCGGTTTCGAGCTCCTCGACCGTCGTGTAGGTGTCGAGGTGCTCCGCCTCGACGGACGTGACCACCGCGACTTTCGGCCACAGCGACAGGAAGGAACGGTCATACTCATCCGCCTCCACCACGTAGGTTGTACCGCCGATCCGAGCGTTGCCGCCCCACGTCTGCACGCGACCGCCGACCAGCGCCGTCGGGTCGACACCCGCCGCTTCCAGCGCCATCGCGGTCAGGGCGCTGGTCGTCGTTTTGCCGTGCGTACCGGCGATGGCGATCAGCGAGCCGCTGTTCACCAGCTCGGCCAACGCCTCGCTCCGCTTCAGCACCAGCGTGCCCTGGGCACGGGCCGCCTCCAACTCGGGGTGGTCCGCCGGCACCGCCGCTGTATGGACAAGAGCGGCTTGGCCGTCAGCGTGATCCGGACTGTGCCCCTGGTGAACCGCCATCCCGCGGCTCTCGAGGTCCTGAGTAGTCTCGTTTCGCTCACGGTCGCAGCCGCTGACGGCGGCGCCTCGCTCGGCCAGCAACAGAGCGAGCCCGGCCATCCCGGCACCGCCGATGCCCATGAGGTGGATCGCGGCGCCGCTCGCAGCGAGCTCAGCCAAACCGTGGACTTCGGTCAACGGTCCTCCATCAGGCGCCAGAGGTCGGAGGCGATCTCGTCCGCCGCTCGCGGGTTACCTCGCCCCTCTGCAGCCCGGCTCATGCTCTCGAGTCGCTTCGGCCAATTGAGCAAGTCGACGACTGTATACCACAGGGCGGCAGGGTCCCGCTTCACCGCAAGCTCGTCCACGACGACGGCCGCGCCCGCCTCCTCCATGGCCACAGCGTTGTGGCGCTGATGATCGGCCGCCGCATGGGGCAGAGGCACGAGCACGGCTGGCACGCCCCAAGCACACAGCTCGGCTAGTGTGAGGGCGCCGGCGCGTGACACGGCCAGCGTCGTCAGCGAGAGCGCCTTCTCCATCTCGGCTATGTACGGCAGCGTCCGCACGGCGACCCGACTACTCAGCTTCGCCAAGCGCGTCGAGATCGACGCGTGATGCGACGGCCCGGTCGACCAGAGGAGCTGAGCGTCGGGCGGCAGTGCCGGCAACTCGCCGTTGTGGACGGCCTCGATCGCAGCGACCAACGCCTCGTTGATCGGCGCGGCGCCCTGGCTGCCGCCCACTATCAGAACGACACGTCCGGGCGCCAGTCCGTACTCCTCTCGCACCGATTCGGGCTGCGGTCGCTGGTCCGGCCAGCGTATGGGGTTACCGTGAACGCGTACGAGCGTATCACGTCCCGGCCACAAGTTCCTCATCGCCTCCTCGTAACCCAAGTGTAGCTGGTCCACATAGGGCGCCAGCCACCGTGTCGTGATACCCGGGTAGCTGTTCTGTTCCTGCAATGCCGTAGGCAAGCGGCGGGCGAGCGCCCAACCAACGACCGGTCCTGCAGCGTAGCCGCCTGTACCAACCACCAGGTCGGGAGCGAACGAATCGAGAAGACGCCGGATCTCGCGGCTCGCCACGACCGCCGACCGTAATAGCCGCCAGTTCTGCCACGGACGACTGCGGCGAATCGGCTCGAGAGGGAGAAGGCGATGCGGGACACCACGCTCAGGAAGTACCCGAGCCTCGACTCCTCTCTGGGCGCCAACCAGCAGTATCTCGATCTCATTACGCGTCGACCTCCTCAGTGCTTCGGCCAGATTCAGGGCCGGGTACAGGTGCCCGCCGGTTCCTCCGCCTGCGATGATCGCACGGTACGCCACGTCATCACGCCCGCCAGCTGCCGATGTTCAGGAGGATGCCAACCGCCGCCAGGCAGACGACCAGACTCGAGCCGCCGTAGCTGATGAACGGGAGCGTTACTCCTGTTGTCGGCAGCAGGCCCAAGGTCACACAAAAGTGAATCAAAGCGCTGACCACTATCAGCGCCGTCAGGCCAACGGCCAATAGAAAACCGAACGCATCCGGAGCGCGTCGCGCGACCCGCAACCCCAGGACGCCAATTGCCGCGATCGCCAGTATGATCGCCGCCGTGCCGATTAGTCCCCACTCCTCGGCGATGACCGCGAACGCGAAATCGTTATGCGGCTCCGGCAGAAAGAAATACTTCTGCGTGCTTTCGCCGTAACCGACGCCGACCAAGCCGCCCGAGCCAACGGCGATCAGCGACTGGTGCAGCTGGTGACCCGCACCTGCAGGGTCAGTCCCACCGTTGAAAAACGTTGCGATTCTCTCCATCCGATAGCTGGCGGAGCGAACCCACTCCCAGAAGAGTGGCAGCGCCAGCAGGGCGATCAGCACGAAGTGGCCTACCCGTGCACCGGCAGCGAAGAGAACGATCGCGCAGAGCATTCCGATGACGACGACCGATGAGAGATCGGGCTCCAGGATGATCAGGTAACCGACGGCCAAGTAGATAACGCCGAACGCCCCCAACCCCCAACGTAGACTGCGGATGCGCTCCCCCTTCTTTGCCGCTATCGCAGCCGCCCAAATCACCATCACCAGCTTCGCAACCTCCGACGGCTGGAAACGAACACCCAACTCGAGCCAGCGGCGCGCGCCATTCCGCGGCGGCGCGATCGCCTCGGTGCCCGGCATCACGAGTACCAGGAGCGCGAGCAGCGTTAGTCCGAGTAACGGCCAGGCCAGCTGCGGGTAGATCCGGTAGTCGACTCGCGCCAGCACGTACAGCGCCAGCAGACCGACCAGCGCCTTGCTCGCCTGTTGGCGGAGATAGAAGTGGTCGGGCAGTCCCTGCGTCTGCGCGAGGAACGAGCTGGCGCTGTACACGGTGATGAGGCCGGCGAGCAGCAGGAAAATCGTGACTGCGAGCAGCATGCCGGCATCGCGCCGCGCGCTGCCGGCCGCCGGCACGTAGGCGTCTACCGTTACCGATGCCGCAAGATCTCTCACGATATCTCCTGACCCACAAGCGTTATGAATCGTTCGCCGCGCTCCTCGTAGTTGCGAAACATGTCGAAGCTGGCGCAGGCGGGCGCGAGAAGAGCGGAGTCGCCCGGTTGTGTCAAGGCACGCGCCCGCCGCACCACATCTTCGAAAGGTCCGTCCTCACGCACGAGCGTCACCTCGTCGCCGAGCTCGGACTCGATCTGTGCCGCCGCTTCGCCGTAGGCGACGACCGCGCGAACCCGCCCCTTCAGGTCGGGCGCCAGAGCCGCAAACGACTCTCCTTTCGGTCGTCCGCCGAGCAGCAGAACCACGGGGCGATCCATCGCCTGTAAGGCCACGCGGGTCGAAGCCACATTCGTCGCCTTCGAATCGTTCACCCAAAGGACACCGCCCTTCTCCGCCACGGGCTGGAGGCGGTGAGGTAGCGGCTCGAAACCGAGGAGCCCCTCACGCACTGCAGGAACAGGAACGTCCGCGAACGCCGCGGCGATAGCGGAAGCCAGCGCGTTGGCAACGTTGTGGGCTCCCAGTAGCTTGAGCTCGCTCCGCGCCACGAGCCTGACCTGCTCACCGTCGTAGCGGGCGGCCAGCACGTTATCGCTATCGAGAAAGGCGCCCTGCTCTCCGGCCGGCGGCCGGGATGCGACGCGGAAATAGCGGGCAGTCCCGGGCTTTTCGGCGGCCAAATCAAGGACGCCTCGATCTTCTCCGTTCAGCACCCAGCGACTGTCAGGGCCCGCGTTGTCGAACAAGCGGGCCTTGGCGGCGTAGTAGTCCTCGACATCGACGTGCCAATCGAGGTGATCGGGGTACAGGTTGAGAAACACGCCGATCGCCGGGTTGAAGCGTTCTATCTGAGCCAGCTGGAACGAGCTTACCTCAGCGACGACCCACTCGTATCCGCGATCGCTTTCCAAGGCCAGCTCGGATAGCGCTCGCCCTATGTTGCCGCCCACCCCAACGCGCAGGCCGGCGCGCTCGAGCATCGACCCTATCCAGGCGCTCGTCGTCGTCTTACCGTTCGTGCCGGTGATCGCGATGATCGGGGCTTCGAGAAAGCCGAACGCCAGCTCGAGCTCGGAGATCAGCGGCCGCGACCGCACTCCCGGTGCATGGAAGACCGCTGCACCGGGCGGTATCCCCGGGCTCGTCACCAGCACGTCGCACCGTCCCAACTTCTCGACATCGTGCCGCCCCAGCTCGACGTCGACTCCCGGTCCGCGAAGGCCCTCTACCTCGGCGCGCAGCTCCGGTGTTGCCACGACGTCGCTGGCGTAAACCGAGGCGCCGGCCTGGACCAACAGCCGCGTCGCCGCGCGTCCACTACGACCCAACCCCAGTACTCCTACCCGGAGCTCCGACCACGACTCGGGAGTCCTCACCGTATCTTCAACGTGCTCAGCGCGATCAGCGCTGCGAGCACCCCGGCGATCCAGAAGCGGACGACGACCTTCGATTCCGGCCACCCGAGTTGCTCGAAGTGATGGTGTAACGGCGCCATGCGGAAGATGCGCCGGCCTTGCCCAGTACGTTTACGCGTGTACTTGAACCAGCTCGTTTGCAGAATGACCGAAGACGCCTCGGCCACGAACACGGCACCGACAATCAGCAACAGGAATTCACCTTTGATCAAAACGGCCACCGCGCCCAAAGCACCACCGAGCGCCAGCGAGCCGGTGTCGCCCATGAACACATCCGCGGGGTGGCTGTTGAACCAGAGGAAGCCCAACGCGGCACCGGCGAGCGCGGCGCAGAAGACGGATAGTTCACCGACGCCCGGGAGATAGAAGAGGCCCAGGTAGTCCGAGGCGTCAACGCGGCCGATTAGATAGGCGAAGACGCCGAACGTGCCGCCGGCGATAGCGGCGAGCCCGGACGCGAGACCGTCGAGCCCATCCGTTAGGTTCACCGAGTTCGCGCTGCCGCTTACCACGAGAGCGACGAACGGGATGAAGAACGGCGCCCAGATCACCAGCCGCCACTCCTTGAAGAAGGGCAACGTGGTGTGATTCACCGGATAGTCGCTCAGCGGATACTGCCAGAGGAGATAACCGAGCAGCAGGCCGAGAGCGAACTGGCCGACGAACTTGTAGCGCGCCACCAGGCCACGCGACTCGCGCTGGACGACTTTCATGTAGTCATCGACAAAGCCGAGCAGGCCCATAGCTGCTGTCAGGCCGAGCGCGATGAGCACATACGAATTGTCGAGGCGCGCCCAGAGGACCGTTGGAATAACGACGGCGGCCAAGATGATGAGGCCGCCCATCGTCGGGGTACCGGCTTTGTCGAGATGTGCGTGTGGCCCGTCGAGCCGCACGACCTGGCCGATACCACGTCGCTGCAACCAGCTGAGGATCGGCGGGCCGGTGACGAAGGCGATGAGCAGGGCAGTAACCGTCGCGCCACCTGCCCTGAACGTGATGTACTGGAACAGGTTGAACACAATGTGCTTGTCGGCCAGCGGAAAGAGGAATTCGTAGAGCACGATCGTCCCTCGCTAACCTGCCGTACCTGAACCTGACTCTCCCCCGGCCCCGAAGTCGCGCTCGAACCAGGGGATCGCCCGCTCGAACTTCATGCCCCGCGATGCCTTGAGCAGAACGAATTCGCCACCTGCCAGGCGCGCCGCCAGCTGCCGATAGGCGTCGTCCAGCTGCGGCTCGAGGATCAACGCCTCGTGCGCCCGGGTCCCGGCGCGAGCGAACGCTCCCACGAACGCGCCGGTCGCGGCGATCAGCTCGACGCCGGCGTCGAGCATGAGGCCCGCCACTTGCTCGTGCAGCACAGCCGAGCGGGCGCCTAGTTCCAGCATCGTCCCGGCGAGGACCGCGCGCCGGCGACCTGCGGCGAGCGCGCTGAGCGCATCGAGCGCAGCCAGAAACGACGCCGGATTCGCATTGTAGCAATCGACGAGCAGCGTGAGATCGCGAAGTCGACGCACCTCACCACGCATCGGTGGCAACTCGGCGTTCGCCAACCGCTCGGCCGCCCGCTGCGGATCGACACCTAGTAGGGACGCCAGGACGACGGCAAACAGCGCATCGCGTATCAGGTGCGTGCCGAAGCCTCTGAGGTCGAAGTCCGTGCCGGCCCATCTCCACACCACACCGTCGCCGGTGACCGACCAACTCTCCGGTCGTTCGTCGGCCGCCGCGTCCAGCCCGACGCTCCACACCTCGGGATAGCGCCCGCGTGCCTGCTCCACGAGCTCGGGTGGCTCATCGCCGACCAGGGCGACACCTCCGGCCCGCATGGTGGAGAGGAGTGACAGCTTCTCGTCGAGGACCCCCCTCAAGTCACCGAGCCCCTCGAGGTGGCCCTCGCTCACCGTGGTGACCACCACGTAGTCGGGCTCCGCAATGCGGCCCAAGCGCTCGATTTCGCCGCGCTGATTCGAGGCGAGCTCCAGCACCCAGATTCTCGCGCCCTCGGGCGCCGCCAAGATCGAGAGCGGAAGGCCCACGAGGTTGTTGAAGTTCCCCGGACTGCCGTAGGCCTCGCCCCCCAAGGCGGCCATCGCAAGCTCGCGCGTCGTCGTCTTGCCGCTCGTCCCCGTTATCGCCACGACGATGGGATCCAGAACCGACCGCCGCGCTGCAGCCAATCGGCCCAGCGCATCCAGGGAATCGCCAACGACGAACAGCTCGAAGTCGGCCGGGAGATCGTCGGGGCGACGCTCGACCACCGCGCCGGCGGCTCCGGCCTCAGCCGCAGCGCCGACGAAATCGGCCCCATCGAACCGCTCACCCCGCAACGCGACATACAGCTCTCCAGGACGAAGACTGCGGGTGTCGGTCGAGACACCCGAGTACGTGCGTGCGGCCGCGCCCGTCGCTGGGAGGCCAAGAATCTCGCACAGGCGCTCGCTCGTCCAGGAGAACCGCGCCATCATGTGCCTTCCCGACCGGCGCCGAGCAGATCCGCCACGATCAGCGCCTCGTCTAGCGGCCTGACCTCGTCGCCGACGACCTGATAGTCCTCGTGTCCTTTGCCAGCCAGGAGGACCGTGTCCTCAGGGCCGGCGATCTCCAGCGCCCTGGCGATGGCGGCGCGGCGATCAACGACCACTTCGTGGTCCGCCGATCCAAGCCCCGGCAAGATGTCCGCGACTATAGCCTCGGGCTCCTCGCTCCGCGGGTTGTCCGAGGTGACGATGCTGTGGTCCGCGCCCTCGGCAGCCGCCCGCCCCATGAGCGGCCGCTTACCGGGATCGCGATCGCCTCCACAGCCGAACACCACAATCAGCCGCTTCCTCGCCAGCGGACGCAGCGCCGCCAGAGCGCGGCGTAGGGCGTCCGCTGTGTGCGCATAATCCCGCAGCACCAGCGGCCGCTCCGCCAAGACTTCGAGCCGCCCGGGCACCGGTGGCACGTCGGATAGCGCCTCGCCGATCACTTCCGCCTCCATACCGAGGACACTCGCCACTGCCGCCGCAGCCAGCGCGTTCGAGACGTTGAATTCGCCCAGCAACGGAAGTTCGACCTCTACCTCAGCCTCAGGCGCCACCAGCCTCCAGCGAGAACCGCTGCGCCCCAGCTGGACGCCCCGGGCCGTGAACTCGACGTCGCCCGCCAGGCCGAAGCGCACCGTTCGACGTCGCGGTAGATCCGACCAGGCCGGTTCGTCGGCGTTGACGACCAACGTCCCATCCGGTGAGACGAGATCGGCCAGCCGCGCTTTCGCCGCCCTGTATTCGTCGAAGTCGGAGTGATAGTCGAGATGGTCGCGAGACAGGTTAGTGAATGCTGCGACCTCGAAGGTCACTCCATCCACCCGGCCCTGCGACAGAGCATGCGATGACACCTCGGCGACTACGCACTCGACTTCGTCTTGTTTGAGGGCGGCCAAGCGGCCCGCGAACTCCACAGGTCCCGGCGTTGTCAACGCCGATTCTTCGCGCACGCCCGTAGCGGCGACGACACCCAGGGTGCCGATCGAGCCGCTGGCGAAGCGTCGCGCCAGGATGTGCCGGGCCAGGTGAACCGTGGTCGTCTTACCGTTGGTGCCGGTGACGCCGACGAGCCTCAGGCCGACGGCAGGCTCCCCATAGACGACTTGCGCCGCGAGGGCCGCGGCGCGCCGGCCATCGCTGACGTGTATCTGCAGCAGGTCGAGCTCGGCACGTGGGTGCTCGACGAGAGCCGCTACCGCCCCGGCCGCCTCCGCCTCCTTTAGGAAGTCGTGTCCGTCGTGTACGTAGCCTCGAATCGCGCAGTAAAGATCGCCGACGCCGACCTGGCGGGAGTCGGCGCTAATCCCCGAGACGGCGAGATCAACCGTAGGGCCGGGCCCCTGCAGGAGCCCGGCCGAGTCGAGACGCGCTAGGACATCGGCGATCGGTATCACCCCGCTCCAGATGGGTTACTCGGTCGAACCGGTGGGCTGCGCTCGCTGCCCGAGAGAACCACCCGCTCGCCCAAGCGCAACATCGTTCCGACCGCTGGCTCCATCGACTCAACACGTCCACCTCCACGCACGGCCACCCGCCAACCTGCCTGGTGCAGCCGGTGTGCGGCGGCACGTAGCGACAGGCCTTTGACGTCGGGCAGCAGCTCCGCGACCCGAAATGCACTGCTCGCGTTATCATCGCGGGCCCTGAGCAGCGGCGTGTCGAGCGCGAAAACATAAGGGCCACCGGTCGGCGCCAGACCCGCTGATACTCCCGCCTGTTCGTCCGGAATTTCCGGCTCCCCCATTAGCGGCGGCGCCGACCAGTAGCTTCCCGCAAGAGCAGCGCGTACGGCGGTGCGCATGACCGGGGCTGCGGTCGCGCCTCCGTAGTACGGCCCACTCGGCTCGTCCAGTTTTACCAAGATCACCAGTTGCGGATCGTCCGACGGTATGAGGCCGACGAACGACGATGTATATGAGTGCCCGTCGTAGCCCAACTCCTCGTCGAAGCGCCAGGCCGTGCCTGTCTTGCCGGCGACACTCAGGCCACGGACACCAGCGCTGCGGCCCGTGCCCTCGGCCACGGCATCGGCAAGCACCCGCCGAATAGCGGAGGCGATCTCCTCCGACACGACGCGGCGGATGACCTCCGAACCTGTTTGCCAGCGCATCGTCCCATCGGCAGACCGTGCCTCGCGCACGAGCCGCGGCCGCATGAGGACGCCGCCGTTGGCGATCGCACCGTAGGCCATGACGAGTTGCAACGGTGTCACCGCTACCTCGTAGCCGATGGCCAGCGAGGCGCGGCTCTGTGCCGACCATTCCGAAGGGCGTCGTAGAAAACCGGGGGACTCGGAGGGGTAAGTTAGACCGGTAGGTGTCCCAAAGCCGAAATTTCGCAGGTAGCTGAACTGGACGCCCTTCGGAATGCGCTCGGCAAAAATCGCCATCCCCACGTTGCTGGAGACCGTAAGTGTCTGTGCAAGACTCAGCCGACCGTGGGGTGTTTCATCTCGGATCGTTCGACCGGCCGCTCGATACAGCCCTATGCCCGTATCGACGCTGTCGGAAAAATCGGCCAGTCCCTCCGCCAGGAGTGCCGCCACTGTGAATGGTTTCAGCGTCGAGCCGGCTTCGTAGGGTTCCGTCGCCGCCGTCAGGTGCGGCTCGCGCCCGCGCAGCCGCTCGCGCCGGCTGGCTGCGGCCAGTAGTTCGCCGCTCTTGGGGTCGAGGATCAACAAGTCGCCGCCGCTCGCGTTCGACTCGGCGACCGCCTCTTCCAGCACCGACTCGGCGAGCGCCTGCATCTCGGCGTCTATCGTCAGATAGATGTCGTGGCCGGGGCTCGGCGGAGCGATCTCCACCGTGAGCCAGGCGGACGAGGCGCCAGTGGCATCTTTCCGCGAGAGGCCCAAACCGGGCTGGCCGGCAAGCACCGAGTCGAAGCTGAGTTCCAAACCGCTCAGTCTATGACCCGCCTCGATCACGCGGCCGATGATCTCGGCTGCCAGGTCACCGCGCGGGTACGAGCGACTGACGCGCACCTCGGCGTGCAGCCCTTGGGGGAAACGGTCCTTTAGCTCATTCAGCTCGAGCGCCGAATAGAGGCCCGGCAGCCGGAACCAGCCCGCCTTACCCTCAGCGACCAGGCGCGCCTTCTCCGGCTCGAGATCCACCGCGCTCCGCAATGCAACCGCGGCGGCTTGAGGATTACGCAACTCCTTTGGCGCGACATACAGTTCGTAGTCCGTCCGGCTAACCGCCAGCTCGCGACCCTCGCGGTCGTAAATCGTTCCACGCGGCGCTGGGAGTGGATCTCGATACTCGTGCTGGTTGATCGACCTTGCCTGCCAACGCTCGCCCTGCAGCACCTGCAACTGGAAGGCGCGAGCCAGCACCACCCCGCACGCCAACAGCAATGACAGCTGCAGCAAGCCGTGTCTCAGATGGCGGCGGCGAGCCTGTCGCGCTTCCGACCTCACAAGGAGCCTCCCGACGCCGTAGGTGGCAGATCGCTCAGGTCGAGGTACACAAGCTCATCCTCGCTCGGCAGGTGGAGCCCTAACGACTGCGCGGCATGCACGATTCGCGAGCGACTGCGCAGGTACTCGACCCTCTGTCGCAACTCGTTCTTCCGCACCAACGCGGTTTCCTGCTGATTATCGATCGCGCTGACCTGCTCGGCGATCGCGCGGCCGCGAGCACCTCGATGTACCGCGATGAACATCCCAGCGAGAAGCAGCATCGCCGAAACGGCGGTTAGCATCCCGCGGAGCCTCATTCGCCCCGCTCCCAAGCGCGAAGACGCGCACTCCGCGCCCGCGGATTACCCTCCACCTCGGCCGCCGACGGCCGCTGCGGCGAGCGAGTGAGCTCGCGACCGAGCGCTCGACCGCGACACCGACAAACGGGGATGCCCGGCGGGCAGACACATTTGCGGCTCCAATCGCGGAATGAGCGCTTCACTAGCCTGTCCTCGAGCGAGTGGTACGCGATGACTACCATGCGGCCGGTCGGAGCGAGCAGATCGCGGAGGGAAGGGAGCGCACGCCGCAGCGAATCGAGCTCGCGATTCACCGCTATGCGCAGCGCCTGAAAGATCCGAGCGGCATCAGACGCGGCGACCGCCCTCCCCCAAACCCTCTCCATGACCTTCATCAGATCGTCGCTCGTCTCAAGCGACACGTCCTCCCGGCTCCCGACGATCGCCGTCGCGAGCCGCCTGGCGCGTCGCTCCTCGCCGAAGTTGCGAAATATCTCGGTCAGTTCATCCGCCGAGAGACCCGACAGCAACTTCGCAGCCGTCGGTTCCGGTCCCTCGCGGAACATCCGCATATCGAGTGGAGCGCCTTGGCGGAACGAGAACCCGCGCTCCAGATCATCGATCTGGTGGGAGGACACCCCCAGGTCCAACAAAACTCCAGCCAATGCGCCCTCCCCCAGATCGAACAAGTCACTCACATCCGCGTAGTCGCCTCTTGCAAACCGGACGCGCTTGCCAAAGCCCTGCAACCGTGCACGCGCTTCATCCTGCGCCTCAGGATCTCGATCCACGGCCAGCAGCTCGACTCGTTCACCGGCTCGCAGAATCGCCTCCGCGTGTCCACCGCCTCCCACAGTCCCGTCCAGGAACAGGCCGCCCCGCTCGGGCGCCAGGTACCGCAACACCGCTTCCGTCATCACCGGCGTATGGAACGTGCTGGCGCTCAAGGCTCCTGCCGGGTTAGCGGGCCATCACGCGGGACGCCCGGACGACCCTCCTTCACCTGACAAATAGGACGGTGGACAGACGGCGTTGCCCTACCCCTAGGTCCACACAGCCCTCCCCCTGCCACCTGCCCACCGTCCCAATCTTTGGGTCCAGCAACTGACGGCCATCGCACCTCTCATCACAGACGAGCGATTCCCCCACGACCCGCCCATCACCCAACTCGACCGTCAGCGCCGGGCCCAGCCACATCACACGAGGATCTGCCGAACGAACTCCTCAAAGCCCGGTTCGGCCTCCCTCGTCGTGTTTTCAAATAGCTCCGGGTTCCAGATCTCGATCTTATCCAGCACTCCGACGATCAGCGCCTCACTATCCAACTGCGCCGCTCGTTGCAGCCGCTCCGGCACCAGGATCCGGCCCTGCTTGTCGGGGATCACCTCGACCGCGTTCGCCGTCAGCCCCAACACCCTGCCCCGCGCCTTGGGCTGCCGCCGCAGAAGCTCCCCTAGGCGCTCCTCCACCGCCACCCAGGTCCGCGCCGGATACAGGAACAGCGCCGGTTCCACGGCGTGGATCAGGACGAAACCACCCTCCCCGGCGGCGCGGCGAAATGGTGCCGGCAGCGCCAGGCGGCCCTTCTCATCCAGCTGATGGAGGTAGCTCCCCAAGAAGCCGGTCAAGTAAATCCTCCCCCGGAAGGCTCGCTTGGGCCCGGTCGGCGGGATCCGGGCACCGCTAGGTGGGCGAGAGATGCACTTCCCACCACTTTACCCCACTCCGACCCCCAAGCTAGTGACCTGTCCCCACTGCGTCAAGGACTTCTCTTCTACGGGATCTCTTCGGGTGGGAACCGCCGATTCAGGTATTCGGGTATTCGGGAATCAGGGACTGCGGGACTGAGGAGTTGGATCGGCTAATCCGTGGAATCCGTGGAATCCGTGGCACACGGGAACGCGGGAGCAAGAAAACTCGGGGATCCGGGGAGCTAATCCCCGAATCCCCGAACCCCTGGATCCTACCGGCTGCCGCGCTGGGCGCGCCGGATCCGCGCGTCAATGTTGAGCAGCCAGCGCTCGCAGGCGTCGAGGAGCTGCGGGACCTCTCGCCGCACATTGCCAGCCCGCTGGAAGTGGCCCTGAGCGGCCTGGACATTGGAGCGGGCGCGCTCGAGGACGGCGACCGACGCGTCCTCTGGGGTTGCCTGTCGCTCGCCCAGCTGGTAGTGGCTGTATCCCCACCAGAACTCGAGCTCGCGCCTCTGGTTGGCAGGAGCGAAATTGGAGGCGGTCTCGAAGTGTCCGATTGCCACCGTTAGGTTGCCGGAACTGCGGGCGCCGTGCGCCTCGCCCCAGAAGAGTCTGAAGACCTCCTCGGAAGTGGAAGCGCCGGTCTCGACAGCCAGATTGAAGTCGGCCAGCGCAGCCTGTTCATCGCCACCCTGCAACTTGAACCGTCCACGTTTGAGCAGAGCCGCGGGATAGGCGGGATCGATCTCGACGACCCTATCCATGGCGGCGCTGGCGTCGCCGAAGCGCTCAGCGCGGCCGAGGGCGTCGGCATAAAGCGACCAGAGTCGGGCGCTTTCCGAGTGCGACTGGAGCGCCAACTCTGCGAACTCGATCGCCTCGGCGGTGCGGTTGGCCTGGGTATAGGCGGCGAGGGCGTTCTCGACGATCGAGAGGTCGGTCTCCTCGCCTTTGATCTCGAGCACCCGCTCGTAGGCGTCGAGGGCGATGTCCACGTAGGTGGAGTCCGTCGAGGAGTAACGCAGCGCGTAGTCACCGAGCGACTGCAGGAGGTCGACATCGTTCTCAGCGATCTCGAGTCCGGCTTGGATGATCGCGATCGCCTCAGGCATCAGGTTGGCGTTTGCCAGGTCGTAGGCGACCTTGATGCGAACCGGGACGTTGCCCGCGTCGTACTCCAGGTAACTCTGGTAGAGCTCGCTGGCCCTATCGGCATCACCCGACTGGGAGTACATGAAAGCGGCGTTCTGCAACGCTGAGCGATGGCTCGGCTGGCGCTCGAGCACCATCTCGAAATAGGCGATGGAAGAGTCCGCCCAACCGTCCGTAGCGGTCTCTTCCTGCTCGAACATGACGCGGTAGGCCATGCCCTTGTTGAACAGGACGTGTACGCTATTCGGGTTGATCTCGAGGGCTTCGTCGCAGTTGCGCAGCGCGTTCTCCAGCTGGTGGCTCTCCACGTATTCGGCGCAGAACTGCTGTGCTCGGACGAATCGGACCTGTGTCTCGAAGGCCTCGATAGTCACGTCGACCACCCGGTCCCTCGACTCGTTACTTCTGTCGGTGACGCGGACGGGCGGCACGGGTACTTCGTCACCAGTGCGGACGTCGATGAAGGTGCCCCGGACCTCGAAGGCACCGTCCACGCTTTCCAGGGTTGCGAAGTAGAGAACCTGGGCGCCCATCAGGTTGGCCAGCTGGCGCGCTCTGATCGCGTTCAGCTCTTCATACTCCAGGTCGTACTGATCGAGGGCGCGATTCAAGTCCTTCTCCTCGACGGGAGCGTGCGTGGGGAAATCCTCGAGGCGCTCGCGGAGCGCGTCGGCCACCTTGTCGCCAAACCGCCGGTCCAGCGCTCTGGACTCAAAGGGGATTACGACGACACGGTACCGTCCACCCGGCTCCTGCGCGCATGCCTCTCGGGCCGCGGGAACGAACAGGCTCGCCATCAGCGCCAATCCTACCAGCGGCCAGAGGGCCGCAACTCCGCACCTGACTACGCTAGACTTCATGGGCTTACCCCCCACTTGGGTTACAACAGCGGGCATCTGCCCGCGCCTCCACGACTGTGCGCATCGGTCCGCCGTCGGCCCGATTCTGGGCCGGGACGGTTCACCCTCCGGCGATGGGCGCGCCTGGACTCGAACCAGGGGCCTCTGCCTTGTAAGGGCAGCGCTCTTGCCAGCTGAGCTACGCGCCCCAACCCCACTGAGCTAAGCCGGGAGCTTATGACCGGCCCGACGCGTCGTCAACCGGCCCCTCCTCAGAGGATGAGCCCCAGCGGTATCAGGACCACGTAGGCCGCAACCAGGAGAAGCGGCGCCACGACCGTCGAGAGGACCGGCGAGCTGCTGGCGAGCGCCACGTAGCCGACGACTATCAGCACAGCCGCGGCGGCGAGTAGCGCCCAATTCAGTCGCGTGAACTGGAGGGCCCGAGGCCCATCCACCGCTCCCCTAGCTGACACGCTGCTCTAGTCCTCCACCCTCTATACGATGTGTGCCGCGTGCGGCCCGCTTTTTCTTGCCAAGCGTGAGATTTGCGGTCTTGAACCGCCCAAACCTATTCGCTTCCGCCAACCTCGTCAATCACTTCGCGCCCGCCGCCGGCTGAGCCGGCCTCCGCCGTACCCTCAAGGCGTGCCCTGACTTCGCGGGCCGCCACCGCCGTCTCGAGCGCTTCCAGTTTTTGACGGGTTCGTCTTTTCTTCCAATACCCCAGAACCAGCAAAAGGATCGTCAGGATGGTCCAGAAGACGGCCGCCTGAGCCAGGACGAGAAGCCAGCCGAAGCGCCGGCCGACGTCTCTGCGCCACATACGCTCGAATTGGCCAAGGGTCAGCCCGTAGGTCCGGCGGAGGGCCGGGTCGAGCTCACCCATCTCGCGCCAGCGTTCCAGCAGCCGGGCGAATCCGTCGGCGCCCCCCATCCTGTGGAGGAACTCAACGGCCGTGTAGGAGAGGAGATAGGCGTGATCGGCCCTGACGCGGCCGCGAGCGAAGTCGAGGCTCAGCGACTCCAGCGACTCCAGCCGGCCCTGGAGAATCGCGAAGCGCAGAGCCCACGCATCCCTCGCGTTCCAGCTTCCCGACGCCAACTGCGCGTAACCCTCATGGAACCAGCGAGGCACCGCCGAGCCGAGCTGCCGGGTGAGGGCAACGTGTGCAAGTTCGTGCCGCAGTACGGTCGCCAGCGGTCTCGCGCCGGCCCGCGGACCGAAGGTCGGCAAAACGATCCGGTCACCCTCCGGAAACGCTAGACCGCCGCTCCAATCGGGGGCGCCAGGCGCCAACGAATCGTACGTCGCCTCGTCAGGCGCCAGGAAGACGACAACCTCTCCTGTGTCGAGGATACCCGGCGGCAGCCCGGGAAGCGCCGGTGACGCCGCCGCGTTTCCAGCGAGCGCCTCGGCCGCACCCTCATGGCCGGGCCAAAAGCGAAAGACTAGCGAGCCCGCGCGGACCTCCCCTTGGGGCGGTACCTGGCTCGTGTGTATCGATGGTGCTGCACCGAGTAGTAGTAGTGTGCAGCAGAGGGTCAGTCGAGCAATGGCTGGACGCCGGACTCGGCGCTCCGCGCCGCCTCGGCGCAGCGGCCTGCCCAGAAGCCGCCCTGCGGCGCCGCCGCCCCGTCTTTCCAGGCCGAGATCGCTTCCGCCTTCCTGCCGGCCAGGTAGCGTGTTCGCCCGAGCTGGAAGGACGCCTCGCTCATCGTCGGGTCCAGCTCCACTACCTCGTGTAGGAACGATTCGGCGTCGTCGTACATCTCTCGGGCCAGGTAGACGAGGCCAAGGTAGTAGCGACCGTAGACGCCTGTCCTCTGATCCGTCGAGTCCCGGATCGCCTTCGACAGATGCCCGATCGCCTCGCCGTAGATCCCTTTCCTCAGGCAAATGTACCCCAGGTTAACGCGGGCCAGCATGTCCTCCGGGCGAACCACCAACAGTTGGTGGTAGGTGGCCAGCGCATCGTCGTACTGCTGCGATATCGTCTGTGCCCAGCCCAGGGACGATAGGACACCCGGATCGTCCGGCGCCAGGTCGAGTGCCTCCTTCAACAGGGCGACGGCATCGTCGTGGTCGCCGGAGCGAAGCAGCTTCCACCCTTTCGCCACGTAACCGCCGCCCAGCTCACTCTGGCGTTCCGCCACCGCGGGTGGAAGACCCACAGCCCCCTCCGGCAGACCGGGCAGAATGCCGTGACGGTCCATCAACTGGCGAAGCATCTCCCGCAGCTCCGCCAAGCGCCCTTCCAACTGGTTCAACGTATCCAGAAGTTCCGAGGCCTCCGCACCCAAGCGAGCGGATTCCGCCGTATCCCGAGCACGGGCCAGAGCGTCTTCCAGCTCACGGTATCGGCCGAGCAGCGGCGAAAGCGGGTCGATGGCCTTCAACCTTACGACTTCTTCTTGGCGCGCCGCGGCGCGCGTTTCTTACCCTTGGCTCGGGCGGCGGGCTTTGCGGAGTCGACGACTTTCTCGAGGGCTATCTTCTCCTTCGAGCTGAGAATCTCGCCGACGTTGAGCATGATGATCATGCGGTCGTCGTCCTTAGCGAGACCCTCGAGGTACTTTCCTGCCAGGCCGCGGAAGAAGTCAGGTGGCGGGCTCACCGCATCTTCGGCCAGAGGTACGACGCCGGGAACCGTGTCGACGACGAGGGCAGCCCGGGCCTCGCCGATGGCGACGATCAGCAGCCGGCTGGATTCGTCGGTCTCTCTCTCCGGCAAGCTGAAGCGCTTGCGCATGTCGATAACCGGGATAATCGAGTCGCGGACGTCGACGACACCTTCGACGAAGGCAGGCGCTTTGGGTACAGGGCGGACTTTCGGTACCGGAAGGACCTCAAAGACCTTCATCACATCGATACCGAATTCGTCGTCGCCGAGCTGGAACCTCACCACGCGCAGCGGCTCGGCAGCCACATCTCTATCCACCATGGATTCTCCCCTCTCTCCAAGCAGCTCGGCCCGCGAGGCGACTAGCGCCGCCGGGTCGACAAAACGAACCATCTCACCATCTAGCTCGAGCAGGTCATCCGACCGATCATTCGGCGACCGCGCCTCGCATCCTTGAACAACTTCGCCGGGGCCCTGAACTCGCAGGCCCAACCGGCCACGCTCCCGGCCCAGCACCAGCAGCAGCGCGTCCGCTGAATCCGGATCCAGGCTCGGCGCACCGCTGATGGCGCCGGCAAGCTCGACGACAGGTATCCAACGGTCGCGGACGCGGGCCAGGCCGACTCGAGCACCTTCATCGCCGGGCAGCGAGTGCTTGATCGAGCCGGCCTCGACGATCTCGGTCACCACGTCGGCCGGGATCGCAAACCGCGAATTGCCTAGTCGGAACGTAATCAGGTTGCTCATTGGCTCGCGTTGGCCCCCGGAGCCGGCAGTTCAGTGAGGCACTCGACGATGGCACCCGCTATCCCATCCAGAGAGACAACGTGCTCCGCCGCTCCTTGCTCTACGGCTCGACCGGGCATCCCGTAAACCACACTCGTCGCCTCATCCTGGGCTATCGTTCGACCGCCGCTCGCTCGGATCGCCGCCAGACCGTTCGCACCGTCACGACCCATACCGGTCAGCACCACGCCTACCGAGCGTCCTCCGAAGGCCTCGGCCACGCTGGGAAAGAGCGCGTCGGCGGCCGGTCGTGTGCCCCACATCGACTCGCGCTGGTCGAGCGTGATCTTCACCGTCCCCTCGATCCGCCTTACCCGCATGTGGAAGTCGCCGGGAGCGAGCCAGACCCGGTCCGGCTCGACGGACTCGCCCCCACTCGCCTCGACGACAGGCAGAGAAGCCACACCGCTCAACCGTGCAGCCAGCGTCGCCGTGAAACCCGGCGGCATATGCTGAACGATGAGTACCGCTGCCCCCAGGTTGGTAGGCAGTGCGCGCAGAACGTGTGAAAGCGCCCGCGGTCCCCCGGTGGAGGCGGCGATGGCGACCGCTGCTTCACCACTAATCGCTGGCGCGACGACGGGTTCGGCCTCCAGTGTCCGTTCGGCGATCAGCACGCCAACGTCTGCAGCCACCGCGGCCTGCAGAGCCTCGTAGAGCCGCGCTTCCACCCGGCCGAGGTCGAAGGAGATCGGCCCCGACGGTTTGGCCACGAAGTCGACGGCCCCGAGATCGAGCGCCCGAAGCGCAGCAGCCGACCCGGTATCGGTGTAGGCTGAGAAGACCACAATGGGCCGCGGTCGTGACGACATGACGCGCTCGAGCACACCGAACCCATCGAGACGCGGCATTTCGATATCAAGCGTAACCACGTCGGGTTCGAGCTCCGCAATGCGCCGCAATGCTTCCTGACCATCGGACGCGACACCGGCGACGTGGAACCCAGGGAAGCGATCGATCATGTCGGAGATCATGCGCCGCATGAACACGCTGTCGTCGACCACCAGGACGGTGGTGTCCGATGCACCGCCTTCAGATCTCGACACGGCTCTTCCCCTGTGAGGAGACGACTATTCGACCGTTCGACAAGTCGAAATCGATCGAGCGACCGAACCCGCCGCCCACGTCCTCGGCGACGATGGGGATCCCGACCCGAGCCAGCGCCCTACGCGCCGCCGAGACGTTGCGCCGGCCGATGTTGGGCCTGTCCTGCGGTGCCAGGTCCTCGAACATGGCGGCACCACCGACGAGCCGCGCGGTGAGGCGAGTGCGCTCGGCCCCCGCTTCCTCCAGCTCATCCAGCAACGCCGGGACAGCCTCCGTCACGAACAGCCAGCGTCGGTCGCGCTTCGAGAACGAGCGGTCCGGCAGGAGAACGTGTGCGAGCCCCCCCACGTGGCTCGCCTCATCGTACAGAACGATCGCGACACAGGAGCCAAGGCCTGTGATCGACAGCGTCCCCTCGCCTTGCCCAACGCGACGATCGCCCATCGGAACAAAGATCCTCACCGCCGCTGGTATATCCTCTCTCGCGCGTCAACCACGTCGAAGTGCTCCTTCACTTCCCGGGCGAGCATTTCCACCCGGCCCAACACGAGGTAGCCCCCCGGTCGCAATACGTCGACAAACATCTCGAAGACACGGCCCTGCGCCGGTCGGTCCAGGTAGATGAGCAGGTTACGGCAGAGGATGAGATCCGCCTCGAAATCCGGGCGGTTTTCCAAGATGTCGACGTTTCGGAACTCCACCATGGTACGTATCGGGTCCTTCAGCCGGTTCACGGGCCCGGAAACGAACCAGCGCTGTCGAATCTCCTCCGGCGTCTCGCTCAGCGCGACCTCCGGGTATTCCGCCGAGCGGGCGAGCTCGAGGCTTTCCTCATCGATATCGGTACCGATGATACGCACACCGTTCACTTTACCGCGCCCGCACGCCGCCAGTCGCTCCCACACCAGGATCGCCAGGCTGTACGCCTCTTCGCCGGCCGCCGAGCCAGCGCTCCACAGCAAAACCGGCTCCCCCCGGGCGAGCAGCCCTGGCAGCAACTCGTTGCCGATGGCATCCCACGTTTCCTTGTTCCGGAAGAACTTGCTGACGTTGATGGTCAGGACGCGCAGAAGCCAGTCGTATTCGGCAGGATCGCTATCGAGCAGCGCCGAGTAGTCAGCGATGCTCGTGAGACCACGGGCGCGCATCCGCACGCCCACCCTGCGGCGCAAGCACTTCTGCCGGTAGAGATTCCCACGAAAGCCCCGCTCACGCTCGATCTTCGCGAACAGTGCAGCATAAGCGGCGTCATCACCCGTCGCCGGCATCGCCCTTCACGAATTCAAGGTTCGTGCGTACGACCTCGTTGGCAGGGTTGATCTCCAGCGCCCGCCTCCACATCTCGACAGCCTTCTCGCGATCGCGTCCCTTGTAGTAGACGTTGCCCAGCTTGGCGTACACGTCATCCCCGAGATTTGGGTTGGCACGCAGCGCCCGCTTGTAGGCCTCCGCAGCTTTGTCGTACAGACCTTCTCGATAGAGAAGATCACCAAGATTCTTGGACGCCTGTGGGAGCGCCGAATCCTGCTCGAATGCCTTCTCGTATAGTTCCCGGGCACGGTCCAGGTCGCCCTTCCTCTCCATAATCACGCCAGCGTTGTTGGCAAGCGCGGCCGAGCTCGGATGTCGCTCCACGCCTTCAGCCGCCATCTCTGCCGCCGATTCCAGGTCGGCTGACATCGCATCGGCCAGCGCGCGCGTCGAGTAGTAGAGAGGCGGCAACTCCCCGCTCGCGCCCGCCGCGAAATCGTCGAGCGTGCTCTTCGAAGCCGCGGTATCGCCCAGCTTCAATTGGCACACTGCCTTGGTCAGCAGGAGCTTCGGGTGCGCTTTGGCTTTCTTTAGTCCCTCGTCGAGCAGCGCCGCCGCCTGCACCAGTTTGCCCTGGCCCGCCAGCACGATCGCGAGGTCATTGTATACCGCCGGTTGAACCGCTCCCCGTTCCATGATCTCTACGAGCTTCTTTTCGGCCGCCTCGAGATCGCCGCGCCGCAGTGCCACGAGTCCCAGGAAGAACTCGGCGTCGAGTGCCTCGGGCTCGAATTCGAGCACCTGCCTCAACTCACGCACAGCCTCGTCGTACATTCCGGTCCGGTAGAACGCCACACCCAGGTTACGGTGCTCCTCCACCCTCGTCCGGGCCTCGGCCCGGGGAGATTTCCGCTCCCGCTTGCCAACCCTGCGGACCAAGCCCGCCGTGACCAAACCGAAGAGCGCCTTACCCACCTCGAACTCGCCCAGCGCAGTCTCCTCGATGATGTCCCAACCGCTATGTACCCCGTCGAGCAACGGGAGAATCTTCTGCTGCTCGTCCGTCAAGTTGAGCGACGATATCGCTTGTGACCGTTCCGGGTGCAGTGAAAAGACCAACTCGAGCGAGGAGACTTTCTTCTCTATCTGGCTCCACTCGTCAACTCGCCGCGCCCCTTCCAGCAGTAGGCTCTCGGGGTCGATCGAGACCAGTATCTGCTCCCGATCGGGGCGCTGGCCCGGCTCGAAGTAGAAGGTGCCCTGGCTCCAGGTGAACAGGTGGTACACAGCCTCCTCGATCTGATAGCGCACCCACCTGTGCAGTGTCTCCTGTTCGATATAGCCGCTGTCTTTCAGGATCTCGCCCAGCCGCCGGCCGTCGCGGGTGGCACTCTGCTCCTCGATCGCGGCGTCCAACTGTTCACGGGAGATCACCGACTCCCGCACAAGGATATCACCGATCCGGTCGCGCCGATTGAGCAGCGAGGCGTAGATGATCCGGCCTTCCTCGAAATAGATGTAGCCGAAGCTCTGCCTGTCGGTAACCGACAGGCAGCCCGTCTTGCCTCCCATGGTGAGGAGCTGCAGGACATCGGGCAGACTGGCTTCTTTTAGGCTGCCCTTAATGGCCATCGCTCCAACCCTCCATCAACTGCTCCTCGATGACCGGCCAATCCCAAACGACCTTCTCTTCGTCCAAAAAGAAATCGTCGACCGCCAAGTTGGAACGGCGCGCTTCCTCCAGCAGCTGCCGCGCCTGCTCGATTCGCCCCGGATCCCTCAGTGACAGATCATCCGGGACCTCGGCATCGAGCCGACGCAGTTCTTCCTCGATCGACTTAAGCGTTGCGACGTCACGCTCGTAGGCGGCAATGACCTGTTCCGCATCGACCGTCTCATCGCCCTCGAGATACGTCTCAAGCCGACTCGTAACGTACCCTTCGCCCTCCCATTCCAGAATTGCGCGGGCAAGATCTTCTCGCCATTTCGGAGAGCCGAGCGCTTCTTCAACCGCGCTGGAGACGTCGGTAAGAAAATCCTCGAACTCGGCTCCCGTGCGCTGCGCCGCTTCGGCGAGCCACGGCATGTCGCCATCCGAGACGACATCGGCGAGCAGGCGATCCACCTCATCGGCCTCTACTTCGCGCCCCTCGGACGTCTGAGCCGCCAGCACTCTGTTCAACGCGCCCTTCAACTGGCGCACGTTCTCGATCGCACGGCGCGCGATCGCCTCGACGACCTCCGATCTGAGGTCCTGACCAACGGCGGAGAGACGCAGCTCGAGGATCGCCCGACGCGTTTCCAGTGTCGGCCTCCCGATGTCAACTACCAGGCCACCACTAAAACGAGACAGCAGACGGTCATCGAGCTCGCCCAACTCGAGCGGCGGACGGTCACAGGCAAGTGCCACCTGCTTACCTGACATGAGCAGATGGTCGAGCAGGTGGAAGAGTATCTGGTGGCCCTGCCTGTGGTTACCGATGAACTGAAGATCGTCTATCAGCAGGATATCCGCGTCCCGGTAAGACGAATCGGAGTCGCTGGTGCTGGACAGCGTTCGCATCAACTGTTCGAGCGGCGCATAAACGACCAGCATCTCCGGCTGTAACTCCTTGGCACGATTAGCAAGGGCGATCAGCAGATGGGTCTTGCCGAGACCTGTATCGCTGTAAATGAACAAGGGATTATAGGTCGAGCCTGGCGACTCAGAGGCGGTGCGCGCGGCCTCGCATGCCAGGCGATTCTCCTGCCCGACCACGAAATTGGCGAAGGTCAGCGACGGATCGATGGCAGTGCTCATCCTGGCTCTCCCATCGTGTCAGCGGCCGGGACTTCGAGCTTTCTCGCCAATTTCTTCAGAACGCCTTCGCTCGCCGATCTCAGGGTATCGAACACACCCTCCCCCAGTAATGCCGATGCGGGGTGACTCGGCACGTTCCTGAAGTTCAGCTCCTCTTCCAGCTGTTCGACGCTGAAGACGTTAGGAAGGTCGCGCTTGTTGTATTGTATCACGACTGGGATGTCACGAATGTCGATCCCGTGCTCGAGCAAGTTCTCGTGCAGGTTGCGGAGCGATTCGATGTTGCCGTCGAGCTGCGGCCTCTGGCTGTCGGCGACGAAGACGACTCCGTCGGCACCTTGGAGGACCAGCCTGCGCGTCGCGTTGTAGTAGACTTGACCCGGCACGGTGTACAGCTGGAAGCGCGTCCTGAACCCGGAGATCTGGCCGAGTTCCAGGGGAAGGAAATCGAAGAAGAGAGTCCTGTCTGCTTCCGTTGCCAGCGAGACCATCTCGCCCTTCCGATCCCAGGGGACGCGACTGTGGATATACTGCAAGTTCGTCGTCTTGCCAGACCGTCCGGGGCCATAGTAGACGATCTTGCAGGTTATCTCTCGTGTTGCATAGTTCACGAGCGACATCGTCAACCGCCTATCAAGTCATGAAAGAACTTGTCGAGACTTGTTTCGAGTTCTGCCTCGAACTCCGCCGCGCTTACAGTCTTACGCGATGCATCCATAGATGGCAGTCGACGTATCCCGCCGACGAACTGCTCGAAGAAAAGTCGGACCAGGCCGATTGATGAGCGGTCATCGAAGACCGCCACGAGCATGAGCTGTCCGGCGGCCGAGTCAAAATGGCCGAGAAACAGCTGCCGCGCTCGCCCCGCATGGTGCAGATGCTCGAATTGCTCTTCACCGAGCTGATTCGCGAGGGCACGGCTCGATGCATTGATGCCGGCGGCGAGCGATGCGACACCGACGAGGTCGAAGACCTTGTCGAAGCCGTGCTGCGCCAGGACCTGGCCGCTGCGATTGATCAGCACCGCCAACCCGACGCCCGACTCGCGCACAAAGTCTCGGAGCGGCTCATCGAAGGCATCCTGAATCTGCTTGAATTCCAGGCGCTCCATCTACGCCAGCCCTTCCAGCGCCGCCAGTTCATCGGCGGCCCGCTGCACTGCCACCCTCGCCTGCCCCGTGTTTGCCCGTCGTTGGAGGACTGCCATCATAGCGAGGTCATTCTTGCCGGCGATCATGATGCGGCCGCCATCGGCCTCCAGCTCGACGAAGCGACCCTTGCCCTCGGCGGCGCCAGTCGCTCGACAAGCCCGGCGGTATAGCGATGCGGCGAGCGCCGCCACCGCTTCCCCCTCAACGCCGACGTGCACTCGGCCGTCGACCACCAGGCCGTCGCGCACGGCGACGACAAGAGCACCACGGACGCCTGGCGCACTCATCACTTTAGCGAGCAGGTTCCCGTACGGAGTCCTCATCGCTGCTTGTCACCCAGATGAGTCTCGGCGATCTGCCGGGCGCGCTGCACCAGCCGGGCCGCCTGGCCGGCCGGGACTTCAGCGCGTGTCGCCACGATCACAATCCCGTCGCTGACAGGGGAAACGGTGAGGCGAGCCACCGCGCTCTCGATGACTATCCCCTGCAACTCGCCCAGGCCGAGATGAGACGCGACGCGCGTCGCCTCGGACTTGGCACCGTTCAGGGTCACGCCGAGCATCCGATCGGACTCGACACCGCGTCGCGTCATTCGACCCTCGAGCAACTGACCGTCTCCGCCGACCAGCATCACACCGAGCGTGCCCGGCTGCTCCCTCTCGAGGGCAGCGAAGAGACCGGCTGACGCGGCGCTCTCGGCCTGGTCGGGAGCCGCATCGCGTCGCGCAGCCTGGAGCGCCTGCCAGAGTTCGGCGACCGCACTGTCGGCGGGGGCGCGTTCGCGAGCAGCGTTCAGCTCGATCTCCGCATCGACGTAGCGCTTCTCGTCCAGATAGAGTCGGATGAGCGCCAAGCGCGAGGCCACGTGGTCCGGCGCCAACTGCCGTACGATCCCCCACTCGTCCAGCGCCAGCTCCCGTTCGCCACGCGCCTCGTAGATCAGGCCGAGCTCGAAGTGGGCCTCGACGTGTGTCGGATGCCGCTGGAGACCACGCAGGCAGAGCCGAAGGGCGCGTTCGCTATCGCCACGCTCCCGGTAGGCTGCGGCCAGCTCCACAAACGCCGTCGAGTTCGGGTTCGTGGCGACCTCTTCGCTCAGACTCTGCAGCGATCTAGCGGTCTTCCCGTCCATCCAATTCGTCCAAGACGATCTGCAGTTCGCGCACGGCGCCTATCGCCCGTTCAACAATGTTCTTGTCAACCGAATCCGGCGCCATCCGCAGGTATGCCGTCCACTCACGTGCCGCACCTTCGATGTCACCCATTTTCAGACGTACCAAGCCAAGCCTCTGTCGAGCTTCGACAGCCAGCGGGTCGATAGCCAGGGTCCTCTCGTACGCTTCAGTGGCACCGAGCCAGTCGCCGATTCGCTCTAACGACCTGGCGGCGAGCAGGTGTGCGCGCGGTTCCTCCGGGTGTCGCTTCAGCACCGACATGATATGGCGCCGTGCCTCGCGCACCTCCCCGCTCTCCAGCAGACCCTCGGCCTGATCGAGAGACACTTCGTGGGGAGGTCTAGTGCGGGCGATCTCCTCCTCATCGCCGATCTCGACCAGGCTCAGCTCTGCAAGTTTCGAAATGATCTTGCTGACTTCGACCTCGTTGCGCCCCAAGGTCCAGGCGATCGACTTGACGTCGCTAGTGCCGTCGATGCGACCGAGGATCTCCCACTCCTCCGGCGCCAGGTCGATCATGCCGCCCTCCCCGGCCCGATCGGACAAGCGCGGCACAGCGGTTGGGCTCTCGATCGTGGTGGCAAGCGCCGACATCTCATCCGCCCGACGGGCTCCCTCCATCAAGATCGACTCGACCGGAATAAGAGTGACACATTCCGAGTCGTCGACATCGCGTTCCTCGAACGAGAATTTGCCGTCCTCCCAACCGAGGATCTCGTAGGCGGTTTCCTCGACCTGGAACCGGATGAACCTATCCATCTCCGACGACTCGACGACCTCCATCGATGTCAGGATATCGGTCCACGACCGGCTCGGGTCCTCCGAATGGAGCTGGTCAGCCCGGTGAAGGTCCGCCTCCGTTATCTTACCCGCATTCAGCAACATGTATCCAAGACGCGGACTGGCCTCGTCGAGGATCGTTCCCACCACAGTCCCATGGTTGAATATCACCAGCCCGGTGCTCCCCGATGGCTCGCGCACGATCCTCAGCTCTCCTGTCTTCTGGGACAGGTGAAGCAGCTGAAAGATGTCGGTGAGCGCAAACTCACGCAGTGAGCCTTCGATCGGCATCAGTCACCGCTCCCTGCTGTCTGACCCTCAAAGGCGCTGCCCGTCCCCAACGCGACACGCGCCTGCACCCGGGCGCGAGCGGCATACTCACTATCCGGGGCCGCCTCGATGAGCCGGCGCCAATAGCCCAGCGCCTCGCGGTAACGGCCCGACTCGGCTGTGAGCTCTCCGAGGCGAAAGAGCGCGGCGGGTCGCCCCGGATCGAAACGCACGACGCGGACGAGCGCCTGTTCTGCGTCGCGGCGCTTACCCTCGGCAAGCAACGCCTCGCCCAGCAGCGATAGGGCGTCGAGGTTGTACGGCTCGGTTTCCAAGAACACGACCAGCAGGTTCACAGACTCACGGCCGCGGCCCTGCCGGTTCAGCAGATCGGAGAGCAGCAGAGCGCCGTCAGCGTAGGTGGGCATGAGCTCGAGCGCCTGCCGGATCTCGGCCTCCGCCTCGCTGTACGCGCCCTCTTCGATCAACAGGCGCCCAAATTCCACTCGCGCCGCCGTGAAATCTGGGTCCTCGGCAATCGCCATCCTGTAGGCATCCCGGGCGCGCCGCCGGTTGCCCACTGCTAGCGCGGCCCTGGCAATCTGTCGGTGCACAACCGGGTCCTGTGGAGAAACCCGCGCCGCCAAGTCGAGCACTTCCATCGCTCGTTTCGCGTCACCGGACCGGGTCAGTGCCTCGCCGACCATCAAAAGATGCGTCACATTCTCGCCCGCCTTCGGCTGCAAGGCTTCCGCCGCCAGCCGCGCCTCATCGACGCGGTCCAGCCGCAGCAGGCAACGTGTAACGCCGGCAAGCACTTGCGGGTCGTCAGGCCGCAGCGCGCGCGCTTCTTCGAAGCGCTCCAGCGCCTCGCCGTAGAGCCCGCGCTGCAGATAGACCTCAGCGATGATCAGCGCGCCTTCCGCCGCATCGCCACCGTCGCGCAGCACACGTGCAGCCTCGGAGAGCGCGCGATCGTAGAGGCCGTTGGCGAGGTGATCCCAAGCCAACTCGAACGTCTCGCTAGGCGCCGCCGCCTGCTCAGGCTCCGGCCCCTCGAGCTCGTGGAACACTGTCTCCAAATCGGCCGGATCGAAGTCGAAATCACGGACGCCGTCATCTTTCGGCGCGACGCGTTCAGGCGCCGCCAGCTCCGGCGCCCACACGTCGCCACCCTCATACTGCAGATCGATCGACAGTTTGTAGCGGGGCGCTGTGTAGTACGGGTCGAGCTCGAGCGCCATTTTGGTCTCACGCAGGGCATCCTCATGCTTACCAAGGCGAGCGAGCGCGAAGCTGAGGTTGTACCGTGCCGGCGGGAAGTTCGGATTCGCCTCAACCGCACGCGCAAATGCGTTGCGCGCCTCGGCGAACCGCTCCATAGCCATCATCGCCGAGCCCAGGCCATTCCATGCATCCGCACGGCTAGAATCGACCTTCAGCATATCGCGGTGCAGCTGCAGACTGCTATCGTGCCTGCCACCCAGCACCCACAGCAGCCCCAGATTGAGACGCGCGTCGGTGAGTTCAGCCTGTATCTCGAGCGCGCGCTGGAACGCGACCTCGGCACCTTCCTCGTCGCCGCGGTGCGCGGCTGCCACGCCGATGTTGTTC
Organism: Gemmatimonadota bacterium; assembly: GCA_020344015.1. Taxonomy (GTDB): domain Bacteria; phylum Gemmatimonadota; class Gemmatimonadetes; order Palauibacterales; family KS3-K002. The sequence goes on from CP070812.1 coordinate 603,245, forward strand.
CAGGCCAGAGCGTAGCCTTCGTCGATGTCCAGGGCGCGACGGTAACTCTCCTCGGCCTCGTCCAGACGTCCGACCTGGTGGAGCGTAACACCACGCTCGTTCCATACCTTTGGGCTGTCGCTGACTTTGGCGAGCAGCGCATCGTATCTTGCCAACGCGCCATCCGGGTCGCCCTCAAGCAGGGCCAACTCGGCTTCCGCCTGATCGATCAAGGTCGAATCTTCACCCGCCTCGCGGCCGCGCGTGAACTCTTGTCTCGCCTCTTCGTAGAGCCCGCGGGCCCGAAATGCGATTCCCAGGCTGTAGTGCGCAAACGCCTTGTGACCCTCAACGCTCGGCGTAGCTGCCTTACCGGTGAGTTCGACGTACTGGGCCGGACTGTAGCGATCGAGCGAGAGGTTCGCCCGTGCCCTCGTAGCCGCCGGGTTGAGCTCCGCGGCATGCGCCGCATGCTCGGCCGCCTTATCGGCCGCACCGATGTCGCCGTAGACGAAGCTCAGCAGGTGGTGCACCTCGGCGACTGAAGGATTCAGCTGCAGCGCCTTGCGGAGGTGGGCGATCGCCTCCTCGTTCATCCCCTGGTTGTAGAGGATCTCGCCCAACGAATAGTAGATGAAGGGGCGGTCGGGCTGGAGCTCGCGGGCCTTCTCGAACCATTCGATGGCCCGCTTCAACTCGCCACGTTGCTTTTCGGCGGCGCCGAGCCTCAACAGAACTCGAACGTTGCCGGGCTTTCTCTCGATCAGCTTCTCGTACTGGACGATAGCATCGTCGAAGCGGCCGGTGTTGAAGTATGCCTCGGCGAGGCTGTAGCGGGCGTCGTCGTCATCTTCAATGGCGCGCAGGCGAGCGATCAGCTCGGCGATGCGACGGTCGTAGTAGCCCGTCTGATGATAGGCGATGTCCAGGTTCCGTCGCGCCACCTCCATCTTGCCATCGATCGCCAGCGCGCGACGAAACTGCTCGATCGCTTCCTCGTAGAGACCCTTTTGGTAGAACACCACTCCCAGGTTGTTGTACGCCCCCGCATCCCCGGGATCGATGCGCTGAGCCAGCGCCCGGAGGATGCGAATGTCGCCCTCGGAGTGAACCGTCGTCGTCATAGTCACACCAGACGAGCAGCCTTCAGTATCACTTCAAGACTCGCCGGGTCCGGCAACAAGACGAAGTGACCTGACATGCTGGCGTCGCCGGGGTCAAATCGAAAGCGCGTGTCCAGGATGATGACGTTTCCCTGCTCGTAGTTGAAATCGAGGTAGGCCGTGGACAGAATCGCTGCGCTGAGGTCGATGGCCAGGCTCGGCACCGATGGGATCAGCATCAGCCCCAACATGTCGGACAGCCCGTTGAGGTAGGCGCCAGTCAAGATGTTCGCCGTCTCTTTGAGGGCCGATTGCTCGAACTCCGCAAAGACCTTGGTCGTTCCGGGTTCCCTACTGAGCAGCATGTCGGCAAGCTGCAACGCCAAGTTCTTCTCGAAGAGCAGCAGACTACGGCCAGTCATGTCACCCAACACCTGCAGCAGCACGGCAGCAACAACGCCACCATCGCCGACAGCGGAGGCCGCTTCCTCGATCGTGCACATCTGCACCTTCGGCACATCGATCATGATGCGGCGATGCGTCAACTGGCTGAGAGCCGTCGCCGCGTGGCCTGCGCCGATGTTCGCCACTTCCTTCAGAGCATCAAGCTCTTTATCATGGAGATCACGCTTCGCGTTCATTAACGCCGTCCCTCAATGGTGAATCCGCGTCATCACGACAGATTGCCCACGTCCAATACCAAGGCCGGTTGTCCATCCGGCCGCACGATGGCGCCCGAGAATACTGGTACTGCGCCGCGCGGCGGATCGAACGGTTTGATCACGATTTCCTCTTCGCCGAGGAACTGGTCGACCGAGATAGCCATACGTGACTCCCCATACTCGAGACCCACGAGATTCAGGAAGCCACCTCCGTCCTTCGACGATCCGTTAGCCTCGCCACCTGTGAACAGAGTACGCAGGCGAGTCAGCGGCACGCGCTCGCCGGCCCAGTGGACCCACTCCTGACCGTGGGCCTGCTCCACAGCCGTCTCCTCGACTTCGAAACTCTCGCGCGTGAACGTGGCGGGTAGGGCATAAACCTGACCGTCCACCTCAACGATAAGAGCGCGCAGGATCGCCAGGGTCAGCGGGAGGTCGAGACGGAACGAGGTGCCCGCACCCGGCTCGCTCCTGAAGCCGACCGAGCCGCCGAGCCCCCGGATAGTGGTCTCGACGACGTCGAGCCCGACTCCACGGCCGGACAGCGTGGTAATCTGCGCAGCCGTAGAGAAACCTGGTCGCGCCATGATTCGGAACAGCGTCTGGTCCGTCGGTTCCTCGCCATCCCGCAGAAGCCCTTCGCGCCTTGCCTTTTCGATAACACCCTCGCGATCGATGCCCCGGCCATCGTCACGTATAGTGATCACCAGCCGGGAACGCTCGCGTTGTGCGGCGAGTTCGATTCGGCCGACTCGCGGCTTGCCGGCGCGCTCGCGCTCTTCCGCGGGCTCGATACCGTGGTCCACGGCGTTGCGCAGCAGATGGACCAGTGGATCGCTGATCGCATCTAGCAGCGAGCGGTCGAGCTCGAGTTGCTTACCCGTAATCTCGAGATCGATCTCCTTCCCCACCGAGCGCGAGGCGTCGCGCACCAGGCGCGGGAAGCGATCAAAGATCTGCCAGACAGGCACCATACGGCTTTCGACAACATGCGCCTGCATCTCGCCGATGAACCTGCCGGCGCGCTCGACGGCATCCTGGAGCGACTCGGCGCCCAGCTGATCCGCCAGGGCCTTCAGTTCTCCGCGCAGGATCATCAACTCGCCCATCAGGTTCATCAGTGCATCGAGGCGGCGGATGTCAACGCGCAAACGACTGCTGTCCGAGCGTCGCGACGTGGGGGCCGCGACGCGCTGCGCCTCGTACTCAGGCGACGGTTGCGCAGGCGCACCCGTTTCCGGCGGCGGCTGCTGGGCCTCACCGTCGTCAGCCAGTCGCCAGAGTACCAGTCGCTGAATCGCAGACGACGGATCCGCCGGCGTTTTGCCGGCCACGGTAGCCTCGACCGCGCCCTCGAGGAGATCGGAAGCCTCGAGCAGCAGATCAACGACTTCTGCGCCTACATTCCGCCTGCCCGACCTGAGTTCGTCAAGCACCGACTCGATGTTGTGGGCGAGTCGTGTCGGTACGTCGTAGCCCATCGCCGCCGCCATCCCCTTGATCGTGTGCACTGACCGAAAGACGGCGTCGAGGGAAGCCTGGTCCCCAGGTTCCTCTTCTAGAGCAACGAGCGCGCGACCCATCTCCGCCAGATGCTCGCGCGCCTCTGCTGCAAAGAGCTCGGCGTATTTCTGCTGCTGGCTCATCCCAACAAGCGTTGCACCGCCTCGAGTACCCTTGAGGGCTGGAACGGCTTGACCACGAAATCTCGGGCACCGGCCTGAATGGCCTCGACCACCAGCCCCTGCTGGCCCATGGCGCTGCACATCAGGATCCTGGCGTCAGGATCGAACTTGACGATCTCGCGAACCGCATCGATCCCGCCCATGTCGGGCATCACGATGTCCATAGTCACGAGGTCAGGCTTGAGCTCCTTGTACTTCTCAACAGCTTCCGCCCCGGAGGAGGCCTCACCCACGACTTCGAAGTCCGCGCCCTTGAGGATGTCAGCGATCATCGTTCGCATGAAGATCGCGTCGTCAACAATTAGCACCGTGCGGCTCATGAATCGCTCCTATCTTACCGTCGACCCGAGCCGGATCGACCGTTCACGGTCTCCGGCCTGGTCGAAAACACGTGCGAAGATCGCCGGTACGTCGAGCCGTATGTACGGCCGCGGCCCGAAGTGCCCCACTCCCACCGCCAGATCTCGAGCACCAAGCGCCTCCAGCAAATCACTCTCGACGTCGAGCTCAGTCGCCGAGTAAGAAGCCATGCCTATCACCCGATCCACCATCAACGCGACCCGCCGATCGCCGTCAGCGAAAACCACGAGCGCCGACTCGACTCCAGGCTCCGACTCCACACCCAGGAAAGTCCCTAGCTCTCCGGCGACGATGACCTTGCCGCGCCGGTTCAGGAGCCCCAGCACACCCTGTATCGCTCCTGGGACTGGCGTCGCCTCGGTCGGATCCATTACCTCGCGAACCTCGTCGGCGGCGGCGGCGAACAGACACCCACCGACCTCAACAAGTAGCTGGCGCCTGGCAGAGTCCGACACCCAGTGCAACCCTCGAAGCACGTTAGTGGGAAATGGGGGAGGTATCGCGGTGCGGCCACTCGCGGAAGTACAAGTATAATAACGACTAACGCGTCGGTCAACTTGTCCGGCGGGCCCATTCTGCGACCTCCGCCAGGTCCCCGGGTAGGGGGGCCGAGAACTCCAGCCGCTGACCCGAAACAGGGTGCGCGAAGGCTAGCTCCGCCGCGTGCAAGAATTGGCGTTTCACCCGTTTTGCCAGGTCGCCAGGCCAGCGGCCTTCCAGTCCACGTTCCCAACCTTCACCGTATTGCCGGTCACCGACAACCGGATGGCCGATATGTCTCAAATGGACACGGATTTGGTGGGTTCGGCCTGTGAGAAGTCGGATCTTGAGCAAATCAGCAGCCTTCCACCGCTCGAGGCGCTCGATCTCGGTGACCGCAGTTCGCGCGCCCGGCACCACGGCCATTCGTTTCCGATCGCGGTGGTGGCGGCCGACGTCCGCATCAACGCGGAGCGTCTCGTCCTTGAGATGTCCCCAGCAAGCAGCCAGGTAGCGGCGGACGATCTCGCGCCGTGCAAGCGAGCCGGCGAGGCGGCGATGGGTCGTCTCGTCCTTGGCGACGATGATCAAGCCCGAAGTGTCCTTGTCTAACCGGTGGACGATTCCCGGTCTGCACGCCTCGCCAACCGGGGACAGTACGCCTACATGGTGCAGAAGAGCGTTGACGAGCGTGCCACGGGGATGGCCGGGGGCCGGGTGCACGACCATCCCGGCCGGCTTGTTCACAATGAGGAAGCCCTCGTCCTCGAAGACGACATCGATAGGGATCTCTTCCGCAACCGCGAGCAGCGGCTCGGGCGGCGGGACGACGACAGTAATGACGTCGCCCAACTCGGGAATGTAGCTCTTCTTGGGAATTTGGTCGGCGACGCGGACACGACCCGCCTCAATCAGCGACGCAACCTGGGAACGGGAAAGCGGAAGCTTGTCTGCTAGATAGCGGTCGATCCGCTGGCCGCTGGGCTTGTCGACCTCGACCCGGTAGGTTGCGTAACCTTCCCGGTCCTCAACCTGATCCACTCTTACTCTGGTCGCGACGCTGGTCTTCTGCCCACAGCGAGGCGAGGAGCAGGATGGCCCCCAAGGTGACGGCCGTATCCGCAATGTTGAACACGGGCCAGCGGAGGTTGCCGATACCGAAGTCCAGGAAGTCAACAACACCTGCCGCGGACCGGATACGGTCAATCACGTTGCCCAATGCACCGCCAGATATCGCCCCGATCGCGAACAGCCTCAGTCGGTCATGCGCAGCGGTGTGCCGGTACATCACGAGCAGCACACCGAGAGCGACGAAAGCGAGGGCGAGGAAGATAAAGCGCGAGTAGGGCCCAAGGTGAAGCCCAAACGCCGCCCCCGGGTTATAGATGTAAGTGAGGCGAAAGAACTCGCCGAAGACAGGAATCTGATCGTAGGGAGTCAGCGTCTGTTGGACGAGGTACTTGGTCAGCAGGTCGAGCGCGAGAATCGCCCCTGCCGTGCCAGCAAACGCTCCCAGCTTCCCCCTCAGCGGGGCCGCCCCCGCTAACTCCTCTCTCGCGCTCATTTCCTCCGCCCGCGGGTACGCGTCAGGCACCGCCGTCCTCCTCCCGCTCCTTGCACTTGATGCACAGCCGAGCGTGGGGAAGCGCGTCCAGCCGCTCGTACCCCACTTCATTGCCGCACTCCTGGCAGATCCCGTAGCTGTCAGGTGACTTGTAGAGGCGACGCAGGGCTTCATCGATGTGATACAGCAGCCGACCTTCCTTGCTGGCGAACAGGAACGCCTTCTCACGTTCCATCGCGTCCGTCCCCTGATCCGCCATGTGAAAGCTGTAGGCCGACAGATCACCATCCGACCCCTGGAGCGTGTCGGAGAAAGATTCGTCGAACTGGGCCAGCTGCTTGACTATCTTCTCCCGCTCATCCAGAAGGCGCTCCTCGAAGTGCGCCCGATCTTTCTTGCTCAGTGGCATGTCTACTCCTTCAATGTTTCCACAGCGGTCAAGATACCTGGACCCCGATCTCAGCCTCTCCGCTTTCCAGCCGGAACTGCTGCCTGTGCGTGTATGTGCCCTCAGCTAGCGGCTCACGACCCACCTCCACAGCCACGGCGAGTACCTCACCGGCTATGTATTCGCTGTGGTTTTTCGCCGCCGAGACCACGTCGGGCGCTCCAAAGATACCCAAACGGATCCGGTCGTCCAGTTCCAGCCCCGCATCACGCCGCAAACGCTGAATCCGGTTGACAAGATCCCGGGCGATCCCTTCCAGCCTGAGCGCCTCGTCCAGGGCCGTGTCCAGTCCCACCGTGACCCCACCGTCCGACTGAACGACCAGGCCCGGCCGCGGTTCCTGCAGGAGACTCACCGCCGTTTCCGGCACCTCGACCCGCTCATCCAAGACCTCGAGCGGCAGTGCCCCGCCCCGGGCCCGCCACGCGGTCAGCTCGGAGCCGCCCAAAGCCTTCAGGGCCTCCGCAACCGCCTGGGCGCGAGAGCCGAATTGGGGCCCGAGAACCGCAAAGTTCGGCTCTGCCCGGTAGGTTACCAGCTCGCCGGCATCGGTGGTGAAAGTAATCTCCTTTACATTCAACTCATCCCGCACGAGTTCCAGCAGTTCCTCTGCCATCCCCGAAGCTCGCTCTCCCGGGAGGACGGCATACAGCCGACGCAGCGGTTGGCGGACGCGGACTCCCGCTGCTTCGCGGGCGGCCCGGCCAAGGCGGGTCAGCTGGCGGCTGGTATCCATCGCTCGGTCCAGCTGTGAATCCCGCCGATCTCCGGGCTCGGGGTAGCGCTCGAAATGGACGGAGACCCCGTCGGTCAGCTGGCGATGGATCCAGTCGCTGATGAACGGGATCGCGGGCGCCATGAGGCGGCAGCTCGTGACGAGCACTTCCCACAACGTAGCGAAGGCCTCGTTCATCGTCTCACGCGTCGCCGCTCTCGTGCCCCAGAAGCGCGCCCGCGCAAGCCTCACGTACCAGTTCGAGACATCGTCGATCACGAAGTCACTGATCCTGCGAACCGCGTGCGTGACGTTGTACTTGTCGAGGTCGGACCGGCAGGCGGCTACGGTTGCGTCGAGCCGCGAGAGCAGCCAGCGGTCTATCAACGGCCGTTTTGCGGCCTCCTCCTCACCGCCTGGCTTCCACTTCTCGAGGTTGGCGTACATCTCGAAGAAGCGATAAGTCGCCGACAAGGTTGCGAAGAACCTGCGGCGTACTTCGGCGATCGCCTTCGGGTCGTGCCGTTTGGGCAGCCAGAAGTTGCTTACCGAAAGGAGGTAGTAGCGAATCGCGTCGGCGCCGTATTCGCCAACCGCGTCCCACGGATCAACCACGTTGCCCCGCGACTTCGACATCTTGACGCCATCAGCGTCAAGAACCATGCCGTTGACGACGACGTTCCTGTAGGGCGCCTGGTCGAACAAGACCGTCGAGATTGCCAGCAGCGAGTAGAACCATCCTCGCGTTTGATCCAGCCCTTCCGCGATGAAATCTGCCGGGAATTGGCTCTCGAACTCGGACCCGCTCTCCATCGGATAATGCCACTGGCCAAACGGCATAGAACCCGAATCGAACCAGGTATCGATGACCTCCGGGGTCCGCCGCATCGTCGAGCCGCACTCCGAGCACTCCCATTCCAGTGTGTCAATGAAAGGCTTGTGCGGGTCGAAGTCAGGGCCCAACTCGATGCCTGCACGCTCGGCAAGCTCAGTATAGCTCCCAATTACGTGAACGTGAGAACGGTCCTGATCACAGATCCACACCGGGAGCGGTGTTCCCCAGTAGCGATCCCGTGAAAGAGCCCAGTCAACGTTGTTCTCGAGCCACTCCTCCATCCGCCCGCGGCCGATCTCCGGCGGATGCCAGTTGATAGCGGCGTTGTTCGCCAGCAGTCGATCCTTGACCGCCGTAGTGCGCAGATACCACGAATTCCGTGCGTAGTAGAGGAGCGGTGTGTCGCAACGCCAGCAGAACGGATAACTGTGAGTGTAGTCGGCAGCCTTCCAGAGCCTGCCGGATTGGCTGAGCGCTTCTACGATCTGGGGGTCGGCGTCCTTCACGAAGACGCCCGCCCAGGCCGTCACCTCCGGGTTGAAACGGCCTTGCTCGTCAACCAGGTGGTGCATCGGGAGCCCGAGCTGCACTCCGAGGTCGTAGTCATCTTGACCGTACATCACCGCGGTGTGCACGATCCCGGTCCCCTCGTCGGCCGTCACGAAGTCGGCCACCGCTACGAACCAGCCGTTACCCTCGCCGACCGCGTCAGCGAGAAACGGGAATGGCGGCTCGTAGCGAAGCCCCTCCAACTTCCCACCGGGCATCGTCTCCAGGATCTCGTGGTCCTCGCCCAAAACCTCGTCCGCCAATCGCTCAGCCAAGTAGAAGATCTCGTCGCCGACTCGCGCCTTCACGTAGGCGATCATCGGGCTGACCGCGAGGGCTATGTTCCCGGGCAGCGTCCAGGGCGTCGTCGTCCAGGCAAGCAGGTACTCGTTCGGCCGACCCTCGAGGGGAAACTTGACCGTCACCGCCGGTTCTGTGACGTCCTCGTAACCCATGGCGACCTCGTGACTCGAGAGGCCGGTCCCGCAGCGTGGGCAATACGGGACGACTTTATGGCCGCGGTAGAGCAGACCCTTCTCGTGGAACTGGGAGAGCGCCCACCAAACGCTCTCGACGAACTCCGGCGAGCAGGTGATATAGGGACGCGAGTAGTCGAGCCAGAAACCGATGCGGAGAGACAGCTTCTCCCAGTCTTCCTTGTAGGTGAAGATGTGTTCCCGGCATACCGCGGCGAACTGCTCGACGCCGATCTTCTCGATCTCGGGTTTGCCGGAGATGCCGAGCGCCTTCTCTGCTTCGACCTCCACCGGAAGACCGTGTGTATCCCAGCCGGCGATGCGGGTGACCGAGCGCCCCTGCATCGTCTTGTAGCGACAGAAGGTGTCCTTGAGCGACCGCGAAAAGACGTGGTGAATGCCGGGCCGGCCGTTTGCCGTTGGCGGCCCTTCGTAGAACACGAACGGCTCGCCGTCCTTGGCTAGCTCCAGCGAGCGGTGGAAGGTATCCTCTTCCTCCCAGGTCCGCAGAACGTCTTCTTCGAGTTCGGTTGGATCCTCAGGAATCTCGCGGTATAGCTTGTCCGTCATATCTGGTTATCGGCCCAGGCGGGCCACAACGTTCTTGATCAGTAGCGTGAGATTCGGCTCCGCTGCGCCCGCCACCTTGATTATCTCCTCGACGCTCGCCGGCTTGAGGGCGTCCGGCAGGCAGCTGTCCGTAATGATAGAAACACCCAACACCTTCATACCGCCATGCAAGGCGACGATTACCTCTGGTACGGTGGACATCCCGACGACGTCGGCGCCGATCATCCGCAAGAAGCGGTACTCGGCCCGCGTCTCCAAGTTGGGGCCGCTGACCGCGACATAGACGCCGCGTCGCAGAGTGATCTTCTCGTCCCGCGCCACATCGAGAGCGAGACGCTGCAACCCTTCGTCATATGGCTCCGACATATCGGGGAACCGCGGACCCAGCTCGTCGCTATTCGGGCCGATGAGTGGGTTGTCACCAAGGAGGTTGATATGGTCCGCGATTAGCATGAGGTCGCCCACATCCCACATCGGGTTCATGCCGCCGCACGCGTTGGACACGATGAGAATTTCGGCGCCCAAGTCCCGCATGACCCGCACGGGGAAGGTCACTTGAGGCAGCGTGTACCCCTCATAGGAGTGGAACCGGCCCTGCATGGCAACAACAGGCTGCCCCGATAGGTGTCCCAGCAGCAGCCGACCGCTGTGGCTCTCGACGGTCGGGACGGGGAAATCGGGGATCTCCTCGTACGGTATGCTCGCTTCCTCATCGATCTCCTCCGCCAGAGCCCCCAGACCGGTACCCAGGATGATTGCGGCGCGTGGCTTTAGCTTGGACCGGCTCTTGACCACCTGCGACGCGGCGTTGATCCGCTGCAGGAGCTCTGTGGCAGCAAATCTCGCCATCAAACCTGCTCCTCCTTGTCGGTATCAGCGACCAGCGAGGAGAGCCACTCGCCCTCGGCGTGTGCCGCCGGCTCCGCCGAATTGGTCGGCTCTGCCGAATCGGTCGGCGCCTCTGCATCCTCCTGGGCGGGCTCTCGAGCTAGCTCGGGCGGCGGGGCGGCGGCCCGGCCGGACGGTACGGTCGGCACTTCGATCTCCGACTCACTGAGCCGCGCCTCCTCGACCTCGAGCTCCGAGAGATAGCGCTCGAGCAGCGTTCCGAAGGCGCGGACGAACTGTCGCCTCCGGGTGTGGAGCGCCTCGATGTCGCGAGCGATCTCGCGATACGACCGCTGCCCTTCCTCGACGATCCGCTCAGCCTGACTCTGCGCCTCGCGGCGAATCAACTCGGCCTCACGGTCGGCCTGGGCCTGCGCCTCGGAGCGGAGCTGTTGGGCTGTCACCAGCGCCTCGTTGAGCGCTTTTTCGCGCTCGCGGTAGGATGCGACCTGCTCCTGGAGGTGTTCCGCTCGTTCGGATAACGCGACGTTCTGCTTAACGAGTTCCTCGAGGCGTTCGGCTACCATATCGAGGAAGTCGTCTACCAGTTCGGTATCATATCCCCGGACGGCTCGTCGGAAGTCGCCCTTCTTCTTGCGCACATCGAGTGGCGTCAGATCAATCATCGTACCCGCTCCCCAAACAACGCAGTGCCGATTCGGACCATCGTACTGCCTTCCTCGACCGCTATCTCGAAGTCGTTGGTCATGCCCATCGACATGTGGCGGCCCTCGAACATCTCGAGTTCGTTCCGGCAGCGGTCGAACAGTGCGCGTGTGCGTTGGAAAGTCTCACGCAACACAACTTCATCGGCAGTAAACGGTGCCATGGTCATGAGTCCCTCGACCCGAACGTGCTCAAGAGCGCAGATCTCAACTATCGGGCCGAACGCGGTATCGGCTGAGAAGCCGTACTTGGATTCCTCGCCGGAAGCGTTGACCTGGACGAGGACCGATGCCCTTTGCCTCAGCCGCTCAGCTTCTTTGTCGATGGCCACCGCCAGACGAAGCGAGTCCACCGAGTGGATGAGTTCGAACATCTTCAGCGCGTGGCGGACCTTGTTGCGTTGAAGATGTCCTACCAGGTGCCAGTTGAGACCGAGGTCGCCCGCGGTCTCCCACTTCGTCTGCGCTTCCTGCACCCGGCTTTCGCCGATCACCTCCAGGCCCGCGTCTCGAGCCGCCTGAATTGCTGCCAGTGGGTGACTCTTGGTCACCGCGACGACCGTGATCGAATCGGCGTCGGAGCGACCAGCGCGCCGGCAGGCCCGTTCGAGTCGTACGCGCAACTCGGGCAGCGTGCGCTCAAGCCGCTCAAGATACATAATCAAGCAAAGTTACGCGGGCCACTCGGGCGAATCAAGACAAAAAGCCCGGCATCGCCGTGGCGATGCCGGGCCCGCTAAGCGGCGACGAGGGTCGGACTAGATGGGAACCTCGAACAGGATCGGGAACGCCACCCACACCGGCACCCGCTTGTCCATGTTGAGCGCCGGCGTAAACTCGATCTCGTAGACCGCCTCCATAGCGGCAGCGTCGAGCGACTCGTTGCCGGAGCTCTCCTGTACCTGGGCGTTCTGAACGCGCCCGTTCGTGTCGATGAACAGCCAGACATACACCGTACCGCCGATCCCAGCGTCCTGCAGGATCTTTGGATAGTGGGCCATCACGATCTGCACAGCACGCCTGCGGTCCTTGATCTCGGGCCTCACCGTGTACGGCGTGAAGACCGGCCGGTCACCGAGCCGGCTCACATCGCTGGGCGGCGGCGGTAGGCTCTCGACCGGGTTCTCCTCGAAGGTCGTCGGCGCGATCGTGATGTCCTCCTCGAGCTCGGTGGCAGAGATCACCGGCACCGCCGGCCGCGCGATCTGCTCGGGCGGTGGCGGAATCTCGACTTCGGGCGGCAGCTCGATCGCCTCGAACTCGTTGACCCCGAAGCTCACATCGGACGCCGTCAATTCGGGGAAGAACTGGAAAAGCCCGAAGTGCAGTACTGTGGCCAGCACGATGCTGCCGAAGAACCACTGGTTCGATGATTTCTTGAACCGGTCGTTCGCCGTCTGGCTATAGACGTGCTTTTCTGCGGCCCCTGTCTCGTCTGTCATGACCCCCTACCTCCTTGCCCGCGTCAATCGACTCTCGAGGTCCGTATGAAAGAACACACGCACCGCATTGGCCGTCCGCAGTTCCTCGGTCACCGAGTTGATGAAGCGGTACGGGACATCTCTGTCGCCACGGATCGAAATAAGCAGCGCTCGCTCGCTCGCCCTGTACAATGGCAACACCAGCTCACCTACCTGCTCCATCGGGACCCTGGCATCATTAATATACACATCACCGTTGGGTTCGATCCAGACGTGCAAGATGTTCTTGCGTTTCTCATCGATCTTTTGGGTCGCCTGCGCCTGCGGAAACGCCAGATGACGAGGCTGTTCACGTCGGAAAGTGGTCGACACCATGAAGAAGATGAGGAGCAGGAAAGCGATGTCGGCCATCGAGGCGGTCGGAATCTCGCTCGCCGCTTTCGATTTCCTCTCGAATCCGCCGCTCTTCTTAGCCATCGTCGTTACCTCTCCCAGAGCTGTAGCGATACGCGTTCCGCGTTCGCCTTCTGCAGCTCATCGAGGACGTTGATCATGTGCCTGTACGGCGAGTTGGGGTCGGTCTTCACCGCCGCGATGATAAGGGGGTTGTTGGCGATCTCCTGCCGCATGATCCCCTCGATCTCACTGTAGGAGACGACCTGCTCGGCCTGGCTTTCGCCTCGCCGGATCACAATCGCACCGTCTTCTTGCACCAGGAAATGAATGATGTTGCTCTGCGAAACCGCCTGCTCCATCGCCGATGCTTCGGGCAGTACGATGGGCAGCCCCTTCTCCTCCTCGAATACCGTAGTAGTGAGGAAGAAGATGAGGAGCAGGAAGGCGATATCGGCCATCGATGCGGTGGGGATCTCGTCGCTTACCTTGCTTTTTCTTTTGAGCAGAGCCATGCCACGAACCTCTAGCTCGTTCGGTGAGCGGCTGGGGGCGCCGACATATCGAGCACCGCCTCCGCTCCGCGTTCCATGTCGATGATCAAGCGGTCGATACGGGTCACGAAGAAATTATAGGCTATGTTCACCGGGATGGCGATCGTCAGACCGGTGGCTGTGGTAATCAGAGCCACCTTGATGCCGCCGGCGACCAGCGAGGCCTCGATCTGGCCCGCCTCGGCCACGGCGCCGAACGCCGCGATCATGCCCACCACCGTTCCGAGGAAGCCCATCATCGGCGCCACGTTGGCGACGGTCGCCAGGACCACCAGGCCACGCTCGAGGAAGCCGAGCTCGATGGCGCCCGTCGTCGAGACTGCCTTCTCGATGTCCGCGTCGCTGTGGC
>CP070812.1:617040-626162 GCA_020344015.1 Gemmatimonadota bacterium
GCCGATCGCGCCGCCCTGCTGCTCTGGAAGAGCAGCGACGGGCCGGACGAGCTAAACGTCGTGGCGTCACGCTCGAGGCCGGGAGATGAAGAGGGCCTAGATGAAGAGGGCCTAGAGGAGATCATGGATAGCTGGACCGAGATGCGGGACGTCCTCGAGACCGGCAAATCGTGTCTGAGCACGGCGGTCGCGTCGCAGATCCGAAAGGACTGGACCGTGATAGGTGGGGCGTGGATCCGCTGGGTGATGTGCGTGCCCGTCCGCACCGACGAGAGCGTCATCGGTGTGCTCTACGCCGACAGGGAGGAGCAGACCGGCGGCCGGCCGGTAAATGATCTTGAGTTGCTGGCGCTCATCGGCTATCTGGCCGGTGTCGCCATCGATCGGGCGCGGTGATGAGGGCCGAGCCGGAGCTGGATACTCGGCGCTAGCTGAGGGGGCTCTTTTGAAGAAGAAAGATCCGTTCCTAGGCTGTATGGTGACGCTCTACAGGATCGACGAGTCCATCGGCGAGACGGGGGTAACGTTTTTGTACAGGGCGCGTGATACACACCTCGGGGTCGACGTGGCCCTGAAGATTATGAAACCGCAGTATTCCCGAAACGAGGACCTCCAAGCACTCTTCGTGCGCGAGTTCGATCTGACAGCGGACTTTCGCCACCCGAACGTCATCCTCATCCACCATCTCGGGAAGGACAACGATACCGTATTCATGGCCATGGACCTGCTGGAGACAAGCTTGAAGGATCTTATGGTCCCAGGCAAACCCATGGACGAAGATCTGATCATTAAGGTGGGGATGGACGTCGCTTCGGGCCTGCAGTACGTCCACACCGAGGGCCACATCGTCCACCGCGACGTGCAGCCAGAGAACATCCGGTTCGACTCGGACGGGAATGCCGTGCTGACTGGCTTCGATATTGCGGAACCCCTGACCCCCGATGCCGGGAAGGGGGTCTTCGCGGGTAACGCCAAGTACATGTCACCCGAGCAGGCGCAGGCTTACCCTGTTGACCACCGCGCCGACATTTATTCGCTGGGCGTGACACTGTACGAGATGGCGACGGGTAGGCTTCCATTCACTGGCCGCGGCTGGTTCAAACTTGCGCGCAAGCATGTCGAGGAGCTACCGACGCCGCCGCGGGATAAGAACCCTGCCCTCGACCCGGATATCGAGCGCGTCATAATACGGTGTCTGGTGAAGGACCCGGCACACCGTTATCAGACAGCCGAGGAGCTCCGGGCCGAGTTAGCGAGGAGATCTCCAGCGTGAAGTCTCGGTTAGGAGTCTACGTCGCGTCTGTTGCGGTTGCCGCAGTTGCGGTAGCGGCCTTCATACTGCTGCGCTTTCCGATTCAGGTTAGCGGCTTTACAGCCTGGGCAGGCGTAGTCGCACTTGTCCTTTTCTCAGTCATCGGAGAAGGGCTTAGCGTGAGGGGAGCGGGGCGGGCGGTATTCAGCGTCGCTCTGATCCCGACCGTCGCAGCTGTTCCACTCTTCGGTCCAGCGGTAGCGGTCGTATCCACGGCTATCTCGCGGGCACTTGCACAGACAGTTCTGCAGAAACAAGCACGTATCAAGTCGATATTCAACACAAGTCAGTTCGTGCTGGCGATTGGGGTCGCGTCGATCGTGTACGTGGCACTCGGCGGGCCTGTTGACTATTGGAGAGCTACAGTCGATACGGACGCAGTAGACTTCCAGACCCGGACCCTCCTGTTCGCAACGGCTGGGCTGGTGGTGACCTACTGTCTGATCAACACAGGTCTTGTGGGGTTGGTTATCTCGCTCGACACCGGCAAGCGCGTCCTTAACATCTGGCGGCAGCTGGGGCCAGTCGCGTTAGCTGCCGACATCCCCTCAGGTTTCTTGTCCTTGTTTGCCGTGTTTGCTTTCGCAGAGTTCGGCTTAGTTGGCCTGCTCGCGGTTTTGCTGCCCCTGTATCTCCTTCATCAGTATTACGGACGCCGGCAACGGCTTGTGAGGCAGAATCGTGAGGTCCTCGAATTCACGATCCGAACGATTGAGGCCAAGGACCCGTATACTTCGGGTCACTCTGTTCGGGTCGCGTCGCTGAGCAGAGAACTGGCCGAAGCGCTGGGCTTGCCCGAACGAGAGGCGGAGGATGTTGAGACGGCCGGGCTCCTTCACGATATCGGCATGATCGACTTCGTGTTCGCCGAGATCCTAGGGAGTCCCGACTGGCTCACGGACGTTGAGCGGGAGCTCGTTCGGTCACACCCCGATCGCGGCGCTCGCCTGCTGGCCTCTCTCTCGAACTTCAATAAGAACGTTCTTGCTGCGGTTCGACACCACCACGAACGCTACGACGGTAACGGCTACCCTGACAGGTTGGCGGGGGAGGATATTCCACTCGCGGCCCGGATCATAAGAGTGGTCGAGGCCGCAGACGCGATGCTCTCAGAGCAGCCGTATAGCGCAGCGCTACCAGTTGAGCAAGTGACCACTGAACTTCGGCGGCTTTCGGGTCAGGAGTTCGATCCGCTTGTGGTTGCGAAGATCTTGGAGAGCGGCCTGCTGGGGCGGGCGGCGGGACGTGCCGAGCGCGACCGAACGCCGTTGTCTCTAGCTAAGGACCGGTCAGGCACACAAGGGTCTACCTCGTAAGCTGGGCAAATGGATCTCGTCCTCATCGTTCGGGCAGGCGAGCTAGAAGGCCGCGGGTTCATGATAGCTCAGGGCGATCAAAGGACGATCGGCCGCGCCCCCGAGTGCGATATCCGCCTGCCGGATCAGGGCGTCTCGCGCCGCCACTGCACCGTGGAAAACGGTGGGAACGCTCTCCACGTGGTCGATCTCGATTCGGCGAACGGCACCGAAATCAACGGGCGGCTAGTGTATGAGGGCTCGCTCTCACCCGGCGATAGGCTGCAACTGGGGCCGACGGTTCTGGAGTGCTATGCCCCGCCCGAAGGTGTTCGCGAGACCGAGCGCGCTGAGGTCCTCGACCTTCAGTGCCCCAAGTGTAAGGAAACTTTGTACACCACTTGGGATTGGGTTGAGCGTCCCTCGGGCGGGCACGACATCGTTTGCGTTTGCGAGCACTGCGGTCACCGCTGGCTACGAGAAGAACCCCCGCCCTGAACTAGCGGCGGCAGTAATGCCGCTTCCGGCGGCTCGCGGTGTCATTGGCGGTGACAGCGCCCACCGGCGCTGGCTGGCGCTAGTCAGCGTTCAAGCCGCGAAAACCCGCATAAACTGGCGCCCACTGGCGCTGACTGGCGCCAGTGAGCGGCCTTGCACGCAGGAGGTCGTGGGTTCGAATCCCATCCGCTCCATTAACGAAAGTGGCGTAGCCTGTTGGGTTACGCCACTTCGTCTACCTAGGGCCAAAGTGCCCTCTCACCAATTGCGTTCACCAGTTTGACCCAATTCGGCGGGGGTCTATTCGACATGGCCTCCTGCTTGACGACTCCTGCGGTAGCCCTGGGGTAGCGATCCATCGCATTGCTCAAGGCTCGGTACCGTTCGGCAAGTTGCCTGATATGTGGCGCCACCACTAGGCACTAGGTCGGGAAATGGCGTCTATGGGAGAATCATGGGGTTCAGGAGGTCGCGGGTACGAATCCCGCCGTCCCCACTTCTCGAAGCGCGCTTCGCGGCGGCCGCAAGGCAGGGAAACCGCCTCGTGCCACTTTACGTAGTGGTCGTGTAGACTCCGTCTTCGAGGTCTATTGCAAAAGTTGCCCCACGCTAAGCGACGTCGAGTACTGGAACTCTAGACATGAAGACGAGAGACGAGATCCGACGCGATGTGCTGACGTTTCTGCTCGTCCTCGTCGTGCTCAGCACCGGCCTTTTTACTCTCTTCTTCACCTACGGCAAATCGATCCCCCTTATCCTCGCGATGATGTGGTCGCCAGGTATCGCGGCCATCGTGACGCGAGTAATCCACCGTTCAGGCGTGCGCGATTTCGGATGGGGCTGGGGCGGCACGCGCTTCCAGGTTGCGGCGTTCGCACTGCCCTTGTCGCTATGCCTGGTAGTGTATGGTCTCAGCTGGCTGACCGGACTAGGCGGTGCCTCCGTAGCGGACTACTCGACTTATGGGACAGAGATCGTCTACCGGCTCGGCTTGGCAGGTGCGCTGGGAATCGCCGTGGCTCTCGTGTTCCAGGTGCTTTACAGTCTTCCGGTATACAGCGCATTCATCCTGGGGGAGGAGATCGGTTGGAGCGGCCTGCTCACGCCTCAGCTCGCTAGGCTCACGTCGTTTTTCAAGACCTCCCTAATCGTCGGCTTCGTGTGGGCCGCTTGGCACTATCCCGCGATGATCGGCGGGTTCTATGGGCCTGCGGACAGGAGCCTGTGGTTCACGATGCCGTGCTTCACGGTAATACTGGTCGGGTGTTCGTTCGTCCGGACTTGGCTGCGTCTCAAGTCCGGCAGCCTCTGGGTTGGCGTTTTCTTGCACTTCAGCCACAATCTGTTCATCCAAGACGTGTTTGGTCCGATCACCGTAGATCGAGGTCCGACCCCATACATCGTTTCGGAGTTCGGTGTCGGTTTGGCCATCGCCTACTCGGTGGCCGCGCTTCTCCTGTGGAAGAGGCGTTCTGAATTGCCACAAGCGAGCGGACCAGCACCAGGGTTATCGACGATTTAGGCGCGCCGTTCGTCGACAGCGTTAGGTTGGTGGTGGAGTCTCACACGGCGCCTCTCCCCAATTCTCTCACCAATCGGGTTCGATAGTATGCCGATTGCGGGGTAGGGGGAAGTAGGCACGATGCCGGATAAGATTCACAGCCGGAATGTACTGGCTCGAGGACACCGACATCATGGTGGTCTTGCTGACCAACGTCGGCCAGATGCACAGCGGTCTTCAGCGGTCCCCCAACGGGTGGTTCTTCCGCGACGTGTGGCTGCGGGCGGTGTTGAGATACCTGGGAGGGTAGCTACGGGCGACGGTTCTTGAATGGAGATGGCGAGCAGGAGTCCGATGAGGTGCAGGCTGACCTGACCGTCGCCAAGGTCGCCGCGATCTTCGATCGACACCCGAACAGGATCAGGGATTGGGTCGCTCGTGGCGAGCTGAGCGCGTACAAGCTCCACGCTAGGGAGTGGAGGATTCCGCGATCGTCAATCAAGGAGTCTCAGAAAGGCCAAGCCGGGGGGTCCGGCCGAGAGTACGGCTGAGATCGATGAAGATCGTGGCCGGAGCCCAGACCTCTCTGGATGGAAGAGGCATATCGCCCGCGACTGAGAACTGTGCCAAAGACTGTGCTTTAACCCCCCGGTGCCCACCGTAGCCCATCGTTGCTCCAACCGCGAAAACCCGCAATTCTGTTAACGTATCGTTGCCGGCCGTTGCCAGGTCTGGCCTTGCACGCAGGAGGTCGTGGGTTCGAATCCCATCCGCTCCACTGTCCGACAACTAGAGGCTCCGCAACACTTTAATGCGGGGCCTCCTGTCTTTTGGACATACCTAACGTCGACCGTGGTGACAAAAACGGTGACGCACCGTGGCCGTTTCCTCACGGGGTCTCCGGCCTCCAAAGAGAAGCGTTCTGCAGATCGCAGTCGTTGATTCGCGCATTCTGCACCTCCTGTTGAACATTCAGGTCGTGCATTCAGCTCCCGTATACTTCCAGCTTCAATTGGCGGACTCAGCCTTAGAACTCGATCTCCACGCCGCTTCTGATAGCGATATCCACAGGTCTCGTGTCGTCCGGTGGTTGGCTGTCGTAGTGCAGGTGGAAAGTCAGAACCAGGAAGATCGGTTTGCTCAGTACGGCTCCCAGGCGCGCCTCGGTCAAGATTCTGTGGTCCTCGAAGTCGTCGAAGCGAGGCTGGACGTAGATGGTCCACTGGAGTGTCGATTGCTCGGTGAAAAAGACGTTCAACGTGAGATAGTTGCTCCAGCGGTGTACGGAAGTCTGGGTGGGGTGGACGGCGTCAGGTTCCAGGTCGAGCTGCTCGTGTTCAAAAAGGTAGGTGGATCCCCACCAAAGCCTAACGGCGGCGCTCCGGTAGAGACTGGTCCGGAGGCCACCGCCGGTGATGCTGCGAAATGCCAACAGCCTCGACTCATCGTAGTTGATTTGCACCACTGCCTCCGGTCGCACCCGGGAACCGCGTCGGTACACCTGCCGTAGGTGCAGCAACGCCGCGTTAATGAACCGCTTCTCCCTTTTCCATCCCAGATCGGTTCCTGCAATCAGAAACGTGGTGACTCTGACGACATAGTTTAGCTGCCCGAGCGATCCGATCTGAACCAGCTCGACATTCCCGGTCCGGACGTACAGATCGAGGCGGAAATACCCGGAGAATCCCCTGCGATCTTCATCAGCTCTCAGGTGCTCTATGTTCACCTGGGCGGAGGCTTGAGGTGCAGCAAGGACGTTCAACGACGCGGCCCATGCGACGAATGTGGCGCGGAGCAAAGCACGAATCCTTGCCCTCCTACTCACCGCTACTCTCGTGGTTTGACCTGCGCGCATCATGGGAGCGAATCCAATCCGGCTGAGATTGGGAATCAGCGCGCTCGCTGGGAGCTGCTTTCGTCGATCAGTGCGCTAAGGATCGCGCATTGCGGAGCATCGAGCTCTCCCTCCTCAAAGTACGTCGAGGTGCGTTCTGCAACGGACCGGAGAAGCTCCCGTCGTGCGGCATCGTCCAGGTCGGGGTCGTCCGCAAGCGCTCGTATCTCGGCGGCGAGCAACCTCATCAGACTGTCCTTTGCTTCCCCTATTCGGTCGTTGACGAGATCGTACAGGTAGCGCCACCGCCCCTTGTCGAGTTCGCCCGGATTCCACCACTTCTTGCGAACGCGATCCTGTATCTCTACGCGCATCTCCAGAAGTGTCTCTACCGAATCCTGGAACGTCGCTTCCACCGGGATGGCGATGATCTTCCTGCTCATCTCGTTGAAGGTTCGGTCGCGACGCAGCTTGAGCAGACCCCTATACCCGCTTATCAGGATCACGAGTATCGCGAGGACGCGCCATGTGACGGCAACCGACGTCTGCAACCAGTCACTCGAGGCCGTTCTGGGAAGAAGATTCTCCTCTTCGTAGTACTCTTTGGCCTGCGGGTGGAGCGGGAGTGAAGGGAGTTCCCTGGCCATGGCTGTCTTACCACCTTGTACGCCGAGGAACGCCACCCCTTCGAAGACAGCCCTCGTAACATCCTTGACATCAAACTCCAGATCGCCGTTAGTGACCAGGACGGCCTGTGTGGCAATCGATTGAATCGGCGGTTCGCCTTCTGTCTGACTCGCGTAGGTACCGGGCTCGATTGTAGAGTTGGTGAATACGGTACTGGCCATCATCGACCGTTCCCTCGACCCTAACGACAAGAGCATGATTCTGTCATCGTTCATAACCGTCTCGATGGCCGCGCTGGGGACGTGGCTGACAAAGAAGCCCATGTCGATCTCCTGGGTATATAGACGGTCTGCCATATCGGAGACCGAGAGGAACGAGCGTACGATGGCCGTCGGGGGGATACCATGATGCTCGAGGATGGCTTGTGCGACGGCCTGCGTGGCACTGCGTCTTGGTCCGAGGCTGACCCTCAACCGGTCTTCGTTGGACGACATAGTGCGCAGTGCCTCTGCCAGTTGGCTCAGCGTTGTGATCGTCACTCGTTGCGATTGAGGGAAGTTCCTGTTTAGCCGCCCTTCAATGATCTCGAGCGTCTCTCTTCGGATCATCACGTGGACCTGCTCTTCGTGAAGTGTTGCGAGTCGCCGGATGGTCTGAACAGGTGGAGTGCCGGCTCCTTTGGAGAGGTTGACGCGATACACACAAGTGTCGCCGAAGCGCGCTGCTAAGGCGGCATCATATTGCATGATCGCGATCGTCAATCGAGTTGTGTCGCTCAGCAGTTCTGCGTTGTCCAATGACCCGTCTGTGTGGACTGCCCATGCGTGGATTCCGTGCTGATTAAGGAGCAGTTGGATCATCTTTCCCAGTTGGTGGTACTTGCCCTTGAGTGCTCCCGTGGCGACGAGTAATGCGGATTCCTGCTCCTTGTCGAACTGATCGGCGCCAGGATGTAGGCGCAGGGGAAAGTCCTTTGGCACTTGGAAGAGAGTCGTCAGCCTTATCTCCTCGGCCTTCTGATGAGCGAATAGAAGGTCGACGATGTTGTCGAGAAGCACCTCGAGGATCGTGACGGCGAGGTCATCTGGCTGGTCTCTCCGGATGACTAGGAAGACTTCGGCGCCCACCGTTTGTACGGGTTGGGGCTGGCCGCCATAGAAGTTTGTGGGGATATCTTCCGGAGTGAGCTCTCCGCTAGCTGTCAGCGTTTCTCGTGTACTGTCGTCGAGGTTCAGGATTTCTACCTGGCCAGATTCGAGCGCGGTTTG
Organism: Gemmatimonadota bacterium; assembly: GCA_020344015.1. Classification (GTDB taxonomy): domain Bacteria; phylum Gemmatimonadota; class Gemmatimonadetes; order Palauibacterales; family KS3-K002. The sequence goes on from CP070812.1 coordinate 625,376, forward strand.
AACGGCCTCGGCTGGCATCCCCGCCATGAAGAAGGCCGCGCTCAGTCTACCATCAATGAGCTTCTCGGCAGCCTCAGCAAAGCTCATTGCATCGTCGGCCGTGTATTCCCCTTCGGAGAGCCCAACTGCATCGAGGATTGAGGTCGCGACGAGTCGCGTCCCGCTGCGACTCGGTCCTACAAAGATCCTCATACTCTCCAGATCAGCGAGCTTCTCAATACCCGCGTCTTTGCGAACCGCGACCTGCACGACATCTGTGTACAGATGTGCTAGGAGTGTCAGCGTGTCCTTCACTCCTGGCCTTTCCTCTACTGCCCTGACGAGCGCCGGCCCCATCGCGAAGGCAATACTGGCTTCCGAGTCCATGAGGAGATCGATATTCTCGCGCGAGCCGCGGGTTGACCTCGCCTCGGCGCTATCGATGCGCTCGTCCGGAAGTCCTTCGAGGATTCTGGCGAGCTGACTACCCAGCGGGTAATACGTCCCGCCTTTCGTTGCTGTGGCGATCGTGACTGTCCACGAGGGCCCGCGGTCATTGTCCACGCCGAATAGCACCACGGCCACGGCCACGGCGCCCGCAGCGGCCATCGCAACGATGACTTTGACCTGTCGTCCGCGTATCATCGTAATTCCCTCTTTCGCGCAGCGATGGAACGACGACTGCCGACGGGGCTCCGTCGGTGATCCACTCTTGGACGTGGTGGTTTTCTACTGGGGGCAGTAAGAGGACGAACGTGAGCCGGAGAGCGTGTAACTGCTGCGGATCGTACAAGCTGCGGATCAGCTA
>CP070812.1:626262-634624 GCA_020344015.1 Gemmatimonadota bacterium
CAATTCGTCGAACGGGCACGGTGTGACGGCGCATATCCTGCGCGGCATAGCGGCGGAATACGGATGGGCCGATTTCGTGCCGCAGGAGGTCGAGGTGGCTCGGCTTCCCGACGATGTCCTCGCCCAGTTGGAGGGTCGCTACTCGTACCGTGGCCGGGACCGGGTCCTGGCCGTGGAAGGAGGACGGATCCTCGAGCACGTCACCGACAGGGACCGGGAGGAAGAACTGTTACCCCTGTCCGCGGATCTGCTCGTCTCCGTCTCGTTCGGGTACCGCTACGCGGTCGAGAGAGATGCGACGGGGTCCGTTACGGGATTGACGTTCGTGCTGCAGGGCACGAGGCTGTTCACGTACGAGAAGGCCGACTGACTCGCGGCCAGTTGGGTGTTGCCTCCGACCGCCCAGATCTTCATCGGGCCATGTGCCCCGTGATCACGTCGAAAATCTCATCGATCACCACCATGCCCTCGCCGTACTCGGTGTTGTCCATCAACGACACCACGACACCGTAATCGACCATGTACACCATGCCCGCCGCGTAACCCGGGGCGTTGCCTCCGTGGCCCCATACCGTGTGGCCGGAGACGAACGAGCTGTTAAACCACATCAGCCCGAGCCCGTAACCATGGACCATGGGTTCGTCGTGGCCGCTGGGGAAGTACCAGTCCGTCATCTCGTCGTAGGTAGCTTCGTCGATAAGGGTCCGCTCGTGCATGAGTGCGTCGCCCAGCTTCGTCAGGTCGGTGGGTGTGCTGAAGATCTGGCCACCGGCCGCGCTGCAGAACGACGTGTTGGGTATGACGGAGAAGTCATCGTAGACATCGTCACCGGTGATATCGAGCCAGCCGTGGGCCCAGTCCGCGGGCATAGGGTCGTCCGGACATACGTAGGTGTCGCTCAACTCCAGCGGCTCAATGATGTACTCTTTGTACGCGGCGGACAACGTACTCCCCGAAGCCAGCTCGATGATCATGCGTAGAAGTAGGTACCCGGCGGTGGAATAGGACCACGCTGTGCCTTTCTCGAAGTAGGGCTCTCTTATCGTCTCGAGGAGGTACTCTTCCATGCCCCAGACTCTGTTCGGCTCATCCAGAAGCGGGATGATCCAGCCGGGCACATCGACGAAGTCGGATAGACCGCTCGTGTGGTTGAGCAGCTGACGGATCGTGATGTCGTGGTCGACGTGGGGGTAGTCGGGAAGCCAGCTGTGCAGAGAGTCATCCAGGCTCAAGAACCCCTCTTCGGCCAACCGTAGGACGGTCACTGCCGTGAACGTCTTGGTGATGCTCCCGGCCGCGAAAGCCGTTCGCCGCGTGATGGGGACATCATCGTGCGAGACTCCGGCCACGCCCGTCCACATCGGCCTACCGGGAATCAGGACCGCAACCGAGATCCCTTTCCCGTCCGTCTGTGCGAAGCTTGCGTCGAGGGCCGCTTGGAGTTGCCCCTCTAGGGTCAACGGCGTTGGCCCCGTCCCGTCGCTCGTGCATGAGAGGGTGGTGGCAGACAACATGGCCGACGCCATCAACAGGCGTGCGTGCGCTGTATTCATGGTCGCTCCTGAGGTGGACGCTACAGGTGGGGCTGCGAACCGCACCGGCCACTACGTCGGGCCGGGTTCGTCGGTTTCGGCGTTCGGCTGATAGCTAAGCTGCACCAAACCGTTCGGCAAGGGTTTCACCTCGATCAGCCTGAGGGAGATCTGTTCCGAGCCGCTCGTGAACAGTGGAATCCCGGCGCCGAGGACGATTGGCACGAGTGCGATCGTGTGGTGCGCGTGCGGCCCGGGAAGTGCTATCTGGCTCGGGGTGTGGGTCAAGACCAACCAGATGACGATGACGGCGACGGCGGTGGCGCTGCCGATGATCGCGAGATAGTACGGTCGTTTCCGGTCAACACTATCCATCTGTCTGGACCCACGCCCAAGACAGAAACAGCCATTTGCCCTCCTCCTTCAGTAGCGTGGCCGTCCAACGGCCCGCAATCGGGGTCTCGACTCCGGCCTGGTCCGTGAACACCTCGTCGTAGTCGGCGTGCAATATCGCGATGTCCCCATGTACGTATATCGCGGCAGGCTCGATGTTGAAGGCGGTCTGCCTGTACTCGGTGAGATAGAACGTGAGCATTTCCCGAAGGCCGGCCCGATCGACCGGCCCTGCCTGCGCATAGTCCCAGGCGCTGAACCGGGCGTGGAAGTACTTCATGATCTCGTCCACCTTCCCGCTCATCGACACCCGCGCGTACTCCTGAAGTGTGGTCAGTACCTCCTGTTCAGCTTGCGACGGTTCCTGTGCAGTCAGCTTCGCTGGGTTCATGGTGGCAGCGCCGAGAACAACCAAAAACGCACCCCCGAGTAAGACTCGATTCATGACGACTCGCCTCCTTTCGAACTAGCTCCAGAAGCACGAACTGGCGCCCCGCCGCTCAACGGGTCGGCGTTCCGGTGAACAAGGGCCCGCCGTGCGGTCAAGGCATCGTCCCGAACGAGCGGACAAACCATGACCACTGGTACACAATAGCCCCTATCACGTACGCTCCGTGGAATCGGGCGTTTCTGGAGAGTATAGCGACCGCAAACAAGGCGACAAAAGCGGCAGTGCTGATCAAATATTCAACGGGCTGGCTCATGAAGTAGTCGGTACCCTTGAACAGTGTGTCAAACACGTCGACTATGTAAACGACTATGAACAGGCCGAAAAACCAGCCTCGTCTGGCGTAGAAGTGGTCGTGGTAGTCTCCCCCTTCGGGGAACTGGCGTGGGAACAGGATGACACAGAGGAGATACAGCAATACCGCGTAAATGATAAGGAAGAAGTAAAGCTCGAACCTCCATGTCTCCACGCCGCTCAGGCTGAACTCCCACCACCAGAACTGTATCAGGTACAGGAAGACGTAGACGACCCACAGAAGGTGAATCCAGTATGCCTTAGCGCTCCCCGGCCGCCCGATGAGCCGGCCGACCCCGCCGAGCAGGTGGGTGATGCCGAGGCCCACCACGATCGAGATCAGTACTGCGATGTACTCGAACTCGGTCATAGCATTTGCCAGTCGGACTGCCTCGTACTCGCTCGCTACTCTCGGGCCATGGGGACCGGTGCCGGCGCGTCGCTGGTGAATGCGAGCGCGACGATGAACCACTCGCCGTCGATCTTCTTCCAGATTCCCAGGTACTTGCCGATGTCCAGGAGGTCGCCCTCCGGCCCAACCATAACGAACTTGTTGACCCCGTACTCGTAGGCGAGATCACCCGCGGCCGACACCTCGAGGTGCGTTCTCGTGCCGGAGAACTCCTTCAGTATGCCGCTCTCGAAGTACTGGCCGTACAGCTCGCCGATCGCAGGTTTCCCTTGGATCTGCGGTACCCCGGCCCCCTGCACGATGGCGTCGTCGGCCCAGAAGGCCAGCACCGCTGCGACGTCAAAGGCGACTTCTGCTGCCACGACTCCGTCGCTGCGGGCGCGAACCGCCTCGGTCTCGGCCGCGACGTCGACCTGCGGAGCAGCACAGGCTGCGAAAGTGCCTGCTGCGACTACAGTGAACGTGAACGACGCCGTGAGTCGCATTTGAGTCTCCTTTCTATTCGAACATCTTGAGAATAACTTCGTCTCGCTCGTCGTCGGGAAGGGCGATGAGCGTCGCCCACTGCTCCCAGTCCGGCCCGGCCCCGTAGCGTGTCTTCGGCGACTGGGCGGTGAGCGCGTGGAGGACGGCCTCGGTTACGTACTCGTGACCTGCGGCCGTTTCTTCGAGTCTCTCGATGACACTCTGCAGCTTCTCGTACTTGTCCTCATACAACTCGCGCTCGTCCGCGCTCAGACCCCCACGCTGTTCGCCCCAGCGTTGCATGGCAACACGTCGAATTTCCGTGTCCGTCAGTCCCGGCTGGACGATGGAGACGGGTATTCCCCAAGGGTTGAGCTCGACCCGTAAAGCATCGGAGACGGCCTCGAGCCCGAACTTCGACGCGCAGTAGACGCTGGCGAACGGAAAAGAGATCTTTCCCGTCGTGCTGATGTTGACGATACGACCCTTCCCCTCGCGCAACTGAGGTAGGAACCGCTGTGTCACCGCCATTGCGCCGACCAGGTTGACGCGGAGTATTTCTTCAACCGCGGCCATCGAGATCTGCTCCACCGGCCCGTACACCCCGATGATACCGGCGTTGTTCACCAGGCCGAAGATACCGCGTTCGCCCGTCGCGCCCGCGACTTCCTCGGCTGCCGATTCGATCGTCCCGGCGTCCGTGACATCGAGCATGATGGGGCGCAGCTGCTCTAGGTTTTCTTCCCTGAAGCGATCTGCGTCGGCAGCCTTGCGGACTCCGGCGAACACCCGGAAGCCTCGAGCGCTCAAGTCCATCGCGATCGAGCGTCCCAACCCTCTGGACGCACCGGTAACGACGACCGCTTTCCCTACTCCCTCAGCTTCGGCCATGATGTCCCCCGTCTCGTTCAGGGCTTCCAATCTCGATGCTTCACATGAGCCCCTTCGAGCTTATTGGAACTGGCCTGCTCTTGAAGGCGCTCCGCGAGCCACTGGAACCATTCGTAGACTGTCTCGCGCGATTGTTCTTTCCGCAGCTCGTCGACCCAGACTGCAAGTTTCCGCCACAAAACGACTGTCGCACCACCCAGGAGCTCGTCGACGACTGCGAGTGGCACGATACGGCGATACACCATGACTCCGAAGCTCTCAAAGGTGTTGCCAATGGTCATGGCCATGCTCTCGCAGTCAGGGCAGTGAGCTCGTAGCTTGGCCCCGCTGATACCGTCGGGGAGTTTCTGGATAACGGTGAAAGCCCGCGTGAACCCCGGGCTCTGCCATGAGCGGATCACCTCGATGGCAGCGGCCTCCAGCCGCTGACGACGAAACAGCCGGATCTGAATCACGGCGAAGACGACACCACCGATGACGATGATCGCGCCGAGAATCTCGGCCAGGTTAGCGAGTGTAGCCAGATCTCTCATGATAGTCTCGACGCCCCGAAGATTGGTGTTTTAGCCCATGGCGATTTCGGGGCGGTGGCTTCCAATCCGCGAACCTCTTGTGGGCGGGTTGAATAGGAGCTCGCGCCTCTTCCTCCTCAAGCCGTTCCGCGAGCCACTGAAACCATTCTGCGATGCGCTCGTGCGATCGTTCTTCCCTGATCTCCTCGAAGTAGATGCGAAGCTTCCGCCACATGGCGACGGCGGCACCGCCGGTCAAGTCCCGAACCAGATGAAACGGCGCGACGTCTCGAAATACCAAGAGGCCGATCGTCTCGTACATCAGGAAGACCGACAGCGCAGCCGCTTCATACTCAGCGCCCTTGGCGCGAAGCTCCGTCGCCGAGATTCCGTCCGGTACCGAACCCATGAGCCGAAAGGCCTCGAGAAAATGAACGCTCAGGACCACGTGCACGAGCTCGATAGCACCGGCGTCGCGCCGCTGCTGGCGGTAATGCCGGACCTGGATCACGGCGAAGATCACACCCCCGATCACCGCCATCCCACCGAGAAACTCTCCAAGACTGGCCAGCGTATCGAGCATCTTCTCCTCCTGCCGCTCCGCAGAGCTATTTTCCGGCGGCCAGTACGGTGTCGACGAAGGCCTGGAACTCGGGGTTGAAGAGGAATCGTTCACTCTCCCAAGCCCATTGCATCTGAACCCGGCGATCTGGGAGATGCAGGGCCGAGTCGCTCCGGGCTGCGGACGGGTCGCGCGCGTACATCGCCATCTCCTGCAGTACTGCCTGGAAGAGCGATGGATCGAGCGTGCCATTCAGGTGCTGCCGATGCGCATTGGACCAGACATGAAAGAGTGCCCTCCAGAACGCGCTCAAAAGAGTCTGCTCTTCGGGAGATGCAGAGCCCGGATTCTCTCCCCAAGTGGACAAGGCCGACGCGAGCTCAGGGCTCGACGCCAACATGAGGTTGAGTTCGAGATAGGCATCGGCTAGCAAGGCGTCCGTCTCAGCCTTCGTAGCTATCGCACTCTGCCGATCCTCGTAGCCCACGAAGACCAGGGACCCGATGACTCCTAGGACTCCTATGGCCTCGGCGATCTGTCGGTACTTGCTGCGCGTCACTTCGGTCCCTCCGTGAACATGTCAACCACCATCGCCGGCCACCGTGGCGGGGCGCTCTGCGGAGGTGACGGCCAAGCGCTCCATCAGAATAGCCGGTTCTGTATCAAAAGGGCCGCACCGACTACCACTAGAATGGCGAGCGCATAGGCCATGAAAGAGGTCAACGCCTTGGCAAAAGCCGCCAAATCGTTTTCTGGATCCTCAGAAGCCCCTTCAGATTCTGGAGTGACAGGTGAGGGCTCGTCCATTCTGCAAACCCGTTTTAGGCGTCGCGGCCCGCTGGGCCTTCGGCACCTGGGGCGGACTCGGGATTCCCTCGTTCCGAGCCCATCTGTGCGAGACCCTTCGTTGGTATTATGCGCTCGTCGAGGCTCGTTTCGGAATCGATCATCTCGAGAAAGCGTCGCGAAAAGAAATCCCTCCGAGCGCCCAGATAGAACCGTCCCGCCTGGCTCTGGGCATACATGAGGCAGATGCTTTTCCAGCCCGCCCAAGTCTCCTCGTCCAGGATGCCGAGCGAATAGTAGTAGTGGATGTTCTCTAGGACCTTGAAACAGCGAAAGAGCACGTACACCAAGCGCGCCCGATCGGACTCGGAGAGGCCGTCCCAGTCCTCGCTGCCCTGGGTGAGGAGTTGGCTCACCTCTTTGTCCCGCGCCATGTCCCTGGTGAAGTCGAGAACGGCCGCCAGGGCTGAATCAGCAGCGGATCTGCGGAGCGCCTTGGTGTTCCCTCGGAGCTCCGTCGCCACGTACACCAGCGTAACCACGACCACCAGGGCCCCGGCCAACTCGGCCACGGCAGCCAGCGCGTCCCAGTTCATTTACACTCCTCGGCGGTGAGGCGATCAGCGCGCCTTCCGGCCTAATATCGATAGTCGTTCGCGTTTTTTGGGAATGGATCTCCGCACCGCAAGATACAACTCTCGGCGACCTCCCGACCAGCGCGAAGCAAGTCTACCCACCCAGCCGGGCTTCTGTGCGTCTACGCTATGGAGAGACCACTCCGGGCCGGCGAGCGCGCCTTGTTGCGTGGTCGCGCAGCAACTAGACTTGATTGAAACCGTTAGCGTTTCGGGCCGCCCTCGCCGCTGCCGTGCGCGGTATGCAGGTGCCAAAGATGAGAGCGGTACTGTGCGAATTGCGGTCCCACAAAACTGGGAGGCGTGTGATGAATAGCGCTAGGCTCCTAGGGGCGGTCCTAATCTCGTCCTTCTTCGTCAGCAATGTACTCGCGCAGGACCTTGATCAGGTCCAGATAGCAACCGTCAAGATCACAGACGGTGTCTACATGCTGATAGGGTACGGTGGGAACATAGGTGTCTCTGTCGGTGAAGACGGAACGTTGTTGATAGACAACCAGTTCGCCGAGGTCAAGGATAAGATAGATGCGGCACTCTTGGAGATCAGTCCTCACCCTGTTCGGTTCGTCCTTAATACGAACTGGCACCATGATCACGTCAGCGGCAACGCAGCTTTCGCCGAGAGCGGAGCCGCCGTTATTGCCCATGAACGATCGCAAGTGCGCATGTTGACCGACCAGCGACATCCCGATCTGGGCATTGAGGTGCCACCCTATCCCGAAACTGCTCTTCCGGTCATCACAATCAACGAGTCACTGACTTTGCACCTCAATGAAGACGAACTCCTCGTCTTCCACATCCCCAACGCTCACTCGGACGCCGACTTGGCCTTCTATTTCCGCAGAGCGAACGTCATGCACACGGGCGATCTTTGTTTCGTAGACGGCTATCCGTATATCGATATTCTGAACGGGGGTTCCATCGACGGTACGATCGCCGCAATGGATCGCCTGATCAGCATGATTGATGATCGCACCAAGGTGATACCGGGCCACGGCCCTCTAACGGATCTTGCGGGGCTGCAGGAGTATCGCGAGATGCTGACCACTGTCAGGGATCGGGTCGCCGAGCAGATAAGTCGAGGTAGATCACTCGCCGAAATACTCGAATCGAATCCGACCGCCGGATTCGATGAGGGTCGGGACCAATTCGTTCCACGCGAGCTGTTCGTCGAAATCGTCTACAACAGTCTTACCGGTAGAAGCCCGGGTCAACAGGGAACGGGCAACCGCAGGTAATGCCCAAAGCCGCTCGTTGAGACTCCGTTGAGGGAGCAGGCCGAGATTGGCGGCCGTGCGAGTCTGGTTGCCCCATGGTCTCGGCGATGATATCATTAAGATAGCATCGCCCCGCCCGGTCACCGCCAGGAGAGGATCTATGGCGCAGGTGATCGTTAGGGATTTGGACCAAGCGATCAACGAGACGCAGAAGC
>CP070812.1:634724-646051 GCA_020344015.1 Gemmatimonadota bacterium
ACCGAGCACATGCGAAATCGGGGCTAAGTTGTTAGAATAGGGCAACCTCCCCGACCGCTGGATGCACCTCTTCTGCACACGGGAGAACAGGAGCGGACATGCAATTCCACAAGGCGTGGCTCTGGGTGGCGGCAGGCGGAGTTGTCGCGCTGGTCTTCGTCTCCGTGGCGGTCCCGGAACCGGCGTTCCGGGCGCTCCTTTCGGTCCTGGCCGTCGTACCGCTTCTCTATGTGACGGTGCGGGTCGCACTGGGCTCGGAGCGGCAGGTGGCGCACGAGCGGCGCAGGTACACGAAGCTACGCAACGTGACCGACGAGTTCATCATGCACGTCCGCAACCTCAACCGGATAACGGTCATCGCCAAGGGCGAGTCGCCGCCCGAGGATGCGAAGGGCATGATCGACGACATCGTCGAGCGCATGCACAAGCTGGTCGACAGGATGCGCGATGCGGCGGGCCAGGAGAGCATCGTGATACCCGAGGAGAAGGAGGCCTGAGCAGGTCGGGGGTCTTTCTAAAGGCCATGCCCGGCCCCGGCGCCTGCGCCGCGGGCCGGGTCTCTGTTTCCGGCGGCAACCCCTACCGTGAGGCGTGCCACTCCCTGAGAACTTCGGCTTCCCGCTCCGCCGAGAGCCCCGCCCGCATCTGGGCTTGTCGCTCGGGCGATCGCGAGAAATGGAAATCGAGTGTGGCCTGGGTCGTGTCGGCCAGGGAGCGGAAGGTGAGTCCGTGTGCGACCTCGTTGGACAGGTCGAACCGGGCAAAACCCTCCCTCCCTTCCGTGGGCGGCATCCACACCGGCATCTCTCTGTACGGCCGCACGCCGCGCTCTGCCAGGAACTCGCGAGATACCCAGGTGAACGTCGTCTCCGCCGTGGTCACCGCCCGAATCCCATACAGCAGTTCCGCCATCGGCCGGGCCGTGGCGGGTCCCACTAGATTGAAGATCCCCGTGTGACCCTCTCCAGCTGACAGCGCCATGAAGTCACCCAGATCGCGGACGTCGATGATCTGCACGGGATCAGTCCCGTCACCCGGCGATAGCACCTCGCCGCCCCGATGGATGCGCACTGGCCAGTAGGTGAACCGATCGGTCGGATCGTCCGGGCCGATGATGAGACCGGGGCGGAAGATCCCGTAGCTATCGGGAAAGACGCGCCTGACTGCGCGCTCCGACTCGGCCTTGGCCAAGCCGTAGGGAAGACGGGTGATGTCCGCCGTCGCGCGGTCGACGCCTGCCGTCTCGTACGTATACGATGGGACGGCCGCGGTCATCGGAACCGTCGAGTAGCCCGCGTAGGCCGAGCGAGACGAGACGTAGTAGTAGAACGCGACTGAGTCGCGCAGAAACTCGGCCGACCTGCTCACCCAGTCGGGACGTGAGCTCGAGTTGTCGATGACCACGTCCCAGCTCCCGCCGCGCAGCGACTCCAAGTCACCGTTTCGATCGCCCCGCAGCTTCTCCAGCTCGGGGAACAGTCCGGGGTTGGTGCGCCCGCGGTTGAACAGCGTGACTTCATGTCCCCGCGCCAGCAGTGAGCGGACTTGGTAAGGGCCGATGAAGCCGGTGCCGCCGAGCACGAGCACGCGGCTCGCCCGACCGCCGACGGCGCTGGCGGTCAGGGGGAAGCCCAACGCCAACGCGCTGCCGGCGGCGGCGCTCAGCTTCAAGAAATCACGACGCTCGGGATGAGCAGGCATCGATGGCGCTCCTGGATTAGTGGTTAAGGACCCGGCACATCGGGAAGGTTAACACGAGGCACTCGCGGCCGCGACGGTCGATGGGGTAGGTTGATAGACCCCGCGGCTGGCAGCGGGGCGACAGGAACCCGTACTGATGCTAGGTAGCCCCGACCGAAGCCGACACCGGAGGTCGAGATGATCCACACTCTTTTGCTGTTGGCGATTCTTGGGGGCGGCGCGATCGTGCCTGAGATGACCGGCGAGGACGTGATCCGCGCCATGCACGACCGTTATACGGAGAGCTGGTACCGGGACCTGGCTCTGGTGCAGACGGTGAATTACTACGATGTGCAGAGCGGCGCCTACGATTCCGCCCGGGTCTGGTACGAATCGATCCGCTTGCCCGGTACCGTGCGGAGCGATGTCGCGCCACTCGATGCCGGTAACTGCATCCTGTTCAAGGATCAGACCTGGATCTTCTTCGAGGCCGACACCGTCGTCCGGGAAGAGCCCGGCCAGCACCCGATTCTGCTTCTCGGATTCGACGTATACGTGCAGCCAGTTGAGGAGACGATTGCCACGTTGCAGGCCGTCGGATTCGACCTCTCGCTGGAAGTCCGCGAGGATGAGTGGCAGGGGCGCGCGGCATACGTGGTCGGGGACGAGAATCGGCAGTTCTGGATCGACAAGGAAGAGTTGCTGTTCGTCCGGTTGTTGGCGAAGAACCCGAACACCGGTGCCGAGCGGGAGATACTCTTCGACGGCTATGAGCGGCTGGGCGGCGGCTGGATCGCAACCGAGATCACCTTCATGAGGAGCGGTCGCGTCGACATTTACGAGCGCTACGACTACTGGACGATTGACGTCGAGTTCGAGCCGAGCCTCTTCCTGCTCACCGACAGGACGCGGCCGACCTGGATCAAGAACTGACGGGCCCGGGTCTCGGTCGTTAACAGCAAGCCCTGCCACTGCCTCTGGCAGTGGCAGGGCTTTATCGGCGGGGTCGCTGCCCCACCTGCCCGCTGCCATTCAATACGGCGGCCGCCGCTCCCTGGTTTCGAGAGAGCGCGGGTAGCGGGTTGGCACGTTTGCCAGGCGACCGGAGATTGAACCCGGGCCGCGAGACTCCCATTTTCCCGGGAACACACAGATCCCCGAGAACAGGAAGCTCACGATGAGAGCCACGCACAGAACATTGGCCTTGGCCGCAGTCGCGCTGGCGCTGGTGGCCGGCAACTGGACGTGTCGGCAGGAAGAGGCGTTTGAGGATGAGGCGGAGGCGCTGGCCCGCTCGGTGACGATCTACCGTGACACCTACGGCGTACCCCACATCTACGGCCCGACGGACGCGAGCGTCGTCTTCGGCGCGGCCTACGCCCAGGCGGAAGACAACTTCTGGCAGGTGGAGGACAACTTCATCCGCTCGATCGGCCGGGCGTCCGAGATCTACGGCGAGGAGACGGTGCTCGACGACTATCTGGCCCGGGCGCTGGAGATCCCGCGCCGCTCGCGGGAAGAGTACGAGGGCGCGTCGGCCCGGATGCGGACGCTGTACGATGCCTACGCTGCCGGCTTCAACTACTACCTTGCGCAGCATCCCGAGACGACTCCGCGATTACTGGAGCGGATCGAGCCCTGGTACACACTGGCGCTCATCCGCTTCAAGTATCACCACAACGAGTACATCGGGTACGCCGGGCTGAGCCGCAGTGATACGCGGCTCTTCCTCGAGGAGCGGCAGGGCGAACGACCCACCGGCTCCAACCAGTGGGCTGTCGCTCCGTCACGGAGTGCGAGCGGCCACGCGATGCTGCTGATCAACCCACATGTGTCCTTTTTCGGCCTCGAACAGTTCACGGAAGTGCATCTACACAGCGATGAGGGTCTCGTCTTCTCGGGCCCGACTCGTTTCGGCTACATGCTGCCGTACTACGGGCACAACGAGCACCTGGGTTGGACGTACGCCGACAACTACTCCGACATCGGCGATGTCTACATCGAGCACTTCGACAATCCGGAGCATCCGCTCCGCTACCGTTACGGCGACGGGTACCGTGAGGCGACCGAGTGGGAAGAGGTGATCGGTGTGAAGACGGACGAGGGAGTGGAGGAGCGGAGGTTCGGTCTACGCAAGACGCACCATGGACCCATCGTCGCCACCGACACCGAGGGCCGGCCGCTCGCCGTCCGTCTCACCAAACTCGATGAGGGCGGCTGGTTCGAGCAGTGGTACGAGATGCAGCTGGCAGAGTCGCTGGAGGAGTTCAGAGCGGCGCTGTCGAGGCTGGCGGTTCCTTACATGAACACGATGTACGCCGATCGCGATGGGAACATCTACTACGTGTACAACGCCGCCGTGCCGCGCCGCGCCCCGGAGTTCAATTGGCGGCGACCTGTAGATGGCAGCGATCCGCGAACCGAATGGGACGGCTATCACACATTGGACGAGCTGCCCCAGGTGCTGAACCCGGTAAGCGGGTACCTGCAGAACTGCAACTCGTCGCCGCTCGCGGCGACCACGGGCATCGAGCTCGCGCGTGAGGACTTTCCTCCCTACATGGTCGGGTCCGAGACCGATAACTGGCGGGCGCAGGGCTCGCGGCGAGTGCTTGCGGGCCGTGAGAAGTTCGACTTCGACCAGTTTGCCCAGGCGGTGTGGGACACACGCCTGTCGGCCGCCGAGGGCATGGTGCCGGATATCCTGCACGAGTGGGAACTGCTGCGCTCCGCAGACCCTGCGCTGGCCGAGGCGTTGGCGGAGCCCGTCGGCGCTCTGCGCGACTGGGATTATGTGAGCACAATCGACTCCTGGCCCACGACGCTCTTCGTCTTGTGGGCCGAACGCTTCAACCGTCTGAGAGGCCAAGCAGGCGAAGAGCGTTGGCCGCGGCTGCGAGCGCTGGAGGCCGTCATCGACACGCTCGAGGCCGAGTGGGGGACCTGGCAAGTGCCGTGGGGTGAGCTGAACCGGTTGCAGCGGCCCGACGCCAGCGGGCAGGTCCCGTTCGACGATGATGCCCCGAGCCTGCCGGTGGCCGGCGCACCCGGCTGGTTGGGCAGCATCTTCACGTACACCTCGTTTACGGCCCCGGACCAGCGGCGCCGCTACGGCGTACACGGGAACTCGATCGTCAAGGTGATCGAGTTCGGGCCGCAGGTACGGGCACGCTCGCTCCTGACCTTCGGCCAGAGCGGCGATCCGGATTCGCCTCACTACGTCGATCAGGCGCCGCTCTACTCGCGCAAGCAGTTCAAGCCATCGTGGTTTAGACTGGAGGAAATCGAGGCCAATACGGAAAGAGTGTACAGCCCAGGCTCAGAGTAAAGCGGTAACATCGACATTCGACAGCCGACAGCCGGCGGCCGACTATCGAGTTTAGCAGCAACGCTCGTCGCGCGACGTTCAACGCTCGGTGAGGATGTTGGGAGTCGAAAGTCGAAGCTCGATCGCTGCAGCTAAACTCGGGCGTCGAAAACCGAATGTCGGCTGTCCGATATCGAATCCGCCAACCCAACCGGAAAAAATGAACGAAACGACTCTAGAGATGTCGTCGACCGAGATGCGGCGCCTCGGGCACGCCGTAGTCGAGAGCATTATCCGGCACTTCGAGACTCTGCCCGAGCAGCGCGTGGTCAATTGGAGCGGCCGCGATGAGATGGAGCGAATCCTCGGTGGGCCGGCGCCCGAGGAGGGGATGGGGCTCGACGAGCTGCTCGGTGAGTTCGAGGAGAGGGTTGCCCCTCACATGTCGCACGTCGACCACCCGCGCATGTTCGGTTTCATCCCCAGCGCCGGCACCTTCGTCGGTGCCATGGGCGACGCCCTCGCCGCGGGCTACAACATCTACGCCGGCACCTGGATCGAGGGCGCGGCGGCCCAGCAGCTGGAGCTGACCGTCGTCGACTGGTTCCGCCGCTGGCTGGGAATGCCGGAGACGGCGGGCGGCACGCTGGTGAGCGGTGGCTCGGTGGCGAACCTGACCGGGCTCATATTGGCGCGTGAGGAGCGGTTGGGCGACCTGCGGGAGGACGGCGTGATCTACACCAGCGAGCTGGCGCATTCGTCGGTCGATCGTGCGGCGCGCATCCTCGGCTTCCGGCCCGACCAGGTCCGCAAGGTGCCGACGGACGATCGCTACCGGCTCGACGTCGCGGCGCTCGCGGATGCGGTAGCCGAGGACGCACCGCGTCGCCGGCCGTTCTGTGTGGTGGCGAACGCGGGGGATACCACCACGGGTAGCGTCGACCCGTTGACTCAGATCGCCGATCTCTGCACGGACCGGGGCCTCTGGATGCACGTCGACGCCGCCTACGGCGGGTTCGCGGTCCTCGACCCACGGGGGCGGGCGCTGCTCGCGGGGATCGAGCGGGCCGACTCGGTTACGCTCGATCCGCACAAGTGGCTCTACACGCCGTACGAGGCGGGCTGCATCCTGGTGCGCGACTTCCAGCGCCTCTACGACGCCTTTCACATCCTACCCGCCTATCTGGTGGACGTTGCCGGTGGTCCGCGTAACGTCAACATGTGCGACCATGGGCTAACGCTGAGCCGTGGCTGCCGGGCGCTGAAGATCTGGATGGCGATCAAGCACTTCGGCCTGGCGCGCTACCGGGCGGTGATCGGCCGCACGATGGACCTGGCGCGCTACGCCCAGGAGCTACTGGAAGCGAATCCGAAGATCGAGGTCGTGAGTCCCGCAGTGCTCAGCGTGGTGTCGTTCCGCTATATCCCGTCGCCGGGAAGTGGCGACGAAGCGATCGAGCGGGTGAACCAGGAGATCAGGCAGCGCGTTTGGGACAGCGGTAAAGCGATGATCACGTCGAGTCGCGTGCGAGATCGCTACGTTCTGCGCCTCGCGGTCGTGAACCACAATGCGCGGCGCAGCGATGTCGAGGAAACCGTGCGGCTGATCGAAGAGCTGGGCGCCGCCGTGTCGGCGGACCGCTCGTGAGCCGCTCAGCTGGGCGCGAAAACGTCGTAGACCCCGCTCACGGCCAGGTCTCTGAGGTAATCTCTTCGGTAGATGCCGATGATGAAGACGTCGCGCGGCCGCCCCTTCCGACGGACTGCAGCGGGCCTGTAGTGTTGTCGGAACTCTGGGTCGGACGGCAGTTCCTTGAGTGGAATCGCGTACCAGAACGTTCCCGCGAAGTTGGGTATTCTCCGCTCGGATAGCTCGGCCTGCGGCAGCATGATTTTCGGCTGTAGCCGCCAGAAGACCTCCTTGCTGAACGCAGCGTGGTTCTTGATGCCCCTGCGGTCACCCGGCTCGTGGGCCATCTCGGTCAGGTTGAGGCCCATCAGATCGACGACCTCACCCTCGTAGGTGAGTCCGACTCCGCCGGCGACGACGACGCCCACCGAAGGCAGTCCCGTCTCGGCGAAGGTGCGGTTTAGGTTCTCGCCGATGGCGCGGGTCCACGTCGCCAGGCGAAACTCGTATTGAACCAGGTCGTTGGGGAGGTCGTTCCAGGTGATCACGTGGGCCGTGGCGAATACCGCGGCAAGCAGCACGAGCACGAGCAACTGCAGCCGGCGCAGCGAGGCGACGAACGCCCGCGGCGCCCAACGCACGAGCGATGACTCGATCAATGCTACGGCGGGCAGCACGAGCAGCGGCCAGATCGGCTGGAAGAAACGGAAGAGGCGGAAGTGGTCGCCGCCCTCGAGTATCGGAACCGCCAGCCCGATGAGCACGACGCTGGAAACCACGGCCAGGGGTAGGTCGGGCAGCCGGTTCTCACGTTGCCCGGCAGCCCGTTCGCCCCTCAACACGAAGAAGAGGCGGAAGAGGCCCCAGAGTGCCGCGGGTACGGCGATCCAGAGCAGCCAGCTCGACTCGAGTAACTGCCGGAAGTAACGCCAACCCGCCTCGAGGTTGTAGCCCAGGTCGGGCGACATCTTCGCGTAGTAGGTGTTGGGCAGCGGATAGCCGAAATAGGCCAGGCGGAAGGCTGTGATGCCGGCCAGAGTGACGGCGTAGACGCCGACCAGGGCCGCGAAGTGCTTGAGCGCAGCGCGCGGCCCGTCTCCGCGGGCGAGCAGCACGCTACCGTAGAGCGCGGCGAACGCTCCGGCCCAGAGCATCCCCTCGGGACGACCGAGCAGCGTGGCTACGATCAAGGCGGCGAGCCCCCAGAAGCGTCTGCGGCTCACCTTGTCGGATCTGGCCTCGGCGGCGACGAGAACGGTTGCGGTGATGAGTATCGCGCTCCATGCACCCGAGTCGAGGAGCGAGAGGCAAGTCCACAGAACGTAGGCGGGCACCAGGAACGTCCAGGCCAGGACGACCCCGCTCTCGAACGAGATGGGAGCAGCCGATTCGCGGTATGGCCGGATCTGTCGCTCCATCTCGGAGACCAGCAAGGTCAGGGCCGCTGCCACGAGAAGGATGTTCAGCAGTAAGAGGACGCGCTCGGTTGGCAACCCCAGCCAGTAGGTCGCGCCGGCGGTCAGCATCCAGAGCGTCGAAGAGTATCCTTCGACGCGCTCGCCGCCGACGTTCCACACGAGGCCGTGGCCTTCGGCGAGGTGCTTGCCGTAAGTGAAGAAGATGTTGGCGTCGTCGACGCCGACATTCGAGCGCTCGACTTCCCCGAAGGTCCAGAGTGTATAGAGGACGTCCTCTTCTTCCCAACCGATCGACGAGCGTTCGAGTTGGGAGTTCCCCAAGAACGCGGCCAGCGCGGTCGTGGTCAGGACTACAAGAAGAACCTGCGACCACCTGCGCGGTTTGTCTTGCACCAGTGACCTCTGTCTTCTGGCTGGATCGTCGCCGCTGCGGGGGTTTCGCCTACTTCACGACGAGGTTGATGAGTCTGTCGGGCACGAAGATCGTCTTCACGACCTCCATACCGTCCATGTGTCGCTGCACCGCCTCCTCGCCCAGCGCCGCCTGCTTCACCTGGGCCTCGCTGGCCCCGCGTTGCGCTCTAATCGTGGCGCGCAGGCGACCGTTCACCTGGACCGCGATGTCGACCTGATCGGCCAGAGCCAGCTGTTCGTCGTAGGCCGGCCAGCTGGCGCCGGCGAAGATCGATTCCTTGTACCCCAACCGTTCCCACAGTTCCTCGGCCAAGTGTGGGGCGAAGGGCGCGATCATGGCGACCAGCGGCTCGATCTCGGAGCGGCGGGCGGAGCGGCCGCCGCCGCGGGCCGCGTTGAGGTACTCCATCATGGCGGCGATGGCTGTGTTGTACTGCAATCCGGCCACATCTTCGGACACCTTCTTGATCGTGGCGTGGAGCTTCTGGTTGAGCTCGTCGGTCTCCGGCGGCCCGTCACCGAGCTCGCCGCCCACCACGGCATCCCAAACCCGATCGAAGAAGCGGGAGATGCCGGCGATGCCCTGTTCGCGGAAGTCACCGCCCTCCTCGTAGGGGCCCAGGAACATCAGGTACGTGCGGAAAGCATCGGCGCCGTACCTCTCCACGAACTCGTCGGGGATCACCACGTTACCCCGCGACTTCGACATCTTGGCGCCCTCGCGGATGATCAGCCCGTGCTTGCGGAACTTGTGGTACGGCTCCTCGAATGGCAGGTGCCCCAGATCGTGGAGCGCCATAGTGATGAACCGCGAGTACATCAGGTGCAGTACCGCGTGCTCCTCGCCGCCGATGTACATGTCAACCGGCAGCCACTTCTTCGTGCGCCCCGCTTCGAACGGCACGTCGTGGCGGTCGGTGGATGGGTAGCGCATGAAGTACCAGGCCGAATCGAGGAAGGTGTCAGAGACATCGGTCTCGCGCTTGGCCGGGCCGCCGCACGTCGGGCACTCGACGTTTAGGAACTCGGCCGAGCGGGCCAGCGGGCCGACTCCGCTCTCGTCAGGCTTGAAGTTCTCGACGAACGGTAGCGTCACCGGCAGGTCCTCCTCGGGGACCGGGACGATGCCGTCCTTCTCGCAGTGGATGGCGGGGATCGGCGGGCCCCAGTAGCGCTGCCGCGAGATACACCAATCGTGGATGCGGTAGTTGACCGCGTGGGTGCCGCGGCCACCCTCAGCCAGCCAGTCGGTGATCTCCTTGATCGCCTTCGCCGCCAGCACGCCGTCGAACTTACCGGAGTTGACGAGTACTTCGTCTTCGGTGTGCTCGGTGAAGGCGGCGTCGAGCTCGGCGCTGGGGTCGAAACCCTCGTACTGGTCGGCCGGGATCACGACGATGCGGATCGGCAGGTTGTACTGTGTGGCGAAGTCGAAGTCGCGCTCGTCGTGTGCCGGCACGCCCATGATCGCGCCCCAGCCGTACTCCATCAACACGTAGTCGGCGACCCAGATCGAGATCTCCTCGTCGGTCACCGGGTTGATCGCCTTGGCACCGGTATCGACGCCGGACTTCTCTCGCTCCTCCCCCGCCTTTCGCCGCTCGACCACGTCCATGGCGAGCGCGTTCTTCACGTAGTCGTCCACGGCGGCGCGTTGCGGGTCCGTCGTGATCTGCTGCAGGTATGGGTGCTCTGGCGCCAGCACCATGAAGGTGGCGCCGAACAGCGTATCGGGCCGCGTCGTGAAGACGCGCAGCTTCTTGTCTGGGTGGCCGATGATCTCGAAATCGATGTCGGCGCCCTCCGAGCGGCCAATCCAGTTCCGCTGCAGTCGCTTGGTCGATTCGGACCAGTCGATCCACTCGAGGTTATCGAGCAGGCGCTGGGCGTAGTTGGTGATCTTGAAGAACCACTGATCGAGGAACCGCTGGGTCACCTCGGTGGAACAGCGCTCGCAGCGGCCGTCGATCACCTGCTCGTTGGCCAGGACGGTCTTGCAGGACGGGCACCAGTTGACCGGAGCCTGGCGGCGCTCGGCCATGCCACCCTTGTAGAGTTGCAGGAAGATCCACTGGGTCCACTTGTAGTACTCGGGCTGGGTAACGTCGACGACCCGGGCCCAGTCGTACATGAACCCCATGCGTTTGAGCTGCCTGGTGAAGTTCTTGATGTTGCTGGGGATGAGCTCCATCGGGTGCACACCCAGCTCGAGCGCGAAGTTCTCCGAGTGGATGCCGAACGCGTCGAAGCCGATCGGCTCGAAGACCGTGTGCCCCTGCAGCTGCTTGAAGCGGCCGTGGATGTCGGCGCCGGTGAAGGCGTAGACATTCCCCACGTGCAGCCCCTCCGCCGACGGGTAGGGGTACATCATCAGGTTGTAGAAGGGAGCGTCGGCCCCATCGATGTCGACGTTGTGGAGCTGGGTCTCGTCCCAGCGCTTCTGCCACTTGGTCTCGACCGCTACCGGGTCGTACTTCTCGGCCATGGTCCTGCGACTTATGAGGGCGTGATGTCAGAAGAGGCGGGCGCTTCCACCCGCCTCGCGAGCTTCGGATCGCCTAATTAATAAGGTCGGCGGCCCGGATATCAACCCGGATTCCGTGCCTTGGGCTTGAATAGCGCGATGTGAAGGCCCGCGTCCGGGTGTGGGGCGTCGGGGCGGGTCGCCTCGCTCCGGTCTCCCCCGCGCTCCCGGCTGCGCCGCGATCGCGTGGTCGCTAACCCCAGCTCCGCTCGACTCCCCGCCCCGACGCCCGCAACCCGTGGGTGAGCACGGACCGCCCGTCAGCAACCACGAAACAAGCTGGGAGGAGCCGGGGGACCGACTCGCGGAGCTGGTGTTAGCGACCCGGCTCAGATTCTCAGGCCGAATCTGCAG
>CP070812.1:646151-650067 GCA_020344015.1 Gemmatimonadota bacterium
ATGGACAGGACCTGCTCGAGAACGTCGATGGCCGCGTCAACTTCACCCACCACGGAGTAGATCTCGGCTAGGTCAATCAATCGATTTGAGCCGTTCAGGGCGTCGAGTGTCAACGGCATGAGTTCGGTAGCGCGTCTCCCTTCCTCGATCGCCTCGGTCTTGCGACCCAGTCCGGCATAGGCGATGCCGAGCGCAGCGTGCAGACGGTCATCATCGGGACGCTCCTGAAGTAGTGGCTCCAGGATCATTCGCGCTGAGTCATATTCCGCTTTGGAGCGCTCTTCGTCATTCATCAGGGCATAGACCTGGCCTCGGAAGAGCGCCGGCAGGATGACCCAAGCCGGTTGCTCACGGACATCCGGTAAGTCCACTGCAAGCACCTCAAGCGCGGCAGAGTACCGACGCTCACAGAGGGCGATCAGGAACAGGGAGCGCCATGGGGCAACAGCAGACCGTTCTTCAATGAGCCGCCGTGCACCCGCAGTGCTACCCTTACCCCACAACTGAACCGCGATCTCGCCCGACGTGACACCCAGCCGAAGGAGAGTTGCGCGGCGGCGCCAAGTCTCCTCGGCAGCCTCAAACTTCCGCAGGTACCTCTGCGTTCGTCCCAGTTCGGTCCACACAACTACTGAAAGGGGATCGAGTTCCGTGGCCCTCAGGTACTTTGTCTCTGCTTCTTCGAACTTCCCCGCGCGTCGTAGCACCGTCGCGGTCCAGTACAATATCTCCGAGTCGTTGGGCTTCGCCCTGAGGGCGAGATCTAGCTCACGCAGTGCATCGTCGTAGTCGCGTTCACCCCAGTAGTGGAGCAAGGCCAGCGCTAAGTGCCCCTCCGCTAGATCCGGATCTATCCTGAGTGCGCTTTCGGCAGCACTCCAGGCCCTTGCCAACGGTTCCTCAGTTCGATCTGTCCACCAGTAGACCCACGCATTGACGAAAGAAAGCCTCGCGTAGGCGAGAGCGAATTCCGGGTCAAGCTCGATCGCGTGGGTGAACGATCGTGCGGCAGCCTCTGTCCAAGACGCAGAACGACTCCGGACTAAGTCCTGGCCCCTCAAGTAGTAGTCGTACGCTTCGAGGTTCTCGGTAGGCCTCGCCTCAATGCGCTCCTGCTCGGCAGCAGTGAGTGTTGCCCTCAAAGCCGTAGCGACTTGCTGCGCAACGTCACTCTGAATGGCAAAGACGTCTGTCAACTCACGATCATACTGCTCCGACCACAAGTGCTCATCGGTGTCGGCATCAATCAACTGCGCGTTGATGCGAACGCGATCACCGACGCGTCGCACTTCGCCCTCCACAACAGCCGCTACACCTAGCTCGCCAGCGATCTCCCGAAGGCTCTTGTCAGTGTCCTTATACTGGAACGACGACGTGCGCGACTTGACTGTGAGGTCGGCGATCTTGGAAAGACGATCGATGATCTCGACCGTGACACCATCGCTGAAGTATTCGTTCGTCGGATCCTCGCTCAGATTCACGAACGGCAGCACAGCGATGGACTTCCGAGTCTCCTCCGCTGCTGCCATCCGCTCCGGCTCCGTCCTGTCTGCGAGCAATAGCCACCCCGTCGCCACAACTCCCCACAGTCCCAACGCGATGACAAAGCCCAGCCCCGCGTTCCGCCAGGTGAAGATCCTATGGTGCGCGCCGCGAGCTTCCCTGACAGGTGCTTCGGCTGCCTCGGGACGCCGCGGGCCACGCACGCCTTCCTGCACGAAGGCCGTGGCAAGTACGACGGGTAGGAGCACGATCAGTAGCCCCAGGGCGACGCCGGGGAACCAGTCGGGCAGGCCAAGCCCCTCGGTCAGGGTCTGGGCCACTTGGAAAGCGATCCACCCACCGACCACGTAAATGCCCAGCACCTGCCAGAGGGACCGGCGGTGGATCTCGACGATCAGCCGCTTAGGACGGTTCATGCTGCCACCTGCGGCCTGTGCATGTGGGGTTAGGGGTACCTGGCTGTACTCAAAGATGCGGTCTCGGTGGGCGGCGAGCAACGAGAACGGCTCTAGCTCTATCCTATCAAAAGGGGCGGTTCCTTTAGACGGGCCGCCCCATTCTTCTGCGACACCCACCTGGAATTGACGATCTTATGACGGTGACCTGCTAAGCTGTCAGGCATGCACTGGCCAACACTCAGCCGCCGACTCGCAGGTGCCGTTATCCAGGACTTAAGCTACGACCCTGAGCGTGGGGTAGTGGTTATCCGGCTAGAGGACGGGCGGGAGCTGCTGGTGTCGGCGTGCTGGGAGGGGCGTCTGGTAGCGGTGGATAGTCAAGGCCCTCTCCCGCTACTACCCGCGCTTCCAAGAGGTGCTGGAGAGGTAGACCCCTAGCGGCTACAAGAACGAAGTAAACCGCCGGAGAGTTAGGAGCGCGTAGAGGACGGCGCCTGCAACCGCCAATATGATCAGGGTATCAAGCGAATCTTGTCCCTGAGACGTCTCGCCGGGGGCGTCGGCGTCTTTCAGCCCCTGGGACTGACTGGCGTGAGTCGCGCAGAAGCGAGAACCCTCACGGACTGATCGCTTGCAGCGAGTTCCGGACTTCGTCTTGCCATGGCATCTGTCCACGTCCTGCCCTCCTGTTCTCTCTTACCTACGAATCATCCGCGACCTCAGATTCATGCAGAGCCTGCACGTCTTTGGTTCTGGGGTACACGGATGGCTAACTTTCAGGGGTAAGGGTAAGTGGACGCTGAGGCCGAGAAAGCCCGGCAGCGTATGGTCGGTGCGTGAAATAGAGGCACTGTAGGGACAGGACAAGGCCAATTTCACCAAGACGCCACGAAAGCCCTTCACACATAGAGAAAGTATAGAAATGGACCGTTGTAGGGACAGAGACATGGACCACGCAGTACTAGAAACCCCACTACTTAACCGTCAACAGGTGGCACAGTTACTCGACGGGTTCGGGTCGCTGACGGTTACGACCAAGACCCGGAAACACGCAGACGGAAAGCAGTACCCGCACTACCTCGCACGCTACCGGCTGGTAGACACTAACCTAGACGGGTTGCGACTGCTCCAGGCCCAGTTCGGCGGTACGGTCTTCCACCACAGCGGCCGGCACTACTCCTGGGAGATCGGGCAGGCGATGCTGGCGGGCGTGAATTTCCATCTGAAGTCGCAATGCGCAGCGCCATCCGCGATGGTCTGTGAACGAACCAAGTCGACGCCAAATTCGCGCGCCGCGCAGTAGTCCAGATTACACGCCGCATGCTGGGTGAGCTCGGGAACGCCTTGGTCCTTGAAGTAGTTGGCGAGCGGACAAAGGGTAACGTCGAACGCCACGCCCGCCTCCGAGGGCAAATGCCGATGATGGAACGGAGAGGAGAAGAAGTACCGGGTTATCATGCCCAGTAGCCATTTGACCCTGGTTTCTCGTTTGGCGCTGCGGAGGCGTGAAAGTTTGAAAAAGGCAGCCGGCACGGGTTGATAAGCGTCCACCATGATCGCCTCGACAAGCGCGCCGGCCTCGGCTTGGCTCATGCCGTGTTCCTGCAAGGCTCGATAGAGTGCGAGACTCCACTCCATATATCGCATCACGAGGTTGACCGAGGCGCTATGGCGGGGGCGGTTGGGCCCCAACCGAGATTGCCAAGTGCGCGTTGAGCTCCAGACTTGCACTGACCTGTCCGGAAAATGCGCCTGTAATCGATGACTGGCGGCGCGCCGAAAAGCGGCGTCCGGTGCGTACCACAGAAGAAATCCAATGCTCATATTCCGTCTCCCATGCTGCCAACTTCGCAATATGTTACGGCTGGCGCTGCGGCCGTCCTTGAGCCGCATCAGTACGCTTCGGCTTCAAGCCGTTGCCACATAACGGCCAGCAAATCTGCTGCGGGCGACTCGCCCGCGGATGGGCACGGAGGCTGAACGTGCCGCGGTCTCGCCGGGCGCACAACCCAACG
>CP070812.1:650167-689183 GCA_020344015.1 Gemmatimonadota bacterium
CCTCAAGGAGATCCGCTCACGGATTCAGTACCGCGGCCACAGGTTCCGCTATCAGGTCAATCACGAGAGGCTGACGGTGACATTCGAGGGCGCTTGGGAGCCGTATGCGCGGATCGGCTTCAACGGGAAGGTCTACACCTTCAAACGCGGCGAAACGAAGGTCTTCGACCTGGAGACGCGGTCGGAGATCGCCTAGACGTCCAAGGCCTCGATAAAAGAGTCGGCCCAATCGTAAACGGTGTGTTCGCTCAACACGTCCCGCATGCGACTCATCCTCCGCGTCGCCTCCTTCTCCGGCAGCGAGAGTGCCATGTCGATGGTCTCGGCCAGCCCGTCGACATCGTGAGGATTGACCTGCAACGCCGACTTTAGCTCCTCCGCCGCACCGGCGAACTCGCTCAAGATCAGCACGCCGCTGTTGTCGAACCGCGTCGCGACGTACTCCTTCGCTACCAGGTTCATGCCGTCGGCCAGCGGGGTGACCATCATCACCTCGGCCGACCGGTAGAGCGCGATCAGCTCATTGAACGGCAGCTCGCGGTGCATGTACTGCACCGGCGTCAGACCGACTTCGCTGAACTCGCCGTTTATTTGACCGACCAGCTCTTCCACCTGGCTGCGTAGCTCGCGGTACTCGCTGACGCGCCAGCGGCTGGGCACCGCCAGCTGCACCAGCACGCACTCGCGTACCGCCTCGGGCCGACGCGAAAGCAGTTCGTGGAAGGCGCGCAATCGTACGTCGATGCCCTTGGTGTAGTCGAGACGATCGACTCCGAGGATGATCTTCCGACCCTGGCCTACCTGATGGTGCAACTGAACCGCGCGTTTCACCACCTTTGGGTCGCTCGCCATCTGGCTGTAGTGGTCGAAGTCGGTGGAGACGGGGAACGAGTCGACGTTGACCGTGTGCCCGTGAATCTGTAGCTGGCCGCCGTCGACGCGCGCGTCGGCGTAGCGGCGGGCGACGCGCAGGAAGTTACCCACGTCGCCCTGGGTCTGGAAACCGATCACATCGGCGCCAAGCAAACCTTCGAGGATCTGACGTCGCCACGGCAGTCGGCCGAACAGCTCCTCCGGCGGAAAGGGGATGTGGAGGAAGAAGCCGATTCGCAGGTCGGGACGCATCTCGCGCAGCAGAGCCGGAACGAGCTGCAACTGGTAGTCGTGGACCCAGACGGTGGCATCCTGGGCGGCGCTTTCTGCGGTGACTTCGGCGAACCTGCGGTTGACCGTCACGTAGGGCTGCCACCAGCGGCGGTGGTACTCGGGCTCGCGGATCGCGCCGTGATAGAGCGGCCAGATGGTGCCGTTGCAGAACCCGTCGTAGAAGCTCGCGAGCTGCGTCCTCGAGATGGGGACGGGGAGGTGCGCGATGCCGTCGTAGTCGAAGGGATCCGGTGCCGGACCGGTGGTGCCTGTCCAACCCGCCCAAGCGCCGCCCGCTCTCTGCACGATTGGGGTCAGCGCCGAGACCAGACCACCCGGGCTCCGCTTCCACGTCCCCTCACCCTTCCCCTTGCCGCGAACCACCGGCAGGCGGTTCGCCACAATGAAGAGCGGCCACTTCTTTCTGGCTGGCATGTTTCCCCAGGGGCTGGCTTGGCTGCGACAGTGAATTGCACGCCGCGTCCGCGGCGCGGCGAACTATTACTCTCACCAAAACTTAACGCCAACGATGGGGTGTGCAATCGCTTGCGTTGACGTACCCTCGGGTGGGGTCAGAACGACTGCAGGATGCGTAGGTAGTCGGCCAGATGCCGCGGCGCGATGAAGCGCTCGCGCACACGCTCGCGTGCCCGTGCACCCATCTTCTGTCGGAGCTCCGGCTTCTGGAGCAGCACGGCAACGCATTCTGCGCACTCTTCTACGCTCGACACCAGGTAGCCGTGAACCCCATCCTCGATCTGCTCGACTAAGCCACCGACCCTACCGGCGACCACCGCCGCCCGCTTCCACATGGCTTCCGTTGCGGCCAGACCGAAGCCCTCGCGTATCGACTTCTGAAGCACGACGTCGCTGCCGCTCTGAAAGGCATTGATCTCGAGCGCGTGGGTCAGTTCGTCACGGCTCAGCCGGTCGAGCGTGCTAAACACGTGGATGTCGGTGTCGCCGGCAGCGTGGTCCAGCGTCATGGCGAGGTATTCGGTTCCCTCCGGGTCGTTGTCGGCCAGGTTGCCGACCAACGCCAGCTGCACGTCGGCTACTCGGCGCTTCACTTCCCGGTATGCATCGATGACGCCCAGTGGGTCCTTCCACGGACCGAAGCGCGAGACTTGCGCGATGAGCGGTCGCTCCGGGTCGAGTCCAAAGCGGGTAGCTAGAATCTGTCGGGCCAGCGAGGGAGAGAGCGCCTGATTTTTAGGTGTCAAAGGGTCGATGGACGGCAGCACGACTTCCGTCCGGCTCGGGTGTAGCTCTGGTACCGCATAGCCGGGCATCGACACGAGAGACACCTCGAAGTGTCTGGTGTACGGCGCCAGGAAATCCACCGCCGCCTCCCCGGGAGTCGACGTGTCCACATGACAGCGCCACAGCCAGTGGCCGGTGCGCCGCCCGTCCAGCAGCCCCAAGAAACCCACCGGCTGCGGATCGTGGACCACCACGAAGTCCCAGGCCCGGCTGACGACTTCCAAGTTGCTTTCCAGCGTCGAGAGGTAGAGGGCCCGATCCGAAGGATCCAGGGCGACCTCCATCCCTTGCAGCCCGTTGTGCAGCTTCTGTGTCAGCTCGGTGAACGAAGCGTTACCGGTAAGAACGTGCCATTCGACCTCTAGCCCGAGGCCGCACTTCAGACCGACCAGCGACGGCAACAGCTCGGCCACACCGTCGCCGTAGGCCGTGGCGTTAACGTGCAGCACCCGCGCTCCGCGCAGCGAGGCTGCCAGCTCCCTGATCTCGCCTACCGCCTCCTCCCCGATCAACCCCTCGTACTCGCAGATCGATTTCGGGGCCAGCACCACCCTGCGCATTGAACCTCCTCCCTTTGCTTCTGCTCCCGCGTTGGGGCTACGAAGGTCCGCGAGAGCAAATACGGAGCCGTGAGGTACCGGCAACCCTAATTGCTAGCGATAAAAGTAGTTACGTGACAAGCGCCCCTTCCGGAAGGACGGCGCTCCGACCGTCTTCTGCGTAATTCTGACCGATCGCCCGGGCAAGATTGTCTGCTTCCGACCCCCTAGCTCCAACCCTACCAAAGGCTTGCGCACGCTCCCCCTCCTGCTCGTGCTCGTAATCGTAGTCGTACTCGAGATCGTCGCGACGACGATTACGAGCACGAGCACGACTAGGATTACGATCACGATTACGATCACGAGCACGAGGTGAAACGGAATTCCCGCCGGGACGGCTGCTGGCGGCCTCTTTCACCCGTGCGCTCCGTGTGTTATGAGGTAACTCATGGAGCGAAAAGGATGACGGACGTCGACGCCACAGCAGGGGGTCGTCCTCGCTTCGGGTCCGCCTTCGGCCTCTTGATGACCTTCATCGGAGTCGCCGTGGGGCTGGGGAACGTCTGGCGTTTCCCTTACATGGCGGGCGCGTTCGGCGGTGGGGCGTTTCTGCTGGTGTACATCGTCCTGCTCTTCGCCTTCGGCATCCCGGCGCTGATGGCGGAGCTGGCGCTGGGGCGGATGACGCGGCGTGGTCCGGTGGGCGCGTTCAAGCGCATCGGGATGCCGGGTGGAGCGATCGTCGGTTGGGTTCTCTTCATCACCGTGCTCATGGCGTTGAGCTACTACGCCGTGGTGGTCGGCTGGGTGTTGCGCTACACGTTCATCTCGGCCAGCGGGGCCATAGGCTCGATCGCGCCGGAGTCGTTCTTCGAGACGATGCTGGGCGGGTTCTGGGGACAGTTCTTGATGACCGCTATCGTCCTGGCGCTGGTGGCGGTCGTTCTCGTCTTGGGGATCAAGAAGGGCGTCGAGCGCGTCAGCAAGATCGGCATGCCGCTGCTGTTCCTCTTGCTCTTCGTCCTCATCGGCCGCTCGTTGACTCTGCCCGGCGCCGGCGCCGGGTTGACCTACTATCTGTATCCCGAGTTCTCGATGATCGACGCCGGTGTGGTGGCCGCGGCGTTGGGGCAGCTCTTCTTTTCGCTTGCCCTAGGGGGGACCTTTCTCGTGACCTACGCGAGCTATCTGGGCGACGACGTGGACGTGAGGAAAGGCGCCGTCTCTATCGGAGTCGGCGAGACGTTCGCATCCATTCTCGCCGGGTTCGTCATCCTGCCCGCCGCGGTGGCGCTGGGCATCGAGGTGGGCAGCGGGCCGCCGCTAACCTTCGTCACCGCGCCGAGCATATTCGCCCGCGTGCCAAGTGGCGCCGTCTTCGCCACGCTCTTCTTCGGCCTCCTGTTCTTCGCCGCCTTCCTCTCCGCGGTGGCCGGCTTCGAGGTGCTGGTCGCCGGTGTCGCGGACGAACACGGCTGGGATCGCAAGATCGCGGTGACTGTGTTTTGTGGTGCCGCGCTATTGCTCGCGATCGTGCCGATGCAGAGCCTCGACTACATCTTGAAGAGCGACCTCTTCTGGGGATCGACGATGCAGCCCGTCGGCAGCGCTCTGGCGCTCATCGGGCTGGCCTGGGTCGTCGGCTTGGGGCGGGCGCTGGAGGAGGCGAACAAGGGCCGTAGGGGGAGGCCGATCGGGCGCTTCTGGTTCTACTGGATCAAGTACGTCGTGCCCATCGGGATCGGCGTCATCCTCGTACTCGGTCTACGTGATGTGTTCAGGACGTTTGTTCTATGAGTGAAACACGGGCGCTTTCCATCAACGATGAGGAGGCCGAGGCCTGGCAGCAGGAGTTCCCCAGCCTGGCCACCACCATCCACGTCTCTAACTGCTCGCATGGGCCACAAGCGTGGCGCGTCCGCGGCGCGATCGACGCCTACTTGGACAGCTGGCTCGAGAAGGGGATGGATTGGGAGAGCTGGATCGCCGAGATCTACGGCGCCAAGGAGGCGTTCGCGCGGCTGATCGGAGCGAAGCCGACCGAGGTGGCGCTCTCTACTTCGGCGTCGGCGGCGGTCGCCTCGGTAGCCAGCGCGCTGGCCACGGGCGACGAGCGGCGGCACGTCGTGACGACGGAAGCCGAGTTTCCCACTGTGGGACACGTCTGGCTTGCGCACGCGCGCTACGGCCTGGAGGTCGAGTTCATCCCGGTCCGCGACGGGGCGATCGCGCTCGACGAGTACGAGGGCCATGTCGACGAGCGAACGCTCATCGTCTCAGCGACCCACGTCTACTACCAGAACGGCTTCAAGCAGGACGTGAAACGGATCGCCGAGGTCGCGCACCGTGCCGGCGCGCTGCTCCTCGTCGATGCCTACCAATCGCTGGGCACCTGTCGGGTGGACGTGCGCGAGATGGACGTCGACATCCTGGTGAGCGGCAATCAGAAGTACCTGCTGGGAGTGCCCGGCGTCGCGTTCGTCTACGTGAAGGAGGAGCTGGTCGAGCGACTCGAGCCCTCATTCACCGGCTGGTTCGGCCGGGTGAACCCGTTTGCCTTCGACCCGAAGACGCTCGACTATGCGGCCGATGCCCGCAGGCTGGAGACCGGCACGCCGCCGGTGTTCGCCGCGGTCGCGGCCCGCGCCGGCATGGGTTTGATCGAGGAGGCGGATCCGGGACGCATCGAGGCGCGGATCGAAGAGCTCTCGGCCCACACCATCAAGGGCGCGGCCGCCCGCGACCTCGAGTACAGCGGCCCGGACGACGTTAGCCGCAAGGGCGCTACGACGGCCATAACGGTGCCCGATCCGGCCAGAATCGAGGGACTGTTGAAGGAACGGGGCATCATCGCGTCGGCGCGCGGCGACGTGATCCGCATCGCGCCCCATTTCTTCACGACTACCGAAGATATCGATCGCGCGCTGGACGAGCTGTGCTCGCTGCTGCGGCACCTTTTCTGAGCCGGCGCCTGGAATGGCTGACATCGATTGGAGGGAACGATGGCAATCAAACGACGCGATTTCGTGAAGGTCGCCGGCCTAGGCGCCGGCGCCGCCCTGGTGACGGGGCCGCGCGTCGCCTGGCCCGACGAGCGGGCCATGGCGCGGGCCGCGTCCGGCGAGAGCTTCGTCCTGCTCCGCAAAGAGCAGGGTAAGCGCCGCGCCGAGCTGCCGCCGGCTGCGGACTTCCACCGTCTGCCGCTTGAGTGGTACAAAGCGAAAGCGAAGGCGTTGAAAGAGGAGGCACGCCGTCGCGGTGTCGACGGCGGAATCCTGCTTACCACACGCTGGAACATCATCTACGCGACGGGGCTCCTCCATTCCACCACCGAGCGACCCTTCGCCTGCTTCTTCCCTATGGACGACGATGAGGGGTTGATCTGGCTGCACCCGTACCTCGATCACCAGCTGGTGCAGGACTGGTGGAAGACCGACGCCCACTCGTACTTCGACTACCACCACGGCGTGGGCGGCGAACCCTACGACGAGCGCGTCGACCAGGGTCGCACCGTGAACGTCTACAAATGGTGGGGCCGGACCCTGGCGCGGCTGGGCTACGGGGACAGGACGATCGGCATCGACAGCGGCGCCGCCGCCGAGATCGGTCTCTTGCCCGGTCACGAGGACGCGGACCGGCTAGACATGTTCGGGGAGATCGATACGCCGAGTAAGCATCGTCCCTCGGGCGGAAAGTTTGGGATCATGGCGCGCGAGATGCCGGACGCTCAGTTCGTCGACGTCTACGACATCCTCATCCGCCACCGCGTGGTCAAGGACGAGCTGGAGAACCGGCTGACCCAACGCGCTATGGACTACTTTTCCGAGATCCATGCCTTCGTGCGCAACTACCTCATCGAGCGGGGCCGCGGCACGCTCGACTGGGAGGTCGAGAACGCCGCGCGCCTCTGGGGCATGCATCGCATCATGCAGGACATCCCCCAGGACGGTGAGACCCATAACGCGGTCGGCATAGACGTGGGCCTCGGGTGCCGCACAGGCCGCAAGACCGCCTACCCGCACCCCAACCAGGTCTCATGGGCCCGCATCGAGCCGGGCCACGCGCTCCAGTTCGCCGGCGTCGTGCGGCTTGGCGGCTACGGCGGCGAACAGTACCGGTCGTTCCTCTTTGCGCCGTGGACCGAATGGCAGGAGCACGTCTGGGACGTCCACACCGGTTCGTACTACATCCAGGCCGAGGAATCGCGGGCGGGGAACACCTGCTCGAACGTGGCGAAGGCGGTGCACGACTACCAGGTGAGGAACCGCTGCGCCCACCTCGTCTATCACAGACCCGGCCACGGGGAGGGGATGGAGGGCCACCAGCCGCCTTATCAGGCGCTGGGCGACTACACGGTCATGCGGCCCGGCATGCACTTCTCCAACGAGCCCGGGCTTTACGACCCGGAGAACGGGTTCGGCTACAACCACGGCAACAACGTGCTGGTCGCCGCGGAGAAGGGTCTCCAGATGGGGACGGCGCCCTGCGACAGGGAATGGTGCCTGCTGGAGTTATAGGTGGGAATTTCTATATTCCCCGAGTTCTCCCAGCAGAGGTACCTAGGCTGTACCAAGAAAGGAGTGGAGCATGCCGACCAGCAGTGCTAGTGCCGTATGGAAGGGTGGCCTGAAGGACGGAACGGGCGAGTTCAGCGCCGGCTCCGGCGCTTTCGCGGGCGCGTATTCGTTTCCGACGCGGTTCGAGGGTGCCCCCGGCACCAACCCCGAGGAGCTCATCGCCTCGGCCCACGCTGCCTGCCTGAGCATGGCCCTCGCCGCCGGGCTGGAGCGGGGCGGAACACCGCCGGAGAGCATTACGACCACCGCCCATTGCTCGCTCGAGAAGCTGGAGGAGGGCTTCCGCATCACCCGCATGCGCCTGGTCGTGCAGGCCAGGGTGCCTGGGATGGACGCGGCGGCGTTCCAGGAAGCTGCTGAGGCGGCCAAGAACGGCTGCCCGGTCTCCAACGCTCTGAAGGGGAACGTGCAGTTCGAGCTCGAAGCGGCCCTATTCTGAACCGCCGCCCCGGCCCGGCAGCGAGCAGTTCGAGCAAAGAACGCGGACGTAGCCACGTCGGATAAACGGAATAAGTTCCGAATCGGAGACTAGACTATGAAACTGCGCGGGTGGGTCCTCGCTGCGGTGGCGCTGGCGTTCATTGCGAATCCGCTCGCGGCCCAGGAGCATGAAGAACACGAGCCGCTGAAACGGCACAAGCTGGCTCTCTTCGTCGGCTACACGTGGGTGCCGACCGGTGACCCGCATGAGGCGGATAGCAGGGGCACGGTCATCGCCCCGACTGTTGGCATCGACTACAGCTTCTGGATCAGCCACAAGGTCGGGGTCGGTTTGGTGAACGAAGTCGAGCTCACGACCTACGTGGTCGAGACCAGGGCCGGCACCACCCTTCCGCGGGAGTATGCATACATCGGTGCTGCTGTCGGAATGTACGAGGTGGCGCGCGGATTGGGGTTGTACGCAGGCCCCGGCATAGAGCTCGAAAAGCACGAGAATTTCCTCGTGCTCAAAGTGGGCGCTGAGTATTCCTTCGCCGTCGCCCACGGATGGGCCACGAGTGTCGCGTTCGGCTACGACTTCAAAGACGAATACGACTCGTGGATGCTAGGTCTGGGGGTGGCGAGGAGGTTCTGAGCTTTCATCCCCGAGGAGTTCTACGTCGAGATCAACGAGATGTGCGGCACCAAATCCCGGTGCCCAAGCGAGCAATCAGTCGGCAAGT
This sequence comes from Gemmatimonadota bacterium, assembly GCA_020344015.1. Classification (GTDB taxonomy): domain Bacteria; phylum Gemmatimonadota; class Gemmatimonadetes; order Palauibacterales; family KS3-K002. The sequence goes on from CP070812.1 coordinate 658,856, forward strand.
TCTCGACCGTGATCGTGGCCCAGGTTGCCGAAACAGGCAGCGCGGGTCATCCTATGTGGCAGGTATCAAGAGAAACCCGGGACCGGAGGCTGTAATGAGGATATTGCCACGCCGAATCGGCGCCGGCGGGCTGGCCGCGGTGTTGCTGGTGGCGCTCGTCGCCGCGGCCGCCGCTCAGCAGGGGCAGCAGCAGGCCCAGACGATTCCACCCAGCACGAACCCGACGAACCGCGCTATCTACCCTGCCGAGGGCCAGGACGAGCAGCAACAGATGACGGACCAGCTCGAGTGCTACCGCTGGGCCACGCAGCAGACTGGCTGGGACCCGTACGTCGCCTACGATCAGCTGGTCGAGCAAGGCTATGCGGCCCAGCAGACGGCCGAGCAGGCCCAGGGTGGCCTCGTCAGAGGTGCGGCCGGCGGCGCACTGGCAGGCCTGGCCATCGGTGCTATCGCCGGTGACGCCGGCAAGGGTGCCGCGATCGGCGCGATAGCCGGCGGTCTGGCCGGTGGTTCGAGATCGCGGCGCGCGCGGGCTCAGGCCCAGGCCGAGGCCGATGCAGCCGTCGAGGCGTTCAACCGACAGTTGCAGACCTGGGACAGGAACTACGTCACCTGCATGCAGGCCCACGAATACGTAGTGAACTAGCCATCCAGGAGGCCCAATGTCTGGAAATAGAATCGGAGTCAAGGCCGCGGCACTGCTCCTCGTGCCCCTTCTGACAGCGGCCGCTGTACCCAGCGACGCGGATCAGTACGTCTGTTCGCTGACCAAGGTCGTCGAGTGTGACAGCGACCTCAACTGCGGACCGCCGGCGCCGCAGTTGCCTCCTCCGACGTTCATCCACGTTGACCTGGACGACAGTCTCATCACCTTGTTGGCCCCCGCCGAGCGACGGGGCGAGACGACCCAGGTCCGCGCTATGGAGAGGGACGGCGACCGCGTGATCATGAGCGGCATCGAGGCCGGGCGCGGCTGGAGCATGATCCTCTCCGAGGCGGACGGTAGCGCCACGATCACCGTTAACTTCGGTGATGCCGCTATGGTCGTGTTCGGCCAGTGCATGCCTGAAGACTGGGCGTCGCCGTAACACATCGCCTTTCCAGCTTCGACACCTCCCGCTACCTGTTTGTGAAGGTGGAGGATCTGTCGTAAGGATGATCGAGGTCAGCGGTCTCGAGTTCCGTTACGGGGAAGGGGAGTTCCGCCTCCACGTCCCCGAACTGCGCGTTGAGCGCGGTGTGGCGGCGGCCTGCATCGGGCCCAGCGGTTCCGGCAAGACCACACTGCTGAACCTCATAGCCGGGATCCTGATGCCTCAGGGGGGAAGCGTCGTCACCGACAAAGTCGAGGTGACGCAGCTCTCCGACGAGGATCGCCGCAGCTTCCGCATCACCCACATCGGCCTCGTCTTTCAGGAGTTCGAGTTGCTCGAGTACCTGAGCGTGCTCGACAACATCCTGCTCCCTTATCGTATCAACCCGGCTCTGCGGCTCGACGCGGCGGTCCGCGAGCGGGCGGCGAGCCTGGCCGAGCAGATGGGGATCGGTGACAAGCTGGGACGCCATCCCCGCAAGCTATCGCAAGGCGAACGCCAGCGCGTCGCCGTCTGTCGGGCGGTGTTGCCGGAGCCCGTACTGCTGCTCACCGACGAGCCCACCGGTAACCTCGACCCGGCGAACAAGGGGCGCGTGCTCGACATCATCCTCGACTACGCGAAGGACACCGGTGCTACGCTGCTCACGGTCACCCACGACCACGACCTGCTGCGCAAGTTCGACCAGGTCATCGATATCAAGGACTTCGGGGTGATCGGATGAAACAGACGCTCTACCTTGCCTGGCGCTACCTCGCCTTCCACCGCGTCAAGACGACCATCCTTATTGTCGCGATCACGCTGATCGTCTACCTGCCGATCGGGCTTCGCGTGCTGGTCGATCAGAGCGCTGCGCAGCTGACGGCACGGGCGGTGGCCACGCCGCTCCTCATCGGCAGCAAAGGCAGCCCGCTGGAGCTAGTGCTCAACACTTTGTATTTCCAGTCCGACTACCCGGACCCCATGCGTTACGCCCAGGTCGAGCGTGTAACCGAGTCAGGGCTCGCCCTCGCCGTCCCCATGTACGTGCGCTTCAACGCCCAGGGTCACCCGATCGTCGGCACCAGCTACGAGTACTTCGAGTATCGCAGGTTGGAGATCGAATCAGGTCGGCAACTCGTCACGCTGGGCGAGTGCGTGTTGGGCTCGCGGGTCGCGGAAGCGATGGGCGTGGGGCCGGACGAGTTCGTCATCTCGTCGCCCGAGAGCGTCTTCGATCTGGCCGGCGTCTATCCGTTGCGCATGAAGGTCGTCGGTGTGCTGGGCTACTCGGACAGCGCCGATGACGACGCGATCTTCGTCGACGTGAAGACGGCCTGGATCATCGAGGGGCTGGGCCACGGACACATGGATCTGACGCGGCCCGAGGCGGCGGCTGGCGTGCTCACGCGCGACTCGACCAACGTCGTCGGCAATCCGGCGGTCGTGCAGTACAACGAGATCACGCCCGACAACATCGACAGCTTCCATTTCCACGGCGACCTGTCCGAGTTCCCGGTCACCGCCGTCCTGGCAGTGCCGCCAGATCAACGGTCGTCGGCGATCCTGCAGGGCCGCTACCAGGCCGCCGACGAGGTCGCGATGATCGTGCGCCCCGTGGATGTGATGGACGAGCTGCTCGATACAATATTGACAGTGCAGAGCTTCGTCACCGCGGGCGCGATCATCGTTGGGTTGGCGACACTGGCGACCGCGGCGCTGGTCTTCCTGCTGTCGCTGCGCCTGCGACGCCGCGAGATCGAGACGATGTTCAAGATCGGCGGCTCGCGCCTCAGCGTCGCGTCTGTGATGACGTCCGAGATCGTTGCGGTACTGGTGGTCGGTGTCCTGCTGGCCGGTGGGCTGACCTTCCTGACCAGTCAGTTCGGCTCCGCCGCCATCCGCGCCTTTATCAGAATGTGATTCTTTCTCGCAGCCGGAGGTATCGATGGGTTACTGCAAGCTGGTCAACGTAATAGCAGTGCTAGGACTGGCTTTGATGGTTGCTGCCTGTGGTGAGTCGCGAACCGATGAAATGGAAGCGGCGGCAGAGGATGATGCGAAACTCAGCGTCTACGCGGTCAACTATCCTCTGCAATTCATGGCGGAGCGGATCGGCGGCGACCTCGTTCAGGTCGAGTTTCCGGCGCCTGCCGACGTCGATCCGGCCTACTGGTCGCCCGACGCGGAGACGATCGGCGCCTACCAAAGGGCCGACCTGATTCTGCTCAACGGAGCGCGATACGCAGGTTGGGTCGACCTCACCACGCTGCCGGCCTCGAAACTGGTCAACACTTCGCAGGCGTTCGAGGGACGCTACATCGAGCTCGAAGGTGTCGTGACCCATAGCCACGGTCCTGAGGGCGAGCATGCGCATGGCGACCTCGCCTTCACCACGTGGCTGGATCCGACCCTGGCGCTCGAGCAGGCGCGTGCGATCCAACATACCTTCGCCGCCGCGCTACCGGAACACGAGGAAGCGTTCCAACGGCGCTACACTGCTTTCGAGCGCGATGTGCTGAACCTCGACGGGACACTCGAGGCCCTGTTCGCCGCGAACCCCGGGCGGCCGCTGCTCGGCTCGCACCCGGTCTACCAGTACTTCGCCCGTCGTTACAACCTGAACCTGCAAAGCGTCCACTTCGAGCCCGACGAGATGCCGGACGAGGCGAGCTGGAGTGACCTGGGGATGCTGCTGCGCGACCATCCTGTGGACATAATGCTCTGGGAGGCCGAGCCGATGGCCGAGATCGCGGCGCGGCTCCGCGAGCTGGGGATCGTGAGCGTGGTCTTCGACCCGTGCGCCAACCGGCCGGCCCAGGGAAATCTCGAGTCGGTGATGACGCAGAACCTGGCCAACCTTCAGGCCGTGTTTTAGGTCGCTATGGAAAAAGTCCGCTACGTCCTGGCCCTGCTCTCGATCATGACGTACCCGCCGGCGGTGGGCTGGTGGTACGTGACCCACCCGTTCGTGGATTTCTGGCGCCGGCTGGGACGACCGGCGTTCTACACGGTCGTTACAATCGGTTCGTTCATCATCATGGGGGCGATCTATCTCGTACGCGAACCACTGCTCGCCGTTGAGTACGGCACCAACCGCGCCCTGTGGCCGCTCGCCCTCGTCGTATACGGCGTCTCCGTCTACATCGAGATTCGCTGCCGCAAATATCTGAAGGGGAAGATCCTGGTGGGCGTTCCGGAGTTGGCGCCCGACGGCCGCGGCGGCAGTCTGATCACCCAGGGTATCTACAGGCGCATTCGGCATCCCCGCTACGTGGCCGTATGGCTGGGCACCGTGGCCGTCGCGCTCTTCACCAACTACCTCGCCGTCTACATCATCGCCATAGCGATCTTGCCGGCGCTCTACCTCGTTGTCGTTCTGGAAGAGAAAGAATTGCGCGACAGGTTCGGCGAAGAGTACGTGAAGTATTGCGAGGCGGTACCGCGGTTCTTCCCTAGACGATCGACGCCGGAGGTGTGATCAAGGCCGCCCGAACGCCGCCGCGAGAGCGCGATCGAAGGTCTTGATCTCATCTACATCTCTGCGCTTGCAGCATGCGAGGTGCAAAAGGTCGCGGGCGCCAAGCTCCGCGTAGCGCTCCACCAGGGCACGCGCAAAGCGGACGTCCTCGGGCTCGACCGACCAGAACACGTCAATGCGGCCCTCGGCTAGGGTCAGAGCGGCGTCGAGAGTCTCTAGCCTGTTCACCGGAAGATAGGCGTGAACGAGTTCTTGCAGCACTTCGGCCGACGTCGCGAGCCGCTCCCCACCCTCGAGGCTCTCCTCGAAGAAATGCCGCGCCTGACCCTTGAGGGGATGCTCACCACCGACGGCGTACATGATGATGTTCGTGTCCACGAAGATCACGTGTCGCTGCTCCCCGAGCCCTTCGAGCCCTCGATCACCCGCCGGTGATCCTCCCAGTCCGGTTCCTCCCCCGTTTCCCGGCGATCGCACGACGCGAAAAAGGCCCGCAGCTCCTCACGCGTTTCAAGCCTCCGCCTGCCCTCCCCGGCCGCGAGCTTCTCCCGCGCCGCCTCCCGGATCCAGGCTGCCAGGGTCTTACCCTCCAGCTCCGCTCGGCTGCGAAAGCGTTCCTTCTCGGCCTCGTCGATGACTATGTGGATCCGCACACTCATGAACGTCCCTCATGCACATGGGTAATACACATACACATTCTATTAGCACATACGGCATCCCGTCAATCCCGGCCTGCTTTCGCTGCTGGGCGACGCTCAGTTCTCCCAGGGGGCCGTCGTGACGAACTCCCGGTCCAGCCGGATGCGAGGCTCGCTTACCGGCTCGCCGCGGAGGAACTGGAGGACACCCTGCAGGATGAGAGGCGACACGATCAGCAGGTCGTCGTCGTGTGTGCCGTTCTCGATGATCATGTGCTCGCTGTTCGGGAAGCCGGCCTGGACTTCCTCAGCGTTGCTGGGCGGGGTGCGTGCGTCGAGCGTGCCGCTGATGAAGAGAACGGGCATGTCTCCGCTCACCGGCGAGCGGAACTCGGGGCCGAGGTCGGTGTGCGGGAAGAACTCGCAGATTTCGGGGAATGGGAAGTTCACGGCGTCGCCGAGGATGCTCGTTTCGGCTTCCCGGGCGATACGCGCGCGCCGTTCCGGCGAGACGCCGGAGGCGCAATCCATCGCGGCAGCCATCGCCGAGGCACGGCGACCGCGGCGCTGGCTCGCCTCGACTGCGGCGAGCGGACTGAAGTCGCCCTCCCCGAGCGCGCGAACGGCGACGGCGAGCAGTGCGATGTCCTCGTCGTCGCCCAGCAGGTCGACGAACGCGTCCTGCACGTCGAACTTGCTCAGCGCGACGGTGACGGGATCGCCGCCGGGCCCGGGGGCCTGCACGAAGACCGGTTCGCGCTCCAACCGTTCCATGATCGCTCGCGTGGTCCCCACGATGTCGGGTGCGATCGCCCGCGCTTCGGGATCCGTCTTCACCAGGCTGTCGGCCCGCGCCAGGGTCCTGTCGAGGTTGCTCGGCAGCTTGAGCGTGTGTGCCGGACCCTCGACGCCGGCGAGTACCGCCTTGTGCACGCGGTCGGGGTAGCGGCGCATGTAGGCGAGCGCCAGGTGCGTGCCGTAGCTGATCCCCCATAGTGTCAACTGCTCCGCGCCCAGCGCGACACGCAGTGCCTCCAGGTCGTCGGCGCTGGCGTTCGTGTGGTACGCCGCCAGGTCGACGCCCTGCGCTTCCCAATGGGCGACGCACTCCTCAGCGAACCCCTCGAGGATCGGCGTCATTATCTCGGGGTCAGCCGGGACATCGAGCGGGTAGTCGTATGAGTTCGGGCAGACTAAACGCGGCTCGGTGCCGTTAGCGCCCCGCTGATCCCAGGCGATCACGTCGCCGGCCTCACGCAGCGCCTGGAAGAAGGGGAAGCGATCGCCCGACGAGCTACCCGAGCCCGATCCGCCGGGTCCGCCGGCCAGATAGACGATGGGCGGTCCGGGCTCGTCCCCGGTGGCGGCATAGCGATAGAAGTGCAACTTGATGGTGGCGCCCGTGGTGTCCTCCCAGCGCTCGGGCACGTAGAGAGAGCCCTCTTCAGCCTCGGCGCTCTGCTCCGGTCCCTCATGCGTCCTCACTGTAACCGGAGTCAGCTCCAGCTGTCCTACCCGTTGCGCCGGCTCCTGCGGCTGACAAGAGAGGATCGTAGCGAGAGCTAGGATGGAATAGCGCGATACGGCCATTTCTGCACTCCTTCGCTGAGACTGCGGTCTGTGGTGGTCTGGGCTGCCGCCGGGAGATGGCGATATCCCATGACTACGGGGGGCGGCGCCGCACGGTTTCGCCGGGCACGCGTCAAACCTGTTCCGGCTCGCCGTCGTACATAAGTTACAGGGGCCCTCGTGCGTACTGATCGCCACAGTGTATAAGACCTGCATCTACTGTCACCGTAACCTCGGTGAGAACGAGTCGGTCGAGAACTTCCCCGTCGGGCGCCGCCTCGCCTTCGACGCGGAGAAGGGCCGGCTGTGGGTCGTCTGCGATAACTGCCGGCGCTGGAACCTGACGCCGCTGGAGGAGCGCTGGGAGGCCATCGAGGAGTGCGAGCGCTATTATCGCGAGACGACGATCCGCTACTCGACCGACAACATAGGGCTGGCCCAGCTGGGCGAGGGACTGGATCTGGTGCGGATCGGCAGGCCTCAGCGACCCGAGTTCGCCGCCTGGCGCTATGGCCGCCAATTTGTGAGGCGGCGGCTTGTCAGGTTAGCCAGGGACCTGAGCGTGGCCGCCGGCGCGATCGCCGCACATGTGCTCGGCGTGAACGCCATCCTCTGGTTCGTCTGGATGGGCTCCAAGCGACGGATCGTGGTGCGCGTCACCAGCCCCGAAGGCAAGCCGCTGCCGGTGGCGGCCGACGACATCAAGGAGGTGCGGCTAGTCACGACTGAGACGCCCGAGGGGTGGGGGCTTAGTGTGCCTTACAGAACGGGTATCATGGAGATCGAGCCCTGGCGCACCTTCGCCGATACCGACGGTGACACGGCGGTGCTGGTCGGGCCCACTGCGGTGCGGGCGGCGGGCAAGCTCCTGCCTAAGGTGAACACTTATGGTGGCAGCACCGGCCAGGTACGGGATGCCGTTGGGCTGATCGAGGATGCCGGCAGCCCGGAGCGGCTTTACCGGAAAGCCGCGCGCGAGGAGGGCTATGTGGCCGTGGCGATGTTCGACAAGGACGCCAGCATCATCGGCTCGATGCATCCGCAGGTCCGGTTGGCCCTCGAGATGGCGGCTCACGAGGAGGCGGAGCGACGCGCGCTGGAGGAAGAGCTGAAGGAGTTGGAGCGCGACTGGCGCGACGCGGAGATGATCGCGGCAATAGCCGATCGGCTGCTCGTTCCTGAGGACGTGGAGGAGTGGATAAGGAAGAACCGGTAGTCGGTGGTCAGTAATCAGTCTTAGTTCCACCGACAACAGACAACTGACAACCGCCAACCGGAATGTACAAGACCTGCATATACTGCAACCGCAATCTCGGCGATAACGAGTCGGTCGAGCACTTCCCGGTGGGGCGCCGCCTGGCGTTCGACGCGCGGAAGGGTCGGCTCTGGGTCGTCTGCGACAACTGCCGGCGTTGGAACTTGACACCGCTGGACGAGCGGTGGGAGGCCATCGAAGAGTGCGAACGTCAGTACCGCGAGACGACCGTTCGATACTCGACCGACAACGTCGGCCTGGCCCGGTTGCGCGAAGGGCTCGATCTCGTGCGGATCGGTAGACCGCTGCGGCCCGAGTTCGCCGCCTGGCGCTACGGCCGCGAGTTCTTGCAGCGCCGGGTCGCCGTCGAGGCGTCGTTCGCGCTCAACCTGTTCGTTGCGGCGTACGACGCGCTCGTCTTCTATTTCACCGGTGGCGAGAAGCTGCGGGTCGTGACTCGAGTAACCGCCGAGGACGGTACGCACCTGCCGCTCTCGAGATCGGATATCAGCGCGGTCAGGCTGGTGCAGTCGGATGCTTCGGAGGGGTGGATCCTCAGGGTGCCTCATCGGGCGGGGCTGGCACAGCGCCGCTGGTGGTCGGAATATGCCGGTGGCGAAGAGGAGACGACCGAGCTCACGGGCCCAGCAGCCGTTCGTGCCGCGGGCAAGATCCTGCCCAAGGTAAACCTGTACGGCGGCAAGGATCGCCAGGTGCAGGGCGCGGTTAGACTGATCGAAGACGCTGGAAACGCCGAGCGCACATTCAAAGTCCTCTCGCAAGAGCCCGGCTACGTACAGGGTGCGTTGTTTGACAGGGACGCCAGTGTGCTTAGGACTATGCGGCCGGAGATCCGGCTCGCCTTGGAAATGGCAGCCCACGAAGAAGCGGAACGGCGCGCCCTAGCCGGCGAGCTCGAGGAGCTGGAGGAGGCCTGGCGCGAGGCTGAGGAAATCGCCGCTATAGCCGACATGTTGCTGATGCCTGAGGAGGTCGAGGAGTGGATACGGAAGCACCGCCTGGGGAAGGGTAGTGAGGCGGAGTAATCGTTAGCCAGTACGCCCAGGTCACAATTCGCAGAATGTGGAGAGATCTTCCCTGAGAGAGTCGTACTACAGGTGGCTCGTGATCGTCGCCGCAACGGCCATGTCCTTTGGGATGGCCGCGTGTTCCGATGAACCCCGCGCCAGCGCCGAGGCAGCCGGTGAGCAGGCAAGAGCCGAGGCAGCCGGTGAGCCTGCGAGTCCTGAGACAGCCGGTGAGCATGCAACTTCCGAGGGTGCCGGTGAGCGCGAGAGGTCCGAGGGGGGTGGCGAGCACGCGAGATCGGAGGGTCGTGGTGAGCATGGTGAAGGCGGGGAAGGTCGAGAGCACGGATCGGGAGGTGAAGGAGAAGAGTCGGGCGACTACATAGGGCGAGAAGAGACTTGGGACGCGACACGCAGGGGGGTAAGGCTGATTCTATCGTTCGATCCCGCGTCCAACTCCTTCGTGGGGACGGTCGAGAACGCAACGCGAGGGATGCTTTGTGCCGTTCGAGTCGAGGTCCACCTATCTACGGGCACCGAACTGGGTCCGACTGAGCGAACCGACCTCCAGCCCGCAGAAAGGGCCGGCGTGGAATTGCCGACGGCGGGAGAGATTTTCGACGCCTGGACAGCGCATCCGGAGGTTTCGCCCTGTACCGGCCCGTAAGGGGTTGAGTACCTATCCCAGGTAGCGTTCCAATAACACGCTTCTATGGTGCATCTCGTGACCGGCCATGAGGTAGGGGAAGGTGCGCACTGAGAACTCGTAGCCGCTCGCCGTGCCGCTGAGCTTGCTCAACTCCTCGTCGAAGCCCCTGAAGAGCGCGATGTGGGATCGCCTCACCAGCTCGAACTCACCTGCGAGCGACTGTATCGATCGCGCCGCTGCGTTCGAGGCCCGCGCCCAGTCGTTCTCCTCCATCGACGGCAGAGGTGCGGGGTCGCGCCTGGCGAAATGCAGGGCGCGATACCCGAACACCCGTTCGGCATCGATGATGTGGCCGATGACCTCCTTGACGCTCCACTTCTCCGGCGCGTACCGGTGGTCCGCCTGCTTGGGGCCCACACCGGCTAGCACATCTAGCGTCCGCTGCATTTCGGCGGCCAGGATCACCAGTATGTCTCCCTCGGGTACCAGGTCCACGTAGCGGCCGTAGTACTCGAAGTACTCTGATGGATCGGGGCGTTTCATGACGGGCACCTCCGTTCTGCGAATCTGCGAATCGAGCGTGCAATATGGTCCCTGACCGGCCCAGCTGCCAGGAATGCGCCACCAGGGTGGGCTTGCGTTTCGGGCCGGGATCGATTATCTGCGCTCATTCATAACTTCAGGGGAGGATAACGAATGAGCGTTCCCGCGATCGCCGGGGTCGCCCGGGCACCGTTTCTGCTGCTTCCCGTCACCCTCGTCGCCGTCGGTACCGGCGCTGCGGCCTACCTGGGTCAGCACGACTGGGCCTCAGCCGGCCTGGCGCTTCTGGGTATGTTGGGCGTCCACGTCGCCGTGAACGCGCTGAACGAGGCCAGCGACTACAAGACGCGTATCGACTTCCACACGGAGCGGACGCCGTTCAGCGGTGGCAGCGGCACGCTGCCGGCCGAGCGGCTGAGCTACGGCAAGGCGGTCGCTACAGGACTCGCGGGTGGCATGCTCGGGATCGCCGTCGGCGTCTACTTCCTGACGATTGTCGGCACGAAGCTCATCCCTCTCCTGGCGGTCGGCGCCCTGGCGACCTTCTTCTACAGCCCGTTTCTGGCGCGAATCTACGTTGGCGAGCTGTTTGCGGGGCTCGGCCTGGGCGCGTTGCCGGTGATCGGCACGACGATGGTCCAGACGGGCGACTACGAAGCGCTGGCGATCGCCGCCTCGCTGCCGGCTTTCCTCATGACCTTCAATTTGCTGCTGCTGAACGAATTCCCCGACGAGACTGCGGACCGGAAGGGGGGACGCAGGAACCTGGTGCTGCTACTCGGACGACCCAAGGCCGCGGTCTTCTACGCCCTCTTTGCCATCCTGGTGCCCGTTTCGCTGATCGCGACCGTGGCGCTCGACTATCTGCCGACGTTGGCGCTCGTCGCGATCCTTCCCAGTCTCATTCTGCTTCCGAAGCCGCTGGCCTGGGCCTTCAAGCAGCCCCGCCAGCCGGTGCCGATACCTGCTTTGGGAGCGAACGTTATCTGGAACCTATCCACCAACGTCGTTCTGGCGCTGACGTTGTTCGTATAGAGAGCGTCGGGTCGGGCGCGGCAAAGGGCCCTCCCTCTCGCCCTGCTGGGGAGCCGATCCAGCAGCGAGCGTCCGACCTTGCGCAGCGCCGGGCCGCGCGTACGTTCCCCGCAGCCCAAACCACAAGCCCCAGACAATCCGCTGAAACCCGAACACTCAGCGAGGATCAAATGAACGGCACGATCTCGAACAAGCTCGTACTCGCCGGCGTCAGCCTACTGATCGTCGTCGGTGCCTGCGCGCCCGCCGACCGAGTCGACCCGGGCGCGCAAGCGGCGATGGCGACTATCACGACCGACGACCTGGTGAAGCACGTCCTTGTCCTTGGCTCCGACGAGTTCGAGGGTCGCTTCCCCGGTACGCCCGGCGAACAGAAGACGCTCGAGTACCTGCAAGCAGAAGCGGAGCGCATCGGGCTACAGCCCGGCGCCGGCGACGGCTGGTTCCAGGAGGTCCAGCTCGTCTCGATCACCGCCGACCCGGGCATGACGCTCAACTTCTTCGGGCCCGAAGGCACGAATGAGTATGCTTACGGGACCGAGTTCATGGCTTGGACGACGCGTGTCGTCGAACAAGTCGAAGTGGATGACTCTGAGCTCATCTTCGTCGGCTACGGTACCGTCGCACCCGAGTACGGCTGGAACGACTACGAGGGGCTCGACGTCAGCGGCAAGACCGTGGTCATGCTGGTCAACGACCCAGGCTTCGCCACCCAGGACCCGGCCCTGTTCAACGGCCGCTCGATGACGTACTACGGCCGCTGGACCTACAAGTACGAGGAAGCCGCCCGCCAGGGCGCTGCCGCGGCGCTCATCATCCACGACACCGAGCCCGCCGCCTACGGCTGGGCCACCGTCGAGGGCAGCTGGTCCGGCCCCCAGCTCAACATGGTCAGCGAAGACAACAACATGGGCCGTGTGAAGGTTGAGGGTTGGCTGCAGCTCGAGGTCGCCAGGGAAGTCTTCGCGATGGCGGGGCTCGACCTCGACGAGCTCTCGCAGCAGGCGAGCCAGGGTAACTTCAACGCGGTGCCGATGGGGGTCACAGCCTCCACAGCCATCCGTAATACGGTGGAGCGCTCGACGTCCCACAACGTGCTGGGGATCCTACCGGGGGGCGAGCGGCCCGACGAGTACGTCATCTACATGGGGCACTGGGATCATCTCGGTATGAACCCCGCCCTTGAGGGTGACCAGATCTTCAACGGCGCAGCTGATAACGCAAGCGGAACGGCGGCCCTCCTCGAGCTCGCCGAGGCGTTCGCGTCGCTCGAGACGCGGCCGAAGCGCTCGATCGTCTTCTGGTGGACGACCGCCGAGGAGCAGGGGCTGCTAGGCTCCGCCTACTACGCGGCCAACCCGATATACCCGCTGGAGAAGACCGCCGGCGCCATCAACATCGACGGCCTCAATATCTACGGCCCGATGCGCGACATCTACGTGATCGGTTATGGCAACTCGGAGCTCGACGAGTACCTAATCGAGTTCGCGGAGTGGCAGGACCGGGAGGTGAAGCCGGATGCCGAGGCCGAGAAAGGCTACTTCTACCGTTCCGACCACTTCCCGCTGGCCAAGATGGGTGTGCCGGCCCTCTACACCGACGTCGGCGATGACCACGTCGAGCACGGTGAAGCGTGGACACAACAGCGCAAGGACGAATGGACCGCCCGGCAGTATCACCAGCCGTCCGACGAGTATAGCGAGGACTGGGACCTGACCGGCGCGGTCGACGACCTGCACCTCTGGTTCCTGGTCGGCTACAAACTGGCCAACGAGTCGACCTTCCCGAACTGGAACGAAGGCACCGAGTTCAAGGCGATTCGTGATGCGATGATGGGAGGAACGGACTGACGAGACGCCCGCAACGCGAAGAGCCAGGCCGCACGATCATGGGCGGGCCCGAGGGCCCGCCCTTCGCGTTCCCTTTACGCCAGGGCGCGAGCGGGGCTGGGAACCGTGCTCGCCGTGGCTGCGTTCTAAATCTACAGGGCTGTATCTAGCCTATCACTTTCTTCCTAGCCCCTTCCATAGGCAACCTCGCCGCACCGGGCTGCGATTTCCGGCTCAACCCGGCCAGCCCGGTGTCCATACGCGCTCCACAGGCGAATAACCGCCCGTCCGCACGTGTATCTTCTTATGGATAGGCCGGTTGCGCGGCAGAAACACCGGGCCACCCAAAGACGTCATAATAAATAGAAGCCGCGGACGCGATCTGCGTCGAGGTCGAGGACCGCCATGTTCAAAACCTGCATCTACTGCAATCGCAACCTCGGCGACAACGAAGTCGTCGAAGACTTCCCCATCGGCCGCCGCCTCGCCTTTGACCAGGAGAGGGGCCGGTTGTGGGTAATCTGTGAGAACTGCCGGCGCTGGAACCTCTCGCCGCTGGAGGAACGCTGGGAGGCGATCGAGGAGTGCGAGCGCCGGTTCTACGACACACCCAAGAGCTACTCGACCGACAATATCGGGCTCGCACAGGTCTCCGAGGGGCTACAGCTGGTTCGCATCGGTAGACCGCAACGACGCGAGTTCGCCGCCTGGCGCTACGGGCGCGAGTTCTGGCAGCGCCGCGTGCTCAACGTCGTTGCCGCGGCGGTCCAGGTGGCGATCGGAATCGGGACCGCGATCGCCGGCGCCAATCTGCTGCCGCTCATCTTCGGCATACGGGCCAACCGGGTCGTTGCCCGGGTCCGTGATGAAAAGGGCGGGCGTCTCTTCCTCACTCCCGTCGAGGTCAAGCGGCTCAAACTGTTCCGCGCCGACGCTGAAGATGGCTGGGCCCTTAGTGTCCATTACCGCCCGGACCAGAGGCGGTTTCTGTTTTGGTCGATGGCGAAGGGCAAGCGACAGGAGACCGAGCTCGCCGGGGCGACCGCCATCCGTGCCGCGGGCCACATCCTGCCGCGCCTGAATGAGTACGGTGGCACGGACTCGCAGGTCAGAAAGGCCGTGACGCTGATCGAGGAGGCGCGGGCGCCCGAGCGTCTCTTCCACAGTGTCGCCGCCGAGCGCGGCGCACTGGTGCCCGACCGCATCTTCGACCGCGACGCTACCGAGCTCAAGAACCTCGACGCGAACGTGCGGCTCGCCCTCGAGATGGCGGCGCACGAGGAGAGCGAGCGTTGCGCTCTGGAGGGCGAGCTGGCGATCCTCGAGGAGGCCTGGCGCGAGGCGGAGGAGATCGCTTCCATCGCCGACCGCCTGCTCATCCCGGAGAGCGTGGAGGAGTGGATAAGGAAGCACCGGTGATCGGTGGTCGGTAGTCGGTAGTCAGTAGTCTCTAATCGCTGCGGGGCTCTGACACTGCCTACCGACCACTTACAAACGACCACAGACAAACGACAAGCCGAATGTACAAGACCTGCATCTACTGCAACCGCGACCTCGGCGACAACGAAGTCGTCGAGAAGTTCCCCGTCGGGCGACGGCTCGCCTTCGACGGCGAACGGGGACGGTTGTGGGTGGTCTGCGAGCGTTGCCGGCGCTGGAACCTGTCACCGCTGGACGAGCGCTGGGAGGCGATCGAGGACTGCGAGCGCGAGTTCCGCCGCACGCGCCTGCGCTACTCGACCGACAACATCGGGCTCGCCAGGCTGAGGGAAGGGTTGGAGTTGGTGCGAATCGGCCGGCCACTGCGTCCCGAGTTCGCCGCTTGGCGCTATGGCAAGGAATTCCTCAAGCGACGCGTTCGCAACATCCTCAAGTCCACGGCGGCCGGCGTCGGCTACACGCTGACGTCTTTCTTCGGGCTGGCCTTCTTTTTCTTGAGTGACGAGAACTCGAAGGTGATCGCCCGCGCCCGTGACGAGGAGGGCAGACGGCTGCGCATCGTCCGCAAGGACCTGAAGGAGCTGCAGATCGAGCCCAGCGCCAATCCCGATGGCTGGTCGCTCACGGTCCCCAACCGGCCGAGCGAGCGCATCTGGCTGTTCGGCAGGCGCGGTCGCGGGGAGCGGCAGTTGGTACGCCTCGAGGGTGGTACCGCGGTCCGGGCAGCGGGGCATGTCCTGCCCTGGCTCAACCCGTTCGGTGCCACGCGGTGGGATGTGAAGGACGCCGTGAAGCTGATCGAGGAGTTAGGCGATCCGGCGTGCGTCTTCGCCGCGGCGCCGCGTCTGACCGGCGTGTCGCGTCTCACCCGCATGGACTCGCGGACGCGACTGGCGCTCGAGATGGCGGCGCACGAGGAGTCGGAGCGTCGCGCCATCGAAGGCGAGCTTGCTGTGCTGGAGGCGGCCTGGCGCGAAGCGGAAGAGATCGCGGCCATCGCCGACACGCTCCTCATCCCCAAGGATGTGGATGTGTGGTTGGCCGAGTTCCGCAAGTCGCCTTAGGTTCCGGCGATGTTCAAGACGTGCATCTACTGTAACCGCAACCTGGGCTCTAACGAGGTCGTCGAGAACTTCCCCGTCGGCCGCCGCCTCGCCTTCGATCAGGAGAAAGGCCGGCTGTGGGTGGTCTGCGACAACTGCCGGCGCTGGAACCTCTCGCCGCTGGAAGAGCGCTGGGAGGCGATAGAGGAGTGCGAGCGCCAGTTCCACGACACGTCCCAGAGGTTCTCCACCGACAACATCGGGCTCGCCAGGTTGCCCGAAGGCCTGGAGCTCGTCCGCATCGGTCGGCCGCAGCGCCGCGAGTTCGCCGCCTGGCGCTATGGCCGCGAGTTCATCCGCCGCCGTATCCGCCAGGTGATCGTCACCAGCACGCAGGTCGCGGTGACGGTAGCGGCGGCGGCGGCGGGAATGGACATCATTTGGTTCTTCATCTTCGGCGGTAAGAAGAAGGTCGTCGCGCGGGTCCGCGATGAGCAGGGGAAACGCCTGTCCGTCGTTCAAAAGGATCTGTCACACCTGCAGCTCACCAGCGCCGATGCCGTTGACGGCTGGTCGCTTGTTGTGCCGTACCGCCCGGTCGAGAAGTCCGGGTTATTCTCGGCGTACGGCAAAGGCAAGCGCGAGGCGGCGGCGCTCACCGGGCCCACGGCTATTCGCGCCGCCGGACACATCCTTCCCAAGCTCAACTCGTGGGGCGGTACCGACTCACAGGTGCGCTCAGCGGTCGAGCGCATAGAGTACGCCCGTGCCCCGGAGCGGCTGTTCGCTCAGGCGTCCGAGACACGCAGCAGCACGGTCAAGAAGATGAGCGCCGAGGTACGTCTGGCGCTGGAGATGGTAGCTCACGAAGAGAGCGAGCGGCGGGCTCTCGAAGGTGAACTGGCGCTGCTCGAGCAGACGTGGCGCGAGGCGGAGGAGATCGCCTCGATCGCCGACCGATTGCTGATACCCGATAGTGTGGAAGATTGGATCCGCAAGCAGCGCAGGAAGCTCACCGGGAGTTAGGAGCACTCCCTACAATCAGAACCAGATCCCCATCCTGAGGCCGCGCGAGTCCATCTGCAGTTCCTCCGGAATATAGCGCGCCTTTCCCCGTGCCATGCGCCAGGCGCTCCAGGCTGCGGCGTACGCGTCGATCACATCTGGGGCCGCGGATTTGCGTACCCCGCCCAGCGCTTCGTCGACGCCGGAGAAGTGCTGCTCGAGCAGCGCCAGCCGTTCCGCCCTGCCTTTCTCGGAACGTTTCGACGAATCGAGCGGCTCGCCGCCGTTCATGATGCTGAAGCTCAGCTCGGGATGGACCTCGCGGATTCGAAGCTGCAGGTCGGGGGTCATCGCATCGTGGACCTCGCGCAACTTGGGCACAAGGCCGTACACCTGCTTGGTTATCCCGATCGTGTGGCGCGAGCTTGCTCGGGAGAGCGCCACCGCCTTCTCGTAGCAGTCGGCGGCGAGCACGGCCCTGACCGGCGGCGAAAAGACACTCGTCCCCCGTTTGCCCAGCATCTGCCGCGCCTGGCGATCGCAGGCACGACCACCAGGCATCGCCACGGTCGGCAGCCCTATCGGGATGTCGACCGCTACGAAGCGCGGATGCTCCGGTAGGGCGATGATCTTGTGAAATGAATCGACTACCCGACACGACTCGCCGACGACCTTGCGTTCGCCGTTGAGCTCGAGGAGCACTACGAACCAGCCGTCCTTACACCCATCCACCCCCGCCACGAATCTGCGACCCTCGTTCATGACCGCCTCGCTCGGTACTGCCCCTGGCTGTCTCAGCAGAGATACATGCCCTAAAGGCCGGCTCGCGGCGAGGAAACGGACGTTGGCGGGTACCCCGTGCCGGCCGCTCGCGGTGGCTGCGGCTGTCTGTGTTGAGTGGCGGGAACTCACGGAGCCGCAAAGACCAGCAAGAATAATTTAGCAGAATGCGGCCACCCGTGACAATCGGGGCGGACGGAATGCTGAGGCGCCCATTCGAAAATCTGAATGCCGGGCCCGGCCCGGCGGCGCGGCGGCGGCCCTCCGAACGCCATAACCGTTTGTAGTAGAGTGAATTAGCACCTGGAGTGCGAAGTCCCGTACGTGGCATACGCCTTGCCCCCTGGCCAGCCGGAAGGGAGGATTATGCCGCTTCGTTATCGACTTGCCGTGGCTTTTGTGGTCTTCGCGGCCGGGGCCCTCGGAATCGGGGGCTGGCTCGTGTATAGGTCTACGCGTGGCCTCCTGGAGGCCGGGCTAGACGAGAAGCTCGAGGCGGTGGCGGTGTCGGCGTCGCTGGGCATCGACGGCGACCTGGTGAGCCAGCTGCGCCCGGGGGACGAAGCGACGCGCCTGTTCCAGGCCTACTCGACGCGGCTGCGGGAATTGGCCCCCGTCTCGGCCAGCGCCTTCATCTTCGACTCCGCCGGCGGATTGCTGGTCGCCTCCTGGCCCGGCCCGGCGATCGGCGATCGGGTGCATAGCCTCGACCTCTATGGTGCCGAGATCGAGGAGGCGCGGGCGACGGGCACCGCGACCACGACATTGTTCCAGGACGAGGGTGGCCGCTGGTACAAGCTCGGCTTCGTCCGGCTGGACGACGGTCCCGCGGTTCTAGCGGTGTCGATGCCGGCGAGCTTCCTCGAGCCGCTCGAGCGGCTGCGCGCGCAGATGATCAGCTTCGCGCTGGTCGCGCTGGCCGCCATCGCTCTGGCGGCGGCGATCCTGAGCCGCGGCCTCACCCGGGCCCTCGAGCAGCTCTCCGGGGCGGCCCGGCGGATCGGCGAGGGGCAGTACGCGGATCCGGTGCCCGCGGGCGCGGGCGGCGAGGTCGGGCAGCTCGCGCGGGCTTTGGAGGAGATGCGGGTCGCCATCATCCGGCGCGAGGAGGAGCTTCGCCTCATGCTCGCCCAGGTCGCACACGAGATCCGCAACCCGCTGGGCGGGATCGAGCTCTTCGCCGGCGCCGCCGCCGAGGGGCTACCCGTCGCGGACGAGCGCCGCGGGCACTTGGAGAAGATCCGAGCTGAGGCGCGCGAACTGGACCGCGTGATCACCGATTTCCTCACCTTCGCCAAGCCGCAGGAACCGGCGCAGCGAAAGATCGACCTGCGCGAGCCGCTCGAGGAAGCCGCGCTGATGATCGGCGACGCCGGCGAGCTGGAGGTTCGGGTCGAGTTGCCCGCCGAGCCACTCTACATCGTGGCCGACCCCGATCAGGTGAAGCGCATAGCCGTCAACCTTTTGCGCAATGCCGTAGCAGCTGCGCAGCAACGTGTCGTGCTGACGGCGTCCGGCAACGGTGAGCGTGCAAGCTTGACGGTCAGCGACGACGGGCCGGGGATCGCGGAGGATGTGCGCGACCGGATCTTTCAACCGTTCTTCACGACCCGGGCCGATGGCGCGGGCCTCGGCCTGGCGATCGTGCGCAAGCTCGCCGAGGCGAACGCCGGGTCGGTGGACTTCGAGACGCGGGAGGGCGAAACGAGCTTCGTCGTGACGTTCGAGAACTGAAGAGCTGCCGTGGGCCTGTGCAGTCGACGGGAACTGAGCGTCGGGGGAGCAGCTGTGCAGGCCGCGGTGGCCTCGAGGGGTGATAGATATAGTGGGCGCGCGCAACGATGTAGCAGTACCGTCCTGGGCGGATGTTAGGGCGGGTTCGCATCGGGTTCTCGACAGAGCGCGCGCCCGACCTGGAGGCGGTGACGGTGCCCTATCCGGCGGTGGGGTTGAGGGAGGTCTTGGGCGCCGTTGCCGCCACCGAGCCGCCGGATGCGCCGGGCCGGTTCTCCCCTGAGCGTGCCGGTCTCGTGCTCGGCCCGAGGTTGGCTTCGGGGGAGCCCGGCCGGTGCCCGGCGGCCTGGGGATTGCATTACCCGGCGGCCTTGCCGAGAGTAGAGGTATGGCCAAGGTACTGATCGTTGACGATCACGATTCGATGCGCGAGGGGCTCGAGCTCTTGCTGCGCCGCCGGGGCCATCGTACGCTGGGCGCCGCCAATGGGGCCGAGGGGCTAGAGATTCTCGATGGTCAGGACGACATCGACCTGGTCGTCGCGGACCTCAAGATGGCGCCGGTGGACGGGATGGAGATGCTGCGCGCCGTCCGCGAGCGCGCCCCAGGCATCGACTTCCTCATCATCACGGCCTACGGTTCGGTCGAGATCGCCGTCGAGGCGATGAAGGCCGGCGCCGTCGATTTCATCGAGAAGCCGTTTCGCAGCGAGGCGTTCGCGGCTCGCGTCGAGAGCCTTTTGCGTGCCCGCGCCGAACGCGAGCGGCTGCGTGACGAGAACATCTACCTGCGCGACGAGCTCGACCGTGAGTACGGCGAGATCGTCGGCCAGGCGCCGGCGATGCGCGAGATCTATTCCTGGATCGGTCGGGTCGCCCAGTCGGACTCGACCCTGATGATCTACGGCGAGTCGGGGACCGGAAAGGAGCTCGTCGCCCGCGCCATCCACCAGGCATCGCCGCGCGCCGAGGCGCCGTTCATTCGGGTCAACTGTGGTGCGATGCCTGAGGGGATCCTCGACTCCGAGCTGTTCGGCCACGAGAAGGGCGCCTTCACCGGCGCTGAGCGCCGCCGCCGCGGCCGCTTCGAGCTCGCCGAGGGCGGCACCCTATTCCTCGACGAGATCGGTACGATCCGACCCGAGACCCAGGTGCGGCTGCTGCGCGTTCTGCAGGAACGCGAGATCGAGCGAGTCGGCGGTGAGGAGACGATCCCGGTGGACGTACGGATTATCGCCGCCACCAACATGGCGCCGGAAACGCTCAAGACGAGCGACAACTTCCGCGAAGATCTCTACTATCGCCTGCACGTCGTCCCCGTCGTTCTGCCGCGGCTCCGCGATCGCCGCGACGACATCCCGCTGCTCGCCGCCCACTTCATCGACAAGCTGAAGCTGCGTACCCGTACCAAGGTGACCGGCATCTCCGACGAGGCGATGGCGGCACTCGAGGTCTACGATTGGCCGGGCAACGTGCGCGAGCTGGAGAACGTGATCGAGCGCGCCCTCGTCCTCGCCCGCGCCGCCGTGATCACGCCGGCCGACCTGCCCGCGCTCGCGCCCACAGTCACGCGGCCGCTTCCCTCCGAACCGACGGAGGGGACGCTACAGGAATCGGTGGAAACGTACGAGCGCGAGTTGCTGCGTCGCTCCCTAGTACAGGCCCGCGGCGTCAAAGCCGAAGCAGCCCGACTGCTGGGCATCCCGGCCGCCACGCTCCACTACAAGCTCCAGAAGTACGGTATCGATACATGAGTCACGCGTTGCGCCTCGCCATCCCCATCGCCTTGGGCCTCGCCATCGCCATCGGCGACGCGGCGGCGCAGGAGACGCGCGTCGACTCGCTGAGACTCGCGCGCGGCGCGGCCGCGGCTCACGTCTCGGAGCTCGTGACAGCCCGCGACAGCGCACAGGCCTGGGCGGAGCGGCTCTACCGACTGATCCCCGAAGCCCGGGAACAGGGCACAGACGCGCTCCGCCATACGCTGGCCGTGGCCCAGTTCGCCGCCGATAGCCTCGACACACTGGACGCGTCGCTGGCGGAGGCGCTGAGTGCGGAGCGCGAAGCGCGGGAGGCGCTCATCGTCGAATTGGAGTCCGAGCTGGCGCGGACGCTCGACGATGCAGAGACCGCGCCGCCGATCCAGAAGGCGGCGCTCACCCAGCACGCCCAGTCGCTGGCCAGCGAGCTCGCGGCTATTCGGGCACCACTGCAACTGCCGGCCACCGAGCTGCCCACCGTCGCCGTCGAGCCCGGCGACGGGCCCGAGGAGATCGCGCTCAAGGCCGACTTCCTCTCCGATCGCGCGACGCAGTTGCGGAGCGCCGCCGACGTTGTGGCCTCCGAGATCACGCGGGTCGAGAGACGCGGCGAGCTACAGGATGAGATGCGGCGGCTGGTCGCCGAGGTCCGCCTGTTCGATGAGGCGGGGCTGCCGCCCGTGGCGGCCGAAGCGGGCGAGACGGAGAACGTGACACAGCCGACCTTCGATGAGACCAGCACTCGCCTGGGGCCCGGAGATGTGGCCGTCGCCCCGGCGGGTGAGCGGGCCCTCGATCTCCCGATCCTACCGGTCGAAGGTGACGTTCAGTTACCGCTGGACGAGGCGACCCTGCTCGATCAGCTCGGCCGACTGCGAGAGGATCTGCTGCGACGCGCCGAGGCGCTCGACCGCCAGGCGGAAGAGTTCCGGCGGCTGCTCAGGGGGCCACCCTGATGCGCGCCGCCGCGATCGCCGCCGGCGTCGTGGCGACTTTTACCTTCGCCGCCCCGCTTCCCGCCCAGTCGCTGCGCAGTGACCTATCCGCCGGACCCGAGCTACTCTTTTTCGAAGCCAACGACGTTAGCGAAGGTTCGTTCGCCGCCCGGGCCAGTGGCGGACTCTTCTGGACGACGCGCTCCAGCGCCGTTGTGTTCACCGTCGAGCCACGCGCCGGCCTCAGGTTCCTCAGCTTCGAGGACCACACCTCGTCTGAGTTGATCGCCGACCTCATGGCATCGCTCGGCAGCAGCGCCCGCGCTGGGCGTCTGCGTTGGCAGGTCGGTGTCAGGGGAAAGCTGCGCGATCTCACCGACCCGCCTCAGCTGCCGGTCTACCTCGAGCCGGGGCGCGGTGAAGGCTGGGCGGACGCCGTGGTCGGCCTACACATCGGCCGCGGTTGGACTATCGAGGCGCGTGGCTCGGCCGGGCTCGTCCGCTACACGCCGCCCGAGTGGCGCGTCCTCGATCGCAACGGCGCGCTCGGCGCCCTGAGCGTCAATCACGCGCTGGGCCCCGGCGTGGGACGCTTCACCGTCGCCGTCGGCGGCGAAGAGTACACCGATCCCTTCGCCTTCAATCGCGAGGATAGCCGCTGGGGGCTGAGGCTCGATTGGGCCACCGCCGAGACGATCTTTCTACAGCTCGAAGGCGGACTCGGCTGGGGCTACTCCAACATCGCCGGCTTCGACTATCGCTCGCAGCGCGCCGCGCTCCTCATGTCGGCGCCGGTCGGTAGCGCATCGGCCCAGATCTACGCCGGCATCGCCTTCAAGCGCTACACCGATCCCGGACCGTCCGACGCGCTGGTCGCGCCCAGCGATCGCGATACCGGAAGCTTCGTCATCGTTCAGGCGACCCACCCGCTCGGCGCCAAGACGAGCCTCCACCTGCGCGGCGAGTGGTCGCGCAGCGAGACCGGTTTCCGCAACCAGTACTTCCAACGCCTCGGGTTCAGCGCGCTGTTCAGTTTCCGGAGATAGAGGGTCGGGTCGGCTTGGGGGCCCTTGAGCTTCACCGCTCGCGTGCACGGGTGGGCAGCGTAGCGCCATCAGGCCCGCTCGCGAGTTACGCTCGTAGGACCCCCAGCGCCTCCCCGACGGGACACCCCACCTTTGACGATCTGTTGAGGCTGACGTGCTACTGTGAGTGCGGTCTGTGAGGCTGCTTGGCGGTAGCGAGCGGTACAGCCGGTCTCGTCATCTCATGGCTAAGGTGCCCCCGTGGCGGAATTGGCAGACGCACCTGCTTGCCCAGCAGGCGACCGAATGGTCGTGTGGGTTCCAATCCCACCGGGGGCACGCAAACCACGCTTGTAAGCTCCGAGGAAATGCTTGACTTTTCATCGCTGGCGAGCGTAAAGTCGAATTGCTGGGCAAGCGAAAGCCGTTTCGTCACGGAATAAAGCCCGGAGGAGACATCCTCCGGGCTTGGCGTTTGTAGCGACCTTCAGCCTTGGTGCTTGAGCTCGAGGTCCTGGTGCTTGAGCTCGAGGTCGAGCAGGAAGCGCTTCCGCCACAGGCCACCCCCGTAACCCGTCAGGCGACCGTCATTCCCGACCACCCGGTGGCAGGGGATTATTATCGCCAGACGGTTGTCGCCGTTGGCGCGTCCCACGGCGCGTTGCGCCTTCGGCTTGCCGATCGCCCGCGCCTCGTCGGCATAGGCGCGCGTCTCGCCGTACGGAATCGTGCGCAGGTAATCCCAGCAGGCGACCTGGAAGTCGGTGCCCGGATAGATGAGCGGAACGGTGAACTCGCGCAGCTCGCCGTCGAAGTAACGCTTCAGCTCGTCATCCAGCCGGGCGATGTGCTCGTGCTCTCCCGGCAAGACCTCGGCCTTGAAGTGTTTGTTGAGGCGCTTGACCTGGGTCTCCAGCATCCGCCGGTCGGCGAACTCGAGCATGCAAACGCCTTCGTCGTTCGCCGCCGCCACCATCGGTCCGAGCGGGGTGAGCAGGCGCGTCGCTTTGATGCTGTCGGCGTCGCGCCTCGCGCCGGGCGTCCCGTTGAACGTCCGGCCGAACGCGTCGCGGAAACCGCTCAGCGATTCGAAGCCGTGATCGTAGGCGGCGCTGGTAAGGTCGTCGCCGTGCCGGATGCGCCCCAGCGCCAGCCCCAGTCGCCGCGCCCGTTGGTAGGCCTGGAAAGTCATCCCGTGGTTCGCCTGGAACCAGCGGCGCACGCGGCCGGGATCGAGTTGCAGCGCCCGCAGGTCGGCGTCCTTCCAGCGGCGGCTCGGATCGGCCTCGACCTCATCCAGTAGGGGACGCAGCCAGTCGGGCACCTCACCGTCCGGCTCCAACGGCCGGCAGCGTAGGCACGGCCGGTAGCCGGCCAGCAGCGCCTGCTGGGTCGACGGATAGTACTCGACGTTCTCTTCCAGCGGCTTCCGCGCCGTGCAGGTCGGGCGGCAGAAGATGCCCGTCGTTCGAATGGCGGCGAAGAAGACGCCTTCGTACGAGGCGTCGCGGTCACAGAGCGCCCGGTACATCTCGGGGGCCGGCGGCAGATTGGCTGTCGTGTCCATGCTGCCAATCTACGCGTGGGTCGGCGGATTTCCACCGAAAAATGTGCGGTGAATTCAGCCGGCGGTTGGGCGTTCAGGGAGCGGTCGCAGCGGAGCGTATCCCGTAGTCGATTGTCAGGTTGAGGACCGTGATCTTGCCGGCGACGATCGTGAAGTCATTGGCCTCGGTGAACTGCTCGTAGAGTCCCTGGGTTGTGAAGATTACGTACTTGCCTGCTTTGAGTTCCAAATGGTAGAACCCCCGATCGTCCGCACGGGTCTGCGCCACGACGTGCTCGCCACGGCTGTCGTGGACGATCACGCTGTAACCCGGGTAGGGGCCGTCGCAAGGTGGGAGCTGGGGGCTGGAGGGAGGGCAGGGGAAGCCCACCAGGTGGACGATCCCTTCCAGGACGCCCATATCCCCATCCAGGCCCGCCAGCTTTTCGCTCGAGATGCCGCCGCATGATAGCAGCGCCAGCAGCCCGAGCAGTAGGAACGGGACGATAACGGAAAGTGGGATGCGCAGTTTCATCGAGTGCTGGTCCTCCTGCAGCGCATAACCCGTACGGCGATCCTCTTGCACGTTCCTATCAAGGCAACCGGCGTGCCGGAATGCCGCGCAGACGGACTTGTCTCTAATCCGTTGTCGGTAAAGCGATTATGACCCAAGCCGGGTGGGCTGCGGGAGCGCCTGTGGTCCGTGTTCGACAGCTTTTCGAACGAGTCGGCTCAGTATTCCGAAACGAGCGGTCCCACGAGCGGCGAAGGGCCGTCAGCAGTGCGCCGCCTCGCACAACCGGTCCGCCAGCGCCGTCATCCGGTGGGGATCGGGCAAGCCCTCGATCCAGCGCTGGGGGATCGCCGACGCCCCGAACTTGGCACCCAGCACCGCGCCCGCCACGGCGCCATTGGTGTCGGTATCGCCGCCGGCGCGGATCACCTCGAGCAGCGTGG
This sequence comes from Gemmatimonadota bacterium, assembly GCA_020344015.1. Lineage (GTDB taxonomy): Bacteria > Gemmatimonadota > Gemmatimonadetes > Palauibacterales > KS3-K002. Next base: position 684,183 of record CP070812.1, read on the forward strand.
TCTCGAAGTCGCGGGCGTTGAGCAAGGCCCAGAGACCCGCCGTCATCGCTCGTACCGTGTAGCCGATCGACGACGACTCGTCCAGGTCGAGGCCGCCCAGGTCGCTAGTCGCCGAGTGGCGGACCGCCTCGCCGACCTCCTCCGGCGCGCCCACCCCGTCCAGCCCGTCGGCCAGCTCGTGCAGCGTCCAGTGGGTCCCGGCGAGCGCGTGGGCGATGGCGGCGCAGGTCGCCGCCGTCGTCCAAACGCAGCGCGGGTCGTAATGGGTTACCCGGGCGCTGTGGCCGGCGTCTTCGACCAGGCGGACCGGGTCGCGCCGCCAGCGCAGCGCCACCGGCGCGCAGCGCATCACGGCGCCGTTGCCCGCGGCATAGCGACCCGACTCCTCCCAGACCTCGCGCGCCGCGTCGGTTCCCTGGGTGCCCGCCCTCGCTTTCACCAGGACGTAGTACGTCTGTCTACCCATGCCGCGGCCGCTCTCCGCCGCCCAGCGCAGCAGCCGCGCCATGTATGCGTCGGCGTCCAGTGGCCCCTCCAGCAGGCACTCGGCCAGCTCGATCGCCTGGGCGACGTCGTCGTCCCAAGGCGCATCGGCTTCCTCCGGCCGGATGACGCGTAGCCGGTCCGGCGGTATCGAGCTTATGTCGAGGGCGGAAAACCCCTCGACGGGCACGCCCAGCGCGTTGCCGATGGCCAGCCCCAACAGGGCTCCGCGGTAGCGGTCGCGCTCGACTTCGGGGTCGAGGTCCCGGGAGGCGGGCATGAGGAAGCGCAGCAGTGGTTCCATGTCGATTCTAATGTAGCGAGTGGCCGCGGTCGGCGCCGGAGGTGCCCTTGGACCTCGTCGGAACCTCCGCCCGACGTAGAGGGGTACCAAGGGTTGGCAGCCGCTTGGGATGCGGCCGCCGTCCCCGCGTCCATCCCCCCTGGACCCTGCATTCTGCCTTGCTTTCCCTGGAGACGCCCTCGAGCGGCACAGCCGTCCCCGTTCGCCGGGCCGTCGCTCCTCGGTCACGGGAGGTCAGCGTGAAGTATCGTCAGTGCCTCTGCGGTCAGGCCGTTGAAGAGCGGTTCACCGTCTGCCCCTACTGCAAGAGCGAGATCTCGGCTCAACCGGTCCAGACCGGCGAGCCGCCGAAGGGACCTGCGCCGGTGAGTCTGGTGGACCGGGATGACTGGTACTACATGTACGAGGGCCACATGGTGGGCCCCTGCTCGAGCGAGTTGCTGCAGGCGTCCGTTGCCTCGGGTCTGCTCGCCGCCCATGTGCAGATCTGGGCTCCCGGGCTCAAGGAGTGGACGACGGTGGGCGAGGTCATGCAGGTCCCCGATGCTACAACGCCACCGCCGTTCTCTGCCGCCGGTGCCGCAGGTACGGCGGCCTCGATGTCTCCTGCTGCGGCCGTCGTCGCCGAGGAGCCCGTCTTCGGACAGGAGCTGCCCCCGGAGGAGCCCTCACCTTTCGCGAGCGCCGGGCCCGAGCCGCAGGCCGGCCCCAACCCACCCTTCGGCGAGAGCGACCTGGGGAACTTCGACGCGTCGCCCATCGCCGGTGAGCCGCACCCCTGGCGCCGCTGGTTCGCACGGATCGTCGACATGACGATCACGGCTTTCCTGCTCGGTATCGTGGTCGGGATCGTCGTGCCGGAAGCGACCATCTTCAACAGCAGCCTCGGCACATCGATCCTGGTGCTCCTCGTCTGGATGGTGGCCGAGCCGTTCGTGCTCACTCATTTCGAGAATACGCCGGGCAAAGCGCTGCTCAACATCCGTCTGAAGACGGCGGAAGGAAGGTCGCTGAGGCTGGATCAGGCGTTCCAGCGCAGCGCCCGCGTCTGGTTCTTCGGGCTGGGCGGCGGTCTGCCGATCGTCAGCCTGTTCACCTTGGTCTCGGCCTACAACAAGCTCACCAAAGAGGGGATCACTTCGTGGGATAGGGTGGGGAACTTCTCGGTCACCCACGGGCCCATCGGCGTGGGCCGCATGGTGGCCATCGGGCTGTTCATCGGGTGCTACTTCCTGATAAACGTCATCGCAGCGATCGCGTAGCGACCCGCGCCGTCTCGGCCAGCACCGCGGCGCCGACGAAGATGCTCTCGTCGGCGGCGAAGAAGCGCGAGCTGTGCGCCGGTATAAGCTCGCCGCCTTCCTCCCGCGCACCGATCCGCAGGAAACAGCCGGCCATCTGCTCCAAATAGAACGCGAAGTCCTCGCCGCCCATGTTGAGCGTGCCGAGCGGCACCAGCGCGTCGGCGCCCAGCACATCCTCCACCGCCTGCCGCGCCCAACTCACCGGTTCCTCGGCGTTCACGATGGGCGGCGGCCCGAGGGTGACAGAGTTGCGGACATCGAGGCCATGCGCCGCGGCCGTACCCTCGGCGATGCGCAGCAGCTCGTCGTACAACAGGTCCCGGGACTCGCGGTCCAGCGAGCGGATCGTCCCCTGCAGGCGCGCCGTGTCGGGGATGACGTTGGGCGCCGATCCCGCCTGCAGCTTGCCGATCGTCACAACGGCCGGCGAGCCCGGACTGAGGCGGCGTGAGACGATGGTTTGCAACGCCGTGATCAGCGCGCCCGCCCCGACGATGGGATCGATCCCTTCGTGGGGCCGCGCGCCGTGCGCACCGCTGCCCACCAGCTCGATGGTGAACTCGTCCGCTGCCGCGGCGATGGGGCCCGCTTCGGCGACGACCTGCCCGACGGCGAAGCGCCGATCCACGTGCGCGCCGAAGATGGCGGCGGCGCCTTCCAACGCACCGCTCTTCAGCACACGCGGCGCGCCCTGTCCCGTCTCCTCGGCGGGCTGCAGCAGGATGAGCACATCGCCCCGCGCCGGTTCCTTCGCCAAGAGGTGCGCGGCACCCACCGTCCACGTCGCGTGCACGTCGTGGCCACAGGCGTGCATGACACCGGGGTTCTGCGAGGCATAGGCTAGACCGGTCTCTTCCTGGATCGGTAGCGCGTCGATGTCGCCCCGCACGACGACGGTGGGAGCGTTAGCGTCGTAACCTTCGATCCGGGCGACGATGCCCGTCGCCGCGATCACGTCGAGGTGCGCCGGCTTCAGCGCCGCCAATTCGGCGTACAACCGTTCCGCCGTCCGCTCCTCCTGGAACGCCAGCTCGGGATGGCGATGGATATCACGCCGTAGCTCCAGCAGTCGCTCGCGTAGCTTCGGCGGGAACAGCGCTTCCAAGTTCGTCATCCGCCTCGTTTCACTCCGCGGTCAGCGTCTGTTTGCGGACGGTCAGGTCGTCCACACGATCGATGTCGACGGCGACTCCGAGGCCCGGTCGATGGTAGGGTACCTGTACCATCCCGTCCTCCGCCATCGTCCACTCGGGTGTCACGATGTCGCGTTCCCAGTAGCGCGCGCTAGGGCTCAGGTCGCCCGGTAACGTGAAGTTCGCCAGCGTGGCGAGTGCGACGTTATAGGCACGGCCGATCCCGCTCTCCAGCATGCCGCCGTGCCAGACCGGTACACCCGCCTCGGCGCACAGGTCGTGGATCGCTTTCGCCTGCCTGAACCCACCCACACGGCCCGGCTTGATGTTCACTATCTTGCCGCTGCCCAGCGCCAGCGCGTCCGCCGCACGATCGACACCTGTAATCGATTCGTCCAGACAGATGGGCGTCTTCAGCTTCTTCTGCAACTCCGCATGACGCACCAGGTCGTCGCTGGCCAGCGGCTGCTCGATCATCAGCAGGTCGTACTGGTCGAGCTTCGCCAGATGGTCCGCATCGTTCAGCGTGTAGGCGCTGTTCGCGTCGGCCATCAACGGCGCTTCGGGGCCCAGCACCTCGCGGACCGCGGCGATGTACTCGACATCGGCGCCCGGCGCGATCTTGCACTTGATCTTACGGTAGCCCTGGGCCAGCGCATCCGCTGCGACCCGGGCCAGCGAGTCGGGATCGGGCTGGATGCCCAGCGAGATGCCGGTCGCGACCTTCGCCCGCGTACCGCCCAGCACCGCCGTCAGACTCACGGCGCGCCGCTCGGCCACGAGCCCCCAGGCGCCCATCTCCACCGCCGCCTTCGCCATGTTGTGGCCCCGGAAGTCGCGGGCCAGGGCGGGGTCGACCTCAGCCGGTCCCGCGAACTCCTGCCCCAGCACCCGCGGCGCCACCCACTCGCTTATCGCCAGCCACGCCGTGTCGATCGTCTCCGGCGAGTAGTTGGGCCGTTCGCCGGCGACGCACTCGGACCACGCCGTCACGCCGTCCCGGTCCCTCAGCTCCAGCAGGATGATCCTGCGGGTCGTTACCATGCCCGACGAGATGCGGAACGGCTCGCGCAGCGGCAGCCGAATCTCGCGCAGTGTCATCCCGGCGATGGCGATCGTATCGGGCATCTCCACCTCAGCCGCGTGACAGAACGTAGAAGCAGCGCTGGGCCTTTGGGTCGCGTTGGAACCCCGTGACCCGGTAGGCTCGCCCCTGGTAGTGCATCAAGGCGCGCCGCGTGTTGGTGCGCCAAGACCGCGCCGTCTCCATCGACGTATTCTTGACCGCTTGGATGTCCCAGGGGATCTCGACCCGCACCGGGTCCGCGTCGGGCAGCTCGAGCTCGCGCGGGGTTGGGTCACCATCGACGACCTCGCTGTTGACGATCGGCGCCTCGGCGCCGGCGTCGCGGTCGGTCGCGTCCTTGCCCGACAGCATCGCCTCGACCAGCGGGTCCGTGAGGTGCCACTCGACGACGAAGCGGTCGGTGTCCAGGCCGGCGTGCAGCTTGCCGGGGACGTGTCCGTACATGTTGGGCACGTACTCGACGGGGAAGGCCGCCAACCGGTTGATGTTGATGTTGGCGTTCCCAGCCTCCAGCGGGTCGTAGGTCCAGTACGCGACCTCGATGCCCCGCTCGAGAAGCTGGCTCAGCTGGTAGGCCTTGAGCCGCTGACCCAGCCCGCGACCGCGATACTCTTCTCGCACCGCCAGCATGTCAGACCAGTGCGCCAGCCGGCCGTGGCGCACGCCGGAGAGCCCGAACACGAAGCCCAC
>CP070812.1:689283-692135 GCA_020344015.1 Gemmatimonadota bacterium
GACTCCTCGCCTCGCTCCATCGAGGCGAGGAAGAAACCATACTTGAAATGGGCCTCGGGGAGGTCTGGATTGAGCTCGAGTGCACGGAGGAAGTACTTCTCGGCGTTCGACCACTCGAAGTCGTACGTCCAGCCAATCCAACCCAAAGACAGGTGTGCTTCGGCGAGGGTCTCGTCCAGCTCGAGGGCCCGGATCGCCGCCTCTCGCGCCCTCGGCATCGCTTCTTTGGGACGGAGGATGCCCGTGTTGCCGAGCTGACTGTAGGCCTCGGCGATACCAGCGTGCGCGAGGGCGTACTCAGGATCGCCGGCGAGCGCCCGCTGGAAGTACTCGAGTCCCTTCCGCGGACCCTCTCCCCCCTGGTGAGCGAAGAACCGCCCCCTGAGGTACAGGTCGTAGGCCTCGACGTTCTCTGTTGGCCGCCTGACCAGCGGCTCCGCCACCCCGGCAACGAGCGTGACCTGCAACTTCTCCGCTATCGCCCGTGCGATGTCGTCCTGGATGGCGAAGACGTCCTCCATCTCCCGGTCGTAACGCTCCGACCACAGGTGGTAGCCATCGGCGACGCTCACCAACTGCGCCGTGATCCGTAGGCGGTTGCCGGCTTTCCTGACACTACCCTCCAGGGCCGTCGCGACGTTCAGCTTGGCCCCGACCTCACGGACGTCCGGCGACTTGCCCTTGAAAGCAAACGACGAGGTCCGCGCCGCGACGCGCAGACCCTCTAGTTGGGCCAACGCGTTGATGATCTCTTCCGTCATCCCGTCGCTGAAGTACTCATTTCCGGGATCGTCGCTCATGTTGGCGAACGGCAGCACGGCGATCGACCTCCGATCGATACCCTCCGCGACGGCAGGCGCTGCGCTTGCCGGCGTGGCATCGGGCCCCGCTCTGCCCGGCTCCGTGCGCCGCACGCCCTCCGGCGTGATCTCTAGAGCCCAAGCGAGAACGAGTGCGATGGGGAACCCGAGGATCGTGAGAAGGATGACCAGCGTGAGCACCCAATCGGGGAGGGTCAGGCCCGGGACAGCTATCTCCGCGGCCTGCCAGATGACGAAGGCGACGACGGCATAGACGATCGCCACGCGGAAGACTTGTCGCCGCTTGAGTTCAGCCAGAAAGGCGCGCAGGTTGGAGGGAGAATCGCTCATGATCTATTGATAGTCCTCCAACAGCTTCTGGAAGCGTGGGTCGTCGCGCAGCGGGTCCCAGAGCGGATCGACTCGGAGCAGGTTGGCCGACAAGGGCGACGGAATCGACAGAAGGAGCTCGAGTTGTTCGATCGCCGCATCGTACTCGCCGACCCTAACGTATACCTCAGCCAGATTCGAGAGCAGGTTGGCGCCACGCCATGCATCCTTGGACAGAGGAAACATGTCGACCGCCGCCCTCGCCACCTGGATCGCATCCTCGGCGCGCCCAAGTCCAGCGTAGGCGAGGCTGAGTTCGTACCCGAGCAGGCCTAATGCGGCGGGCTCCTCTTGGACTCTCGCTTCAAGAATGACACGGACCGAGTCGTAATATGCACGAGCTGGCCCCGACTGACCTCTTCGCGCGCTCAGCTCGGCCTTGGCAAGAAAGTAGTCTACGGTGTCGATGGCCGGAGCGCTCAGACTGAGTCGGTCCAGGGCCGCAGCGTATTCCTCGCCGAAGATCCTGACGAGTGTCCCCGATTCAAGCAGCACCCACGCGACATCGATCCCCAGCGACGCCTCCTGCAGCACATCCCGGGCCCGTGCCGTGCTCCCTTGCGATTCAAGGTAGAGCTCGGCCATCCGTTTATAGCGGTCCGGATTGTAGGGATTCAGAGCGATCGCCCGGTTCGTGTAGCGCTCCGCTTCCCCCCAGCGGCGCGCATTTTCGTAGGTTCGCGCGAGGATGCTGACCATAACCTCGCTCCGCGGATCGAGCTCAACTGCCCTCCCGATGTACGCGACCGCTTCCTCCCATTTGCCCTGACGCCGCAGAATGCCGCCGATGGCCATGAGCACATCGGAGTTGTTCGGCTGCTGCGCCTCGACGGCGCGGAACCGCTCGAGGGCTTTGTCGTAGTCCAGGCTGCCCCAGTAGTGGTAGTAACCCTCCGCCATCTGGGTCTCGCTCAGATCCGGTCCGAGCCGCAGCGCTTCGTCCAATGCCGTCCTCGCACTCGCGAGCGCACCGGGGAGACCTTGGAAGAAATGAATCCGGATGTGGGCCCACGAGAGCGCCGCATAGGCCAACGCAAAGTTGGGGTCTAACTCGACGGCCCTCTCGTACATCTGCACAGCCATCTGGAAATTGTCTGACCCAAGCGCACGGAAGATCTCTCCGCCTCGCAGGTAGTATTCATACGCCTCCAGGTTGCCCGTCGGCCTGGCCTCGATCTGCTCCATTTCATCTGCCGTCAGAGTTGCCTCGAGGGTCGCTGCGATCCGCCGGGCGATGTCCGTCTGGACCGCAAAGATGTTCTCAGCCGTCAGATCCCGATCGTAGGTTTCGGCCCAGATATGTTCGTCGCTTTGCGCGTCGATTAGCTGGACGTTGATGCGCACGCGGTCGCCGGCCCGCTGGACGCCACCCTCCAGAACCGTTGCCACGTCCAGTTCCTCAGCGATCCGGCGCACGTTCCTCGCCGTACCTCTGTATTCCATGACAGAGAAACGGGAGATCACCTTCAGGCTAGAGATCTTGGAGAGGTGAACAAGGATGTCGTCATGGATGCCGTTGGTGAAGGGCTCGTTGACTTGCTCACCGCTGAGGTTCTCGAACGGCAGCACCGCGATGGAGCTCCGCGTTTCAGCTGCAGTTTCCAGCGGCTCGGGCTGCAGCCTGTCACCGAGTAGGTACCAACCCGTCGCGACCACCCCCCA
>CP070812.1:692235-699230 GCA_020344015.1 Gemmatimonadota bacterium
GTCGGTTAGGTCGGTCATGGCATTGTACCGTGCGTCTTGATGGTCCTGGGCCCGCCAGTCAGTAAACGGTGGTCGGTAGTCGGTGGTCGGTGACTTCGAAGTCCTGCCTTCAACGGGTCTCACTTACCGACAACCGACTACTGACTACTGGACTCCAATAGCTTGCACATCCATCGGCAGCCCTTTTCCCTCGTCCAGCACGAGGTGCATCGCATCGTTATCACATTGGCCCTCGCACACACCGCAGCCCATGCATTTCTCCCAGCTGACGACGGCGGTGTCGTCGAGCGTCACCGCATCGAACGGACAGGCCGTCTCGCAGTCGCCACAGGCAGCGCAGGCCTCTTCGTCGACCTGGGCGACGTAGCCGGATGAGGCGACCATCGGCACGCCGCGCCGCATCGCCTCCAGGCCGCCGCAGCAGCAGGAGCAGCAGTTGCAGATGGCGTAGAAGCGGTTGTCCATCGCGTCCTTGAAGTACGCCGTGTGAACGTGCCCCCGCTCGTGCTCGGCCTGCAGCACCTCCAGCGCCTCGCCCTGTGAGATGCGTCGCGACCGGTGCGGTTGGTGCTCGAGCACAAAATCGCCCTTGCCGACTATCATGCATACATCGGTGGGTTTGCATGGGTTCTCGCGCATGGCACGGCAGGGGCAGTCCAGCAGGACCACATTCGGCGGTCCCTTGAGCACGATGTCCCGTGCCATTGGGTAGGGAATGATCCGCTCCAAGTCTGTCCGCTTGATGTCGTGGTCCAGTGTGATGACCCTGCGGGCCAGCTCGTTCGTAAGGACCTTGCCGTGGTAGCGGTCAGCCCACCAGCGCTTCTGCTCCGGCTTCATACTTGGGAGAAGCCAGCGGATAGCGACCCTGATGTACTGGTAGGGCCAGCGGCCGTAGACGTAGCCGTGAAGAGCCGTGCCCAGGCCGCCGCGTTTTCCGTCCCTGCCGGAGCTTGCGCCCGACGGGCCACCGCCCGTGGACCGACTCCGGCCGCGCCCTCTCCCAAAAGCCGCGCGGGTCGATGGAAGCATCAGGTGGCCTCGCTCGCCGACCAGCCAGAGGGTGATTAGTGCGATTAGCAGTGCGGCCAGCAGGAAGACGGGAACAAGTAGGATCCAGAGCATGGCGGATTCCGGTATGCGGTGAGCGGTGTGCGGTATGCGGTAGCTGACGTGGCCAAGTGGCCCGCCCGATGTCGCGTACCGCGTTAGGTACTTACTACCGCCGATTCACCGCGAAGGCAAGAAGTGCGATCCTTCGCCGGCGGCGGCAACGCGCCACGGGCCCACCGCATACCGCATACCGTTAACCGGCCCCCCGAAACCCACCTCCCCGCGTGATCGTATTATCTTAAGGAAACCATTTACCGCGACTAATCTCTCGGGGCTGCCAGGTGGCGGCGCAAAGCCGTCGGCGCCCCGGGGACAGTCAGCAGGAGACCGGTCACCCCATGTCTGCCAACGTATTCCGGCGCCTCGCCCCGGCGCTCGCCGCCCTGGCGTTCGCCTGTTCCTACGAGACGGATGGTCAGATGACTGATATCCAGAACTTCGCCGTCTTTTCCCAGAGCCCGGACCGCGTCGTCGATGCGCTGACGGCCGTGCTCGTCGAGTCGGGCGCGCTGTCGGCCGATCTGGCGCCGGAGCTGGGCACGAGCCTGGTCGACGCCTATACGACGCGCCAGGAGGGGTTTCTGAACAGCCAGTCGGTTCCGCTGGGCACCGATGAGCTGGCGCGGCTGGTGCCGGAGGAGTATCGGCGCTTCATCGGTGAAGAGGGCGGCCGCTACGTGCTCGAGCTGACGCTGAAAGTGGCGGCCGATGGCGGGCTCCGTGTCGAGGTGACGCCGACGATCATCGCTACCGTCCGCGGTGGTGAAGGCCCGTTGGGTGGCCGACCGCTGCCTTCCAACGGCACGCTCGAGAACACGATCCTCCAGTCCCTCTCCCGTCGCCTGGGGGGTTAGATGATGATGCCCGGCCGCGGATCTCTGTACTCGCCATCGCCATCCCCATCGCCATCGAAGGCGATGAAGAAGCCGATGGCGATGGGGATGGCGATGGCGATGGGGATGAAGAGAATCGGTCTTCTCTTCCTGGTTCTGGCTCTTGTCACCTGCGGTGAGCGGGCTGAACGATTCGGGGCGGCCGACGACATACTGGTCAACGACCCGTCGGTCGATCGCGGCAACAACACGACGCAGAGCGAGACCGCGGTAGCGCGACACAACGATGTCGTAGTCATCGGCTTCAACGATTCCGGGGAGTTTACGCGCCGCAATAGCATGACCGGCTTCGCCTACTCGCTCGACGGTGGCGCGACGTTCACCGACGCTGGCGTACTGGCGCCGGCGAAGGGCGGCCGCAACCTCGGCGACGCGGCGCTCGCCGTCGACCGTGACGGCAACTTCTACTTCGCGACCCTGGCGCTAGACGCGCGGGCCCGTTCCTACGTAGGCGTCGCGAAATCGACGAAGACGGAAGGCGAGGTGACGTTTAGCGAACCGGTCCTGATACCCGGCCTCGATGCGGATGCGTTTCAGGACAAGGAGCTTATAGCGGTCGACGTCAGCGGCGGACGGCACGATGGAAACGTCTATCTCGTCTGGACCGAATTTCCGCTCCGCGGCCCGTCGCGCATACTATTCTCGCGCTCCACCGATCGCGGCCGCACCTACTCGATGGCCGAGCAGCTGTCCTCCGGCCGCGAAGTCCAGGGCGCCATGCCGGTGGTGGGAAGGCGCGGCGAGCTGTACGTAGCGTGGGAAGATCGCTCCGGAACGACGGGCGGCCGTATCAGAGTACGCCGCTCAACCGACGGCGGTCAGACTTGGAGCACCGAGTACGCCGCGGCCAGTTTCACGCGCATCACGGAACGGACTGCTACCTCCGCCTGCTACCGGCCGGCACTCAACGGCTTCATTCGCGTGAACGAGTTCCCCAGCATGGACGTCGATCGGAATAGCGGCGACGTCTACATCTCTTTCGCCGCCGACCCGGGCCGCCAGAACCGCGGCGACAACTCCGATGTGTTCGTCGTGCGTTCCACCGACGGCGGCGCTTCATGGAGCGAGCCCGTCAACGTCGTGAAGGGACGCGCCGTCAAAGAGAACGGCGATGAGACGCGGAACGACAATTTCATGCCGGTCCTCAACGTGGGACCGGACGGCCAGGTGAGCGTCTTCTTCTACGACCGCCGCAACGATTCCAGAAACCTCAAGATCGACGTCTACCGCGCCGTCTCCACAGACGGCGGCCGTAGCTGGGTCAACCAGCGGGTCACCGCCGAATCGTTCGACGTGCCGCCCCTCAACCCCAACTTCGACCCGCTGGTCAAGAGCTGCTACATGGGGGACTACAACGACGGAACGGCCGACGCCGACGGCTTTTACCTCACCTGGGGAGACAACCGACGGGTCCTGAAAGCGCCACGATTCTCTCGCGGCCGGCCCGACCCCGACGTCCGCTTCCGCGCCGTCTCTTTTGAGCCCTAGTTCCGCTCCAGGGCGAGCCGGCTGCCGTTCGCATCCGGACAACCGCGTGCCGCAAGCGGACATTACGGCGTTTCACCGTTGTGGGCTCCCCCTCTAAGCTGCTGCACCGATTAACGTTACGGGTTGAAGATGATGGCATCCTACTTGCTTCGACGAGGGAGGGATAATCACGCACGACCTCTTCTTGAAGCGTAGGCACGTCATGGGATCGATCGTTCTGGACATACGCTATGCTTTCCGCACGCTCCGCAAGCGGCCCGGCTTCACCGCGGTAGCGCTCGTCACCCTCGCCCTGGGGATCGGGGCGAACACGGCGATCTTCAGCGTGATCCAGTCTGTGCTGCTGGAGCCGCTCCCGTTCGAGGGGCCGGATCGTCTCGTTCAGGTCTGGGAGTCGCGGGTGGAGCGCGGTTGGACGCACGCGGGGATGAACCCGGCCAACTTCTGGGACTTTCGGGAGCAAAACGGCGCCTTCGAGGACCTGGGGGCTCTGTTCTACTCGAGCCTCAATCTCACCGGGCTCGGCTATCCCGAGCGGGTCAGTGCGGGCTTCATCTCGGCCGGGTTCTTCCGCATTCTCCGAGTACAACCTGCTTTGGGCCGTACGTTCCTGCCCGGCGAAGACGAGCCCGGCGGGGACAACGCGGTCGTGCTCCTGTCGAACGAGTACTGGCGGACTCGGTTCGCCGCCGATTCCGCGATCATCGGCAGCTCGCTGACCTTCGACGGCCAGAGCTACACGGTGGTTGGCGTGCTGCCGGCGGGCGAACCGTGGCTCGACGAGAGGGAAGTGTTCGCTCCGTTAGTTCGGAACCCGGATGCCGATCGCGTCGGCTTCTACCTGAGCGTCATCGGCCGCTTGGCTCCGGGGGTCTCGATCGAGGCGGCGCGCGCCGACCTGACCGCCGTCGCCCAGCGACTGGAGGAGGCATACCCCGAGGCCAACGAAGGGATCGGCGCTACCATCGAGTCGGCGGAGAGCGCCTGGCTAGCCGGCGCCGACCTGCGCCGCGCGCTCTGGATCCTGCTGGGCGCGGTGGGCTTCCTGCTGCTGATCGCCTGCGTCAACCTCGCCAACCTGTTGCTGGCCAAGGCGACGGGCCGGATTAGAGAGACGGCGGTTCGCGCCGCGCTCGGTGCCGATCGCTGGCGGATCGTCCGACAGGTGCTCACCGAGTCTCTGGTGTTGGGTCTCGCGGGTGCCGCCGCCGGGCTGCTTCTCGCGTTCTGGGGGGTCGACCTGTTCAAGTCTCTCGAGCCCGGGGGGATCCCACGCGCCGACCAGGTGAGCATCAACGGCTGGGTGCTCGGCTTCACGGCCGCTGTCGGCCTGCTGACCGGCGTCCTGTCGGGGATTATCCCGGCGATCCAGCTGCCGCGCACAGACTTCCAGACCGCGTTGCGAGAAAGCAGCCGCGGGACATCGGGAGCCCGTGCCCAGAACCGCTTGCGAGGTGCGCTGGTGGCGGCGGAGGTCGCCCTCTCCCTGATGCTGCTCGTCGGCGCCGGCCTGCTCATCCGCAGCTTCTTCGAGGTGATGACTGTCGATCGCGGTTTCCAATCGGAGAGCCGCCTGGTCTTCGCCGTCAACATGCCCGGCTCCTACGATACAGGACGCAGAGGTGAGGTGCGCGATCAGCTCCTCGAACGACTCAACGCGATGCCGGGTGTGCTTTCAGCCGCCGTGAACTCGCGGCCGATCGCCGGGGGCAACCCGGGCATGGGAATCGTCCCCGAGGGTTGGCAGGAGGAGCCCGGAGACATCACCCCCTGGGCGGGCTGGCGCCTTGTCACCCGTGACTACTTCCGCGTCATGGGTGTCCGGTTGCTCAGCGGCAGGACCTTCACCGAGCGCGATGTGATCGGCGAACCGTGGACCGCCATCATCAGCGAGCGCCTGGCCGAACGGCTGTACCCCGGCGAAGACCCGGTGGGCCGCCAGGTCATCCTCTGGCAGGGCCAGGGTGACCTCGTCGCCGAGGTCATCGGCGTGGTCGCGAACCAGCGGGAGCGGGGGCTCGATAACGATCCCACACTCACAGTGTACCTCCCCTACTACGGTGCCGGCTGGTCACCGATGCAGTTTGTCGTCCACACGACGGGTGATCCCAGGGCGAACGTGGGCACCGTTCGCTCAATGCTCGCCGAGATCGATCCCTCCCTGCCGATCTCCAACATCCAGACGCTGGACGAGATCGTGGGCAATTCCGTGGCCGGCCGCCGCTTCTACATGCTCATGCTGGCGGTGTTCGCCGGCGTGGCAATCGTCCTGGCGCTCGCCGGTATCTACGGCGTCCAATCGTACTCCGTCAGCCGCCGTACCTCGGAGATCGGCGTTCGCGTCGCCATGGGCGCGACCCACAAACAGGTCATCAGGCAGATCGTCAGGCAGGGCATGCAGCCCGCCGCAATCGGAATCGTGCTCGGGCTGATCGCGGCGTTCGGGATCTCGCGCTTGCTCTCCAGTCTGCTGTTCGGGGTCGCGTCCAGCGATCCGCTTACCTACGTCGGCGTGGCGATCCTGCTGGCCGCCGCAGCGCTCGTCGCCTGCTATCTGCCGGCGCTGCGCGCACTGCGCATCGACCCGGTGAACGCGCTCAGGGAGGAGTGAGCAGCGAAATCACTAAGGGTTCTTTGTGATCCAGCCGTCGAGTAGCTGGATGACCTTTCCGCTGTAAGCCGCCCAGGCCTCGTTGTGAGTCACCTGGATGATCGTCGTACCCTGCTCGTTCAACTCCTTCAGCAGGTCCATGATCATCTGGCCTTGCGAAGAGTGCAGGCTCCCGGTCGGCTCGTCCGCCAGGATCAGCTTGGGCTCCGCTACCAGCGCCCGCGCCACCGCCACCAACTGCTGCTGACCGCCCGACAGCTGGCTCGGGTACAGGTCCTTCTTGGCGACGATATGGAAGCGGTCGAGGATATCGGCGACCATCGCCTGGCGTTCCGAGCGCTTGACGTCTCGGTATGAGAGGGGAATGTCCAGGTTCTCGGCGACGGTGAGATCCTCCAGCAGGTGGTAGTGCTGGAAGACGAAGCCGACGTAGCGCTTGTTCAGCTTGTTGCGTTCCTTGTGGCTGAGCTCGTGCACCGCGTGACCGCCCAGGTAGTACTCGCCGGCGAAGTCGCTGTCGAACATGGCGATGATGTTCAGCAGCGTGGTCTTGCCGGCGCCGGACGGGCCCATGATAGAGACGAACTCGCCCTGTCTGACATCCATGTTGATTTGACGGAGCACGAACGTACGCCCGGCTCCCGTGTCGTACCATTTCTCTACATTGCGAAGCTCGATCATTTTCTCTGGTCGTTGAAGTCGAAGTCCAGTTTCGGTCCGGTTGACGTGTGACGGCGGCAATCCACCACCGCTCGAGATGCACTAAAGGGAAAAAACGTGCCAGGGCCCCGAGCCGCCGTCCTCGAGAATCTGGCGCCTATTCGAGGATGATGCGAGCGGTCCGGAGCCGGCCGCTGTCTGTGATTGGGATTTCCATCCCGGAACCGAAC
>CP070812.1:699330-743947 GCA_020344015.1 Gemmatimonadota bacterium
AGGCCTACCGCAGACCCCCAGGTATACGAGTTCTGCGATCTGCACATCTCTATGGGGGGTGGTCCGGGAGGCCGCAGCGCTGCATACGGCGTTACGGATCTAGATAGTGGTAACGTCCTTGTCGTGGGGTGGTACGGCAGCAATGTGGAGGGCATAGCAGTGGTCTGGGAGGTGGATCCGGGCTGGGCCACCACCGGCGAACATGACACGGAGGGAACCTGCGTTGTCGAGGCGAAGACCTTAACCACAGCAGGCGAGGCCTACGATGTCGCGATCGTTGGCGACCAGGTGGAGGCCGTCGGGCTCGACGCGTCATCGAGCAGTGGGCAGCCGGTACGCTGGCTCGTAGCCACCGGCGCGGCGACCCTGTTGCACGACGGACAGGGGGAGGCCTATGAGATCAATCGGACTGGCTTGATCGTCGGTCAGGCCAAGGTCAAAAGGACAAACCACGCTACGCTGTGGATACCTAATCTATGACGCACGGCGTAGCCCCCTGCTGAACGCGGGAGCCCGGCCTCTCAACGGAGAGGCCGGGCTCCGCTGCATCGGGGAGCCCGAACCGATGACGGTGTCGGCTGCCTAGCGATGACGGGGTGACCCGATCAGGTGAGCGAGTCGGCCGGCACGGTTCCCTCAGCGGCCACTGGACACGGCCCAGACCAGAACTGCAGCAGCCACGCGAAGCCAATCGGCCAGAGAAGAGTAGGTCCGCGGCTGGCGACTGTTGCGCGGTTCCGGCGCAAACAAATGTCGTTCGAGATCGTTACGATACAGATCGCAAATCCTCGGTGCGCGTCGCGTCATGTTTTTCCTTGATCTACCGCGGCGGGTGCGGCTGCAGTGGATCGGACAGCCGTCGGCGCGGCAGGGGAGGGCCTCACGCCGACCTGGCCAAGATGCATCCTCCAGGCCAGCGGGAGCGGATGCCGGCTATCTCTTGAAAGATAGGGGGATAGAGTGCGCCGGTATCGAGCGGGTGGAAGTCAGACTTTGCAGCGGCGCAACAGATCGAAGGGGATCTGTCGCGGGGCCTCAGCGCGCATTTGGTGTCCGATCGCGGCGAGCCCTTGACCTGCCTCGGTTTGTGGGAGAGGATTGTACCTTCACAGACCGCTGACCGAACGTGGATATTCGCACCAAGCTCGTCTTCGCCCTTGTGGCGGTATCGTTGGGCAGCCTGCTCGCGCTGGGTGCCGTGGCTTACACGGCTGCCGGCCGTCTTCTGCAATACAACTCGCTTCGCCAGCTCGAGTCGCTCGCTGAGACCAAGAAGCAAGACCTCGAGAAGGTGTTCCTTGGCTGGCATGATCGCGTCAGCCTCATCGCCAGCCGGACTCAGCTCAGGTCGAGCCTGAGCAACTACAACCGCACGGGCAGTTCCGCCGAGCGAGATCGGATCCAGCTGATCCTGGATGATGCGCGTCGCGCCGCAGGTACGGTCCAGAGACTCACCGTCTACGACGTCGATCGGCGCCCCGTCGCATCGACCGAGGAAGCGGGTGTGGCGGGGCTGTGGGACCTGGAAGCCTCGCGCCTGCCCGTTGGCGAGCTACCGGTCTACGAAGGAGTCTTCGACGACGAGGAGAGTGGACTACGCGTCAGCTTCGTGGCGCCCCTTTGGTGGGACGATGAGCGGGTCGGAGCGCTCTTGGTCCGGTTGAGCGCTGAGGAGCTGGTCGACGTCACGCGGAACTTCATCGGCTTGGGCGAAACGGGCGAAACACTTGTCGTACTGCCGGGCCGAGGGGCGAGTGTGCGGGTCCTCCGTTCGGCGCGCCCCGCGCCAGACGGTTCACCCGTCACTGTAAGCCTGGAGCAGATAGACGATCCTGCCGCTCTGGTGATGATCCGCGAAGATTCTACATACGCCGAAGGCCTCATAGACCGGCGCGGCCGACCGGTCTGGGCGGCGACCCGCTACCTGCCCGAGGTAGACTGGGGACTGATCGTGAAGTTCGACTCGGCTGAGGAACGGGAGCCGATGCGGCAGTATGGAAGAGATCTGATGCGGCTAGGCCTCTCGCTTTCGGCTTTCGCTATCGTGGTCGGGATTCTCCTCGGCTTCTTGTTCGCGAAGCCAATACACGATCTCGCCGGGGTCGCCAACCGAATTCGGGATGGTGAGCTGGACGCTCGAGCGAGGGTGGACAGGCAAGACGAGATCGGCTTCCTCGCCCGTACGTTCAATCAGATGGCTGAGGAGCTGGAGCGACAGGTGACGCTGTTACACGAATTCGAGAGATTCTTCGACCTGTCGCTGGACATGCTGTGCATCGCGGGGACGGACGGCTACTTCAAGCGTGTCAACCCGGCCTTCGAGCGGACGTTGGGTTGGTCGGCCGAGACGCTGCTCAGCCGACCGTTCAATGACTTCGTTCACCCGGACGACGTCGCGTCGACGGATCGCGAGGTCGAGAAGCTCTCCGAAGGCATCCCGACCATCTCGTTCGAGAACCGTTACCGCTGTGCCGACGGCACCTACAAGCATCTTTTGTGGACCTCGTTTCCCGAGGCGGAGACGGGCCTCCTGTACGCGGTCGCTCGCGACATCACCGAGCTCAAGCAGGCGCAGAGGCGGTCGCCGGCCGCCGGTGACCCCGAAGCCGATCCCGCCTAGTGTTGGACTACATTCAACTCCTCGGTGGTCTGGTCTACCTTCTCATGGGCGGTGATTTCCTGGTCCGTGGCGCGGTCGCCCTCGCGCGTCGGGCCCACGTGTCTCCACTCATCGTAGGGCTCACCGTGGTGTCGTTCGGGACATCACTGCCAGAACTAGTCGTCAGCGTCCAAGCGGTCTTAGCGGGCTATACGGGGATGGCCATCGGCAACGTCGTTGGGAGCAACATCGCGAACGTGCTCCTCGTCGCCGGGGCGCCGGCTATCGCCTATCCGCTGGTCTGCGATAGAGGCTTCGAGCGACACAACGCGTCGATCATGCTGGGCGCAAGCATCTTCTTCGTTGTGCTGTGTCTGGTCGGCGAACTCAACCAGCTCGCGGGTGTCGTGTTACTGACGGGTTTCGTGGCGATAATGGCTTACACGCTGTGGGCGGGGGCGCGGGCGCGCCGGGGGATTGAGCAAGTGTCGCAGATGGAGTGGGTGCTCGGGTTGCCAAACAAGACGTCGATGATCAGCCTTTTCATCGCGGTCGGGGCGGTCGGACTGCCCGTCGGTGCCAGGCTGATGGTCGAAGCCGCGGTCGGCGTATCGGCGCAGCTCGGCATCTCCGACGCCGTCATCGGCCTGACGATCGTAGCGGTCGGCACCTCGCTCCCCGAGCTGGCGACGGCCTTCGTCGCGGTCGTAAGGAGGGAGACGGAAGTGGCCGTCGGGACCGTGACCGGCAGCTGTGTGTTCAACATCCTGGCCATCATGGGGGTGGCCACACTGGTGAGCCGGTCCCCGATACCGGTGCCCGGCGGCTTTGCTACCCTGGACCTTCCGGTGATGCTCGGTGCGGCGTTCGCGTTGGCGTTGCTCGTTTGGTTCCGCAGATCGATAGGGCGAGCGGCGGGCATAGCTTTCGTGGCCGGTTACTGCGCGTACCTGGTGGCGCTAGTCGGTGGTGCCTAGCTCGAACCCCGTCCTCTGGTAGACGATGTCCCCGCCGACCATCGTAACGAGCACCCTAGCCGCCATGTCGAGGAGCTCCTCGTCCGCTGCGTTCAGCAGGTCGGCATCGAGGATCACCAGGTCGGCCAGCTTACCCGCTTCGAGTGAGCCCCTGATCTCTTCATCGTAGGTCAGGTAGGCGCCGTTGATGGTGAAGGTCTTCAGTGCCTCGATGAGCGGAATCGTCTGCTCGAGCCCGTAGGCCTCGCCGGATATCTCGTGCACCCGTGTCCGCATCGCGTATATCCCGACCCAGGGATCGGGTGAGTTGTTAGGGTAGTCCGACCCGGACGCCATCCTGATGCCCGCATCGAGGAACGTCTTGAAGGGCGTGTGTCGGGCCATTATCTCCGGGCCTATGTTGCGAACGAACGAATCACCCTCGTAGTACAGGTTCGCCGGATTGACCGCGGCGATCACGCCGTAGCGGGCCATCTCCTCGATCACCGACGTGCCGGGCTCGTCCGGCAGGTAGGCGTGGATGATGCTCCACCTCAGGTCCGCGTCCGGGTCCTCCTCTCGTATCTCGTCCATCAAGATCTTATAGACGTCCATCGTTTGGCGGATCGCCACGTCTCCACAGGCGTGGGTGTGTATCTCCCAGCCGTGGTCGGCCAGGACCTGGAACTGTGCCAGCCGGTAGTCGAACTCCGGGTCGCGCAGTGCGCCGTAGTTCTCCGAGCCCAACGGGTCCTGGGGGATTGGTAGGTACGGGACCGACACCGCCGCGCTCCGCGACCCGATCCCGCCGTCGGCGGATGCCTTGGCGCCACGTACGCGCAGCATTTCGTCGCCGCTGTTTGGCGAGCCGAGGCTCTCGAGGCGTCGCTCGATCTCCGCCGGATCGCTCAGGCTACCGGGGTCGCCGCTGCGGTACCAGCCGTCGTAGATGACGGTGCGGATCGGCAGCCGGCCGGCCTGGTAGGCCGCCTCGTAGACCTCGGTGACACGGCCCAAACTCGAGCCGGCTTCGACTACGGCCGTGATTCCGAGAGAAGCGAGAGCGTTGAGGCCTAGGACCAGGCTCTCGACCTTCTGCTCCGCGGTCTTCTCGGGAATCGCGGCCGCCACCAGATAAGGCGCCCGGGATCCGACGAACACGCCGTTGGGCAGACCGCTGTCGGGATCGCGGAAGATGATGTCGCCCGCCACGAAGTCGTCCGGGTCCGTGGTGAACCAGTCCGGGTAAGAAGCCGGATCGTCAAAGTCGATCCCCATGAGCTCGAACACCTTCGTGTTCACCGCGATGCCGTTGTAGATCCGCTCCAGCGAGATCGGGATGTCGCGTGCCACCGCATCCAGCTCGTGGCGGTTCGCCATGCGCTGCTCGGCCAGCCGATCCTGCGCCCACCCCAACCCGAACAGCCACGGCCCCACTTCGCCGGTCGTCGGGTATAGCCAGCCTCCGAGTCCCTCCTCGCTCCGCAGCTGCGCCAGCCGCTCGCCGAGGAGCTGCTGCACGTCCGATATCGTCCGCGCCGGCTCCAGGTTGACGGCGTAGTGTTGCTCGAAGCCGAGGTCACGCACATGGATGTGGGTTTCGTTGAGCCCCGGGATGATCGTGCGACCTTCGAGGTCGTGGACCTTCGTGTTGCCGCCGATGAGATGATCCAGCTCGTCCAGCGATCCGACGGCGAGAATCAACCCGCCGGCAATCGCCAGAGCGCTCGCCTCAGGGCCACCCTCCGCCAGCGTGACGATCCGCGCGTTGTGGAAGACGAGCTCGGCGACCGTCGTCTCCTCTTGTGGAGTGCACGCGGCGGCGGCGCCGAGCAACGCCAACCGAGCCAGCAGAGTCGGCCGGATAGCGACGTGCACGTGAGGTAGCTTCTCGCGGATAGGCAGCGTTAGGCTCAGCATGGCGGTAGCGTCCGTGAGGTAAACGGTTGCGTTCTTCGCTCATTGTTGAGCAGGAATACGGTTCACACTACATCAAGATGGGGTGCGATACCAGGTGATCAAGCGATCCGGGGTGCAATCAACCTGCCGGGTTTGGGAGGCGTCCAATGTGTAGCACCGCTCTGCCGGAAATGCATAAGATACTGTAGTTATGGATATTGGACTGGAACAGGAGGCCGGCACGATGACCGTTCCCAGACCGTCACGCCGCGCAGGCTTTGTACTACTTCTCTCAGTCATTCCGCTCAGCGCGACCCTCGCCGTCGCTCAAGAGCGCGAGTCGATCTTCGACAGAGTCGTCCAGATCGAGGAGACGCTCATCACGGAGATACCGGAAACGCCGCGCTGGGAAGAGCAGCTCGACTTGACCGTGCGACGCATCGATGTCGGCGACGCCGAGCTCTATGTCGAGGAGGAGGGGTCGGGCGTACCGCTCGTGTTGATCAACGGTGGCCCGGGCGGCACGCACCACTATTTCCATCCCTGGTTCGGCCGAGCCCGGGATTACGCCCGGGTGATCTACTACGACCAGCGTGGCACGGGACTGTCCGATTACGAGCCCGGCCCCAACGGCTACTCCGTCGAGCAGGCGGTAGATGATCTCGAGGCGCTGCGCGATGCGCTGGGGATCGAGGCGTGGGTGCTCGTCGGCTTCTCCTACGGTGGCTTTCTGGCGCAATACTACACCACGACCTACCCGCAGAACGTGGCCGGCCTGGTACTCGTGGGCGCGAGCCTCGGGATGTGGGTTGAGACCGGCCGCTCCGGGCAATACGACTTCATCTCGCAGGCCGAAGTGGACAGGATGCGCGAGGTCCGGACGCAGCTGCGCGAGCTTCGCGAGCGCGAGGGGTGGTCGCTCGCCGAGTACATCCAGCTGCTGGTCTACAACAACCACATCAACGGCGACTGGAAGCGCCAGCACTATTACAAGCCCACTCCGGACGGCTTCGCTCGGATCGCTCTCTACGAGTGGGTCCAAGACACCGACTTCAACCCGATCATGAGCCAGAGCCAGAGTAAGGTGGACCTGACCGGCGCCTTCGACGAGAGCCCGATCCCGACGCTGATCCTCGAAGGTAAGTGGGATCTGACCTGGGGCGAGGTGAAGCCGATGATCCTGTCGCGCAACCATCCCACAGCCCGAATGGTAGTGATCGAGGGCGCGGGACACTCTGTCTACAGCGAGAACCCGGACGCTTTCTTCGCCGAGCTCGAGACGTTCGTGCGCGATCTGCCGCCCGTTGACCCTGCCGAGATCGTTTCGTTCGAACAGCACCTCGCCGACTGGCGCACCCGCTGGAAAGAATCACCGCTCTACTATTTCAGGGCCGCCCGCTGGGGCAAGGAGGGCAGCGAGCAGATCGTAGAAGCCTATCAGGAGAGCTGGCTGGAAAGGCTCGAGGGTCCGGGAGAACTGCTGCGCCTGGGCTTCGCGCTCTATGACACGGAGCGCTACGAGGAGGCGCTACGGGCCTTCGTGGGATTGGAAGAAGTCGCGCGGGAATCCGGGGATCGGAACCGGCAGGTCGTGGCCGTCATCTGGCAGGGGCAGATGCTCGACCTGCTGGGGCGCCGCGAGGAGGCGATAGCCCGCTACCAGCGCGTCGTGGACATGAACCCCGAAGGCGGCATGCGGCACGACCAGTACGGGATGTCGTATCAGTTCGGCCCTTACGCCGCCGAGCGCCTGCGAACCCCGTTCCAGCGAATCGAGAATACAGGGTTCTGAAGCGGGGAATGGCTCCCTTGCCGGTTGCCGAGTGGCGAGCGTTGCACCGGCTCGGCGCGACTGGCATCTTGCCGGCGAAGCCGTATTACTAACATCAGTGATCCTTAACGTTCCGGAGAGGCCATGGCGCGTCTCGGTCGGCTGACGCGCGAGTTGCAGCGCCGTCATCTCTATCGCGTTGCCGTCGTTTACGGGGCCGTAGCCTTCGTACTCTGGCAGGCGGCGGAGATCGTCGTTCCGGCTCTGCGTCTGCCCGATTGGGTCCTGACGCTCGTTGTGGTCGCAACGCTCGCCGGGTTCCCCGTGGCGTTGTTGCTGGCCTGGGTCTTCGATGTGAGGGTCCCATGGCTGCGGCGCTCGGAAGTGGTTGGGCGGGCCAGGGACCGGCGGTCGGTGGCCGTACTACCCTTCGCCAATCTGAGCGCCGATCCGGAGAACGAGTACTTCAGCGATGGCGTGACCGAGGATATCATCACGCGCCTCTGCAAGATCCCTGGACTCAAGGTGATATCGCGTCACTCCGTGATGCAGTACAAGGCCAAGGCCCAGAACCTACGAGAAATCGGCCGGGACCTGGGTGTCGCAACGATTCTGGAGGGAAGTGTGCGGCGCGCCGGCGATCGGGTTCGCATCACCGCGCAGCTCGCAAACGCCAAGACGGATGAGCACATCTGGGCGGAGACCTACGAGCGCGAACTTACAGACATCTTCGCCATCCAAAGTGACGTAGCCATCCGGATCGCCGATGCATTGAAGGCCACGCTGTCGCCGGCGGTGCGGGCGCGGATCGAGAAGCAGCCGACGGCGAACCTCGACGCGCACAACTCGTATCTGCTGGGGACGTTCTACTGGAACAAAAGGACGGAAGAGGGTTTTCGGATCGGCTTGCAGCACCTCGAGGAAGCGATCGCTAAAGACTCGAGCTATGCGCTCGCCCATGTGGGAGTGGCCGACTGCTACAACTTGCTACCGTTTTACGGTGTCGCGCATCCCGGACAGGCTCATCCGAAGGCGAAGGCGGCGGCGCTCAAGGCGTTGGAGCTCGACGATACGCTCGCCGAGGCACACACGAGTCTGGCGTTCGTGGAAACGTGGTACGATTGGGATTGGTCTGTCGCCGAGGCGGAGTTCAAACGCGCCCTCGAGCTCAATCCCGGGTACGCACGCACCCACCACTGGTATGCCTGGTATCACACCATTCGTGGCGAGATGGACGAGGCGGTGGCGCGGGTAGCGCGCGCCAGGGAACTCGATCCGCTGTCCTTGATCATCAACACCGATGTGGGCGACCTCTTCTACTACTCGCGCCGCTACGACGAAGCCCTGGAGCAGCAGCTGAAAGCGGTCGGCATGGACCCGAGCTTCTGGCCCGCTCACGTCAATCTGGGGCGGGTGTATGTGCAGAATGGGATGTTCCGCGAGGCCATCGAGTCATTCCAGCGGGCGATAGCGCTCTCGGGGGAGCATCCCAGCGGTGTCGGGATGCTCGGCTATGCGTATGCGGTAATCGGGATGAAGAGTGAGGCGGCGGCAGCGCTCGACAAGCTGGAAGAGCTAGCGGCGCGCGTGAACGTCCCATCGTACCTGCGCGCCATTGTCTGTGTCGGACTGGGCGACATGGACGAGGCGTTCGCCTGGTTGGAGAAGGCGCATGCCGAACGCGATTCCGCCTGGCTGGTCTACTACCTGAAAGCCGACCCCTGGGCCGACAGCCTGCGAGGAGACGGCAGGTTCAAGGACTTGCTGGAGCGAATGGGCTTGAGCTAGTCGCGAACCGTGTCCCAGTCATGCCTCGATGTTACTCTACGCGCAGCGCCTCAATCGGATCGACGCGACTCGCGCGCCGCGCCGGGATGTAGCTGGCCGCCAGGGCGACGAGCACCACGACTGCAGCGACGACCGCGAAGGTCCACGGATCGGTGGGGCTTACATCGTAGAGCAGCCCGGCCATCACACGTGTTGTCGCGAACGCGGCGGCCAAGCCGATAGCCGCTCCAATCAGCACCGCGGGCATGCCCTGCCGCAACACCAGGCCAATCACCTCGCCGGCCCGCGCACCCAGCGCGATGCGGACGCCGATCTCGTTGGTGCGCTGTGCCACTCCGTGGGAGACTACGCCGTAGACGCCGATCATGCCAAGCAGGAGCGCGACGACGGCGAAGACGCCGAGGGTTGTCATGATGAATCTCGGCCTTGCAACCGACGCCGAGATGATGTCGTTGACAGTCTGCATGCGGAGGATGACCACGTTCGAGTCGAGCGAGCGGACGACTTCACGGACCGGGCCCGCCAGTGCGCCCGGGTCGCCTGCGGTTCGCACGACGATGCTCATCGAGCCCATCATGAAGGGAACGATGTCGTGCCACCCCTCGTAGGCGAAGTAGAACGTCGGGCTTTCCCTTCCCAAGCCGTCGTACTTCACGTTGCCGACAACGCCGACGATCGTGTGGAAGGGGCCGTCGGTAGCGGTGAAACGTATTCGCTTCCCGATCGCGTCCTCGCCGGGAAAGTATCGACGCGCCAGTCGCTGATCGACTACGACGACCGGAACCGCGCCAACTCGGTCGCGTTCGTTGGGCACTCGACCGTGCAGCAACGGAATCCCGAGGGTCTCGATTGCACCAGGGCCAACGCCGACGTTGCTGCCCGTACAACAGAACGGTCCCGACTGAACGCCGGGCCGGCCCTCGATATGGAAACGGCCGTGCGAGCGGTCTCGCAGGATGGGAGGGCGCGACACGGTGGCCGCGCTCGTCACTCCCGGCAACGCCTCGGCCCGCTCGACCAGCTCGGAGTAGAAGGCCACCGCCTGCTCCGGGTTGTACTCCGCTGCTGGCAGTGAGAACTGGGCGACGAGCAGGTTCTCCTTACGGAAGCCCGGGTCTTCGTTGAACAGGAGCCAGAAGCTCTTGGCCGTGAGCCCCGCACCGACGACCAGCAGGACGGCGAGCGCGATCTCGGCGGCTACGAGGAACCGTCGGTAGCCGAGCCGCGCACGGCCGGCGCTCATCGATCGTCCCCCTTCATTGAGCATCTGTGAGAGACCGGCGGATGCGCCCCGGAAGGCGGGCAGCAAACCGAAGACCACCGTCGTCAAGAGAACGGCCGCGCCGACGAAAGCCAGGACCCGGGTGTCGAGTCCGACGTTCATCGCGCGAGGGATGGTGCCGGGCTGCAGCGCGAGGAGGACCTCGATACCCGCGCCCGCGAACAGGAGGCCGAGGGCTCCCCCGAACAGGGCCAGCACCAGGCTCTCGGTGAGCAGTTGTTGGAGCAGCCGGCCCGGTCGCGCCCCCAGCGCACCGCGCACCGCCCGCTCGCGGCGGCGCCCCTCGGCACGAGCCAGGAGCAGGTTGGCGACGTTGGCGCAGGCGATGAGTAGGAGAAAGCCCACCGCGGCCAGTAGCAGCAGCAACGCGGGACGGACGTTGCCTACGTAATCGTCCAGCAAGGGCATGAGAAACAGGCCATGACCCACATGGTGGTCCGGGTAGACCACCGCCCAGCGTGCCATGAGCGTCTCCATCTCCACTTCGGCCTGCTCGAAGGTTACGCCGGGGGCGAGGCGGCCGATCATGTAGAACCAGTGGCCGCCGCGCCATGTGCGCGCCCGATCGAGGGGCAGCTGGGTCCAGATCTGTATGTTGGCAGTAGGGAAGGCGAAACCATCGGGCATCACACCGACGATCTCTCCCACGTTGCCGTACTCGGAGACATCAACGCCGACTTCGAGTGTCTGTCCGATTATCGTCGAGTCGCCACCGAACCGTCGCTGCCACAGGTCGTAGCTCAGGACGAAGACCGGCTGTGGGTCGGCGCTATCGTCAGCTGAGATGAGCGTCCTTCCCAGAAGAGGCTGGGCCCGCAGCACGGAGAACATGCTCGACGAGACGTATCCGGCGGTGACGATCTCCGGCTCGCCGGTGCCGGCGGTTATGGTCAGCGCCTCTGTGGACACGGCCGCCACGTTCGCCATCGTCCGGTTCTGGTCCAGGTAGTCGAAGTACTCCGGCGAGCCCACCGCGTACTGCGGGAAGTCGTATCCGCTCTCCGGCCTGAAGTACGTAAAGATCGCCACGAGGTCCGCGGGCTCGTCGTAGGGCAGCGGGTCCCAGAGTACGCCGTTGACGACGCTGAAGATGACTGTGTTCGCTCCTATCCCGATCGCCAAGGTCAGAGCGGCGACCGCCGCGAACGTGGGCGACCTGGCGAGATTCCGGATGGCGAAGCGGACGTCCTGCACGATCCTGTTCATTAGCCTGACACTCCCGGAGGTTGCGGGTCGGACGATCGTGCACGAGGAGTGATCCGTCCCGTTAGACGCGTGGGCCTCAGGTGGCGTTGTTTGGTGGCGAGCCTCGGGAATGAGAAGCACCCACGAGCACCGGCGGGCGCCCGTGGGTGCGGAAAGATCGTAGTGTGGCTCGTCATCCGCCGCTGCGGTTCGGCCGCCGCCAGCGGACCGGCGGTGGCGGCTCGGGTTTGAGCTCGATCGCCTCTGTCTCTAGGAGACGCAGCGCCTCCTGAACGGCGGCCTCGAGCTGGGGGTCGCGCCCCTCGATGACGGGCCGTGGGTCGTTTCTGACCTCGATGTCCGGGCCCACACCTTCTGCCTCCACCGCCCACGCGCCGTTCACGTCGATGAAACCGCCGCGCGGTGCGACAAACCTGCCGCCGTCGATCAGCGGCGGCGTGTCCCAGGTCCCTACCAGACCACCCCAGGTCCGGGTGCCAATCAGCGGGCCGACGTTCCTGAAGCGGAAGAGGTAGGGTAGCAGGTCACCGCCGGAGCCGGACCGCTCGTTGATGATCATGACCTTGGGGCCCCAGAGTCCGGCCATCGGCTGGGTGAACGGCTTCCGGTCGCCGGCTCGGGAGTTGAAGTAGCCGGTCAACTCGCGGGCCAGAACCTCGACGATGTAGTCCGCCGCCGAGCCGCCGCCGTTGTTGCGTTCGTCGATGACGGCGCCCTGCCTATCCTGCTGGGCGAAGTACATGCGGTTGAAGTAGGTGTAGCCGCCGCGGCCGGTGTTGGGGAGATAGACGTAGGCCAGGCGGCCGTCGCTCATCTCGTCCACCTTCTGACGGTTGTGCTCCACCCAGGCCCAGGAGCGT
The DNA here is from genome assembly GCA_020344015.1 of Gemmatimonadota bacterium. GTDB lineage: Bacteria > Gemmatimonadota > Gemmatimonadetes > Palauibacterales > KS3-K002. The sequence goes on from CP070812.1 coordinate 711,692, forward strand.
AACTGTCTATCGCTGGAGACGGGCTCGACGAACAACACCCGGGCGCCGTCCATGCTAGGCCGGCCATTCACGGCGATGGCGATGGTCCTACCGGCGGTCCCCTCGAGCAACATGAAGGGGTTGGTCGGTGCCCGCAGTTCGCGGCCGTCGATAGCCAGCAGGTAGTCGCCTTCGCCCACATCCATTCCCGGCACGGCCAGCGGACCCTCGAGGCCCGGAGTCCAATCCTCGCCGTCGTAGATGCGGGTGATGCGGTAGAAGCCGTCTGCCTCTTCCATGTCGATCCCCAGCAGGCCGGTGCGTGGGCTAGTAAGATCGGGGTAGTCGCCGCCGCGGACGTACGAGTGTCCCACCGCCACCTCGCCGGAAAGCATGTCCAGCAGGTGATTGAAGTCGGAGCGGTGGTTCACGTCGTCCAGCCAGGGACTGTACCACTCCCAGACCTCGTCCCAGGGTGCGCCGTGGACGTTGTCGACGTAGAGGAAGTCGCGCATGAAGCGCCAGCCGTCGCGGAGCATCTGGGCCCACTCGGCCCGTGGCTCAACCCGGACGCGCATCCCGCTCAGCGAGAGACGGCCGTCGTTGCCTCGCGGTGGTGAGCCGCTCGTGCCCACGATCGACCAGCTGCTGCCCGACCTGTAGAGGAGCTTCTTCCGGTCGTGCGAGGCAGTGGCCTCGCTGATCCCCTCGAGGAAGCTTTCCGCCTCCTGGTCATCGAGCGAATAGCGGTGGAGGGTGAAGCCTCGCTCGCCGGGAACATCCTCGGCCACGAAGACGTGGCCCTCCGGCGCCTGGAGTAGACCGAGATAATCCCGCTGCGGTAACCCGGGAGCGTCGATGATACGCCCGGCAATCCCATCGAAGTCGATTACCACCTCCGGGGTATCCGTGTCCGAACCTTCACCCCCCTGCCTTCGCGAGGATCGGTTCTCGTTCGAATCCTCTTCCTCCTCCGCCTCCTCGTCGCTGGTAGGCAGGAAGGGAGAGGCCTCGTCCTCCTGTAATAGGGCGAGGTAGAGTGCCCGGGTCACCGGCCGGTCGTAGGACGTCATGTCCAGCCACCCGGTGTTGAGGCCGAAGTCGGTGGAGGCCAGGAAATAGAGGTACTTCCCGGAAGCGTCCCACACCGGACTGATGGCGTCAGCCATCCCGTCGGTCAGCTGGTGCCGCTCACCGCTGCGGGTGTCGTAGACGAACACGGCCCGCAGCTGGTTGTCCATTCGGCGCGCGTAGGCGAGCCAGCGCGAGTCGGGTGACCACACCTGGTCGATCGACCGCTGTGGGTGGGCGTAGCGATCGGTGTCGACGTGGGTCAAGTCGCCGCTGGCCAGATCGATGATCAAAAGTCGGTAGTGCGTGTCGGTCAAGGCGAGGCGCGTGCCGTCGGGCGACCAGGTGGGGACGAAGAAGAAGCTGGGGTCCGGGATCTCGATGCGCCGTTTGCTAGTACCGTCCTGGTCCGCCACCATCAGTCCGTACTCGCCGCCCTCGTCATTGAACCAGGCGATCTTTTCACCGTCGGGGGACCAGACCGCGTGGCGGTCCGCCACCCCAGGGCTCCGTGTAATGTTCCGCCAGCTGCCGCTTTCCTCCGGTACGGTGAACAGGTCACCGCGATACTCGAAGAGTGCGCGCTTACCCGTCGGTGAAAGGCGCGGGTCGCGGAGCCGGTTCGCCGGGACCTCCTCCCAGCGCGGCCTAGCCCAATTGAGGTCCCTGGCCACCACGATCTCCAGCTGGCGTGTGGCACCGGTGGCCGGGTCCAGCTCGTGCAAGTAACCGCCCTGCTCGTAGACAACGGCGCCGTGTCCGGCGCCGAGGCTCTTCACATCGAAATCGGCGTGGAAGGTGAGCTGCCGCTCCTCGCCGGTCCCCGGGTTCCAGGACCAGACGTTACTCGCCCAGTCTCGCTCCGACACGTAGTAGACGGCACCTTCCATCCAGACCGGGGCCATCTGCCGCTCGCCCTCCCAGGGCGGAGTGCGCCGCTCCCACGTTCGCGTCGAGACGACGCTCACCGGTTGGGCCTGGCCGCCCCGGTAGTTCCGCCACTCCGGATCCCAGTAGCCGATCTCCTGGTAAGCCAGCCACGCTCCGTCGGCGCTCATCTCGCCGTGGTACGCCTGAGGCACGGCCAACGGCTTCGGCATGCCGCCGGTGACCGGGACGGTATAGAAGCGCCAGAGTCGGGTCGGCTGAGCCTCGCGGCCCGATTGGAAGAGGACTTCGCCGTCCGGGGTCCAGCCTTGGGCCACATCCGAACCCGGATGCCAGGTCAGACGCCGGGGCTCGCCACCGGTCGCCGGGACCACGAAGACGTCGGTGTTGCCACCATACTGGCCGGTGAAGGCGATCCAGCGGCCGTCGGGCGAAAAGGCGGGATCGGTCTCCGCACCCTCGCCGGCGGTGAGTCGTATAGCATCACCACCCTCGCGGTCCACTAACCAGAGATCGTTGGCGTGGACGAAGACGATGTAGTCGGGACCCACGTCGGGATCTCGCAGCAGGCGGGTGCCCTGTGCAGCAGCCTGCTGGCCAGCTCCGAGAAAGAGGATCAGTAAAGGTAATGCGAGTCGCGTCGTAATAGACTCGTGGTGAAGACGTGAAGGATTCATGCGACGTTCTCCGTTTGAGGTGGACGTAAGGCTATATGCCTTGGATATCGAGGTTCGTGAGGCCGACCTGTCTCGCGTGTCGGACGACCTCGTTGTATTCCGCGCGATTCAATCGCCGGGCGATCTCCGGGTAGTCAAAGGCTTTGTACATCGGCCTGTACTGAGCCATGATGTTCACGTAGGTGTCTTTCGGCAGGTTCTCCGCGATCCAGTCGATCACCTCCGTGCTCCCGCTCACGCTGTTCGGCATCACCAGGTGTCGGATCATCAGGCCCCGGTACATCAGTCCGTCCTCCGCCGGTTTCGCCACACCGACCTGGCGGTGCATCTCCAAGAGTGCCGCCTTCGTGATCTCCGGGTAGGTGTCGGCGCCCGAGGAATACTTCGACGCCATCGCACCCTCCGCGTACTTGAAGTCGGGAAGGTAGATGTCCACGATGCCGTCGAGCTTTCTCAGGATCTCGAGACGTTCCCAGCCGCAGGTGTTGTAGACCAGCGGAAGCCGCAATCCTCGGGTCGCTGCGATGTCGAGGGCCAGCACGATATGAGGCGAGTAGTGGGTCGGCGTCACGATGTTGATGTTGACGCAGCCGATCTCCTGCAGATGCAACATCATGTCGGCCAGATCCTCGACGCTTCTCGGCGCACCCTCTCCGCCCTGGCTGATCTGCCAGTTGATGCAGAAGACACAGCGCAGGTTGCAGTTGCTGAAGAAGACCGTGCCGGAGCCGCCGCGCCCGACCAGCGGCCGCTCCTCCCCGTAATGCGGGTTGTAGGCGGCGATGACTAGTTGCGATGTGCCCTGACAGAATCCTGCCTGCCCGTCGAGTCGCGCGGCACCGCATTCCCGGGGACAGAGCGAACAGCTTTCCATGAGCTGCCAGAGCTCTTCGCCCCTGCGCCTCAGCTCGCCGGTCCTGTGCAACCTCAGATAGCCCGGCTCGAATTCGGAAGCGGCTTGGGATTGCGCCCTCGCGTCTTTTCGGCATGCAGCGTTGAGGAAGGGGATGGTAGCGCTCACGGTCGCGACCGCCGCGGAGGCTACTCGTCCGATGAACGTTCTTCTCGTTTGCTTTTTCATCGGAAATCCTCCTGTTGAACTCACTCGTCAAGCAGTCCGGAGAGCCAGTGCACGACGTTGAGGCAGAACTGGGCGTTTTGCGGCGCGGACGGGTTGTTCATCCCCATGGGCACGCGTTGGGGCCCCGCCAGCTGCGCCGTGCACATCGCTGCCTCACCCAGCACGACGGCGCGGCCCTGGCCGACACGCACCGCGCCGCCCTGCAACCAGCCGCCGACTGGGAACGTCGGAGTCGCCTCCTGTGGCGCCTCCGGCAGGTTTCTGTTCAGCACGGCGCCGCCCCACGCGTCGGGACTCAGGATCAGCAGCGGCTCCATCTGACTCGACGGGTAGAACGCGTGTCCGGTGAACGTGGTTACCGTGGTGACCGCCTCGGCCGGGCTCCGACCCTTCACGATTGCGTGCTCGGCCAAGACGCCCGGCTCGCCGAAGCTCTCGAGCAGGCGGTCGATCGAGACGCCGTAGAGGTCTGCGGCGCGGCCGAACGCGACTTCATCCAGGGCGCCGAAGACTTCCATTCCGACATAGGCGTCCAGCATGTGGGCCCCGAGCAGTACCCCAAGGTCGCCGGCCGCGCCCGGCATCGGAGCGTGGTCGACGATGAGCAGCAACGAACCGCCTCCTAGGATCCAGTCGAGGAGCGCGGTTGTCTCGTCACGGGTGAAAGCCGGTGGGTGCGGGTAGGCCCAGTCCTCTGCGTTAGCTTCCGCCATCGCGTTGGAGATGACCACGATGTCGCACTCGCCGAGCGACTCCGGCGCGAAGGCTTCGCTGTTCGCCCGGAGCCGGTACCCATAGTCGCGTAGGAGCGTCGCGAACGCCAGATAGCGGCCGTCCATGGTATGGAAGTTGTGGTGCGCGGCGTCTATGTAGACCCGGGGGCCGGCCCCGGCCTCATACGCGGGTTCCGTTGCCGGATAGTGAAAAGCGCTGTCGGCGACCTGTTGGGCGCTCGCCGCCGTTGCCGTTACCGCCAGGATCACCACGATGGTCGCGAGACATCTCATGGTGGGACTCCTGCCTGAAGTCGTAATCGTCGGGGCGATATCCACATGATATCCGGCCGAAACGCGCCGGGCCAGCCTCGCTCGGTTGTTTGCCAGTTCGTGTCATGCCACTCATCTTTCGACTCGCTGGCACCTCGTCGACTGAGCCCCCTCCCGTCCGCTAAGAGGCAAACGGAAATGAAGAATCCGACCCTCTGTGGCCGCGTGACGTGCTGCCTGGCTGTGCTCTTCCTCGTGGGTTGCACCGCTGCCTACGCACAGGGCACTCGAGAGGACTACGAACGGGCCGAAAGGTTCCTTCGCCCCAAAGTCGACAGCCTCGTGCTCAACGAGCGGGTCGCACCGAACTGGATCGCCGAGACCGACCGCTTCTGGTACCGTCAGGAACTTCCCGACGGCAAGCGGTTCCTGCTGGTCGACCCCGAGCAACTCACCCGCGATCCAGCGTTCGACCACGACCGGCTCGCCGCCGGACTCTCGCAGGTAGTGGCCGATACCCAGTACGTCGGTACCGACCTTCCCTTCGACGAGTTCGAGTTCGTCGAAGATGAGACGGCAGTCCGGGTCGAAGTCGACGGTGCCGAGTTCGTCTGCGATCTGACGGACTACGACTGCGAAAGACACGAGCCGGAGGAAGAGCCGGAGGAGCGGCGACTAGAGGAGGAGTCGCCCGACGGGAAGTGGGTCGCGTTCCTGGAAGATCACAACGTCTACGTGCGCTCGGTTGAGACGGGCGAGGTCATCCAGCTGAGCGACGACGGCGTCGAGGGCTACGACTACATCGCCCGGCTGCCGGGACCACGGCAGATGGTCCCCGAGGGGACGATGCATGTCGACGTACGGGTCGCTGCAACCTGGTCCCCCGATTCGCGGAAGATCGTATCGCACCGGCTCGACCGGCGGTCGGCACGCACCTTCACGGTCGTGCAGTCCAGTCCGGAAGACCAGCTGAGGCCCATCGCCTACACCTACTACTACCCGGTACCGGGTGAGCTTGGGCTGACTCGGGCGGAGCCGGTGATCTTTGATGTGGCGAAACGTACGAGCATCCCGTTGAGGACCGAGCCTCTCGATATGCTCTACTACGGTGGACCATGGTACGACTGGTTCGAGGACGGCGAGCGATTCTACTACCTGTACATCGAGCGTGGCTACGGTGCGGTTCAGCTCCGCGCGGTGGACGCGACGACGGGCGCGGTCCGGGCGCTGGTTGACGAGCGTGCCGAGCCGTACGTGGACATATACAACCTTTCCTGGGAGATGGTCGGTGAGGGCGCTGAGGTCGTCTGGGCCTCGGAACGGAGCGGCTGGCGTCATCTCTACCTGTACGACGGCGCTACCGGCCGAGTGAAGAACCAGATCACCGACGGTCCCTGGGTTGTTCGCTGGGTCGCGCACGTGGACGAAGAAGCGCGGCAGGTCTACTTCGTCGCTGGGGGAAGAGAGGAGGGGAGGGATCCCTATCGCAGGCACGCGTATCGAGTCGGCCTCAACGGTCGCGGTTTGCGGCTGCTGACCCCGGAAGACGCCGACCACGATGTCCGCTTCTCGCCGACCGGGACGTACTTCGTCGATACCTATTCGCGCGTCGACCTCGCCCCGGTGTCTGTCCTGCGACGCAGCTCGGACGGCGCGATCGTGATGGAGCTGGAGCGCGCCGACATCGAGCGGCTCTTGGCGACGGGTTGGAGATACCCGGAGGCCTTCAAAGGGAAAGCCCGCGACGGTGAGACGGATATCTACGGGATCATCTGGCGTCCATCGAACCTCGACACAACGAAGACGTATCCGGTCGTCGAGTACGTCTATACCGGACCACACAGCTTCTTCGTGCCCAAGGGCTTTTGGGCTTACCGCGCCGGATCGCAGGCGATCGCCGAGCTGGGCTTTGTCACGGTACAGGTCGACGGACTGGGCACCAACGGGCGATCTCGGGAGTTCAACACTTTCTCCTACAAGAAACTTGGCGACGGCGGTCTGCCCGATCGTATCTCCCTGATCAGTGAGATGGCGAGGCGCTATCCCTATATGGACATCGAGAGGGTAGGGATCTGGGGGCACTCGGCGGGTGGGTACGACGCAACTCGCGCCATACTCACGCATCCCGAGTTCTACGATGTGGCGGTCTCGAGCGCCGGTAATCACGACCATCGCATGGACAAGGCGGTCTGGGTCGAGCAGTGGATGGGCTCCGAGATCGGGGATCACTACGTGGAGCAATCGAACGTCACCCAGGCCCACAAATTGGAGGGCAAGCTCTTTCTCATCCACGGTGAGCTGGACGACAACGTCAATCCCGCATCTACCATGCAGGTGGTTGACGCGTTGATCGATGCGAACAAGGACTTCGATCTGCTCATCGTGCCCAACAGGTACCACGGATTGAACAACCCTTACGTGAATAGGCGACGCTGGGACTTCTTCGTGCGACACCTGCTGGGCGTCGAGCCCCCGGTGGGATTCGAAATCGGCGAAACGGAGCGCCGCTAGAAAGGTACCCTGGGTGTGCGGCATCTCCGTTCTCAGTGGGCGCCTGATCGTGGCCTGGGTGCTGCTGGTCCTCCTCGTAGCAGTGCCGGGTGTCTTCGCTGTCGTGATAGACCAGCCGCGCTGGCTGGTCCGCGGGATAGCACCGCGTTCGCCAGCGGTCCTCTACTACATCGATACGTCGGAGCCTGTTGTTGCCTTGACCATCGACGATGGTCCGGATCCGCAAACGACGCCCGACATCTTGCAGATCCTGAAAGCTCACGGCGCACACTCAACGTTCTTCCTGATAAGCGAGCGCGTGTCGGGCAGCGAGGCCACGGTTGCGGCGATCGTCGATGCGGGTCATGAGCTCGGCAACCATCTGACCAGGGATGAGCCGAGCGTCTGGCTTACGACGGTCTCATCCCCTTGGCCGGCTACGCGGCGCACCACGTCCTCCGCAAAGCGGTCCCCGGCTCCGTGATCGTCCTCCACGACGGCGGGGCCAGGGGACGTCGCACCGCAGCTGCGCTGCGGACGATCTTGCCTGCACTCGAGCGACGAGGTCTCCGGGTCGTCACATTGTCCGAACTCGTCCACGTGGCCGCGTCGGCCGACGTCGGCCAGGCGGAACCGGCAGCGCGGTACGAGATCGGGGAGGCGACATACCGGTAGAGGAGAGGTATGCCTTAATCGGCATACATCGGAGAGGCGACGAACCACAGGGCCGCTCCCAGGGTGTCCTGGCGGACACGCGAGCCGCTCCCCACGGTGTCCGGCTGCACACAATCCGCCACCGGCCGGCCGCGCCCGACCCGTGCCTCGGTCACGTAACTAAAAATCTACCAATGAGTTACGCGTTGTGCCGCATTCATCGTCCTCTGCGGCCCTCGACCTGCCTGAGGTAGTGGCCGTGGACGGGATGGGAGGGTCAGTGAGGTGTCCACCGGGAGAGGAGGAAATCATGAATACCTGGCTTGCAGCGCTGGCGATACAGTGCCTGGCGATGGGTGCAGCGGCTCCGGTGTGGGAGGCGACGCAGGAGGCGGTCCCGACGCTGGAGGAAGTCTTGGAGCGTTACATCGAGGCCGTCGGTGGACGCGAGGCGATCGAGCGGCTGACGACGCGAGTGATGACGGGACGGTTGGTGACTGAACTGCCCACGAGGCAGCCGCCGGTGTACGAATCGAACGGCTTCGTGATCTACGCGAAGGTGCCGGGTAAGTATCTGTACGTTCAGCAATCGGCCCGTGGCACCCATAAGGACGGCTGCGACGGCCCGGCCTGCTGGAGATGGGCCGCTGGTGAGACCGAGTTCGATGCGCACTACGACCCCAGGTTCGCCTGGTCCGCAGATCCCCAGAACGCGACCCGCATGTGGGACTACTTCCCCGACATGAGGATGCGCGGCGAGGGGACGCTGGAAGGGCGTCCGGTGTACCTCGTCGATATCGATGACGATGTGTCGCACGCCCTTTACTTCGACGCCCAGACGGGGTTGCTGGTCCGGCTCGGCTACAACAGAGAGATCAACGACTATCGCGAGGCGGACGGAGTGGTGGTGCCGTTCAGTATATCCATCAGCAGGAAGGGTGGGTCCAGCACCTACATAGTCGACACGATCGAGCACAACGTTCCGATCGACGACTCCGAGTTCGCCGCGCCTATCCGCTAGACATAAGGCCCTGCCGATTCCCATCGATTGGCAGGGCCCATCCCTCCGTTGGTGCTGGCGACTCCTCTCTAGCTTCGTCCTGAGATCTCTTCGATCGCCCACTCGGCGGCGCGCCGAATGACATCCCGAGGCGACGGCATCTCGGAAGCCTGCTGGAGGAAGCCATGCTGGCTCGGGTCTCCGCTTCGGCCGATCGCCCGCACGGCTTCGGCCTGTACCTGATACGAGTCATCGGCGGCGAAGCGCTGGCGGAAGAACGGCACGAGGGTCGGATCGCCAGTCTCACCCAGGATTCGGATGGCCGTTCGCCTGACCCGAGAGCTGGCATCGGTGGCCGCGGTACGGAAGAGCTCGATCGATTCCTGCCTTTCCACGGTCGCAAGCGTTTCGAGTGCCGCGAGGCGAACCGCCCAGAAGGGATCGTTACGCGCGATCTTGGCGAGCTCCTCGGCCACCCGCGGGTCGCCAAGAGACCGCGCCAGCTCACGCACCGCCCACTCCCTGCCGATGACGTCGTCATGTTGTACCTGGTAGAGGAGCTCCTCTTCGCTCTTTTCGTAGGTCCACTCCTTCAGCAGCCAGTTACCTTCATCGAAACGAACCAACAGGGGCTTTTCCCGGCTCGGGAAAACGAAGCTGTCTTGTTCATGCTCCAGCCAGACCGTCGCGACGCGTTTTCCCGACGCGGTGACGATCCCGATCTGCACCGGCATCCGGTAGATGGGAACCCCGTGTTCGCGGTCCTGGACCTGAGCGATGTGCAGTCGTACCTCTCCGGCCTCGGCATCCCAGGCCGAACTCACCTCGAACACCGGATGTCCCGGCTTGAAGATGAACTGCTCGAAGAACCAGTCCATGTTGCGGCCGGTCACATCCTTCACGGTCTTCATGAGGTCGTAGGTGTCGACGGGCTCGAAGGCATGCTCGTGCAGAAACCTGCTCAGCGCCCGGAAGAAGAGCTCGTCTCCCAGGATGAAGCGGAGCTGGTGCAGGATGCAGGCGCCCTTCGGGTAGGTATGCGAGTCGAAGTTGTCGTGCGGTCGCTCGTAGCGGTTGAACACGATCGGCCGTACGTAGCGGGTGTGCGCTTCGCGCAGGTACTGATTCTTCTTGCCCAGCAGCGCCCAGGCGCCCTCGTCCTCGCCACTCTCGTGATGGGTCCACAGGTAATCGGAATAGGTCCCGAAGCTCTCGTTCAGCCAGGTGTGTGACCATTCGCGCAGGGTTATGAGATCGCCCCACCACTGGTGGGCGATCTCGTGAGCGATGACCCGCTCCCACGAAAAGTCCTGCTCAGCCCGCCGGTCGTGGATGACCCCGTCGCCGAGAATGGTGGCCGTGGTCGCCTCGGCGCCGCCCCCGACGTGTGGAGTCGTGACCTGGTCGTACTTGGCCCAGGGATAGGGGTAGTCGAAGAGCTCACTATAGTAGGCGATCATGCGCGGCGTCTTGGCGAAGATCCAGCGGGCGTCCTCGGCGTCATCCGGGTAGACCCAATAGTTGACCGGCAGATCGCCGAGCGAGTCCTCGATCACCGTGAATGGACCGATCGCCAACATGAACAGATAGGTGGAGTGGGGCAGGTCCTGGGACCAGTGCCAGGTGACGGTTCCGTCAGCCTCGTTCTCCGTGACCTCGACCAAGCGGCCGTTGGAAAGCACCCGGTTACCCTGTGGCACGGTGACGATGAGCTCGTGAGTCACCTTGTCGTTGGGGTAGTCGAAGAGAGGGATCCAGTGGCGGGCCTCGTCGGGCCAGGAATCGGTGGAGACCATCTGGGGATGATCGTCGCTCGCGTCATCAAAAAAGAACCCCTCCCGCGAACCCTCGCCCCGATAAACGAGAACTATGTCCAGCGTGTCACCGTAGGAGAGTACCCGGGGGAGCGCGATGACGACGCTCGTGTCGGAGCGCTCGAACGAGAGTTCACGTCCCGTTTCATCGATAGCTTGCTCGATGGTGATTTCCTCCGCGTCCAGCTCGCAGCGATCGAGGCCGTCGGCGAAGGGGGTCAGGGTGATGCGGTTCTCGCCCCAGAATACCTTCGCGTCGAGATCGAAGGTCAGACTGACCCGGTAATGGATGAAATCGCAGGTGCGACTCCGCTCGGCCTGGATCGGCCGACTCCACACGTCCACCTGCTGGGCGCTGAGGGGTGAGGGGGCCGGCACGGCGAGTGCCGCGACAAGCCCGGCAGTCAGTGCGCGCAGGAGGAAAGGAGTGACCATCTCTCACCTTCCGATCTTCTGTAGCAGGCCGGTCTCGCGCATGAAGGACTCGATCTCCGCTACGGTGCGTGGCAGTCCGGCCGAGAGGTTCTCGTATCCATCCTCGGTGATCACCACCGTGTCCTCGATGCGGATCCCCATAGTCTCGCTCTCGGGCATGTTGATGTCACAGGCGAAAACGAAACCGGGCTCCAGGGGTTCGTCGGGGCCGGTCATCGATGCCATCACATCGTGTGTCGCCAGCCCGATCGGATGGTTGTAGCATCCCCATCTCGTCAGCCCCCGGAATCGGCGCTCGTCGGCATCGTGCCCGTTCTCGACCAACCACTCTCTCACCTTTTCGCCGACCTCCTGGAAGGTGATCCCCGGGCGGTAGTTGTCGAGACAGACCTGCCTGATACCGAGGCCCAACTCGTAGAGCGCCCGTTGTTCGGGAGTGAACTGACCGTTCGCCGGAAAGGAGGTGGAGATGTCAGCGTTGTAGTAGGCGTAATCGGGGCCGGCGTCGAGGATGATTAAGTCACCGGTCTCGAGGGTGCGATCGTGGCGGTGATAGTGACCCCAGGGGTGGTGTTCTCCCGACATGATGATAGTCTCGTAGGCCAGCTCCTGGGCACCCTCTCGTTTGCTGACGAACTGGAACAGAGCAGCCAGGGCCCGCTCCGGCATGCCGACCTCGGTGGAGCGCATGAACTCGAGATGAGCCCGCACTCCGATCTGGGCCGCCTCACGCACCAGGGCCACCTCCGCCGGTGACTTGATCTTCCGCAGCACCTGGATCGTGCGGAAGCAGTCGCGGATCTCGACGCCTGGATACCTCTGCTTCAGCCGCTCGACCAGCTGCAGCTCTCGGGTCAGGCGACCGTCCCAGGGATGCTCCATCATCGTGCGCCGCGACGCCCCGTACACTTCGTTCGTGTTCATACGGTGAAGCTCTTCCGGGCGGTGGGACAGACAGAAGTACCCGACGCTCTGGCTAAGATCGGATAGGAAAGTTTCCAGTTCCTCGAACGGCTGGGCCGCTTCGATCCCGGTGAACCCTTCAGGGTCGAGTGCAAGCTCGGGTGGGATTCCTTCTCCTCGGGCGTCGTGCTCGTCGAGGGTCAGGAAAAGCGAGCTCTTCCGGTTGACACCGTCGACCACCAGCCAGGCGTTCGGCGCCTCGACACCGGTGAAGTAGAGAAAGTCGTTGCTCTGAAAGAACTGATAGCTCGCGATCGGTGACGTGGCCCCAGGGATGATGACCGCTCCATCGGGGATCTCGTCCATCAACCGCTCGCGGCGGGCGGCGTACTCGGTGTTTTCGATCAGGCCACCTGCAAGAACGAAGGGCACTTCCCCCGGCGGCGACTCAGTGGTACTGCATCCTTCCGTCAAAGGGAGCAGCAAGGGGAGCAACAGAAGGGCCCGAATTGTGGATAGCCGGAGTGCAGTACTGTGGAGTCTCATGTTGCACCTCTCTCTCCCGGGCATTGCGAGGCGATCAGTTGGAATCATCCGAATAGAATGAAGAGTGCGTGGCCGAATACGCCGGCGCAGAGGCCACCGATGAAATGGGTGGCGATGGCCACGTTGGTCAGGCCACGCTCCTTGATACCGTCCATCATTCCCACGTGGGTACTCAGGAATCCGGCATTGCAGATGCCTATCGCGGTGAAGACGCAGATCTCCTTGGCGCCGACGATCCCGCTCTCCAGGAACTCGGGCACGATGGCCAGCGCGGCGCCGACAGATCCAAGTGACGTAACCGGAAACGCGATGGCTTCTGGATTCGAGAATCCAAACAACGGCTCTATGATGAAGGACAGCTTCGCTCCAATCCATGGAAAGAAAGCGATCCCTTCGTAGGCGCCTCCCGTATACACACCCTCATTCGGACCGAAGGCCAGCATCATGACGATCGTGCAGATGATGATGATCCCGGGCATGATATCCAAGCCCGTCTTGACGCCGTGGACGCCGCCGTCCAGCAGCGCTTCGAGAGCCCGCTGCACGACATTCCCCTTCCGGACCTCACGGTAGCGCAACAGGTCGTATCCCTCTTGCTCCTCGGAGATCACGCCTGCGTCCTTCCCGTATTTCCTCCTGCCGAAGTATCCCATGAGCCTGACGCTCACTACCCCTCCGAGAATCGCACCGACATTTCCCAGCAAAACAGCCTTTCCCAACGGTCCTGTATTAGATGACTGGGCCAGCATGAAGGTCGTCACGATGAGGCCCATCCCGAAGACGGTGCCCAGGTTCACCAAGGTCGCTACCTGCCATTGCCTGAAGTACTTCAGGAATCCCTTGTCGGCGGCCAACGGCATGATGGCTGGGTTGTCCGACAGATAGGTTGCCACGACCCCGACAGACGCAGCACCCGGCAGTCCGAACAGCGGCTTCATGAGGGGAGAGACCAGGCGGTTGGCGATGCTCACGATGCCGAACTCTGAGATGAGGGACGTGAATGCGCCCGCGATAATGATTACTCCCATCAAGAAGAAGACGGTGTTCAGTATTAGGTCGTGAGCCGTTCCCATCATGGTCTTGAACATGTAGGCGATGCCCATCTGCCAGGCGAAGATCGCGAACACGGCTGCGAGAACCGCCAGCGAGACCAGCGTCTCCGTGGTGATGGCCTTGACGATTCTTTTTTCGGCCTGACCTTCGACTCTTTCCTCACTTTTGACACCGAAACTCATGTCCGCATCCCTCGATTGCCTGGGGCCGTCGAAGCTTCTGTGCAGCTTACGCTCTCGACTTGTGGTGCCGGGAAGAACTAGGTCGAATCTACCACGCCGCACTCAACCCTGGAAACGGGTGATCGGGACGAGAGTGGTCGAACTTACGAAATGCTTGACTTACGGGCCGGCGCACCGCAGGTTGATGCCTTACCCAAAGTTCCCGCTGCCTATACGTTTTGTGCGTTTCCCGCCAGGTTCCGCGGTCGCCGAACTCCTACGGCGCCCCGCAGATAGGGAAACCGCATCCTGTCGATAGGCGCTCCCATCCCGCCGATATCGAGACCCGCCCCGGGCCGAACGGCAGGCGTGCCCAACGGCCCTTGGAACGGTACGCGAACCGGGAGATACAGCTATGAGCCCCAATCTCGACCGTAGTGCCTCTCGAGGCGTCGCGATTCCGGTCTCCCGCCTACTGATTGCAATCTCCGCGCTCGCCTTCATTGGGTGCGAGCTGCCCTTCGAGACCGACAGAGCCCGAGAGGGCGAGCCGGCCCTGTCGAGCGACGCCGCCGGAGGTCCGGTCTTCGCCGTCGACGTCTCCCACTGGTCGGGCACCGTGACGGAAGGCGAGGTCGCCTGCTGGTGGGACAGCGGCGTGCGGCACGTGATTACAGGAACGCAGGTAGCCGACATTACTACGCAGCAGCTGCAGATGGCTGTGGACGCAGGGATGACGGTGGATGCCTACGTGATGCTGTACTGGGACTACGACATCGGGAACCAGGTCCGCAACGCGCTCGCGATGACCGCGGCGTATCCGATACAGCGGCTCTGGCTCGATGCCGAGCAGCCGCCGGGTGGCCGGTCCGCGGCCCAACTGATTCAGAAGATACAGCAAGCGGTGGATGCCTGTGGCACGCAGGCGTGCGGGATCTACACACGCAAGGTGTGGTGGCGGGATTATGTGGGTAACACGGCTGCGTTCTCTCACCTGCCCATCTGGTATGCGTATTACAACGGGCAACACAACTTCGACGATTGGTACGATCCGCAATACTGGTATGAGGGTCCATTCGGCGGGTGGGACGACCCGACAGGCAAACAGTACGACTCGGACTGGACCGCGCCCGACCTGTGTAACGTGAACCTCGACTACAACGTCATGTATAGGCTCGAGGCTGCCCCAAGGCTGGTTGCCGAGGTGGGTAAGGTCACCGCGGCACAGGCGGACAAAACTACCTGGAGTTCGGTGACCCTGAGCAACTCTTACACAAATCCGGTCGTCGTGATGCAGCCGCCTTCGTACAACGGCGGCCACCCATCGACGATCCGGATCCGCAACGTTTCGGCGAGTGGGTTCGAGTTCCAAATCGATGAATGGGATTACCTGGACGGCGCACACACGACCGAAACCATGAGTTACGTGGTCGTCGAAGCTGGCGTCCATCGCCTCCCGAACGGCGGGCTGTTGCAGGCCGGGACGCTGACGGCGGACCACAACTTCCAGTCGGTAGGCTTCGCTCAGGCCTTCCCGAGCACGCCGGTGATCGTCACCCAGGTCCAGAGCTACAACGGCGGCTCGGCCGTGGTCACCCGGCAGCGGGGGGCCTCTACGAGTGGATTCGACGTAAAGGTCCAGGAAGAAGAAGCCAACGACGGAAATCACAACGCGGAGACCGTGGGATACCTGGCGGTGCAGCCGGGTTCCGATGTGCTAGCCGATGTTCCGTTCGAGGCCTCGCTGACTCCCGATGCCGTCACACACGTGTGGTATCCTCTCGCTTTCGGCGGTAGCTACTCCGATCCGGCTTTCTTGGCCGGCGTCCAGACGACGGATGGAGGCGATCCCGTCGGGTTGAGGTACAGGACGCTGGGGCCGGTAAGCGCCGAGATCTTCCTGGAGGAAGAAAAGTCCGCCGACGGCGAGGTCGGTCACACCACGGAGGTCGTTGGGTACCTGGTCTTCGAGAATCCGGGAGGTACTGTCGGCGGACCTCCGCCGGCGCCGACCGGACTGGACCCGAGTGGCGATGCGACGATCACGACGAGCTCCGTGACGCTGAGCGTCAACCCGATCGCTGACGCCACGCTGTACGACTTTGAGATCGAGTATCTGAAAGACGGCGTGTGGACGTATTACCACACGTACTCGCGTGGCGAACCGTCGCAGACATTCTGGCCCGTCCATGACGACACCCCATACCGTTGGCGCGCGCGCGCTCAGAACGGGCAGGGTTGGGGACTGTGGTCGGACTGGGCGACGTTCAACTTCGGGGATGTCGGATCGACCTCTCCGCCGCCCGCTCCCACGGGACTGAACCCCAGCAACGATGCGGCGATCACGACTAGCTCGGTGACGCTGACGGTCGACCCGATCTCGGGCGCCACAGGCTACGACTTCGAGATCGAGTACATGAGCGGGGGGACATGGACGCGCTATTACACTTATAGCGGCACTGCACCGTCGCGAACGTTCTGGCCCGTCTACGACGATACGCCCTACCGCTGGCGGGCCCGCGCCCAGAACGAGCACGGTTGGGGGCCGTGGTCGGGTTGGGCGACGTTCAACTTCGGGGATGTCGGATCGACCTCTCCGCCGCCCGCTCCCACGGGGCTGAGCCCGAGTAACGGTCAGACGATCGCGACGAGCTCGGTGACGCTGACGGTCGACCCGATCTCGGAGGCCACAGGCTACGAGTTCCGGATCGAGTACCTGAGCGGCGGGACGTGGACGTACTACTACACTTACTCCGGGGCCGCGCCGTCGCGGACGTTCTGGCCCGCCGTCCACAATACGAGCTACCGCTGGCAGGCCCGCGCCCAGAACGAGCACGGCTGGGGTCCATGGTCGGGTTGGGCCACGTTCTCCTTCCAGGGTTAGTCGGGTAGGCGGCAAGGAGCCCTGCCGATATCCAGGATCGGCAGGGCTCCTTTGTGATCTCGCGATGGTCCTCAGCTGTTGGGAAGCAGCACAGCCTCCTCCCAGGTGGCCGGGCTCTCCGGTGATCCCTGTAGCGGCCAGAAGGCTGTGAGGATGACCCACTCGCCCGACACTTGAGCCGAATGCATGACACGGAATCCCAGCCCTACTTCCGACCCTGTGACGACGCCGAGTTTTGAAAACGGAATCCTAATCTCGTATCTATCCAGCTGTTCACCCCGCTCGCGTTGGGATGGTCTAGGCCCGGTTTCCCAGTCCGCGTTCAACGTGCAGGTCGAGTAGTCATCGTACCGCCCTGCCGACGCGCAGTCCGAGCCCGAAACATGGAACCACCAATCATCAGAACGAAGCTTGGAACTCTTGTCGTTGTCCGTATCCAGAAACAGCTCCGGTGCGAGAAAGATATCTTCATTTGTGCGTTTGAAGACAAAGGCTGCTTGAAGGCTTCTTCCGTCGTGCATCAGCCATACGGACACTGTCACATAGTCACCGAGGACGTCTTGGAATGAAAACGTCACCAAGTTGGCAGAGGTCCATTCTTCCGGTGCGACCTCACCATCGATCGTAGCTGAGGGACCGAACGGGATCGGAAGTGAATCCGGGTTTATGGAGTGCGCCGCTTCAGGGAGCGGGATAGTCATGATGGCTGCCGCGACGCCCCACAGTCCGATTCTCATCATCCGAGGTACTCCTCCATAATATCCATGTAGTTCTCCTCGAGATAGGAGAGGCTGATCCCCAGCGCCTGCTGGAAAGCGTCGTGGAACGTTTCGTCCTCCCGCATGTACCGTAGCAGGTTCCGCACGTCCGCCATACTCGCCCCGTGGCCCGCGGCCGTATCGACCAGGTAGGCGTAGGTCAGTGCGAACATCTGGTAATACTCGGCAAGTCGGTCGACATCCGGCAAGTCGGAACGGCGCTGTATGCGGACCGGGTTGATATGCGTCGGATCGGAGAACCAGGCGCGAAACTGTTGCAGCGTCGGTCTCGTATACCGCCCTCCCACGACCACGGCTTGCCCCTCCGAGAACCAGATGTCGAGCCAGTAGGGCCATTCACCGTTGCCGGGGCAATTGATGAGGCTGAACTGAAAGACGTGGGTCAGCTCGTGCCTCATCAAGTAGCGGTAGAAGGACGGGTTTCGCTGAGTCGGGCGCTCGGGCGAATCGACCGCCGCGATTAGGAAGCCGTGGCGGTAGCCTTCCGCCACCAGCGGCGTGATGTGCTTCTGGGCGTAGATGTAGTAGGTGTACCCGGGCGTGAATCCCAGCTCCGACTCGAAAGCGATTAGGAACTCGGCTGCCAGCTCTGAGAAGACAACTTCGGCCAGCCGGGCGAGGGTGTCCTTCGCCGCCGTGCTGCTCCCGTCGCTGTAGACTGTGAAATGGTCGCTGAGGTACGGTGCGCAATCGTGACGCCAGGTTCGGTAGCCGTAGGAATCGGCCTCCCACTGGCCCGCCGGACAGTCATCGTTGCCGGGCTCCGGCCCCGTCGGGCCGTTGGAGTCGCAGGAGATGACAGGAAAGAGGAGGACCGCCAGGAGCGCCGGAACCGGTATCCGGGTCAGCCGTTTCGACCATCGTATGGGCACGGCCGTACTCGACTTGCTCTGCGTCGGGGGTCAACCTCTTAGATGTGCGAGCCGAAGCGAAGGTTGCAGCTACCGTCGCTCGCGTTCCAGCTGCTCGATCATCTGCCGGGCGTAGACCATGTCGGGGTCGACTTCCAAGCACTTCCTGTAGTAGTGAAGTGCGCGCTCGATCTCGCCGCGCTCCCGGTAGATACCCGCCAGACGCCACCAGCCGTTTAGGGAGTGAGGATAGAGCGCGACCAGGCGTTCGAGCAGCTCGATCGCTTCGTCTACCCTGCCGCTCTGCGCCAGGTTGTCCGAACCCATCGCCAAGACCATATCCGGAATCGCGACATCATAGCCGTAGTGTTGTGACAGCCCGGCATAGTACTTCTCGATCTCGGCAAGCGACGCCACCCCGTCCGCGGCCGGGAATTCGTAGCCGCTGAACACTAAAGTCAAGCCCTCGCGCAGGCCCGTCGGCGCGAGGAAATCTCCGTTCTCCTCTACGACGTCCAGCTTCCACGCAAACTGAGCCGGCCGCTTGGCGGACAAGGCCTCCTCGAGCCGCGGCATGTACTCTAGCGCCTCGGGGAAGTCGCTATCCTCAGCGATCACATACAAGAAGTTGTCGAGTGTGTCTCTCTCGGCGAAGACCGTCCGGACTCTTTCGATCAAGTAGTCACGCTGCTGCAAGTAGCGGAATGGGTTGTTCAAGATGTAGACATCGAAGGTCTCAGGTCGTTGTGTCAGGGTGTAAAGACCGAACGCCCCGCCAGCCTGTGGGCCGACCAGAATTCGGAAGTCCGCCGTCCGATAGTCCGCCTCGACGAAAGGCATCGCCTCCTCGACCATGAACCGCAGGAAGCGGTCTGCGCCGGCCGGGTTCCCTTCGCGATCGAGCGGCAGGTAGTCCCGGTAACGGTCGGTGTTGACGACCCCCACCAGGATCACTGCTGGCATCCGCGTGCTGCCCAGTAGCGTGGTAATGTGCAGGGCTTCTGCGAAGTAGTTTCTGACCTGTCCGCCGTAGAGTATATAGATGACCGGGTAACCGATCGCTGTCGCCTCGTAGCCGCGCGGCAGGTTGATCAAGAGCGTGCGGTCTTCGTCGAGGATCCGAGAGTGGATCCTCCTGTAGCGACCGATGACGATGTCCTCGTGGTCATCCTGCGCGACCGCAGGCAGCGCCGTCGTCGCGGCCAGAAGTACCTGCGTCGCGATCCATACCGCGCGATGTGGCGTCGGAAACGACATGCTACTAACCCCCTATCGATCGGTTTGCTGTAGACAAGATGTTGCAGCGGGTGACGGGCTCAAGCTAGCCGCGGAGGGTGACCAGCAACTACCCCTCCACGGGATTGGAAAAGTGCATCTGGACCATGACCCACTTCCCATCCCGCTTCTCCAACACGCCTGTCCATCGGGTGTTGATCCAGGAGGCGGGCCGTCCCTGCCACTCGTTGATATCGTCGAGCATACAGAAGAACCACGCCACGTCCCCCGATCGGGAAAGGGTGATCTGGAGATCCCTGATCTCATGCCGGATGGCGCGGAAATCCGGGCTGGCCCAGAACTCCTCCAGCCTCTTGAACTCGGTGAACCCCTTGACCACCACATCCTCCGGGTGGACTTCGAGATAGGCCGAGTCGTCGGCGATGATGCTGTAGAGCCAGTCGAAGTCTTTCGTCTTGGCCCATTCGATGGTCCCATCGATGGCCCTCTCGACCGCGGTAATCTCAGCTTCTGTGTCGTTCCTCTGCTCCCGGGCGCAAGCCGTGACGGTGACGATCATCGCGCCGGAGAAAAGGAGAATTTGTCTTCTGTAAGCCGACAGAGTGCTCATGGTTCTCTTTCATCCCTTGTTGGTACCAAGGGGCCTGGCGGATCCAGGCCGAGTTCATCAAGCTGCACAGCGACCGAGATCACTCGTATCTTAGCGTCTCCATTGGATCCACCCGTGCCGCGCGGAGAGCCGGCGCCACCGATGCCGCGACCCCGGTCGTAGTCAGCACAAGGGCGATGAGCGCGTAGACATTCCAGTGCCAGGGGCTCGCATCGAACAGGATCTCGCGCATCGCCAGCGCCACGAGCACTGCGAGCGCCACTCCGATGGCGAGCCCGACGGCCAGCTGGGTCAGGCCACTCTTCGCTGTAAGCCATAGGATGCGCTGGGCGTCGGCGCCCAGGGCCATCCTGATGCCGATCTCCCGGGTGCGGCGCCGGACGAGGAAAGCCATCACGCCGTAGAGCCCGACCGTCGCCAGCACGAGGCCGGCCAGGCCGAAGACAACAAAGAGTACGGCGAAGGTTCGCTCAGACGCCGTGTACTCGGAGATTACCCGCGCGAGCGAGTTGACTTCATACATGGGAAGGTTGGGGTCGATGGCCGCGACCTCGTCGCGGACCGTGGGGACGAGGGCGAGCGGGTCGCCCGCGGTGAGCAGCAGGACGCTCATCGTCCGCCGCGTGCTTTGCGAGAAGGGTAGATAGATGCCCTGCGAGCCCCGCTCGCGCCGGCGGGCCATCGCCAGGTTGGGTGCGACGCCTACGATCGTGCGCCAAGGGCTCTTCGAATCGAGCCCGCCCAGCTTGATCCGCCGGCCCAGGGGATCCTGGCCGGGGAAATAGAGTCGGGCGAACCGCTGGTTGATGATCGCTACCGGCTCGCTCTCGGCGTGATCGATGGCGGAGAACGAGCGTCCCGCCAGGAGCTGGACATCGAGAGCACGGAAGAAATCATCGCTGATCACGGCGTATACGGCCCGCGGCAGGTCCTGACTGCGATCGTAGCTGCCGCCCTCCATCTGGAAGCGCTGCGTGTTGTAGTTGTCGCCCGGTGGCCGCGAGGCGATGGCGGCGGACAGTACCTCGGGGCGACTCTCCAGACGGTCGAGCAGCTCGCCGTAGAAGCGCTCGATGTCCAGGTGGTCCGGGTAGTCCTCAGTGCGCAACTGGGCCCGGGCCGTGAGCACCTCCTCGGCGGCGAACTCGAGCTCGCTGGCCGTCTGCATCAGCACACCCTTGACCATCAGGCCGGCTACCGTCAGCAGCCCGCATGAAAGCGCGACCTCGGCGACGACCAGCGTTCGACTCAAGCGGCTCAAATGATAACTGGAGCTGCGGCTTGCATCCTTGAGCACCTCGTTCATCTCGACGCCGGTGGCCTTGAGTGCGGGTCCCAGGCCGGCGAGCATCGTCGCGGCCAGGATGAGGGCGAAGCAGAAGCCGAGCACCGTCGGGTCGATCTCGACCCACATCCAGAAGAAGGGAATCTGGTGAGCCAGCGCCCGGTTGAAGAACGTGATCCCCAGCTGGGCGAGGCCGATTCCCAGCGCGCCGCCCAACGCCGCTATCGCCAACGCCTCGGCGAGGCTTTGGGTGATGAGCGCATTGCGGCTGGCGCCCAGCGCCGCTCGAATCGCTACGTCTCGGTTTCGCGTTGCGGCGCGCACCAGTAGAAGATTCGCCACGTTGGCGCAGGCGACGAGCAACACGAAGGCGACAACGGCGACCATGATATTGAGGAGCAACGCGTCGCGCGGCTCGACGATGTGCTCCTTGTAAACCGCGACTCGTGTGCTCACGCCCTCGTAGCTCTCGGGGTGCGCGAGCTCGAGACGTCGGGCAAGCGCCGCGTATTCGGCGCGCGCCGACTCCAGCGGGACGTCTTCTCTCAGGCGCCCGAAGGCGCGGATGTAGCGGTTGCCCGTCGGCTCGCTCGCCGGATCGAGCTCGAGCGGGATCCAGAACGCCTGCTGGTAGGGGAACTGGAAATCCTCGGGCATGACCCCGACGACGGTCCGCTGCCGAGCGTTCACTCGGACGGTTCTGCCGGCGATTTCTGTGTCGCCGCCATAGCGTTCCTGCCAGAGCCGGTGGCCGAGCACGACGACCGGCTCGGCGCCGGGGCGCTCATCTACTGGAAGGAGGCCCCGGCCCAACACGGGCCTTACCCTGAGCGTCTGGAAGGCGTCCGCGGTGACCGCCGCCGCTTGGACGCGTTGCGGCCGGCCCCCCGTGCCGGCCAGATCCATATTGTATTCGGCGAACCCGGCCAGCCCCTCGAGCGTGGTCTGCGCGTCGCGCCAGTTCTGGAACTCGTGGGCGTTCAGCAAGATGTCGAACCTGTTCCGGGAAACCTGATCACGGAATACGTAGACCAGGCGGTCAGGCTCATGGAAAGGCAATTCGCGCAGCAGCCCGTGGGAGATGCTGAACATCGTCGTCGTCGAGCCGATGCCTAGGGCGATGGCAACGGCGGCAAAGATCGCCACGCCTGGAGCCTTGGCCAGCAGCCGGAACCCGTAGCGAAGATCTCTGAGCAGACTGTTCATGGCAGCGATGCCAGTAGGTGAGGCAACCACTACACCCTACGCGGCAGCCAGGAGGCCTGTTTCGCGTCGGCGCGAGGTCGATCGATCGGTTGGCGCTAGAGGGGATGTCGCACGGGCCGCGTTGCGATGCTGCGCTGCGGCCGGGGTCCGACACGACAGCAGATCACTCGTACCTCAGCGTCTCCATCGGATCCACGCGCGCCGCTCGGAGGGCCGGCGCAAGCGATGCCGCGACCCCGGTGGCAGTAAGGACGAGGGCGATGAGCGTGTAGATCCTCCAGTCCCATGGGTTCGCGTCGTACAGGACCTCGCGCATCGCCGGTGCTAGTAGCGCCGCGAGGGCCACTCCAATGGCGAGCCCGAGGACCAGCTGGACCAGGCCGTTCCTGGCCGTGAGCCAGAGGATGCGACCCGCGTCGGCTCCCAGGGCCATCCTGATGCCGATCTCCCGGGTGCGGCGCCGGACGAGGAAAGCCATCACGCCGTAGAGTCCGACCGTCGCGAGCACGAGTCCGGCGAGGCCAAAGACGACGAACAGCACGGCCACAGTGCGTTCGGGCATTGTGTCTTCGTTGATGAGGCGGCCTAGCGAGTCGACCTGATAAATGGGCAGGTTGGGGTCGATGGCCGCAACCTCGTCGCGGACCGTGGGGACGAGGGCGAGAGGGTCGCCCGCGGTTCGCAGCAGGACGCTCATGGTCCGCCGTGTGCTTTGCGAGAAGGGCAGATAGATGCCCTCCGAGCCTCGCTCGCGCCGGCGCTCCATCGCCAGGTCCGGTGCGACGCCGACGATCGTGCGCCAGGGGCTCTCCGAATCGAGCCCGCCCAGCTTGAGCCGCCGGCCCAGGGGATCCTGGCCCGGGAAGTAGAGTCGGGCGAACCGTTGATTGATGATCGCTACCGGCTCGCTCTCGGCGTGATCGATGGTGGAGAACGAGCGTCCTGCCAGGAGCCGGACATCGAGAGCACGGAAGAAATCGTCACTGATCACCGCGAACGCAGCCCAGGGCAGATCCCGGTCACGGTCCTGGCTTTGCTCCTCCGTCTGGAAAGGCCGCACATAGTTGCTAACGCCCGGCGGCCGCGTAACGATGGCGGCGGACAGTACCTCGGGTCGACTCTCCAGACGGTCGAGCAGCTCACCGTAGAAGCGCTCGATGTCCAGGCGGTCTGGGTAATCCTCAGAGCGCAACTCGGCCCGGGCCGTGAGCACATCCTCGGTCGCGAAGTCGAGCTCGCTGGCCGTCTGGATCAGCACGCCCTTGACCATCAGTCCGGCCACCGTCAGCAGCCCGCACGAGAGAGCGACTTCGGCGACGACCAGCGTTCGGCTGAAACGACCGAGACGGAGACTGGAGCTGCGGCTCGCATCCTTGAGCACCTCGTTCATCTGGACGCCGGTGGCCTTGATCGCGGGCCCCAAGCCGGCGAGTATCGTCGCGGCCAGGATGAGGGCGAAGCAGAAGCCGAGCACCGTCGGGTCGATCTCGACCCACATCCAGAAGAAGGGAAGCTGATCGGCAAGCGCCCGGTTGACGAGCGTGACGCCCAACTGGGCGAGGCCGATTCCCAGCGCGCCGCCCAACGCCGCTATCGCGAACGCCTCGGCGAGATGTTGAGTGATGAGCGCATTGCGGCTGGCGCCCAGCGCCGCTCGAATCGCTACGTCTCGGTTTCTCGCTGCGGCACGCGCCAGTAGGAGATTGGCCACGTTGGCGCAGGCGACGAGCAACACGGAGGCGACGACGGCAACCATGATGTTCATTAACAGCGCGTCGCGCTTCTCGACGATGTGCTCCTTATAAGAGGCGACACTCGCGCCTGTACCCTCGTAGCTCTCGGGGTAAGCGAGCTCGAGACGTCGCGCGAGCGCCGCGAACTCGGCGCGCGTCGCGTCCAGTTGAACGTCGTCACGGAGGCGTCCGAAGGCGCGTATTTGGCGGTTGCCGCTCGGCTCCGCCGAAGGATCGAGCTCGAGCGGGATCCAGAGCGCCTGCCGGTAAGGGAACTGAAGGCCCTCGGGCATGACGCCAACCACGGTCCGCTGCTGCCCGTTCACTCGGACAGTTCTACCGGCGATCGCCGGGTCGCCGCCGTAGCGGTCCCGCCAGAGCCTGTGGCCGAGCACGACGATCGGCTCGGCGCCGGGACGTTCGTCCTGTGGAAGGAAGCCCCTGCCCAAGGCAGGTTGTACTCTGAGCGTCTGGAAGGTGTTGGCGGTGACCGCCGCGGCCTCGACGCGCAGGGGACGGCCCTCCGCGCCGGCCAGATCCATATTACGCTCGACAAAACCGGCCAGGCCCTCCAGCGTGGTCTGCGCGTCGCGCCAATTCTGGAATTCGTGGGTGTTCAGCCAGATGTCGAACCTGTTCCGGGGAACCTGGTCTCGGAATACGTAGACCAGGCGGTCGGGCTCCTGGAAAGGCAGATCGCGCAGCATCCCGTGGGAGATGCTGAACATCGTCGTCGTCGAGCCGATCCCCAGGGCGATAGCCACGGCGGCGAAGATCGCAAGGCCCGGGGCCCTGGCCAGCAGCCGGAACCCGTTGCGAAGCTCTCTGAGCAGACTGTACATGGCAGCGATACCGGTTGGTGAGGCAACCACTACACCTTACGCTGCAGCTGGGAGGCCTGTTTCGTGCGGGCTGCTCGGCGGCGCGGCTGGCGGATCGCTGCCCCTTCCTCTGCAATCTCAGCGCTGCGGGCCGGAGGGTGAGAGGCTAGACTTACAACGGGAGAGGAGGGCCTCGTGGCTAGATGGAACTTGGGGGATATCCCTGTGAACCGCCGAGCTCTGCAAAGCGGATTCCTGTTGCTGCTCGCCGCCGTATTCACGATCGGGCTGAGCTTCGCGACGGTGGAGCTGCCTTATCTCATCGACGACGCCCTGCAGAACACCATCACCACACCGAGCCTCGACTCGCACGCGGATGAGGCGAGCGTCCTCAAGACCGAGCTGTTCATATCCCACTTCAAGCTGCGCCTGATCGGCTACGTCTGTTTTGGCTTGATGGTGTTGGCCATAGTCGCCGGATTCGCGACACGCAGGAGCGGGCTCGCAGTTCTCGGCGCCATCGGGTTCATGCTTCCGGTCTTCGCGCAGTTCGCCGCCGTGATGTTCTTCCTCGCCGGCCTCGGCGTGCTGAACATCCTGTGGCTTCCGGTTCTCGATATCTCGTACGAGCTGCAGCGGCTGGGACTGATTATCCGGGCGCCCTACGACCTGCTGAGCTGGCTCTTCCGGCTGGTGGGTGTGAACGGGTACTGGCCGATCGTCTACTTCTTCATTGGTAGCGGGCTGCTTGTCTTCTTCCTCGGCACCTTCGCCTGGTTGTCGGCGCGGGCCCGCAAGCAGCAGGTGGCCGACTTCTGGGTGTACCGCATCTCGCGCCACCCCCAGTACCTCGGTTGGATCCTCTGGAGCTACGGCATCTACTTGTTGTTGTTGCAGGGACGATACCCGAAACGCTCGTGGGGCATCGAAGCGAGCCTGCCCTGGCTTCTCTCGACCCTGGTCATCATCGGCGTGGCGATGCTCGAGGAACTGAACATGCGACGCCGGCACGGCGAGGCGTACGAGACGTATCGCCGGAGTGCCCCCTTTCTCTTTCCGCTGCCGGCGTTCGTGGAAAAGCTCTTCGCGCTGCCGTTCCGCCTCTTGTTCAAGAAGAGCCAGCCCGAACGGAAACAGGAGGTGGCGGCCGTTCTCTCGCTCTACGCGGTCCTTCTGATGGGTACGTCCGCGCTGCTCTACGGCGGTGGCTGGAGGAGAACGACGGCGCTCATCACGCCTTCCCCGAACGTGGCCGAGATGGAAGAGCTCGCCGCTCGGTTGGTGGCAGGGCCGAACCGGCTCTCCCACGGACGGTGCGGAGACTGCGAGCGGCTGGCGGCCTTCGGCGAACCCGCCGTGGACTACTTCATCCCACTCGTCCAAAACGAGCAGGCCGAAGTTCGAATTCTCGCCGCTGAGTATCTGGGGAAGATCCCCGCCGGACGGTCGGTACCGGCTCTGCTGACGGCGCTCGACGATTCCGTAGCCAACGTCCGGTGGTATGCGCTTCGCGCTTTGGCGGCTATCGGCTCGCGTGAAAGCGTCGAACCGATGCTGAGGCTGCTGGATGATCCGGACCCCAGGGTCCGAACCCGGGCCATGCGGTCGCTGGCCGAGGTGGGGGTGGAAGAGATCGTCGAGCGAGCCGACGTAGGATTGAGTGACCTCGATTCGTGGGTTCGCGTCTCGACCTTGGAATCGCTGGGAATTCTGGGATCCGAGAAGGCGCGGCCCCTAGTGACGGAACGTTTGAATGACGAGTCGGCGTGGGTGAGACAGGCCGCGGTGGTCGCGTTGCTGAAGATCGGTTCGCCGGACGCGCGTGAAGCGCTGCTGCAGGCGTTAAGCGATGAGGACTGGGAGGTGCGTTTGTACGCGGCGGAAGCGTTGCGGCGCCTTCCGTCTGATTGACACGCCGCGACGATAGAACCGATGAGGAAACGGGGCTGCTTCGATGATGCAGCCCCGCTCCTCTACGTCTGCCGAGAGCGCCCTTCCTGCAGACGCGCGCCTAAGCTGTATCCAAGTAGCGGTGATTGCAGTGGTCGTGGCCCTGCATCAGAGTCCTGTTCCGCTCCATACTCAGGTTCGGGTTGAACGCTGTGGGCCAGTAGTAGTCCATGTTGCAGACGGCGGCATGTCCGATCGCTCCGCCGAGGCCGGCTGCCTCGTAGGTCTCGGCTATGAGACACTCGGTGACCCGCAGTTCGAAAGCCTTCTCGTTATCCTCCACAACTTCGTGTGTGAGTATCTCGGAATACCTTGGTGGCCGGAACTGGCTCACGAAGGTCTGGAAACTGGTGTCGGGCGCTCGCTCTGCCTGCATCTCTCCAATGCTTCGGCCGTACTCGGCTGAGTTGAGATTCAGCAGACGGATGGTTTCCGTTTCGCCCAGCTCTTCCTGAAGCATCCTGATGAAGCGGAAGAAGCTTCGGTTGTTACGCTCGGACTGTTGTCTTTCCGACATGGTAAGGTCTTGAGGGACGTCAAACTTGTGCTGATCCTGCTCTTGCGAGGCACCATCGCAGATCCCGACGCTCGGCAGCTTACAGAGACCCAGCCAGGCCATCGCACAAGCCGGGGCCGTTCGGGCCAGAAGTTCCCGACGGTTCAGTTTGTACTGATTGTCACTTGTCATGGTGTCCTTCCCGGTTCAAGGATTAGCAGGAGCCGGTGGGTCTCAGTACAAAAAACATTCCGTGGCGACTGTACCTAGATTAGATGCGCTCCATGCGGGATTAGTTGTGTGGAGCGGCGAAGGAGCCGTCGGGGCTGGAAGGGGATTCGTCCGGTTGCGGGACACTCGAGTCCCAGAGGCGGACGGTCTCAGGTTCGGGGGTCTGTGTGGTGCGGTGGGGTGTTCGTGGGCGAGCGCGTCTTACCAGCGGGCTCGGTACCCACGTGAATCCAGATGCACAAAAGGGCCGTGCACCGGATTCGCCCCATAGACTGCAAGGCCGCCGGGGATGACTCCGGCCGGAGCGGTCTCTTCCATCCTGTCGATGACTCTGGCCAGTAGTCGAGCGTCCTCGATGTCGGACCGGCCGTCACCGTTCAAATCGTCCATGATACCATCGCCGTCATTGTTTATGTAGATGTCGGCGGCGTCTCCCCACAGGTGTCGACTGTAGGATCATTCCAGGATTCGAACAACTAGCATTAAGGCAGGGCGTTTGTCTAGAGACGGGCCTCCCCTGTATGGGCATGCACGCCACAATCGCGGTTGACCTGACGGTAGATGCTCGAACCTGGTGAGGCCAGTCGCGTGCATACAACAAGACGCTCGACCTGAAGTGGCTAGCCTGTCGATGATCTGACGGCTAGACTGAACGGGACGTTTCCTGGGGATGCGGAATGTGCCTCGCACGGTCCGCTGAAGCTGAGGGGATGGCCACGGTAGAGGAACGACTGGCGGGAGAGGACGCGAAAGTGGGGTGTCGGAATGAAGCGGATTCATCTTATTGGCGCGGCGATCGTGATGGTGATCCTGATTGTACTGTTCGTTTATCCGGGGAGGGGAAGCCGGCCCGACTACCCGTTGGTCTATCACTATCAGTCCGAGAGCGACCCGTACGCCAACGTCTCCACAGCCGCCTGCCAGCAGGATCTCGATGTCTATGTGCGGCTGATCGATGAGGTGCACGGCGATCCGTACTCCTTCGTACCCGAAGAGGCGTTCAGGGCCAAAGCCGCGGAGATGAAAGCCCGCGTGGCAGCGATGGGTGTAGACAGTATTCAGCTCGTCGATTGTTACTTCTACCTGCAAGAGCTGGCAGCCGTGATGCAGGACGAGCACACGGATATTTCCATCCTCAGCGGTTGGTGGGACGCTATGCCGAGCGCGTTCCCGATCAGGGTCAAGATCGTCGATGGGGTCTTCTATGCAGCGGAGGATCTGAGCGGTAGCGGGATTCCATCGTACGCGGAACTGGTGAGCATCGACGAGGTGCCGCTCAGCGCGGTACTCGCCGAGATCATGCCTTACCAGAACAACACGCTCCACCATTACAAGCTTCAAGCGATCGAGGAGGAATTCCACTTCTGGCTCCAGGCCCGTTCGCGCCTGGAAGCGCCGTGGGACGTCGAGTACGTGTCTGACGGTGAGTTACGGTCGGTGAGGGTTGAGGGGATCGATCGCCAGGAGTTCCGAGAGCGGACCGAGCACGAAGAAGGCTATTCCGCTTACAGCCTGGACGTGGAGGGCGTGACGGTCCCGGTGCTGGATATTCCCAGGTTTTGGTATCCGGACAAGGCGGGCTACCAGTCGTTCATGGACAGCTTCTTCATCGCTCACGCCGAGGATCCGTATCTGGTCATCGATGCGCGACGTAACCCGGGCGGTGACGGCCGCTGGGGCTTCTACGTCCTGGACTACCTGACCGACGCGGAATACGAGACGATGAAGCGCTTCACCCACAGGGTGAGCGAACCGTACAAGGCAGTGAGACGCTACTACATCCGCGACGAGTATTACCGGCGCGGGATCCCATTGGTCCTCAGCTTCCCGCCGGTCTACCGCTGGCTGGGCGATTACGGTTGGAGGAAGGAAGCGGAGGAGATCTTGAGCGCCGATGTCGGCACGTATTTGGAGCTTGGCGGTGATCCATGGGACCGGGACGAAGGCAAGCGAACGTTCGAGGGCGAGACGTTCCTGCTGACGTCGCACTACACGAACTCGGCGGCGGTCGTCTTCGCGGCGGCCTTCAAGTACAACAAGATGGGTACCATCGTTGGGCGCGAGACCGGCGGCCGGGAGTCCTTCATGAGCGACCCGATCTTCATCGAGCTCCCCGGAACGACGCTACGGGCGAAGATACCCGTCGCGATTCTCGAGTTAGTTGGAGACAACCCGAGCCGCGGGGTGCTGCCGGATGTCGAAGTCGAGTACTTGATCGAGGACTACGTAGCGGGCCGCGACCGGGACCTGGATGCGGTGCGCGACCTAGTACTCTTCTCACTGCAAGGTAGAACTGGGGGCCCAGGAGGAGTCTGAGACGAGCAAAAGCTCATGAGGCTCTCGAGGTTACGAAAACGCGCCTGACAGGATTCGAACCTGTGACCTTCGGCTCCGGAGGCCGACGCTCTATCCAACTGAGCTACAGGCGCGTGGACTGCTAAGTTATCGGGTGTGCCTCACGCAGGGAAGGCCCGAGTGGTGAAGCGTATCGGGGCGTCACCGAAACGGTTACGGTGGCGCCCCGATTTCGCAGTTGCCCGCCGGCTAGCTCCTCCGAGCCGGTCCGAGCCGGCCGCGGGTTCGCTGGCTCAGCCGCCGATTTCGGTCTCGCAATCGGCGGTGGGGCAGGGGTGCAGCGCGGGGTGGATCTGCCCGCGGATCTCGCCATCCGGATAGCGGACCGTACGCACGTTGACGTAGGCGGCGCTGCTGCGCATCCAGGTGAGCAGGGCAGCCAATGTCCCGTCGAAGCCGAGCTCGGGCCGTGGTACGATGTCGTCATCGGTGAGCGTGCCGTCAACGACAATCCCCGGCGCCGGAACGACTATCGGAGGGTCGGTGGTGAGGGCGTTCGATCCGTCGATCGGCAGCCCCAGGAGGACGGCGACGACGGGGCCGTTTGCACCCTC
Source organism: Gemmatimonadota bacterium (assembly GCA_020344015.1). GTDB lineage: Bacteria > Gemmatimonadota > Gemmatimonadetes > Palauibacterales > KS3-K002. The sequence goes on from CP070812.1 coordinate 742,421, forward strand.
TCGTCCGAGGTGGATGTGAGCGGCCGTCACCCGCTCGATCTGGGTGGCCTCCAGGTGGAAGTAGAGTCCCGCGGTCCCGGCCGTGAGCTCGAACCGCGCACGACCGTGAGCAGGCGTATTCACCGGCGGCACCTCGTTCGCGCCATTGAGCACCGAATAGAAGGTCGTCGGCGGCGGCGGAGGCGGCGGGATCACGAAGGGGTAGATCTGCCCGCGGATCTCTCCGCTTGGGTGCCCGACCGTGTGCAGGTCGATGTAGGCGGCGCCGCGTCGCATCCATCCTGCCAGCGCAGCGACCGTGCCGTCGAAGCCGAGCTCCGGCACAGGGATGATGTCCTCATCGCTCAGGCTGCCCTCGATGGTGAAGACTTCGTACGTGGGCGCCTGGTCGGTCAGGGGCAGGTTGGCAACGGCCGGCCCGTTCATGCCGCGCCAGCCCAGATGGATCTGCACCTGAGTTACCGCTGAGACGCGTGCCGCGATCACGTCGAAGCGAATCTCTAGCGGCCATCGGGACCCGGTCTCGTCGTACCAGTACTGCGTGACCGAGAAGAAGGCCGCGCCGCGGGCGTCGGTATCGACGGGCGGAACGACCTGCGATCCTTCGAGCACGGCGATGAACTCCGTCCCAATCGGGACATCGGATAGTGCGCGCTCGACGGGGTCCTCGGTGAGGTCCTCGTTGGGCCCCACCAGGGTTTGAGACTCATTGCTGCACCCGACGACGACGGCGAGCGCGGTGATGGTCGCGAGCGTGGCTCGGAAGATTGAGCGACTCATGTGGCCTCCCGGTTTCGCGCGGGGAAGGTGGGAATGGGCTGTACGTCGGCGACAGGTGCAACGGGAGTGCCAGCACGGCCGCTTTCGCTAAGCCACTGTCGCGCAGTGGATTAGTGGATTTGGCGTGCGTGCGGGTGAGCGGGATTCGTCGAAAACCCGTCTGCGAACCGACGAATATCCAAGGGCAGGGTTGGGGGGGTAACTTGCCCGGCTACTCGTCTGCGCCGGGAAGTTCTTTTGTCTCCGATTCCGCTTCTTCGTACGCGCGCTTGAACTCGGTGCGGGCCACCTCGAGACTAGCCTTGATCGCGTCCCATGCGCTCTCGCCGGCTGCCTGCAGATCCTTCAGCTTACCGAGGATCTCCAGCTGCTTGGTTCTGAGCGCCGCGACTCGCTCCTGATACCGCTGGCGCGCTTCCGCAGTCAGCTCGCCGGCTTGCGTCTCCAGCTTGTCTATGGCGGCGTTCCATTCGTCGAGCTGGTTCTTGATCTTCTCGACATATTCGTCGCGTTTCTCGGCCATTGGGGCTACCTCGGTCGTGCTGTGATAGAGAATCTGTGGCGAGTGCCTGCTAAAGGAGTGGAGCCGAGGGGAGTCGAACCCCTGACCTCTTGAATGCCATTCAAGCGCTCTCCCAACTGAGCTACGGCCCCGCTGTCGGTGGCCAGTCGACGGTGGCCGGTCGCCAGGCACCCGGTTGTGATGCGGCCACCGGCCACGGGTGACCGCGGCCCGCTCCCAGCACC
>CP070812.1:744047-753822 GCA_020344015.1 Gemmatimonadota bacterium
ACCTCCTCTTTCTCTGCGACGCGCGCCTGCTCGACGGGCAGAGCGAGCTCGGGATCGAGCATCAGATCCCAGCGCAGGGTGTTGACGCCGCGCACGACGTCCATCTCGCCGCGGCGCAGCACGTTCTCATCCTCATCGAGCACGCTCCACTCGACGCTGCCGTTTGTATCGACCCAGAACGGGAAGTTGTGGTACCGCGCATCCTCGGGCCGGTAGTACCAGAGCGAGCGGCGCGAGCTCCAGCCACGCGAGTACGTTACGCCGTCAACCGGGAAGACGTGGACCTCTGAGACGCGCACCTCGTCGTTCAACTCCTGAACCGGAAGCACGTCGAGAATCCAGACGCTGCGGCCGTGTGTGCCGGCGACCAGCTCGCGCTCGCGCGGATGCACGATCAGGTCGTGGACCGGAACGTGGGGCAGCCCGGCGCCCGCCGCCTGCCAGGTGCGGCCGGTATCGAGGGAGACGTAGGCACCGCGGTCGGTGCCGACGTAGAGCACCGCCGGGTTGACGGGATCCTCGCGGATCACGTTCACCGGTTCGTCGGGTAGCCCGTCTGAGATATCGCGCCAGGTGCGGCCGAGATCGTGGGTCCTGTACACGTAGGCCGTGATGTCGTCGTCGCGATAGCCGTTGAGGCTGACGTAGGCGACGTTCTCATCGTGGTTCGACGCCTCGACCCGCGAGAGCCAGCGGTCGCGAGGCAGACCACCGCTCACCTCGGTCCACTCGGCGCCGCTGCTCCGCGTCACGTAGACATGACCGTCGTCGGTACCGACCCACAGGAGCCCGAAGCGCTTCGGCGACTCGGCGATGACCGTGATCGTGGCGAACGGCACGTCGCCGCGGTTCGAGCTGTGTGTCAGGTCGTCGCTCAACGCCGTGAAGGTCTCGCCCTGGTCCATCGAACGGAACAGCTTGTTCGCCCCGTAATAGAGCACGTCGGCGTTATGCGAGGAGAGTAAGATGGGCGTCAGCCAGTTATAGCGCAGCGGCTCTTCCAGGACCCCGTTGCGCGGCTTCACGCGCTGATAGCCGGCCGGCCCGCTGCGGAAGTAGTAGCCGAACTGCGAGCCCGCGTAATAGGTGGCATTGTCACGCGGGTCGATCTGCGCCCACATGCCGTCGCCGCCGCCGGCGCGCTCCCAACTCCCGGTGATGTTGGGCCGCGAGCGGCTCGAGCCTTTCAGAACGCCGTTGTCCTGCAGGCCACCGTAGATGTTGTAGGGATCGGCCATGTCGACGGAGACTGTGTAGAACTGGCCCACCGAAACGGTCGACAGGCTGAGCCATGTCTTACCGCCGTCGAAGGTGACGTCGAGACCGCCGTCGTTGCCGAGTATCACGTGTTCGGAACGCTCGGGGTCGATCCACATCGCCTGATGGTCGCCGTGCACTCGGCGGCCGGCGGTACCGCGCCAGGTCACCCCGCCGTCCTCCGAGACCAAGAGGGGGACGCCCAGGACATAGACGCGGTCGACATCGTCGGGCGCGGCCCGGATCTGCCCGAAGTAGTAGCCGTAGGTATAGACCGCCTGACGAATCGGCTCCGGGTTCATGCGGCGCCAGGTGACGCCGGCGTCGTCGGAGCGCCAGACCTCGATCCCACGGATGTCGGCCGAGAAGAGTGCGGCGTTCGCGTCCTGCAGCGCCTGCAGCAGGTCGTCGATGGTGATCGAGTCGCTGCGCACGGCGGCGATGAGCCGGCTCGCATCGAGTCGCGGATCGAGATCGTTACCGCGGATGAAGTCCTCGATCTCCTCGGGATCCTGGGCAAGGAACTCTTCCTTGCTCATGTCACGCAGGCGCTTGGCGGTCACCGCACCACTGCCGAGGTCCCACTCATCCTCGGGCAGCATCTCCTGGTTATCCACCGAGGCGTAAAGCACCTGCGGGTTCGCCGGCGTCACCGCAAGACCGACGCGGCCCACTTGCTCGCCGTGGGGGAAGCCGCCACCCAGCCGCTCCCAGGTGTCGCCGCCGTCGGTCGACTTCCAGATCCCCGTGCCGACGCCGCCCTCGACGAAGTTCCAGGGCCGGCGGATTCGCTCCCAGGCCGCGGCATAGATGACGTCGGGGTTATCCGGCTGGAACGCCAGATCGGCGTAGCCGGTGAGGTCGTTTTCGCCGGCGAGCACGAGCTGCCAGGTGTCACCACCATCATCCGAACGATAGACGCCGCGCTGGCCGCCCGGCGTGTAAAGCTTGCCGAGGACGGCGACGAAGACGCGATCGGGGTTGCGCGGGTCGACGAGTATCCGTCCGATGCGGTCCGACCCCTCGAGCCCGACGAGCGTCCAGGTCTCACCGCCGTCGTCCGAACGGAAGACGCCCGCTCCGCCGTAGGAGGAGCGCGACGAGTTGTTCTCACCGGTTCCGACGAAGATCCGCTGCGGGTTTGACGGATCGAGGGCCATGTCGCCAATGATGATGGACGGCTGGTCGTCGAACAGCGGCTCGAAGCTGATACCGTTGTTCGTCGTCTTCCAGACGCCACCGGACGCGTAGGCGACGTAGAAGGTGTACGGCTCGCCGGGCACACCCTCGATATCGACCAGTCGGCCGCCCTGGACGACCGGGCCCACGTCGCGCCACTTGAGCCCCTTGAACAGGGTCGTACGATCGAGCTCCTGGTGGCGCTCCCAGGCCTGCTGCCGCTCCTCCGCAGCCGGCGGGCCCTCGGGCCGGGGCCGCCGCTGGGCGAAGGCGTCCGTGACGAGTACCAGCAGCACGGCAACGGCACACGCGTATCTCAGCATGGCAATCACTCCGGAATGGTGTGGGGTTGGGTCGCTCGCGATCCGCGGCAAACTAGGCCCCGGTTGGTCCCGAGTCCACAGGGCGGCTACCGCCCGCTGCGCCTTGCGTCCGGCAGTCCGCGCATGCATGCTCCCCCATGCCCGACGAGCCGAGCGCCGACTATTACAAGCTCCAGGAAGCGCTGGCCGGTCGCTACTCGCTAGAACGCGAGCTGGGTCGCGGCGGCATGGGGATCGTCTACTTGGCCCGGGAGGTCAGCCTCGACCGGCCGGTGGCGATCAAGATCCTGCCGCCCGAGCTGGCTGAGAAGCCGGCAGCGCGCGAGCGGTTCCTGCACGAGGCGCGCATCGCCGCCCGGCTGTCGCACCCGAACATCGTGCCGATTTTCTCGGTGGATGAATTCGGCGAGTTCGTGCTGTTCGCGATGGCCTACATCGACGGCGAGTCGCTGGGAGAGTGTATCCGGGCCCGCGGCCCGCGGCCGCCTTCCGAAGTCGCCCGCATCCTCCGCGAGGTCGCCTGGGCGTTGGGCTACGCGCACGCTCAGGGCGTCGTTCACCGCGACATTAAGCCGGACAACATCCTTCTCGAATCGGGAAGCGGGCGGGCGTTGGTGGTGGATTTCGGCATCGCCAGCGTGGCGGAGAGCGCCGGGGAGACCGAGCCGGGCCAGGTTTCGGGCACGGCGGAATTCATGAGCCCCGAGCAGGCGAAGGGCGAAGCGGTGGGACCGGCCAGCGACACCTACTCACTTGGCGTGGTCGGCTACTACGCGCTAAGCGGTCGGTTCCCGTTCGAGGGCTCGACCCCCCAGGTCATACTCGCCAAGCACATCAGCGAGGCGCCGGTACCGGTCGCAAAGGTCGCGCAGGACGTGCCGGGCAGGCTCGGCCGTGCCATCGATCGCTGCCTGGCCAAGGACCCGTTCCAGCGATTCGCCAGCGATGACGAGCTGGCCGAATCGTTGGGACAGGCGCTCCCCGAACGCAGAGAGCTCCCCGTACCGCTACGCGTCTTCGTCAAACGCGAGGGCCGGATGGGCAGCGGCGGGGTCATACTCTATCTATGGTTGCTGGCGGCGGTCTCAGGTATGGTTGGGGCGACGGCCGGCCAGCTGATCGCTCCCGTTTTGGGGGCCGTAGGAGGGTTCGGAACGTTTATCGCCGGGGTCACCCTCGTTCCGGCTGGGGTCGTCATCAATCGCGCCCGTCGGCTGTTAAAGGCGGGCTACGGCCACGAAGAGTTACCCATCACGTTCAAGGCGGAGATCGATCGCGCCCGCGAGGAAGGCGCCTTCGAGTTCGGGCACGGCCCGTCGCTGTACGAGAAGGCCGTGCGGGTCATCAGCGGCGTCAGCCTGGCCGTCGCCGCCGGCCTTCCCATCGCGATGGCCATCATCCCGGGACCCGGGCCGTTCGGCCTCGGTGTCGCCACGGCCTACGCAGTTGTCGTCGGGGTCGGTGCCGGCGTACTGGCCATCGTTCGACTGCAGCGGCGCCGACCCATCGAACAGCAGCTGCGAGGTTGGTTTTGGAAGTCGCGCCTAGGGCGCTGGGTCTTCAATATCGCCGGGCTCGGTCTGAAGCGAGTCCCAGCCGCGGGCTCAGCGACGTACCGGCCGACCGAGCTGGCCATCGGTATGGCCGCCGACCGCCTGTTTGAAGGGCTGCCCCGCGAGCTGCGCAGGTCGCTCAAAGAGCTCCCCGATGTCGTCCGCAAGCTGCAGTTCGATGCCCAGAAGATGCGCACCCGGGTCGAGGACCTGAACGAAGTACTCGCCGAGGTCGGCAGCGAGCGGTCCGAAAGCCGCGCGCTCGAAGCTTCACCCTCACCCGACGAGAGCGCCAGGGTCGCCCAGCAACGTCAGAAGCTGTCCGACGATCTGTTCGCGGCGCGGGACGCCACGCAGCAACGCCTGGCCGACGCCGTGGCGGCGCTGGAGACGATCCGGCTGAGCTTGCTGCGCATGCAGGCCGGTTCGGGCAGTGTCGAGAGCCTGACCGGTGATCTGGCGGCGGCGCGTGAAGTGGCGGACGACATCGATCAGTTGCTCGAGGCGCAGATCGAGGTCGACAAGCTGCTGAAGCCGGAATAGGGGTAGAGGTCGCCGAGGGACCGTCTCGCTTCATGTCGCGCGCCTCATTTGCAAACACGGTTCGTTTGCAGACACGGGCGGCTGCGCCGCCCGCGCGCTCCGAATTACGCTCGGACGGTCCCTCGGCTCCCTGACTCCCCCTATTCGGCAGTCAGTCGCTCTATGGCTTGGCGGGCCGCCGAGACGCGCGGCTGCAGCTCGGGGTCGGCCTGATCCCATAGCTCGGCAAACGTGGCGAGGTGTCTGACGGCAGCCACCGTGTCGCCCAGAGCGACGTAGACCATGGCGAGGCGCTCGTGGGCGAGCGGACGCAATACGGCGTAGCTCCACGAGTCGTAGAAGTCGAGGCGGTAGCTGGTCGTCAGCGAGTCGTAGTGGGCGGCGGCCTCAGGAAAGCGCCCCAAGGCCGCGTAGGCATCAGCGAGCGCGAGCCGCGAGCCGCGGTACAACACCCCCCAGTCGGCCGCTCGCGCTCGCATCACATGCTCGATGCTCTCCTCCGCTCTTCCCTCCTGAAGCGCGACCAGCGCCCGGGCCCGATCGGCGAGGCCGCCCGGATAGAAATCACCGGTCGCCGCGATGGAGTCCATCCGCTCGACATGATCCCGGGCTTCGGACAGGTCGCCGACGATCGCGTACCCGGTAGCCAGCACTCCGAGAACCCCGTGCACGACTGACGGAGTAGTCTGCTCATCCGCGAGTTCGGCCAGTTCGACGAGATAAGGAAGCACGCGCTCGCGCTCACCGCCGGCCAGCGCCGAATATGCAACCGTCAGAACGACGCTGTTGATGACATCTGACATGCCGCCACGGGCCGCCACATCCCAGGTCGAGTCGGCGAGGGCGAAAGCCCGCTGCATCTGTCCCCGCCCCGCCATGATCGGAGTGGCCGTCCAGAGCATCCACGCGTCGCCGAAGGCGCCGAAACGACCGGCATAGTCTATTCGCAAACGTTCAGCCGTGGCGAAGTCATCCGCGTAGTACGCATTCCAGACCGTGGTACCTACCGTCCAAAACGTACCGGGAAAGCGCTCGCGCATTACAGCAAGTGTCGACTCCGCCGCCTCGTGCCACCCCAAGGTGCGCTGCGCACTTGCAATGTTGAAGTAGCCGGTGGCATTGCCCGGGTTGACTTCCACGGTGCGCAGGTAGAGCTCCAGGGCATCTTCGTCACGACCCATGCGCTCGTATCTGTCCCCCAGGTTGTTCAGCGCGACGTCATCCTCCGGATCCAGTTCGATCGCGAGCTGATAGTAGTAGGCGGCCGAATCGGAGCGCGCACGGAGCGCGTGGTACATGGCGCCAGTCAAGACGCGCTCACGGTCCAACAAGCGCTCGCTGTAACGATAGGCCCGATCGATGCTGGCCATCGCACCCGCCGCGTTACCGGCATTTCCGTAGTTGGTGGCGAGACAGCGGTGCGCCGACGCGAACGCCGAGTCCAGCCCCACAGCTTCGCGCAACAAGGGAATGGCGGGTACGGGATCCCCACGGTCCATATACTCGACCGCACGGGCATAGACCATGAGCGCATCGAGCGAAGCCGTCGTCACGGCGGGCAGCGGCCGGCTACGCCTGAGGCTGACCAGCGATTCACCGAGGTGCCGTCGCAACAGATGGGCGAGCCGTTCCACCGCCGGCAGCACCTGCGACTCGTCGTCGGCCACCTCGCGCACCCGCACCGCCACCTCTCCGGTGCTCGCCTCGATGATCCGCGCGCTCAGCTGGTATCCGGTACCCAGTGGTGTAACGGATCCCGCCACGACCGCTGGATAACCATCGCGACGCGCAATCTCGACGGCGACGTCCGGCACGACGCGGGTCGTATCGGGCAGGCGCATCCGGGTGAGGCTCTCATGCAGCTGCTCCCGCTCGACCACTTTCACCCGCGGCGACTGGTGGAGATCGGTGACGACGGCCTCGCGCACGGCGAGGGCGAGGGCGGCCTGGTCGGTCTCGTTCTCGAACTCGGCGACGATCACCCGGTCCTCGAGATCCACGAGGTCGGCGGCCGCGGCCCGCACGAAGGGGCCCGGCAGCGCCAGCACGATCCAACCGGCGGCCACCAGACCCCAGGCCGCCAAAGCAGCGACGAAGCTCACGCCCGCGTTACGCCACGTCAGTAGTCGCCGGCGACCCGTGCCCTCGGGGCCGGGCGCCGTCTCGAGCGCTACAGCCAATCCCACGTCCGGCGGCCCTGCCTCGGGCGCCGGCGCACCCTCCGGCGTAAACGCCAACACCACGACGGCCAGCAGACCGATGGCAAGAAGGACAAGCGCAACGGAGAAGAGCCACTCGGGAAGACCGTACCGCTCGGTGAAAAGGGCGGTCGCTTCCAGAACGACCCAGCCACCGCCCAGGTAGGCGAGCAGCACTTGCCAGAGCGAGCGGTGGTGGATCTCGACGATCAGCTGCTTGAAGCGCGACATAGAGGGCCGCAGCCTTTTGAAATGCCTGGTCTTGGGCCAAAGGAAGTCGTCTCACCGACAAAATGGGCCTAGGTAGATCGAGCGGCAATCGCGGGCGCCGGGGGACGGTCGCCGGCTCCTGATTTCTTGTTCGTAACAACTACTGATAGCGTTTGCCGCGTGCTCTGCCGCGAGCTACTTCTAGACCAGCCATCCACGACAAGCAGGAGGAGCCGTCATGATCGCGCCGGAACAGCTGGGGCAGGAGATGATCCCACGGGGGTACTCGAGGCGAGCGTTCGTGCGCACGCTGATCGCGAGCTCAGCATTATCCGTCGTCGCGCTCAACAAGCTGAACGCGGCGGTATACGAGAGCTTGGCTTCCCTGAATGATGAATACGGGCAAGACCCGTCCCCCGACGGCGCCTACTGGGACGCGGTGAGAGAGCACTACATGTTCGAGGACGAGCTGATCATGATGAACAACGGGACGGTGGGCCCGATGCCCGAGCCCGTCTTCAACACGCTGGTGAGCGCGTTCAAAGTTCAATGCACGAGCCCCTGCGACGTGTACGGCTTCCTGCCACGCAGGCGCGAAGAAGTCAGGCGCAAAATGGCAGGGTTCATCAACGCGTCTCCTGACGAAGTCGTTCTGACGCGGAACACGACCGAGGGGATGAACTTCGTCGCGAACGGACTCGATTTGGGACCGGGCGACGAGGTCATAATGTCCAGTATGGAGCATCCCGCTGGGATCAATCCCTGGCGGCTCAAGGCGGCACGCAACGGGATCACGGTGACAGACGTCCCGATCGGGCTCCCTCCGCAGAGCGTTGAAGAGGTGACCGAGGCATTCGAGCGGGCGATCACACCGCAAACAAAGGTGATCAGTATCAGCCACACGGTTTTCATCTCCGGTCTCATCGCTCCTATAAAGGAGTTGAGCGAGATCGCCCATCAACGCGACATACTGCTGCTGGCAGACAGCGCGCACGGCCTCGGCATGTTGAACCTGGACATGAAGGAGCTGGGCGCTGACTTCTTCACGTCGAGCCCCTACAAGTGGCTGGGCGCACCCACCGGCTGCGGCCTGTTGTACGTGAGGCAAGAGGCGCAGGACCGGCTGTGGCCGACGATCGCGTCATCGGGCTGGGACAGCGATACGACGGCCCGCAGGTTCGAGACGTTGGGCCAGCGCGCCGACGCGATCCTCATCGCGCTCGGAGAAGCCATCGATTTCCAGGGCATGATCGGCAAGGACCGAATCGAGCGCCGGGTCAGGACCCTGGCGAGCCATCTGAAGACGGGGCTGGAGGAGATCCGCGGGGTGCGAATGCACACCAGCCACGACCCGTATCTGAGCGGCGGCCTCACCGCGTTCTCGCTGGAAGGGGTGGAGGCGGAGCGGATCGTCAACTACCTGAGAGAGAAATACAACATTGTAATAAGGACGATCGGGAGCGAGGAGGCGGGAACGCGGGGAGTGCGGGTGTCGACCCACATCTTCGTGAGCCTGCGCGAGGTCGACATGGTGCTAGAGGGGGTGAAGTACCTCGCCGACCACGCCTGATCGTCAGCCGGGTCGGACGCGAGCGGTAACTTCTTTTCACCGCCGTGCCTCCAGCAGGTGTGCCGTCATCTCGGCGAAGCCCTCGCCACGATCGGCGCCCGTGATGAACCGGGGCGGCGCCGGGAGTCGCGTGATGTAGTCGCGGACGTTGCTCACCCCGACGCTCAGCGGGAAGTACTCGAACGCGGCGGCGTCGTTGCCGCTGTCGCCGATGAATAGCCAGCGGCCTCTGTCCGCATCGGTGTCTAGGCCCAGCGCATCTCGCACCGCCCGCTCGATACCGAGCGCCTTGTCCCAGTCGCCGGGTATGGCGTGGGCGTGGACGCTGGAGACGGCGCTCCGCGCTCCCTCGGCCTCGATGAGGCCGACCAGCCTCTCGATGTCCGCAGCCGGTAGCCGCACTGTCTCGCCGACGTCGAAGGCGAGGTCGCAGCGCCGGGCGCGCTGGTCGAGGGCAGGCTTGACGTGCGGTAGTTCGCGGGCGACGCGGCGCCGAACGCGCTCGAACAGATCGGGATAGGCGCGCCGCTTCTCCTCGGGCTCGAAGTAACCCTCGCGCGGCACCGCGCCGTCGCGCCACACCCACCCGGCGCCGTTTTCGCCGACAGCAGCATCGACGGGCCAGTGGACCGCGACGACGTCGACCCAGCCCAGCGGCCGCCCGGTAACGGCGACGAGATGTAGCCCCGACCCTGTGAGCTCGTGCATCGCTTGAAACGCAGCGGGTTCGAGACGACCGGCGCGCGTGACGGTGTCATCGATATCGAAGGCGACGCCGATCAGCGCTCGGCAACTCGCGGCATCGAGTTCGGCGAGCGGTTTCAATATGGTTCCTCCTGCAAGTCGCACCGTCGGCGCGCGATTGCCTCATGTATGCGCGCCTCGAGCTCCTTCCAGGGCTCGGCCGCTGCGCCGGTCACGCATGCCTCGAGTGACGCGCGG
>CP070812.1:753922-759268 GCA_020344015.1 Gemmatimonadota bacterium
CTCCGGTCGGAAGCCGAGCTCGACATCGAGGACGCTCAGGAAACTGCGGAGCAGGAGCCCGCCGCTGACCAGCAGGACACAGGCGAGCGCCACCTCGCCGACGACCAGTCCCTCGCGGACCGCGGTGCCTCGTCTGCCCTCGGTCGACCCGCGGCTCGAGTCTTTGAGCACTGTGTGCTGCGTTGCGTGGGTGTACTGCAGCGCCGGAACGATGCCGAGCAACAGCCCCACCCCTATAGTGAGAATGAGTGCAAACAACAGCGTCATGCCGTCGACCGACACGCGGCTCAACATCGGGATGCTGATCGCGCTCGTGCCGGCCACCGCGCGCGTGACTTCTCTGGCAAGGAGGGCTCCCACCAGACCGCCGAAGAACGCCAGAATGAGACTCTCGACCGTCCACTGACGCACGAGCCGCAAGGGGCCGGCGCCGAGCGCACTGCGGATGGCCATCTCCCTGCGACGTGTATGGCCACGTGCCAGGAGAAGGTTCGACAGGTTCGTGCAGACAACCAACAAGACGACGGCGGCCGCCGCCGCCAGCAGCAGCAACGCGCCGCGGAAGTCACCCGCGATCTTCTCGTGCAATCCCGTCACCACGGCACCGAGGCCCCAGCGATCCGGGTCCGCCTCTCGAAGCCGCGCGGTGATGGCGTCCAGATCGGCCTGGGCGCTCTCGACAGTCGCGCCCGGCTCGAGTCGTCCAATAATCGAAAGGGTATTCCCCCAATAATCGGTCTCGTCGCAGATGGGAAACGGTCGCAGGAAGTCGACACGCGAGGCCGGGGCAAAGGTCGAGGCGAAGTCGAACGTCGGTGGCAGCACGCCTACGACGACGGTCGGCTGATCGTTCAACGTGATCGACCGTCCCACGATGCTCGCGTCGCCGCCGAACCGCCGTATCCAGAAGCCGTGCGTCAGGATCGCCGCCGGTCGTCCGTTCCAGACGCTTTCCTCGCCATCGAAGTTGCGGCCGAGCAGCGGCCGTACGCCCAGCACATCGAGGAAGTTCTGCGCGACTCCGACGCCGACGAGACGCTCGGCCTGGCCGACGCCGGCCAGGGTGTAGCTCTCGTACTCGAAGAAGGCAAAGTAGCCCGTAAGCCCTTCGAACGACCGACTCATTTCCCTGTAGTCGCGCAGGTTGGACGTGCGCGACGTGACGTTGCTCATGCCGCCCCCGATGCTCCGAGCGACCCACACCAGTCGGTCGGGCTCCTCGAACGTAAGCGGCCGTAGCAAAAGCGCGTTCATCACGCTGAACACCGAGCTGGCCGCCGCCACACCCAGACCGATGATCAGCGCCGCGAACGCGAAGAAACTGGGCCGTTGCCTCAGGCCGCGGAGTGTCGTCTTGAACCCGAACCGCACGTCCTGGCCCAGCGACTCGAGGGCGGAAGCGCCACCCCTGCGCCGTCCGCCGGCCGGGGCGCCGCGAGAGTCCGTAGCCGGGTACCGCCTGACGGCACGCCAGCGGATCACGAACCCGAACAGCTGGCGCCAGTACCAGAGCCCGGCCCTCGTGGGCACTAGCCGCTCGACCCTCCGCCTGAACAACTCCTCCAGCTCGGCTCCCTGACCCTCCAGCTGCGAGCGGCCGAGAAGTCGCTGCAGAAGCCAGCGGGCGACCCTCGGCGACCGGGGCTCATGCTCTCGATCCGACATCTGCGGTTCCTTTCACTAGGCTTCGTCCAGCAGCGCCTCCACTCCGTCCCACAGACTCAGGTACTGTTGCCTCGATTCGGCCAGCACCTCCAGCGCCAGGGGCGTGAGGCGGAAATAGCGCCGCGCGTGCCCGCCCTCATCGCCAGGCTCCACCACGCGGTCCGCCAGCAGACCCTTCTCCCTCAGCCGTTGCAGCGCCACGAAGACCGCCGCCGTGGCCACTTCCTTCCCCGTGCGGGCCTCCAGCTCGAGGACGATCTCGACGCTGTACGACTCGGATCCGTTCCGAAGGATGCACAACAGGACCTGGTGCTCGAACTCGCCCAATGCGCGCTTCGCCATATTCCTCTCGGTTGTATAGCGTCGTTATACATTAGACGGCCGATCTTCCGGTTTGGTTGCAACGGGAGCCGTTGACAGCGGCCAATCGGCGGGTTGAGAGTTTGTTGAACGATCCGATGTAATCTCACTCGACCGGCACGTCGAAGATCCGTCCGGTAACGTGGTCGCCGTCAGACCCCCACAATACGATCCGCCCAACCAATAACCCGATGCCGACCCGGCCCCGCGAACCGGGTCGTGCAGCCGCCCGCCTCCTTTCCCTACCTGAGCGAAGTCGTTGACAGGGGCTCTTCTCTTAGTTAGCTTGTACTTTGAAACAGAGAGTTATCGTAGAGTGAGAGTAAGGCCGGACCTATGAGAGGTAACCCATGATACAGAAAGAAATCGATCGAGCCGAGCGCGGCACCTTCCACGCTGCCTACGACCTGGGGATCTGGGACATCCTGATCGCGAGTTTCCTGTCGATGTTCGCCTTCGCGCCGCTGCTCAGCGTCAGCATGGGCGACTTCTGGGCCGCGGCGGTCTTCGTGCCGATTGTGGGGGCCGTGTACCTGACCTTGCTATTGGTGAAGCGGCGGCTGCTGGTCCCCCGCATTGGGGTCGTGCGTCTCGGCCCCTACCGTCAGGCGCGGCTGCGCAGGCTGTCCGTCGCGCTGCTGATCGTCAACGTCGTGGCGTTGGCCGCGGGCACGTTCTTCGCGGTCCGCTTCGAGGCGGTAGGTGGGCTGGCCCCCGTTATCTTTCTCTCGTTCATCCTACTCGTGGGCTTTTCGCTGGCCGCGTACTCCCTAGACATCCCGCGCTTCTTCCTGTACGGGCTGGTGCTGGCGGTGGGGCCTTTCATCGGCGAGTGGCTGTGGCGGAAGGGTTATGCGAGTCACCACGGCTGGCCCGTGGTGTTCGGGACGGCGGCAGCTCTAATGGTGGCGGTGGGGCTCATCAAGCTTATCGCCGTGGTCCGCGGTCACGCTCCCCTGGGTGACGGGCCGCTCGCCGGAGAGGACCGATGACCGACGATCCCAGGAACCGAGGTGCCGCGCCGCTGGACTGGATCGACTCGGTCATCCACGCACCGGCGCGGCTGAGCATAGTGATTCAGCTGTACGTGGTGGAGGCGATGGACGCCACGTTTCTGGTGAACCGTACCGGCCTCACCTGGGGCAACCTCTCCACCCACCTGACCAAGCTGGAGGAGAGCGGCTACGTGGAGGTCGAGAAGGAGTTCCGGGGGAAGAAGCCCTGCACGATGGTCAGCCTCACCGAAAAGGGCCGCGAGGCGTTCCGGCGGTATCGAGCCGCCATGCAGGAGACGCTCGGCAGTCTATCGGATTGACCAAGGTAACGAAAGCGAGCTCGAGTCATGAGATCGGCGATATTCTCAATAGTAAGCGGCATAGTCCTGACGTTGCTGCTGCGGGGCCCGGCCCCGACGCCGCCTGCTCCGCCCCCGCAGCGCCCGGCCCTCACCGCCGCGGTCGCAGGCCCAGCCGAGGCGATTCCCGCCTGCGTGGTCGAGGCGCCCAGCGACAGCCTGCCCGCCTGGCTCGCCGGTGGGCAGAACCCAGGCACCGCCGCCGTCGTCGTTACAGGCGACGGCATGGCGTGGTGCCGCCTGGAGATCTGGGTGCGGGTCAGCCACCTGAACGCGGATACCTGCCGCTGCCGCGAGTACCCGCCCGCGGCAACGAGCTCACCCTACTAGTCCGGATCGTTCGCGGCACCCGCTGGCCGAGGCCGGTCGCCCTCGTGCACCGGCCCGGGACGCGGCGCCGCGACCCCTCTCCCCCAGGGGGAGTGCGCAGTGTATTGCGCAACGTGTAACGTGTAATTACATTACTCCCCGCGCCCCGTCACACAACGAGGGATACCATGGACGAGATGGACCTTTCCCATATCTGGCAACGGATCCGCGACGAGCTACAGCACAAGGGCATCGACTTCGACGCCGCCTGCTGCGAGGGCGGCGCCGGCGAGCCGCTCAAGGTCGTCTGCGTGGCAGGGCTGGCCGACAGCCTGAAGGAGATGGGTAAGACGCCGCGGGACCAGGTGGTCATGGTGCGTGCCGACGAGGAGACCACGCGGAAGCTCGATGCCTGGCTGGAGACGGGCGCCTTCAAGAGCCGATCGGAGGCGGCGGCCCTGTTCCTGAGGGAGGGTCTCAAAGTCCACGCCCGTGAGCTGTCGGATCTAGCCGAGGCTCTGAAGGGAGTGGAAGACGCCAGGGAGCGACTGCGGGAGAAGGCCCGCGAGGTTTTCGAGACGACGCCGGACCCGGAGGAGACAGAAGGGAGCCCCAAATGATTGGCAGCGCTTGGACCCTGTTGCTGGTCCCGATCCTGGCGACCGGCCTAGCGCGCCAGGATGCACCGGCTTCGAGCGAGTGCGCGGCGAACCTGTTGGAGAGCGTGGTCGCCGTCCTGGAGGAGCGATACTACCACGAGGATTTCAGGGAGGCGCGGCTGCCCGGGCTGGCGGCCCGCTACCGGCCCCGCGCCGCGGAGGCGTGCGGCCTGGCCGAACAGCGGGCCGTCGCCTTCGAGTTTCTGAGCGAGATCCCGGCGTCGCACCTGTCTCTCTTCTCCGGCGCGTCGTTCCGCCGCATCGTGGCCGAGCTAAGGGGTCGGCCTTCCCCGACCGTGGGCTTCGAGCTGCTCGAGCTGGATGGTGAGCATTTCGTCCACAACGTGGTCGACGGCGGCCCGGCCGCCGAGGCCGGGCTCCTCTCCGGCGACCGGGTGCTGGCGATAGCCGGGCAACCGGTCGCATCGAGCCCGCGGCTCGACTGGCGAACCGACGACGCCTACCGGGACGATCCACCGCTCCGCGCGCTTCTAGTGGCCGACGGCGAGGCCATAGATCTCTTGGTGGAGCCGCGGCCCGGCGCCCAGCGCGCGATTCGGGTCAGCGCTCGACCGTACTCGCTGCTCGAGGCGTCGAGGGCCAGTGCCCAAATCTACGAGCGGGGCGACGTGGCGATCGGGTACTTCCACCTCTGGCTGGTCCAATTCACCGGAGTCTCCGAGCTGTTACGGCAGAAGCTCGAGACCGAGCTCGCCGCGAGCGACGCCCTCGTCTTCGACCTGCGCGGTCGCGGCGGCAACAGAGCGACCGTGCCGCGCCTGCTCGAGGTCCTGGACGATGCGCGGGCGGCGCGCGACCTGCCCCTGGTGGCCCTGATCGACCGGGGGACCCGCAGCGCCAAAGAGGTCATCGCCCACGAGCTGCGTAAGCGGGGCCGGACGCTGCTGGTCGGCGAGCGGACCGCGGGTGCCGTCATTCCGGCGGCGTTCGCAGACGTCGGCGAAGACACGTACCTGATGTTCCCGCCGTTCGAGTATC
>CP070812.1:759368-773548 GCA_020344015.1 Gemmatimonadota bacterium
GATCGGTGGTAGGAGCCCGAGCAGCGCCGCCAGGGTTGCGAGGCTCCGGCTGTTGCGGCGGTTCGCGCGCTCCGCGACGGCCATCGCCGCAGCCCCCGGCGCAGTGTCCCGCACCTGCAGGTCGATCCGCTCCAGGACGCCCTTCACTCGGCTCACGTCCTCCTGCCGTATAGCAAGGCGCAGGGTCGAGCCGCGGCCGTCGACGGCCTTCAGATAGCGGCCGCCCATGCCCCGCACCTCCAACCGCAGGTCGGCCAGCTCGCTGTAGCGGATGGACCGGCAGTCGTGCGCTGACTGGAGAACGGCGCGAGGCTCGAGGCCGACATCATCATCCAGACCCTGCAGCCAATGGAGACGATCGGCGGCAAGCACAACGACCTGTGAGGGCTCCTCCGCGCCGCGGACCACTATGACTTCGGCCGGCTCCTCCGCACCGCCCTCGGTTTCGCCCACCCCGGCTGCCTCGCGGATCGCCCGGACCCGTCGTGCCAGGCTGGGATGTGAAAGACGGCCCTCGCTACTCTCACGCCAGCGACGCGGCATCCTCATCAGCCTGTGGATCTTGGTCAGCGCGGTGACCAGCGCCTCCGGATTGCCGGTCAGCTCGACAGCTCTGACATCGCTGTCGTGCTCGCGCCCCTGACTCCCGGCCACCAGCGCCGCCAGAAGGACGAGGATGGCAAGCGGCCACACCCAAGACAGCGTGACAAACGCGCTCGACTCCACGCCGAGCCACACCGTTGCAGCAAGCAGACCGGCGAACAGGCCCCAGATCACCAGACTGCGCCTCAGCAGGCGTCGGCGATCGAAGTACTCCAGGTGACCGACCTCGTGGGCGAATATCGCCGCAGTCTCGTCGGACGTCAGCGCCGCCAGCAAATCAGAGCTGAACAGTACCGCCGGCCTCCTGAACGCCGGAAGTGCGAAGGCATTCACCATGAACCCTCCCCCAGTGTCGAGCCTCAGGGTTCGCGGCTCCCTACACTCCGCTCGGGCGAGGATCTCCCCGAAGCGCCTCTCCAGGTCGGGCTCGCCAAGCGGCCCGGCACCCGCGATCCAAGCGAACGCCGCTGCGTTGAAGTGGCCCCAGAGGACGGCGACGGCAACCAGCAGGACGGCGACCACCACCGCGTAGTCGCCCACCCCCCGTATGACCATCGGCATCCAGGCGATCAGCAGCCATACGCCCAGCATTGCCAGCCAGAAGCGCAGCATGAAGGAGAGGTAGCCCAATAACCCCCAGGTCTCCCCGAAGATCTCGCAACGCGCCGGGTAGTTGGCGACCAGCACACCCAGTACGGCGAGCCCTACCTTCAGCGCCGCGAAGTCGATGCTCAACGCCAGGCTCGATACGAGGCAGACCGCTATGACGATGCCCAGACGCTGGCCACGGGCGAACCTCAGCTCGGGGAAAGCGGGATCATCGATCCGTCGTACCAGACGCCGTCCTACCCACCACAGGTAGGCGGCCGGCGCGACGCTCAGGAGAAAGGAGAGAGCTTCTCGCAATCGGGATTAGCGTGTGGTTTGCTGGTGCTGGGGAATTCCGGCAGGGCTCGACGACTCTGTCTACCCAGCCGCGCGGCCCCGGTTCCTGCAGAGTCGGGTCACCGCGCCTTGAGGCGCGCGATCACCCGGTCGATCATCCCCGCCGGAAACGCGCCACCCGACTCGAACGTCGCCCTGTCTCTTGCCAGCGCCTCCGCGACCTCCGCGAAGTTCCTCGGCACTTTCGCCGCCGCCTCCGATACCCCAGCTGCACCGCCCGAAACGGTGCGCTGTAGCAGGCCGTCAAGATCCGCCGTGTCGCGGCCGCGGATCATAGCGAGGGCGGCGCCGGCGAGCAGTAGATGCGGGAGCGCAGAGCCATCGGCCAGTCGGAACTCGATGGTGGGTGGCGTGACGATCCGGCCCTGCGAATCGGTAGCGACAATCGGCAAACGGATCAGCGCGTTACGATCGAACTCGCCCCAGACGATCGTGTTCGGCGCCTCCTTCCCCTGCACGAGCCGGGCGAACGAATCTTCAACACGATTGCCGAACGCCATCAGTGCCTCACCCAACTGAACGAGGCCGCCGATCAGCCAGGCCGCCGACTCGCTCAAGTTTCCGTTGCCGTCCTTGATCGCCATCGGTAGCCCGTTCTTCATCGGCGCGAAATGGATGTGCAAGCCGTTACCCGCATGACCCTCCAGCATCATCGGGTCGGTGCTGCAGCGCATTCCCCTCTGGTACGCCAGGTTCCGCAGAACCCACTGGCTGAGGATGATGCCGTCCGCCGCATCGGAGAGCGGGCTCAGCGATAGCTCGATCTCATGCTGCTCCCAGATGACGCCCTCAGTCTCCTTGGCTTCAATGTAGCCGACTTCGCTGTGACCGTACTTGATCGGTACGCCGATCTCGGCCAAGATCGCCAACGCCTGACGCCGCAGCCCCTCACCGAAGACGAACGGCGACGCGGCATGGTAGCCACGGTCGTCCGCGCCATAAATGTCGGTCTCGTCCCAGCGCTTGCCCAGGAAGTACTCGACCTCACCGAGCGCCCATAGTTCGACCCCGATCTTCTCAAACAGATGGTCACAGGCGCGCCGCAGGATCGTGTCAGGCGACTGAGGGAGTGGCGTACCGTCACGGCTGTCGTGGCCGCACATAAGAACGAGTGTCGGAATGGGTGCGAACGGATCGAGGAAGGCACGTTCCACCCGCGGCCTTAAGACGATGTCCGAGGCACCCGTCGGTATGCCCATCCCGGCGAACAGGCTCGAGCCATCGGCCCGCTCGCCCGCCTCGATGATGTCCTTGAGATGGGTGAGGCTGCGGGGAACGAAATCGAGCGTCTTCAGGCAGCCGTCACCGCCCACGTGCATGAGGCTCACGATGCGGATGTTGCGGCTGCCGACCAGGTCTACAAGGTCATCAACGGTCCACTCGGAGCGCGGCTTGCCAAGCTCGCCCTCCAGGCCCTCGCCGCCCTTCGGCGCTCCACGCTCGCTCTCTGGCTCCTTCATCTCCACACCCTCTCTCTGGGACCGGCCCGCTGCGACCGGCAGAAACGGGTCGCCTCGGGCTCCGGACCCTGAGGCAACCCGCTCCTAATATGAGAGGATTCGTCGCTGTTGCTACCGCCGAAGCCGTCCTACTCCAAAACGTGGATTTTCCGCGCCGCGCACATGTCCTTGAGGACTTGCGGCCACACAGTGACGCTGACCTCGCCGAGGTGCGCTTTGCGCAGCAGGTACATGTAGGTGCGCGACTGTCCGATGCCACCGCCGATGCTGAGCGGCACCTCGCCGTTAACAATCGCCTGGTGGTACGGAAGCTTCAGGCTGTCGAGCTGGCCGGCCATCTCCAGCTGCTTCTTAAGCGTTTCGGCGTTCACACGGATTCCCATCGAAGTGAGCTCGTGGCGCCGCTTCGTCACCGGGTTCCAGACGAGAATGTCGCCGTTCAGCCCGTGCATCAGACGGCCGTCCTTCGACGTGGTCTCCGTCACCCAATCGTCGTAGTCCGCTGCACGCATCTCATGCGGGTAGCCGTCGGCCAGCGGCCAACCGATCCCATAGATGAAGACCGCCGGATACTCCTGGAGCACCTGCGTCTCCCGCTGCTTGCGTGGCAGGTCGGGGAACATCTCGAGGATCTCCTCGGCGTGCAGGAAGGTCAGCTCTTCGGGGATGTCGGGGTACTTGCCCTTGAGCGCCGGGAACTGTTCCTCGGCGAACTTCCCAGCACCGTACAGAACCTTCCAGATCTTCTTCACGATGTCGGTGAGGAAATCGAGGTTGCGATCTTCGGCGGTGATCGCCCGCTCCCAATCCCACTGGTCTACGTAGGCACTATGGTCGTGGTCGAGGAAATAGTCCTTGCGCACCGCCTTCATGTCGGTGTTCAGCCCTTCGCCCGGCTGCATGCCGAACTGGGCCAACGCCACCCGCTTCCACTTGGTCGCCGCCTGCACGACCTGGGCGGTTATCGGGTTCTTACCGTGGTCGTTGGAGATGTAGAACTCGATCGGCGTGCGCGAACCGTCACGGTCCAGCATGTCGTTGACGCCGCTCTCGACGTCGACGATCAGCGGGACCTGCACCATCATCAGGTTGAGCTCTTTGCAGAGGTTCTCCTCGATGTAGTCCTTGACCGCGAACAGAGCCTGCATCGTCTCCTTGCGGTCGAGCAGGGGCTCGTAGTCGTTGGGCAGGACCTTCTCCAGATCCTCGTAGTTGCCGATGCCGGGTCCCGCCAGATCTGCCTTCTTGTCCGTCGTCATGTGCTAAGCTCCACTCGCTTCCCTGGTTGAAGTGTGCCAGCGCCTGATCGGCGCGCCTCGAGCTTTGGTGGATAGTGAGTCTACCACTCGGCCGCTCACTATGCAAAGGGCGTTCCGGAACCCGTAAGCGTCAAGGCGGCATGCCTTCCATGGCCGGTGCAGGTTCGCGCCGAGCACTCCCGCGTCGTATTGGGACAGCCTGCCACCGCCGATCCCGGCGCAGGCAGAGGCACCACCCGTTGCGGAAACGCGGCTCCACCCCTTCTCTTCCGGTTTGGAGAGCGGTTGGCGCCGGACCACCCGGGATCCCAAGGTCAAGCGAATGGAAAAGGTCAGAGTGCTGGAGAAGCGGTGGCTGCTCGACGACGTCTTCAAGGTTGAAGAAGCGATCATCGAGCACCGCAAGCACGACGGTAGCTGGAGCCCTCCGCTCCGCCAACTGTGCTTCGAGCGCGGCGACTCGGTCGCCGCTCTGCTCCTCAACCGCGATACGGGCCGTCTCGTGGTGATCAACCAGTTCCGATACCCGACGCTGGAGAAAGGCCCGGGTTGGTTAAACGAGATCGTGGCCGGCGGCCTGCCCGAGGGTGAAACGCCTGAAGCCTGTATCGTCCGCGAGGTCCGGGAAGAGACCGGGTACGAGGTCGAGAACCTCCAGGCGATAGCAACCTTCTATATGTCGCCGGGCGGCACCTCGGAGCGCGTGCTGCTTTATTACGGAGAAGTGAGCGGCGAGCCGAAAACGACGGAAGGACTCGGGGTCGGCGATGAGGACATCAAGGTGATCGAGATGAGCCCTGGCGAATTGTGGGACGCATTTCTAGACGGCACTCTGCAGGACGCCAAGACGATCAT
Source organism: Gemmatimonadota bacterium (assembly GCA_020344015.1). Classification (GTDB taxonomy): domain Bacteria; phylum Gemmatimonadota; class Gemmatimonadetes; order Palauibacterales; family KS3-K002. The sequence goes on from CP070812.1 coordinate 764,491, forward strand.
CGCACTGATGTGGCTGCGGCTCGGGTCCGAGACCCGCTAGCCCGCCCGCGCACCGTTGGGGACCGGAGCCTCGGGGACGGCGAAAACCGGCCGGATCCCATCCGGGTACCCGACGTCGAACAGCATCCCCTCGGACAGCTCGCCGGCCATCTTTCTCGGCTCCAGGTTGACCACGAAGAGTGCCTGTATCCCTATCAGCGCCTGCCGGTCGGGCCGTTCCTTCTTTAGTCCCGCGACGATCGTTCGCCGGTGGTCGCCGAAATCGACGGTTAGCTTCAGCAGCTTGCTCGAGCTTGGGATGTCGTCGACCGCCATGATCGAGCCCATCCGAACATCGATCTGCTGGAAGAGGTCGAACGGCACGGTCGGCTTGATCGGTGCAGGGTTGAACTCAGCCATCTTTTCTCAAGTGGTATAGGTGAACGCGCTCGACATCCAAGTCATCGCGCCACACACCGAGAATCCAGTCGCTCCCGATATCGAAGACACGAAAGCGCTCCGGCACCTGTAGCGTGGTGACGAGGCGACCGGCCGCGTCGAAGACACGCCAGAGAACGGGGTCATCCGGGTACGGCGCATAGTCGCCGATCCAGAGGGCGCCCTGCGAATCGACCAGGAGACGGCCGTACGCGGGTCGCGTGGCCGGGACATCCATCGCGTCGAGCTGCGCCCTCATCCGCACTCGTTGTTCCTCCGGGACACTCGCCAGTCGCTGCTCGATCGCCCGCTCGATGTCGTCGCGCGTCACCCGCAGCTCGACGTTGAGCACTCGGATGATCCGGCGCAGCACACCGCTCGTCGAGTAGACGCCTACCTCGAACCTTTCCTGGTCGCCGATGAAGACGTCGTCCGCGTGGACGGCGGCGCTGGTGACGTGTGCGAAGAGCGGCGTGCTCATCACGCCACGGCCGTCCTCGGTGAGGATGTAGACCTCGCGGCCGAGAAACAGCCCGATCGTATCCATCCGCGCACCGTCCGGCGTGTAGCGTGCCACGGCCGCGGGATCGCGGCCCAATCCCAACTGAATGACTGCTGCGCCGCGCCCTGCCGACGACCAGAACTCCCGAACGACGAACGAGCCGTCCTCGAGGCGGCCTACCGCGGTCACGTTGGAGAGCGTCGGATCCAGGGTCAGCGTCCTGGCCACCTCCCCATCGGCGGTCAGCACTGTGAATCGCCGATTCCCGTAATCGAAGACCCAGATCGAGTCGCCGGGACCGTAGCCAAGCCCAATGATCTCCCGGTACTCGCCGGGCGCATCGCCGCTGCGGCCCGAGGCGGAGAGTAAGCGACCGTCGGCGTCGAAGAAACGGATCTGTCGCGAGCCACCGTCTGCTACAGCTACGCGGCCGTCGGGCAGACGCAGCGCGCCTTCCACCCGGGAGAACTGGTATTCGGGCGGGCCGTCCTCCAGGCCAATCTCCAGGAGCGGCACGCCGTTCAGCCGCCAGGTCGTGGCGGCGTCGCCGGACGGCGCACGACTCTCGACGATCTCGGTGCCGGCGCTGTCACGCGCTGCGAAGCGTTCGCCGCCATCGAGCTCGGCACACCCAGTCACCGCAGCGGCGGCCAGGGCCACCAGGAGCGTAGGTGTTCTTGGTATGTGCATGCCCACAGGTTAGGTTCCCACAGTTCTTCGCGGAAGAGGTGCGACACACTGGAGTTGGATATGCTGACACGAAAAGCGACCGCAGTCCTTCCTGCGGTCCTCGGAATCGGGATCCTCGTGCCGCCGGGACCGGCGACCACCCACTCGAGCGTCGATCTGCCGGGTTCGAGGGTCGTGGCCGATTCACTAGACGACGGCCCCCACATCTACTGGCAGAACGACTCGACCGCCATCGTTTTCTACCTCTGCGACGGTGCTGTGGAGAAGCGGGAGTTTTTCGTAAGCGACACGCTCCGCTTCCACGGCTTCTGCGGCGACTCGCTCGCCGAGTACGTCGTGGCTGCTCGGGCGCCAGAGATCCAGCCCCACATCTATGACGACGTCCCGCGAATATTCGTTGTCAGCGACATCCACGGCGAGTACGAGGCGTTCGTCGATCTGCTGATCAACGCTGGGGTCGTCGACCAGGATCTGCACTGGCGCTGGGGAACCGGGCACCTAGTGGTAGACGGCGACGTGTTCGACCGCGGCGACCTGGTGACCGAGTGTCTGTGGCTCATCTATCGTCTGGAGCAGGAGGCGCTCGAGGCCGGTGGCCGCGTTCACTTCGTGCTGGGGAACCACGAGATAATGGTGATGTGGGGTGATCTCCGTTACGTCAATGAGAAGTACATCGACGGCATCGTGCGCAGAACGAAGATCATGTACCAGGACCTCTACGGCCCGCACATGGAGCTGGGCCGGTGGCTGCGCGCGAAACATTCGGCCATAAGACTGAACGACATCCTCTTCGTGCACGGCGGCATAGGACCCCACATGGTGGAGGCCGGCTTAAGACTGGAAGACATTAACGTCCAGGCCCGCCAGTACCTCGACCTGCGATCGTACCAGATCGTGTTCGACGAGACGCCGATCTTCTGGTACAGCAGTGGCGGCCCGTTCTGGTACCGCGGCTACCACGAGCCTAGAGAGGGATGGTACACGCACGCGACCGCGGAAGAGGTCGAGGTGATTCTGGCCTATTATGGCGCGCACACGGCTGTCGTCGGACACTCCGAAGGCGAGCAGGTGAAGAGCCTCTTCGGAGGACGAGTCTTCGCTATCGACGTCCCGCTAGTAGATCTCGGCTCCTTCCAAGGCCTGCTCTGGGAGGGCGGCGTCTTCTATCGCGTCACCGGGAGCGGCGAGCTAGACGAGCTGGCAGGGCCCGGCTAGCCCTCACCTAGCTCGCCGTAGACATCGCCGTTCAGGGCAGCCTTACCGTCCTCGTAGGGCGCGGCGATCCGGCGATAGAACTCCAGCTTCGCGGTCTCCAGCACAGTCACCACGTCGGCGAGCGCGCTGTAGCTCAGACCGCGTTTCTGGAGCCAATCGCTCAAAATGCGCGTGACGACATAGTTCAGGTCACCGTCCGGCGTCGCGTCGCTGATCATCTCCGCCAGGACGGCAAGGGCTTCATCGTAGAGCGCCCTGCTCTCCTGCACGATGTAAGGCATCTCCATCCCTCCTCTGGCATGCTGGACCTGCTCGCGACCGGAACGTTGATCGGAGCCAGGCCGCCTGCCATCTTTGGGTCGCGTCGGGCCCCCAGCGCGGGCTCTCATCAATAATAGGACTGTGAGGTATTGATGGCGCCTGGCCTCGGTCAGGACCTGCTCAAGCGGCGCGTTCCCCAGATCCTCGGCATCTACCTGGCCGTGGGCTGGGGCGTCCTAGAGTTCGTTGACTGGTTGATCGGCCGTTACGACGTCACTCCGCGGCTGGCCGACGTGAGCCTGATTGCGTGGGTGGCGATGATCCCGACGGTTTTGCTACTCGCCTACTTCCACGGCGCCCGGGGACAGCAGCGTTGGAGGCGGGTCGAGCGGATCGGCGTGCCCGTCAATATCGTCGTCGCCGCAGCGGTTATCGCGACGGCCCTGTCCCGCGGTGGCCTGAGATCCGAAGAGCCGGCAATCGACGCCACCGCGAGTCTCGATCCCACACGCATCGCCGTCCTCTATTTCGACGACGAGAGCGAAGACCAGAGCCTCGGCCACCTCGCCAACGCCTTCACCGGCGCACTGATCGACGAGTTGAGCCGGGTCAGCGGGCTGGACGTAATTCCGCGCGGCGGCGTGAAGCCTTACCGGGACGTCTCCGTGTCCCTCGACAGCCTGGTCCGAGCTCTCGGGATGGGGACGCTGGTGGAGGGCAGCGTGACGGGCTCCAGAGAGTCTCTGGCGCTAAACGTGGCGCTCATCGACCCGGCAAGCCAATCGACGATCGAGAGCTTCGCGCTGCGCGGCCCCGTGGAAGACTGGCAGGATCTGCGGGACGATCTGGCCGCGCAGGTGGCACGCCGGCTCCGGAAGCGGCTCGGCGTCGAGGTTCAACTACGCGAACGACGCGCCGGCACCTCGAGCTCCGAGGCGCTGGCTGCGGTCGAGCAAGCCGAGGCTCTGCGTAGCGAATCAGACGCCCTCAAGGTGGCCGGCGACTCGGCCGCGGCCGTGCGAGCGCTGGCCGCCGCCGACTCGGTCCTCGCTTTGGCCGAGCAGCTCGATCCCTCGTGGGTAGAGCCCATCGTGCTGCGCGGTTGGGTCGCCTGGGACCAATCTGCTCTCTTGGGTGCAACCCGGGACGACTTCGACAAGGACGTCGTAATACGCGGGCTAGCCCACGCCGAGCGGGCGCTCGAGCGGGCGCCTGGCGAGGCGGGGGCCCTCGAGATACATGGACTGTTGCTCTTCCAGATGTCGGCGGCCCGGGAGGCCAGCGATCCCAGCGAGCTGCGCCAGCGGGCCGAGCGGGACCTGAAGGCCGCGGTGGCGGCCGACCCCACGCGCGCCCGCGCCTGGGTCGAGCTGAGCGAGTTGCAGAGGTTGAACACCCAGTTCGCGGAAGCGCGGCGCAGCGCCGAGCGGGCGCTGGAGGCGGACCCATTCCTGGAGCAGGCCAGGGTCATCATCTTCCGGCAGTTCACGACCTCGCTCGACCTGAAGGACGTGAACGAGTCGAAACACTGGTGCGAGGAGGGGCGTCGGCGTTTTCCCGGCGACGAATGGTTCGTATCGTGCTCGCTCTTCCTGCTGGCGCTCTCTGAAGGTCCCGAACCCGATGTCGACCGCGCCTGGGTGCTGCTGGACAGCATGTGGCAGATGAACCCCCCGCAGTCGCGTGAGCAGCGGCAGGCCATTGGTGAGACCTGGGTGGCGGGCGCCCTCGCCCGTGCAGGACTACGGGACAGCGCGGATGCGGTCATCGAGCGGGCCCGCGCCGCGGCGCCGGAAAACGTCGCGCCCTGGATCGACTACTACGCCGCGAACGTTCGCCTGCTACTCGGCGAACGCGATCGAGCGCTGGACATGTTGGGCGAGTTCCTGGAGGCCATCCCGCAGCGGAAGGAGTACGTGGCGTCCGATTGGATGTTCGAAGCTCTCTGGGACGATCCCCGCTTCAAAGCGCTGGTAGACACAGCCGAATAACTGCAACGGGGTCGCGGACCGACGCCGGCCCGCGACCTTGCCGCAGAATCCTACCGATTAACCAGGTCCTACCACCACCTCCGGGTCGTCGGTGAAGACGTCGTCCCCGATGGCGACGGCGACGAAGTACTTGTAGCTACCGAACTCGGCGTCCTGCCGTATCGGCAAGCGGCGCGGGCCACCTCTGGGACCACGCTGGCTATCCTGATTGGACGGCGTCCGATCGATGAAGTGGACCGACCAGGCGCCTTGATCACAGTTCCACTCGATGTGGTCGCCCCGCTTCGCGTTCACGGGATCCTGCGAGTACGAGAACGCGCCGGTCTCAGGATCAACGGTGATCGTCACGGTGTGGACGGTGACCTGGGTGTCACCCGTCTCCCGCCACAGCTCGTCTCCTCCCCACCCTGCCGTGAGGGCGGCGATGAGCAGGACGACGGCGGGGATCGTCCAGAGAGTGCTCGGGACCGTGCGTCTCATCTGGTTCTCCTTGGGCTGTGAAAAACCACTCCCGGTTGTGGTGATGTTGGCGAGCAGTGGGCAGGAACGATCGGGGCCCGGGGCTCACCGCTTGTCGCACGAACGGCAGAATGATATGCGCGAGCGCCTTGGCGCGCGAGTGGGGGCGACGCCGATCGCCTAGCTCTACCGGATGACAGCACGGCTCCCATAGACTAGCTTGGGCAGAACAACGGGAGACCGCCCCAATGCCACATGCCGTGCGTGAGAAGCGCTTCGTCCTAGCGCTTGCCGTGCTGTGCTGCATGCCGCCGGGCAAGACGCTAGCACAGGAGGCCGAAGAAGAGGTCCCCGAACCGAAGCGCAGCGGCTTGATCCCGATCCCGGTCCTCTACTATACCCCGGAGACCAAGCTCGCCTTTGGCGTAGCCGCACAATACTACTTCCGTCCCGCGGGTGCCGGTCTCGAAGCTCGACCCTCGACCCTGACGCCTGTTTTAGTCTACACGACGAACAGCCAGGTCACGGCCGAGTTCTATTCCGATCTGTGGCGGAATCAGGACAAGTATCACTTCAACGGCTACGCTGGCTACAGCAAGTTCCCAGACAAGTTCTACGGCATCGGCAACGACACCTCGCAGGACGACGAAGAGGACTACACGCCGCGCTACGCGCGACTGCGGGCCAGCATCGAGCAGCGCTACTTCGCGAGCCTTTTTTTTGGAGTCGGCTACCAATTCGAGCACAGCAAGTTGGACGAGGTCGAGGAAGGCGGCATGCTGGAGGGGGGTGACATCCTCGGCAGCGAAGGCGGCGTAGTCTCGGGGGGGATCGTACTGGCCAGTTGGGACACCCGCGACAACATCTTCTCAGCATCGAGGGGCCAGTACCACCAGCTTACCGTCGACTTGAACGGAAGCGCGCTTGCTAGCGACTACGACTTCGGCCGCTACATCCTCGACCTGCGCGGCTACATCAACACCATGCCCGATCACGTCCTGGCACTGCAGGGCTATTTCGGCTTCGAGAGCGGTGACCCACCGTTCCAGCACCTCTTCTTGTTCGGCGGCCAGGACCTGATGCGGGGGTACTACCTCGGTCGCTTCCGCGACAAGAACATGATCGCGCTACAGGCCGAATACCGGATTGTCCCCGTCTGGTGGCGGGTGGGCGCTGTGGTCTTCGGCGGGATCGGTGATGTCGCCGCTGAACCGAGCAACTTCGCCCTCGGCGACTTCAAGTATTCGATCGGTGGTGGTATCCGCTTCCTTCTGATTCGCGCCGAGCGGATCGCCCTGAGACTAGATTTCGGGTTCGGCGACGGGGATTCCGGCTTCTATATCACCCTGGGCGAGGCCTTCTAGCTTTTTAACTCGGCGCTCAACGCTCGGCATTCATCCACCAGACTCGGCTCGAACTTCGGAATCTGATCGCAGATGTACGATATGTGCGTCGTTCCCGCGGTGTGAAACGCCCGCAAAGTCCTGACGAAGTCCGAGTCGGTCGCCGCCACAACACCGCCAAAGACATCGTTGATTTCCGAGCCCTCGATCTGGATGACCAGACGAAGGGCCCCGGCGAACTCATCGAGACCCTCGAGCGACGCTTCTGCATCGCCCATCTGACGCTCGAGACGCGGCACCGCGTCACGCCAGGGTTCGAATTGCTCTTCCAGCCACCCCGCGCGCCCCGCCGTCTCGCGGCACAGCTCGAGCAATTCGCCGTGGCTCCGCTCCTGTTCGGCGAGCGTCTCGAAGAACCGCCTGACCGGATCCCGATCGGCGTAGCGCCGCGCCAAGGTCTCGTAGATCCGTTGCGCCCGCAGTTCCAGCTCGACGCACCGCCCGAGCAGCTCGGGAACCTCCACCGCGGGCGGTCGAAGCGCACCGGCCTCACACAGTAGCGACAGGAAGGTCTGCCCCCGGCCGGCTGTCAGCGCCTTGAAGAATACCGGCCAGCCAAAGCACCGGATGGTGACCACCGGATGAGCGAGGATATCCCACCTGCGGATTACTCCGACCACGGCTCTTCTCCTTCCGAGCTCAGTCGCATCTACCCCGACGCCTGTCAGCCGGCGTACAGTCGAACCCGCCGACCGCCCATAGACCGACTCCGTCCTCTCGCGCTCGGCGTTGCGCCTTGGTGTACCAATCGACGTATTGCACGTTGGGCGGATACGTAGCCAAAAGCGCCCAGCCCTGGCGGACCAACGCCCAGTTCACCTGCAACCCGTTGATCCAAACGTAGGCGAGCATCCGGTCGTATCGATCTCGCAACTCGACGTCGCGCTCCAATTCCACGCGCGACCCAACCGGCGCCAACCCGGCGAGCGCCTCGCCGGCCAACCGCCCGTAGGGCTCCTGGCTCAGCTCGGGGGTGTCCATCCCGATGAGCCGGACGCGTCCGACCTCGGCGCACTCGATCGTATCGCCATCGATGATCCGCTGAACCGTGCAGACGCTGGTCCCGCGGATCGGCTCGGGGGGACCCGAGTCGATTAGAGCTTCCGTCGGAAGCGTGGGTATCGTATCCGCCTGCGCGAGGACGGCGCTCGCCGACGCGAGCAGTAACGAAACGAGCGTTACCGCGATGCGCATATCGCCGTCTCACGATTCATTGAGGTCAGCTACTAAGGCCATCATGCGCTCGTCGGCCCGACCAGGCAACAGAAAGTGATAACGGCTAGCGGCGACGCGCCTTGCCTTCGCCCTTTCTTTGGACCAGGCATTCAGCCAGATTGTGGACTCAAATCCAGAGATCGCGCAGAGGCGGAGATGGTCATGCACAAGTTCCTGATCCATAACAAGGGTGACGACGTGGGTGTCGCCACCGAGGACATCGGCCGCGGCGAAGAGGTGACGGGCGTCTACATGGACACCGAAGAGACGATCACCCTGAGCGCCCGCGGCGACATCCCCCTGAGCCACAAAATCGCGGTGAATGCGATCGTCAAAGACGGCGAGGTCACCGAGTACCGGGTGAAAATCGGCCTGGCCAAGGAGCCGATAGCGGCCGGCGACTACGTACACGTGCACAACATCCGATCGGCCCGCTGGTCGTTCGAGGGCTAACACTGAAGGCGAGGCGAGGATGCAGCTGACAGGCTATAGACGAGAGAACGGCCGTGCAGGGATTCGCAACCACGTCGTCGTCCTGCCCGTGGACGACATCTCCAACGCGGCCGCCGAAGGGGTGGCACGGCTAATCCCCAATGCGCTGGCGCTCCCCCATCCTTACGGCCGCCTGCAGTACGGCGAGGACCTCGAGCTACACTTCCGCACTTTGATCGGCACCGGCGCCAACCCCAACGTCGCCTCGGCCGTCGTCATCGGCATCGAGCCGAACTGGACTGAGCGCGTCGTCGAGGGAATCCGCGCTTCGAGGAAGCCGGTCGAAGGTTTCTCGATCGAGCGCTTCGGCGACCTGGAGATTATTCGCAAGGCGGCGCGCGTGGCGCAGCGCTTTGTGCAGGACGCAGCGGAGCTGCGGCGCGAACCTGTCGAGCTGAGCGATATCTGGGTCA
>CP070812.1:773648-779961 GCA_020344015.1 Gemmatimonadota bacterium
AAGTTTCCCTCACCCAAGGATCCGAGCGATTGCTTGTCAGTGGACCTCGCCTCGAAGTGGCTCCGGGAGGCTGAAAGGCTGGCGGGTCTGGAGCACCTCAAACAGGGCCTGTGGCACACGTTCCGACGCAAGTGGGCGATCGAGCGGAAGGGGCTGGAGCTGAAGGACGTGGCGTTCGCGGGCGGTTGGAAGGACCCGACGACGCTGCTCAAGATCTATCAGCAGCCGGATCCCGAGACGCTCGAGAAGGTGGTCATGCACTCACGGAAGCTCAGGCAGGCCTGACAACTTCGACGTACGGATGCCCTAAACATTCGTTTTAACGTACACAGAAGTTGACACACCCACCCTAGGGGCAAAACAAAGGACGTCTATCTCTAGACGCCGCAACGCATTCAAAGTGGCAGGGGGGAGACTCGAACTCCCAACCCACGGATTATGATTCCGCTGCTCTGCCGATTGAGCTACCCTGCCAAGGTTTTGGGCCAAAAACCTAGCCAGACAGCCGTTTCTCGTCAATCCGGCCGTCGCCCTCCGGGAGCCCGGCGGAAACGAGGCCGCCGCGGCCCAGTGAACCTGCGGGTTGTCTTGCCCGCTTAGCGGGGCACGATCACCGCCGGCACCTCGGCCTGCCGCAGCTCGGCGTTGAAGGCCGGCACATCCGTCCCCAGGACCACCTCCAACCGCTCCCTCAGCGTCGCCCATTCGACGTTCAGGTCGTCGAAGCGTGTGTAGGCGCCTGCCGCGGGCCGTCCCTCGGGGCCGCCGAAGCTGTAGTTGTCCACACCCGTCACGTACGAATAGAGGGTCAGGAACTGGGTATCCAGCTTGGGCGGGAAGCGTAGCATGTCCTGGCCGCTCTGGTTCTTCACCTGGCGCAGCTCTTCTTCGATCTCGACCAACGCGGTGACCAGGGATTCGGCGCGGGACGTCAGCTCCGACGGATAGCCGGCTTGCGACGCCCGCTCCTGGATCGACTTCAGCTGGTCGCGCGCGGAAGCGAGTCTGCGCAGCTCGTCATATATACGTGAGATCGTGTCGCGCACGGCGAGCCCCAGGCGGAGCTGCTCGTCGTAGTCGTCCTGGGTCACGCCCTCTATGCGCGGATCGGGGAGCACGGTGATCGGGCGGGTCTGCGTTTCGTCGCCGACCGTCAGTCGCACCTGATACTCACCGGGCGGTGCCTTCACGCCGCCGGTGAAGCCGGAGATCTCGACGCCGCCCAACGTGTCGGGTCCGGCGTAGGTGAGGTCCCACTCCAGGCGATGTGCACCGGCTTCGGTCTCGAGCCGCGTTGTCCCCAACTCCGCCGCGGTCACCGAATCGCTGGTGAAACTGCGCACGTTTCGGCCAGAGGCGTCGGCGATTTCGAGGCGGACTTCGGACTCGTTCTCTCCGGCCAAGTAGTAATAGATGAGTCCGGGCCCCGGCCGACCCGCCGGTGCCGGCTCGCCGGCCCCCTCTTCCTACACGCCGCCCTGGTTCGCTCGAACAGCAGGGCTGGGCGAGTAGAGGTAGTGCCGAGATCCTGACACCTCATCGCTCAGTTGAAGCAACGGCCCCACGTCGTCGAGGACCCAGAAGGAGCGGCCTTGGGTGGAGATGATGAGGTCGCCGTGAGCGACGCGCATGCCGGTCACCGGCGTGATGGGGAGATTCAGTTGTAGCGGCTGCCAGCGGCGGCCGTCATCAAACGAGACGAAGACGCCGAACTCGGTGCCGGCGTAGAGCAGGCCGCGGCGTTCGGGATCCTCGCGGACCGTACGTACCGGATAGTCCGCCGGAATCCCGTTGCGCCCGTCGGTGAGTTGCCGCCACGACCGGCCATAGTCGTCGGTGCGGAAGATGTAGGGCGCGAAGTCGTCCTCGCGGTAGCGCTGCACAGTGAGGAACGCCCGGCCCGCGGCATGTGGCGACAGCTCGATCTCGTCCACCGTGCCATACTGCGGCATGCGATCGGGCGTGATCTCGGTCCACGTCGCGCCGGCGTCCCGGGTGATGTGCACTCGGCCGTCGTCGGTGCCGGCCCAGAGCTCATTGGGGTCGGTCGACGAGAGCGCCAACGAGAAGACCGTATTGAAGACCTCGACGCCGGTGATGTCGGGGTCGATCGGTCCGCCGGCGTAGCCCTGGTGGGCCCGGGTGTTCGTCGTCAGGTCGGGGCTGATCGTCTCCCAGGTCATCCCGCCGTCGGTCGTCCTGTGAACGTACTGCGAGCCGTGGTAGACGACGCCATCGTCATGCGGCGAGACGACGATGGGTGCGACCCACTGGAAGCGGTACTTCAGGTTGTAGGTGGCATCGCCCGACTGCTCCTGCGGGTAGATCGAGACCCAGCGCCGCTGCTGCTGCGCTCGGTCCCAGCGATCGATGATGCCGCTGTAGCAGCCGGAATAGATGACGGAAGGGTCGTCGGGATCGAGCCCGACAGGCCCGGTCTCGCAGCCGCCGATGTTCTCCCAACCGACCTTGGCGTGCAGCTCGTTGGCCGACAGCCAGGCGGGCACGCTGATCGCCGTATTGTCCTGCTGGCCGGCGTACAGCCGGTACGGGAACGCGTTGTCGACGATCACATCATAGAACTCGGCGGTCGGCTGGTTCAGGTAGGTGGACCACACCCTGCCGCCGTTCAGCGTGACCTGGGCGCCGCCGTCGTTGGCGACGATCATGATCTTCGGATCGTCAGGGTTGATCCACAGGTCGTGGATGTCGCCGTGGGGAACTTCTATCTGATCGAACGTCACGCCACCGTCGACGGAGCGGAAGAACTGGACGTTCAGCCCGTAGACCGTGTTCTCGTCGGCGGAATCGGCGACGATGTGGGTGTAGTAGAAGGCGCGCTGGCGCAGCTTGTTGTCGCTGTTCACGCGCTGCCACGATTCGCCGGCGTCGTCGGATCGGTAGACGCCGCCGTCGGGCTCGTTCTGCAGGATTGCCCAGACGCGGTCACCGTTCGCGCCGGAGACGCTGACGTTGACCTTACCAACGAGGCCCGTGGGCAGACCCTTCTCCAGCTTCTTCCAAGTGTCGCCGCCGTCGCTCGACTTGTAGATGCCGCCTTCCAGCGCCCCGCTGATCAGCGCCCACGGCTTCCGCTCGCCGCGCCACATGCCGGCGTAGAGCTCCCGGGGGTTATGGGGGTTCATCGCGATGTCGGCGGCGCCGGTGGAATCGTTCAGCGCCAGGACGTGCTGCCAGGTAGCCCCGCCGTCCTGGGAGCGGAAGATGCCGCGCTCCGGGTTCTTACCGAAGGCGTGCCCCAGGGCGGCGACGTAGACCAGGTCGGCGTCGTTCGGGTGGACGCGGATGCGGCCGATTTGCCCGGCCTCGCGCAGCCCGCTGAACGTCCAAGTCTTGCCGGCGTCGGTGGACTTCCAGACGCCGCGGCCGGCCGAGGTATTGCCCCGGATGTCGACGCTCCCCTCCCCCACGTAGATCACATTGGGATCGGAGCCCGCCACGGTCACGGCGCCGATGGAGCCGCCGAAGTAGCCGTCGGAGATGTTCTCCCAGCTCTGGCCCGCGTCCGTCGTTCGCCAGACGCCGCCGCCCGTCGTCCCTTGGTAGAAGAGGAACGGCCGGCCGGGCACGCCGGTCACGGCGGTGGAGCGGCCGCCGCGGTAAGGTCCCACCATGCGCCATTTCAGGCCGTTGTAGAGCGTGGAGTCGTAGACCGCGTTGGCATCACCGCCCTGGGCGGCGAGGGGCGCGGGCGACGCCAGGAAGAAGAGGCCGAACAGTGCGCAAATAGACATTACGAGCCGAGTCATCGGTCCCTCCATCGAGCCGGCCGTTGGGCCGGCCGCAGTGCGTTTGAGTTGCCTTTGGATAGGGAGATCAGGTTAGTCGGCAGAGCGGCGTTGCGTCAAGCCGCGGACGATGACGCCCCGACTCTGCTACGACTCCGTCCAGACGGCCGTTCGCTCCGGGAGGTGGGCCGGGCCCGCCCCGGGTCCCGGCCAGCCCTCCAGCTAGATTCTGCCTAGCCAGTCGGCCAAAGCAGCGCCGATCTCGTGGGGGTGGTCCTCCTGGACGAAGTGGATGCCCTGGCCCAGGTCCACGGTCTCCAGGTTCTTCAGGTTGGCGACGCACCACTCCACCAGCGCCGGCGTCATGATGGCGCCGGGCGTCGCGTGGAATAGCAGTTTCGGTATCTGCGTCTCCTGCAGCCAGCCATTGAAGGTCACTATCGCGTCGACAACGTCGGCCGGCTCGCCGGCGATGGGTAGCTCGTTCGGCCAGCGCCACAGCGGCTTGCGGCTGGCCGTCTCGAGGTAGGGCTCGCGGTAGCGGTCCATCTCCTCGTCCGACAGGTCACGAACGATGGCGGCGGGAAGGATGCGTTCGACGAACATGTTCTGGTTCACGATCATCTCCCAGCCTACGTCGGGAGTGCGGAACGCTTTGAAGGTCTCGATGAAGTCGGGCGGAAAATCATCCCACTTCGGCACCGGCGCCAGAATCGCCTCCATCATGGCTATAGCCTTGACGTTCTCCTCGTTCTGGCGGGCGTAGTGCAAGGCGAGCGACGATCCCCAATCGTGAATGACAAATGTGATGTTCTGGAGATCCAGCGCTCTGATGAAACCATCGACGTACTCGTAGTGATCGAAGAACCGGTACTCGAGGTCGGGCTTACCCGACTTGCCCATGCCGATGAGATCCATCGCGACCGCCCGATGGCTGGAACTCACGTACGGGATGATGTTGCGCCACAGATACGATGACGTCGGGTTGCCGTGCACGAACAACACGGGGTCGCCCGAGCCCTCGTCCACGTAGTGGATCTTCGAACCGTTGACGTCGACGATCCGCGATTCGAATGGGAAGGCGGCGGAGATCTCCTTAGACATTGACGGCCTCCTAGTCACGGTCGGTAACGGCATCGGAACGCACGTTCAGAATAAAAGGTTCCCAACCCCGGTTGACAGTCACAGGCTTAACCTGGAGAGTGATGTAGAACGGCCCCGGTCGAGACTCTCGGTCGATCGGGGCCGTCCGTCGCCGCCGAACACCCTGACGCGGGCTTTTTACCACGGGCCCTGCAGGTCCGGGACCCGAGTCCAGGTATTCGTGAAGTAGACCTGCAGCTCCTCGCCCGGCCACGCCAGCTCAAAGATCTCCACGAACTGATACGGATTAGAGATCTCCACGGTCAGGCGGGACTGCATTCCAGGGCCGCTCTCGATTGCCTCGGCGGTGCAGACGAACCGCATGGGCTCGGTCTCGCAGGTCGAGGTGGTGACGAAACCTTCGACCATGAACTCGCGTGATACGATCGTGCCGCGTTCGCGGTCGTAGCTGTAGACCGCAAGCTCGCGGTGATAGTCTCCTTCGGGACTCTCGTCCTGCGGTAGTCGAACGGAAGCGTGCCGGGAGACGAGGTAGCGGCCGCCGTGGATGAACTCGTAGCTACGCCGTCCCGTACCGTGTCCGAGCCGCCCGTCGATCACTCCTTCCCAGGTGCCCTCGAGGAGTCGAAGCGGCGCCCACGGATCGATCTCGGCATCCTGGTCCTGCGCGGCGGGCCCGTCCTGCGCGCGCAGGGTGTTGGCGCTTCCGAGAACCCAGGCGGCTGCCAGCAAGACTGTCCCGAGCGCTACTGTTTGCTTCACGGTCCTCCCTCTCCCTCGTCATCCTCGTTTGTCGTCGAGTCGGGTGGGGCGGCCTCGCGGAATCTGTACAGGATCTCGCCGTCGCGGATCATGCCGTAGCGCTCGCGCGCCTCGCGCTCGATGGCTTCGGGATCGTTCTCGAGTTGGGCGGCGACGGCGCGGAGCGAGTCGATCTCGGCCCCGGTTGTGGCGAGCTCGGCGGCGCGTTCTTGTTCCAGGTTTTCGAGGCTGCGGAGCTCGAAGACGGAGTACTCGCCGCCGAATACTGCGAAGTAGGCGGCGAGGAGCAGCATCGCGACGATTGTAATGTCGATGAAGCGGCGGCCGCCGGTCCGCTCCTGCTGGCGCGGGGTGCGGGTGCGCTTCTTCCCCTTCCCCTTCCTACTCTTGGCTCTCTTTTTCCCCATCATCCCCTCTCCATCCCCATCTCCATCTCCATCTTATCTTCATCTCCATTAGACGAATATGGAGATGGAGGTGAAGATGGAGATGGAGAAAGCTCACTTAAGCCAGCCCTTCACGAGTAGCTGTTTCGAGCCGTACTCTGCTCTTTCGCCAAGCTCCTCTTCCACGCGTAACAACCGGTTGTACTTCGCGGTGCGATCCGAACGCGAGAGACTACCGGTCTTGATCTGGCCGACCGCGGTGGCCACCGCAAGGTCGGCGATAAACGTATCTTCGGTCTCGCCGGAGCGGTG
>CP070812.1:780061-785639 GCA_020344015.1 Gemmatimonadota bacterium
CCATCACGGACGTGCGACCCCTCACGCTCAAGCTACTGATCTTGGAGAGTTGGGTGAGGATCTCGTCGTGGATGCCGTCGGTGAAGTACACGTCGTCTTCAAGGCCGCTCCTATTGACCAACGGCAGCACGGCAACCGACGGGCGCTCAGCGGCAGGGGCGCCTTCGTCCGCGCGGCGACCGAACAGCATCCAGCCCGTCGCCACAACACCCCAAAGCGCCAGCGCGGCCAGGATGCTGAGTCCCGCGTTCCGCCAGGTCAGAAGGCGACGCCGCCGTCTGGCCTCGAGGCCGGCAGCGGCAGCCTCCGCCTCCACGATGCGTGGATCAGCATCGGGTCGCGCCGCAGCAAGCCCCGCTACCTCACGCACCAGGGCCGTAGCCACGACGAACGGCAGACCGAGCAGGAAGAGCACAATAGCCAACCCCGGCAGCCAGGGAGGCAACCCCAGCCTCGAGGTAACGGCGTCGATTAGCTCGAAGCACGCCCAAGCTGCACCGACATAGATCAGCAGCACCTGCCAGAGCGAGCGGCGGTGGATCTCCGTGATAAGCTGCGTTAGACAGTTCATGGCTAAGTGTCAGGTGTAAGCGCTTCGATCGCCCGGCGTGCGGCCTCGACTCGCGGCTGGAGTTCGGGATCGGCGTCCTCCCAAAGCTCCACCAGCTTGCCATAGTAGTGAATAGCCTTGGCCGTGTCGCCACGCGCCTCGTACAGCGCACCCAGGCGCTCGTAAACCGCTGGCCGGTAACGTGCGGCGGCGTGGAGCTCATCAATCCCCACGACTACCCCCCCAAGAAACCGCTCGTAAACGGCGACGGCGGAGTCGGGCTCGCCTGCCAGGTCGTAGGCATCAGCCAGCGGCGGAAGGGCGCACCACCGACATCGGAGGCCTGCCCGATCGTCGGAGAGACGGAACTCGGCGATCGCCTCTGCGTGGCGGCCCTCGGCTAGAGCGATGTAGCCCGCTGCACGATGACGCAAATCCTCGGTTGGCCAGCGCAGCTCCGGGTCCGTCGCCGCATCGTGCTCGGCCAATAGACCCCTGGCTCGGTCGAGTTCCCCGGCGATCGCATAGAACTCCGCCAGCTCCGCGTACGGTCGGTCGAGAGCGGGGATAGTCGTCAGAGGGTGTCGCTCGAGTGCTTCATCCACGGTCTGTATACCGCGCTCCACAGCGCCGTCGAGCTGTAAGCGCAGTAGCGCCAACCAGACCGCGAGGCGCAGATATCGCTGCACCCGACCCGCAGCTTCCCAGCCGGCCAGAGCGTCACGCAACTCTCGCTCGGCCTGGTCGAGGTGGCCGCGGAGCCAGGCGACGCCGGCCAGGTGGGAACTTGCAAAGGCCCGCCAGTAAGGATCCCCAGCATACGAGTCATTCACAGCCCGTACGGATGCCACGACACCGTCGTGGTCCTCGCGCGCGATTGCGAGCCAGACCGCCGCGCCGAGGCTATAGGGGTTGCCGACCTCGACCATCCGCTCCAGGGTCGCCTGAGCTTCCTGGAACTTGCCGAGCGAGACCTGGATGTTGAGCAAAGCCCAATGGTTCAGCGCGTAGGATGAGTCAGCTTCGATCGCCCGGCGCGCGACCTCCTCTGCCCGTTCAAACCGTTGGTCCAGGGCGTAAAGGCCCCAGAGGAGAGAGGCGCCGTAAAGATCATCCGGATACACATCTAGCAGCGTGCGAGCTATCGTGATCGCCTTCTCATGCTCCCCCGTGACCGCAGCGTGATAGCCGCCTTCTGTTAGGTAGCGCTCCCGCTCGGTGAGCCGATCACGGTATCTGTAGGCCCTTGTGAATGCCCGTACGGTAGGCGTCCGCCGCTCGGCTACAAAGGCAGCCCACCCCATCTGCAGGTACGCCATGGCGAACGCGGTGTCGATGGCGACCGCCTCTCTGAGAAGCCCGACACCTTTGGCGACGTCACCCTCGACGTGAATGGCGCGAACACCTAGCGAGTACTTCCGCAGCGCCTCCAGTGAGCTCGTAGTCACCTGCGCGAGCGGCTTGTTGCCGCGGACCGTCCTCAGCGATTCGCCGATCCGCTCGCGCAGCCTTCTCGACAGGCGGTCGATCGAGTCCACTATCGCCGTGGAGTCACGAGCCGCCTCGTTATCCGTCCACAACTCCTCGCCGGTCTCTGCCGCCACCAACCGGGCCGACACCACATAGCCTCCACCGACCTCAATCACCTCGCCGGCGGTGACCGCCTTCAGCCCCTCGCGGACCGCTACCTCACGCGCCAGCTCGTAATCGAGTGGGGCGTTCGGCTCCCTTCCCATCCGGCGGAGCACGTTGGCGACATACTCCTGGCCGGCCACTTGGACCGCTGTCGACTGAGCCAGAGCGGTGCGGAACCACTGCGTCGCTACAACGGCTATCCGCGGATCGCCCGCCTGGTTCTCGAAGTTAGCCAGGACGACGCGGTCGCGCTCCTCCAGCACGCCCTGCGTCAGCAGCGTCCCGAACGGGCCGACCCCCGCCGTCCGCAGCCCCATATAGGTCGGAATCGAGAGGGTGAGCAGCGCCAGCGTCGCAAGTCCTGCGAGGATCGCGTTCCGCCAGGTGAACACGCGGCGCACACCACCAGGTACCTCGGCTTCGGGAGCTCCGCCGGTCGGCTCTGCCTCAGCAGGCTCGGCCCCAGGTGTGGCCGCCTCCTGCCGGGCCGCACCGCCGCCCACGCCCTCCTGCACGAACGCCGTCGCCACTACGAACGGCAGACCCAGCAGGAACAGAACGACCGCCAGCCCGGGCAGCCAGGCGGGCAAGCCTAGCCTGTTGGTGACTGCATCGATCAGCTCGAAGCAGGCCCAGGCGGCGCCCACGTAGATCAGCAGCACCTGCCAGAGGGAGCGACGGTGGATCTCACGGATTAGCCGCTTGAGACGGGACATATCTGCCACCTGCGGCCTCAGGTATGTGGTATTGCTGGTTCCCGGTTGCGATTAAGATGCGGCCTGAGTAGCGGCATATCAACGAGTATCGTCAGTCCCGCTGCTCGTACTCCTCCAGCAGCGTCTGGAAACGCGGGTGCGAGCGGAGGGGGCCCCAGCGAGGATCGAGGCGCAGCAGAGCGACCGACATGAATCCGGGCACCGACAACAAGAAGTCGATCTGATCGATGGCGGCGTTGTGTTGACCGGTCATCGTGAGTATTCCAGCGAGGTCCTCGACCCGATACAGCCCACCCATGGCATCCTTGCTCACCGGGAGCAGATCCACGCCCCTCACTCCCGCACGTACGGCGTCCTCCACGCGCCCCAGCCCCGCGTAGGCGGTGCCGAGGGCACTGTGCAGTCGAGAGTCCTCCACCGTCTCCTCGAGCTTGGCCTCCAGGACCGCTGCTGCCGAATCGTAGTGCTGACGTGCAAGCTCCGTCTCGTTCATCAGGTCGTAGATCTGCGCGGCCAGCAGCGGCTTCGGGATGAAGAAGAATTGGGTGTTGAAGGCTGTTGAGGAAACGGACGAGAGCCGTGTCAGGGCAGCTTCGTACTGGCCATCCCAAATGTCCAGTGTTACCGACAGGTGACCCGCGTATGGATCGACAAGGATGTCGAGCCCTCTATCGGCCACCTCTCCTAGCACCGCCCGCGCCCTCGGTGTGCTGCCCTGCCACCTGACGTACAGCCAGCCTTTTGCGGCGTAGAGTTCTATCCAATCCGGGGCGAGCGCCAGGGCACGGTCGCAGTAACGTTCCGCCTCGGGATAATCTCGGAGTAAGATGTAGGTCACCGCGAGATGGAACTGTTTTAAGGCCTCACGCGGTTCGAGCTCCGCGGCTTTCTTAAAGTGGGCAAGCCCGGCGTCAAAATTGCCACGACGCCTCTCTACATTCCCCACGCCCTCGAGAAGATCGGCGTTGCCGGGCTGCTGGCTGAGAGCGGTTACGAACTCCTGTAGCGCCCTCTCGTAATCCAGGTGACCCCAATAGTAGTAGTAACCGAGTGCCTCATGTGCCTCCGGCAGATCCGGGTCGAGCTCCAGGGCCCGGTCGGCGGCGCGCTTCATCTGCCGGAGACGTTCCTGGGAGCGATCGTAGTCAAACCAGTAGATGCTGGAATGCGCCAGCGAAAGCTTGGCGTAGGCGAGTGCGAAGCTGGGATCCAACCGGGTAGCGACCTCGAACATCTCCACTGCTATGCGCGCATCGCGCTCGGCGGAGCTCCACGCCATGAACTCGCGGCCGCGCAGGTAGTAATCGTACGCGTCGAAATTATCGGTCGGCACTCTCTCTATCTGCTCGCGCTCCTGTGGAGTAAGCCTGGCCTCCAGGGAATCCGCGATACTGAGGGCCACCTCCCGCTGCACCGCCAACAGGTTCTCAAGCGAAAGTTCCCGGTCGTAGGTCTCGGCAAAGACATGCTCGTCGGTTTCCGAATCGATAAGCTGGACGTTGATCCGTACGGTCTCTCCGGCACGCTGCACTCCCCCTTCCATCAGGTAACGGGCGTTTAGCTCCTCGCCGATTTGCCGCAGGTTCTTCGTCCTGTCACGGTACTCCATCACGGACGTGCGACCTCTCACGCTCAACCCGCCGATCTTGTAGAGCTGGGTGAGGAGCTCGTCGTGGATGCCGTCGGTGAAGTACTGGTCTTCCTCGAGCCCGCTCCTGTTCTCCAGCGGTAGCACGGCCACGGACGGGCGGTCATCGGGGGTAGCGCTCTCCCCCGCGCCGCGTCCGAACAGCATCCAGCCCGTCGCCACAACACCCCAGAGCGCCAGCGCAGCCAAGAAGCTGAGTCCGGCGTTCCGCCAGGTCAGAAGGCGATGCCGTCGTCTGGCCTCGAGGCCGGCAGCGGCAGCCTCCGCCTCAGCGATATGTGGCTCAGCATCGGGTCGCGCCGCAGCAGGCCGAGCTACCTCGCCGACGAAAGCCGTTGCCAGCACGAACGGCAGGCCAACGAAGAACAGGACGATCGCCAGCACAGGGAGCCACGGCGGCAGCGCGAGTCTGTCGGTTATGGTGTCGATGATCTCGTAGCAGACCCACGCACCGCCGATGTAGATCAGCAGCACCTGCCAGAGGCTACGTCGGTGGATCTCGGTGATGAACCGCTGTAATCGGTTCATGGCTGCCATTCCTACCTGTCTTACTCAAGAAGGTTCATGCGGCGCAGCAGGTCTTGAAACCGCGGGTCATCGCGTAAGGGATCGAAGAGGAGGAGATGCTTGGTAAGGGCGAGCAGCGGGTCACGCTCTTCGTAGGCTCGGTCGAGCCACTCGAACGCCTCGTCCTTTCTCCCCAGTACCGCGCTCACCCACACCAACGAGGTCGGCGGCACGTACTCGCGGCGCGATCGCGCCAGTAGTTCGTCGTAGATGGCCTCGGCCTCCGCACCCTTCCCTGAAGCTGCATAGGTCCCCGCAAGGCTGAGGAGGTTCCACGGGTGCGGCCCGGCCAGGGCAATCGCGGTTCGCACGGCTGAGATCGCCTCCGGGTACATGGAGTTCAGTCGATATGCTTCCGCCAACATGTTGTGTGCGTACCAGTGCGACGGATCGAGTTCGATCGCCTTCCGCAGCTGGGGTATCGCCTCTTCGTAGCGGCCAACGTGACAGAGGAACTGGCCC
>CP070812.1:785739-800596 GCA_020344015.1 Gemmatimonadota bacterium
CAGCTCCTGCTTGTCGAACGCGTTTTTGTACATCCTGCCGGGGATGACTATCGCGATGTACTGATCCGACGCCACGGCGTTCATTCCGATGCAGCTCAGCACGGTCGTGGTGACCAGCGAGCCGGTCCCCTTCACCAACTTGAGCAGCGAACGGGCGATCGCCTCTAGCATCCCCGTGCGCTCCATGATGCCGCCGAACGCCAGTGCACAGATGATGAGCGCCACGGTCTCCATCATGCTCAGCAGGCCGCCCCTCGACAGCAGGTCGTCAACACTCGCAATGCCCGTATTGGAGACGTATCCGGAGTGGGCCGCGGCTATCGAATCGGCCAGCGAGGCGCCCTGCGTCGCCACGGCGAAAATCCCGCCGAGCACCGTGCCGCCCAGCAGAGCCGGCAGCGGCTTGATCCTCTTCACGACCATGACGATGACGAGGAGCGGCGGAAGCAGCAGCACAGGATGGATGAAGAAGTTGGACTGCATGGTGTCGAGCATGGCGCTGATCTGCTGGGCCTCCATCGCTCCGCCGGCATAGCGCATTCCCAGGAGTGCGTAGAGGATCAGAGCGATTATGTACCCCGGTCCGGTCGTGTAGACCATGTGACGGATGTGAGTGAACACGTCCGTCCCGGCCATGGCGGGCGCCAGATTGGTCGTATCGGAGAGGGGAGACATCTTGTCGCCGAAGTAGGCACCGGAGATGATGGCGCCGGCGGTCATCGGTAGCGGTATCGACAACGCCGCACCGACCCCGATGAGCGCCACCCCCACCGTGCCCGCCGTCGACCAGGATGAGCCGGTACCGAGGGAGACTATGGAGCAGATGATCAACGTGGCGACCAGGAAGATCCCGGGAGAGAGCACCTTCAGCCCGTAGTAGATCATCGACGGCACCACACCGCCGTGGATCCAGGTCCCGATCATCGTGCCGACCACCATGAGGATCAGTATGGCACCCATCGCCAGGTTGATCCCGTGCACCATACCCGCCTGGACGTCATCCCAGGGGATCTTGTTGGCTATCGCGACGCCGGCGGCCACCGCGGCAGCGAAGATCAGCGGCATGTGGGGGGGCAGCTTATAGACACTGATGACCAGCGCCAAGGCGCCAATCAGGAAGACCACGGGGATCAGGGCCACGCTCAGACGGATCTGTTTCTTCCCCTCTGCTTCGCTCATCCGGATTATGTCTCCTGCAGGATTAGCTCGCGGGCTTCGTGTTCCTAAAAACACCCCTTGACCGCGGATGGTGCCCGATCACCGGCCAGTGACGACGCAGTGCCGTATGCAACGGCCCGGTAAGCTATGGCGGGAATGTCTTCGGGGAAAGCGGCTATCCAACAGGTGTCAAAAGCGGTTCACCCCGCACCCCGAGCATCAGATTGCCCCACGCAAGCTCGAACATCCGGCGCCGCGTGTCTTCCGTCGCGCTGCCTATATGCGGGAGCAGCACGACGTTCGAGAGACGCTTCAGGCACTCTCTGATCCGGGGCTCGCCATCGTAGACGTCCAAGCCCGCGCCCCCCAGCTTACCCGAGTCGAGCGCCTCGCATAGCGCGTCCTCGTCTACTATGCCGCCGCGCGCCGTGTTGATGAGAATCGCGGACTCCTTCATAGCCGCCAGCTCGTCGCGCCCGATCAACCGCGTCGTCTCGTCACTGAGCTGGAGGTGGATCGAGAGCACGTCGGCGAGCGCCACGATCTCGGCGAGCGACGCAACCCGGCGCGCCCCGATCTCACGCTCGAAGTCGGGCTGCGCCACCCGGTCCCAGTAGGCGACCTCCATCCCGAAGGGAATCGCGCGCCAGCCAACCGCCTGCCCAATGCGGCCCGCTCCCAGAAGCCCCAGCGTCCGGCCGCTCAATTGTGTTCCGAGGAGCAGCGTCGGACCCCAGGCCCACTCACCCTGGCGCGCCAGCCGCTCCGCCTCGACGATCCGTCGGCTGACCGCGAGGATCAGCGACCAAGTGAGGTCGGCGGTCGCTTCGGTGAGGACATCCGGGGTGTTGGAAACCGCCACACCGCGGCCGCGCGTCGCCTCGAGGTCGATGTTGTCGTAGCCGACGGCGTAGTTGGCTACGACCGCGAGCTGCGGGAGACGGTCGAGGACCGCATCATCGATCCGGCGCGATAGGAGCGGCAGGATTCCTTTATAGTCACCTTCCGGTATGGGCGCCGACGCCGACAACCACTCGATCTCCACATCGGCCGGGACATCGACATGGCCCAGGAAGTAGCGGACCTCCTCCGCCACCAGCACGCGGATCTTCGCACCCGGCATCGGCTAGCGCTTCTCTCGGAAGAATTCGCGGAGCAGCTCACCGGACTCGTCGGCCAGCACTCCGCTTTCGATAGTCAACCGATGGTTGAGCCGCTCGTCCTGTACGAGATTGCCCAGACTCCCACACATCCCCGCCTTCGGATCGTCGGCAGCGAAGACCAGCCGCTCGATCCGCGCCAGCACGATCGCACCCGCGCACATGGCGCAAGGCTCGAGGGTCACGTAGAGGGTGCAGTCGGTGAGCCGCCAGTCGCCCTGCTTCGCCGCCGCCTCGCGCAGGACGCGGATCTCTGCGTGGGCGGTCGGGTCGGCCGCCTCACGGGTCCGGTTGTGGTCACGTGCCACGACCTCCTCGCCGCAGACGACCGCGGCCCCCACCGGGACCTCGCCGCGCGAGGCACCCAGGCGCGCCTCTTCCAACGCGATCTCCATCCACCGAGCATGATCGAGGTTCATCAAGCCCCCGGATTCCTCCGCACCCAAAGCTGTGCGATGATTATACGACTGGCTAGCCCTTCGGCAGGGTACGCAACACCGCTCGGGCGATACCCAAGAAGCGAGCCGCCGACGCCCCGTTGTCCGAACCGCCGGACCCGGACGCCGGCATCATCCGGCGGAGCTCGATCGATCCGCCGTCTTCATACACCGCCACATCGGAATTTCCACCATCCTCGCAAGGCTCCACGAGGACCAGGTCGCCGTTGAAAACTCCCAGGTCCTCCGCGTCGCGGCTGGCGCGGACCATGAAACAGTCGGCGGAACAGGCAAATGAACGGTCGAGGTCGAACCGGGCCTCCACCTCCTCGTCGGTGGTTTCGTAGGCCCCATTACGGTATAGCGGGATCGTATAGGTCTCGGGGCTGAGGTTCAGACCCAGGATCCGCAGCGCCCGCGAGCGCGACGGCGTGCGGTCCAGGTAGCCTTTCCTTTGCAGTGACTGGAGGTGCTCGGTAACCGTCTTGGTCGAGCGGATCCCGAAGCGTGTGCCGATCTCGCGGATACTCGGCTGATAGGTCTCGCGCTTTAGGTAGTCGACCAGATAGTTGTATATGCGCCGCTCGATTACAGTCAGCACGTCCGACATGGGAGCCTCCAGAGCCCGGCAGAAGGAAAACGACGTCGCTGCCATCGTGACGGGTTCGAGATCAGGGTACCGACACGACCACGGGGCGATCGTCTAACCTCAACAAATCGCTCTCAGGGGGAGAGGTATTTTTCTATAGGTTGCTGGCGAGCGTGCCCGCCGATCTCCCGGTACGGAGATGAGAAACGTGTAACGATCAGTTTAGGCTACTGACGCGCACTCGTCAACCATCTGCATGACGCATCATCGCATCGCCGAAACGACTCGTCACGAACTCGCGGCCGCCGATTCCACCACCAGAAAACGATTCCAAAATCGCCGCTGCCTCGGCGAGGCGGCCCTCGACCGGTTGTCACTGTATGTTGTTTCCTAACAACAACTTAAGACCCACGCCCGTCAGGCTCCAACACTTTGCGTCCGAAGAGAATCTTCCCTGTCGCGACTTTTGTTCGTCCTAAACATCGCGACAGCATCGCGTCGCGCTCAACTTCATCTAAAGAGTAAAGAAATGCGTTTGTAACATCGCACGAGTTTTTTTCGCGTTCTCGGTTCACGCGACCGAGCAATTTCTCGAACCAATCACTCACGTCTCGATCTCTGCTTGAGACACGATGTCCCGCCCGATGAGGAGCCGACTGATCAAAGCACCGAGCCCGGAGTACGATTTTAGGGACGCATGCTGCAGATCGCGCGACTCGAGTTAGAGGTTGGTCGTAGCCTGCTCGCTCTTTCTTGATCCGTAGGAAGGCCGGACGAGGGATCGGTTGGCTGCATGACAGAAGAGCGGCGGTTCCGGGGCGGCAAGAAAGTGGGGCTGAGTCTCAAACGAGACTCAGCCCCACGGTCTTGAACGATGGCGGAGAGGGTGGGATTCGAACCCACGAGGGGCAATGCCCCCAACACCTTAGCAGGGTGCCGCCTTAAGCCGCTCGGCCACCTCTCCCCTGGACCCCGGCCCTTTTCGGTCGGCCGGTCCCGCTCGGTATTATAACCTGTCGCAGCAACTTGTCACGGGCCCGCGGTCGCCGACCGGTCGTCCGTCGGATGGCCGGGATCATGGTGGCCGGTGAACTCTTCCATGCTGCGGCTTACACCGAAGAACCCGATCAGCGCATCGAACCAGCGAACCGGCAGGACACGCAGCGGCAGCGCCGTGTAGATGAAGCGGGGCATCAATAGGCGGCGGCGGTTTTTGCGGATCGCCTTCACGATCCGGTCCGCCACGTAATCAGGCTCGAGGATAGGGAGCAACCAGGAGAAGCGAGTCTTTACGCCTTCGAACATCCCCGTGCTCACGTAGTACGGGCAGACGACCGTCGTCTTGATGTCGCCCCCCGCGCTGGCGAGCTCCATCCGCAACGCCTCGTCGAAGCCCACCGCAGCGAACTTGGAGGCGCTGTAGTCGCTAAGTCTCGGGGCCGCCACCAGGCCGCCCGCTGAGGCGACCGTTACGATATGGCCGCTTCCCCGCTCCAGCATTCCCGGCAGGAAGGCTCGGACAGTCCAGAAATGGGCGAGGGTGTTGACCTCGAAGGTCCGCCGGATTTCCTCGTCCGCCGACTCGAGGATCGGCTTCCCCGTCACGACGCCGGCGTTGTTGATCAGGATGTCCACCGGGCCGCAGTCATCCAGCACGCGCCGCGCCGTGGTCTCGATCTCGGCGGCGTGTGAGACATCGCAGCGGTAAGCGGAGACCATCTGGCCCCGTCCCTCGATCTCGCGGCGAAGGTCAGCCAGCGCCGCCTCATCGACGTCCCAGAGGATCGCGTGAGCGCCTTGCGCGGCGATCTTCTCGGCCAATAGCCTCCCGATGCCGCTGCCGGCGCCTGTGATGAGGACGTTTTTCCCCCCGAAGTCAGTCATCGACGGATACCAATAACCCAGCCGGATCGATCAGTTCAAGCCCGCCAGGAACTCGAGCACGAGCTCGTTGAACTCGTCCGGCTTCTCCACGTTCACCATGTGGGCGACGTCGGGGATCACGACCTTTCGCGCCTGCGGCACCTGACCCGCGATGAGATCGACGATCTCCTGGACGACCGGCATGTCGATGTCCCCGATGATTGCCAGCGTCGGCACATCGATCTCGGCCAGGCGCCCGAAGGCAGGCGGTTCCAGCTGGCGGCCCAACTCCCAGTACCGCCACCGCTCGCCGCTTCCCTCCAACATGGTCAGGACTCTCTGGCGGACGGCAGGGTCCACCTGCGACGGCTCGCGCTGCGGGCCGTCGCACCAATACTGGGCGAACACCTCGATGGCTGCCGAGAGTCCGCCGGTCTCGAAGCCCGCCGTCAGATCTTCCACATAGGCGTCGAGATCGTCACCCTCGAAGGGATACCCAGACATCCCGGGGCCGACCAGCACCAGCGCCGAAACCATCTCGGGGTAGGCCAGCGCGAGATCGGTGGCGATCTGGCCGCCCATGGAGAGCCCGATGATGGTCGCTCTCGGGACGTCCAGCGCCGCCATCAGCTGGTGCAGATCCTCATGGTCGGCGAAGGTCACCGAGTCGGCACGGGAAAGACCGTGGGCCCGCACGTCGTAGCGGATCGCGCGGAACTGCTCCGCCAGGACCTCGAACTGGCCATCCCACATGCGACGGTCCAGAAAGCCGCCGTGGATCAGGACCACCGGAGCACCCTGCCCCGCCTCCTCGTAATAGAGCCGGGCGCCCTCGACGTCCACATAACCGGTTCTCACCTCGAGCGTTTCGCCGGCGCAGCCTATGGTGACCAGGATAGCGAGCAAGCAGATGCGCTTCATGAACGTTCCTCCAGGGTTGAAACGCTTAAGGTCGGAACCCGGACGCGCAACGGCAAGTGGATAGTCGCAAAGCAAGAACCCCCGTCCGAAAGAACGGGGGTCCGAAGGGGGCCTTGCCCACCTAGGGCTATTCAGTCGTCATCGAAGCCTTCGAACTCTATCTCCGCCTCGATCTCCACATCATCAGCGCATGCGTCGCAGACGAACGCGCCGGGATCCTTACTTCCACCGCACATCAGGCAGATCTCCCCGCCCCCACTCACTAGCTGCTGGACCGCGCCGGCGAGCCGCTGTTTGGCCTCTTCCTCGGTGATCTTGCCGCTGGACAGGTCTTCGCTGACCTGCCTTGCGATCTCGTGAACTCCCCGCGCCTCGGGAAGATCCTCCGCTCCCTCCCCGTCACCGACCTCATGGATGATCGTCCTCTCCTCGACCCAGAATTCTCCCAAGTCTTTCCTCTTGGCCTTGCGACCGTCTCCCTTACGGAACTTGAATTCCCTGGGCACGATGACTCTCCTGCTGAGGACCTCGGGAGGGCGGTGGATGGGAATACCCTCGGGTCGGGCGCCCGTTCCTGCACTGCCGCCCGAGTCGGCACCTTGCCTCAGCCGCCTTCCGGCCAGACTTTCTCACCCTGTCCAATCTGTCTCGCTAGGCACCTGACTCACGGAGGGAACGATGCCTATATCGCGCGCATTCACGGCCCTTGCCGTCCTGGGGGTGCTTGTGGTCGCCTCGTCGGCGTGGGGCCAGACACCAGCCCAGCAGGCGGTGGAGATGGCCGAGCGGCTGGTGAGGGAGCATGACGCCCTGGATCACCGGCTCGACATCCTCGAGAAGCTGATCGACGATGTACTCTGGTTCGACCGGGTCGGCGACGTGGCCGTCGTCGAGAAGGTTCGGATCTACGGGCCGCCGCTGGCCAACGAACCGAACCCGCCGCCCAGCGGCCCAGGCAACCCATTCAAGTTCTACACGTACGTATTCACTCCGCGCGAGGACTTCGGCGGCCGCAAGTTGCCGCTGCTGGTGCTTCCCCACGGCGGCGTGCACGCCGACTTCACGACCTACCACAGCCGGATCGTCCGCGAGCTGATCGCCCAGGGGTACATCGTCGTGGCACCGGAGTACCGCGGCTCGACGGGGTACGGACGGGGGATCTACCGAGCCATCGACTACGGCGGCCGCGAGGTCGGCGACTGCCTGGCGGCCCGCGACTGGGTCGTCGCCAACCACCCGCGGGTCGACGAGGACCGGGTCGGGCTCATCGGTTGGAGCCACGGCGGACTCATCACCCTGCACAGCCTGTTCGATCATCCGGACAGTTATGTCGTCGGGTTCGCCGGCGTGCCGGTCTCCGATCTGGTGCAGCGGATGGGCTACCTCGGCCCCAGCTACCAGAGACACTACGAGGCGGAGTACCACATCGACGCGACACCGCGCGAGAACCTCGAGGAGTACAAGCGGCGTTCGCCGGTCTGGAACGTCGAGAAGCTCACGCGCCCCGTGCGGATCCACGGCAACGTGCACGACGAGGACGTCAACGTGATCGAGGTCGAGCACCTGATCCAGGCGCTCACCACGGCCGGCAAGGACTTCGAGTACGAGATCTACGATCTGCCGGGCGGCCACAGCTTCGACCGGCTCGATGTGCCCGAGGCCTGGGAGGTCCGTCGGGTCATCTACGACTTCCTGGCGCGCTATCTGAACCCGCCGCGGCCGAACATCGAGTTGGGCGTGCAGGCGACCGGCCGGGCGTCGCCCTGAGCGAGGCGCGCCGGGGCGCGCGGCGAATTCGAACCCTACTCCTCCGTGAGGACTCGTACGGGGTCGACCTTCGTCGCGCGCCGTGCCGGTAGGTAGCAGGCCGCCAACGCTACGCCGAGTAGCAGAAGGGACACGGAACCGAACGTCGCCGGATCCGTGGGCGAGACCTCGAACAGCAAACCCTCCAGCCAGCGTGTCACGAGCAGTGCGCCGGCGAGACCGGCACCCAACCCCAGAACGGCCTGGACCATTCCCCGACCGATGACCATGCGCCGCACCGATGATGGCTCTGCTCCCATTGCCATGCGGATTCCGATGTCGCGCTGTTGCCGGCTGACGAAATAGGACAGCATGCCGTAGATGCCTACGGCGGCGAGCGCCAAGCCGACGCCAGCGAAGATGCCGACGAGCGTCGCCCAGTATCGCGGCCGGGCGACCGACGTGGCCAGCTTGTCGCGCATCGTCTGGACGTCCGCCAGCGCCACATCCGGGTCGAGCGCCTGAAGCCGGCTCCGCAACTGCGCTGCGGTTACCGAATTCCCCCTGCTGCGTACGAGGAGGTTCAGAGAACGCCAGGTACCCTGCGTGTACGACTTGTAGACCGCACTCTCGTCGACGCTGGCCAGGCCGTCGTACTTCACGTTGCTCACCACCCCGACCACGGTCACCGGGCTCGTCGTGTTGCCGCCCACGAATAACTGCCTGCCCAGAACCTCTTCCCCGGGAAAGAATCGGGCCGCCCACCTGGCGCTCACCGCTGCTACCTCTGGATCGTCCAGCCCGTCGGTCTCATCGGGCAGGCGTCCCCTGAGCAGGCGAACGCCCAGCGCGTCGAAGAACCCCGGGGAAACGAGTAACCAGGGGACCACCGGCTGAGGGCTACCCGGCGACACGGGTCGGTCCACCAGGTCGAAGTTGTTGGTCATGCCCGGATCGTCTGGGGGAATCCCGGTGCTGATCCCAACAGCCTCGACACCCGGTAGCTCTGCGAGTTCGGGGAGCGCACTGACCCAGAACCGTGTCACGGACTCGCCATCGGAATATTTGCTGGGCGGCAACGACGCCCTAGCCGCCAGAACACCGTCGGCATCGATGCCGACATCGACCCGCTGCAAGCGCTCCAGGCTCGTGAAAAGTAGCGCCGCACCTACAAGCAACGGCAACGCGAGGGCGAACTCGGCGGTCACCAGCGCGCCGCGCGCCGCTTTCGATCTCTTCCCTTGCGACCCTGCGCCTCCCCCACCCCGCAGAGCGCCCCCAAGATCGGATGAGATTCCGTGGACCAGCGGAGCGAGACCGAAGAGCACTCCGCTGATGACGGTCACCAGGGCGGTGAACGCCAGGACTCTACCGTCCAGGCCTACTTCGTCGAGACGCGGCAGCCGGGGACCCATGGTGATGAGCGCATCGAGCGCGATGACGGAGAGCAGCAACCCGGCGATTCCCCCGAGCGCGGCCAGGGTCGTGCTCTCGACCAGCAGCTGCCGAACCAGGCGGCCCCGAGTAGCGCCCAACGATGTCCGGAGCGCCACTTCCCGCTCCCGCGTGGTCGCGCGGGCCAGCGACAGGTTCGCCACGTTGGCCAGGGCGATCAGCAGGACAAAGACGACTGCGCCGAACAGCAAGACCAGCGCGCTTCCCACGTTGCCGAGCACGAGGTCGCGAAGCGGGATCGGAGTCAGGCGCGCCTCGCGATCCTGGAACGACTCGGCCCACTGGGCATAGATCCGCTCGCTGACCTGCGCCAGGTCGCGGGCCGCCTCTTGCTGAGAGATCCCGCCCCGCAGGCGCGCGATAGCCACCAGGAAGAACGGCCCGCGACGAGTCGGCGGTTGTAGTTGCAGGACGGGCCAGATTTCGGCGCGCCAGCCGGCCAGCGATTCGACGCCCCGCGGCAACACACCTACGAGCGTATGGCTCTCGCCGTCCAGCAGCAGCGTCCGGCCTACCACATCGGCGCCACGGCCGAAGTAACGCTCGCGAAACGCATGAGTGACGACCACCACTCGTTCCGCACCCGGACTATCCTCACCAGGACGAAAGCCACGGCCCTCGGCCGGATGAACACCCAGAGTGTTGAACCAATCCGCCGTCACCCGGCCGACTATGACTCGCTCGCTTTGATCCCCACCCGTCAGGAACGCTCTACCACGCGCCAAGCCGCTGACGCTGTCCAAGGTCCGCTGCTGCGCCTGGATGGCCTGGTAATCGACGACCGAAAGCGGCCTCAGGATCGATGAGCTGTACCGCTCGGCGATGATCATCAGTTGCCCGGGCTTGTCGTACGGCAGCGGCTTCAACAGCACACCGTCGACCACGCTGAAGATCGCGGTCGTCGCGCCGATGCCCAACGCCAAGGTCAGGGCCGCCACGAAAGTGTAGCCGGGGTTCTTGCGGAACGTCCGCGTCGCGTACCGGAAATCCTGGCCCATGTCCACCAGCCAACGCACGCCGCGAGCGTCACGACCCTGTTCCTTGTATCGCTCGACCCCACCGAACCGCACCAACGCCTCGCGTCGCGCCTCCTCGCGATTCATTCCATTCCGCACCAGATCCTCTATCTCCATCTCGATATGGAGACGCATCTCTTCGTCCATCTCGCGCTCGACCCGCGACCGGGTCAGCAGAATGCGGATGCGGCGCCTCAGTCTCTTTATCCAATCCATTCTCTTACACCTACTGAGTCGTCTGCAGGATGAGCTGGACCGCTTCCGAGAAGAGCTCCCAAGAGCGCCTCTCCTCGCGCAGAGCCTTCTTGCCACTCCCCGTCAACGAGTAGAACTTCGCCCGCCGACCCTCGGGAGAAATCCCCCACTCCGCTTCGATCAGCCCCCTGTCCTCCAGCCGATACAGCGCCGGATACAGCGAGCCCTGATTTACCTCCAGCACGTCCCGCGACATTTCCCGGATCCGCTTCGAGATGCCCCAGCCGTGGAGCTTACCCAGCGCCAGAGTCTTCAGGATCAACATGTCGAGCGTGCCCTGAAGCAGATCAGCCTTCGACCGAGCCACGATCACCCTCCCCGCGGTTGCAATACCTAGATTGTCTACAATAGTAGAGAGCTTGTTGTCGAACGTCAAGGTATGAGAGGTCGGGTCAGGCAAGGAGATCTTCTTCGGGGCCTGCCTGCGGGGATCCCACGAATTCACTCCACGGCTCGTTGCCGTCGTCGTACCAGTAGCCTTCGTGCAGGACCTCGGGCGTGGCCGTATCGCTGAGCCGCAGGCCGCAGGAGCGCGCGAACTCATCCACAAGCTTTGCGAGGGCGGCGGCGATCGGCTCACGATTATAGGACACGTAGGTATTGTAGCCGGCCAGCTGACCGGCCGCCGTGGCGCCGATGAGCTTGCGGGCCACGACGGTCCCATCCGGCAGGCGGCCGTAGATCACCTGCTTGTTGATGTCGAGCGCGTTAACCACAACCGACGCGGGCGCCGTCGGGGCTGAAGGCGCAGGCATTCACAGAATTGGCGTGGCCCTCGAGTGTGCGAACCAACGTCTCCGACTCCAGGAACCGCGTCCGAGTTCGGAACCAGGGTAAGGCGCCCAAAGCGCTGCGGCGCTCGAACTCCGGCTCGAGTAGGGCGCGGACCGGCTCGTCCTCCCACTGCAGCCGGTTATAGAGCTGTTGCCACAGCAGCCCGGGATCGCCACGCAGCACGTGCATCTCCCGGGCCAGGGCGCGGCGAAACGCGGTGAGCGCCACGTCTCGGTCTCTCGACGCCGGGTCCTCCGCACTCCGTGACATCGTGCTAGACGGTCTCTAGGGCCTGCTCCAGGTCTGCTATGAGGTCATCCGCATCCTCGATGCCCACCGAGTAACGCACAAGCCCATCGGCGAATCCGGCGGCATCCCGAGCCTCCTTCGACATCGAGGCGTGGGTCATCGATGCGGGGTGCTCGATAAGCGTTTCCACACCGCCGAGTGAGACCGCCAACGTGGCGAGCTTGACGTTGTTCATCAGCTGTCGGCCGGCCTCGAGTCCTCCCTTCAGCTCGAAGGCGATCATGCTGCCGAACCCGCGCATCTGACGCTTGGCCAGATCGTGTCCCGGGTGCGAGGAAAGGCCGATATAGCGAACGCTCTCGACCTTGGGGTGCGCTTCCAGCCATTGCGCGATCGCCTGGGCACCGGCCTGGGCCCGCTCCACTCGAAGCCCCAGGGTCTTGAGCCCCCGGAGCACGAGGAAAGCCTGGTGGGGATCCATATTGCAGCCCATGTCTACCATCACGCCCCTCAGAAGGCGAAGGACTTCATCGTCCTTCGCCACCATGATGCCCCCGACGATGTCGGCGTGGCCGTTGATGAACTTGGTGACCGAGTGGAGCACGACGTCCGCTCCCAACTTCAAGGGCTGTTGGAGATAGGGGCTGGCGAAGGTGTTGTCCACAGCCAGCAGTGCGCCGTGATCGTGGGCGATGCTCGCCGCCCCGGCGATGTCCGTCACCTGCATCGCCGGGTTCGACGGCGTTTCCACGTAGACCAGACGCGTATCGGGTCGGATCGCCTGGAGGAGGCTGTCCAGATTGGAGGTATCCACGAACGACGCTTCGACGCCGAATCTCGAGAAGTGCTTCTCAATGAGACCCCGGCTGGGTCCGTACACCGACGCGGTGCTCACCATGTGGGCGCTACACTCGAGAAGACCCATGTACAAAGTGCTGACCGCTCCCAGTCCGGAGCTCGTAGCGATCCCGCCGGCTCCGTTTTCCAGTTCGGCGACGCTCTCCTCGAGCGCCCGGATCGTCGGGTTTCCGATTCGCGTGTAGATGTATCCCTCCTCCTCGCCGGCGAAGAGGGCGGCGCCGTGCGCGGCGTTCCGGAACGCGAAGGTGGAGCTCTGGTAGATCGGCACGGTCACGGCTCCCGTCGCATCGGGATGGTACCCACCGTGAACCAGCCTGCTGTTGATGCCCAACTCCGTGGTCCTCATCGTCACTCCTTGTCTTTTTCGAGAGCGGCAGTCGGTGCTGGGAGCCGGCCACCTCGCAGTGAGTCAATCCGTTGCGCATAGGCGCGATGGTCGCCACCGCGTCACGGCATCGAAGATGCTTGCGGCCAGAATCGCTTGAGGATGGAAGCGGAGGGCCCGGGATTCGAACCCGGAAGGGGTTTCCCCCGGCGGTTTTCAAGACCGCTGCCTTGCCGATTAGGTCTAGCCCTCCGTGCCGCCAAATATAACGACTTTGGGGGCTCCGGGGACCCGGGGCGAGGATTCTGAGCCCTCGTTTGAGCCCTTTCGCACGCCGGAAACTCGGAACGGCTGCGCTGCCCCCAGCTAGCGCCGGCTACGCGGCGGAGCGCATTATGCCGCGTGCCTCGCAGCCTTCGCCCCGACGGTGCCGCTGGCCGGGCGGCGATGACGACCGTATCTTGGGCAACGTGCGGGGCCGGGCGGGTGAACAGCCCCTTTTTCTTAGGCTGCGCTCTACGCAGTACTTCCGCACACCGCCCGGGACCTCCGCGCAGCTCAATACTAGTTAGGCAGCGTCCTGTGTTCCCACGGCGGGCACCGCTTTCTGCTCGCGCTATTCTAGACTCTGACGAGAGGAGGAGAGAGCGATGCCAATTCACTTCAGTGATTTAGACGTCACCTCGGAAGTCGACGGCGTGAGCTCGGCCCTTATCGTTCCGTGCATCATGTGTCCCGCAGCGACGGTGGCAGTTAGAGATCAGAAGCCGTTCATGCAGCTCTTCAGGAGTCTTTTCAAGTCGGCTCCGCTTGAACGCTACATCGCCGCACTGAAGAGCCGGCTTGCAGACAAAGGTGTGCGAACGGAAGTCTTCAACAGCCGGCTCTATCATCAGTGGTTTATGTGCATGTGGACCGCGCGCCGCCGCGAACAACTACGCAAGCGTGCCAGCCAGCATGATGCCGTGATCGTGCTTGGCTGCGATTCTGCGACGGAAACTGCTCGCGAGGCGTTGGAAGCTTCGAGCTGTAGGGTGATCGAAGGGATGAAGGTTAGCGGCATCATCAATGCGCAG
Source organism: Gemmatimonadota bacterium (assembly GCA_020344015.1). Classification (GTDB taxonomy): domain Bacteria; phylum Gemmatimonadota; class Gemmatimonadetes; order Palauibacterales; family KS3-K002. The sequence goes on from CP070812.1 coordinate 799,625, forward strand.
CTCAACTTCCATTTGCCGGGTAACGTCTCGTTCAACAACTGCAGGATAGTTCCCATTTCGGGTCACGGGCAGGAAGAGGGCATGGTTCACTGACGTAGGCGGAATTTCCGACCCAATGAGACGGGTTCTGACAAGTATCGACGCGGTGTGACGCTGCCTAACACGCGAATGAAGCTGGCACGCGCGGGGGCAACGGTTGATATGAGCGCGTTGCGATATCACGCATGACCGACAGCGTCACGAAGCTGAATAGTCGGCGCGCGCAGCTTATTCGCAGGGTCGTTAGGCGGCAGACAAACATGCCCAGCGCGGTTAGGGGCACAGCCGTTAGAGCGTCCGTTTTCGACCCAGGCTGTGTAAAAACTCCCGTGTAGGTGGTGTGGAGAGTAAAATGGTGCTTTCCACGGATGGTTTGATGTATGAGCGGGTTCATCGAAGGCGAGAATCGCTACCAGTCCCTGAACGCATTGATGATTACGTTGCCGAGACAGTGCAGCGCGAGTCATCGATGTGTTCATTGATCGGCTGGATGTCTCAGGATTGGGGTTTAAGGCAGAAGCGGCAGATACAGGTCGACCCGGCTATCACCCACGCACGCTTTTGAAGATCTATGTGTACGGGTACTTGAACCAAGTGCACGCGTCGCGTCGGTTGGAGCGGGAAGCGCAGAGGAACGTGGAGCTCATGTGGCTGACCGGAAGACTGTCACCGCCCGAAAGTTGGCTCGATCTAAACGATCTGAACGGGCCAAGCGAAGAGAGACGTGAAACCATGCAAGTTCTGCTCAAGAAATTGTCAGGAAAGCTATCGGCCGGGTCGTGGTTTTCCGGACATCCGGAGATCCGGACGGTGGAGATGACCTCAGATCTTCCCGCTATCGAGGAACTCCTCCAGTTAGAAGAGTGGCCGTTAGTAAGGGAGGATTTGGAAGTCTCTCATTGTCAGCCGGGCGCAGTTTTTAACGTGGCGATC
>CP070812.1:800696-810265 GCA_020344015.1 Gemmatimonadota bacterium
ACCCAACCGACCGGGAGGCTCCAGAAGAAGAAGAACAGTGCGCCGTCGGGACCGTGCAGTAGGCCGAAGGCAATTGCAGTCACGGCGATCGCGAACCAGTGCCGAAGTCGCGCCTCCAGAACACCCTGCATTAGGCCCCGAAATATCGCCTCCTCGATCAGCGGCGCGGCCAGCGCGACGCCGATCACCAGGGCGATTAGCTCCAGCGATCCCTCGGCCGTGGTGACGAACTCGATATCCTGCGCCGGCGGTCCCAAAATGATCGTCGCCGCCAAATTGAAGAACAGCAGCGCGACCCCCAACTGCAAAGCTAGGGGGTAGACTGCGCGCGGCACGCGAACCAGCCTGAGAGCGGCCCGCACACTGCGTCCCGTGGCCGCGAAATAGAGAGCCACGCCACCGAGGAATCCGAGTTCCCCGAGCAAGAAAGCAATGGCCAGCGATCCGTTGATCAGAGTGCCCAGCCCGGTGAAGATCAGCGCCAGCGCCAGACCGGTGAAGAAGGCGGCAAAGGCGGCGCCGAGGCCGGGCACGCCCTCCACTTCCGTCGGGGGAGCCGCCGACTCCCTGGTCTGCTCCGCTCGCTGATCGCTAGCCACTGGTCGCATCCGATCCTTCATCCCTCACCCCGAGGGGCCGCCCGATATCCGCTTCAACAGTTTAACGTTTGCCCGGCCGCCGGCATCTACACAACACGGAGCGACGTGGCTCGCTCGAATCGCCTACGTCGCCTCCACGCAACAGGTTACCATGGCAAGCACGATCTTGCCAGCAACGAGTATTCCGTTCACCGGGTCGCTCCGTCCCGGAAGGGAATCAGCAGCGGGGAAGCAGCGGGGCGGAGCACTCGGTGAACCCAGCGAGCTGCGGTGCAGGCTGCGTGCCGGTGGGCCCGTCGCGCCGCGGGCAGTCAACGCGGGGGAGAAACACGGCGGTACCGGCGGCACGCAGCCGGCACCCTGACCATAGATCTTCGGATACCGCGCAGGGCCGAATGTGATGCTGGGTCAGGTGATGACAGGCGGTGAGGACAGGTCTGAGGGGGGTTCAGTCCTCGAGTCGCCTGGCCCGGCATCCATACCCCACCTTCGCTCCTTCATAGACAGGCGAGCGTTCCGGCGCTAAAGTGTCCCTACACCGGACAACCTAAGTAGCACTCGCACCGCATCAGCCGGGAAGAAACGTTACCGGCTCTTACCGGGAGGCGCAGATGAAACTATCCGTCAAGTCGCTGGCTATCAGCTGCAGCATCTTTATGGCGGCGCTGGTCTTCCTTATGGGCCTGGCCCACCTGATCTGGCCGGGCTACGGCACCGCGTTCCTCGAGGTCACCGCCTCGGTTTACCCGGGCTACGACGTCGGTGGCTTCGGCTCGGTGATCGTCGGGACCCTCTACGCGGCGGTCGACGGGGCGGTCTGTGGAGCAGTCCTCGCCTGGCTCTACAACCGGTTCGTTGCCGCGCCGGCCGCCGGCTGACCAGCGGGGCGGCGCGACCGCCCGGACCGCGAAACCCGGCCGCCCCCGGGGTCGTAGGGACGGCTAGATGGCGTATAGCAGGGTCATTCCAACCCTTTTGCCACCCGGCATGTCTAAGCGTGAGGAACCCCAGCCAAGGTATCCGTCCGCGCCCCATGGGGACGGCGCGTGTCCATCTATAGCTGCTACAGCGGAGGCACACCTATGAAGTATCAGTACCTGAGCGCCCTGGTAGCCGGCGTCCTGGTAATCACGGCAGCGGCACCGGTCCAGGCACAGCAGGAGTGGTCCTTCGAGGGGAACGAGCTCCTGGTCACCAACCTCGTCGGCGAGGTCACGGTGCGGGGCCACGACGGCTCTCGCATCATCGTACGCGCTCAGCCGGGCGGCGACGACGCCGATGGGATCACCTTCGACGTCAAGGAAGGTGGCCGGGCAGAGTTCCACGCGGTCTACCCGTTGGACCAGTCCACGGAGATCCACTACCCGCGCCGCCGAGGCGGAAGTAGCCAGTTCCGCCTGGAGTCGTGGGTCGACGAGAGCTCTTTCCTGGAAGATCTCTACTCAGGCATCTCGGGCCGTGAGCGAATCAGGATCGGCGGCGATGTAGGCAGCGGCGCTCTCGAGGCCTGGACTGATCTCGAGGTCCTCGTCCCGCGCGGTGTTGACACCCGCATCGCGATCGTCGTCGGCGAGATCAAAGCCATGGATGTGGAAGCGGGAGTCGACCTCGATACCCATAGCGGTAAGGTCACAGCCGAGAACATCGGTGGGAACACCCGCATCGACACCGGTAGCGGATCCGTCGATGTCACCGGCGTACTCGGCGACCTGTGGGTCGACACGGGCTCCGGCAGCGTCGAGGCGGCGAACATCGAAGGTGACGACATTCGCATCGACACCGGTAGCGGCAGCGTGACGATCGACGGTGGCTCGGCGTCGAGCCTCGAGGTCGATACCGGCAGCGGTTCCGTGCGGACCACCGACATCTCTTGCGACAGAGCGATGATCGACACCGGCTCCGGCTCGGTAACCCTCGACCTGGTAAGGATGGGTACCGGAAACTACGTGATCGACACCGGAAGCGGTGGTGTGACCGTTAACCTGCCGGCAGATGCGTCGGTCCACGTCATCGCCGAGACCGGCAGCGGTGGCATCAACCTCGACGTGCCTAACGCGATGCTGCGCCGCATGAGCCGCGACGAGATCGAGCTCGAGATCGGCGGCGGCGACGCACGACTCAAGATCGACACGGGCTCCGGCGGCATCACGCTGCGCACTCGCTGAGGCTGAGACCGAGAGTCTGCTGTAGAAAGAAAAGGCCGGCTAGGCAGTACCTGCCCCACACTAGGTGTAGGGCTCACGTGGAGCGGGCTGTTACGGCCGGCCTTTGATCGCTGCCAGCCTATCGGCGAGGTTCTCCAGTTCGGGCCCCCTCACCTCTCTCAGGTTCTGCATCAGAGCGTGCCGTGACGCGAATATCCCCCAAGAGATACCCAGCGCGATCGGAATGAGTATGAGTGGGCTGGGGTTGCCCCCCTCGAGTGCCAGTCCCAGCAGTGCCCCGAACGACGCGCCTGCGATTCCGGAAGCGGCGAGCACAATCGATCTCCAGTCGGTCAAGATGAGTTGTTCCTCGACGTGAATCCGTGTCCGGCCGACGTCTCGCGTCACCGTGACGACCACCTTCCGAACGTCCTCGCCCGATGCGGCGGGGCTCCAGGTGAGTGTTCCACCAACCGTGGAGACATGGCCGACAATCCCGAGTGTCCCCTGGATCTCGTTCACCAGCGCTTCGTGTTCCGACTCCTGTATCTCCCATTCGACCGTTCGGTCGACCGAAACCCTATCCCTGTGCCGCTCTGGGAGTCGAGGGGCGATCTCCCCGCGCCGGGCGACCTCGGCAGCGGCCGGGCGGGCGAGTTCTTGGGCGGCCTCGCGCACCAGCTCCGGCGGGATGCCTACATCCGCCGCAATCTGCTCGACTGAGCCGATCGATAACGCGGCTTCTTCTGTGGGCTGTGTGGCCTCAAGCTCGGCGGCGCGCTCGAGGATCTTGCGGACCTGACTGTCGTTGAGCCTGACGCTCCCCGCCGCCGCAGCCGTCAGAGCATCGGCGAACTGCACCGGCGTCGCGAATCGCCGGTCGGGCCGCACCGCCAGCGCCTTCACCAGCGTCTGCTCGACCCGACCCGGCAGCCCATCGAGGCGTTGGCGATGCTCGGACGATGCGTCGACGAACCTCCCCAGCCGCAGCGCATCCTCCGTGGGCCACAGCCCCGGGGTCTCGCCGACGAGCATCTCGTAGACGACGCTGGCGAGTCCGAAGACATCGGTTCGTTCGTCGAGCTCGGTGACCGCCGCCGCCTGCTCGGGGCTCATGTAGCCCGGCGTCCCCACCGGCACGCCGGTGCGTGTCAGACTGTCCGGACCCGCCGCGCTCACCGCCTTGGCGATGCCGAAGTCTCCGACCACCGCCAAACCTTCAGAGAACAGGATGTTCTCCGGCTTGACGTCACGGTGGACCACTCCCTGCCGATGCGCGTGCTCGAGCGCCGCCGCGACCTGCTGGGCGATGCGCAGCGCCACGTCGAGGGGAACAGGCAGGCCGCGACTTAGATGCCCGCGCAGCGACCCACCGGCCACAAACGGCATCACGTAGAACAGAAAGCCTTCCGCTTCCCCCGAATCGAGCAACGGCAGGATGTGTGGGTGATTGAGTTGGGCGGTGATCCTGATCTCGCGCAGGAAGCGATCGGACCCGACTGCCGCGGCCAGCTCCGGGCGCAGGACCTTGATAGCGACGTCGCGCTCGTGCTTGAGGTCGCGTGCCAGGTAGACGGTGGCCATGCCGCCGGACCCGAGCACGCGCTCGATCGCGTAGCGGCCGGCGAACGCGTCCCGCACGCGATCGATATCGTCAGTCATCCCTCGACGAGTCTCCGGGCTTCAACGCGGTGCTGGCCACTTTTTCCGTCAGCGCCGCCAACCGCTCGGCGAGCTCGCGTAACTTCGGTCTGTGCCGGGCAGCCTTGCCCTTTAAGAAGATGTTCACTGCCGAGATGGCACCGACGGGGGCAAACAAGATCGCCAGTAGAAAAGCCCGGTCGCCCAAGCCGAGCGCACTAATCAACCCGATCCCGGTGAGGAGCCCAATCCCTACGCCCCAGGCGGGTACGAATATTCTCCAGCCCGACAGCTCGAAGCGTTCCTCGATGTGAACCTGAGTCTTCCCGGCCTCCGGGGTAACCGTCACGATGACCTTGCGGTCATCGGTTCCCGGGGCCGCCGGACTCCAGGTGAGCGTGTCCCCAAGCACCGAGACGTGACCCACCATGCCCAGCGAAGTCTGGATCTCGTTCACCATCGCCTTGTGAACGGACGGATCGATCTCACCCTCGATCACCCGGTCGAGTATCAGAGTGTCCTTGCGATAATCGACCTGCGTCGTGCCCGGCACGGGCGCGTGCGGCACGACACGGCCGCCCGGCCGATCCAGCTCCCTCACCGCAGCGCGGACGTGCTCGGGGGGGATGCCGACCTCGGCCGCCACCTGCTCGACCGCACCGACGGAGAGAGCTCGCCCTTCCGTCCCCTGCTCCGCCTCAAGCTCCGCCGCCCGCCTGAGAACCTCGTCCACCTGCGCTTCGGTCAACTTCGTGCTTCCGGCCGCCGCTTGGGCCAACGCTTCGGAAAACTCGCCCGGCGACCCAAAGCGCTCCGCCGGCCGCGCCGCCAGCGCCTTGACCAACGCCTGTTCGACACGCCCAGGCAGCTCGTCGAGCCGCTCACGATGTTCCGGCGGTGCATCCAGGAACCGGCCCAGCCGCGCATCATCGGGACTGGGTAAGGCCACCGGCGTGCCGCCGGTCAGCATCTCGTAGGTTACACACCCGAGACTGTAGACGTCGGTGCGCTCGTCCAGCTCCGCCACACCCATCGCCTGCTCGGGGCTCATGTACCCCGGCGTGCCCAGTGGGACCCCGGTACGGGTCAGCGCCTGACGTCCCGCCGCGCTCACGGCCTTGGCGATGCCGAAATCCGCCACAACCGCCAGCCCTTCGGAGAAGAGGATGTTCTCCGGCTTCACGTCGCGGTGCACGACGCCGTGGCGATGCGCCAGCTCCAGCCCCGCCGCCACCTGCCGAACGACCCGCAGCACGGCTTCCAGCGGCAGGCGAGTTTCGGCGGCCAGGCGCAGGCGGAGCGAGCCGCCGGCCACATACGGCATCACGTAATACAGTAACGAACCGGCCTCGCCCGAATCGAGCAGTGGCAGAATGTGTGGGTGATTGAGTTGGGCGGTGATCCTTATCTCGCGCAGGAAACGGTCCGACCCGACGGCAGCAGCGACCTCCGGCCGCAGGACTTTGACCGCCACCTGCCGCGTATGCTTGAGGTCGCGGCCCAAATAAACCGTGGCCATTCCGCCGCTACCGAGCTCGCGCTCGATCGCATAGCGGTCTGCAAGGGCTGCTTCGATGCGCTCAAGTTCGTCTGTCATTCGCCCTCAAGATGTCGCCTCGACGTAGCGGCCGCCAGATCGGTGAGCGGTTGACGGTACGCGATAAGCGGTGTTCGCAACAGTGCGGATACCGTTGAATGCTTACCCCTCGTGCTCACTGCTCACCGCCTCCGGGATCATCCACTTCCACAGCCCCAGACCAAGCAACGCGTTGACTAGAAAGTGGGCACTGACCGCCGGCCACAGCCCGGCTCCCACGACCACCGGCAGGCAAAGCACGTAGCCCATCAAGAACGCCCGAACCACACCCGCTTGCCCCTGATAGCCGTGCAGCACGCCGAAGGCGAGGTTGGCGACCAGCGCCGCAAGCCAACCGTTCTCCAGCCAGCCCGTCAGCCCGGCCAGCAGGAAGCCGTGATAGGCGAACTCCTCGCAGAACCCGGCGCTCGCCGAGACGCCGAGAAACGCCCAACGCTCTTGCCGGCCTTTCGGCATGAGATGATAGGTGAGCGGCGACTCGCGTATCCCCAACCGCGCCGCGGCACGGCTGATCAGGAAGTTGCCCGTCAGCGCGCCGGTAGTCGCAGCCACGGTCCACCCGACAAACGATGCGAGCGAGGTCGCGTGGAGGCCTATCGCCGAAGTTGGAAGGCCCTCTACCCAGAGCACGAGCCCGGCGAGGCCACCCAGAATAACGATCCCAATGATCGCCGAGAGATAGAGCGCGCGCCGCGGCGGCAGCTCCATGTCGCGATCCGACGGCTGCAGCAGTGCTAGGAATGGCACGCCCACGAGCAAGAAGAAGACGTAGAGACGTCCGCCCCAGCCGAACTCAACCGACGGGCTCAGATCCTGGAAGATTGTGCCAAATTCGCTCACTCGCTGCCCCCATCGCTCAACGGGCCGGCTCGTTCCGGCTGAGTGCCCTTGCCCGGCGCCGCTCCCCGGCGCAGCATGTCCTCATCCATGGCTTCAAAGATCGAGCATACCGCCACACGTCTCAAGCGACTCCTGAGGGATGTCGCCGACCCGGTCAAGCGAGAAGGACAGCTCGCCTACTTCAAGGAGCCGATCCGTCCCCTTGGCGTCCCCGGGCCAGACATCCACCGGATCGCCTCGGCGGCCGCCAAGGAGTACCGCAGCGCCAAGCTCGGCCTGGACGACCTCATCCAGATCGCCGACCGACTCTGGAAGCCCGGCATCCTCGAGGACCGCATCCTCGCCGTTCTGATCGTCGGCAAGTTCAAGGGCGGGCTCGAGCGGCGCCACTGGAGCCACTTCGACGCTTGGGTCGAAATGCTGACGAACTGGGCCGAGACCGACGCCCTATGCGCCAAGATCCTCGACCCGCTGCTCAGGCACGAGCCCGCCCTCGTCAAACGCCTGAAGCCCTGGACGCGCAGCAAACTCCGCTGGCGTCGACGCGCCGCCGCCGTCGCCCTGGTTCACATCGCCCGGCACGGCGGCGAGCACGAGGCCGCCTTCGAGATCTGCGATCGTCTGGCCGACGACCGCGATGACATGGTCGAAAAGGGGGTCGGCTGGTTGCTCAAAGAGATCTCCCGCAGCCGGCCGCAGGAAGTCGCCGCCTACCTGATCGACAACATCGACCGCCTCTCCCGCACCACGGTCCGCTACGCCTGCGAAAAACTGCCGCCCACTCTCCGGGCGAAAGTCATGAAGGCCTAGCGTTGGTATCCGGACGACATTCAACATTCGACAGCCGACTATCGAGTGCCGGCTGTTTTTCACCGAGCGACGCTCGACGCTCCGCCTTCGACGTTCAGGTGCGCCGGTCTGACGAGCGTGGACCATCCGGCGTCGATCGTTGAGAAGAACTCGAAGAATCGGCTGTGGGCTGTCGGCTGTCGAATGTCCAAACCCACTCTCTATTCCCCCCGCGAATATACCACTTCCCCTTCAACCATAGTCAGATCGACTTGTGCATTCTCGATCTCGACCGGGTCGATGGTGAAGATATCGTCCGAGAGCACCACCAGGTCGGCGTATTTGCCCGGCGCGAGCTCTCCCAACACTTCATCTAAGAAGCTCGCGTAGGCGACCCCTGCGGTGTAGGCGGTCACCGCTTCCGCAACGCCGATCTTCTCTTCCGGCACCCAACCGTCGGGGTTGGCGCCGTCGATCGTGCGGCGCGTGACCGCGGCGTAGATCCCTAGCAGCGGGTCGATGGGCGCCACGGTCCAATCGCTGCCGAACGAGAGCTTCGCACCGGCGTCGATCAGGCTGCGGAATGCGTAAGTCGTCTTGATCCGCTCCGGCCCGATCCGTTTGCCCGCCCAGCGGCCGTCGTCGATCGCGTGGTACGGCTGCATGGCCGGAACCACGCCGTCCTCAGCGATGCGATCGATCGCAGCGCGCGTCAGGTGCTGCGCGTGCTCGATGCGGAAGCGGCGGTCGCGTGGCCCGTTGGCGGCCGCAGCCTCCGCGTAGGCATCGAGCAGCCAATCGTTGGCGCGGTCACCGATGGCGTGAATGATTATGTGAAGGCCGGCGGCATCCGCCGAGACGATCCAGCCTTTGAACTCGGCCACATCATCGATTACCACCAGGCCTGAGCTCTCGGGCTCATCATCATACGGCTCGTAGAACCACGCCGTTGTCGAGCCGAGCGATCCATCGACGAACGCTTTCAGTCCGCCCCAGAACAGCCGATGGTCGCCGCGCCCCTCTCGGTCGACGAACTCTGCCAGCCTTTCCCAGCTCGCCAGCGGTACGACGCTATACACCCGGATCGGCAGCTCGCCGCGCGCCTGCGCCCGACGATACGTCTCCAGGTCCTCCCACGAGCCCATGTCGGTGATCATCGTCACGCCACGCGCCACCGTGTGCTCGATCGCCGCCTGCAGCGCCCGGTCCCGCTCTTCTTGCGACGGCGGCGGCATCACTTCGTACACCAGCGCCATCGCGTCATCTTTCAGGATGCCGGTGGGCCGGCCGTCGGGGTAACGCACAATCGTTCCGCCCGGCGGGTCCGGCGTCTCGGCCGTGATCCCGGCCAGCTCCAGCGCCCTGCCGTTCGCCAAGCCCATGTGACCGTCCAGGCGGTTGACGAACACAGGGGTGTTCGGCGTCAGTGAATCGATCCAGTCGCGGCGTGGCAGTTCGCCGCCCCACATCTCGTGGTCCCACTGGCCGCCGGTAACCCACTCGTCCGGATTCTGCGTCGCGAACTCGCCGATTCGCCGCGCGAACTCCTCCGGCGTCGCGGCGCCCCGTAGCTGCACCCCCGCCAGTTCGAAGCCGCCGGTCACGAAATGCGTGTGGCTGTCCATGAAACCGGGCACCACGCGCCGCCCGACCAAGTCGATCCGCTCGGTCGATGGGACGGCGAACCCCTCGATCTCCGCATCGCTCCCCACCGCCAGCACTTTGCCGTCGGCAATGGCGATCGCCGTCGCCCCGTCCACCACGGACGCTCCCTGCCCATACCAGATAATCCCGCCGCTCAGTATCAGGTCCGCTTCCATATCAGACCGCTCGGCACAACCCGCCAGCAGCGCCGTCGTCGACAGGACGATGACCGTACGAATCTTGAACATCGTTACCTCCCAAAATCATTACCGCTGCGGCCAGACCTCTTCCACGACACGCTCCAGCGGCTCGGCC
>CP070812.1:810365-814898 GCA_020344015.1 Gemmatimonadota bacterium
GCTCGGCGGCGAACGCTCCATCAAGATCGATACCCGCGTCGTCGCAGCGACGAATCGTGATCTCGATCAGGAGGTCGAGGCGGGACGCTTTCGCCGCGATCTCTATTACCGCGTGAACGTTCACGTCGTCAGCGTGCCCCCGCTTCGCGATCACCTCTCCGATCTGCCCGAGCTGATCGACGACTTCCTCACGGCCACCTGTGCTCGCTTCGGCGTGCGGAAGAGGAAGCTCGACCCGGAAGCGCTCGAGACCCTCATGGCCTGCCGCTGGGAGCGGAACAACGTCCGCGAGCTCAGGAACATCGTCGAGCGCATGATCATCGCCACGAGCGGCGAGCTGATCGGGCTCGAGCAGGTACCAGCCGAGATCCGCGAGACCGCTCCGCTACCTCCCGGACCGGGTAAGCGCACCTTCCAGGAGCTCAAGGCCGAGGCGGAACGCCAGATCGTGCTGACCGCCCTCGAGCGCAACGACTGGCACATCACCAACACCGCGAAGGACCTCGGACTCGCCGACCACGCCAGCCTCCTCAAGATCATGCGTCGGCACAATATCAAGCGGGATTAGGTTGTTGTGTGCAGCGGGACACGAGCCCGGGCCTCGGGCGTGTCCATCGGTACACATTTCGTCGTCCCCTCCAGGTCTCACCGGACCACCTCCGTATTATAAGTCACCATGTTGCAATGCCTTATGTGGGCGCACCTCTAAGCGGCTCGATCTGGCCCCACGCCTGCTCTTGGGACCGGCGGAAGCTTGATCGATGACCGGCGCCAGCAGGCGCCCGCGTGCAAGGAGGTGGATGATGAAAGTGAACGGAATCGAGGTTCACCGCTGGGCTGTGGGGATCGGCGTCACGCTGGCGCTGGTCGCAATAGTCCCCCTGGCGGTGGTGGCGTGTGGAGGCGCCGAGCGACCCACGGCGGAAGCTGGAGAGGAGGTCCGCGAACGGGTCCAGCCCCCGGACATCACGCTGCCGCCGCCTCCCCCCGAGGCCGAGACGGTTCTGGCCTCTGGTGACACGTCGTACGAGGCGGAGCCGCTGGGGCCGCCCGAGCCCCCGCTGCAGGTGACATACGAGATGGCGGAGTCGGCGTTCCTGGAGGGACGGTACGAAGAGGCGGAGCGACTCTTCACTGGCTACACCGACCGGCGGCCGGAGAACCCGTGGGGCTACTACATGCTGGGGCTCTCGGCATGGAAGGCCGGCGAGCTGGAGCGTGCCGAGGAGTCGTTCCTGACGGCGCTGGAGCTCGATCCCGGTCATGTGAAAAGCCGGGTCAACTTGAGCCGGGTGCTGCTCGACGGCGGCCAGCCGTACGACGCGATGTTCAACATCGAGGAGCTGCTGGCCATCGATCCGGAATCGAACGACGGGTTGCGGCTGCTGGGTCGTGCCAACCACCAGCTCGGCCAGGCGGAGCAGGCGATCGACGCCTACCGACAGGCCATACTGGCCGACGAAACCGACGCCTGGTCGATGAACAACATGGGGCTTGTGCTCATCGAGCAGGAGCATTTCGGCGAAGCGCTACCGCCGCTGGCCCGGGCCGTCGAGTTGCGTGACGACGTGGCGATCTTCCAAAACAACCTGGGAGTCGCGCTGGAGCGGGCCGGCTACTTCAGGTGCGCCGAGGAAAGCTACAAGTCGGCGCTGGCCATCGACAGCGCGTACGAGAACGCGAAGCTCAACCTCGCCCGCGTCGAACTGCTGGACGAGCCGGCCGATCTGCAGCCGATCGACCTCTACGAGCTGGCCCAGATCTTTATCGACGAGCTGGAGGGCTGGCGCGAAGCCGTAGCCTACAAAGACGGTGGGGAATAGGCCCGACCTCCCCCGGGCCGCTCCAGGGGGCTCGCGTCGCTCGGCGATGCGGCCCCCTACTGTCTGGGGCCTGCGACGAGAGCTATTGCGGTAAATCGTAACTGCAGCTTCATTAGTCTAGTGCTCCTGCTAATGCGTTCTCATCATAATGCGTGAATAATCGACTGGGCGTCTCCTTTGTTCCGTGCTTCTCATGTGGATCTTCCCGGGCGGCCCGCTGTAAGAAAAGACATGCATAGGGCGCAGATAGTACCGCATATCGTCCGCTTGTCTTTGTCCGCTGTCCTACTGGGGCTGGCCACAGCGGTCAGCGGCGGACCGGCCCTGGCGCAGGGACCCGTGGTCCGAGCGGTGCTCTTCTTCTCCCCGACCTGTTCCCACTGCCACCAGGTGATCAACGAGGATCTACCGGTCATCTTCTACCGCTTCGGCGGCCAACCGCGCATCTACTTCGATACGACGGTGGCCCGTACGCAGGTGGCGTTCTACGACGTCTCAAACGGCCGGGTCGACATCCTTCTGGTCGATGTGTCTAAGCTGGAGGGCAACCTCGTCTTCCGTGATGCGACGCGACGCTTTCAGATCGAGTCCACCGGCGTACCCCGTCTGATCATCGGCGATAGCGTCCTCATCGGCTCGCGTGATATCCCGAGAGAGCTACCGCTGTTGATCGAGAAGGGGCTGGCTGGCAACGGTGTCGACTGGCCCGATATCTCGGGGCTGCAGACCGCGCTCGCCGCTATTCCCGGGCGACCACTCATCGCGGCCGAGCCGGAGAGCACCGCCGCGGGCGAGCCCGCGGTCGAAGTATCGCCCGAGGGTGAGGAGACCGAGGAGGCACCGCCGGCGCCGCAGCCCCAACCCGACTCGCCGGAAGAGGTGACCCCGCAGGCTCCGGCAGAGACCGAGCCCGTCCCTGCGCCTGAGGGCGCGCCCGAGGAACCGGCCGGCGAGGCGGAGGAAGCGGGGCCCGAGAGCGGTGCGGCTCGCGAGAGCACGCCAGAGGAGGAACCCACGGTGACGCCGCCGCTCGCGGCGCCTGAAGGCTCCGAGGCCGAGCCCGCGGAGGCGCCGGGACCCGAGAGCGGAGCCGAAGAAGCGACTCCCGCCGAGAGCGGGGATCCGGCCGGGGCCGACAGAGACTCGGCGCTCGCGGTGATTCCTGTATACAAGCCGACGATGATCGAGCTCTACCGGCAGGACCCCGTCGGCAACAGCGTGTCGGTCCTGGTTCTCATCGGCATGGTCCTAAGCCTCGCCTTGGTCGGCCTGATGATGCGGGGGCCGACCGTGGAGAGCCGGCTCACGGTTGCGGTTCCGCTGATCGCCGCGATCGGCATCGGGGTGGCCGCCTACCTCACCTACATCGAATCGAGCGGTGCCACGGCTGTCTGCGGTCCCGTAGGTGACTGTAACACGGTCAACCAGAGCGAGTATGCGATGCTTTTCGGGGTGATCCCCGTCGCGGCTCTGGGCCTGGCCAGCTACGTCGCGGTCATCGTCGGCTGGTCGGTGGCCCGACTCGGATCGGGCAAGGCAGCCGATTGGGCGAAGCTGATGCTCCTGGTGCTGTGCGTAATCGGTACGCTCTTCTCAGTCTACCTGACCTTCCTCGAGCCGTTCGTCATCGGAGCCACCTGTGCCTGGTGCCTTACGTCGGCGGTGGCGATCACGCTCCTCATGCTGCTCTCGGCCAGACCGGGCCTCGAGGCGTTGGTGCGCATCCGGACGCGCTAGACCGACGCCAAGCCCTTTCGCCGACCGTAGTGTCCTACGATTTTACGCACGGCAAACTGCGGTACACCCAGGAAATCCTTACAGCGAGGTACGAATGATGCGAAGGGTAGCTCATACCGCCGCTCTGCTACCGCTGCTCATGTTGGTTTTGCCGGTCGCAGCACCGGCACAGACCGCGACTGCCGTCGCCGTAGAGCAGTACGAGGAGGTACTAACCAGCGCCTATCCGGCGGATGAGCCGGGTGCCGCCGCGCTGGTCGCTCGTAACGGCGAGGTAGAGTACTTGGGGGCATCGGGCATGGCGAACCTCGAGCTTGGGGTCCCACTGGCGCCGGACATGTTGTTCGAGATCGGGTCGATCACAAAACAGTTCACGGCGGTCGCGATCATGATGCTCATGGAGGAGGGTAAGCTTTCCCTCGACGACCCGATGACCAAGTTCCTGCCGGACTACCCGAGGTACGGTGACGGTATCACGATCGAGCACCTGCTGACGCACACTTCCGGCATCGTCAGCTACACGGGCATCCCCGACTACATGGATCAAGAGATCCGCAAGGACCTCACGGTCCAGGAACTGATCGACGTGTTCGAGGACCTGCCCGTCGAGTTCGAGCCCGGCGAGCAGTTCAGGTATAACAATTCAGGCTACGTGCTGCTGGGTGCCATCATCGAAAGCGCCAGCGACATGACGTACGCCGATTTCCTCCAGCAGCGAATCTTCGATCCGGTTGGGATGAAGGACTCGTACTATGGAAGCCACCGGCGGATCATTCCGCGGCGCGCTGCGGGTCACAGCGGCGAGCCGGGCGCCTGGGTCAACGCCGCCTTCCTGAGTATGACGCAGCCTTACTCTGCCGGCGCCCTTATGATGACTGTCGAAGACCTCTTCCGCTGGAACCAGGCCCTCTACGGTGGCGAGTTGATCAGCGAGGAGTCGCTAGAGCGGATGACCACGCCCTACGTGCTCGAC
>CP070812.1:814998-819132 GCA_020344015.1 Gemmatimonadota bacterium
CGACGAAGCGGACGTGGGCGATGGCGCCCGCGAGAGAGAGACCGAGGCTCAAGGCGAACCCCACCAGCACGATCATCCGCGCCGTGTTCTGCGACGGGTACGCCGGTGGCGAAGCCCGATCGAGAATCCGCACGCTCGGTTGCGTGGCCGCCTCGGCGACCTGCGTTTCCTTGTACCGCAGCTGGAGCGAGTTGTAGAGCTGCTCGGCTAGGGCCCGGTCCCGGCGCAGCCGCGACTCCTCGATGGCGCGAGGAGGTATGCGCTGCAGTGCCGCAGTCTGGGATCCGATCTCGGCGTCGAGTTGAGCGCGCCTGGCTGACAGCCGGTCCATCAGCTGAAGCACCAATGTCGGTATCGTCTCCTGCTGCAGGACGCTCAGCTCCCCGGCAATCTTCTGCACCTCGCTGTGTTCATGCGTGTAGCGATAGAGGAGTGTGCGGTGCTCGAGCTCCTTGCGGCCCAGCTCCTCTAGAGCGGCGAGCAGTGAGGAGGCGGTGCGAACGGCCGGGATCGCCTCCAACCTCATGGCGTCGAGGTTCCCAGTCTCCTCGAGGCCGCCCAGGACGTTCGCCAGGTTCTGCAAGTCCTGGTTTAGCGTCTCGCGCTCGACCTGGAGAGTGAAGTAGCGGTCGAACACCGGATCGCTGACGGTAAGACCAGATCCGCTCCCCTGTCCCGAAGGTACTATCGCGACGCGGTCGCGCCGGTCCTCCGGCAGCGTGATCGTGTTGACGCGGTAGTTCTGGAGTCGACTCTCGGCCAGCCGCAGACGTTCCGAGGCCAGTTCGAGCTGCTCATCGAGCGTGGCGCCGAGCCCCACGAGCTTCTCGCGCTTGAGCTCGGTCGCCAGAGCCACGAAATGGTCGAGGATGGCGTTCAGGACGTTCGCTATCTTGACCGGATTTGTGCCTCGGTAGGTCAGTCCGATGAAGTTGCTCTCGTCATCCGCAATAGTCACCTCGAGCGTCCTCGCCAGGCGGTCTGCCACATCGCGAGGCCGCCTGAGGGCGAACTGGACATCTCGGCCGGGGGGCAGGAGTGAGTCGGGCGGCAGCCAGCGGAAGCCCACAGCCTCGCCCAGCGGTTCACCGGGCGCGCCGACCTGGATCTGGCGGCCCTCCGCGTCGAGCAGTGCGTAGGTGTTGTCGAGGCGAACCACCAGCTGGTACAGCCCGGAGGTGGTGTTGTCGGTGAGCTCGAAGTCATCGAACAGGGCCCAGTGGCTATCGCGGGCCGGGCTCAGGTAGAGCTTGAGGTCGTGGACTGTGGCGTCGAGTACGGCGTAGCTGCGAAGCAGATCGATCCAGCCGGCTGTCGAGAATACGTCGGTGATCTCGATGGGCCCTTCCTGCTCCGGTGCGTCGATCCATACCATGGCCCGCGCCTGGTAGACCGGCTCGTGCCCCCGGGCGCTCACGATGGCGAGCGCGGTGCCTATCAGCGTCCCGGCGAGGATCCACCATTTGCGGCGCCAGAGTACCCAGCCCCAACGTCGCCAGTCGATCTCCGGCTCGGCGGCCTGGCCACCGTTGTCTGCCGGCCAAACGGGGTAAGCGGGGCTGGGCCCGCGGCTCGCGTGGCCCGGTGACGGGTAGTCGATCGTGGAGGGGAGATTAGGGTCTCTTTCCATTGTTGTTCTCGGGGCACGGGTTCCGGCCAGTTGTCCAATTCAGCGCTTCTTACAGCGCAAATGAAATGCCGGGTTCACCGACCGGAAATCGTTGTCATTACTGGGATTTCGCGCGGGGCCCGGGGCGGTTGTGGCCGGTTCGCAACACGTCTCTGTGTGTGTCCCCGCGACGCCTGGAGGGGTTCTTGACAATCGGGCCGAGGGGTTGCAGAATGTGGACTCGGCCCCGTCGGCCCTCAGGACAACGGTCCGGGATGTAGGGTTCGGGGCTTTTTGTTGGTGCTCTGAATTATGGCCGCCAGGATGCAGGTTGTGGGCGGCCCTTCCCGCCTTCAGCGGCATCGCCAGCAACCTAGTGTGTGGAAAGCGTGCTACAATCCTGCATTGTTTCTTGGGTTGTACTCGTCACGCATCGACGACTGGTGAACGCCTGATCTAGCTGACACCAGTAGTCTTACAGGTTGATGGCAACCTGTGTGACAGGCGCTCAACGGCGCTGGTCTCAGGGTTGCAACAGAGGGTGCCACAAACCTCTGTCTTCTAAACCGGGAAGTCTGGCGAATCCCCCGACCGGAGAAGGCCCGTGAACGGCTCAGCCCAAGCAGCCGTAGTAGGTGAAGAACCCGCCGTCAGCGATCTCCACGTCAGTCCAACCGAGACCGGCCTGTCGCCGGAGCTGAAGGCTTCGGTGCGCGTGCTGCTGGTCGACGACGACCGTACCCTGCTCGAGAGCTGTAGCAGTGTGATGAAGAGCGAGGGCTACACGTGTGCCACGGCGCGGCGGGCTGAGGAGGCCCTATCGCTCGCGGCGACACGCACTTTCGACGTCGCTCTCATCGACCTCTACTTGCAGGAGACCTCCGGGCTCGAGCTCTTGGGCCAGATCCGCGCCAAACAACCCGACGTGCTGCCGATCATCATCACCGGGCGCGCTTCGGTGGAATCGGGCATCGAGTCGATACGCGCCGGCGCCTGGGAGTATCTGCCGAAGCCGTTCTCGGCCTTGCAGTTGAGCGTCATGTTGGGCCGGGCGGCGTACCGTATACACGCCGGGCGCGAGCTGAAGAATCGTGCTAATCAGGTCGTGCAGGTCAGTGGGGCGGGCGAGACCAAAATACTCGGGGTCTCCCGGGCATTGAGACGAGCGGTGGAGGCTGCGCTACGGGCCGCTCCCACCGATGCATCGGTCTTCGTCACCGGCGAGAGCGGGACGGGCAAGGAGCTGATAGCTCGGTTCATTCACGAGCAGAGTCGGCGCGCGCGACGTCCGTTTGTGGCGGTCAACTGCGCCGCCCTGCCCGATACCTTGCTCGAATCTGAGATGTTCGGATATCGCCGGGGCGCCTTCACCGGCGCCGTCCGTGACAAGCGGGGTCTGCTCGAGACCGCCCACCAAGGGACGATCTTCTTGGATGAGATCGGCGACATGTCGCCGGCGCTGCAGACCAAACTGTTGCGAGTGGTTCAGGACGGGGTCGTGCGCCGCCTGGGCAGCGAGGTTGAGGACGCGGTTGTGGACGTGCGCTTCATATCGGCCACCAACTGCGACCCGGAGGAGGCGCTCGCCAGCGGTCGGCTTCGTCCCGACCTCTACTACCGTCTCCGCGTGGTCCCGATTCACCTACCCTCCTTACGGGAACGACCCGAGGACATCCCGGTGCTGGCCAACCACTTCCTGGCGCATTACTGGCGGCGTCACCGCGGTCCGGCTCAGGAGCCGCCGCATTTCACGGAGAACGGACTTGATTGCCTGGTGCGTCAGCCTTGGCAGGGCAACATCCGGGAGCTTCAGAACATAATCGAGCATCTCACCGTTCTCGCGAACCCGGGGATGTTGATCGAGCCGGAGCACATACCGCTGGGCGAAGCCGAGACCCAACCCTCCGCCATGCCTGCCCGGCGCATGACCCTCGCGCCCTTCCACCAGGCCAAGGGTCAGTATGTCGAGCAGTTCGAGCGGGAGTATCTCGCGAGCCTGGTGGCACGTACTGGCGGCAACATGTCGGAGGCGGCTCGCCGCGCTCAGGTGGATCGAACGACCCTTTATCGGCTGATGGAGAAGCACGGCCTGACCCGCAAGACGCTGATGGGACAAAGCTGAGCCACGTGAATCGCCGTGAAGACGCATATGCGAGCACAGACCCGGTCGCCGGTGGAGCCCTCTAGGACCGTGGCCACGCCACGGCCGCGGTCGCCGCAGCAGGGAATGCTCGCCGTTCACCTCGAGGCCGCGCTGGAGCGACTGCTGGCCGATCTCGCTGGGGCAGAAGACGGCGGGGCGGCCGCTGCGCCGCTGCGTGCCTATCTACAGCGTGTCGTGCAACAGGCGACCGAGTCGCCGGGCGGCCTCTTTCGAACCGTCTCGGTGACGCGAGATGGAGCTAGTGAAGAGGATCCGCTGGCGGGCGCGCAGGTGAGTGTGGACCCCGTGCTGGCGCGGGCGGCCTTGAAGTCGGTGCAGCGGTTGGAACGATCGTTCCTGTCGAGTGTGCTGTCGTACTTGA
>CP070812.1:819232-826754 GCA_020344015.1 Gemmatimonadota bacterium
ATCGATCCTAAGCGGACCGTCCAGATCGGCATCCGCGGCGCCCAGGGCTCGGAGGAAGGGTGGACTTTCTCTCTAGAGTCCGGCATGCGGGTGATCTTCATCGAGGAGTTCACGGAGCTGGGCGTGGAGAAGGTGATTGCCAAGGCCCGGCGCGTTGTGGGGGACGGTGCCACATACGTCTCCTTCGATGTCGATAGCCTCGACCCGGCATTCGCGCCCGGTACGGGGACGCCGGAGGTAGGTGGGATGACCACAATCGAAGGGCAAGCCCTGGTCCGTGGCCTGCGCGGTCTCAATCTCATCGGCGGTGATGTCGTCGAGGTATCACCGCCATTCGACCCAACGGGGACCACCGCGCTCGTCGGCGCCACGATGATGTACGAGATACTGTGCGTTCTGGCCGAGGCGGTCGCGCGACGAAATAAGGAGGACCTATAATGATTGTGAATGGATGCAGACATCTTGTACACTTCTCCCTTTTGCTTCTGCTGGCCTGCCTCGGATGCCAGCCACCAGCTTCCGACATCGAGGAGGCTAACAAGGCGGTCGTGCAGGCGGTGTACGACGCCATCGACGCTCAGGACTACGAACGGCTCGGCGAGCTGACAGCCGAGGACTACGTCGGCCACGTCGCCGGCTTCCCCGAGACGTTCAATAAGGATGCCGTGTTCGAGTTGATTCGCACCTGGTATAGCGCCTTCCCTGACTACGTACATGTTGTCGAGACGATGGTCGCCGAAGGCGACCGCGTGGCCGTCAGGTTGACCTACAACGCCACGCATCAAGGCGAGTTCGAGGGGATCCCGGCGACCGGTAATCGGATCAGCTACGAGGGTGCTCACATCGTCACCGTGGTCGACGGGAAGATAGCGGAGATGTGGGTGCTGGAGGACATGCTGAGCTTGATGTCCCAGCTCGGGATGCAGTTGGTCCCGGCGGATCAGGAAACCTGAGAAAGGAGCGACAGGAGAGATACTCAAGAGTTGCAGTCATCGCGGCGACGCTGCTGGTGGCAGGTATCGCGGCGGCGTGCGCTACAAGTCAGGCTCCTCCCCCTGACGTGACGGCGGATATCGCCGCCGCCAGCGAGCCGCGATCGCGGAGTTCTGGCAGGGCGTGATGGACTCGGGCGTCGCTGAGGCCAGGCTGATGATCGACGAGGTCGAGAACTTCGGCGAAACGGCGTACGAGGTCTCCCACTACGCCATGTACGACGCCGACGGCAATGTGATAGGCGACGGTCGATACATCGTCATCTGGAAACGCACCGACGCCGGCTGGAAGCTGCATCGCGACATTGGGAACTAGGACTGTGGAGTGAAGAAACGATGAGAGCTCGCCCGATCATCTTCGTCGTGATTGTGCTGCTCGCTGCCGGCTACCTCTGGGGGCGCCGAGGACGCGCCCCCGAGGTCGCACCGGCAGGCGACCTGCAAAGCGAATACGGTCTCGAGTGCAGCAACCGCCCGACCCTCGACCTGGACCCGCAGAATGTCCCGGCCGGGCTGCGCCATCTGACGCCGCTGGCCGAGAAGTGGGGGATCGGCGACGACGTCATCCGGCTCGACTGCGTCGACGCCGCCAGCGATGCGGAGCGGCAGGAGTTGCGCGACACGCTGGCCGGGCCGTACGACGAGATCACTGCCTGGCTCGACTCGTTCGGCGACGGGCCGATGTCCGACGAGGCCGCCGCCTTCATGTACATGCAGCTCGCCCTGGCCGAGATGGGAATCTGAGCGCTCAGCGCCGGGGCGCGAACCGACTTAGGAGGGACCGTTCAATGCGGACATTTGTGACGTTTTTTTGCATCCCAGCCGTACTTATGCTGGCAGGCTGCACGCCGCCGCCGGACCCGACGCTTGAGGCAAACAAGGAGCTCTTCCGCCAGTATGTCGAGGCGTACAACGCTACGGATATTGACCGTTTCGATGAGCTGATGACGGCCGAGTTCGCGCGCCATTCGGATGCCGTTCCAGACGTCAACAGCCTCGAGGAGTTCAAGGCGGAGCTCGCTCAGGGCTTCGAAGCTTTCCCCGATGGCCAGATGGAAGTGCACATGCTCGTCGCCGAGGGTGACAAGGTAGCCGGTTACATGACATTCGTCGGAACGCAGCAAGGCGCCTGGGGACCGTTCCCCGCCACCGGCGAGCAGGCCGAGCTGAAGTTCATCTATCTGTTCCGCGTCCAGGAAGGAAAGCTCGCCGAGATGTGGGTCGAGTTCGACAACATCGTATTCTTGACACAGCTCGGTCACTTCCCGCCGCCCGAGGGCACGTAGCGACCGGCAAGGTTAAGGAGGTTCAGATGTTCGGACGGAATCCGCTGTTAGCCATCGTGACGATCGCCCTCACAACGACGGCCTGCCAACCGCCGGCGCAAGGAGCGGACGCGCTCTCCGACGAGCACGTGGCCGCGATCAGGGCACGACAGGATGGGTTCGTCGAAGCCGTGCTGGCCAACGATTGGGCCGCCGCCTCCGAGATCTACGCCGAAGACTTCGTCCTGATGGTACCCGAGGCGCCGGTCATGCAAGGCCGTGAGACGTGGCGCGAGTGGGCGATGTCCTTCAACGCCACGGTTACGGAGTACAACATCGAGATCGACGAGATCGATGGTCGCGCCGACCTCGCCTTCGTCCGGGGAAGGTTCTCTGAGACCCTACTATTCGAGGGCCAAACAGAGCCGATCTCGGGCGGTGGGAAATTCCTGTCGATATGGCGGAGAGGTGCGGACGGGTCGTGGCTGATCGTGCTGGAGGCCTGGAACTCGGATGAACCGACATGAGAATCCTCTGCTGCGTAGTCTTGCTGGCCGTAGCGTGTGGAGAAACGGCGGAGGTTCCCGAATCGACGCTGTGGGTCCAGGCCAACCATCAACCGATCCGCTCGCTCACCGCCGACGACGACTTCTCGGACCTCGCCTTCCTAGAACCGACTCTGCGCGGCCGTCGCATCGTGCAGTTGGGCGAGAACGGGCACGGGGTCGCCGAGTTCTCGCAGCTCAAGGTCAGGCTGATCAAGTACCTACACAGTGAACTGGGCTACGACATCCTCGCCTTCGAGAGCGGGCTCTACGAGTGTCAGTGGGCGAACGAGCTGGTAGGCAGGCTGGGCGCCGCAAGTGTGATGCGCAACTGCCTCTTCGGTATCTGGCACACCGCTGAGGTAATACCGCTGTTCGAGTATATCGCCGAAGCTCGGAGCAGCGACCGGCCGCTGCAGCTGGCCGGCTTCGACGTCATCAATTCGGGTTCGGGCTGGCACCAGCGGCCCGAATTTCTTTTCCACCGCCTGATCGAGCCCTTCGACCCCGACTACGCGGCGCGCGCCTTCAGCCTCGACTCGCTCTTCCTCCACCGCGCCATCACCATAGAGGACCGCGAGTATATCGAATCCCACCAGGCGGAGCTCGTCGCCGACTTCGAGGCGCTGGCGGCGTTCCTCACCGAGCACCGTGACGAGATCGCGGGCGCCGCGCGAGCCGATCCCGCACGAGTCGAGCTCGCCGCACAGGTCGCCCTCTCGGCGGCCGCGTCCGTCAGACAGGGCGCCGCCGACGTCCGCGACCACACCGCGCCGGAATCGAGCGAGATACGGGGCCGGGGGATGGCGGACAACCTCGAGTTCATCGCCGACCGGCTCTACCCCGGCAAGAAGATCATCGTCTGGGCGCACAACGGGCAGGTACGGCACGACGGGCTCGCGGTGGAACCATATCCGGCCAAAACCATGGGCGGCTGGCTGGCCGAACGGCGCGGCGAAGAGGTATACACGATCGGGCTCTACATGTACCGTGGACACGCGGCCCGCGACTTTGACACCGTTTACGAAATCGCTCGCATCCCGGCAGGCAGCCTGGAATCGATCCTCTCGAGGGCGGATGCGCCGTGGCACTTCCTCGACCTGTCGGGCGCGCAGCTCGAGCCGGGCACCTCGTGGATGTTCACGCCGAGCATCGCAATGCTGGATGGCAGCAGTACGGAGACACTGGTCGCACGCGACCAGTACGACGGGATCGTGTTCATCGACTCGGTGTCGCCGGCCCGATACCGTTGAAGTACAGGACCACGATGAGAGTCAGAGGATTTCTCACCGAGTTGAAGCGCCGCCGCGTGGCGCGCGTGTCGATCGTCTATGCGGTGGTAACCTTCGCCGTCTTGCAGGCGGCTGACATCATCATACCGGCACTGCAGCTTCCCGAATGGACGCTCACCCTGCTGGTCGTGTTGACGCTCCTCGGTTTTCCCATCGCACTAGTGCTCGCCTGGGCTTACGACCTGACGCCAGCGGGCGTTCAGCGGACCGAGCCGGTCAGAGAGGTCGCGCGGGACACTACCCGTTCCTGGCTGGCCGGGGCGCTCGCCCTGGTGAGTGTGATCCTGGTAATCGGCGCCGGTTGGTGGTTCCTGGGGACCCGGGGGTCGAGCGCGGGACCGATCGAGCGGCTCGCCGTCCTACCACCCGACAAGTCGACCGACGATCCGGCACCCGATCACTTCGTCGAGGGGATCCACGACGCGCTCATCTCCGAGCTCGGCCGGGTCATGGGCTCGAACGCGGACGTGCTCGGACGCAGATCCGTCATGCGCTATCGGGCGACGGAGATGTCGATACCCGAGATCGCGGCGGAGCTCGGCGTTGACGCGATCGTCGAGTCGCTCGTCCTCAAGGCCGGCGATAGCGCGGTGATTACAGCGCGTCTGATCCGAGCCGTTCCGGAACGGCAGATCTGGTCGGACACATACACCCGCGACCTGCGGGACATTGCGGCCCTGTATACCGATGTAGCCGTCGCCGTGGCGAACGAGATCCGCGTGAGTATCGGCCCGAGCATCGGCCCGGCAGAACCGGTGGACCCCGCGGCCTACGATGCCTTCCTGCTCGGCAACCACTACAAGAATCGCCTGACGGAAATCGAGCCGGACATGATGCGGGCGATCGCATACTACGAGCAGGCCCTCGAGCGGGACCCCGACTACGCGCCGGCTCACGCCGGGATCGCGCTCGCCTGGACCCTCTTGGGGTGGGCGAACGTTGTCTCCCCGGACTCCGCCTGGCCGAGAATGCGCGAAGCGGCGGATCGGGCCTGGGCCCTGAATCGCGACCTGCCAGAAGTGCGTTTGGCCGCCGCGCTGAAGAAACGCTACTACGACTGGGATTGGCGGGGCGCGCGCGAGGAGTACGAGCAGGCGATCGCGCTCAACCCCAGCTACGCGGACGCTCTGGCCGAGTACTCGTGGTTCCTCTCGACGCTCGGCGACCACGAGCGGGCCGTCGAGTTGGCCCGGCGCGCCTATGAACTGGAGCCCTATGACCCGTTCTCGCGCCTGCACCTGCCGTGGGCCCTCGGGCACTCCGATCGCTTCGACGAGGCAATGGACGAAATCGATGCACTGCTCGAGGACTTCCCGGGTTACGGCCTGGCCCCCTGGTTCGAGAGCCACATGTACACGAGGCTCGGCCGCTACGAGGATGCCGTCGCCTCGATGCGTACTGCCATGGGGATGCTGCAGCCCGACGACCTGGGCGACGAGTACTGCCTGCTGGCGTATCTGTGCGCGAAGCTCGGCCGGCCCGACGAGGCGCAGCAGCAGCTGGCCGCCCTCGACAGGCTTGCTGCGGATGGACGATACATCTCGCCGGTACCGCGGTCCTTCGCATACATCGCCCTCGAAGATCACGACCGCGCGATGGAGCTACTGACCGAGGCGTACGATACGCGGGCCGGGTGGATTGCCCTTTTCCCAGTTTGGCGGGAGTGGCTCGAGCCGCTGGAGTTGCGCCAGGACTTTCTGGAACTGGCCGACCGGCTGGGATTCCCGAACTGGCCCTGAGACTACGACGCGGAGGGCACATGATCACCAAGAAGAATGTCGGGCTGATCCTACTCTGGGTAGGCATCATCTACATGGTAGTAATGGGCTGGCTGGCGAGTTGGTGGTTCGCGTCCACGTTCAGGGACCTGACGTTAGCGGAGATCCGCGAGACGGCCTGGGCGTTGAACCGGCCCCTGTTCTGGCTGTGGGCCTTCGCGGTTCCGCTGGGCTCGATCTTGACGGGCCTCGGTCTCTTGTTAGGCACCGGGTCGAAGAGCTCCTATATATGGTTCTTCGTGATCGTGATGGTGGTCGCGCTGGGACTGACGCCGTTCGTGCCCACCGACACGCATCACCCCCCGATATTCGGCCTGGTCGGCGGCGCCATCCTGGCCCTCTTCATTCTTACCGTCTGGTTCTGGGCGAAGAGCCGGGCGAAGCTCGAGGGCACAGCAAGGAGGGCCGCCGATCTGAGACTCACCGGCTACGTGTGGCTCATCATCTCTATGTGGTACCTGTGCGGCGTGGTCGGGGCCCGATACCTCACCGGGCTCGAGCAACTCAACCCGGGGAGCCCCGTCCCGGTGATCGTCTACCTCGCCCTCGCCTGGCTGTTTCTCTTCCTCGCCCAGTACACGGAGGCGAAACCGGTCAGCGCCAGCAGCGCGGCGTAGACGATGAGCGGCAAACCCGATCTCGAGCGCGGCATACGGATCGCCCTCGTTGCGGCAGCCTCGCTGGGCGCCTCTGCGTGCGGGAATGGCGCCCCCGAGAGTCAGATCTTCCGCGGCCTTGCCATCCACGCCCACGAGGTGCGGTCGTTCCAGCCGTGCGGCTCCGACGAGACGCTGTGGGCGATCGACCCGCAGGGCGTTCTCTGGGAGATCCACGACGAGCTCGTACCGCGCAGCGAGCCCTACGAAGAGGTGTTCGCCGTAGTCACTGGACAGACTGGGCCGCCGCCGGCCGAGGGCTTCGGCGCAGACTATCCCGGACGACTCGACATCGATGAGGTGCTCTACGTCGCCTGGGAGGGCTTCGGCTGCGATACCGGCTTGAGCGGGTTCGACTACCGGGCGTACGGGAACGAGCCGTTCTGGAACGTCGAGGTCTCCTTCGGAGGGTTACGACTGAACCGGCTGGGGGGCGAGACGCGGACGTGGGTCGACGTCCCGGAGCACACGATAGAGAACGGTGTCCGCTTCGAGGGCGACGGACCGCCGTTCGAATTGACGCTGGTCCGCGGGCCGTGCCGCGACTCGATGTCGGGCGCCTACTTCGGAATGAGCGCGCGGCTCGTGCTGGGCGCGGAAGAGCTGCGAGGGTGCGCGCTCCCCGGGTCACCCTGAAGCCGGTGGTACAGATAGACGAGCTGGCGAACGGCGAACGACAGCGGTGCCAAGCAGCACGGAGGTGTACGATGCTACGCTGTTACGCATTCGCGGGGTCCGTCCTTCTTGTGACCCTCGGCCTCGCCCCACTACCCGCTTACGCGCAAAGCCCCGAGATCGGCGGCCGATTAGGGCCGGCCTTTACGACCAGCGGCGGCGACGGCGGTGGGGACTCAAAGCTCGGCTTCAGCATCGGGGGCTTCGCCGGGTTCAGGCTCGGTGAGCGCGTGACGATCTACGGCGAGCTGTCGTTCATAAGGAAAGGATTCTCGAGCGAGGGACAGTACATTCTCTCCGCCGGGGGAGGGGTCGTCCG
>CP070812.1:826854-832690 GCA_020344015.1 Gemmatimonadota bacterium
CCGTAGCATCCGTGGCGTTAAGGCCAGCGACTTCCCGGGTCAGGTTGATGAGGGCCGCAGCTTCTGCCAGCTGGCCCTGCCTGTAGTGAGCCTCAGCCTTGAGAAGATTCATCTCATCAACGCTAATCTCAACGGTATTCCCATCCCCCGGCCCCCAAGTCAGATTCCATGGCTCCGTCGAGAAATAGTACGACCAGCGCCATTTCTGGCGCTCGGGCTTCTGCCACTGCTCCTGGATGTTGTAGCCCGTACCTGGATACGCCCAGGTTGCCGGGTAAGGATCTCTATTGTAACAATAGGTGTCGCTTGCCACGTCGTACGGGCAGTCAGCCTCCTGCTCCTCAATTGTGGCACCCTGCGCGAAGCGCAGATCGGGCGTGATGATCAAAACATCGAAAGTGCCACCCGTAGCCACCGAAGGCACGCGTTCGAGAACCGGCAGGTCAAGCCAGGCCTGGTAGTTGCCCGACTGGTCCGCCATGCCCAGGATGAAGTAAGTAAGCTGCTGCCACGCCGAGTAGGAGAAATAATCCCACATCAAGTTGCACCAGGCGTCACAACCCCAATCGAAATGGGTTGTGGCCATCGCAAAGTCCGCGTCGACACCCGCGTCGGCATCGTTCCAAACGAGGCCCCACTCTACCGCAGCTCGGTCCGCCGGTGTGCGGGCGACGGCCGCGCGGTAACGGGCCTTAAGCGAGTGGATGATCTGTTCAAACTGGCCAGCGGGCACCGACACCGACATCCAGGTATCCGGGATGGTGAATGTCGCACCGCTGGTCAGGGCGAGCGCCTGATCGAAGTAACCGAACGCCGCGTCCATCACATCGCCGTAGGGAGACAGCTGCTGCTCCACCGTTAGGTCGGTGGTCTCGTCCACGATGAAGGCCTGGTCAAACATCACGCCCAGATACGCGTGGCCGTAACCCTGCACAAACTTAGCAAAGGCCATGGCGGGGATAGTGTCTGGGCCCAACTCCGCTCGGAGCTCTTCGCTAGCGTTTATGGCACGGATCCCATCCGACGCCGCCGCGATGGCCTTGTAAGCCTGAAACCAAGCAAAGCTCTGGTTACCGTACCATTGGTCGGCCGGGTCGTTCACGAGCTCCGGTCGAGGCAGCCAGCCGAGTGGGACCATGCCGGCGTTGTTCCATGGCGCGCTCGTCTGGAATGAAATGACGCTCTGGTGGAACGAGGCTCCGTCGTATTCCGTTCCCCCGATATACGCCTGCCTGAACGAGCCACCGATCAGCGACTGAACGTCCGAGGCCGTGCGCAGAGCACGCTCCGCGTCCGGCGCGTTCGGGTTCACGACGTCGAGGTCCGCACACGCTGCCGCTCCGAGGAGCAGCAGCGTGGCCAGGACCTCAGTCTTCTTAATCTTAGTCATCGCTGGCTCCTCCCGTTAGAAATTGAGCTCGATGCCCAGTGTGTACGTGCGGAAGTTCGGGTACTGATACCCTTCCACGCGAGCGAGAGCTGCCGAACCGGTGTCGCCGCCCGCCCTGCCGACCTCGGGATCGTAGCCCCGATAATCCGACCAGGTGATCAAGTTACGACCCACCAGACTGAAGGTGATCCCGGAGAAGACGTTCAGAGCCGGGATGTCGGCCAGCTGATCGCCCCGCAGCGTGTAGCGCAGCGAGACCTCGCGCAGCTTCATGTAGCTGCCGTCCTCGACGAACTCGCTGGACGGCCGCAGCCCGGTCACACCGTACCACATGTCAAAGTAGGAGATCGGCTTCTGCCTGGCCTCCGGCACGCCGGTCTGGTCATAGATGTCTACGTTCCGCCGGAAGATGGCCCACTGCATCGGCTGGTTGTAGACAGAGAAGCCCTGCTCCGCATCGAGTAGCGCGTACAGCGTGAGGCCACGCCAGCTGAACGTGTTACCCCAACTCCAGCGGTAGTCGGGCATCGAATTCCCGACCTTGCAGAAGTTCGTTCTTACAGGCAGGCCAGTCGCTTCGTCTATTTGCGATGGGTCATCGCACTCGCCGATGAACGGCGTGCCCCACATGATGGGCTTGCCACCCGCGCTGAGACCGGAGTTGGCGCCCCAGTCGGCGTCGTCGAGACTGCCGCCTGCACCGACCCAGACGAAGAAGCCGTTCTCATCGACGAGGAACTCATCGCAGGACCCCTGGACGTCCCCGGGAAGGTCTCCACAGCCGTAGGCGAAGGTGTTACCGTAGAAGTCACCCACGTTCTCGCCCTTACGGGCGTAGAACACAGCGCCCAACGCCTGCCCGGGTACGCCATAACGGAACGGTGGGACGTCAAGCTCGGTGATCTCCGATGAGACCTTGTCCCACAGGAAGCGCGTCGACCAGGTGAAGTCCTGTGTCTGCAAGACCCGCCAGTCGAAGCTGAACTCGTAAGAGTTGCTCGTGATCTGTCCGGCGTTCTGCCACTGGTTCTCGAAACCGGTGTAGGCCGGCAGCGGGACCAGTAGGATCTGGTCATCGGTCACGATGTTGGCATAGTTGAAGGTCAAGCCCATACGGCCGTTGAGGAACAGAAGATCGATGCCCAACTCGGTCTCCTTCGAGAACTCGGGCTTAAGCTCCGTATTACCGAGGGTCGCCGGTACCACCGAACCCGCGGCCACAGTGTAGGTCTCGTACTGAGCCTCGAAGCGCGGCCGACCGCCCGCAGTACCGTAGGCGGCCCGCAGCTTCACCTCCTGGAACGGCAAGGTGAACCACGACTCCTCCCCCAGCCGCCACGCGCCCGCCATGCGGTAATACCACTGCCGCTGCTCGTCCTCGCCGAATAGCGAGCTACCATCGTTACGCACCAGCGCATCGATGATGTAGCGGTCATACATGTCGAAGTTGGTGATCAGGAAGTACCCATCCGCGCGAATCGAGGTATTCTCGGACGACAATCCATACATCTCGTCACGGTTCAGGTTCGAGAAACTCGGGACGTCGGCCACCGCGAACTCGCGGGCGCCGGTGAAGTTCCAAGCTACGTCATCACGCTCGAACAGATAGCGGACCTGGGTGCGGTTACGGATCTCATCCGTAAGGGTGAAGCGCCCCGTGGCCGTCACGCTCGCGTTGAAGGCCTCGTTCTTCAGGTCCTCTATGTCCATCTGCCCTTCGTTGACAGCGCTTGGCGAGGGCGTGCGGTAGCCCTTGATGTAGTAGTCCGTCTCCTCTCGGTCGAGGCGGTCGTAGCTCACGTTGGCGTCCAGGTCCATCCACGGAACCACCTGCCAGCTCATGCTGGCGGCGCCCAGGAACCGGCTCCGCCTCTGGTTATACTGCCTCGTCAGCATCTCGTACAGCGGGTTATCACTCTCCGTGTCGAACGGCTGCGTCAGGAGGATCATATTCTGCGGATCATCGTAGCACGACAGCTGTGTCTCGTCCTCCGGTGTGTCTGGGTCGTCCACGCAGGCCGTCAGGTCGACACCGGCCAGCTGCCGCGTCAGCCTGAACATCGGATTACCCTGAAATTCCGGGAAAAAATCCTGCCTCGACCTGCTGTAGAAGGCACTCGCCGAGACGATCAGGTTCTCCCGAACGCCCTGGTCCACGTTCAAGCGGAAGTTGTTACGCTCGAACCCGTCCTGGCCAGGCATGACCGCCCCGTCCTTCATCCAGCTGTAGGAGATGTGGAAGTTCGTCGCGTTCGTGCGGCCCGTCGCGGCGACGTAGTGCTGCTGGAACACCCCATTCTCGAAGAACGTCTCGACGTGGTCCTTCGCGCCCGGGTCAGGCCAGGGCACGGTTGCGACGGTGTTGAACTCGTCGGGCGCCTCGGTCCCGCGCCAACTCGCATTGCCCGCGAGTCGGAAGCCTTCGCACGAGAGGAAATCGCACGGCTGACCGGCGCCGTCGACGAACTGCTGGCCGTCCGCCGTCACCTCAAAGAAGTGCGTCTGGAGCAGCGGGAAGGAGCCCTCCAGCTCGCTCTGACCGTACTCGGACCGGAACGTGTAGTTGACCTCGTTCCTCCTGATCCCGCGGCCACGGTTGGTGCTAATCTGGATTACACCATTGGCCGCCCGCGACCCGTACAGCGAGGCCGCCGCCGCGCCCTTCACGATCTCGACGTTCTCGATGTCCAGCGCGTCCAGGTCCGCTATGCTCGAACCCAGGATCACACCGTCCACCACGATCAGCGGGTCCTGGCTGCGCCCCGACGCGTCAAGGCTCACCGGCCCACGCAGCAGGATCGACGGCGTTGCCCCCGGCCGCCCGCTGCCCGACACCACGGTCACGCCGGGCACCTTGCCCTGGATCGCCGCCGCCGCGTCGACCTGCGGTACCGGTAGGTCGTCTGTGTCTAGCAAACTCACCGTGAACGGAAGCTTCGCCTTGGGCGTGGCACCGATCGTGCCCGTGACGACGATCTCCTGGAGAACGATCGCCTCGATCGCTAAGGTGAAGTCAACGCGGGTCACCGCGCCAGCCGTCACCGAGATCGCCTCCTCGCCGGTCTCGTGACCAAACATCATGACGCGTAGCACGTAGCTGCCCACGGGTACCTCGGCTAGCGCGAAACGCCCGTCGCTCCCGGTGAGCGTCCCGATCTCGGTACCCTCGAGCACAACGGCAGCAGCTTCCAGCGGCTGACCCGTTTGCCGTTGGATAACTGTGCCAAGGATGCGCCCTGTCTGCGCGAACGTCGACGCAGCTGCAAAGAGCAGCAGTGCCGAGCACACGCCCAGGCGAATCAATACCCTGTAGCCCATTATGACCTCCCTCGAAAGGGTCGTCACTGAAGCAACCTGCAAAAGTGCGATCTGCATGCCAAAACGCGTTGACCGGACTGCCGTGGACAGCCGGGCAGCGTCCTGCGGGAGGATATCCGGCGCCGCGCGTCGCAGAGATTACACTCCAGGCCGCTCGCCTTCCCTACTCCTCGAACGGCCAGTTGTACACGCTACGTGGCGCCGCCATATCGCCACCCGCCCCGCCGAACGTATAGCAGGGCAGCATCTGCAGCCTAATTAGCTGACCGCACGGAATCGGGAACTGCAACTGCGTCCCGATGTATAGGTCACCCCAGCCGCGCCCCTCGAAGTACCACGGGTTGCTGTGGAGCCCCTGGCCGAGGGTCATGATGCGCTTCTCCCACTTCAGCATCTCGAAGAGATCGCCGCACGTTCCGTCCGGAAGCTTCGGCACACAGTCCGTGTTGGTGCCGGCGGCATCCGTAGCGTTGAGGCCGGCGGCCTCCCGGGTAATGTTGATGAGAGCGGCTGCCCCCGCCGGATCACCCGTGCGGTAGAGAGCCTCAGCTTTGAGGAGATTCAACTCCTCCATCGTGATCTCCGCATACCAGCCGAGTCCCTCAATACGTACTTGGTTCCACATGTAGACCGGGTAGTACCACGACCAGCGCCAGGTCCCGCGGGATTCATTTTTCCACACCCTGATGTCCCAGGACGGGATCGCGAAATGGAGTCCCCTTGCAGGGCAATACAGATCCGCTACGTCATCGTACGGGCAGTAAGCCTCCTGCTCAGCCGCTGTTACCCCCTGCGGGAAGCGCAGGTCGGGGGTGACAATCATAATGTCTGTGTCTCCGCCCAAGCTGATCGAAGGCAGGCGCTCCATTACGGGAAAGGAAAGCCAGTGCTGATAGTTGCCCGACTGGTCCGCCATCCCAAGGATGAAGTAGGCTATCTCCAGCCAACTCCAGGCATGTGCTAGCAACATCTGAATGTCGTTCCAGAATCGGCCGCCCAACCAATAAGGCGGCGTGTCCATCAACCAGGGCTCGGTGACGCCAGCGTCGATCTCGTCAATGATCGACTGCCAGTAGGGTACGGTGAACTCGCGCTCCGTCGGCGTACGTGCAAGCGCCGCCATGTACC
>CP070812.1:832790-842061 GCA_020344015.1 Gemmatimonadota bacterium
GGCCGGGCCGTCCACGATGATCTCGCCCCGCTTGACCCGCTGGCCCACGTGCACCGTCGGCCTCTGGTTCAGGCAGGTGCGCTCGTTCAGCCCCACGAACTTCCGGAGCTTGTACTCCGTCTCGTCCACCACCACCCGGCTGGAGTCGACGTAGGAGACCGTTCCGTTCTCCTTCGCCCGCACCACCATGCCGGAGTTCCGCGCCACGTAGCGCTCCATGCCGGTGGCCACCACGGGGACCTCCGTGGTGACCAGCGGGACCGCCTGGCGCTGCATGTTCGATCCCATCAGCGCGCGGTTCGCGTCGTCGTGCTCGAGGAACGGGATCAAGGCCGGCGATACCGCGACGAGCTGATCGGGCGATACGTCCATGTAGTCGATCTGCTCCGGCGGTAGCAGCGGATAGTCGTCGGCCTGCCGGCAGAGTGCGAGCGGGTTGACGAAAGTGCCGTCCGGATTGAGTTCGGCGTTCGCCTGTGCCACGGCGAACTCTTCCTCCTCGTTGGCCGTCAACCAGACCATTTCGCCGCTGACCTTGCCCTGCTCGACCTTGCGGTAAGGAGTCTCGATGAAGCCCAGGCTGTTGATTCGCGCGTAGGTGGACAGGCTGGTGATCAGCCCGATGTTCGGGCCTTCCGGCGTCTCGATCGGACACATGCGTCCGTAATGCGAGTAATGGACGTCGCGGACCTCGAACCCGGCACGCTCCCTGGTGAGGCCGCCGGGCCCCAGCGCCGAGAGTCGCCGCTTGTGCGTTAACTCGGCCAGCGGATTGGTCTGGTCCATGAACTGGCTCAGCTGCGAGGAACCGAAGAATGACTGGATCACCGCGCTGACCGTGCGGGCGTTGACTAGGTCGTCGATGTTGATCTGCTCCGGGTCGCTGGCGATCGACATGCGTTCGCGCACGAGGCGCGCCATCCGCGAGAGCCCCACCGAGAACTGGTTAGCGATGAGCTCGCCAACCGATCGCACGCGCCGGTTGCCCAGATGGTCGATGTCATCTACGTAGCCGCGTCCTTCGTGTAGCTCTATCAGGTAGCGGATGATGGCGATGAAGTCGGCGACCGTCAGAATCGTGATCTCTGGGGCCGGCGGCCCCACGCTCAGAAGCCGGAAAGTGTCTCGTAACCGCTGGTTGATCTTGTAGCGTCCCACCCGTCCCAGATCATACCGCTTCGGGTTGAAGAACAGCCGCTCGATCGCCGTGCGCGCGGTATCGAGGTTCGGCGCTTCGCCCGGCCGCAGCAGCGAGTAGATCGCGTACAGCGCGTCCGGCTCGCCGTGGGTCGGGTCCTTTTCCAGCGTGTTCTTGATCAGCGGTGACTCACCGCGCGCGCCACCGGTGAACACCAGGACGTAACGAATTCCCCTCTTGGCAAGCTGCTCGAACAGTCTGCCGTCGAACTGAGCACCCGCCTCGGCCAGCACCTCGCCGGTGCCGGCGTCGATGACATCGGCCGCCAGCCGCGGGTCCTGACTCCAATCGCGCCGGTTCGCCAGGTCCTCGTAGCGGCCGCGCAGCGGAATGCGGATCGGCGTCGAGTACACCCGGATCCTATCGACCTCGGCGCGCTCGATCTGACGTATCATCTCGGGTGTGACCTCGTCCGCTCGCCGCCCGAGGAAGGCGTCGGCGTCGCGTTGGATCTGAACCTCTTCGATGCCGACCTCGATGAGACGGTTGATGAGGTCTGCGTTGATCGGGTCGCCCAAACCGCCGAGCAAGCGCCCGGTCTCGGGATGACGCTGATCGCTGGCCAGCCAAGCCTGATCCTCCTCGAGGTCGAACCCGGTGAGCACGATGCTTTCGGGCTCGCCCTCGTAGGCAGGATTCGCCACCGACGCGGCGAGCAGGGTCCCGGCGGCCTCGCGACGAAATGCCCGGTCACCGGCGACCTCCTCGACCTCCAGCTCCCGCACGCCGTAGAACAGATCCAAGATGTCCGGGTCGCTACCGTGCCCGAAGGCCCTCAACAACGCAGTCGCCGGGAACTTCTTCTTCTTGTCGATATGGACGTGGATGACGTCGTGGATGTCTATGGAGAACTCGACCCACGAGCCCCGGAACGGGATGATCCGCGCCGAGAAGAGCCTGGTACCGTTCGGATGGATCGTCTGCTCGAAGACCACGCCCGGCGAACGGTGCAGCTGACTGACGATTACACGCTCGGCTCCGTTGATCACGAATGTCCCCTGCTCCGTGAGCAACGGCAACTCACCCAGGTAGACTTCCTTTTCCAGGATGTCGCGCGGCCGCTTCTCGCCTTCGACATCTTCGTTGATGACCAGGCGAAGCGTCGCCTTCAACGGAGCGCCGTACGTCATGTCGCGCTCCATGCACTCCTCGACGCTGTACTTCGGCTCGCCGAGTGAGTAGCTGACAAACTCAAGCAGGAAGTTCTGCTTGCTGTCGGCACTCGGGAAGATCTCGTTGAAAACACGCTCAAGCCCGAAATCGCGCCCCATCCCCTCGTCTATGTCCCTCTCGAGCAGGGCGTCGAACGCCTCGCGCTGAACGTCGAGCAGATTCGGCATCTCCATCGCTGTGGCGAGATGCGCGAACAAGATGACGGGCACGTCGCTCTTCCCGTTACGGGCCCCGGCAGCCAGGGGATCGCGGACCTTGATTTCCGGAATCATCGTCTTGGCCAACGTCTATTCCTCCAAGGAAAGTGCACAGCCA
This sequence comes from Gemmatimonadota bacterium, assembly GCA_020344015.1. GTDB lineage: Bacteria > Gemmatimonadota > Gemmatimonadetes > Palauibacterales > KS3-K002. Next base: position 835,477 of record CP070812.1, read on the forward strand.
GCATGTGCGGCCGGCCACGGTGGAAGCGTCGAAACGCCGTGGCAGTGCCAATTCTCAATCGACAGAAAGCGTAGGAGGCCCGAAAAAGCACAAAATACTCCCTCGTCCCGTTGGATCGCGGGGTTCTGTGTTCTTAGGCACAAGTTGTGTTCACGCCACGCAAGCGGCATAGGCAGAGGAGCCGTCACCTCGTTTCAGTGCAACACTTCACCGGCGGTGACCTTCACCACCAGAACGAGAATGCCTCCAGTCCTATTTGAGCTCGACCGTAGCGCCCTGCTCTTCGAGCTTGCCCTTGATCTGCTCGGCCTCCTCCTTGGATGCGGCCTCCTTGATGGTGCTCGGAGCACCATCGACCAGCTCCTTTGCCTCTCTGAGGCCAAGGCTGGTCACTTCGCGCAGCGCCTTGATGACCTGGATCTTCTTGTCACCGACGCCGGCGAGTACAACGTCGAACTCGAACTTCTCCTCGGCCGCCTCAACACCGGGAGCGCCCGGCGCAGCGGACGCCATCGCGACGGGGGCGGCAGCGGATACACCGAACTTCTCCTCCATCGCCTTCTTCAGCTCCGACGCCTCGAGGACGGTCAGCGAGCCGATTGCATCAAGGATCTCTTCGACTTTGCTCATGTCTCTCCTACTCGTTCCGTGAGCTGTACCGCTCTCTTGTCTTCCATGTATTCCGAGCACCGGTTGACGGTGTTCGGTGATCAGTGGTCGGTAAGCGCGCTCTGGCACTTACCGGCCACCGACTACTGACTACCTTCCTGCTTTTTCGCCACCTCTTCGACCATTGAGGCGATGTCGCGGAGCAATCCATCCAGGATCCAAACGATTCCCGTCACCGGTGCGGTCAGCGAGCCGACGATCCCCGCCAACAGCTCCAGGCGCGACGGCAGAGCGGCCAGAGCCATTACTTCGTCGGCCAAGACCACACGTTTCTCGACAACACCGACCTTCACGGTCGGCCGGTCCTCGTTCTCCTTGGCGAAGTCGCGCAGCATCTTCGCCGGTTCGACCGGGTCATCGGCACCGACGACGAAGCCAGTCGGACCCTGCAGGAACTCCGTGAGGTCGGGTAGGTCGAGCTGCTCGATCGCGCGGAGCGCCAAGCGGTTCTTGACCACGATGAACCTGTGACCCGCCTCGCGGAACCGCCGCCGGAGCTCGGTTATCTCCTTGACGTTGAGCCCCGTGAAGTCGGTCAAATAGAGGACATCCGACCCGCCGAGTGTGTCGACCAGCTCGGCGGTCAGTTGTATCTTCTCCTTCTTCGTACGCTGCGCCATGACCGCTCAGTTCTCTCTCACATATGTGCCGCAGCCGCCCCAGGGGCTGCATGCCGTCCGCTCGAATTTCGCCAGCTCAAGCCGTCTTGCGGAACTGCGTCGGTTCGATCTTGACTCCCGGACCCATGGTGCTGGAGACCGTGACGGCCCTGACGTAGCCACCCTTTGCCGCGGCGGGTCGGGCCCGCATCACGGCGTCCATGAAGCCCTTGAAGTTCTCCTCGAGCTGCTCGAGGTCGAACGAGACCTTTCCAATCGGCGCGTGGACGTTGCCGGTACGATCGACCCTGAACTCGATGCGCCCGGCCTTGAGCTCCTTGACCGCCTTGGCGATGTCCATCGTCACGGTGCCGGCTTTCGGCGTCGGCATCAGCCCCCGTGGTCCGAGAACCCGGCCCAGCTTACCGACTTCCCTCATGGTGTCCGGCGTCGCCACGACGGCGTCGAAGTCGAGCCAGCCGTCCTGGATCTGCTTGATGAACTCTGTGCCCACGTAGTCGGCCCCCGCCTCCTCCGCCTCTCGAGCCTTATCGCCTTCGGCGATAGCCAACACGCGTATCGTCTTACCTGTGCCGTGCGGCAAGTTGACAGTACCGCGGACGATCTGGTCGGCGTGTCTCGGGTCGACGTTCAGGCGAACAGCGGTGTCGACGGTCTCGTCGAACTTTGCCGTAGCCGCCTGCTTGACGAGCTCCAAAGCTTCGCGCACGCCGTAGTACCGGGCCGCTTCGCGCGAGTCCGCTGCCGCGCGATACCTTCTTCCGTGCTTAGGCATCAGTCTGCCACCACAATTCCCATCGAACGCGCAGTGCCCTCGATCATCCGCATCGCGGCCTCGACCGAGCCGGCGTTGAGGTCCTCTTTCTTGATCTCAGCGATCTTCTTCACCTGATCACGGCTCACCGTCGCCACTTTCATCCGATTCGGTTCGCCGGACGCCTTGTCGATCCCCGCTTCCCGCTTCAGCAGCACCGCCGCCGGCGGCGTCTTGGTGATGAAGCTGAAGGTACGATCGTGGTAGACTTCGATCTCCACCGGGATCAGGATGCCGGGTTGGCCCTGCGTCTTGGAGTTGAACTGCTTGCAGAAGTCCATGATGTTCACGCCGTGCTGGCCCAAAGCGGGGCCCACAGGCGGTGCCGGGGTCGCCTGACCGCCGGGGACCTGCAGCTTGATGAATCCGATTACTCTCTTCTTGGGCTTTGCCATTTTCTTCGCTACCCGGCACCCGGCTCATTCGGTTAGTCGTTGATCGGTCTCCACCGTCTACCGACTACCGCACACCGACTACCGATTCAGTATCCCTTCAATTGCGTGTAGTCCAGCTCGACCGTCGTCGACCTGCCGAACAACGAGACCTGGACTTTGACCTTCCCTTTCTCCTGGTCGATATGCTCGATCGTGCCCGCGAAGTCGGAAAACGGACCGTCTGCGACCTCGACCGACTGTCCGACGTAGAAAGGAATCCGCGATTCTTCCTCGAGCTCGGTCTCCTGCACGGCGGTTTCGATGCCGAGGATCTTGTTAATCTCATCGTCCCGCAGCGGCTGCGGCATCGTGCCGCCGCCGACGAACTTGATGACGCCCTGGATGTTGTTTATCTCGTGCAGCGTCCTCTCGTTGAGGACCATCTTGACCAGGACGTATCCGGGATAAAGCCGCTTGCTCTTGGCGACCTTCTTACCGCCTTTGACCTCTACGACGTCGTGGGTCGGAACGAGGACCTCCTGGATCTCCTTCTCTTCGATGGAGTCTCCATCCTCCTCCTCGATCTTACGAACGATCAGAGTCCTGACTTTGTTCTCGTGGCCCGCGTACGTCTGTATCGCGTACCACCTAGCGTCCTGTTCAGTGGCCTGATCGTTCATCCAGCCTCAAGCACCCAGGGTGCTGATTATCGCATTAACGAGCTGGCGGAATACGAGGTCCATAAGACCGATGATACCCGCCACTACCAACACGAAAATGATGATGACTCCCGTGGCGTTGCGAAGCTGCTCAAAATCCGGCCAGGTGACCTTCCTCATCTCCGGCGGCACGGTAGCCAGGAACTCGCGAAACTGACCCAGTCGCTCAAACATCGCGGTGACCGCTATTTCGTCTCTTTATGCTTAGTGTGCTTACCGCAGCGCACGCAGAACTTCTTGTACTCGACCCGCTCGGGGTGCTTCTGCCGATTCTTGGTCGTGTTGTAGTTGCGCGACTCGCACTGCGTGCACGCGAGCGTGATCTTGATTCGATTCTCTGCCATAGTACTGCCGGTTGTCGGTGGCCGGTGGTCAGTGGTCGGTGATCGTATTTAGCGACCACCGGCTACTGACTACCGACTACCGGTCTCTACTCCAGGATCTTCGTCACGACGCCGGCGCCGACCGTGCGACCGCCCTCGCGGATCGCGAAGCGCAAGCCTTCCTCCATCGCGATCTGCGTGATCAGCCCGATCGTCATCGTCACGTTGTCGCCCGGCATCACCATCTCGACTCCGTCCGGCAGCTTCACTTCGCCCGTCACGTCCGTCGTCCGGAAGTAAAACTGCGGCCGGTAGCCGGTGAAAAACGGCGTGTGTCGACCACCCTCGTCCTTCGTCAGTACGTATACCTCTCCCTCAAACTTCGTATGCGGCGTGATCGAGCCCAGCTTCGCCAGCACCATGCCCCGCTCGATCTCGTCCTTCTCCGTCCCGCGCAACAAAACCCCGGCGTTGTCTCCCGCCACACCCTCGTCCAACGTCTTGCGGAACATCTCCACTCCCGTCACTACCGTCTTCTTGTGCGCCCCCAGCCCGACGATGTCCACTTCCTCGCCGATCCGCACCTTGCCTCGCTCGATCCGCCCCGTCGCCACCGTCCCCCGTCCCGTGATCGAGAACACATCCTCCACCGGCATCAGGAACGGCTTCTCGATATCACGCTCAGGCTGCGGGATATACGAGTCCAACGCCTCCAATAGCTCGTCAACGCTCTGCGTATCCTCAACACCCGGCTCGCCGCTGTCCAACGCCTTCAGCGCGCTACCCTTGATCACCGGCACATCGTCACCCGGAAACTCGTACTCGTTCAACAGATCCCGAACCTCCAGCTCCACCAGCTCCAAAAGCTCCGGATCGTCCACCATGTCCACCTTGTTCAGATAGACCACGATGTACGGCACGTTCACCTGGCGAGCCAACAACACGTGCTCCCGCGTCTGCGGCATCGGTCCATCCGCCGCACTCACCACCAGGATCGCACCGTCCATCTGCGCCGCACCCGTGATCATGTTCTTCACGTAGTCCGCGTGTCCCGGACAGTCCACGTGCGCGTAATGCCGGTTCTCCGTCTCGTACTCCAGGTGCGCCGTCGCTATCGTTATCCCCCGCTCCCGCTCCTCCGGCGCCTTGTCGATCTGATCAAACGGCACGTACTCCGCCAAACCACGCTTCGACTGTACCTCCGTGATCGCCGCCACCAAGGTCGTCTTTCCATGGTCCACGTGGCCTATCGTTCCCACGTTCACGTGCGGCTTCGTCCGCTCAAACTTTGCCTTCGCCATGTTCTCCTCGCTCCTCGTTAGCCGCCGGGTGTCGCTAGGACCCCACCGCGACTGCCGCGGTACCGCGATTCAGGATCTCGTCCGCCTTACTTTTGGGGACTTCCTCGTAGTGAGAGAACTGCATGGTGTAAACGGCACGGCCCTGACTCAACGAGCGAAGGGTCGTGGAATAACCGAACATTTCCGCCAGCGGGACACTCGCGCCCACGACGCGTGCTTCGCCGCGCTGGGCGATACCGCCGACTTTGCCTCGTCGACTACTGAGCTCACCGACGACCGTACCGAGATACTCCTCCGGCGTGACGACCTCGACGTCCATGATCGGCTCGAGCAGCACCGGATCGGCTCTGCGGATCGCTTCGCGTAGCGCCATCGAGCCGGCGATCTTGAACGCCATCTCGGACGAGTCGACCTCGTGGTGGGACCCATCGATCAGAGCCACCTTGAGATCGACCATGGGATAGCCGGCCAGCACGCCGGCATCCATCGCCTCGCGTACGCCCTGTTCGACGGACCCGATATACTCACGGGGGATAGCGCCACCGACGATCTTGTCCTCGAAGACCATGCCCTGGCCCTGCTTGGCCGGCTCGAGGTCGATCACGACGTGGCCGTACTGCCCGCGACCACCGGTCTGACGGATGTACTTGCCCTCCACCTTATCGACCGGCTTGCGGGCGGTCTCGCGATAGGCCACCTGCGGCCGACCGACGTTGGCGTCGACCTTGAACTCACGCTTCAGCCGGTCGACGATGATCTCCAGGTGCAGCTCACCCATGCCCGAGATGATCGTCTGCCCGGTCTCCGGGTCGGTGTGAACCCTGAAGGTGGGGTCTTCCTCGGCCAGCTTCGCCAGCGCCCTGGCGAGCTTGTCCTCATCCACCTTGGTCTTGGGCTCGATCGCCACCGCGATCACCGGTTCGAGGAACTTCATCGCCTCGAGGATGATCGGGTCGTCCTGATCGCTGAGCGTCTCGCCGGTCTTCGTCTGCTTGAGCCCGATCGCCGCACAGATATCGCCCGCGAACACCTCGTCACGTTCCTCGCGTCGGTTAGCGTGCATCTGCAAGAGCCGCCCAATCCGCTCCTTGCGGCCAACGTTCGCGTTGTAAACGTACGACCCGGCTTTCAGCGAACCGCTGTAGATGCGGATGTAGGTCAAACGTCCGACGAAGGGGTCCGTCGAGATTTTGAAGGCGAGGGCACTGAACGGGGCGTCATCGGCGGTCTCACGGTTCACCACCTGCTCGTCGTGTTGCGGCAGATGGCCCTGGATAGCCGGGACGTCGAGGGGCGACGGCAGGTAGTCGATGACAGCGTCGAGTAGCTGCTGAACGCCCTTGTTGCGGAACGCCGCGCCACAGAGAACCGGGGTGATCCAGTTGTTGACCGTGGCGTGACGGATCGCCTCGCACACCTCGTCGTCGGTGAGCTTCGATTCGTCCTCGAGGTACTTCCCGAGCAGCGTCTCATGGTGCTCGACCGCGGCCTCGATCAGGTTGTGGCGAAGCTCCGCCGCCTTTTCTCTCAGGCTCTCGGGGATCGGCTCCTCCGTCCACTTCGCCCCCAGCGAGGCCTCGTCGTAGACGATTGAGACCTGACGTACCAGATCGATCAAACCGGTGAACAGCTCGCCTTCTCCCAGGGGGTACTGGACCGGGTGCGCATTCGCTCCCAGCCGCTCGCGGATCATCCGGACGACGTTGTCAAAGTCCGCCCCGATGCGGTCCATCTTGTTGACGAAGGCGATGCGAGGAACGCCGTA
>CP070812.1:842161-851859 GCA_020344015.1 Gemmatimonadota bacterium
ATCAGCATCCCGATGTTGAGCCGCGTTTCGATCGACGGTATGACGCTGTTGTCTGCACTCATACTCACGATCGGGGTGGGGCTGTTGCTCGGCATCCTTCCGGCGCTGCAGTTCACCCAGGCAACGCAGCACGCGGTGATCCAAGACTCGAGCCGCGGGTCGACGGAGGGCAGAGGAAGCACCGTGGTGCGTGAGGGGCTGGTCGTCGGCGAGGTGGCGCTCGCCTGTGTCCTGCTGGTGAGCGGCGGGCTCCTGCTCCGCAGTTTCCTGAGCGTCCTCGATGTCGAGCTCGGTTTCCGACCGGAGAATGTGGCCGCCTGGGAGTTCGAGACAAGACGGCACTCTTCGAACCTCATCGAAAGGACGGCCTTCTTCGATGAACTGATCCGTCGGGTCGAAGCGACCCCGGGTGTCGACGCCGCTGGATTGACCGACACGCCACCGCTCGGCCGTAATCGCGCCTGGAGCATCGGCGCGCTGGGCGCCGAGTACCGGAGTGGAGAGCAACCCGTTGCGTTTCCCCGTATCGTGGACAGGCGATACCTCTCGGTCATGCGAATCCCGATAGTCACAGGACGCGGCTTCACGGCCCACGACGACGACGAATCATCCCGCGTGATCATTCTCAACCAGACCGCCGCTGAAACACTCTTTCCCGGCCAGGATCCGCTGGGCCAGTACGTTGTCCTCTATGAAGGAGAGTGGGAGGTCATTGGGATTGTCGGCGACGTCCGTCACCAATCGCTGGAGCAATCGTCGGGGTTGGAGATGTATCTCCCGATAGCCCAGGCGGGCGGTTTCCAGACCCTGACCATGGTCGTTCGCTCGCCGCTCCCGTTGGCGACGCTGGCCCCGAGCGTACGCGCGGCCATGCGGGAAGTGGATCCGACTATACCGAGCGGCGATTTCTGGACGCTCGAATCCGTCGTCGATCGCTCGATTTCGCCGCGCCGATTCGTCCTCATTCTGGTGGGAGCGTTCGCGGGCACGGGGCTCGCGCTCGCGGCGCTGGGAATCTACGCCGGGCTTTCGTTCTGGGTGAGTCAGCGGATTCCGGAGATCGGCATTCGCATGGCGTTGGGAGAATCGGCGGCCCACGTGATGCGCCGAGTCGTGGGCCGCACCATGGTCCTGGCGGTCACCGGGGTCGCGATCGGCGCGGCGGCATCTATTGTCGTGTCGCGCCTGATGCGATCGCTGCTGTACGGCATCGGGCCCAGCGATGTCCCGACGTTTGCGGCGGTGGTCCTGGTCCTGTTGTCGGCGTCGGCGTCGGCCGGCTTCCTACCCGCGTGGCGGGCGTCGCGGACCGATCCGATCGAGGCGCTGCGAACGGCCTAGAGATGCCCTCGTAGGAACCATGGTCAATCTCGATGTGGATCGGATTGATGAAGATGCTGTTATAGACTTGATAAAGCTGCAAAGGCTCTGTCCTCTAATAGACCGATCGCCGTAGTCTCGCGTACCATCTTGAGGAGGTATCCTCGTGGGTAAGATCAACCTGGGGCGGGTAGTCCTTGGCGGGCTGCTTGCCGGCGTGGTCCTGAACGTGCTCTATTTCGTGCTCAACGAACCGATCCTCGGCGACCAGTGGGCTGTGGCCACGGAGTCGCTGGGCAGGGTGGCGCCGGAAGGCGCCGGCGTGATGATCCGGGTGCACCATGTCGGGTACATCACTTGGAACTTCCTAATCTGGAACTTCCTGATGGGCATCGCGCTCGTGTGGTTCTACGCCGCCGTGCGACCGCGCTTCGGGCCGGGCCCCAAGACGGCGGTCTTCGCGGGGCTGGCCGTCTGGTTCGTCGTTTGGGTCCTGGCGTTCGGCGGCACACTGCTCGCGGGGATGATCCCGACGAACGCCGTAGTGATCACGCTGATCTGGGGTGTATTCCAGGTCCCGATCGCCACGGTCGCCGGGGCCTGGCTATACCAGGAGGGGGGCGCCCCGGCCCCTGCCGCCCCCGAAGTCTAAGCCTCGACCGATCCGCTGCGAGCCCTCTACTCTTCGATCGCGCCTTCGATCTCCCGTAGGTGGTCTCGGAATGCGAAGCCTGGATCGGTCGCGCGCTTCGCCAGGTACTCGCCGAAGCGCAGTTGCTCGTAGAGGGTCTGCCCGCGGAGTAGCGCCTGCGCCTGCAGCCTTTCGGTCTCGTGGCTCTGCCGGGCGACGTCGACGACTTCCTCGGCACGCTCGAGCGGTGCGAATACCACGCCGTCGTCATCGGCGAAGACGACATCCTCGTTCGTCGTCCAGAGCTCACCGAAGCAGGCGGAGCTCAGCGCCTCCGGCTCTCGTTGGGCCCTCAACAGGTTGGAGGGCCGCTTCCTGGCTAGTCTCGAGTCCGATGGACCCCAATAGTCCTCGGTCAATTTCGTACTTGTGATCCGCAGGTCGTGGGTTTGAGCCCCACCCCGCTCACTCTTCAAACTCAAGAACATCGGGGAAATCTCGGGTCGCGGGTGGAGACTCACGCTGCGTCACAGAATGCGCTACTGCGCCCGCGACCACGTTGCCGCGTAGGCCCTGTCGATGAATGGTTTAACGTCACTGCCATCAGCGTTCATGAAGAAAACGGTGGTGCGGTGTTGATAGAAGAAAAGGGGGTTGCTACGCGTGAAGGCGATCTTGGCACCATCGGGCGACCACACAGGATCGCGGTCTTCCGCCGGGTCATCGGTGAGTTGCAGCAGCCCTGTGCCGTCAGCGTTTATGACGCATATCTCGTTGTTCCCCTCACGCTCGCAGGTGAAGGCGATCCGCGCTGCATCGGGCGACCATGCTGGATCGTCGTACGGCTCGGGGTCCTGGGTCAATCTGGTCAAGTTCGTCCCGTCGACACCGATGACGAACAAGTCGCCCGCGCTCGCGAAAACGATTCTATCGCCGTCCGGCGACCACGCGGGCGCGGTGTCGAACGTTCCCAGATGGCCGGTCAGGTTTACAAGACCGGTACCGTCCGCGTCTATGAGGTAAATGTCCGAGTCGCTGATGTCCCCCTCCCGAGGTTTCTTCGCAAAAGCGATCCTGGCACCATCGGGCGACCAGCTCGGGTGACTGGCGGAATCCTGCTCCAGAGATATGACTGCGGTGCCGTCCGCGTTCATGACGTGTAGCTTAGCTAATGTAGCGAGGTGACTGATGAAGGCGATCTTCTCTCCGTCCGGCGACAGAGCCGGGTCGCTATCCCACATCTGTGTGTTGGTCAACTGTATCGGACACTTATGGTCAGGGCTGAGCAGGTGGATGTCTGAGGGAGTCCAGCATGCCCCCCAGTCGCAGGTCGTTAGCCCCAAGCGGACAAAAGCGACCTTTCCGGTCAGATCGGGATTACAGAGGATAGGGAATAACGTCACGCGTATCACAGATCCCCTGTCCGCCCGGGTGACGTCAAACACACGCGTATTGCCACCGCAGACAACGCACTCGCTGGCTACGTCACCGAGCGAGAGCGTGTGCTCACCGAGTCCCTCGACATACAACGTGTACGTCGCGTTTATGCCGATGATATCACGCACTACGCCGTCTACGCTGATCGTGTAGCCGTCCTGGTCGATATGGCTGCCGCACGAGCTGGTCCACACTTCGATGCTATCGATCACTGCCACACAGGCCACGTTGAAAGTCGAGGCGGTTGTTTGGCCGACGGTAACGCTCACCGTGCGCGGGTTGTCGCCGGCCACGGCGCAGTTGGACTCTATCCCAAACAGTTGAATTTGGTGCGGGCCCGGAGTGAGGTTGGGGAAGCGGACCGAGCTGTTCGACCCAACGTGCTTCGACTCGACCTGCTGGCCGCCTGTTCCAATGATCGCGACCGTGTAGCCGTCATCAGGGTCGGTGCCGGTAGTCGTCGCGAAAACCCTCAGCACGCCTGTGTTATCGGGCCCGGTCGAATCGCCGCCGCCGCACGCTGAAAGAATGAGGCTGGCGAGCAACACGACAGGCAGACCCACGATCCGTGGAGTATTCATGGCCGTGACCTCCCGCCCCGAGTCACCTGCTTCCTACACGCGCCCGGTCAAGAGAAGATCAAGCCGACCCACACTGCGAGGCTATCATTGAAGGTGGCGAACCTGCGCTGCGATCCTGGGCCACAGGCCAGAGACGGTCGGGCCCTACTCCATGATGCGCTGTCGCCGTTCGCGGAGCAACAAGCAGCGAGGCTCGGAGCCCCGGCTCGGGAGGTCACTACCCGAGGCCGCACCCGCAACGGGAGTGAGCCGTATTGCCGGACATATATGAGAGCCTTGCGGCGGCGCTCGCCGCCGTGACCCTCGAGTCGCGGTCTGCCCGGGAGTGATGGTGAGCAGTTCCCGCGGTTACCAGAGGTTTTTCGCCGATCTGAAGCGGCGCCACGTCTTCAAGGTGGCGGCGGTATACGGCGCTGTCGCCTTCGCCGCGATGGGGGCGGCCGATTTCCTGGTGCCGGCGTTGCGGCTGCCGGAGGCGGTGGCCACGGGGATCGCCCTGATCGCCGTCCTCGGCTTCCCGGTCGCCCTCGTTCTGGCCTGGCTCTTCGACAGGACGCCGGCTGGGATCAAGCGCACCGAGGCCGCTGCGGAGGGCGAGCTGGAGGCGATTGTCGCGCAGCCGCGGATGAAGCGGTGGGCCGCGGGCGTGCTGGCTCTGGTGGGTACGGCGCTGTTGCTGGGCGCCGGCTGGTGGGCGCTCGAGGCGGCCGGCTCAGGTGAGACGTACGAGTCGATCGCCGTCCTGCCGTTCGTCAACATGAGCGGCGACGCGGAGAACGCGTACTTCTCGGACGGGCTGGCGGAGGAGCTGCTGAACGCCCTGGCGGGGATCCAAGAGCTGAAGGTCGCGGCGCGCACCTCGGCGTTCGCCTTCAAGGGACGGAGCGCCGACGTGCGCGAGATCGGTCGCGCTCTGGACGTGGAGACGGTGCTGGAGGGTAGTGTTCGCCGCTCGGGGGACCGGGTCAAGATCTCGGCCCAGCTGATCGACGCGTCTACCGGCTACCACATCTGGTCGCGGGAATGCGATCGGCGACTGGATGACATCTTCGCCGTGCAGGACGAGATCGCCAGCGCGATCGCCGTCTAGTTCGCTACATCCTCTAACCGTTCCCGCATCGGATTCAGCCATTCCGAATCGGGCAATGTCCTTGCTTGCTCGAGCGCCACTGCCTTCTGAAAGCACGCGCGCGCCGTGTCCAAGTCATTCGACAACCGATGCATCCAGCCGTGGAAGTACCAGGCGACGGCCGACCCGGGATAAGTGGCCGTCCACTCCGCGGTGATAGGGAGGATCTCCCCCGGGTCGTGGGAGTTGAACCACCCGCGCACCAGCGCCGCGTAAACGTCGTCGGGCACGTTGACGGTGTAGCCATAGCCGGCCGACACGTTTGCGTAGTGCCTCTTGACCGCGGCGAGCCCTTGGTTCAGCTCGTTCTGCGGCACGGCAAAGCCGGGGAAGGCAGCTTGCAGGCCGTCGTAGAGCGCCTTGTAGGGCGTATAGTTGTGGGACACGCCTGGAATCTCGACGTACTCCCACCCCTTCGCCTCTTTCTCCTCGAGTAAAGGCACGATGCCGCCCTTGACCGAGTTGCCGATGCTGCCTCCCTCCAGCGCCCCCTGCGTGATCACCAGTCTTTGCCGAAACTCGGCGCCGTCGGGAATGCTATTCCTGGCCCAGCCCAAGGGCTCCTGGTCGTTCCACCAGAGGCTGGGGCTGACGGCGATGTAGGCCGCAAAGAGCTCGGGCTTCTCCAAGAAGGTGTAAAACGTGAAAAGCCCACCCAGCGACCAGCCCGCGAGAATGCTGCCGCTCGTGCGGAAATTCGCATCGATGAAGGGGCGTAGCTCCTTTTCGACGTGCTCCAGGTACGCGGCCGCTCCACCGCTCGTGGGGAAGCGCAGCGGCCCCTGAACCGGGGCGTGTGTAGCCGTGAAGTCGCGGTTGCGGTCGCCGTCCAGCACCGCAACCAGGATCATCTGCGGCACGGGCCGGTTGTTGTTGTAGCCGGATTCGGAGAGGAACTGCAGCGCCCCGTGGGCCTGGTAGTAGAAATACTCGGCGTCCAGAACATACAGGACCGGGTAACTTAGCTCGGTCGATTCGTAGCCCTCCGGCAGGTTGACGATGAACGAACGGTCATCGCCGAGGATCTCGGAGTGGATCGTGTACTTCGTGCCCAGGACGATCTGTTCCGTCGTGGCGTCCAGCTCGACAGCGGCGCTACGGTACGAGCCGAGAAATGCGAAGGCGAGAAATGCGAAGGCGACAAATGCGATGACTCTGTTGAAGGGAATTCGGCTCATCGCCATGATCCTCATTTTTCTGGGTCCGTGGCTGCGATGGCAGAGGCCGGTCGGCATTGCACATGGACGGCGAGCCAGGAGTGGTGCGCGGCCCTCGTGCTTACTCCGACCGGAGCACGTCCACCGGATCGAGTGAGGCGGCGCGCCGCGCCGGCAGGTAACTTGCCGCCGCCACGGCGACGATCACGAGTAACGCGACGCCCCCGATTACGAGCGGATCCGTGGGCTGCACGCCGAACAGCAGGCTCCGCACCGTGCGGCCGAACGCGAAGGCGATGGCGCCACCGATCACCAGACCGACGCCGGCCATGACCATCCCCCGACCCAGCACCGCTCTCACCACTTCGCCGTGCCCGGCGCCGAGCGCCATGCGGATCCCGATGTCTTTCACACGTTGGTTCACGCTGTAGGCCAGCACGCCGTATACACCGATCAACGTGATCAGCGCTGCCAGCACCGACAGGCTGCCGAGAACCACGATCAAGAACCGTGAGCTGCCGAGCACATAGGAGCTGTGGATGAGCTCCTCCATCGTGCTCACGCTGACCGGCGAACGCGGATGCTGTTCCCAGATCGTCGAGCGAATCGTCGTTGCGAGCCCGAGCGGGTCGATGGTTGTGCGGATCACTATGTTCTGATAGCCCGTGGGCCGCTGGTTGTAGGGCACGTAGAACATCGGCATCGGTTGGCCGTCGAGACGATAGCGAACGTCGCCCACAACGCCGACGACCCCACGCCAGAGCGAGTCGCCCTGGACATTGATCCGGATGCGTCGACCGAGGGGATTGCCGCCCATGCGGTCGGCGAGCCTTCGGCTCACCAGGACGACGGGTTCGCTATCAGGCCGATCAGCATCGCTGATCGCCCGCCCGGCGATCACCGGGATTCGCACGGTGGCGAGGTAGCCGGGGGTGACCTGGGCGAAGTGACAAATGATGTCCTGGATCCCCTCTGCCGTCTCGATCGACACGGGGGGCATGGACCAGTCGCCTGCGAACGGCATCTGGTTGGCGCGGCCGACGGCCTCCACGCTGGGCAGCGCCAAGAGCCGCCTATCGAGATCCTCGAAGTAGGCGATGACACTTTCCCAGGAGTCGCGGCGGTCGAGTGGAGTTGCCTGGCCCACGACGGCTAGATTCCCGCCGGCAAAGCCGGGGTCCACGGCCAGGAGGCGCGTCAGGCTTCGCGTGAACAGCCCGGCTCCGGAGAGCAGAACAAACGCCAGCGCGATCTCGGCGACCACGAGGGCGGCTTGGGTGCGGTTGCTACGCCGGCTGACCAGACCGCGCCCATCCTCCTGGAGTACCTCGTTGATCGGCGTACGTGAAGCGCTCAGCGCCGGCAGGATGCCCGACAGAATTCCCGTCAGACCCGCGAATCCGGCAGCGAATCCAAGAAGCCGGTAGTCCACGCCGATCTCCGCCATGCGCGGGAGCCCACGGGGGAGGAGCGCCATGAAAGGCTCCAGTCCCATCACCGCGATCGCGAAGCCGGCCGCGCCACCGAGAAGCGAGAGGAGGACGCTCTCGAGCATGTGCTGCCAAACGAGTCGCCCTCGAGTCGCGCCCAGCGCTTTACGAACGGCCAGCTCTCTGCGGCGCTCACTGGCGCGCACCAGGAAGAGGCTCGCGATGTTCGCACAGGCGATGAGCAGCACCAGCCCGACGGCTCCCATCAACAGCAACAGGCCGCCGCCGGAATCGCCAACGATCAGGGCCTTACTGGGAAACAGCCCGATCCCGTGCTCCGCCTCCTCCGGATGAGTCTCGCCGATGCGCTCGGCCACGCCGTCCATCTCGAGCTGAGCCTGATCGAGGGAGATTTTCGGCTTCAGCCGGGCGATGACCTGCAGGTATCCCGCATTTCGAATCGGTAAGGTCTTCAACTCGTCGGAGAACGTCGTCCAGACCTCGGTGTCTTGCGCGGGGAAGTGGAAGCCGGCGGGCATGACCCCGACGATGGTGTAGCGGGTGCCGTCCAACTCGAGTGAACCGCCGAGGACGTTCGGATCCTCGCCGTAACGGCTCCGCCAGAAGCCGTGACTCAAGACCACGGCCCGCTCGGCCCCCACCGCGTCGTCCTCCGGCAGGAAGTGACGGCCCAGCTCCGGTGACACGGCCAGCGCCGCGAAGACGCCCGACGTCATCAGCGCTCCCGGAAGTCGTCGGGGTCCCTCGTCGCCCACTAGCGTATAGCTGCCATCGGCGTACGCTCCGGCGCCCTCGAACACCCGGCTCATCCCGGCCCAATCCTGGAAGACTTCGTAGGGAACGGCGAACAGGTCGCTCAGGCTCGATGCCGTGGGGCTGCGACCGGTGACCTGGGGATCGATGCGAAACACGCCGACGAGTTCTTCCGAATCTGGGTAGGGGAGGGGTCGGATCAGCACCGAGTGCACCAGGCTGAAGATCGCGGTGTTCGCCCCGATCCCGAGGCCGAGGCTGAGGACCGCCACGCCGGTGACTCCGGGCCGCCTGATCAGTCGGCGCACCGCCAGACGAAGCTCCATCCCGAGGTCGCTCAGCCGGGCCCAAAGGTATCCTCTTCGGCGCGTACGCTCCTCCGCCGCTTCCAGCCGGCGGTTGAGCTCGGCCGCGATGTGGTGACGCTCCGTGCGGCGCAGCTCGCGTGCCGCCCGGCTCAGATCGCCGAGCCGCTTGCGGACGACGGCCTCCGCCTCCTCCTCGCTGGCCCCCTCCGCCAGCGCCTCCCGGTATACCTCTTCCAGATGGTCTGCCAGCTCCGAGACGATTCGCACATCCCGGCGACCGGTCATCTCCGGGAGCCGAAGTTGCTCCCGGAGCCATTCCGCCCAGTCACGCATAACCGACTCCAATCCATCCACTACGGTCGGCCCGTTCGGCCTATGTTACCCCTCGCTCATCGCGATCACGCGATCCACGATATCCACGAAGGCGCGCCACTCGCGACGCTGCTGCGCGAGTACGTCCTCTCCCTCCCGCGTCAGGCTGTAGTAGCAGCGCCGCCGCTCGCCCTTCTTCTCCACCCACCGCCCCCGGATCCAGTCACGCTCCTCCATGCGGTAGAGAACCGTGTACAACGTCGAGATCCCGACCTCCAACTCGCTGTCGGAGCTACGCTCCAGCAGCTTGCCGATCTCGTACCCGTGACGGGGCTGTGCTTTGAGGACGGCGAGGATCAGGAGCTCGAGGCTTCCCCGTTTGAGTTCGGAACTGAAGATGGCCGGCCTCGTCTTCCCGGTTGGTGCTCGGCGACCGTCGCCCGCTGGTCGGGTCGGCCGAGCACGGTGGTAGCTCGTAATACTACGTGGCGTGATACTTCATATCACGTAGTATGCCGCGGAACCACGCCTCTGTCAAGCGCGGGGTGGCGCGGTTGCCCGCTGGAGCGGCTTCGCTCGCCTGGAGAGGCGGACCGAGCGATTCTCATGGAAGCCCCGA
>CP070812.1:851959-857939 GCA_020344015.1 Gemmatimonadota bacterium
GGGCCCAGCGCGGTCCGTCTTCGATAAATCGAACAGGTTTTCTCCGGTCGAAGCGTCCTCAATCGACATCACGCCATCCCAGTCGCTGCGCGCTCGCATGCGCTCGGCCACGTCAGCCGGGATGAATTCGTTTCCCTTGCGTAGCTCCCAACCGCCACCGAGGGCGCGGTAGGCGCCGATCAGGCTAAGGGCCACATTGGCCCGGGCGGCGGCATGCCCGTCCTGCTGGGCCGTGAGCGCCGCCTGGGTATTGAGCACACGGGTAAAGTCACACGCCCCGTCCGTATACTGCGTGAGAGCTAGGTCGACGGAGCGCTGCGCGGCTTCCACGCTTTGACGAAGGAACTCAGCACGTTCTTGCGATTGAAGGAAAGCGACCAGTGCATCCTCTACTTCGGCCGCCGCGCGAATGACCGCGTCCTTGTAAGCCGTGGCCGCCTGCTCGAAACGGGCGTCCTGCACGCGCACGTTGTTTGCGATGCGTCCGTAATTCAGGATCGGCCAGTTGAAACCGAGGTTGACGAAACCCGTGAATGACTTGGCATCGAAGATGTTGCCGAAACCGGGCTTCGGCCCGTAGTCCAGCAGCGGGTCGTAGCCGTTGCTGGTTTGAAACCCGGTGAAGCCGGAAAGCGTGAAAGACGGATAGAAGTCGGCCTTGGCGATGCCGATCCATTCGCTCTGCGCGGCCGCCAGACGTTCCGCCCTGCGTACGTCCGGCCGACGCCGCAGCAGTTCGGCTGGCACCCCCAGCGCGACCTCGCTTGGAGCGGTTGGAATCTCGCCAGGCACCTCAAGCAGCTGCTGGATCTCTTGTGGTGGCATACCGAGCAACGTACACAGCCGGTTCGCGGCCTGTCGCCTTCCCTGCTCGAGGAGGGGGATGAGCGCCTGCGTCCTCGTGAGATTCGTCCGGGCCTGTGCCACATCGAGCTCGGTCACCGCGCCGCGCTGGAAACGCACATCGGTGATCTCCAAGCTTCGCTGCTGAATAGCGACGTTGGCACGCGCCAATTCCAGGCGTTCCTCGAACGCGCGAATCTCGACGTACGTAGCTGCCACACCGGCGACCACGGAGACGAGAACATCGTCGTACGTCGCAACCGACGCTAGGACTGCCGAATCGGCAGACTCGATCGCCCGCCGAAACTTGCCCCAGAAGTCCAGCTCCCACGCCGCCTGGAACCCGATGCTGCTGTCCCAGAACTTCTTGTCCAGCAGCGTTGCATTGGCGGCGTTGTCGCTGATGTGGGTCCCGGTCAAGGCACCCGCAGCCTCCTGCAATTGCGGGAAGAACTGCCCGACTGCGATACCACGCTGAGCGCGCGCCTCAAGCACGCGCAATCCGGCCAACTGCAGGGAGTAGTTCTGTTCGTAGGCCTTCTGAATCAGCTCGTCGAGCACCGAGTCGTTGAGGACCTTCCACCACTCACTGTGGTCGGGCACCTTCTCCGGCTGCAACTTCACCCGCCCGTCTTCCGCGTCGAGCCATTGCTGGGCGAATCTCGCCTCAGGCCGCACGTAGTCTGGTCCCACTTTGCAGCCCGCGATTCCGAGCAGCAGAGCCATTACGATCAAAGAAACGTATCGCGACATTCCATTGTTCCCAAACGCTTGAGTGTACAATTGCCCGTGCGACTGCAAGTCCGTGGCCGCCGGCGCCATCAACCGGCACACGAACCCTCCTTTCTCGCCTCATCGACTCGTGCTGTCAAACCCCGCCGGGTGGCATTCGTTCAAAGCCGGAAGTAGCTTGCGGCTGTGTTGACGCCGGCGCATCAGCTGCCTCCTCATTGCAGCGATTCTCCTGGCGAGATCGCGCCCATCCCAAGGCGCACGTCCGACCACGATCGCGTGCTGAAGACTCTTCAACGCGCCTGTGAATTCTGCCGCCGCGACGCCGCAATTATCACCGACCGATGAGGTTTGAAGACCCCATTGGGGCAACCACAGCGTAATCGCTTGATAAGCCTCTCGCGGATCGCCGGTACGACAGGCGGCCTTCGCTCGTGCGAACAACGTCCGCTCGCTCAGGTGGCCCGGTTGCTGTGTTTCGCGAGAGCGGCGCAGCCACCACAGCGCCAGACAGTATGCGCCTGCAGCCAAAACGACCATGCAAGTGAGTACTTTCCACCAGTACCCACCGGTCATGTCTGATATCGTGCTCTCCGGCGACGACATGCCGGCCAGCCCTGCCGTGGAAGGTCGAACGTCGAGAACGACTTCATCCAATCGCCGCTCCTTCCATGACTCATCGCTCGGATCCCACCAACGGAACGCGACCGCCGGTATGACAAACCTACCAGGACGCTCGCAGACGTACGTCAGTTGCTCGGTTCGCTGGCCGGTGAACTTGCCGCGCTGTTGCTCATCTCCCAGGCTTGGCTCCTTGGGGTAAACCCCTAGGCCATCAACATCGTGACGCGGCAAAGACGGCAGCAGCATGGCTGGGACATCCTTGGCGCGTAACGTCACTTCTCGGGTGAAAGCGGCGCCGACGCGCGCGGCTGACGGCACAGGAGACCAGTTCTCGGAGACTTCCAGTTCGGACGCGCAGACTATCTGTTCACCCGGTCGCCAACCTGGTGGCGCTTTGATTTCAAGTGTAAAGGCCTCGGTAGCCAGCTCATGCTCCGCTGGTTCTGCGCCGAATTGCGGCGCACTTGCGAATCGCACGTTGATGGACGGAACCGTGATCCTCCCCGCGCGTTGCACGAACAGCGAAAACGAGTGGCTTTGCACAACGTAGGTTTGCCCTTTGAGCCTCCTGGTCGACAGCGATGGCCTTTCGGCAGACTTCATAAGGATTGCGGCCGGGATATCCGGCAGATCGAAGGCCGGCGTGCCAGAGAAGGCACCGACAGCCAGCAGGTCAATGGAGAATGGGAAACGCTGCCCGACCCAGATGACAGGCTCGGCCGGCGCGGCCATCGCTACCCCGGCGTCCGATGCCGCTTGAGCAGATTCCGGTTCAGTCTGACCGAAGACCCACGTTGCGCAGAAGAACACATGCACAAGAACGCAGCACGCAGGGGCCCGAAGGAGTGTAGAATCTCTTCCTGCCGCGCCCACGCTCATGGCCTATCCTCCGGCGAGGGAGTCGCACCCTGCTCCGCGAGCTGAAAGGCGAACTTGGCGCGAAGGAAATCCGCACCTTTAGTCTGCACGCGTCGCAACCACAGCGCCTGAAGCGCCTCATCGGAGAGCTGCTCACCCCCCGAAGTAGTCTCGGTCTGGTCACTAGGCTGGTCGCCCTTCTTTCCTGGCTCGAAGACGATCTCATCCGCTTCGAGCTTGCCGCCGGTCATCTCTCCGCCCTCGCGCTTGACGCGCTCTGCACGTAGCGCGGCAAGCTCCCGATTCTTGACGGCGATTGACCAGCCCGGCTGCATTTCCAGGGCGCGATCGTAGGCCTCTATGGCGTCGTCGTACTTGCCCAACATGACAAGCGCGTTGCCACGATTGAAGTACGCCTCCTTGACGTTCGAACGAGTGAAAGCCGATGCTGCTGCTTTGAAGTCCCCGCTTCGATACAGGGCGGCACCCCGCCTGAGCGGATCAGAGAAGAGTTCCGCAGCCTCGACAAACCTCGACTGGTCGGCAAGACGTTGCGCCCGCTGGTCAGGCGTCAGGAGTACTGCGGTCCAGGAACGGTTCCAGACGATCAATGTAATCAGCCCCAGCAGACCAAGCGCCAGCGTCACGACAGCCGTCGCCCGACACAATTGCGTCATCCGGTCTGCAAAAGCCAGTCTAACCATCAAAGGACTTCTTATTTCCTAATCCCAAACGACTACCCATCCTGGCCGGAACCACATCAAGCCGATCCCACATAGAAATGGCACAAGCCAGTACCCCTCATCGCGCCAGCGCTCGCCTCCCTCGTCATCGACGACAGACGCGAGACTATGCTCTACTTTCGCGGAAAGCGCTGTGACATCGCGTCCGTCCGCAGCCACGAATTCCAATTCCGCTCCCATCGTGTTCGCGGCACGTGCTAGTTCACGGCTTTCCGGTGAATCATCCCCTGCTCCTACGACACCGAGTATCGCCAGGCCGATAGGAGCGTCAGCGCTTTCGGCGATGCGAGCTGCTGCGGTCGTCGCAATTCCGTCCGTGACGAGTAGAAGCGATCCGGCCTGGCCAGCATCCGCGAAGAGTCTGGTCGCCAACTCGATCACAGCCACGGGGTCATCGCCATCGCGCGGCATGAGATCCGGACTCAGCTCCGACGCGAAAGAGTTGATAACAGCCGTGTCTCTCGTAAATGGCATGACCAGATGGGCACTGCCTGCGTAAGCAATCAGTGCCGTGCGCGCACCCTGCCGCTGGTCGAGCAGATCCTTGATCTTGTGAATCGACCGCGCAAGTCGGGACGGTTGGACGTCCTCCACCAGCATCGACGGCGTCACCTTCAAGGCGATTACGAGCGCAGCTTGATCCTCCGTAAATGGTGACGGCTCACGCCGCCATGTTGGTCCGGCCAGAGCGACAATCCCGACGAGCAAAACGAACGCCAGCAAATGGAGTGGACCGATACGCCGCCGGCGCTGGCCGGACACAAGCAAAGCGTCGAGCAGGCGCGGGGCAATAACCCCACGCCATTGGCGTTGCACATCCGTCCGTTGAGCAATTAGCCATATCAGCAAGAAAGCCGGCAGAGCCAACCACAGGAACTCCGGCCTCAACAGATGCCAGGCACTGCCGCCCGCGCTACCAACAGTCAATGCACCCAATGGTGCGGGCGATGAGGCAAGCACTGTGGTCGCGTCCGAGGCTTCCTTGCGGCTCTCACGAACGTGCTGGGCAAATGCACTGAGTGCCATAACGGTGTGATAGATGAGAACAAGGCCGATCGCGAATGCGAGAGGCCAATGATAAAGGTCTCGCACGGGACGGAAGCTCAGTGTTTCAGCCGCCCTTACGGTCATCGAGTCAATCTCGGCGTAGGCCGCCTCGAGTTGCTGCCGATCGATGGCCAGAAACGAAGACCCGCCCGTGGCGGAAGCGATCGCCTCGAGCGTCTTGGTATCGAGCTCCTCCTCGCCGACCGTCGTCGGATCCCCCATGCCGATCGTGTGGATTTTGATGCCCTTGTCTTTAGCAATACCGGCGGCCTTGATCGGTGGGACGAGGCTACTCGTATCGTTTCCATCGGTCAGGACGATCAGCACTTTTTCATCGAGGTCACTGCCCTCAAATATGGTGATCGCCTTCCCAATGGCGTCTCCGAGCATTGTCTGGGGACCGGCCATACGGGGACGCGCCTCTTGCAGCAAGGCACGGCATACATCAAGGTCGTCGGTGAAGGGTACCTGTAGGAACGGCGCGGTGCCGAAGAATATCAGGCCGACGCGATCACCGTCGCGACGCGACAGGAAGTCGTCGAGTACCTGTTTAACCGCTGTGACCCGATCCACACGCTCGCCGTCCGCATTGGTGAAATCCTTCGTCTCCATCGATCCTGATAAATCAACGGCAATTAGCAAATCCCGTCCGGGCAGCTCCTTGGTGATTGCGTCCTCGACTTGCTGGGGCCGGGCGAGCGATAGGACCAGCAAACACCAGACTGCAATGAGCACAGAGCGCTGTAACCAGGATCCACGAGGAACCACAGCACCCGTGGACGGCTGCCGACCGGTGAGGCGCGCAAGTCGCTGCAGAGAGGATACGCGGAGCGCCGGTCGCACTTCCCTGTGGGGGCGACTCACCCAACGCATTATCAGTGGCACCGCCAGGACGAGAAGCAACCAAGGATAGGCCAGTTGCAGCATTACGGCACCGACCGTCCTGCAACAGGCTCGCTGCGGTGAGATTGTATCCAAGCCTGGGCCACCTCCAGCAACATCCGCAGATGCTCGGGACCGGGCAAATCGCCATGCTTCACGCGGTAGACTTCGTTTCCGAGCAATTCAGCTGCGACCTTGTCGAACGCGGCGCCGCCGCCATGGTCATTCAGCCAGGCAATCCAGGTAGGACC
>CP070812.1:858039-861124 GCA_020344015.1 Gemmatimonadota bacterium
GCTCAGAAGCAAGATGGGCCTGGAGTAAGGGTGCCATGAACCGTCTCAAGCGGCTTACCCAGGAGCTCAAGCGCCGCCGCGTCTACCGCGTCGCCATCGTCTACCTGGTGGCAGGCCTGGTTGTAGTCGAGGCGGCGAACAACCTGCTACCGGCGCTGAACCTCCCGAACTGGACCATCACGCTCGTTGTGGCACTCGCTATCCTGGGCTTTCCCATCACGGTGGCTCTCGCGTGGGCTTTCGAGACCACCCCGGAGAGTGCGCGGCGCACGGAGCGGGCTACAGCCGAGCCTGATGTCGCACCAACGAGCGTACGGCCTGTTGTCCCGGAGGGCGTCGAGCGGAGATCGATTGCGGTACTGCCGTTCGCCAACATGAGCGACGATCCCGAGGCCGAGTACTTCAGCGACGGGATGACGGAAGAGATCATCAACGCGTTGACCCAGCTCGAAGGCCTGCGTGTCGCTGCCCGCACGTCGTCCTTCGCCTTCAAAGGGAAGACGCCGGACATCGCCGACGTTGGCGCCAAGCTCAAAGTGGCGACGGTGCTGGAGGGTAGTGTGAGGAAGGCCGGCGACCGTCTGCGGATCACGGCACAGTTGGTGAACGTCGCCGACGGCTATCACCTGTGGTCGGAGCGTTACGACCGTGAGTTGGAGGACGTCTTCGCCATCCAGGACGACATCGCACGAGCGATTGCGGACAGACTGCAGGTCACGCTCGCCGGAGGAGCCGGCGAGCGGCTGGTCGAGCCGCCCACGGAAAGTGTCGAAGCCTACGATCTGTACCTCAAAGGGCGCTTCTTCGTCAATCGGCAGGTTGAAGTGAAAGGCGAGGGTCCCCGAAAAGGAATCGACTACTTTCAGCAGGCCCTGGCCCTCGATCCCGGCTACGCCCTCGCCCACGCCGGCATCGCCGACGCCTACAGCTTCCTCGCCAATACCGGCATCCTCCCTCCCAAACAGGCGCTGCCGAAGGCGAAAGAAGCGGCGCAGCGGGCGCTCAAGCTGGATGACACGCTGGCCGAGACACACTGCGCGTTGGGCTGGATGTACATGTTCTTCGACTACGACTGGGCGGGTGCGGAGAGCCACTTCCGCCGTGCGCTCGAGCTCGCTCCCTCGTCTGTCGAGGCGCACCTCCGGTATTCCGATTACCTGCTGTGGGTGCGAGGGCGCTTCGACGAGGCCGTTGCCGAAGCCCGGCGCGGTGTGGAGCTCGAGCCAACTTCCGTAGTCGCAAATACCTGGCTGGGCCGGCACCTCTGTAGGGTGGGCCGCTACGAAGAGGCGATCACCCAGCTGCGCAAGGCTATCGAGCTCGATCCGTCCCACTGGCATGCATACCACAATCTAGCGGAAGCCTATCGACTGAAGTCCATGTACCCAGAAGCGATCGCGGCCGTGCAAGCTGCGATCGACCTGGCCGGACCCCACACGTGGAACCTCGGCGACCTTGCACTGGCCTACGCTGCTTCAGGGAAGACGGCGGATGCCGAGGCCATCTATGACGAACTGCTGGCGCGATCGCGCCGCGAGTACGTGCAGTCGAGCTGGCTCGGGCTACTGAGCGCGGCGCTGGGCAGAATAGATGACGCGTTCGAGTGGCTGGACCGAGCGTACGATGAGCGTGACGGGATACTCGTCTGTGCCAAGTACTTCAGAGGCAGCGATCCCTTACGCGACGACCCGCGGTTCGATGCGCTGCTGAAGAGGATGGAATTCGAGGAATGACTGAAACGCTCCACCCGCAGCGAGCACTGTCATGGCGGGCCTGAAGGGTCTATTTGGTGAGCTGAAGCGCCGGAAAGTCTACCGCGTCGCGATCGTCTACGCGGCCGTCGCCTTCATCATCTGGGGGGCCGCGGAACAGCTGGTCCCGGGGCTGGCTCTCCCCGATTGGGCCTTTCGGCTCATCGTCTTGCTCACGATCCTCGGCTTCCCCGTCGCCCTGGTCCTCGCCTGGGCGTATGACACGACGCCGGCTGGCGTGAAGCGCGCCGAGCCGGTGCGCCGCGACGAAGAGGCGGTTCCCCAGGCCGCCGCTCCTGGCCCAGCGGTCTCGGACGCGCCGGACGACATGAAGTCGATCGCCGTGCTGCCGTTCGCCAACATGAGCGACGATCCCGGTTACGAGTATTTCAGCGACGGGATGACGGAAGAGATCATCAACGCGCTGACCCAGCTCAGGGATCTGCGCGTAGCAGCCCGCACGTCGTGCTTCGCGTTCAAGGGCAAGACGCCGGACCTCGCTGAGGTGGGGGCGAAGTTGAAGGTGGCGACGGTGCTGGAGGGGAGTGTGCGCAAGGTGGGTACTCGGCTGCGCGTCACAGCACAATTGGTGAATGTCGCTGACGGCTACCACCTCTGGTCCGAACGCTACGACCGTGAGCTGGAGGACGTGTTCGCCATCCAGGACGATATCGCTGGGGCGATTGCCGACAAGCTGCGGGTGGAGCTGTTGGAGACGGAGAAGGAAAGGCTGGTCGAACCACAAACAGAGAACCTGGAGGCGTACTCGCTCTACCTGAAGGGTCGCTCTTACTTCCACAAGTTTACGCCCCCCGACTGCCAGCTGGCCATCGCATCCTTCCAGCAGGCGATCAATCTGGATCCGGACTACGCGAGGGCCTACGCGGGCCTGGCCCGCGTCTATACCATGGTGGGCGGTGCCGGAACGTTTCATCTGCTCCCGCCACGAGAGGCGTATCCGCTTGCCAAGGCGGCTGTAACGAAGGCCTTGGAGCTGGACGACCGGCTCCCCCAAGCACACACCACACTCGGTCTAGTCCGAAGCAACCATGAGTGGGACTGGGCCGGCGCGGAGCGTGCCTTCAAGCGAGCGCTGGAGCTCAGCCCAAACGACTCCGACTCACACTTGTGGTACGGGTTTCACCTCTGGTTTATGGACCGCTTTGACGAGGCGATCGCCTGCTATAGGAGGGCCTTGGCGCTCGATCCGCTACAGCCTGTCATAGAATCAACGATCGGGATCTTTCAATACTGTGCACGCAGGTACGACGAAGCGCTGCAGAATCAGAAGCGGGTGTTGGAGAAGCATCCGGACAACTACCACGCGCTGTGGA
>CP070812.1:861224-879296 GCA_020344015.1 Gemmatimonadota bacterium
TCCCTGCGGCCAGCTCGGCGATCCCTTCGAAGTCTCCTTCTAACAGTAGTCCGCGCAGCCTGCTCTTGAGCGGCACGAGCCTAGTGCATCTCCCACTTGATGAACGGCTGTTTGACGTCCACCATCGCGTTCACGATCAGCTCGACCAGACCGCCGTACGTGATGCCGCTCTTCTCCAGCATGTCGTAGTACTGAATGAGGTCGCGGAGTTGTCCCTTGCAGTTAGAGCAGGGCGCGCAGACGTACTTCTTGACCTCCGGTCCCGGCTGGTCGGCGAACGCGTCGATGATCTGCTTCACCTTCATACGTCCGCTGACACTGATGCGCCAATCGGCGAAGTTGTTGGGGGACATCACGGCGAACCCGCTGCCGCCCCCACAGCAGTAGTTGTCCACCCCGTGCGGCGTCATCTCCCGGAACTGCGGGCAGAGGTGGCGCAGGATGCGCCGCTGCGGTTCGACGATCCCCAGGTTGCGGACGATGTTGCACGGGTCGTGTAAGGTCACGGGGAAGTCGTTCTTGGATGGGTCGAACTCGATCTTGCCGCTGAATACGATCTCCTCCAGGAGCGGCAGACAGCTCTCGCGGGCCACCGCCAGGTCACCCGTTAGAACGCGGTCCGAGATGGTCATCATCGCCTTGTGCTGATGCCCGCACTCGCCCATGACGATCTTGTTGACCTTGAGCTTCTTTGCCGCCTGAGCGTGTTTCAGGGTCACGCGGGCCAGCTGCACGTCGTCGTAGAACAAGCCGTAGTTGACGCCATCGTAGCCCAGCTCTTCCGACGACAGGGTCCAATCGATGCCTGCTGCGTTGAGCAGAATGGCAAACGCCCCGGGGTTCTCGGGCCAGGAGAGTATCTCGCCGGCGTTGTGGATCAAGAGAGCATCGGCGCCCTCTTTGTCCCAGGGGGTTTCCACCTGGATCCCCGTCTCGTCCGCCATGTCCTCGTCAATGAACTCGATGTTGTCCTTCACGACTACATCGTTCATGCCGGTCGAGGAGCCCACTTTGAGCTGGAGAACGGTCCCTTTCTCGTGCAGCTCCTTGGGCGCCCAGCCCAGTTCCTGGCTGAACAGCTTCCGCAGCTCGCGGCTGACCAGGCCGTTATCGAGGCCGATGGGGCAGGCTTGAGCGCAGCGCCGGCAGAGCGTGCAGCGATAGCAGAGCTCGTAGAGACGTGTAATCGTGGCCCAGTTGAGCTCGATGTCGCCGTGGCTGAACCTGGCGAACAGCGCCCCGCCCGGTTTGGCGTACTTGGCCACCAGCCTGCGCAGGACCTCTGCCCTGAACGTCGGCCGGTATATGTCGTTCTGGCCGCTGGCCGTGAAGACGGGACAGGCGTCGTTGCAGCTCTGGCAGTTGACGCAGTAGTCCAGCGAGAGGAGCAGCGGTTGGAGGAACGTCCAGTTGTTGTTCTTCTCCAGCAGCTTCTTCAGGCCGGCCCGGAACTTCTCGACGTACTCCTGTTCCTCGGCCTCTGTTTCCGGCTTGGGGAGGCTAAGCCCCACCACGCCGTCCAGGTTGCAGACCAGTCGCTCCGTTGTCCCGGAATTGAGTTCCTTCCAAGCCGGTTCTTCCGCCGGGTTGTCGTAGGGAGGTGGAAGCGGTACTAGGTCCTCCGCTAAGACCGGACTCAGTACCTCGTTTTCCCGTTTGCTGATATCTCTAACGCGCACTTTGTCGCTCACGATTTCATCTCCTCGGTCGCTACATCCACCCAGTTCTTTTCACCATCCGCCTTCACGTGGGGCCCCGCCCATGTTATGGGCTGGTCGAGGAGTCGAACGGCCTCTCGCTCCAGCCGGCCGCCTGCCGTCAGCGGTTCATCGTCCCAGCGGACCTCGTGATACGTGAAGTACTTCGCAACGAAGTGCATCATCCGGGTGAACGGCAGATAGGCGAGGAACGCCAGAGCCAGAAGGAGATGCACGGCGAGGAAGCCGGGGAGCTCGACAGAAGCGTCGGCGGTCAGCAGGGCGCCGCCGAAGCTCGAGACACGGACCGCGAAGTCCTGTGAGACCGCTACCGCATAGGCACCGGTCGCGAAAACCGCCAAAAGCAGCATCAGGTTGAATAGAGCCGCCGGTGTCGTGAATTCCCTCAGTCGGCGGTCGGCGAACCGGCTGACCAGCAGGCCCAGCGCCCCGATCCCTCCAAGCCCGAAGCCCGCACCTGCCAGAACCGTGATGGCGCTACGCCAGTCACCAAGGCCAGCGGTCTGGAGGCCGGCCAGCTCCAGCGCGCCACCGAGCAGCAAGAGAGCTCCGGCGGCGATCAACACGTACATGCCCATATGGAACGGGAAGGAAAACCACCAGAGTCGGCGATTGTTCTCCCACACGCTCTTCAGAAACACGATCTCTTGGAACATGAAGGACGCTTCGCTCAGCTTGTCCTTCTCACGCGGCTTCGTCCACCACTCGAATTCCTCGAGGTATGAACCGCCGTAGTGGCTCTTGCCCTTCTCGTGCGGCACAGGAGCGAGCTCCCAGCGGAGATGAACCGGAAGCTTGGCTATCCTCAGTGTTCTGAGCACGAACGCCACGACGAAAATCGCCAAGAGCAGCCACGATACCACTAGTAGTATGGATCCGGACATTTAATCCTCTTTCTCCGTCGAGTATTTCTTGCGTTGCATGAGCTCTTGGATGGCTGCACCTGCGTCCTGGACCTCGTTCTGGTCATGCAACAGCTGTTTTATGTCTTCGGTACACAGCGACCCGAATCGGTACACCGCGCAACCCCGGCATTCGTTGCCCTGCGGCGCGCAGTCGAGCCCCTTGATCATCCAGCACGGTCGGGTGCTGTCCTTGTAAGCCGGACAGGTCTTGCGGGTCTCCTCGCTGCAGGGAAGAAGCTCCCAGCACGGTAGCAGAGCCTGCAGCCGGTGGATCCCTTCGATGTTGAGCCCCAGGTCGTGAACAAGATGCTGGATGGTGCGGACGCGGCTGATATCCTCGTGCGAGAACAGGCGGCGGCCAGAGCGGGTGCGGTGGGCGATCAGCAGGCCTTCGTTCTCGTATTTGCGGACGGCGGAAACGGAAAGCCCCACCTGCTCGGCGAGGACGCCGATCGAGATTAGCGGGTCTTCGATCTCGTGGTGCGTTGGTGCGTCGGGCACAACAAAAAAGCCCTTCCGGTGCCACGTGATGACCGGTCAGGGCTTTAGTAAGCTACACCGAATGGTGTAGAAAATCTACACCCATAGCTGCTGAAGCGGAATGTTTACTAAGTAAAGTTAAGAGAGGCCCAAAGACCGGAAGATCTTGTAACGTAGAGGGATACGGGACGCAGAAGACTGAACTGGACGGGAAGCTGCTCAGCCGGTCAGCTCTTTGACCATGCGCGCGAACTCCTCGGCATCGACCGGCTTGCTGATGTAGCCCTCGGGTGGTGGGACCTGGCGGCGGGTGGAGATGAAGCGCTCGAATTCCTCGGAGATACCGGTGACGATGATGACGGGGATGCTCTTGAGCCGTTCGTCCTCTTTGAGCTTGCGATAGACTGCGACGCCGGACTTCTCGGGCATTGAGATGTCGAGCGCGACGAGATCTGGCACTTCCTGTTCGAGTGCCGCGATGGCCTCGGCGCCGTCGTTGGCGGTCGTGGCAATGAAGCCGTTGTCCTGCAGGACGGTGGAGAGATAGTCCCGAGCGTCGGGATCATCGTCGACGACCAGAACGGTCTTGGCGTCGTCAGTCATTGTGTTCATCCATTTCAGGCGTGGAGGATTTCTCGGACTCCTGGGTCGGAGGCCGCTTGCGGCGCAAGGAGACGGTGAAGCGCGTGCCGGCGCCGGACTCCGACTCCAGATAGATGCTGCCGCCGTGAGCTCGGGCGATCCGATCGGCGATGAATAGTCCCAGCCCGGTGCCCTCCATTCCCTTGGAGGAGAAGAACATCGTGAACGCCTTCTCGCGGGTCTCTTGATCCATCCCGATGCCGTTATCTTCGACCTCGTACTGAACGAAGTCGCTGTGCCCCTGGAGTCGCACGGTAACGGCGTGCTGGTCTTCCTTTCCGTCCAGGCGGCAGGCGTCCAGCGAGTTCTCGATCAAGTTGACCAGCAGCGAACGGATCGCCTGCGCATCGCCCTCGAACTCGCCGGCGTCTGAGTCGAACTCGCAGCGCAACTCGACATCCTGTTCCTTGGCCCGCGATCGCATGGAACCGCAGATATCCTTGGCAACATCGAGGGCGCTCAAAGGCTCCCAGGCGGGCACACGGTCCTTAGCGTAGTAGAGGATGTCGGAGACCATGCTCTTGATCCGGGCGACGTTACGCTGGACCGTGGCCCAGCCCTTGTCGACGCGAGCCCGATCATCCTTAGCGAAGCCCGAATCGACGAGATACATGCCGCCGGCCAGCCCATTGAGCAGCCCTTTCAGACCGTGCGACACCGAGCCGACCAACAGACCGAGCGACGTGAGGCGGTCCTCCAACTCGCGAACTTGAGTGATATTGGCGCTCATCTCCATCACGCTGGTGATCCGACCCTGGCGGTCACGGATAGGAGCTGCCGTGACGAGCACGTTCTGGCGCTTGCCATTGAGCGCCGTGACCACTTCCTCCCTGGAGTGCGGCTCGCCGTCCTCGAACGTCTCCTGGACGGGGCAGGGGACACACGGCTCTGAGCGATGCTTGTAGGCCTCGAAGCACTTGCGGCCGAGGCAGTTGCCGAAGTCCTCCTGGAAGGCGCGGTTGGCCTCCACAATGTTCAGGTCGAGGTCTTGAATTGTGATGTAGCAGGGTACCTCGTCGAACAGCAGGTGGTAGCGCCGTTGGCTGCGCCGCAGTTGACGCTCCAGGTCCCTCATGTCGGTGATGTCGGTGGACATCTCCATGACGGCCACGATCTCGCCGTTCTCGTCGCGGATCGGTGTGGCGTCGACCAGCACCGATATCTCACGCCCGTCCAGGCTTGTGACCCGCTCTTTGCTACGGTGGCTCTGGCCGTCGTGGAACGCTTCGGCAACCGGGCAGGTCTCACAGCGCTCGGCGCGCCGCTTGTAGACCTGATAGCAGAGGCGGCCATCGATGTCACCGAAATCCTCGCGGAACCGCTGGTTCGCGTCGATGATTCGGAAATCGCGATCCTGCACCGTCAGGTAACAGGGCAGTGCATCGAAATAGACCTGGTAGTCGTCGTTCATCGCGCTTTCCGAGCAGGGCCAGCTTCCGCGAGTGTTACCCCATTCTTCACTCAGCTTCGCAGAACTTCAAGGGGTACCCTCCGCTCCGGCTGCCGCCTCGTCGTGGGCCAACTCCAGGATCTTGCGGACATTGATAAGGAGCTGCTCTTCGGTCACCGGCTTGTCGAGGTAACCCTCCGGTCGCCTGACCGAGCGGTCGTAGATCAGCTTGCGCAGCTCGGGTCTACCGGTGATCACGCAAACCTTCAGGCTCTCGAGCTCCGGATTCTCGCGTAGGATCTGGAACACCTCGCCCACGTTCTTTCCGGGCATCTCGAGGTCGAGGGTCAGCAGGTCGGGCTTCTCGCTGGTGGCCATGGCGAGGGCTTCGTCACCATCGACGGCCCGCAACACCGTGGCTCCGTTGTCCTCGAAAACCGTAGCCAGGTACTCGAGCTGATCGGGCTCGTCGTCGGCCACGAGTATGGTCCGGCCGGCGAGCGGCAATGCTTCGGCAACCATCTCTTCAACCACCTCCTCGACAGGAATCGCCACTTTCGGCTCGATTACTAGGGCGTTCGCCACCAGGTTGACCAGCTGCGTCACTTCTATGCCCAGCTCGTAGTGCCGGATGACGTCGGTGAGGCCGTCGACACAGTTGTGACATGAGGTGACGACAATCTCTGCCCCGGTCTCCTTGAGCTGGTTCGCCTTGATGATGCCCGACTTGAGCCGTCGCGGCGTGTACTCGGACATCGACATGGCACCGCCACCGCCGGTGCAGCAGTAGTTCTCGGCGCGGTTCGGATGCATCTCGCGGAAGTCGCTGCAGACCAACTCAAGGAGCTCGCGTGGCTCCTCGAAC
Organism: Gemmatimonadota bacterium; assembly: GCA_020344015.1. Taxonomy (GTDB): domain Bacteria; phylum Gemmatimonadota; class Gemmatimonadetes; order Palauibacterales; family KS3-K002. The sequence goes on from CP070812.1 coordinate 867,225, forward strand.
ATGCCGCAGCTACGCCCCATGTTGCAGGAATCGTGGTAGGTGACTGGCCGGGAATTGCGGGTCTTGTCGACCTTTATCCGGCCTTCCTTGATGTAGCGGAGCATGGTGAAGATCGAGCTCTCCATCACGAAAGGCACGTCGTACCTGGCCCAGTTGGGGCCCTCGCAGCGCGTCGACCGGAAGCCGTGCCCGCACTCGGAGATGACCAGCCGTTTTCCACGAAGCTCAGAGACCTTCTCGTAAAGTCGCTGGGCTACCGAGCCGCCCAGGGCATCGTCGCCGGAGAACAGTCCGAAGTTGGTCATGTCCCAGCCCTCGCTGGGCATGGTCCAGCTCTCTCCGGCCACGTGGAAGATCTTGGCCGCATCCGAGATGCTGCGCGGGTCGTACTTGACCTCGCGTGGGTTGATGTAGTAGACCACTTCGCAATCTGTCTGGTCGATGGGAATGTCGACTTCCGGGTCGTCCAGCTCGTCCTGCAGCTCCTCCGCCATCCACTCGAGCGTCTCGAGATAATCTTCTTTGAGCACGCCCATCTGGTTGCCGATCTCCCACTGGTCCTTGCTGACCACGGCCACGCCTTCCGGCATGATCCCGACCGAGACCAGCAGGCCCCGGGCCATCCGGTTAAACGTGGCCAGGTCGACGCCCATCGGGCAGTTGAGCGAGCAGCGCCGACAATTTGTGCACTTGCCGAATACCGTGTCCTTCAGTTCCTCCAACTCTTCGTCGGTCCAAACGCTGCCGGCCTTGACCCACCAGGGGAACACTCGACCCGTCCAGTCGAAGTGACGCTTGAACAGCTTGCGGATCAGGTCGCCCTTGTAGGCCGGCGCGTAGGTTGGGTCGCCGGGGTTGGCCAGCACGTAGTGACAGGTCTCGGTGCACAATCCACAGTGCACACAGGCCAGCAGCGAGCCGACCATCTGCCGGTTCAACTTCTGGCCCATCCGCTCGAGGACCTTCTCAGCTTTATGGGATCTAGTAGTCTGTTCGCTCATCGGGTCTGCCCTTTCCGTCGCCCGTATGCCCGCCACCTTATGCACGCCCTACCGGGTAGACTCCCCGGTGCCCCATGGTCTTGCCCAGGTAGTAGCGCGTGAAGGGGTAGTAGAGGTAATGGGAGATCTTGCTGAACGGCACATAGACCAGGAAGAATGCCGTCATTATGAAAAAGCCCAACAGGTGCCACTCACCACCGCTCGTCTGGTTCGGTACCGCCAGGAACGCGAAGAAAAACCAGACGGTCAGCAGCACCAGCGAGAAGTAGTCGTCCGGCGAGCTGATGGCCCGCATGTAGCGGTTGCCGACGCGCCGGACGAATCTCACGACGCCGACCAGGAACGCGCCGCCGATGATAATCTGCAGGATCAGCACCGAAGCCTGATTCTCGAGCAGCCCGGGGCCGTAGGGGATGATGAACGACAAGGCGATAGCGGCGGTCACCCCGATGTGGAACACCACGAACTGGGCGTAGAGGATGTACTGCCGCCGCGTACTTTCCATCGCCCAGGGCATGGCGATGTTGGCCCAGGAATATAGGACCCCCTTCGCCGGGGTCGTGCTGGGTGGCCCGGTCTCAGCCTGCCGATCGCCACCGGCCTTGAACCCGAGAAACCAGATAATGCGGATCGTATAGACCAGGGCCATGAACCCCAGGGCGACCTCTTGCAGCGTATGCTCGGAAAAGTGTAGCAGCTCGCTCATTGGCTCTTCTCTAGTTCGGTCTTGAAGGCGTTGTGTTGGGGCGTGTCCAATACGCAGATGACCAACTCCTTGATGCGGGTCTCACCCTCCAGGTGGCCCTTGATCACCTCGAGCATCACGCGGGCACAGAGGTCCGGTGCGATCCCGTAGTAGCCCGCGCCCATGGCCGGGAAGGCGATCGTCTCGACTTGTATCTCCTCGGCCCGTTTCAGCGCGTTGGTCATGGTCGTGCGCAGCTTGCCCTCAATATCCTCTTCTTGAAACCGTGGGCCTACCGCGTGAATGATATGCTGGGCCTTCATTTTCCCCGCAGCCGAGACTACTGCCTCGCCGGTTGCGACTGGCGCCAACTCCTCCACTTCCTGCTGGATCGAGGGTCCGCCGCGTACGGCGATCGCGCCGCCGAAGCCCGAGCCGAGGGCGAGATCGGGCTGGGCGTAGAACACGAAGGCGTCGACTTCGAGATCGGTGACGTCGGCCCTGTTCAGGCGAACGACGGTCTGGTTGATCAGTATTCCTTCTGCAAGTTCGTTGGTCACTGCGACCTCCCCTCGTTCACGATCAGCCATAGAACGGCAAGCCAGCCATGCGGCACGCTCCCCGCCGATATCCGGCCGGGAACAGCTCTCGCAGCTCTTCGAGACTCAGGTCGTTGGCCGAGCAAGTCTCGTAGACTGTCGGGAGGGCACGATGGGCGGCGTAGTAGTCGCGCAGGTAGCGCACGATCTGCAGGTGTCGCTCCGTCGGCGCGATCGGCGGCTCTCGCTGCGACATGGCCAGCTCGACGAAGTCTTCATCCCACTCCTCGAAATCCTCGAGGAATCCCAATGCGTCAAGCCTGTAGCGGGGCTTTGCGGGAGGCGCGGTCTCGTACGTGATCCAGTAGTTCGTCTCCCACATGAACTGGTAGTTGATGCCGGCGACCTTACAGACGCCCCGGTGGTAGCCGGTGGGAAAGAGGGAGCGCAGCTCTGAAAGCCGCATGTGGACCTCGGCGCACGCCATGACGAGCACCGGTACGGTGTTCTCTTCTAGGAACTTGTGCCTCAGGTAGTTGATGAGTTGCCAGTGCCGGTCCGTGAGCCCCGTCGTCACCCCCACCAACTTCGCCATGCCCTCAGCGAAGTCCTCGTCCCACTGTTCCGGCGGGTCTAGGAACCCATGAGCATCCAGCTGGTAGGTCTTACCCTTGAACGCTACAGTACTCATCCGTCACGAATGCACCGAGAAGGCCACCTGAGTCGGTGGCGTGCGGCCCTATGCCGCGTCGCCTGCTGCCCTGCTACCTCCGGCGGCGACGCTCGCCGCAAGCTGCTCGATCCGCTCGGCGGTGATCGGAGCAGCAAGGGTGAGCACGGCGCGACTCCCCACCGCCTCCTCGTCCCTGTCTCTGCTTGCTATGAATACTTTCACACCGGGAATCCGGTCATCGTTCACTATGGAATCCAGCAGGCTCCCCTCTCTCACCTCAGGCAGCTCGCTATCCATCACCACCACCGCGGGACGGAATGTCCCGATCAGCGTAGAGCTCTCGTACCCAGAACGGGCGAAACGCAGCGAGACTTTTTCGGCGTCGACACCCTTCTCGAGCCTGCGGGTCAACGCCTCGTCCCGCGTTATCACCAAAACCGTCGTCGCCATACCGTGACAGGCCCGATAAAACGGACAATCCATACAATCCGTCTTGCAGAACTCATGCCCATGCCCCGCCTTCTTTCCCAGCTCGGCCAACCTGTAGCAGTACTGGGCTCGAGCCTGGTAGACCAAGCAATTCAGGCAGCTTTCGGGCGGAGCTCCAGGCCCCCCGAAGTACTCCCAGCAGCGCTGGGCCGCTCCGCCACCACCCGCCCGCTCAGCGCTCGCGGCAACCGGGTCGTCGCCGTTCGAGTCGCAGAGGCCTAGGGCAACACAGTCCTCTCGAGAAACCCTGTAGTGTCCGCCGGCGGTGCGGGTTGCCGGCAGCTTGCCCTTCTTGATCCACTTCAGCACGGCGTCCGGCGTGACACCGCAGAGCTTGGCCACTTCACCTGTTCTGAGCAGAGAACCCATAACTGCCTCGGGCTTGTCTGGATTTTCTGGAAATCTTCGCATAAATCGACTACAGGGTAATTCTACGAAAAATCGGCGATTCTGTCAAGAACAGTTCGCGTTCCGGGCAGGGGCTAGGTGGGCAAAAGTCCTTTTTCTATTTGATGAAACTCGTTCTCAACCGGGTCTCGGTTTTGCAGGGGTGGGTCCGGATTTTCGCGTTTTTTGATCATTGACTGCCACGGACCGAGTACGTATTTTATGGTATCGGGGTGGTTGGGAAACGTGGTACCCCATAAAAGCCATATCCGAGCCATGAAGCAGCAGAAAGACGATACCTGGCTCACCACGGGGCAAGCTGCCAGGCTTTGCTCGGTCACTTCCGATACCGTCCTCAAGTGGATCAAGAAGGGGTCCCTTGATGCCGTTCGCACGGCGGGCGGCCACTATCGCATCAGGCGGCGGGACCTCGAGCCTCTGCTCACCGTAGGTCGGATCTCGCGACGCATCCCGGACATGACGAGAGGCGAGACGCAGCAGTTGCGCTGCTGGGAGTACTTCAGCCGCGGGGGCGCTATCCGAGAAGAATGCGAGGCGTGCGCTGTTTACCGCGCCCGGGCGGCGCGCTGTTTCCGGATGGCGATGATGGGAGCCGAGATTGGCCACGCGCGTCAATTCTGCCAGACGTCGTGCGAGGATTGTGTGTACTTCCAGCGGCTGAGTGGACTGCCGACCAACGTCCTGGTTGTGACGTCGGATCGGCTTCTCGTGCAGCGGCTTCAGGATAAAGAGTACGACGGGATTGCGTTGCGCTTCGCCCGCAACGCCTACGAGGCGTCGGCCGCGGTCCACAGCTTCCTGCCGGCCTTCGCTGTGGTCGACCAGGATGCGTTTCCGCGGGGCGACGACGGCTTGCTGGAGGGTCTGGCGAACGATCCTCGACTTCCGGGTTTGAAGATCATCGTGGCGGTGCGGCGCGGCGAGGATCGGCAACTGGGCAGAAGCCAAGATCAGCACGTCATATCACGAGTGATTGAGAAGCCGTTCGGTCTGGAGCAGATCGCGGCCTTGATCGACGGTTTTCCGGTGGGGTCGATGGATGTGGAGGCATTGGAGAACGCCTGAGCATCGGAGGAAACAGTGAGCCAAGTGGATCGGGAATACGTGGAAGCCGCCAGCGATGAGGACGGGTTCCTCAAGACGATGGCGAACTGGGATCGAGCGATGGCCGAGACGCTTGCCGAGGAGCACGATATCGGTGAGCTGACGGACGAGCACTGGACGGTGATCGAGTTCGTGCAGGAGTACTACGCGACCTACGGCCAGGGACCACCGGTGGTGAAAGTGCACAAGCATACCGGGCTGACGTCGGAAGATATCTGCCGCCTGTTCCCTTGCGGAATGGTGAAAGGAGCTTACCGGCTGGCCGGACTCCCGCGGCCGCCGGGGTGTGCGTGAGCGCGGAGTAGAAGGGGCAGCACCGACAGTTCGGCTATTCGGCAAAACAAGAGTTCGTAGAAAGGAACAACTCAATGGATCTTGTGAGGTTCATGTTGGGCGGTGTTCTGCCCTACGTAGCGGTCGTGGTTTTCATCGTGGCCACGGCCCACCGCATCTACACGTGGAAGAGACTCGCAGCGCCCTCGATGACGCTGTTCCCGGCGCCGGCCGATGACAAAGCCAACAAGAAGAATGTGCTCAAAGAAGCCCTGCTGTTCCGCAGCTTATTTGGAGGTGACCGGGTACTGTGGGGCTTCGCCTGGGTGTTCCACGTGGTGCTGTTGTTGATCTTCGTCGGGCATCTCCGCGTCTTCACGAACGTAGACAGCATTCTGATGACGGCGGGGATGAGCGCAGAGGCGATTCAGGCGATGTCTGGTGGCGTGGGTGGGGCGGCGGGCGTCGTGATCTTGGTCGCGACGGTGCTGTTGCTGGCCCGGAGGCTGGCGCTGCCGCGTGTCCGTGAGATCACCGGGGCCGCCGACATACTCGCCCTACTGTTGATCGGGGCGATCATCGTCACCGGCAATATGATGCGCTTCGGGGCCGAACACTTCGACCTGGCCCTGACGCGGGAGTACTTCGCCAACCTGGCCACGTTCGGCGGTGTGACGGGTCAGGCGGCTCTGCAGAACGAAGTGTTCATGGTTCACATGGTGCTGGCGTTCCTGCTGATCATGGTCATCCCATTCAGCAAGATCCTTCATTTCGGGGGGATCTTCTTCACACATGAGCTCGTTCGGAAGCACTGAGGCGGGGAGAGAGACTAGAATGTCCGAGAACAATACGAAGGAGCAGGTCGTCGAGTCTATCAAGGCCATGAAAGACGGTCCCCGCGCGATGCGGATGTACATGGAGATGTGCGTCAAGTGCGGGACGTGCGCGTCGGTCTGCCCGGTCTACTACGGCAAGAGCGAGAAGCGCTACAACCCTGCCGAACGGACGGATCTGATTCGCAGAATCTACCGGAAGCACAATACGCTGAGCGGGAGACTGTTTGGGAGATTTGCCGGGGCCGAGGATTTCGACCCGGCAGATCTGGAGGGCTGGCAGGGGATCTTCTACGAGTGCACCGGGTGCCGCCGCTGCGCCATGTTCTGTCCTTTCGGGATCGATCACTCGGTGATCACGCGGAAGGGGCGAGCGCTTCTGGACAAGCTCGGTATGACGCCGGAGACGATGGCGCGGGTGGTCAAAATCTCGCTGGAGACGGGGAATACGGACGGTGCCGGGGAGGCGGCGTTCCGGGCCGCGATAGACTTCCTGGAAGAGGAGATGGAGGACGAGCACGGCGTCGAGATCAAGATTCCGATCGACGTGAAGGGCGCCGACTACTTCTACGTCCCGCCTTCTGGGGACGTGCTGGTCAACCCGGAGGCGACGATGGGCGTCGCCAAGGTGTTCCATGTTCTGGGCATGGCGGACAATTGGACGATGAGCTCCAAGTGTTTCGACGGCGCCAACTACGGGCTGTTCACCGGTAACGACGGTGACATGAGGGCCGACAACAAGCTCTATGTGGACGAAGCCAAGGAGCTGGGCACCAAGGTCATGTTGATGGGTGAGTGTGGCCATGCGTATCGAATCATGAAGATGATGATGGAGAAGACCGCCTGGTGGGGTGAGCTGCCCTTCGAGATAATCAACTGCATGCAGTGGACCGCCGAGCGCATCAAGGATGGCCAACTCGCATTCGACAAGTCGAAGAATCAACAGCCGGTTACTTACCACGACCCATGTAACTTCGGACGTTCCTGCGGCATCACCGAGGAGCCGCGGGTTATTCTCGAGGCCTCGTGCGCCGATTTCCGCGAGATGCATCCCAACCGGGGCGACAACTGGTGCTGTGGTGGCGGTGGCGGGCTGTCGGCGATGGACGATATCATCGACTTCCGCATGGAGATCTCCGGGGTGAAGAAGCTCGAGCAGATCCGCGAGACCGGAGCCACCTATGTGTCCACCGCCTGCTCCAACTGCAAGCGCCAGCTGACGCAGTTGCTCGAGCATCACGAGGAACAGATCGAGGTCGGTGGCGTTCACGACATGCTTTCCCGGGCTATCCTCGTCAACGGGAAGGCCGCGGAACGCCACGAGTACGTGTAGCAGAAGTGCGCGTAATAAGGAGCTACCGTACCCGCATAAAAAAGGGGCGGTGGCCGTCGGCCACCGCCCTTGGTGCTTGCCGCGCAGCGTCGTCCTCGGCCGCACTCTGCTAGGATCCGTTACCCTTGCTGAAGCGAGCCGCGGCGCGGACCAGAGCCGGCGCCCAGCTCTCGGTCCCCAGGGCGTGGACATGCGTGTAGCAGGCCAGCACGTTGCGATGGCAGAGGCCGTCGCGTTCGCCGTCGAAGGCATGCCCACGCTGCACCCGGAAGGCGAAGCTGAGATCCTCGGTGGACGACTGCATGTAGGTGTAGTGGAACTCGTGCCCTCGTAGGGTCTCCCCGACCTTATAGAAAGGATTGTCCGCGACGGTCTCGAGGACTGTATAACCGTGTCCCTGGGGCTTGGCGCGGAAGGCGAAGACGGCGGGCAGCGCCCCGACCATCGGGTACTCCTTCCGCTCGTAGAGGAGCTTTTCACCCAGATAGACGGTACCGCCGCACTCGGCGTAGACCGGCAAACCCCCGTCGATCGCGCGGCGCAGCGAGTCGCGGAAGGGCCGGTTATCCGCCAGGGCGGGGGCCAGCGTTTCGGGGAAGCCACCTCCCATATAGAGCGCGTCGAGTTCCGGCAGCCTCTCGTCGCTTATCGGGGAGATTTCGATCAGATGCGCTCCCTCTCGAGTCAGGGCCTCGAGGTTGTCGGGGTAGTAGAACTGGAACGCAGCATCGCGGAACACACCGATCCGTGGCGCTTCGGTCTTCGGCGTCTCGCGAATCTCGGGGCTCGCGGGTCCCGGTTCCAGCGGCGGGGCAGCCCGGGCCAGGTCCCACATCGCTTCCAGGTCGAGGTGCTCCTCGGCCACGTCGGTCGCGGCCTCGACGGCGCCTGCGAGGCCGCCGTGCTCCGGGGGCGGCACGAGGCCCAGGTGCCTCTCCGGGAAGAGCTGTTCTGAAAGTCTGGGGATCACCCCGACCACCGGCAGGCCGCAGGCGCTCTCGACGGCCTCACGCAACACGGACTCGTGGCGAGGTCCGGCGGACTGGTTCAGGATCACGCCCTTCAGCGGGACCTGTGGGTCGAGTCGCTGGCAGCCGAGGACCACGGCGGCCACGGTACGCGTCGCTTTGGTGCAATCGACGGAGAGCACGACGGGAGCACCCAGCAGCTTGGCGAGCTCGGCCGTGCTGTAGCTGCCCTGGGCGTCCATGCCGTCGTAGAGGCCGCGGTTCCCTTCGATGACGGCCACGTCGGACTCGGCGGTCGCGGCGTTGAAGGAACCGAGCGCGGCTTGGGGTGACATGAGGAAGAGGTCTAGATTCCGGCAAGGGCGGCCCGCGGCCAGCGACAACCAGGCTGCGTCGATGTAATCGGGCCCCTTCTTGAAGGCAGCTACGCGATGGCCCTGGCGGCGCCAGGCCGCCACGAGTCCCAGGGAGATGAGTGTTTTTCCGCTACCACCACGCACCCCGGCGATGAGGATCCGGGGGGTATCCACGGGTCACACCATGTCGATGAAGCCGCAGGGGCATTCCTCTGCGCACTTCTTGCAGCCCGTGCAGTTCTCCATCTTGAACGAATAGAGCAGGCCCTTCTGCATCGGCTTGTCGATGGCCTGGTCCTGGCAGTACAACCAACACTTCTCGCAGTCGAAGCAGTAACCGCAGCTCATGCAGCGCCGCGACTCCTCGATCACCTCTTCCTGGGTGAATCCCAGGTTCACCTCGAGGTCGATCGCATCCATCCGCTGGTCGACGTCGATGGCGGCAGGTACACCACGCTCCTGTTTCTCGTAGTGATCCAACTGCATCCGGTCGGTTCGGATGAGCGGCATGTCATTGTTCTCGGCTTCGGTGCCGGTGAACTTGCGGTCGATCGCCTCGGCGGCCCTACGGCCGTGTCCGACCGCATGGGTGACCAGGCCGAGCTCGGTCACGTCGCCGCCGGCCCAAACGCCGTCCACCTTGGTGGTGCCCTCGTCATCGATGCGAATCCAGTCCCTGCCTTCGATGAGCGACTCGAAGCCGCTGAAGTCGGGCTGCTGGCTGACGGCCGAGATAATCGCACTGGCGGGAATCTCGAACTCGGACCCCTCGATGGGGACAGGCCGCCGGCGGCCGGACGAGTCGGGCTCACCCAGCTCCATGCGGATGGCGGTCATGGCGACCACACGGCCGTTTTCCTTCCTGAAGCCGACTGGCGCGGCCAGGAACTCTATCGTGATCCCCTCTTTGATCGCCTCCTCGACTTCCTCGGCGATCGCCGGCATCTCCTTGAGCGTGCGGCGATAGAGAACCGTCACGTTGGCGCCGAGGCGCTTGCAGATCCGTGCCGCGTCGATCGCCGTGTCGCCGCCGCCGACCACGATCGCCACCACGTCCTTGCCCAGCTCCAGCTTCTCGCCGTGGTGGAAGCGACTGAGGAAGTCCACGCCGCTGAACACGTTGGGGGCATCCTCGCCGTCGACGCCGAGGCTCACTCCCTGCTGGGCGCCCAGCGCAACGTAGACCGCGTCGTACGAACTCTGGAGCTCCGTCATGTCGGAGATCTTAACGCCGCACTTGAGCTCCACACCGACGTCGAGGATCTTCTGGATCTCGGTGTCGAGCACCGACTCGGGCAGTCGATAGCCCGGGATGCCGTAACGCAGCATTCCGCCGGCTTTCTCCAGCGCCTCGAACACCGTTACGCCGTAGCCCCTTCGGGCCAGCTGGTAGGCGCAGGAGAGGCCGCTGGGACCGCCACCGACTATGGCAATCTTCTGCGGCTTTTTCTCCTCGCTGAGGGTCTTGAGCGGGAGGTCGTGCTCGATCCCGTAGTCCCCGATCGCCCTCTCGATCTTGTTGATGTTGACCGCACCCTCGAGCTCGATGCGGTTACATTCGGTCTCGCAGGGTGCCGGGCAGACACGCCCGCACACCGAGGGGAAGGGGCTGGTGTCGGTGTAGATGTGCCAGGCTTCCTCGAAAGCCTGATCCAGCGGTTTCTCGAGTCGTTCCGCCTGAGCGATCGTCGTCACGAACTGACGGATTCTATTGCCGCTGGGGCAGGTATCGTGGCAGGGTGGCTTCTTCTCGACGTGTCTGGGTCGCAGAGGCGACATCTCACGCGAGGCACCGCTGGAGAACCCCCTCGCACCTAAGGTCTTCTTCTTCTTCTTGACTACCTTCTTCACAGCCATAAGTCACCCCGCGCCACGCGTGTTCAAACGCTCGTGCTTGCCAGGCGCATTCCCTACCGCCCATGGCAGGGAATGCGCGTCACGTATGAAGTCTAGCGACGGCGACTACGCTCAGCCGTCGCCCTCGCCCCCCGCGGCTCCTTCCTCGGGGGGTAGTTCGATGAAGCTGCCGCCCCAATAGGTATACACGCACCTTCCGGAGTCCATCAGGATGCGAATGGCGGCTTTGCACAGCTTCTTGTCGACCTCGTCTTCACCGAACTTCTGGATCATCGCCTTGGTCAGATCGCTGGCCTTGAATTTCTTCTTGCCCTGGTACTCGGCGACCATCTCGTACATGGCGTCCGCGACTTGCTCCTTCGTGACTGCCATCGCGCGCCTCCTATAAGTGTCTAAGCTGCGCGGACCGCTTGTACGTGAGGCCCGCGTACTTGAAGTCGTCGATGTGTTCCTTCTGGAATTCGATGCCGGCCATCTTGAAGAAACGCGGCCAGCCGATACGGTCGATGAACTCGCCCATCCGCTCGTACTTGCGGGCGTTCTTGACCCAAATCTCCACGAGGTTCCGAACCGCCTCGACCACCTCCGGCCAGCGGGGCGGATTGTTCGGTATGAAGGGGATCGCCAGCTTGGAGAACGCGGGCTCCGAGCGAGCGTTGGAAACTTTCCCGCCTACCCAGATGGACACGCCGTCGTTGAGCGCGTTGGCCATCGGCAACGCCGGGCAGACCGTGAAGCAGTTCGCGCAGAACATGCACAGCTCCTCGGCCAGCTCGATGGAGGGTTTGCCCTCCACCGTCGCCGGACGGATCGCCGCGGTGGGGCAGGAAGCCACCACGTTGGGGATCTCGCAGACTTTGCCCAGGCTGTCGTGGTCGATCTTCGGCGGTCTGCGGTGGATGCCTAGGATCGCGATGTCGGAGCAGTGTACTGCGCCGCACATGTTGAGGCAGCAGGCCAGGGCGATGCGCAGCTTCCCGGGCACTTCCATGCTGGTGAAGTAGTGGTGGAGATCGTCCATCACGGCCTTCACGATGCCGGATGCGTCCGTCGCAGCGGAGTGGCAGTGTATCCATCCCTGCGTGTGGACGATGTTCGAGATCGAGTTGCCGATGCCGCCCACCGGGTGGCCGAGCTTCTCGAGGTCCTTGATCAGCGGCTCGATCTTGGACTCATCGGTGAGCAGGAACTCGATGTTGTTGCGGCTCGTGAACCGCAGGTGGCCACCGCAGTACTTGTCCGCCAGGTCGGCGAACTCGCGGATCCGCGCCACGCCCAGCAGGCGGGGCGAACCGGCGCGCACGGTGAACAGCTTGTCACCGGACTCGGCCACGTGGACCATCACGCCGGGCTTGAGGATCTCGTGGTACAGCCACTTCCCGTAATTCGCCTTGATGACGGGGGGCAGAAACTTCTCGTAGAGCGGAGGCCCGATATCGGTCAGTCTTTCGGCAGCCATTATTCCTCTACCTCCTCTTCCTCCTCGAAGTACTCTTCGTAGAAGACGTAAGGGTTCTCTCTGGGATGAGCGACCATCTCCGGGACGGGCTCCA
>CP070812.1:879396-907526 GCA_020344015.1 Gemmatimonadota bacterium
AACCGTGAACGAGTCGATCGCCTCGGCGGACTCGACGAGCTCGAGATACGCTGAGGAAAGTACCGAAGCGGTCTCCGGGTGCTTCGCTCGCTCGAAGGTGAACGCGACATCGGATGACGTGACCGGTCGGCCGTCGTGCCAGCGCACATCGCGGTTCAACCTGAAGGTCACCCCACCCGGTTCCAAATCCCAGCTCTGCGCCAGGTGGGGCCGCGCCTCGAACCTCTCGTCGTACTGCACCAACGGGGTGAACAGCATGTAGTAGATCACCTCGTTGGTGTTCTGGTCCGTGTTCACCAGGGGATTGAACCGACCCATGTCGGCGTTGAAGGCAACGATTGCGGTTCCGCCCAGCGTGGCATCAGCAGAGGCGATGTCGGCGCCGCCACCCTCGCCGCCGCAGCCGACCAATAGGGCGAACAGGCCGCCGAGCATCGCGCCGCGCACGGCTAGAGACGCCATGTCCACTCAGGGTCGCTGAAATGCCTGCTGTGGTGCATCATCCGACCCTTTTCCTTCTCATCGATCACCGACTCGAGCAGGTGAATGCCAAGCAGCCGCTCGAACCCGCTGGCCAGGCAGTCGATCAGCTCGGCCCAGGTCGGCAGATGGTTCAGTATCTCGTCCAGCGCGGCCGGCGGCTCCGAATCGTCATCCTTCCACGCCACCTTCAGCAGCTCCACGGTCGGCGACTGGTCACCGGTCAGCAGCAGCGAGCCGTGCTGGAGGAGGATGCCTTTCTCCCGGAACTGAGCGCTGCCCACGAGCTTGCGCTTGCCCGAGACGATGGCACCGCCGTCCAGCTTCTCGAAGCAAGGAACCGTCGAGGGCCGCAGTGCCAACCCGGGGTCTTCGACGATGTCGGTGGGTGCGCCGAGCAGGCGAAGCCCGGCCAGCAGGGCTCGGTGGACCAGTTCGTAGGTTCGCCGGGGGCCGCCCAGCTGCCGGTCGCCGACGATGACGGAATAGGTGACCTCGTGATGATGATAGACGGCCCGGCCACCGGTGGGGCGTCGCACAAAATCGATGCTGCGCCGCTTCGCCTCTTCGATGTCGTAGTGGTCCTTGGCCGGCTGGTTGCGGCCTAGTGAGATGCACGCCGGCCACCAGCGATAGAAGCGCAGCGCCGGTGCCCCGCCCTCGCGCACCGACTCCATCAGCGCCACGTCCGTCGCCATGTTGCGCGACCCGTTGTCGGCCGGAGTCTCGATCAGCCGCCAGGCCGTGGCGGACGACCGCGAGGCTCCGATGCCCTCCGGCCGCGCCGCGGCTCGGGCTGGCGGTTGTTGTTGGTTCACGATACGGCTCGGCTCCTTGTAAGGGCCAGGCCTGGTGTCGTGCCGTGGGGGAATTTCAGCCGGACGAAACGGCCCTTCAGTCGGCCCGAAAGCGCACGTCAGGTTGCCGATTGGCCCGAGCCTCGTCGAGCCGCCTGACTGGTGTTGTGTAGGGTGCGCCCTGCACGAACTCCGGATCCTTCGCCGCCTCCTCGGCTATCTGCAACATAGCATCGCAGAAGCGGTCTAGCTCCTGTTTCGTCTCCGTCTCTGTCGGCTCGCACATGATCGCTTCAGCGACGATGAGCGGGAAGTACACGGTGGGTGCGTGGATACCGAAGTCGAGCAGTCGCTTGGCGACATCCAAAGTCCGGACGCCGTGCTGCTTGAGGAAAGCGCCCGAGAACACCGATTCATGAAGCCCGCGCCCGTACGGCAACTCGTACGTGTCGCCCAGCCGCGCCGACACGTAGGCGTTGTTGAGCACCGCAGCCTTCGCGGTCTCGGCGATCCCACCCTCCCCCAGCATCCGCATGTACGTGTAGGCGCGAACCAGCACGCCGAAGTTGCCCCAGAATCCGTGTACTTTGCCGATGCTCGTCGGCCGCTCCCAATCCAGCGCGTAGCTACCGTCCTCGTTTTGCATCAGGATCGGCAACGGCAGGAACGGGGCGAGTTGCTCCTTCACCGCGACGGGCCCCGCGCCCGGGCCGCCTCCACCGTGCGGCGTCGAGAACGTCTTGTGTAGGTTGATGTGCACTATGTCATAGCCCAGGTCGCCGGGCCGCGTGATGCCCATCAGCGCGTTGAGGTTTGCGCCGTCCATGTAGAGCAGACCACCCGCGTCGTGGACTAGTTCCGCGATCGTCTCGATCTCTGACTCGAACTTGCCCAGCGTGTTCGGGTTGGTGAGCATCAGGCCGGCGACATCGTCACCCAGTGCCGCCTCCAAAGCCGCCGGGTCCATCCGGCCCTCGGCGTTCGACCCGAGTGTCACCACCTCGTAGCCCGCCATGATCACCGTCGCCGGGTTCGTGCCGTGGGCGCTGTCCGGGATGATGATCTTCTTGCGCGGGTCACCCTTCGCCGTGTGGTAGGCCCGGAACAGCAGGGCGCCGACGAACTCGCCTTGGGCGCCGGCGGCGGGCTGAAGGCTGATCGCGTCCATCCCCGAGACTTCATTGAGCATCTCGCCGAGCTCCCACATGAGCTTCAGCGCGCCCTGAACCGCCGAAACCGGCTGGAACGGGTGAAGATCCACCAGGCCGGGCAGCCGAGCCGTCATCTCGTTGACCTTCGGGTTGTACTTCATCGTGCACGAGCCCAACGGATAGAAGCCGCGGTCGACGTGGTGGTTCTTGAGTGAGATCTCCGTGAAGTGCCGGACGACGTCGTGCTCGGGGACCTCGGGTAGCGCCGGCGGCGTCACCCGCAACGCTGAGGCGGGCAACAATTGGTCGAGCGGCCGCGCCTGCACATCGGGCTCCGGCACGGCGGTGCCGCGGCGTCCGGGTTGCGAGCGCTCGAAGATGAGCGGCGACGTCTTATTGCGTGGGTCTTTTTCGGTCATTGTGCGTCCAGTAGTCGGTAGCCAGGAGCCGGTAGCCGGTGGTCGGTACATGCCTGTGCCCGATTCCACCGGCCACCAGTCACCGGCCACTGTGATTAGAAGTCATAGCTCTGCCCGGGCTCCAGAACGGCCACCCTCGCCCGCGAGCCGACCATCCTGGCGAACTCGTTCGGGTCCTGCTTGATCACATCGAACGTGTTGTAATGCATCGGGATGACTGTCTTGGGCTCGATCATCTCCACCGCCCGTACCGCGTCCTCCGGTCCCATCGTGAAGTTGTCGCCGATGGGGAGACAAGCGACGTCCACCTTACCCTTCAGCAGTTCCATGTCGGCGATGAGTGCTGTGTCGCCGGCGTGGTAGACGGTGCAGTTGTCCAGCGTGATCAGGAATCCGCCGGGCACGGTGGTGTAACAGCCCGACTCGTCGCCTTCCACTGCTCCGCCGTGCAGAGCGGGCGTCATCTTGATATAGCCGACCGGGAAGTTGTAGCCGCCGCCGATATGCAGCGGGTGCGCGTTCTCGATACCGATCACCTGCTGGGCGAAGGCTACGATCTCGAAGGTCGAGATGACCTGGGCGCCGGTATTCTTCGCTATCTCGAAGCCATCGCCGATATGATCGCCGTGACCGTGGGTGAAGAGTACGTACTCGCACTTGCCCACCGCGTCAGGTCCGATGTCGGCCAGCGGGTTGCCCGAGAGGAAGGGATCGATCAGCACGACCGTGCCGTCGTCCGCCACGAGCGTGAAGCAGGAATGACCGTGAAATGTGAGCTTCGGCATGTTACTCCTCCTTCAATACATCAAGCAGTAGCTCCACGTCGTCCTTCGATCGTTTCTCGGTGAAGGCGACCAGCAGGCCGTCATCTACATCGATGTGCGGGAACCGGGAGAGCGCCACACCGGCCAGGACGCCCCGCTCGGCGGCGCGCCGGATCAAGTCACGCGCCGGGCTCTTCGTCTTCAGGGCGAACTCGCGGAAGAACGGCGAATCCGGGAACATGGGCTCGAGGCCGGTCTCTGCGACGATGCGGTCGTAGGCGTAATGAGCGATCTGCGTACTGGCCTCGGCGACCCGGCGCAGCCCGTCGCGGCCGACGGTCGAGAGATAGATCGTCGCCGCTAGCGCGCAGAGCCCCTGGTTCGTGCAGATGTTGCTCGTCGCCTTCTCGCGCCTGATGTGCTGTTCCCGCGTCTGCAGCGTGAGCACGAAGCCCCGCTTACCCTCCAGGTCCTCGGTCACGCCGACGATACGGCCGGGCATCTGACGGATGTGCTTCTGACGCGCAGCGAAGAGGCCGAGCACCGGCCCCCCGTAGCTCAGCGGGATCCCCAGCGGTTGGCCTTCCGCCACGGCGATGTCGGCGCCGGCTTCGCCCGGGCTCTTGAGGATCGCCAGCGATATCGGGTCGACCACGGCAATAAGCAGGGCCCCGGCATCGTGGGCGATGCCCGCCGCCGCCTCGAAGTCCTCTATGAGGCCGTAGAAGTTCGGGCTCTGAACGATGACCCCCGCGGTCTCGTCGTCCACCAGCTTCTTCAGCGCGTCCAGGTCGGTCACGCCGGATCCCGTTCGCGGCGCGATCTCCACCGGCATCTGCAGGCCGAGGTTGTACGTATCGAGCACCTGTCTGTAGTGTGGGTTCGCCGTGATCGAGAGGACGATCTTGTCACGCTTCTTCTGGATCGCGCGGGCCATCATCGCGGCTTCGGCCATCGCCGAGGCGCCGTCGTACATAGACGCATTGGCGACATCGAGCCCCGTCAGCTCGCACACCATGCTCTGGAACTCGTAGATCGACTGCAGCGTCCCCTGGCTCACCTCCGCCTGATACGGAGTGTACGCCGTGTAGAACTCGCTGCGCCGGATCAGATGATCTACAACAGCCGGCGCGTGGTGGTCGTAGTAACCTGCGCCGGCGAAGCAGATAAGCTGTCGGCTGGCCGCCGCGAGCTCCTGCAGGATCCGCACAGCCTCCCATTCCGAGACTGCCGGTGGTATGTCGAGTTGGCCCTTTAGGCGCAGCTTCTCGGGTATGTCGGCGAATAGCTCCTCTTCCGAGGATACGCCGATGACGCGAAGCATCTTCTGGCGATCCGCTTCCGAATGCGGGACAAAGCTCATGATTTGGTCGCTATCTTCTTGGTGGTATTTGCAGCTACCTCGGCCGCGCTAGGCCGAAATCAGTGCCTTATAATTGTCCGGCGATAGTAGGCCGTCCAACTCCGTCGTGTCGTTGACTCGCAGGCGGACCATCCAGCCGTCGCCGTAGGGGTCGCGGTTAACCAGAGCCGGATCGTCGCCCAGCGCCTCGTTCACCGCCACGACGTCGCCGCCCGCCGGCGTGTAGAGCTCGGACACGGCCTTGACTGCCTCGATCGTGCCGAACGCCTCCATCCTGGCGAACGAGCTGCCCACCTCGGGGAGCTCGACGAACACGACATCGCTCAGCTCGCCCTGGGCCCAGTCCGTGATGCCGACGACAATCTCGTCGTCGCCCACCTTCATCACGTACTCATGCTCCTCTGTATAGAGCAGATTATCGGGGACCTTTGACTCAGCCATTTCTCCTCCGAATGTAAGAAAACATGGTCGGGCTTCGTATAGTCGGCGCCCCACAATATTTGGCCGGTGACGGTCGCGTCAAGGCGCGTTCGGAGAACGGGCGGCCGAGCGGCCTTCGGCGCGCGATCCGGGGGCGCAACACTCCAAAATCCTTGCAGTTAGGGGATCGGGTCCCTAGCTTGGCAGGACGGCGTAGTTCGTCGATTAAAAGTGTGTGCCCTAGGCGCGAACCCTAAACGAAAGGAGGTGGTCCAGTGTCCGTTGAAACACCTGGCCAACCGGCACGGGCAAAGCGACTGCCTCGAGGCGGTATGGGCTAACTACCGGCCTTGTCCGGGGGTAGTAGGACCCGGCGGCGCCAAGAGGCGTCGCGTCGGTTGAGCCAGACCCCCGAACCGGCCGTCGACCATCGGGTCGGCGGCCGGTTTCATTATTTGGATGCTGAGATGTCTTAACCGGCTGGCGGCGGCGGTAGGACGTCTTCTCCCTCGCCCAGCCGGAACGCCCTGTACGTGGGATAGGCGAACTCGATCGTCGGCTCTTCGGCGAAGCGGTCGAGGATCCCGGTGGAAAGTTGGTCCACCGTCGCGCGACGTTTGCGGACCGGTGTCAGGTTGCGCAGGGTCAGCATCACGCCCGAGTCGGCGATCTCGGTGTAGACGATGGGTGCTGTCGAGCCGAGTCGGAAGGCGTATTCGCTCTCGAGCTTCTTGAACCCGGCCCTCAGGTCGGGCACGATATCCTCGTACAACTCGGTCGCAACATTCTGAATGATCTCACGGGCCCGCTTCCAGTCGCTCTCGAACGTGACCAGCACTTGAATCTCCTGCCAGACCAGTGGGTTCACAGTCGCCGACGAGACCACGTTCTTGTTTAGGAACACGCTGTTCGGCACCGTGACGATCCGTCCGGTCGACTGCATCGCGTAGACCAACGGCTCGCCGACTTCGAGCAACGTCGTTTTCAGCAAGCCGATGTCGATGACGTCGCCGATCAGGTTCTCGACCTGGATACGACTGCCGATTTCTACACCGCGGCGCGAGTTGATGTAGATCCAGCCGGCCAAGCTGCGCACCACGTCGGCGAGGGCAATGGTGACGGCGGCGGCGATCAGTCCAAGGATCGTGCCGATGTCCGCCAGCGCCAAGCGCTCGGCGAACAGGACGACGCCCGCGCCGATCAGTGCGATCCAGAAACTGTAACTGACAACCTTCCGCAGCTGATGGCGTCGGGTTATCTCGTCTATGTGGGCGTCGATCCCGCGACGGATCAGGCGTGACAGGCCGTAGAGGGCGAGCCAGATGATGGTGAAGACGATCAGCTTCTCTAGCGCCCCACCACTGGTGATGGCCGCCCAGATGCGCCCCACTGCCCCCTCGACTTGCGAGGCCTGCTCCTGGGCGCGCTCGATCGGGGTCTGCGTTATCGTAGTCCACATGGCATAGGCAATATGCGCCGGCGCCGCCAGAGCGCGCCACCGGCCAGCCGAGAGCACCCGGTCTCGTTGCACCCTTGCCTTACCCGCCGTGTGACCCTACCTGCGAGCGTAGCGCTATCGCCATGCACGACCAAAGCTCTTCTCGATCCACAGCAGCTCCTCCGGGAAGCATTGCGGCCCCCAGCGGGCCCACGCGGCTGGGCCTGCTCGCGGCGTTCGCTGCCATCTACCTGATCTGGGGGTCGACCTACCTCGCCATCCGCTTCGCCATCGAGACCCTACCGCCGTTTCTGATGACCGGTGCTCGCTTTCTGGCGGCGGGCTTGCTGCTGTACTGTTGGGTGCGCCTGCGCGGTGCGCCGCGACCGGCGCGTACTCACTGGGCCGTGGCGGCGATGGTCGGTACGGCGATGCTCGTCTTCGGCGTTGGCGGCGTCTCTTGGGCGGAGCAGCGTGTGCCGTCGGGCGCAGCGGCGCTGATCGTGGCCGTCGGCCCGCTCTGGATGGTGCTGTTCGACTGGCTGTTCTACGGTGGCCCGCGGCCCGATCTCAAGGTTCTCGGGGGGATCCTGTTGGGCTTCGCCGGCGTCGCCGTCTTGATCGGGCCCGAGCAGCTTGCCGGCGCCGGGCGAATCGATCTGGCGGGCACAGGCGTGATCCTGTTTGGGACGCTGGCCTGGTCGTTTGCCTCGCTCTATACGCGCGAGGGACATCTCCCCGACTCTCCAGCCCAAGCGACGGGAATGGAGATGCTGACCGGCGGGGTCATCCTGCTGTTGGTGGGCTCGGCGTTCGGGGAATGGCGGGCACTGGAGCTCGGCGAAGTGTCGCTCCGCTCGGTGATCGCACTGGCCTATCTGACAGTGCTCGGCTCGATCGTCGCCTTGAGCGCCTACCTGTGGCTGCTCAAGGTCTCGACACCCGCCCGCGTCATCACCCACGCCTACGTCAACCCGATCGTCGCCGTCTTCCTCGGTTGGGCACTCGCCGCCGAGCCGCTGGGCCCGCGCGTGCTGGTGGCCAGTGCGGTGATCATCGCGGGCGTGTTGGTCATCGTTAGCCGGCGCGTGCCGGGTCCTGAGGCCGAGCACGGCTAGGCGGGGAACAACCTCGACATTCGACAGCCGACATTCGACTGCCGGGTGACGGCATCGACGGCGCTGACGCGCCTTGGACTATCGATCGTCGATGTTCGACGTTCGACGGTCGGAATCCTTGAATGTGGGAGATTGGGAGTCGCGCCTTGATAGTCGAGTAGTAGCTGGAACCCGGTTGTCGACTGTCGGCTGTCTAATGTCGATACTAACTACCCGGAAGCGTCTCATCTTCACGAACCCGCGCCGCAATCCCGATCCCGCTAAACCCGTAGAGTATGGCAAACAGAAAGCCGGTGTAGTTCATTACCGCCCACGGCAGGTAGCTCAGCGTCGCGACATCGAGGGTCGCGGCCATGAAGACACCGGCGGCCGACCATGGAATCAGCGGCACGACCACGGTGCCACTGTCCTCGAGCGTACGCGACAGGTTCTTCGCCGCGAGGTTCCGCTTCCGGTAGGCGGGCGCGAACAGCTCGCCCGGCAGCAGGATCGTCAGGTAACTCGACCCGGTGATTAGCGCGGTGAAGATCGTCGAGCCGACCGTCGCTGCGACGAGCTGGCCCGTCGTGCGTGTCAGCCGCATCAGGTGCCCGAGGGCGACGTCTAGCATGCCCGCTCGGTTGGCGATCCCGGCGAACGAGAAGGCGGCGAAGACGATCAGCGTGACCTCCATCATCGGTCCCATGCCGCCACGCGAGAGCAGGCCGTCCACAGCGGGATCTCCGGTGTCGGCGACGTAACCGCTCACCGCCGCCTCGGCAACGTCGTTAATCGATTCGCCCTGAAAGACGATAGCTATGACGCCGGCCAGGGCCGAGGCCAGAAGGATCCCGGGTACCGTAGGACGTTTGCGCACCGCGAAGTAGAAGACTATCGGTAGAGGTAAGAGCACCCAGGGGCTCATCACGAATGCGTCCCCCAGCGTGTCGAGGATCGCCGCCACCCGCTCGGGCGACGCGGCCGGTTCGGCCCGCAGACCGACCACCAGGTAGACCAACAGGCCCAGGGTCCAGGCGGGCGCCGTGGTCCAGAGCATGTGGCGGATGTGGTCGAATAGGTTCGACTGGGCCGCCACCGGAGCCAGGTTGGTCGTATCGGAGAACGGTGACAGCTTGTCGCCGAAATAGGCGCCGGCTACGATCGCGCCGGCCGCGGCGCCCAGGGGAACGCCGAGCCCGGCTGCGACGCCGATCAGCGCGATGCCCATCGTGCCCACGGTCCCCCACGATGTCCCCGTGAACAGCGAGACGAACGAGCACAACACGCAGGCCGTGACCAGGAAGAAGCGCGGGGAGATGGTGTGCAGCCCCAGCCTCAAAAGCAGCGGGATGGTTCCCGCGGCGATCCAGGTGCTGATCAGCGCCCCCACACAGACGAGGATCAACACCGCCGGCAGCGCCTTGGCGATCCCTTCGATGATCCCGGACTGTAGTTCCGCCCACGTATAGCCCAGGCGGACCGCGACCAGCCCGGCGACCGCTGCCGCCGCGATGAGCAGGACCTCGATGCGCAGCCGGTAGACGCCGTAGCCGACGCCCACGAGCAGCGCCATAAATACGAACGGCAGGAATGCCTCGAGTGCCGTTGGACGTCGTCGTTCGTCGTTCATCAGCCGTGTCGTATCCAGCGAACCAGTTCTGGGAGAGTCGGGCGCTTGCCGGTCATCAGCAGGCCGACGCGATATATGCGACCGCCGACCCAGGCGACGCACAGAATCGTCACGATTTGCAGCGTGAAGATTAGCGGGATCTCCCACACCTCCACGACGCCGAGCGCGTAGCGCGCCATGAACAGAACCGGCGTGAAGAACGGGATCCAGGAGAGGACGACCGATGCATTGCTCGTCGGCGATTCGAGCACGATCGGTATGATGAGTAGCGGGATGATCACCAGCAGCGTTACAGGCAACTGCAACTGCGCGGCCTCCTGCTCGCTGCTGGCGATGGCGCCAACCGATGCGTACAGACCGCCGTAGAGGAAGTAACCGGCTAGGAAGAGACCCAGAAATAGCAGGGCCGTATCGGCACCCACCGGCAGGTTCTGCATGAACTCGACTCCGGCAAACGACTGAGCGCCTGCAGCGTAGAGCAGCAAGAGGCCGGCGACCGCCAGCCAGATTCCTACCTGGGTGAGCCCGACGGCGCCGACGCCCAGCGTCTTACCGAGCATCAACTGCCACGGCCGCACGCTCGAGAGAATGATCTCGATGGTCTTGCTCGCCTTTTCCGCCACCGCGGCGCGTAGCATCATGGCTCCGTAAAGCAAGACGACCATGTAGATCATCAACGCGAGGATATGGGCGACGGTCGCGCTCTGCCCTTCCTCACGCGCCACGCCCTCTTCGGCGATCCGGTAGGCGGCGACCTTGACCTCCCGTGTGAGCTGCGCGACGGCCGACGGCTCGAGCCCCAGCGTCCGGGCTTGGAATCGTCTCACAGCGGTAGTCGTTGCAGGCTCCAGCGTCGCGTTTACTAGGGTTGGGCCCACGTCCCGTCCCCAGTACTCGATGCCGCCGGCCTCCAGGGCATCGGCCGCTATATACAGAAAGCCCGAAAGGTATCCCTCCAGAACCTGCCGGCGAAGTGCCTCGACAACCATCTCGGGTTCGCCGCCCGGCGGCGGCACATAGCGCAGGCGCCCCTCCACGAACTCCTCGGTCGCCAGCAGTTCCTGAAGTAGCTGTCCGCTCTCGTCGACCACGCTGATCGACACGACGCGGTCGCTTTCGCGGACCATCAGCGCGAGCGGGATCGCCATCGCGCCGATCATGAGCAGCGGCGCCACGATCGTAATCACGATGAACCACCTGGTGCGTACGCGCACCAGATACTCGCGGCGGATGACGGCGATCAGCTTACTCACGGGCTCGGCCGACAAAGATCTCGTGGAGCGATGGCTCGCTCACCTGGAAGTGATGGACGATGGCGCCGGCCGCCAGCGCCGCCTCGAGCAGCTGCTGCGGCTCTACGCCCTCCTGCAGAGCTACGGCGAAGCAGACCCCTCTGTCCTCCACGCTGGCGATCAGCGAGTGGTCGTCCAACAGTCCAGCGCCCCCCTCCATCCCCAGCAGCACCCGCCGTTGACCTGCCAGCCAAGCCTCGCGCTTGATCTCGGCCAGCCTTCCGTCGAGCACCTTGCGGGCTTCCTTGATCATCACGACGCGCTCGCAGAGCCGCTCGGCCTGGTCCATGTTGTGGGTCGACAGCAAGACGGTGGCACCGCGACTCTTCTCCTCCAGCACGATCTCCTTCAGCAGATCAACGTTGAGGGGATCGAGACCGGAGAACGGCTCATCGAGGATCAGCAACTCCGGCTCGTGCAGCACGGTGCCGATGAACTGCACCTTCTGCTGCATTCCCCGGGACAGATCCTGTACCTTCTTGTCGGCCCAGTCGTCCAACTCGAGTCGCTCCAGCCAGCGGCGCGCGCGCTGGCGACCGACACGACGCGGAGTCCCCTTCAGCTCGCCCAGGAATTCCAGCAGCTCGAGCACCTTCATCTTTGGGTAGAGACCGCGCTCTTCCGGAAGGTAGCCGATCCGGTCGCGGGCTTCCGGTGTCGGCGGCTGGCCCAGCAGCTCGACGCTGCCACTGTCGGCCCCGATGATGTCCAGCATGACGCGGATGGTCGTCGTCTTGCCCGCGCCGTTGGGCCCGAGCAGGCCGCAGATGGTGGCCCGCGGTACGGAAAGTTCCAAGTCGTCGACGGCGACTTTGGTGCCGTACTGTTTGTGGATATTCTCTAGTCGGATGGCGAGATTGGCGTCCATGCGCCTGCGATGCTACTCTCGTGCCGGCCGCTGCCGCAAGTGATGGCGCCACCCCGCCGCCTCCGCTACCTTAACCGCCGATGTCTGAGACCGTTCTGCTCGTCGAGTTGCTCATGGTCGCGATTGTCGTCGCGATCATCGTCAAGTACGTCCGCCTGCCCTACACCATCGCCCTGGTCCTGGCAGGCGTGTTCGTCGGCCTGCTGCCCGAGGTCCCGGCTTTCCCGGTCGATCCCCACCTGTGGTTGCTGCTTTTCCTGCCGCCGCTCTTGTTCGAGGGGACGATCAACATGGACCTCGAGCTGCTCAAGCGATACGCGACGCCCGTCGGACTGCTCGCCTTGCCGGGCACGCTCCTTTCGGTGGCGCTGCTGACTACCGCCTTCCAGTTGCTGTTCGCGCTGCCCGTCCCGCTCGCCATGCTGCTGGCCGTCATGCTGAGCCCGACCGACCCGGTATCGGTGCTGGCGACCTTCAAGGAATACGGCGTAGCGCGAGGGCTGCAGACGATCGTCGAGGGCGAGTCGGTGTTCAACGACGGTGTGGCCGTCGTCCTATACATCATCGTGCTGGCGTGGGTCGGCGGTGACGCGGTGACTGTCGCGGAGGGGATCGTCGAGTTCGTCAAGGTGGTAGCCGGCGGCGCTCTGGTGGGGCTCGTCCTCGGCTACCTCACCCACCGGCTGTACTCGGTGATCGACGACAACCTCATCGAGGTCGGCCTTTCGCTCGCTCTGGCGTACGGCGCCTATCTCGTCGCCGAGCGGCTAGAGGTGTCCGGGGTCATAGCTGTAGTTGTCGCCGGCCTGATCATCGGCAACTACGGTCGCATTTTCTCCATGAGCCCCAGCACGCGCCTCAGCCTGACTCACTTCTGGGAGGTGGCGGCGTTCCTGATCAATGGCCTGCTCTTCCTTATGATCGGGCTGACGGTGGAGCGCGGTGGCCTGTTCAGCTATGCCGGCCAGATCGGGCTCGTGTTCGTCGCCATGCTCGTCGCCCGTGCGCTTATCGTCTACGGCTCGATCGGAGGGTATCGACTCCTTTCTGGCCGCCGACTGCCCGATGGCTGGGTCCACGTGGTCAACTGGGGCGGCCTGCGCGGGAGCATCCCGGTGGCGCTGGCCCTGGGACTGCCGGTCATCGTGGCACAGGTCGATCAGTTGAGGGCGATCACGCTGGGCGCCGTCTTTCTCTCTCTGCTGGTGCAAGGGATAACGCTCAAGCCGCTACTACGCCGCCTCGGTCTCGTGCGCCGCCCCCAGTTGCAGGAGGAGTTCGAGCGCGCGCAGGGGCTGGCGATGGCGGCGCGTGCGGCGCTCAACGAGTTGGAGTGGTTGCACGGGCGCGGCGAGATCTCCGACTCGCTGTATCGCAAACTGAACCGCTACTTTGAGGCAGTACGGCAGGAAAACGCCGACGCGCTGGCGAGCCTGACCGAGGACCACGGCGCGGTACGGCGACGGCAACTGGCGCGCGTCAGCACGCAGCTGTTCACCGCCGAGCGCTCGGCGCTGGATGAGGCGCTACGGCGCGGCCTGCTCAGCGAAGAGGTGTGGCGCGAGCTCAAGCGCGAAGTGGATGCCCGGCTGGTCGAAGGCGAAGAGGCCGGTTGGGAGCGGCTCTGGGAGGAAGAGCAAGTCGATCTGGACGAGACGTTCCCTCCCCAAGATGTCGAGCCGCGCTGACAGACGTGGAGGTAAGGAGTGATGGCCGAGAGACGCAAGAAAATCATACGGTGGCTGCTGCCAAAGCTCATCGTCTTCGCGATAGGCGTGGCGGTCGGCTACTACGTGCGCGACCGGCAGCAGACGGACTTCAAGGACCTGTACGAGCAGACGCTCAACGAGCTCGAGGACTTGAGGGAAGCTGGCGAGGACATGGTCGAGCGCGGCCGCCGTGCAGGTGAGGCGATGAAGTCTGCCGCTGACAGCACCAAGGCGGCTGTGGAAGAGGTCACCGGCGGCAACTAGGCTTGTCGCCTCAGCCGAGCAGTATGAGGGCGGCGGCGGCGGCGAGGGCCAGGTAGAGAATCCAGGAGAGCGCACGGCTGCCGCGGGGGCCGGTGAAGCCGACCGTGACGGCGTCGGGTACAGCGGCGCGGACCGGAGTAATCTCGGTCTCCTTAACGATGTCCTCGCCTGAAGCGACCCTCCTCAAGAAGGCGAACTCGTACTTCCCGATCTGAAGCACATCCCCAACTTGGAGCTTGTACGGCTCGCTGATCTTGCGGCCGTTGACCTTCGTTTTCGTACGGCCGAGATCGCGCAACAGATATTGCCCTCTCTGATAGGTGATCTCGGCGTGCAAGCGCGAGATCTTTCTGTCCGGGATGATGAGATCGCTGCGCTTCTCGCGGCCAATCCTGAAGCCGGATCGGTCGATGATGTAGGACTGATTGTTGTCTATCCGTCGCAGGACCGCGACGACCCTGCGTTCCTCTTCGGGTGGCGTCACACGGTTGAGCAGCTCCGGCGCTACCGCGCCGGGATTCGCCTCCGACTCGGCTACGGTTCGCGCTATCGCCGCGGGCACCGGCGCATCCAACTTGACCGTGTCCTCCCCACCGTCATCGATGAACACGATCGTGCGGCCGTCCAACGACAGCCGGTCCCCGTTGAACAGGGCGACTGGATCGCGCTGCAACGGGCGATCGTTGATCGCAATCGGGCCCGCATCCTGCACGGCCCAGGCGAACGCACCGAAGTCCTCAACGCTGATCGCGACGCGGTACCCTTCGCCCAGCTCCGCGAGCCGAATGCTGGCCGTCTCATCCGAGCCGACCAGGTTCTCCCCGCTCTTCAGCCTGTAGAGACTCTGCTGGAACTCTATGAACGGCACTTTTCCTGTCACTCCTGGCGGGCACGTCCGGTGGGAGGTCCGGCGGACCGAGGTCTTCCCCGGCCAATTATTAGATGTCCCGGCACCGGGCATCGTTAAGTCGATACACGCAAGGTGAAGGCCGCGTTCCGTCGAACGCGTAAGAAGCTGTGGGACACAGAGTTGCGGCGCGGGCCTCGGGACGGCCGCGGCCCGGCCTCTGGCGAATTGCAACTCCGCTTGCAACCGCCAAGCGAGCTCGGTAGAGCGCCGCCATTGACCGGCTCAAGCGCTGCCCGCATCTTGAGCGGGTATTCCCCCAGCTGTGTCCCGCGGCGCTAAGTAACCGTCGCGTCGCTCGGCCAAAGCGCGGGCGAGGCGCCTATGTGGGCTTGTCTCAACGGGATACGCGTAACGTCCCCACAGGGGTCGCGAACGGGCGCCAATGCTGCGTAACAGGCTCGGCTTCTCCCTCGTAGAGACGATCGTCGTCTTGCTGCTCCTGGCGGTGGTGGTGTCGGTCGCCGTCCCTCGCGCCCTCAAACCCAGTCCCAGCAGGCAGGTGGAGTTGGCGGCCCGGGCCCTGACCCGCGACCTCGAGCTGCTGCGCATGCGGGCGATAGCGGCGAAGCGCCGGGTCCGCGTCCGCTTCTACGAGTCGGAGAGGTTCTACAGCGCCTTTATGGACACGACGGCGCTGCGCTCCGGTTCGATAACGGAGACCTACGCCGAGGTGCAGGCCAGCCGACTACTGGTGCGTGGCTCACGGATTGGGATACCGGGGGTGAAGTTGCCGAGTGGAATACAATTCGGGACCGGAATTGCGACCAGCGGTCCGGCGGGACACGATGCTTCGAGCGCCTTTGTGCTCGCCAACGGTGACTACGTGGAGTTCGATTCGCGGGGCATGGTAGCGCCACCCGGGTCCGGCGGCGTGATCTACCTGACGCACGAGGAGATCAATTCCTCGGTCTCGGCGGTGACGATCACAGGTGCCAGCGCGTTCCGCACCTGGGTATTCCGCAGCGGCGAATGGACGCGATGAAACGGTACTCGGCTCTCGTGTACACGGACCACGGCGTCGGTATGGTGTCGGTGCTGGTCGCCATTGTCCTGCTGGCGATCGGCGTTGTGGCGATCTCCGCCTCGAGCGCCTACATGCTCTCGTTGCAGACCGATGCTGCGGAGCGTGCTCGGGCCACGTCCATCGCGGTGGCCTACATGGAAGAGGTGAAGATGCGGGTGCCGCAGACCCTGGTCTCCGAAGACACGGTAGCGGTGAGCGAGACCGGGGCTGTAATCGCCGACGGCGCATTCCTGCGGACTCTGACCGTGATCTCCGAGCCCAGCGTGCCGGACGCCCTGAGGGCGACGGTGTCGGTGCAATATCCGTCGGGGTTCGGGCGGACGGGGACCGTTCACATGGTGACGGTCATCTACTCGGGGAACTAGCCGTGCGAACTCTTCCCAGCGTGTCGGCGCGTCGCCGGCGCGGCTTCTCGCTGATCGAGCTACTCGTCGCCTTGACGCTCGGCGTCATCGTTCTCGGCGCCGCGATGGGTTACCTGTTCAGGGAGATGCGCTCGCTGGCCGGCAGCGAGATTCGCCAAAGCGTCAGCCGCAACGGCCGCTACATCGGCGTGTCGCTGCGCCACGACGTCCAGAAGGCCGGCATCGACATCGAGAGCACGGTCGTCTTCGGCACCGTAAAAGCTTGGCCCGGCGACTACGGTGACACGCTGGTCGTTCTCCACGTCCCGTATCTGCCTGAGCCGGCACCGCTGCACTCCCTCGTGCCGCCAGCCGGGACCGATGACCCGCTGACTGGCGACGGTACATGCGGTACGCGCTGCCTCGACTTGCTCAAAGGCCCGATTACGCCGCTCGAGATCGGGCTGGGCGACCTGGCTCGACTGCAGGTGCGCGCCACACGGCGATTGATCTTGATCGATGACCTGGTCGACGCCACCGATACCACGTTTCAGGCGACCTTCACTGAGGCGCCTCTCATACTCAGGCAGGCCGCGGGCCTGAGCGGAGGCCTGCAGTTGACGCGCTCCGGCACGTTCGTGCAGAAGCTCGTGCCGATCATCTATTACGTAGACGCCGAGGGACAGCTCCACCGTGCCGTGCGCGTGAACTTGGATGGTTCGCCCGTCGGTGACATCCTGGCCTATGGCGTGGAACGTTTCGAGGTGAAGCTTGTGTTCTTCGATGGTGACGAGCTTGACCAGGCCAACCCGACGGACACCGACGACTCGAACGACTACGACGATATTGTGGCTGTCAGGATCTCGGTGACCGTGGCCGCCGATCGAGTGGACCCGCGCGTCAACAACGGGGAGCTGGTGAAGCGCGACTACGAGTGGACGATATCGCCCCGCAACTTGCGGTATCAACGGAACCGCTAAGGAATGGCGGGAGCAGGAGGCGCTATGGCGAACGACACGATGCGGCGCGGCTCACGACGGGAGAGGACCGCCGGCCGTCTGACCGACAGTCGCGGCCTGGCGCTGGTGGCGACGCTACTGGTGCTCACGGTGATGGCCGTGCTGGTGGCCGCCGCGGTGAGGGCGTCGATGACCACGGTCCGCACCTCGGGCATGGAGTACCACGAGGCCCGCGTGTTCTACGCCGCCGAGGCGGGCGCCGAGGTAGCGCTCTCGCAGCTCAAGCTGGCGCTCCAGGACGGCTACCTCTCGGACAGCGAGCTCACCGGTATCGTCCCACCGACGCTCGAGGAGTTCAGCTTCGACAGTTTTTCCGTACAGCGCATCGACACGGCGGTCGTCGAGGAGATCAGCGACGGGCCGTACTCGGGCCTCTGGGCGCTGACCCAGAGCGTCGAGGTCTACTCCCTCGCCTCCGACCCGGCCGCCAATATGTCCGGCGTCGTCTTGGCGGCGAAGGCCCAGGCGATCCCGATCTTTCAGTTCGGCGTCTTTTACGAGGAGGACCTCGAGGCCACCAACGGGCCGCCGATGACCTTTGCCGGGAGGGTCCACTCGAACGGCGACATCTACCTCAGCTCGCGCAACGCCTGGTACATGGAAATGATCACGACGCCGAGCAAGGTGATCCACAACCGCAAGGACCGGAACTTGGTCTACGACGGCGTCTACGTCTTCAACCCGGTGACGACGGACAGCGTGGCTCTCGACTTCGACAGCCGCACGATCCCCGGCGCCGAGGCGTTCAAGGCGGAGAGCTGGGCGAAGTTCAACGCTCAGCTGCGGACCGACGCCTTCGACGTCGACTCGCTGCGCCTGCCCCTGCCGCCCGGCGTCCCGGCGGTCGAGCTGATTCGGCCCCGCGAGACCGACGACGGCGATGCGGAGAAGTCGGTGAAGTTCGCCTGGAACGCCGACACGTATGTGACTGTGGATCTCACTGACCTCCGGCGCCGCGAAACAGTGTGCGGCGGGGCCGGCGCGCCGCCCGACGAGGTAACCGGTGAGATCGTGATCATCCAGCACAGCCCCGTCTACCCCGGCGCCGGCTGGGTGACCTTTACGGCCAGCCACCCGCTGCTGACCTGTGACGAGTTCGACTCTCGAGTGACGCTGAGGATCGACGGCGACGAGTGGCAGTTCGATGGCACCATGTCGACCTGCACCTTCCAGGCCTTCGTCGGCGACGCTGCCGACATACTCGAGATCGAGATACAGATTGAGTCCGATTGGTACACCCAGCTCGCTGACGACATCTTCGGCAAGGTCGTGTGGAACCTCGATGAGATGACTGGTACGGGTAGCGACCCGACCCCGTGGCCGAACCTGACCGTTGAGCGCCCCAGCGGACTGCAAGTGCCGAGCGCCGCCGATGCGTGCAGGATTTTCCAGTGGGATTGGTCGGCCTTCTATGACGGTCGCGAGCAGGAACTGAAAGACGTTCTGAACATCGACGTCACCGAGCTGGCCAGCTGGTCAGGGGCCGATAGCACCCGCGCCGCCCGGCTCATCTACGTCGAGTTCGTGGTTCCGCCCAACATCAACACGTATTCACAGGAGGCGGCCGACCTCATCCCCGATGCGACCGTCGATCCGGCTATCCGGCTCATCCGGGGCAGCAGCCTGCCCAACCCGATGACCGTGGCCACAGAATGGCCCGTCTACGTCAGAGGCAATTACAACAACATCAACAAGCAGTCGGCCGCGCTGGCCGGCGACGGTATCACGATCCTCTCTAACGCCTGGGACGACGGGATCAACAGTCCGAGCGGCGCTGTCCTCGCGAGTTGCCCGGGCACGATCTCGCAGGGCAATCCGTGCACCGCCTACGAGAACTGGAACTGGGTCCGTCAAAACGCCGCCGAGACAACGGTCAACGCGGCGGTCCTCGCCGGACATTGGCCCACGCCCTGCGACTGGTACGACTCCGGCTGCCCTTCCGACGGCACGTCGACTTACTACCAGAACTGGTACGGTGGCGGCATCGAGAACTTCCCGCGCTTCCTCGAGCGCTGGAGGGGGGCGTCCAACTCCGACATGGTCATCTGCCGCTACCGCGGCGCCCTGGTCAGCCCCTTCACCAGCCAGAAGACGACCGGCACCTGGAACGGTACGTACTATGTGCCGCCCCAGCGGGATTGGTCCTTCGACACCGACTTCCGCAACCCGCGGCTCCTGCCGCCAGGGACCCCGAACGTGGGCTATGTGCTCAGGACTGCAATGCGGGAGGCGTTTTAGGTCGGTGTGCCCACCGACCACCGACCGCCTCGCCCCTCCGTCCTCAAATTGAGCTAGCCCGGCCCCTTTGGTCCGACTCTTGCCCCCTCATCGGGTGACAGGCCGCTAGGTCAATGGATCCGCGGCCCTGAGGTTGGCTTTCCCTTAACGTCTTCCCGCCGTTCGAGCCCGCGCGGCCCAATCGAACAGACGTCTTGCCGTCCGCCTGTGGGCCCAGGCCCGCATCGATCGGTCATAATGACCGATCCGGGGCCTTGAGGCGCTGTCCAGCGGTTGTGCGGAGAGAAGGATTGATGACGAAAGATAGGCGCGGCTATACGCTCATTGAGATGATCGTGGTCATGGTCATGCTGGCCGTGGTGGTGGCGGTGGCGGTGCCGCGCGGTTTGAAGACGAGCCCTCAGCTGCAGGTCGACCTGGCTGCGCGGGGTCTGACTCGCGACCTGGAGAAGGTGCGCATGCGGGCGATCGCGGCGAAGCGGCGTGTGCGGGTCAGCTTCATGGAAGGTGAGGGCTTCTACACGGCCTATATGGACATCAGTCCGGGACGCACCGGTGTGATCGAGGGCACGGCCGACGAGGTGCACGAGAGCAGGCTGGCGACGCGCGGGTCGAACGGTGGTATCCCGGGGGTGAACCTGGCGAAGGGTGTGATCTTCGGGTTCGGCGATGCGACGGCGGGGCCGTTCGGCGGACCGGCGAGCGATCCGATCACGCTGGAGGGCGACCTGGTCGAGTTCGACAGCCGCGGGATGATCGTGCCCGCCGGGGTTGGGGGCGTGATCTTCTTGACCCACGAGGACGACCCCTCGGCCGTGGCCTCGGTGTCGATCAGTGGGGCGGGAGCGTTTCGTGCTTGGCGGTATCGCGGCGCGGGGTGGTCGGAATGAAGACGCGGCACATCGTGGGGGGTGAGGGCGGCTACGGTATGGTTTCCGTGTTGGTAGCCATCGTGCTGCTCTCGGCCGGTGTGGTCGTGCTGTCGACCTCGAGTGTCTTCCTGAGCTCGCTGAGGAATGAGGCGTCGGTCCGGTCCGTGGCAGCGTCTCTCGCTCTGGGCTACATGGAGGACATAAAGACTCGCGACCGCGGGACGCTTGTGTCCGAGGACCCGGCCAGGATCAACGAGAACGGCGAGTTCGATGAGGGCGGCGACTTCCTCCGCGTCGTGGACGTCGCCCCCGAAACGAGCGTCGTCGAGTCGGTCCGAGTGAAGGTGAAGGTGGGTTATCCCGGCCCGCTGGGACGGACCCGGACGGTGGAAGTGGTGACGATCATCTACGTGGGGGATTAGCGTTGCGTTCAACGACGGATGCCGGTTCCAAGTCGAGGCGCGCCGCGCGAACGGGCTTCACGCTCGTCGAGCTGCTCATCGCGCTGACCCTCGGCACCATCGTCGTGGGCGCGGCGATCAACTACCTGATCCGCGAGCTGCGCACCCTGCAGAGCAACGACGTGCGCGACGTGGTGACGCGAACCGGGCGCTACGTGGGCATCTCGCTGCGGCACGATCTACAGCGCGCCGGCATCGGAATCGAGACCACCGCGTCGTTCGGAACCGTCGACGTCTGGCCCGGGACCGTCGGTGACACCCTGGTGGTCCTCAACGTTCCTTATCTGCCCGAGCCGGCTTCGCCGCACACCATCGTTCCGCCGCCGGGCGATGACAACCCGCTGCTGCCGGGCACCACCTGCGGAACGCAGTGCATAGAGGTGCTTAGGCCGCCGGACGTTCCCTTCGACCTCGAGGTCGGCGAGCTGGCCCGCCTCCAGGTCCCGGGAGAGCGGCGGCTGGCCCTCATTTTGGACATCAACCTGGTGAGCGACACCTCCGCAGAGCTGACGTTCACCGAGGCGTCGAAGATTTTGCAGCGGCCCGCCGGTATCGACGGGCTGAGTATCGATCGCTTCTCGACCTACGTCCAGCAGCTGGATGCAACGGTCTACTACCTCGACGACGGTGACCGGTTGATGCGGGCCGTGGGCCTGGGTCTGGACGGCTCGCCCCAGGGCCAGGTTCTGGCCTACGGGGTCGAAGAGTTCGATGTGAAGCTGGTCTTTGCAGACGGTGATGTGCTCGAAGGCGCGAACCCGGTCGACGCCGATGACAGCAACGACTACGACGACGTCGTCGCAGTCAGGGTTCTGATCACGGCAAAGGCCGACCGAGTGCACCCGTTGGTCAATAACGGAGAGCTGTTACGCAAGACGTTCGAGTGGTTGGTCGCGCCACGGAACCTGCGTTACGAGAAGGACCGCTTGTAGACATGAAGCTATCGAAGACGATCCGATCGCCAGCCGCCGGTCGCTCCGGCCTGGCTCTGGTAACGACGATCATAGTGCTCGCCGTCATCGGGCTGATCGTCGCCGCGATGGGGACCGCTGCGCTGTCCTCGGTTCGGGCCTCGGCCATGGAGTACCACGAGGGGCGGGCCTTCTTTGCCGCCGAGGCCGGCGGCGAAGCGGCTCTGGCACAGCTCAAGCTCGCTCTCCAGGACGGTTTCCTGGCCGACGACGAGCTCGCCGACATGACGCCGCCCGTACTGGAGCCCTTCGCCTTTGACAGCTTCGCAGCGGGCAAGGTCGGCGCGCCGGTGGTCGAGACGATTACCGATGGGCCGTACGAGGGGCTATACGCCTTGACCCAGAACGTCGAGATCGTCTCGATGGCCACCGACCCCGGCGGCACGACCTCGGGCGTCATCCTGGATGCCAAGGCCCAGGCGATCCCCATCTTCCAGTTCGGCGTCTTCTTCGAGGAGGACCTCGAGGCGACCAACGGGCCGCCGATGGACTTCGTCGGACGCGTCCATTCAAACGGCAACATCTACCTCAGCTCGAACAACGCGTGGTACATGGACATGATCACCACGCCGAACAAGGCGTTCCACGACCGCAAAGATTTCCACCAGGTCTACGATGGCGTCTTCATCTTCAATCCGGTCACTCACGACAGCGTCCCCTTCAACTTCGACAGCCGCACGATCCCGGGGGCCGAAGCCTTCAAGGCGCAGAGCGAGCTACAATTCGCCGGTCGCTTGAGGACCGACGCCTTCGATGTCGACTCGCTCAACCTGCCGCTGCCCGACGGCGTGCCGCCCTACGAGCTGATCGGGCCGCGCGAGGACACCGACGGCCCCGCGGAAAGGTCGGTGAAGTTCGCCTGGAACGCCGACACCTATCTGATCGTCGACCTCGGGCACATCATGAACAGGTACGGTGTCTGCGGCGGCGATGATGATGACGACGACGACGAGGACCAGGGCTGGGCCGGCGCCGTCAAATGGTGGCCCGACATTACGGTGGTCCGCGACGGCAAAATCGTGCCGAGCAAATCGGCGCTCTGCGACATCGTGACCTGGGAGTGGTCGGCCTTCTACGACGGCCGCGAGGAGGAACTGAAAGATGTTCTAACC
Source organism: Gemmatimonadota bacterium (assembly GCA_020344015.1). GTDB lineage: Bacteria > Gemmatimonadota > Gemmatimonadetes > Palauibacterales > KS3-K002. Next base: position 902,040 of record CP070812.1, read on the forward strand.
CTCGACATCCAGAGGCTCGACAACTGGGTCGGCAACGATCCCGATCGCGTCGCCGAGATCGTGTACGTGGAGTTCAGGCTGCCGGCGACCATCGATGGCTACCCCAGCGAGGTACGCGATATCCTGCTCGACGCCACCGTCGACCCGGCGCTCCGCCTCGTGGATGGCGAGGAGCTACCCAATCGCCTGACCTTCGCCACCGATTGGCCGCTCTACGTCGAGGGCGACTACAACAAAACGCACAAGCAGCCGGCGGCGCTGGCCTCTGACGGCCTGACCGTTCTCTCCCGGAAGTGGAAGGACCAAGAGAACATCCCCGCTGACAACATCTTCGATAACTGTGACGGTCTGGTCGCCCAGGACATGCCCTGCGTCTTCTTCGAGAGCTGGGTCAGCGGTGACGTATGGAATTACCGGCGGGCAGGTGAAACCTGGGTTAACGCCGGTGTGATCGCCGGCCACTGGCCGACGCCCTGCGACCATCACGACGTCGGCTGCCCCGCCGACGGCACCAGCGCGTTCTACCAGGACTGGTACGGTGGTGGGATCGAGAACTTCCCGCGCTTCCTCGAGAACTGGAGGGAATCAGACGGCAGCAAGGTCGTCTTCCACTACAGCGGCGCGCTCATCAGCCCCTTCACCAGCCAGAAGACGACCGGGACCTGGAACGGAACGTACTACCGTCCCCCGCAGCGCGACTGGTGGTTCGACACCGATTTCCGTAACCCGGAGCTGCTACCGCCAGGCACACCCAACGTGGGCAGCGTGATCCGTACGGCGATGAGAGAGGCGTTTTAGGTCGCTGTGCAGTGTGCGGTAAGCGGTGATCGGTAGTCAGTGGTCGGTGATCGGTAGTTCGCTGGTGCCTCCACGAAACCACCGACCACTGACCACCGGTCGACATACCGTGTACCGAATCAGCGTCGCCAGATGATTCCCAGCGCCAGGTGGACGTTGTCGTCGGTGTGCGAGCTGAACGACAACACAGCGTTGGCTATCCAGTTGGCGTTGACCTCGACCTCGCCACCCAGCTCTACCCCGCCCTCGAACTCCGTGTCGGAACCGGGCCCCTCGGGATCGAAGCGATCGATCTCCAGGAAGGGCAGGGCGTAGACGACCACCGAGCGCTCTCCCGTACTCACGTCGGCTCCGATGGACACGCCGAACGGAACCGCGATCAGATTGCCGATGTCCATGAAGCTGGCCTGGAAACCGCCGGCCAGCGCGAACTGCAACTGTGTCCCCGATACGGGCAACTCGTAGCGCAGGTCGCTGCCCACGTGAAAGCCGCCGTCAAAGTAGCCCGTGTAGCCGGCACGCAGGCCGAAATCCATGTTGCCTCCGATGCCGCGCCGGTAGACGCCGAAGACGTCGATCTCCTCCGCGATGCTGAAGTAGCCACGCACCTCCATCTGCCCCCGACCCAGCGCGTCCGGGCTCGTCATCAGTCGGGTGGCTCCCCACTGAGCGAAGCTGGTCGCCGGCATGACGGCAAGCGCTAACAGTACGAACCCCAGGCGAGCTCCCTTCGTCATCATCGTCGCTCCTCCTATTCTCGTTGCTCGGGGGGCGGGGAAAGCGTGCTGCCGGTTACGTTTTCGGGTCCTAATTAACCGCTTTTCGCGCATTGAGCAAGCTTTTCCGTTTGCCGGCCTGAACCATCCTTGACCCGCCCCACGCCTCAAGCGATACTTGAACGCAGTAAGCGAGCTATTTCCGGCGGACGGATTTGTGGACGCTTGCCACCGCCGGGCGGCCGTGTGGCCGCCGAACCAAAGGTCTAAAGTGCCGGGACAGGCTACGTGAATCGTTTGTTCACGCCCCGCGCGCGGAAGACCGTTTGCGCGGGGTTCTGTTGTTAACGGAGCCTTCGGAAAGACCGTCACCACCCTTGTCCTTATAGTTGTCGCTGTCGTTATCGTTGTCGTCATCGGCGGCGCCCGACCAGAAGATAACGACAAAGACGGTGATGGAGATGGAGAGTTAGGGCGTTGAGTGAGAGCCGGTACATCGAGACGCTGAAGGAACGCATCCTTGTCTTCGACGGGGCGATGGGTTCGAGCGTCCAGGCGCTGGGGCTCTCCTCCACCGACTACGGTGGCACCGAGCTCGAGGGCTGTATCGATCATCTGGTGCTCTCGCGACCCGATGTGATCCATGACCTCCACGCATCGTTCCTCGAGGTCGGCTGCGATGTCATCGAGACCGACTCGTTTCGTGCCAACCGCTTGAGCGTCGCCGAGTACGGGCTCTCGGAACAGATCGTCGAGCTGAACGAGGCCGCCGCCCGCATCGCACGGGGGGCCGCCGACGAATTCGCGACACCGGACCGACCGCGCTTCGTGGCCGGGAGCATCGGGCCCTCCGGATATCTGCCCAGCGCTTCCGACCCGACCCTGGGTAACATCACTTACGACGAGCTGCTGGAGGTCTTTCGCGAGCAGGCGCAGGGGCTGATCGCCGGCGGCGTGGACCTGCTGATCATCGAGACGGGGCAGGACATCCTGGAGATGAAGGCGGCGGTGGCCGGCGTCAGGAAGGCGCTTGGCGCGGCGGGCGTCGTGCTCCCCATCCAGGTGCAGCCCACCCTCGACACCTCCGGCCGCATGCTTCTCGGCACCAACATCGAGGCGGCGCTGGTCACGCTCGAGGCGCTTCGAATAGACGTGATCGGCCTCAACTGCTCGACGGGGCCGGAGCACATGCGGCAGCCGATCCGCTACCTGTGCGAGAACACGGCACTACCGGTGAGCGTGATCCCCAACGCCGGCATCCCTCACAACGTGGATGGTGTGGCCGTCTACAGCCTCACTCCGGAGGAGCTGGCCAACGCCCACGACGAGTTCGTGCGGAAGATCGGCGTCAACGTCGTTGGCGGTTGTTGTGGTACGACGCCCGAGCACCTGAAGCTCGTGGTCGACTGTGTCTGGGGCGCGAAGCCGCTCGCCAGAGATGTTAAGCGCGTGCCACGCGTCTCCAGCGCCATGGAGGCGTTCGACATCGCCCAGAACCCAGCCCCCACGCTCATCGGCGAGCGGGTGAACAGCCAGGGCTCGCGGAAGGTCAAGCAGCTGCTGCTCGAGGACGAGTACGATGAGATCGTGACCGTCGGTCGCGAGCAGGTCGAGGGCGGCGCGCACCTGCTGGACGTCTGCACGGCGCTCACCGAGCGACAGGACGAGGCGGAGCAGATGCGAACGCTGGTCAAGCTGCTCGCCCAGGGCGTGCCGGCGCCGCTGGTGATCGACACCACGGAGGTCGATGTGGTGAAAGCGGCCCTCGAGGCGAACCCGGGTCGTGCGGTCATCAACTCCATCAACCTGGAGAGCGGGCGCGCCCGCATCGATTCGGTACTGCCGCTCGCCGTCGAGCACGGTGCCGCCGTGATCGCCCTCACCATAGATGAAGAGGGGATGGCGACGAGCGCTGAGCGTAAGGTCGAAGTCGCGCGGCGGATCTACGAGATCTGTGCGAACGACTACGGCCTGCGGCCGCAGGACCTGATCTACGACGCCCTCACCTTCACGCTGGCAACGGGCGATAAGGAGTTCAGGGATTCGGCGGTCGATACCATCGAGGGGATACGCGGGATCAAGCGGGAGCTGCCCGGCGTCTTCACCAGCCTCGGCGTCTCTAACGTATCGTTCGGGCTTCCGCCGCAAGCCCGCGCCGTGCTCAACTCCGCCTTCCTCCACCACTGCGTCGAGGCTGGCCTCGACATGGCGATCGTAAACGCCGCTCACATCATCCCGTACGCCGAGGTCGATGAAGAGCAGCGGGCGCTCGCCGACGATCTGATCTTCAATCGCCGCGACGATGCCCTGGCACGCTACATCGCCTACTTCCGAGAGCACACGCTCGAGGAGGCCGAGCAGGTCGATCCCACCGCGACGATGACGCCCGAGCAGGTCATCCACTGGATGATCCTTCACCGGAAGAAGAAGGGGATCGAGGACGTCGTCGCTGCCGCGATCGACCGCCGCGGCGGCGACAACCGGGCTGCGGTCGAGGTACTGAACGAAGTGTTGTTACCGGCGATGAAGGAAGTGGGCGACAAGTTCGGGGCCGGCGAGCTGATACTACCCTTCGTGCTGCAGTCGGCCGAGGTGATGAAGAGAGCGGTGGCGCGCCTCGAGACCTACCTCGATCACCTGGAGGGTGAGACGAAGGGTAAGGTCGTGCTCGCCACCGTCTACGGCGATGTCCACGACATCGGCAAGAACCTGGTGGGCACGATCCTCAGCAACAACGGCTATACGGTCTACGATCTGGGTAAGCAGGTGCCGGTCAACACGATCATTGCCAAGGCGGAAGAAGTCGACGCCGACGCCATCGGCCTCTCTGCCTTGCTGGTCTCTACATCAAAGCAGATGCCGCTCTGTGTGCAGGAGCTCTTCGCCCGAGGACTCGAATATCCCGTCCTCGTGGGCGGCGCCGCGATCAACCCGTCGTTCGTGCGGGCCGCCGCCTACGTCGACCGGGAGAAAGAGACGGTCTACCCGTCGGGCCTCTTCTACTGCAAGGACGCCTTTGCCGGGCTGGCGACGATCGATGCGTTGCAGGGCCCGGAGGGGCGCGAGGAGTTCCTGCGCGCCCGCGTTCGGGAGATCCACGAGGGCGTTGCGAGGCGCGAGGCTCTGCAGGAGCGGGCCAAGGCGATGCGTGCCGGCCTGGCCGGCCCGCGCGGCCTCTCCCGCGATATCGATATTCCGCGGCCGCCGTTCTGGGGAGTTAAAGTGCTCGAGCGCCTGCCGCTGGGCGAGCTCTTCCCCATCATCGACCTGAACACGCTCTACCGCCTGCACTGGGGAGCCAAGAACGCGAAGGGCGCCGAGTGGGAGCGGTTGCTCAAGGACGAGTTCGAGCCCCGGCTGGAACGCTACCAGCGCGAGGCGCTGGCCGGCGGTTGGCTGCAAACGCAGGCGGCCTACGGCTTCTTCCCTGCCGCGTCGGACGGGAACGATCTGGTCGTCTACGATCCGAAGGACCCGGAGCGCGAGATCGCACGCTTCGACTTCCCGCGCCAGGAGAAGTACGACGAGCTGAGCCTGGCAGACTATTTCATGCCGGGCGCGAGCGGCGAACGCGATGTGGTCGCATTCCAGATCGTCTCCGTGGGCTCAGCGCTGCTGGAGAAATCGGATCGTTTTATGAAAGGCGGCGACTACTCCGAGGGCTACTACCTGCACGGCTTCGGTGTGCGCCTGGCAGAGGCGGGTGCCGAGTACGTCCATGCGCGGATCCGGGCCGAGCTGGGGATCGACCCCGACCGCGGCCTGCGCTACTCGTGGGGCTACGGCGCCTGTCCCGACCATCGCCAGCACCGCATCGTCTTCGAGCTCTTACCGGCCCGGGAAAAGCTCGGCATGGACCTCACCGAGGCGGGGGCGCTGATTCCAGAGCTGTCGACGGCTGCACTGGTCGTTCACCATCCCGAGGCGAAGTACTTCTCGGTCTAGCGTAACTGTATCTCTGCATCGGGGTTTG
>CP070812.1:907626-910712 GCA_020344015.1 Gemmatimonadota bacterium
GGAGCAGCCGCCGAGTACCGGCGAGCCCTCGAACTCAACCCCAATTCGCCTCAAGCAAACCACTGGTACTCATCCGCGCTGCATGCGTTGGGCCGGCCAGACGAGGCCATCGCACATGTCGAGCGCGCAGTCGCAATCGCCCCCCTATCTGTGATGGAAAATGCAGGCCTCGCCTGGTCACTGATCAGTGCGCGCCGCTATGCCGAGGCGCGAGAGCGACTACAGAGGGTGATCGAACTGGACCCCGACTTCGCCATCGCGCACTGGCTGTTGGGTGAAAGCTACGCGTTCGACAACAGAGTCTCCGAGAGCCTGAGTTACTATCAGAGAGCGGTCGAGTTATCCGGTGAATCCCTGTTTTTCGTCCCGTCTCTCGGCTGGGCCTATGGACTAAACGGCGATGCGATTAGGGCGCGGGAGATACTCGCCGAACTGTCCGAGCGATCAAACCGAGAATATGTATCACCGATGGCCTTCGCGATTGTCTACTCGGGTTTGGGTGAGACGGACCGGGCGCTCGACTTCCTCGAGCAGGCGTTCGAGGAGCGCAACGGGACCATGATAGCCCTCGGCTACCCGTTCTATGACAACCTCCGGGCTGAGCCGCGGTTCATTGCGCTCGTAGAAAAGGTCGGGGTCGCCGCTCAGTCACAGAACGGACGGGGATCGGAGCGATGAAAGGGTTCCTGGCCGAACTGAAGCGTCGCAGGGTCTACCGCGTCGCGATCGTCTACGCCGCCGTCGCCTTCGTCATCTGGCAGGTCGCAGAGATCGCAGTGCCCGGCCTCAACCTCCCGGCCTGGACCCTCACCTTCGTCATCCTCGTGACGTTCCTCGGTTTCCCTATCGCCCTAGTCCTCGCCTGGGCCTTGGAGATCACACCCGAGGGCGTGAAGTGGACCCAGCCGACGACCGAAGGTGCCGGTCCGCCAGAGCCCAGGAGCCGCGCACCCGCGGCAACGGTCGGCGTCTTCGCACTCGCCCTAGCCCTTGGCGCTGCCTGGCTCGTGCTGGACGACGGAGGTCCGACGCCTTCGCCCGCCGTGAAGTGGGTAGCGGTCCTGCCTTTTACCAACATGAGCGCCGATCCCGAGAACGAGTACTTCAGCGATGGGATCACCGACGACATCATCACCCACCTGTCGAAGATCGCCGACCTAACCGTTATCTCACGCACTACGGTGATGCGTTACAAGGGCACCGAGATGACCGTGGGCGAGATAGGCGGCGAGCTCGGCGTCACGAACATTCTCGAAGGAGGGGTTCGTCGGGTCGGCGACCGCGTGAGGATCAGTGCCCAGCTCACCGATGCAGCGACCGACGCGAATCTCTGGGCAGAGACCTACGATCGAGAACTCACCGATATCTTCGCCATCCAAACGGACGTGGCGGAGCGCATCGCCGCCGCCCTCGAGGCGACTTTGACGGCGGACGAACGGGACCGGATCGAGAGACCTCCCACCGAAGACCTGCAAGCCTATGACCTGTACCTGAGGGGCCGCTACTTCTGGAACCAGCGGGGAGAGGGGATCCGGCGAGGCCTTGAGTATTTTCAGCAAGCGCTGGAGCGGGACCCGAACTACGCCCGCGCCCACGCCGGCGTCGCCGACTGCTACAGCCTGCTCGGTTTCTATGCCTACCTCCGACCGCACGAGGCCTTTCCCGCAGCCAGAGCGGCTGCGCTCAGGGCGCTGGAGATCGATGAGGGACTCGACGAAGGACACGCCTCGTTGGGTTTCGTAAAGCTGTTCTACGATTGGGACGCGCCGGGAGCCGCTGCGGAATTCCGGCGAGCCCTAGAGCTCAACCCTAGCTCCGCTCAGGCACACTACTGGTACAGCAGCGCCTTTCTTAACACCGGCCGTTACGACGAATCCATCGCGGAGGCGGAGCGCGCCGTAGAGCTCGATCCGCTCTCGCTCCACGCAAACGCGGTTCTGGGCTGGCAGCTGCTTGGCGTGCGCCGCTACGCGGAAGCGCGAGAGCAATTACGTAGGACGATCGAGCTGGATCCCACCTACGCGAGCGCACATTGGCTGCTGGGAGGAACCTACGCATTCGATGGCAGGGTTGCCGAGAGCCTGGCTCATTATCAGAGGGCAGTCGACCTATCCGGCGGCAACGCGTGGTTCTTGTCGTCTCTCGGCTGGGCCTACGCGCAACTCGGTGACGAGAGTCGAGCGCGCCAGATACTCGCCACGTTGGAAGAGCGATCGCAGAGAGAGTACGTACGACCGTTCGGCTTCGCGATAGTCCACCTGGGCTTGGATGAGAAGGACGAGACTCTCGACCTCCTCGAGCAGGCCTTCGAGGGACGCGACCCCGACATGGTCAACCTCCACTTCCACCCCGCCTGGGACGACCTCCGTTCGGAGCCGCGGTTCATCGCGCTGGTTGAAAGGGTTGGGATGGTATCTCAGTCGCTGGCGGAATAGCCCTTCACCACCCCCGACCCCACGCGGCTCGCCAGTTCAATGAAGCGTGGTTCAGATCTGACAGGATCCCACCAGGGGTCCTGGTGAATCCAGTACAGATAAGGGTTCTGCTCGGCAAGAGCCCTGGCCAGCAGTTCCAGGCCCCTCTCCCTCTCACCCAGAGCGACGTACCCCTTGGCCAGGCACGAGGGCGAAACATACTCTGACGTCATACGATCGTTCAGCTCGTCGAGGACGGCCATCGCCTCGGCATCCCTTCCCGCTCGCGCGTACGTCCCCGCCAGGACGCCCAGATAGAACGAGCTTCGGTTCGAGAGCGACACAGCCCGTTCCGCCATGCTAGCTGAATCATCGTGCCTGGCGGCAGCGCAATAGGCCATACCCAGACCGTAGACGGCGAATACTTGCTCCGGCTCCTTCTCCAACACCTCCTCGAGCTCCCAGATCGCGCCCTCAACCTCTCCCGAGTAGAAGCTCACGGCGCCCGAAATCACCGCGACATAAGTCGACAGCGGGTCGAGGCGCTGGGCCGCCGCAGCATGGTCGAACGCCTCCGCGAACCGTCCCTGCGCACTGCAGAGCAGGGCGTACCAGCACCGTATATCCGCGTTGCCGGGGTTCAGCTCGATGGCCCGCGCGTACTCCTCCTCC
>CP070812.1:910812-913739 GCA_020344015.1 Gemmatimonadota bacterium
AAAATCGGCGCTGCAGGTCAATCCTCACGACGTCGACGGGCTGGCCGAGACCATCGAAATGGCACTCTCGCTGCCGGAGAAGGAAGCGACCCGGAGGATGAGTCGGATGCGCGACGTATTGAGCGAGCACACCGTCTACGATTGGGCCGACTCTTTCATCGAGGCCTTGGGCCGCTAGGCGATCTCGGCCCGCGTCTCCAGGTCGAAGACCTTCGTTTCGCCACGCTTGAAAGTATAGACCTTCCCGTTGAACCCGATCCGCGCATACGGTTCCCAAGCACCCTCGAAGGTCACCGTCAGCCTCTCGTGGTTGACCCGATAGCGGAACCAGTGGCCGCGGTACTGAATCCGTGAGTTGATCTCCTTGAGGTCCCTCGGTAACTGCGGGTTGAGCCACAGAACGCCCTCGCGGAGCACGATCCCGCTGTAGCAGCGCTGGACCAGGTCGACGGTCCCCGCCATCGCGCCCATGTGGATCCCTTCCTTCGTCGTGCCACCCTGTACGTCGGAGAGGTCGCTCCGCACCGCCGCCTCGAACCAACGCCAGGAGCGCTGCCGGTCTCCGCGCGCCTGCACCCAGGAATTGACGATGGCGCTGAGCGTCGAGCCGTGTGAGGTGCGGCGCAGGTAGTACTCGATGTTGCGCGGGATCATCTCGGGCTTGAACGGATAGTCGAGTTGCTCGAAGAGCTGCGCCAGTCGCTCGGCGGAGAACAGGTAGAAGAGCATCAGCACGTCCGCCTGCTTGCTGACCTTGTAGCGGTTAGGGCTGTCGCCCTCGGCCTCGAGGATGCGGTCGAGCCGATGGATGTCGCCGTACTTGGCGCGGTAGCCCTCCCAGTCGAACTCTTCGAGCAGCTCGTAGCCCTCGAACTGACTGATGATGCCGTCGTCGTGGAAGGGTACGAAGAGCTTGTGACTGATCTCGTCCCAGTTCTTCACCTCTTCGTCGGTGATCTGCAGGTCCTCGAAGATCTCGAGCTGGCAGTCGTCATCGAGCAGCGCAACGACGCGACAGGCGCAATCGAGGACCCAAGCCGCCATCACATTCGTGTATGCGTTGTTGTTGAGGCCGGGCTCCTCGGCATTGGGGTACGCCGTGTGGTACTCGTCGGGCCCCACGACCCCGCGGATCTCGTAGCGCCCGCGCTCCGGATTGAACTCGGCGATATCGGTCCAAAAGCGGGCGACCTCCAGGATTATATGCGCCCCATGCGTGCAGATGATGTCGCGCCGACCCGTCGCCTGGTACTGGCGCCACACGTTGAGAGCGATCGCCGCGTTCACGTGACGCTGCAGGTGCGTGTTATCGGGCAGCCAGCGGCCCGAGCGCGGGTTGAGGTGTAGGATTTGGGTCTCTTCCCTACCGTCGCTGCCGCTCTGCCAGGGGTAGAGCGCCCCCTTGAAGCCCTGCTCGCGGGCGTTGCGGCGCGCCTCGTCGAGGCGGCGGTAGCGATACATCAGCAGGGCGCGCGTGATCTCGGGGGCGCGGAGCTGCAGGAACGGGAAGATGTACAGCTCGTCCCAGAAGATGTGGCCGCGGTATGCCTCGCCGTGTAGGCCGCGGGCCGGGACGCCGACATCGAGCTCGACCGTGTTGGGCGACACGGTCTGCAGCAGGTGGAAGATGTGGACGCGCAGGGCGAGCTGTGCCGCCCTTGCCCCCTCGAGCTCGATATCGCACCGGTACCAGAGCCGCTCCCAAGCCAGCCGGTGCGTGCGGTAGAGGTCATCGAACGAACCGACCCGCTGGATCGCCCGGCAGGCCTCGTTGCCGGGTGCGCTGATCGCCCAGTCGCGGGAAGTGTAGATCGCGACCACCTTCTCCATCTTGAGCGACTGGCCCTGTTCGCACTCGAGGTTCACCCGCTCTTCGATGTACCCGGGTCGCTGGTCGACCTGACGTTCAAGCTCGAGCTGTTCGGCATCCTTGAAGACTCGCGTCCGCGCCGCCTGCGCCATCTCGACGCGCGATTGAATCGTTTGGACGAGGAGGTAGATCCCTTCGCCGTCTGCCGCAGCGGCCTCGAGCGGCTCGAGATGCTGGCTGTTCAGCTGGCGATAGCGTTCGACGCCGCTGTTAGTGACGGTTCCATCGAGCGCGGATCTGAGCTCGATGCGACCCGACCAGTTCTCCGGCGTTAGCGTCCACTCGATGGCCGCCAGGTGCATGTTGGCCATATGAACGATGCGGCGGCTGCGCAGGGAAGTCTCTCGGCCCTCGGAATCGCGGACGCGGCAGATCCGCTCCATCATGCCGGTCTGAAGATCCAGTTCCTGGCGGTACTCGAGCAACTCGACCGACTCGCCGCCGAACCAGTCGCCGCCCTCGGGCCGAAAAGTGAGGCATAGCCAGTTGGGCCAGTTTACGAGATCTTCGTTTTCGATGACGCGCCCGGCGACCTCGGTCTTCAGCCGATTGTAGCCGCCGGCGACGTAGGTGCCCGGGTAATGGGGGCCACCGGCGTCGGCCAGTTCGAGAGCGCCACGCGTGGCGATGTATCCGTTGCCCAGCGTCGTCAGCGCCTCGCGCAGCGGCTCACTCTCGGGATCCCAACCCTCGTAGACCAGCTTCCATCCGTCCATGGTCACCTGTCTCCGATCAGGCTCACCAACTGACTGAGGAAACGTTCTACCTCCGGCGTGTCCCGCAGGCTGTAGCTCGCGTTCGTCTTATATGACGGATTGCCGACGATCACGCCGATGCCGCGGTCCCCCAGAGCCGCAAAGGCGTCCTCGTCGGTCACATCGTCTCCCAGGTAGAAAGGCACCACATCGTCACCGTCGAGGCCGAGGGCCTCGAGCAGCCAGAACACGGCCCGTCCCTTATCCCAATCGATGTCGGGACGCAGCTCGTAGACTTTCTTTCCGTGCGAGAGCCGCAGTCGCTCGTGGCGGGCAAGCACCTCACGTACCGCCTGCTCTAC
>CP070812.1:913839-916428 GCA_020344015.1 Gemmatimonadota bacterium
AGCTTCAGCGAGCTCACCAGCGCACCGTCCGTGAAGCGCTCCTGCTCGAGGATTTGCACGACGCGCTCGGCGAGGTACTCGTCATGCCCGTTGAACTTGAGCTCGATGTTCAGCTTGATGCGGCCGCGGGCGACCTCGATCGCCTCTTGCAGGGTGGGTATTCGCTCGCCCGCAAACTCGGGGGCGAACCAGCTCCCTGCGTCGAGCGCCCGGAGTTCAGCGAAGTTGATATCCCAGATCTTGCGGTCGACGCCGGCGATGCGCATGAGGTCTTCGTCGTGCAGCAAGACCACCACCCCGTCTGCCGTCTCCTGTACATCGATCTCGCAATAGTCAGCACCATCTTCGATCGCCGCTTCAATGGCACTCAGCGTGTTTTCGGGAGCTCGCTGCGAGCTGCCCCGGTGTGCGGTGACTCCGACCGGCCGGCCGAACTCGATTCTGCTGATCGCCGCCAGGGTGAGTATCGCGGCGAAAAGCATGATGGCGACGGCCATACCGAACACGGCCAGTCGTGAACGACGACGTCGCGCTCGTCCCAAGCCACCGGTAGCGACGAGCGATGGCTCGGGCTGCAGTTCACCGAGCTCGCCGCCGCCGAGGCGGTAAAGGCGAGTGATCAGAAGCGCGTTCACCGACAGGCCCGTGAGTGTCACCAGCTCCATCACCAGCACGTAGGCGGCCATGAGAACGACGACACCTGCGACCACCGTATCGAGGCTCCCCCCCAGCCTCCCAAGTACGGTCTTCGCTGCCAGGTCGAAGGCTTCCGTCGCGACGTACGGCGTCGCCAGCGCCAGCAGCGCCCACGGCACGAGCACGCCCGTGACGCGCCGCCACTGGCCACGCATTAGACGGCGGCTCCTGCGCAGCGCGCTCAGCGGGCTCGCGCCTTCGAACAGCATAGCCGGCACCGAGAAGATCCAGCGGAGGTACAGCAGCAGGAACACCAGCGCGGCGCCGGCGAGCAGCATCGCGATGATGCCCACACCGACCCAGAAGACAGCCGGTCGCGCGGCGAGGTAGTAGTTGATGTCGTGGCGCAGCGGGAGCAGCGCGTATGCGAGACCGGCGATACCGGCGAAGGGAGCCAGCGCCAGGCCCAAGAAGACAGCCTGTAGTGCCCCCAGCCCCAGCAGCGACGGGAGTTTTCGAACCGTGATCCGGAGGGCTTCGATGGCCGAGACCGTTCCACCCGTGATTGTCCTCGCGCTCATGGCGATGAGCCCGACCTGCTCGGCGAAGACGAGCGCCAGTGCGATGGCCGCCGAGACGAAAAGCGCCGCCAGGCCTGCTGGCGACAGCCAGAATGAGAGGAGCTCGGCGTTGCTCACCGACAAGCGGCCGCCGGCCGAGACCAGAGCGGCCGCCGCCCAGCCGGCGATAGGCGCGACTACGGCGGACCCGATGACCTTTAAGCAGAGATCGTAGGCCAGGAAGTGGCCGAATGCGCGGCGGAAATCACGCCATCCACACAGGAACAGCTCAATTAGGCTAGACACGGTGGCAAGGGAACCCTCCCCTAATTCGCTGTCAAGCTGCCATCCGGGGGAGATTGCGCTATAAGTCACTATTTTCTACTTTCTTATGTCGATCGAGGCATCCGGGAATCTGCCTCCCGGACCCCGTTCCCTCCCCCCGGTTCGGCAAGGATGACAGCACGCAAAATCCCAGAGCAGTCCTTGGGCTGTCCCGCAGACGTATCGCCCCAAGGGGGGAAAGACGGACGGCCCGGTCGTCCGGAGTCAGCATGACCCAGCGGCGGAGGAGAACCCAGCTTCGATGCAGCACACGGACCTCGTAGACCTCCTAGAGCACATAGGCAAAGACCCCTCGCGCCTGATCTTCGAGGACGAACTGACGGGCATCCACAACCGCCGCTTCCTGCTCAGCTACCTGGAGCACAAGGTCCGCTGGGAGCGGGACGACGACTTCCCGCTCTCCTTGCTGATGATCGATCTCGATCAGTTCAAGCAAATCAACGATACTCACGGGCACGACACCGGCGACCAGGCGCTGACCTGGATGGCCACGCTGGTCAAAGAGATCGGCGGCGAACAGGGGCTACCGGTCCGCTACGGCGGTGACGAGTTCATGCTGCTGCTCCCCAAGTCCACGCGCCGCGCGGCCCGGGAGATGGCGGACCGCCTGCTACAGAGATGCCGCGATCGACCCTTCCGACTGCGCGACGCCGACCTGACGGTGGCGATTAGCATGAGCATTGGGTTCGCCACAGCGCCGGAAGACGCCACGAGCGCGAAGGAGCTATTCCAGGCCGCCGACACGGCCCTCTTCCACGCCAAGCAATCGGGACGTAGTCAAGCGGCCAGCGCCGCCGAGATCGACCCTCATAAGGTCTTCCAGAAGACGGCGCTCTACCGTCTGAAGGCAACCGGCCTCGCGGGACGCGACGAGGAGATGGGCGTCGTCTCCGAGGCGCTACAGGCCGTGTCGCGTGGTGAGAACCACTTCTTGGTCATCGAGGCGGGCCCCGGCATGGGGAAGACGACGTTCGTCGACGCGGTTCGCCGCAACCTGGCCGGCGACGACACATTCTGTACCGTCAAGGTCGTCGGCGACCAACAGGAG
>CP070812.1:916528-921023 GCA_020344015.1 Gemmatimonadota bacterium
GGCGAGCCTGGATCTGGCTTCGCTATCCCCCGGAAAGTCTTCCAGGAACAGCCGGTAGAGTTCAGCCGCTTCAACCAGCTCCCCTTGATAAGCCTGGATCTGCGCCAGGTTCGCGACGGATGTCCAGATGAACTCCCGGCGTTCCTCGTCGGTCAGACTCTCCTATCTCCGAGCCGAGGCCAGTGCTTCCTGGAACCCCCAGACTGCCAGCCCCAGATGGGCCTGCACTGCCGAGTCTGTGTCGGCCAGCTGAGCCTGCCTGACCGAGTAGGCTGCGACCTGGAAGATCGGGTAGGGTCTCGTATTGTCAATTGCATACGCATTTCGGAACCCGACCATCGCCGCAGCCGTGTCACCTTGGGAGATTGCCTCCTGCGCCTGGTTGAAGGTGTTTGTCCACGCTACGACTCGAAAGCCCTCAACCTCGTTGGAATACGGCTCCCACATGCATACAGCTCGGTCCCACATGCTGTCCGCGGCCACGTAGTCCTTCAATGCCACGTACGCCTGGCCCGCTATCAAGTAGTAGACCGGATTGTCCGGATCAGACTCGAAACCCTCCTCCAAGAGCTCCAGGGCCTCGGCTAAGTGCTCGCTCCTCCTATCCAAGGCGATCTCTCCCCGCGCCCGGTCCATGAGGCTCTCAGCTCGCCTGGAGCGCCGGCTCTCCTTCGGCTCATGTTGTTCGCACTGCTGCTCCTGCGCCGACGCCGGCTCTCCCAAAAGAACAAGAGTCATTGCTACCCCAAATAGTGCAAAGCGTCGCGCCCGATTCGATTTCATAATCTTCCCTCCCAACTGTCCATTCGCCTGGTACGCGGGCCTGCGGCCCGGACGGCGCAAGCGCCTCAACTCGCGCACGCCAATACTCTTATCTCTAACGCCCAATTGCGGCGATAGCAAGGACGCGCGCGCTCTATTCCGACGGTAGCCGCGGTGGTGGGTCGTGTAAGATAGAGCACCGTTCGACAGGCCGCACGGCATAACCCCACGCTCACAACCCCGAGTTCGGGAACACGGCGGCGTTTCTCAGGCCGACGAGGCTCGAGGATGACGGCCGCAGATGGCCGACAAAGACATTGACCCAGCAGGAGGTACACATTAGCGTATAGATGTAAGGAGGTGAAGGCACTTTGCCCGTGTCGATGCGATCGCTGGCAGACTGGCTTAGGGCGTTTATCCTGTGCGTAGCAGGACTGGCTGTCGTGTGGGCGCCGGCAGCCGGGCAGACGGTGCAGGTTAAGGGGAGGGTGATCGAGGACGGGTCCAAGTTCCCGATCGAGGGCGTGCGCGTGACCCTGTTAAGCGTCGACGACCGACGTCTGGAAGTCCGGTACACGGACGAGCTCGGCGCCTTCGATTTCGTGGTTCGGTACCGGAGCGGGGTCAAGCTCCGGGCCGATCGGATTGGCTACAAGGAGACGCTGACGCCGACACTTTACTTCGACGACCATGACTTCTTCCGGGTCGAGATCCGGATGAAGGTCGACGCCGTCCTTCTCGCCCCGCTGGAGGTCGTAGGACGGTCCCGATCGTTCAGCCCGTTGCACAGGGATTTCGAGCACCGCCGCCTCACCGGAAGCGGGTGGTACATTACCCGCAAGGACATCGAGGAGCTGAAACCGGCCTACGTCACGGACCTGCTGGCGAGGGTGCCCGGGGTGCGACTGGTCTCAAGCGGGGCGGGGCATCGTCGCATGCCCACCTTCGGCCGCATACCCGGGTGTTACGCCGAGGTCTACGTAGACGGCTTCCACATCACCCGCAGCCCGGGGTTCACCATCGACGACGTCGTCTTGCCCGGCTCGGTTGAAGGGATCGAGGTGTATCGCGGGCTCGCCACTGTTCCGGCCGAGTACTTGAGCCCCGGGGCCGTGTGCGGTGTCGTCGCAATCTGGACTCGACGCGGCGGTTAGCCGCCCATCAGCCATCCGTCAACTCACCAACCGCAGAGCCATGCACCGTCTCATCAGCCGCTTGGCCGTGATGCTGCTCGTAACGGCGTGTACCGACGCCGCGGGGCCTCCGGAGCAGACGATCTGGGAGGCCACCCTGATCGGTACCCCCGAATACCCGGAATTCACAGGAAGCGCCGCTGCCATCTCTCGCGCCAGCGGCTCGGAGATCAGCATCCAAGTCGAAGGCCTCCCGTCGGGCACCAGCTACGCCTGGCGTATCCGCCGTGGGGATTGCCAGGATCCAGGCTCTGTCTTCAGTTCAGAAGACTCGTACCCGGATCTCGATGTCGGCGAGTCCGGCAGCGCGACCACCAACACATTCATCGGCCGGTCCCTCACCGTCAGCAGTACCTATAACGTGGCCGTGTTGACCTCGGATCTTGTGCCCGAGCTCGTGGCCTGTGGAAGTCTCGTAGCCCGCCAGTGACCGCTGGGCACGCCAGGTCGTCGAGCATCCGCAGAGAACACCCAGCAGTGCCAACAAAGCCAGCGTACCAGGCCGTTTCAGAGGGTTCATCTTGAGCCCTCCTCACTGGCTGGAGGGGCACCCTTTCGCCCCCAACCCGTTTCTGCTATTATGATCTAGGCACCACCGGGCCCGCTCTGTCCGGTTAAGGTCTGGAGATCACTATGCGTCGATTGCAACTGTTTGTCGGAATACTGCTTCTCGCGGCGCTGGGCGCCGTCGGCTGCGACAGCACCCTCACGGGGCTCCCCCAGAAGGAGATTGAGGACCCCGATCCTCCACCCGAGGTGGAAGGGCTGCGCGCGGTTTCCACCCCGTCCGCCTACTGGCTGGCCTAGTCAACTCTGAAGGCCGAAGAGAGAGGGGCGGTTGGTCCTCGCAGGACTGGCCACACCTTCTTTGTCTTAATGGTACAGTCTCCGTCACCGCGTTTGCCGGTCGCCGCCGGGCTAGCGGCCGAACGGCAAGACAATAGTGAGACCCACCGTGGCGCCGGGGGGGTTCGTCTCGCCACCGAACTGGACCATCATTCGCGGCAGCAGGCGGAGCCACGCCCCAACCATCAGATTGACACGATCGCCCGACGCGTTGTCGTCCTTCACCCAGTACCAGCCAAACTCACCCCGCTCCCCCGTCTCGTCGAAGTAGCGAATGTAGGCGTCCTCATGCGAGTAGCCCCCGCCCGCGTAGAGCGCGACCCCGTCAGAGACGACACGCACTAAAGCAATATTCACGGTCGTCCAGATGCTTCTCTCTTCGAAGACGAGGTCCCCCCACAGATTCTCCACCTCCTCGGGTGTTAGCGACGGGTCGAAGTTACTCTCGCCCTTCGGCGAATCCAGGGTGAACTTCGCGTCCACGTACACCCCCCAACCCGCCAGATGGGGCCCGAACGTCACTCCGCCGAAGCCAACGAGCTGGGTGGGTGCGTTGACAACGTAGCCCACCGCCCAGTGAGGGACGATCTCGAAGTCGAGATCCTGCGCCTCGACCGGCGTGGCGGCCGTGCCACCGAACAGCAATAACACGAACATCCCAAACAACGAACGAAAGATCCTCACGGTTTACCTCCGCTATTAGCTCACTCAGTAGCGCAAAGCCGCCGCCCGGTCGCGCTCTCCAGCTCAGCAACTCCACCGCGGGCAACCAGCGACAGCCGCCGCCGGCGCCAACAGAGTCGCGGGCCGGGCCGATCGGGTACCGCGGAACGCGCTACCGTTCCTCGGGCGGCGACGTACGGATGACGATCGCCCCGCTCACGTGCTGCGAACCGAGGCCGGGAAGTGAGGCCGTGGCGGTCGTACCGTCAAGGTAGCGCAGCTCGTAGGCCATCTCCGGCGGCAGCTCCCGCAGAACCTCTACATTGCCCAGCATCGTCGTTCCCTGAAACACCACGACGTTCGTCTCCAGCTGGAAGCTGATCACGCCGCTCCGCCGGGTCAGCCACTGCGGCCGCGCCCGATCCACGACGTCGTACAGGTTCGTCAACTCCAGCGAGAGGATCTCCTCTCGCTTCAATACCTCAAACTGGTAGTCCGACCCTTCATGCCGGGTTCCGGTCTTCGCGCAGCCGGAGAGAACAACAAGCAGCGCCGACAGCGCCAGCACACCAAGCCGCTTTAGAGGTTCCATCTCTAGCTCCTACTGGCTGGAGGGGCGCCCTCCCACCCCCCGACGCAACTCGGGCATTGACCTCTCGTAATCTCTCCCGTCGTAATCTCTCCCGGGCCTGTCTCCCGGTCAACGCCCGGAGTCCTCTGTGCACCGCACGGTCTTTTGTCACTGACAGCGAACTCGCGATCAGGGCAGCCGGTGCCCCGAGCCACCAGGCAACCCTCCCGGGCGCAAGCAATACGGGGGACGGTCCCCACGATGGTGAGGGCCGACCCCCGTCCTGTTGGTTCACGATTTCCACGGCCCGACGACTGCTTTCGTCAGCCGCTCGCTTTCCTTACTCCTCGTAGGGCCAGTTGTACACGCTGCCCGGCGACGCTGATTCGCCACCGGTGGAACCGAAGGTGTAGCAGGGCGTGATCTGTAGCACCTGAAACTCCCCGCACGGAACCGGGTA
>CP070812.1:921123-926795 GCA_020344015.1 Gemmatimonadota bacterium
CGAACCCGTCGCGCGCACAAGCTGCTCCCCCGCGCGCCGACGTCACAGGTGATCTAGGCGTACTCTCAAACCCAGTCAGCGATTCCTGTCCACGAGCGACCGCCGCGGTTGCTCCGGCTTCGCTGCAAAAAATGCCTTCGGGGGAGTAGAAGTGATGAACATAAGCTTTGTGCGCGATCAAGCTGCTGAGTACAACTCCGCCTCGACGCCCACCGTCCAACCACTTCAGCAAGGCCTTGCCGGGCCCAGGCGCGTGGCGCTTCCGGCCTTCCGGCGAAGCGCGGCCGCCTATTCGATTGCCAAGCGCGTGCTCGACGTGGGCGTGTCGCTCACCGCGGTCCTACTGGGCGCGCCGTTCATGCTGGCGATCGCCATCGCGGTCAAGCTGGAATCGAAGGGGCCGGTACTGTTCGGACACGTTCGGTTGGGTAAGAACGGCAGATATTTCCGCTGCTATAAGTTCCGGACGATGCATGCCGGAGCCCAGTCTGAACTGCTCAGGAACCCCGAGCTGAAGCGCATCTACGTCGAGAACGATTTCAAGGTCCCGCTCGAGAAAGACCCGCGTGTCACAAGGTTCGGGCGATTCCTGCGCAAGAGCAGCCTCGATGAACTACCCCAGTTCTTCAACGTGCTGGGTGGCTCGATGTCATTGGTCGGGCCGCGACCCATAGTACAGGAAGAGCTTGCCTGGTACTCGGATGACGAGAAGGCGGAGTTCCTTTCGGTCAGACCCGGGATAACCGGGGCGTGGCAGGTGCAAGGTCGCAGTCGCATCGGTTACCCCGCGCGCACCCGCGTCGAGCTCGACGCGATTCGAGAGCAGTCCTTCTGGCGGGACGTGAGGCTACTTGCCATCTCGGTGCCTGCGGTCATAACATCCCGCGGCTCGCTCTAGGACAACGTCAGTCCCTTGCTCGAACACGACCTGGACACACTCCTCACTGAGGTCCGTAGAATAGTGACCGCTGCAGGCGCGGTGATCGAAGAGATCCGCGCCAGCGGCGATATCCAGACGCAGAGCAAGGACGACGAGAGTCCCGTAACACGCGCCGACCGAGCGGCCGACGAGCTATTGCGCTCGCAACTGCAGGATGCTTTTCCCGTCGCCTGGCTTTCGGAGGAGACGGCGGACGATGCAGCCCGGCTTGAGGCCGAGCGACTCTGGGTGGTCGATCCGCTCGACGGCACACGCGAATTCATCGAGGGGCTGCCCGAGTACAGCGTTGCCGTCGCGCTGGTAACCGCTGGCCAGCCGGTCCTCGGAGTCGTCCACAGCCCGGCGACTGGCGATACATACTGGGCAACGCACGGTGGTGGCGCGTTCCACAACGGGAACCCGATCAGAGTCGCCGAGGGCGAGATGCTCCTTACCTCGCGCTCCGAGACGCGCCGCGGCGAATTCGCGCCGTTCGAGGAGCACTGGCTCTTGAAGCCGATCGGCAGCATCGAGCTCAAGCTGGCGTTGGTGGCCGCCGGCAGAGCGGCCCTCACGCTCTCCCGCGGCCCCAAGCACGAGTGGGATGTGTGTGCCGGAAGCCTGATCGTTCGGGAGGCCGGCGGCCTTGCCACCGACATGTTCGGAGATGACCTCACCTTTAACCGGCCGTTCCCCAAAGTGAAGGGAATCCTCGCCGGTGCGCCGCAGACCCACGCGCGGGGCCTCGAGCAGCTTCGCGTCATCGGCGCGTCCGACAGAATGGACGAGTTCTCCGATCTTCGCCCTCCGGATACCGAAAGCTAGACAGTACGACGACTTGCAGGCATCTTCTCGTACGATGGTCGCACCCCCTGTTCGGCGAGCTGAGTACTAGAGGGACTGGAGTGGTACGTTGCCCGATCACCTGATAGAGCCACACGGCGGTACGCTGGTAGACGTGTGGATCGACGATGTGCGCCGCAGAGAGCTTCCTGACGAGTCGCGCGACTGGCCGTCTTGGAGCCTAACGCGGCGGCAGATGTGTGACCTCGAGCTTCTATTGAACGGCGGCTTCTCACCGTTGCGAGGTTTCGTGGGACAGGCAGACTACGAGAGCATTTGTTCGTCGATGCGCCTCGCCGACGGAACACTCTGGCCGATACCCGTGACTTTGGACGTAAGCGAGGAAATCGCCAAGCGGCTGGATGGAGGGGGGCGGCTAGCACTGCGTGACCCCGAAGGCGTGATGCTGGCCGCTCTGCGGGTCGAAGACGTTTGGAAGCCCGACCGGTTGGCCGAGGCCGAGAGTGTGTTCGCCACGACGAGCCCCGAGCACCCCGGCGTCGCTCACCTCCTCGACGTCGCAAACCCTTACTACGTTGGCGGAACGCTGGAAGCGGTACAGCTGCCCATCCACTACGACTTCCGCACGCTGCGCCTCACGCCCGCAGAGCTACGGGCCGAATTCGCGCGGCTTGGCTGGCGCCGCATAGTCGCTTTCCAAACCCGCGACCCGATGCACCGAGCTCACCAGGAAATCACGCTGCGGGCAGCGATAGAAGTGAAGGCGAACCTGCTCATCCATCCGGTTGTGGGACTGGTCCAACCAACCGAAGCCGATCACTATACGCGCGTGCGCTGCTACCAGGCGCTGCTACCGCGCTATCCCCACGAAACCGTCAAGCTTTCGCTGCTGCCACTCGCCGAACGGCTGGCTGGACCGCGCGATGCCGTCTGGCACGCGATCATCGGCAAGAATCACGGCTGCACACATCTGCTCGTCGACCGCGACCATTCCGCTCCAGGCCCCGACTCCACAGGCAAGCCGTTCTACACGCCGGGCGCCGCGCAAGATCTGCTGGGGCAGCACGAGGCAGAACTCGGAGTCGCAATGGTGCCGTCGAAGACGATGGTCTACGTCGAGAACCTCGATAAGTACGTCCCGGAGGATGAGGTACCGGCCGGCAGCCGCACCCTGAGTATCTCGCGCACACAGTTGCGAAACCGATTGGCCGAAGGCCGCGAGATCCCAGAGTGGTTCACCTTCCGGGAAATCGGTGAGGAACTGCGTAAGAGCACTCCGCCGCGTCACCGCCAGGGATTCACCGTGTTCTTCACTGGGTTGTCGGGCGCGGGCAAGTCGACGCTGGCCAAGGCGCTGCTGGACAAGTTCCTGGAGATCGGTGGACGTCCGGTTACCCTGCTGGACGGTGACATCGTCCGCAGGCACCTGTCCTCGGAGCTTGGGTTTTCAAAGGAGCATCGTGACATCAACATCCGACGCATCGGCTTTGTCGCCTCGGAGATAACCAAGAACGGCGGTATCGCCATCTGCGCGCCCATCGCTCCCTACGACAGAGTGCGCAAGGAGGTGCGCGCAATGATCCAACCGCTGGGCGGCATGATCTTGGTGCACGTCGCAACTCCGCTGGACGTCTGCGAGGCTCGAGATCGAAAAGGGCTCTACGCGAAAGCGCGCGCCGGTATCATAAAGGAATTCACCGGAATCTCTGACCCCTATGAGGAACCCGCCGACGCCGACGTCGTCATCGACACGGCGGATGTGACGCCGGAAGAGGCGGTACAACAGATCATACTTCACCTCGAGCGCGACGGATATGTCGGGGCGAGCGTAGCAGACTAGTCCGCTACAAGAATGAGATTCGACTTCATCACGAAGCCGGATGCCCACTTCCGCGAGCTGTTGCAGGGCGCCAGCGTGGCGTTCGTGCTGAAGGCTCTCGCTGCCGGGCTGACCTTCGGCTTCAACGTCCTGGTGGGTCGCACACTGGGGGCGGATGGAGCAGGTCTATACTTCTTGAGCCTCACCGTCGTTACCATCGCGACCGTCTTTGGCCGCGTGGGTTTGGATAACGCCGTGTTGAGGCACATCGCCACGGGCGCCGCTACGAGCGATTGGCACTCGGTCCAAGGTGTTCGACGCAAGGCGCTGACGCTGGCGTTCGGCGCGTCGGTCGTCGCAGGGGTCGCTACCTTCTTGCTGGCGCCATGGCTGTCCGAAAGCCTCTTCTCCAAGCCGGAACTCACCCGGCCAGTTCGCTGGATGACGCTGGCCGTGGTGCCGATGGTCTTTGTGATCCTGCAGGCGGAGATGCTCAAAGGGCTCAAGCGGATCTTTGCCTCGCAACTGGTTCACGGCGTATTGGTGCCCGGACTCGCCTTGTTGGGCCTGTATCTCCTCGGCACCAAATACGGGGTGCGGGGACCGATCTGGGCCTATACCGGAGCCGCGGTAGTGAGCGCACTTGTAGGCCTCTTCTTCTGGTGGAGGTCGACCCCGCCCTTCCGCATCGGCGGTGGCCACTTTCCCACACGGCGGCTCCTCGACAGCAGCATCCCGCTCTTCTTGGTCGCCTCGACTGACCTGATTATGGCGTGGGTGGGTATTTTCGCACTCGGCGTATGGGGCACGAAGGCTGACGTGGGTGTCTTCAGCATGGCTTCCCGGACCGCCCTGCTGATAAGCCTGGTGCTCATAGCGGTTAACACTATTGCCGCGCCTAAGTTCGCTGCACTCTACGGAAAGAGCGATATGGAGGCGCTCGAATCCACCGCCGTCCGGTCCACATGGCTGATGTTAGCGTTCGCCAGCCCGGTGCTAATACTATTCTTGCTGATCCCAGGCTGGGTGATGGGGCTATTCGGTCCTGAGTTCGTGGTGGGAGCTGTACCTCTGATGATTCTGGCGCTAGGGCAGTTCGTCAACGTCGCGACAGGCTCGGTTGCCTACCTGCTCATGATGAGCGGCCACGAACGTCTCGTCAGGAACAACGTGGCCGCCGCTGCGATCCTGAACGTCATCCTGACGGTGATCTTGGTGCCGATAGCCGGTATCGTCGGAGCCGCGATCGCGACTGCAGTCAGCCTCGCCGCCAAGAACCTAATCGCCGCCTACCTGGTTCGCTCGCGCCTGAAAGTAGCCACCTTGCGGATCCAAATGCCGCAACTCGCCGGCAGGCGGAACGAGCCGGACGAAGGAAACCTAGAACCGTGAGACTTCGCTTCACCGCCCTCGTCGTCGGTTTCCTGCTCTGGGGCATGTTCCTCCTCAGATATCAGGTCATCCTCCTGCTTGCTCTTGCCGTCTCGGCGTTCTGTTTCATCTCCCTGCTGGGCAGGCGCTTCACCATAGACAAGGCCGGCTTACTAGTGCTGGCCAACTACGTCTTCTGGCTTGGCAGCGGACTACTTGTGGGAGCTGTCGCGTTCACGGACCTGGGAAGCCCCGAGTTCATTGACGGGGACGGCCGTGTGTTCATCTACTACCTGCCCCTGTTGGTGTTTTCGGTTTACACCGCCAGAGGGAGTGACCTCAGGAGCACAACCACGATCGTCAGGTGGGTGGCCGTTGCGACGATCTTTCTGGTCCTGCTTTGGCTCGCTTTCAGACCTTCGTACTTAACGCTCCATGGAGCAAACTTCCTTGGCACCATGACCCACCACACCGGTGCCGGGACGTTCTTCAGTGTGGTGGCCATCTTCCTGCTAATCACTGGCCACATCGCGCGACGTAGAGTCCCCGTTCTGCTGGGCACAGCCATGTTGCTGGCGGTAATCCTGAGTGGATCTCGGGAAGCTATGGTGGCGCTACTGGCAGTGGCGCTCTGGTACTTGGCGAAGACCCGCAGGTTCAAGCTGGTTGCTGGCGTGCTGGCTATCTCCGTCATCTTGGCCGGCACGATGCCGATCATCGCCCCACACACCTTCGAGCGTACCGCCCGGCTCGTATCCC
>CP070812.1:926895-947117 GCA_020344015.1 Gemmatimonadota bacterium
CGACCATGGCGAGTGCTGTGAGCAGGCCGATGAGCGCGGCGATGAGCTGCTGCCGGCGGCCCGCCAGCTCGAAGGACGCGTCGCGGCCGAACCCGCGCACGTACCATCCCGTCTTGAAGTCGTAACCGGCGTCGGCGAACGCCGGCCCACCGGACGCAACGAAACCCACCATCAGGGCGGCGGCCGCGGGCGGGAATCCGAGCAGGAGCCCGAGGAGCAGGAAGACCAACGCCGTCGCGAAGGCAGGGAACCAGCCGGCCTGCATCGCGGCGAGTCCCACGATGAACTCGGCCGCCACGCAGGCGACGGCCGCGAAGACCACCCAGCCCAGAAGCTGCGGCGCGCCCATCTCCGTCCAGAGCCCGCCGCCGACGGCCAGCAGGACCCCGGCGATTAGGTAGAGGCCGGTGCCCCGCAGAAGACCCGCCCGGGCTTCCTCCCGTGTGCGCGTCGGCTGGACCGACCTCGACACCCGACTGCCATCACCCACAGACCGCTCGGAGCGCCGGCGGAGCGCGACGACTACCGCCTGGCCAAGCGCCGTGATCCCGGCCCCAATCATCATCCCGTGCGGCACGAGTTGCGCCGCGAGGTCGACGCCCCAGGCGCCCGGCGCATACCCCCGCACCAGGAGTCCGACGCCGAACATGGCGAGCGCCCACACGTTCCCCAGGAAGGCGATACCGAAGGCGGCCATCGGCAGGACGCCGACGCCGGCGACCGCTCGCAACCCTCCGAACAGGCCGGAGGTGCCGAGCACGCCGGCAAAGGCCCCCAGCCCCAGCAGCCGCGCGCGTCGGCCCCCGCGATCGCCCGCCAGGATTGCCTCCGCCGACGCGATCCCGATCGGCCACGGCGACTCGCCCGGAAAGAGACGCGAGTCGAAGAGCCAATAGAGCATCGCCACGTCGATCAGCATGCCCGCCGTCGCACCCAGTAGCATCGGTACCACAAGCTCCGGGCGCCCGACGAGGATAGGGACGCCGATGGGGACGAGCAGCGAGTTCGCCGCACCGAACGTCGCGCTCGACATCGTCGTCTGGATCAGGTTCTGGCGATGGATGGAACGGAACGAGCGAAAGAGGCGCTGCGGAATTCGGGAGACGAGGATCGCGGCGATCACTGCGACGATCGACGTGTTCGGCGTGACGCCGAGGCTGGTGATGATCTGCATCCCGATGACCGCGCCGACCACCGAGAGGATGAGCGCGAGAACCAGGGTGAGCGGTTCTCGCGCGCGCGGGTGCTCGCCTTCAGCCATCGAGGACTGGTGAGGTTTCCCTAGCATCGATCTGATGAGACTTCCGTTCCCGGCGAGCTACTGCCGACGACGGTGGTCCTCTTCAGCGCGCGGCTAACAACAAGGCCAATACCTCCCTACCCTCATCCTGCTGCTTGCTCTCCCTCAGCGAAGAGTCGCTCTAATATCTCTTCCCCGCCGTCGCCCGGGTCATTGAAGTTGTAGAACATGATGACGCCGACATTGTCGCGCTGCCGAAATCCCATGTACGTCGAGATGCCCGGATCACCACCCCCATGGCCCCAGAGGAGATCTCCGTTACTGAGCCTGCGAGTGAACCAGCACAGGCCTCTGCCATAGTGATCATTCGAAAGCATCAACCTGGTCGTAGCCGGCTTGAGGATCTGTGCTCCATCGAAGACACCGCCGTTCACATACGCGCGAAGAAATCGGGACAACTCGTTGACGCTCGTGCGCACGA
Source organism: Gemmatimonadota bacterium (assembly GCA_020344015.1). Taxonomy (GTDB): domain Bacteria; phylum Gemmatimonadota; class Gemmatimonadetes; order Palauibacterales; family KS3-K002. The sequence continues at coordinate 928,617 of CP070812.1, forward strand.
GCCCGTCAGGGTAGTTGAAGAAGCTGTAGAGGCAGTGTGGAAAATACGAACCCGGTTTGAGTGACGCCTCAGCCGCGTCATCGGCTGGGAGGAACGACTCGATCGTCTCGCCCTCTGGAATCTCGAAACTCTCGGGTATGAGCGTGTAGGGCACGGCATGTCGACCCGTGTCAATCTCGGCCAGAAACCAACCCGAGTCACTCATACCGAGCGGCGCGAAGATGCGCTCCCGGCAGTATTCGTTGAAGGGTCGATCGCTGACGTGCTCGACCAAGACGCCCAGCAAGCCAAACGCGACGTTGCTGTATGCTCGAGGGGAGGACGGCGGGTCCACCGTACCCGGCTCCCAGCTATGGAAGTTCTCATCAGGGTCGTAGTAGACGCCGCCCGGCTTGAGATATTCCTCGATCCACTCGCCGAGCGTCATCAGCGGATCGCCGCACGCGTAGCTCTCCCCGTAGGCAGGTCCGTCTTTGATCGAGGAGCGGTGCGTTAGAAGTTGCCGAAACGTGATTGGCACGTCCGCGTAACGCGGGTTCCGAACACTATAGGGCAGATAGAGACCGACATCGTCATCTAGCTGCAACTGCTCGGCCTCCCAAAGCTGCATGACGGCTGTTGCCGTGACCGTCTTGGAAACCGAGCCAATGTTCTGGAGGGTATCGGGAGACATCGCGATCTCGCGGCCGATATCAGCCCACCCATATCCGGCCGACCATTGCAGACGGGTTCCGACCACGACGGCTCCAGCGAAACCCGGCGCCCGATCCAACTCCAACATTCCCGTGATGAACGCGTCCAGATCGCTCGTCCCTGGACCCGACCGACAGCCGATGGCTGCTCCCAGAACCGCACCGCCGATTGTGAGCATGAAGTCGCGACGGGAGAGTTGAGGTCGGTCATACATGATTTGGTCCATGCAGATCCCCTTTACCTGGCCTAGCGCTTTGCTGCCAGTTGTTCAACGTTCTGCGACAGCCGCAGTCTGCCAGGCTGTCAACAGCCAACGCCCACCCATCTGAACAAACACGGCCGTGTAACGATGCTGTCCGCGGAACTGCTCGCCACCGACCTCGGATTCGAGTAGCAGGCTACCAGGACCGGCTGCGGGCGTCGCAGCTTAATAGCCGCTACCGTTTCGTGACTGGATCGGAGTTGTTGCCAAGATACGGCCCGCCACCGCGTTCAGACCAGGCTCCACTCAACAGCTGTCCAACCGTTTGGGCCCTCGCTTGCGGGGACACGTCCCGCTCCGCATCCTGACGCCACGGGGGGTGCCCCGTGCGGCGTCCCACGACCGTCGCCGCCTTCGGCCCCTCGACAACCGTTAAGACTTCAAGAAGATGTGGCAGATCGACGAGGACGCGCTGGAGTCGATTAGCATCGGCGCCGGGATCCTGGGGACCGGCGGCGGCGGAAACCCGTACATCGGGATGCTGCGGGCGCGCGAGCTGGTGCGAGAGCACGGCCCAGTGAACGTCCTTGACCTCGACGAGCTGCCCGACGACAGCCGGGTGATCTGTGTGGGCGGGATGGGCGCGCCGACGGTGGGCGTCGAGAAGGTTCGGGGGACCGAATCGTACCGGGCTGTCCGGGCGATCGAGAAGCACACGGGCGAGCGGGCGACCGCGCTGATCTCCGGTGAGATCGGCGGCAGCAACTCGCTGGAGCCGGTGATCCCCGCATCGTTGGCGCGCCTGCCGGTAGTGGACGGCGATGGGATGGGCCGCGCCTTCCCCGAGCTCCAGATGACGACCTTCTTCATCTACGGGCTCCCGCCCACACCGAGCGCGGTCTGCGACGAGAAGGGGAACACGGCGATCATCGAAGACGCCGTGAGCGCGACCTGGGTCGAGCGGATGGCGCGGGCTGTGACCATCGTGATGGGCTGCGCGCCCGTCTTCGCCTTCGCACCGATGACCGCGGCGGACGTCCGCCGGACGGCGATCCCTGGGACGCTGTCGCTGGCGCGGTCGCTGGGCGAAGCGGTCCGGCGGGCGCAGCGGGAGAAGGGGAACCCCATCGACGCGATCCTGGCCACCGTGCCGGGTCGCGTGCTCTTCCACGGGAAGATCGTCGATGTGGAGCGCAGAACGACCGAGGGGTTCGCGCGGGGTCGCGTTACGATCGAAGGGACGGGCGATGACGCGGGCGCGCAACTCGTCGTGGATTTCCAGAACGAGAATCTGGTGGCCCAGCGCGGCGGCGCGCTGATCGCCACGGTGCCGGACCTGATCTGCATCGTCGATGCCGAGCGCGGCGAGCCGATCACCACCGAGCTGCTGCGCTACGGGTTCCGGGTGAGCGTTCTGGGCTTTCCGGCGCCGCCGCTCTTGAGGACACCCGAGGCGCTGGCGGTGGTAGGGCCGGAGGCGTTCGGCTACCAAGCGGTCTACGCGCCGCTCGAGCGATGAGCGATACCGGGACGCGGGCGGTCGGACTCGAGGAGGATGCCAAGGCGCTGCGGGTCGGTGTGGACGTCGGCGGTACCAACACCGACGCTGTGCTTATGGCGGGGCGTCGCGTCCTACGGAAAGCGAAGACCGCGACGACGCCCGACGTCACGACCGGAATCGTTCGGGCACTGGAAGGGGTGCTGGCCGAGGGTGGGGGGCAGCCCGCACAGGCCGAGATCCAGGCCGTCATGCTGGGGACGACTCACTTCATGAACGCGCTCCTCGAGGGCCGGGGTCTCGCGCGCACCGCCGTGGTTCGCCTCTGTGGTCCCGCCACGCGCCTGCTCCCACCTTTCTGCGACTGGCCTGAAGCGTTGCGGGCCGCGGTAGGCGGCCACAGCTACCTGCTCCCCGGCGGCCACGAGTTCGACGGACGTGAGATCACTGGCTTCGATGACGATGCTGTACGCGAAGCCGCGCGTGACGCGCTGGCGAACGGGGTCGAGGCGGTGGCCCTTTGCGGCGTCTTCTCCCCGGTCAATCCCGCCCACGAGTCCCAGGCCGCCGAGCTGATCCGCCAGGAGTCGCCGGACGTCTCGCTCAGCCTCTCATCTGAAATCGGGCGAGTGGGGTTGCTGGAGCGGGAGAACGCGGCGGCGCTAAACGCCGCGCTCAGCCGGATCGCCGCTCGGGCGGTGGACGCGATCCGCGGCGCACTGGCGGACATGGGACTCGACGTGCCCGTCTTCTTCAGCCAGAACGACGGGACGTTGATGGACGCCGAGTACGCGGCCCGCTATCCTGTGCTCGCCATGTCGTCGGGACCGACGAACTCGATGCGTGGGGCGGCCTTCCTCGCCGGTATCGAGGACGCCGTGGTCGTCGACGTCGGCGGCACCAGCACCGACGTGGGGATCCTGGTTCAAGGCTTCCCGCGGGCGGCGTCGACGGCCGTGAAGCTGGCCGAGGTGCGCACCAACTTTCGGATGCCAGACCTGATATCGATCGCCCTAGGTGGCGGTTCGATCGTCCGGCGCGAGCCGCTGGAGCTGGGCCCCTCCAGCGTGGGCGCCCGGATCACGGAGGAGGCGATCGTCTTCGGCGGTTCGACGCTGACGGCCACCGACCTGGCGGTCGCGGCGGAGCGCGCCGAGATCGGCGAACCGGCGCGGGCGCGAACCCTCGACGCCGAACTCGTCGAACGCGGCCTCGCCGAGGTGCGGCGACGTGTGGAGCAGGCAGTGGACCGGGTGAAGCTGAGCGCCGATCCCTTGCCGCTCGTGCTGGTCGGTGGAGGCAGCGTGCTCGTGGCCGATCGGCTCGCCGGCGCCTCGGAGGTCCTGAGGCCGGAGCACGCGGAGGTTGCGAACGCCATCGGCGCGGCCATCGCGCAGGTGGGCGGTGAGGTCGAGAAGGTCTACTCGCTGGAGCGAGTCGGCCGGCTCGAAGCGCTGGCGGCGGCTAAGCAGGAGGCGCTCCGTCAAGCTACTGAGGCCGGCGCGCAGCCTGACGGCGTCGAGGTCGTTGAGGTAGAAGAGGTGCCGCTCACCTACCTGCCGGGGAACGCGACGCGTATTCGCGTGAAGGCCGTCGGCGAGTTGGGCGGGCACCGACTTACTTGATGTCCCACGCACCTGGCAGATTGCCACCGATGTGACCGACCACAACTGCAACATCTGGGACCTGGAGGCTCGCGATGACCACGGGTAAGCTGGTCATCGGTCTCGACCTCGGCACCGATTCAGTCCGGACGGTGATCGTGGATGCGGACACGGGCGCTGAGGTGGCGAGCGCCGTCCGCGCCCTCTCTCGTTGCGGCTGCGGGCGGTTTGCCTCTGCTGACGCATCGTAGGCGGTACGGACGGACTTGGCAATCCGGGCAACTTGCACGACGCGGACGTTCCCGCCAGACTGGCCCCAGGATTTCGCTTTCACCTGGAGGGTTAATGGTCAGCTCCATCTTCGTCGCGATCGTCGCCGTTCTGCTGCCGCCGGCTCTGACACCGCCTCCACTGCCGGAACAGGCCGCGCCCCAGCTCCGCTTCGAGATATCCTTTCCCGATTCGGTCCGCTCGCAGCCGGTGACCGGGCGGGTGTACGTGATGATCTCGCGGGTGCCTCAACCCGAGCCGCGCTTTCAGATCGGCCGCACCGGAGTCCCGCTATTCGGCCGCGATGTGGAATCGCTGGCGCCCGGCGAACCAGCCACGATCGATGCCAGCGATCTGGGCTCGCCGGTGGAGAGCCTGGGCGAGATCCCGGCCGGCGAGTACTACGTCCAGGGTTTCGTGAACGTATATGAGCGGTTCGAGCGGGCCGACGGCCACGTGGTGTGGATGCCCGAAGACCACTGGGAGGGTCAGCAGTGGCAGCGTTCACCCGGAAACCTCTACAGCGATGTGCGCCGCGTGCGGCTGGATCCGGAGACGGGCTACGTAGTGCGCCTCGAGGCGGCGCATGTCATCCCACCGGTGGAGATCCCACCCGACACCCGTTACGTGAAGCGCTTCCGCTTCCGGAGCCCTATGCTGAGCGAGTTCTGGGGCCGGCCCATCTACCTGGGGGCGACGGTGCTTTTGCCACGGGACTACGAGCGGGAGACGATTGCCTACCCGGTACTCTATCGTCAGGGCCACTTCTCTCTGCGGCCGCCCCTCCGTTTCCGCGAAGGCACGGACCTTTACGATGCCTGGATGCAGGACGACTTCCCGCGCATGATCGTCGTCACGTTCCAGCACCCGAACCCGTACTTCGATGACTCGTACGCGGTGAACTCGGTGAACGTTGGCCCTTACGGCGATGCGATCATGCAGGAGTTGATCCGCGAGGTAGAGCGGCGGTTCCGCGTGATCGGCGAGCCGTGGGCGCGGTTTCTGGATGGAGGCTCGACCGGCGGTTGGGAGGCACTGGCGCTGCAGATCTTCCATCCCGACTTCTTCGGCGGCACCTGGTCCTACTGCCCGGACCCAGTGACGTTCACGAACGTCGAGGGCATCAACATCTACGAGGACAAGAACGCGTTCTACAAGCAGCACGAGTGGCGGCGCGTGCCCACGCCGAACACACGTGAGACCGACGGACAGATCCGGCTGACCTCGGAGCAGCGGAACCGCTGGGAGCTGGTGAACGGAACGAAGGGCCGCTCGGGTGAACAGCTCGACATCTGGTCCGCCGTCCACGGGCCGCTTGGAGACGACGGTTACTTCAAGCCGCTGTTCGATAAGCGGACCGGCATCATCGACCGCGAGGTGGCAGAGTATTGGAGGGACAACTACGACCTGTTGCACATCCTAAAGACCAACTGGAGGACACTGGGACCGAAGCTGGTGGACAAGCTCCATATCTATACCGGCGACATGGACAATTTCTACCTGAACGTCGCCGTGCGACAGATGGAAGCCTGGATGGCGACCACCGAAGACCCACACTACCCAGGATTCTTCATGTACGGGGATGGCAAGGGGCATTGCTGGTCCGGGCCGGTCAGCACGGCAGAGCGGCTGAAGGAGATCGCCTCCTACGCCCTGCGCCACATGCCGGAGGAGCGGACGGCGCCGTGGTGGCGATACTAGACCGGTTGCGCGACGCGGGATACTTGCCGTCGGCCACAACCGTCTGCACCTTGGTATTACCTCGTCAGCCGAAAGCCCCGTAGCGCCGAATCTCGCAGTCAGATGTACACACATCCACGCGTTCCGACTCCGCCAGCTCCGTCCTCCGTTTGCCCGTCTATGGGGGTGAATCATGTCAACAAGCGTAGGCATTGGCTTCAGCGAGAATCCCGACTCCAAGGCGGCCGGCGCCGAAATCGCTCGAGCGGCGACAGATGCGCTGGGCGGCAAAGACTGCGACCTCGCGATCATGTACTCGACCTCGAAGCACGACCCGGTCAAGCTGCGCGACGGCGTGCGCCCGATCATCGGGCCCAAGAGTCGGCTGATCGGCGGCTACGCGGTGGGTGTCATCACGAATGATCGGCTGGCGTACGAGGGGTATCAGGTCGGGTTGGCGGCCCTGTCGTCAGACTCGATGAATATCGACATGTTCATCGAGACAGGCCTGCCAGACAATGAACGCAACGTCGGCGTCGCCTTGGGCCGGCAACTCAAGGAGCACCAATACGAGGGTGACCCGAATATCCTGCTCATGTACGACAGCATCAAAGAGAGACCGCCGGAGGGGGTGGTTTTGGACCTGAACCTGGCCACCCCCCTCGTCGGGGGTATCGAGGAATCCCTGGGCACCTGGCCGCGCACGGCCGGCGTCGGGATGTTCGGCGACTGGCAAAGCGAGCCGACCTACCAGTGGTTCGACGACCGCGTCGAGCGCCATACGGCAATGGCACTGGTGCTCTCGGGCGGCGTGCGCATGGACACGATCATCATGCACGGATGCAGGCCCTCGAGCGGTTACCACAAGATCACCAAGGTCGATAACAACGTCGTCCTCGAGATCGATGGCAAACCCGCGATCGAAACGGTCGCCGAGATGCTGGGACCCGACTCGTACAAGAGTTGGGAGGAGTACCCCTTCTTCGTCACGCTCGGCGTCAACCGCGGCGACAGGTTCGGTGACTTCGTTGAGGAAGACTACGCTAACCGCCTCGTCATGGGCCTAGACAAGGAGCGTGGCGGCTTGATCATGTTCGAGCCCGACCTGAAGGCGGGCTCGGACGTCCAGCTGATGCGCCGCAGCATAGACTTCAAGTACATCGGTGAGCGCGCGGAGGACATCCTCAGTCGCGTCGAAGGTCGCACTCCGTTCTTCGCCCTCTACATCGACTGTGCAGGACGAATCAGCAAGTACGCTGGTACCGAGCGAGAAGAAGCCGAGGAGGTCCAGAAGCACATCGGCTCAAAGATGCCGCTACTGGGTATGTACTCCGGTGTCGAGATAGCCAGCGTCGGCGGCCACATGCAGGCCCTAGACTGGACGGGCGTGCTCTGCGTTTTCAGCGAGTGATGACTCGAAAAGCCTGACGGATACCTCGCGATGACCGAAGACGCTGCGGGACAGGCGCCGTCCCCCAAGGAGCTGGACTATTATAGGCGACAGCTCGAGGAGCTGGCTGGCGAGAATCTCAAGCTTGACCATAGCGTTTCCGGCCTGAAGAGCGCGCTCCAGCAGAAGCGCAAGGGCTTCGCGCTCCTGTCCGAGCTCCAGCACGCGATCGGTACGCAACGGAATGTCTCGGCGATCCTCGACATCACGCTGCGCGCTGTCAATTCCACCCTCAACATGGACAGGACGATCGTCCTCGCCCCCACGGAGACGGAGAACCGGTACCGACCCAGCCGATGGATCGGTATACACGACGATGCTGCCAAGGATCTACCCTCACTGACTCTCGAATTCCCACCCGGTTTCTCCGAGGGCACCGACATCCTGGTAGTCAACAAATCGACGGAGACGACGCCTCTCATCCAGGAGATCCAGTCGACGTTCGACCTGCCGTTCTTCATCTGCGTGCCAGTCGTTGCCGAGGGCGTGCCCGTCGGCCTGCTGCTGTCGGGCCGGCTCAGGGAAGGCAGACCCTTCTATCCCCCATTGGATCAGGGCGACATCGACACGTTCGAGGCTATCGCGGGCCTGATCTCGGCGTTTGTGAGTCATCAGCGGGCTGCCGTTCTCGAGGAGACGGACAGGCTCAAGACCGAGTTCTTCGCCAACGTATCCCACGAATTCAGAACGCCGATCACGCTCACACTCGGTCCTCTGGCGGCGATCCTCAGCGGCCGCTACGGCGAGGTGTCCCAGCCCGTGCGCGAGCAAGTTCAGGTCATGCAGCGTAACCAGGAGCGCTTGCTGGGCCTGGTCAACGAGATACTCGAGCTGGCCAAGCTGGAGGCGGGCGGTATTCGCCTGAAGGCATCACCGATGCCGGACATGAACCGGTTCGTGGAGGATACGGCCAACCGCTTTCGTTCGATGGCCCAGGAACGTGGGATCGAGCTCAGGCTGGATCTGAGCCCGGCGGTCGCGGAAGCGAATCTCTTCATCGACCGGCAGAGGTTCGACAAACTGCTCTACAACCTTCTGTCGAACGCGCTCAAATTCACCAAGCAGGGATATGTCGAGGTGTCCACCGGTATAGAGGAGGGTTCTTTCCGGTTGACGGTGAAGGACTCCGGGGTGGGCATCAAAGCGGAGCAGCTCCCTTACATCTTCGATCGCTTTCGCCAAGCGGATGGAAGCGCCTCGCGGGAGTATGCGGGAACCGGACTTGGCCTGACCTGGGTCGCGGAGATCACGCGTCTACACGGCGGCGATGTGACGGTCCATAGCGACTACGGAAAGGGGAGCTCGTTCCGAGTCAGCATACCGCTGGGAAAGGACCATCTCGACGCGGCATCGGTGGTCGACCTGGCGGAGGAGGACATCCCAGCTGTGGCCGGGACGACGGAAGTCCTGGTAGTCTCCGAGTTCGCTGACCAGCAAGGTGATGTTGAAGTTCTTAACCAGGCAAGCGAGTCCGCCTTCGACCCCGGGAAGGCGACCGTGATCTATGCCGAGGACAACCCCGACCTGAGGAGATACATACGAGACCTTCTCTCGACGCACTACAACATCTACCTGGCCGCCGATGGACAGGACGGATTGGAGAAGGCGCGGCAATACAAACCCGATCTGATCTTGACCGATCACATGATGCCGCGCATGAGCGGTCGCGACCTGTTGCGGGAAATCCGCCAGGACGACGAACTGCGGTCGACCCCGGTGATCTTCTTGACCGCGCGCGCGGGGAAGGACGCTCGCCTCGAGAGCCTCGAAGCGGGCGCCGACGACTACCTCACCAAGCCGTTCGATGAAGCCGAGCTCCTGGTTCGAGTCCGGAACCTGCTGCGCGCGCGTGCTCAGGAACGCGAATTGGCGGAACTCAACCGCCGGCTCGAGGCCAGAGTGGACGAGCAGATGGCGGAGCTGGTGCGCACCGGAGAGCTCAAGCGCTTCCTGCCACAGCCCGTGGCGGAGAGCGTGCTCAAAGGCAACATCGGGCCCGATCGCCGCTCCGTGCGACTGAAGGTCAGCGTGCTGTTCGTCGATATGGTCGGTTCGACCGATCTTGTCGACATGCTCGAACCCGAGGAATGGTCGTCACTGACGAACGAGTACCTCCGCGAGATGACCGCGGTCGCGGTCTCCCACGCCGGTACCGTAGTCGGATTCATCGGCGACTCTTTGATGGTCGTCTTCGGTGCACCTGAGCCCTGCGACGAGACTGAGCACGCCTGGGCGGCCTGTCAGGCGGGAATCTCCATGCAGCAGTGCGCTCGCGAGCTGGCCACGGCCTGGCGTCGCCGTGGTGTTTCGCAAGAACTGGGTGTGCGGGTCGGGATCGATACGGGCTACTGCACCGTCGGGGTCTTTGGCTCCGACCTACTTCAATGCTACACAGCGCAGGGAGTGACCGTGAACACGGCCGCCCGGCTCCAGGTGGCAGCGGCGCCCGGCGAAATCCTCTGCGCCTTTCCGACCTATGCCCTGGTCGAAGATCGGCTTCCCGCTACTCACACCGGTCAACTCGACCTGCGCGGCATCGCACGCCCGGTGGAAACCTACAAGATCGAGTGGGCTACTCGCTGAACACGCAGAGCACGCCGGTCCAGACGCAGGCCTGCATGTCCTGTCCCACCCTGGCGACCTCCGTCGCCGAATACACGCCGAGCAGCGGCATCTTGGAACCTATGACTCGCTGGACTTCTTCAGCCTCCTCCCCGTCCGTACCCGAGTAGGCGCTGGCGCGGCCGGCGCAGTCGATATAGAAGGTGAAGAATGGCTTGCGATCCCCGACTTGTTCGAGCACGGCCTCGCTGCGTTCCCTGACGTACTCGAAATCCGTGATGGTGCGCCGCATCAACTGGACCTCGGTTCCCGCCTGCAAGTCGGGCTCGAACATGACAAGGCCACCGCGCTCCTTGTCGACACCACCGACCAACCGGTTGGCGTAGTCGTCTTCCCTGAACTCGCCGTACCTATCTCCCTTGTTGACGCCCAGCGTCACGAAAAACGGATATTCGAGCCACTCCTGGTAAGTCTTCGGACCCAGCATCTCGGCCATCATCTCCAGCGCCGGTACGCTGTCGATCTCCAACACGACGTTCCCCTCGGCCTTCGTGACGGTGTGATAACCGCTCGCGGGCTTGGTACCATGCATGATCCGCGTATCCATCTGGACACCGCCCGACAGCACGAGCGCCAGCGCTGAATGCTGCTCGATCTGATCGTCGAACCACTGGTAGGTCGGATTGGACTGCCAGTCGCCCATCATCGCGAACCCCGCCGCCGGCGGCCAGGCTCCCAGGGACTGCCCCAAGCCTTCGATCAGTGGTGTGGCACAGTTGTTGTTCGCCGCCGCACCCTCTGCGGGCTTGCCACGCACGAAGTCGTACATTAGCAGGATATTGGGTGTACCCGTGTACTTCTTGCTGCTGATTTGTCCACCCAGGGCAACGCCGACGTTGAATTCGTTGTCGGCCAGACCCTTTTCGATGAACATGTCTACGCTCATCGAATCCGAGGCGAGAACGGCCACGCCTGCCTGGTAGCCATCGTAGCCCAGTTGGTCCCGGGTGATTATCCCATTCGAGTAGCCGCCAATGATCCTCGTCTTCGCACCGACCGCCGAGCGTACACCGCGGTGCAGCTGGGCCGGGTCGTGCTTCGACGTAGAGTACACGAGCGCCACGTCGCATTCGGCGACGGCGGCTTCCGCCAGGGCGGCGCTCACTGCCTCGACGCCCGCGTCCTCGGAGTCGGGGTTCTCGCTGAACCCGACGCCTGCTGAAGTTGCCATCTTCCTTACCTCCGTTCTTCCCGCGAAGGCCCAATCAGTCGGACTTGTCCGCCACTACCTTAGACCAGTCCGATGGTCCGGGTGAGCTCGACGAACTCGGGTTCGGAGCGGATCGGGTCGAACACCGGACGAACGGCTGACCATACCAGATCCGAGGCCCGCTGCGCGGCGGCCTCCTCCAGCTTTACGAGCGCTGCAGAGTGTTCACGCAATCCGGTTAGAACCTGCGCCGCGAGTACGGGGGAGACGTAGGCTTCTCGAGCGCGAGCCTCAAAACGTTCCAAGATCGCGGCAGCCTCTCCTGCGTTCCCCGACACCGCGAGCCCGTGGCCCAGCGCCGCCAGCGCCTCCGAGCTTTCAGACGTGAACTCCGCGGCAGTTCTCAGCGCCTGCAGCGCCTCATTATGACGCCCCATAGCGACCAGGCACTCCCCGATGAAGAGATGGATGAGGCCGAAGTGCGGGTGGAGGTTCCTCGCGCTCTCGTACTCGGCCAAAGCCCGCTCGTAGTCTCGGTTGAAGTATTCCAGCACGCCCCTGCTCGCTGCGACTGCAGACGAAAGCGGTTCCAGCTGTGCGGCGTGCTCGAGCTGGCGTTGCGCCTCATCGAACCGGCGGAGCGGGACGAGGACGTAGTTCGCATACCACTGGTGCCCCGTAGCGTACTCAGGATCGTGCTCTAGAGCCGCCCGGAAATCAGCTTCCGCAGCCGCCCAGTCCCAGTCGTACAGAGCCTTCACACAGGCCCGCGCGGTAAGGGCTCGGGCCAGAGTGGGGTCGATATCCAGGGCAGCGGCCGCCGCTTCCCGGGCCGCCTCCATTACCTCGCCGGGCGGCCTCGCTCCGTACACACCGAGCGTAACATAGGAATCCGCTCGCCCTGCGTGGGCCAGCGCAAAGCTCGGGTCCCTCTCAATCGCGCTGGCGAAGCACTCGAGGCTTTGCTCGAGTGCCGACTCGGCCCTCTGATTCCATAGGAAGCGACCCCTGAGGTAGGCGTCGTAGGCAGCGACATCGAGTGTTTCCGACGCACGTGTAGCGCCCACCGGTCCCCCTGCCAATCGAGGCGTTTCCTCCAGGTCTAGCTGAAGCCTCAGCGCATCCAAGATCGATTGTGACACCTGCTCCTGCAGAGCGAACACATCCTGCAACGTGCCACTGTACTTCTCGGCCCAGATGTGCTCGTCGGCTCTCGCATCGATCAGCTGAGCCGTGATGCGAAGGTCGTCCCCAGCCTTGCGAACGCTCCCTTCCAGCACGTACTGGACGTCCAGCTCCTCCGCGATCGTCCGCGTGTCTTTCAGCTTGCCCTTCAGCGCCACAGCAGAATTCCGGCTGACCACACGCAGCAGGCCACAGCAAGACGCGTCGGTGATGATCTCCTCGGTGAGGCCATCCGCGAAGTACGTGTCTCCGGGGTCGGGGCTGAGATTGTCGAACGGAAGCACGACGATGGACCTTTGTCCGGCCACACCGGGCAACGCGGCAGGTCGCTCTCCGACCTGTCGGGCCTTTTCCGGACCCGTGCGCTTCACACCCTCGGGTGTGATGTCGAACAGCCAAGCGAGCACCAGCGCGACGGGAAACCCGAGTATTGTCAGGATGAGAGTCAGGGTGGACACCCAGTCCGGCAGTCGCGCCGCCGGGATAACGAAGTCCGCGGCCTGCCAGACGACGAACGCGAAGACCGCGTAGGCCGCGACCACGCGGAACACGCGGCGGCGCTTCAACTCGCCTACGAACTGCAGGATGCGCGGCATTGGATTAGCTACCCGGTGAAGTCTGGCCCTAGCTAAAATGCCTCGCCGGCGAACCAGGAGCAATGATCGGGGGGACGATGCCGAAAGCGATGGCGATCCTGACCGCGACTCTCCGGACGCCATGCCGACTATTGGAGGGACAACCGCGACCTGTTATACATTGTGAAGATCAACAGGAGCGGACCGCGCCCTGGTGGCGTTATCGAGGATTGCTGCATCATGCTGCGCTACTGCCTGTACTGCGGCCGGGAGCTCGCCGAACACGAGGGCCTCGAGCAGCTGAGGCAAAGTGTCCGCGTGTCCTTCGATCCGGAACGCGAGCGCGTCTGGTCGGTCTGTGACCGCTGCCATGGCTGGAGCCTTTGGCCGCACGAGGACGGCTACAGGGAGATCCCGCGGCTGGAGCGCGCCGTGGTCGACCACGCCCACCTGCTCTACCAGACCGAGAACGTCGCGTTGCTTGACGCGAACGGGCGCGAGCTGATCCGCATCGGGCGCACGCAGTTACCCGAGGAAGCCTGGTGGCGCTACGGCCGCCAGCTGAGGCGCCGCCGCGCCGCCTACCGCAGCCGGCTCTCCTTGCTAGGCGCCGCGACCTACGCTGCCGTCTCCTACGTCGGCGCGAACCTGGGACTCTCCCGGATCACCGGCGACTTCTATCCGTCGGACGATCTGCACGCCGACATCATGCGCTGGCGGTGGTTCGGTCGAGAGGCCTGGGCCGGCCGCGCGCCGTGCCCCCAGTGCCGCAGCGTCCTGATCCGACTCTTCTTCTACCGGACCAGGTTCCTGCTCTTGCTGCCGTCCACGGAGCGCGGGCTCGCGGTCGCCCTGCCCTGCAGCCGCTGCGACCCGTGGACTGTCGACAAGGTCCATCGCCTCGACGGCGCGGCCGCCGAGCGCGTACTGCGCCGCGTGCTCGCCTATCACAACGTTCAGGGCGCCTCGCAGGACGAGCTGGCCGACGCCATCCGCCTCATCGAGGACGCAGGCTCGGCCGAGGAGCTGGTGGGTGGTTTGGCGGCGGAGCGGCGTTCGCTTTACGGCCTCGGGCGCATACGCCGCCTCGCCCTGGAGATTTCCGTGAACGCCAACGCCGAGCGCCGGCGGCTGGCCGACGAGGCTGCCGAGATCGAGGCGGGCTGGCGGCAGGCCGACGACATCGCCGGTATAATAGAGGAGGAGCTGGCCTAGGCCGAGCTCCGCTAGTCCGCAAGCTCCGATTCCGCGCGCAGCCGCGCGACCTGCCTCCCCACTTCCTCGCTCGGCACATCACAGGCAAGCAGAGCGTGCTCGATCAGCTGGAGTGCAGATTCGAGCTCTTCGGTGACCACGACGTTAGCGCCCGCTTCGATGAGAGAGTCGACATCGACGACGTATGGCGTCCGCAAGGCGATCTCCAGCGCCGGGTTTGCCAGCCTGGCGCGGTGCACGATGCGAACCAGCGCCTGCGGGTCGTTGATGGCGGCGACCAAGAGACGCGCCCGCTCGACGCCGGCGCGTCGCAACACGTGAGTGTGGCTCAGGTCGCCGTAGACGATCGGCAACCCGCTGGCCTCCGCTTCCATGACCGAGACCGGGTTCAGGTCCACGATCACGTGCGCGACCCCGAACGTGCTCAAGGTACTATGCAGGTAGCGGCCGGTAAGCCCGAACCCACCGATGATGACATGCTCCGCGAGACCGGCGGCCGGGCCCGCGGGCTCGGCGTCGGCGCGCGAGGGCTGCCTCGCCGATACCAGTGACCTGAGTCGCGGCTCCAATTGAACGGCGAACGGCGTGGTCATCATCAGCAGAACGGCCACCGCCAGGAACGCCTGGTCGCCGGCGTCGCCGAGCCCGGCGGGCGCCAGACCCAAGCTGCGGCCCACCTGGTGCAGGACGAGAGAGAACTCGCCTATCTGGGCCAACAGCAGAGCCACCGAGACAGCGACCGCTGCCGGGTACCTCAGCAAGAGCACGCTGGAGCCCGCGATTGCGGCTTTGAGCAGCAGTAGCCCAGCGGCGACACCGAGCAGTGGCAGCCAGTGCTCGAACACGAAACGCATGTCGAGCAGCATCCCGATGGAGACGAAGAACAGCGCGTTGAATATCGTACGGAGCGGGATGATCTCGCCCACCGCATGCTCGCGGAAGCGACTACCGCTGACCACGAGCCCGGCCAAGAATGCGCCCAGTGCCAAGCTCACACCGCCCAGGTTGGCGAGCCAGGCGATCCCGAAACAGATCACCACCACGGTGAGCAAGAAGAGTTCCGGACTGCGCACGTCGGCTACGCGGTCGAGCAACCAGGGGACGGCTCGCCGTGCCGCAACCAACACTAGGGCCAGGATGAGGACCGACTCCAGCAGCGTCACACCGATCTCGACGGCCGAACCGCTGCCGGCGCCAAGGATCGGTAGGAAGAGGACCAGCGGCACGAGCATCAAGTCCTGGAAGATCAGCACGCCTAGCGAGATCTGGCCGGCAGGCGTGTCGGTCACGCCACGATCGGACAACAACTTCACGACGATCGCCGTGCTACTCAGGGCGACAAGCGCGCCGCTGAAGATCGCGGCGCGCCAGTTGACACCCGCGACTAGAAGAAGCACGGCGACCAGCGCCGTCGTCAGGCCGACCTGCAAGCTGCCGCCCAGCACGATGAAGCGTCGGATGCGCGCCAGCTTATCGAGGCTGAACTCCACCCCGATCGTGAACAGCAGGAGGATGACGCCGATCTCCGCCGTCCTCGAGATGAACTCGCGGTCGGCGACCAGCCCCAGGGCGTACGGTCCCGCCAGCACGCCGGCGAACAGGAAGCCCACGATCGGGACCAGCCGCAAGCGGTGGCTCAGGTAGGTGAGCGCGACGGCCAGGGCGAAGAGCGCCACCAGTTCGCGGAGGAACGGCAGCTCCTCGCTAGCCGCCGCGCTCACGATCAGGCTGGGTAAGGTCAGTTCGCTCCGCAGCATCCTGGCCTAAGAATACAGCGAAGCTTGCGCCCAGTCAGCTCTCACGCACCCGAATCGTGGGCGCGATCGTCTTCACTCGGCCCGCAGCACATCCATCGGATCGACCCCGGCAGCGCGGCGCGCCGGCAGGTAGGCTGCGATAAGCGCCACCCCGATGAGGCCCGCGGCAACCGCCAGAAAGGTCAGCGGATCGATCGGGCTCACCCCGAACAAGAGCCCCGCCATTAGTCGCGTTAGACCGATGGCCAGTGCGACGCCGATGGCCACACCGATCGCCGACAGGACCAGGCCCTGCCGTACCACCATACCCTTTACCTGAGAGGCCTGGGCGCCCATCGCCATCCGCAGACCCAGCTCCCGGCTCCGCTGGCTCACCGCATAGGAGATCACGCCGTAGACGCCGATGACGCCGAGCAGAAGGGCCACACCCGCCGCAACGCCGAGCAGAGCCATGGTGAAAGACGTGCGGGAGATGGACTGGCCCATCAGCTCCTCCAGCGACTGAAGGCCGCGCACCGGCAGGTTCGGGTTAATCTCCCAGACGGCGGCCCGAACCTCATCTACGAACCCGACCGTGCCGACCCGATCGCTGCGAATCGCGAAGCCCATCCCCCGCCACGTGAATACCTGGTCGGGCGGATCCCCCTCCCAGAACGCCAGAGTGACCTGCGGCCAGTAGACCATCAGCGGCGGGTCCCGGCCCAGTCCATCTTCTCTGACGTCGGCTACCACACCGACGACTTCACTCCAGCGAGGCGGCTCGGATCGAACCGAAACCCGTTGACCCAGCGCTGCCTGCGGCGAGCCCCAGTACTCGCGGGCCAGGCTCTCGGAGACGAGCACCGCCGGGGCGCGCTCGCGCACGTCCTGCCAGGTGAGCGTACGACCCAAGAGCAGCGGGATTTCGAGCGTCTCAAGGTAGCCGCCGCCGATCCACTTGTGCCGGCGTATCGACGCCGTCTGGTCCCCACTGTAGTCGAACCCGTACACGTAGAGTGGATTGACGTTGCTGACCCCGTCCATCGGGATCATGGTGCCGAGTGCGACCGACTGCACACCGGGGATCTCCGCCAGGCGGAGCGCGATGCGCTCGTGAGTCGCGGCGACCTCCGCCGGGTCTGGGACCTCGCCACCCGGAATGAACAGGCGAAGCGCCAGAACGTTTTCGGGGTTGTGGAACCCCGGGTCCACCCGCCAGAGCGACACGAAAGTGCGGAACATCAGACCCGACGCGACGAGCAGTACCAGGGCCAGGGCCATCTGGCTCACCGCCAGCGCGTTCTGCGCCCGCTGCCGTCGCTTGCCGGTCGTTCCGCTGCGGCCACCCTCCTTCAGGGCATCCACCGGCGCCGCCCGACGTTGCCTCAAGACCGGGAACATGCCGAAGAAGGCGCCGGCGCCCAGCGAGACGATAAGCGCGAAAGCGAGAACGCCCCAGTTCATCGAGACCTCGTCCAACCGGGGAAGGTTGGCGGGTCCCGCGGCGACCAGCGCATCCAGACCGAAGTTGGCCAGAGCGAGACCGCCGACGCCTCCCAGCACGCCTAGCGACAGGCTCTCCTTCAGGTACTCCCAGCCGATCCGGCCGCGGCTCGCGCCCATCGCGCTGCGGATCGCCATCTCGGTTTCCTTACCATCGGACCGCACCAGGAACAGGTTGGCCACGTTGGCGCAGGCGATGAGCAGCACGACGCCCACACCGGCCATGATGATCCAGAGCAGGTTCGCCACCGAACCCACGAGGCTATTCTTGAGCGGCTGAATGTTCGGAGTGTAACGTGCCCGTTCCGAGAAGTCCGCCACCGGTCCACCGGGAAATTTCTCGAACGCCAGGGGCAGCAGGCGAGCCGCATCCGCGTTCGCCTGCTCCAGAGTCACGCCTTCCCGCAAACGCGCCACCCCGCCGAACCCAACGTTCCCCACGAATAGCGTCGACCGATCATAACGAAGCGGGAAGATGAGAAGGGGATTCGACCCGAGGCTCTGCAGGTTCGCCGGCATGACGCCGATGATCTCCCAGGTCTGAGCGTTCGCCTCGATCGTCTGCCCCACGACGCCCGGGTCGCCGCCAAAGCGGCTCTGCCAGTACCCATAGCCCAGAAGTACGACGTTTGGCGACTCGGGCTCCTCGTCCTCCGGCGTGAGTATCCGGCCAACGACCGGACGCATGCGCAGCGCCCGGAAGACCCCGCTCGTCACCCAGAGGATCCGCACCGCCTCCGGCGCTCCATCACCGGTGATCGTCGCCAGGCTCGGCGTGTACATTCCGATGTCCTGGAACACTCGGTTCTCATCCTCGTAGGTGAAGTGCCACGCCGCGCACTGTCCCTCGTTCTGCACCCCCAACGCCGGAGCGCTATGGCTCACCGATACCAGGCGGTCCGCATCGTCGTACGGAAGCGGTGAGATGATGATGGCGTCGAGCAGGGTGAAGATGGCCGTCGTGGCTCCGATGCCCAGCGCCAAGACCAGGACCACCACCGCGCTGAACAGCGGCCGCTTCGCCAGGGCCCGCATGGCGAAGCGGACATCCCGGACACCGTCGGCCAGGTGAGTCCATGGACCGCCTCTACTCCGGACCCCCTCCTCCCGCCCCTCCG
>CP070812.1:947217-952785 GCA_020344015.1 Gemmatimonadota bacterium
CGGCATCCGCCGGGGACAGGCGGCGCGCCGCCACGGCGCGGGCGAGCTTGCTCTCGCTCACCTCCATGTCACCGCGAACCAGCGCCATGAGGACTACTTCGTGCTCCCCTTCCTCCGCCGCTTCGGCGGCCACGGTGGCTGAGTAGAAGACGACCTTCGCCGTGCGCTCGGTGGGGACGCCCAGGTAGTCTGCCAACGAGGCGATGGTGTCGGTCCCGGGCGTGGCGACCTTCTCCAGCGGTTCGGCTGCTTCAGCTGTCGGCTCGGGTTTCGCGAAGCGCGCCGTGCGCAGGTTCGCCACGCAGCCGCAACCATCGCAGACGGCCAGACTGTCGTCGCCGACGTCGCTTAAGAGGTAGAACTCATCCCCGATCTCTTCTTCACGCGCCGAGCTCGCGAGGAGGAACTCCGCCAGCCCGACGCGCCGGAAGATCCGCTCGAAAGCCCGGCGAACGCTCGCGCACCGCTCGTCCAGGCCGGCCCGGTCGCTATCGAAGCTGTAACAGTCCATCAGGTCGAACTCCCGGGCCCTGAGCAGTCCGCCCCCCGGGCGCAGCTCGTCGCGGAACGTGGGTCGTATCTGGAAGAGGGTCGCAGGGAGCTGCTTATAAGATGTGATGTCGCTCCGGGCAAGCTCGGCGGCGACCTCCTCGTGCGACGTCCCCAGCAACAGGTCTCTCCCGGCACGGTCGCTGAATCGCACCAGCTCATCGCCGTGGATTCGCCCGGCCCAGCGCCACAGCCTGGCCGGCTGTACGAGGGGCATTGCGACCTCCTGGGCGCCGATCGATCCCATCTCCTGGCGTACGATCGCCTCGATCTTGGCTGCGGTCCGCAGCCCCAGCGGCAGGTAGCTGTAGATCCCGGGGGCTACCCCACGGATGTACCCGGCCCTTAGCAGGAGCCCGTGCCCCGCCGAGTCGGCCTCCGCGGGCGTCGCCCGAAGCGTTTCCCCGAAAAGTCGCGACATTAGCATGGGCCCAAGGTGCCGGACGGGGTTCGGGAACCGCAAGACCTGCCCGGCCTGTTGCAGACCGGGTCAGGGCTGCTAGACTTGTGAACCGTTCACGTGGTAATCGACCGCATTCCGGTTAGCGCCAGCTCCTCCGCGGGCGCCACCGCAGTTCGGAGGCTCGAATGACCGACCAGACCGACCTGGACATTATCTCCATCAACACCATCCGCACCCTATCGATGGACGCTGTGCAGAAGGCGAACTCCGGCCACCCGGGAGCGCCCATGGGCCTGGCGCCGGTGGGCTACTGCCTCTGGCAGCGTTTCCTTCGCTACGATCCAGGTGACCCGATCTGGCCGAACCGGGACCGCTTCGTGCTGTCGGCCGGGCACGCCTCGATGCTGCTCTACTCGATACTCCACCTGGCCGGCGTCAAGCAGGTTGACGGCAGCTACAGGATCCTCGATGAACCTGCGGTCTCGCTCGACGATATCAAGAACTTCCGGCAGCTCGAGAGTCGCACTCCCGGCCACCCCGAGTATCGCGTGACCTCGGGTGTCGAGACGACGACCGGGCCGCTGGGGCAAGGTGCCGCGGCGAGCGTCGGGATGGCTATTGCCGGTCGCTGGATGGCCGAGCACTTCAACCGCCCGAACTTCGACATCTTCGACTACAACATCTACGCGCTCGCCGGTGACGGCTGCATGATGGAGGGTATCTCCTCGGAAGCGGCCTCGCTCGCAGCGCACCTCAAGCTGTCGAACCTCTGCTGGATCTACGACAATAACAGGATCAGCATCGACGGACCGACTAGCCTCGCGTTCACCGAGGATGTTGCCAGCCGCTTCAAAGCCTACGGCTGGCGCGTCACACACGTCGGCGACGCCAATGACCTGGAGGCGTTGGCCGAAGCGTTCACGACGTTCAAGGAGACCGACGACCGACCCACTCTCATCGTCGCCGACAGTCATATCGCTTTCGGCGCGCCAAACAAGCAAGACAGTCACGATGCTCACGGCGCGCCGCTCGGCGAGGAAGAGGTTCGCGCCACGAAGAAGAATTACGGTTGGCCCGAGAAGAAACACTTTCACGTGCCCGACGGTGTGCGCGAGCACATCGCTGCCGGTGTCGGCGCGCGCGGGCGCGTGCTGCGCGACAAATGGATGGAGAAATTCGCCGCCTACGAAGCGGAGTATCCCGAGCTCGCCGGACAGGTCCAGTTGATGCAGCGCCGGGAGCTACCGGCGAAATGGGATGACGACATCCCCACCTTCGAGGCCGACGCGAAGGGGATGGCTACACGTGCATCTTCGGGCAAGGTACTGAACGCGATCGCCAAGAACGTGCCGTGGCTGATCGGCGGATCGGCCGACCTAACGCCTTCGACAAAGACGCTGCTGACATTCGAGGATGCGGCCGGCGATTTCCAGGCCGGCAACTACCGGCCTCGTAATCTGCGATTCGGTGTGCGCGAGCATGCGATGGGCGCGATCCTCAACGGTCTCTCGCACTGCAAGCTGCGCCCGTACGGTGCCACCTTCCTCGTGTTCAGCGACTACATGCGCCCGTCGATCCGACTGGCCGCGTTGATGGAGATCCCGGTCATCTATGTCTTCACGCACGACTCCATCGGCGTCGGCGAAGATGGGCCGACCCACCAGCCCGTCGAGCAGCTAGCGGCGCTGCGTGCAATACCCGGCCTGGTCGTAATCCGACCGGCCGACGCCAACGAGACCGCCGAGGCGTGGCGTGTGGCGATGGAGCTCGACCGCCAGCCCACCGCGCTCGCTCTCAGCCGCCAGAACTTGCCCACACTCGATCGTACGAAGTACGGTCCGGCCGATGGCCTGCGCCGGGGCGCCTATGTGCTCGCCGACTCCGTATCCGGGGACCCCGAGGTCCTGCTGCTGGCCAGCGGTAGCGAGGTCGCGCTCTGCGTCGAGGCGTACGAGCGGTTCACCTCCGACGGCGTGCGCGTGCGCCTCGTGAGCATGCCGTCGTGGGAGTTGTTCGAGCGCCAGGATGAGGAGTATCGCGAGAGCGTGCTGCCGCCGGCGGTCGTGGCGCGGGTGGCGGTGGAGCAGGCGGTGGCCCAGGGGTGGGAGAGATACGTCGGTATTGGCGGCGCGATCGTGGGCATGGAAACCTTCGGCGCCTCTGCGCCGATTAAGGATGTACAGAAGCACTTCGGTTTCACCGTCGATAACGTCGTAGCAGCCGCCAAGGCGCAGATCGAGGCGGCGGGCTAGCCCGAAGAAGCCCAGCATCAGTTCCGGAGGTACATATATATGAACCCACTGGTCAAGCTTGGCGAATATGGCCAGTCGGTCTGGCTCGACTACATCCGTCGAAGCCTGATCACGGGCGGCGAGCTCGAGCGCCTGATCGCTGAGGACGGGCTCAAGGGTGTAACGTCAAACCCGGCGATATTCGGCAAGGCCATCACCGGAAGCAACGACTACGCCGATCCGCTGGCCCGGCTGGCGACCGCGCGTGACCTGGATGCGAAAGGGATCTACGAGCGGCTGGCGGTCGAGGACATCCAGATGGCCGCGGACGCGATGACCGCGGTCTACGAGTCGTCGAATCGTCGCGACGGGTACGTCAGCCTCGAGGTGTCGCCGGATCTCGCCCACGACACGGAAGGCACCGTCGAGGAGGCGCGTCGGCTTTGGAGGTCCGTCGATCGACCCAACGCGATGATCAAAGTGCCGGCGACCGCCGAGGGAATCCCGGCTATCGAGCAGCTTATCTCCGAAGGGATCAACATCAACGTCACCCTTCTCTTCGCACGGGACATGTACGAGCGGGTGGCGGAGGCATATCTGAAGGGCCTCGAACGCTACGTCGAGAGTGACGGCGATCCCTCAGGCGTCGCGAGCGTGGCCAGCTTCTTCGTCAGCAGGATCGATTCGGCCGTCGACTCGATCATCGCCGACCAACTCGAAAGTACTACGGACTCCGTACGCAAGGCGCGGCTGCGGACCTTGCCGGGCAAGGTAGCCATCGCCAACGCGAGGCTCACCTACCAGCGCTACAAGGAATTGTTTAGTGGCGCGCGCTGGGAAAAGCTCGCCGGGGCGGGCGCGCAGACCCAGCGATTGCTCTGGGCGAGCACCAGCACCAAGAACCCGGAGTACCGCGACGTACTCTACGTGGAAGAGCTGATCGGGCCCGATACCGTCAATACGATTCCGCCGGCCACTTACGATGCCTTCCGCGAGCACGGGCGACTGCGGGACTCGCTCGAGGAAGATCTCGAGGGCGCGCAGGCCACGCTCGCCGCTCTCGAGGGACTGGATGTCTCTCTAAAGGATGTCACAGATCGGCTGCTCGCCGATGGTGTGCGTCTGTTCGCCGATGCTTTCGCCGAACTGCTGGCCGCTGTCGATGCGAGCTGCCGGGCGCCGGCAAAGGGAATGGCCGGGCGCCAGGCCTACACGCTGCCCGATGAACTCGCGGCGAAAGTCGGCGCGACGCTCGACGACTGGGGGACGAGCGGCAGGGTGCGGCGTCTCTGGGCGCGGGATGCCGCCGTTTGGACCGGGAGCGATGAGTCGAACTGGCTGGGTTGGCTGGGGATTACCGAAGACCAGCTAAAGACCCACCTCAGTCGTTTCCAGCGGATCTCGGAGGTGGCGAAGCAGGAGGACATCTCCCACGCCCTGCTCTTGGGGATGGGTGGCTCGAGCCTCTGTCCCGAGGTGCTCAGCGTGACCTTTGGAGCGACCGAAGGCTATCCCGAGCTGCACGTGCTCGACTCGACCGACCCGGCGCAGGTGAAAGCCTTCGAAGATAAGATCGATCTGGAGCGCACGCTGTTCATCGTCTCCAGCAAGTCGGGCTCGACCCTCGAACCCAACATCTTCAAGGACTACTTCTTCGAGCTGCTAAAGGGACGCGTCGGCGGAGAGGCGGCGGGTCACCAGTTCATCGCGATAACCGATCCGGGCTCGAAGCTCCAATCGGTCGCCGTAGCCGACGGGTTCCGGCGCGTCTTCTTCGGTGTGCCGAGCATCGGCGGTCGCTATTCCGCCCTGTCAGATTTCGGCATGGTGCCTGCCGCGGTCATGGGGCTCGACGTGCATCGCCTGCTCGATCGAGCCGAAGAGATGGTTCAGGCTTGCGCCGGCTGTGTACCGGCGACCGAGAACCCCGGTCTGGTGCTGGGCGTGATACTCGGGGTACTGGGCCGCGCCGGCCGCGACAAAGTCACGGTCGTCACCTCGCCGCCGCTTTGGGATCTGGGCGCCTGGCTGGAACAGCTGATCGCAGAGTCCACCGGGAAGGAGGGGAAGGCCCTGATCCCAGTGGACAGGGAAGAGTTGGGCCCGCCGGAGGTCTACGGCGACGACCGGGTCTTCGTCTACCTGCGACTGGCCGACGCCGCGGACGCCGATCAGGACGCCGCGCTGGCGCGGCTGGCGGATGCGGGGCAGCCCGTCGTCCGTATCGAGGTCGGCGACCGCTACGACCTTGGCCAGGAGTTCTTCCGCTGGGAGTTCGCCACCGCGGTGGCGGGCTCGGTCCTTGGCATCAATCCGTTCAACCAGCCGGACGTCGAAGCCAGCAAACTCGCGACCCGTGCGCTCACAGACGAGTACGAGAAGACG
>CP070812.1:952885-970158 GCA_020344015.1 Gemmatimonadota bacterium
CTGCTCCTGGTAGGTCTTCATGTTCGCGCGGATATCGGCCTCCGAGAGCTGCGGGCGCGTCTCGTCCTGACCGCTCGGGTCACCGACGAGCGCCGTGAAGTCGCCGACCACGAAGACGACCTGGTGGCCCAAGTTCTGGAAAGTCATCAATGTCTTTATACTTACCGCATGGCCCAGGTGGAGGTCGGGGCGCGTCGGATCGAAACCCTCCTTGACCACCAGCCCGACACCCGTCTCCAACGAGCGCTCCAGCTTACGCGCCAGCCCATCCTCCGGGATGATCTCGCTGACGCCCTCGCGTATCAGCTCGAGCTGCTCCTGAACCGGCTTGAACCTCGGCACGTCGCTCTCCACGATCTCCTGCTAGACAGCGTGATCCGTAGCGTTTCCGACCCCCAAACCTAGCCCGCTATTGCAGGCAAGCAAGCACAGCGCGGGGAGTAGACCGACACAAGAGACCGGGCGGGGAGGACGCGCCAGGCAGCGTCAGTGGGATTCCTTGTCAGCGATCAAGCCTGACTTTAGATTTTATCATATGACGCAAGGAGATGGGCCATGCCGAATCTTAGAATCTTCCTCATCCTGGTTGCGGCGTCGGTCGTGGCCGCCGGATGTGGCGCCCGCAAACCCCGTCCGGCGGGGCCGTCTACCGGCCGGGTTGTCACGGCGGAAGAGATTGCGGACTCGGGAGTAAAGAACGCGTGGGAGGCGATACGTTATCACTTCCGGCACCTCAGCTTCACCGAGACGACGGACGGCCGTCCGTCCGAGATGACGAGCCGCGGTCGGTCGAGCCTGTTTCTCGGCAATGGTCCCATCGTGTTGGTGGACGGCGCGCAGATCTCGACCATTGATGTCCTAGAGGCTATCCCGGCCTCGCAGCTCCAGAGTTTGGAATGGCTGTCGGGCTTAGACGGTACGGCCGAGTACGGTACCAACGCCGGTAACGGTGTCATCCGCATAGTCACCTGGCACGGCCCCGGCTCGTAGTAAACTGACGACACACCGCGGGGTCGGTCGTACCTCGCTAAGAATACAGGAACAGGGGAGGGCGCTGTTGACAGCGCCCTCCCCTGTTCCGTCAGGCACATCGGGTTCGTCTATGGGTTACGATCGATGCAACTCTCGAAGTTCGGGTTGTTCTGCTCGTCCAGCGGGATGATCAAGTTGACGTCGGTCCCGTAAGTGCCTCCCTTGAAGTACGCCCCCGTCGGGAACACCGATTCTGTAGCGCGACCGTACTGACGAACAAGCCGCCGCAGGTCGCCAAGCCGATGCGCCGTCTGCCAGAGCCAGTAAGCGCGCTCCTCGAACAGCAGGTCGACACGTCCCGCCTCGGTCCCCGGATCGGTGACGTTGCCCATTCCTATTCCGTCTCGCAGCGTGTTCAGCACGCCCAAGAACGTCGTCGGGTCGCCGAGCGCGGCCTCCGCCTCGATGAGCCGTGCCTCCACACCATCGGCTACTGGCATGTCGGAGGCGCGGGCCGGGAACTTGAGCTGGTTGTACTGGGGCGTTACCTGGTCGAAGCCGATGCCATCGGTCGGATCCAGTTCCCACAGCACCCGCGGATCCCCTGCGGTACGATAAGGCAGACCGTTCACACCCTCCGAATCCGTCACGCGGAAGCGTTCCACGCTGTTCACGAACGCCCAAATCCCGTTGGCCTGACGAGCCGTGTTGTCCGAATGGTCCAGCATGTACGCGAAGTCGGTGGGCACACCCGCCACCGCAGTCGCCGCCGCGCCGGGTTGGTCGAGGTTGAGGAGCGCTCGCCCCTTGCCTACCGCTGCCAGATACGCCTCGGGGGACCCGGCATCGGCGAGAGCCAGCGCCAGGTCGAAGAAACCATCGGCTTCCTGGAACATCTCCTGGGTGGTCAGAGGCTCACCGAACACCAGGTTACCGGTCCCGAACTCGATACGGCTGGACGGGACACCGGAGCAGTAGTGCTCGCCGAAATAGACGTAGCTGAACCCGGCCAGCGCATACATCAGTGCCAGACGTGGGTCATTCGGATCCGCCTGCGCGAGCGCTTCGCCCGCCCGCTCGGCGGCACGCCGCGCCAGGTGCAGGTTGCGGAAGACGGTTTCGGCCGTCGCGTTATCGTTCGTGACACTACGCATGTCGATCTGCAACCGGGTGGGGTATGTGCCCGATAGCTGGTATTCATCGGCCATCAAACCACCCGTGAGGGCGATTCCCTGGTTGGTGCCGTTATCGCCGGTATAGCCAACCTGGAATTCACCGATCGCCCCGGACACCAGAGCTTCCAGCGCCTCCGGGTCCAGCACGTCCCCCTCCTTGGCCACGTCGGGATCCTCCACCTCAAGCAGATTCTCACAGGAAACCGTGATCCAGACCAGTGGCAAGACCAGGAGGATGCCGACCACGCGAGTCAGGCGGCGGAAGCCAATTGACTGTTCCATCGCTCTATGTCGTTTCATGGTGGTTCCCTCCTAGTACGACAGGTCCAGCCGCAGCGTCCAGGTCCGGACAGGCGGCTGCGTGAAGAAGTCCGCGGCGTTCCAGTTGGTCGTGGTTCCGGTGGCGGTGCTCCCGCCTGTATTGGTGATCACTTCCGGGTCCTGGCCGCGGTAGTCTGTCCAGAGAGCCAGGTTTCGGCCCGAGATGGTGAGGCTGACACCGGAAGCACGGAAGAGCCGCCGCGCCCACTGCGGTGGCGCCATAAACGTAATCGACAGCTCACGCCAACGCGTGAAGTCCGCCTCCTCTATGTAGCCCGCGCGCGTCCCTGAAGGGGTGAACCTCGCCGCGATGCGCGCCTGGTCCTCGAGAGGCGTGTCGGGATCGAAGGCCTCCCGGCAACGGAAGAATCCAGTGGACTGGGCGCAGCGGAAGAACTCTGTGTCGTTGAACCGGCTGAAGCCGGAGCGGCGTTCGAACAGGGCCCGCGCCTGGATGTACCTGAAGAGCGTCACCTCAGTGGAGAACGTGATCTCACTCTGCGGGAACGAGTAGTCCAGGAACACGGGCTCATCGCCGACCACGACCTCGTCCGGCGTAATGATGCCATCGCTGTTCGCGTCCTCGAAGCTCTCGATCGGACGCTGCCAGTAGCCACCCAGTGGGTAGCCTTCCTCGTGACGCTGGCTGTCGCCGCCCAGCCCGAAGACGATGGGCTCGATCCCCTCCCCTAGCTCAATCAGCTCGCTGCGCACGGTGAACACGTTGAGCGCAGCGTCCCACTTCACCTGCTCGGAGTCCAGGATACCGGCCTCGATCCCGACCTCGATGCCCCGGCTGTTGCTCTCGCCGAGGTTCTCGAATCGGGTAGCGGCTTCGCCGAGCGACGGCGCGAGGGGTACGGCGACCAGCAGGTCGTTCGTGTTCTTGGTGTAGAACGTGAAGAGGATCGAGAGCCGCTCGTTGAGCAGACCCGCGTCGAAGCCGAACTCGAACTCGTCGGTCGTCTCGGGCTCCAGATCGACATTACCGGTACCGCCTACGACCAGAGCTGAAAGCTCGTCGCCGTCGACGGCCACGGACACGGGGTTGAAGAACGTCTCTGCGTCGCGGAAATCCGGCCGCTGGCCGGAGCGCCCGTAGGCGCCGCGCACTCGTAGCGAGCTGAGAATGTCGCCTGTCGGGAACCAGGCCTCTTCACCGATCACCCACGAAGCCTGAAGCGCCGGGTAGGTGACCAGGCCGAAGTCGGCGCCGAAGGCGCTGTTGTCATCGCCGCGCAGCGCGGCGCTGAAGAACAGCCGGTCCTTGTAGCCGAACTGCTGGCGCACGAAGCCACCCAGCGTCACGACATCGGTGTTGTCCTCGTCCACCGCAAACAACCGGCTGGTGGCGCCCAGCGATGACGTACCCGGTGTCAGTCCGGCGCCGAAGCCCTCGGTGGTGGTGAGGCGTGCACGCTCGTAGCTCATGCCAGCCGTACTGGTGCCGGTGATGTAATCGGTCAGCGCGTAGATTGCCTGCGCCGAGAGGTTCCCTGTCCAGTTGACGATCTTGAACCGATTCGAATCGACGAAGCCCGACCGGGTCGCATCGCCGAACAGAATCTTCTCCGGCAGGATGAGGTTATTGTCGTGGCGCTGCAGGTAGTCGATGCCTCCGACACCACCGACCGTCAACCAATCCAGGGGGCGCCAGCTCGCGTTCACGCTGGCGATAAAGCGGTCGATCTCCTGCTCGAGCTGGTTGTGATTGATCGTGCTCGGCGGGAAGAAGAACCAGACGGCGTCCGGGTCCTCGGGATCGAACTCGGAACCGCCCAGCATGCCGTTCAAGATGTAGCTGAACAGGTTGTTGTCATTGTCAGGGAGTCGCCCCTCGCTGGTTATGTACCCGACTGAGATGTCCGCGTTTATCTCGTCGGTGAGTTGCGCGCTGAGGTTCGCCCGCAACGTATTTCGTTCCAGCCGATTGACGTCGTAGACCCCTTTCTCGTCATAGAATTCGCCCGCCAAGAAATAGGTCACTTCGTTGCCTCCGCCGGCCACGCTCAGCCCGTACTTCTGGAGCACGCCGTCGCGGAAAGGCGACGTCCGTTCATCCTCCAGCGGACTAAACGACTCGAGCTGGTCCAGCGTGCACAACCCGTCGGACTGGTCAAAGATGTTGCAGGTGCTCCCATCTGCGGCAACACCCCGGAAATTGGCAGGCCATTCGGTTACCTCGAAGTTGCCGCCGAGTTCACCGTAAAAGTTCCACCTCGCCGGCCCGGGTCGGCCGCGTTTGGTCGTTATCTGAATCACGCCGTTCGCAGCCGCCGTCCCGTACAGCGCCGAAGCCGCCGGACCCTTCAAGACCTCGATGTTCTCGATCTCCTCAGGGTTGATGTCGTTGAGCCGCGAGAAGTTCTGCCCACCGGTGAAGAGATCGAAGTCGCTGGAGCTGGTGATCCGAACCCCGTCAACAATGACCAGCGGACCATTGTCGAGTGACACGCTCACACCACCACCGCGGACGCGGACCCGAGGCGCGGCACCGGTGGTGCCACTGCCGGTGATCACACTCACCCCCGGGGCGCGGCTCGTCAGGACGTCGGCAACGTTCGTGATGGGGCCCTTATCCAGCTCCGCCACCGAGATGGTACCCACCGTGTTGCCCATCTCGCGCCTCCGCTGGGTCTGCCCCGTCACCGCGTTCACCACGAGTCCCTCCAAGGGGATGGCGGAGACCGTCAGCTCGAAATCCACGACCGCCGTCTCCCCCACCCTTATCGTTACCGATTCCGAGGTGGCGGCGTAGCCGATCATGGCCACGCGGACGGTGTACTGCCCGGGGCTAACCCCGGTGATCGTGTACTGCCCTTCCTGATCTGTCAGCGAGCCGCGGTTCGTGCCTGCGACGAAGACTTGGGCCATCGCCACAGGTTCGAGGGTACCCTGATCGATGACCCTCCCCCTTATCACACCCTCCTGAGCGTGAGCGGACCCGAAGATGCCCAGGAGCATCGCCGCCACCGCCGCTGCGCTGAAGAGCTTGCGAGTGCATGCTTGCTTCGGATTCATTCGCTACCACCTCCATTACGAAAATTGCCCCGGACGTTGCCCGACCCAAACTGAGGTTCTCGGACACGTCCAAGTAGGTCGACGAATGAAGATTGACGAACGGAACGCGCAGGGCTGGGTCGCGCTCTCATTCTTGCCGCATGTAAGACGGCCGACTACCGCTTACCTTGGGCAAGGGGGCGACTGGACAATGGTAAACACGCCACGTCGCCACCGCAGCAAGCGTGGAATGACTCGTACACCAAGTTTTTGATGGGCTAGACTAAGTAAATGTTGCTGGCAACCTCCGTCGTTGCTTTGTGCGACTGCTCGACCAGCTGAATCTATGTATACGCGAACGTATCTACGCCCGCGGGCTCGCAGCGCCGATGGGAATCCTATACGCCGCCATCATAGGAACACGGTGCCCCGGTGTCAAGAACAAGTTGTCCAGGGTAACCCAGGCGCCTCTGGTAGGCCGGTCCACCCACGGCTATCCTAACGACGTGATGCGACCGGTTCGGATTGCCTTGCTGCTCTCACCGCTGATCGCCGTCCACCTCCTGGCGGCGCCCGCAGGAGTATGGCGCGCACCTCAACTGCCCGGCCAGAAGGGGCATCCCACCCCGCACTCAACCGTGACGGACAACCCGCACGTCCAGACGCCTGTCGACTCGCAGCGAGTGCTGGAGGCCGCCCGCTCGCGCCAGTCACAATTCGAACGGCTGAGACGCCGTCGACTGTACCGGGGTACGAGCAGCCTGGGGCGACGCTGCCACGAGATCATCGGCCGTTATTGTCTTCGCCACGGCGACGATGAGGTGGAGCCGCAGCCGGAGCCCCCCGAAGTGACTGAGGCTCGAGACGAGCTCACAGCGCAGCTCGACGGTGCCGCCCGCTCGCTACCGGGCGACGAGTGGATTGTCGGGCAGCGCGTCAGATACCTGGTCGAGGCCGGCCGTCACCGTGAAGCGTCTCAGGCGGCGAACGCGTGTCGCGCCGTCGCAGGTTGGTGGTGCACCGCGCTGCAAGGCTACGCCCTACATTCCGCCGGCGAGTTCGAGTCGGCTGAATCGACCTTCGCGGTCGCATTGTCCTCCATGCCCGAAGAAGAAAGATGCCGGTGGACCGACATCGCCGACCTCCTTGACGGCCAGGTCCGCCGGCGCTACTCGCGGGTGGCTTGTGGGGAGCGAGCCGACATCGAGGCGCGGTTCTGGTGGCTCGCCGACCCGCTTCAGATGGTGCCCGCGAATGACCGCCGGACGGAACACTTCGCCAGACGAACGCTGGACCGCATGCAGCACCGGGCGAGCTCGGCGTTTGGCAACCCGTGGGGCTCGGATCTGAGGGAGCTGCTGGTGCGTTATGGCTGGCCAGGCCGCTTCGAGCGGGTCAGCTACCCCACGGGGACGGGAGGCAGCCGTGAAGAGATCGTGAGCCACCAGCCGCGGGGCAGCCTGCAGTTCGCACCGGCCCTCGATTTCCTGCGGGAAGTCGATGCCTTTAGGCAAGGCGATTGGCAGCTCAACAGCGAGGCGCCCAGGTCGGTATACGCACCCGCCTACTTGTCGTCATTCCAGGAACTCGACCATCAGCTGGCAGTCTTCCCGCGTAGGGACTCGGCCATCGTCGTCGCCGCCTACCAACTTGTTGCCGAGGAACCGATCGACAGCGGCAGTTACGAGGCTGCCCTGATCATCTCGCGCGATCCTGCCTCGGACCCGGCGGTGGCCGGCAATCGGGGCACCGCCAGGGGTGTGCTCGCCGTCGCTGTCGATGCCGTACCGACGCTGCTGAGCCTCGAGATGCTCTCGCGCGCCGACCGACGGGCGGCACGATCCCGCTATGGGCTTCGACTGGCGAAGGTCCCCGTCGGGCTTCTGGCGCTGTCGGATCTCTTGCTGCTGGAACGGGCAGACAGGTTGCCGGACTCGCTGGCTGCGGCGGTCCCACTCGCGCGTCATCTGGAGCGCGTGCGGCCCGGCGAGCGGCTGGGAGTGTACTGGGAGGTATTCGGCCTCGGCCCAGGTGCGGAAGAGCTCTCGGTATCTCTTACTCTGGCCGGCGAGGGTGCGAGCTGGCTGCGGAAGACGGCCGAGTGGCTCGGGCTGGCGAGCCGGAAGCAGCCCTTAACGCTCGATTGGCAGGAGGCGGTGCCCTCGCCGACGGCGGTCTTGGCACGATCGCTCGCCATCGACCTGCCGGACGAACTCGAACCCGGCGAGTACGTCCTCATGCTGCAGGTGACGCCGTTCGGGAGGGAGACACTCACGAGCTCGCGCTCAATAGATGTCGTCAGGTGACTCGACGCCGGGCTGCCGCTTATGGCAGTCGCACTGCAGCCCAGACAGAATCTCTAGCCGTGCTTCGAGACACCTGCGAGCCGGGCACCTAACCTGGGCTCTGACTGTCCGCTCTGCTATAGCGAAAGCCGGCGAACGGAACCTCAGACTCGGCTTCCAGTCGAATCGCACGGCTCACGCCTTCCGGCGGCACCAAGAACTCGAGCTCACCCGTGGCGATCACATCACCGCTCTGCCCCAGGAACTCCACCGGGACAGCCAATCGCTCGCCGACCAAACCGCCGCGACCGACGACCTGGCCCTGGACGACGTAGCTACCGCCACTGCCGCGGGTCATGTGGACGCCCTCGAACTCGAACGGCAGGGCTTCTCTGGCCTGCAGATGCACAAGTGCATCGCCGGGTCTGCCGGTCCTCGACAAGCAGCTAGCCAGCAGAGGGTACTGAATGGCGGCGTACGGATACCACGCGACCAGCGTGTCGGCCAAAGGCAAAGCCTCGGCGTATTGCCGCGATTCGATCTGGGCGTCCACCAGGTTCGTCATGGCGTACTTGTCGAACGGCTCGAGCTCGCGGGCTCGGGTGAAGACCGGAATCGCCTCGCCGAAGGCGCCTACCCGCAGTAGCCCTACACCGAGCTCGTTCCACTCTGCGAACGTGTAGTCCTCGCGCTGCGTCAGGTCGGCGAGAATCTCTGCGGAACGCTCCTGCTCCCCAGCCTCCGCGAGCAGAACTGCGTGGTTGATACGGCCAAAGACGTCATCCGGGTAGCTCGCCGTGTAGTCGTCATAGATCTCCAACGCCTCGCCCAACCTCTCGACGCTCTTCAGCAGTTCCGCCAGGTTGATGACCGCGGCGCGACGCAGCTCCGGTTCCGTGGCCAGCTCCACGGAATTCCGATAGGTTTCGATCGCCCTTTCGACTTCGCCCTGCTCGGCATAAATGTAGGCCAAGTTGTTAAAAGAGCGCGCGTCCTGTTGAATGATGTTCGCCTTCTCGAAGGCCGCCACAGCGGTTGTCATGTCGCCGGCGGCAAACGCCCGGAGACCCTCATTGTACGAGTTCACCCAACCGACGCGCCGCGTCTGCTCCGCCTGCTCCTCGCACTCGGGCATTACCTCCAGCAAGCGGTCCAGCATCGAGTCCGCAGCCACGTAGTCGCCGAGGCTGACGTAGACCTCGCCGAACAACCAGAGTGCCGCCGCATCGTCCGGCGATTCCGCGATCGCTTGCTCGAGCAGCTCGAGCGCCCTCTGATAATAGGGAGCCTGCTCGGCTGCCCCCTCCATACCGCGGGCGTTTTGAATCTGGGCAGCAGCTTCGTTCGTGTGGTCGTTGGCCTCGAGTATGCACTCCTGCGCGGGAATGGCTCGCGCGAATAAGGGAAAGAGCAGGAGACTTGCACCCAGAATCGAGGCTCTCGGTCCGACGCTCTTCATTGGTCACTCACCTTCCTAATTGCACCACACCGTTCGGCGGATCTTCCGGCGACCTGGCACGTCGATCCGCGCGAGGAAATTGGTGAAGCCGAGGACGGCCTTCGCCACATTAGGCACTGGATCGCGCCTGTCAATGGTCGTCCGGGCGCGCACCGAGATGTAACCAGGGATACCAACTTTCTGTACCCGAGAGCCGTCGGGCGGTTCCACAACAACAGGCGACAGGGCGGCGGCCGGGCGCGGACGGTGAAGGATCTTGGGCCGGTGGCCGGGGGTAGCCTGTGATGGTCGATTCACAATATTGTACCCAGGCCGAGGAAGGCCCGGTGAAGGGTTTTTCCGGCCCTTGAAAAGGCCTGATCGCTCGCTTGACCGCCAAAGGAGGCTAGGCAAGAGCCGGATGTTCGAGCGCACGAAGAGACGCATCCAGAGGCCGCACTCCCGGAGTGCCCCGGAGGCCGCAGAGCAGCCGCGGGAGGGCGCGGGTGAGCGGCTCCGACTCTTCTCCCGCATCGTCCGGGGCTGGCGCCCCTGGCACACGGTGGTGGCGCTAAGCCTGTTGTTCATCTGCTTCCTGGGACTGGGGCTGCTTTGGACAGCCTGGAACAGGGTATGTCTGGACGACCGCTGTCCGTCTATCGCGCAGATCACCGTTTGGGAGCCCGATGAGTCTTCGAAGCTCTACGCGTCGGACGGCAGCCTGATCCACGAGTTCTTCCAGCAGCGGCGGACGGTGATCGACGTGGGGGATCTGCCGGATTACGTGCTGCAGGCCTTCGTCGCCATCGAGGACAAACGGTTCTACCGGCACCACGGCCTCGATTATCTGCGGTTTACGCGGGCGACGATCGAGTACGCGATCTACGGACCGGGTCGCCCGGGCGGCAGCACGATAACGCAGCAGCTTGCCCGCAACCAATTCACGGAGCGCATCGGTTTCGCGGTATCGCCGCTTCGCAAGGTCAAGGAAGCGAAGGTCGCCCGAGATATCGAGCGGCTGTACACGAAGGACGAGATCCTCGAGGGCTACCTGAACCAGATCAACTTCGGGCACGGCTGGTACGGAATCGAGACGGCGTCGCAGAACTATTGTGGCAAATCCGCCAGTCAGCTCAACCTGCCGGAGGCGGCACTGCTCGCCGCGCTTCCCAAAGCGCCCTCGCGTTATTCGCCGTTCTTGCACCCTGAGGCTGCATTGCAGCGGCGCAACCTGGTGCTCGACCTGATGGTGCGGCAGGGGTACCTGGGTAGGGCAGAGGCGGAAGCGGCGAAGGCGTATCCCCTGCCCCACTCGCGGACGCGCGGGCAGGAAGACCAGATCGCACCGTATTTCGTCGAGTGGGTGCGCCGCATGCTGGACGACCGTTTCGGTGAGGATCTATACCGGGCCGGTTTTCGCATCCACACGACGCTAGATCTGGAGATGCAGGCGATTGCCGACTCGGCACTCAAGGCGCAGCTGACGGTGCTCGAATCGCTGTCGGGAGAGTACGAGCACATGACTTACGAGGAGGCGCTAAAGCTACCGCCCGACTCGATCGATTGGCACCAGACGCCGTACCTGCAGGGGATGTTCGTTGCGCTCGATCCGCAGACCGGGTATGTGCGGGCCTTGATCGGCGGCCGCGACTGGAATCACTCGAAGTTTAACCGGGCGACGCAGGCGATGCGGCAGACCGGGTCGGCGTTCAAGCCCTTTGTCTACACGGCGGCACTGGCGAGCGACTATCCGGTTTCGTACGTCATCTACGACGCGCCGTTGGAACTCGATCAGTACGACCCGGACGGCGATTCGACGTGGATTTGGTCGCCGAAGAACTACAACAACCGATTCAACGGTCCGATGACGCTGCGCGATGCGCTGCGCAGATCGATCAATGTGGTGACCGTAAAGCTGTCGCAAGAGATCGGCATGGAGTCGGTGGGCCAGATCGCGCGCCGCATGGGGATCAGTACCGCGATCCCAAGGGTTGCCGCCGCGGCGATCGGCGCCGCAGACGTGCTGCCGCTGCAGCTGGTCGAGTCGTTCACCACCTACGCAAAAATCGGCGTGCACGTCACGCCGCAGCCGATACTGCGAATCGAGGACAAGACCGGTCGCGTGATCTGGGAGGCGGAGCCGAAGCAGGAACGCATCCTCGACCCGCAATCCGCCTGGATCATGCTTACCATCCTGCGGGACGTGGTGAATACGGGGACGGCGTATCGGATCCGACGCGACTATTTGGCGCCCGAGATCCCCGCAGCGGGGAAGACCGGGACGACGAACGACGAAACGAACATCTGGTTCGTCGGCTTCACTCCCGATCTGCTGGCGGGCGTTTGGATCGGCCTCGACGAACCGACGCGGATCTTCGAAGGCGCGGTGGGCGGCGCGCACGCTGCACCGGTGTGGGGCGCCTTCATGCAGCGAGTCTACCAGACCCGGCCGATACCCGAGCCTTGGGAACCGCCTGGCGGCCTAGTCTACCGTACGATAGACAAGCTGAGCGGCAAGCTGGTCACCGAGTACTGCCCGCTGGACGGCATCTACACCGAGGTCTATCTGCCCGGGACCGAGCCGCTGGAGGAGTGCGACCTGCACCGGCCGACCCCGTGGGGGATCCCGCCGGGGAGGTGAGGGATTCGGGGATTCGGGGATTCTTTGAATCGACGAATTCGAGTTGAGAATCCGAGGCATCCGTGGAATCCGTGGAGTCGGGGACTGAGGGAAGGGCGACACGGTTCCCAGACCCCCCAGTCCACGGACTCCACGGATTCCACGGACTCCTAATTCCTATTGACTAATTCCCCGAATCCGCGAATCCGAGAGTCTCCGAATCCCCGAATCCCCGAACCCCCGAAACCCGAACTCCCCTCCCCTACCGACAGAGCAGGCAGGCCTCATCTTTCATGAGCGCCTCGATCTCTTCGACGGTCTTCGGAGCGCCGGCTGACAGTACCTCGTGGCCGTCTTCGGTCACCAGCACGTCGTCCTCGATCCGCACGCCCAGGCTCTCTTCGGCCAGGTAGACGCCCGGCTCGATGGTGAGCACCATACCCGGCTCCAGCGGTCGTGCGTAGCCGCCCACGTCGTGCACGTCCATTCCAATCCAGTGACCGAGGCCGTGTCTGAAGTAGCGATCGCAGCTCACGTCGCCACAGAGCCCATCCGAGTGCTCCCTCATGTAACGGCGAGCGAGCTGCTCCAGCTGGGCGACCTTGACGCCGGGGCGGATCGAGTCGATGGCCGTCTGCTGCGCTCCCAGCACCAACTCATAGATTGCCCGCTGTCGATTCGTGAACTTCCCGCTCACCGGGAACGTCCGCGTGACGTCGGCCGTGTAGTAGCCATACTCTGCGCCCACGTCGACTACGACCAGGTCGCCTTCTTCCATTCGACGCCGGTTCTTGTCGTGGTGCAGAATAACGCTGTTCGGTCCCGAACCCACAATGCTCGGATAGCCGACCCGCTCCGCGCCACGCGCGTGGAAGACGTACTCGATCACGGCCTCGAGCTCGTATTCGTGCATCCCGGGCCGAACCGCCTTCATCGCTTCGCGTTGAGCCTCGGCGGTGATCTCGATGGCGCGGCGCAGGCGGGCGAGCTCGACCGAATCCTTTACCACGCGGAGCTCCGCGAGTAGCGGCCCCACGTCGGAGATCGTGCGCATAGACTCCAGCGCCAGCTCGACCAACTCCTCAGTTTGTGCCGTTTCCTGCCCCATCCGCAGGTAGAGCCGCCCGTACTCCCGAAGAGCCCAGCCGGAGCGGAGCCGGGCTACAACCTCTTCCTCGAACGCGGTTACAGGC
Source organism: Gemmatimonadota bacterium (assembly GCA_020344015.1). GTDB lineage: Bacteria > Gemmatimonadota > Gemmatimonadetes > Palauibacterales > KS3-K002. The sequence goes on from CP070812.1 coordinate 965,890, forward strand.
CGCACCTCTGTGATCCCGGTCCTGCGGATTGCTTCTTCCCCAGGCCCGAGCCGCGGCCCTGTCCACGATTCCGACATCGGATTGCGCTCGGGCAGATAGAGTACCGCTTTCCCGGGCCCAGCCTGCGGCTTGAACAACACCAACCACGAGTTCGGCTCCTCGAGCCCGGTGAGGTAGTAGAAGTTGTTGTCCTGCCGGAAATCGGTGTCCTGGGGGTGCTCGAAGAAGTCCCGGGGATCAGCGCTGCGGATCAGGACGATACCGGGCTCCAGCAGATCGAACAGCGCCGCACGGCGACCCTCCAGGACCTTCGCCGGTATGAGCGCACTGTCGGGTCCTGCCGTGACTCCCGGCGGGTCGGCCGCGCTCAGCGGCCCGGCTAGCAGTAAGCTCACATGCGCGAGGACGGTCGGCAAACAGGCACGGCTCGTGGTAGGGCTGGGCATCGGCGCTCCCGGTCGGTTGCGGTAATGTCCGACATCTGCGATCAGCGGCGCCTGAGCTTAGCCGTGAGCCTCGCTTGGGGCAAGCGCTCCGGCCTTGTAGGCAGGGGCCCATAATTCTATGTATTATACGCAGGTTCCGTGGCCACGGGACCGATCGATCATTCCGGGGACTCCGGACCCGGCTCAGCCGTGGGCACCGGTCTCCCATCACCGATGAGGACCCGAAGGTAACCCATGGGCGACGTGAGATTACCCGCTGCCGGGCTGGTCGAACTGCGGCGGGCACTAGAGGATACCGCGACGCAGGACGCGGTGCGCGCACTCCGCGAGGCGGGGCGGCGGCTGGCGGGTGACGCGGAGATGGCGATCGCCGAGAGCGGCGGCCGTCCGCTGCCCGCGTTGCCCCTGGCCACGTTCTGGTCGGAGCTGAACCGCTATTTCCACGAGGCAGGCTGGGGCAGGATCGCGCACCAGGAGCTGAACGCCGGTGTCGGGGCGGTGGTGGCCAGCGACTGGGCCGAGTCCGACCCCAACGAGTCCCGGGGAGCGCCCGGCTGCCACATCTCCACGGGACTGCTGGCTGAGCTGTTGACTCGGGCGGTGGGTCAGCCGGTGGCGGTCATGGAGGTAGACTGCCGATCGCAGGGCAATGACGTCTGCCGTTTCGTGTTCGGTTCACCGGTGACCCTGCTGAACGTTCACAAGAAGCTGGCTCAGACCGGCAACCTGGAAGACGCGCTCTCGGCCTTCTAGCCGTTGCGGCCGCCGGTGCCGTGGCGGCCGCTCGACCGCCACCACCTTCCCCCGCGCGCGGTGATGAGCAGAATTCTAGGACTCGACTACGGCGAGCGGCGGATCGGGATGGCGGTGAGCGACCCTACCCGAACCATCGCGCAGCCGCTGCCCACTGTCGTGCGGCGGCGACGACGACGGCCGCCCTTCGCGAAGATCATCGAAGCCATCGAGGAGTGGGAGATCGACACCGTCGTGGTGGGCCTCCCGTTAGAGCTGAACGGTGAAGAAGGCCCACCCGCTGAGACGGTGCGCGAGTTCGGCCGGGGGCTCGAGCGCCGCGCCCCCGTCACTGTGGAGTACTGGGACGAGCGTCTCAGCTCGGTTCGTGCGCGTCGCGAGCTGGCTCAACTCGACGAACCTGTGAGGTCGCGAGGCGACAAAGAGCGACTCGACGCCATGGCGGCGGTTTTGATCCTGCAATCGTATCTCGATGCACAGCACGGCCCCTGAACGAAAGAGACTGCGAGCGGCCGGGTTGGGATTCCTCGCGGTTCTGACCCTCGCAGCCTGCGGAAGCCCGGACGGCGCCCTGGAGCGCTTGACGATCCCCCCCGGGGCGACCGTAGCCACGGTCGCCGACACGCTGGCGGCTCACGGCGTCGTCGGCTGGCCCAGCCTGTTCAAGGTCTACGTGCGTCTCAAAGGCGCGGCGGGGGACATCAAGGCCGGTACGTACGATCTGCCCAGGGGCGCCGGCTGGTCGCAGGCCCTCGAGGCCCTGGTGGCCGGGCGCGTCGTCACGATCGCGCTGACGATTCCGGAAGGATTCACGGTCAGGCAGATAGCCCAGCGCCTGGCCCCGATCGCCGGGCTCGCCGAGGATACCGTGGCGCGGCGACTGCTCGATCCGAGCCTGGCAGACTCCCTCGGAACGCCGGGGCCCAACCTAGAGGGCTATCTGTTTCCGGAGACCTACCGCTTTGCGCAGGACGTGCCCGTGCGAACGATGGCTGCGGAGCTGGTAGCGCGCTACCAGGCGGTGTGGACGCCGGAGCGCCGGGCGGCACTCGATGCCATCGGCATGAGCGAGCGTGAAATCACTACACTCGCCAGCATCATTCAGGCCGAGGCACGTTGGGAAGACGAGATGCCGCTTATCTCGGCTGTGTTCCACAACCGTTTGCGTCGTAGAATGCGCCTGCAGGCCGATCCGACGGTCCAGTACGCCCTCGAATCGCACCAAAGCCGCTTGCTTTACAGTCATATCGACTCGGTGGCGGACAGCCCGTACAACACGTACACGCACGCCGGCCTGCCGCCCGGCCCTATCGGGTCGCCGGGCGCCGCGGCCATCGACGCGGCGCTGCATCCGGCGCCGGTGCCCTACCTCTATTTCGTCGCCCGCGAGGACGGGCACCACGAGTTTTCGAGCTCGTTACGCGAGCATAATCGAGCGATCCAGCGGGTACGCCAAGGGCCCGGGAGCCGGCGGTGAGTCTGTATTGGGAATTCGGAATGCAGAACAGGAAATGGACTCGGGCCGAACACCGGAACTCAGACGCGCCCTACGCCTGATGGTCATCACCGACCGGCGGCTGGCGGGCGACCGAGGTTGGCTGGCGGACACCGAAGCGGCCCTGCTCGCGGGTGCGACGGCGATTCAACTGCGCGACAAGGGCGCGACGAGCCGGGAGCTGTTGGAGATGGCGCTGGCGCTGCGCCCTCTCGTCGAGTGCCACGGAGCGCTCTTTCTGGTCAACGACCGCTTCGACGTAGCACTCGCCGCCGGCGCCCACGGCGTGCATCTGGGTGATGATGACCTGCCCGTCGCCGAGGTGCGCCGTGTCGTGCCCCGCGAGTTCGTCATCGGTCGCTCCGCCGACACCGAGGACGCGGCCCTTGCCGCCGAAGCCCAAGGCGCCAGCTACCTCGGCGTCGGCTCGGTATTCGGCACGCAAACGAAGAAAGAGGTTATCGGTGAGGTCATCGGGACCGAGCAGCTCGGTCGAGTCGCCCGGGCCGTCTCGATCCCGGTCGTGGGTATCGGTGGTGTCTCGTCAGCGAACGCGGCTGAGGTCGCCGCCACTGGTGCTGCAGGCCTGGCAGTCGTCTCGGCGGTCATGGCGGCGCCCGATCCGGGCGCCGCCACGCGGGCTCTGCTCGAGAGCTGGAGCCAAGGCCTATCGGGTCACTGAACTCGGCGCATCGGCAAGAGGGATCGAAACGCCCCCCTGCTCGTGGCTGGTCCTAGGCAGGCTGGACGACCCGGTAGGTGAAGCCCGAAACCCCGGCGACAGGCGTTTCCGGCGCCACCTGGAACCACATCCACCCCCCCTGCTCCGGCGCGGCCTCCGACAACTGCCCCGTGCCGACCGCGTTCCCGGCGCTATCGTAGAAGATGAACTCGACCTCGATGGTCGTTCCCGGCTCAAGCGAGTTGTTCTCGACCGCACCGCTAGCTACGCCACCCCCCAGGTTGAGCTCCGTTAGCTGGAACGGCAGCGCTTCGCGGCGCTCGAGCACCTCGAGAGCCCGCTCTGAGTCCCCCACCCCGCGGTAGCCGTGAGCCAGAAGGGCGAGATTGTCCACGTTGTATCCGTAGCGCTCGACTAGCTTCTCACCGACCACCACCAGGGTGTCATAGCGTTCCGCCAAGAACAGGCAATTGCCCAACAGCTTGAGCGACTGCGGCCGGTAGGGTTCCAGCTCAAGAGCCTTACCGAACAACCTAGCGGCATCCTCGTACAAATCGAGCCGATACAGCCCTATCCCGACATCGTGATGCTGATCCGCGCTTCGATCCGAGTCGTCTGCGGAGAGCAGCGCGTTATACTCGCTCATCGCCCTCCGCCGCAGCGAGTCGGCCTCCGCCTGCAAGGTCTCCCGCTGAGCCTCGTCCTCTGACCGCTGCAGAAGCTCCCCGATCTCGCTCACGCGCGCGGCCAGCAACGAGGCGAGCCTGGATCTGGCTTCGCTATCCCCCGGAAAGTCTTCCAGGAACAGCCGGTAGAGTTCAGCCGCTTCAACCAGCTCCCCTTGATAAGCCTGTTTCTGCGCCAGGTTCGCGACGGATGTCCAGATGAACTCC
>CP070812.1:970258-979707 GCA_020344015.1 Gemmatimonadota bacterium
AGGGTACCGAGATCGGGACGCTCACCGGGAGCGACGGGCGTTTCGCGCTGACCGAGGTACCTGTCGGCAGCTACGTGATACGCGTCATGATGCTAGGTCACGAGGCCGGCGAGGAGGCGATCTCGGTGACTGCTGGCGCGGTAACCCGGGTTGACTTCACACTGGGGATCGAGGCGATCGTTCTCCAGGAGATCGTCGTCACGGGCACGATCGGTGCCACGCCCAAATCGAAGCTTCCGTTCACAGTGTCTACGATAACGACACAGGACCTACCGGTACCGCAGGTCGACGCGGCGAGGGCGATCCAGGGCAAGGTGCCCGGTGTGATCGTCGTGTCGGGCAGCGGCCGGCCGGGGGCCGAACCATCGATCCTGCTGCGTGGGCCCGCGATGCTTGATGCCTCGGGCCGCAGCCAGGACCCGTTGATTGTGGTGGACGGTGTGATCCTTGGGTCGGGCCTGGTCGACCTGGACGCGCTGGACATCGAGAACGTCGAGATCGTGAAGGGCGCGGCGGCGGCCTCGCTGTACGGGTCGCGTGCGGCCAATGGCGTGATCCAGATCAGCACGAACCGTGGCCGCGGGATCCAGAGGAACGAGGTTAACTACACGTTCCGGGCCGACTACGGTACGAGCCAGCTGGAGGGCTCTTTCCCGCTGCTCATGCACCACCCTTATGCGATGAACGCAGCTGGGGATTCGTTCATCGGCAGTGGCGGTGTCCCTTGCCTGTTCCTTGAGTGCGAGCTCGCGGAGCTCGCGGGCAATGCCCCTTGGCGCGACCCTGCCGATGCGGTCGACTCCTGGAACACCGTAGCGACCGGGGTGTGGCCGGCCCCCGGTGCTCGCGACCAGGTGGATGAATACTTTGAGGGAGGGGAATTCATCCAGAGCTATATCTCCGCGACGGGCCGCACGAATGCAACGAACTTCCATTTCTCGTTCGGCTGGATGGACAACGGGGCCATCATGCCTGGCCAGGACGGGATGAAGCGGTTCAACTTCCGCTTGAACGCGGACCAGGGGATCAGGGAGAACCTGATCGTGTCGGCGAGTGCCTTCTACAGCAGAAATGAGCAGGATCGCAATGAAGGTGAGCTCTTCGACCTGACGCGGATGCCGGCGGGCGTGGACCTTACGGCCTGCGAGAGCGACCCGACGCAGTCATGCATAGACAACCCGGAGGATATCATCCTAAGGGCGGAGCCGTTCAACGACGAGAGCGAGAACCCGCTGTACGAAATGCTCGTGAGAGATTTCGAGGAGAAGCGGAACCGCTTCTTGGGCGGTGCCAGCGTTCGCTGGGGACCCCTGGCGTGGCTCGACCTGGATGCCAACGCGAGTTACGACCGCCTTGAGTCGGAGGAGATCGACTACTGGATCAAGGGGTACCGAACGCTCGATCCCGATCAGCTGAACGAGGGCTACTTGGGAATCGAGGACTTCAAGAGCGAAGCCTTCAACGCGAGCGTGACGGCCACCGGGCGCTTCACGCTCACGGATGAGATCCGTAACCGCACACAGTTCCGCTATCTGTATGAGCGGGATGACGAGAGTTTCAACGATGCCGCCGGCTACGAGTTGGCCGTGACCGACGTCCCGACGCTCTCGAACCTGAACCGTGGTGAGATCGATGAGCTGGCTTCGTGGAGGACCTCGATTCGGGCGGACGGGTACTTCCTGATCACCAACTTCGACATGTATGACAAGTACATCGTCGACGCGCTGGTGCGCAACGATGGTAGCTCGCTGTTCGGTGAGGACGAGCGGCGGCAGTGGTACTACCGCCTGGCGGGTGCGTGGCGCCTGGGTGAGGAGGAATGGTTCACGTTGCCGCTGGATGAGTTGAAGCTGCGGGCCGCCTACGGTACGGCGGGTGGCCGGCCGCGCTTCGAGGCTCAGTATGAGACCTACGATGTGAGCGGGGGTAGGGTCTCGGGGGAGACGCTAGGTAATGTCTTCCTGAAGCCCGAGTACTCGAAGGAGACCGAGTTAGGCATCGATATGTTGTTACTCGACGGACGTATGGGCCTCACCTTCAACTACGCCCATATCGTGACCGACGACCAGATCCTGCCGGTCCCGCAGCCGGCCTACTCCGGTTTCGAGAGCCAGTGGCAGAACGCGGCGCAGCTAACAAGCAACGCATTAGAGTTGAGCTTCGACTGGCGGGTCGTGCAGACGGAGGACTTCACGTGGTCGACGCGCGTCCTGTGGGACCAGATCAAGTCGGAGATCACGGGGATGAACGTCCCGAACTTCCAGTATGGAGTTACCGGGCAGGCGCTGGGTAGCGTCTTCTACGCCCGTGACGGCGAAGAGGTTGGGACCTTCTACGGGACGCTGTATGCTACCGGTTGTGGCGACCTCTCTGAGGGAGCCGATTGCAGCGAATTCGTGGTCGATGAGAACGGCTGGCTCGTTTGGGTCGGTGCAGGTGGCGATCTCCTCGACGCCAACTGGGGGACCGCCTCAGGTCTCGATGTTGGCGGCAGACCGATCATGTGGGGGACGCCGTTCCAAGGCGAGTGCACGGACCGCGTGTCCGGCGAGCGAACGTTCCTCTGTCCGGTCGGGAATTCGATGCCCAGCTACCGCTGGAGCTTTGGCAACACGTTCAGCTGGAAAGGACTGACGCTGTATGCGCTGTTGGATGCCGAGCGCGGCTTCGACGTCTACAACCAGCCGATGCAGTGGGCCGTCTTCCGGCGGAACGTCGACATCTATGACCAGACCGGCGTGCCGGAGGACCGGCAGAAGCCGATCGCTTACTACGACGAGATCTACGGCGTGAGCGGGCTGGAACCCGCCAACACGTTCGTCGAGGACGGCAGCTACATCAAGCTGCGCGAGGTCTCGTTGCGCTACACGGTGCGGGGCGATCAGATGGCCAACGTCCCGGGTCTGAACGTGTTCTCCGGGATCACCCTCAGTCTGGTGGGCCGCAACCTGGTCACCTGGTCGGATTACCGGGGCTACGACCCCGAGATCGGCAGAGGTGGGGGCGATATCGGTTCGGCGGCGATCGCACGCGTCGACGGATATCAGTACCCCAACTTCCGGACGTATACGCTCGGCATCGAGCTCAACTTCTGATGCGAGGAGCGAGCGATGACTAAGATGAAGAAGACTGGGGTCCTGGCCACGCTCCTGCTCCTCGGAGCGGCAGCGTGCGCAGACCTCGACGTCGTCAACCCGAACGACCCAGAGCGAGAACGCGCCTTGAGCACGGCGTCTGACATCGAGTCGCTGATCGCGGGCTCGATGAAACAGTGGTCTGACGGGGCACACTGGTATGAAGGATCGTCGTTCTTCCTGAGCAGCGCCTCGTTCCAGAGTAGCGCGCCTTGGAACAACGCCGGCATGGTGCCGTATTCCTGGATCCCGCGGCCGGAGATCCAGAACAACACGGCCGACACAGACTATCAGAACGTATCGTGGTGGTGGTACCAGTACTACAAAGCCATCGCGCAGGTTTGGGCCGGGCTCAGAGCCTTTGAGGATACGGCGGTAACCAATGAGCTCGGCAGGGACACACTCACGGCCATGGCGTTCGGCAAGTTCGTGCAGGGTCTAGCCCACGGGAGCCTGGCCCTTCAGTACGACCAGGGCTTCATCGTGGACGAGACCGTTGAGTTGTTCGACGAAGCGGGCAACCCGATTGAACAGACACTGGTGCCCTACGGCGATATGATGACTGCGGCGCTAGGTTACTTCGATCAGGCGATCGCTCTGGCCGAACAGGGGGCGTTCACCGTCCCGAGCAGCTGGATGTCGGTCTCTGTGTCCTCGGACCTGCTTGTCCAGATCGCGCATTCGATGAAGGCCCGCTACCGGGCCGCCGTTGCCCGCAACCCGACCGAGCGGGATGCAGTGAGGTGGGATCTCGTGATTGCCGACGTTAACGAAGGCGTCACGGAGGACTGGATCTTTGGGTGGGCGCCGTGGGATTTTGACGCCTTCTCGAACGATCTACACAACTACTACCGCTACGCAGGGTGGCAGCAGCTGACCTACTTCATCCTTGGGATGGCGGACCAGTCGGGCAACTACCAAACCTGGCTTAGCCTTCCGTTACTGGATCGCGTGCCTGCCGTGAGCACGGGCGGCCCGATCGATGTCCTGATCATCACGCCCGACTTGCGTTTCCCACAGGGGGCCACGGTGGATGAACAGCGTGACGACTGTCCATTGGAGGTCGGGTATTGCGAGAGTAAAGGTAAGCTCTACGCCGTTCCGCACCACGCTCTAGCCAACCAATGGCAGAAGCCCGAGCGCCAGAGGTGGCGCTGGTCATACTACTGGTCGGTAGTGCCGTACAACATCCGCTGGGTCGATGATGGCCTGGCGCCAGAGATCACCATGGCGGAGATGGATCTCCTCGTAGCTGAGGGTCTCTACCGCCAGGGTGATTTGGCGGGGGCAGCCAACATCATCAACCAGACCCGCGTGCCCGCTGGCCTCAACGCAACGGATGCCACCGGCCTCAACACGAGCTGCGTGCCGAAGCTACCGGACGAAAGCTGCGGCGATCTCTTTGAGATGCTGAAGTGGGAGAAGCGGCTCCTGACGCAGTTCATGGGGCTCCACAGCATTCCGTGGTACTACGATGGGCGCGGCTGGGGTGACCTGTACGTAGGGACTTGGGAGCAGTTCCCAGTCCCCTGCGGCGAGATGGAGGTGCTGCGGGCGCAGAGTACCACTCCGGAGTTGCTAGATTGCTACACGTTCGGCTCTCCGGGTGGCGCATCCGCGTCCCCGGGTAGCATCTACAACTGGCCGGGCGAGTTATAGCGAGCGGCCGACGAGGGCAGGCCTCGGGCCGTGTATTGTAGTGAACCAACAGCACGGGGGTCGGTTCTCACATAGGGGACCGACCCCTGTCCTTCTATCGGAGGCGTAGCAACATAATGACGGGTCCGCGGGAGGGTAGGTAGCGCCGATCCCGGTGGCCAGGAGCGCTCTCGGCGCCGGCGGCGGCTGATATTGCCCGCGACAGTGGGGCTGCTGGGCCAGAGTGTAAGGCCGCGCGCGCTGCCCGAATCTCGGCGAGCGAACATGGGAGTAAGACTGTGAGCATCTATCGTTCGCTGTCTGGGTTGTTTGCGTTGGCTGTGTTCATCGTCGCGGCAGCCACGCCGGTGAAGGGGCAGGATCTCGACTTCAAGATGTTCCCTCACTGGGCGCTGGGTTACGTTGTGAACGCGCCAACCCAGCTCGTTGGCTTCAGCGGGCTTACGTTCGGGCCCCACCTGGCGGATTGGGGGGGGTACGTGGACGTGAAGTTAACCTTGGACTCGCCGGAGGGTGAGAGCAGCTTCATCCCTTCACTCACCCCCGACGAGGCTAGGGCGTTCGGAGATATTCGCCAAAAAGACAAGAGCATCTGGACGACCGTGAATGTCGCCGCGGTGCGTGTCGTCTCTGCGGGGATAGCGGTTTATGCTGGAGCGGGCTACTCGCACGAGGACACCTACGTTAGGTATTACGACGATTCGTGGGAGCGGGGGGAGTTTGGCTGGTACTGGCTGAAGGACGACGCGGCGTCTGGCGACCGCATCAACCTGATGGGCGGTGTGTGGATCCGCCCTATGCCGAGCGTCATAGTCCAGTTCGGTGGCGAGTCGGCACCCGCCGGCGTCACAGTGGGCGCCGCTTTCGTCTTGCCGTTCGGCCGCTAGCCGGCCCCGAAACGCAAACGCGTCGGAGGAGACAGTGAGGTGAGGCCAAAAAAAAGGAGTGGTTGGTCTCTGTGAGGACCAGCCACCCCTCTATCTTCGGGCTGTTCAGGTGACTAAACCAGCCGGTAAGCCGGCGGATTGGTGTCTGTGCGTAGGGTTATCTCGTCACCCTTCCGCTCATCCGGACCTTCATCAGTTGGGTTGGGAGAGGCGGGGTCTTGGCAAGCGAGGGCACCCAGCGCAGCGATGAGAAAGAATCCAATAAATAAGTATATGCGACGCATAACGACCTCCGAAGTTGACCCAGCGGACGGTCCCCACTTAGCTTTAAGAATACTAGCACAAACGCGTGGGGGTCGAACGGGGGCCCCTCAAGGCAGAAGGAGCGGTGAGAATGAGATCCCTAAGCCGGTCTGCGATGCTGGCGCTGGTGATGCTGCTCGCCGTCCTCCCCGGCTGCGCGAAGACCGGGGGGAGCGGGGGGGCAGCGGAGGAGTACCAGTGGGAAGTGATGACGCGCGAGGAGATCCTGTCGCTGGGGCTTACGAACTTGTACGACGTGATTGACCGGGCACGGCCGCGGTGGCTGACTAGGCGGAGTGGAGTGATCAGCTTTGGGCTTGGGACGCGGATCGTGGTGTATCAGGGACAGACGCTGCTGGGTGATATCGAGATACTGCGCGAGATCGCGCCGGAGGAGGCCTATGAACTGCGCTATCTTGACGGTGCCACCGCGTCGGCCTCGCTTCCCGGCCTCGGTTCTGAGCATGTGGCCGGCGCGATCATCATAATGACGCGGCCGCCGGAGAACCGGTAGCGGCGAGCTCTCCACAGGCCACCTGGTCGGGCTCGGGATCTGCCGTCAGTACCGCTACGTTGTAAGAGTCGCCGGCGACCAGGCGGCGGGCCATGAAGATGTCGGCTCCGGTGGCGCCCGGCTCTTCGACTACGAGATCGGGGTACGCATCTTCCGAACCGAAGACCGAGCCCGGGTTGCTGCAATTGCCGCTGCGGATGCGCCAGGCGTAGCTGGCGCTCGGGGGGAGGCCGACGACCTGGATGCTCATCTCCGTGCCGCCAGAGCGAGTAATGGCAGCGAAGCTTCCTGTGACGTCCGGGTACTCAGGGGCTGCGATCAGGTTGGCTTCCCAGATCGTCTGCTCCGGAGGCGCTATGCCGGGATCACACGCTGCCACGAACAGCAGGGCTGCGAAACAGCTTGTCGTGCGGTGCATGGCTTTGGTGATTGAGATGTTCACGGGTGGCTGGGCGGGCGGCTAGCCGCCGCGTCGTGTCCAAATCGCGACCACGCCGCATACAGCTTCGGGGCTCAAGTACTCCGCAGGGACGCTGCTGAGGCCGCGATAGACCTCGATTCCCTCGACAGAGCCGGGTAAGACCACGTCGTCGATGGTGAAACCCGGGGCGCGGTTAATGTGGAAGCCGTCCACGTAGACCTGGGCGTGACACCCTTCTCTGCGGCCAAAGGTGGGGATGCGGCGGTGCCCCGAGCCGCTGGAGAGCAGATGCATGCCGGGCACCGTCGCTAGCAGGTCCGTGACGTAGGCCGGTTTCAGCTCCTCGATGTCCGTGCGGGTGATGTACCACCCGCTTCCGGTGAGGCGACGGTGCTCGAAATCCCTGTGCAACGGGCTGAACGATCGGGACCGTCCCACGACCTCTAGCGGGGCGAGGAGGACGGCGTCGACCTTCATCCGGATCTCGACCCGAAAGAAGTCATGGTCGTCGAAGTAGAGTGTCGGCGTCAGCGTCTCCTGATAACCGATCCGATCGGCCCGGACCTTGACGCCGCTCCGGTGCCGAACCACGAAATCGAACGTGCCGACCTCGTCCGTGTACCGGACTTGCAGACGTCGGTCGTCGATGCTGAACAGTGTCACGCGCACGCCCTCGATCGGGAACTTGGACCCGTCCTCGATCACCCTCCCCTCGACCTGCACCGTCTGCCCAGCGGCCGGCGCCCACACGACCGCCAGTCCTGCCGCGCACAGGGTAATCGTCGTAAGCCAGTCTGCCAGCAATCGCAGCGACACGCGCAAAGTGCCGTCACCTCCTTACATCCGTACGCTAATGTGTACCTCGCGTTGGGTCAATGTCTTTGTCGGCAACGGCGGCCCCGTCATCCTCGAGCCTCGACGGGCCGAGAGACACCGCTCTGTTCGCGAGTTCGAGGTGTGTGAGCGTAGGATATGCCGTGCGGCGTGTCGAACGGCGCCCTATCTTACACGACCCGCCCGCCAAGACTGCCGTTGGATTAGCCAGCGCGTCCTTGCTATCGCCGGGTTTGCGGGTTAGAGATAGGAGTGTTCTTGCGCGGGTGGAGTCGGCGCTTGCGCCGTCCGGGCCCCGGGCCTGCGTACCAGGCGAATGGACAGTTGGGAGGGAAGATCATGACACCGAATCGGCCGCGACGTTTTTCACTGTTCGGGGCGCTGATGACGCTTGTTCTGTTGGGAGCGCCGGCGTTGGCGCAGGAGCAGCAGTGCGAACAACATGAGCCGAAGGAGGGACGGCGCTCCAGGCAAGCTGAGAGCCTCATGGAACAGGCGCGGGAGGAGATCGCCCTGGATGAGAGGAGCGAGCACTTAACCGAGGCCCTGGCGCTCTTGGAGGAGGGTTTTGAGTCGGATCCGGACAATCCGGTCTACTACTTGATAGCGGGCCAGGCGTACGTGGCCATGGAGGACTACGCCGCTGCGGACAGCATGTGGGATCGAGCTGTGTGCATGTGGGAGCCGTATTCCAACGAGGTCGAGGCCTTTCGAGTCGTAGCGTGGACAAACACCTTCAACCGGGGGCAGGAAGCGATCTCCCAAGGGGACACGGCTGCGGCGATGGTCGGGTTCCGAAAGGCATATACAATTATCGATACGAGACCCTACCCGATCTTCCAGGTCGCAGCCTACTCGGTCAGGCAGGCTCAGCTGGCCGACACGGACTCGGCAGTGCAGGCCAATCTGGAGATGGCAGTCTGGGGGTTCCAGGAAGCACTGGGCTCGGCCCGGAGATCGGAGACTCTGACCGACGAGGAACGCCGGGAGTTCATCTGGACCTCCGTCGCGAACCTGGCGCAGATCCAGGCTTATCAAGGGGAGCTGGTTGAAGCGGCTGAACTCTACCGGCTGTTCCTGGAAGACTTTCCGGGGGATAGCGAAGCCAGATCCAGGCTGGCCTCGTTGCTGGCCGCGCGTGTGGGCGAGATCGGGGAGCTTCTGCAGCGGGCAGAGGATGAGGCTGAGCGGGAGACCTTGCAGGCAGAGGCCGACTCGCTGCGGCGGAGGGCGATGAGCGAGTATAACGCGCTGCTTGCCGCGGATGATGCGGCTCGCAGCGCGGGTCAGCACCACGATTTCGGGATTGGTCTGTATCGGCTCGATTTGTATGAGGATGCGGCTAGGTTGTTCGGCAAGGCTCTGGAACTGGAGCCCTACCGGCCGCAGTCGCTCAAGCTATTGGGCAATTGCCTGTACTTGGCGGAACGCTATGACACCTTGGTGGTGGTCGGTGAGAAGCTAGTTGAGCGCTACGGATACAACGTGGACAACCTCGCCCTTCTGGCTCACGGCTACCGCGGGGTGGGGGACTCAGAGCGGGCTCTCGAGGTGCTCGAGCGCCGTGAAGCGCTGCCGTTCCAGCTGACGGAGCTCAACCTGGAGGGTGGGGTAGCTACCGGTGCGGTCGAGAACAACTCGCTTGAGCCGGGAACGACCATCGAGGTCGAGTTCATCTTCTACGATAGCGCCGGGAA
>CP070812.1:979807-984928 GCA_020344015.1 Gemmatimonadota bacterium
ATCGCCTGCTCGTTCGAGTCCAAGTCGGGGGCGAAGCCGCCCTCGTCGCCCACCGACACCGACAGGCCCCGCTCCTTTAGCAGCTCCTTCAAGGCCTGAAAAACCTCGGCGCCCCAGCGCAGCGCGGTGCTGAAGGAGCTGGCGCCGATGGGCATGATCATGAACTCCTGGATGTCGACGTTGTTGCTGGCATGTACACCGCCGTTCAGGATGTTCATCTGGGGTACCGGCAGCACGCGCGAGAGCGGGCCGCCCAAATACCGGTAGAGCGGCAGTCGCAGGCTCTCGGCGGCGGCGCGGGCGCTGGCGAGCGAGACGGAGAGTACGGCGTTGGCGCCGAGCTTGGCTTTGTTGGGCGTGCCGTCGAGCTCGATGAGGGTGCGGTCGAGGCCGACCTGGTCGACGGGGTCGAGCCCCTTAATGGCGGGTCCGATGACCTCTTCGACGTTCTGGACGGCGGTCAGGACGCCTTTACCGCGGAAGCGGCGTTCGTCGCCGTCGCGCAGCTCGATGGCCTCGTGCTCGCCGGTGGAGGCGCCGCTGGGCACGGCGGCGCGTCCGACGATGCCGGTCTTGAGGATGACGTCCGCCTCGATGGTCGGGTTACCCCGAGAATCGAGGATCTCACGGGCTCGTACGTCGGTGATCTCTGACATGTCTCACTCGCTCATGCGACTTGCTCGGTGAGCCTTTTAGGCCCGCTGTAGCCCTCGGGCGCCCGGATGCCGCCGAGCATCTCGGCCATCTGGGCGTGAACGCGGGCGATGAGCGCGTCGCGGTCGTCGTGGGTGTAGAGCGACGCATCGACGGGCTCGCCGAATCGAACGGTAACGGGCTGCGGGCGCAGGCGGAACCCGCGTTTGGGCAGTATCTCGAACGTGCCGTCGACGACGACGGGCACGATCGGGACGCCTGCCTCGATGGCCATGATGAAGGGCCCCTTCTTGAAATTCCGCAGGTCGCCGGTCAGCGAGCGGGTGCCTTCGGGGAACACGACGGCGGTACTGCGCTCTTCTTTGAGCCGCTGCCCGGCCTCCTTGAGCGACTCGACGGCGGACGGCCAGTTGCCGCGATCGATGAATACGTTGCCGCCGGCGATGACGGCGCGCCCGAATATGGGGATCTTGCGAAGCTCCTTCTTGGCGACGAAGTGGTAGCGGACCGGGATGTTGGCGGCCAGCGTCCAGATGTCCCACATCGACTGGTGGTTGGAGGCGATGACCTGCGGGTTCTCGCGGTCGATGTGCTCGAGGCCGCTGACACGGACCGGCGTGCCGCCGGACCAGAGCATCGCGCGGCTGAAGAAGTGGTAGACCCACTGGTAGTAGGCGTTGGGCATTCCCAGGTAGGCGCCCACGACCGCCACGCTCCCCAGGGTCAGCAGGAGCGATAAGCCGACGATCGTTACCCAGAATGAACGAATCACAGCGCGCTATCCGGCCTGGAAATGGTCGTGGCCCGACGAATCGAGCTTCACCTTTTTCCCATCACGAAAAACCCGCACGCCGACGCCCTTAACGGCTCGGCCTACGCGGGTCAGGGGGATGCCGAATGTCCGCTCGAATTCGGAGACTTGCTCCGCGCCAAATATGCCATCAGGGGCGGCCACAAGCAATTCGTAGTCTTCGCCGCCGGTGAGGGCGAGCTCCGGGTCGACGCCGGTTGCGGCGGGGACCTCCTCCCAGTCGATCTCGATCCGCAGGTCCGACGCCGCCGCGATGTGGCCTGCGTCGGCGACCAGCCCGTCGGACAGATCGATCCCCGCCGTGGCGCCGTGATCGGACAGCCAGCGCGCCTCGACGAGCCGCGGCTGTGGGCACCAGAAGCGCTCGGACCACTCTTCGGGGACAGGCTCCCCCGCCTTCCAAGCGCCGACGGCGGCCGCCGCCGCGCCGAGCTGACCGGTCACCCAGAGCTCGTCGTCGGGCCGGGCGCCGCTCCTCAAGAGCGGCCGCTCGACGAGGCCGAGCGCCGTCACATCGAGGGCGAGCGCGCCACCGCCGCGGGAGAGGTCACCGCCGATCAAGGGCGCGCCCAGCGCCGCCGCGGCGTTCAGGCAGCCGGCGCCCACCTGCTCGGCCAGCCGCGCCTCGGAATCACCCGGCACGTTCAGCGCCACCAGCACGCCCAGCGGCACGGCAGCCATCGCCGCCAGGTCGGAGACCGAGGCACGGACAGCGCGGCCTCCCACCAACTCGGGCGTCCCCCAGTCGGGCAGGAAATGGGCGCCCTCGACGGTGAGATCCACTGTGACCGCCAGGTAGCGGAAGTCCTCGGCTCGGAGCAGCGCGCAGTCGTCGCCGCTGGCGACGGCGATCTCGGGCCCCGGCGGCTCGGCACCTTCCAGGATGCGACGGATGATGTCGAACTCGGCGCCCGGGCCAAGCGGGATCGAGCTCACCGTGGCGGCGGCTGGTCGAAGAGTAAGAAGGGGAGCGGCGGTGTGCCGGCGCCGGGGTTCTCCAACGCCAGGGGCAGGCTGCGGACGAGCTCGAGCGAGCTGCGGCCCATGGGCGGCCCGAGCTGGGCGGCGCGGCCGCAATAGTAGAGAGCGACAGCGAGCGCCTCGCGTCGGGGCATGCGGGCGGCGAGCATGGCGCCGCAGGCGCCGGAGAGGACGTCGCCGGAGCCGCCTGACGCGGCGGCGGACGAACCCGCGGCGGTGACGAGGACCGGCTCGTGGCTCAGGGCGACGACCGAAGGCGCGCCTTTATAGAGCACCGCGGCGCGTAGCTGGCTCGCTGCGGCGCCGGCGACGGCGACGGGATCGGCGCGCGCTTCGCCGGTCGGCATCCCCAACAGGCGGGCCATCTCGCCGGGGTGCGGCGTGATGGCGGTGGGTCGCGTCTTACCCAGCTCGGTCAGGTCGCCGGGCCGGCCGGCGAGGATGTTCAGCCCATCGGCGTCGATGAGGGTGGGGAGCGCGCCGGTCGACTCGAGGGCGCGCTCGAGGCGCGTGGCGGCGACGGCATCCTGGCCGAACCCGCAGCCGACGACGAGCGCGTGGGCCCATTCGCCGGCCTCGGCCAGCGCTGGGGGGTCGTCGATATCGACGAAGATCGCCTCGGGCACCGAGGCCTGGTAGATCTCACGGTTGGCATCGTCGGACGCGATCTTCACGATGCCGGCACCCATCGCGAGAGCGCCGCGCGCGGCCAGCACGCCGGCGCCGGCCATCCCCTTGCGACCGGCTGCGATGAGGAGGTAGCCGGCGTCGCCCTTGTGGGCGTCGGGTGCGCGGCGCGGCAGGTGCGCCTGGGCCCAGCCGGGTGTGATGACGCAGGCGGAAACCTCGTCGTCGAGCACCGGCTGAAAGCCGATCTCGGCGACGACGATGCGGCCGCACCGGCCACGCGCCGGCTGGAAGAGCAGGCCGAGCTTGGGGAAGCCGAGGGTCACCGTGAGGTCGGCGTAGACGCAGGCGCCGGGCACGGCGCCGGTGCTGAAGTCCATCCCCGAGGGTCCATCGACCGCGACGCGCACCGCGCTGCTGGCGTTCATCGCATCGATCATTTTGGCGGCCTGATCGTGGGGCTTACCGGTCGTGCCAGTGCCGAGCACGCCGTCGAGGATGACCGCGCAGGAGTTGAAGGCGCGGGCGGCCTTCTCGGCCGGCAGGACGGGTACGTCCCAGCGGTGGGCGAGTGCGGCGTCAGGCGGCTGGCTGCCGGCCTGGACCGCGAGGACCTCCCTACCCCAGCTGCGCAGCACGCGGAGCGCGATGTAGGCGTCGCCGCCGTTGTGACCACTGCCGACGGCGGCCGCGACTCTTCCTTCGGGGTAGAAATGCTGGAGGCACTGAGCGATCGCGCGGCCGGCGCTCTCCATCAGCAGCCGCTCGGGAACGCCGTGCTCCTCGCGGGCCCGCCGATCGATCTCGGCCATCTCGGGGGCTCGCGGCAGCGGCAGACGTTCGACGCCGAAGAGATCGCTCATCGAATCACCAGACTCGCGGTCCGACTATTTGAAGGATTGCTGGATCTGACGGCCGAAGCTTATCTCGCCGTTGTCGATGCGGATATTGAAGCCGCAATCCGGGTTGCTACACACCCACGCCTTGTACATGATGGTCGCGCCCTCGCGGCCATAGTCGGACAATGGCACCATCGACCCTGCGTCACACTTTCTGCAAACGGGGAACTCTCGCTCACGATCCATAAGACTTCACCCCCCTCCCTAACCAGGCATGGCTATCACGGTCGATAGCCGGGCCCCGGGTCGGCTAGCGCCGCTCGACCCTGCCCCAAGGATAGTTGCGATCGAAGGCTTCGTCGAAGCTGAAGACGTCCTGGAAATCTTCGCGGCTGTCGCTCTCCTGCTTTATCAGCACGTGACAATCGATGAGCGCGTAGACGATGGCGCCGATGTCAGCGGTTTCGTGGATGCCCCAATGCTCCAGCACGGTGCGGGCCATGGGGCCGAACCGCCTGATCGCCAGGTCGCGGACCCCCTCGGCCAGCTCCTGGCCCGTGATGTGGCGCGGCTCGTCTAGCTTCTCGATGGCATGCTGTAGAGCGGAAAGGACAAAAAGGTAGGCGGCGTCCGAATAACGCGGGTTCTGCTCCCGGAGCTTAGCCAGCAGGTTCTGTCCTACCATTCAGCCCCACCCGTTCCGTCAGGCACCTGGCCCCAGAATCGTTGCTGTTGCTCCTGTCATCGCCCGCTACCTCACACTCCGCGTTACCTAACACACCCGTACAACCTCATTCGGGCCGGTGGCCCCGTCAAGGGCACCGGGATTGGCCTCGCCGGCCCGTTCTCAGGCCCGCTTCCGTGCCCTGAATTCTCGAATTCCCAACGACTTCACTATTCCTTGTTGTTCCTTCCCAGCCCGGCGGGCCGGGTGAACGTGCCTTCCACCCATTCCTCGTAAAGCGGGAAGGCGCGGCAGAGGTCGAGGACCTGGCCGCGGACGCGTGCGGCGACGGCCTCGTCGGCCGGCGCCTGGAGGATCTCGTCTATCCAGCCTCCGATCTGCTGCATCTCGGCCTCCCGCATCCCCCGGGTCGTGAGCGCCGGCGTCCCGATCCGGATCCCCGAGGTCACGAACGGCGAACGTGTCTCGAAGGGCACGGTGTTCTTGTTCACGGTGATCTCGGCGCGGCCCAGCGCCTCTTCAGC
>CP070812.1:985028-994729 GCA_020344015.1 Gemmatimonadota bacterium
CCGCGCGAGCCGAGCACGGCCTCCTGGTGGCTGAGGCCCTCCATGGTCATGTACACCTGATCGTCGACCCCGCGCATAAGAGGCCGCGACGGTGTCCGCACCCAGTCCGAGTTGGGATAGAAGGCGTTCTCATCTTCGTAGATGTTGATGAGCTGGAAGTAGCGGAAGTCGACCGGGTCGGGACAGAAGGTCCAGACGCCGTTGAACATGTCGGGATAGAAGACCTGCCAGGCGAGGCTCTCCCAGCCACCGGTCGAGCCGCCGTAGAGCGTTCGCGCCCACGGTTCGCCGATGGCGCGGAACTGGCGCTCGACGCGCGGCATCAACTCCTGGGTCAGCGCATCGCCGTAGGGGCCGTTGTTCTCCGAGTTGACGGCGTAGGAGTCGTCGTAATACGGCGTGGGATGCTGCATCAAGACGATGAGGAACCGACCCAGCGCGCCGGAACCCCAGTCCTGGAAGAACCGGTACTGCGCTTCGGCCCACTCGCGGGCCCTGCCCGTAGCCTGCGGATCGGGCGGCGTCTCGCGCCATCCGCGGAACGTGCGCGGGAAGTGGCCGTGCATGTACGCAACGGGGTAGCGGGCGTCCGGGTGCTCATCGAAGCCTTCCGGCAACACGACGATCGCGCCCAGGTGCATGTCGTGCCCCCACCACTCGCTCAAGATCTCGCTGCGGAACTTGATATGTTTGACGTACTTCGTGTCTTCGGGCGGGGTGATGGGCGGAATCTTTTCCGACAGCGTGATCCGCAGCGGCTCTCCCGAGGCCGGGTCGATATGTAGGTGCTCCACCTCGCTCATCAGGTTGCCCGGCGACCGGTTCCACTGCTGGCCCTCCCACTGGTCCATGGGGGCCTTGATCGTGTGGCCGTCGGCGCGTTGGAACGTCGTATACACGTGCAGCACCGCCTGCACGTAGTAGTCGCCTGCAGGGATCTGGGTGATGCTCTCAACGGGGTAGCCGCGTGTGCTCGCGTCGATGACCGCCGGTTCACCGGGCCGTAGCCCCTCGACGTCGCCGCCGAAGACCGGCTGCGTGTTAAGTCCCCAACCGACCTGGAACCGCGGCTCACGCTGGTCCGTCCTGGCGATCACCAGGAGGAGGCGGCCGTCGAGCGGGCCCGCATCGACGTCGGCGGGATAGACGATGTCGAAGCGAAGCGGCGAGGCGCGCTGCTGAGACTCGCGGTCGTCGATTCGAAGCGCAGCTGACGTGACGGCGCAGACCGCCACGGTCAGGGCGAGTAGGGCGAGTCGGCTCGGGCGCAGATGACTCGTTGGCATAGAATGCTCTCCGTGAGGTGGCGCGGCTTGCTGACCCCGGCGGTGAAGACGGCCAGCGTCGGAACCGCGCGGTCTAGTCGTTCTCCATCGCGGACAGCCGGGCCAGCGCCCGGCGTGCGTCGTCGACCTGGTACTGCAGCTCGGGATCGGCGTCGGCCCAGAGCTCGAGGAACCGCTGGTAGTGGCGGATCGCAGCGTCGATGTTGCCGCGCGACTCCTCGAGCTCGGCCAGCCGGCGCTCGATGGCAGGAAGCTGAATTCGCGCGAACTGCCGGCCCGCGATCTCGGCCGGAGCGATGAGGGCCTCCAGATAGGCGACCGCCGAGTCGACCTGACCCAGCTCGGCGAACGTCAGGCCGAAGGCGAGCTTTTGGAAGGGCCGCCAGGGACGCGGCCGGAAATCTATGACACGCAGCTCCTCGAAGGTCCGCAGCGCCTCCTCGGGATCTCCCCTGGCCAGCGCCTCGACTCCGCCCGCCAGCGCCTCGCCGTAGCGGGTGAGTTGGTGGTCGGGGTCCGGATAGGGCGGATAGGTGGCGGCGACACGCGCGGCGACCTCGACCTGTCCAAGAAAGGCGGCAAGGCTCCGCATGCTCGTGCGGCTGATATGACGATCGATATCGCCGAGCGATCCGGCGGGAAAGTAGTCGAGAATCGCGGCGACGTGGTCTCCCCCAGCTTCTGGCCGTCCCCTCATAGCCTCGGCCAACGCAAGGGCATACTGGGAGCCAACGACTCGATTGCGGCTTCCGGAGGGTATGGCGTGGGCCGCGCTGGCCGAGAGGAGCTCGATCCCCCGGCGGAAGCGGCCGCGAGCGAGATCGATGGAACCACAGATCCGTTGCTCGGACTCGAGCCGGACCGGGCTCGAGGGCTCTGCGAGCAGCGAGTCGCAGAGCGCTTCCGCCCGCTCCCAGTCGCCGCGACCCAGCGCCTGGGAGCGTGACCAGCGGACGGCGTCGTCCTCGAAGCC
The DNA here is from genome assembly GCA_020344015.1 of Gemmatimonadota bacterium. GTDB lineage: Bacteria > Gemmatimonadota > Gemmatimonadetes > Palauibacterales > KS3-K002. Next base: position 987,288 of record CP070812.1, read on the forward strand.
GCGCTCGACTGCCAGGCCGATCAGGCTGTCGGCGACGTCCCAGCGGTCGACATCCCGCGCGTAACTGATGGCGTTGCCGATACCGAGCACCGAGTACGGGTTAAGCTCCACGGCCTTGAGCGCGGCAGGATAGGCGCGATGAGGCTCGCCTAGCCACGAGCCGGCCTCGACAGCCAGGTTGTGCACCGCCGTGTAGTCGTCCGGATACTGGGCCAGGAGCCGCTCGTATGTGTCCGCGGCCTCCCGGGCGTCTCCCTCGACGTACCAGTGGTAGGTTGCCTCCACCAGCAAGCGCTCGCGGTCGGTCAGCCGGTCGCGCAACTCGTAAGCCCGCGTCGCGTAAGGCACCGCCGCCGAATAGCGCCCCAGATTATTGCTGGCGACCGCCGCCGTCCGATACGCCGCCGCGAACGTCGAGTCCAGCCAAATGGCCTCCTCGGCCAGCTCAAGGGCCTGCTCGTAGTCGCGCTCGCGGTTGGCCACAACCGCAAGCGCATATTTCTGCAACGCATCCAGGGAGCGGGTGGTGACCTGCGGGAGCGGCAAGCTCTGCCGCAGCTCGGCGCGCCCCTCGCCCAATCGCCGCCGCACCTCGCGCGACAGGCGCGCGATTCCTTCCAGCAGCTGGACGGAGTCCGCGGCAGAACCCGCGCTTATGAGCTCACGACCGCTGCCCGGCTCGATGACCCGGGCGCTCAGCTGATAGCCGCCACCCACCCTATGGATCGAACCGGCGAGTACCGCCGACAGCCCTTCGCGCTCGGCCAGTTCCAGGGCCAGGCGCTCGTCCAGGCTCGTCGTGTCGGGGAGCATCATCCGGAGGAGCACCGGCCGCACCTGGTTGTCGCCGTAGACGTTGACATGACGAGACTGTCCAAGCTCGGTCATCAGCGCCGTGCGCACCGCACGTCCCAGGTCCTCCTCTTCTTCCGGCGCCTCGAACTCCGCCACCACCAGCCAGGCGCGCTCCTCGAACGCGTCCCCCGCCGCTCCCTGCGCCTCCGTCACGCGAGCCGCGCCCCGCACGACGACCAGCGCACCGGCCAGCCCCACCAGGGCGAGCGCGACGACCACCGCCAGCACGGCGCGCCCCCAGGTCAAGCGCCCAGCCAGCAAGCTGAACAGGCTCTGGCTGGCGGCGTGTTCCAACGCTCCTTCCTCCGGAGCAGGCGCGGCCCGATCACGCTCTGGCCCCGCCATCTCTTCACGCACCAGGGCCGAAGCGAGCACGATGGGAAACCCGACCAGCAGCACAATGAACGCCGCCCCGTAGACCCATTCGGGCATCAGGAAGCGCTCCCGCACATGCTCGGTGGCCTCGAGCACCGCCCAAGAGGCGCCCACGTACACGGCGAGGACCTGCCACAGGGAACGGCGGTGGATCTCGAGGACTAAGTGCTTGAGGCGAGACACGTTACCCTCACGAAGATGTGAGCGCGCGCGGCGCCGAAGGTGTGGAGTTCTCCCACAGAATCATGCGGGCGGCGAGAATCGCGGGCAAGCCTCCCAATAACTGGCAAAGTTCCACCGGCTACCGACCACCGGCTACCGGCCACCGTTACCGCCTACCGCCTACCCCCTACTGCACATATCTTGTGTTGTTCAGCACGCCCAGATCCTCGTGCCGGACAGTGACATACAGGGACGGAGCCGATGATGGGTAGCAGCGACTACAGAATCGAGCGCGACACGCTCGGCGAGATGAAGGTCCCGGCCGACGCGCTGTGGGGCGCCAGCACGCAGCGGGCGGTCGAGAACTTCCCGGTCAGCGGGATCGGCTTCCCGCGCCGGTTCATCCGCGCGCTGGGCGCGATCAAGATGGTGGCCGCCCAGGTGAACGCGAAGCTGGACGTGGTGGACGAGCGGCGAGCGAAGGCGACCGAGGAGGCGGCGCGCCAGGTGATGGACGGCGAGCTGGACGACCACTTCGTCGTCGACATCTTCCAGACCGGTTCCGGGACGTCGACGAACATGAACGCCAACGAGGTGATAGCCAATCGAGCGTCGCAGATCCTCGGCGCCGACATCGGCTCGAAGGAAGTCCACCCGAACGACCACGTGAACCAGGGGCAGTCGAGCAACGACGTGATCCCCACGGCGTCGCACGTCTCGGTGAGCAGCGCGATAACCGAGGACCTGCTGCCAGCGCTCAAGAAGCTGCACGAGGCGCTGAGCGCGAAGGCGAGGGAGTACGCCGACGTCGTCAAGACCGGCCGGACGCACCTGCAGGATGCCACGCCGGTCACGCTGGGCCAGGAGTTCAGCGGCTACGCCAGCCAGATCGAGCACGGGATCAGGCGCATCGAGAACACGCTACCGCACATGCGCGAACTGGCGATCGGCGGCACGGCGGTGGGCACCGGCCTCAACGCGCATCCCGAGTTCGCCGGCCGCGTCTGTGACGGTCTGTCGAAGATCTTCGACCAGAAGTTCGTCGAGGCGCCGAACCACTTCGAGGCGCAGGCTGCGCGCGACGCACTGGTCGAGACGAGCGGGGCGCTGAAGAGCGTCGCGGTGAGCATGAGCAAGATCGCCAACGACGTGCGCTGGCTGGCGACTGGTCCGCGGACGGGGCTGTCGGAGATTTCGATCCCGGCGACGCAGCCCGGCTCGTCGATCATGCCGGGCAAGGTGAACCCGGTGATCCCCGAGGCGGTGCGCCAGGTATGCGCGCAGGTGATCGGCAACGACGCGACTGTCACGGTGGGCGGACACGCGGACAACTTCGAGCTGAACGTCATGATCCCGGTCATGACGTACAACGTGCTACAGTCGATCGAGATCCTGGCCAACGTCGCCGCGATCTTCGTCGACAAGTGCATCGCCGGCATCGAGGCGAACCGTGAGCGCTGTCGGGTGTATGCGGAGCTGAGCCCCGCGCTGGCGACGGCGCTGGCGCCGGTCCTCGGCTACGACAAGGCGGCGCAGATTGCGAAGGACGCGCTGGTAAAGGACAAGACGATCCGCGATCTTGTGGTCGAGGAAGGCCTGCTGGATGCGAAGCAGGCGGACGAGTTGCTCGACCCCGCCAAGCAGACTGGTAAGTGATGGCCAAGAAGAGCGAACCAGAGGCGCAGAAGAACGAGCATACGAAGAAGCTGTTCCGCGTCATCTTTCGCGGGCACGAGTACCTGGGTACGGCGGAGCAGTTCCACGCCAAGGTCGTGGCACACGACTTTGCCACTGCCTTGAAGCTGGCCTGCGACGCGATGGGCCTCGACCCGGAGAAGATCGACGGCGCGGCGATCACGCTGATCTCCGCCGACACTGAGCTGGCGGAGGGCAAGGTGTTCGATTTCGCGCGCCGTTCGCGCGGCTTCGGCGAGCGGGGCGGCTGGGTATGCTGGGACCTTCGCCCGCGTAAGGAGTCAGAGGGCCCGCGCAAGACCGAGCTCATCTAGGCGGCAGTCCGGGCGGGCGGCGGATCATGGCCGAGGACGACCGGGCCCGTTGGGACGAGCGGTACGCCGAGGGCGATTGGGCCGATATCGACGAGCCCGCAGGAATACTCGAGGACGCGGAGGCCTGGCTCGCCGAGCCGGGCCTCGCGCTCGATGTGGCCTGCGGCGCCGGGCGCAACGCGCTCTGGCTTGCGCGCCGCGGCTTCAAGGTCATGGCCGTCGACATCTCGTGGGAAGGGCTTCAGCGATTGCAACGCAGGGCCCGCCACGAGAAGCTCGACATCCAGATCGTGCTCGCCGACCTCGAGAGCTTCGCTCTCGCGCCGGACACCTTCGATCTCATCGTCAACAGCCGCTTCCTGCTCCGCTCGCTCTTTCCCGCTTTCCGCACCGCGCTCAAGCCCGGTGGTCTGTTATTGGTGGAAACCTTCAACGTCGACGAGATTGATGTTCTAGGGGGCGATATCCGGCACGCCTACGCGCTGGAGCGCGGCGAGCTGAGGCAGGTCTTCTGGGACTTCGAGACCCTGCTCTACGAGGAAGGCGTGTTCGAGGAGGCGGAAGGCGAGCGGGGCCTGGCCCGAATGATTGCCAGGCGGCCCGCCGGCTGAGCTATTTCGATATCAATGCCGTCGATTCACGATAAGCATCTTGACTTCGGTCATGTCTTCTATGCTGCTGCGCGGTCCCTCGCGGCCGAGGCCCGAGCTTTTCACGCCGCCGTACGGCATATTGTCGATCCGGAAGGTCGGCATGTCGTTGACGACCACGCCACCTACTTCGAGGTTCGCGTAGGCGTAGTCGATCAGCCTGATGTCATGGGTGAAGATCCCGCTCTGTAGTCCGTAGACCGAATCGTTGACGATCTGGACCGCCGCCTTGAAGTCGTCGTAAGGCCTCACGGTAACAACGGGCCCGAAGATCTCCTCGCATTCGACCTTCATATCGAACGCCGTGTCGGCGAGCACGGTTGGCCAGACGAGTGCGCCGTCGCGACGGTTTCCGGTGAGCACGCGGGCGCCGCCAGCCTCCGCCTCGGCGATCCAGCTCATCACCCGCTCGGCATGCCCCTCCTCTATGAGCGGGCCGACATCGCTCGCCTCGTCGAGCGGGTCGCCGACCTTGAGCGCCTCGCTCCGCTCGATGAGCCCGGCGCAGAACTCATCGAACAGCGTCCTGTGAATCAGCACGCGCTGCACGCTGATGCAGCTCTGCCCGGCGTAGCCGTAGCCGCCGGCGGCGACGCGCGTCGTTGCCCAGTCCAGATCTGCATCGGAGTGGACTATGGCGCCGGCGTTGCCGCCCAGCTCGAGCACGACGCGCTTCTTGCCGGCGATCGATTTGAGGTGCCAGCCGACGGGGGCCGAGCCGGTGAACGAGAGCAGCTTGAAGCGGTCGTCGCGCACCATCGGCTCGGCCACTTCCACCGTGCTGTGCAGGACGCTGAAGGACTTGGGCGGCACGCCCGCCTCGTATGCGATCTCCGCCAGCTTGAGGACGGCGATGGGCGCCTGCTGTGGCGGCTTCATCACCATCGAGCAACCGGCGGCGATGGAGGGGGCCAGCTTGTGGGCCGCCAGGTTGAGGGGGAAGTTGAACGGTACGATCCCCAGGACTGGCCCGATGGGAAAGCGATGGTACTGGGCCGTGTAGCCCTCGCCCCACGGCACGACGTCGACCGGCACTATCTCCCCGCCGACCCGCTTCGCCTCCTCCGCCGCCATGGCGAAGGTAGCGCCTGCACGGTCGACCTCGATCTCCGCCGGCTTGATCGGCTTGCCGCACTCCAGCGCCATGGTCTCCGCCAACTCGCGCCGCCGCTTCCCGATCCCAATGCCGATCGCGTGGCAGATCCCGGCGCGCTCCACGCGTGAGAGCGTCCTGGTCTCCTCGAACGCCTGGACCGCCGCGGCGACCGCGGCCTCGCGCTGCTCCGGCGTCGCCAGCGGTACACGGCCGACGACCTGCCCGTTGTACGGGTTGACGACCTCATCGACGTCGCCCGACTCGACCATCTCACCGGCGACGGGAAGCTTGTAGTCGGCGCTCACGGCTCGCCCCCCTTTCGAGTGTCCTGAACTGACGCCAAACCCAAAGTAACGTCCGGCGCAGTGGGCTGACTACCGGGTCTTGGGTCGGAGGCGGAGGGCCACTCGCTACGGGCTCGCGCCACCGGCATCGGGCGACTTCACCCGTCCGGGTGTGCTCGCGACCTTCGCGAGGTGGTCCTCCGCCTCCTCCCACGACCGGCTGGCTGCACACCGGGCCAGCCAGTCACGCTGTTGTCTGTCAAGACTCCGCAAGGAGGGCGAGCCTTGTTCCCGACTCCTTTGTATGGACAGGGAGGAGGCCGGGAGAGCCAGCTCGCGGAGGTCGCGAGCAAACCACTGACGGTGAGGTCGCTTTTCGCAAGGTGGCGCGAGCCCGTAGCGAGTGGTTCTCCCGGCCTCCGACCGTACTGACTCAGAAGGCGACCGCGATCACGCCTTCGCCTTCTGAGGCCGCCGGCACGTGCTCGAAGGTCTGCATCCTGTCGGTACCCGGCTCACCCACGTGCAACGTGTAGCGGCCGAGAGCGAAGACCTTGGGCACGAACGGGTCGCCAGCGATGCGGAGCGTGTAAACGATCTCGCCGGTCCGCTCGCTCACGACCTGGACGACGGGCTCGCGCATGCCGGTGATCTCGAGACGAGGCAGGTAGGCTATCGCCGCGCGGCCATAGTTGTCCTGTTGAGCGAAGGTTACGGGCCAGCCGGGATAGGGCGCGTCGGCGGCGGGATCGGACCAGCGGGGCCAGGCGGCGAGGCTGATCTGGCGGGTACTGCGGACAAAGCGTGCGATCCCGTAGCCGGGCGCCCGGTCGTGGAGCGCCGCCGGCTCTCTCCCCCAGCGGTGCGGGTTCGAGACGGCCATGACAGTCATCTTGTTACCGAAGCCGTCCTCGTAGTCGCCGGTGTAGCGGGCGGCGTCCGGGTCGCGGTTCGCGCCGGGCTGCGGTGGATACCAACGGCGCGGCCAGAAGTTGGCGATGGAGGGGACGCAGAGCGCGAAGCCGGCGTCGCGCCAGTCGTCGACGCCGTACTGGACCGTCGATCCGAGATGCTGATCGCCGGCCAGGTGTACGGCGAAGCCTTTGCGCATCGCGCGGAGCGCTTTGTTGCGTCCCGTCTGCGGCCAGCCGTTCGAATCCATGTCGCTGACGAACTTGTCGCCCTCAGCGTACTCGTCGGGCGCGAGTATGGGGAGCGACGGGATGACCGAGCCGCTGGTCGCGCTATCGGGCAGCGTGGCCAGATTGGTGAAGAGTGTCTGCGAGAGTGCCACCTTCATCCAGGCGCCGTCGCTCCAGTCGTTCGCCCAATTCTCCAGGAACTCGAGCTGCCTGTCGCCGAGCAGCGTCGCGCCGGGCGCGTCGGCTTCGCTCTTCGGATCGAACTCGAGGTTCTGAGGCCAGCCGTTCCGGACCCGCGCCTCGGGCAGCATCGGTGCGGGGGCCGACTTGAACTTGCGGTCCTCGATGACGGCGAAGCTCACGCCTCCATACAGCAGGTCGGTATAATAGACCTCGATGCCCTGCTCCACTGGGGTCGGGTCGAACGGCTCGGGCAGGTGACTCGCCATCGTCCGCTGGACCATGTTGACGAACTCGGGCGACAGCTTGTAGCCACCCGCGTCCTGGGCGGCGGCACCGGAGAGGCCGGGCGGCGTCGCCTTACCGCCGGCGCCCCAGATGTTGCCGTGGTAGACGTCGTGATCATCGGGGATGGTCACGCTGGGTATCTCGGCGGTCAGCTCGCCGAACGCCCAGTACCAGAGGTACCACTTGTAGAGGTAGTCCTGGAACGGCTGCGCGAAGTCGGCGCGGGTCGGACTGGCGCCCTCGTAGACCTGATCACCGCTGAAGAAGAGGAGGTCGGGCTCGTGGGCGCGGACGTGGCCCACGAGATCGGCGTGGGGGAACCATAGGCCCCAGTCCCATGGGAACGACCCGCGACCGACGCCGGGATGGGCGACGTTGTGGTTGCCGGTGAACGCGGCGAC
>CP070812.1:994829-1014372 GCA_020344015.1 Gemmatimonadota bacterium
CGAGCGCTTCCGAGCCGTCGTGGGCCTGGAGGACCTCGTAGCCGCGGCCTCGTAGCACACGGGCCGCCAGGCTCAGCACAGCCGGCTCATCCTCCACCAAGAGAACCGTGCCGCTGGTCATGACGGGCTCTTCGACCCTAGTGGACGTTACCGCCGCTTCGATCTGCGCCTCGACGGCCGGAAGATAGATCAAGACGGCGGTGCCGTGGTCGGGCTCGCTCTTGACCCAGATGTCACCGCCACTCTGTTTGACGATCCCGTACACCGTGGCGAGGCCGAGGCCGGTGCCCTTCACCTCATTCTTGGTCGAGAAGAACGGCTCGAAGATCTGTGCGAGGGTCTCCTCGTCCATGCCGCAGCCGTTGTCAATGACCGAGAGGACAGCGTACATACCGGGTTGCGACAAGCCGAGCTGCTGCGCCGAATCGAGTTTGAGCTCGGCATGAGCCGTTTCGATCGAGATGGTGCCGCCGTCCGGCATGGCCTCGCAGGCGTTCTCCACCAGACTTACGATGATCTCCTCGATTTGGACCGGGTCGGCCTCCACGCGCCGGAGTCCGTCGTCGAGCACCGTCGTCAGCTGGATCGAGTAACCGGTCATTTCCCTGAGTCGCGGGCCGAGGTCGGTGATCAGCTTGTTCAACTCGATCAGGCGTGGTTGCAGCATCTGGCGGCGGCCGAACGCCAGTAGCTGGCTGGTGAGCGCTGCTGCGCGCTGGCCGGCCTCTTTGATCTCCTCGATATCGGTCCGGGCCCGCTCGTCGATGAGGTCCTTGAGGGCGAGATCGCAGTGTCCGATGATCGAGGTCAGCAGGTTGTTGAAGTCGTGAGCGATGCCGCCTGCGAGTCGCCCGATAGCCTCCATAGTCTGCGCGTGACGCAGGCGCTCCTCCAGAGTCTTCTGTTCGGTCAGGTCGCGAGCGATGGTGGACAGGTGATCGACCTTTCCGTCGCTGGCCCTGTGGGCGACGATCACCATCGAAGTCGGTACAGGGCGCCCGTCGCGCGCCCGGAAGGTCATCTCGCCCGACCAGTAGCCGTCGCGGATCGCAGCCGGGAGCACCTCATCGCGCAGCCGGGTCCGGTACGGCTCGGGGTGATACTCCCAGACCGGCACCGGTGATGGAATCTCGTCCTCCTTAAGGCCCAGCATCTCACGCCCGGCAGAGTTGAGGTAGGTGCCGACTCCATCGACGGTAAATATGCCAACGAAGTCTGGGGTCGCCTGGAGGATCTCGGCCAACCGGTTGCGGGTGTCCTCGACTTCTTTGCGCTCGGTGACGTCAGCCATCAGGGAGAGGCTGCCCACGACCTCTCCGTTGTCATCGCGCAGCGGCCCGGCGGAGACGTGCACGTTCATCAGCGTGCCGTCGCGACGACGCCGGACGACCTCGACCTCGCTGAGACTGTAGCCCTGCAGCAGGCGAGCGTGGAGCCGGCGAAACTCCTGCATCTCTGTGTCGGGTACGACCGGGGGCAGCGGGCGTTCCAGGACCTCGGCCTCGCTCCAGCCGAAGATCCGCTCGGCTGCGGCGTTCCAGGTGAGGACGTTGAGATCGGTGTCCAGAGCCATGATCGCCAGCGGCGACGCTCCGATCAGGGCCCGTAGCGTCTCGTTGATGCGCTGCAGCTCTTCGCGGGCCTGTTTCTCGACGGTGATGTCTTTCAGTGACCCCTCGTAGAAGAGCACCCTGCCCCTCGCGTCTCGCACGGCGCGGGCCTGGTCGAGCACCCAGATCAGCGTCCCGTCGCTGCGGCGAAGCTGCATGGGATAGTCACGGACCAGATCCTCCTGCTCGAGCTGAGCGATCTGGCTACGTCGCACGTCGCGGTCGACGAAGAGGTCGTAGGCGTTGAGCTGCAGAAGGCTTTCCCGGGAGGGGTATCCGAGAAGCTCGACCAGAGCCGGGTTGGCGTCGAGGATCGTACCGTCGGGCGCGGTGAGGTAAAGGGCGATGGGCACGCCGTCGAACAGGCTGCGATAACGCGATTCGCGGTAGCCGTGACGCTGGGGCCTCCGCCTGCGGCGCTGCCAGCTGCGGATCCATGTGTTGAGGAGCCCGCGCACCTCTCCGAAGAGGTGTGCTAGACCCCTCTTGATCCGGACTACCAGGTCGGGTGCCTCAGGCATCCAGTCGGGCTTGGTTTGTAGGAGTCGATAACGTTATCATCACCGCGCCTCAGCGACGCAGGAGCGGCACAGGGACCAGCGGCACGGGTAACCTGTGGCGCCGGGTGTGGCCCGGCGTCGCTCGGTACGAGAAGCCGTATCAAGCCGGCTAAACGTTCTGGGGAAAGCTACGGCGGGGAAGCGTAGGCTCTCTGCTCGTGCTGGAGAGATTATAATGCCAAAGGCAGCCTTCATGCCAGACGAATGAACCGGAGGAGATACCAATGAGACGCCAGCGAATCGTGTGGACCCTGGCCGGTTGCGCCTTTCTGCTGTCGGGCGCGATGCGGCAGGCGGAGGCTCAGACTGCGATTGGCCCGCCAGCGGGCGAGCCGGGGGCGGCGCAGGGAAGGGTGCTTACCCCGAAGGACGTGGCCCGCATCCGATCGACCGGGCAGATCGCGATCAGTCCCGACGGTTCTGAGATCGCTTACACGCTCAGCGTTCCGCGCGAGCCCGGCAGTGAACGGAACGGCCCGGCCTGGGCGGAGCTTCACGTGGTGGCCTTCGATGGGACGCGCGACCGGCCCTTCATTACCGGTGAGGTGAACGTCTCGCACCTGCGCTGGAGCCCTGACGGCGCGTACATAAGCTACCTGGCCCGCCGCGAGGGCGACGAGCACACATCGATCTACGTGATACCCGCCGAGGCGGGCGAGTCGGTCCGGCTCTTCGAGCACGAGACCAGCGTGCAGGCCTTTGATTGGCGGCCGGATGGACGAGCGATCGCTTTCGTGGCCAGTGAGGCGGTGCCGGAAGACCTGGCGGAGCTAAGGAAGCTGGGCTTCAACCAGGAGATCTATGAAGAGGATTGGCTGTCGCGCCGCCTCCACGTGTTGGAATTGCCGAACGGCCCCGGAGGCCCGGCCGGCGCGGTGCGGACCGTGGAGGTGCCGGGGCAGCCGTGGAGCGTGGCCTGGGGTCCGGACGGGAGGCGCCTGCTGACGGACCTCTCGCCGACGCCGCTGGTCGACGACCGATACATGTTTCGGCGTCTGCATGTCATCGACGCGTCGTCGGGCGAGGTGCTGGCGGAGATCGAAAACCCGGGCAAGCTGGGGTCGTTCGACTGGTCGCCCGATGGGAGAACGATCGCGTTGATCTCGGGCGTCGACATCAACGACCCCCGGGAAGGTCGTCTGATGGTCGTGCCGGCGAGCGGCGGCGCGCTGCGCGATCTGTTGCCCGGCCTGGAGGGGCACGTCGAGTCCTTCAGCTTCGTCTCGAGGGACCGCTTGGTCTACCTGGCAGGGATCGGCGTCGGCAGCCGCCTGGGTCGCGTGAAGACGGACGGCGGCGACGCCGAGATCTTGTTCGAGAGCAGCGACCCCGTTCTCGGTGGGCTGAGCGTCGATGCGAGGGGCCGCTTCGCCGCGTTGGCGGCTGAATCGCCGACTTTCCCGCGAGAGGTGTTTGCGATGCGTGTCGACCGGGCCGGTGAGCCGAACCGGCTGACCGACGCCAACGCGTGGCTTTCGGGAATTCGCTTCGCCCGGCAGGAGATGGTCCGCTGGACCGCCGAGGACGGCTTGGAGATCGAGGGCCTGCTCATCCACCCGCTGGATGGAAGCGTAAACGTTCCGACGATCGTCGTAGCCCATGGCGGTCCGGAGTCGCACTTCAAGAACGGTTGGCTGACCACCTACAGCCGGCCTGGGCAGATGAGCGCCGCGCGGGGCTACGCCGTGTTCTATCCCAATTACAGGGGGAGCACGGGCCGCGGCGTTCCCTTCTCCAAAGCGGACCAGCGTGACGGCGCCGGCGCCGAGTTCGATGACGTGCTGGCCGGTGTGGACTACCTGATCGAGCGTGGCGTAGCCGATCCGGATCGGGTAGGGATCACCGGCGGCTCGTACGGCGGCTACTTCACCGCCTGGGCCGCGACGCGGCACAGTCAGCGCTTCGCCGCAGGCGTCATGTCCGTCGGCATCTCCAACCGGGTCTCGTTCACCGGCACGACCGACATACCGTGGGAGATGGAACTAGTCCACTGGCTCTCGAATCCATACGAGAACCCGGAACGGGTATTGGAGCGGAGCCCGATCATGTACGTGAATGATACGCAGACGCCGCTTCTGATCATGCACGGCAAGGAAGACCCGCGAGTCAACCCCGGCCAGTCGCGCGAGCTGTATCGCGGCATCAAGATGCAGACCGACACACCGGTGCGCCTGGTCCTTTTTCCGGGTGAAGGCCACGGCAACCGGCGGGCGGCGGCGCGCTACGACTACACGCTGCGCATGCTGCGCTGGTTCGACTGGTTTCTGAAGGAAGGGAAGACGGAGCTTCCGCCGTGGAAGGTCGACTACGAGCTGTCGCCGGATGTTATGTAGGATGGGGAATCGTAGGTTGGGAATTCGGCAATCGATGACTACTTGACTGATAGCATAATAGACCACTCGTATTGAGAATGGCCGCTTGGCATGCCTCGCGGCCATTCCTCATTCAGATGCTCAATTATTCAAGTAGTCAAGTAATCCTGGATTCCTTATCTCCCACCCCAGAGACCCTACCTTGGGTACTCACCCATCCAGCGAGCGATGTTCTCCCCAAACCGGAAGGCGAGCGCGCGATGGGTCTCGGGGTCCGGCACGCCGAGGACATCCTCGGAGGCCAGTCGCTCGCGCTCGAGCTCCAGGTGATAGGCACGGATCCAGCTCTCGAGCTGCGCCGGCACTACCTCAGGGTGAAACTGCACGCCGTAGGCGACCGGGCCGAGGCGGAATGCCTGAATGTAGCGCTCTGTGCGCGCCAACAGCTCGGCACCCGCTGGAAGGTCGAAGGTGTCGCCGTGCCAGTGGAAGGTCTCGAAGGTCTCGGGAAAACCAGCCCAGAGCGGGTCGTCAAGGCCGGCCTGGGTCAGCTGCACCGGCGCCCAACCGATCTCTTTTCCGTGCGCGCCGGGATAAACGTGGGCTCCGGCGGCGGCGGCGACTAGCTGTGCACCGAGGCAGATGCCGAGTACCGGTCGCCCGGCGGCTAGAGAGGCACGAATCAGATCGATTACGCTGCTGAGCTGGGGGTGACGGTCGATCTCGTAGGCGCCCATCGGGCCGCCCAGGACTATGAGACTGCCGACGCCAACGACATGCCGATCATCGGGCAGCGACTCGGCGTCCACATAGTCAGGGCTGATGCCGGCATGCTCGAGGGCCTCGCCGAGGTAGCCGAGGTCTTCGATCTCGACGTGACGGATGACCGTGCAGTCACCGCGCGATCTGTTCAAGTCGCAGCTCCGCTTAAGAGACGGGCGGTACTCCAGGACACGGGTATCGAGCCCTAAGATTTGGCGGCGACAGCCGCGTGGCAAGCAGGAAGAGATGGAACTAACGGTCGTGTGCGGAAGCGGAAGGGTGATATGCTGCTCTCAAGGGTGCGGCAGCTCGATCGACAGGCGGGTCGGACTCTCGATCAGCCGATGAACAGCGAAAATTCGTCTCCCTCCACGACGGTATCGGCGCGCGCTTCGTCAGAGCGAGCCCTGTCGTGTTTTGCCCAACCGAGCAGCCCTAGCAAAGCGAGGGAGATAATTGACAACAGCAAGCTGGATCTCATCCTAGCCCTCCACGAACCGGTCTAACCAATATTACACCACTCTCAGCAACTCGATCCCAAGAATGGTGAAGGCGCGGGCCTTGCGACCCGCGCCTCCGGGGCGACCACCGACCATGACACCGCTGCCCAAGGTATGGTTTCATGGTAGGTCCGGCATGTGTGCGAGAACCGGCCTGTTCGGCTTCGGCCGGCATCTGATGAGGCCGAAAGCTCCGGCCTCCCGGTACCGGTGATACGAGTGACGGTCGGTGGTGAGGAAAAGTAGGCCCAACGCGATGCCGGTCGCGACGACCGATCCGGTCATGCTGACCGAGGGGTGTCGGTCCTTTTGACCGGTCAAAATCAGCGTCATGGCGGCTCGCATCGGGAACCTGTTTCGCTAAGTTGTTGAATTGATTGGCTTTTCTCGGGTCGTTTCCCGACTCCCTCAGCTCAAGGAACGGTTGTCCTGCCGTCCCTCGTCAATAGTAAGAGGCGATTTGCGTGCCAGACTTAGGCAGCCTTGTCCAGCAGCTGGGCGAGGCGCTGGGCTTGGGCGCGGCGCGTGTAGGCCTTGATGGCAGGCCCCTCGGTCTGGGCGGCGAGCTTTCCGGAGTCGGCGAACTCGCTGAGCCAGGCCTCGAGGCGGCGGGCGATGGTCTGGGGGTCATCGGTGAGGTCGGGGAGTCCGCATTCGCGCAGTATCCGTGAGACTTCGCCACCTGGCGGTCCGACGGCGAGGATGGGGCGGCCGGCGCCGAGATACTCGAACAGCTTAGCTGTGATCACACCACGCTCGGGATCGCTCCAGCCGAGAAAGAGCAGGGCGGCCGCGGCTGCCTGTTGGGCGAGGCACTCCCGGTGAGAGACGGGAGGGAGGTATGACACCAGGTGGGCCACGCCGTAGCGCTCGGCGAGCTCGGCGGCAGCGCCGGGTGCCGTGCCGAGGAAGCGGATCTGGAACCCCGATCCATCGAGGTCGAGGTCGGGCCGGCTCTTCAGCCGGGCCAGAGCCTGGAAAAGAGGCTCGGGGCTCTCATGGGGACGGATCAGCGAGCCGACATAGGTGAGCGTGAACCGGTCTGTGGTCTGCGGTTCGGAGGGATAATCGGCCGGGTCGAACCCGTTGTATACAACCTCGACGTCGTGTCCGTGCAGCTCGCGTAGCTGGCTCGCCCAGGTGGGCGCGACGGTGGTCAGCAGAGCCGCAGCCCGCAACACGCGCCGCTCGAGCCGCCTTTCCAGGAGGCGGAAGGCACCAATCCGGTTATCCCAGTGGTTGTCGGACCAGGGGTCGCGATAGTCGGCGATCCAGGGCAGCCCCGAGTAGCGCTGGAGCCGCGCGGCGACGATATGTGAGCTGGGCGGCCCGGAGGAGCTGAAGATCGCTTGGAAGTCTCCCGAGTCGAGGAGGCGACGGCCCTCGGCGACTCCGAAGGGCAGCCACCCGAGCGTCGCGTCAGGCATCCGCACCGAGCTCATCGGCAATAGGTGCCGTAGCGCAGCGTAGGCCGCGCGTGTGAAACGGCCGCGGCAAGCGGCCCGTTCGCGCAGCGACCTCCTGCCAGCTGCGTCCGCCGGCGCACTACCCCGGGGAAGTCCGAACGGCGCGACGTATCGCGTGGCATGCACATTCGTCCCTGGTTCGCTCGGTGACACGGCCTCGCTGCGTGCCGTGAGGACTGTCGGCGTCCAGCCGAACTCGGGCAGGTACTGTGCGAACTTCGCCACGCGCAGCCCACCCACTGCCGGGTTGGGCGGATAGAAGAAGGAGACGATGAGGACGCGCTGGGTCTCGCTCATCCGGGCTCTGCGATCTCCTCGATCCATCCCTTCAATTCGTCGCCCGAACGGATGATCGCTGCTTCTTCATTCGCTCGTACCTTCGCCTCCGACCATAGCGAGGGTTTGGCGGCCCAACGCATGATCTCCAACGCGAGCTCGCGGATCGGCATCGCCTGGCCGACGCCGTCTTGTCGGATGTTCTCGACCACGCACTTGAGGTCGGTGCTCAATACGGCCAGACCGTTTGCCAGGTAGGCGGAGTACTTCATCGTCGGCGTGATGTGGTTGTAGGGATTGTCGCTGGGATAGAGGATAAGCCCGACGTCGCAACGCTCGGCCAGCCAGTCATGCTCGGCGACGCCGAGCTGTCCGTGGTGACGGACATTCGGCACGTCGAGCTCGGACAGCCATTCCTGCACAGCGTCACGCCCCGGCCCACAAACGTGCAGGCGCGTGTCGGGAGCGTTGCGGATCGAGCGCAGAACTTCCCTGAAGTTGGCTGCGACGTGCGTGTCGACCGAGCCTGCATAGAAGAAGTTGACGCTGCCGCTCTCGAACTCTAGCGGTGGCGCCACCCCGGACTCGGCTACGGGCAAGTAGATGTTCCGCCGAAAAGGACGGAACCGCTCCTGATGCAAGCGATAGCGGTCCGAGAGTAGGGCGACGAATCCGTTGGGTACCACCAGGCGATATGCGGCTCGGAACAGAGCGGCCTCGATCTTATGGTAGATTCGTGCGTCCAGTTCCTGGGCCCGGCCCCCGGCGACGGCTCGGCCTGCCTCCATCTCGACGGGTAGATCCTCCACTATGACGACGATGCGCTGCCCGGTGATTCCGGTCTTGGCACCGAGAAGCTGGTAGGCACGGTGCGCCATACGCAGCATGGCCGGCTGGTCAACATGTGCGAGGACAGGGATCTTCGGGTAGATGAGGACCAGGTAGTCCGAGTCATCTTTCAGCAGGCGCAAGATCTCTCTGGTCAGCCAACCGACGCCGGCACGCCAGGCGCTGAATCGTCCTTCCGCATGTTCCTCGGCTGGACGTAACCAGTGGGTGCGAATTGCCAGCCCGGGCTCGAACGAGCGGAGCAGGCTCACCAGCCCGGTCACGAACACGCCGGTGCCCGAACCTGCGGGCACCCCGGGAGTGCCGGGCTCGAACGCGTAGAGGCTCAGCGTGTCGCTCACGACGTCGGCTCCCGACCGGTGCGGGACCTACGTGTGATGAGCTGCAAGAGGTCGCGCAGTTCCGAACGAGTAAGGAAAAGGAGCTCTCTCCACCCCGCCCCGGATTCCCGTACGTAGCGACGGCTGAGCAGGATCACAGCTGCAGTGTAGGAGACCGACGTCGCGGCCGCCGATCCGGCGGCGCCCCAGATCGGTATCCACCACAGGTTGAGCGCGATGTTGACCAGTGCCATCGCCACGTTGACCCGCGCCACCGACCCGGGCAGGCCGCGGCCGTTCAGGTCGGCGCTCAGCAAGCGACCGACGGATAGGCTCAGGACGCCGGGTAGCAACAGCCAGAGGAGCGGGACCGCCGGCAGGAACGGGGTCCCAAACAGTACATATATGATTGGCCAGGCCAGCAACGCCAGTCCGGCGCAGAGCAGGAGTGTCAGCGACAGGGTATGTCGGCACGCCACCGGCGTGACGCGCCTGGCATCCTCGCCGGTCGCCGCGGCGATCTTGGGAAACAGGACCGTTCCGACGGCCGACGGCGGCAGCGTCAGTTTTTCGGCCAGCCCTACGGCAGTGGCGTAATAGCCCAGGGCGGCGGGGCCTGCCAGGTAACCCACTAGGAACATGTCGGATCGGTAGTGGAGGAACCAGGCGACATTTGCCGCGTAGACGCGAATGCCGTATCGCAACGCCTCTCCGATGACACGGGGTACCAGCCGGATCCGACCCCGACTCGTCAGCAGCAGGAGGCTCGCGGCCCCGACGACGGCCAACAGGCTTGAGCCGACGGACGCAAGGATGGCGCCGGTGATGCCGAGGTGCATAACGACGACGAGCGCGAGCAGCAACACGAGCGTGGCAATCGGGCCGATGAGTGAAGCGAGGTTATACGCTCGGTATCTCTCGAGTCCCAGGATCGCCGACACGAAGCAGGTCGCGACGAGCGTGACCGGCAGCAAGGCCACAAGCAACCACACGAGCAGCGCATCCACCCGTGCAGTCTGCAGGTAATCGCTGTAGGGTGATAATTGCGAGACAACTCCGTACAGTGCGATGAGCAGCAGCCCGAGGCCCGCCGACGCACACGCGAGCGTGAAGGCGATCGAGCGCGCATCGTTCCTGTTCCGAGCCACCAGGTAGGCAACGGCCAGATCGAGGCCCAGTCCGCCGGAGACCTGCAAGAGCGTGGGGATCAAGACGATGAGCACAAACTGGCCGCGGCCCGCAGGGCCGAGTGCCCGCGCCACGATCACCGAGCTGGCGATGCCGAGAAGAAGGGCGGCTACGCGGGCGGCTATCGTGATCGAAGCGCCGTGCGCCAGACCTCCCGCCGCAGCCCTCGTCCCGCTTCCGGCTTCGCCTTCACCTACTCGCATGAGCACCTGCTATTCCACGCCCGCACCGTCGCCTCCAGGCGGCCGTACATCGCGTCAAGCTTCACGGCCAGCGCATCGGCTGCACCATCTAGGTCTTCGCTACTCGCTTACGAACGCGCTTGCGCTTCCGGGAGCGTAGCCGTTGGGGAAGCCTCGCCGTTTTCGGCGGCTGCGCTGAGCAGCTCCACCTCTGCTGGGATCACCGTCTCGGCGGCGCAGCGCTCCACGATGTAGGCGCGTGCGTTCTGGCCCATCGCTCGAAGGCGCGGGCGGTCGCTCGTCAGCGCAAGCACCGCCCGCCTTAGACTTGCCGGGTTACCCCGCTCTACAAGGTAACCGTCCTCACCGTCGCGAACGAACTCGGGGATGCCGCCGGCACGGGCGGCGACGACGGGAAGGCCGCATGCCATGGCCTCGCACATCGCGACGCCCTGGGCTTCGGTCCTAGCGGGAGCGACGAAGTAGTCGAACTCGTTCATCAGCGTTGGGACGTCTGCGTGCGGGACCGCTTTTTCTTCCAATGTGACGGCCGCGTTCGTAGCGTCGATCTGCTGCTGTATCAGCCCTGCCTCGGGTCCGGTGCCGACGATGGTCAGGTCCGTTTCGTGGAGGCCGGAGTAGGCGGCGATCGCGACGTCCAGCCCGTACTTGCGAGCGAGCCCGCGCAGCGCCAGCCCGCGGGGACGTTGGTCCGCCCGCGTCGCGGGCGCCAGGGGCCGGAACCGCTCCACGTCTACCGCGTTCGGTATCGTCGCCGTGGTTGGATGGACGAAGCGCATGCTGCGTTCGGCGGTACGCCGCATCCATTGCGACACGTACACGACCGCCTTCGACCTGGCTAGGAAGCGCCGCAACTGCCAGAGCTTGCGCGCATCGTGGGGGAGCGATAGCAGTCGCGCCAGCCCGCGGTGGTAGCCATGGAGCGCTGTGAACATGGCTTCGTAGCCATGGACCCACACGACTCTTGGCAGCGACAGCTGATCGGACAGGCCCGTATGTTCGCTGCCCGGGTAGGGCGTGTGCACTGCGACGACGTCCGCCTTGAATCGCACGCAGTCAGCCGTTACGAAATCGATATCGCCTGCTACTATGGGTATCCGCTCGTACTCGCTCTCGGGCGGTGCACTTCGGCCTGGGCGGTACACCCTCACCTCGTGCCCCGCGGCCCTGTAGGCGGACGCGCGGGTATGGACGTAGACACCGCTTCCCGGGTTAGACTGATCCGGGTAATACTCAGTCAGGATCGCGATCTTCATTCGGCTTGTGAACGGGGCGAGTCGGGCGAGGGGACACTTTAAGATGAACTCACCCCCGACCCGAGTGCAACAGCGGGCTGGCGTTGACGGGGCCAGCGGGTGAGCCGATCTTTCACTTGCCCTCCGCTCCGCGTTATCCGCCACCTGCCCCGTCGGGTCTGTCTCGTAACTCGCGATAGGGTGAAGCGAGCAAACGCCATAGTCGCAATCGTCGGCACCGCCCTCGCACTGTTGGCGGGACTGGCGGCGCAAAGCATAGGTGTGATCGCGGTCGCCGGATTGATCGGCCTCGGCCTGGCCGCGGCGGCCTTCATCGATCTCCGCATCACCCTGCTGGCGATCGTACCGGCGATGGTTCTCCTGCCGGAATTGCCGCTGGCTCTGCCGCTGCGGACGGAGGACCTGCTACTCGCTCCGCTCGCTGCCGCCTGGCTGACCCGTCTGGCTTTGGGACTAGAGAGCTTGCCCAGGACGCCGCTCAACCGCCCGCTGTTCGCCGTCGTCATCGTCGAGTTGGCGGCTGTTCTCTGGGGCGCCTATCGAGGCACCGCCGGCATCTCACCGGTGCTCTACAGTGCCACGTTCTTCTTGCTGAAGACGGTGGAGGTGACGCTGATGTACTTCATCGTCATCTCGGCGATTCGCAGCGAGCGCGATCTACGCCTGTTCACTTACGTCTTCTGTGCGGCCGCCGCGGCGCTGGGTGTGTGGGGGATGTTCGAGCACAGTGCCGGTGCGGGCGATGCGATCACCGGGCCGGCTGGCCATGGAGGCTACAGCCTGCTGGGACTCACCTTCGTCGTTCTGCTCGCGGTTTTGGCTAGCCTGTTCCTCACCCAGCGGTCGCGCCTGCCGCGTACCCTTATGCTCCTGGCCTCCGCGCCGGTCGTATACTCGCTGCTCTTCACGTTCTCGCGCCAGAGCTACGTCGGCGCCGCCGCGGCGATTGCGGCGATGGTGTGGGTGCGCAGCCGTAGGCTGATCATCCCCGCCTTGCTGCTGGCGCTCGCGCTGCCGGTGGTCGCGCCCGAGGTCGTAGAGGAGCGCGCCGAGTCGATCGTCACGAACGCGCCAGACCCGCTGACCGGGACGCAACCTTATGCGACGCGGATGAACGCGCTGCGCGAGCGACTGCCAGAAGTGCTCTACGAGAGCCCACTGGTCGGCCTCGGGCTCGCGGCTCTGCCCCCCGGATTTCTGGACAACCAGTACCTGCTGACGCTCTACTACACCGGCATCATCGGGCTCGTGGTCTTCATGTGGCTGCTGTGGAGTGCGCTGCGTACGAGCTACTCGGCTTACGGTTCGCTAGAGGGCGAATCGCGGGGCCTGGCACTCGCTTGGCTGGCCGCGACCGTGGGGCTCGCCGTCGCCGGATTGGCGGGCAGTCCGTTCGTCGCGGTTCGCGTGCGCCAGGTCTACTGGCTCCTCGCTGCGCTGGTCATCGCGGCGCTGCACTTGGCCGCGAAGCGGCGCGCGGCGGGGGTGGAACGAGAGGTCGAGGAGGGGTCGACTTGAGGGCGCTGCTGCTGACGCAGGAATTTCTTCCGGAGCTGCCAGGCGGCATCGCGCACTACTACTACCATCTGTCTCGTTGTCTCGATGGTGCCATGTCGGTGCTCACCACAGGGGGCACCGAATCCGCGGATTTCGACGTCGCGCAAGCGTTCACAATTCACCGCAGGCGGATGCCCGTCGTGCCGTCTGCATTCATGCGAGACAGCCGAGTTCCCTTCCTGCGTCTTCCTCGAATCGGCTTCATCGCGAGCGCGCAGTGGTTGCTTTTCTATAGGCATGCGTCGGCCATAGCGGCGGAGGAGGGAATCGACGTTGCCCTGCTCGGGCACCTCTATCTGGCACCACTGGGAGAACCGCTGCGTCGCAAGCGTGGCGTGCGCTTCGGTGTCAGCCTGCACGGTGGCGAGCTGCACCGCTACATTGGCTGGCGTGCGGTCCGCCGGACGATGCTGAGAGGGCTCAACGAGGCCGACTTTCTCATGGTAAACAGCGAGTTCACGCGTCGTCAGTACCTGGAGCGTGGTGTGCGTGACGATCAGGTGTTCTTCAAGGTCAACCCGGGTGTCGACACGTCGTTCTTCCATCCTGAAGCTGGGGACCCGGCGGAAGTCAGGCGCCGGCACGGGCTGGGCGAGCGGCCGACACTGATCTCGGTCGCGCGTCTGGTCGAGTGGAAAGGTCACGACACCGTACTCCGCGCGTTGCCGGCGATTATCGCCGAGGTGCCGGAAGCGGTTTACGTGATCGTCGGCGAGGGGCCGTTTCGCCCGGATCTCGAGCGGCTTGTGGCTCGGCTAGGGCTGCAGGACCGGGTGATCTTCGCTGGGTTCGTCCCGGAGACGGAGTTGCCTGCCTATTACCGGGCGGCTGACGTGCTCGCCGTCCCGAGTCGTGAGGTGATCGAGGACGTTCCGATCGAGGGATTCGGTATCGTCTACGTGGAGGCGGGAGCGTGTGGGATACCGGTTGTCGGCGGCTGCGGCGGCGGCACGGATGAGTCGATAGAAGACGGGGTCACTGGGTTAAGGGTCGATCACAGCGACCCGACGGCGGTGGCATCGGGGGTCGTGCGAACGCTAAAGGATCGTGAGTTGGCGCAGCGAATGGGAAGGGCGGGGCGCCAGCGGGCGGTCGATCTCTACGACTGGAGAATACAGGCCGATGGTTTGTGCCGATTCCTCGAAGCAGTTGCCGTTGGGTAGAAGCCGTCGAGTCCGCGGTGGGCGCGCCGGCACCGGAGCGTGATGCGCGTTCTTCAGGTCACGGCCATCCCGGTTACAGCGCTGCGCTTCGTGGTGCCGCTGGCGCGCGCGCTGCGTGACAGCGGACACGAGGTCGAGTTCGCCACCGGCCCCGGGCTGGGGCTAAAGGAGATCGAGGAGCTCGGGTTCAAAGTCCGTCGAATGCCTATCTCGCGCAGCCCGTTCACCGTCAGGAACCTCCACGCGGTGGGCGCGCTGCGCTCGTTGATCCCAGCGGGTAGGTTCGACGTCGTGCATGCCCATACGCCGGCCGCCGCGACGATAGCCAGGTCGGCCGCGAGGCACTTGGATGTCCGGCTGCTGTACACGATGCACGGCTCGCTTTGGGGAAAGGGAAGCCCGGGTTGGCAGCGGGCGCTCTTCACGGCCATCGAGCGGCGCCTGGGTCGCCGGACCGATTGCGTCTTCACCGTCAACCCGGAGGACGCGGCCGATTGTGTGGCGCGCGCCGGTGTTCCGGAGCGGTCGGTGCGCCTGCTACCGGCAGGTGGAGCTGGCGTGGCGCCGGAGTTCTTCGTCTCGGATGAAGAGGCGAGTCGACTGCGGCGCGCGATGCGAGAACGCCTCGGTCTAGGGGCGGAGGACCCGGTAGTTGTCTACGTGGGACGGACCGCTGCGGCGAAGGGCATGGGCACTCTGGCGCGAGCGTTCGCGCGCCTAGCGTCGCGTGAGGATGCTGCGCGGCTTCTGGTCGTAGGTGGCGCCCTGGAGGGCGAGAGAGGTGTCTATTCGAAGGGGCGGTTCCTAGCTGAGGTGGGTGAGCAAGCCGCCGAGCGCGTTGTATGGGAAGGGTTCAAAGATCGTATACCTCCTTTTATTGCGGCGGCGGATCTCCTCGTTCTCCCGTCGCGACGCGAAGGCTTCGGGATGACGCTTGCAGAGGCCGCGGCGATGGGCCGGCCGGTTGTGGCCGCGGAGACCCGCGGTGCCCGTGCGGTGGTGGAGCCGGGCCTTACAGGGCTCTTGGTACCGGTTGACGACGCAGGCGCACTGGCGGACGCGCTGATCCAGCTTCTGCGTGATAAGGAAAAGGCGTCGCGCATGGGTGCGGCGGCGCGAGAACGGGCGGCAGAGCGCTTTACCAGGGAGAGTGTGTTGGCGGTGTACCTCGAGGTATACGAGGCGATGGAACGGTCGGCGGCCGCCGAAGCGAGCCTGGGTTGAGGCATGCATAAGGAGGCTAAGGAGGGACCGACCCGGATCGTCTACGTCGTGGACAACATCAGTTTTCGCGGCGGTGAGCGCACGTTCCTGCAGTTGGCCATGGGGCTGCCGCGCAGCCGCTACGAGTTGGCGGTAGCCTGCTCGCCGGGTGGTGTGCTCGTCGAGCGTTTGCAGGACCTTGGTGTGCCGGTGATCGCCGCTGAGATGCGGAAGCGGCGGCGTCTGGACACAGTGCTCGGGTTGGCCCGTGAGTTCAAGCGACGCCGGCCGCATATCGTCCACACGCAGGGGCGCGGTGACCCGTTCGGCCGACTCGCTGCCTGGTTGGCCGGGGTGCCGGCGGTAGTGTCGACGACGGCGATGATTTCGACCCGCTACGAGGTGGAGGAGCGGTGGCGGCGAGCCCTGTACCGGGCGATCGACTTTACCACCGACCGTTTGGTGGATCGCTACATCGTTGTTAACCGCGCCTCGGTCGATGCGCTGACCGCCCGTCACGGGGTACCACGCTCGCGGGTCGTCGTGATACCCAACGGTATTGAGTTGGACCGTTACGATCCCGTCGATACGCGAGGCGGTGCGTGGCGCGAGCGACTAGGCGTCCCGGCGGACGCGATCCTCTTGGGTGGTGTTGGCCGACTCACCGCGCAAAAGGGTTTCGACGACCTTATCCGGGCGTTCGCGGCCATCGCTAGGCCCGATGTCTGGCTGGTGATCGCCGGCGATGGGCCGGATTGGGAAGAGCTGCGAGAGATGGCCCGGATGTTCGACGTGTCAGGGCGAGTCTTGCTCCCCGGTTTCGTTGAGGACGTGCCCGGTCTGCTGGCCGCACTCGACCTCTTTGTCCTCTCGTCGCGACAGGAAGGGCATCCGATGGTGATGCTGGAAGCGATGGCGACGGCTGTTCCCGTCGCGGCGACGGACATCCCCGGTGTCGCTGACACGATAACTGATGGTGTTGAGGGCCGCCTAGTGCCGTCGGGCGACGTAGCGGCGCTGGCCAATGCCATCGTCACACTAATAGATGACCCGGTGATGGCCGCCCGCCTCGGTCGTAACGCCCGGAAGAAGATCGAGCGCGACTACACCGTGGAGCGGATGGTGCGGCGAACCGCGGTTCTGTACGATGGCCTGCTCGCGGAAAAGGGCCTGACGGTGTAACTTAGGCTTGTCCGCCGATCCGCCCCCGCCCCGCCCGACACCCGAATCCGATGCCGGGGTGGCAGCAAATCGTCAAGCGAGGTCTCGACATCACGCTCAGCGCGCTGGGATTGGTGTTGCTTGCCGTCCCGTTCACGTTCATCGCGCTCGCCATCAAGCGTGACTCACGCGGACCCGTCTTCTTCCGTCACCCACGGGTGGGTAGGCACGGACGTCGGTTCGTGCCGCTCAAGTTCCGAACCATGGTCGAGGGAGCAATCGATCAGGGGTTGGGCACGACGGTGACCGAAGATGACGCGCGGCTGACCCGGGTGGGGTCGCTTCTGCGGCGCTGGGCCTTGGATGAGCTGCCGCAGTTGTGGAACGTGCTGAGGGGTCAGATGAGCCTGGTAGGGCCGCGCCCGACGTTTGCCTACCAGGTCGAGCGCTACGACGAGATCCAGCGTCGCCGGCTCGAGGTGCGGCCCGGCATCACCGGGTGGGCGCAGATCAACGGCAGAAACGTGCTCAGCTGGCCGGAACGGATCGAGCTGGACGTTTGGTACGTGGACCACGCGACGCTGTCGCTCGACGTCAAGATTCTGCTGCGGACTTTGTGGCTCGCCTTTGTGGTTCGCGGCGGTATCTACGGCCCGGCAGGCGTGAACCAGGATTTTCGCTGAGCGATGAGCGAATCAGGATCGGTTGTGATCTACGGGGCAGGCGGCCACGGCAAGGTCGTACTCGATGCCCTCGAGTGCGCCGGCCGACAGGTCGCCGGCTTCGTCGATGACGATCCCGATCGCGCCGGCGGCGAATATTGCGGCCATTCTGTGCTCGCGGCGCCCGGAGAATGGGAGGCCGGGCGGAGCGTGGGGTTCGTGGTGGCGATAGGCGATGCCGGCGACCGCATGCGAGCTTCTGACAGAGTCGAGCAGTTCGGATACGAGCTTGTCACCGTGGTCCACCCAAAGGCCGTGGTCGCTTCCGATGTCAGCATCGGCCCTGGTTCCATGGTGCTCGCCGGCGCCGCGGTCAACCCGGGCGTCCGCGTCGGCCGCGGGGTCATCATCAATACGGGCGCTGTAGTGGATCACGATTGCGCGATCGCTGACTTCGCACATGTCGCTCCCGGGGCACGCCTGGCGGGAAATGTGAGAGTCGGCGAGCGGTCGCTGATCGGCATCGGCGCCACCGTCGTGCCGGGAATATCGATCGCCGCTGACGCGTTCGTCGCAGCAGGCGCTGTGGTCGTTTCCGACGTCGGCGAAGGTGTCACAGTGGCCGGAGTCCCGGCCAAGCCGCTCGGCCGGAGTGGTGCGGCCAAGACGGGAGGACGAGGTTGACGACGCGGATCCCGCTCTCGCGGCCCGACATCGGAGACGCCGAACAGGCGGCCGTTCGCGAGGCGCTCGCCAGTGGGCGGCTGAGCCTAGGGGAGCGGATCGAAGCGTTCGAGGCTGCGTTGGCTCGGACTGTCGGTGCCAGGCATGCCGTGGCAACGTCCAGCGGCACGGGAGCGCTACACCTTGCAGTGCGGTCGATGGGACTCGCTCCCGGTGACGAGGTCATCACGACACCGTTCAGCTTCATCGCATCGGCGAACTGCCTGCTGTTCGAAGGTGTGGAACCCGTCTTCGTCGACGTAGAAGAGGACACGCTCAACATCGATCCAGAGCTGGTGCGGGAGGCGGTCGGGAAGCGCACGCGTGCGATTCTGGGCGTCGACGTCTTCGGCCATCCTGCCGACTGGGATGCGCTCCGTGCCATCGCCGACGAATTCGATCTGCGGCTCATCGAAGACTCGGCCGAGGCACTGGGCAGTCGCTATCGGGGTCGGCGGGCCGGAAATCTGGGGGACGTCGGTGTGTTCGGCTTCTATCCCAACAAGCAGATCACCACTGGGGAGGGCGGCGCGTTGGTCACCGATGATGATGCGCTAGCGCTCCTGTGCGGCAGCCTGCGCAATCATGGGCGCGAGTCGGACGGTGACGAGTGGATCGAGCACAAGCGGCTGGGCTATAACTACCGTCTCTCCGAGCTCGCGAGCGCCCTAGGCCTCGTGCAGCTCGAGCGACTCGAGGCGATGGCGGAGCGCCGTGCTCGCGTTGCCGCTTGGTATAACTCGAGGCTGGCGGACGTGGACGAGTTACAGAGGCCAGCGCTGCGCGATGATGTTGATCTCGGCTGGTTCGTCTACGTCGTGCGACTCAGCGATCGCTATGCGCGGCAAGATCGAGATCGTGTAATCGCGGAACTCCGCCGGCGAGGGATCGGTTGCCGCAATTACTTTCCACCGATCCATCTGCAGCCGGTCTACCGTGAGCGTTACGGCTACGGGCCAGGTGACTTCCCAGTTTGTGAAGCGACTGCCGAGAGAACGATCGCGCTGCCGTTCTTTAGTGGAATGAGTGAAGCGCAAGTGGACGAGGTAGTGGAACAATTGCGTGACACCCTCTGAGGTGAGGATGAAACCGACAAAGCACCTGAAACCACTGCTGCTCGATCTCTTGTTGGCGCTTCTGTGCTACGCAGCCGCGTACGCGATCCGTGTGCCCGATCTGCTCGACATCTACCTGCCGACGATCGCCAGGACGGCTCTCCCGGTCGTGATCGTCTGCGGCATCAGCTTCTATGCGACGGGACTGTACCGCTCGCTGCCAAAGTACGCTAGCCTCGACACCCTGCTTGCCGTTGCTTGGGCTGCCACCGTCGGCGTCGCTCTCGCTGCCTTGCTGGTCTTCCTCTTCTGGCGCGGCGAAAGCGTGCCTCGAAGTGTGTTCATCATCCAGTGGATGCTGATGGTCCTCGTCTTGGGCGGCGTGCGGCTGTGGCCGCGGCTCCGCAGCTATCCGCTGATCCCGCTGCGTGCCGCCCGGGCCGATCGGATCCCGGTCCTTATCTACGGGGCGGGTGACGCCGGGGCCTTGATCGTCAGGGACATGTTGGACGGCGAAGCCAAGTCCTACTGGCCTGTCGGCTTCATTGATGACGATCCGGCGAAACAGGGGCGCACGGTACACGGTCGGCCAGTGCTGGGAAGGGGCGGAGATCTGAAGCGGGTAGTCGAGAATGGCTACGTTCAGGAGATCCTGCTGGCGATCCCCTCGGCCAGCGGCGCGGAGCTCCGCCGCATCGTGGAGCGCTGCGGCGAGCA
>CP070812.1:1014472-1057494 GCA_020344015.1 Gemmatimonadota bacterium
CCAGTGCCTCGTTGACCTTACGGTAGAAGGCGTGATCGCTGAATGCCTTGAAAGAATACTCGTAGGAAGACATTTGAACTTCCTTGATACTTCCAAGGTGGTCATCCGCCTAACAATCTACCCAACCGGGCCTTGATATGCGAGTGCTTGCGGTGAACGAGTTCCACCCGTACTCTGAGGGCGTACCCCTCCAGCCTGCTAACCCCATGAAAGTTGGTAACCTAGGCGATCGGGTCTGTCCCTGAAGCCCCGGAGAGAGCCACATGGAACTCACGATTGGCCTTCTGGCCGCCCTGCTGCTCCTCGCCCTTTGGCTGGCCTGGCGCCAGCTCGGGATGGAGCGGGAGATCCGGCGAGCAGCCGAGGCGCCGCCGGCCTCCCTACAGCTGCTACAGCGCGAAGTCCAGGCCATGCGCTCGGGAGTGGATGAACGACTTCGCGAACATGCGCAGCAGACCGGCGAGCTGAGCCGCAGGATCGGCCTGCTGCAGAAGGCGACGGAAAGCGTCGAGAGTTTGGGGGACGGGCTGGGCGAACTGCAGAAGATCCTGCAGCCGCCGCAGCTGCGCGGCGCCTTCGGCGAGCGCATGCTGGAGGAGACCCTGGCCGACGTGTTGCCGCGCGATCGGTTCCGCCTGCAGTACACGTATGCTACCAGCAACGCCCGAGTCGACGCTGTCATCCTCCTAGGCGATGACCGGCTTTTGCCGGTGGATTCGAAGTTTCCGCTCGACAACTTCCGGCGCTACGTCGAGCTGCGAGGGTGTGGCAGTCAGGACGCGGAAGCGGCGCGGCGCGCATTTGCCCGCGATGTAAAAGGCCACATCGACGACGTCGCCGCGAAGTACATCGTGCCCGACGAGGGCGCCCTCGATGTCGCGTTCATGTACATACCCTCCGAGTCCGTCTTCCACGAAGTCGCCATCGCTCCGCTCGATGAAAACGGCCGTTGCCTGGCCGAGTACGCGCACAAGAAGCGGGTGGTCCCGGTCTCGCCGAACACGCTGCATGCCTATCTGACTGTCGTGCGGATGGGGCTCAAGGGGTTCCAGTTGCAGGAGAGCGCCCGCGAGGTACTCCAACATCTGAGCCATCTACAATCGGATGTCGAGACGCTGCGCTCGGGGCTGGATACGGCCCTCAAACAGGCCCGTCATTCGCTGGCCAACTTGTCAGACGTGGATGCCGCGCTGGGCAGGGTGGAAGGACGATTGGGAAGCGTTACGAGTGGAGCCGTCCTTGAAGGTCGGTGATGAAGGTATCGAGGTTCTCCGGGCTCACGATCAAGCGCTGGGCATTCACGTAGTAAAGGTGTCGGATGACGGGCAGCCGGATAGGCCGCCAGAAGTAGATGTCCGCGACTGGCCCGGTCTTCGAGACGACCCCCACCCAGTTCTGCAGGTTGGTACGCACGCCGAGGCCGCCCAGGATGCTCCACTCGGTTTCCTTGACTCGCGCGACATCGTTGAGCGGGATCGTCTCGTCGAACAGCGCACCCATCTTCACCCGCATCGTCTCGTCGCCCACCTCGACGAACGACTCGCCCAGGTTGCGCCCCAGCCACACCAGGCCGCTGGCCACGGCCAGCGGTAGGGCCACAGCGCCCAGCGCGCGCTTGGCGAGCGCCACGCCGACCCCGACGGCGCCGGCCGCAAGGCCGCCGCCGGTGAGTAGCGCTTCGAGGTTCTCTTTTCCTGCCAGTTCGTACCGCATCGCCGAGTCCTTTTGGGAGCGACCCTCGTCGTTATCTCCTATTATACAATACACGACGGTCCCCGGAATCATCGCGCGCCTGTCCGCGCCACCCTGAAACACGTCGTGGTTCGGGCTCGTATCGATGGGCGAGCCCCACCCGCACATGCGAACCGTGGGAAGTCGAAGTGCTTATAATGACGACATTCATGCGCAGTTTGGCCCGGCTTGGTGTTCTGACGCTGGTCCTGGCCTGTGGCTCGGAAACCACCGAACCGACGACGACCTCGCCCATCGAGGTCGTGCACATGCAGGGGCTCGTAGGCTTCGAGGCCCAGCTCGACAGCCTGCGGGTAGACTTACAGATTCCCGGCCTCGGCGCCGCCATCGCCAAGGACGGCGCGATCGTATGGTCCATGGGTTTCGGCTACGCCGACGCCGTGGCGGAAAGACCGGCCACGCCCACGACACCCTTCCACCTGGCGTCGCTCACCAAGCCTTTCGCCGCGACGATCCTCATGCAGCTGGTAGAGGCGGGCGCCGTCGATCTGGACGATCCGGTCACCGATTACGGGGTGAACCTGGAGGCGAACGGGATAATTCGCGTTAGACACCTCCTCAATCACACCTCCGAGGGCGTGCCCGGCTCCGAGTACAGTTACAACGGCGGCCGCTTCGCCGAGCTTGACCGGGTCATCTACGGCGCCTCGGGTCGCACGTTCGGGGAGCTGTTGGTCGAAGAGATATTGCAGCCGCTCCAGCTCAACCACACGGCGCCTAACCCGCGGAACGGTGCGTTCTATCTCACCGGCTTGGATCGTGATGCGTTCATGGCCGAGATGGCGGCGGGTTACGACCTGCGGGACTCCAGACTCTACCCGATGGGACACTCCGCCTACTTTGGATCGGCCGCTGGGCTCGTCGCGTCGGCAGAGGACGTCGCGACGTTCTCCCTCGCCATCGATGCCGGCGCCTTCCTCGAGCCCGCGACATGGGACTCGGTCTTCACCCCGGCGGTCTCCAACACCGGCGAGACGTTAGCCTACGGTCTCGGCTGGTTCATCCAGTATTACGAGGGCGCCAAGCTGGAGTGGCACTACGGCTACTGGGATACCAACTCGTCTCTGATCGTGAGGGCACCGGAGAAGGGCCTGACCTACGTTGTCCTAGGTAACACGAATATGCTCAGCCGGCCTTATGGACTGGGCCTCGACAATAATGTCATGCGCTCCGACGTGGCGCGCCTCTTTGTCGCTGCGTTCGTGCTGGGTGACGAGCCGTTGCCGGGCGGCTAGCGGGTCGCTGAGAAATGTCCGTGGATTCGGGGAGGCGCCCAGGTCCCCCGGGGGTCCACCTTGGACCTCGCCTCACCGTTCGCGTGCGCCGCGCGAGTACGCGGCACCGCCCTTCGTCGCTAGCGAGTTACGCTCCGGGGGACTCCGGTTGCCTCCCCGGCGGATTCCCGTCGTCTTTCAGAGACCTGCTAGCCACCTGGCGCTAGACCCGGTGCGGCGTCAGCCCGATCTCGTTGAGAAACATGCTGCCGCCGGAGTCGCGGCCGCGCCGCCGGTCGCAGCGGGTGAGGACCAGCCGGTCCTTCGCCCGGGTCATCCCGACGTAGAGCAGCCGGCGAGCCTCCTCGGTCTCGTCCTTGCGATTCTGCACCGCGGCGTAGTAGCCGGGCAGTTGGTAATCCTCGACCCCCACGATGTAGACGCGGGAGAATTCCAGCCCTTTGGTGGAGTGGAGGGTCAGGAGGTTCACCCGGTGCGGGTCCGCCTCTACGCCCTCTGACGTAGAGAGCGCGACACGCTCCAGCAAGCGCTGGATGCTCTCCTCCAGCGTCTCCGCCTGACTGACTTCGATCAACGAGCCGAGCCGCGCCACTGCCGTCGGGTAGCGCTCGGCTGGGCTGCGTTCCGCCCGGATCCGCTCCATCGTCGCCCGGCCGCCCAGCCGCTTGATCACCTCCTCCGGCTCCGGCGCATCCAGGCCGGCCGCTTCCCGCTCCGCTTCGTAGAACTCCAGACAGTCCGAGAAGCGGCCCAGCGAGTACGGCGCCGCCAGCTTGAGTAGCAACCGTTCCTCACCGCTCAGCTTCCGTTTCGGCTCCAGCGCCAGTCCCAGGCCGAGATGGTCGAGCAGGCTCACCAGCGCCGCCTTGCGCGCCCGCAGCCGTTTCTGCTCGTTCAGGCCATGAAAGACGTGGGCCAGCGCCTGTGCGTCGTCGAGTGCGTGGTGGGCTCGGTCGATGGTGACGCCGAACCGCTCGGCCAGGTCGCCCAGCCGCGCGCTCTCACGGAACAGCGATCGCGCCAGCGGCAGGGTGTCGAAGAAGACGAGGCCGGCTGTCTCGGCGAACTCCTCGACCGAACGACGCAGCACCGGCACATCGAAACGGTGGCCGTTGTGTGCGACAAGCACGCTACCCTCGGCGAACGCCAGGAAACGGGGCCAGATCTCCTCCAATGTTGGGGCCTCGCGCAGGTCGGCCTCGTTGTAGCCGTGCACCTCGGTAGCAGCGGCGGCTATGGAACCCGCGCAGCGGACCAGCGAGTGGAACGTGTCGACGATCTCTCCGTCCCGTACCTTAGCGGCACCGAGCTCGATGATCTCGCAGGTCGCCGGATTGAGATCCGTCGTCTCGAGGTCGAACGCCACATAGTCGCGTAGCACGTCGCCGAAGCCGCGGCTGTGGATCAGCTGCAGCGCCTTGAACAGCGTCACGACCAGCGGTCGCTCGCCCTCGCCGTCCTTGCCGAGGACCAGGTCGTGCGGACGCGGCTCTACATCATCGCTCGAGTAATCGACCGCGGTGGGAAGCCGGACCGAGTGCAGCATGCCGCGCAGGGCGATCTCCCGGCCGCCGTGCGGCTCGATGTAGACCCGTCCGCCTGCCGCCACGAGTGAGGTCAACCGCTCCGCCAGCTCGCGGGCGCCGGGGAACTCGTCCGGATCGCTGATCTCGTCGTAGTGCTCCTCGAGGCGGTTCTCGTACGGCTTGACCCGTTGCGAGAGCAGCTCCTCGACCAGGCCGCCCAGGCTGTCGTGGGACTCGTGCAGGGCCCGCAGGTTTTCCACGTGATAGACGAAGCGCCACGCCTTTTTCGTGTCGGGATGATCGGGCGCGTGGGTGCGCGCGTAGAGACGAAGTGCCGCTAGGAAGTCGGTGCCGCGTGACGACGACAGCGTGCGGACCTCCGCCAGCATGTTCTCCGGCAGCAGTCGCTCGGCGAACGCTTCAGTCGCTACCGGATCGTCGGGCGCGCTGACCACGCGTAGCGAGGCGACGACGTAGGCGATGACCGGGTCATCGAGCAGCGAGCGGCCGCGCGCCAGGCGGCAAGGAATGGCGGCTGCCACCATTCGCTTCTCCAGATGCTCGCCGAGATCGTGCCTGCGATAGAGCAGGGCATAGTCGCCCCAGTCGAGGCCGCTGGTATTCCTGTCAGCCAGTAGGTGGCCGAGTATCCAGGCCGTTTCCGCCTCCTCGTCGTTGAAGGCGTAGGTCTCGACATCAAATTCCGACTCGCGCTCCGCCTCGATATCCTTGTCGAACAGCACCGGGTTCTCCGTCAGCAGGCGTCGTGCGGCCTCGAAGATCTGGCGGCTGCAGCGCCAGTTCCGGTCCAGCACGATGGGCTCCTCTACGTCGAAATCGGTGCGGAAGCGCCAGAGGATTCGTGGGTCGGAGCCACGCCAGGAGAAGATCGACTGTTCGTCATCGCCGACAGCGAAGATGTTGCGATGGCCCGAGGCGAGGCGCTTGAGGATCGCGTACTGGGCGGCGTCGAGGTCCTGGAACTCGTCGACCAGCAGGTAATCCCAGCGCGAGGCGACCTCGTCGGCGATCCTTGGGTTCTTTCTGAACAGCTCGTCGGTCAGCGCGATTATGTCGTCGAAGTCGACCAGGTTCTTCTCGCGCAGCAGCGAGATGTAGCTGTCGAACGTCGCCTCGTCGCCTTCGGTGAGCGCGTAGCCCTGCAACCTGCGCCGCCCGAACAAGGTGAGCAGCCCGCTGCGACGGCCTTCCGGAAAGATCCCCAGTCGCCTCAGCAGCAGCTGCTGGTAGTGCTCGTCGGCCACGCCGAACCCGCGTCGCAGCCCGATTTCGCCGGGCCGATCGCGCAGGATCCCCAGACAGAGGGCGTGCAGCGTGCCCCGGGTGATGCTGTCCGTCCGAGCGCCCAGCCGCCGATGGAGTCGCGCCGTCACCTCCTCCGCCGCCTTGTTGGTGAAGGTAACGGCGCAGATCCGCTCCGGCGCGAAGCCCTCCGATTCGATCAGATACTCGACTCGGCGGATCAGGCAAAACGTCTTGCCGGCCCCCGGCCCGGCGAGCACCAGCACGGGACCCGGCGCCGCCTCGATCGCCTCTCGCTGCTTGGGGAACGGTTCGAAGTCTCTCGCTCTTGACGTCATGCTTCCGCCCGGCCCAGACTCATAAGGAGTCCACGTTAACCCTGTGCCCTGATACCCGAGGTGGAGGACCCGCCATGGCTGTTATCAAGGTCTACACTACGCCGACTTGACCGTACTGCAAAGTGGCCAAGGATTGGCTCACAGAACACGGCTGCGAGTTCGAGGAGGCGGACATCACAAAAGACGTCTTCCAGCTGCGTGAGTGGCGCGACCTCACCGGCGGCGTCGGCGTCCCGGTCATCGCCCACGGCAAAGATTTCGTCATCGGGTTCAACCCCGAACGGCTCGAGATGATGCTCGATGGCTGCGAGAGGATGACCGAGGTCGACATACCCGAGGAGGAATAGTAGGTCGAGTTCGGCATCGGACTATCAACAAACTGTAGGACAACTGAGACCCCGCAGCCGGCGTGCCGACTGCGGGGTCTTGACGGTTCGAGAAGCGCTATCTACCTGCCCCAACCCCGGTTTCGGACTCCCGGTACTCGAACGATCTGTTCGGGTAGGGCGGTGGCGGCGGGACCTCGCGCGGATCGTTCTCGATCAACTCCAGCAGGTGCTGGATGGCCGCGTCGAGCTGCGCGTCGGAGCCGTTGTGCGTCGCATGCGGTAGGTTGTCCACCACGATATCGGGCACCACGCCGATCTGCTCGATCAACCACTCGCGTTCCGGCCCGTAC
The DNA here is from genome assembly GCA_020344015.1 of Gemmatimonadota bacterium. Taxonomy (GTDB): domain Bacteria; phylum Gemmatimonadota; class Gemmatimonadetes; order Palauibacterales; family KS3-K002. The sequence goes on from CP070812.1 coordinate 1,021,266, forward strand.
ACGCCCGTCATGGGAGCCCGGGCCAGGCCGCCGTCGCTCAAGCGGTTCGACGAGCTGAGCCAGATTTCGCCGCCCCAGGTGCGCGTCCCGATGACCTCGCCGAGGCCGAGGCGCCGGAACCCGTCGGCGAACGCCTCGCCGTCCGACGCCGTGTTCTGGTCCACCAGCACCACCATGTGGCCGCGGAACGCGTAGTGCATGTTCCAGGTCGGTTGGCCGACCCGGCCCTTCCAGTACATCCAGGCGCGCCGCATCAGCTTCTCGAGGATGAAGGCGTCGATGTTACCGCCCCGGTTGTTGCGCACGTCGATGATCAGCCCCTGCCGGTTGAAGACCGGGTAGAATTCGCGGTACCACCTCGTGATGTCGCTCGAGCCCATGGCCCGCAGATGTACGTAGCCGATCTTACCTGCGCCCGCTTCCTCGACGATCTGGCGGCGCGTGTACTCCCAATCGCTGTACCTGAGGTTGAAGTCGCCCGTGGTCGGAACGACGATCATGTCGCGGGATTCACCGGCCCGGATCGTGCCGCCGCCGCCCGACCGCACGGTGAGCAGTACCTGGCGGCCTTGCTGGTTGCGGAGCAACGCTCCGATGTCCGGCACCTCCAATGTCCCGACGCCGTTCACCGCTTCGATCACGTCGCCGGCGTGGACCTCGAGGTCCGGGTCGGCCAGCGGTGACATCTCGTCCGGGTAGTCGGGATCCGACTGGTAGATGTAGTCGATGCGATAGCCGCCGGCCTCGGGGTCGCGGAACAGGCGCGCGCCCAGCGTCGGCACCTGGATATTGTCGTCGCCGCGGCGCAGGTCACCGCCGCGCACGCTCGTGTGCAGCGCCGATAGCTCGCCCACCACGCGTCCGATGAGGTCCGACAGTTCGCCGCGCGTGGTCACCCGATCGACGAGCGGCAGATACTTCTCCAACGTTGCGTCCCAATCGACGCCGTGCATGTTGGGGTCGTAGAAGTAGTCACGCTCCAGCCGCCACGCGTCGACGAAGATCTGCCGCCAATCTTCACGCACGTCGATCGGAAACGTCCAGCCGCCCAGGTCGACCCGATGCTCGTTCAGGTTGCCGACCCGTGACGGCTTGGCATCGATCACGTACAGGTTGCTGCCCCGGCGCAGCAAGAACTTCTTGCCGTCGAGTGAGAGTTCGAAGCTACCGACGTCTTCGACCACCGTCGTCGGGTCGAAATCGTCGTTGCCGATCTCCAGCCCCATCAGATGAGAGTCCGCTTGCGGCCCCGAGTCGCGCGCACGCCAGAACAGCGCATCCTCCGTGACGTACAGCGAGCTGTAGTTGCCGGCCTCGACCGGGACCTGCTTGACCCGGCGCTCCAGACCATCCAGGTCGATTCGGACCGGTGTGACTTCGTCCGAATCGTCGTCGGAGCCGCCGCGACCGCGGCCGTTCCCGTTATCGCGTTCTGAACGACTCAGCTCGTCGTCCGGCTTGAACGGAGAACGCAGACCCTTCTGCAGCGCGACGTGGAAGATCTCGATCGACCTGTCGAAGTACGGCTCCGGCTGGCGCGAGCCCCAGGGGCTGCCGACCAGCGAGCGCAGGTTGCGGTCGGACAGGAAGTAGATGAACTCGCCGTCCGGGTCCCAGGCGACGCTGAAGCTGTTGACCCGATCGCTTGTGAGCGGCACGGTCGTTCCGGCTTCCACGCCGTACAGCTTGATCTGACTGAAGCTGTTCAGCGCGCGCATCGTGAAGGCGAGCCAGCGGCTGTCCGGCGACCAGGCCATGTCGCCGATACCTTCCCGGTTCTCGGAGACTCTTCGGCTTTCGCCGGTAGCGACGTTGAGCACCCACAGGTCACTGTTGTTGTCGTCGTAGGCGATCCATTCACCGTCCGGCGACGGGTAGGCACGGAAGCGAAGGATCGTGCCGTCGTCGGTGAGCGGTTCCTCGTCGCCGACCCCGTTGGCCGGGATCTTCACGAACTCGTGCTCGCCCGTCTCGTCCGACAGTCCCAGGAGGGTCTCACCGTCGGGCATGAACACGACGTCACGGTATCGCACTCCTTCCTTGCGCGAGGCCCGCACCAGGCGCCCCTGTTCCGCCGGCACGACGAACACGCGGCCGCGGGCGGTTAGCACGACGCTCGAGCCTTCGGGGTGAATGTGGGCCGAGGTGAGATAGCGCATCGGGTCCTCGACCCAGTTCTCGCGCAGGTGATCGAGGTCCGAAGCCAGAGTGATGGGGACGAGCCGTGTGTCGCCGCTGGCGATATCGTGGAGCCAGAGGTCGGCGCCCAGCTGGTAGGCGATCCGCCCCTGCGACAGCGTCGGGTTCTTCACGTCCCAGCCGCTGTGCCGGGTGTGCTGCCGCAGGTCTCCTCCTGATTCGTCCATCGACCAGACGTTCATCGTGCCGTCGCGGTCGGTCACGAAGTAGACGCGGCCACTCCACCACATCGGCGAGTGGCTCTCGCCGGTATGGTCGCCGGTCAGCTCGACGGCTTCTGGCGCGCCCGTCTCGAACTTCCACACGTCACGCGCCGTGCCACCCGTGTATCGTTTGGTGACGTTGCCGTGGAAAGCCGGGCGGACGAAGAAGAGTATGCCCCCCGTGTCGTCGTAGGTCGCCTCACTACCGTCGGCCAGCGGGACCAGCGTGCGCGTTCCGTCCTCCAGGTTCAGCGTCACGAGCCGCCGCTTCGGCAGCCCCGAGTAGTGGGTCGTCGTGTAGACGAGGCGGCCGTCGGGTGTCCAGGTCGTGGCCGCCGAGCCCTCCGCCTCGTAGGTGCGCCGCACGGGGACGCCACCGGCCAGCGGCATCGTGTAGAGCTCAGCCGGGCCCTCGTAGCGCGCCGTGAAGGCCAACGTCCTCCCGTCAGGGGAGATTACGGGATTCGTCTCCTCGGAGTGGTGCGTCGTGAGTCGCCGGGCCACTCCACCTGCCGCCGAGACCTTCCACAGATCGCCCTCCGCGGCGAACACGATCGTGTCGCCGCTCAGCGCAGGGTAGCGGTAGTAGCCCAAAACCCCCGCCTGCTGGGACGCGCCGGCCGTCTGGGCCAGGGCGGTCACGCCGGGGGCGCCAAGCAGAACCAAGGCCGTTGTGAGGGCTATGGTCGACGTCAAGACACGGGCAGAATTGCGCATGGTTACACCTCTCAGCTGTGTGATTGAAATGCCAGAACTGGTAGCCTGCGGCCCTGGGTCCCCGGTCGCAAGGGCCCGCCGCTCGCCTCGCACCCCGGCAGTTACCAAAAGGGCCGCGATGCATTAGAATTGCGGGGTTTCCCAGGAACTCGGAATTCCTATTGATTGTGGCAATCCGTCCCAGCCATTGAAGAGGTCTTCTGTATGAGCGCTGTCAAACCGGAAACCGCCAAGACGCCGCAGCTGGCCACGCTGCCCGGCGACGACGTCCGCCAGATCATGTGGCGCTTCGCCGACCGCTACGACCTCCAGATGTTGGTGCAGTCGGTGCGGGCGGTGGCCCGTGGGCCGGTGGCGCGTCTCGTCGCCGAGGGAGCAAGGAACACCCACGAGTGGACCGAAGAGAAGAACTCGCTGCTCGAGGCATACGACTCGGCAGGCATCACTTCGGTCTTCTTGGAGCCAGAGTATGGCGGCTTTATTGCCGGCCCCAAGAACCTGGCGTTGGCGCTGGCGGCGTTCGAGTTGGCGTGGGTGGACGGCGGTGCGGCCACCGGCGCGATGGCGGGCCACCTCGGCCTGTCGCCGATCCACGAGAAGGGGACGCCGGAGCAGAAGGACGAGTACATGCGGCGCTTCTCACCGCCGCAGCCCGGTGAGGACCGGACGATCGAGCGCAGCGCCTTCGCGCTCACGGAGCCCATCCCGTACGTGGGCGTCGATACCGGCGTGCTGGGTGGCAAGGTCAGCGTCAAGGAGTGGAAGGAAGGAGAGGAACCCATCCTGCACGTCGAGAAGCGGGGCCGCTTCATCACGAACATGGCGTTCGCCAACTTCGTCTCGGCGGCGGTCGACTCGGGTGACGAGCGTATCAAGGGCAGCTGCATGATCATCCTGGAGGAGAACGATCCCGGGATCTACGATCGCGGCACCGCGACAAAGAAGCTCGTCCATCAACTGTCGGCGACCAGCGATCCGGTCTTCAGCCTCGACGTACCCGCCAGCCGCATCATCGGTGGCTATACGGTGAAGGACGGCGTCATCATCCCCAACTACAGTCACGGCGAGATCATCGACTCCGTCTTCCGGCGCACGCGCGTTACCGTCGGCTTGATGACAGCGGCGAAGCTACTATCGGCCGTCGAGCCGGTCGTCCGCTACCATCGTGGCCGCTTTAGAGGTGGCGAGTCGGACCAGCCGGGCTCGCCGCGACACCAGCTGGGTCTGCAACAGAAGCAGGACGCACTGCACCGGCTGGTCGACATCTGGGCGACCGGTGAAGCCAGCGCCTCGCTCGGCTTCGCTGCTGCGCGGCTGTTCGACGAGTTGGACCCACTCGACCATCGACGCGAGGAGATATTCGAGGCGCACGATATCCCGGCCGGCCGCAAAGCGATTCGCGCCCTGGCAAGCCGGTCGGAACCGGCGATCGAGTACGTGCGGCTCGCTGCGAAGCCTGAAGACGAGCGAGATCAGGCCCGCTTCCAAGAGCTCGAGGCGAACGAGCTCGTCCAGTACCTCACGAAGAACGCCCTCGCCGATGTGCTGTGCCCCGCCTGCAAGCTGTGGAACACCGGGCACGGAGCGAACATGATGCGCGAGGCGGTGAGCCTGATGGGCGGCTACGGCATCACCGAGGATTGCCCGGGCTTCCTGCCGCAGAAGTGGATGGACGCGCAGCTCGAGGCGACCTACGAGGGGCCGGAGGCGGTGCAACGCCGCCAGCTCAGCGTCACGATGACCAACGAGGTCTTCCTCGCCCAGTTCGAGGAGTGGATCACCGAGATGCGCCACGTCGCCGGGCTGCGGCCCGGTTCCGGCGCCTGCACGCTCGCCTCGGCCATGGACCTCTGGCTCTGGACGCTGCGCCACCTGCTGGAAGCGAAGGACGCCCACGGTGTACCGCTCTACAAGGGGCACCGTCAGGGTGTGACCTTCCCGATGGCGGACGCGCTGTGCTGGCTGCTCGCGTCGCGCTATCAGATCATGGACTTGATCGAGCTCGAGGAGAAAGGTGCCGAGAACGCCAGCCTCGCCGAGGCGCTACCCGGTTACGGCGCCTTCTACACCGACCTCTGCCATGTGCAGGCGGCGGCCGCCGGCGGCGAGGTCGCACGCATCTGCTCCAGCCTCGTCTTCGGTTACAACCGGCACCCCTGCTGGACGACCGATGGCGATCGCGTCTACAGCGATAGCGAGCTGACCGTGCTGGAAAACGTGATGCCGGGGCTGTGCTCGTGCATCGTCGATGTGCTCGACGAGGACGGCTCGCCGCCCGTCAAGCGGGGGCCCTGCGTCCGTTTCGACGGCTACGAGCCGTTCACGCTGCGGCGCGGCAAGCTCGATGGTTGCCTCACCGGTTCGCGCATGGCCAAGGACAACGCTGCCCTTGCGTTGACGCAGGTGACGATCCCCGAAGCGCTCGATTACCCGCTCTAGTGTCGGCCGGATGAGCGAGATGGCGAGCGTCGAGCGCCAGAGTGTGGAGGTCGATATCGTCTGCGTCGGCTTTGGTCCGGCGACGGGCGGATTCCTCACGACGTTGTCCCGGGCCATGCAGGATCCCGAGACGCAGCCTTTCCTGATGAGCAAGGCGATGCCCGGGATGCCGCTGCAAGTCGTCTGCTACGAGCGGGCCGACGACATCGGCTTCGGCGTTTCGGGCGTCGTTACCCGGGCCCGAGGCATCCGCGCATCGTTTCCCGATCTCGAGCCCGGCGAGATCCCCAATGCGCACGAGGTCACCGACGAGAAGCTCGTCTACCTGAAGGATCCCGTCGGCGCGAGCCGGCGTCCCAAGGGCGTCAAAGGTCTCGATGCCGCCATGGCGAGCCTGAGGCTGCTGGGCCGGAGCAAGTATCAGGCGGTCGAGTTGCCCTACATCCCCGATTTCATGAAAAAGGACGATGGGTTAGTCCTGTCCATCGGTCAGTTCAACCAGTGGGTGGGCTCGCTGCTCATGTCCTCTGGCATGGTGCAGATCTGGCCCGGCATGCCGGTGGCGGAGCCGCTCATCGAGGATGACACTGTCGTCGGTGTAAGGCTCGTCGATCAGGGCACCGACCCGAAAGGTGAACCGACCGACGCCTATATGCCCGGCATGGACGTGCGGGCCGCACTGACGGTCGTGGGCGATGGGCCCGTCGGTCCCGTCGGCCGCAAGCTGGATGAGCACTTCGGCATGCCGGAAGACCACCACCAGCGCGACTGGGCCGTCGGGATGAAGGTCGTGGTCGATCTGCCGGAGGGTTCTCCCCTGCAGCCGGGTGCCGTCTTCCATACCATCGGCTACCCGGAGCCCGAGATCTTCGGTTTCCTCTACGTCTATCCCGAGGGCGTCGCCTCACTCGGGATCTTCGTACCCTCCTGGTTCGACAGCCCCGTGCGCACCAGCTATCGCTACCTCCAGCACTGGATGATGCACCCGTACATCTGGCGCTTCTTGGAGGGTGGCACGCTTCGGTCGTGGGGTGCCAAGACGCTGCAGGAATCGGGTAGACGCGGCGAGCCGTACCTGGTCGGCGACGGCTTCGCGAGGGTCGGCGAAGGCTCGGGAAGCACCAATGTGCTCACCGGCTCCGGCGTCGATGAAGCGTGGACCACCGGTGTACAGCTCGCCGAAGGCGTCATCGAGCTGCTCAAGGAAGAGGTGCCCTTCACCCGGGAGAACCTCGAGGCGGCGTACGTCAAGCGGCGGCGCGAGAGCTGGGTGGAGAAGGAGGGTCGCGTCGCGGAGAAGGCGCGCGACGGTTTCCAGCGCGGGTTCATCGCCGGCTTCATCGGCATGGGCCTCTCCGGGGTGAGCAAGGGGAAGATCAACATCTCCGGCCCCTCGAGGCGTCCCTACGAGCGAGTACCCTCGCTGGCCGACTACTACGAGGGTGTGCTGGCGCCGGAGGAGGTCGAGCGTGTCCGGAGAGAGACGACGGCTGCCGGCGAGTCGCTGCACGACGCCCTCATGGAAGCCGCCGGTTGGCCCGTGATCCCTTACGACGGCAAGCTGCTCATCTCACACCAGGACGCGCTGTTGCTCGGTGGCAAGGTCCAGGCGCCGGCGGGCTACCCGGACCACGTGGTCTTTCTCTACCCCAGCGTCTGCGAAGCCTGCGAGACCAAGCTGTGCATCGAGATCTGTTCCGGCGAGGCGATCACGCCCGGCGAAGGCGGTGTGCCGCAGTTCGATCGCGAGAAGTGCATCCATTGCGGCGCCTGCTTCTGGAGCTGTACCCAGCCGCGAGAAGATGACCCGGAACGGACGGTGTTGGAGTTTAGGGCGGGTGCGGGCGGACTGCACTCGGCGGAGAACTAATATCAGGTGAGGTAGGGAGCGCTAGTTGACCAGGTGAATACGTGAGCAATAGAGCATTCGAAGTAAGAGGTGACCGGAGTGCCCGATCGACCTCTAACTTCGAGTATTCACTTGCTCAGTTGCTCACCTGCTCAACTAGTGTTCTCTACCTCCAAAATCAGACACACAGGAGTACGAGATGGCAACCGGCTTTCACATCGTAGTCTGCGGCAGCCTCGTCCCCGACCCGCTGCAGACGCTCGAACCGGTGGAGACACCGTCGGGCCCCGGCCTCAAGAACGAGATGATGCTGCCGTCGGTCCTCGATCCCTGGGCCGCCCACGCCCTCTACGAGGCGGCGCATCTGGCTGGGAGCACGAGCGACAGCAAGGTCTGGCTGGTGAGCCTCGGACCCAAAGCCAGACTCCAACAACTGATGATGAACATCGCTCAGAAGGTCCCGTTCGAGTTGGTGGCGCTGGACGGACCGGCCGGCGGCTTCACCGACGCCTACGAGGTGGCAGCGGCGCTGGCCGGCGCCATTGAGAAGATCGACGGCCTCGACCGGTCCCGGCTGCTGCTCTTCGGTGGCCGTTCGTCCGCTTCGCGTGATGCCGGTGTCACCATGCAGATGGTCGGCGAGCGCTTGGGTATCACCGACCAGTTCCTTGCCGTTGACAAGCTCACGGTCCAGGACGACGGATCGCTGCGCGTTCTCGAGCGCATCGAGGGAGGCATGTACCTGGCCTCTGGCTGTGAGGGACCGCCGGCCGTCTGTGCCTGGTCGACCGGCGAGCTACCGGAGCCGCCCAACAATCCGCAGGTCGGGATGCAGAATATGCGGACGATCATGCCCGCACTGCAGCAGGCGCAGCCGGCGGCGGTGGGCGCGGAAGGCCTCGACTTCCAGAAGGTGGAGGTGCCGCAACAGCGTCGCGATACGAAGATCGTCAAGGATGTCCCGGCGGAAGAGATTGCCCGGGAGATCGTAGAGTGGTTGAGGAGCTAGGCCGATGGAAAAGATCCTCTTTCTAGCACACACAGATACGGCTGGCGCGCTGCCCAAAGTGGCGCTGGAGGTGCTGGGCGGTGCCATGGAGACTGCGAAGAGCCTGGGTGGAGCGCCCCTTACCGTCGGCTTATTGGGCGGCGACCTGAAAGCGGCGGCCGATAGCGTCGCCGGCTGTGGCGCCGAGAGCTTCCTCGCGGTCAGCGGAGACGAGTTCACGGTCTCGCGCTACGCCACCGACGCTGCGGCGGCCGAGGCGCTCGTGCGCAAAAGCGATGCGACGCTCGTGGTCGTGCCTGCCACCTCGAGGTTCTCCAGGGCGATTCCCGGCGTGGCCCAGCGGGTCGAAGGTCGTGTCGATACACACGTCACAGGAATCGAGATCGAAGCCGGCTCTCCGCAGATCGAGCGCTGGTACTACCGCCAGCGGATGGTAGCCAAGCTCGCGCGTGAGGGACGGCCATGGTTCATGCTCGTCGATTCCGGCGTCTTCGATGCAGTGGACTGCCTGGCGGGCTCCGCAGCGCTCGAGAACGTGGCCGTCGAGATGCCGGCTACCCGAACGCAGGTCTTGGGTGAAGAGGCGGCGACCGCAGAAGCGCAGACGATCAGGCCCGAGGCCGAGCTACTGTTCGTCGCCGGGGCCGGCTGGACGAAGAAGCAGGCCGACGGCCAGAGCCACCTACCCGAGGCCGAGCAATTGATCCTCGACTTCCTCAGAGGATCGCTGGCATCGCTGGGGAGTAGCAAATCGCTGGTCGACCAGTCCGGCGAAGGGCAGGAGGTCCTCTCCTTCATGAGCCACATGAACCAGGTGGGTCAGACGGGCTCGACTCCACGCCATCCGAAGGGATTGGCTACCTGCTGTCACGGCGAGGAGCCTCACGTGGTCGGCTGGCGCTTCATTAAAGAACGTCGCGCCGTGAACCTCGACCCCGGTTGCGGCTGGGCGCAGGGCAAGGCCGACGTCCTCTACGTCGCCGACGCCTTCGAGGTGATGGCCAAGGTGAACGAGCTATTGGGCAAGTGATGTAGAGTATACGCAGTCGGTTGGCATCCACCGCCGCACCGGCCCTACGGCGTCCAAACCAGCTCGGCGGTGTCGCCCGCCATCCAGGCGCGCCAGACGATCTCCAGGTCGTCGAGCGGGTCGTAGGCGACAGGGGCCTCGATAGCCCAGTCCACCCACCAGCCCTCTTCGATGGTCCTGCCGCTCTCGCCCAGGTAGTAGAATAGGGTGTCGGTCCCGTTCCAATCGCCCACCATCGCGACGAAGTAGACCGTGTCCGGCGCGATGCCGTCGCTCCAGTCGTAATAGTCGACGTTGACGCCCGGCGGTATGTCGGGGAAGTGGTCGGGGTCTTGCGGCGTGTCGGTGCAGCCGGTCAGCAGAACCAGTAGACAGAGGGCGATCCTGTACATCTTCCGCGCGTATTCCTCGAGAACGGGCAAGGAGGGGGGTGGGGGGGTGCGCCTCTCTCTACTAGTACCCGCCGAGCCCTCAGGCGGTCCTCGACTTACATCAGAGCGGCCAGCACGTACTCCCGCAGCATCTCAAACGCCTGGTTCGCCAACTCGTTGTCGTTCCAGCCGGTGAATACCACGACCAGGTCCGCCTCGGGAAGCACGAAGATGAACTGGCCTCCACGTCCGCGGGCGCTGTACGCGTCGATCACCTGACCACCCACGCCGTAGTAGCCGAGCCACCACTGGTAGCCGTAGCCTATCCCGGGCGCGTGCTGCTCCACGGACTCGACCACCCAGCCCTCGCTCACGACCTGCTGATCGCCCCAGCGGCCACCGTTCAGGTAGAGCAGCCCGAACTTGGCCATGTCACGCGACCGCAGCCAGAGTCCGCCGCCCGTCTGGAAAGTGCCGTCGGGATAGCTGTACCAGTAGTAGTCGGTGATCCCCAACGGCTCGAACAGGTACTGCTCGGCGAACCTGTCGGTCGTTAGGCCTGAAGCGTTGTGGACGATGCGGCCGAGAGTGATCGACATGCCGCTGTTGTATTGGAACACTTCGCCGGGCGCTGCCACGACGGGCAGCTCCAGCGCGTATCTCACGGGGTCCGAGCTCGAGGCCAACGCCACGTGCGTGTTGCGAATGTCGTCATACGGGTAGGTCCACTCGTCCCAATACAGCCCCGCCGTCATCGACAGCAGGTGCTTGATGCGTATGCTGTCCCGCTCCGAGCCCTCGAATACGTCGGCGTATTCCGGCAGGTACGTGGAGATCTTGTCGTCAACGCTGGCTATCTGGCCCTGGTCTATGGCGATGCCGATGAGCGCCGAGGTGTAACTCTTCGTCACCGAGTGCATCGAGTGCAAGACGTGCTTGTCCCAATCGGTATAAGGACGGTTGTAGCCCCGTCCGGGGAAATACTCGTCCAGAACCAGCACCCCGTCCTTGACGATCAGCACGCTGTGGATGTTCACGTACGTCCCGTCGAGGATGCGGTTGCCAAGGCTGGTGACAGTCCCCAGGTCGAACCCGTAGTCGCTCAGGTGACCGGTCACCAGGCCGTCATCGGTCTGCTCCGGGATCTCGTAGACGAAAGACGAAAATAGGGGATGGCCGCTTCCGGTCGGCCCCCCCTCGCCACAGGCGTTGATCCCCGTGACGACCGTGAGTACTAGCAGCCAGTGCAGTGCCCTATTAGTCATGATCCGGCCCCTTACCTGATCGCAGGCAGCACGTATAGTCGCATCAGCTCGTCGTATGTCAGCAGCGGAGCCGCCCAGTAGGCACCGCCGGTGAACACGGCCACCATGTCGTACTCTGGTAGCACGATAATGGCTTGCTCCCCCCAGCCGGACGCGGCGTAGGCGCCGGCCCCGTATTGCGCGGTCATCGGCCACCACCCGTAGCTGTATCCCTGATGGCCGTGCCACGGGGTCGTGAAGGTGAAGTAGCGTGACGCGGACGCCTCGACCCATTCGGGTGGCAGAATCTGCTCACCTTCCCAGACGCCGCCCTGGAGGTAAAGTTGACCGAGCTTCGCCATATCGCGCAGGCGTAGGCTTACGTCGCCGGACGCGTAGACGAAGTCCGGCCGGAGGACCCACCAGGAGAAGTCCGTAATACCCAACGGTGTGAACAGGTACTCCTGGGAGAAATGATCCAGACGTAGACTACCGGCCCGGGCGACGACCTCACCCAGGACGTTCGTCGAACCACCGCTGTAGTTGAATTGTGTCCCGGGATCCGTCACGACCGGTCTCTCCAGAACGAAGCGGACGAGATCGCCGGGGTAGCTTAGCCACTTCATGAGGTCGTTTCTCGGATCGCCGATGGGATAGGTCCACTCATCCCATTCCAGGCCGGCCGACATGGTCACCAGGTGTTTTAGCGTGATCTCGCTCTTCTGGCCGACATCCAGATCGGCCAACTCGGGGAAGAAGTCGAATACCCGTTCATCGGCGCTTGCGATGAACCCCTCGCCGATCGCTATCCCCAGAAGCGTCGCCGTGACGCTCTTGGCGACGGAAGACAGACAGTGTTTCCTCTCTCTGTGATACGTTACCGGCACCTCGCCGTATGTCGGGTGGGTGAATCCGGAGAAGTACTCCTCGAATACAAGCTTGTTATTCACGACGATCACGATGCCGTGGACCAAGTGCCTCGGAGTGTCGCGCAACCTGTTCATCAGGTTTTCGAGTGAGGCCGGATCCATCCCCACATCGGCGAGTGACGCTGTCTCCCACCCATCATCCACCTGCTCCGGGACCCTGTAGACGTAGTCGGGAGGACCAGGATAGCCCGTCGGCGCGCCATCGTCCCCGCAGGCACTGAGTACGGCGAGGGCTATGAGGACGAACGTCCTCTGTGTTCTGACGGATACGAAGCGATGCATCGACCTGCCCATGATTTCGGCTCCTTGGTCTAGGGCACTAAGGCGGGGGCGACTCCGTCAGCCTGCAGCTGCGTGGAGAGAGAGAACAGGGGCTGCAGAATGTGCGCCTCCACGAGCTCGTAGGCGTAACTGATCGACTGATCGTAATTCCCACCGGTGAGCACGACGATCAGATCCAGTTGCGAAAACGCGAACACATACTGCCCGCCGTATCCGATACCGGTGGAAGAATCCAGCAGCGTCCCGTCATCGAGCTGGAAACGGATCAGCCACCATTGATATCCGTAACAACAGTATTGCGTGTGTCGCCGCAGCGATTCGCTCACCCAGGACTCGCTAACGACCTGCACGCCCCCCCAACTTCCGCCGTTCAGGTAGAGCTGGCCGAACTTCGCCATGTCACGCGGGCGCAGCAACAGGCCGCCTCCAGTGTTCAGCGTCACGCCGTCGTTCGCCAAGCGCCAGAAGTAGTCGGTAATGCCGAGCGCCGCGAACAGATTACCCTCGGCGTACAGGTCCGGACGCTGGCCGGTCGCGTTCTCCACGATTCTCCCCAGCGTGAGCGAGAGCCCGCTGTTGTAGGCGAACTGGATCCCGGGATCGTAAGCCACCGGCCGCTCCAGCGTGTACCTGATCGGGTCCGGGCTCCGCCTCATCCAGTAATGGCTGTTGTTGGGGTCGCCGTACGGGTAGGTCAGTTCATCCCATTCCAATCCCGCCGACATCGTCAGCAGGTCGTGCAGCAGCAACCGGTCCTTGTCCGGGTCGACGAAGATGTCCGCATACTCGGGCAGGTAGTCTGAGATCTGTGCCTGGGCGGCCGCGATCAGGCCGTCATCGATAGCGATGCCGATCAGTGCCGAGTTGACGCTCTTCGTCACCGAGAAGCATTCGTGCTTGGTCTCTCGGTCGTAGGCATAGAACGTGCCGCCCGAGCTGTATCCCGGGAAGTACTCCTCCAGCAGCAGCACTCCATTCCGGATGATGAGCACGCTGTGGACGTTGGGGTACGTGCCGTCCTCGACCAGGGCGACCATCTCGCCGATCGGCTCCAGGTCGAACCCATAGTCGGAGAGATGGCCGGTGTCCCAGCCGTCGCCGGTCGCCTCGGGGACGGCGTACTGGTAACCGCCGTCTATATCGGTCGGCGAGTCGTCACCGCAGCCGATGGCGATCCCGAGGATGATGAGCGTAACGAGTCGAAAGAGGTGCAACTGGCGGGGAATTCGCGTCCGGGACGGTGCCATAACCGCTGCCTCCTCGAAGCCTGACAGTAGCTGTCGTCCTTTGGGGGACACTACGTAACCGCTAAGAGTGGGGATTCGCAGCGGGCTGCAACGTTTTTGGCGTTTCATACGTCATATAAGGTAGAGACAGCAGGAATAGACGTACGTGAAGGGGCCGCCGGGAGCGGCCCGGGCGACGCAAGTTGTTGATGGGTAAGGCTTTAAGGTGGTGACTATGTCTCTAGATCTTCGAAACTCGGTACTTCATAAGGTGCGCGCCGTGCTGCGTGGCGCCTTCGAGTACCTGATCGGGCTGTCTTACAGGTCCAGCCGGGCCTGGACAGCCTTCCTGTCGTAACGGGAAAATAACCCCCGTCGTTACCGGCGCGGGGATCGGGGCAGGCGGCCTTGAGGAGGAGGCAGCCATAAAAGCCGTCAGCCCCGCTCCCCGCGCCGTTTTCTACCCCGCGTCTTATATCCGGAACAGGTACTGGAACTTGGCGAAGAACTGGCGCTCGGTCTGCGTGAAGCCGCTGGGCTCGCTGTAGTCTACGTAGCCGTGCGTCGAGCCGATGTAGAACATGCTGAAGGGGTTCAGCCTGTAAGTGATTAGCGGTTCGAAGCTGAGGGCCTTGTTGAAGTCGTCGTACTGCACCACGAGGCGGACGAAGAACTCGCGGGTGAACTGGAAGACGGTGCGGGCACGCAGGATGTAGCCGCTGAAGTACTCTTCGCCGCTGTCGCGGTCGTGTAGCTCCGAGTATTGGAGCGACGGCTGGATCACCCACTGGGTCAGCGGCTTGAGTTCGAACCAGGCCTCCACGTCGGTTCCCACACCGGGAGCGGGTGGGTCGGTGAAGCGGGCGATCCTGTCGCCGTGTCTGACCAGGAGGCCGGGCCGGACGATCTCGCTGAAGCCCGACTCTGCGATGATCGTCCAGCTACGCTGCCCTTCGAACTCGACGCCGCGGAAACGCTCTCGAGCCAATGCGTACTCGAACACGGTGAACGTTTCACCCAGCCAGGTAATCTGAAGGTTGGCGGCGAGGACGTCGTCTTTGATGAGCCAGTCCCAGTTCCAGATCCGCTGGGCGAATAACACCGGCTGCAGCCGGTGGATCAGCCGGCTGTCGGGGAAGGACTGCAGGCCCTGGATCATCGTGAAGCGGTGGAAGTCGTTGCGGTTCTCGAAACCCAGGTCGGCCCGGAAGGTCGGGCTCGAGTTCCACAGATCGAAGTCGAAGAACCAGGTGCGCGCGTTGCGCTCGACGCTCACATACCACGCGTGTCCCCAATAGGATTCTCCGTCGTACGCCCCCGTGTATCCCTGCTTGCCGAAGCCGACGTCGCCGATCCCCTCGGTCAGCGTCGTGTCTTCCGGTTCGCGAGTGTAGCTGGCCAGCGCCTGGTACTCGAGACTGTAGTTCTCGAGGAAGCGCAGCCGCCCGTCTATGCCGCCCGTCGTTCCCGACCCGCTATTATCCTCGAGACGTCGGTCCGTCAGGATCGCGCCGACGTACGAGTCACGCCAGAATGTCTGCTGGAAACGACCGACGTTCGATAGGCTCCTCTCCGCCATACCGACGTAGCTTCGCTCCTGGAACGGCAACAGGATCGGCGAGTTCTCGTCCAGGCCGCCCAGGTAGGCCAGCGTGGTCCGCCCCGTGCGCCCGATCAGCTTGCCGGTCACTAGCGGGTCGTTGATCTGCCGCGTGTACAGCACCTGGAAATACGACTGGAACAGGTCGCTCCCTTTCTGGAAGAAGGGCCTGCGCTCGGGGAAGAAGAGGGCGAACGTCGTGTTGACATCGATCTGGGCGACGTCGGACTCGACCTGGCTGAAATCCGGGTTGAGCGCGAGCTCGGTCGTTATCCCCGAAGAAAACGGGTAGCGGGCGAACAGCGACAGCTCGCCGGCCGGGTCGTGGTTGTTGAAGCCCGAGCTCGGATCCTCGGTGTCCTCGATCTGGCCTGCTTGCGAGGCGATCAGCGCCGGCATTAGCTCCAGGGCGCCGCCCGGCTTGACGCCCTGGATCCCGGCGAGCGTTCCGAATTGGCAAGCCAAGCAGGGATCGTCTCGACTGATGCCGGCCCAGGTGTGTTGCGCGCGGCTGTCACGCGGCCGGGTCCGCCAGAACGTCGCTCGCCACTCCTGTACCTCGTGGTCCGGACAACGAAGGCTCTTGAACGGGATGGCCATCTCGACCCGATAGCCGTCGTCCGTGATCTTGGCCTCGCTGTGGAAGATGATGTCGAAGCGGAAATCTTCGCCGGCGTTCGCCGACCAGCGACTGTCGGCCTGCACGCCCAGCGGGTTCGCGAACAGAAAATACGCCCACGAGGCGTCACCGTACGTGTCGAGCAGGATGCCGAAGTAGTCGTCGTTCGATATCTCGTCCCGATCGCGAAGTGAGGCGCGGATCCTACTCGGGTCGTCGTAGGCGATGAAGCCCAGGAACAGGTACTCATCGTTGTAGGTGACCAGGACCTCGCTCTCGACAGGCGGTCTCTCGCCTTCGTCCGGGTAGAAGACGGCGAAGTTGGTCGCCTGGGCCGCGCCCACCCATCCGTCGTCGTCCAGCGCGCCGTCCAGCTCGATCGGCCCGCGCGCGCGCTCGACCTGCAGCACCGGCTGTACGTTCGGCACGAACGTGTCCAGCTCCGCGGCCTCGGCGGTCCGCGGCGGCGTCTGCGCCCATGTGGGGTCCGGGGTCAGGGTCGATAGCAGGAGAAGCGCGAGCGTAGTGGGAGGAGCACACCAGGAATTACTGCGCGTGTGTGGCGCGGTCCGTGGGCTGTTGCCCATGGCGTCGCTCCTGTTCGGGCTGGCGGCGGCTTGGCAGGCCGGTCGCTGTTTTAGACGCCCGGTATCAGCAAAACGTTGCCGACAGAGGCACACGACCGGCCCTCACCTCGCCGTACGGCCGACCTTCGGGTGGGTTTCAGGCCCGGCCCCATAAGAAAACGCCGGGCCGATTGGCCCGGCGTGCGCGAGTGGTGGTTGTGGGCTTGTTTGGGTTCATGTCTGGAAGAGGTGACGCGCATCGCGCCGGCACGTCAGACCCTCAACCTGGGAAAACAGCTGCAACTCTTGATCTGCGTGCCCTAATGATACGACACCACTTTCTGGGGCCCGCGCATCCAATCCTCGTCGTCATCGTCGATGAGATACTTGGCCTGGACTTCCGTCCAGCGGACTCGACGCTGACAGAACTGGCAAATCACCCAGTCCTTCCCGAACCCGACCCAGACGCAGGCACCCACGTTGTGGCAGTGTGGGCATCGCATGATCTGCTCCCTTTCCATTTTCTTACTGCTCCACCAGGGCTGTACTGCTACTCCGTTCTCCGGCCTTAGTCTTAAGCAGGGGGTATACCAGAACGGGGCCACATGACCTAACTATCTGTAAGAAATGGGGTTACGGCGCTCGAGGCGGTCGGGAACAGGCTTCGATTCGGCGCCTTTCGTTACCGTACGGTAACCGGATCGGGAACCGTTACCCGTTGCTGGACCCCCCAGGGGGCGGGCTCGGGACGGCTAGCCGAGGAGGTTGCGGAGTAGGACGAGGACGTTGGCCGGCCGTTCGGCCAGTCGCCGCACGTACCACGGAAACCAAGACTCGCCGTAGCTGATCAGGACGCGCACCCGGAAGCCCTGGTCGGCGAGTTGGAGCTGGAGCTGACGTTGGATCCCGTAGAGCATCTGGATCTCGAAAGCGTCTTTTGGCAAGCCGAGTCTGACGGCACGCTCCTGTATGCCATCGATCATCTCGGGGTCGTGCGTTCCGAAGAAGACGCGGAGGTCGCTTCCGTCGGCGAGCTTGCCGAGCAGCGTGTCGGTGTGCTCGAGGAAGGCGGCGTCCAAGGCGCGCTTGCCGCGGCAGGCGACATCGCGGGGCTCTGTGTAGGCGCCTTTCACCAGGCGAATAGTCGGGGCGAGAGGAAGCAGCGACTCGATGTCGCTGGCTGTCCGGAAGAGGTACCCCTGGATGCAAACGGCGACGTTGCGATGCTCGGCTCGGATGCGGCGGTAGATATCGAGGGTGCCGTCGACGAAGGGGCTGTCTTCCATATCGATGGCGACGGTGCGGCCCAGCTCGTCGGCCCGCTCGGCCAGACGTCTGATCCGCCCGTAGGTGCCCTCGAGGTCCAGCTCGATGCCGAAGTGCGTGGGTTTGACCGAGATGTCGGAGTCGTAGCCTCGTTCGGCTATGCGATCCAGGGTGCCCAGGAAGTGACGCGTTACCTCCTCCGCCTCGTCTTGCGTCTTCACGTGCTCGCCGAGGAGCGTGAGGATCGTGGGAATCCCGTTCTGACGAAGCTTCGCGGTGGCGTCGAGCGCCGGGTCTACGTCCTCGCCGGGCAGGAAGCGCTGCACGGCTTTCTGGGTGAACTTTCGCCGCGTCAGCTGATCGGCGAGCCACTCGTTGGTCGAGATTCTTAGGAGGATCTCCCGGGTCAGCCCCATGGCTCGATTCTACGAATCACCCGCCTCCCGCACCAGAGCGCTCCACTGGTCGCCCGTCCGTCACCCAGGCCTGAATCCCGCCCTTCAGGCTCACCACGTTCGAGATGCCCTGCGCTTGCAGCAGACTGGCGCCGATCGCCGAGCGCCATCCCGTCTGGCAGTGCAACACCATAGTGCCCTCGCGCGGCAGCTCGTCCAGTCGCTCGGTCAGGTAGCCGAGCGGGATGTTGGGGACACCGGGAATGTGGAAGGCCTCCCACTCCGTTAGCCCGCGGACATCGATCACGGCCACGTCGCCGACCGTCATTCGGTCAGCCAGCTCGCCCGAGTCGACCTCGGTCGTCGTGCCGAGCTTGCGTCCTTCCGCAGCCCAGGTAGCGATCGCGGCGCCGCCGAAGTAACCGCCGATGCGGTCGAGTCCGATCATAATCAGATCCCGCGCCGCCTCATCGATCGCCCGGGGCTCGGCCTCTTCCTCGACGATCAGGTAGAACTCCTTGTCGAAGGGTATCAGCCATCCTGCCCACGTCGTAAAAGAGCGATCGAGCGGGATGTTGATGGCCCCAGGCACGTGACCCTCAGCGAAGTCGCCGCTGTGCCGGGTGTCGACGACCAGCGCGCCCGAGCTCAAAAGATCGGGCAGGCGCGACTCGGGTAGCCGCTCCGGTCGACGGTAACCCCCCAGGATGCGCGGGCCTTCCTTATTGATCCGCTTCATCTCGGCGAAGTACCTGGGTGGCTCTGGCTGGCCGGCCAGCACCGCCTGCACGAATGCCGACTCGTCGTCCAGCGAGAGGGCCCAGTTGAACATCCTCTCGTAGCCCAACGTCGATTGCGGAACTGCGCCGAGCGCCTTGCCGCAGGCCGATCCGGCACCGTGCCCCGGCCAGAGCTGCAGGTAGTCCGGAAGTTCCTTGAAGCGCTTGAGCGAGTCGAAGAGCGTGCGGGCCGCCTCTTCCATCGTGTCCTCGAAACCTGCTGCCCGCTCCAGTAGGTCGGGCCGCCCCACGTCGCCCACGAACACGAAGTCGCCGGTGAACACCCCCATCGGCTCGGTCGCGCCCGCCGTATCGGTGAGGAGGAAGCACATGTGCTCGGGGGTGTGACCCGGCGTGTGCAGCGCCTCCAGCAGCACATTGCCCACCTTGAACCTGTCACCGCCCTTCAGGGCTATGGCGCCCTCGCCGATGCCGAACTCGTACTTCCAGTCCGCGTCACCTTCGTCCGACAGATACATCCGGGCTCCGGTACGCTTCGCCAATTCGCGCGTTCCGGAAGCGTAGTCGGCGTGGATGTGCGTCTCGGTCACGTGCGTGATTCGCAAGCCCTCCTGCTCCGCCGCTTGCACGTAACACTCCACATCGCGGTGCGGGTCGACGACCAGCGCCTCACCCGTCGCCTGGCAACCAACCAGGTAGCTGGCCTGGGCGAGCTTGTCGTCGTAGAAACGCCTTAATAGCATGCTTCGTTCTCCCTGCACGTCAGTCTTGCAGTAGGCAGTAGGCGGTAGGCGGTGACACGTGGGATCCAAGTTCTGCGTTACCGCCTACTGCCCACCGCTCACCGCCCACCTTCTGTCAACGCTCCCCAACCGGCGCCAACTCCAACGTCGGCATCAAGACGAACCTGTTCTGGTACAGTATCGCCGCCGCCACGACGAACAGCAGGACTGCAAACCCGCGCCGCAACGCCTGCTGCGGCACGTGACTCACTATCCGCGTGCCGATCAGGAACCCGCCGCCCACACCCACCAACCCCGTGAGCACACCAACCGCCAATCCCTCCGTTATAATTAGCGCGATCGGCAGCCGTGAGCGGTCATCCAGATGCGGCTCGCCGGCCTCGGGTCTTACGCCCGGCACACGACCGAGCAGCATGAAATACGCCGCCGCGAGCATCACCACCGCAAACAGCATCAGCTGAAATACGCCGCTCACAAGTACCGACAGCCGCGCCCCAAGGTAGGTGCCCAACATCGCCACGCTCCCGAACACCAGCGCTACCCGAGCGTGCACATTGCCGATCCGCCAGTGACCGATCGCTCCGATCAGGCTCGTCACGCCAACCACCAAAAGACTCATGGCGATGGAGGCTTTGGGGTCAAACCCCACCGCGTACACCAGGACTGGCACCGTGAGGATCGAGCCACCCCCGCCGAACAGGCCCAGCGATAGGCCGATCAGCAGGCCAAGCGAGATTTCCAGGACGAGCATGGCTTGGAAGATAACAGAAGCGGAGAGCCACGCCTGCCCGAGCAGGTGTCAATGGAATGTCAATATTCAATATTGACAGAAGCGCGACAGTGACGGTAAACTGATAGCATTATGGCAGATAAGAGAAGCGACGCACGGGCGAAACGCCATCCGATTCAGGTCGTGGTTCGGCGCACCGGTCTCACCGCCGATGTCCTCCGCGCCTGGGAGAAGCGCTACGGGGTGATCGAGCCGGGCCGCTCGGAGGGTGGCCGCCGACTCTACTCGGACGACGATATCGAGCGGCTGCGACTGTTGCGGCGCGCCACCGGGGCGGGGCGGCGGATCAGCCAGATCGCCGGGCTGCCGACGGAGGAACTGGCGGCGCTGGTCAAGGAAGACGAGCGGGAGGAGGCTGTCGTCGCCATTGAGCCGGACGTCGAGACGGTGCAGGCGGCGGAGGTTCACCTGAGAGATGCGCTGGCCGCGGCTGCCCGACTCGATGCGCACGAACTGGAAGCGGTCCTGGGCCGAGCGATGGTCACCTTGAGTGCCTCGACGTTCGTCGAACGGGTGGCGGGTCCACTCATGCGCCGGATCGGTGAGCTCTGGAGTCACGGCGATGTCAGCCCGGCCAACGAGCATCTGGCGTCGGCGGTTCTGCAGCGCGTTGTCGGCAAGATCATCGAGGCGGCCGAGCCACCCAGCTCGGCGCTCAACCTGGTCGTCGCGACGCCGGCGCATCAGGTCCACGAGTTCGGGGCGCTCTTCGCCGCGGCGACCGCCGCCGCCGAGGGCTGGCGCGTGACGTACCTGGGGCGCGATCTGCCTGCCGTCGACATCGCCGCGGCGGCACGCGAGACGAGCGCCGACGCGGTGGCGCTCAGCATCGTCCACGCGCCCGATACCGCAGTCCTCGAGAGCGAGCTGAGGGAGCTGCGCAAAGAGCTGGCTGTAAACGCGCCGCTTCTGGTGGGTGGAGCGGCGGTGCCGTCGTTGCGGAAGGTGCTCGACGAGATCGAAGCCGTTCAGCTCTCCAGCATGGACGAGCTCCGAGCGATACTGGCCCAACTCAGCTGAGACTTCTAAACCTCTCTACCTTTTCCCGAATCACTCAGGCTCATCAGCGGTTCCGGATACGGCTCGAAGAAGGTCTGCGGCAGCAAGTACTCCTGCTCGAACCTGACGATCCAGGCGCGCAACACGGAACTCACCGCACTCACCGGCACCTGTCGTTCCCGGTACTTCTTCAGCATCGATCGGTAGTAGGCCTTCTCCCCTTTCGTCAATTCCTTTGAGAAGTAACCCGCTGCGTGCTCGAAGACATTGATCACAGAGTTGGATCGCGGCGGTCGGGCAAGCGCCAGCTGGAAATGCTCCTCGTAAGACCCGACCACTTCTTGGAAGGGAAGCTTGTCGGGGTTGGCGACGATGCGGCCCAGGACACGAAGCTCCTTCTGGCTATAAGCCATCAACAGAAGCTTGTTCTCCGCCTGAAAGCGTACCAGATCCCGCATCGCGCCCCCGCGCCTCATGGCCCGGAAGCGCGCCAGCGCGAAAAGCTTGGTCAGGAAGTGATCGCGGATGCGATAGTTGCGTAATCGGCCTTCATCCTCTAGCGCCAGTCCCGGGTAGCGCTCGAGGACCGCACCGCCGAAAAAACCCGAGCCCCGCCGCGACGACGCCGATTTGTCAAACCCCTGGAAGATCTTCACGTCGCTAAGCCCGCACGACGGCGAGCGGTTCTTGAGCAGAAAACCATCGACCTCCCCCAGCGAGCCGAGGAACGAGTCGGAGAAGTCGCGCATCGCCTCGCTCACATCCCGATCCGTGTCCGGCTGCACCAGCCGCGCCTCGCCCTCCACCTCCACGATTCGGATCGGGTCCCGCGGCACGCCCAGCCCGATCTCCACCTCCGGGCACACCGGCACGTAGCTCACCCACGGCTCCAGCTCCCGGACGAAATCGTACGGAATCACTTGCCCGTTGTAGCGTACGGGTTCTAACTCGAGGCAGCGGCTCAACACCACCACCGGCTTCGGCCAATCGCTCATGCGGCCCTCTCTCTTCGTTTCCGGCGGGCCCCGCGGGCCCGGCGCCATAGCATCGGAAGACGCAGAGTAGCATTATGTCCAGTCATTGTCAAGATTTCCGGCCAGCGTGGGGTTGACAATACGGGGACTAGGAGGCAAATTGTCTGGACAAATGCTGGACAGCCATCCGAGAGGAGGCCTGGAGCGAAGATGACTGAACAGGTTGAAGCGAGGCGGAGGATTCTCCTAACCGGTGCGAGCGGCTATGTAGGCGGCCGCTTGTTGAAGGCCCTGGAGGGGGGTGGCGAGCGGGTGCGCTGTCTGGCGCGGCGGCCCGAGTTCGTGCGTGCGCGGGTGGGCGCGGCCACTGAGGTCGTGCAGGGGGACGTTTTGGACCTCGAGTCGTTGCGCCGGGCGCTCGGGGGTGTGGATGTCGCCTATTACATGGTCCACTCGATGGGCTCGCGGGGAGACTTCGAGGAGGAGGATCGGCGGGCGGCGGAGAATTTCGCGGCGGCAGCGCGTGAGGCGGGGGTCCGGCGGATCGTCTACCTGGGTGGCCTGGGGCGCGGGACGGGCCTGTCGAGACATTTGCGTAGTCGGCACGAGGTGGGTCGGGTACTGCGGGAGTCCGGTGTGGAGACGATCGAGTTTCGGGCGTCGATAATCATCGGGTCGGGCAGTCTGTCGTTCGAGATGATCCGGGCGCTGGTGGAGAAGCTGCCGGTAATGATCACGCCGCGCTGGGTGAGCGAGCGGGCGCAGCCGTTAGCGATCGAGGATCTGATCGAGTACCTGGTGGCGGCATCCGGCGCGGAGATCGAGGGCAGCGCGATCTACGAGATCGGCGGAGCCGACCGTGTCTCGTACATGGAGATCATGAAGGAGTACGCGCGCCAGAGGGGGCTCAGGCGCTTGATGATTCGCGTGCCTGTTTTGAGTCCGCGGCTTTCGAGCCTGTGGTTGGGGCTCGTGACGCCGCTGTACGCGAGGGTAGGTCGTGAGTTGATCGACAGCGTGCGTCACGCGACGGTGGTGAACGACGAAGCGTCATCAGGCGCCTTCGCTATACGGCCGCGCGGCATTCGCGAGGCGATCGAGCGGGCGCTGGTGAACGAGGATCGTGAGCTCGCCGAGACCCGCTGGTCCGATGCCCTCTCCTCGGGGGCGACGAGTAGCTGGGGCGGCGCCAAGTTCGGGTCGCGCATCGTCGACTCGCGCTCGGTTTCGCTTCCCGTGTCGCCCGCAGAGGCGTTCCGGCCGATTCGCAGGATCGGTGGGGACGTCGGATGGTACTACGGCGATTTCCTTTGGCGGCTGAGAGGCTTTCTCGATCTCCTGGTCGGAGGCGTCGGAGTTCGGCGCGGACGGCGCGACCCCGAACGCCTGGCGCCGGGGGACACGGTCGACTTCTGGCGCGTCGAGCGCTACGAGCCCTGTGGGTTGCTGACGCTGTACGCCGAGATGAAGCTGCCCGGCAGAGCGTGGCTACAGTTCGAAGTGCATGGCGGCGAGCATGGTTCCACCCTGCGGCAGACTGCGATATTCGAGCCCCTGGGTCTGGCGGGTCTGCTCTACTGGTATGTTCTATATCCCATCCACAAGCTGGTATTCAGCGGTATGCTGCGTGGGATAGTGCGGGCGCTGAGTTCCTCGAACGCGAGCGGCGTCGCTAGAGGCGCCTGAGCGACGGCCCGTTTTGACAAGTGGGACAGTAGTAGGTCGTTCGCCGGTGCTGCCCCTGCCGAATCATCTCTACAGGAGTGCTACAGCGGAAGCAAGGCCGCCTGGTGCGCCGGTAAACCCAATGACGCTCACCGCGGCGCCGCAGGTTGGAGTTGAGAGTGATCACGGGTCCCGATCGCTTCGCGTTGTCTTCCATCATCGGGACGAGCACATCCCAAAGCCGCTCCAGTGAATCTCTATCCACCAACCTCATCGGCACGCGCGGGTCCAGGTTGGCGGCAAACAAGCCCTCCGACTTGAAAATGTTGCCGACGCCTGCCACCAGCGTCTGATCGAGCAACGCATCGCCCAGCGACCTGCCGCCGATCCGCTGTAAGCGCCGCCACGCCTCGTCGCGGTCGAACTCAATGTGTAACAGGTCAGGTCCCAGGGCGCAGAGCTTCTCGTGCTCCTGCAGCTCCTGGACGGTGAGTAGCTCGACCACCGGCCCGTTGAAGAAGACGGCCTCGTAGCGGGATGTGCGTAGGCGCAGCCGCACATTCTTACCCGGTTTGCGTAGCTTGAGCGGCGGCCGACCGAATTGCCACGAGCCATACATCATCGCGTGGCAATGGATAGTCAGCTTGGCCGAGGTGTGCAGGAGTAGGTGTTTGCCGTGCGTAGCTATCTCCGTCAGGTGCTCGTCGGTCAGGGAGGTGACGCGCTCCGACCAACGCATCGGCGCCTCGACGGCGAGCAGCGGTTCGCCGATGAGCGGTTCGAGGGCGCGCGCCCACCGCAAGACGCTGTGACCTTCCGCCATCGGTCAGCCTCCCGGCTGTTCGCCCGGCCGCAACTCGCCGCCGGCGGCGAGAGTGTCGCGGACCCAGTCGAAGACTTCTGCGTCGTTGTGCCTCGACTCAGGAGAGCGTCGCCCCAGCGACGCCAGCGGGAGACGTAGACGAGGATTGTCTGCCAGTTTCTCCTCATGGCGGGCGAGGAACGACCAGTAAAGAGAAGTCAGCGGGCAGTCGCGCTTCGGGTCGAAAGGACAGTCGGCACAGAAGTCGCTCATGCGATTGATGTAGGCGGCGCCCGACACGTAGGGTTTGGTCGTCATGAGCTCACCGAGGGCGAAGCTGCCCATACCCAACACGTTGGGTTCGACCACCCAATCGTAGGCATCGGTGTAGGCGACCCAGAACCAGTCGGCTAGCTCGCGCGGCGTCACATCGAGTAGGGTCGCGATGTTGGCCAGCACCATCAGCCGCGTGATGTGATGGCCATAGCCGGTGGCCCAGACGTCCGATACCACCCGATCCAGGCAATGGAAGCCGCTGCGGCGGCCCCAGAAGGCCTGTGGCAAGGGCTCTTGTGCGCCGAGTTCGCTGGACGCCGCACCACCGTCGCCGATCGGTTCGGTAGACTCGGCAGGCCACCGCCGGCCCGACCAGCGCTCGTAGCCTCCGTCGCCCGGCGTGGCTTCGACGGGCGCCGCGCCTGCCGGCAGGTCGCGGAAGCCATCGGTTGCCCGGTGAACGTGCCGGACGAATTCGCGCCAACCAACGACCTGACGCACGAATCCCTCTATGCTGTTGAGCGGCGCATCGCTTGCCAGCGCCTCATCGACCACGCGGGTCGGCAGCAGGCGATGGAGGTTGAGCAGTGCAGAGATCCGTGTGTGAAACAGGCCCGCCGACCGAATGGACATGGCGTCCTCGTAGGGGCCGAAGTCGTGCAGACAGTTCGCCTTGGCCCAGCCCCAGAGGGCCTCCGCGTCCCGCGCCGTCGCCGGTAGCGCCGCTAAGTCCAGCGTACCCGGGTGATCGCCGAACCGTCCATCGATCAGCGCGCCGACCTCCGTCTTTATCGGGTCGAGGGGAAAATGGGGCGGAGCAGGCGCCGGTGGCTCGCCGGTCCACGGCGTTCGATTCTCGGCGTCGAAGCTGAATTTGCCCCCAACGGGCTTGCCGTCCTCCATCAGTATGCCGCGCTCGCGGCGCACCCGGCGATAGAACGCGTCCATCCGCCACCGTGGACCGCGGCGCTGGCTTGCCTCGAACTGTTGGGCGTTAGTCAGCCAACCCTCGTGCTCTATGATCTCCAGGCTACCGCTCGCCGCGAGCGGCTCGATATCGGCGTGTAGCTCTCGCTCCGCCGGCTCCATCACTCGCAGCGGGCCGAGCTCCGCGATCGCCGTCGCCAGCGCATCGCGGTAGGGCCCGTCCGTAACCTCGTAACGCACCGCCACACCGCGCGCCGCCTGCTCCAGCGCGAAGTGGCGCTGGTTCGCGAGCACCAATGCCAGCTTCTGTTTGTGGTAGGGCCGGCGAGCTGCTTTCCAGGTGCTTTCGATCAGCACGATTCCCAGCTCGCCCGGCTCCTCACGCGACAGCGGCCCCATACCGTCCGACAGCTGATCATACGGTACGTAGAGCCAGCGACGTGCCGACCGATCGGGCCGGCGTTCGGCCAATTGGCGTTTGAAGATGCTCACGGCGCAGCGTATCGCTCGAGATAGGCGGAGAGTCGTAGCTTGCGGGCCGTGTTTTCCGAGCTCATGTAGCGGATCTTGCCGAAGATCGGGCGCTCGGGACCCCAGGGACGATCGTAGCGACCCAGGCACCAGAAGATCCCGCTGTACGAGTTCGGGTCGCGACCGTCCAGCGCGTACTTGTTGTTGAGCTCGACCATTACCCGCAGGGCGTCCTGCGGGGTCGGACTCCATTCGAGGATCTTCTTCCCCCACAGCATCCGCATGTAGTTGTGCAGGCGGCCCTCGCGGAGCAGCTCGGTCTGTGCGGCGTTCCAGATCCGGTCGTGGGTGGCAGCGCCCTCGAGCTCCTCCAGCGTATAGACGTGCGGTCTCCGGTCGCCGGCGTGCTCCGCCAGGGTCTTTTGCGCCCAGTCGGGCAGCGTCTGGTAGCGGTCGTAGTCGGCGCGCCGTGCACTCATGTTGAAGCCGAGCTCGCGCCAGGTGACGAGTTGATCCAGTAGTGCCTCTGCGCTCTCGCCGACGCCCCACCACCCGCTCCGCTTTCCACTCGCTTCGCCGGCCAGGCGGTCGGTATCCCAATCCTCCTTCTCCATCAGCTCGGCGAAGATTTGGTGGCTGGAGATATGACCGAAGTGGAGATAGGGGGAGAGGCCGCTGGTCGCGCTTTCATCGGGGTGATTTCGCTCCTCGGCATAGCCGGCCAGGCGTTGGTTTAGAAAGCGCTGGAGGGCCGCCGTCGCCGCAGCTTCGCCGCCGACCAGCTCGGTCGCCGGCACGTCATGGTCGATGGGCAATTGGCCCAGGCTGGGCTGCGGGTCCGCCCGCAGTGCTGAGGCCGAGTTGGGCCAACGGGCCACGATCTCGGCGGGCAACGCCTCGGGTCGCCGCAACGCCGCGCCTTGCAAGGGGTCGGGGCGCGGCACCTGCGAGAAGTGCTCGGGTAGGTTCTTCTGGAGAAAGCGTCTGAACGAGTAAGCGGTCTCGAAGACACGCTCGGCTGCGCGGAGCGGGAGCAGGCCGTTCGAGTCAACCTTTTCGAGTGTCACCGGTACCCGGGCAGCTGCGGCCGCCAGCATCCGTGGCAGGAAGAAAGCGGGGTAGTCGTCCGTCACCACGACTGAGGCCCGAGCGGCCAGCGCCTCGAGCAGCCCGCGGCCGTCGCCGCGCCGACCCTCGATGTAGGCGTAATAGGTTACTGGGGTCTCGTTGAGCCGCCTGGCGTTGGCGGCCATCCCGTCCAGCACGAAGCGGTGCAGGCGATCGCTAGCCCAAGGGTAGTCGCAACGTAGTGCCTCCAGCACGACCAGCGGCTTGTCGAGTTCTCGAGCCCACTCCACCGCGCGCTCAAGGCTGAAGTTGAAAGCGACGCGTCGGAAGCCGGTCATCCAATAGAGCACATAGTCCCCACCGGCGTCTGTGGGTGCTTCGTTACAGTCCTCGATCCTCAGTAGCGGAATTCGAGAGTCCACGCCTTGTCCCAGGCTCGAGAGCGAGGTCAGCGGTGCCGATCGCTGCCGTTCGTGGCCGAAACGAGGTCCAGCGCCGCTCGTAGCCCCGGCGCATCGGGTAGCCACAACGCACCGATCTCTTCGATCACCGATCGATAACCGGCCACCCCGCGACCTCCGACTATCAAGAGTACCTCGTCGCTCAGCTGCCGGCGCAAGGAACGAAGCTCGTCCGGGAGATCGGGATCGTCGGTCGGAAAGATAATACTCAACGCCACGGCCCGTGCACCCGTCATATCGACCGCCGTCGCGATCGAGGGGGCGGGAAGTTCGGCACCCAGGTAGACGACGCGCCACCCGGACGCTGCCGCCGCAGCCGCCGCCAGCAAAGCACCGATCTCATGATGTTGACCGGCCGGAGTGGCAACCACCAGGCTGGGTCCATCTGCGTGCTGCACCGCCACGCGAATACTGTCCAGAGTCCTTCGGACGACGGCAGTGGCCAAACGCTCGTGGCCCGGCGTCAATTCGTCTTCGCTCCAGAGGGCGCCGATCTCGATCATCAGCGGAGTGATCACGTGATCGATTAGCTGCGACGCACCCACCGCCACAGCCGCCCGGCTGAGGATCGCCTCCAGTCGCGGAGCGTCCATCTCACGGACCGCCGCCAGGCTTTCTGTCAGAAAGGCTTGCGTCACCTTCCCGTTGCCGCTCTGCGCCCGCACCGCCGACCCACCCGGAGCCCCTGCCGAGCGGTCCTCATCGACTAGCCGCCTCAATTCATCGCTCGACAGCTCCGCCAGCTGCCCGATCCGCCGACCCGCCTCCAGCGCCTCCTGGATCAGCCGCAAGCGCTCGATATCTGCATCCGAGTAGAGTCGCTGACCCCCGGTCGTCCGCTCGGGTGCCACAACTCCATAGCGCAGCTCCCAGGCCCGCAGCACGTCTCGGCTGAGCCCCGTACGACGGGCCACGATCCGAATCGGGTGCCGCTTTGTCTTATCTCCACCGTTCGCCATCTGTCTCGTTCTCCATCCTAACGCCGCCCCAGCTCTCACGCATGGAAGATATCAGCTTGTCCAAACAATGTCAAGCACCTCACATAAACAAACCCTTGACATCTGGGTTTTGTTACATTATTTTGTTGGACAATAGATGGACAGAACGGCACGGTGTGGCCCGGTTGGCCCACCTGCCGAGGCCTTACGAACGGTTCGACTGGAGGAAGAGACGATGAGGGTAATGGACGTGACCGCCGCGACGACGCTCGTGATCGGTGGTTTGGGCTTGGGGCTTGTCGGCCTCTGGGGTCTCGACTTCATGGGGGCCTTCTATCAGGGCGCTCTAAGCCGTGGCTTCTTCGTCCTGGTCGGGCTGAGCGCCATCTACCAGGCGCTGGCGTGGCGAGCGATCCAGAAGCGCTGGGCGCTGGCCTGGGCGAGGTACGAGTAAGCGAGCTCATTCACACAGCAGTAGAAAACGATCAGGAGGAGAACAATGCATCAGCAACGACTTTCAGGTCTCGTGGCGTTGGCGGCGATCATCGCCTTCGCGGCGCCGGCATCGGGCCAGTACATGTCGTCCCATAGTCACGAAAAGGACATCGTCGAGACGGCGGTATCGGCAGGTTCGTTCCAGACGTTGGTCGCTGCGGTACAGGCGGCGGGTCTCGTAGAGACGCTGCAGGGCGACGGTCCGTTCACGGTGTTCGCGCCGACCGACGAGGCGTTTGCCAAGTTGCCGGCCGGCACCGTCGAGGAGTTGTTGAAGGAGGAGAATCGCGAGCAGCTGATCTCCATCCTCACCTACCACGTCATTCCCGGCAAGCTGATGGCCCAGGATGTCGTGGAGCTGAAGGGCGCTGAGACGGCCCAGGGTCAGACGGTAAGCTTCTCGTTGAAGAGTGGTGAGGCGTACATCGACGATGCGCGCATCATCAAGACCGATATCGAGGCGAGCAATGGCGTGATCCACGTCATCGATTCGGTGATCCTGCCGTAGAGTTAGCGGTAGGCAGAAGGCATACGCAGGGCTTGCAATAGATCTTCGTGGAGAACGAGTTAGGGAAAACTATAAACATGACACGGCGTGGTAGTGTGTCGAACGAGCGGGGGGAGGGTGGTGACACCCTCCCCTTTGTGCCAAGCGAACGAGTCAGCCGCGCGCCAGAGCGCGGTTTGAAGGGGATAGATCGATGGAGAGTGCGCGGCGAGGAGCTACGGAAATGGAAGCGGTTCACATCGTGTTGGGAGCCAGCGGCGGCATAGGTAGCGCCGTTGCGCGTCGCCTTGCAGCGGCCGGTGCGCGGCTAATGCTGGCTGCGCGCGATGCCGAGAGGCTGAACCTTCTGGCGGGCGAATTGGGAGCCGAGTGGCAGGCGCTCGATGCGAGGAACTTCGCTGACGTGGAGCGATGCGTTGCCGCGGCGCGCGAGGCCCACGGCCGCGTTGACGGGATTGTCAATTGTGTCGGCTCGGTGATTCTGAAGCCGGCGCACTTGACGAGTGAGGAGGAGTTCAATGAAACGCTAAGGCTCAACTTGGGGTCGGCGTTTGCCGCGGTGCGGGCGGGCGCGCAGGCGATGAGGAAGGATGGCGGATCCATAGTTCTCATCTCGTCGGCTGCGGCGGGCGTTGGGCTGGTGAACCACGAGGCCATAGCTGCGGCCAAGGCTGGGATCAACGGTCTGGTTGTCTCCGCCGCGGCGACCTACGCGCGCTCCGGGGTTCGGGTCAACGCGGTGGCGCCGGGCCTGGTCCGCACACCGCAGACCGAGATGATCACGGCGGTCGAGGCGGCCGAGCACGCTTCGATCGCCATGCACGCGCTTGGGCGGCTCGGGGAACCGGAGGATGTCGCTTCCCTAATTGCCTTCTTACTCGATCCTGCGACGAGTTGGGTGACCGGGCAGGTATTCGCTGTCGACGGCGGTTTGTCCACGGTACGCACGCGAGTGAAGGCGTAGGACGGTGGGGCAATGAACGAATCGAGAAACGCCGACGTGATCGTCGTGGGTGCCGGCCTTGCGGGGCTTTCTTGTTCTGTGAGGCTGGAGCGCTCTGGACTTTCTGTGCTGCTGGTCGAGTCGTCCGACGGTGTCGGTGGCCGAGTGCGAAGCGACCGCTTGGATGGATTCAAGCTGGATCGCGGATTCCAAGTGCTGCTTACTGCGTACCCGGAGGCTCAGCGGACCTTGGACTACCAGGCGCTCGATCTTCAGACCTTCATTCCGGGCGCGATGGTCCGTGTCGGTGGTTCATTCCATCGTGTCACGGACCCACGACGGCGGCCCGCCGACCTGGCGGCGGCGTTGAGGGCACCGGTAGGCTCGTTCGCCGACAAAATCCGTGTCGGCCGTCTGCGTGCCCGGGTCGAGCGGGGCAGTCTCGAGCAGATCTTCGAGCGACCTGAGACCACGACTATCGAGGCGCTGCGGAAGGCGGGGTTCTCGGCTGAGATGATCGAACGTTTCATGCGGCCTTTCCTCGGTGGCATCTTTCTCGAGCGAGGCCTCGAGACTTCGAGCCGTATGTTCGAGTTCGTCTTCCGCATGTTTGCCGCCGGCGACGCGGCTCTGCCGGCCCGGGGCATGGGCGCGATCAGCGATCAGCTGGTCGGCTGCCTCACGGAAGGGGTTCTGCGCACCGGGGTGCGGGTAGTGGCCGTTGAGCGGTCCGGGGTGGTTTTGAGCAACGGCGAAAGACTGGCGGCGCGCGCCGTTGTTATCGCGACCGATGGCGTGAGCGCCGCGAGTTTGCTGGACGGTCTGGACGAGCCGGCTTCGCGCTCTGTGACTTGCCTGTACTTCGCCGCCGAGCGCCCACCAATTGAGGAGCCCATCCTGGTTCTCAACGGCGAAGAAGACGGCCCGGTAAACAATCTCTGCGTTCCCAGTCAGATCGCGCGAGGCTACGCGCCCGCAGGTACGTCGTTGATTTCGGCTACCGTGATAGGGAACCCGGCGTCCGGCGACGAGCGGCTCGAGAACGATGTGCGGAGGCAAATGGCAAGGTGGTTCGGGACGCAGGTCCGCGGCTGGCGACATCTGCGGACCTACCGGATCAAGCATGCTCTACCGGCTCAGCCGCCGGGGAACGAACGAGCGCGCAGCGTCCGATTCGGTCCGGGCCTATACGTCTGCGGCGACCACTGCGAGACGGCGTCTATCGAAGGCAGCTTGATCTCTGCCAGACGTGCGGCTGAGGCCGTGATCGAAGACCTGCGGGCCGACGAGTGGTCGGCTGCTCGCAGCGGCGAGCAGCACTGCTCGAGAACGATACTGTTGAATGACCAGTGATAGATGGAGGTTCTGTGATGGCCACAGCGAGATGGAAAGGCGTAACCTTGGCCGAGAGTGATACATTCGAGATCGTGGAAGGTAACGTGTACTTCCCTCCTGAGTCGCTCAAGCGCGAACACTTCCGCGAGAGCGATTTCACGACCACGTGCCCCTGGAAAGGGAAGGCGAGCTACTACGATATCGTGGTTAACGGCGATTCCAATCCGAGTGCTGCTTGGTACTACCCCGAGCCGTCGGACGAAGCGCGGCACGTCAAGGGGCACGTGGCTTTTTGGAGGGGAGTAGCGGTCGAGCGCTAGTCGGACGTCCCACCGCCGCTGTGCCGCAGACCCGTCATCTGCCCCCCGGCCTTCAGGTTCAGGGGGGCTCCTTTGACGAACGGAGCGTAGCCGTTCGCCCTGCGCGTGAGCCACTCACCGAAACGCGGGCTTAGCGCCGTGAGAACGGCCAGCGGTCTGACCGATGGCGTGTTGACGATGATGTGGGGTCGATCGCTCCTGATCGCCTTGACCACCGCGCTCGCCACGGCGGCCGGCGTGGTTCGCCCCGACAGCGCCGACGCCTTGATCCCGGTGGCCTGCTTGGCCTCGTGGTAAGTGCCGGCCTCCTCCACGTAGCCCGGGCAGATGACCGACGCGCTGATCCCGGTGCCGTGGTACTCCTGTCTCAGCGACTGGGTGAAGCCGATGAGCCCGGCCTTCGTGGCGCCGTAGACTTCGTCGAACGGCGGCCCCCAGATCCCGGCTATCGACGACATGTTCACGATGTGGCCGCTGCCCCGCGCGACCATGCCGGGCAGGGCGAGCCTTGTGAGGATCATTGCCGAGGTCAGGTTCAGGCGAACGAACCACTCTACGTCCTCGATGCCGATTCGGTGGTAGGGGAAGACCGTTAGGGCGCCGGCGTTGTTGACCAATACGTCGATACCGCCGAATTCTCCGTCCGCTGCGGCGACCAGAGCCTCCAGCGCTTTGCGATCCGTTACATCGGTCGGCACGGCGATGACTTTGACGCCGCTCGCCCGCAGGCCGCCGGCGACGCGCTCGAGGTTCTGCCTGGAACGGGCCGCCAGGACCAGGTTCATCTTCTCGGCCGCCAGCGCCCGGGCGACGTAGGTTCCGATGCCGCGGGATGCGCCGGTGATGATGGCGGTGCGCTGGGTCAACTCCTTCATGACTCACCTCGGCGTGGGCAGGTCCGCAGTCGAGTTTCCCAATAGGCGCCCTCACGGCGCAGGGCGCAAGCTCCGAAACGTTTTCCCGAGCCGAGCCGTACATGCAGGATGGGCAGTCGGAAGCGGAGTGCCTCGCGGCCGAGATGCGGCCGGTCCTCGCCGGTCGGCCGAGTCGGGTATATATTGCGGCCCGGGAAATCACTAGAGAACAGGCGCGACGTATGACCCGCAGGGTATCCGGCCTCATCCTTGCCAACGTGGTGATGTTCTTCATCACCTACCCGCCGAATCAGCTCTTCCAAGCGCTGATGCTGGTGCCCATCGCCATACCCTATCGCCCCTGGACGCTCGTCACCTACATGTTCCTGCACGGCGGGTTCGGGCACCTGTTCTTCAACATGCTGGCGTTGTTCTTCTTCGGTCCCCGACTGGAAGCCCGTCTGGGCGCCCGGCATTTTCTGGGGCTCTACCTGGTGGCGGGCGTAGTGGGCGCCTTGGCATCGGTGACCACGCCTCGCGCGGCGATCGTCGGGGCCTCGGGTGCCGTTTACGGTGTCATGCTCGGGTTCGCCTACTTCTGGCCCCGGGACCGCATCTTCATCTGGGGGATTTTGCCTATCGAGGCGCGGGTCTTCGTGGGCCTGATGACCGCGGCCTCGCTGTGGTTCGGCTTCGGCGGTGCGGCCGGCGGGGTGGCACACTTCGCCCACCTCGGTGGCTTCCTCGGTGGCTTCCTCTATCTCAAGTGGATGGAGTACCGCTCGCCGGCCCGCCAGTTCAAGAAGAAAGCGGAGGCACCGGTGCGCAGCGCACCTGGCGGGAGTGCCGCGGATATCAAGCGTTGGGAGCGGATCCGCCGCGAGGACATGCATCCGGTGAACCGCGACGAGCTGGACCGGGTCATGGGCAAGATCAAGGCCTCCGGCGTCGGGAGCCTGACCCCGGACGAGCGAGCCTTTCTCGACCGCTTCACACCTGGCTGACCACGGGGCCGCGTCAGACCGGGCGAGCGGCGGATTCCCCACTCCGAGTATGGGTTTTGCATAGAGAGTACGGGCGTTGGGGGGCCGGGGGGCGTCTTTCTTCGTCCGGCGAGACCTGGCGGACCGGCCCCGAAGGCGTAATTTTGCCCCCCAATTCGACATTTAGCCCCGACCCGTGGCCCCGACCCGCCGCGCTGGCTCCGTGGGACTAATGCCACGGCTGGGAAACCCGCGCTCACGGACGGGATGGACATAGATGGACGAGAGGACAGTCAGCAGAGCAGCCTTCGACGCCGTGATCTTCGACCTCGACGGTGTCGTGACTCGCACCGCCAGCTTGCATGCGCGGGCCTGGAAGCAAGTGTTCGACGAGTTCCTGGCGCGGTGGAAGTGGGGGAACGGCGGATCACGTGATCCCTTCGATATCGAGGACGACTACAACCGGCACGTCGACGGCAAGCCGCGCTACGATGGCGTGCGCGACTTCCTCGCCTCGCGGGGAATCGAGCTACCCGAGGGCGATCCCAGTGACGGACCCGATGTGGAGTCCGTTTGTGGGTTGGGCAATCGCAAGAACGTGCTCTACAACGAGCTGCTCAGCCAAGGTGGAGTAGAGATCTTCGAGGATACGGTAACACAGATTGAGGCCTGGAGAGCGATGGGCCTCAAGACCGCTATCGTGTCGTCGAGCAAGAACTGCGCGACCGTGCTGCAGGTCGCGGGGCTCACCGAGCTCTTCGACATCCGCGTCGATGGCGTCGAGTCGGCGCGCCTCGGGCTCGAGGGCAAGCCGGCGCCCGACATCTTTCTGAAGGCGGCGGAGCTGCTGGGCGTCGAACCGGCGCGGGCCGTCGTCTTCGAGGACGCGGTGTCCGGCGTTCAGGCAGGGCGCGCCGGAGGCTTCGGTTGGGTGATCGGCGTCGACCGCGTCGGGGCACGTGACGCCTTGCTGGCGAACGGCGCCGACACAGTAGTTAGCGATCTCAGGGAAGTGCCGACAGGGAGCTGATGCGCATGATCGAGGGCCATCCGGAAGGTGACCGTCTGGCGAGCGAACTGCCATCAGCGCTCGGGTCGGCTGAGGAGATCGCCGCGCACCTCAAGGGGAAGCGCGCCGCCATGTTCCTCGACTACGATGGGACGCTCACGCCCATCGTCTCGCAGCCCGAGGACGCGATCCTCGCGGACTCGATGCGGGACGTGCTCAGAGAGCTGGCCGGACTCTGCACGGTCGCCATCGTCAGCGGGCGCGACCGTGCCGACGTCGAGCCGCTCGTTGCCCTGGATGGACTGATCTTCGCGGGAAGCCACGGTTTCGATATCAAAGGGCCGGGACTGCGCATGGAGTACGAGGGCGGCAAGGACCGTCTGCCCGACCTCGACGCGGCCGAGCAGGAGCTTCACGAGCGGATCGACCCGATCGCCGGCGCGCGGGTCGAGCGCAAGCGCTTCGCCATTGCCAACCACTACCGCAACGTTGTAGAGGATGACGTGCCGCGTGTCGAGCAAGCGGTGCGCGAAGTGCTCGCCGGGTATGAGCGGCTGCGGCTCTCGCACGGCAAGAAAGTCTTAGAGCTGCGCCCCGACATCGATTGGGACAAAGGGCGAGCCGTGTTCTGGCTGCTCGAAGCGCTGGACCTCGATGGTGACGACGTGCTGCCGTTCTACCTGGGTGACGATGTCACCGACGAGGACGCGTTCGCGGTTTTGTCGGGTCGGGGAATCGGTGTTATCGTAGGCAACCCGTCATACAAGACCAACGCGAGTTACGGTTTGCGGAACACGCCGGAGGTAGAAGTATTCCTCAGTCAGTTGGTCGGCCTCATCAGAGACGAGTGACGATGGACGGATGGAAGCTGGTCTACGAGGGTTGGGATCCCGAGAGTGAGCCGCTGCGCGAGGCGCTGACGACGCTGGGCAACGGATACATCGCCACGCGTGGCGCTCTCGAACTGGCCGACGCCGGTGGCCC
>CP070812.1:1057594-1065371 GCA_020344015.1 Gemmatimonadota bacterium
CATCGTCCTGAGCGCGGGCGATCCCGGCCGAGGCCAGTGCCGCAGTGGTCAATGCAGCGAAGACTAGCAACATGTGCGGGTGACGACGGCGGCTTGATCCCATCGTTAGGCTCCTTCGGGTAGTCAGCTATCGTGGGGCTTGTGAGGCGCCTGCTAATCTAGGGAACGCTACAGGCACAAAAAAGCCCGGGGGCACCCAAAGCGGGCGCCCCCGAGACTACCTAGCTGTCGGCCTGCGCAACGGCTCAGGATCGCCGGATCTGCACGCTGCCGTTTACGGTCTTGACGGACAGCTCGCGACCGCCGTCCCCGATCGTCCCCTTCAGGTGCCGCGGCGAAAAGCGGCCGTGCACGGTGAGCGGGTAATCGCTGGAGATGTGGCCGTTTACGGTAGAGACGCTCACCTCACAATCGAGGTCGCCGGGGAACTCCAATGTGACGCTGCCGTTCACCGTCGTGAAATCCATCGAACCCTGCCAGTCGGCCCGGCCCATGGACACGGTGATCGAGCCGTTCACAGTGGCCGCCTGCGCCAGCCCGGAGGTCGTGATATCGACGCTACCGTTCACGGTGTGGACCTTCACATCGCCTTCCAAGCCGAAGGCTTCGACGTCGCCGTTCACAGTGCGACCGACGAAGTTCACCCCCGCAGGGACGCGCACCGTGAAGTCGACGCTCACGTCGTTGTTCCGGACGTTCATCCGGCCGCGGCCGCCGGGACGGCACTCGTTCGGCTCATCCGGGTCATCGCTGGGATAGACGGCGCAGATCGTGACGCCGTTATCGTGCTCCAGCACGACCATCTCGATCTCATTCGGATCGTCGTCCCTGCCTTCCAGGCGGGCCTCGACCTCGATCTCGTTGCCGCGGGCCAACTCGGCGTTGATTTCGCCGTTGATGCCCTTGATCTCGACGGTTTCTCCGCGATCCACCCGGCCGCTCCAATTCCAGTCGCGATCCTGGGGCGCGGATCGGCTCGTCCCCGGCAGGGGCGTCCAAGCCGCCAGTGCCAGTGCCAGTGCCAGTGCCGCAATCCTACGCATAGTACCTTCTCCCCTTTACCTGCCCAACGATCTCGCCGAGTGAGATACCCCGGTGGCCCGCAAGGTTGGAACCGGGCCCGGGGCCCTCCAGGGCGCCTAACGTCTAAGCAGCTGGATGTTACCGTCGAACGAATGTAGCTCCAGTCGTGCGCTGCCGTCACCGACGACGAAGCTGAACTTCCGGCTACCCTGCGCACCGGTAATCTGAACCGGGAAGTCGGCCACGAACTCGCCGTCGAAGGTGGCCACCTCGATCGTCGCGTTGGCGCCGGCCGGAATGCTGACGGTCACATCACCGTCGTGGGTGGTCAGCTTATAGCGACCGCCGTCGCGGATGCTGCCCTCGTAGATCACATCGCCGTCCACCGTCTTCCCTTCCACGGCGCTTGCATCGACCGCTTCCAGCCTGATATCGCCATCGATCGATCCAGCGAAGACCTCGCCATCGAAGCC
The DNA here is from genome assembly GCA_020344015.1 of Gemmatimonadota bacterium. GTDB lineage: Bacteria > Gemmatimonadota > Gemmatimonadetes > Palauibacterales > KS3-K002. The sequence continues at coordinate 1,059,091 of CP070812.1, forward strand.
GACGACCGTGACTCCACCGTCCGTACCGTTCGCGTCGAGTCGACCGCTCGACCCGGTCACATTCATATCACCCTCGACCGAGTGGATCGTGATGTCTCCCGCGCAATCCGTGACCTCGATGTCGCCTTCCAGCGTCTCGACGCGAACGCCGTTCTGGGCCCCGTCCACCGATACGTCGGACTCGAAGCCCCACAGATCCACCGTCATCCCGCTCGGGATCGTCAACTCGAAGTCGACCTGCTCGGGATGACCGTGCCGGGTCTCCGACTGCACCTTCACCGATCGCTCGGACTGGATGATCTTCACCCGGTCTTCACTCGAATAGCTCGCCTGGATGCGGACTTCGTTCCGGTTCCAGGTCCGCACCATGATCTCGCCGGCGTGGTTCCGCACTCCGAGCACCGCGTTCGGATCCACCCCGAACGTCGTGTCGAGCTCCGCGTCCTGCACGTACTCATGGTCCTCCCAGTCCTCCCAATCCTCCCAGTCGTAGAATTCGGCCCAGTCGAACTCGAATTCCCCCATATACCAGTCCCGGTTCGGGACCACGATCTGGAACCCCGGGATGTAGATATCGAATTCCGGCATCTCGATCGCCGGGATCTCGATCTCCACAACCGCTCGATCCACGCCGCGCGCGTCGACTCGGACTTGCGGGTCCTGTGGCGCCGCTATCGCCACCAGCGCTCCCATCAACATCTCGGTGTACATCTGCCTGTCCCTCTCGGTTTTAGCTGACCGCGCTGGCCATCTCCGCCGCGCGCATGAGGAAATCCAACTTCTGCCGCTTCGTCGCGGCCAGGTGTTCGTTCAAGTACTCGCTCGCCGGATCCTGGGCGAGTGCACGCTGCGCCTGCACGATCGCCTGGTTGATTATCATCAGGTTCTCGGCAATCACACGTACCGTCGCCGTGTCCAGCCTGTCACGGCTCTGATCGATTATCCGTTCCAGTTCCGCGATCGCCGCATCATAGCTCGACGCGGTGAATCTGGCGGTCGGAGCCGGCTGAACAACGCCCTCACTGGGGAGCCGCTCTCCAATACCACCCGACCTCGAAACCATCCAGGCCGTCCCGGCCGACAGCACCATCAAGGCGATGCTCGCCGCGGCCAGCTGTGGCAGCGAGAACGTCAGTCGACGCTGACGAAGCCGCACTGCTCCACTCCGACGACGCGCCTCCAGATCGGCGACCTGGTCTTGCCCGGGCGTCGCACCGACCCGCTCGGCAATCCCGGACCAGAGGTCTGTCGCCGGCGGTTTATCGTCCAGCGCCTTCGCCCGTTCGACTACCCGGCGCAGCTGCTCGAGCGTCGCCGCGCACTCCTCGCATTCCGTGAGGTGCGCCTCGAGCTCCCGGCGCTCGCTCGCATTCAGCTCCCCGTCCAGATACTCTGAAAGCCTGTCACTCCACCGATCGCTCATATCTCCCCGCCCGCTGATTACCGACTACTGATCACTGCTCACTGCTCACCGCCTACTGTCCACCGCCCACCGCTCACCGATCCAAGTGCTCACGGAGTATCATCCTCGCACGGTGCAACTGGGACTTCGATGTCCCACTCGAAATGCCCAGCATCTCCGCTATCTCACCGTGTTTGTATCCCTCAACGTCGTGCAACACGAAGACCTGCTGCGCACCGTCGGGGAGCCGACCGATGGCGGCCTCGAAATCGATCGCCGTCTCGGCGCCCTTCGGGTTCGATGAGAGTCTGCCGACCACGCCCTCGCCATCCACGAACCGCTCGCGCCGGATCCCCAATTGCTTGCGGCGTCCCAGAATCACGTTGATCGCCACTCGATGCAGCCATGTCCCGAACGCCGCCTCGCCCCGAAAGCTCCCCAGCTTCTCCCAGGTCCTGACGAACACGTCCTGAGTCACCTCGTCCGCCAGCTCGAGCCCGATCATCCGCCGGGCCAGGCTGTGGATCCGCGGAACGTGCCGGTGGTAGAGGCGCTCGAAGGCGCCCGTGTCTCCAGCGGCCGCCAGCACGGCGTCGTCCGCGTCCACCGGCCGTAAGTCCCGGTCTTGCTTCAGCTTTTCCACTCTCCAGGGCCCATCCCTCCTGCCACCCATTGAGATACTCTGGGTGCCGGGAAGGTTGTAACCCTCTAAATGGTTCTCTCCAAACGATTTGGGCGGCTAACAAACAGCAGCGCCAGCCCCACCGCCACACCGAAAGCCAGCAGCGTCGTGTCCCCGATCACCCAGCCCACGACGATGGCGCCCAGGCTACCGCCCTCCGCCACCGCCCAGACGATAACCGCCTTGGGCAGGTTCTCGGTCCACCACCCGGATAAGTCCTCGCCTTGCCTGGCGGGCTTCATGCGCCCGCGCAGCATCTGGGCGAGGAGGATCGCCACGCCCAGCATGACGTAACCGACCAGCCTGAGGCCCCGCGCTCCCGCCTCGGGGAACTCGATGGCCATTTGGCTGCGCAGGTAGAGGAAGACGGCGAAGGCAATGGCCAGGCCGCCGGCCACCGCACCATGGATGACCCGAGCTATCGTGCCGACCTTCTCGCGGTTGAGCACGGGAGGCTGCTCGCTCATGGAACCCTCCGTTGGTGTGAGGCGGATATAGTCACTCTATCCGATACGCCTCCATAGCATAGTACTCAGCCAGCCCCAGCCGGTCGGCCCGGGCCGCCGTGTCCAGATTCCGCGACTCCACCCGCTGCCAGAACTCGCGGTCGTCGTAGCCACCGGGGAACGGCGCCACGTCTTTTTGCGACTGATGCTTGAAGATCGCAAGAATCTTCCTGCGCAGCTCTTCCTGAGACAGCGGCACGAGCACATCGGCCTGCGTGAGCGTCCATTCCTCCCAAGCGCCGCGGTAGAGCCAGACAGCAGGCTCGCCATCGTGGCGCTCCAGCGCTTGGTCGATCGCCGCCCTGCACAGGCGGTGCGTGCCGTGCGGGTCGGACAGATCGCCGGCGACGAAGATCAGGTCGGGTCGACAATCGCGGAGCAGTTCCGTCACTATCTCGACATCTTCTTCGTCGATCGGCCGCTTACGCACCTCGCCCGTCCGGTAGAACGGCATGTTCAGGAAGCGGGCGGCCGTGCGCGGCAATCCAACAGCCGCGATCGCCGACACTGCTTCCGATTCGCGGATGTAGCGTTTGAGGCTCTGGACCCGCTCCGAATCCACATCGCCCAGCTGCTTCGTGTTGAACCCCTCGTCGATCTCTCTACGCAGGCCACGGACCTTCGTCTCATCGAGATCCAATGCCGGCGCGGCCCGCGCGACGAAGTCCAGGTGGCGTTGTACGTCGTGGTCGAACACCGCGATGTTACCACTCGTCATGTAGGCGACGACGATCTCGTTGTCATTTTCCCACAGCTTGCGCAGAATGCCGCCCATCGAGATCACGTCGTCGTCGGGGTGCGGCGAAAAGACAAGCACCCTCTGTCCCCGCGGCAGTTTCGCGCGGCCCTGGATCTTCTCGCGTAGCCGAATGAAAACCTCGCCATTGATTTCCCCGGCGTTCGGGTACCTGTTGAGCAGCGGGCTCAGATGGTTCTCCCGATAGTCCCTTGCCGTCAGCTTGAGTATCGCATTGCCCGTCTCCTCCGCCAGCCAGACGACCGCGTCCTCGATCATCCCTGGTGTCCACTCGACCGGTTCCAGCACCCAGGGCGTCTTCATCCGGGTCAGCTCGCCGGCCGCCGCCAGGTCGAGGTACACTATGGCGTTGCGGTGATGCTGCAGGTAGGTGGCGCTGACATCTGGCGACACGGTGCCCTCAACCGCGCGGCGTACGATCGGTGCCTTGTGCTCCCCGGTCGCGATCAGTGCGATCTCCCTTGCGTCCCCTATCGAAGCGATACCCATGGTGATCGCCTCGAGCGGCACGTTATCCTCGCCGAAGAAGTCGGAGGCCGCATCCCTCCGCGTGATCGTATCCAAAGTGATCAACCGGGCGCGCGAATCGGGTGACGAACCCGGCTCGTTGAAACCGATGTGGCCGCTGCGTCCGATCCCCAGGATCTGGAAATCGATGCCTCCGGCCTCCCGTATCGCATCCTCATAAGCCTGACAGTGCGCTTCCAGCTTCTTGCGCGGGACGCTACCGTCAGGAATGTGTATGTTGCGCGGATCTAGGTTTATGTGGGCGAAAAGGTTCTCCATCATGTAGAGCCGATAGCTGTGGATGCTATACGGCGACATCGGGTAATACTCATCGAGATTGAAAGTGACCACCTGCGAGAAATCAACTTCGCCCGCCTCGTACCTGCGAATCAGCTCACGATAGATACCCACGGGCGTGCTCCCCGTCGCGAGTCCCAATACACACTTTCCCTTGGCGGCAACCTCGCCCTCTATGATCTCGACCATGCGGTCGGCGAGTAGAACGGCTAGATCTTGCGGGTCATCGACTATGACTGTCGGTAGGTTCTCGCGTTCGCGCGAGCCTTCTATGACGGTGATGGCGTCGGAAGTCTCTCTCATGGCGGCGTCTCGTAGTGGGCCGTCGTGGCTGGGGCGAGCTTTCTCCTATAATATATAGCACCCACCAACCGCTCACCTTCAGCGTAGCCCTTCCGGCTGCTTCTCGCCCGGGTCCTGCGCTCGTTTCGGCGCATACCTATTATTATCATGTAGTCACCCCAGAAGACGATAGACGGCTTCCCGCCAGGCCGGGAGCCGAGCGTGCCCCAACGCCGCAGTCCCAACAAGCTTTGGCGACCGAACGCCGGCCGGGTGGGGCCCAGCAGGACAAAGCTGAATCCGCCCGGCGGCGCCTGAAAGGTAGGGACGGGATGCACATCGCCTCGTCGAAGTATCCCTTGATCCTCGCCGTGGCGGCGCTGGGGGCATTCCTTTTCCCCGAGTGGAAGGACACCCGGGCCGCCCAGGACCGAGCGACCATCCGAATCCTCGCATACAACATCAAGCACGGCGAGGGGATGGACGGTGTGATCGACCTGGAGCGCGCCGCCCGCGTGATCCGCGAACTCGAGCCCGATATCGTCGCACTGCAAGAGATCGATAGCGCCGTCGAGCGCACGTCCCGCGTCGACCAGGCGACGCGTCTCGGTGAGCTCACGAGCATGCACTCCGTATTCGGTGCGTTCTTCGACTACCAGGGCGGCCGCTACGGTATGGCCCTGCTCTCCAAGTTCCCCATCACTGCCTACGCCAACCACTGGCTGCCGGAGGGAACCGAGCCGCGGACCGGGTTGGCGGCGCAGATCCAGCTCGGTGATTCCGGGCAGGAGATCATCGTCGTCGGTATCCATCTCTATCGCACACCGGAACAGCGCTACGCCCAAGCCAGTGGACTCGTCGACATATACCGTAACGAGACCACCCCCGTGATTCTGGCCGGCGATTTCAACTCCCTGCCCGATTCCGATGTGCTGGCTCTGCTGAAGCAGCATTGGCACGTTCCCGCCAAAGGCGAGGACCGACTGACCTACCCGTCCGATGTGCCACAGCGCGAGATCGACTATATCATGTACCGCCCGGCAGACCGCTTCGAGGTCGTCGAGCACAAGGTCTTCCACGAGCCGCTGGTCTCGGACCATCGGCCGGTCATCATCGAACTGAGGTTCCTGAACCCAGCCAACCGCAACTGAAGGAGCGGCGATGTCCTTCCAGAGACGAGACTTCATCAAGACCGGCGCAGGTGCTGCGATCGGCGCATCGCTATGGCCCGGTGCCCTCGTGGCGGCGGAAGCGGAATCGCGGCGCGACACGGTCCGCCTGGGCTTCGTCGGCGTCGGCGGCCGCGGCACCTCGCTTATGAGGCTGGCGCTGCAACGCGACGACTGCGAGGTCAAGGCGGTCTGCGATGTGAAGCCGGAACGAGTCGAACGCGCTCAGAACATGGTGGACGAGGCACATGGCAGAAAGCCGAGGGGCTTCAGCGACGGCGAGGAAGACTTCCTCAACCTCGTCGAGCGGGATGACATGGACGCCGTGATCATCGCCACGCCGTGGCTCTGGCACACGCCGGTGGCGCTGGCGGCGATGAAGCGCGGCAAGTGGGTAGGTACCGAGGTGCCGGCGGCGGTGACCCTGCAGGAATGTTGGGACCTAGTGAACACGTCGGAGGAAACGGGCATGCCCTGCATGATCATGGAGAACGTCTGCTTCCGTCGCGACGTGATGGCCGTCCTCAACATGGTGCGCCGAGACATGTTCGGCGAGCTGATGCACTGCCACTGCGGGTACCAGCACGACCTACGCGGCGTGAAGTTCAACCCGGGCGCCGAGTTCGGGCCGGGCGCGAACGGCGAGGCGGAATGGCGCACCATGCACTCGATCCGGCGC
>CP070812.1:1065471-1069106 GCA_020344015.1 Gemmatimonadota bacterium
CGTGGGTTCGAATCCCACCGGCGCCTCCATCCCCGCCGAGCGCCCCGCCGGCGCCAGGACAGAGCTAGAGCTGGCTTTGTGGAAGCGGCGCGGCGAGCGTAGCGGGTCTTTCTATCCCCAATCTGCCTCGGCCCGACGGAACGGCCGGGAAACGGATGGGGAAGGCGTTGTAACATTGTAACTTAGGACGCAGGTCTTGCCCCTGGGAGGAGTTTTCGCCAACTTGGAGTGCGACCGACCTATGTCCCGGCGCCGTTCCGCGGCAGCGGAACATCCCTCCCGCCGGCTCAGTTGCTGCCGCGGCCTAACCTTGCTCGAGCTCGCAATGGCCATGCTGGTGATCGCTGTGCTGGTAGGCCTAAGCCTTCCGCTGGCGTCCGCCGTTACCGGCAGGTTTAAGGTCGGCAGTGCGCGTAATGCTTTTTCCAACACTTACGCGCGGGCGCGGGCGGCGGCAATCCAGTTTGGCCGCGAGGGCCGGCTGCACATTCGGGCGGACCAGGGTCAGTTCTGGGTGGAGGTGGACACGGGCGTGGCAGGTGCGATGCTGGCCGATACGATCGGCCGTGTAGTGCACCTGGACACGGAGTACAGCGGAGTGACGATGTTCTCGACCAAGGATAGACTCTGCTTCGACGCACGGGGCCTGGCCTACTCAGGTGGCTCCTGCGACACTCACGATGCAATTATCACGTTCTCCCGCTGGGATCGAGTCGATACGGTCCAGCTGTCTCTAGGCGGTACGGTCGTTCGCCGTTGAGGAGTTGAATGCGCGCCGTTAAGGGAGAATCCGGCTTCACGATTACCGAGCTGCTCATCTCGGTGGTGATCATTGCCATCGGGGTGGTCGGTTTCGCTAGCGCCGTGGGGCTGGCCTCGACCGAGCTTTGGATGGGCGGCCGCGACACGGAAGTGTCGTTGCTGCTGATTGAGCACGCTGAAAAGCTCAAGGCGACACCGTACGATTCCGTCCAGACTGACAGTACTACGTCGGGCCCCTATACGCTCAAGTGGGAGGTCCAGGGCGGCAACCCGAAGAGGGTGGTTCTCTCCGCCACGATTCCGCTCAAGGAAGCCGGAGCGACGGCGGACACCGTAGTCATCTACGTCCCACGATGAAGCTCCGCTCCGTTCCCCCGCGCCGGGGGTTCACCCTCGTGGAGGTTCTCGTCGCCATGACCCTCACGGGGATTGTGGTGGCAGGAACTTTGCGAGCGCTCTCCGCACAAAAGAAGTTCTACGCCAGACAAGCACGAATTCTCGACGCGCGGCACGCCATGCGCGCCTCGGCGACGATCCTCGCATCCGAGTTGCGCGATGCCAGTGCAACGGGCGGCGACCTGTACGCTATCGCGCCCGACAGCGTCGTGGTCCGCTCTACCGTCGGCTTTGCCGTGGCCTGCGGCGTCAACGCGGGCACCAGCCAGCTCTCGCTGACCGAGGTCTCCGGCCACTTCAGCCTGGCCAACGCGGACTCGGCGCTGGTCTTCGTCGAGAACGGCATCGACGACGGCGACGATGCTTGGCGCGCACTCCACGTGACCGGCCTCTCCACGGCCGGGCCGAGCTGTGCCTGGGGCGATCCGGCCGAGATGGTGGCCACCATCAATGGCTCGCTGGACGGCGTCTGGATCGGGGCGCCGATCAGACTCTTCCAGCCCTACGTCTACGGCCTGTATCAGGAGAGCGATGGGCGCTTTTGGCTGGGGCGTAGGGAGCATTCGGCGGCGAGTTACGTGCCGGTCGCCGGCCCGCTGGCACCGACCGACTCGGGCGGCCTGGTGCTGACCTACTACGACGCCGTAGGCGCACCGACCACGAACCGCCTGAACGTGGCTCGCATAGACATACAGGTCCGGGCGCCGACCTACCGCTCGTTGGACGAGCCTGATTACCGGACGCTGAACACTAGCACTTACTTGCGAAACGATGGCTGAACCCAGGCGCAAATCGACCCGCCTTCCCGCTCGCCTGAGAGAAGAACGCGGCTTCGCCCTAGCGATGGCCATCTTCGCTCTCGTGCTGCTGGCTGCGGTCGTCGCTGGGGGCTACTACAGCGCCTCGCAGGAATTCCAGATCGGGCGCGGCATGCGAAGCCTCACCGCCAGCTTCTACGCCGGGGAAGCGGGCATCCGCGAGGTGCTGAACGACTGGGATCCGGACGTCTACTTCGCTCTCGATCCCGGCGATACTCTCACCTTGAGCCGCGTCACCCTCGAAGGTGGCAGTAGCTACGACGCAAGGGTCGTTCGCGTCGGACGCGCCGCCGACTCGCTCAAGCGCTACTTCTACATCGAGGCGGTCGGCCGCCCGCGGGGCCCCCGCCTCGGCGAGCGGCGTCAGGCAATGGTCGTTCGCTCGCGCTACCCGAAGATCTGCTGCCAGACGGCGGTCTACGTGGGCGGCGAAGATATGGACTTCACGGGCGGCAAGCAGGAGATCCTTTCGGGCCTAAACACCAACCCTACGGGCGGCGACGGACCCTGGCCGGACTCGGTCTGCGCCGGCATCTCGACACTCAACACGTACGGCGCCATAATCGACTCCGACGTGTTCATCGACGATACGACTCGCGTCCTCGGCGATCCGACCCGCTACACAGTCGATTCATCGCTCCAGGAGAACGTCTTTCCGCCCTCGATCGGCGACCTCAGCTACCCCGAGATCGTGGCGGCGGCCGATTTCACCCTCGCTCCCCCCGACACCTTTAGCACCCTCACCGTTACCGGGGGAGACCTGATCCCCCAGGTCGTCAACGGAAAGTGCGATCGCTCGCATCCCTGGAACTGGGGTGAGCCGACCCAGCCGAATCACCCCTGCTTCAAGCATTTCCCGATCATCCATTTCAACGGGAACCTGATTCTCGAGTCGGGGAGCGCTCAGGGGATCCTGGTCGTGGAGGGTTGGCTCGAGTTGAGCAACTTCACGTTCTATGGCATCGTCCTCGTCCGCGACGACATTATCATGCGTGGTCCGAGCAACTTCTTCGGCACCGGATGGGCGATGGACGATGTGCGCTACGCCGGAGCGGTCCCGAGGTACTACCTGAGCCGCTGTGCCGCCGAGCGCGCCGTTCGCCTGTCAAGCCTGACCCGGCCGACACCGGTGTGGCCCAGGGCCTGGGTCGAGCTGTTCTAGGCAAACGACTCAGGGTGCTTTCTTCAGGAACTCTCCATAGACTTCCCCTAGCTCTCGCGGCAGTCCGTCCCGGTTCCGCGGCCCCACCTCGATGATTCGCAGTCCCCGCCTGCGCCGCAGCCGGTCGACTGCCGGGTGGCGGCCGGCCAGCACGGTCCCGAGAACCGCCCTATCGCTCGACGGGCCCAGCAACCGATCCAGCAGTGCCGTGAATCGCCGGCTGAACAGCTCCATCTTCCCTATCTCGTCCACCACCAGCACATGCCGGCCGGCCTCCAGCGCCCGCTCCAGCGTCGCCACGCCCAACTCCTCGAACGACGCCAGCTCGACCCCGTAGCGGCTCACCCGGGGACCACGGGCCCCGGCACACGCCAGCGGCCCGCGCCGGCCATCAAGCGTCACCACGTCGAACCCGATCCGCCGTCCCGTCTCCCGCACGTCCTCGGTGTAGAACCCGGCACAGCGGTCTGGTCCTATGAGCTCCACCGCACGCTTGA
>CP070812.1:1069206-1079012 GCA_020344015.1 Gemmatimonadota bacterium
CAGCTCGGCAGCTAGAACAGATCATCGAGATCGTCTTCGCCCTCGCCGGGCGGCATGCAGCCGTGTTCGCGCAGGTACTCCTGGATCAGCTCGCTCTCCCGCTTCGAGAACATGGGGTCCTCATCGAAGAGGAAGAACCTGGCCTTGGTGGAGGTCGCCGCGATCTCTGTCAACGCGCCTTGCAGGTCGTTCACGCCTTTGATCGCATACACGACCTTGTCCTCCCCGAGGAGCTGATACACCCCCTCCGACTGGGGCACCCGGGCGACGTTTTCGCTGGTGAGCTCCAACCACGGTTCGGGCGGGGCAAGCGCCGGAGGGATGAGCAGTCTGAGGTCGCAGCGCAGACAGCGGTCCGCTTCGCGCCGCGCGGCCTCGGGGTCGTAGCCCGTCTCCAGGAGGGCGAAGGAGCGCGCCGCGTCGGCGGCGGCCAAGCGCGGCGTGGATTCTCTCTCGAGCTCCGCGAACCCGTCGATCCGACCCAGCTCCACTTCGGGCTCGGTCTCGTCCAGCAAGCGGAGGTTGATCTTCCCGTCCCCACCGAGGAAGCGATCGATGCCCGACGCCGCCCGCTGGCCGTGGGCGACGGCTTCCACCACCGATGCGGGGCCCGATACGATATCCCCTCCGGCGAAAACACCATCGATCGTCGTCGCCATCGAGTCGGGGTTCACCTCCAAGTTCCCGGCACTCGTGGGTTCGATGCCCTCTAGGAAACCGAGGGCCGGCTCCTGGCCGATGGCGATGAGAACGCGGTCGGCCTCCTGCGAGACGCGGCTGCTGTCGTCGAGTTGCGGCGCGAATACGCCCCGTTCGTCGAACACCGATACGCACTTCTGAAAATCCACCGCCTCGACCCGGTCGGCGCCTGCGATCCTCACAGGTCCCCAGCCGGGATGGATCACGACCCCTTCCCTCTCCGCCTCAACGATCTCGCCCGCGTGCGCGGGCATTTCCGCGCGTCCCTCGAGGCAATAGAGGTGCACTTCGTCCGACCCAAGCCGCAGCGCCGTGCGAGCGACGTCGATCGCCACGTCGCCGCCACCGATAACGACGACCCTCTCACCGCCGAAGTCCGGCAGCTCGGCGCCAAAGTTCAAGCCGACTTTCTTGAGCAGTTCCAGGCCACCTTCGACCTCGGGACGCTCGACACCTTCGCAGTGGAGTTCTTTCGCCCTCCGGGCTCCGCTGGCGACGAATACGGCGTCGTGGGTCTCGCGAAGCTGCACGAGGCTGACATCCTTCCCCACCTCGACCCCCGTCCGCAGCTCGATACCCAGCTCGAGGATCTCGTTTATGTCCGCATCGAGGGCATCGCGGGAAAGGCGGTAGCGCGGGATACCGTCACGCAGCCAGCCGCCTGGCAGGCGTTGCGACTCGAGCAGGGTCACCTCGTACCCTTTCAGCTTCAGGAACCAGGCAGCGGTGAGCCCCGCAGGCCCCGCGCCAACGATCGCGACCGTCTTGCCGGTGGCAGGCGCAGGCCGCAGATACGACTTCCAGATCGGTTCGCCGGCGTGGTCGAGGGCAGCGCGCTTCAAAGCGCAGATCGCCACCGGCTCGGAAAGGGCTCCTCGTATACAGCGGTCCTCGCAGGGGCGGAAGCAGACCTGGCCCAGCACTCGGGGCAAAGGAGCCGCTTCGCGGATGACCGCTTCGGCATGAGCGAACTCTCCCCGTCTTACCTCGCGCAGGTAGCGGGGGACGTCCATCCCTGCGGGACAGTCGGCGATACAGCGGGTCGACAGGTCACCATCCAGCCTGGCATCCTCGAAGAGGAGACGGAGCGCGCCGGTAGGACAGACCTCCACGCAGCTGGAACAGAACCGGCACCCGGAGTCCGCTAGGGTCGGTGCCTTCGTACCAACCACGGGCTCGCCGTGCTCGTTGAGCACGAAGCCGAGCGCATCGACTCGCCTTACATCGCGACAGATGCGGACGCAGCGCAGGCAACCGATGCAGAGATTGTAGTCTCTTAGGTAGAGCGGTTCATCCTCCACTCGGGCCAGGCCGGCGGGGCGATAGCGCGGTGTGTCGGCGGGTATGCCGACGTACTCCGCCACCCTGCGCAGCTCACAGTTGTGGAAGATTGGACAGCAGCGCTCTTCCTTGGCCACGTTCGTCGAGCAGGGCTCGAGGGCGCAGCCGGCTTTCTGCGCGCACTGCACGCAGGCGTGGGGGTGGGTCGCGAAGAGCTTTCGTAGCTTTCCGCGACGCCGCGACTCGATGTCGTCATCCGAGGTCGTGACGTGCATACCCGCCTCGGCGCGCGTGACACAGGCTCTTGTAGGCTCGACCCGCCCGTCGACTCTCACGAGGCACAGAGAGCAGCCCTCGTAGCCTCCGTTCCCCGGGACGTGCCGCGTCGAGACCGGCCCCTGGAAGACTTCCTGCCACACCTCGAGCTCGGCCGGGTCGACCGCCGGCAGCGCCGGGTGCGAGCAGAGGCGCGGGATGTAGACGCCGGCGGCGTCGGCGGCCTCGAGGACCGTCGCGCCGTCCCGAACCTCGATCTCCAGCCCGTCTATGGTCAGTGTGATCATCGAGCGGTCCGCGCTCACCATGAATGGGTAAGCGCGCCCGGTGCGCAGGCCGCGACGCAGGGGAGCGGTGCGCGGTCGCGGTCGGGCTTACAGGGAGCGCAGGAGTACTTGATCTTCTTGCGGTGATCCTCGACTACGGCGGCGACCAGATCGTCGTAGTCGTCGGTGATGATTTCGAGGACTCCCTCCGGGCAGGCTGAGGCGCATCCCCGATCCTCGCAGCCGGCACATTTGTCGGTATCGATGATGATGAAGAAGTCGCCGGCGCCGTCTTTGTATCCGTAATGCGCCTTCACACCAATACCTCCTTCCCGATCACGGCCGCGACTCAGTTAGCGTTGAGTTTCTTCTTCAACAGGCTTTGGGCGAAGAGCGCACCGCCGAGACCACCCGCGATCTGTGTGTCGTACTTGGCCGACTGGGCTTTTACCCCAATCTCGTCTTCCAGTCGCCTGACAATGCCGATGTTCTTGGCAATGCCACCGGTGATGGCGAACTCCTCCTCGACACCGACCTGCTCCAGCAGAGTCACGACCCGGTGCGCCATCGCGGAACAATAGGCAGCCAGCACCTTGCTCTTCGGCCAACCCTCGCGCAGCAACGCCGTCGCCTCGGACTTCGCGAAGACCACGCAGGTGCACGATACCGGCGGCGGCTCTTCCTCGACCTGCAGGGAAAGCTCGCCCACTTCTTCGATGGGTATCGCCAGCAGGTCGGCGAACACCTCCATACCGCGTCCGGTACCGGCCGCGCACTTGTCGTTCATAACGAAGGCGCTGACCTTCCCGCGCTCGTCGCAGCGTATGACCTTGCAATCCTGGCCGCCCATGTCGAGCACGGTGCGCACGCCCGGGCCGTACATGTAGTTTGCGCCGCGGGCGTGGCAAGCTATCTCGGTGATGGCCTTGTCCGAGAACGGGACGTTGACCCGGCCGTAGCCGGTTCCCACCACGAACCCGACGTCGTCCAGCGTCAAGCCCGTTCCCTCCATAGCCCAATCCATCGCCTTGCGGGCGCTTTCCGGGCTGTCGGAACCGGTTCGCATGCTGGAGAAGGCATAAAGCTCGCCGTCCACCATGACGACCGCCTGTGAGGAGACGGAGCCCACGTCCACGCCTGCTGTGACCAACTCACCGGCGCGCCAGTCCACCTCCTCGTCGTGCCAGCGGTATTCCTTCCAACGCCAGTACTCAGTCATCGATCAATCCCTCTTCCGCGGGCCCACTCAGCCTTCGGCCGCCGCCAGGGCGGCGCCGTAGGCCCCTATGTATTCTGGGTCATCCGGTATGACCACCTCGCACTCGAGCGCCCTTTGCAATGAATCGACGAACCCAATGTTGTGGGCTACTCCGCCGATCAGCACCACTTCGGGCTCGAAGCCGATCTTCCGTGCCAGCGAGACGATGCGACTGGCTATCGCGTCGTGCACGGCCCTGGCTATGTCCTCCTTGGCGACTTTGGCATGCAGCAGCGAAACGACCTCCGATTCCGCGAACACGGCGCACTGGGCATTCATCGGGATCGCCTGCGTCGAGGCGAGCGACATCTGACCCAAGGCCTCGATCTCGACCTCTAGAGCGCGGCTCATCGCCTCGGTGAACGCACCGGCACCGGCGGCGCACTTCTCGTTCAGCGCGAAGTCCAGCACCTTGCCCTCCTCGGTGCAACGGATCGCCCTCCCCTCCTCCGCGCCCACGTCGATCACGGTCCGCGCAGCCGGGTAGAGGTTGACGGCCGCCCTGGCGCCGCTAGCCACTTCCGAGATGTCACGCTCCGCGTACGGAGCGTTGCTACGGCCGGCCCCAGTGGCGACGACACGTTCCACGTCATCCATGCCGAAGCCGGCGTCGGCGAGTGCCGCGGCATACGCCGTCTCGGCGGCTTCCCGGTTCTCGAACCCAGCCAACGCGATACTCTTGCCGACTACTTCCGTGTCTCTGAGGATCACGACCTTGATGGTCTTCGATCCCATGTCGATTCCTGCAGTAATCATGAGCGATTCCCGGCTCCTCAGCTCCGCGCGTGGCCTAGGGTCTCCATGAAGGTGTCGATGCGTGCCTTCGTACGCGCCAGATCGAACTCGCGCTCATCACCCATGTTGCCTTCGAAGGTCATCACCGGGTAGCCGGCCTCGATCAGACCCAGTCGGTTCTCTGCGATCCCCAGGCTTAGACCCTCGCACCCGCGGTTGTAGTGAAGCAGTACGCCGTCCAACGACCATTCTCTAGCAATTCGCACCATCATCTCGGTCTTGAGATGCGGTGAATAAAAGTGCTGCCATTCGGGCTTGTGCAGGTTCCACTCGGCGAGGATATGCAGCGCCTGGTCGCGGTCCTTGATCTCGATCCCGGCCTGCTGCGGGGTCGTACGAGGACCCCAGCTGCCATCCGACATCTCCTCCCACATACCGATCAGACCGAACGTGTAGAGTGAACCCACGGAGACGGCACCATATTCCTCCAGGTAGCGGAACAGGCCCAGAAAGCCCCAGGGCGGCTGTGTGTCGGACATGAGCCGGCACCGCTCGTTAGGGACTGCGGCGATCTGGCTCTGCACCCGCTCCGCCACTTCGTCACGAAGTTCTTCATAGAAATCGGCCACGGCCTTGCTGTGCTTCATCAATGTGCCGAGCACGTAGAGTGAGAACATCGTCTTTTCTTCCAGCGGCGCCGGTATCGCTTTGTTAAGGCAACAGACCTCGGCCCAGAGCGAAGTGGAACGGCACTCTTGGTTGACCGCCTCTATCAGCTTCTCATCGTCGTACTCGCGCCCCGTTACCTTCTCCATCCATTCGATGCCGTCGTGCATCTGCCCTACGACGTAATCCAGTCTGTTGTCGTTCAGTTCGCCGGCCGGCCCCACGGCCACATCGATGCAGAAGCTCGGGATACCCGGCTCGAGGTCACACACTACCTGATACCACTTCGCGTGACTACAACAGACATGGTCCTGCCAGATGAAGTCGGGCTTCGGGAAGTTGCCGCCCCAGAGGTACTCGTCCAGAATGACCGAGCCCCAGTAGTTGCGCATGTAGGAGCAGAGATCGCGCGCGTAGCCCGCCCGTTCCGCCGCCTCCAGGCACCGCATGGAGAACTCCTTGTCGGCGGCGATCGAGGCCGCGTAGGGCTCGCTGGTCAGGCTGTAGACGTCGTCCCCGAGACCGCAGGGAATGGCGCCGAAGGTCCAGGCGCCGCCCGCCCACCTGAGCCCACCTTTTTCGTGGGCCTCGGCGTAGTCCCGGTAGAAGTCCTGCCGGATCTGCTTTGCCTTGCCCCAGCACTCCAGCGGCTTGGTCTCGTACGTCTGTTTGCTGGCCATTCTCGGTCTCTCTAGTCGAAGAGGTCTTCCTCGGCGAACATCTCGAGGAACGCCTCGACCCTAACCTTGAACTGCCCGATCGGTACGGTGACATCGAACTCGAGGAACAGCGTCTTGATACCGGCGTCCTCCAAAGCTTTGCGTATGGCAGGCGTATCGAGCTCGTGCGGGTCGCAGAACTTCTGCTGCATGACGATGGCCCCGTCTACCTTCCATTCCCTGGCGAGCTCGAGGATGTGCTGGATTCTCGTCCGCTCCACCCAGTCCTTGGAGGGGCATGGGACGCGATCGATATAGCGCGCCGCGATCGCCTCCAACCGGTCGTGCCGCGGCTCTACCTCGTTCCAGAAATAGCGCGTGCCGGTACAGTGTTCATCCACGACGAAGGTCGCCCCGCACGACTCCACCATGTTGATGAACTCGGTATCGTCGTCTTCGCTACCGATGATCATCAGGCGGACGCCGGTGTCCCGACCGTCTTTCCGAGTGGGAAGTCCGGCCAGCACCTTCCTTAGCTCTTCGTTGTGCTCCGTCTTGTCGGTCATTTGGGAAGCGATCACCATCTCCATCGCTTCCTCACCGGTTAGCGGCGGCTCCTCGCCTTTGCGCAACTCGTAGACGGCGTGCATCAGGCGCCTGTTCTCGTTGTACACTTCGATGGCCTTGTCGAGGTCGGCGTTTGCGATGGTCTTACCCGTCCACTCCTCCACCGCCGCCTTGAACTGGACCAGCTCTCCCGTCAGGTAAGGCAACGCCCGCAGGCTCTGGACGTGGTTGGGCATAGGGAGGTAGTAGCTGAACTCACGCGGCCGGTGTTTCTCCCACGAGGTGTATGCCTGGCGGATGTGCAGGCAGGACTGGGCGATCATGATCCCATCGAGGTAGTCGTACCGCCCCTTGAGCCCCTGGGCCAGGCAGTCCCGACAGAAGGGACAGTACATGCCAAAGATGTGGGGCTCGGTGACATCCTGGGGCTCGTGGCTCCCGAGGATTCGCACCGGGAGAACCCCCGCCGCATGGAGTATCTCTTCGGGGACATAGGTGCAGAAGTAGCCAAGCACCTTTCCGCCCGTTCGTTGCTTCCAGGCCTTGGCGTAGTCGTGGCGGTTTCTTTCCCACTCCCGGAGCTGCTCGAACATCCGTTTTCTCCTTAAGAGGCCGGCGAGCTCAAATCACTCGTGGCTCCACGTCGGCTGGCGTTTTTCCAGAAAGGCGTTGAGTCCTTCCAGTGCGTCCTTCGTCTTCATCAGCTCGCCCAAGTATATCGCGCCGGCGCGGGAAAGGGCTGCGGCGCGCGCATCCTGCCGGCCACCCCGCAGCATCCTCTTCGCGAGCCGCAGCGCCGCGGCACTGTGGCGCGTGATGCGCCCGGCCAGCTCGAGCGACACAGTCTCCAGCTCGGTATCGGGAACCACGCGCGTCACGATGCCGGCGCGCAACGCATCCCCGGCGCTCAGCGGATCACCGGTGAACACGATCTGCGCGGCTACGCCTGGCGGACAGATGTCTGGGAGTAACGCGCAGGCAGCCGGCGGCAAGACACCGAGGAGGATCTCGGGCTGCCCGAAGCTGGCGCCCTCGCCGGCGATGATGACGTCTGCCGCCATCGCCAGCTCGAAACCGCCACCTAGACAGCGTCCCTGGACCACGGCCAGGACGGGGAGAGGAAAAGCATCTATTGCGGCGATCGTATCTACAAACTCGGGTATCATCTCTTCATACGTAGGCGGGAGATGCTCGCCTACGTCGGCGCCCGCTGAGAAATGTTTCCCCTCGGCCGAGAGAAGCAGCACGCGAAGCGACGGCTCGGCCGCCAGCCGCTCCAGCTCCCCCCGCAGCTTCGCCAGCAGGTCACGGGTGAGAATGTTGAGCGGTGGCTGGTTCAGTACGAGCCGCCCGAGTCCGTTCTCGACCGATGTCTGAATCGCCATGGCGCTACATTACCTCTCTTTGCCTGTGCTCTGCCTTCACAAACCGGCTACACCTTCGACCACGTCGTACCCGGCTGTTCCAGGCTATAGTAGACCTTGATGTCCTCCAGCTCCTCGATGATCCGCGGGACGATCTGGACGTCCATGCCGATCTCGATCTCCGCTTCCGCTATGCTGTCGCCGAACCAGGCGAGCGCCTTGCCACCTTCCTGGAGATCGACAACCCCCACGATGTAAGGCGCCACATCCTCGAACCCGGTGGGAGCGGCCACGATCTTGGTGAACGTGTGCAGCTTCCCCTTACCGCTCACCTCGATGAACTCGAAGTCACCGCTCATGCACGAGTCGCAGTCGGCCCGTGGCGGAAAAGACGTGGCGCCACAGCTCTTGCAGCGAGAGCCCATCAGGTGGCCGTCTTTCAGATACCGGGCGAAGTCGTTGACCTTGGTGTACGGCGTGTAGTTGACTTTGCCAAACCACTTGAACATTTGCTCAATCCCTCTTCAGGACTTGTACAAAGCAATACTGTCCGATCCCGCCGACGTTGTGGGTCAGTCCGACGTCGGCGTCCGGAACCTGTCGCTCTCCGGCTTCGCCGCGTAGCTGTTTGACGATCTCGTAGGTCATGGAGGTGCCGGTGGCGCCGATGGGATGGCCCTTTGCCTTCAGGCCGCCGTCCACATTCACCGCCACCTTCCCGCCGACGTAGGTCTGGCGGTCGGCGACGAACGGTCCACCCTCGCCCTTCTTGCAGAAGCCCAGGTCCTCGTAGGCCATGATCTCGGCTATGGTGAAGCAGTCGTGCACGTCCGCCACCTTCACGTCAGCGGGTCCCACACCGGCCATCGCGTAGGCTTCGGCCGCAGCCCGTTCCGCACTGGGCAGGCCCACCAGGCTGGGCCGTCTGAGGACCGACATGCTGGCCGTTGCGCATGCCATGCCGTCCAGCCAGATCGGCACCTCCGAGATCTCCCTGGCCCGACCCTCGCCCGCCAGGACGATGCACGCGGCCCCGTCGGCGTTGGCGCAGCAGTCGTAGACCTGGAACGGAGTCGCGACGTCCTCCGAGGCCGTGGCCTTCTCCTTGGTGATCTCCTTCCTGAAGAGCGCGAACGGGTTCATAGCGCCGTAGTGATGATTCTTCACCGCCACATCGAGCAGTTGCTCGCGCGTGGTCCCGAATTCGTGCATGTGGCGCTTGGCGAACATGGCGTAGTAGCCGGGGAACGTCGTTCCGAACCCCGACTCCCACTGCACCTCACCCACCCTGCCCATGAGCGCCAGGATCTCGGGCGTCGACAGCTCGGTCATCTTCTGGCACCCGATCACGGCCACGATGTCGTGCACCCCCGCCTTGATAGACATCCACGCCGTTCGCATCGCCGCGCTGCCCGAGGCGCAGGCGACTTCCGTCAGCCAGGTCGGCTTCGGCACAAGGCCGAGATATTCTTGTATCACGCCGGCCAGGGAACGCTGCTTGTGGTATTCGGGGACCGAACCGACCACCGAAGCGTCCACGGCATCGCGGTCGATCCCGGCGTCCTCGAGGGCCGACCTGAAGGCCTCGAAGGCCAGCTCCTGAACGGTGGCGTCGCTCCGCCGCCCGAAGACACCGTGTCCGACGCCAACGATTCCGACTCTAGTCATAGCACCGCCTACATGTACTGGCCGCCGTCGATCTTGATCACTTCACCCGTGATATGGCACGCCCTATCGGAACAGAGGAACGCCACGAGGTCGGCGCACTCGTCCGGTGTAGCGAACCGGCCGAGCGCCGTCTCGTCCATGGCCTTGGTGAGGAATTCCGGAGGGATACCCTCGGCCATCTCGGTCATGACCATGCCCGGTGCGACCACGTTGACGTTCACGTTGAACTTGCCCAGCTCCCGAGCCAACGACTTACTCATGGCGATCTCTCCGCCCTTCGACGCAGAGTAGTTGACTTGTGCGAACTTACCCCTCAGCCCATTGATGGATGAGATGTTCACGATCTTGCCGCTCTTTTGGTCCTTGA
>CP070812.1:1079112-1083117 GCA_020344015.1 Gemmatimonadota bacterium
ATCGATCTCGCTCGGGGCCGCGCACTGAGGGCGACGGAGCGGTTCGAAGCCTCCGCTGCCCACGCCGTAGCCAGCGGTTCCAGGTCCCGTACCGTGTGGGCCCACTTTCTCCTGGCATGGGCCGAGGCGGCGCATGGCCGGCCGGAAGCTGCTGGGGACTACCTCGCAGCGATCCTTGACTACTTCCCCGCCGAGGCGCTGGGCGACATGGATAGCTACATCACCCGCACGACGGCGCGCAGCGTCGCCGCCTTGCTGGGCCAGGTCGAGGTCGCGGAGCGTTTCGCCGCCGCCTATCCGCCTTATCCCGACCCCGACCACGCGGCCAGCCGCTACGGCGAGGCGCTGGCTGGCGGGGCCGAGGCGCTCTCCCGGGGCGATCCCGAGGCAGCGCTCCAGTCGCTCGCCGAGCTTCGACTACTTGGAATCGCGCCGGGACCCTGGGAGCCCTTCCGTCGCCTCGCCTTCGGCCTGACCTTCGCCGAGTTGGGTCTTGCCGACTCCGCCGTCGCCTACCTGGCGGACTTCAGCCGGCCGGCGGCGATCGCTGACGAGTCGTTCGCGCGCACTCAGCTTCCTGCGATCGAGCGCAGACTGGCCGAGCTCGAGGAGTCGCGCGGGAACATCGACGCCGCGATCCGCCACTACCGGCGCTTCTTGGAGCTCTGGTCCGACGCCGACCCCGAGCTTCAGTACCAGGTCGACGCCGCGCGGCGGGCGCTGGCCCGACTGTCCGCGATCGAGAACTAGGAGGTAGCGATGTCTAGCCGAAGACACCGGGACCGTGTCATCGGGCTGGCCGGACCTATCCTCGCAGCGGTCGCTGCGGCATTCGCATGCACTTCTCGGTCGGTTACGCTCGAGCTGGAGTTCCGCGAGGGGACCATGATGGAGGCGGTCCCCTCACCCGATGGCAGCCGGCTGGCGCTGCAGCTCTGGGGTCACATCTGGATCGTCGATGCGGAGGGCGGCGCGGCGCGGTGCCTGACCGATGCCGTGGACCCGCCCGACGAACACTGGTTCCCACGCTGGTCACCCGACGGCGACTGGATCGTCCACTCCTCCAACCGGCCGACCGTGGGGTTGGTGATCGTTCCGGTGGCGGGCGGCGCCGCCCGAGTCCTCACCGAGGGAGAGTTCGACTGGTGGGCCAGCTGGTCACCCGACGGCGTGACGATCGTGTTTTCGCGTGGGGGAAGCGCCCTGTGGACCGTCCCGTCTCGGGGCGGCGATCCGGAGCGCCTCACCCCTGACACGCTTCGGGCCACCGAGCCCGCCTGGTCGCCCGATGGGAGTCGCATCGCGTTCAGCTCGAACGGTCGGCTCCTGACGATCACGCCGGACGGTGAGACGATCGGCGCGGTGACCTCAGGGCCCGGCGACCACGCGCCTTCTTGGCACCCCTCGGGCGCCGAACTCTTCTTTCTCTCTTCGCGGTCCGGTAGCCAGCAAGTCTGGTCGGTCCCCGCCGGAGGTGGTGAACCGCGTCAGCTCACCGACGATGCGGAGATGTATCCCTATGCACCGCGCTGGCTATCCGGCCGCGAGCGGCTGATCTACACCGAGGGCGGCGCGATCGGAGCGCTCGATCCGGCGTCCGGCACGACCGACACGATTCCGTTCGTCGCACGCATGCTCCTGCGGCGCGAGACCTACGAGCGCAAGCGGCCGCAGCTGCACGAACCGGGAGATCGGGTTCATGCGCGTGGAATCTACTGGCCGGCGCCCTCCCCCGATGGATCGCGCATCGCCTTCGCCGCGCTCGGCGACCTCTGGCTGCGCCACGCCGACGGTCGGGTGGAGCGCCTGACGGACGGGCCCGCTGACGACGGCGATCCGGCCTGGTCGCCCGATGGCCGCGCTATCGCCTACGTGTCCGATGAGGCCGGCGACTACCAGCTGTACGTGCTCGATCTCGAGAGCGGTGCGCGCCGCCAGGTGACCGACCTATCGGGTCACGTCACCAGTCCGCTCTGGCATCCCTCCGGCGACAGCATCGTCTATGTGCAGGGCACATCCCTACACATCGTCGCTGCCGGCGGCGGCACGAGCCGGCAGATCGACCACGCCCGGGCAATCGACGTGCGGCCGCTGGGTTGGACGGCCGAGGGTGGAGGTCTGGTCTACCTGCTGCTGTCCTACGATCGCCAGACGTGGGCGATGTCGTCGCGGCTGATGCTCGACGGCCCCGATGGAGGCAGCCGGCTGCCGATCGAGCACGCGTGGGAGCAGCTCGATTTCGCCACGCTCTCTCCCGACGGACAGCTGCTGGCCTACGTCGATCGCGGCGAAGGTTGGATACGCTCGCTTATAGCGGACTCGGCGGCTCGGCGTGTGGGCGAACACGCCACCTTCTTCCCATCGTGGAGCGCGGACGGGCAGCTGATCTACGTCAGCGGCGGCGAGCTCAGGCGCATCGATGTGGCTACCGGCAGAGATGAGGTGCTGCCGCTCGATCTCTACTATGAGGTCCCCCGCTCGGCCGGAACGGTGCTCATCCGTAACGCTCGCCTGCTTACCCCGGAGCCGCGCGAGGGGCTGTGGGATGTGTTGCTCGCAGACGGTCTGATCAATTCGATCGGCCCGAGCGGTGAGTTGGTGGGTACGGCCGACACGGTCATCGACGTAGACCGCCGCACGGTCATCCCCGGCCTCATCGACACCCATATCCACATGTCCCGGGGGCTCTTTGCTCCAGAAGCACACCCTTACTGGGGTGTAACTGCGGTGGCAGGTGCCGGTTGGGAAGGCCACTGGGTCGTCGAGCAAAAGGACGTGATAGAGAGCGGTCGCCGGCCTGGCCCTCGCATCTTCCCGGCCGCCGGGTTCGTCGTCCCAAGCGTCATGAACGCGTTCCCGCAGATGCTGCGCGTCGACACGCAGGAGCAGCTCGATCGCCATCTCGATCACCTGCTCCGCCTGGGTGCCACTCAGGTCAAGCACTTCAATCGGCGCAACCCCTGGGTCTTGTCGGCCGCGGTGCGCTCGGCACATGAAGGGGGCCTGCCCGTCCTATCGCACTTCACGCCGGCGCACGCCGTCGCCGCAGGCCTCGACCGCAAAGAGCACGCCTTCCACGATGCGTGGAACGGCGAGGGGATGCGGTTCCGCCAGGACATCCTCGAGGTACTCAGAGAGGCCGGCATCACGGTCAGCGCGACGCTGCCCTGCGTGGGCACCGCCCGGGACTCCACCGGGTCCAGCCGTATCCAACCCGCCTTCAGCGACCCCGAGCTGTCGAGCTTCCTGGCGCCATCAGCGGTCCGTCAGGTCGAGCGGCTGCACCAGAGCTGGGCTGAGCAAGACTGGACGCCAGACTTTTTGGAGGTCATGCTGGCGAACGCTCGCGCCGCGCATGACGCCGGCGTCCGGGTCGTCGCCGGGACCGACTGGCAGCCCTCGTACCTGGCCCTGCACTGGGAACTTGAATTGCTGGTCGAGGCGGGGCTGTCGCCGCTCGAGGCGTTGCGAGCCGCGACGCTGGACGCGGCCCGCACAGTCGGCGTTGACGGACGACTCGGCGTGATCGAGGAAGGCGCATTCGCCGACCTCGTCGTGCTCGACGCCGACCCGCTAGAGGACATCCGCAACACGCAGAAGATCTACGCCGTCATCAAGAACGGCGAACCGGTGGATCGGGCCAGGCTGTTGGCCGAGGCGCGCCTGCGGCACGAGTCTGAGTGACGGAGTCGGGCCTGGCGCCGACTGACGGTCTAGACTCTTCGGCGCTGGTGGACAAGGGCCTGGACCCGTAGAATCTGGCAGCGCCGCCGCGTCGCCACCATCTCGTCGCGGTTTCACCTCGCGGAGGACGTCCTATGCTCGAGAGTCATCTGCGCTCAGGCCGAATCGCTGCACTCGCGCTGACCGCGGCGCTCTGCGCCGTGACGCTGGCGGCGGTACGCAGCGACGACCGGGAATTGCAGCACCCCGTGTCCCACTTCCGGTTCGAGATCGTCTATCCCGCTGACGTCGACGCGGGCCCGCTCGACGGTCGCGTGCTGC
>CP070812.1:1083217-1086624 GCA_020344015.1 Gemmatimonadota bacterium
GATCAATCGCGAGCTGGCTCTGATCAAGCAGATGCTGCGGCTGGGCTACGACGAGAAGCTAGTTACCCACCTGCCGAAGATTGAAATGCTAGAAGAACCGCCCCCACGGGAAGGGTTCCTGCGGCCCGGAGAATTCGCAACGCTGGTTGCACGAATGGCCGAACGGCACCCTGAACACGTCGGCTGGCTGGAAGTCGCCTACTGGACCGGCTGGCGCTGGCGGAGCACGGTCCTGAGGCTGCGTTGGGCGGATGTGCGCGATGGCTGGCTGTACGCGCCCGGCTTGCTGACCAAGAACAAGAAGCCGGTGCGTCGCAAGCTCCTGGGTCCGCTGGGCGATGCCGTTGCCCGACAGCGGGCTTACGTGGAGCAGGTGCAGAAGCAAACCGGCAGAGTCGTCCCGTGGATGTTCTGCTACCCTGACGGACGGCCCATCAAACACCCTACCGACGCCTTCAAGAACGCCGCGAAGGCAGCGGGGCTCCCGAACCTGATCATGCACGATTTCTGCCGCAGCGCATGGCAGAACGGGGTCAACGCTGGCATCCCCGAGAAGGACCTGATGGACGCCTTCGGACGAAGAACCCGCTCAATCGCGGACCGCTACAACATCACCGACGAAGCCCGCCTCGCAGCGGTTGACGAAAAGCTGGGTCAGGTGGCCGAAACGGCCCGTCCCGAAAGGAAAGTCGTCAACCTGACGGGGGAAGGACGGGGGAAGTAATGGCGGGAGCGTGTGGGAATCGAACCCACCAAGCGGTTTTTGAGCCGCCTAGCTGGTTTTGAAGACCAGTCGAGCCACCAGGCCCGATCCGCCCCCGCACGAAACGTTAACCGACTGTGGTCGGTTTGGGCTCCTTAAGCAACCCCTAAAGAAGAACTCAGGGGTCCGCTCTTCCTCAGTTGCCTCCGCCCTGCTCGAGGCTGCCGGTCAGCCGGTGATAGCGGCCCTGGCGGTCTATCGAGCCGAAGCTCGCCCGCAGTGTCGTTCCCGGCGGAACACCCTCGATGCCGCTAAGGTCGAGCTCCGGGAACGGCAACGCAGTGAACAGCTCGCCCAGCAGATACGGCAGCAGCGGTTCGGCGAGCGCCATCACCGGGGTCGCCGCCGCCTGCGGGTCGGGCACCCCCTCTGCCGCTGTGACCTGGACCCAGGTCTCGACCGTTGGGTCGATGACGGTCAGCCCGCCCGTGCCGGCGTCGACGGCGAGAGACAGAGTCGCCAGCGCCGATACATAGAGCTGGGCCTCAACCGGCTGCGAGAGGCCGCCGGCACCCTGTATCAAGTTGGGATCGACGGTCGCATCGATCTGGAGATCGCCGATGCCGACCTCGATCTGGTCCCCGCTCTGCCCCGGCATCACGACGGGCGGCAGGTGGGCGAACGTCGAGATGGTGACGCCCTGTCCTATGGCCACCTCGCTGAGATCGAAGGTGCCCGTCTGCCAGGCGGCCCAAAGGAATTGGTTGAGCAGATCGTCCTTGAGCCCGGCGCCCAAGGCGTATGCGGCATCGAAGCTGGGGGGCTCGCCGCCCGCCCGGATAGCCCCCTGCCCTGCGGCGTGCCCCAGCGCTGGCGGCACGACCTGCACCTGCAGTCCCAGCTGACCGTAACCTGTGGCAAAGTCGAGCCAGCTCAGCCCGCTCTCGACGGCGAGGTTGAGGTCACTTCCCGGCAGCGCGACGCTCTCTGGAAGTCTGAAGCTCGCTATGGCGTCCTCGATGAGCGGTGCCGCCTCAACCGTCATCATCTGTGATAGCTCGGCCTCAAGATCGGCCACCAGTCCGTCGATGATGAACGCTACAATGATCGACAGCAGGAAATCGAGAAACGCTTGATCCGCCGTGATGTCCAGGTTGCTGATCTGCGTGACGGTGTTGACGAAGGTTGCGTTCGGCGACCCTCCCGCGTCGAGGCTCAGCATGATGTCGCTCTCGGTGTCGACCGCAGCGATGTGAGCGCTGCCGGTGCCATCGCCGCCCGCCATCCAGCAGGTACAAGGAAACGTGCAGGTACAATCGAAGACGAGCGGGATGTCCAGGTTACGGATCACATAGACGAAGTGGAGGCCGCCGTCGATGGCCAGCAAGCTTAGCGTCGGTTGCTCGTGGCTGAGCCCCGTCATGTAGATGTCCCACCCCGACTCCTGGGCGATCGGGGTTGAGGGGTCGATCAGCTCACCTAGATCGATGCCGCTGGTGGCCAGCCACAAGAGCGTGGCCATGTCGTCGATGTCCTGACGATTGCCGTCGTCGATCGCCTCCTGGTTCAGCTGGACGAAGAGGGCGTGTTCGACCTGCGCGTCGGGGTCGGGCGCCGTGGCCGGCGCGAAGTAATTCGGGCTGCGCAGATACGACTGCGCCAAATAACCGGGCGGGCCGCTTTCCGCTTCAACGCGGCCGCTGATGACGGACATCCCCCAGCGACTCTCCTGACTGAGCTCGAACGCCTCACAACGCTGCGCGCCGGACACAGCCATATCGACGCCGTTTACCACCAGCTCGGTAATAAAGTCGTCGGGGTGACAGGCCTGACCGGCAATCGACACCGGCGAGGCATCCATCGTGCCCTGCATGAGCATCGCAGCGCGCTGCGGAGCCGAGACGCTTAGAGCCGGCGGCTCGGCGATGTCGTCAGTGCCCTCCGTCGGTGCGTTGTCGGCGCACCCCAGAGCCGCAACGGCGAACGCTGGTATCAGTAGCCGACATTTCATGATCAACCTCCGCACAAAAGCGATAGGGCTTCTCTCGGCCGTGGGCACGGCTCGCCCCCCGGCCAGGATCTCAACAGCGGGAAGAACGAGCCGCCTGCCCACGGTAAGCTCCTTGGCTCCATCACGGTTGTGTTCTTCCTACGTAGAATGCGAAGGGCGGGAGCGCCGGGCAATGGAACCGAAGACTCAGCACGCTACGCTGAACGGACAGTTCTCAGCGGAGATCGGCGGGCCGAGTTCGCTCTGGCCGGTAGCGTGATCGCGCAGGTCGGGAGGTCAGCGCGGCGACACGTTAGCGCCGGCTAGACTCGAGCGATGGCGTCGATCTCGACCAGGGCGCCCTTGGGCAGGTTTGCCGCCTGTACCGCGGAGCGCGCCGGGAACGGCTCGGAGAAATAGCCGGCGTAGATCTCGTTGACCGTGGCGAAGTCGCCCATATCGGCCAGGTAGAGCGTCGTCTTCACCACGTCCTTCGTGCTCGTGCCCGCCTCCTCGAGCACCGCCGACAGGTTCTCCAGGGCGCGCTCGGCCTGCTCTGCCACGCCGCCCTCGACGAACTCGCCGGTGTCGGGATCGAGCCCGATCTGGCCTGCTGTGAAGAGGAAGCCGGCGCTTACGATCGCCTGTGAGTAGGGCCCGATGGCTGCCGGGGCCCCGTCGGTGTGAATGCGCTTGCGTTCCGTCATTAGAACA
>CP070812.1:1086724-1145170 GCA_020344015.1 Gemmatimonadota bacterium
CGCGTCTTCGTCTCCCAGCGTGATTGGGCGAGCGGCACGAGCGCCTTTCTCGCGAACGCGCGTGAGGAGGCCGTCCCCGCATGAAGGAGGAGACGTCCAAGCTGCTCGACAAAGCGGCCCGTGCCGTTCGCGCGGCCGAAAGGCTGCTCGCAGACGGAGACGCGGACTTCGCCGCGGGTCGAGCGTACTACGCCATGTTCTACTCCGCCGAGGCGCTGCTCGCCGAAACGGGTCGTCGCTTCCGGAAGCACAGCGGTGCTCACGCCGCGTTCGGGGAACACTTCGCGAAGCCCGGCATCCTCGACCCGAAGTTCCATCGCTGGCTGCTGGACGCCTTCGACAAGCGGTTGATGGCGGACTACACCGCTGAGAGTGTCATCACACCGGGTGACGCGACAGTGCTGATCGCGCAGGCCAAGGAGTTCCTGGATGCCGCACGACAGTATCTGGCCGCCGAGCACGAGTCGGGCTGAGCGTCGCGGTGCGGCTGGCCGGCGCTAGGCAGGGCCTCGGTCCAGGGGCCGAGGAAATGTGCGGCTGCGGGATTATCGATCCCGCAGGCGGTCACTCGAGCCGAGCCGGAGCAGCGCGAACTGGCGGCTTAGTTACTTGCCAGGCGACAAGCTTGGGAGGCGGGGCTCACGGGCACATTGTATGCATGGCAAAATGAGGCTGCAGGGCATCACCAGCAGCTGGAGATCGAGGCCGCGATGATCTTCAGTCCAGCGAACGGAGGAGGCCGCATTGAACCGATGGACCGACAGGCTGCTCCCAGCGGCGCGGGCCGGCATCTCCCTCCCCGGACCGCCGGTGGGGCCGCGTGAGCGGATCGCCGCGACGCTTCGCACGCTCCGCCATGCCGTCCGGAGCCTCACACGCAGTCCTGGGTTCGCCCTAACCTCGGTTCTCACACTTGGGATCGGGATCGGGGCGTGCACCGTGATCTTCAGCGTCGTGTACCCGGTGCTCGTCTCTCCGTTGCCGTACCCCGAGTCCGAGGAGATCGCGGTTCTGTTCGAGCTGAGTCCGGGTCCCGA
Organism: Gemmatimonadota bacterium; assembly: GCA_020344015.1. GTDB lineage: Bacteria > Gemmatimonadota > Gemmatimonadetes > Palauibacterales > KS3-K002. The sequence goes on from CP070812.1 coordinate 1,087,762, forward strand.
TGCACAACGCGGTTGGGTCTCGCCGCTGACCTTCCGAGACTGGCGCGAGCAGAGCGAGCACTTCGGACAGCTGGTGGCGTTCAACTTGAGGCCCTTCACCTGGACCGGCGGCAGGAAGCCCGAGTTGTTGAACGGTTGGGCTGTAACGGCGGGCTACTTCCGTCTGTTCGGCGCTGGAATGACGCTGGGGCGGGGGTTCACCGAAGAGGAGGACCGCGCCGGCGGCGCGCGCGTCGTCGTGATCTCCCACGCGTTCTGGAGACAGCAGTTCGGTTCCGATCCCGAGGTTCTGGGTCGGACGATGACGCTGGACGGCGCTCCGTTCACCATCGTGGGTGTGGCGAGTCCACAGATCGAGTTTCCATCTCGTGGGGACTACTGGTTCCCGGCCGCGATCGACTACGGCCGGGAGATGCGCGACTTCCGGTACCTGGGAGTGATTGGGCGTCTGAGGCGCGGCTCCAGTATCGAAGACGCCCAGGCCGAGTTGGCGCACATCTCGCGCGCCGTGGCGGCGGCGAACCCTGACACCAATACGGGTTGGGGCGCTGAGGTGCGGGGGCTCAAAGAGTTCCGGGTCCAGTACGTTCGTCCGATTCTGGTGGGGATTTCGGTGGCGGTAGGGCTCCTGCTGCTGATTGCCATCGGGAACGTCACCAATCTGACGATTGCCCGCAGCACCGGCAGAAAGACGGACACAGCGATACGCCGGGCACTCGGCGCCAGTCGCGTGGCTATCGCCCGGCTGTTCGTTGCCGAAGCGATGCTCCTCTCAATCGCGGGGAGCGCCCTCGGTGTGATGCTGGCGGCCTGGGGTACCGAGGCCCTTGCCGGCATGGCACTCCGGTCACTTCCGAGGGTGGAGCAACTGACTGTTGATGCCCGATGCGTCCTCTTCGCGCTGGTCGCGGCCGCGGCGGTCGGAGTCGTGCTCGGTCTCCTATCTGTGCTGATCGCGGGAGGTGAGGACCTGAGCGAGATGCTTCGAGTCGGCGGCCGCGGGGGAACGGCGCCGGCCCGAGCGCATCGCATCAGGGAAGCGGTACTGACTACCCAGGTAGGGCTGGCCCTCACGCTTCTCATCGGGGCCACGTTACTGGCCCAGAGTCTCTGGAGCCTGGCTCGGGTCGATACCGGTTTCGCGCCCGAAGACGTGCTGACTTTCAGCTTCGATCTCCCGGCTGCTTCGTATTCGGAGCCCGAGACGGAATGGGCCTTCTACAGAGATGTACTGGCGCGTATCCGTGGTCTTCCCGGCGTAGAGGCGGCGGGCGTTGTCACGCCTATCCCCCTGGAGATGGGAAGCATCCCGACGTCCTGGTCCCTCTCAGCCGAGGTGAGCGATCCTTCCGAGCCGACCGCTATGGCCCACATGCGGACGGTAACCTCGGGCTATTTCCAGGCCATGGGTGTCCGTCTTCTAAGAGGGCGCTTGATCGACGACGCGGACCGGGATGGATCCGCTCGAGTGGCTTTGGTCAACCAGGCCTTCGTCGATCGCTACCTCAGGGGGTATGATCCGTTAGGAGTGCGGATCTCTCCGGGAGAGCCGGACGCCGACGAATCGGAGTGGATCACGATAGTGGGAGTGGTGGGGGACGTTCGCTTCCGGTCGCTCAGGCAAGAGGCCGAGCCGGAGATCTATATCCCGGTCTTCCAACTGCCCGTCAGCTGGGGCCACCTGGTGGTCCGGGCCAGTGGCCCGCGTGACCCTATCGTCAAGGCGGTGACCGGGGCCGTGCTACAAGTCGATCGCAATCTGCCCCTAGCCGACGTCAGGAGTGGGGAAGACATCATCGCAAGGCAGCTCAGGGTCCCGAATCTGAGCACAACGCTCGCTGCGCTCTTCGCGGTCATGGCGACGGCGCTGGCGCTGGTGGGGATCTTGGGCGTGCTCTCGACCGTGGTGGCTCAGCGGATGAGGGAGATCGGACTCAGGATCGCCCTGGGTGCCCGGCCGGGTGGCATCTGGAGGTTCGTGCTGCGGCGCGGGATGCGGCCCGTGGTGTTCGGCCTCGCTCTCGGCCTCGCCGTCTCGCTGGCCGCCTCGCGCCTCCTCGAGAGCCAGGTCTACGGCGTCAGCACGCTGAATCCCCTCGCCTTCCTCCTGCCCACCTTGAGTCTTGCGGCCGCAGGTCTTTTGGCGTGTATCGTCCCAGGTGCGCGGGCGTCCGCCGCCGATCCCGTGAGTCTGTTGCGCTCGGAGTGAGTCTGGCGCCTCGGTTCAGTCCGCCGGCAGCCGAGCCGGCCAGGGCTGAGCTGGCTTGATTTGTGGATCCTTTGACAACATGGCGCTAATCGGTCCGGTGCCGGCGACTCGCGCGATTGCCCGATGAAGGTCGTGATGCTGGCCGAGGAATACTTCTACCTCGATACTTTCGGCCTCGAGCGTGTCAGGCAGGCCCTGACGTCGTGCGGCGACGTCGCCTGTGACGCGATCGAGGTCCGGGCCGCCGGCTCGGATTCTACCTTCTATCTCTACTTTGATGTCAGCCGGTTGATGGACGCGCTCCGAAGGCAGATGCCGCCGGAGCCGGAACGAAAAAGATGAGTGAGATCATCGCCTTCGTCCTGCTCCTCGTCTTTCTCGTCCTCGCACTGGTGTTCGTGGTGGCGGTTGTCCTCTACATGCTCTCCGCGCTCGGCCTGATCACAGTGACCATGGCAGCGATCTGGAGCATCTTAGCAGGAAGTCCCGATAACTCGGAAGCCGAGGAAGCGGACGCCTAGTCCCCCACTGTCAGACCCCTCCCTGATATTGTGTACAGCCAGCTCCGCCGCGGTTTCTGGCGGAGATGCCGATCTAACTCAGGCCCGCCGCCACGCCGTTTCACGAGGAGGGAAGGGTGCTAAAGGTCAAGCTCGAGAACGACACGATCCGGATCGGGGAGCACTTCCGAGTCAGCTTCCAGCGCACGCTCCGCATTCCCGACGACGGGAACACGTACCCGCTGCCGCCGGGACTCGGCGAGTTCCCGGTCTGCCGGGTGGACGACTACGCCGACCGGGTGCCCAAAGAGTGGAAGAAGCACGGCGGCGTCTTCATCCCCATGTACCAGCGCGAGGCGCTGTGGCTGAACTTCGACGCGCCCTACTGGCGGCCCTGCGCGGTGAAGGTGGCGGTGGGGAAGGTGAACGCCATCACCGGGAAGCGCTGGCGCCTGAAGCCGGCCAAGACCCGGCAGGACTACGTGGTCTGCCCCGACCAGCCGTGGCTGGACGGGATCAACGCCGGCGACGGCTACATCCGCCAGTTCGTCGCCATGCCGCTGGGCATGGGCTACACGGTCGAGGGGCAGGTCACCGGTAAGGAGGAGTTCGGCGGCATCCAGCTGGTCGTCTTCGACCCGAAGCCGGGCCGCTTTCCGGACAAGTCGCCGTTCGAAGAGCGACTGACCAGTGATTTCATGCAAATGGAATGCTGCGAGAGCTCGGCCATGGGCCTGGCCGCCGGCGGCCGCATGCGGCAGAAGATCTATCCGGACGAGTACGGACACGACACCTGGGACATGGAGAACTACGGCCGCGTCTACGTCCACGTCGTGAACAGCATGATGTTCCGCGAGATCACCGGCAAAGAGCCGCCGGCCACCCCGGTGACGGCGCGCACCTACACCGAGTACGGGCTCCCCTGGTTCGAGCTCTACGACGAGGAGAAAGGCGACCTCGAGGGCTCCGACATCCTCGGCGGCGTCAAGTCGGTGAAGGATATCGACAAGAAGAAGGGCTTCGGCGCGCAGCAGGACGACACGACGGTCGACGTGCCGGACGGACAGGTCGTCACCCTCGGCGACGACGGGGAGTTCGTTCGGGATGGAGAGTGGTAATGCGTCCATTGATTGAGTCACGGGACTGGACGGCGGGTCGAGCGTTGGGTAGCATACGATACCCCTCCGCCGCCCGCTCCCCGAAACAGTCGTCACTGAACAAGAACCAGCAATAGGTCCATGTCAGAGACCGAGTACACTCGTCGACTGTCCAAGTCCCGCTTCGTCGCCGGCTGCCAGTGCCTCGGCTACCTGTGGTGGAAGGTGCACGAGCACGACGCGCCGGAGCTGATACCCGACGAGGCGCTCCAGTACCGCTTCGACCAGGGCCATCAGGTTGGGGCTCGCGCGAGAGAGCGCTTCCCCGGCGGCGTGCTCATCGACCTGCCGTACAATGCGGTGGAGGCGCGGGTGGCGGAGACGGCGGCTGCGCTCGCCGCCGGCGCGCCGGCGGTCTTCGAGGCGAGCTTTTTGGCCGACGACGTGTTCGTGATGGTGGACGTCCTTGAGCGCGTGAACGGCGGGTTCAACATGATCGAGGTGAAGGCGACGAAGTCGCTCAAGGACGAGCATATCCCCGACGCCACTGTCCAGGCACACGTGCTGAAACGTTGCGGCATCGACGTGGCGCGCTCGGAGATCATGCACCTGAACCCCGAGTACCGCCATCCGGAGGGCGACCTCTTCCAGCGCACCGACGTGACGGCCGAGGTTGCGGCCTACCTGCCGCAGATCGCCGATGAGATCGAAGAGCAGCTCCGCGTCATTCACGGCCCTCGGCCCGAGCTCGGATTCGGGCCCCGCTGCCACGAGCCGCGCGAGTGCCCGTTCCTCGGTCGCTGCTGGCCCGACGACCCGAACCACATCAGCGCGCTCTATCGCGTCGGGCCGAAGAAGACGTGGGAGTACATGCAGGCGGGAATCAACACGATCCCCGACCTACCGCCCGACACGAAGCTTTCGGACGTGCAGAAGCGACAGATACGGGCCCAGGAGACCGGTGAGATGATCGTCGAGCCGGGGCTGGCCGAGGCGCTGGAACCGTTCTCGGGGCGGCTGGGCTTCCTCGACTTCGAGACCGTAGGCCCCGCGATCCCGGTGTGGCCGGGCCTCGCGCCCTGGGGTTCGGTGCCGGCGCAGTTCAGCTACCACGAGGAGTCGCCCGACGGCCAGATCACACACAAAGAGAAGTTGGCCGAGGGCCCCGACGACCCGCGGCCGGCGCTGGCCCGGAAGCTGGTCGACGCGTGCGCCGGTGCCGACAAGATCGCGATGTACACGACCTACGAAGTGGGTTGTGTCCGGAAGCTCCGAGAGGCCGTGCCGGAGCTCGCCGGGCCGCTCCAAGAGATCGAGGAGAAGCTCATCGACCTCAAACCCGTCGTCCTTGACCACGTGTATCACCCCGACTTCGGCGGGAGCTTCAGCATCAAGGACATCCTCACACCGCTGGTGCCGGAGCTCTCCTACGACGACATGCCGATCAACGACGGCAACGTGGCCAGCGCCGAGATCGCGCGCCTGCTGTTGGAAGAAGACATCATCCCGGATGATGAGCGGGAGCAGTTGCGCAAGGATCTCCTGGAGTACTGCAAGCAGGACACGTGGGCGATGGTGGAGCTGGTAAAACGATTGCGGAAACTGGCGGCGACGTGACTCGGCCCAGGTGACTAGCCTGACATCCCGATGCGGCGGTGAATGTCAGCGCGCCAGGCGGCGCAGCGCTTCGGCGGCGCTCAGGATCTGTATACCCTCATACTCGCGAAGCTCGAGAAGGTGAGGGCAGCCGGCCATTATGGGGCCGCTGATCTACCGCCAGCGCAGGGTGAGCGTGTCCTCGCGCCCCGGCTCCACCCACGTCCCGAGTCGCTCGCCTTCCCGGCTGAGTGTTTCCCGCAGCCAGTCGGCGTCAGCCCGCGACGCCCGGTTCAAGCGGAAGCGCCGAATCTTGAATGGTGAGATCTCGAAGCGGACGAGCCTGCCGTCGGACGGGTCCAGGGTGGGGAAGTACGTCAGCGCCAGGTCGGGCCGGAAGGTTTCGTAGCCGCCTATCCCCTCGTAGTCGTTGATCAGGTCGCCGCACCCGTAGACGATCGGCCGGTCCCGATAGACTTCGATTCCCCTGGCGTGATGGGACGAGTGCCCGTGGACTACGTCTACGCCGGCCTCGTCGATGAGCCCACGGGCGAACTCCTGTGCCCCCCGGTGGACCTCGTAGCCCCAGTTGGCGCCCCAGTGGATCGAGGCGACGACGAGGTCGCCTTCCCGTTTCGCCCCACGCACCTCATCGGCGATTCGCCGGACGGTAGTCCGCGACAAGTCCGGCAGCAGGTTCACACCCGGTCGGCTCCCTGTCGCCGCCCACTCCCGCGGGACACCGCTGCTCAGCGCGCCGAACCCGAACACCAGCACCCGCCCCTTGGCCCCGAGCTGCAGGACTGCGGGCGCCGCAGCGGCGCCGAGGTCATGTCCGGCCCCGGCGGTTCTGATACCTGCCCGCTCCAGCGTGGCCAGTGTCTCCTCGAGCCCGGAAGTTCCCCAGTCGAGTACGTGGTTGTTGGCGAGGACGCAGCAGTCGATGGAGGCCGCGCCGATGCAGGGGACGTTGGCTGGGTGCATCCGGTAGTGGACGCCCTTACCTCTCCACGCCTCGTCGCTCGTGGTCACGCTGGTCTCGAGGTTGATGACCCTTGCGTCGGGCGCCGCACGGTCGAACACCTCGAGGGCGTCGCCCCAGATGTACGAGTAATCGGCGGGCTTGGGGATCGGGCCACTCACCGCTTCGGCGAGCTCGACGTATCTGGTGGCCGCGCGGACGTGCGACTCGAAGAGACGCGGCGCGCCTGGGTGGGGAAGCACCTGATCGATGCCGCGGCCCGTCATCACGTCGCCGCCGAGGAAAACGGTGATGAGCCCCGAAGGCGCTTCGGGCTCGCGTTCGCGCTTCGGGTCCGGCGAGGCCGCGGCGTCCGCGCCCCGGGTGGGGGCTGGGCCCGCTGCCAGCCGCGACGCGCCGACGGCGAGCGAGGCCTCTACCGTGCGGATCAGGAACTCGCGCCGGTCCATTTCGATACCTCTCGGCCGGTGATATGCCCGCGTCGACCCCGCACAAACGGCTACGAGCGGGTCTAGACGAAGAAAGCCCGGAGGATTTCCCCTCCGGGCTTAGCATTTCTAATAGGTCGACCGCGCCTAGAGCGGAGGCGTCGGCGCTCCGCCTGTCGAGTCACTCTTCGACCGGCGCCCGAACAGCCTGCGCCAACCCGTCACCTCGTTGGGATTCTTGTTCTTCATCTTCCTGAGCTTCTTGAGGCCCCTAGGACGGTTACGTCCGGATGCGGTGGCGAACAGGCGACGATACGTCTCGTCCTGGTATATCGGGGCCACGCGCTTCTTGTACTCGAACCACATAGGCGGGTCCTCCGATGTCTCTTCGGGCGCTGTTGCGACGGCCGGAATCCCGGCCGACCGTCGTTTGGGCAGAGTGTTGGGCTCATGCAAGCTAATAGCCCGGGGGCGGATATGACAAGGATTATCGTTTGGGTGGCCCGAGCGGGCTTTCCGTGCAGCGCTCCTGGGGCCGCACCACCGTGTACATGATCGCGGCGACCCGCCAGCCTTGCGACGTCCTCACAAGGTGAAACGCATCGACCCCGCAATGGCTGAACTCACCGTCGCGGTAGAAGTCGTAGGGGGTCCAGACCGCGGCGATGGGTCCGCTCACCAGTACCGTGGGCTCCCACATGCGCTCCAGATATTTCGGGCCCGGGCTCCCGAGGCTGCGGATCGATTCCTCGGTCTCGCGCCAGGCGAGCCTGACGGAATCATCCTCGGGAAAGACCACGAGGTTCTGCAGCTGCGGCATTACGAGGGCGCGAAACGATGCGCTGTCGCGATCGCTGATGGCGTCGAGCAGACGTTGCACCACATCGACGACTTCATCCTCGGGCGTCTGGGCGCGCGCCGGCGTCTGAAGCGCGAACCCAAGCGCCGAGACCAGAACTATCGCGTGGGCATATCGGGTCATCTCACGGCTCCTGTGTGGCTCGCGCCGTTTACTGTTTCACCCAGCTCACCTTGAAGTCCGCCGTCACCAGATCGACCAGAGCGTAGACCAGCTCGCCGTAGGCGTGCTCGGGGTCGTCCGCGTCGAAGATAGGCCTGCCGCCGATGAGGCTCACCTGACCGACGCGCTGGGTCACGCTGGCCGAGCGACTCCAGAGCGACGCGCCGCTCGCCGTCTCGATCATCTGCACGGTCAGCGTGGCGTCGACGTCGGCAGCGGCGCCCAGGTTCCTGAGGTCGCCGCTGATCGAGACCGTCGGCCGGATGTCCGAGATCTCCAGCTCGCCGGTGAAGATCGTTGCGACGTTGTGCTCGGCGCCGAGGGCCATGTAGGCGTCGCGATCCAACCGCTCGGCGTCCACCTGGCGGAGCGCTTCCTCCTCGGTTCCGAGCTCGACGATCCGCACCAGTCCCTGGTCGATACGGACGTCTTCCATGAATCGCGTCGTCGCCAGCTCGCCCAGCTTGCCTTCGTTCGACGAGGCGAACTCGATGATCGCCAGGACCTCGTGTTGTTGGAGGTCTATCCGCGGCGGGACCATGACCTTCTTGCCACCGCAACCCAAAGCGGCGGCGATCGTCAACGTCGCGCACGGTACGAACAGTCGTCTCATCATGTCGCTCCTCTTGGCGCGCAGAGAAGGTTGACAGGGAGGGGAACAGGAGAGCAGGAAAAGATAGGCGACGCGCGACCTCCGGGCCAGGCCGCGCGTCCTTCCGCTACTCGTCGCGCAGCGCCTCCACCGGGTCCACCCGGGTTGCCCGCAGCGTCGGCAGCAGGATCGCCGTCACCGAGACGGCCAGGGTCAGCAGGGCGACCCCGACGTAGACCCTCAGGTCCGTCGGTGCGACGTTGAAGAGGAGAGAGCTAATCACCCTTCCGGCGAGAACTGCGCCGACGAGTCCCAAGAAAATACCCCACGCTGCCGGCACGATCCCTTGCCGGAGAATCGTCGCGGCGATCTGGCGCGTCCCCGCGCCGAACGCCATGCGGATACCGATCTCGCGGGTGCGCCGGGAGACGAGATAGGCTACGACTCCGTAAAGACCGACCGAGGCGAGGGCGATGGCCAGAAAAGCGAAGAGTCCCAGCAACGCCAGGTAATGACGAGTCGGTGCCGCAGCGCGGCGGATCGCATCGTACACCGTCTCGACCGTTTGGGGTATGACGTTGGGATCGATGGCTGCGAGCTCCGCCCGGATTCCGGGAAAGAGGCTGCCCGCGTCGGCCGGTCCACGCGCGTGCACGGTCATGCGAGCGAGGAACCGACGCACGTCCCTGGTCTGGTAAGGGCCTTCCGCTCCGGCCTGGGCGAGCGGTACGTACACCTCGGGTTGCGGCTCCGCGTCGGGATATCGACGCACATCACGAACCACGCCCACCACCGTCCAGCTCTTACCGTACCCGAAGGCCACCGCTACCTGGATGCGTGACCCCAGGACTTCCTGGCCCGGGAAATTCTCTCTGACGAACGCCTCGTTGACTACCGCAACGGGAATAGCGTCCTCGCGATCCGCGGCTTCGATGCCTCTGCCGCGCAGTAGAGACAGCCCAAGCGTCCTGAAATACCCCGGCGTGGCGGGGTGCACGTTCGCGTAGGTCCTTTCGGAAGGGTCGGGTGCCGGGCGTCCTTCTATATCGATGTTCCCCGCGGTTCCTATGCCGGTCAGGGGCGGTCCGAAGGCGCTGCCGACGGAGGTGACACCGGGGAGTGCAGCGGTGCGGTCCTCCAGCTCCCCGAAGAGGGCCATGATGGCCTCGGGATCACCGTAACGGCTGGAGGGCAGGTATAGCTCGAAGCGGAGCACGTCTCGGTTGGAGAACCCCATGTCGGCGCGGTACAGCTGTCCGAGGCTGCGGCCGAGCAGGCCCGCTCCGACGAGGAGCACCACGGACAGGGCCACCTCGCCGACGAGCAGCCAGGTCCGTGCGGCGCTCTCGCGCCTTCCCGAAGAGCCGCGTCCCGCGCCCGCGACGGTCTCGGCGATGGGGCGCCGCGTGGCGTGAAGCGCGGGGCTGAGGCCAAAGAGCACGGCCACGAGAGCCGTCAGCCCGAAGCAGAAGAGGAGCACGCTACCGTCGATGGCGACCGCCTCGATGCGTGGGAAGCTGCTGGAGACGGTGTTCTTGAAGACGTCGACGAGCCAGAGTGAGAGCGTCAGACCTCCCACGCCTCCGATCACGGCCAGCAGCAGACTCTCGACCAGGAACTGGCCCAGGAGCCGCGAGCGCGAGGCACCGAGCGCCGCCCTGACTCCCACCTCGACGCTGCGGGCCGATGCCCTGGCCAGCAGCAGGTTGGCCACGTTGGCACACACAACCAGAAGCAGGAGCCCGACCGCCCCGAGCAGAATCCAGAGACCGGTCCGGACATTCGCGACCACGTAATCCAAGAGGCGCTCGAAGCGCATGCCTGTTCGGCTGTTGGTGTCGGCGTACGCCTCGCGCAACGCTGAGGCCAGCGCGGTGAGTGATGCCTGGGCCTGGGTGGGATCGACGCCCTCGCTCAGGCGCGCGACTGCTTCCAAGTTGCGGCAGCCGCGGGCCGAGTAGCACGGGTGGCGGTGAGGTGTCCACAGCTCCGCCCCGGGCGGGAAGTCGAACCCCGCGGGCGCCACCCCCACGATCTCGTAGCTCTCATCCGATATCATCAGGCGGGCCCCGAGCACGTTGGGATCGCCGCCCAGCTGTCGCCGCCAGAGGTTGTGACTCACGAGAACGACCCGCTCCGCCGTGCGCGGGTCGTTCTCCTCGTGGCGGAGATCGCGCCCCAAGGTCGGCGCCAAGCCGAACACCTGCAGAATCCCCCCGCTGACGTAGGCACCTTGCACGGGCTCGGCGCCGTCGGGGTTCGTAAGCGTGAAGGTGTTCGGGGCAAATCCTTCCACCGACTCCACGGCGGCCAGCTCACGCACGCTCTCGACGTCGGGTCGCGACATGCCCGCTCGATTCCACCCTCGCTCCTGGTTCACGGTCCACACCATGACCACGCGATCGGGGTCGGGGTACGGCAGCGGCCGCAGCAGCGCTCCGTTCACCACGCTGAATACGGCGGTGTTAGCGCCGATCCCCAACGCCAGGATCACCACGGCAACTGCCGCGAAGCCGGGATTGCGTACCAGCGAGCGCACTGCGAAGCGGACGTCGTTGAGTATCAGCGCCATTGGGAACCTCTACGTGCGATGACGATCGCGATTATCAGGAGCGCCGGTTGCACGGGTCATGCCAGGCGGAACGCAGCAGGCGAGGCGCCGGAAAGGGCGTTCCACTCGCTCCACACGGCGTCCCACGACGCCGGCGTTCGCATGTGGGATTCGGGGGTTCAGAACCGGACGGTCGCTACTCGGCCCGCAGCGCCTCTATCGGGTCGACGCGCGACGCGCGCCGCGCCGGCAGGTAGCTGGCCAGCAGGGCGACCGCCGTGAGGGAGACAGCGACCATGGTGTAGGTGAGCGGGTCCAGCGGGCTCACCCCGAACAAGAGGCTGGCCATCAACCGGGAGAGCGCGAAGGCGGCGCCGAGCCCCAGCGCCACCCCGATGACGGCCAGGATGAGCCCCTGCCTCAGCACCATCCCGGTCACCGTCGACGAACCGGCGCCCAGGGCGATGCGCACCCCGATCTCGCGCGTCCGTTGGCTGACCAGGTACGAGATCACACCGTAGATCCCGACGGTGGCGAGGGACAACGCGACGGCGGCGGCGATGCCCAGCATCACGAGCGTGAACGACGTACGAGCCAGATGACCCCGGAGGATTTCGTCCAGCGTACGGACGAAGGTGAGCGGCCGGTCGGGCAGGATCGACCAGACGACCTGTTTTATCTCGCCAAGGAAGGCGGCGGCCCCGACCCGCGGGCTACGGATCGCGAACAGCATGGTCCGCGGCACGAAGGTGGCGTCCTCGCGCGTCTCGGCCCAGAAATCCTCCAGCAACATGGGCCAGTAGATGGTCGCCACGGGATCCTGCGTGACGCCATCGTCCCGGACATCGCCGACGACGCCGATGATCTCACGCCAGTCTCCCGGTCGCAGTCCTGTACCGATCCGTCTGCCGACAGCGTCGGCCGGGTCGTTCCAGTACTCGCGAGCGAAGTTCTCCGTGACCAGGAGCACCCGGGCTCGGTTGCGGATGTCCGTCCAGGTGAGCGTGCGCCCGGCGATGACGGGGTTACCCATCGTCTCGAAGTATCCGGCGCCGATCCACTTGAAGCGGCGAATCGGCGGCAGCTGACCTTCGGGCAGCGGAAAGTCCTCGACAAAGATGGGATCGTAGCCGCCCCTGCCATCCATGGTGACCGAGGTCGAGAGCCCGACCGACGTCACGCCCGGGGCCTCCGCCACCCGGCGAGCGATGAGCTCGAAGGTACCCACGACCTCGTCGGGGCTCGGCGCCGCGGAGCTGGGAACCGAAACGGCCAGAACGAGAATCTCCTCCGGATTCCGGAACCCCGGGTTCGCCCGGCGGATCTCCTGGAAGCTCCGGATCATCAGGCCCGACCCGATGAGCAGCACCAGCGCCAGCGCCATCTGTCCCACGACCAGCGCGTTTCGAGTCCGGTGGCGCTCGCGGCCGGCGCCGGAACCACGTCCGCCTTCCTTGAGCGCGCTGACCAGGTCCACATGCCCCCAGCGGCGGACGGGGAAGAGCCCGAAGAAAACGCCGGAGAATATCGAGATGCCCAGAGTGAAGAGGAGGACGACCGGATCGAGGGTAACCTCATCGAGGCGCGGCAGATCGGCCGGCGCGATGGCCACCAGCAGCCGCAGTCCCCCGTGGGCCAGGCCCAAACCGACCGCGCCGCCCAACAGCCCCAGCAGGACGCTTTCCACCAGGTACTGCCCCGTGACCTGGCGACGCTTCGCTCCCATAGCGGCCCGCACCGCCAGCTCCCGCTCGCGCGACTCGGCACGCACCAGGAACAGGTTGGCAACGTTGGCGCAGGCGATGAGCAGGATCATCCCCACTGTCCCCAGCAGCACCCAGAGCACGTCACCCACGTCGCCCACGATGGTCTCTTTCAAAGGCCGCAGGCGCGGCGCGGCCTGCGCCTGCTCCAGAAAATCCAGCGTCAGGCCGCCGGGGTACCTCTCTACGGCCAGCGGCAGCAGACGGGCGAGGTCGGCCGTGGCTGCCTCGATCGTCACTCCTTCTCTCAGTCGGGCGACGCTCGAGTATACGAAGTTGCTCACCTTGAGCTCGGCCCGATCGAAGCGGTAAGGGAGAAACACCTCCGGATCGCTTTGCGGGAATCGGAAGCCCTGGGGTAGCACACCGATGATCTCGCGGACCCGTCCGTTGATATTCAGCGTGCGGCCGATAATCCCCGGATCCCCGCCGAACTGACTCTGCCAGTAACCGTAGCTGAGGATGACCGTCTCGGGAGTGCCCGGCGTTGCGTTCTCGACGCTGAAGGGTCGGCCCAAGAACGGCCGCACGCCCAGCGTGGGCAACGTCCCAACCGTCATGAACATGGCCCGGATACGCACCGGTTCGTCGAGTCCGAGCACCGTGACACCGGCACCTCTGTACAGCCCGATCGACTCGATGAACCGGGCCTCGTCCTCGTAGGTGAAGTGGACCGCCGCCGACTGCGGCAGGATCTCCTCGCCGCTGCCCGGCGCCGACGCGTAGACCGCCACCAGCCGCTCCGGCTCGTCGTAGGGCAGGGGATCGATCAGTATCCCCTTCACCAGGCTGAAGATCGCCGTGTTCGCGCCGATGCCGATGCCCAGTGTCAGCACTACCACCGTGCCAAAGAGCGGCGCCCGCCGTAACCGGCGAACCGCGAGGCGCAGATCGCGAAGGAGGTCAACGCTCGTGTTCTTCATATCAGTCTAGACGCATCTCGTGCATGGGCTGTTTCAGATGCCCGAAACCGACCGTCCGCCGCCGCCGTACTTCTAGATAGCCGAACGTGACGGGAGGGTACCGGCCATGGAGAGCATCCTGCGCGACGTCCGCTACGCCGTTCGTATTCTCAAGCGATCACCAGGATTCACATTCCTCGCCGCGCTGACGGTAGCTCTGGGCATCGGCGCGACGACGACGATCTTCAGCATCGTCAATTCGGTACTGCTGAAGCCGCCGCCCGGGGTGAGGAACGCCGGCGAGCTGGTCCGCGTCTACCGCGTGGCGGAGGACGGCTCTTCCTATCATGAGTTCTCCTACCCGAACTACCTGGAGTACCGGGGGGCGGATACCGGGCTCGACGAATTGGCGGCGACGGCCGTGACTTCCGTGGTGATGAGCGGGGCGGTGGAGCCCCAGCCGATGATCGGCCTGTTGGCCTCCGGCAACTTCTTCGGCATGATCGGCGTGCGCCCGGCGCTGGGCCGCTTCTTCCCGGCGGATGACGCTACGGCGGCCGCCGAGCGCGTTGTCGTGCTGAGCTACGGGACGTGGAGCCGGCGGTTCGGCGCCGACTCGTCGATCGTCGGGCGGACGCTCGATCTCAACCGCGTTCCGTTCACGGTGATCGGTGTGACGGAGGAAGGGTTCCGCGGGCCGAACAGCATCCTGGAGGCCGGCGTCTGGCTTCCCATCGAGGCGGCGCCGGCATTGATCGACGGGATCGACCTGCGCGCGCGCGACGATACCTGGATCGACCCGTTCGGACTCCGCGGGCCGGGTGTGAGCATCGCGCGGGCCGAGGCGGCGCTGGAGCGGGTGAGCGCGAACCTGCGGGCCGAGTATCCCGAGGATAGCCCCGACTACGGCATCGATGTGCGACCCTACCGGCCCGTCGGGACCCGCGCCTTCGGTGCGGCGATGGGCTTTTCAGCCTTCCTCTTCCTGATCTCGGGGACCGTGCTGCTCATCGCCTGCCTGAACGTCGGCGGCATGCTGCTCGCGCGCGCCGCGGGGCGCGGCCGCGAGATGGCGATGCGCCTGGCGCTGGGCGCCGGACGGCGGCGCGTGATCCGCCAGCTGCTGACCGAGAGCGCCATGTTGTTCACACTCGGCGGCGCCGGCGGTGTGCTCATCGCGCTCTACGTGACGCGGCTGATGAACACCTTCCAGTTGCCCTTCGATTTCCCGCTGGTCATCGACTTCACGCCCGACCTGCGAGCGCTGGCCTTCTCGCTCGCCGTCGCTCTGCTCACCGGTCTCGTCTTCGGACTGGCGCCCGCCATGCACGTGACGCGGCCCGACTTACAGGCGACGCTGAGAGCGGGCTCCGCCGCCGGCGGCACATCGCGCTCGCGGCTGCGCAGCGCCTTCGTGGTGACGCAGGTGGCGGGCTCGGCGCTCTTGCTCATCGGCGCCGGGCTGTTCGCACGCGGCCTCGCCCGGGCCGATTCCGTTAACCTGGGCTTCGAGCCGGACGGCGTCCACGCGTTGGATTGGGAGCTGGAGCTTTACGGTTACACCGAGGAGCAAGCGGCCGGGTTCTTCCGCGATCTAATGGAGCGCGCCGAGCAGCTGCCGGACGTTCAGTCGGTGGCGGCGATCGATGTGCCGCCCGTGACGCTGGGCGGGCGGTCCACGAGCTTCGACATCGTTGGTCGCGCCGCACCCGCCGACGAGGAAGCGCGCCCCGAGACCGACTACGCACGCGTCGCCGGCGCTTACTTCGAGACCTTCCGCATACCCATCGTACGCGGGCGCCGCTTCGCCGAGGCGGACCGTCAGGGCGCCGTCCGCGTCGCCATCGTCAACGAGACGTTCGCGCGGCGCAACTGGCCGGGCGAGGCTCCGCTCGGCAAGCGAATACGGCTGAGCGCGCTCGACGATGCCGAGCTCGAGATCGTCGGCGTGGCGCGGAACGCGAAGTACCGCACGCTCACCGAAGAGCCGCGGGCGATGGTCTACGTCCCCTACGAGCAGTGGCGCACCGCGTCGCTGGTCATCCTGGCACGCGTCGAACGGCCGGGCCCGAACGTCGCGGCCGCGCTTCGCGGGGTCGTGCGCGAGATCGACGCCGCGCTTCCCGTCGACGCCAACGTACCGTACCGCGACCTGATGGGGATCGCCATGCTGCCCAGCCGCGCTGCGGCTCTCTTCACCACCGTCTTCGGCGCCGTCGGACTCTTGCTGGCGGCGCTGGGACTCTACGGCGTCCTGGCGTTCGCCGTCACGCAACGCACCCGCGAGATCGGCATCCGCATGGCGCTGGGCGCGGGGACCGGCTCGGTTCGCGCGCTGGTCATCGGCGGCGGTGTGAAGCTGGTCGGGGTCGGGCTCGCCATCGGCCTCGGCCTCGCCCTCGCCGGCACGCGGTTCTTGAGTAGCCTGCTCTACGGCCTCAGTCCCACGGATCCGGTCACGTTCGCCGGGATCGCGCTGCTGCTCGTCGGCGTCGCGCTTCTGGCCAGCTACGTGCCGGCCTGGCGCGCCACGCGGATCGACCCGCTGGAGGCGCTCCGCGCCGAGTGACCCCGTTCAGCCTGCTCGCCTCTGCGTACCGGCTGGAGTGACGAATGGTAAAATCGAAAATTGACCTGCCCATACCAGAGCTTGAGCCGCGGCCCATCTCATTAGACGAGTATCGGAAGTTCACACCGGAGAAGCTCGAGCTCCTTCGCGGCTACCTGATCGCGCCAGCTGACGAGCCCGAGGAGCGGCGACGGCTGCTGGTGCTCCTGCTGGTGAACCTTGGGCTGGTCGAGGCTGTGAAACTCGTGCCGGAGGCGAGCTGGCACGAGGCGCTCGGTCTGGCCTACGGAGCGGGCGGCTGATCTCAGCGCTTCGGGGCGCGTAGGTGTTATCTTGCTGAAGCGCTGCGAGCGAGCGGCGCAGCCCCATCCCGAGAGAAAAAACCACCAGCCACGGAAGGGGAAGCGATGAGAAACCCGTCCACTCCCGTGGACGCGGCGTATTCTATTATAGGACGCCGTGTCCGCTCGGCCCTCGCGGCCTCGGTCACCCTGGCGGCGGCGCTCGCCGTGCTGCCGGCGGCGGCGGCCGGTCAGTGGCCGAGCCAAACGCCGAACCCGCCACCCTACTACGCCATCACCAACGCCCGCATCGTCACCGTCTCCGGTCCCGTGATCGAAAACGGGACCGTGGTCATCGCCAACGGTCTGATCACGGCGGTGGGGACGAACGTGACCGTGCCGCCGGAGGCGTGGGTGATCGACGGCGAGGGGCTGACCGTTTATCCCGGCCTGTTCGACGCGCTGACCGACATCGGGATGCCGCAGCAACAGGGTGCCGGAGCGACCGGTGCCCGGGCGGCGGCGGCTCCTGCCGCCGCGGCGGCCGACGGACCGGAGGACCGGCCCGCTACCTTTTCGTCGCGAGCGGCGGCCGGCGCCCTCGATACCGAAGACTCGCGGATCGAGAGCTGGCGCGAGGGCGGCTTCACCACCGTCATGACGATCCACTCCGACGGATTCGTGGCGGGGCAGGGCGCCGTGGTGGGTCTGGGTACCGGGCTGCCGGCGGAGATGGTCGTCCGGACACCGGCGGCGCTGCGGCTCAACCTCAGGGCGCCGCGCGGGACCCGCGGCTATCCCAGCTCGCTGTTCGCCGTGATCGCCTACCACAAGCAGCTCTTCATGGATGCCGCGCATCACGCCCGCGCCAGCGCTGCCGACCAGACGCGGCCCGCCGGGCTCGACCGGCCGGTCTACGACCCGACGCTCGAGCCACTGGGTCGGGCCGTCGCCGAGCGCTGGCCGGTGCTGATCCCCGGTGACCAGCCGCGCGAGATCATCCGCGCCTTGACCCTCGGCTCAGAGATCGGCGTGCGGACGGTGGTCTACGGCGCGCAGCACGGCTATGCCGTGGCCGGCGAACTGGCGGCGGCCGGGGCACCGGTCCTGGTGAACCTCAAGTGGCCGGAGCGGACGCGCGACGCGGACCCCGAGGCTGAGGAGCAGCTCAGCTCGCTCCGCACGCGGGCCTGGGCGCCGTCGACACCGAAGGCGCTCCACGAGGCCGGCGTACCCTTCGCCTTCTACTCGGGCGGCGTCGCTTCGCCGCGCGACGTGCTGGAGCGCGTGCGCACCGCCATTGATGCCGGGCTGCCGCAGGACGCGGCCCTCCGAGCGCTGACACTCGGAGCCGCTGAGATCTACGGCGTCGCCGATCGGCTGGGGAGCGTCGAGCGCGGCAAGATCGCCAACCTGACGGTGACCGAAGGCGACATCTTCGACGAGGAGTCGAAGGTGAAGGTCGTCTTCGTCGATGGTCGCAAGTTCGAGAAACCCGAAGCGGAGAAGCCCACCGAGGCACCGACCGTCGACCTCACCGGCACCTGGACCCTTACCGTCGAGTCGCCTCGCGGGACCCAGGAGTCCACCGCCGAGCTCACGATGGCCGGAGACGGCGACCTGTCCGGCAGCGTCAGGAGCGCGCGCGGTGAGGGGAGCGTCAGCGAGGGCTGGGTGAGCGGTAACAGCTTCAGCTTCACCGTCGCCATGTCGATGGGCGGCCGCTCGATGGAAGCCGTCTACAGCGGCACGCTCGAAGGCGAGGAAATGGAGGGCAACCTCTTCATGGGCCGCTTCTCGCAGACGTTCACCGGTGCCAAGACCGCCGGCGCCGTCGTAGCCGCCGCCGAACCGGCGGAGGCAGAAGAGCCGGCCCCGGCCGCCGAGGAGCCTGCAGAGCCCGAAGAGGCCGCCGATGTCGCTCCCGCCGTCGGCGCCATGGCGACGATCGATTGGGACGCGCCGCCGCCCACCTTGGTGATCCAGAACGCCACCGTCATGACCGTGAGCAACGGCACGCTCGAGAACGCCTCGATCGTCCTTCGTGACGGGCGGATCGCCGCCGTGGGGACCGATGTCAGCGTTCCTCGCGGCGCCACGGTGATCGACGCGACGGGCAGGTACGTGACGCCCGGCATCATCGACGCTCATGCCCACGTCGGTTCGGATGCAACGAATGAGGGGAGCATCGCCGTCTCATCGATGGTCCGCATCGAAGACGTCATCGACCCCTCCGACATCAACATATATAGAGAGGCGGCGGGCGGTGTGACGACGTCTCACGTCCTGCACGGCAGCGCCAACCCAATCGGCGGGCAGAACGCCACCATCAAGCATCGCTGGGGCGAGGACGCCGAGGGGCTCATCTTCCAGGGCGCGCTACCGACCATCAAGTTCGCCCTCGGCGAGAACGTGAAGCGCTCGGGTCAGACGACTACGCCCGGTCAGCAGCGGCGCTACCCGGGGTCGCGCATGGGTACGATGGACGTGATTCGTCAGGCGTTCGTCGACGCCCGGGAGTACAAGCGGGCCTGGGATGAATACGAGAACAGTCGCGATCGTAACGCTGTGCCGCCGGCCCGCGACCTCAAGCTCGAGCCGCTGGTCGAGGTGCTGGAGGGGACGCGCGTCGTCCACTGTCACAGCTACCGGTCGGACGAGACGCTGGCGATGATTCGCATCGCTCAGGAGTTCGGTTTCACGATCGCCACGTTCATTCACGGACTCGAAGCCTATAAGCTGGCCGACGAGATCGCCGCCGCCGGCTTCGGAGTTTCCACCTTCTCCGACTGGTGGGCCTACAAGGTCGAGGCCTACGACGCGATCCCGTACAACTCCGCGATTCTCGCGCAGCGCGGTGTGCTCGTCTCCATCAACTCCGACAGCCAGGAGGAAGCCCGCCACCTGAACCAGGAGGCCGCCAAGACGATGAAGTGGGGCGGCATGTCGGAGGACGAGGCGCTGGCGCTGGTCACGCTCAACGCGGCGATCCAGCTCGGGATCGACGACCGTGTCGGCTCTATCGAGATAGGTAAGGACGCCGACCTGGTGATCTGGGAGAACTATCCGCTGTCCGCCTACGCGAAGACTCTGACCACCATCGTCGACGGCCGCATCGTCTTCGACGTCGAGCGCGATGCCGAGCGGCAGGAGGTGATCGCCGCGGAGAAGGAAGCGCTCCAGACGTTAGTCAGTGGTCGTTAGTCGGTGGTCGGTGATTTTGAATAGCGAACGGAGGAGTGAGAAAGTGAATAGACAGAAAGGAAAGATGACGAGCGGTGTCCCCATCGCCATCGCCATCGCCATCGCCATCGGCTTCTCGTCGGCGCGTACGGTGTCGGCGCAGCACGACCCGCGGGTCGAGTCGGCGCCGGCCTACGTGATCCAGGGTGCGACGATCCATACCGTGGCCGGCTCGACCATCGAGAATGGCTCGGTGGTGGTGAGCGGCGGAGTGATCGTGGAGGTGGGCGCGAGCGTAACGGTCCCGGCCGGTGCGTCGGTCATCGACGCGACGGGCCTCAACGTCTACCCCGGGATGGTGGACGCCTACAGCCGATTGGGTCTCACCGAGATCGGATCGGTCGCGGTAACCTCGGACGCGAGCGACCTCGGTAACTGGAACCCACACCTGCGCGCCTATGACGCGATCTGGCCGTCCAGCGAGCACATCCCGGTGGCCCGGGCCAACGGGATTACCCACGCCCTCTCGGCGCCGGGCGGCGGCCGCGGCGGCGGCGCCGGGATCCCCGGGCAGGCGGCGCTCATCCACCTCGACGGCTACACGGTCGAGGAGATGGCGATCAATCCGTCGTTCGGGATGATGATCGGTTGGCCTACGATCCAGACTCGCAGCTTCGACTTCGCCACCTTCCAGCGGATCGAGCGGCCGTACAACGAGGCGAAGCGTGAGTACGACGAGCGGATCCAGGAACTGGAGAGTTGGTTCCAGGCGGCGCAGCACTACAAGCAGGCCGTCGAGAACGGTGATCCCACGAAGTTCGATCGCGACCTGCAGCTCGAGCAGCTCTCCCGGACACTCGGTGGTGAACTGCCTGTCGTCGTCGGCGCCAACGACAAGCTGAGCATCGAGAGCGCCATCGAGTTCGCCGAGCGCTACGACCTGCGAATCATCATCGCCGGCGCGCGCAACGGCCGGAAAGCGAAAGAGCTCTTGGCGGAGAAAGGGATCCCTGTGATCCTCGGACCGACCCAGTCGCTACCCGCGAACGAGGACGACCCGTACCACTACCCGTTCTCGCTGGCCGGCGAGCTGTACGAAGCGGGCGTCAAGATCTGTTTCGGTACCTTCAACTCCTCCGCCTCGCGGACCCTACCCTACGAGGCGGCCAACGCCGTACCGTTCGGGCTGCCGTACGAAGAGGCGCTCAGGGCAGTGACGATCAACACCGCCGAGATATTCGGCGTCGCCGACCGGCTGGGCACGATCGAGACGGGCAAGTTGGGGAACCTGATGATCACCGACGGCGACCCGCTCGAGTACCAGACGCAGGTCGAGTACGTGTTCATCAACGGGATCCCGGTGGACCTGAACAACCGGCACCGACGCCTCTGGGAGTACTACAAGGCACGGCCGCAGCCGGAGACGCCTACGGTCACGACGCAGAGGAACGGAGGGTAGTTGACAAACTGTTGAGACGATCGTGCTACCGTCTATGCGGTCTGTGAGGCCGCGCGGCGGGAGTCGTGGGCTTTCTGCCAGTTCCGTCACCTTGCAGTGAAGGTGCCCCCGTGGCGGAACTGGTACACGCGTCCACTTGCCGAGTGGATGACCGCAAGGTCGTGTGGGTTCGAATCACACCAGGGGCATGCCACCCAATAATGGGGTTCCGAGTGGTCCTGATTGTTGACTCGCCGGTCCCGAGAGGTTACAGTTAGAATACTCGGCAAGTGGAACCGATTCCGTCACGGAAAAAGCCCGGAGGACCTCCTCCGGGCTTGGCGTTTTGGCTCGCGAGGCGGCTGCGAGCCTACGGCGCATCCTCCATCAATTGCCGCAGCTCCTCGAACCAGTTGAGCACGACCACTAGGCGTGCCGATTCATCCTCCACCGGCTTGATCATGACGAAACGGCCGCCGTCAGGGGTGACGTCGTAATTGCTGTGATACTGCCACGCCGAGTACGGTCCCTCGAACAATACTTCGCGGCTTTGCACCCTGAAGTCGGGGGTCGTCTCGACCGCTGCCGCCACGATAGCCTCGCCGCTACGATAGAACAGCTCGCGCCCGTCGCGTGACCAGACGGGCTCTGTGCCTCCATCGAGTGAGACCTGTCGCCTGCGGCCGGGCTCGGGGAAGCCGCTCACGTAGACCTCGTAGCGCCCCGACATGTCCGACGCATAGGCCAGCCAGCGGCCGTCGGGCGATATTTCAGGAGACTCTTCCTGGGACGGCAGCTGGAAGAAGGGCCGTGGAGCGCTTTCGCCGTCGAGCGTCAGGACCCAAATGTCTCTCTGGACGTTGGGGTCCTGTTCCCTGTAGAGCAGGTGTCGCCCATCGGGTGACCACGATTCGGGGTAGTTCCAGCGGCCGTTGGCCAGGAGTTGCTCGGTGGCGCCGCTTCCGTCCGACCGAATCCACGCGAGGTCGACCGAGTTGGGCGTCTCCGATGCGAAGGTCACCCGCTCTCCGTCTCGGGTCCATATCGGGTAGTAGTTGTGCCCTTCGAAGGTTAGCGGCACCATGGTTCCTTCCGCCATCTCGTAGATCCAAATCTGGCGGGTGGGTGGTACGCCGACGCCGATGGCCAGGCGCGTACCGTCCGGCGAAAAACGTGGGCTAACATAAAGGTCCAGTCCCTCGATCAACGGTACCTCGGCCCCACCCCGATCGACCAATACCACGGTCCGCGCCGCCGATGTCCCCCGCTGATACACGAGCGCTCCGCTGCGGGAAACGCTGAAATCTATGGTCCCGGTCGGTTTGACCATGATGTCGTCGACTAGCGACACCGAGCTTCCCGCGGTCTGCAACCGCGCGGCATCGAACGGTACGCCCATCAGCACCCCGTCCGGACGCCCGTACACCACATGCCCGGTCTCGCAATAGCGGGGTGCCATGCCTTGGAACAGGTACGTCACCTCGCCGGTGTCCAGCGATAGCGCGGCGACCTGCGTCGCCTCGAGGTCGCCGGTCCCTATGGTGAAGAGCACGGCGCGGCCTCCGGGCAGGAACTCGGGCCGGTTGTGTAGCAGCTCGCCGCGGTCCGAATTCAGCTCGGTCACGTGTTCGGGGTCTCCGCCCGCGACCGGCACGCGCCACAGTCCCGCGGTCGAACCGAAGATGATGACGTCATCGTCGCCCCAGGTCGCGCCCCGTGGCTCGGGGTACTCGACTATGGTCACGGGGGGGCCACCCGCCACGGGGACCTTCTTGAGTCCGCTCACCAGGCCGAACCCGACCCACTGACCATCCGGCGAAAAGAACGGGTCCTGCGCGCCTTCGGTGCCGGGCAGAAGCTGAGCCTCGACCTGATCGACGGGACGGAGGAAGAGCCCCTGGCCGCCCGCCCCTTCGCCGACGTAGGCGATGTTGGAGCCGTCGGGAGACACCGCGAGGGCGTGGCGCTGGCCCGACCACGACTCGCGGGCCGGGAAGAGTATCTCGAAGCGAGCCAGCGATCGGTCCGGCGACGGCATCGGTCGCAGCCATCCCCAGGCCGCTGCGCCGGCTAGCACGGCCAGACTCAGCGGTACCGCCCAGCGCAGCCATCTCCGTCCCGCGACGAAGCGCGTCCACCCGTCGACCTCGGCCGGAGCGACGAAGCCGGGCCACGTCTGCGCGGCGCTTCTGTCGGTGAGCGCCTCGGCGAACTCGGAAGCTGTGGCGAACCGATCCGCCGGCAGCTTTGCCAGCGCCCGATGTACCGCATACTCCACATGTCCTGGCACGGTCTTGCGCAGCTTCGAGATCCTGCGTGGCTCGTCGGTGATCACCTTCGCGATGATCGACTGCGCCGTCGGTCCCGTGTGCGGCGGCTCGCCCAGCAACATCTCGTACACGACGCATCCAAGAGAGTAGAGATCGCTGCGTGCATCCAGGGTGCGTTCGCCCGCCGCTTGTTCTGGACTCATGTACTCGGGTGTCCCCAACGACAGACCCGTCTCGGTCAGACGCCGGCCGCCGGCTGCGCTCACCGCCAGCGCGATCCCGAAATCCGAAACGACCGGTTGCCCTTCGTGTAGCAGGATGTTCGCCGGCTTGATATCACGGTGGATGACGTCGCGCCGATGCGCGTAGTCCAACGCCTTCGCCACGGCGTCGGCTATCTCGATGCTCTCTTCGATGGAGAGTTGCTTCTCGCGCTCCAATCTCTCCTGTAGCGACTCGCCCTCCACGCACGGCATCACGTAATACAAGAGACCGTCCGCTTCGCCCGAATCGAACAGCGGCAGGATGTGGGGGTGTTGAAGGTTCGCCGTGACCTCGATCTCCTTGAGGAACCGCTCGGCGCCGAGGATCGCCGCCAACTCCGGGTGCAAGACTTTGATCGCGACTTTGCGGTTGTGGCGCGGATCGTGAGCCAGGTAGACCGTGGCCATGCCGCCTGCGCCCAGCTCGCGCTCGATCCTATAACGGTCGGCTAGCGCCGCCTGAAGCCGTTCGGGGATCGACTGGTCGGCCATGGCACAAATAGAACCCGGCAGCCCCTTTGCCTGCAAGGCGGACGGGTGGGGTGCTGTGCCGGTGGCAGGAGCGACCGGAGACGGTCGCTGGGTGTGCACGGGCCGCACATCGGTGTAGTTTGTCCACTCATCCTTGGGCAACCTGATAGGAGTCAGGGCATGAAATCGATCGGCGAGTCGCGTGTGCAGCATCTGATTTTCCCGGCGCTAGTCCTCGCGCTGGCCGCGTGTTCGCGCGGCGGCGACGTACCTTCGGAGCGGGCCCGCGAGATCGCCGACTACGCGTGGGTGACCTACTCCGATGCGACCGTCGAAGCGCTCGTTAAGCTGGTTTCGTTTCGAACGGTTCAGGAAGAGGGCGTCGACAACGCCGAGAACCCCGAGTTCCGCGGGATGAGCGACTACCTCGAGGGGTTGGCGGCAGAGCTCGGCCTCGACTTCGCCGACCACGGCAACGTGGTGGTCATCGGTCTCGGCGATACGACGGACCGGCTAGGCGTGGTGACGCACGGCGATGTGCAGCCTGCCGATCCGTCCAAGTGGGTGCAAAGCCCCTTCAGTCTGGACAGCCTGAGCGAGCCCGACCGCTTGATCGGCCGCGGCGCCGAGGACGACAAGGGACCGATCGCCACCGCGCTCTATGCGATGAAGGCGGTGAGCGACCAGGGCCTCCCGCTGGGCCGTCGGATCGAGCTCATCATCTCCTACACCGAGGAGTCCAACTGGGCCCCGTTCCAGGCGTTCCTGGCGGAGAACCCGCCTCCCGACCTGAACGTCGCACTCGATTCCGAGTACCCGGTGGTCGTGGCGGAGAAGAGTTGGAACGCGATCAACTTGGCGTTGGCGCCGGTGCCGGACGAACCGGTCGCCGGACCGAATCGCCTGATCGATATCGGCGGCGGCGCGTTCATGTCGCAGGTACCGGGCGACGCCTGGGCGACCATCGCCGAGCCGTCAGCCGACCTCAGGACATCGTTGCGAAACGCGGCGATCGGCGACTCGGATGTCAGTTACGATTTCGTGCCGGGTGACGGGACGCTTACGGTCGAGGCGCATGGGCTCGCCGCGCACTCGTCGAAGCCGGAGGAAGGCCACAACGCCATCACGCACCTCGCCGCGCTTCTCGGCCCCAACGATTGGCCCGACGGTCAGGCGGCCCGCATGGTCCGGCTGATAAACGACCTCGTGGGCACCGGCGACTACGCCGAGCTTTTCGGCGAGGTGGCCCTCACCAATTCGTTCATGGGTCGGTTGACCCTGGCGCTCACCACGCTGGGGCGCGAGGACGACCGTCTGGTCGCTGGGATCAACATCCGTAGCCCCGTCGGCCGCGATCCGGACGAGCTGGAGCGGTTGATCCGCGAGGCGGCGGGCGAGTGGATGGCCCGGACGGGAATCGAGGACCTCGAGGTGGGCGTGTTCTCGAGCCCGGCGCACTACCCCGAGGACGCGCCTCACATCCCGGTTCTCCTCGACATCTTCGAGTTCTACACAGGGATCTCCGATCCGCAGCCGATCTCGATCGGCGGCGGCACCCATGCCAGGCTAATGCCCAACGGGGTGAACTTCGGCCCCGCTATGCCCGGCGAGGTATACACCGGCCACTCGGAACACGAGTTCATCTCACGCGAGCAGCTCGAGCTCAACCTGCGGATGGTCACCGCCATGCTAGTGGAGCTGGCGGGCCAGACCTGAGGATACGGGTCCTATGAGCCAGGATATCGAGCGCTTCTTCGATCTATCGGTCGACATGCTCTGTATTGCCGGCGTCGATGGCTACTTCAAGCGTGTGAACCCCGCCTTCGAGAAGACGTTGGGGTGGAAGAGTGAGGAACTGCTGGGCCGACCATTCATCGACTTCGTTCACCCGGAGGACGTCGATTCTACGTTGCGCGAAGTCGAGAAGTTGGCGACCGGAATCCCCACAGTCTCTTTCGAGAATCGATACCGTTGCGCCGATGGCTCATACAGGACCCTCAGCTGGACTTCACACCCCGAGCCGCAAAGCGGCCTGCTATACGGGGTGGCCAGAGACGTCACCGAGATTCGAGCGGCCGAGGAGCGCTTCCGGATCGCCATCGAGGCCTCGCCGTCGGCGATGCTGATTGTCGATACGAGCGGCTCCATCCAGCTGGCGAATCGCGCGGCGGAGTCGCTGCTCGGGTACGAAGCCGGTGAGCTTACCGGGAAGGTGGTCGATTCGCTCCTACCCGAGCATCTCCGTCACGAGCATGCCGAGAACCGCCTGGGCTATCTCGCGGAACCGGTGGCGCGGCCGATGGGGATAGGGCGTGACCTGCACGCGCTCAAGAAGGACGGTACCCCGGTTCAGATCGAGATCGGGCTTAATCCCGTGGAGGTCAATGATGAGCTCGCTTTGCTGGTGGCAATTCTCGACATCACGGCGCGAAAGGAACTGGAAGCGAAACTGACGCAGAGCCGCGATGACCTACTCTCGGTACTCAATGGGTTGCGTGAAGGTGCGGCCATCTTGGATGCGTCGGGCCACGTCGTATTCCTGAACCGCACCGCGACAAGACTCTTCGGTGGGCCGGCGCCTGACGACGAAACCCGAACCTGGCGCGAGGCCTTCGCCCTCGACCAACGAGATGAAGAGATGCTCGCCCGACTGGTGGAAGCGAGTGGTGCCGAGCGAAGCAGAGTGCCGGTTTCTATCACGGATCCGGATGGCCGACGCCACGTCGTCGATCTCGAAGTACTGGATGATCCCCGCGAACTCGGCATGAAGCTCCTCTTCTTCTACGACATCACCGAGATCCACGATCTCCGCCACCTGCTGGATGAACGGGTTAGCTTCCACGACCTGGTGGGGGCAAGCGAGGCTATGCGCCTCGTCTACCAGCAGGTCGAGCAGGTCGCGCCACTCGATTGGACCGTGCTCATCTGCGGAGAAACAGGCACGGGTAAAGAATTGGTGGCTAGAGCTGTCCACAGTGCCAGTCACCGCAGTACGGGACCGTTCATCGCCGTGAACTGCGCCGCTCTCTCAGAATCGCTGCTCGCAAGCCAGCTGTTCGGGCACCGACGCGGCGCCTTCACGGGAGCCGTCGCAGACCAGCAGGGGCTGTTCGAGGCAGCGAACGGTGGCACGATATTCCTGGACGAGGTCGGCGACATGCCTATGCCGATCCAAACCAGCTTATTGCGTGTGCTCCAGGAAGGTGAGATCACCCGGCTCGGCGAATCAAAGCCGCGCCGCGTCGATGTCCGGGTAGTCGCCGCCACCCATCGAGACCTCCGGGCGCGCGTCGATGAGCAACTATTTCGCGAGGACCTCTACTATCGTGTCCGCGGCTTCGTCATCAGTCTTCCCGCCTTGCTCGAGCGCCGTGAGGATATCCCACTCCTTATCCGCCATTTTCTCGAGCGCGCGTCCGCAGCCGCAGGCAAGCCAGTCCCCGAGGTGAGCGACGAAGCAATGCGCCGGCTCCTAGACTGCGCTTGGCCGGGTAATGTCCGCGAGTTACGCAGTGCCCTTGAGTTCGCCCTGGTCCACTGTAAAGGCGGCGTCCTACGCAGCGATGACCTGCCGCCTGAGACCCGTACGCCCGGTGCCACGGCACCGACTGAGCCGTCTGCACCTCCCGGTGCCGATCAAAGGGACCGGATTCTTTGGGCCCTGGAGCAGACCGGCGGCAACCGTTCCAAGGCCGCACAACTTCTCGGCATCAGCCGCGCCACTTTCTACCGCCGCCTCGCCGAACTCGACATCTAGCACTAGAGCTCCGGCGGCTCGATTATTCTCACGGGGTCTGTCTCAGCTGAGACACATGAGACAATCGGATTGTCTCACCCGAGACAGTTTGTGTGTCGCAGATGTGTCGTGTGATTCTTGTAATACGTTGACATATATGGAATTATGAGAGAATGACCTCCTTGGCACATAGCTTGACTATGACGAGGGCGATAGGAGTTCAGTAGCCCTTTCACTGTTCAGGTAACAAGGAGAGTTGAGATGAGGTTGAACGGTCTTGTTTCCCGTCTCCCGCTGGGTGTCTTGCTCGTCGCTGGTCTGGCGGCCTGCGATCGGGAGCAGCCCAGCCCGATGGATCCGACGATCCAGGAGGCGGTGTACGTCGACGGTGGCGGCACGACGTCTTTCACGCTTTACGCCGGGCAGTCGATCGACGCCGGCGAGGTTCAGGCAACCGTAGTTGGCGGCGACTTGGTCGTCACGTACGTGACGACGGATGGTTGGGAGCTGACAGAGGCGCACCTCTGGGTGGGTGAGCACTTGGCGGATATGCCGCAGGCGCGTAACGGCAACCCGAAAATCGGGAACTTCCCCCACAACTCGGGTGACATTACGGGCATGACGAGCTTTTCGTTCAGCATTCCGCTGTCCAGTCTGGGCGGCGAGCCTTACGTATGTGACAGGAGCTTTTACCTGGCGGCGCACGCGGCGCTGCGGAAGGATAACGGCGGTGGTGGCTACCAGACCGAAACCGGCTGGGGCGACGGCAAGCGCATAGTGGAGCGCGGCAGCTGGGCCACCTACTTTGCGATCACACTTACTTGCGACAACGAGCCGCCGGAGCCGAAGGACTGTGAGACCGCGTTCGCCTTTGGTGACCAGACTCTGATCGATGTGTTGGCGGCACAGGGCGTGAACACCAATCGGTGGGGCTGGCAGATCACGGTGAACACCGGTGAAAATCTCTCTACGCCGATCTACGCGGGTGCGGGCCAGAACGATATCAGCAAGGGCACCTACGTCGGCGACCTGTCCTACAGTTACGACGGTACGCTGCTAAACGTGAGCTTCGATATGGCGGCCGGCTTCACGATGGATGAGACGCACCTGTACGCCGGCAACTCCGACACGGACACCGCCGCGCCGGGTCAGTACGGCAACCTGAATGAGGATCTCGGCGACGCGACGTCCGACTCCTACAGCCTGACCATTCTGGATGACGGCGATGGCAAGATCTACATCGTGGCGCACGCCGTCGTCTGTGGCGCCTTCTAGAAGACTGAAGTAATAGATCCGGATTCGCGATTAGCCAAAAAGGGGCCGGGAGTCTATCCCGGCCCATCTTTTTTCAGGCTGCGACGCTCTCAGCAGCTAGCCGATCCCATCGCCGCCCATCAGCCTCCGGTCAGGATCCGCTCCAACTCCTCGAACCAGTTGAGTACGACCACCAGGTCGCCGTTCTCCTGGCGGATCATGACGAACCGCTCGCCGTCGGGGTGGACGTCGTAGTTTGTGTGCGAATCGCTGCCGATGTAGGGTCCGTCGAACAGGACTTCCCGGGCTCCGGCGGTGAAGCCCGACGCGGTATCGACCCGCACGGCGATGAGCTCGGTGTCGCGCCGGTAGAAGAGCTCGCGCCCGTCCCGCGACCAGGCCGGCTCGACGCCGCCATCCCGTGAGACCTGCCACTTGCCGCCCTCCCGGTCCGGGAACCGCCGGACGAACACCTCGTCTTGGCCCGTCTCGCTGGAAACGTAGGCGAGCCAGTTGCCGTCCGGTGAGAGAGCGATCGAGCGCTCATCGAACGGTCCGTCCAAAATCGGGATCGGCGTGGAGTCGCCGCCCAGTTCGATCGCGTAGACGTCGCGGCCGTTCGCGTCGACTTCCCGGTAGACCAACCAGCGGCCGTCGCGCGACCAGCTTGCCTCGTACTGGTCCTCCTCGAGGATCCGGACGGGAGAGGCCGTTCCACCTCCGTCCGCAGGGCGCCAATACAGGTTCCTGGCATCCGACCCAGCTCGAAGGGAGGAGAAGGAGATACGAGCCCCGTCCGGTGTCCATTCGGGATAGATGTTCTCACCCTCGAAGGTGAGCCGGGCGAGGAGGCCTTGCCGCAGGTCGTAGCTCCAAACGTCTCTACTCAAATTCAGGGCGATGCGGACCCCGTCCGGTGAGAAGCGCGGTCCGTAGAAGTTTTCATCTCGGGAAGTGAGCGTTTCGACTCGACCAAGCCGGTCCACCATCAGCAAGGTCGACGCGCCGGTCGCGCTGAGATAGACGAGCGTTCCGTTTTTCGACACGGCGTAGTCCGCGGCTCCGTCAGGTCTCACTTGCACGCCTTCCAGCACGGGTACCGGCGAACCCGTCACCTCGAGGCGGCTCGGGTCAAACTCGACGGCCGCCACCGAGCCATCGGGCCGGGCGAAGAGTAGATGCCCGGTGGGCACATAGACGGGTGTGTGTCCGCCGGGCACCAACGGTGTGACTTCTCCGTTCTCCAGCGAGATCGCGGCGATCTGGTGGTCCGCGGGGTCAGGTGCCGGAATGGTAATGAGCGCAGCCCTCCCTCCCGGAAGCACCACGCCGGCCCAGTATTCCTGAGAGCCGCCCTCGGACGCGGCTAACACTGTTGTGTCTCCTCCCGCCGCCGGCACGAACGCCAGGACGCCGCGGCGCGAGAAGAGGATCCTGTCGTCCGGCCCCCAGTCGCCGCTTACATGAACCACGTTGGAGATAGTAAACGGCGCGCCGCCGGTGACCGACACCCGCTTCATTCCGCCGCGCTGATCGCGATAGACGATCCAGCGCCCGTCCGGCGAAAAGAAGAGGCTTCGAGCACCTTCCGTCCCAGCGATCGGCTCGGCGTCCAGACCGTCCAGTTCGCGCACCCAGATCTTCCAGGAGGAGACGCTTCGTCCCGCGGCATAGGCGATCCGCCGGCCGTCCGGTGAGATGGCGATCCGCGGGCCCGCCAGCGGCACGAGCGGCTCGATTGCCGGGAGGGCTATCCGGAACCGTACCACCGAACTGGCCGGACCGACTGAAGCGGCGTCGCCGGAGATCGGAATGTGCAAGAACCAACCCGCGGCGACGCCGGCCACCAGGAGACCGGCCACCAACGCCGCCGTGCGAATCGGCAACCACGACTCGGCCCGGGCCGTGGCCGGGTCGGCGTATGCTGGGACAGTCCGGTGAACACCCTCGGGCGTGATCTCGAACGCCCAGGCGAGGACCAGCGCGATGGGGAAGCCGAGGACGCAGATCACCAGGACGAAAGCGAGCGTCCACTCCGGCACCTGGACGGCCTCGATCACGAGGTCAGCGGCCTGCAGGATGGCGAAGGCCACCGCGGCGTAGACGATCGCCACGCGTACGACCTTACGCCGCCTCAGCTCGGCGAAGAAGGTCTGATAGCCTATGGGCTTCGGAGTCATGGCGCTCTGGGTGCCACGAGAATGATTGTGGGAGTGCTATAAGATGACAGGGCACGCGGCAGCTGTCCACGTGCAGCGGCCGGTCAACGCTGGGCAGGCGATTCCAGTCAGCTAGAGGCCCATCCAGGCGATGATGGCCTGGAACCGCGGGTTGGATCGCAACGTATCGAACTGGGGCAGTGCGTTGGCCCAGGGTAGGTAAGGTGAGCGCTCCCGGACGGCCCGCTCCAGAGCCGCCAGCGCCGCGTCGGTCTCTCCCAAATGCGCCAGCAGTTCGCTGCCCTGCATGGCGCCGTAGAAGCCGATGTTCTGGAGTGCCTCGACGGCCGCCGGCCGTTGGCTCGGGTCGCTCAGCGCCGCCAGGTAGGCGTGAAAGGCCGCGGGGTCGCTGTCCGTGAGCTGTGCGAAGCGCTCGAACATCTCGGCCGCGCCATTGTAGTCACCCTCCATCGCGCAGAAGATCGCGAGCAAGTAGGCGGCAGTGTACATGTTGGGCTCGAGCTCCAGCGAGCGTTGGAAGGCCGCTTTGGCGTCGGCCGACCGGCCGTTTACCGCCAGTAGCAGCCCGCGGGTCAGGTGTATGCCGGGGGATAGCGGATCGAGCGCCGCCGCCCTGTCCGCCTCGGCCAGCCCCTCTTCCCAGCGGCGCAGCGTGCCCAGGTACTGCGCGTACCAGTAATGAGCATTCGCGTAGTTGGGGTTGAGTTCTATCGCCCTTAGGTAGTCGCGCTCGGCGCCCTCGCGGTCCCACTCGTATACCCACTTGAGGTGGGCCGAGGCAGCGTGCGCTTCGGCGAGGCCGGGGCCGAGCGCTATCGCACGGCGGGTTGCCGCGCGTGCGTAAGGCAGTAGGTCCACCATCGGCAGGCCGCCGTAGTCCGGTACTAGCATGTAAGCCTCGCCCAGCGCTGCATAGACGGCGGCGAAATCGGGGTCGAGCAGCAGAGCGCGGTTGTAGAAGCTGATCGCCGAATCGAGCGCTGCCAGCGTGTGCTGGCCGGCGAAATACTGGCCCCGCAGATAGTCGTCGTAGGCCGCGACATCGGCCGTCGATGACAGGACCAGGTTCGCCGCCGCCCCGTCATGCAGCGTGATGCCCAGCGCGCCGACGATCGCAGAGGCGATCTCGTTCAGCACGACGAAGATCTCCTCTCGCTGCCGCTCGTAAGTGGCCGACCAGAGGCGCGTGCCGTCAGCGGCACGGACGAGCTTTACCGCGATCCGCAGCCTGTCTCCGGACCGGGCGCAGCTCCCCTCCAGCACCGTGGCCACGTCCAGCCGCTCGCCGATCGTGCTGACTTCGACCCCTATCCCCCTGAAGGCGAAGGCCGAGGTGGGGGCCGCCACCTTGAGGCCGGGGACCCGCGTCAGGGCGGTCAGCAGCTGCCTCGAGATCCCCTCGCTGAAGTATTCGTTCTGCCCGTCGCTGCTCATGTCTATGAAGGGGAGCACGGCGATCGAGCTGCTGACCGGACTGGCGGCGTTGATCACCTGCGGCGTCGAGGCATCGTCGATTCCCACGCTCCACCAGACGCCGCCTGCTAGCAACACCACGCCGACCAGCCCCAGGACACCTGCCGGCCATCGCCGGCCTGCCGGCTCCGCCACGATGGCTTCCAGCTCGTCCGTTGACGCCGGGTGCGTCCGCACTACACCCTGCCGCGTCACGTCGAATATCCAGGCCAGCACCATGGCGATGGGAAAGCCCAGGATCGCGATCACGGCTATCGCCGTGGCTACCGATTCGGGGAGGTAGAGCGCGGGGACCAAGAACTCGGCCGCCTGCATGACCGCGAACGCCACCGCGCCGTACAGGGCGGCGACCTTGAATACGTGGCGCCGCTTGAGATCGGCGAGGAAGACTTGGTAGCGCTTGGTTCCCTCGGTCATGCCCGCTCCATGGGTTAGCTGGCAGGTGGGCGAAAGGACAATAATGCTAACGATTATCCATTCGCGCCACTCCCGGCGACCTCCGACAGACCAGGCGGGCCGAGAAGGGAGCGTGCGGGCGACCAGCGGGCCGGGAGCTTTCCCGGCCCATTCTAGTCATAGGGAGTCAGCGCCACCCTCAGTCCGGTCGCATCGCCTGCATCGGGTCGACGCGTGTGGCCCGCGCGGCGGGCATCCAGCTGGCGGCGAGCGCCGTGGTGACGAGGACGACGATCGCGCCACCGAAGGTCAACGGGTCCGTCGCGCTCACGCCGAACAGCATGCCGGACATGACACGTGTGATCGCGACCGCGCCCGCTAGCCCGAGGCCGATGCCGATGAGCACGCTGACGCCCGCTTCGCGCAATACCATGAGACGCACGTCGGCTGCTCGCGCGCCCAGCGCCATCCTTACGCCGAACTCGCGGGTGCGTTGTGTGACCGCGTAGGAGAGCACGCCGTAGATGCCCATGGCGGCGAGCGCCAGGGCGAGGGAAGCAAAGGTGGTGAGGAGTGTCGCGGCGAAACGTCGCTCGGCGACCGAGTCCTCGAAGGTCTGGCTCATAGTGGTGAACGAGTCCTGTGCGACGTTCGGGTCGAAATCGCGGACGGCGGCCCGGACCGCAGCGGCCACGTTCTCTGGGTCGGTGGCGGTTCGTACGGCGACGGCCATGAAGCGCCATGTGACCTGACGATGCGGCACGTAGACGACGCCGCGGATCTCGTCGCCGGCACCGAAATAGCGCACGTTCTCCACGATGCCTACGATCTCGCGGTAGATGTTCTCGTCGCGCCACGACCGGACGCGCGCGCCTAGCGCATCACCCACCGAACCGAACATGTCCCGCGCGAACTCGCGGTTCACGATCATCACTGGGACCGAGCCTTCGTCATCGGTCTCGGTGAAGTCACGACCGGCGACCAGCGGCAGACCCATCGTCGCGAAGTACCCGGGTTGCACCACGTCCCAGTTCGCCCGCACCTCCTCGCCGTCTGGTGGCTCGGGCCGCCCTTCCGGTAGGTGTGCCCGGAACAGGATGAACCCGCCGCCGCCCAGGGGCAGCGCCGACGTCACCGTCGCCGACTCGACGCCGGGGACCGCCTCCAGCCGCTCGCGCAGCCGCGCGTACGCATCGGCCACAGGACGCCCGCGCTCGTAGCGCGCCGGCGGCAGGGTCAGCTTGAAGGTGAGCATGTTCTCGACCTCGATGCCGGGGTCGACGTCGCGCAGGCCGGCGACGCTGCGCAGCATGAGTCCCGCACCGGCCAGCAGCACCACCGCAAGCGCCAGCTCGGCGGCGACCAACGCCCCCAGGGTGCGACGACCGCGCTGCCCGCGCGTGCTGCCGAATGCAGCGTCGGCCAGCGCCCGGGCTGGACCGAGACTCGTGGCGCGTAGCGCCGGCAGTAGGCCGAAGATGAGCGCCGAGGCCAGCGACACCAGCAGCGCGAAGGCCAGCACCATCGTGTTGAGGCCGACCCCATCGATGCGCGGCACATCGGCGGGCGCCAGCGCGACGAGTATGCGGATGCCGCCCACCGAGAGTAGTACGCCCAGTATGCCGCCGGCCAACGCCAGCACTACGCTCTCCGACAGCAGCTGCCGAATCAAACGGCCACGCCCGGCGCCCATCGCCGTGCGGATCGCCACCTCGCGACCGCGCCCCGTCGCCCGAGCCAGCAGCAGGTTTGCGAGGTTCACACAGCCGATGAGCAGAACGAACGCCACCGCGCCCAGCATGACCCAGAGGATCGTTCGCACCTCATCGCCGATCACCCGCTGGCTCAGCGGAACGAGGTCGGCGGAGATGCCCTCACGCAGCTGAGGCCATTCTCTCTCGATGCGGGCGGCGATGGTCTGCAGGTGGACGCGCGCCTCGTCGATCGTCTGGCCCGGGCGCAGCCGCCCAAGCGCTGCGAACATGTAGTTGTCCCGGTCACGCCAGTTCTCCAGTGCCCTCGGCGACTGCCGTAGCGGGACGAAGAGCGGAGTCTGCAAGACGTCCAGCT
This sequence comes from Gemmatimonadota bacterium, assembly GCA_020344015.1. GTDB lineage: Bacteria > Gemmatimonadota > Gemmatimonadetes > Palauibacterales > KS3-K002. Next base: position 1,122,987 of record CP070812.1, read on the forward strand.
CGGCGGGCATGACACCGATCACGGTGACCGGCTCGCCGTTCAGGCGCACCGTCCGGCCGACCACCTCGCGGTCGCCACCGAACCGACTCTGCCACAGCCCGTACGAGAGGAGTGCAACCAGCGGTGCGCCGCGCCCGTGCTCTTCCGCCGCCGGCAGCCGGCCCAGCGTCGGAGCGACCCCTAGAGTGGCGAAGTAGTCTTCGCTGAACTGCGTCGCGCGGATGCGTTCAGGGTCACCCGACCCGTCGGCCAGGTCGACCGAGCCGGAGAAGGACACCGCGACGTGCTCGAAGACGCCCGCCTCGCGCCAGTCCTCGTAGTCGCCGTAGTTGACCGAGCCCCAGACCCGGCCCTGCGCCGGCCGGGTCGCCAGCGGCACGACGAGTCGCTCCGAGCCGGGAAACGGCCAGGGTCTGAGGAGCGTGCCCTCGATGACGCTGAAGACGGTGGTGGTCGCCGCCACGCCGACCCCGATTGTCAGCAGCGCGACAGCGGTGAAGCCGATACGTTTGTAGAGCAGACGCAGACCGTGTCGTATGTCCAGGAGCAAGCCTATCATGCGAAGTTCTCCGTCGTGAGGGGCATGGCTCAGCCTCGCGGCGCTATGCTCTCTGAGTTCAGTCTGTTGGATGGCTCTAGGAAGGAAAATGGTTGGCAGGGCTGTGTGCCTGGAACCTTGCCCGACCTCCCGGGTTCCAGAAGGGCGTCACGGGACGTGCTATAAAGAAGAGGGGGGATCGTGAGACAGCGAGGTAACGCTCGCCTGTTGCGCGTGTTGATTCTCTGCGTTGCGGCGTCCTGTGTACTTCATCCCGGCGCGGCTCGCGCCCAGCGAGCCCTCGACCTGCAGGCCGGTGTCTGGTCGGTCGACGATTCCGATTCCAATCCCACTCTCCTTTCGGCCGGCTATTGGCGCAACCTGATCGGCCCGCTCGCGTTTAACCTGAAGGGCTTCGCCGTGATCGCTGGCGGACCCGGCGGGTCGCTCTTCGGGCTCGAGCCGGAGCTCAGCTTGTTTCGAGGAGGGTCGCGTCGCCTGGTGCCCTACGGCGTCGGCGGCGTGGGCGTCGCTCTGCGCTCAGAGGGCTCGGAGTTCGTCGCGGTCTGGAACGCGGGGGTCGGCGTCGAGTGGAACCTACAGCCGTGGTTCGGCCTGGCGGTCGAAGCGAGTAGCTTCGCCGAGGACGAAGCGTTCCGCGGGTTCTGGAACCTCAAAGACGAAGATCGTCGCGGCTGGGTCTTGAGCGCCCGTCTCTCGGTCCGCTGGGGCGCCGGTTCGGGTCGCGGCGGTTCCGGAACCGCGCCGCCCCCGTCCTCGCCGATACCCGCGACGCTTCCAGCGCCCGCTCCCTCGTCCGGAGAGCCGGCCGAGCCACTCGGCACGGATGGCTACGCCCTGGCCCAACAGATCGTCGCCACGGCGATCGGCGCCATGGGCGAGCCGTACCGCTGGGGCGGTACGAGCACGGGTGCGGGGTTCGACTGCTCGGGCCTCATCTGGTACGCGTACCGGAACCACGGCGTGAGCCTCCCGCGGGTCAGCCGTGACCAGGCACGCTCCGGTCGCCACGTCCCTCGCGACGTCACGATGCTCCAGCCGGGCGATATCCTCCTCTTCGCCGAACGCGGCGCGACGGTGAGCCACGTCGGTCTCTACGTCGGCGATGCCCGCTACATCCATTCCACCACGTCGGGAGGCGTGCGGATCAGCTCGCTGAGCCCTTACGACGACGCGTTCGACGACTGGTGGTTCGGGCGCTGGGTCGGTGCCCGGCGCGTGTTGAGGTGACGGGCTCCCTCGCCTGAATAAGTGGTCTCCATCTTGCACCTTAGCTGGCGGCGATGTTCTCGGTGCATCTTCCGGCTGGAGAGGAACGACATGGATCGCGAGCGCAGAAAGACGTTGGCACTGCTCGGTGGAGGCTTGGCGGCGGGACTGATGGGCCCGTCAGTTGTGAACTGGGTGTCCAAAACCGACACGAAAGGAGCACCAAGTGCCCGGGGTTCGGGCGACAGGGCCATTCACGAGCCACTACCCTACGTGAAGCTCGACCCGGAACACGTGGGCGAGCTGGGCTACCGGTACTTTTACCAGGGTGACTGCATGTACGGGGTGTTCGGCGCGATCGTCGACGCATTGGCCGAGGAGGTCGGTGAGCCTTTTGCCTCGTATCCGACGACGGTCACGCGCTACGGCGCCGCCGGCGTGATGGGGTGGGGCACTCTTTGTGGGTCCGCCAACGGCGCGGCCATGGCCATCTACCTGGTATCGAAAGACCCGGCCCCCGCCATCAACGAGGTCTTCGCCTTCTACGAGCGGGAGGCCCTGCCCAACTTCCTGCCGGTGGAGGCCAGGTTCCAGGTGCCGGGGTCGGTCGCCGGCTCCACCCTCTGCCATGTCTCCATCTCGAAGTGGTGCGATTTCTCTGGCTACGACGCGTACTCGGCCGAGCGCGCTGATCGTTGTGCTCAGGTCGCCGCCTCACTGGCGAAGCACACCGTTGAGGTCCTAAACGCTCAGCTCGATGGCAGCTTCACTGCGATTCACCGGCCAGGCGCCGCCGAGCTTGTTTGCCTGGGCTGCCACGGCCGTGACAGCGCGCTTCAGAACATGCGCGGCATGATGTACTGCGCGACCTGCCACACCGACAAACTGGAGAGTCACCCGTAGGACTCGACCTGCAGCGCGCTACTCCGCTCTCAACGCGTACATCGGGTCGGTACGCGTCGCTCGAGCCGCCGGCAGGTAGCTCGCGATGAGCCCCACCACGATGAAGAGCGCCGCCGTGCCGCCCAAGGTCACTGGATCCGCCGGACTCAATCCGAACAGCAAGCTTCGAACGAGCTGCGCCGCGGCGAAGGCCAGCGGCAGGCCGATCGCCAATCCGATCGCCGTCAGTCGCGCGCCTTCCTTCATCACGAGCTTGTAGACGTCGCCGGCGTCCGCGCCGAGCGCGATGCGGATGCCAATCTCGCGGGTTCGGCGCGAGACCGCATACGAGAGGACGCCGAGCAAGCCGGCGGCGGCCAGCGCCAGCGCGACGCCGCCCAGCACGCCCGTCGTCCCGGCCGCCGCTCGGCTTGGCAAGAGTGACACGCCTATCACCTGCGTGTACGGCGCGTTCGTCTGAACCGGAAGGTCCGCGTCGAGGGCGAGGGCGAGCTCTCTCACCTGGCGGTCGATGCGCGGAGCGCCGGGTGGCGTGCGGACTACCAACGTCGCCAGCGACGAGTACGCCTGCGAGAAAGCCCTATAGATCATCGCGCGCCGACTCTCGCCGATGCTCTGGTACTTCCCGTCCGCGGCGATACCCACGACCTCGTACGTCAGGCGGCCGTCGCTGATCTGCTTCCCGAGTGCGCTTTCGCCGGGCCAGATCTGTCTGGCGGCGGTCTGGTTGATCACGACGACAGGCTGGGAGTCTTGGCGATCTCTCGCGTCGAAACCGCGACCGGCCACCATGGCTACCTTCAGCGTCTCGAAGTAAGCTGGCGAGACTGTGTTCACGTAGGCCGTGTGCAGCCCGTCGCCCATCACCGGCTCACGTCCCGGGATCTCGAACCTTTGATAGATGCTTATGAACCCGAGAGGCAACACGGTCGTCAGGGCCGCCGACCGAACACCGGGCAGAGCTGTTGCACGCTCTTCCAGCTCGTCATAGAACGCTTTGATCTCGGGTTCGGAGTAGCGGTGCACCGACAGATCCACCGTCATGACGCGCACGTTCTGCGGGTCGAATCCCAACTCCACCGAATCGGCGCGGGCCAGCGCGCGTAGGAACATACCGGCGCCGGCGAGCAGGATGACCGAACCCGCGACCTGCGCGATCACGAACGCGTTGCGCAGGCGCGTGCCGCCTCGAGACTCATCGCCGCGACTGCCCTTGAGGGCCGTCGTGATGTCCTGTCTCGTCAGCTGGAGTGCAGGGGCGAGGCCGAAGAGGATACCGGTTCCCAGTGCGAGCGTGAGCGCGAAGCCCAAAACGCGCAGGTCGGGTGTGAAGTCGACGATGATCGATGCCGGGACCGGCAAACGTATCGCGGAGAGCGCGCCGGTCGCCCAGTATGTAATAAGTACGCCCGCACTGCCTCCCAGCACGAAGAGCAGCACGTTCTCGACCACGAGCTGTCGCACCAGCCGCGCGCGCCCGGCGCCGATCGCCAAACGCACCGCCATCTCCCGCGTTCGACCGGTCGCCCGCGCCAGGAACATGCTGGCCACGTTCACGCTGGCGATGAGGAGCACGATCCCCGAAACGACCAGCAAGAGCACCATGAACAGGGTAACGGCGACGCGGGCCTCCTCCATCATCGCCGAGTAGGGCACCACCTCTATCCTCGCACCCTTAAAGAAGTCCGGATCATCAGCCGCGAGGCGGTCCGTCGTCACCGACATGGCCGCCATCGCCTGTTCGGTAGAGCGGCCCGGCTCCAGTCGCGCGACGGCTGTGATGCCTGTGCTGTTTCGGTCGAGCCCCAGGCCGGTGAGCGGCTCACGCATGGTGATGGGGATCCAGAGGCCGAACTCCAGCGCCGCCACATTTCCCTGGAACCCTTCCTCGGCGACGCCGATCACCGTGAAGGCGCGGCGGTTGATGTTTAGGGTCTTCCCGACGATCGATGAATCGGCGCCCAGCCGTTGCCTCCACAGCCGATGACCCAGCACGACCACCTGGCCGGCGCCCGGCACGTCGTCCTCCTCCGGCAGGAAGAAGCGACCCAGCGCCGGCCGCGTGCCCAGGATGTCGAAATACCCTGCGGAGGCCAACATCGCTGTGACCAGCTCGGGCTCGCCGCCCCCGCCTGTGGATAGGCTGGCGGAAAAAACCTCCAGCGCCGCGATGTCGGCCAGCCCGTTGGGGCCATCGCGGTATGCCTCGAACGCGTGGTACGAGAACGTCGCGAAGTGGGGACCCTCTTCGAACGACGCGAATATCGTCACCAGCGAGCCCGGATCGCGGACGCCGGGCGGTGTCCGGATGAGCAGAGAATTCGCTACGCTGAAGATCGTCGTCGTCGGCCCGACGCCCAGCGCGATGGTCAACGCCGCGATCGCGGTGAAGCCGGGCGACCGGCGAAGTAGACGTAGGGCGTAACGGAAATCCTGGCTGAGACTGGCCATAGCGGAATCGCTCGTTCGGAAGTCCGAGGGGCTAGCCGGGTGGCCGCGGCCATCCTACGGGTCCTACGATAGGGGAGGATAGCGAGTTTCAGGCCTAGACATATCTGATACAAAACGGTCAAGCAGCGTTTACACTTGCCGCCTAACTATCCTTCTTGGAGAGAATCTGCATGAAGGAGACAGCGAGAATGAAGGATAGTAAGGACAGACTGAAGAACCGCGTCGTCTGGGCGGGGGCGCTCCCCGTAGCGGTGCTCATCTACTGCGCCCTGGTGCTCAGCGCCGCCTTCCCCAAGCGCCGCAGAGACCCGGCAGCGGGGGGCCGAAACGATTGGGGTCTACCCCAGCCGGTCGACCTCTCCTAGTGGCCGACGCCAGCCTTACTCGGGCGGACGATCCGGCCGCCCGTGAGGCACCGATCACCGCAAAGACCCTGGAGGCGATCGAAGCGAAGCGACTGTGGCGGCGACGGGTCGATGATGGCAGGTTGTGCCATGCCCGTTCACCCGTACCAGGGAGTGATACGCCCCATGGTCAAGAAGATCCATCGCCGGCAGATCCGCACCGCGCTCGCCGCGCTGACGATCCTTTGCCTCCTGACCGCCGCGCCGGGGTGGGCGCAGTTTTCGCCGTTCCAAGCGGCGATCGCCGAGTTCGACGCCGCGGTCGCCGCAGGCGTCGCCGAGGACGCCGCCGGCTGCGTGTCGGTGGCCGTGTTCATCGCCGATGAGGTGATCTGGGCGAAGGGCTACGGCTGGGCCGACATCGAGAACACGGTCGCCTGCACCGCGGAGACGATCGGCCGCACCGGGTCGATCTCCAAGTCGTTCACCGCCGTGCTGATGATGCAGTTGGTCGAGCGCGGCATATTCGAGCTCGACGACCCCGTGGTCGAGTACTTCCCCGAGATCGGGAACCTGGCCGATCCCCCCGCCGACATGAAGCCCATCACCTTCCGGATGCTGGCGAGTCACACGGCGGGTCTCATCCGTGAGCCGGAGCTGAGGGGCGCGGCGTCCGGCTCGATCTATCGTTGGGAGGAGAAGGTCCTCGAGTCGATCCCGCACACCTCGTTCAAGACGCCGCCGGGGACCGAATACTCCTACTCGAACATCGGGTTTGGGATGCTGGGTCTGGCGAGCTCGCGGGCCGCCGGTGTGCCGTTCATGACGCTGGTGGAGGAGCAGATCTTCAAACCGCTCGGGATGACGAGCAGCACCTTCATCGTCAACACACCGGAGCTGGCGGCGCGCCTCTCCGTGGGCTATAGCCGCGACCGCGAGACCGGCGAAGTGAGCGCCGAGCGAGCGACGCGCGAGCATTTCGGCCGCGGCTACAAGGTCCCGAACGGCGGCATCTACTCCACGGTGAGCGACCTGGCGAAATTCGCCGCCGCGATGATGGGCGCGTCGTCGGTACAAATCCTGTCGGCGGCGAGCCGGGGCGAAGTCCTCAGGCCGCAGGCGCCGGCCGAGGGCTACGGGCTCGGTTTCTCAATCGCGGAAAGGGACGGGGTGACAATCGTCGGGCACGGTGGCTCGGTCGCCGGCTACAACGCCGACCTCCGGTTCGATCTCGACTCGCAGATCGGGATCGCCGTACTGCGAACCACGAGCTACAGACCGCCGACAGGCGATCTGATGCGGCGACTGATCGCGGCGCGTACGGCGGCGCGCTGATGGCTCGCGGTCGGCAGGCCCGACGACTCGGCCGGCTCTCGAGCCTCGCCGTCGCGGTGTTGCTTTGTGTTGCCGTACCGCTCTCGGCACAGCAGACGGGCACTGGTAGTTCGACGGTCGCAGATGGAGCCCGGCCTGCGCTCGCCATCGGCGCTCTCCCCGATGGGTTGCGCCTCGACGGACGGTTGGATGAGCCTGTGTGGGCGGCGGCCCAGCGCATCGAGTCCCTCACGATGATCGAGCCGGTAGAGGGCGGCCCACTCGTCTGCACGACCGAGGTTTGGGTGGTGGCCGATCCTCACCACATCGTGATCGGCGTGCTCGCCCGCGACCCGGACCCGTCGGGCATCGTCAGCTTCTCAGTGATTCGCGATCCACACCTGCGCAACGAGGACCACGTCAAAATCGTCCTCGACCCCTTCCTCGACGGGCGTTCTGGCTACGTGTTCGCCGTGAACCCGAGTGGAGCTCGCTTCGACGCACTGGTAGCCCGCCGCGGTGAGGGGGAGGACGCGCGCTGGGATGCGGTGTGGGAGGCGGCGACGGCGCGGGGAGACTACGGCTGGTCGGTCGAGATGCGCATTCCTCTCAAGAGCCTGACCTTCGATGCCGGGCTCGACGAGTGGGGCTTCAACATCGAGCGGCGCACCGAGCGCATCCAGGAGGTGAGTCGCTGGGCGAGCCCGATCCGCGATGCGAAGATCACCCAGACGAGCCGGGCGGGACGCATCACGCAACTGCCGCGCTTTGAGACGGGTCTCGGGCTGGCAGTCCGGCCCGCTATGGTAGGCGGATTCGAGAAGCCCGACCCCGAGACCGATAGGGAGGGGACGTTCGAGCCGAGCCTCGATGTCGCCAAGCGCATCGGATCCAGCGTGACGGCGATCGGCACGCTGAACACCGACTTCGCCGAGACCGAGGTTGACACGCGCCGCACCAACCTGACGCGCTTTTCGGTCTTCTTCCCGGAAAAGCGGACCTTCTTCCTCGAGGGCTCCGACATCTTCGACTTCGGCATCGGGCTGGTCACGTTCCGCAATCCCGATATCGTGCCTTTCTTCAGCCGCCAGATCGGGCTCTACGAAGGAGAGCAGGTGCCGATCATCGTGGGTGGCAAGCTGAACGGGAAGGTGGGGGACTCGAACTTCGGCGCGCTGGTGACGCACACGGGCCGCGTCGAGGACCTGGTGGAGCCCACAACGATGGGGGCGGCGCGATTCAGGCAAAATATCCTCGAGGAATCGTCGGCCGGCGTCATCGCCACCGTCGGCGATCCCGAGGGTCGCGCCGACAGTTACCTGCTCGGCGCCGACTTCACTTTCCAGACGTCCCGGCTGGCTGGCGACAAGAACTTCCTTGTGGGTGTTTGGGGCATGGTCACCGATCGTGAGGGCCTGACGGGCGACCGCACGGCGTTCGGCGGAAAGATCGACTACCCGAACGATACCTGGGACGTCGCCCTTACCTACAAGCGCATCGGCGACGGCTTCGACCCGTCGCTCGGATTCGTTCCGCGACGAGGTATCCACAAGGTGGACGGAGGCGTGAACTTCAGGGTCAGGCCGGGCTGGCCCTGGTTACGGCTCATGTACTACGAGCTGAGGCCCGCCTATGTGACCGACCTGAAGGGCCGCTGGGAGTCCTACCGCGTGTTCACGGCTCCGATCAATTGGCGCTTCGAGAGCGGTGACCGCTTCGAGTTCAATATCGTGCCGACGGGCGAACGTCTGGTCGAAGACTTCGAGATCGCCGACGGTGTGGTGATCCCGCCGGGTGAGTACCATTGGGTCCGTTATCGAATTGAAGCCGACTTCGCCGCCAAGCGGTTGGTGAGCGGCCGCGTCAGCTGGTGGTTCGGTGACTTCTACGACGGTACCCTGGACCAGATCCGGGTTGGCCTCGACATCAAGCCGTGGCGACTCCTCACCGGCGAGCTCAGCCTGGTGCGAAACACCGGGAGGCTCCCGGCAGGGCCTTTCGTGCAGGAGGTCTACGGGGTCCGGCTGCGGCTCAACTTCTCGCCCGACCTGCAGCTCAGCAGCTTCGTGCAGTATGACAACGAGAGCCGCGAGGTTGGCGCCAATACGCGCCTGCGCTGGACGTTCTGGCCGGTGGGCGACCTCTACGTGGTCTACAATCACAACGTGATCGACGAGGCGACCGGCTGCGAGCTCGACTCGAACCAGCTGCTCATCAAAGTGCAATACGCGTTTCGCTACTGAGGTCGCCCGCCACACCATCCTTGCCGCCTGTCGGCGCCGGTGCTATTGATGCCCTGTTCTGACGACAACTCTTACCTGCCCAGTCTGTCACATACTGCCGGGAACCGTCACCGTGACCGAAATTGCCAGACGTCGCAGCGGCTCCGCCGGGATCGTCCTGGCGGTCCTCTCGCTCAGCCGTTCCCCCGGCGAGTCAGCTTCGTGTAAGAGATCTCGCCGAGCTTATTGTCTTGCGGAGTAAGCAATAGTGTTTAACAAGCACGACAATGAACCTGGCGTCCGTTCAGAGGTTGGTCCCGCCGTCCAAGCGAACAACGAACTCGCCCTGGACCTTTACGCGGAGCTGAGGCAGAAGCCCGGTAATCTGGTCTTCTCGCCGTATAGCATATCCACAGCGTTGGCTATGGCCTACGGCGGTGCTCGCGGTTCAACAGGGGCACAGATGGCCCGCTCCCTCCACTTCAGTGTCGCGCCGGAGGAGCTTCACCGGGCCTTCGCCGCGTTGCAGGCTCAGGTGAATGATGCGCAGACTCGGGGCAATGTGCGCTTGCTGGTCGCGAATGCGCTGTGGCCTCAAGAGCGGTACGCCTTCCTCGAGGACTACCTCTCTTTGGTGAGGGAGTGCTATGGCGCGGATGTCTCTCCCCTTGACTACCAGGGAGCAGCTGAAGCGGCACGTCAGACCATAAACGCTTGGGTCGAAGCGAAGACGGAAGACAAGATCAAGGAGTTGATCGCACCTGGCGCATTGAGCGACCTGACGCACCTGGTCCTGGTTAACGCCATCTACTTCAAGGGAGACTGGTTGGCACAGTTCGAGCCGGACCTGACTGCCGACCGTTCTTTCTGGCTTACGCCGGATGAAGACGTCCAAGTTCCCATGATGGTTCAGGAAGGGGAGTTCGGCTATGCGGAGCCAAGCGGTCTGCAGGTGCTCGAGCTACCCTATGTCGGCGGCGAATTGTCGATGGTTGTGCTGCTGCCCAAGAATGTACGGGGGCTGTCGAGCCTCGAGAAGGCATTGACGGCCACAAATCTGTCGAAGTGGACGGATCGTCTTGGTCAGACCGAAGTCGAAGTCTACCTTCCGAGATTCGTTATGCGCTTCGGCTGTGAGTTATCGGATGCGCTTATGGGGCTCGGCATGACCGATGCGTTTGACAGCCGTATCGCCGACTTTTCGGGTATGGACGGGAAGGAGCAGTGGTTGTTCCTGTCGGCGGTTATCCATCAGGCGTTCATCGACGTGAAGGAGGAAGGGACTGAGGCCGCGGCGGCAACGGCTTTGGATCTTTTGGGAGCGGCACCGCCGGATGAGACTCCGGTGACTTTCCGCGCCGACCATCCGTTCTTTTTTGTTATTCGCGAGAACAGCACGGGGAGCATCCTGTTTCTCGGTAGAGTCGTGGATCCAACTCCAGCTGCCGGCTAGGCTCGACAGAATTCGCGGTCGCGCGCCGGCTGTCTGCATCGATCACCTCCGGTCCAGGAGGGGGCATTATGTTTGGAAGCTCCGCAGGTTCTGGTCGTTTCGCCGGCATCGTCACGGCGATCTCCCCGTTGATACTCGCGCTCCCAGTTGATGGCATGGCTCAGCAGATCGCGCCGGAACGCTACGAGCAGCTCGAGTACCGCTACATCGGCCCGGAAGGGAACCGCACGGTGTCGGCAGCGGGGATTCCGGGCGACCGGACCGTCTACTACGTCGGGGCCGCTTCGGGCGGGATCTGGAAGACCGTGGACGCCGGGCTCAACTGGGAGCCTATTTTCGATGATCAGGACGTCCATTCGATAGGAGCGCTGGCGGTGACGCCGTCCGATCCGCAAATCGTCTGGGCCGGGACCGGCGAGCCGTTTATCCGCTCGAACGTTTCGATCGGCAACGGCGTCTACAGGTCGACCGACGGCGGTGAGACCTGGCAGCACATGGGCCTTGAGGGTACAGGTCGCATCGCCCGCATTCTGATCCACCCCAGCAACCCCGACGTCGTCTACGTCGCCGCCGTCGGCCACGGTTACAGCCCGCAGCAGGAGCGTGGCGTATACCGTACCACAGACGGCGGAGCGACGTGGGAGCGCATCCTGTTCGTGGATGAGAACACCGGCGCATCGGATCTGGTCATGGTCCCGAACAATCCGCGCATCCTGTTCGCCGGGATGTGGCAGCTCGACATCAAGACCTGGGGACGCGAGAGCGGCGGACCCGGTAGTGGGCTCTTCGTCTCGCGGGACGGCGGGGACAACTGGAACCGCCTCGAAGGCAACGGGCTGCCGAGGCTCCCGGTGGGGAAGGTCGCCCTTTGCATGACGCCCGAAGACCCGGCCCGGGTTTACGCTTTGATCGAGACCGGCGACGGCGTGCCCTGGCATGGCGAGCCCACGGAGAGCGGCGAGCTCTGGCGCTCGGACGACGGTGGCGAGAACTGGCGGCTGGTCAGCCACGACCGCGACCTGGCCGGGCGCACGGCCTATTACAGCCGCTGTGCCGTCTCACCCGACGACCCGGAAGAGGCCTATTTCCTGGCGGCATCCTACAGCGTGACCACGGACGGTGGCCGCACGTCGGAGCTCATCGGTTTCGATCAGTTCGATCGGATACCGGGCTACGACCATCACGACATGTGGATCGACCCGACGAACGGAGACCGCATGGTCGTCGCTCACGACGGTGGTGTCTCGATCTCCGAGAACCGCGGTGACTCCTGGCTGCGAATCCAGCTGCCGGTGGCCCAGATGTACCATGTGACCGTGGACAACAATGTCCCCTACTATGTGTACGGTAACCGGCAGGACGGGCCGTCGGTACGCGGGCCGAGCAATAGCCGGATCGGCGGCTTCTTCGGCGGCGTCATCCCCCGTGGTATGTGGCACTCTGTCGGCGGCGGTGAGAGCGGCTTTGCCACCCCGGACCCGGTGGACCCGAACATCATCTGGTCCAGCGCCTCCGGCTCCGGAGCGCGGGGTGGTATCGTGGTCCGCTACGACGAGCGCACCCGCCAGTTCAGGAACGTCGAGGTCTGGCCCGAGAGCACCGGCGGTTGGCCGGCCAGGGACTTGAGGTACCGGTTCCAGTGGACCTTCCCCTTGCTCATCTCGCCGCACGACAACAACACCGTATACGTCACCAGCCAGCACGTGCACCGGACCGCGAACGGTGGCCAGAGCTGGGAGGTCATTAGCCCCGACCTCACCACCAACGACACGACGAAGATGGGGATCTCCGGTGGCCTCACCCCCGACAACATCGGTGTGGAGTACTGCTGCGTGATCTACGCCTTCGATGAGTCGCCGGTGCAGCAGGGCGTGTTCTGGGCCGGCAGCAACGACGGCCTGGTGCACGTCAGTCGGGACGGGGGCGAAAACTGGACGAACGTGACCAGGAATATCCCGAACCTGCCGCCGCTGGGCGTGGTGCGAAACATCGACGCATCGAAATGGGAAGCCGGCAAGGCTTACATCACGGTCGAGTTCCATCAGGTGGGGAACTTCGATCCGTACGTCTACAAGACGGAGGACTTCGGCAGGCGATGGACCAGGATCACTGACGGGATCCCACGCGGCCCGCTGAGCTACGCCCGCAACATCCGCGAGGATCCGGTGCGGCCCGGGCTCCTCTATCTGGGGACCGAGAACGCGCTCTACGTCTCGTTCGACGACGGCGACAACTGGCAGCCGCTACGCATGAACCTGCCGCCGGCCCCCATGTACTGGATCGTGGTTCAGGAGCATTTCAACGATCTGGTCGTGGGTACCTACGGCCGCGGTTTCTGGATCCTCGACGACGTGACGCCACTTCAGCAGCTCACGTCCGAGGTCGCCGCCTCCGACGTACACTTGTTCGAGCCGCGCTTGGCCTATCGCTTCCAGCCGATAACCGAACCCATGTACTTCTGGACCGATCCCTCGGCCGGCGAGAGCCCGCCGTATGGCGCCTCGCTCAACTATTGGCTTGGATCGGAACCCGAGGGCGACGTGAAGATCCGCATCCTCGACACCGCCGGTGACACGATCCGCACGCTCGACGGCACAAAGCATCTCGGGATCAACCGGGTCGTCTGGGACCTCCGCAGCGAGCCGTCGGCACAGATCAAGATGCGGACGAAGCCCCGCTACGCCGACTGGGTGGATCTGGGCGACAATCGCTGGCGGCCGCGCGGCGGTGGGATGCGAGTGCTCGCGCCTCCGGGAACCTACACCGTCACGCTGGAGGTGGCGGGCAGCGAATACACCCAGGAGCTCCGGGTCCTCAAGGACCCGAACTCGGAAGGGACCGAAGCGGACATCCGCGCTCAGACCGCGATGCTGATGGAGCTCCAAGACGACATGAACGCCGCCGCCGAGCTGGTCAATCGCATCGAGTGGATCCGCAGGCAGCTCTACGACCTCGATGCGGTTCTGGAGGAGAAGGGTGGCCAGGACGAGGTCGTCGCCGCTGCGGAGGAGCTGGACGAGAAGCTCATCGGTGTGGAGGAGAAACTCATCCAGATGAAGCTCACAGGTACCGGCCAGGACGGGATCCGCTGGCCCGCGATGCTCGTCGGTAAGCTCGGCCATCTGGCGGGTGCCGTCTCAGTCGGCGACTTTCCGCCCACCGACCAGGCGCAGGAAGTCCACGCACTGCTCAGGGAACGGCTGCAGTCGCACCAGCAGGCGTTCGACGAATTGCTCGAGACCGACGTCGCGGCGTTCAATGCGATGCTTGGGGAGCGAGACCTGGGCCTGCTGATCACCGAGCTCGACTGAGCGGCCCGGGATCGCCGACGCGCGAAGCCCCGCCCCGTGTAGCGCGCCGGGCGGGGCTTCGCTTGCGGCGCTGCCGGCCGTAGATTGCCCCCTATTCCACAGTCCTTTACCGGGAGGAGCCATGTCCGTCCTCATGCTCGCTGTCCGTCCCGTTCTCCGCACCGTCCGTCGGGTCGAAGCGGCCCTCGCCCTGGTGATGGCCGCGCTGGTCGGCATCGGCGCAACAGGGTCGCCGGCTGGCGCCCAGGAGAACTCGCCGTTCGAGGTCTTTCTGAAGGGGCTCGAGTTCCGTTCCATCGGGCCCGCCGCCATGGGCGGTCGGGTGGCCGACCTCGCGGTGGACGAGTCCGACCCATCAACCTTCTACGTCGGTGTGGCCACTGGCGGCCTCTGGAAGACGACCAACCACGGGGCCAGCTTCGAGCCGCTCTTCGACGACCAGCCGACCAGCTCGATCGGTGACGTGACGCTGGCGCCGTCGAACCCGGACATCGTCTGGGTCGGCACCGGGGAACCGCAGAACCGCCAGTCCTCGCCATGGGGTATGGGCGTCTTCAAGTCGGTGGACGGCGGCGCAACTTGGACACACATGGGATTGCAGGAAACCCGCCACATTAGCCGGATCCAGATCCACCCGACGAACCCGGAGATCGTCTACGTCGCCGCGGTCGGTCACCTCTGGGGCCCGAACCCGGAACGCGGCGTCTACGGCACCACCGACGGCGGGGCGACCTGGGAGAGGGTGCTGTACGTGGACGAGCACACGGGCGCCATCGACCTGGCGATGGACCTGCAGGACCCGCGCATCCTCTACGCCGCGATGTACCAGCGTCGCCGCACGAATTTCGGGTTCAACGGCGGCGGCCCGGGCAGCGGGATCTTCCGGACCCGGGACGGCGGCGCGACCTGGCAGGAGCTGACCGAGGGTCTGCCCGAGGGCGACATGGGCCGGATCGGCCTCGACATCTATCGAGGCGACCCACGAATCGTATACGCGATCGTCGAGGCGATGGGCGACGCGGAGGGTATCTACCGGTCCGCCGACCGGGGCGCGACCTGGGAGCAGGTGAGCGAGACGAACCCGCGGCCGATGTACTACTCGCAGATCCGGATCGACCCGACCGACCCGGAGCGGATCTACCTGGGCGGCACGTCCTTCTATATCTCGAGCGACGGCGGCAGGACGTTCGAGGACTATCGATACCCGGGCGTGCACGTGGACCACCACGCCATCTGGATCGACCCCGGTGACTCCGACCACCTGCTGCTGGGTAACGACGGCGGCGTCTATGCCTCGTTCGACCGGGGTGCGAGCTGGCGGATGTACGACAACATGGCGCTCGGCCAGTATTACGAGATCGGTGTCGACATGTCCGAGCCGTACAACGTTTGTGGCGGCCTGCAGGACAACGGCACCTGGTGCGGGCCGAACGAGACGTACACCACGAACGGCATCCTGAACGGCCGCTGGGGCGAGGTGAACGGCGGCGACGGCTTCTACGCCCGAATCGATCCGACTGACCCGTCGATCCTGTTCGCCGAGTCGCAGAACGGAAACCTGAGTCGGATCGACCTGGCGGGTCACGAGGGGCAGGCAATCCGGCCGGAGCCGAAGCCGGAGTACGAGGCGCAGTTCGAGTCGGAGAGGGAGGCGAGGCTGCGTTTCAACTGGAACTCGCCGCTGCTGCTCTCACACCACGATCCCTCGGTCGTCTACTACGGTTCGAACTTGCTGTTCAGGTCGCCGGACCGGGGGCACTCGTGGGTCCAGGTGAGCCCAGACCTCACACGACGGATCGAGCGGGACAGCCTGACGATCATGGGGGTGAAGCTGGCGTCCGATTCGATCCTGTCGAGGAACGATGGGATCTCGTCCTTCGGCAACGCGACGACGATCGCCGAGTCGCCGCTGGACCCGGCCGTACTCTACGTGGGGACGGACGACGGCAACCTGCAGGTCACCCGGGACGGCGGCGCGACCTGGGCCAACGTGGTGGAGCGCGTGCCCGAACTTCCGCGCGGGACCTACGTGAGCCGGGTTGTGGCGTCGCACCACGCGGCCGGCCGGGTCTACGCGAGCTTCGATGGCCACACCAACGACGACTTTGCGGCCTACGTCTATGTGAGCGAGGACTACGGGCGGCGCTGGCGCCGGATCACGGGAGGACTGCCGGCTTGGTCGGTGAACTCGGTCGCCGAGCATCCGGCCGATCCAGAGTTGCTCTTCGTCGGCAACGAGGTCGGCGTCTACGTGACGATGGACCGCGGGCGCCGCTGGACCCGGATGGCGAACCTGCCCACCGTTCCGGTGGACGACATCATCGTACACCCGCGGGACGACGACCTGGTTCTGGGCACCCACGGCCGCAGCGTCTGGATCCTCGACGACCTAGCGCCGCTGCGGGCCGTGACCGACGAGCTGCTCGCCCAGCCCCTGCATCTGTTCGAGCTGGGCGACGCGGTGGCCCGGAACCTGACCAGCTGGGAGCCGCGGCCGGCTGGCGCCTTCGCCGGCACGAACCCGCCGCGCGGCGCCGTGATCCGATACTGGCTGGGCCGCGACGTCGCGGCGCCCACGGTGGCCCAGGCGGGGACGGACGGGGACGACGGCGCTGGACAGACTCGTGGTTCCGGTAGAGTTGGGGATGAGGAGCCGACCATCACGGTGACGATCCTGGACGCCGAGGGTGAGGTCGTCCGGGAGCTGGAGGGCCCGGGCACGCGGGGGTTGCACCAGGTCGTCTGGGACCTGCGGACCGCGCCGCCCTATGAGCCGCCGGAGGAAGAACGGGGCGGGTTCTTCCGCAGGGCACGCGGAATTCGGGTACTGCCCGGCAGCTACACCGTTCGGTTGGAGGCCGGCAGCGCGACGCAGAGCGACGAGCTCGAGATGGCCTGGGACCCCCGGGTCGAGGTCGGCCGGGCCGAGTTGGAGGCGCGCTGGGAGGCGGCCCGCTCCCTCTTCGAGCTGGTCGGGCCCCTGTACCTGGCGAATCAGCGGGCGGACACGCTGAACCGACTACTGGCGGACGTGAAGAAGATGGTGGACGGGCGCGAGGACGTGCCGGAGGACGTGGTCACGGAACTGGACTCGCTGCGGGCGCGCTTGGATGCGCTCGACGACGAGCTGGGCGATGTGAACAGTGACGTCCGCCGGCTCTACGGCCGGATCGAGGGGGCCAGCCGCCGGCCGACGGAGGACCAGCTCCGCCGCCTGGACGAGGCGTGGGACGAGGCGCCGGATCTGATCGAGCGGCTGAACGCCATCATCGAGGGTGAGATGCCGGTGCTCTACCGGCGGCTCGACGAGCTGGGCATCCGGCCGGACCCGGGCGAGCCGGTGGACGTGCCGAGGCCGCCGGGGAGCCGCTGAGCCGGCTCTAGGAGTACGTGCAGGCGTTCGACCAGTTAATCACACGTTGCCCCGCTCGGCCCTCAGAGGACGAGCGGGGCACTTCACAGCCGGGCCGGTCATTCCGAGACCGTGAACTGCTCCAGTGTCGTCGAGCACTCGAGAAACCCCGGACCCGTTTCGAAATGGTACTCGAGGATGCGCGGGTCGGCCTGCCGTAGCTCGACCGTGAAACGAGGGCCGATCGGGTTCTCGCAACGGTCGTCCAGTGGTTGCCAGGCGCGCGAGACTAGAAGGTCCGCCCTCCAGAGGGCGACGATCAACGATTCGGGCTCCACCTGGCTGGCAAGCGACCAGTAGGTGCGAGACGCATCGATCTGCGTCATTACCTCGCTGGTCGATACGATCTCGGATTCGATGACCGGGACATCGAGCAACGCCTCTCCCCCACATCCCAGTGCGAGTGCCAGGGTAGCGGCGAGGGGGGATATCGATCGCATCATCGTTGTCCCTCCGGGTCGGTCGGGTGAGTCACGGGGCATTCCTCGCGGGTGGCCATGGCAACCGGCATGCCAGGTGAAATGCCCGTCGCCACTGGCCGCGCTCACCCTACTTCGCCAGTATGTTGAACGCCGGGCTCAGGATTCCGAGGCCGGCACTCGATCTTTGCCAAGCCAAACCCGCCCGCCCACGAACGAGGGAGGATCGACTCATGCGACCCTGCCGGCTGTTCTTGCTGGTGATCATGCTGGCCGGCGCATTTACAACGGCGCAGGCACAGAGCACGCCTGCGGACCGGGCCGCACTGTACGACTACATCCTGGCCAAGACGCTGGAACGGGAGGCGTTTTCGCCCGTGAAGAACCGGGCGCTGGGTCTCGACGTGGAACGAGAGATGTCGCGGTTCCGGGATGAGTTGATCGCCGCCGATACCGAGGAGAAGCTTTACTACGCTCTGGCCAAGATCAGCAATGCCCGCAAAGACCGACACCTCCGTATCAGTCTGGTCGAGGGCGGCATCACGCTGCCCGACACGACCGGGACCGCGCAGTCGAACTATCCCGTTCCAGGCTCGCCGGTCCTCCACGCGCCGATCCGCTTCGCTACCGACTACGGTACTCCCGACGGTTACTTCGTATTCGTGAGCGATTTCGGCGAGAACGCCGGCGAGCTAGCTGGCGGAGAGATTCCGGGTGTTGGAGACAGGCTGGTCGCGGTCAACGGTCGAGACTTCTCGGACTACGTCGCGGAGATCGAGCCGTATCACCGCTACTCTACCATCAACGGTTTCTGGTGGCAGCTCGCCGCTTGGATTCCTCAGAGGAGCTACCAGTTCCCGCCCGAGTTCTACCGCGCGAAGTTGGAGCTCACTTTGGAACGGAAAGACGGTGAACGGTACAACCTCCACCTACCGTACCTGCCGTCCGATGAGATCGACTGGGTAGGCCACGGCGAGCGGCGCTATCCCGGCTTCACGCTCGTCTCCTCGTCGGTGAGCTTCGACCTCTACCTGTCTCGCGAGCGCCGAGTCGTGCTGCTTCAGTGGCACGGCTTCAGACGAGACCTGGTGAGCGCCATCGATCGCTTGATGGAGTATGCGGTCGAGCAAAACATCCTGGACTACGCCGTCGTGGTGGACGCGACGCGGAGCGGTGGCGGATCGCTGGGAGCGTACGCCGTACGACGTCTGTCACCGCTTCCGTTCAAGACGACGTTCGGAAATATCAGGATCAGTGACATCACGCAGCCGTTCGTCGATGGCATGCTTCGCGGGATCGAACGTGGCAGCCGCTCCGGTCTTCCCCGCGAGCTCGACGACGGGACGTGGCTTGAGCGTTGGCTGCAGGGCGACGTCGCCAGGGCCATCGAGGCGGGCCAGCGTTACACGAACGACGTGCCCTTCAAGGTAGCGCACCTCCCCGACTCCTCCGACGGCGTCATCGATCCGGCCGAAGTCCACTTCCGTGGCCCGCTCGTCTGCTGGTTCGGTCCGTACGGCGGCTCTCATCTGGACCAGTTCGCTTCGATCGTAGTCGACAACGAGCTGGGACACACGATCGGCATGTCGCCGGGTGGGTACAGCAACACGTGGGAGTGGGAGGAGGTCCTCGTCTTTCCGCTGAGCAAGAAGCCGGTCGTGAGTTTCATGTGGTCGATCGGCCACACCATCCGGCCGAACGGCGAGATACTCGAGGGTAACCCCGCCCGGGTCGCCGAGTATGTGCCGGTGACGCGGGACAACTACCTCACCTATCACGACGAGCTGATGGCTCGAACGTTCCAGCATCTCGGCGTCCGATGACCGCGCCGAGCAGCGAACCGCGCCTCAACCTCTACCAGCGTTATCGCCGGCTGTCGCTGGGCGTGAAGATCCTCCTCTTCATGGTGGTGGGAGTGGTCGTCGGCTTGGCCGCAGGTGAGCGGGCAATAGTGCTGCAGCCGCTGGGAGACCTGTTCATCAGGCTCCTGATGATGGTGGTCATTCCTCTGGTCTTCTTCAACCTGCTGGCCGGGGTCACCAGCCTCAGCGATGTCCGGGCCCTCGGAAGGCTGGGCGGCAAGATCATCGCTTACTACGTCCTGACGACGACCGTGGCGCTGATGCTGGGCCTCACAGTGATGCACCTGCTCGAACCCGGGGTTGGAATGCAGCTGACGGAGGAGGTCGACTCCACCATCGGGCAAGTGCCGAGCCTGACCGAGGTGTTCCTCGGTCTCATCCCCGAGAACGTGTTTGCCGCGTTCGCCACCGGCAACGTGGCTCAGGTGGTTGTGTTCGCGCTATTCCTCGGCGTCGTAACGCTGATGCTCCCACAACAGTCCAGAGAGCCGCTTGAGAAGGCCTACAGCCTGCTGGCTGAAGTATTCCGAAAGCTGGTGGGCATGATCATGTATTTCGGCCCCATCGGGATTGGCGCCTTGACGGCGAGCACCGTCGGGGAGTATGGGCCGGCGATCTTTGGCCCGCTGGGGCTGTTTATCGGGGGCGTCTGGGGTGCTCAGGCGGTCATGGTAGTCGTCTACATGGTGTTGCTCGTGCTGCTCACCCGATACTCGCCGGTCGATTTCTTGAAGAGAACGGGTCCGCTCTACGCGACCACGGCGGCAACCTGCAGCAGCCTGGCCAGCCTGGCCGTGTCGCTCGACGTTGCGGAGGTGCGACTGCACCTGCCGCGGACCGTCTATTCGTTCACGCTGCCGCTCGGTGCGCAACTCAACAAAGACGGCACTGCGATCATGCTGGCGGGAGTGCTGCTCTTCACCGCGCAGGCGGCCGGCGTTGAGTTCACGGTCGCTTCCCAAGTAACCATCCTGCTGATCGGGTTGATACTGAGCAACGGCTCGGGCGGGATCCCGGGAGGAGGGCTCGTGATTGCCTTGATCTTCGTGAAAGCGTTCAATCTGCCGCTCGAGATCGCCGCGATCGTAGGAGGCATCTACCGTCTGATAGACATGGGGAGCACGACCATCAATTGCATGGGTGACATGGTCGGCACGGCGATCGTCGCCCATTCAGAAGGGCGTCTTGCGCAAGAGGGCGCTGCTTGAGGAGTGCAAGACAGTGCGAGAACAAGACCTTGATGTGGTAGATAGGGAGATCGTGGAGGCACGCGGGCTGTTTCCCGGCACCGAACGGTGGACCTACATGAATGTCGCTTTCCGCGGGCTTCTCTCGACCGGTGTACGGGCTGCCGTAGATGCGTATGTAGACGGCCACATGTACGGCGGCTGGGACAAGCAGCAAGAGCTGGCGATGATCGAGCGCACGAGAGAGAGTCTTGCGCGGCTCATCAACGCCGAGAATGACGAAATCGCCATCACCAAGAACGTTTCCGAGGGACTCAACGCCATCGCTGCGGCGTTGCCTTGGGAACCAGGTGACAACGTCGTCTTCTGTCCCGAGTTGGAGCATCCCAACAACGTCTACCCCTGGCTCAATCTGGAGCGACGCATCGGCGTAGAAGTGCGGACCGTGGAACCGGAGGACGGGCGACTTCCTTCGGACAAGATGGCCGCTGCAATGGACGAGCACACGCGGCTCGTCACGGTACCAACGGTGTCGTTCTCTCCGGGTTTCATCACCGATCTGGCACCAATTGGCCAAGCGTGTCGCGAGCTGGGGACGTTCTTCCTGGTCGATGCCGCTCAATCGGTCGGGGTCGAGCACACGGACGTGGAAGCCCTCGACGTGGACGGGCTCGCCGTGGCATCACAGAAAGGGCTGCTGGCCTTCTACGGTACGGGCTTCCTCTACTGTCGCCGCAGTTGGGCGGAGCGGCTCCAGCCGGCTTATCTGACCAGGTTCGGGGTGGCGCTGGGTGCTGATGCGCACGAAACCGCAATGGACCGTGAGAAGCTCGAGTACGCGTCGGCCGCTCGCCGCTTCGACCTAGGCAACTACAACTACCTGGGAGCCGCCGCCAGCGAAGCTTCGCTCAGACTGATTCATCAACTCGGGACCAAGAGAATCGAGCGCTACGTGCGCAGCTTGGCGCATCGCCTGGCGACTGGGATGCTGGAGCTTGGCCTCCCCGTAGCAGGTGGTCCCCCCGGTCCGCACATCGGGCACATCGTTGCGGTTGGAATCAGCGGTGGGGGACGACACTACACCGCCGACGACCCGAGGATGAATGACCTGTATCGCTGCCTTACCGACAACGGCGTGAAGCTCTCGATCAGGCGCGGCGTGTTACGCTTTTCGCTGCACTTCTACAACAATTCAGATGACGTCGACAGAGTGCTGGAGCTAACTCGAAGGTGGCTTGAGCCACAGTGACGGGCAGCGGCGATCACTGTCACTTGAGCCAGATAGGCCGCAGACCCTCCGGCGTCCCTGGCGCTTCAACTCAGACTAACGTGGCGGCTACAGCAAAGGTGAAAGTGATGCGAGGATCCGCGCTAATAGGGATGTCGCTGCTCTCGATCTGTGGTCTAGGTGCCTGTGAGCGGACAGCGGTTGATCTCGCCATAGACAACGTGGATGTGCTCGACGTGCGGACCGGCGTGGTACGGGAGAGTCGGGTTGTGCTCGTAGGCGATGGGGTCATTCAAGATGTGCGTGATGC
>CP070812.1:1145270-1158192 GCA_020344015.1 Gemmatimonadota bacterium
ACCCGCGCGAGTTGGTTCTGCAGTTCCCGCTCCTGGTCCGCCGTGAGGCCCCATTCCATCAGGAAGTGCAGCACCGCGCCTTCGAGGCCCCCCTGAGCCTCCTCCTCCTCGCTCACGTACTTGAGAAACAAGAACTGCGGAGTCCCATCCGACCGGCTTGCCAATCGTAGGTTTGTCGGAAGGAAGTAATAGTCTTTGCTGGGAACCTTGGAGCCAAAAGGCGGCGGTGCGCCGAGCACCCTCACCTCTGTCCCGTCCCGCAGCGTGAAATCGTACTGATTGTCCTCGTCCAGCAGCCCCTGCGCGAACGCACCGCCGCCCAACGGTGTCGCGGTCATGCCGCCGACGAGTAACCAGGCAATCAGGAGCGCGAGCCTGCTCCGTCGACCGTCGTAGGTATGTTTAGTCATAGCGAAGGCCCTCCCCATTTAGCTTCTATCAAGGCCGGTCGCCCGGCATCTCGTTCACCAGAATCAAGCCGCTGCTGTCGCGACCTGTGGCCTCAGCGCGTCGGCCGCCCGTGAGGAACCAGGTGATCTTGTAGTCGTAGACCAGCTCGCCGCGGGGGATCGTGATGTCGATTTGACGCGCGTCGTCTGCTTCTTCGGTCGGCCTCAACAACACGCTTTCTCGGAGCGGACGTCCGAAGAACAGATACTCGATCTCGACCGCCACCGCCTGGACGCCGCGCTCCGTCAAGGTCGAGAGGTCGCCGAGCAGTTCTATGCTCCGGCGCTCGTAGGGCGTGTAGAGGTTGATCGCTGGGTTGTCCGTGCGGATCCAATCGGTGGTATGCGTACCACCATCCCGGAAGCTCCAGGATAACCGGTACTCATACTGCGACCAGCCTGCCCAGCTCGTGTCGTCCCACCCGTAGCTCAGGCGAACTTCGCCGGTGTCGCTCGCCAGACGCGCGCGGCTCAAGAACACTTCGTCGACAGTCTCGCGACCGCTGTCGTGGCGCTTGCGCATGGTCACGGTGACGCCGTTGATGTAGCTCTCGAGTTCGGGGACCAGGGCGCCATCGACCGTGAGAGTGATCTCACGCCGGCGAAACGCAGGGTCATCACGGAGGTGGCGGAAGAGGTCGGGGTCGCCTCCCCAGCGGCGGTGGAGATCGCCGATGTTGAACACGATCGTCGCATGACGGTCGACCGCGGCGCTGTGGCTGAAGGTCAGAACGCTCGAGCCGCTCGTTTTGATGTCCCTGAGGCGGAAGCCGCCGTAGAGTCCGAAGCCGGTTATCGCCCGCGCCGCACGCGACAACCCTTCCGGACTGGCCAGCGCCGCGAGTGCGTCGAGCAGATTTCCCTGCTCGGCCTCGGGGACATCGTCGATCTCGATCGGTCTGAACAGCAGCTCGACCGCCTTCTCGTACGCCGACGTCACCAGCCGCTCCATGGTCGCATCCTCGCCGGCGGAGCGCAGTAAGATCGCACTGGTCCGCTGCAGTTCGCCGACCATCACGTCGACGTCCGCGCCGATGAAGAACACCGAGCCGCCCGCCGTGGCCTGTACGGTCTTGTGGACCTCGCTCCAATCGATGACCAGCTCCGCGTCATAGGCGTCGCGCAGCCCCGAGAACGTCATGTCGAAGACGACCGAGACGTCAGGGGTAGCGGTGGTCAGACTCCCGGATAGGAGGCTGGCACGCACGGGGTCGAGATAGAATGAAAAGGCTAGCTGGTTGCCTTCGAGGACCGGGGCACGGCCGCTGGCGACGACAGAGCGGTCCGGGTTGAGGACGGACGAAACGAGCGTGTAGCGTCCCTCGTCGAAGACGATCGGCCCTCGGAGCCGCGCATGGTGACCCACCAGGTCACGCAAGGCGTCCTGTGCCGCGCCGGTAGTCGCCTAAGACTCGCCGTACTCCACCAGAAAGTGCACGACCGCGCCGGCGGCGCTCGACGACGCCCCCGCGTCACTCGTTCCCGAACCTGGTGAATACGTGATCAACGAGAATCGGGGGCGACCACGCTCATCGGTCGCCAACCGGGCATGCCCCGGCAGATAGACGTACTCGCTGGTGTCCCCGGCCAGCGGGAAGCACCAGAGTCCGGCGGCCCGGACGCCCTGATCGACCAGGATGCGCTGTGCGTGCGCCGAGGCCGGCGGCCATGTCAGCAGACAGGCCACACAGAGGAGGAGTCCGCCTCCGGTCGACGCCGCGCGCCTACGTTTCATCGGGGGGCCTCACGTAGAGAATCTCGCCTTCCAAGATCTGCACCACGCTCTCCCAGGACCCGCCCGGTCCAGCCCAAAACACGCGATAGGCGACCGGCTCGTTTGGGTCGTGGTACAACACCACCTCGCGCTCGACGGTGGGATCCGCATCGCTGGCGCTCAGTCGCACCCGTCGGGCTCGCAACACCTCGCCGCCCACCACAGTCGCGAACTGGATCACGGCGGTCGTCACCCCCGATTGCCCGAACAGGTCGGGGTCGCGCGCGATGGTCACCGTGCGCCGCTCCAGTGGCGGCGCGAGCGAGACGGCGGGAACGTCGGCCTCGATCCAGCCGTCGGATTCCTGTGGCTCTTTGATCGTGATGCCGCCACGCAGGCTCCAAACCGTCTGGTACTCGATGCCGGGCCCCGTCGCGCCGAGGCGCGGGGTGGTCAAGCGCCTGAAGATCCCGCCCTCGCTCACGTCGGCCTGCCCGATAGTGAAGTACTCCTGCAGCTCCGGCTGATCGCGGTAGCTTTTGCGGACCGACACGGTGACGAGGTTGATCAGATCCTCGAACGCCTCGACATAGTCGGGAGCCAGTTGGAACGTCACCTCCCTCGTCGGCTCATCCAGGCGGACCGTTTGGAAATAGGAGGACGAATCGCTGCCTGTACCGTGGTATACGCCGCCTAGGTTGCCAGCGGCGTCGATGGGCACGCTGACGACGGCTCTTTTGCTCAATAGGAGCAGGAACGTGCTTTGACGGATGTCCTGCCGCTGCTTCAGCACGTATTGATGGTCGGTGTAGTACTCCGTGTCGGAGGCACCGAAGGGGGCAAACAGTCCGGCGCCGATCGCCGCGAACCCCGCGCCGAAGACCTGCGTCAGCAAGCCCTCGCGGCGCCGGCCGGGGACCTGGCCCGGCTCGACAGCGACTTCGCGTTCGGGGTCCCGAGCCCAGCCGAGTTCGGGATCGAACATGGCCTCGACCAGTTTTTGGGTGACGAGGTCGAGGATGCCTTCCATGTCCGAACTGCTGATGCTGGTTCCTTCCGTCAGGTCGAGCACCTCTACCGAGAGCGTCCCGTTGCGGCGCAACGTGTCGACGACGGTCCTGATCTGATGGCGCGTGTAGTTTCCCTGTATGTTCTGCAACTCGCTGAAGTGCTGATACACGACCGACACATCGGCCGTGACCTTGGCGTTGTAACCGTCGGCGACAGCGTCGTAGTAGGCGCGGATCGCGACCGAGACGTCGGATGTCCGGCCCTTCATAGATTCCCAGAGAAGCGCGATGCCGTCAGGGGAGAGGTGGGCGGCGACCACCGCGCGGGACCCCGGGAGCACGGGCGCCACCCCTGAGGTGAGCACGTTACGGCCGAAACGCCCCTCGAGCGTGTCCTCGAGTATGGCAGAGACCAGCTCGAAGGAACTGACCGTTCCACCCCCCGCCGTGTCCTGCGTCGCCGGTCGTAGCGGCACCGGACCGATGATCCGTGCTCCGGGCACTCTGCGTCGCAACTGCTTCAGCAGAGTGTCCACATGCTCCGGCGGTAGGGAGAACTCGACCAAGGCGTGAAACACGCCACCGCTGGGGCGGTCTCCGGTACCCACGTAGCGCTGCACCAAAAGCTCAAACGTGCCATCCGGTCGCGTCGCGAGGCGCGGGACCTGCGGAACGTAGTAGTAGGCCGTAGAGTCTGCGAAGGCTTGCAGGAGCTGTACGCCGTGGATTACCTCGCGGCCCCGCTGGTAATGGACTACTGCCTGGCCACGCAACGGCGCGGCGGCACTACTAATGAGCACCAGAGCGATAGCGGAAATGCGCGCACGATGTGACACGTGACCTCCTCACATCGAATCGGGGTTCACGCCTGTCGTCACGTCGAGGATCGCGGCCCACTGCCAGCGCTCTTGCCACAATCCTTCTACGACTTGCCCATCCGTCAGGATGTCGGTGACGCGGTAGTCATATGATCGGTCGAGCCGCACAGCGAACGGGAAGCGGACCCGCTGCATGTACAGGTCGGGGTTGGCCCGGGTGAAGTGCAGCACCACGGCAACCGGGCGACCCCCGACGCCGTCGGCCTCCAGCTCCACGCGCCGAGCCGCGAGGTCGGGCCGGATGGCGTCGCGAAAGTCGTAGCAATAGACCTCGAGAATCGGATATCCCGGTGGGGCCTGCTCGTTGAGGTCGATCCGCTTCAGCAGGTCCGGCCACCTCTCGGCGTCTATCCGAACGGGGAACGTTCCCGCATGGACGAGGTGCCCGCGGCCTTGCGCGTCCTCGCCTTCCGTGTCGTCCGACCGCAGGCGCTCTCCGAAGGCTTCGACGAGCTCGGGCGAGCCCGAGAGCTCGGCCAGCGTTTGTTCGGGCGGCACTCCGTCGGCGAAGAACGCGTACCCGACGCTGAGCACCAGCCAGTCGCGCTCGAACGCGAGCCGAAAGAGCTGAGCGGCGGCGGGCTCCAGGCGAATGGTATAGACGCGCTCGGTCCAGTAGGCACCGCTACTGCTGCGGCCACGCTGGTCGGTGGCCTCGAAGTTGCCAGGAGGCAGCACTTCACCACGGGGAGCCGTCTCATCATGGGGTGATCCCCCGGGAGCGGCGTAGACGACGATCGCTTCCAGTCGTCGTATCGGCAGCGGCCGCAGCTCCACAGTCCCCCCGCGCGGGGCAAGGGCCTCACGTGCCGCGCGGATCTCGCTGGGCGCAGGCTGTGCCATCCTGACTCGGAAGCTCAACACACTGCGGAAATGCTGCAGCCCCTGGTCGCCCGCGGTCGCGGTCCCGGTGTAGCGCATCTCCAGGAACTGGAAGTCGGGTCTGCCGCTGTCGTCGGCCACGACGTGGAGATCGCCCGGGCGGTAATAGAAGAGGTCCGGCCGGCGATCATCCGGGAAGACGATGAGGGAACCGACGTTGCGCGGCCGACGCAGATCGGGACCCGCCTCGGCGACCGCGACGCCCAAGGCAGCAACGCATGCCAGGGCGCTAAGCAGCAGGCGAATCGTGAACAAGCGGGCTAACGCAGGAGTCGACATCTTTTCCAGCCTGGACCGTCACAGATCGCGACCGGGGATGCGCCCCAGCGACTCCTCCACCTGCGACAGGCCGATGTGCAGATTCAGCCCCGGGCTCGCAACCCAGTTGCCTCGGTGCTCCGCGCCGTCGGCCATTCTGAGTGTCACGAGGTAGAGAAACGGAGAGCCTGCATCTGCCGGAGGATAGAGCGGCCCCACCGACGCCGCCTGGCCGTCCCCCTCGAGCACCACCTCCCACTCGTGCCAGGCGTCACCTCCGGGAACGCTGTAGTCGGTACCTACGCTTATCACGATCGCGACCGCCCCGACATCGGCGAACAGGTTGTCGAGCGCGCTGATCGTCGCGAACCGACGCTCCGACCTCGTGGCTCCGCTCATGATGCTGGCCAGCGCCTGATCATCGCACCTCGCACAGTCCTGGTCGACCACGTACTCGACCCAAACCAGCAGCGCGAGTTCATCGAGCCAGTCCGGAACACCGGCCGCGGCACCGCGGATCCGGAGCCGCTTACCCGGAGGCACGGGTTTGTCCCGGAGATCCCACGACACGACCCTCGGCGTGCCGTCGCTCTTTTCCAGAAGTAGTGCGTGTAGCCTTTTGACGACGATCCCGTAGGGCGTGTTGTTCTCCCACGAGGCACCGCGTTGCCATTCTATGCGGCCATAGGTGTTCGGATCGCGGAGCGCGATCTCGACCGGAACCGACTGGGCCGGGAGCCCGTCTCCTGACGGGTCGAAGAGAATGTCCCCGTTCACACCGCCCTCGAGCAGCTTCGGTTGCATATCCGTAGCCACACGGTCGTCCGCCACCCACTCGATGGTCAGCTCGTCGAGCACGGCGGATGGCGCGCTCACGGCGACGCGGTCCGGATCGATGTCCCAGATGCGAGTCAGGTTGTCGGCCAGCGCGAGCCTGGGCGAACCGTCAAGCGGCATCGGTGTGAGAGCCGGCTCTCGAACTGAGCGACCGGCGCGCTTCAGATAGGCGTGTAGGAGGATTTCTGCGGCCTCGATGTCCCTAATGCCTATGCGGGCCGAGAGGTCCGCCGAGAAATGAACCATACCGCGGGCTTCGCCCTCGGTGTCGATGCCCCGGTACAGCACCTGCAACCCGTATCCCTGATCCTCATCCCAGCGCAGGTAATACGCCGCCGGCAGGAAGTAGAACGTCCCGGCCTCCTCGTCCTGATCTTCGTAGACCTCGGCTCGAATTCCCAAGATGCTTTGCAGCTCGACGCGCTCCAGGTTCACATCGCTCTGCAACCCTTCGAGCAGGTCGATCGGACGATTAGCCGGGCCGCTTCCTGTCTCCGCAGAATCGGCATCGGCTCGCTCCTCCCCGCCAGCAGGCGAAACCAGCGTTATCCGGCCGCCGCCCGGATACGCCACGCTGAGCCGCCCGCTAACGTCA
Organism: Gemmatimonadota bacterium; assembly: GCA_020344015.1. GTDB lineage: Bacteria > Gemmatimonadota > Gemmatimonadetes > Palauibacterales > KS3-K002. The sequence goes on from CP070812.1 coordinate 1,151,894, forward strand.
CGTCCACTGCGATTGGCTACGACCACCGTCCATGAGTCGCGTCTCTGCGCCTGCTCCGGCGTCACGTCGAACTCCAGGCGCAACGGGCTGGCGCTTTCGTTAGACCGATAGGCGCCGGTCTTGCCAGGTGGGATGGCATCGACCCGCAACGAGACGGGCGCACTCCAGTTCGCCTCGATGAGGACGCGTCCCGCGCGCGCCGGGCGAAACTGCACGACATGTTTGGCACGAGCCGTGGGACCCAGAACGAACTCGTTCGCCGAGGGGGTGCGCCGTTCATTCCTGCCCGGTCTGACGCGTAGGGCGGCAACGTCTCGCGTGAACTCGTCCCGAGCGATCTCTGCACCGATCCGGCGGGGATACACGTCGATCTCCTGGCTGACCGCCGACCGCGACGCCCAGGCGAGGGCTAGCGGCACGACCAGTGCCGCTACCCCGGCTCGACTTGCCCCCAGTGTGAAACCGATCCTCAACATGTGACCGCCTCCGGAACAGAGATCCCAGGCCTCAGGGGCCGGCTCAGCCCGACGAACACTCCACCCTGTCACGCCTGCTGACCTTTGCCCCCTCAACCTGCGAGCTGCCGATCAGGACGGGCCGCTGCCGGTAGACGTCGAAGATCTTCGACCGGCCCCGGACTGTGCTGCCGTCGTCCTTGATCAAATCAAGCCAGTACGAGAACAGGGGCACGTCACCGCGCTCTTCCGGGGCTGGATAGATGAGCTGGCCGGACGAGTACTCGGTCTCGTCCCACTCGAGCAGGACGCTGTCTAGGTCCTGAGAGCGGCGGAAGCTTGGGTCCGACTGGCCGCGGGGATCGGTGTAGTACGAGTACATCTTGACCTCGATGGCCAAGAGCCCGCAGTCGGCGAGCGGCGTGATGGTGCGGAACGTGATCAGCTGCCCCCCCTCTGAGGAAAAGGCAGGATAGGAGAGACGCAATTCCCCGTTCACGTTCGGTTGGGAATGAGTGTGCTCGTGGCGCGCCCAGATCCTGATCGTGCCCGGCACTTCCGCGCGAAACACGGCTTCGGGCATTCGGCCGGCGCCTCGGAAGTCGCTCTCTCCCACCGGATCGCCAGATACCCTAATGAACAAGCTCACGTTTCCAGGTGTCCATTTGCCACTCAATCTCACAAGTCCTGGTTGGACGTATACCGAGTAGTGATAGTTGATCCACTCGGGGTCGGTCGCGACCGTGAACTGCAACCGCTCCGTCCGCTCCTCCACCTCTTGCGCCTTCGCTACTTCCGCTGCGGCAGTCATGGCGAGCGAGGCCAGCGACGACAGCAGCACCCATCTGAGGCCGCCAACCAGCAGGCGACCCGGGTGGTCGATGTTAGGATTGGGCTTTGACATAAACCCTCCTTTCAGCATCATACGCAGGAATTCGGGGAGAATCGGATCATTCTCAGGGAGAGAGAACGGAGCAATCGGCAGATCGCGCTTCTGACATGCAAGCTACCCGCGTCTTGCATCGGCTCGGTCTGCGCAATACGGCACTACCGATCTGTGAGTCGCCTCCTGTTTGGGAAGGACGGGTGTGGACCCGTTGCTATAGGGGAAAGTGTTTGGGGGTGTAAAGGCCGATCGTTGCAGGAAGGCGGGGTCGAGCTCAAGCGGCGCGATCGGGAGGACCGGCACATAGTCGGCGTGGCCGAGGCCGTCGAGGCGGTGCTCCGGGTGGGCCGCGATTCGCACACATCCTAGCACACTGTTAGGGCAGTCTTACTCGTGCCTCTCCAGCAGCGCCTGGAAGCGGGGGTGGTCGCGGAGGGGGTCCCACATCGGGTCGACCCGCAGCCAAGCAGCCGTTATGTACGACCCCGGGATGGATAGAACGTACTCGAGCTGGGCGACAGCTGCGTCGTACTCGCTGACCATCACGTATGTCTCGGCCAGGAACGCGGCCCACATCAGACCGTTATCCACCCTCTTCGAGACGGGAAACAGCGTGACCGCCCGTTCCGCTGCTCGTACCGCCTCTGCTTTACGACCCAGGCCGGCGTAAGCCAAACCCAGCTGGCTATAGATATGGGCCTGAGCCGCAATGTCGCTCGACGCGGAGATCAGACGGCTTTCCAACAGGACTCGCGCCGAGTCGTAGCTGGCGCGGGCAAGCGCCGCGTCGCCGCTGAGACGATGTAGCTCGGCTTTCGTAAGGTAGTAGCCTGTGGTATCAGTCTCGACGAGACCTGCGGCCAAACGGCGCAATGTCCTTTCGTAGTCCTCGTCAATGATACGGTAGACCCACCAATGCAGGTAGTAATTCTCTGCAAACAGTGGTGCCGGCTGAATGCGAGCCCACGCCTCACGGATAGCGGTTCGAGCCCTTTCCCGATCCCCTTCCCAACTCACATACAGCGCCGCCTTCGAGAGGTAGTTTGTGTAATCGTCCGGACCGAGTTGGATAGCTCGGTCATAGTATTCCTCAGCCTCTGCGAATCTGTGCATCACGTGGTAGGTAAACCCGAGCTCCCTTGCCGCCCAGTCCGACCTCGGATTCGACTCGAACGACTTCCTGAAGTTATCGGCAGCCTCTTCCCAATTACCGAGAGCCCTCAGTACCGGGGCGATTTGAGTGGAGACATAGGAGTCACCTGGCAGGGCGTCCCGGGCGATGGCGAAATGCTGCAGGGCACGCTCGTAGTCGTAGGCCTTGTAGTAGTACCACCCTATGGCGAGATGTGCATCAGGGAGGTCGGGATCGATCTGCACCGCTCGCTCAGCGGCTCTTCTAACTCTCGCCAAACGCTCGTCGGTCCTGGCCTCCGTGACCAGCCAATAGAAGTCGGCTTCCGCCATGGCCAACCACGCGTACGCCAGCGCGAAATCTGGGTCCAACTCGATCGCGTCTTCAAACAAGTCAATCGCGGCTTGCCATTGTTCCGAGTCCCAGTATTGTCTCGCGAGAAGATAAAGATCGTAGGCCTCGAGGTTGTCGGTAGGCCTTCTCTCACTTTTGCCGCGCTCCTCCGCAGGGGCAAGTTCAGCCTGTAGGGCCACAGCGATCTGCTGTGCGATCTCGCTCTGGATCTCGAAGTAGTTTTCCGCTGTAAGCTCCCGATCGTACGCATCTGCCCACAGGTGTAAGTCGGTATCAGCGTCGATGAGCTGCGCGTTGATACGCACGCGGCCACTCATGCGTTGTACCTCACCTTCGACAACTGTAGCTACACGCAGTTCTCGCCCGACCAGCCGAATGGGCTTTTCGGTGTTTTTGTACTGCATTACCGATGTTCGAGCGATGACCTGGAGATCAGTGACCTTGGCAAGGCGGTTGATGATGTCGCCTGTAATACCGTCGCTGAAGTACTCGTTCTCGGGGTCGGCGCTGAGGTTAACGAAGGGTAGGACAGCGACGGACTTGGGGTCTATGACGCTCGAGGCGGCTTCTGCCCGCTCCGCGATCGGTTCCCGTCCCGCATCTTCCCCGCGCCCGAGCACCGCGACCGCCGCGCCGGCGACGACCAGAATGCCGGCCAGGATCATTAGCTCAATCCCAGTTGCCCTCTGGCGGCCCTTCTCGCCGTGATACCACGCCAACACGAGCGTGACGAGGAACCCGACGCCGAGAAGCACGTGGAGAACTCGCTGAAACCCCACAGAAAGATTCCACGGCTCAGCGAGCACCTCGATTCCCTGGAAGATGAGCCAGGCGCCGGCCAGGTAGGCGAGCGACCACTGGAAAAGCTTGCGTTCTTTCAGGCGTTGAAGGAGGGATGACATTAAGTTGGCCCCCACTTACCCGGCGTTAACGAGCCCTACCGCAGTCGCGGTACCGTCAGATGAGCCTGAAGCCGATGGCGGTGTTCACGGTGTCTCGCACCGCGCCCAGCGCGGCGTTGATCGCCCGCTCGACGGCGATGATGCCCATGCCTTCGATCGTCAGCAGAACGGTGCGGGACGCGTTCTTCTGGATCTCCAGGTGCAGGCGCGCCTTCTTCTGGGTCAGCTTGCCTGCCGCGTGGAGTCGAACGATCATCGCTATGCTCTCGGCGGTCTTCTTGAATTCGGCCTTCGCGTAGTCCTTGATCTCAGGCCAGCTCTCCTCGAGGACCCCGCGCGATGCATCCAACATCTGCTTCGCCAGGCTGGGCACTCTGATAGCCATAGAACCCCCTACTGGCCCCGCTTCTTGGCCAGCTCCAACGTCAATATCGCTTGGAAGCTCTGCTGAAACGCGGCGCGTAGCGGTTCCAGCTCCTCCGGACTCTCGAACCCCAACTTGTGCAGCTCCTCTAGGTTGTCCACGTTCTGCGCGACAAGGTCGAGCTGCTCTACGGTGATCTCGTTCTTTGGCCGGGCGGCGGCGCGGACCCGGATGACGCTCAATTCAGCGCGCACCTCATCGTAGAAGCCGATGTAGTTATCGTAAACCGCATCGGGCGTGTAGAGGTTGCGCTCGACGTCAATGAAAAACAGCTCGAACTCGCGCTGCAGCGCTGTGACCGAGCGGTCGGTGATCTCGTCGTAGTCGGCGACAAGCTTGATCTGGCAGCCGAGTCCAGCCAGCGTCACCGCCACAACGGTCAGTTGCAGCGCTCGACGCAGCACCCTCGCGGTATCTCGCCCGCTATGTCTCATGTCAGCCCTCTCCCAGCCAGGAGTCGAGGCAACGATTGAAGTAGCCCGTCACGCGCAAAAATGCGCCATTATATACGATATGACTGGTGGCGGCGATCAACGCCCCGCCGAGGGCCAGCCACACAGGAAGCAACCCGAAGACCCAGAGGACGTTTCCGGCGATGGCGCGCGCCCACTTCACCAAGGTAACGAACGGGCGCACCTTTCCAAGCTTCTGCATCAGCTTCGGCCAGAAGACGTACCAGGCGATGAGCAGCGCTATACCCAGAACCCATACGACCACCGGCACCCGTCGGTCCTCCGGAAAGGGCCACACTCGCTGCAGCGCATCGCGGAGCACTGCCAGGAGATCGGCGAGCGACAGGTGAGCCTCCCAGCCTGCGACGAGCGCACCGGCGAGCAGGGCGAGCGTGAACAGCCACGCCTCCCAGGCCCGCAGCTTAAGCGACCTGAAAAAGCGCAGGGCTCCCGCCTCGACGACCCTTCGTTCACGTCCGGCGGCGAATCTTCGTGCCGGGCAATCCTCGGGCCTGATGCGTGGCAGCGGTGCGCGAACGGCCGGCTTCCAATCAGACGACGCGAACGGCGAGCGGCCGAGGTAGCGGCGCACGAAGCGATCGGCCAGTGAATAGCCCTGGTAGACGAGGGCCGCTATCTCGCCGTCGCCGAAGGCGTCGAGGTCGGTGCGGATGCAGGCGATCGCTCGCGATTCGGCGTGAGGCGGCAGGCCCACCGCATCGCCGTCCTCGGGAGGTGTGGTCATGTGAAAGAACGCCGCGCCTTCTAGACCGTATCGCTCCTTGAGATCCTCCAAGGCAGGGTCCCGACCGTCGACTCCGCTGAGACCCGCCGTGACGCGCCGCTCCTCCCGCAACCTGCGAATCTGGAGGTTACGAACGTTGTCCATGAGGATCGAGAAGATCCGACCCATCATTCCGAAGCGCCCGGCCGTCACGCGCCGCTCGACCTCCATCAGGCCGCCGGCATCGCTGGCGATGATGTGCGTGCACTCTTCTTCGAACAGCGCCGACATACCCTGATTGTCGAAGACGCCACCGTCGGTCAGGCGCAGCGTCGCCACGTGTGTGTCATCGTAGAGGCCGAGGATCGTGTAGGGCGGAAAGACGGGCGGGAAACAGGCCGAGGCCGCCACCGCATCGGCCAGCGTGATCCTCTCGAAGTCACGCTTCGCCTTCGCGCCGATGAGCAGGCTCGTGCGCAGCTGGTAGAGGTCGATCACAAACGTCATCAGAGCTTCCAGCCGCTCCGGCGAATCGCCGACCAGCAGGCGACATTCGCTCCAGATGTCCGCTCCGATCTCGCGTATCGCCGACCAGAAGCGACGCGCGCGCTGGCCGCGAGGCAGGCCAGCCGGCACGCCGTCCCGCGGACCGCGGCACATATACCACGCTTCCTGCTTCGCCGCCCGCAACTCACCCAGTTCGCAGGAGAAGAAGCGTCGTAGGGGAAACCCCTCTCCACAGATGCCGTCGAGAACCGGCCAGGGCCCGAGGTCGATGCCGGCTTCGCTCAGCACCTCTCGGGCGTGTTTCCCGAAGTCGGCCCTACCCTCGGCGTCGGCTTCCTGCCACAGCAGCCGGAGGATAGCCGCCACCACCGCCTCAGACCCGAAGTTCTCCGGCGGTGCCCGGATGCTCCCCACGAGGTCCGCAAGGTCTCGTTCGGCCAGCTCGCGCCGGTAGACTGCGAGC
>CP070812.1:1158292-1163141 GCA_020344015.1 Gemmatimonadota bacterium
TCGGTCACGACCGACCACATCTCGCCGGCAGGCGCGATCAAGAAGGACAGTCCCGCGGGCCGCTACCTCATCGAGCACGGAGTCGAGCCGCCCGACTTCAATTCCTACGGCTCGCGACGCGGCAACCACGAAGTGATGATGCGGGGTACGTTCGCCAACGTGCGCCTGCGCAACAAGCTGGTCCCGGGCATCGAGGGCGGGTTCACGCGCCACGTCCCGACCGGCGAGCAGCTGTCGATCTACTATGCGGCGATGAGTTACCAGGACGAGGGTACGCCGCTGGTCGTGCTCGGCGGCATCGAGTATGGCTCCGGCTCATCGCGTGATTGGGCGGCGAAGGGGACGCGGCTGCTGGGCATCCGGGCGGTCATCGTCCAGAGCTTCGAGCGCATCCACCGCAGCAACCTGATCGGGATGGGCGTGCTGCCGCTCCAGTTCCAGGAGGGCGAGAGCGCCGAGTCGCTGGGACTCACGGGCGTTGAGACGTTCCATGTCGAGAGCCCGGAAGGGAAGCGCCAGGTGAAGGTAACCGCGGTCAAGCCGGAGGGCGCCACCGTCGAGTTCGATGCGACGGTGCGGATCGATACGCCGCAGGAGTTCGAGTACTACCGGCACGGAGGCATTCTGCACTACGTGCTACGGCAGCTTGCCTAGGCCCAGAGCCGCTCCGCCGCTGGACTCGTTTCAGCGTTCCGGTCGGCGGCCGCCCGGCCGCCTGACCGCCAGGCTGGAACATTCGGCACGGCTTGCGTAGTATTACTCGCCATGAAGCGCACACTCGCCTTCCTACTGCTCGCAGCTCATGTCGGGCTGCTTACCGGTGCCGTGCTCTCACCGCATCACGGTGGGCCCGGCGACCATAGGTGCTGTCATCGTATGAGCGCGCCGGTCGCCTGGCAGACTATCGGCCCGCTTAACGAGTGCGGGCATTGTCCCATGGAGGAGTGTGCCAGCATTGCGCGGTGCGCAGGCACCACGACGGCCGTTACGTCCAGCGTCAGCTATGCCTTCGTGGAAGAGTTCGCCCCGGCATGGGAGGGTGAGCTGGTCGCACACCGAGTCACATCTTATAAGAAGCCGCTTCTGCCACCTCCGAGAACCTAGCCTCTCCGACTGCAACGTGTGGAGACACCCGGCGGCGATGCTGCCGGGGTGTACGTGCGTGCTCTACGTCATGAGAGGCGAGGTATGGTATCCCTAAAACATATTCGATCGCTGGTGCTGCTTTGGTACGGGCTCGCGGCACTGAACCCCGGTGTCTTGGTCGCCGCAGCGCCACCGAGCGACGCTGTCGCTCCGGCGGATACGCTGCGGCTCGCCGACGCCCTGGTGGCGGCTCGTGAAGCGAACCCGAGGCTTCATGCCGCCCGCTATCTGGCGGCGGCGGCTCAGGAGCGCACGAGCCGTGTCGGAGCGTTGCCCGATCCGGTGCTTTCGTTCGGGCTGATGAATCGTCCGCTGGACGATTTCGGCACCGACGAGCCGATGACGATGAACACGATCGAGTTAATGCAGCGTTTCCCGTGGCCGGGAGTGCTCGGCAACAGCGAGGAGCGGGCGGAGCACCTGGCGGAGGCGACGAGGCTCGATGCGCTGGAGGCCGAGCATGCGCTCATGGCTCGGGTCAAGTCGGTCTACTATCGACTCGCGTTCATCGACCGAGCACTGGTGATCATGGAGGAGACTCGCGGCTTATTGCGCGACCTGCATCAAGTGACTTCGTCCATGTACTCGGTCGGCAGCGCGCTCCAGCAGGACGTGCTGCAGGCGGAGGTCGCGGTCGCGCAGATGAGCGAGGACATCACGGTGATGACGCAGGAGCGGTTGGCGGCTGCGGCTCGTCTCAACGCGTTGATGGGTCGTGAGGCGACCGTGCCGGTTGGTGCTACCGAGTTTTCCGGGATCGGGGCCGAGCTCCCGACTGTTGACTCGTTGATGAGTCTCGCGGTCGAAGGTCGCCCGGCTTTGCAGGCCGTCCAGCAGAGGAGCCTGGCGGCGGATGCCAGCTACCGTGCCGCCCGCCGTGAGAACTATCCCGACGTTGCGGTCAGGCTGGCCTACAACCAGCGCCCGCAGTTCACAGACATGATGACGCTGATGGTCGGCGTTAGCCTGCCGCTTTGGGGTGGCTCGCGCAGCGTGCCGCTGACGAGCGAAGCGGACGCGCTGCGTTCGATGGAAGAAGCCAGAGCGCTCGAGGCCTACAACGAGACTTTCGCTCTGCTCGCCGAGTTGCGCGCCCAGGCGGAACGAGCGCGGCATCTGGCTCGCCTGTATACGACGTCGATTCTGCCGCAGGCCCGTGCCTCGGTCGAGTCGTCCCTGTCGGCCTACCGGGTTGGGCGCGTCGACTACATGACGGTGCTGGCGAATCAGATGACCGTGAACCGTTACGAGATAGAGACCGTGCGCTTGGCTGCCGAGTATCACCGCGCGGTCGCCGAGATAGACGCCCTCCTCGGAGGAGCTGCGGGAGGTACGCAATGAAGAACTCGAGATTGTTCGTGGCAGTCGCCACAGCGCTGCTTGCCGCGTGCGGGGGCCAGGAAGAATCGGCCCCGATGTCTGAGATGGGTGAACACGACCACTCTCAGATGTCCGGGCAGGGAAGCGAAGTCGACAGCACGGGTGCGCTGATCCGCAGTCCCGTACGTCTCACCCGGCAGCAAGAGCAAGCGCTGGGCGTTGTCATCACCCGTGTGCGCAGGGAGACGCTTTCGCGCACGATCCGCACGGTCGGGCAGATCCATGCGGCGGAGCCCAACGTCGCCGATGTCACGCCGAAGATCGAGGGCTTCGTCGAAGAGCTGTACGTCGACTTCACCGGCGAAACCGTCCGTCGCGGCCAGCCGCTGCTGACCCTCTACAGCCCGCTTCTCGTCGCAGCCCAAGAAGAGTTGCTCACTGCTAGCGGACTCGCCGGGCGGTTGGACCCTGAAGCCGCTGAGGCGTGGGAGAACGCCCAGACGATGTTGGAGGCGGCGCGCCGGCGGCTGTCGTACTGGGACATAACGCTGGAGCAGATCGAGCGCATCGAGCGGACCGGCGAGGTGAGCAAGACGCTTACGCTGGTGGCACCGGTCAGCGGGATCGTGCTCGATAAAGAGGTGGTAGCCGGTCAGCGTGTGATGCCCGGGATGCGTCTGTACCGCATCGCCGACCTGCGGCGAGTGTGGGTCGAGGGGGAGGTCTTCGAGCAGGATCTCCAGTTCGTGCACACAGGATCGCAGGCCCATATCGAGGTCGCCGCCTACCCGGGCGTGCACCTGATGGGCGAGGTCAGCTTCGTCTATCCCACGGTAGACGAGCGTAGCCGGACGAACCGGGTGCGGGTCACCGTGAACAACCCCGATCTCCGACTCAAGCCCGGCATGTATGCTACGGTTTTCTTCGATGCAGAGATCGGGACCGATGTGCTGACGGTGCCCGTCGAAGCCGTCATCGTGACCGGCGAACGGAACATCGTCTTCGTTCACCTCGCCGACGGCACGCTCCTCCCGCAGGAAGTCGTGCTCGGCCCGCGTGGCGGCGATCGGGTGGTGATCCTGCAGGGGTTGGACGAGGAGGAGATCGTTGTCGCCTCTGCCAATTTCCTGGTGGACGCCGAATCGAGGCTCGCCACCACCGGCGGTAGCATGCCCGGGATGCAGCATGCGGGGCACGGGATGGCTGTGGAGCCGGACACATCCCACTCGGAGCACGGCCATGATTAGCCGCGTTATCGCGTGGTCGCTCGAGAACCGGTTCTTGGTTCTGCTCGCCACGGCGGGCATCGCCGGCATCGGGGTCTGGGCGATGCAGACGACGCCGGTCGATGCGATTCCCGATCTGTCCGATGTGCAGGTGATCATCCAGACGGACTTCGCGGATCAGGCGCCACAGATCGTCGAGGATCAGGTCACGTATCCGGTGGCGTCCGAGATGCTGAAGGTGCCCGGCGCGCAGGTCGTAAGAGGTTACTCGTTCTTCGGGCTCAGCATGGTCTACGTCATCTTCGAGGACGGGACCGATATCTACTGGGCCCGCTCCCGAGTGCTCGAGTACATGAACGCGTTGCGCGGCGACCTGCCGCCTGGCGTCGAACCAACCCTGGGTCCCGACGCCACCGGTGTGGGTTGGGTGTTCGAGTACACACTCGAATCGGACAGGCACGACCTTGCCGAGCTGCGCTCGCTGCAGGACTGGTACGTGCGCTACCAGCTTACCGCGGTTCCGGGTGTGTCGGAGGTCGCAAGCGTCGGCGGGTTCGTGAAGCAGTATCAGGTCGAGGTCAACCCGGAACGACTACGCGCGTTTGGGATTCCGGTCACCCGCGTGGCGCAGGCGATCGGCTCGCACAACATCGATATCGGCGCTCGTGTGCTCGAGATGGGGGGACGCGAGTACATGATCCGCGGGCTCGGCTACCTGCAGGGGACCGAGGACATCGAGGGCGTGGCGGTTGGGGCGACCGAGACCGGGACGCCGATCAGGGTATCCGACGTAGCCACGGTTCAGGTGGGTCCGGCTCCGCGGCGCGGCGCCGCGGACCTCAACGGCCTGGGCGAGGTGGTGGCTGGGATCGTGGTGATGCGCTTCGGCTCGGATGCTCTCACCACCATCGACGGAGTGAAGGCGAAGCTGACCGAGATCCGGCGCGGCCTGCCGGAGGGGGTACGCCTACGCACCGCATATGACCGCAGCGACCTGATCCATCGGGCGATTCACACGCTGCGCGAGAAACTGATCGAGGAATCGCTGATCGTCGCTGCCGTAGCGGTGATCTTCTTGCTCCACGCTCGCTCGGCGCTCGTGGCGGCCGTGACGCTGCCGCTGGGCATCTTGATCTCGTTCATCGTGATGCGTGCCA
>CP070812.1:1163241-1167075 GCA_020344015.1 Gemmatimonadota bacterium
AGAACATCGACGCCGCGGGCCTGTCCGATCGCTGTCGCTGCGTCGCAATTGACATGCTCGAAGGGGTACCCGACGGCGCTATCGCCTACATCATGGCGAACGTCATCCAGAGTTTCGACGACGACCATGGGGTGAGGGTACTGGGCAATTGTCGGCGCGCGATGAAGGAGGGCGGCCGAGTCTTGGTAGTAGAGATGATCATTCCGGGCCCCAGTGAGCCTCACCTCAGCAAACTCGGCGACATCGAGATGCTCGTTCATACCGACGGGGGCCGGGAGCGCACGAGACAGGAGTATGAAGCCCTGTATGAAAGGGCGGGGCTGCGGGTGACAAGAATCATACCTACCGCTTCGCCGTGGAGCATCGTTGAAGGCGTGGCCAACTAGCCGGAGCTGGCTGCGCCAGCAACCGGGCTTCGAGAAGCTATTGGAGGAATATTAGTAGAATATGAACGATCCTCCCTCCGGCCTGCGCGCCTTACTGGCTGAACTCAAGCGGCGCCGCGTCTTCCGCGTCGCCGTCGTCTATGCCGCCGTTGCACTCGTTGTTGTGGAGGCAGCCGACCCCGTCTTCCCAGCTCTCCTGCTGCCATCATGGGCCTACCCTCTCCTTGTGGTGTTTGCCCTTTCAGGCTTTCCGATCGCTCTGGTTCTCGCCTGGGCTTTTGAGGTCACGCCACAAGGTGTGCGGCGCACGGAGCCGGCCAGGGCGGAACCGGCTGAGGCGGCGTCGAGCACACCGCCTGCCGTCGCGCAGGAGGTCGAGGCGAAGTCGATTGCGGTCCTGCCCTTCGCCAATCTGAGCGACGATCCCGAGAACGAGTACTTCAGCGATGGGATGACGGAAGAGATCATCAACGCCTTGGCCCAGCTGAGGGATCTGCGCGTCGCTGCCCGCACGTCGTGCTTCGCCTTCAAAGGGAAGACGCCGGACATCGCTGAGGTCGGAGCGAAGCTCAAGGTCGCGACGGTGCTGGAAGGGAGCGTGCGGAAGGCCGGGAACCGTCTGCGGATCACGGCGCAGTTGGTGAACGTCGCTGATGGCTATCACCTGTGGTCGGAGCGCTACGATCGGGAGATGGAGGACGTCTTTGCGATCCAGGACGAGATCGCATGCGCGATTGCTGACCGAATGGATGTGGCTCTCGGAAGGGACGCAGGCGAACCTTTGGTCACACCGCCGACCGAGAATTTGGAAGCCTATGATTCATACCTCAAGGGACGCTTCTTCGTCAATCAAGTGTTTGAGGAGTACCTCCGGAAAGGACTCGAGTGCTTCCAGCAGGCGCTCGCCTGCGATCCCCAGTACGCCCTTGCGCACGCCGGTATCGCCGACGCCTACAACTTCCTCGGTGAGGCGGGCGTGCTCCGCCCGAATGAGACGAAGCCGAAAGCACGAGAAGCGGCGCTGCGGGCGCTCGAGTTGGACGAGCGGCTCGCCGAGGCGCATGTAGCGCTGGGTTGGCTGAACTGGGCATACGACTTCGAGTGGTCGGATGCCGAGAGACACTTTCTCCGGGCGCTCGAACTCAAACCGGACCTCGCTGACGCGCATACCCGGTTTGGCTTATTCCTCTTCTCGATGGGACGGAGCGAGGAATCGCTCGCGGAACTCCGCCGCGGCGTAGAGCTCGATCCGCTCGGCCAACTTGGGAGGACGTGGTTGGGAGAGGCACTTGCGTTCCTGGGGCGCTTTCCGGATTCGATCGACCAGCTCCGCAGCGCACTGGAACTCTACCCAACGTCCTGGCACGCAAACCACATTCTCGGACTGGGCTACCGACTCAACTCCAGCTACCCGGAAGCGATCGAGGCCTTGCAGACCGCTATGGCTCTGGCTGGACGCCATCCGTGGTCGCTTGCGGAACTTGCGGTGACGTATGCCGCTTCTGGCGGCGAGGCGCAGGCAGGCGCCATCTATGAGGAGCTCGTCGCACGAGCGCGAGGCGAGTTCGTCCCGCCCACGGCCGTCGCGTTTGTGAGCGCGGCAGTCGGTAGTAAGGATGAGGCGTTCGAGTGGCTCGAACGAGCCTATGAAGAGCGTGACCCGCTTCTGGTCTGGGTGAAGATACTTCCGCACTTCGATCCACTTCGCGACGACCCACGGTTCGATGTCTTGCTGGAGAAGATGAGGCTGAAATAAGGAGGACAATCACCATGTCCGAGTCCGCAGCATCCAATAACTCCGCTGAAGTGGACCCTCGAGAAGCGCTGCTGCAGATCGTCAACACCCCAATGCTCGCGCAGTGCTTATATGTTGCGGCCAAGCTGGGAATCGCCGATCTGCTGAAGGACGGGCCCAGAAGTTCCGACGAACTGGCCGCCGCCACACAGGTACATGCCCGCTCGCTCTATCGGATCCTCCGGGCGCTGTCCGGGTTCGGCATCTTCGAGGAGGACGAAGGGCGGCGGTTCTCGCTCAATTCGATGGCCGAGCCTCTTCGCAGCGATGTGCCCTTGTCGGCGCGAGGCTGGACGATCATGCGGGGTGAGGACTTCACGTGGCAACCGTGGGGCCAGATTCTGCACGGCGTCAAGACGGGCGAGTCTGCTTTTTTCCACGTGTATGGCAAGGATGGGTGGGAATACTTGGCCGAGCATCCGGAAGCCGCGGCGATCTTCGACGATGCCATGCGCTCCATCTCGGCGCAGAAGTTCAAGGCGGTTGCCGAGGCCTACGATTTCTCGGGCGTCGACAGCATCGTCGATGTGGGTGGAGGGAACGGCGGTCTGATGGCCGCGATCCTGACGTCCAATCCCCACATGACCGGTGTAGTGGCTGACTTGCCTCATGTCGCGGAAGGCGCGAGGAAGAACGTCGACGCCGCGGGCCTGTCCAATCGCTGCAGCTGTGTGGCAATTGACATGTTCGAAGGAGTACCCGAAGGCGCTGACGCCTATATCATGGCGAACCTCATCCAGAATTGTGACGACGACCATGCGGTGAGGACACTGACCAACTGCCGCCGCGCGATGAAGCAGGGCGGCCGAGTCTTGGTGGTAGAATGCTTGATCCCGGGCCCCAATGAACCTCACCTCAGCAAGCTAGCCGACATTGAGATATTCGTCATGACTGACGGGGGCATGGAACGCACGAAACAGGAGTATCAAGCGCTGTATGAAGCGGCGGAGCTACGGCTCACAAAGGTCATACCTACCAACTCGCCGTGGAGCATCGTTGAAGGCGTGGCTGCTAGCTAGCCGCAACTGTTGAAGGATGGAAGTAGGACATGCGCAATTCCCGCTTCGCCTTGCGTGCCTTTCTTGCTGAACTGGCGCGTCGCCGCGTCTTCCGCGTAGCCGTCGTCTACGTGGTTGTAGGACTGGTCGTAGTCGAGGCGGCCAACAACCTGCTTCCGGCGCTGAAACTCGCTGACTGGACCGTCACGTTCGTTGTGGCACTCGCCATCTTGGGCTTTCCCATCGCCGTGGGACTCGCGTGGGCTTTCGAGACCACCCCGGAAGGTGTGCGGCGCACAGGGCGGGCCGATGCCGAGCCTGATGCCGCGCCAACGAGCGCACCGCCTGCCGTCCCGGAGGGTGTCGAGCGCAGATCGATCGCCGTACTGCCGTTCGCTAACATGAGCGACGATCCCGAGGCCGAGTACTTCAGCGACGGGATGACGGAAGAGATCATCAACGCCTTAACCCAGCTTCAGGGTCTACGTGTCGCTGCCCGCACGTCGTCCTTCGCCTTCAAAGGCAAGACGCCGGAGATCGCCGACGTTGGCGCCAAGCTCAAGGTGGCGACGGTCCTCGAGGGGAGTGTCAGAAAGGCCGGCAGCCGCCTGCGGGTCACGGCGCAGTTGGTGAACGTCGCAGATGGCTACCACCT
>CP070812.1:1167175-1173257 GCA_020344015.1 Gemmatimonadota bacterium
CAGTCCAAGCGACTCGCGCTGCTCACCTACCTCGCCCTGGCGACGCCTCGGGGGTTCCATCGCCGCGATGTCCTCCTCGCGATGTTCTGGCCCGAATCCGACGAGAGCCGTGCCCGGCAGGCGCTACGCCAGGCGGTGTACGTGCTACGCAACGACCTCGGCGAAGGGGTAGTGGTGAATCGTGGTGAGGAGGAGATCGGCCTCAATTGGGAGGCGGTTTGGTGCGATGCCAATGCCTTCGATCAGGCGCTGAATAGCAGCGACTACGAACGCGCGCTCGAGATCTACCGCGGTGACCTGCTCCCCGGCTTCTACGTCGCTGACGCGCCCGATTTCGCTCGTTTTCTCGACGATGAGCGGGCCCGTTACCGCCGGGAAGCGGCGGCGGCGGCCTGGGAGCTGGCCGTGCGGAGTGGTGAGGCCGAGGACGCGGTGAGTGCGGTACGCTGGGCACGGCGAGCGGTGGCCATCGAGCCGCAGGAGGAGGAGCGGCTGCGAACGGTGATCACGAGGTTGGACGAGCTGGGCGACCGTACGGCCGCAATAGGGCTCTTCGAGGACTTCTCGAGAAGGCTGGCCGACGAATACGAGATCGAGCCCGCGCCTGAGACGCTGGAGCTGGTCGCCTCGGTGCGAGCGCGATCAGTCGCGGCGCGTCCCGCCACCGTCCCCGGGGATCGCACGGAAGCGCGCGCAGCTGAATCAGACGAGGGAGCCATTGCGAGGGCGCCTCACCGTCCCTCTCGGCGGACGGTCGTCGTGGTTGCCGTCGCCGTCGCGCTGGCACTCGCCTGGCCCGTCTACGACCTGCTCCGGCGGGGCACCGGCCCCCGCGACACTGCAGCGCCCAGGATTGCGGTGCTACCGCTCCAGAATGTGGGAGCGGCGGAAGACGAGTGGTTCGCCGATGGCATGACCGACGAGATCACGGGCCGTCTGGCAAGTGTCGGCGGCCTGGCCGTCATCGCTCGCCAGAGCACGGTCCAGTACAAGGGGAGCACGAAGCCTGCCCGGGAGATCGCCGAGGAACTGGATGCGGACTACCTGCTCGGGGGCACGGTACAGGCGGTCCACGCCGAAGGCCGACCCGGCGAGGTACGCATCCGGCCGCAGCTCGTCAGAGGGTCGGACGAGACCCATGTCTGGGCCGAGATGTTCACGGTACCGCTTCTGGCCAGCGAGATATTCCGGATGCAGACCGAGGTCGCGGACCACGTGGCGCGCGCACTGGATGTTACCATCCGGGAGTCCGAGCGCGGGGAACTGGAAGCCATACCGACGTCGAACACGGAGGCATACGAGTTCTTCCTGCGCGGACGAGAATACCAAGTCGGTGCGGCACCGGAGCAGGACCTGCGAATCGCGGTCCAGATGTACGAGCAGGCGGTGGCGCTCGACACCGGCTTCGCCGTCGCCTACGCGGCGCTTGCCGAGGCACACCTCCACTTGTGGTGGCGGTTCTACGATCGCCGGCCGGAACGCCTGGCCAGCGCACGAGCGGCACTCGACCAGGCACTGGCGCTCTACTCGCTGCTTCCCGAGACACAGATCGCTCGCGGCTACTACTACTATTGGGGGCTGCTGGAGTATGACACGGCGCTCGAGGCATTTGAGGCCGCCCGCGCCAGTCGACCGTACAGCGCCGATCTGCTCTACGGTATCGGGTCGATACACAGGCGCCGGGGGCGGCTCGATGACGCGCTCGCCGATCTCTTCCGGGCCGCCGAGGTCAACCCGGGTTCGGCCCTCATCGCCAGAGACATCGCGAACACGTATGCGTTCATGCGCAACAGGGCCGAGGCGGAGCGCTACTTTCATCGCGCGATCTCGTTGGATCCCGG
The DNA here is from genome assembly GCA_020344015.1 of Gemmatimonadota bacterium. GTDB lineage: Bacteria > Gemmatimonadota > Gemmatimonadetes > Palauibacterales > KS3-K002. The sequence goes on from CP070812.1 coordinate 1,169,017, forward strand.
CTGGCCCACGTACGTTCGTGACGCCCTCCGCGTCCACGTGCGACTGGATGGGAATCGTGCCGACGCGCGCCGCGTGATCGAGGAAGCGAAGGGTCTCGGCTTGCGGCATCCATTGCTGACCATGCTATCGACCTGGATCGAGATCTCCGAAGGCGACTACGACGCGGCGTTAGAGCTGCTCGCCGGGATGCAGGTGGACGCGGCCGAGGCCAACGTCTTCTTCGTCCCGAAGGCGCAGTACTACGCCGAGATCTACGACCTGCTGGGCGACGATTCGCTGCGGCGCGCCTACTATGACTCCAGCAGGGTCGTCGTGGAGGCGCGACTGCAGCGCTTCCCGGACGACGCCCGCCTGCACAGCGCGCTGGGCATCGCCTTCGCCGGCCTGGGCCGGAGAGCGGACGCGCTGCATGAGGGTGAAGGTGCCGTTGCCCTCGTTCCCGTCGCCGAAGACGCCTGGCACGGCGTCTACCGTGTGGAGGATCTGGCGGTCATCCACGCGATGCTCGGCGAGCAGGATGAGGCGATCGAGCTGCTCGAGTACCTGCTCTCGATTCCCGGGACCCTGACGGTCCCCTTCCTCGAGATCGACTACCGCTTCAACTCGCTTCACGACAACCCGCGGTTTCAGGCACTGCTCGAGCGGTACGACTGAGCGCACGACCGTCACACTCGTCTGCGTGCCGTCTACGATCTCCGCCGTCCAATCAGCCAACGCTTCGCCGGCGGACAAGGAAGGTCGCGTTCCGGACGGGCTCACCTGGTGTGATGAATTGGAGCCGAACGCCGCGAAGAGGCTGACGAGCCTGGACCGTCCCCATTCGGGAGCGGCGCCCCAGCCCACGGACAGTCAGTCCGTGTGTCGCGGCTTGGGCGAGCTCAGACCTTCGGCGCCCCGAGCCGCCGCTCTATTAACAACGACGCTGCCTAACTAACCGTGGTGTCTTTTGCGGTGACACAGCGATTCAGTTTGCGGGCAAAGCCGACGCAGCCCAATGAACCTGGCAGTTCTGGAGCACGAAGACCTCCGCGGAAGGGCTACGGTACGTCGGTCACCGTTCTTGTCACCACGGGCAACATCAGCCATCCCAAGAGAACAAGAGGCCCCGCATTAAGGTGTTGCGGAGCCTCCAGTTGTCGGAGAGTGGAGCGGATGGGATTCGAACCCACGACCTCCTGCGTGCAAGGCAGGCGCTCTCCCAGCTGAGCTACCGCCCCAATACCTCGGGAGCCCAAATCTATTCGGGCCGCCGGGCAAGCTCAATCGCCCGCGTCTGCGCCGCAGCTCTTCAGGCCTCTAAGGGCTGCGGCCGATTCCGCGCGTAGCAGAGCAATAAGAGGGTGAGCGGTAGACCGCCGATGACGAGGAGTAGGGCGGGCTGTCGGAACGTCATCGGCAGGTCGAAGGTCTCGAAGACCCAGGTCAGAGCCTCGAGCACGCCCCAGGCCGCGCCGGCGTATATCGCCGTGGCCTGCACGAGCTGCCGCTCGTACCCCCACCACAGCCTGCGCTGCGGCTCGGCTGCCAACGCCGCCTCACCCGCCCCCTTGAGAGCCTGCCCGAACGCTTCGGCGCTCCCGAAGCGGGCGCCCGGTTCCTTCATCAGGCCGCGGTCGACGGCCTTGGAGACTGCGAGTGAAGTATTCGGCTCGAGGCGTGGTAGCCACGGCGGCGTGTCCTCCACGTGCTGCCGCACGAAGTCTTGGGGGGTGGGTCCCAGGAACGGCAGGCGGCCGGCCAACATCTCGTAAGCCATCACCGCCAGCGAGTACTGGTCGCTCCGCGCGTCGACTTCACCCCGCTCCGCCTGTTCCGGGCTCAAGTACTCCGGCGTTCCCATGATTTCGCCGGTACCGGTGAGCGTCGTGATGCGTGTGACGCCCCTCACCGCCTTCGCGAGCCCGAAGTCCGTCAGAAGTACTCGGCCGGTCCCTCGCTCGAGCAGCACGTTGGCCGGCTTCACATCGCGATGCACCAGCCCGCGGCCGTGAGCGTAGGTCAGCGCATCGGCGACCGCCGTGACGACGCGTGTCACCTCGCGAAGCGGCAGCTTGCCTTTGCGACGCAGCCGCTCCTCGAGCGTCTCGCCTTCGACATACTCCATCACGAAGAAGGGAAGGCCGCGGGGGGTCTCGCCGACGCTGAACACGCTGACGACACCGGGGTGAGTACAGCCCGCCATCGCCCGAGCCTCGCGCCCGAAACGGATCAGAGTACTCCGGTCCCGGGCCCGGCGCGGCAGCAGCACCTTGACGGCGACCTTGCGCTCCAGGCTCTGCTGCTCCGCCATGTAGACCCGGGCCATGCGACCCTCGCCGAGCACCCGTTCCACCACCACGTCACCACCTGTCGCCCGTTCGACGTCCTGGGCCAGCTGATCCCTGGCGAGCTTGGTTTCTTCCAGCGCGAGTCCCAGCGGGGCCATCGCCGCCTCCGTGCCGCGTGCTTAATGGCGAGGATTGAAATCTAGCCCACCAACGTCAGGCGCGACACCCGGAGGCCAGGAAATAGTCGGTAAGAGGGAAAGGCCGCACAGCAGCAAAAAAAGAAGGGTGGACCCGGTGAGTCCGGACCACCCCTCGGTTTGGGCTCGGCGAATTTCAGAACGGCCAGTCCAGCAGTGCGCCCGGGCCGCCCACGCCCATGATCCTCCCTACCACCGTCCAGCCGACGAACAGCGCAAAGATCAGCCAGATGCTAAAGATCAAAAAGTTGAGCCGCCGGTTCGTGACCTCGACGCGCCTTACCAGCTGCGACAGATGGGCGAGCTGGCTGATCGAGGCGGAGGCGGACTTCTTGTCCCCGGTGAGATCTGCCAGGCAGACCCTGCAGGAAACGTTCTCGGCAGCGTTAACCTCGCCGCAGGCGGGGCACACAATCAACTGGTCTTTTCTGGCCACTTAGGATTATCTCCCTAGCTACTCTCCCTAATCCACACTTTGTACGTCACCGGAACCACATCACAACCGCCTACGCAATAGAAGCCGAACACGTGCCTGCCCGGTGACAGAACCTCTCCCAGCTCTTCCTCGACTCTACCTGACCCATTGAGAGCCGGGTTCCGGGCACACGCCGTACCATCGTAGTCCGTAGGCGGATTGCCGACCCCGTTGCACACGAAGAAATCGATATCTGCGTCCTGTTGAGTCTCTGCCCTGATATCGACGGTCATATCTCCCGGACCTGGATTCGAGAGCCAGAAGAAGTTCGCTTCGGAGGGCAACGTGTCACCCGGCGTCCGGTTCGGGTCGATGCTCAGGAATGCTTCGAACGGCAGCGCATTGCTGAGGTTGACAGCCGCCGTGTCCGGCAGCGGGAACCCATCGTTCGGCTCGAACGGGTCGTCCACCGCACCACCACCGCTGAACACCCAGTAGCTGGTCACCGTGTCCCGCTCCATCATCACATCGTCAACGAGGTTGATGAACGTCAGCTGATTGAGGCTCGACCCGGCACCCACCACCGCCCGCAGCGTATCCCTCGTTGCGTTGATCGAATAGACGAACACCGCCGCCGTATCCGGGAACCTGATCAGTGTGCTGTCGGTGAAGCTGTGCACCTTGCTGGCAGCGACGACGATGGTGTCCTGGAAGTTCCCGCTCTGAATCGACGGGACTCCGTAGAACCGCTCCTCCGTGATCGTCGTCGTCTCGTAAGTGTCCGAGACTGTTCCCCTCGGTAGGTCGGGGTCCACCAGCGTTACCGTCACGTCGGCGACCCCTAAGTCCCGGGCGAGTCCTCTACCGGCCGACGCGGGGACCAGCACCCGCACCACAGTCGGATCCGAGGACGTGAAGTCGAAAAGCGGGCTGGCTACCTGGCTGCCGTCACGCGTGTCCGTTACGGTCGCGGGATAGTCAACCGTGTCACCCATGATCGGTGTCGTGCTGCTCGCAGTTCCAGCAGTCACGACGTACGTGCTGACCTCGAGGTCGAGAGCGTCTTGCAGGCTGTCTCGCGGCAGCAGCGGCTGCGCCAGGACAGCGGTGAGCGTCGCCGTGCCCGTATCGGCGAACTCCGCCTCGTCCTTGACGAGCGTACTGTCGAGTGGGCTAACTACGGTCGAGTCGCTTGACTCGAGATAGGCGATAGAGCTGGCCCGCGGCGCGCCGTCACTGGCTCGGGTGACCGTAGAGGTAACTTGCACCCAATCGCTGAGCAGAGTATCGCCGGTCGCCAGGTGGGTCGAGAATGGCACCAGCGTCTCCACACGGATCGTCGCGTTGTAGGTCGTCACGGC
>CP070812.1:1173357-1176499 GCA_020344015.1 Gemmatimonadota bacterium
CCGACGATCATCTACTTCGGGACCGAGGACCGCAACGTACCGACCGACCAGGGGTGGTCACACTTCCGGGCCCTGCAGCAGATCGGGCGTGTGCCGGTCAAGTTCATCCTCTTCCCCGGCGAAGCGCACGGGATCCGCAAGCTGGCCCACCAGCGCCGCAAGATGGAGGAGGACTTCGTCTGGTTCGACATGTACCTGTTCGGCACGCACGAACCGGAGAACGAGGCGCTCAAGGATGACTCACCGTTAGCCGAGGCGTTGAAGCGCGCAGAGATAGAACGGTCCGAAGGTCGCTACGGACGGGCTGAGTATGGCACGCTGCTTCCCGAGATAGTCGAGTACAAGGGACTCGAGATCGGTCGCTTCGAGGTGACGCGGGCCCAGTACGGCGAGTTCGACAGGAGCTACGCGTACGAGCAGGGGACCGAGAACCACCCGGCCAGCGGCATCACGTTTGGCGCGGCGACCGCCTATGTCGAGTGGCTTTCCGATCACACGGGCGAAACGTATCGCCTGGGCACGGCGGACGAGCTGAAGGCGGTGTACGGGTCGGCGCGTGGGAACGAGAACACACTCGACTACTGGGCGGGCTACTCGCCGAACCCCGACGATGCCGCGCGACTCGCCGAACGGATCGCCGAGCTGCCCGGCTCCGCCCCGCTGCTGAAGGAAGTCGGTAGTTTCGAGGGCCGCGGCGAAGACGTTCTGGTCTTCGATCTGGGCGGCAACGTGGCCGAATGGGTGGTCGGCGCGGATGGCGAAGGAGAGTTGATGGGCGGGAGCGCCGATCTGCCGGCTGATGGCAAAACGCGGGGAGCGGTGGCGGCGGAAGGCTACCGTGGTTTCCGGGTGGTTCGGGGCGGGCTGAGCCAGTGACGCAGATCGACGTAGAGGCTGCGCGGGAGGCCATAGCGAGGATCGCGGTGGAGACGCCGGTCCTCGCCTCGTCGGAGCTCGACGAGCGGACTGGCGCTCACGTCTGGCTGAAACTCGAGAACCTGCAGGTCACAGGCTCCTTCAAGGTCCGCGGTGCGGCCAACAAGATCCTATCGCTTTCTCGTAGCGAGAAGGAACGCGGGATCATCAGCATATCCAGCGGCAACCACGGCCGCGCTGTAGCCTTCGTTGCCGATCTGCTCGACATACCCTCCGTCGTCTGCGTGCCGGAATGGGTGGACCCGACCAAGCTGGCGGCGATACGTCGGCACCGGGCCGAGACGGTTCTCTACGGCAAGACGTACGATGAGGCAGAGGAGCGGTCCTTCCAGCTCGAGAAGGAACGCCGCCTGGTGTACGTCCACCCGTTCGACGATCCGCACGTCATCGCGGGGCAGGGAACGATTGGGCTGGAGCTGCTGGAGCAGTTGCCTCTGCTCGATACGGCGATAGTCCCGCTTTCGGGCGGCGGCCTGATTTCGGGGATTACTCTGGCGCTCAAGCGGTCGAACCCGGGGTTCCGTGTGGTCGGCGTCTCGGCGGCCAACGCCCGTGTGATGCACGAGAGCCTCGAGGTCGGCAAACCGATAGCTTTTCCCGAGGAAGAGACGATCGCCAACGCGCTGGCGGGCGGGATCGGGCTCGACAATCGCTACACCTTCGAACTGGTCCGTGACCTCGTTGACGAGTACGTGCTGGTCTCGGAGGACGAGATCCGCGATGCGATGGCGTTCGCCGCTACCGAACACAAGCTTGTCGTCGAGGGCGGCGGTGCAGTGGGGATCGCGGCGCTGCTCGCGGGGTCGGTCTCGGTGCAAGGTGAAAACGTCGCCGTAGTCGTGAGTGGAGGAAACGTCGAGGCGCCTGTGCTCGCACGTATCATCGCCGAGCGTGGCGGTGGCTAACGGTATTACACGGAGGTCGTGTCTATGTACAAGTCAGCAGGTGTACTCGGGACGCTCGTGGTACTTCTGCTGGCGACCGGAGGTGCGACGGTCGCCGCTGCGCAGGAGGTTGGCCCGGCGAACGGGTCGCTGGTCGTGGTGGGTGGCGGGCTTCGTGACCTCACGATCGTCGAGGAGTTTGTGGAGCTGGCTGGCGGCCCCGACGCCCCGATCGTGGTCATCCCGACGGCGGGTGGCAGGGATGAGTACGACCAGTATTGCTACTGCCTGCGGCAGCTCAGGGAGGTCGGAGCGACGAACCTGACGGTCCTGCACACGAAGGACCGAGGAGAGGCGGACTCGGACGATTTCGTGGCAGTGCTCAAGGAGGCGCGGGGCGTGTGGTTCTCGGGCGGCCGTCAGTGGCGTCTGGCGGATTCGTATCTCGGCACCAAGGTGGAGGACGAGTTGTGGGGCCTACTGGAGCGTGGCGGAGTAATCGGTGGCAGCTCGGCGGGAGCTACGATTCAGGGCTCCTACCTGGTCCGGGGTGACACGGAGACGAACACGATCATGATGGGAGATCACGAGGAAGGGTTCGGGTTCCTGCGTGACGTGGCGATCGACCAGCACCTGCTCAAGCGCAACCGCCAGTTCGATCTGATCGAGGTGATCGAGGCGCGCCCCGAGCTGCTGGGGATCGGGCTCGACGAGAATACCGCCATAGTCGTGCGGGGCAACTCGTTCCGCGTGGACGGCGCGAGCTACGTCGCGATCTATGATCACGGTCACCGGCTCGACTCTGGTGGCTTGTTCTACTTTCTCGCCCCGGGCGACCGGTACAACATGCAGACGCGGGAGGCCTTTCGGATGAGGACCACCGCCGAGCCGCTGGAGGGTGTCGTGGAAGAGGTTTGGCCGCAGCGGTAATGTCTTTGGGAGGTAACGATGTTCAAGATTCGTACTGCCCTCGTCCTGTCGACGGCGGCGCTGGTGGCGGGTTGTGCCGAGCGATCTGATATGGAAGCGGACCTAATACTGAGCGGCGGGATGATCTGGTATGGGCAGGGAGCGCCCGTGGTGGACGGGGCGACGGCGATCGCCATTGCCGACGGCAAGGTGCTGGCGGTGGGGAGCGATGCGGAGATCGAGGAGTTCGCCGTTCCATCGACCGAGCGGATCGACTTGGTCGGGCGGCGCGTGGTGCCCGGTTTGATGGACAGCCATACGCATTTCGTGACCGGCGGCTTCGAACTGGCGGGGGTGCAGCTACGGGGCGCCGCGACGCCGGAGGAGTTCGCGCGGCGAATCGGCGAGTTCGC
>CP070812.1:1176599-1186244 GCA_020344015.1 Gemmatimonadota bacterium
GATCCGTCTCGGGGTGATCCCGAACCAGCATATCGTTCACGTTTGAGTAGTCGGGGCCAGGATCCACGTCATAAAACGGCAGCTCGCCGCGCAGGATTTGCCTGGCGCCCCTTACTATGTGTCGGTTCCACCCAATCAGGTGAGCCACCATGTCCCGCGCTGACCAGTTGGTGATTTTCCTGAGAAAGAAACGCTCATCGAGCGCCGCAACAGAACCCGCGAATGCTTCGACGCAGCGCTCAAGCTGTTCCAACTGCTCCTCTGGGGTCATGGCAGGCCCTCCATATAGGTCGACGGGTGACAGCTCTGGTGAATCTCGTCGGCGAGCGTCTCGGTCCATAGCGGCACGACGAACCCAGCGCCGGTGCCTTCGATCTTGTGAGATCCGCTCGGCCCGCCCGACAGGACCGCCGACTCCTCGGGCTCAACCGCGACGATGTGCACCGCTTCGTTATGGGCTCGGAGGCGTGTAGAGACCCCCCGCAGTGACCCGGCGGTGCCAACGCTCTGAACGAAGGCGTCAACATGTCCGTTCGTTAGCTCCCATATCTCCTCGCCCATCCGATCGTAGCTGGATAGCTGATCAGTGTTGTTCAACTGGTCCGTCCAGTAGCTCCCGGGAGCGGACGCGAGTTCGCTCGCGGTCTCGATCATCTCGAGGGTTAGAGCCTTCGTCGTCCCACCGGTCGGGCTGGCGACAAGTGTGAGCTGAGCGCCCAGCGCCGTCATGTGGTCCCGTTTCTCCTTGCTGAATGCCTCCGATGTCACGATCTGAAGAGGGATGCGCTTCGCGGCGCACACAAAGGCGAGCGACACGCCCGTGCTTCCACCCGTGTACTCGACCACCGATCCACCCGGCCGCAGCCGTCCATCCGCCTCGGCCGCCTCGACCATCGCGAGCGCCATACGGTCCTTCATGCTCCCTGTCGGATTTTCGTACTCCAACTTGACCAGAATGCTGGCGCTCTGCTTGGGAACCATATGCTCCAGCTGAAGCAGCCTCGTTCGGCCGATGGTGTTGAGTACCGTCACGCTTGTCCTCACTTTGTACGATGATCAGCTGCCCTCAATATATCGAAGGGGCGTGCTTGGCGTTACATCATTAGGTGGGGTTCTCTTGCTCTGGATCTGAACGCTGTTGATCTTGCGGGGAAGGCAAATTCAGTGTCGGTTGAACCCAACGTGAGGATATCAAGCTTCGATGAACCGGCTTAGTGGAATCGCCCTTGCCATCGCTACCGTACTTCTCGGCGCCGCCTGCGCCAGAGAAGAGGAGTCGAGCCAAGTGAATCCAATGCAACAGTTTGGCATCGCCGCCAGCAATGCATTCTTCTACTACGATGACCTGGAGAGAGCCACCGCCTTCTACACCGATACTCTCGGCATCAAGCTCGTCGCCGACTACGGGTTTGCGAAGATCCTCCACATAGCTCCCACGTCGTATCTCGTCCTGGTCGACGGCACCAAAGGCATGCACACGACAGACGAGCCCAAGAGCGTTGCCATGGCCCTGATCACGGACCAGTTGGACGAGTGGTACACCTACCTGGAGAGCCGGGATGTCGAGATGAAGTACGGGTACGATCCGGTGGAAGGCCGACCGCATCACGGGTTCGTGATACTCGATCCGGAAGGCTACTACCTGGAGTTCGAGCGGTTCAACGAACATCCGGAGAACGAACAGCTGATGCCGATACTGGACCAGGCCGAGACAATCCTCGTCGGGCCCGATCCTCAGGCGGACGCTCCTTCAGGACTCGGCTTCAAGTCCACCGTAATTTGGCTGTACTACAAGGACATGGAGGGCATCCAGCGGTTCTACGAGGACAAGTTCGGTCTCAGTTTTCTGGTGGATCAGGGGTGGGCCAAGATCTACCAGACCTCGCCGTCCGGATACCTTGGGCTGGTCGACGAAACGCGGGGGATGCACTCCTTCTCCGAGCAGAAGGCGGTCACGGTCTCGTTCTTCACCGATGACCTGCGTGGCTGGTTCGAGTACGTGCGAGAGAGCGGTGCGTTCGAGCTGAGGTCAACGGAGTTAGAGGAAGAAGGCCCTCGGGTCCAGGCTTTTGTCGGTTACGATCCCGGTGGTTACTACCTCGAGTTCGACACGTTTCTGATTCACGAAGACAACGAGGAACTGTTGGAGTCACTGCGGCGGTAACGAGCCCCGCTACCGCGCGAATCGCTTCCTATCGACTGAAGCCACCAACATACTGCATATAGTTGGGGCCAAATCCGGCCAGCGCTTCCTTGACTTCCTCGCTTGGCGACCCGAAGACGTCAAAGCGGATGGGTTTCAGTATCTCGAGGAATCGGCCGGCAAATTTTTCGCCGAACGTCCCCAGGTGAGTCATGACTGCGGCAGAGTCGGCGTAGCGCTCAAAGATGTGACATACCTTGCCGTCGGCGCTCGTGCTCCACTCGTAGCTGAGTGTGCCGGGCTCATTCGTCTGCGTTGCCTTGACCATGTCATTCATTAGAGCCGTGAATTCGTCCGACCCGCCTTGAACTTCCAGTGCCAACGTCCAGTAGACTTGCGCGTTCATGTCAACTCCCTTCGTGGAGATTTTCGGTTGCCGAGCAATTCCCCAACTCTGGATGCCGCAAGCGTAAGCGCCTCCTGAACGGAGGCGCCCTGTCATGAAGCGGCCCTCTGCGCGAGCCTCAGTGAGGTTCAGAAGCTCAAGGTCGCTGCGCCTGCCATGATGAGCTCGTGCATGGCACCGGACCCAGTAATGATCACACCGTCAAGAAGATCCTTCTCCTCGTAGCCTCGGACCTTTGCGCACGGGGGACATACCAGGATGGTCCCGCCGTTATCGATCAGAAACTGGATCATCTCTTTCATCGGTGGGTCGAGCGGGTTGGGACGGGCCGACTCCAGAGAGCCCTTGCGGACCCAATCGACCCCTGAGCTGGTCAAGAACACGGTGACTTCGAGCCCTGTTTTGATGGCTCCATTGATGACGCTCCAGGCAACGGACGAACGCTCGTCGTCAAACCCACGCGTGATCATAACTACCAGTTTCTTCGTCTCTGCCATTGCCACCCTCCGTTGGCGTTGATGGTTGTCATTTTGCAGCGCGCTACACTAGAGCGGTCACATGGTCCGTGGCCGTCGCGTGAACGCTCATGGCTATCTTGCTTTGAAGGCGCGGAAGTTTATTCCGAGCGTGCCGAACGCCGCCGCGCTCGACTGTTGAGGTGCGCCGGCGAACACATCGGCGCGCCAGGTTATCTCGAAGCCCTGGAATCCGGCCTCCTGGACGACCGCCTCGAGCTCTGCTTCCAGCAGAGCGCCGGCGATTCAACCTTTCCAGAGGTCGATGTCGCGCTTGGCGTCGTCTGGAACAGCTTTCTGGACCAGGATGTCGCCGATCTGGATTCGGCCGCCGGGCTTGAGTACGCGGAACATCTCCCCAAATGCCATCAGCTTGTCCGGACAGAGATTGACGACGCCGTTCGAGATAACGACGTCGGCCCAACCGTCGGGGACAGAAAGCGCCTCCGCGTAGCCCTCGCGGAACTCGACATGGGTCATGCCTGCCGCTTTCGCCGCCGCGGCAGCCTTCTCAAGCATCTCGGGCGTCATGTCGACGCCGATGACCTGGCCTTCGGAGCCTGTCAGGTGGCCGGCGATCAGGGAGTCGATCCCGGCGCCCGAGCCCACGTCAACGACGCGTGCCCCCCGTTCGATTTCGCCCAGGCTGAAGGGGTTGCCCGTACCGGCGAAGGACTCGATGGCGCTCTCCGGGACCGCATCGAGTAGCTCTTCGCGGTAGCCGAGCATCTTCGCCAGAGGGCGCCCCGTGTGAAAGTGGAAGCCCCGTCCCGGGTTGTCGGCAACCTCGGCGTACTCGTTGCGGATCTCGCAACGGAGGGTTTCGACATCCACGTCCGGAATCGGTGGTGCCTGACTCACTGGAGTATTTCCCCTTTTCTCGTGTGATTCTCTAGCTGACGGAGGACTAACGCACTACGGTCCATGGCTGTTCCAGGGGGTCCGGCTCGGGTTCACGGAGGGCCAGCGCCGCGCGGCGATGGGCAGAATACGGGTCGAGAAGGCAGAAAATGGCAGGACCTACAGGCAGTGCCCCAATGGCCGAGGCCCGGCGGGTCAGTGCCTTGGTTGGCTTGGAAGCGAAGCTAAACCGTCAGGGCGCTAGGGGGAGCCGTGGGCTTCTCGTCTTTGGGCCGCCCTTTTCTTCCTCGTCCGCCTAATCCGGCCGACCATGTTCTGCTCCCACGGGAGTTCAGAAGAGGGGCCGCAAATGCGGCCGTTCTCGATCCAGTAGCCCGTGTTGCCCTCGAGGCTGGAATAGACGTGGTCGCCGTAGATCCAATGGCGTGTGTCGCCCTTACGGCCGATGATGTGGTTGCGGCGGTTGAGACGGTACCCGGTGTAACCGGCGGGTCCGTAGATAGATAGGCCCTTGATGTAGTAACCAGTATCCATCGTCCTACTTGTTAGCGGGTCCGGTAGGACCGTTGAGCCGGCTTGCCTTTAGGCGGGTTCTGGCGGAGGGGTTTCCCGCGTGAGAAACGCAAGTTCCGAACCTCTGGGGCCAGCAGGGTTCGATTGGCGTAAGTGCATTAAGGGGCAACGGCTTGGGCTTGAGGGTGCCACCCGGGGACGCGCCACGGCCGCCCTGCATGTTGCACGAATCCTATGCAAACTGCCCGGGAGTGTAGGCCTGCTGTGGTCAGTCCTCCCGCGTGGCGAAATGGCGGTAGAGCAAGAAGGTCCCGAAGGTGGCAATAGCCAGCAGAAGCGCTGGAATCACATAGCTCCAGAGGGGACCGCCGATGGGCGCCTCGGCGGGCAGCGGAGCTACGGTGCCGGCCTGGACGGAGGCGGCGAGGAGTCCCGGTGTCGCCGAGATCATCGTGCCTCCTCGTCGGGGGCTTCAGGTCGTAGGTGCTTCTTCCAGCCCCAGTAAGCGAAGGCGAGGCCGGCGAACGAGGCGAGGTAGGCGATGCTCATGCCGATCAGCGTGACGAGTCCGCGGTCCATCTCTTAGCCCTCCGCCCTGACGTCGAGGGCGCTTTCGTCCCAGCGGACGCTGCGTTCCAACTCCTCGAGGTAGCGGGCCTGTTTCGCTTCGTAGTCGACCGAGACGGCTCGCAGTTTCGGATCGATGACCCAATAGAGGAGGACGCCGCCGGCGAGTGCGCCTAGCGTGATCAGCGCGCCGTCGAGCAGGCCTAACAGCAGCCGCGCCACGCCCATGATGATCAATGCATAGACGATCGGTGACAGCACGATCGCGATCCAATCTTCGCGGCTCCAACCCTCGGCCTCCTCGGGCGTCCAGGTCCGGCGGATCAACGGTCGGCGGCCGATCTGCTGGGGTTTCGTTTCGGGGGCGATCAATCCGCGGCGTTCTGCCTCACGTTGCACTGGCCCCCACCAGCCCAGCGGTCGCGTTTGCACGTAATAGTGCACCAGGTGATCGATCTTTTCGGGCTCGGTGAGCAAGGTCGCTGGGATGAACACGACGGCGCCCAACGCCATCAACAGCCAGAACTGTCCGTAGTCGGGCAGCGGCGGTATGACGCCGAACGCGGGGAAGATCCAGACGACCAGCCACGACACGCCGAGGTTCGCCATCCAGGCGGCCAGGTAACCCCAGGCGTTGAAGCGCCACCAGACGACCTGGAGGATGTTGGGCAGCCAGATGCCTGCCATCATCAGCCAGAGCGCGAAGATGAGCCAGCTGGTGATCTCCTCCATCATCAGACCGTAGAAGAACGAGCCCAGCAGCAGAACGAAGGTCGCAGCCCGGCCCATCCACACCAGCCGGCGCTCCGACGCTTCCGGGTTGACGTAGCGCTGGTAGAGATCGCGGGTGAAGTAGAGCGCGCCGAGGTTCAGGTGGCTCGATATGGTCGACAGGTGAATGGCCAGGATCGCGCCCATGAAGACGCCTACCATGCCTACCGGCAAGAGCTCGAAGCCCATGCGGAACCAACCCAGCTCGTAGTCGGCGACGTCGGCGATATTGGGCGCGAGGACGAAGAAGGCGAGGATGACGGCGGCCCAGAGGCCGTTGCGTACCAAGGTCAGCGCTCCGCCGGCCCAGAGCCCGTAGCTCGCATCGCGCACCGTCTTCGCCGATTGGATCCGCTGCGCTTCGACGTACCAGTCGATACTGGTACCCATCCCGAAGCCGCCGATCACGGCAATCACCAGCATCGTCAGCCACCAGGCGGCGGGAAAGTCGCCGCTGAACAGCCCGGTGAAGGCGAACACGTCGAGCCGCCACGCTTCGCCCATCTCGATCAGGCGCTCCGAGACCGCGCCGGGACCGCCAACCGCCCATAGCCCGACCACCGTGACGAGCGCGATGGCGAAGATGGCGACGATCCCCTGGAGGAAGTCGCCCATCACCACGCCCCAGTAACCGGCGGCCAACGTGTAGATGGCGGTGATGGCACTCGGGATCATCAGCCCCACCCAGACCGGCCAGCCGAACACCAGGTTACCCACCTTGCCCATGGCGATGCCCACCCAGCCGAGGATGAACATGTTCATGAACACCTGCCAGCCAGCCATCCAGCCGCGCAAAAGCTCCGCGCCGAGGCCGCCGAACCGCATCACTTGCCATTCCGCCTGCGTGTAGGCGAGCGAGCGGCGGAATATGCGGGCGGAGACGAACGAGGCGATCGCGGTCCACGCTGTGAAGAACGTGTACCAGAGGCCGCGCAGCCCGTGGGCGTAGATGACACCCGTCACCCACATCGGCGTGTCCGTCGCCGTATGCGTGCTGAAGACCGACGACGCCGGCAGCCACCAGGGCAGGCCGCGGCCGGCCAGGAAGAAGTCGGACTCGGAGCGCCGCGCCAGACGGTAGAAGAAGAACGCGCCCCCCACCATCAAAAGCAGGAACGCAGCGGCCCAGAACCAGTCTAATCCGGTGAAGGTGACCAAGGCTTTCGCGGGTTGATTAGGGCGTTGGGATCGTCAGCGGCGCATCTTACCCGCCCTGCGAGGCCGGTGCAACCCGGTGCGCGTGTGGTCGGAGCCGGGGGACCGCTCGCTCCGGCCGACCCGGCAGTCGGGATCGGTGCTTGCGGCGAGGCTATCATGCAGGTCACCCACGGACTTGGCTCAAGGATTCGAGCCGGGTCGCTAGCAACAGCTCCGCTCGTCGGTCCCCCGACTCCTTCCGGCGCCGTTCGAGACAGCGCACAGCCGTCCTAGTTCTCTGCCTCGCGGTCCAGCGCGAGGATCGTCTGCAACAGGACGTTCGCGCCGTTCGCCATGTCCTCGGGGCGAGTGTACTCGTTCGGCGAGTGGCTGATGCCACCGACGCTGGGTACGAAGATCATCCCGGTCGGCGCGATGCGCGCCATGTCCTGAGCGTCGTGCCCGGCGCCGCTCGGCATGTGCTGGTAGCTGAGTCCGAGTCGTTCGGCGGCCTTGGCGATGACCCCCCGGATGCGCGGATCGGTCGGCGCCGGAACCGCGCCGCCTTCGAGATGCGAGAACGAGATCTGCGTCGCACTTTCGCCGGCGATCCGCTCGCCCTCCTCTCTTATGTCGGCGGCCAGCGAGAAGATCGTCTCCGCCGACAGATCCCGCAGCTCGATGGTCATCGCCACGCGGCCGGGGATGACGTTGGGCGCGCCGGGCTCGGCGCGGATCTGTCCCACCGTGCCGACGTGCCGGCCGGGCCTCCCGGTGACGACCTCGTTCACCGCGATGACCAGGCGGGCGGCGGCCAGCAGGGCGTCGTGCCGCTGGTCCATCGGCGTGGTCCCCGCATGGTTGGCCATGCCGTCGATCGTCACTTTCCAGTGCTCGATGCCGACGATCCCTTCGACGACCCCGATCTGGATCCCCTGCGACTCCAAGCTGCCGCCCTGCTCGATGTGGAGCTCGAGGAACGCCTTCAGCTCACCTTCTCGACGCCTGGCTTCGTCGAGGCGGTCCGGGTCGCCGCCCAGGAAGCGGATGCCTTCACCGATCGTCTTGCCGCTATGGGTCACGACTTCCAGCGCGTCAGGCGTCAGCGTACCGATGACGGCGCGGCTGCCCGTCAGGCCGCCCTCCTCGTCGATGAAGACGATGACTTCCAAGGGATGGCGTGTCGTGACCCCGTTCTCGTGCAGGACCTGGGCGCATTCGATGGCGGCGAGCACGCCCAGGTCGCCGTCGTAGTTGCCGCCGTGGGGCACGGCGTCGATGTGCGACCCGAACATGATGCTGGGTCCCTCTGGGTCCAGACCTTCGCGCCGACCGATGATGTTGCCGGCCGCATCGACCCGGACCGCAAGCCCCGCCTGGCGCATCAGCGACATGATGTACTCTCTGCCCTGGACGTCGGCGTCGCTGAACGCCACCCGGCCGTTACTTCCGTCTGGGTTGCGGCCGAACTCCGAAAGCTCATGGATGCGCCGCTCGATCCGTTCAGGGTCGACACGCAGATCCTCGAGAGCGGTCTGCGCAGGGACCGGCCGCAGCGCTACTCCGGCGATCAGGAGGATCGGAACGCTGATGAGAAAGATGTAACGCTTCATGGTGCGGCTCCCGGTAAGTGGTCAGTCCGTCGCTGAATGTACTTGCAGGCTGGAAGGCGGGCAAAATAGCTTGTTTGAGGGAGGTAATCATGAGAGAGCGCGCATTCATATCGCTCGCCTCGATCCTGCTGCTTCTGGTTGCCGGGTGCGAGGCGAACGGGCAGGCGACCTTTCAAGAGGACGTCATCCCGACCCCAGCCGGTGAGTTGACCATCACCTTCATCGGCCACGGCACCCTGATGTTCCGTTTCGACGGCAAGGTGGTCCACGTCGATCCTGTGGGACGAGAGGCGGACTACAGCACGATGCCGGATGCCGATCTCGTCCTCGTCACCCACGAGCATGGCGACCACCTCGATCCCGACGCGATCGCAGCGATCAGGAAGGAAGGGACGGTCGTCATCTACTCGCCGTCCTGTGCCGACAGGATGGAGGGCGCGATCGTGATGGCGAACGGCGAGACGCGGACGGAGCATGGGGTCGGCCTCGAGGCGATTCCCGCCTACAACCTCGTCAACATGCGGTCGAGTGGGCAGCCGTATCACCCGAAGGGCAACGGGAACGCCTACGTAATCACGTTCGGGGAGACGCGTGTGTTCATAGGTGGCGACACGGAGAACACTCCCGAGATGATGGCTCTCGAGGACATCGATATCGCCTTCCTGCCGATGAACCTGCCGTACACGATGACGCCGGAGATGGTGGCCGAGGCGGCGCGGGCGTTCCGACCCAAGATCCTCTATCCCTACCACTTCGGCAGTACGGACCCGAACGAGTTGGTGCTGCTGCTGGAAGGGGTCGAGGGGATCGAGGTCCGGATCAGAGAGATGAGCTGAGCGGCTTCGGGGGATTCTGACGCGCGCTGGCGCATACTCGACATTCGACAGCCGACATTCATTGCCCGACGTCGAGAACCGGCTGCCGAGTGTCGAAGGGGTCCCAAAGCCCTGTGGGGTCCGTTTGCCCGGAGCGGCGCGCTGGCCCATCTTGTCCGGGCAGTCACCTCAGAATCGGGCTCCACCCATGTCCTGAGGGACCACCGGTCCTGACGGATTTGCCAGAGCGGCATCCCATTGATGCTAGGAAAGACGAGCGAGCTATGATCGAGGAGCTTTACAC
>CP070812.1:1186344-1189490 GCA_020344015.1 Gemmatimonadota bacterium
AAGATGATTCCCGCCTCCACCAGGGTGGCCGCCGACATCCGCCTGACCGGCTCGTTCTCCAAGGCGGCCACGAGCCGCTCCGCGCTCTCCTCGTTCTGGAGCACCGCGATCACGGCCGAAGTGTCGAGTATCATGGGTCAGCCGGGCAGGCCGCGCTCGTCGTAGCCGAGGAGCTCGTCGTCCCTCCGCTCGTCGAGGCGCGGCAGCCCGGCGATCCGCTCCTGGATCCGCGCGATCTCGTCGCTCAGGCCGGCCGCCCGGCGGCGTCCGGTGATCCGCTCCAGCCGCTCGCGCAGCGCCCCGATCACGGCGTCGGTCAGGCTCTCACCGGTGGCCTCGGCCAGCTCGCGGGCCAGGCGATCGGCCTCGGGGTTCTTGATGCTGAGGGTCATAGAATCGGGCTCGTTTGGCACCTTATTCCAATTTAGGTTGATTCTACCCATCCGCAACCTCTTGCACGCACCAACCCTGGGTAAGCCCTCTGAGACCGCGCCTACGTTAACGCCCCGTTGTCAAAGGATCCGCAAATCAGGCTGGCTCGAACCTTCGGCTGGCTGGTTGCCTAGCGCCGCCGTTTGCGGCCCCGTTCGACTCTTACGTCTGCATTTGCCCAGCGGGTCAGAAACGCCGTGATGAACTCGCGCTGGTGAGGGGGCTCGGCGGCGAGCGGGGCGAGCGCCACCGCGGCGGAGAGGGTGACGTGTTAGGCGGCGGCGCGCGAGCCGGCGGCGCGGCGCGGGTTAACGGTGCGCCCAGTAACCCGGGCGGCGCTTCTGATGGACTACAGCAACGATCTCGAGGTCCGTGGAGACCCGGTAGACGAGCGTGTAAGGGTAGCCCGTTGGAAAGACGTAGCGCCGGCAGCCGTGCCCACCGACGGGCCAGCGCTCTGGAGTGGCGGCCACCGCCGCAACAGCTTCCCTAAGAGCCAGGAGAAAGCCACGAGCCGCCAGAGGGCTCCGCTCTGCATACCAATCCCGGGCTGACTCGGCATCCTCGACGGCCTCCGGGTGCCAGCGTGGCTCACTCGTAGCCACGGAAGAGGCGTTCCCTGACCGCCGACCAAGGGAGCGCCTCCACGGCGCCCGTCTCCAACTCCTCGACCCGGCGCTTGATCACCGCCTCCCAGGCCTCCTCCGCGCCCGGCTCCGCCTCACCGTGAAGACTCTCGATCAACGCGCCGGCCAGCGCTGCCCGATCCTTCTCGTCCAGGTTCAGCGCCTGCCGAAGTAGCTCCTTTACCGTGGTACTCATGGCCGTGGCATAGCCTCTCTTCCGGGAGCCCGAGCCGTCCTAGTGGGGCCCTACCACCTTCCCGGCCGCCTCAGTTGGAAACCTACCGGGTCCTCCGCGGCGAGTCCACACGGCGCAGGGCCGCCGCTGAGCGTCGCCAGTATGCATATCACGCCCCCGCCGACACTGCACCTACGTTAACGCCATTCTATCAACGGATCCGCAAGTCGGGCTAGCTGAGCCCAAGGGCTTGGCCAAGCCACTGCCAGTATCGGTCACCGCCCCGCTCGGCCACGTTTCCGTGCCGCGCCTCGGGAACCAGTAGGAACTTCCCTTTCCGCAGCGCCGCATCGAAAACGCTGCGACCCATCCAGGCTGGAGCGACCTCATCGTCACCCCCGCACACGACCCACACGGGGGCATCGATCGTGCGAACGTCGTCCACGGGTGCCAAGTCGATACGTGATATCAACGGTAGGAGCCATGAGAGCGGCGGACCGAGCGCCAGGCGGCCGACGTCGAGGACCGATGTAATTGGAGCTTCGAGCAGCACGGCCCGGGCACCCTGCTCCACCGCCAGTTGCGTCGCCACGCCGGTACCCAAGGAGTGACCGTACAGGACGATCTCACCCGGCGCCAGGCCGTAGCGCGCCTGAACGAGGGCGAGCGTTGCTCGAGCGTCTCGCATCACTCCCTCGTACGTCGGGCGGCCCGGCAGCCCGCCGTAACCGCGGTACTCGGCGAGAAGCACCGACCAACCGGTGCGCGCGGTTACCTCTCGCGCCCAGTCGACCCAAGCATCGGCGAGGTCACCATTGCCGTGAAAGTGCAAGATCAGTTGGTCGGGAACCTCGGGCATCCGCGAGGTCGAGTCGCGAACGAGAAGCCCGAATACCGGCTGCCCGTCGGTGGACGTGAAGTCGATTCTTGTAGCTCCCCGCCCCTGCACGACCGGGGTCGGCGGCGGAACGAAGACGAGTCGCTCCTGCACGAACCAAAGAACAACTACAGCTGCCACGAGCGCGACAGCGAGGGCGAGTAGAACGCGGCGGACAGACGCCAGCAGGTTACGCATCACACGTCGTTCACTCACAGGCCCCTGGACCCTCGTTCACTGTTTGGACTATTCGCTATCACTGGCGGGGAGGGAGGTAACGAATATTCTCGATGAGCATTTTGCGCAAACGCTGCCTGCGCTCCTCTCTTGGATCGGGCTGTCGTTCAACAGGCTCTCTCGTACCTCCCAGGTAACGATCGCGGAGACGGAGGCGTCGACGCCGCTCCCTCCAGCGCAGAAACCGCTTGATCACAAAGACCTCCTCTCCCGTTCAACCCGGGTGGCAATGGATTGCCCAGTCCCTCTTTGGACTCAGCGGCGGGAACCTGTAGAATATTAGAAGGGAGGTATGACAATCAGAGTAGCCCGGGAAGCAGAGTGTGCGCTCAACAGCGCACGTAAATCGTTATCCAACTTACACAACGCGATAGGGTCCGGTCCTAGGAAGCTCGCCCACGGTGCCCCTGAGCTACAAGTTCAGCGTGAGGCGCCAGTTGCTAGCACTTGAACTCTCCCGGCTCGGCACTCATGAGCTGCTCCATCGTCATCGAGAATCCGATCGGGATCATCGTCCCTCGCTTTCTCATTGGAACAGGTAGACGGATCGGATCGCCCAAGAAGAAGAGAGCTGTGGTGTCACGCTTGCGATTCTTGCGCTGGTACTTGCACCCACGCTGCCACTTGGCCGGCAGGCTCTCAAGGTAGCGAATCTGCTCATCCGCCCCCTTCTTCTTCTTTAGCGCGCTCACCTTGTGCCGAATGACCTTCACCGCGTCCGCAAGCGCCCGCTCGACGTTATCGGCGTCTTTGAGAGAAGCTACCGTACGGAAGTAGACTCGGCTCACGTAGTGTATGC
>CP070812.1:1189590-1204278 GCA_020344015.1 Gemmatimonadota bacterium
CGGCGATGTGATCGCCGTGGACGGGCTCGACCTCGAGGTACAAACCGGCGAATGCTTCGGCCTGCTGGGGCCTAACGGCGCTGGCAAGACGACGACCGTCGAGATCCTCGAAGGCCTGCTACAGCCCGACGCCGGCGATCTCAAGATCCTGGGCATGCGCTGGGGCCGGGACGACCGTGCCCTCAGGCAACGCCTCGGCGTCCAGCTCCAGGAGACCCAGCTTGCCGAGAAGCTGACGGTGGAGGAAACGCTGCGACTGTTCAGAAGTTTCTTCCACACGGGGCGCAGCGTTGACGAGGTCATGAAGATCGTCGAGCTGGAGGAGAAGCGCTCGGCCTGGGTCTCGCGCCTTTCGGGCGGTCAGCAGCAGCGCCTGGCGGTGGCCAGCGCTCTGGTGAGCGAGCCGGAGCTCCTCTTCCTCGACGAGCCGACCACCGGGTTGGATCCGCAATCGCGGCGCCAGCTCTGGGACCTGGTGCTCGAGTTCAAGGCCTCCGGCGGCACCGTCCTGCTCACAACCCACTACATGGAAGAGGCGGAACGGCTCTGCGACCGGGTCGCCATCATTGACCACGGCCAGGTGATCGCCCTGGGCACACCCGGCGAGCTCGTCTCGCAACTGGGCGCCGAGCACGTGGTCGAGATCGCGCTCGAACTCGACGACCCAGAGGTCGATGAGTGGCTAGGCGAGGTGCGTGGCGTCCAGGACGTGCGACGCGAGCGCCACGGAATCTTCTTGACTGTGAGTGAGGTGCATCGAACGGTCCCGGCCCTGCTCGCCGCGCTCCGCGGTCGCCAGGTAGAGCTCTCGAGGCTGACGACCCACCACGCCACCCTCGAGGACGTCTTCGTCTCACTCACAGGGCGGCACCTGCGAGATGAGTAAGCCCTCGCGACCGCTGTGGGAATTGACCCGGGCCCGGATCCTCGAGTTCATCCGCGAACCCGAGGCGATTTTCTGGGTCTTCATCTTCCCCGTCCTGCTTGCCCTCGGTCTCGGGATCGCCTTCCGCAACCGCCCGGCAGAATCTCTGCGGATCGCCGTTGAGGACGGGCCCGGCGCAGCCGAGCTGGCAGTGTCGCTCGACAGCTTCCCCGAACTCAGAGCGCTGCTCATGCCGCCCGCAGAGGCCCAGAACGAGCTGCGCAGCGGCAAGCTCACACTGGTCGTCGTACCGGGCGACTCGGTCACCTACGTGTTCGATCCTACGCGCAGCGAGGGCCTGCTGGCCCGCCGCGTAGTGGATGACGCGTTGCAACGAGCCGCCGGCCGCGTCGACCCCCGCCAGGCGCGCGAACGGCACCTCACCGAGCCGGGCTCGCGCTACATCGACTTCCTCATCCCCGGCCTGCTGGGCCTCAACCTGATGGGCAGCGGGATGTGGGGGATCGGTTTCAATATCGTGCAGGCCCGGCGCAAGAAGCTGCTCAAGCGGCTGCTCGCCACGCCGATGCGCAAGAGCCACTACCTGCTCTCCTTCGGCCTCTCCCGCTTCGCCTTCATGATCCTAGAGGTCGCCGCCCTGGTCGGCTTCGGATGGCTCGTCTTCGATGTCCGGGTCCACGGCTCGATCCTCGACCTCTTTATCGTAGCCGTGGTCGGCGCCACGACCTTCGCCGGGCTGGGGCTGCTCACCGCCAGCCGCGCCCAAACCGTGGAGGGTGTGTCCGGGATCATGAACTTCGTCATGCTCCCCATGTGGATCTTTTCCGGCGTCTTCTTCTCTTACACCAGATTCCCAGAGCCGCTGCAACCCTTCATCCAGGCCCTGCCCCTGACCCCGCTGCTCGACGCCCTCCGCTCCGTGATGATCGACGGCGACCCGCTGACCGCCAACCTGGGACGCCTCGCGCTGGCCGCCGCCTGGGGGGTGGCGAGCTTCGGGGCAGCGCTGAAGATCTTTAGGTGGAACTGAGGGGGGATTCGAGAATTCCGGGAATCGGAGTTCGGGAATCGGAATTCGGGCTTCGCATTCGGGGAATAGCGGAGGGTGTATGAGGAATCCGTGGATTCCGTGGAGTCCGTGGTATCGGGGAAGGTCGGGAATCCCCGGATTCCCGAATGCCACGGATTCCACGGATTCCACGGATTCTACACTCTCCCTCCCCCGACTCCCGAAGTCCCAGTCCCAATTTCGGGAATCCCAGAATCCCGAACTCCCACCTTGACAAAGGGATGCCGGCCCCTATAATTGATGGCTGGCCACGGCTAGCCACACCCCGGGTCCGCTTTGAAACTTTATGGCCACTGAGGTGTCTTATTTGCCGGACCCCGGGTGCAGTCGGGCGGGAAGCCGCCCAGATGGCAAGATCCCGGCGGAACAGGCGTTCCCAGCCGGGACTTTACTATTGAGCAGACCCTAGAGATAGGATCGGAGCAGGGGTTAATCATAGAGCGATGATCATGGATCGTGATTCTGCCAGGGCGAAGCGTCTTGCTAGCCAGGCTCTGAAGGGCCGAGTGGCGGGGGAGGATTCTGCCCTGGATCAGTATCTCCAGGACGTCAGCCAACACGGGCTAATCACGCCGGAGGAGGAGATCAGGCTGGCGCGGCGTGCTCAGAAGGGGGATTCGAAAGCGATCCAAGCCCTGTGCAAGGCCAACCTACGCTTCGTGATCTCGGTGGCCAAGAAGTACCAGGGTCGCGGGCTGCCGCTCAGCGATCTGATCCAGCAGGGCAACCTGGGCCTGGTGACTGCGGCCATCAAGTTCGACCCGGACCAGGGCGTAAAGTTCATCAGCTACGCGGTCTGGTGGATCCGCCAGGCGATCCTGTCGGCGCTGGCACACCATGGGCGTTCGGTACGGGTGCCGCTGAATCGTGCGGCAGAGCTCTCGAAGATCCTGAAGGCGCGGCAGGCACTCAAAGTGACGCTGGATCGGGAGCCGACCAGCGAGGAGATCGCCCGGCACCTCGACATGAACCCGGCGACGGTGGAGATGCTCGAGGCGCTGAACGCCGGCGAGGTTCGGCTCGACGCGCCGATCGGCGACAGCGAGGACTCGAGCCTGGTCGAGCGGTTCGTGAGCGAGGAGGCGAGCAATGCGCACGCCGAGGTCGAGGAGCGCCTGCTCCGCGAGCAGATTGACGATGCGCTGAGCACCCTCCGCGAGCGCGACGCCTTGGTCCTGAGGCTGTACTACGGTCTCGGTGACGGTCGAGAGCACACGCTGGAAGAGATCGGGCAGAAGCTCGGCATCACGCGGGAGCGCGTGCGGCAGCTGCGCGACCGGGCGCTGAAGGAGCTGCGTGAGGGTGACCGCGGCGCGGCGCTGGCCAGTTTCTCGGCGGTCTAAGCCGGATTGAATACTGACAACTGAAAAGGGGGCACCCCGAGCGGTGCCCCCTTTTTCTTGGTACTGTGACTAGCAACCTTGTCGCCCGACAGGTCGTCTAACCGGGTGCGTCGACTCGTTCAATGCCCCAACCGCAATAGATCCACCGAGGAGCCGATAACCGTATGAACCGAGGGATGCTACTTCGAATCACGCTGGCGTCGGCCGTGCTGCTCGTTGGGACAGCGGTCGCGACGGAGGCGGTCGAGCCGCCGGTTGTGTACACCGTGACGGTCGCGCAGCCCCAAACGAGGATGTTCCAGGTCCGGATGGAGATCTCGGGAGTCAGCGGTGGCGAGCTGGACGTGTCGATGCCGGTCTGGACCCCGGGATCGTATTTGGTGCGGGAGTACGAACGTCACGTCAAAGCGTTCGCCGCAAAGGATGGAGACGGGCGGCCGCTGGCCTGGCACAAGGTGGACAAGAACACCTGGCGGATCGAAACGGACGGCGCCGAGCGCATCCTGGTCGACTACGACGTCTACGCCCGCGAACCGGGTATCCGCTGGTCCTTCATCTACGATGAGGGAGGCCACGTGATCGGGCCGAGCCTGTTCATGCACGTCGTTGGCGCCGCCAACGAGCCTGCGACAGCCAGATTCGTATTGCCGCAGGGGTGGCGCTTGAACGGCGCGATCGCACCGTCGGCCGCCGACCCGTTCCTGATCTCGGCCGATTCGTACCACGAGCTGATCGACGCACCGATGCTGATCGGCCACTTCGACGAAATCGAGTTCGAGGTGGAAGGCATCCCACACCTCATAGCCATCATCGGTCCGCACAACGCCGACCTGGCGGGGCTGCGAGCCGAGTTCACCCGCATCGTCGAAGTCTGCTCAGATCTGTTCGGCGGCCTGCCGTACGACCGGTACGCGTTCGTCTTCACGACGCTGACCGGCGGCGGCGGCATCGAGCACGCCAACGGTACGACAATCGGGTTGAGCGGCCTCGACTTCCAGAGCGCGAACGGTCATAGGGCAGTGCTCGACGTCACAGCACACGAGTTCTTCCACGCCTGGGTAGTGAAAAGGATCCAGCCCCCCGCCTTCAGGCCCTACTACTACGAGGAAGAGAACTACACCGACGCGCTCTGGTTCTACGAGGGGTTCACCTCGTACTACGACGACAGGGTCCTCCACCGCGCCGGACTCTTCGACAGTCCCGAAGACCCCGTCGATCTTGTCTCGCGATACCGGTCGACCCCGGGGCACCGGGCGCAGAGCGCCGCCGACGCCAGCTTCAACGCCTGGATACACCTCTACCGCAGCGACGAGAGCTTCAACAACTACCACACCGACTACTACTTCAAGGGCAGTGTCATCGCCACCCTGCTGGAGCTTGAGATCGGACACCGGACCGAGGGCGCCAAGGGCGTCGACGACGTGATGCGTCGGATGTGGGAGCTGACCGTGAAAGAGAACGCGGCCTTCGACGCCGAGGGGATCCGTGCCATCTGCGAGGAGGTGGCCGGGGGATCGTTCAGGGAATTCTTCGACCGCTACGTGTTCGGGACCGACGACATCCCGTTCGAGGAGTTCTTCCGGCTGGCGGGATACGAGCTCGCAGTCGACGAGGCAGCGACGGCGCGGAGCAATCGGACTGGATACATGGGTGTCTACGTTAGCGAGTCGAACGGCAGGGTGGTGCTGAACGGGGTCATGAACGATGGACCCGCGTGGCGCAGCGGCCTCGCCTACGGCGACGAGATCATCGCGGTGGACGGGGAGGAGATCACCGGCCTAGAACCCTTCACGGAGTTGCTGGGTAGGTCCAGCCCCGGACAGGGGCTCGAGCTGCTGGTGTCGCGAATGGGTCAGGAGAAGAGCATCACCTTGACGCTGGGCTCTCGGTCCGTCCCGGTCTACAGCCTGGTAGAGGCCGACGATCCGACCGACGTTCAGCTAGCGGTTCGCCGCCGCTGGCGTCAGACCCCGGGCTCGGAGCGCTGATCTCCGCGCCTTCCGGCAATCAGAGGAGGGGGGCGTCGGGACGACGCCCCCCTCTTTCTGCCCACCACACTTGCCCCGCACAGTGCCGGTCATAGCTTTCGCTCCGCGAGACAGCCCGCATCCCACACACAGGACGGAAAGAGCCCATGTCGCACTCGCGCCGCTTCATCGCACTGCTGGCCGGGGTCACGTTGCTGGTCCAGGCCGGTCCGCTAGCCGGCCAGGACACGTCCGCGGCCGCCGCATCCCCGCTGGTCGCACCGGAGGACTACCTGGGCCATCGAGTCGGCGCCGACTTCAAGCTGGCCGATTGGGAGAAGATCACCGGCTATCTCGAGCTCCTGGGCAGCGCGTCCGCTGCCGTGCGCCTCGACACGCTCGGCCTCACAACGCAGGATCGGCTGTTCATACTCGCCACCGTAACGGCGCCCGAGAACATGGCACGGCTGGAAGAGATCCGGCTCAACCAGGCCAAACTCGCCGATCCTAGGCGGCTGGCCGAGGGCGAGCTCGAGTCGCTGCTGGCGAGCCAGCCAGCCGTCGTCCTCATCAGCAACAACATCCACGCCACGGAGATCGCCTCGAGCCAGGGCGTGATGGAGCTGGCGTACAAGCTGGCCACCGACCCGAACCTGTCGGCGATGCTGGAGGATGTAGTGGTTCTCCTCATCCCATCGGTGAACCCCGATGGCCAGCAGATGGTGTCCGACTGGTACGAGCGGACACTAGGCACCCCGTACGAGGGCGGGCGCATGCCGTGGCTTTACCACTACTACGTGGGCCACGACAACAACCGCGACTTCTACATGCTCACCCAGGTCGAGACCCAGTTGCTCACCGATCTGCTGTACCAGGAGTGGTTCCCCGAGGTCGTATACGACGTGCATCAGATGGGCGGCAGTGGGGCGCGGTTCTTCGTGCCGCCATTCGACAACCCGGCGAACCCGAACATCGATCCGTTACTCGTAAGGATGATCTCGCTGTACGGTCTACAGATCTCCACCGACCTAGAGGCGGCAGGCAAGTCCGGTGTCGTGAACGCCTCGCGGTTCGACCTCTGGTGGCACGGCGGCCTGAGGACGGCGCCGGCCCGTCACAACACGATCGGGATACTCTCCGAGTCGGCCAGCGCCCGGCTCGCCTCGCCGATCTTCCTCGAGCCGGGTCAGGTCCGACAGCCGCAGCACGGGATCAACTTCCCGAACCCGTGGCCCGGCGGCTGGTGGCACATCCGCGACATCATCGACTACCAGTTGATCGCGGCGCAGGCGGTGATCGGGCTTGCGGCGCGCGAGCGCCCCGTGCTCATCGGCAATTTCGTGGAACTGGGCCGCCGCGCCGTATCGGCGGGTCGTGACGAACCGCCCTTCGCGTACGTGATACCGGCGGACCAGCGCGACATGGGGAGCGCGGCCGCCATGCTGGAGGTGCTGCGCCGCGGTGCCGTCGAGATCCATCGAGCAAATGCGCCCTTCGAGGCCGACGGACTTGCCTATGCCGCCGGCAGTTGGGTCGTGCTGATGGAGCAGCCCTACAGGGCTCACGCCAAGGACCTGCTGGAGCGCCAGGCCTACCCCGACCTCCGGGTCTTTCCCGGCGGCCCGCCCGACACGCCCTACGACGCCGCCGGCTGGACGCTGCCCCTCCAGATGGGAGTGGAGGCGGTGGAGGTGTTGAGGCCGTTCGACGCCGACCTGCAGATGCTCACCGAAGAGATCCAGCCGCCGGCCGGTAGTGTGACGGGCTCGGGCCGGGCATTCATCGTGGCGAACACGACCAACGCGGCCAACCTAGCGGTCCACCGCGTGCTGGCGGCCGGCGGCAGCGTCGCCTTTCTCTCAGAGGCCGCGCAGGCCGGAGACCGGCTCTGGCCCGTGGGGAGCGCGGTGTTCCAGGGAGCGGACGCCCGCGGGATACTGGAGAACCTGGCGCGGGAGGAGGGGCTTTCGGCCCGGGCCTTCTCGGGGGTCGTCGCCGGGTATCAGGTCGATCAGCTACGGGTCGGCCTATACCAGCCCTGGACCGCATCGATGGACGAGGGCTGGACTCGCTGGGTGTTCGACGGCTGGGACCTGCCCTACCGGACGTTGCACGACGCGGAGATCCGCGCCGGCGACCTGCGGGCGCGCTACGATGTGATCGTGCTGCCCGATGTGTCGGCGAACTCGATCGTCGAAGGACGCAGGCCAGGCACAGTGCCCTCGGAATACGCCGGCGGTTTGGGTGATGCCGGGACCGCGGCGATCCGCGCCTTCGTTCGAGCCGGCGGCACGCTCGTCTGCATCGATTCATCCTCGGAGTTCGCGATAGAGCAGCTGGGGCTGCCGATAGAGGACGTGCGCCCAACGGGCAGCGAGCAGCGGAGCGGGGACGCCTTCTACGCGCCCGGCTCGATCCTCGCCATCGAGATCGACCCCGACCATCCGGTAGGCTACGGGATGCCCGAGGGTACGATCGCCTACTACTCGCACAGTCCACTCTTCGTGGTCGAGGAGGGCGCCCGTAACGTGGCGGTCGTCGCCCGCTATCCGGAGGCGGGACAGCTGCTCAGCGGCTACGCGCTGCACCCCGAGTACCTGAGCGGGAAGGCGGCGCTGGTCGAAGCGGGCTATGGATCGGGACGCGTGGTCCTGTTCGGATTCCGCCCGCAGTATAGAGGGCAGTCGCACGAGACGTTCAAGATCCTGTTCAACGCCATCTACCGGGGGGCGGCACGCGGGCCGCAGCAACTGGAGTTCTAGTTGCCGGCGCTGGCGGCGGGGGGCCACACCAATTCCTTGACAGCCCTTTGCGGTGGCGGTATGGTGAACAAGCCCCAACAGCAACTGGGTTCGTGGACAGAAGCGGAAAGGCAGGCAACTAACCTGCGCTTCCCGCGGCAGGGCGGTGTATTGTCGACCGCGTTGAGCGGTCGACTTGTCGCTAAACGGGCAGCTGGCTATGCAAGACACGGCCGCCTGGTTGAATCGCCGTCGCTACCGGAGCCTTCGTCCGACAGGAGGGTGTGCGCGGTGTGTGCTGCTCGCTCTCCTGGGCCTAGCGGGGTGTCTAGCCAGGCCTCCCTCCCCACCTGAACCAGGTGACGAGGCGGCTCCCAGGGAACCGCCTGCTTCCGACGTGACATGCCAGACGGTAACCGAGTCCGAGGTCTTCAGGCTCTCTGCAGGCGCATCCCTCCTCGACATCCTTCGAACCCGCGTTCCTGGTCTCCAGGTCAGCACAGCCAGCTGGCAGTCGCGTGGATCCTCGTCACGCGGGCTGCGTGGCAACAACAGCTTCGTCGGCCCGAGCGAACCGCTCGTCTTCGTCGATGGGTTCCGACTGCCCCAGCCCGGTGGGATCGAGTACCTGGACATCCTCGACCCACTCGATGTCGAGCGCACAGAGATCTTGCGTGGCCCTTCGGCGACCGCGCTTTACGGTACGGGCGCCAGTAGCGGCGTGATTCTCATATATAGCAAGAGGGGAGTGGACAACGCGTCTCGTAGCGCGGAAGTAAGGGGCGGCTGTCGCCAGTAGTCGCCCGGCGCGTTTGCCACAGATCGGGATGGAGCGAAGGATGGGGGACCAAGCTCGTTTGCGCGCACTACGGTCCGAGGCGGAAGAGCTTCAGCGTACTCCGCCAACGCGCGTGATCGAGTCCCAAAAAAAGGAGGAGCCTATGAAGAGGAAGGCTTCACAAAGGCTCGCGCGACCGGCTAGAACGGCGCTGCTCGAGGCGGCGATCGCCCTCGGCTTGTCGGTGACAGCGGCCGGTCCAGTCCTGGCGCAGACGGGGACCGTCGAGGGTCGCGTCACCAACGAGGTCACGGGCGCGCCGCTGGCAGCTGCCGCGGTCACTGTCGTGGGCACGCCGATCGGGACGCTGACCCGCGAGGACGGGGTTTACGCCCTGGTCAACGTGCCGGCCGGCATGCAGGAAATCCGCGTCACGCTCATCGGCTTCGGCACCGTTACCCAGGACGTCACTGTCCAGGTCGGTGCGAGTGCCTCGCTGGATTTCGAGCTCAGGGCAAGGCCGATCGAGATGGAAGGGATCGTGGTGACCGGCATGGCGACTGAGGTGCGACGGCGCGAGCTCCCGCACGACGTCTCGCTGATTACGTCGGCGGAACTCGAGAACGCGCCGGTGTCAGACATCCACGACGTGCTCCAGGGCCGGGCAACCGGATCGGTTGTCATGCCATCGTCGGGGATGGAGGGCTCTGGCGCCAAGATTCGCTTGCGCGGCAACAACTCGTTTGCGATGGGGAACCAGCCGCTGATCTACGTAGATGGGGTCCGCCTCTACGCCAGCGCCGCTTCGGCTGCCGACGAGGCGAACCAGTCGACCTCGGGGCTCGACGACATCAACCCGGCGGACATCGAGCGGGTGGAGATCGTCAAAGGGCCGGCGGCCAGCACGCTGTACGGAACGGAGGCGAGCGGCGGAGTCATCCAGATCTTCACCAAGCGAGGCACCCCCGGCCGGCCGATCTGGACCCTGAACACCGAGTGGGGCTACAATCAGCTAGGCCACGTCGGGCCCGACAAGGACATCAATCCCACGGGCCTGTACACGAACGACTGCCGTGAAAGCGACCCGCTGGGCTGTCCGGCGAGCGGCAGCTGGCTGCGGAACGGATTCCGGCAGAATTACGACCTGTCGGTACGCGGCGGCACGGCGAATATGAACTACTTCGTGTCGGCCAGGTACGGCAGCCAGGATGGCGTCATCGATCCCCAGCGGAGCGAGGGCTGGTCCGCGCGGGGGAACTTCGGGTTCGACCCGAGCGATGTCTTGAACATCCAGTTCAACAACTCCTTCAGCCACCGCGAGGTCACATGGATCCCGGACGGCGACAACGCCGAGGGTCTCCTGCTGAACGTGTGGCGCGGCGACGGCGACTACACCCCGGACCACGATGACAGTGCAGTCTTGGAGATGGACCTTGAAAGTCAGGTGGACCACTTCATCACCGGACTCACCGTCAATTACACTCCCTTAACGAATTTCTTCCACCGGCTCGCCGTCGGTCTCGATTACTCCAACACGGAGTACACCGAGGAACGGCCGTACCAGTTCTTCCGAGTGCCGGACGGCGACCGAGAGAACGACACCTACCTGGTGACGGTCTTCACCTTGGACTACGCTGGGACCTGGCAGACGTCGATCGGTGAGTCGTGGACCTCCGCCTTCTCGTTTGGGGGCCAGAGGTACGACGGGGAGGTCCGCAGGATCAACGGGTTTGGCTACGACTTCGGCGGCCCGGGAGACAAGGAGCTGGACTCGGGTGCCAGAACGGAGGTTTCAGAGTTCCGTCGCGAAGTCACCAGCGGCGGGTTCTTCCTGCAGGAGCGGCTCGGGTGGATGGACCGGGCCTTCCTGACGGTCGGCGTCCGCTGGGACGGCTTCAGCACCTTCGGCGACGACTTCGGGTGGGCTACCTATCCGAAGGTGGGTGCCTCCTACCTGATCTCGGAGCACGAGTTCTGGCCCGACTGGTGGGAGACGCTGAAGTTGCGGGCCGCGTTGGGCTACTCGGGTAAGGCGCCCGGGTATTTCGACGCCGAGAAAGTCTGGGAGGAGATCGGCGGAGACGAAGCCACGCCTGCGGTCACCCCGGAAAACCTGGGCGAATCAGGGCTCGGCCCGGAGAAGACCCAAGAGTGGGAGTTCGGCTTCGAGGGCTCGTTCCTCGACGGCCGGGTGAGCTTCGACTTCAACTACTTCAACCAGACGACCTCCGATGCCCTCGTCCAGACCCAGCAGATACCGTCCAACGGGTTCATCGGCACCCAGCTCCTCAACGTCGGTGAGGTAAGGAACTGGGGTACGGAGGTGTTCATAGACGTCGGCCTCCTCCGTTACACGAACTTCGACTGGGACATCGGGTTCCGCTACTCGACCCACAACAGCGAGGCCCGCGATATCGGCGATTTGGACCTCATCAACTTTGGCGGCAGTGCGGGTTACAACCCGGAGATCCGCTCCTGCGGCTGGGAGATGCGCGCCGATTCGGCTGCCGGTAAACCGAGTTCAGAATGGCGACCTGACCGGTGCTATGGGGTGCCGGGCTTCTGGGGCGACAAGGTGCTGAACCCGAACGCGGTCGGCGTGGAACCCGAGACAGAAGAGGCGTACCTCGGGCCCGCCTACCCGACCCGCAGTTGGGGGATCAGCACGTCCCTCACCCTGTGGCGGGGGCTGACCCTGGACGCCCTGGGCGAGGCGCAGGGCGGTCACGTAATGGTGGCCGGCACGGCGCGGCAGAATGTACGGCGGGGCGAATGGCCGGCGTGCGAGGTCGATCCCGAGGGCCGCCTGGCCGACGACCCGAATTTCACCAAGTCGATCCGTGACAGAGTCATTGACGGTGAGATCGAGGGTATCACGGCGCTGCAGCAGTACCGCTGCAAGAGTAACCCGCGCTACGATGCCTGGACGATGGCGGCGGACTTCTTCCGGCTCCGCCAGGCTTCGCTCAGCTACCGCATCCCAGAGCGCTTCATGCGCTTTGGGGTCCGCGGCGCGACGATCCGAATCGCGGCGCGCAACTTGTTCCTCATCACGGACTTCGAGGGCATCGACCCTGAGGCCGTCGAGGACGGGAGTCTCCAGGGCCCCACAGAGGACCCCAACGATGAGTTCTCAAGAATCGGCTACTACGTACTGCCGCCGACGAAGACGTTCCTGGTCAGCCTGACGTTGACTTTCTGACGGAGGGATACCTCTTATGGCTAAGAGAGCATCGTTTTCAGCGCGGGCCAGGGCAGCGGGGCCTCTCCTCTTGGGAGCGGTACTGCTGGCGGCCTGTGAGTTCGAGGTTGTTAACCCCGGCCGCGTGCTGGAAGAGGATCTGAACGATATTAAGGCGGTCGAGCCGCTGGTCGTCGGTATGTCGTCGGACTTCTCCACCGCGATCGACGATATGACGTTCCTGATCGCCCGGGCGTCCGACGAGATGGCGGGCGGCGGAAGTTACAGCAGCACGGCGGAGTTCAGGGTCGGCATAATCGAAAATGATTACGTGGACTGGGAATGGGAGAGCATGGGGCGCGCCCGCTGGGTGGCGGAGGACGGGATTCGGCGGATGCAAGAGGACATCCCCGAGTACCAGTTCGAGGGCAACGAGCTGACGGCCCGGGCTTACCTCTTTCTCGGCCTCGCCAACCGGGCTCTGGGCGAGTCCTTCTGCGATGTCGTGTACGACGGCGGAGGACCTGAGGCGCCCAGCGCGGCGTTCCAGCGCGCTGTGGACGCCCTCATAGAGGCCCTCGACCACGCCCAGCAGGCGGGTGCCAGCGACATCGAGCTGGCGGCGTACGGAGGTCTCGCGCAGGCGTACGTCGGCCTGGGGAATTGGACGACCGCGGTGAACAACGCCAACATGGTGCCCACCGACTTCGTCTACAACGCGATCTACCACAATACCTCGGGACGTGAGGAGAACATAAACTACTTTGAGACCCACCGGCGACATGAGATGTCAGCGTACCTCACGTACGCAGACTCCGTGGATCCGCCAGATCCGCGGGCGCCGTTCACCGACTGCCGCCTGGGCGGTTGCCCGAACGAACAGGGCGCAGACGGGTCGACCCCGCACTTACGACAGGAGAAGTACCAAGATTACGGAACCGAGATCCCGGTGGTGAAGGGGACGGAGATGCGGCTAATCGAGGCGGAGGCGCAGCTGGTTCAGAATGGCGCCGCGGGCATCGGTGCTGCCATCGCCAGCATCAATGAGGTACGGACCTTCTGGGGTCTGACCCTCATCGACCCGACGGGGATGACCGAGCAGGACGCTTGGGTCACCCTGGACCACGAGCGTCACCTGACGCTCTGGATTGAGGGTCGCCGGTTCTTCGACATCCGGCGCTGGGATGCGGCCGGCCTCGACTACCTGCCGGCCGTCATGTGGATCAGCGGCGGAACGCTCGTCTATCAGGGTGAGAATCCGCGGGACGTCTGCATCCCGGTCTCCGAGAGTGAGTGCCTGACGAACGAAAACGTCAAAGAAACAGCCGCGTGTCCGTAATCTCCGTCTGCCCGAAAGGGCAGCCAAACCAAAACGCTGTCCCCACCGGGCGTCGCCCGGTGGGGACAGTCATTTATGCCAACCGAAACCGGAACTGCCTATCCGACCTGCACGTCCTCCTCCAGAGTCACATAGGCCGCGTATCCGGTGAGCACGTGGAGAACCCTCAGCTGATACAGGCCACGGCCGAGCTCGCCGAGCACCGCCTCGTAGACGAAGGTGTTGACCCCGGGTACGCAGTCGCCGGCAGGAACCCAGCCCACCCGCAGCTCCAGGTCCGACCCGCTCCGCTCCGCCTCGGCAATCACCTCGG
Organism: Gemmatimonadota bacterium; assembly: GCA_020344015.1. GTDB lineage: Bacteria > Gemmatimonadota > Gemmatimonadetes > Palauibacterales > KS3-K002. The sequence continues at coordinate 1,203,208 of CP070812.1, forward strand.
ACGGCGAAGCCAGGCAAGGCGTAGCCAGACTCCCCCGGACCGTGATCCTGTCCGCGCCGCCTTCGGCGGTCGTGGTAGGCGACGGTCCCTGCTCGTCGAACCGTTCTTTGTGGAAGCTCAGCAGCAGGTCCGGCGCCGTGGTGTCAGAGCACGCGCAGAGGAGGATAACTAGTGCCGCCGCGAGAATCCTCGCGCCGGCGGAACTCGCGCTGGCCCACATTTGCATAACACCGCTCCAGGTAAGCGACCCCAACGAGGGCAGCGAAAGGCCCTCAACGGCTGTGGCTGATTTCTCTCAAGATAACCGGCAGGCCGGGTCAAGCTCAACACGGCCTCACAGCGGCCGGGCTGTTCACGGGCCATGCCCTGGCTCTAGTTTGGTACTCAAACCGTGCCAAGATGACCAACCGCCAGAGCCGCACACAAGACAGGAGCAGTACAATGCTGTGGACGCGTCTTCGACAGCTCCTACCGTTGGCAGGGCTGATCTCGATCTGCGGGGTGAGCCCCGTAGCCGCCCAGGATCCCGGAGACATAGCCATCGTCGGTGGCCGGGTGGTGGACCCAGCCAGCGGGACCGACCGCGTGCAGAACGTGCTCATCCATGGCGATCGCATCATCGCGATCACAGACCAGGCGGTGACGGCGACCCGGGTGATCGATGCGTCGGGGTTGGTGGTCGCCCCGGGCTTCGTAGACATCCTGGCCCGGCTCCGGCCCAGCCGTGAGCCCCAGCGCTACAAGGTCAAGGACGGAGTCACCACCGTGGTCAGCATGCACGGCGGACCCGTGGACATCGCAGGCTGGTACGCCGCCTTCGAGGCCGACGGCTCGCTGGTGAATTACGGCACCACTGTCGGGCACCCCGACGTCCGGGCGGCAGCGGGCGTGACCGATCTCTATGCGCCGGCCGGCGCGGCCCAGCTCGCGCGGATGCGCGAGATCGCGGCGCAGGCCATCGAGACCGGCGCTGTGGGGATCGGCTTCGGGATCAACTACACGCCCGGCGCCTCGTACGAGGAAATCATCGCCATGTTCGACGTGGCAGCCCGCCACGGGGTGCCCGCCCAC
>CP070812.1:1204378-1213216 GCA_020344015.1 Gemmatimonadota bacterium
GACGCGGCGCGCCCTCCTTCACAACATACTCTGGCTGTCTGTGATCAACGGCATCCTTCTGCTTATCGGGCTCGATGAGATGGGACGCAACCCCTATAGGACTCTGCCCGAGCTGATCGAGGTCTTCTTCCGTATGGGCGGGTTCTTCGCCGCCATCGGGATCGTCGTGTCGACGCAGAGCTCCATGCTGGGTGAGCGGAAGCTCGGGACCGCCGAGTGGGTGCTGTCCAAGCCCGTGACGCGTGAAGCGTTTGTCGTTTCCAAGTTCGTCGTCAACGGCGCGTCGTTCCTGGGACTCGCCGTTCTGGTGCCGAGCGTCGTCTTCTTCCTGCAGACCCTGCTACTCGCCTACCTGCAGCCGAGCCTCGGCCCGTTTCTGGTGGGCTCGCTGCTCAACGTCGAGCATCTGGTCTTCTACCTGGCGCTCACCCTGGCGCTCAGTTCCTGGTTCAACTCGAGGGGGGCCGTCTCCGGTGTGGCCATCGGCTTCATGTTCGCCGGGTTCATTCTGCCCAGCTTCCTGCCCTGGCTTCTCGCGGGTACGCCGTGGGCGTTGTCCGAGTTCGCCGCGACGGCGGCGCGGGGGCAGTCGCTGCCGGCCGATGCTTGGCAGCCGATAGTCGTGACGCTGCTGTGGACGGCCTTCCTGGTGTTAGCAGCGCTGTGGCGGTTCAACCGCGAGGAATTCTGAAAGGCCGGTGGCCGGTAGCCAGTGGCCGGTAACCGGTCACCGGCCACTGGCTACCGGTTATTGAGCTGGGGTGACCGTGCGGTCGAGGATCATGATCTTCTGCCAGATCTTCCCGGAGAGCGCCGTCGTCAGCGTCTCCACCTCTTCCACTGCCGACAGCACGACGGGGTCATCGAACGTCTGGGCGTAGAGCGCTGCCACCTTGCTTACCAGCGACAGCAGTTCGGAGCAATAGTCCAGGTAGCGCGCGGTAAGCGCCTGCGAGTACTCGCGTGGGGGCGAGGACGGCGTGTCGCCCACCGGCTGCAAGACCTTGTCCGGGTCCTTGTTCAGCTGGTGCATATCGACGATGTGTGCCAGCGCTCGCAGATCGCGCAGCGCGTGCAGCGCTCGGCGTCGCTTGATCCGGCCCTCCAGCGTGACCAGGAAGAGCACCAGCAGGCCGACGAATATCAGGATGTTGCCGCCCGCCTCCAGCGCTTCCACCAACTCGAAGAAATTCGGCCCACCGGACGGAAACTGGGCCCTCACTATCAGCTCGATGAGAAGCACCAAAAGGGCCACGATCCCCAGGCCGGCTGCGATTCGCAGAGGGAGGATGGGTTCGGCAGCCCGCCGCAGCCGCTCCACCGTCCCGTGGGAGATCGTGTTTAGCTGGGAAGCTATTTTGCCCAGGCCGCTGTCGGGGAAGCGTTCGCGGATGCGCCGCTCCAGCGCGTCGACCGTCTCGACGATCCGATCCGCGTCGAGCTGCAGCTCGGATTGGCGCACTGTCGACTGTATGCTGGGGCCGAAGCCGGGTAGCATAGCGCCTGCCGGTCAGGTGGTAAGGGGTCGCCTGCAGCCTACGGGACATGAATATCGCGCGGTTCGAGGAATGGGCAAGCGGGGCGGGAGGCGCAACCCCAGGCGAGGTGGGGAGGTTGAAATTGAGTTTCAACTAGCGTATCTTGAGGTTCCGAAAACGATTATGGGTAGCGAGAACCGGAATCGTTAGCGGCCCGCTTGGGCCCCGGCGGTTCCTGTGGGTCGGATCCTGGACAGGTTATGAGCACAAGGGAAATCGAGGCGCTGGCGAGCCGAGAGTACAAGTACGGTTTCGTCACCGATATCGAGCAGGAGTTCGCGCCGCCGGGGCTGAACGAGGAGATCATCCGGTTCATCTCGGCGAAGAAGGGCGAGCCGGAGTGGATGCTGGAGTGGCGGCTGAAGGCGTACCGGTACTGGGCGGAGCAGTACGAGGCGGGTAAGGAGCCGGGTTGGGCGTTTCTGCCGTACGGCTACGGCCCGATCGACTACCAGGCGATCAGCTACTACGCGGCGCCGAAGGCGAACCCGCAGAGCCTGGACGAGGTCGACCCGGAGCTTTTGGCGACCTACGAGAAGCTGGGGATCCCGCTGGAAGAGCAGAAGTGGCTGGCGGGTGTGGCGGTAGATGCGGTGTTCGACAGCGTGTCGGTGGCGACGACGTTCAAGGAAGAGCTGGAGAAGCACGGGATCATCTTCTGCTCGTTCTCGGAGGCGGTACGTGATCATCCCGAGCTGGTGCAGAAGTACATCGGCTCGGTGGTTCCGCACACCGACAATTTCTTTGCGGCGCTGAACTCGGCGGTCTTCAGCGATGGGTCGTTTGTCTACGTGCCGAAGGGCGTGCGTTGTCCGATGGAGTTGTCGACGTACTTCCGGATCAATGCAGCGCAGACGGGGCAGTTCGAGCGGACGCTGATCGTGGCGGACGAGGGCAGCTACGTCAGCTACCTGGAAGGCTGCACGGCGCCGATGCGTGATGAGAACCAGCTGCATGCGGCGGTGGTGGAGCTCGTGGCGCTAGACGACGCGACGATCAAGTATTCGACGATCCAGAACTGGTATCCGGGTGACGAGGAGGGTCACGGTGGCATCTACAACTTCGTCACGAAGCGCGGCAAATGCGCCGGTCGCAACTCGCATATCTCGTGGACACAGGTGGAGACGGGCTCGGCGATCACCTGGAAGTACCCGAGCTGTATCCTGCAGGGCGACAATTCGGTCGGCGAGTTCTACTCGGTAGCGCTGACGAACATGAAGCAGCAGGCGGATACGGGTACCAAGATGATCCATATCGGCAAGAACACCAAGAGCACGATCGTCAGCAAGGGCATCTCGGCTGGCCGCGGTCAGAACACGTACCGCGGGATGGTGAAGATCATGAAGGGCGCCGAGCAGGCCCGTAACTATACGCAGTGCGATTCGCTGCTGATCGGTGACAAATGCGGCGCGCATACTTTCCCGTACATCGAGGTGAAGAACAAGACGGCGAAGATGGAGCATGAGGCCTCGACGTCGAAAATCGGCGAGGACCAGATGTTCTACTGCCAGCAGCGTGGGATCGAGATGGAAGATGCGATGTCGTTGATCGTGGCGGGTTTCTGTAAGGAGGTATTCCGCGAGCTGCCGATGGAGTTCGCGGTGGAAGCGCAGAAGCTTCTGAGCGTCAGTCTGGAAGGCAGTGTCGGGTAAGACTGGAATTCGGAATCCGGGAATCTGGGAATTCGGGGATCCGTGACTAATTGAATAATTGACTAATTGAATACTTGAATTCGGAACCGGTAAGAGAAATGCTCGAGATCAAAAACCTGCATGTGAATGTCGAGGGGAAGAAGATCCTCAAGGGCTTGAATCTCACCGTGAACGCCGGCGAGGTGCACTCGATCATGGGGCCCAACGGGTCCGGGAAAAGCACGCTGGCGTCGGTGCTGGCGGGTCGTGGTGGCTACGAGATCACCGACGGCGAGGTGCTGTACAAGGGCCGGGACCTGCTGGAGTTGGAGCCGGAAGAGCGTGCCTGCGAGGGAGTATTCCTGGCCTTCCAGTATCCGGTAGAGATCCCGGGCGTGGGCAGCATCCAGTTCCTGACGGCGGCGCTCAACGCGGTGCGGCAGCATCGCGGTCTGGAAGAGCTGGACGCGTTGGACGCGCTCAGGCTCTTCAAGGAAAAGGTCAAGGCGCTGCACGTGAGCGACGAGTTGTTGGGTCGATCGGTGAACGAGGGGTTCTCGGGCGGCGAAAAGAAGAAGAACGAGATCTTCCAGATGGCGGTGTTGGAGCCGACGCTGGCGATCCTGGACGAGACCGACTCGGGCCTGGACATCGACGCGTTGCGGGTCGTCGCTGAAGGCGTTAACGCGCTACGCAGCCCGGAGCGGGGGTTCCTGGTGATCACGCACTACCAGAGGCTACTCAATTATATCGTCCCCGACTTCGTGCACGTGCTGGTGGACGGCCGGATAGTGCGGTCGGGCGACAAAAAGCTGGCGCTGCACCTGGAAGAGTACGGATATGCCTGGGCGGGCGACCGAGATCCGGCCGAGGCGGCGGCGAGTTGAAGACGGTAGATCACCGGGAGCGGAGACGGGAAGTGGTCCCAAAGGTCGAGAAGAGCAAAGCGCTCGAGCTTTACCTCGAGCAATTCAAGAGGTTGGAGAACGGGGCAGGTGGGCCTGAGTGGCTGCGGCCGGTGCGCCAGGCGGCGATGGCGCGGTCCTCGGAGCTCGGCTTCCCGACCGTTCGTGACGAGGATTGGAAATTCACGAACCTGACGCCGCTCTCAAAGAAGGCTTTCGCCCCGGCAGCTGCTGAGACGAAGCTCTCGCTGGACGACCTTGCCGGTTTTGTATTCCGTGGCCAGGAATCGGCTCGGCTGGTCTTCGTCAACGGCCGCTACGAGCCAGAGCTTTCCGACTCGTGCGCGCAGCCGGGCGGCGTGTTGGCGTGCAGCCTCAGGCAGTCTCTGGAGTTGCAGCCCGAGCTGGTGAAGCTGCATCTGGCGAAGTACCTGGACTACGAGCACGACTTCTTCGGGGCGCTCAACACGGCGTTCGTCGAGGACGGCGGTTTCGTGTACGTCCCCGATCGGGTGGTGGTCGAGCGGCCGATCCACTTGATATACGTGTCTACGGAGACGCCGTCTCCCGCGGTCACTCATCCGCGCAACCTGATCATCGTCGGCGAGGCCGGCGAGGGGGCGGTGGTCGAGGAGTACGTATCGCAGGGCGGCGAGGAGTACTTCACGAACGCGGTGACCGAGATCGTCGCCGGGCCGAGCGCCGTGCTCGAGCACTACCGTGTCCAGCGCGAGAGCAGGCGAGCTTTCAACGTCGGGACAGTGCGGGTGCAGCAGTCGCGGAGCAGCAACGTCTCCTGCCACGGGGTACACCTGGGAGGTGGCCTCGTCCGCAACAACGTCCATCCCGTGCTCGCCGGCGAGGGAGCCGAGTGCCTGATCAACGGCGTGTTCCTGCCTGCTGGCAAGCAGCACATCGACAACTTCATGCGGGTCGAACACGCGAGTCCGCACTGCGACAGCCGCCAGTTCTACAACGGCATCTTGAATGATAGCGCGAGCGGTGTCTTCAGTGGGCGCATCATCGTGCACAAAGAGGCACAGAAGACCGACGCCAAACAGACGAACCGGAACCTGCTGCTCACTGACGAGGCGCAGATGGACAGCAAGCCGCAGCTGGAGATCTACGCCGACGACGTAAAGTGTACGCATGGTGCTACGATCGGGCAGCTGGACGACGACGCGATCTTCTACCTGCGGGCGCGTGGCGTCCCGGAGGACACGGCGCGGACCCTATTGCTTTTCGGCTTCGCGGCCGAGAATCTCGAGCGGATGCGGCAGGCGCCGATCCGCGACTATGTCGAGAGCCTGGTCACCGAGTGGTTGCCGCACGGTGAGGTTTTGAAGAAGCTGCGATAGAACCGCGGCCGCGCCATCCCGGCCCCGGCGGTTGGGGGGTGGGGGGTGCGCCGCCCCAAGTCGAGTATCCACAGGCGCGCCCAATGTCAGATCTCCGCGAGCTCTACCAACAGGTTATCATCGACCACAGCCGTAATCCACGTAATTACAAAGAACTAGAGCATCCGAGCCACAGCGCCGAGGGCTACAACCCGCTGTGCGGTGACCAGATCACCGTCTATCTGCTGGTCGAGGGCGACCGTGTCACCGAGGTCTCGTTCAAGGGCTCGGGCTGTGCGATCTCGAAAGCTTCGGCCTCGTTGATGACCGCGGCGGTGAAGGGCAAGAGTGTTTCCGAGGCGGAAGAGCTTTTCGAGCGCTTCCGCGCGATGGTGACGAGCGAGCACGACGCCGAGGTGGACGAAGAGGCATTGGGCAAGCTGACCGTGCTGTCCGGTGTTCGCGAGTTTCCGGTGCGGGTGAAGTGTGCGACGCTGGCGTGGCACACGCTGCACTCGGCACTGGAAGGCAAAGGCGAGTCGGTGACGACGGAGTAGTGGAGATTCGACTATCTAGTGCGAAGTACGAGATGTAAACGGCGAAATGTGAACTTCGAAACGTGGCTTCGACCCCGAACCTCGGAGGAGAATGGCGGAGACAGAGCGGTTCACGAAGGTCGCAACTACCGGCGAACTGGCGCCGGGTGAGATGATCTCTGTGGAGGTAAACGGCGAGCAGGTTCTGTTGTGTAATGTGGACGGCGAGTTATACGCGGTGCACGACGAATGCACGCACGAGTGCTATCCGCTCTCCGAGGGCAGCCTGGAAGGGGACGCCGTGGTCTGCACGCTACACGGTGCGCGGTTCTCGCTGAAGACAGGTGAGGTGCTGGCTCCGCCGGCGCTCGTCCCGGTGAAGACGTACGAGGTGCGGGTCGAGGGCGAAGAGGTACTGGTCGCGCCGGGTGATGAGTAAACAGGCTACTGGCATGAAGACGTCGACACGGCTGGACATAAAGGCGATCAAGGCGGAGTTCCCGATCCTCGATCAGGAGGTCAATGGCCATCGACTGGTCTATCTGGACAACGCCGCGTCATCGCAGAAGCCGCGTGCGGTGGTGGCGACGTTGGAGCGTTACTACGAGCGCGACCATGCGAACGTACATCGCGGGATCCACGAGCTGTCGACCCGGGCGACGCAAGCGTACGAAGGCGCGCGCGCCCGTGCCGCCCGATACATCGGTGCCGGCGAGCCGGAGGAGGTCGTGTTCGTGCGTGGCACGACGGAGGGGATCAACCTGGTCGCCTCGGCCTGGGGCCCCGAGAACCTGCGCGAGGGTGACGAGATCCTGCTCACGGTGCTCGAGCATCACTCGAACATCGTTCCCTGGCAGCTCCTGGCGCAGCGCACCGGTGCGCACCTGAAGAGCGTGGACATCAGCGACGATGGTCGTTTGCGGCTCGACCAGTTCGATGAGCTGCTCACCCGGCGCACTCGCTTGGTCGGCGTGACCCACGTTTCGAACGCGCTGGGCACGATCAACCCGGTCGAGGAGATCGTCGCGGCGGCGAAGCGTGTCGGGGCCACGGTTCTGGTGGATGGTGCGCAGGCGGCGCCGCACCTGCCGATCGATGTTGGGGCGGTGGGTTGCGACTTTTACGCCTTCAGCGGTCACAAGATGTGTGGGCCGACGGGGATCGGAGTGCTGTGGGGTCGGCGCGAGCTGTTGGAGGAGATGGCGCCGTACCAGGGCGGCGGTGAGATGATCGAGATCGTCGAGCTGGAGCGGTCGACCTACAAGCCGGCGCCCCAGAAGTTCGAGGCCGGCACCCCGAACGTGGCCGACGCCGTGGGGCTGGCGGCGGCGATGGACTACCTGGAGGATATTGGCCTGGAGCGGATCCACGCCCACGAGCACGATCTGGTCGCCTACGCGTTGGAGCGCGGCGCGGAGATCCCGGGGTTCCGGGACCTGGGGCCAGTGGGTGACGATCGAGCGGGTGTGCTGTCGTTCGAGCTGGGCGACATCCACCCCCACGACTTGGCGCAGGTCCTCGACAGCCGTGGGATAGCGGTTCGCGCGGGCCACCACTGCAACCAGCCGCTCATGCGGCGGCTGGGGCTGGGCGCGACGACGCGGGCGTCGTTCTATCTGTACAACGATCGTGACGACGTAGATGTCCTTTGTGAGGGTCTCAACGCGGCGATCGAGTTCTTCAGCTAGGAGGGTGTCATGGCCGGCAAGAAGATACTTCAGCTGGTCGGGGACTTCGTCGAGGACTACGAGGTGATGGTCCCCTTCCAGGCCCTTCAGATGGTTGGACACACAGTCCACGCGGTCTGCCCGGACAGGAAAGCGGGCGAGACAGTACGAACGGCGATCCACGACTTCGAGGGCGATCAGACCTACAGCGAGAAGATGGGGCACAACTTCGCGCTCAACGCCAGCTTCGCTGAAGTCAAGGTCGAGGATTATGACGCGCTGCTGATTTCGGGCGGCCGGGCGCCCGAGTATATCCGGATGAACGATCGGGTGCTGGAGATCGTGAAGGAGTTCGCGAAGGCAGACAAGCCGATCGCGGCGATCTGTCACGGCGCCCAGGTGCTGACCGCGGCTGGTGTTGTAGAAGGGAAGAGCGTATCGGCCTATCCCGCTGTCGGTCCGGAGGTGGCGTTGGCGGGTGGCCAGTACGCCGACATTGGGCTGAACGAGGCACATGTGGATGGGAAGCTGGTGACAGCGCCGGCGTGGCCGGCCCATCCGGCGTGGTTGGGCAAGTTCCTGGAAGTGCTGGGTACGAAGATCGAGCTCTAGGCCGGCAAAACCGCAGCGGCGGCTACTAGTGTACGTGGAAGGTGACGGGGAACGCCACCCACACCGCCACCAGTTTGTCCATGTTCAGCGCCGGCGTGAACTCGAACTCGTATACTGCCTTCAAAGCGGCCGCGTTGAGGGCCGCGTTGCCCGAGCCCTGCTGCACCTGGGCGTTCTGAACGCGCCCGTTCTTGTCGATAAAAACCCAAACGAACACCGTGCCGCCCATCCCGGCGTCCTGCAGGATCTTCGGGTAGTGCCGCCGCATGATCTCCTTGGCCCGCTGCCGGTCCTTGATCTCGGGCCTCACCGTGTACGGCGTGAAGACCGGCCGGTCACCGAGCCGGCTCACATCGCTGGGCGGCGGCGGCAGGCTCTCGACCGGGTTTTCCTCGAAGGTCGTCGGCGCGATCGTGATGTCCTCCTCGAGCTCGGTGGCAGAGATCACCGGCACCGCCGGCCGCGCGATCTGCTCGGGCGGCGGCGGAATCTCGACTTCGGGCGGCAGCTCGATCGCCTCGAACTCGTTGACCCCGAAGCTCACATCGGACGCCGTCAATTCGGGGAAGAACTGGAAAAGCCCGAAGTGCAGTACTGTGGCCAGCACGATGC
>CP070812.1:1213316-1216851 GCA_020344015.1 Gemmatimonadota bacterium
CTCGAAACTCGAATAGATGGCAGCTGTCCCGCTAACTACACCCTGACACGTACCTGGACGACAACTGATGGCTGTGGAAACTTCAGTAGCGGCACGCAAACCATCACCGTGGTAGACACCACAGTTGGGTAGGTAGCGTCGTTACTAATAGAACGGCTGCTCGGGGCGCTGCAGGTCAAGAACGCACTACGGCACCGACCGATTCTGCGGCCAACCAGAGAAGCAGTAACCAGTCACCGGCAACCAGTCACCAGTGGTCTTCACCGGTCAGTGGTTACTGGTTACCGCTCACTGGTCACTGGCAGTCTAGAAGCTGATCCAGTAGTTGAGCTTGACGAGGAAGGTGTTCTCGGCTTGTGCGTCGAATATGCGCCGCATGTCGCCGAACCCGCCGAAGGAGCTATCCTGCCGATGCTCACTGCGCCCGTGCTGCCACACGAGAAAGAGGGTCGAGCCCAGCAGGTACTCCCAGCGCAGTAGGACGTTGGAGCGGAATGACAGCACCGTGAAGTCGGGGTTCCCGATGTTGATATCGGCGGTACCATCGCCGTTGAGATCCACCGAGGTGTTCCCGTCCGCATCGACCAGCAGTTGGTCGTCGGCGTACACGTGGAACCGGTCGTCAAAGCTCGCCCCACGGGGGTCGTCCACCTGCTTGTAGCGATCGTACGCCCCGGCCGAGACGAACGGCTCCGCATAGACCTGCAGCGAGAGCGTCGGCGTGAAGGTGAGATTCGCCCGGAAGACCATGCTCACCGTGGTCTGCTCGATCTCGCCAAACACGTACTGGGTCGAGCCCAGGGCCTCGTCCGTCTGCAGGTACTGCCAGGTGTTGAAGCGGCGCGAGAGCTGGGGGGCCAGCATGACGTCCATGTTGCTGGCGAGGCGCCAGGAGACCCCCGTCTCGAGCCCCCACCACCAGGAGCCGCTCTGGTCCTGGCGGCCGAACCTACCGCCGATCTCAGCGCTCAGCGTCTTGCGCTGGACGGTCCACAGCCCCCACCAGCCGTTGGTCGCGGCGGGGGTGAGGAAGCTGGGCCCGCCACGGAGCGCTCTGCTGGAGAGTCCGCCGATCTTGCGGCCGATCCCGCCGTAGCCGCCCCAGTAGTTCGCGAACGTCCCGTCGAACTTGACCTCGCCGCCGGCGTTCACCCGGTCCCAGCCGTAGTTCCACATGGCCGACTGCTCGAAGGTCAGTTCGAAGTAGCGGAACACCTTGCCCGGCTCCTGCCAGCGCCGCTGCACCCAGGCCCACTGGAAGTAATAGTCGGCGCCCCAGTGAAAGCCCACGTCGTTCACCTCGAAGCCGGGAGATTTAGTCTGGATATCGAGCAGTGCGCGCCAGTCACCGGACCGCTTGTGGATTTCGACCTCCCAGGCGAAACCACTGAGCGACGTGCGCGTGGGATCGTAGGTGACGTAGTCGTTGTCCGGACGCTGGAGGTAGCGGGCCGAGGACCGCTGCGTGCGGTCGATCGCGTCGGCGCTGCCGCGCACGTGGCTCCCCACCAGGTATCCAGTGATGCTCCAGCGGTCGCGCGCGAAGCGGTGGTTCACGTTCAAGCCGAGCGTGTAGGCGTCGCTCCGCAGCCAATCGAGGTTGTCCGTCAGCGCCCGGTGCATCCCGGTACTGAACAGGCCGACTTGCGTCTGGCCGTCGCGGAAGTCGCGCGCCACGCGGGCCACGCCGTACCAGGTACGGGGCTCCACCACGTCGCGGAACTCGTTACCCAGGCTATCCACCACGCGCGCCTCCTCCTCGGCGGTGAGCGCCCCCGTGAACCCGAGGGTCCAGCCATCGACCGTCTTCCCGCTGAGCTTCGCGGCGCCCAGGATCGTCGTCTGCCGCACGGTCTCCGCGTAGCCGCCGCGGGGGTCGGCCTGTCCCTGCGGGCTGCGCCCGATGCGCCGCGTATAGAACAGCTGCTCTGGGCCGCCGAGGGATAAGCGGAACATGTCCAGTCCCTCGATGAAGAACGGCCGCTTCTCCGGGAATAAGGTCTCGATGGCGGAGAGGTTCACCACGGCAGGGTCGGCCTCCACCTGCCCGAAGTCGGGGTTGATCGTGCCCTGCACGGTGAAGTTGGAGGTCAGGCCGATGGTGAAGTCGGCGCCGGCAGCGGCGCTCTGCTCTCGTCCGGTCAGGAACGGATCGCCCTCCTCGCCGGGCGCGCGGGTGCCCGAGGCCAAGATGTAGGGCAGCACCTCGATACGGCGCGGCGCCTTCACGCCCTGGAGCCCAACGAGGTCGCCGAACTGCGACACCCAGCCCTCCTGGTCTTTCGAGGGCACGCGCCAGTATTGCTCCTCGTTCAGGCGATTGATGCGGCGGTAGACGTTAAACCCGAACTGCTCCTGGTTGGCGGAGAAGCGGAGCTGACTGAACGGGATACGGAACTCCGCGGTCCAGCCTTCGGGATTGCGCGACGTGGCGACGTCCCACACAGCATTCCAGGAGTCGTCCTCGGCGCCGTCGTCGTACAGGTAGATGTCGCGTTTCACGCCGGCGGCGTTCACCGAGAAATAGAATGCCGTGCGCCGGTCGTAGTACGAGTCGATCGCCACACCGATCCAGTCGGAGGGCGACGACTCGTCGCGCCGCGTGAGGCGCCCGCTGATCTCGTTGGCCTTGGAGTCGTATGCCCGGACGCCCACGTAAACGGCGTCGTCGGTGTAGAGGACCCGTGCTTCGGTGCGCTCCGTGCCGGGCTCCCCCTCGTCCGGATCGCGCTGGGTGAAGTCGCAGATAACCGGCGCGGCCTGCCACGCCTCGTCGTCCAGCTTGCCATCCAGGTGTGGCGCCCCCGGCGCGGCGCGTATCGCCATGGCCGCGGGAGGAGGCTCGACGCCGGCGGGTGTCGAGGCAGGCGAATTCTGGGCAGCGGCGGGCGCCGCGAACCCCACGACTAGCAGCAGGGCGGTACAGGCCACCGGCCGGCGTTTCGGGGTGAAACCTGGCGCCGTTCGCCTCGTCTCACAGTGGTACAGGAACCCCGAGCCGGCCTTTCGCATTCTGGCAAAGCTAGCGCAGTCCCCTCCCGGAGAGGTGTGATGGCAACACGCTGATCCGTGACGACCAACGGTTGCCAAACAGCTGCCAGCGTGCGAGTGCAACGTACTTCAATCGTGGTTTGACCGCTCGCATGCGTCGGCGGCCGCCGCGGCCTCCCAGGTCAGCCTCACGGATTCCAGATCACGGCGCGGCCCTCGCCCGAGGTGGTCGTGGCAATACCCACCACCTGGCCTCGGTCGTTCACGGCAAAAGCCTGGCTGATGGTGCCCCCCAGCGTGCCGAGATCGGTTATCACCCCGCCCTCCCAGATAAAGCCGTGGAACTCCAACGAGAGGGTCCTGCTCGTACCCACCACCTGGCCTCGGTCGTTCACGGCGAAAGTCCGTACGCTGCCCCCCAGTGTGCCGAGATCGGTCATCGCCCCGCCTTCCCAGATGAAGCCGCGTTGCCCAGTCAAGGTCCTGCTGGTACCCACCACCTGGCCTCGGTCGTTCACGGCAACGGCTGAGCTGCTGGTGCCCC
>CP070812.1:1216951-1224567 GCA_020344015.1 Gemmatimonadota bacterium
CAGCCCCAAGAACCTGCGTGAGATCGGTCGGGAGCTGAACGCCCGCTATCTGCTGGAGGGGAGCGTTTTCCGCGAGGGCGAGACGGTTCGAATTACGGTGCAGCTGACCGATGCGCAGCAGGATGAGGCTCTGTGGGCCGAGGGCTACGACCGCGATCTCTCTGTTGAAAGCCTGCTCGACGTGCAGAGCGATATAGCGCAGCGCGTGGCCAGCGCTCTACAGGCGGAATTGACGCCGGCCGAGCGCGTCCGAATCGAGGCGCGGCCCACGGACAATCTGCAGGCGTACAATCTCTGCCTGCTCGGGCAGTATCACTGGAACAAGTTCGCGCAGGAGGATGTCGAGAAGGCCATCGGGTACTTCGAGCAAGCCATCGCAGCGGATCCGGACTACGCGCTGGCTCATGCCAGACTCGCCGACGCCTACTTGACGCTGGCGGTGATAAATTTTGCCGAACCGTCGGAGACAGTGCGGAGAGCTGAGGAGGCAGGGCGGAGGGCCCTGGAGCTCGATGACGAGTTGTCCGAGGCGTACGCGGTCCTCGGAATGATCAAACACACTTTCGACTATGAGTATGCCGAGGCTGAGAGCATGCTGCGGCGAGCAATCGAGCTCAGCCCCAGCAATGCCCTGGCACACACACGGCTGGGCTTGCTGCTGTGCGACCTGCGGCGCCACGATGAGGCAATAGCAGCAGGTCGAAGGGCCCAGGAGCTCGATCCGCTGGCACCCATCATTACAATGGATCTGGCTCGGAGCTTCGTAGCTGCCAATAGGCTCGATGAGGCGATCGAGCAGACGCGGGCTGTAATCGACCGCGCGCCGGACTTCTGGATTGGCCACTTGTACCTGTGCGTTAGCCTGACGTTCAAAGGTGAGTACGCGGAGGCGATAGCGGCTTGCGAGACTGCGTGGAGCCTGTCAGGAAACCCGTGGAGTCTAGCCCACCTCGCTGGGGCCCACGCGTTGGCGGGAAACGAATCGGAAGTTCGTCGGATCGAGAGTCAGCTCATGGAGGTCGCGGGGGAGCGGTACGTCTCCCCGCTCTGGATGGGTCTACTGTCCGCACGAACGGGAGAAGATCACCGGGCCATTGAGTGGCTGAGACGAGGTGTGGAGACTCGGACCGGCTGGATCACCGAAATCGGCTCCGACCCGACGTTCGAGCACCTGCGACGGTACCCTGAATTCCAGGAACTCCTCGCCCGACTGAACTTGAATTGAGTAACACTCGATGAACCTGCGGGTGTTCTTCTCGGAGCTCAAACGCCGACGCGTCTATCGCGTAGCGGTCGTCTATGCGGTTGTCGCCTTCGTCATCTGGCAGGCGGCGGAGATCGCTTTCCCTGCTCTCAATTTGCCGCCCTGGACGCTCACCTTCGTCGTCGTTCTGACCCTTCTGGGCTTCCCCATCGCGCTCGTACTCGCCTGGGCGTTCGATATCACGCCGGAAGGTGTGAGGCGCACGGCACCGGGTGCGGGAGCGGCGCCGCTCTCGACTCGACGTGGTGGAGCTATCGTGGCGGCCGCGGGTCTGGCGGTCGTCGCGCTGGTCGTTGCTGCCGGGTGGTTCCTGCTGCGGGAAGATGGCGGTACCTCCGCCGGCAGGACGATGCTGGTGGTGCTGCCGCTCGAGAATCTGGGGGCTGCGGCCGATGAGTATTTCGCTGACGGTGTCTCCGAAGAGATACACTCCAGGCTCAGTGCCGTCAGTGCTCTCGGAGTGATCGGGCGTACGAGTGCCCGTCAATACAAGGACACCGACAAGACCGTCTCGGAGATTGGCGACGAGCTAGGCGTCGATTTCATCGTCGATGGTTCGGTCCGCCAGCAACTTCAGAGGGGCGGCCGCGTGGTTCGTGTCACCACCGAGCTGATCCAGGTGTCGGATGAGAGGAGCATCTGGAACAACACTTACGAAGGGTTGCTGGAAGACATTTTCGGCGTGCAGACGGATATCGCGCTTCGCGTCGCCGAGGCGCTGGAGGTCACACTCCTCGAGCCCGAGCGCAGGTCGTTGGCGGCTCGTCCCACCGAGAATCTCCGGGCCTACGACTACTACCTGTTGGGTCGCGACTACTTGGGCCAATGGGAGCCGCGAGCGATCGAGCAGGCTATCCAGCACTTCCGGCGCGCGGTCGAGGCCGATTCCAGCTACGCTCAGGGCTACGCGGGCCTGGCGTACGCCTATGCCGCTCTAGGCGGTTTCGGGGGCGTTCATCCGAACGACTCTTGGCCCCATGCGAGAGCAGCGGCCGAAAGGGCTCTGGCGCTGGACGAGGGTCTGGCGGAGGCCCACACCGCTCTGGCGCTGGAGGCGATGTCGCATCGCTACGACTGGCAGGCAGCGCGGGAAGGGTTCGAGCGAGCCCTCGAGCTCAACCCGAGCTCGGTTGACGCTCTGGTATGGTTGGGGCCGTTCGAGAGCGGGATATGGGGACGGTTCGATCGTGCCATGGAGTACCTGGCGCGTGCTGAGCGATTGGACCCGCGCTCCCGAGACGTCAGCTACAACATCGGGTGGCCGCTGCTCTGGGCTGGACGGCATGAGGAGGCCATGGCAGCCTTTGAGAGCCTGGTGGCGTTGGAGCCGGAGTACTACGGCGGCCACGAGGGTCTCGCCATTGCTCTGATGGCACAGGGCAGGACCGAGGAAGCCCTCGCTGAAGCACAAACCACGATGGCTGTGGGTGATCCCAACTATGATCCGGCGATCGGTCTCCTCGGGTATCTCTACGGCCGGTTGGGTCGGAGAGCCGACGCCTTGAAGCAGCTCGAGCGACTGGACGAGATGACAGCGCTTGGGAGGTACGTGTCTCCCGTGAGCCGAGCGCATGTCTACGCCGGGCTAGATGAGGTAGACGAAGCGTTCGCGTGGCTGGAGAGAGGCTACGAAGAGCGGACGCACTGGCTCATCTGGCTGGGCAGGGACCCGTACAACTGGGACAATCTGACGTCCGACCCGCGCTTCCAGGATCTGGTCCGTCGCATGGACTACCCGCGTCCGACCGCCGAAGCGAGGTGAGAGAGCGATGAACGAACCGCCGTCTCGTCTGCGAGCCTTCCTCGGCGAACTGAAACGCCGCCGCGTCTATCGCGTTGCCGTTGTCTATGCGGTTGTGGGACTCGGTGTCCTCGGCGCCGCCGAGGTCATCCTGGACCCGCTCGGTCTGGAGGCCCTCCGGGCCTTCATCGTTATCCTCGTGTTGTTCGGCTTCCCCATCGCCCTCGTCCTCGCGTGGGCCTACGAGCTGAGGCCGGAAGAGCCAAGTGGGCGCGAGCCGACGACCACTCCGCTGAGCGAAGCCACAGAGACCGAGCGCAAGAAATCGATCGTCGTCCTCCCCTTCGACAACCTCAGCCCCGATCCCGGCGATGCCTACTTCAGCGACGGGCTGACGGAAGAGGTCATCACCAACCTTTCGCACCTTCGGTCTTTGCGTGTCATCTCGAGAAACTCGGCGATGGTGCTCAAGGGCTCCCAGAAGGACACACGGACCATCGCTGGGGAGCTCGACGTTCAGTACGTCCTGGAAGGGAGTGTGCGAAAGGCAGGAGACGCCCTGCGCATAACAGCTCAGCTGATCGATGCGGCGGCGGATGAGCATCTCTGGGCAGAGACGTACGATGGGGCGGTCGAAGACGTGTTCGATATGCAAGAGCAAGTCTCGCGATCCATCATGGGAGCACTCGAGTTACGACTTACACCGGAGGAGAGCGAGCAGATCGGAGCACGACGCATCGACAACATCCCCGCCTATGAATGCTTCTTGAGGGCGAATGGAGAGATGTGGCATTGCACCACCGATGCCCTGGACCGAGCGATCCGCTACTTGAAAGACGCCATAGAGATCATCGGCCCGAACGCCTATCTCTACGCTGGGATGGCCTATGCCTACTGGCAGAGGGTGAACCTGGGTTTCGCGCAAGATGAGGCCATCGACCTGGCTGAGGAGTACGTGTCCAAGGCCCTGGAGCTGGAGCCTGATTTTCCCGCTGCCCTCGCCATTCGCGGAGCTATCGAAGGAGCCCACAGGGCCAATCTGCGAGGGGGTATCCAGTACCTGAGGAGGGCCCTGGCGAGAGATCCGGATGATTTCGTGGCCCTGGTCTTCTTGGCAGCCTATCTCGTGTGCGCGGCAGGAAAACCGGAAGCCGCGAGACCTTTCGTCGAGCACTTGACGAAGATCGGTCCCCTCTCCTATGAGACCCACTGGCTTCAGGGGGCACTCTTTTTCTACCGGGGCAAGCATGAGAGCGCGTCGCTAGCTTGGCGCCGTCTGCACGAGATGACGCCGGGTAATCCGATGTACAAGTTCTACTACGCCCTTGCACTCGCCTACGATGGGGACTTTGATGCGGCCCTGCAGGTACTCGAAGGCCCCGAGCCTGCAGGGGCCGAAGACGTTGCCTCCCGATTCTGCCGCATGTTGAAGTGCGCATTGCTCGACGACACAGATGGAGTATTGGCCGAGATCACCCCAGGACTTCGGCAGACCGCGGTAAGGGACGGAGGTTGGGCACACCATGTCGCGGCAAATCTCGCCTGGGTGGGTTCCGAAGAAGAGGCGCTTGAGTGGCTGGGGTACGCTGTAGACGCCGACTTCATCAACTACCCCATGCTCGCCGAACACGACCCGTTCCTCGCGAGGCTCCGTGGCAAGCCACGGTTCGATGCGCTTCTGGAGAGGGTGAAGAGCGAATGGGAGACCTTCGAGGCCTGAAAGTAGGCGGCGGTCGATGAGTCTGCAGATGCTTTTCTCGGAACTGAAGCGCCGGCGTGTCTATCGCGTCGCCATCGTGTATGCCGCGGTCGCCTTCGTCATCTGGCAGGCGGCGGAGATTGCCTTCCCGGCGCTCAACCTTCCGGATTGGGCGCTGACTTTGGTTGTCGTTCTTACGCTCATCGGCTTTCCCATCGCCGTCGTGCTCGCCTGGGCGTTCGACATCACGCCGGAGGGTGTTCGCCGCACAGCGCCGGCGCCGGGCGAGCCCGCAGGGATGGCGCGCCCGGCGGCTCGTGCGTCGCGACTCGCAGCCGCGGCAGCGGTCGTCGTGGTCGTGATAGTCGCGGCGTGGTGGGCCTGGGCGCGGCGGCCCTCACCGGCCTCGGGTCTGTCGGCCAATCGAATCGCCGTCTTCCCCTTCGCGGTTCGGGGCGGGGAAGACCTCGTGTATCTGCACGAGGGGATGGTCCACCTACTGAGCAGCGCCCTGGACGGCG
The DNA here is from genome assembly GCA_020344015.1 of Gemmatimonadota bacterium. Lineage (GTDB taxonomy): Bacteria > Gemmatimonadota > Gemmatimonadetes > Palauibacterales > KS3-K002. Next base: position 1,222,177 of record CP070812.1, read on the forward strand.
CCGGTGAGCTGCGCACGGTTGACCCGCACGCGCTGCTAGGCGGTCTGTCTTTGGACGAGGGGGACGCGCCCGATCCGGAGACGGCGGCCGAGGTCGCCGCTCGCTATGGCGCAGGTCTCTACGTGCTGGGAAGCGTGGTCGGCTCCGCGGAGCGGATGGAGATGACGGCGTCGCTCTACGATGCGACGCGAGGTGATAGGACCACAGCGGAGACCGTGCCCGGAAGCGAAACGGACATCCATGAGCTGGTGAACGAGCTCACCCGCGGCCTTGTTGCCGATCTAACCGGCGGACCGGGCGACCGGCTTGTGGACCTCGCGGTGCGTACGACTCGGTCCGTTCCCGCGCTGAAAGCTTACCTGGAAGGTCAGGTTGCCTTGGGGCACGTCGAGCTGAATGCAGCGCTTGAGGCGTTCGGCGCCGCTGTCGAACTGGACAGCGGTTTCGTTCTGGCCCGTTACAAGCTGGCGGTGACGACGGCTTGGGAAGGCAGCGGTCTAGAGGCGCGCATCCTAGCCGATCGCGCGCTGCGCGACAGCGCGATGCTTCCTCCTCGCGAGCGCCGCCTGCTTGTGGGCTTGCACGCGCTAGTGACGGGCGACATCGAGACTGCGGAGGAAGCGTACAGCGCGGTATTGGGGGAATACCCCGATGAGGTGGAAGCCAACTATATGTTGGGCGAGACCCTCTTTCACCTGAGCTCTTATCGCGGACGCTCGATGCAACTTGCTCGAGTTCCGTTGGAGCGTGCTCTCAGCGTGAACCCCGAAGACGTCGTCACCCTTCATCACCTGGCGGCACTCGCCGTTAAGCGACGCGACCTGGCCGAAGCCGATTCACTGGTGCACCGTGCGTTGGCGGCCGATCCGGCCCCGTGGTTCGCTGTTGCTCTACATGTGATGCGGGCGCTGGCGAGCGACGATCCCACACTGCGTAGCGCGGCGGAAGGCGAGCTGGCGTCAGTCGAAACGTTGGGGTTGTACGGTTCCGCGATGGTAGCCACGTCGATCTTCCACCAGCCGCGTGAAGCACGCTGGGTCGTCGAGAGCCTTACCGCGGCGGAGCGGCCCGCTCAGGTCCGGGCCGCCGGTCATGCCATTATCGCGTACCTCGATGTGGCCGGCGGTCGCTGGAGCCGGGCGGAGCAGGAGCTGCTCGAGGTGGATCGACTGTACCCAATTGGTCCGAGCCACCGGGCCTACCTCGCTCTGCTCCCGGCCGCGCCGTACGGTCAAGCCGAGCTGAGACGGAGGGTCGAGGAGGTGAGGGGCTGGGATGCGGAGCGTACGCCGCCTAGCACGGTCGGCCCGTTGCTGCCGCCGCACGGGGTGCAGCCGGCCATCCGCCTTTACCTGCTGGGGATGTTGAACGCGCGGCTCGCTCTTGACGCAGCGGCGCTCGCCTACGCGGACAGCCTGCAACGAGCAGAATGGACGGTCGGTGGGAACGTCTCGGCCACATTGGCACCGGGGATTCGCGCGGCGCTCGCCGCCGCACACGGGGACGTGGAGGAGGCGCTGCGAATCATTGAAGCGGCGCCGTTTGAAGGGAACTGGGATGAACTCGTCTCGTCGCCAGTCCTCGCGATGGCAGCGGAGCGCTACCTGATGGCCGAGCTACTCGATGCTGTGGGCCGCAGTCGGGAGGCGTTGGGGTGGTTCGCGTCGCTGGGTGGGTTGCAGGCGTACGAGATCGCGTATGTCGCGCCGGCTCATCTGCGCCGGGCGCAGGTCCACGAGCGCCTGGGTGAGCCCGAGGAAGCGGCGGAGCACTACGCCCGCTTCATCGAGCTCTGGCAAGACTGCGACCCTGAGCTGCGGCCGCTGGTCGAGGAGGCCGAGCGACGACTGGTGGCGCTGGCCGAGTCACACGCCACCCCCTAGTTTGTCCATCTGCCCAACCACCAGCTTTCGGTCCCCAACGCTGGAGGACACTATGCTCCGTCGCATGATCTCCGGAGGCGTGGCTGCTGTGTTGGCTGCCATCCTGGCCGCGCCGCTCCACGCGCAGGTCGATCCCGAGCTGCTCGCCGGCATGAGCGCCCGCTCGATCGGGCCCGCCGGGATGAGTGGCCGGATCGCCAGTGTCGATGCAGTAGTATCGAACCCCAACATCATCTACGTAGGCACCGCCACCGGCGGCGTCTGGAAGTCGGTGAACGGAGGGATGACCTTCGATCCGATTTTCGACGACCAGCCTGTCCATGCCATCGGCGCCGTCCGGGTGTTTCAGGCCAGCCCCGACATCGTTTGGGTCGGGACCGGCGAGGGTAACCCGCGGAACAGCGTCTCGGGCACGGGCTACGGCGTCTTCAAGTCGATGGACGCCGGCCGCAGCTGGACGCACCTGGGCCTCGAGAACACCGAGCGCATCCACCGGATCGCGCTGCAC
>CP070812.1:1224667-1244484 GCA_020344015.1 Gemmatimonadota bacterium
CCAACGCCGGAGCGCTATGGCTCACCGATACCAGGCGGTCCGCATCGTCGTACGGAAGAGGTGACAGTATGACGGCGTCGAGCAGGGTGAAGATGGCGGTCGTGGCTCCGATACCCAGCGCCAGCACGAGAACGACCACCGCGCTGAACAGCGGCCGCTTCGCCAGCGAACGAAACGCGAAGCGCAGGTCGCGGCCCAGGTCGGCCACGAAGGTCCACGCACCGCCTTTGCGCCTAGCACGTTCCTCACGAGCATCCATCCAGCGGCCCAACTTCGCCCGCACGTGGGCCGGCTCGCTGCGCAGCAGCTCATCGGTCGCAAGGTCGGCGTCGCCCAACCAAGCCTCGACCTCCGCTTCCGCCTCTTCCTCGCTCGCTCCTCGGGCCAGCGCCTCCTGGTATAAGTCCTCAAGGTGATCCGCCAGCTCCGAGATAATCCGCTCTTCCCGGTGACCCTTCATTCCAGGTAGTGACAACCGCTCTCTCAGGTAGCTCTTCCAGTCAGGCATGGCTCACTCCGATCACCTGGTTGACCATGGCCGAAAAGGCCTTCCACTCTTGTCGCTGTCGGACCTCTACTTCGCGGCCTTTCCCCGTCAACGTGTAGTAGCAACGCCGCCGCTCTCCCTTCCGCTCCACCCAGCGACCCTTGATCCAGCCTCGCTTCTCCATCCGGTAAAGCACCGAGTAGAGCGTCGAGACCCGGAACTCGAGCTGCCCCCCGGAAAGCTCCTCCAGCAGCTTCCCGATCTCGTAGCCGTGGCGGGCTCGCTCCCGCAACACTGAGAGGATCAACAGCTCGATGCTCCCGCGCTTCAGGTCGGCGCTGAACATGTGGTACCTCCGGTCGGCTATGTCGTGGGGCTATTTCGTCACACGATATTTCGCGTGGCGAACTATCCCCACTATAATGCTTGGATCGTCCCAACGCAAGAAGGTTGGATTCGAGGAAGCACTTCAGGCCGGCGAGGACCGGCTCCCGTGCGGCCGGGACCTGCAGGGGATCATCTCGCGCCGAGGGCCGCGTCGGGATTGCGGTAGACGATGCGGCCGTTGAACAGCGTCATTTGGCAGCGCAGATCTTTGATCTCGGCCGCAGGCACCTCGTAGAGGTTCTTGTCCCACACGGCGAGGTCGGCGTACTTGCCCACTTCGATCGATCCGATCTTGTCCTCGAGGAACATCTGCCTGGCGCTCCATATCGTGTAAGAGCGCAGCGCGGTAGCGATGTCTATCGATTCGTCTTTGCCGAAGGGATTCGGCCCATACACGCCCAGCAAAGTCTCACGCTCTACACTCGCCCACAGACCGTAGCGCGCCGGGAACGGCGCGACGTAGAAATCGGATCCCTGTGCCCAGCGGATGCCCTTTTCCAGATAGGTCCGGAAGGGATTGAGTCGGCGCGAGCGCTCGGGTCCGAAATTGCCGGCGTAGGTATCGCCGATCCACCACATGAAGACCGAGGAGGCTTCCGGATAGGCGGCGTCGTACGTCTGTTGTAACTCCGCCATTAGATCGATGGCGTGATCGGTGGGAATGTTGGCGTGGATGATTCCGTGTCGCAGTCCCGATATGGGGTTCGCCCGCAGAGCTGACGCATAACTATCCACTACCCAGTCGATCGCTCGATCACCGACGGCGTGGACGCTCACGTGCAGGCCTGCATCGTGGTACGTGCGAATCAGTTCTCTGATCTCCTCCGGATCATCGACGGGATACCCCCGATTCCCCTGATCGACGTCGTTGAAGTTCTTGTTCCAATCGTCGAACAACCAGGCTGTACGCGCTCCACCGCTACCGTCGAGATAAAGCTTGACGCCGCCTAATATGAGATGGTCGTCCCCGGTCGACTCATACGGCTTGGCGAAGGAAGCGACGCGGTCGAAGTCCTCACTCCAGAGGACGAAGACCCTGACGGTCAGGTCGCCGGCTGCCAAAACATCCTGGTAAGCCTCCCACATACCCTCCCACATGCCCGGCTCCTTCACACCCGTCATGCACTCCGCGTTGAATTCGCGTGCGATCTCCCGTATGCCGGCGCGCATGCCGGCACGCCATTCTTCCTGGCTACCCTCCGGGATCACGCTCTCAACCAACTCCTGCGCCGACTCCTTGAGCACACCGGTGGGCGTGCCGTCGGGATAACGATCGATCGAGCCGCCGGGCGGATCGGGCGTGTTTCTGTCGACCCCCGCCAACCGCAGGGTAAGGCTGTTCGCGACGGAGTAGTGGCCCATCGTGTGGATGAGCCAAACGGGATTGTCGGGCGCGACTGAATCGAGATCGGATGCATAGATATAGCGCCGCTCGGTAAGCTTGCCCTCGTCCCATCCGGCTCCCTCGACCCATTCACCTGGTTCCATTTGATCGACCTGCGCCGCCACCAGGGCGACGACATCGGCTACGCTCTGCGCGGTTGGATAGCTCACGTCCAGTAGGAAGAGTCTTCTCGTTGCCCCGAAGCCGAAGTGTGCGTGGGCGTCGAGCAGGCCGGGGGTGACGGTAGAGCCTGCCAGATCGATTCGCGTGGTCCCGGGACCGACCCATCGCTCGACCTCGCGGTCCGTACCAACCGCGACGATTTTGCCACCCTCCACGGCTATGGCTTCGGCGATGTCCCCCTGAGAGTCCACCGTGATGACCGTGCCGTTCAGGAGCACGAGATCCGCTTCCGTCCGACCCTCGGGGCCGGAGCAAGCCGAAAGACTCAGCGCACTGAGCACCGCCAGTGTGGGGCCGATCGCCAGAGGTAGTTGAGTGACAGCCGGTGAGCGCCGGATTCGTTCCGCCTCCGTCAGAGGGCGAGTGGGTCGAGTTTGGCTCAAGAATAAGGGCGCACACCGCCTGCAGACCAGAGCGACATCGGGTGGGGTTGCAGGGTCGCGTCCCTCGGTCCCAGACTGTCACGGCATCCATCCCCAACCTGCCGTGCTTCAGTACCGTGCGATCATCTGCCGAAAGACCGGAGGTATCAGCATGATCCGCAAGATACTCACGCTCGCCGCACTACTAGTAAGTGCAGGAATCGCCGGATTTTCGCAGGAAGAAGGGACGTCCGAGCTCATCCAACCCTCGGAGTGGTGGCGCGTACACCCGCGCCCTGTCTACGCCACGCTGGAGCATGTCGGGACCTATCAAGAGTGGTTCGAAGTCTACCGTCTGGCCGAGGGCGCCTACGCAATCTACGAGCCCAACCAGTTCGAGGAGGCGATCAGCTACCTGGCCTTGGGGTCGGAGCGCGGGGTACTCATCGACGCCGGCACCGGGATCGGTGACATCCGGCAGGTGGTGGAGGAGTTGACCGATCTACCCGTCTCGGTGGTGCTTACCCACGAGCACTACGACCACATAGGTGGCGCCTATCGATTCGACGAGATCGCCGCGCCGAGCAATCCCGCCGGCCTGGAGGTCCTGGCCAGGGGTCGCGACAACGCATCGCTACAGGGATACATCACCGACGACTACCTCTGGAAGCCGCTGCCCGAGGGTTTCGACGGCGCGACCTGGACGATCCCGCCGGTCCAGCCAACCCAGCTTCTGGACGACGGTGACATCATCGACCTGGGCGGCAGGACACTCGAGGTGATCGAGACCCCCGGGCATTCTCCGGCCCACGTCTGTCTGCTGGACCGGGAAAACAGACTGCTGTGGACGGGCGACCATTTCTTCCCGGGACCTCTCTACGCGTTCGGTGGGGACGTGACCATCGATGACTATATCGCGTCGAACAAGAGGCTCGAAGGTCTGCTCGACCAGTTCGACTACGTGCTCGCCGGACACAATGATCCCTGGGTCGAGAGCGACGTCATCCGCCGCGTGAGCGAAGCGTTCCAAGCGATCGCGAACGGCACCGCTGAGTACTCGGAAGATGACGGTCTGCGCAGGTACTTCTTTCAGGGGTTCGACGTATTGATACGTGCGGAGATGGTCGAGGAGATGAGCAGCTAACGAGGTCGGGTTCTCAGCCGCCTCGGCCCTGCTACTGCTCCGGCGCCGCAACGCGCTCGTACTTCGGGCCCCCGAGTCTCAGTGCGGTCACGCGTCCGTCATCGTCGAACTCGAACGTGAGAGTTTCGGGATGACTTTGTGCTCCATCGTGGAACACAACCCGAAACTTGTCGTCCCGCACGTGTTCGACCGGCCAGCTGAACCGGTCCGAGAGCCGCAGCACTAGACCACCGTTCCCTCCTGTGATCTCGACCTGACCGTAGGCACGGTGCCCGTAGGTTCCCAAGTACTTCTCGAGCGGGAATGGTGGTACGGTGACACGAGCGCGCTCGGTTGCGAGCCGCTCCTCCTGTGCCCGCTGCTGCGTCTCCCAGTAGGTGAACCCGGCCCGGATGGCACCGCTCCAGTCTTCTTCCGGTGCACCCAGGTAGGCATCGAAGACTCGAAAGTGGAGGGCCATCGGCAGGGCGCTCTGCCCGTTACTCAGAACGGCCACGCCGAGGCGATCCTCTGGCATCAAGGCGATGGATGATGCCTGACCAACGACGCCACCGCCATGCAGCACAACCTTCTTGCCGCGGTAGTCGGTCATAGCCCACCCGAACCCATAAGCCCAGAAGTGACCTGTGAAATCAGCGCCCCGATACTGGATCGGATAATACCAGATCGGTGGTTGCCTTATCACTTGTGCCGAGTGCATCTCATTCACCGCGGCTATGCTGAGCAGCCGTTCCCCTTTATAGACGCCCGTCCCCAGTAGCAGACGCAACCAGTGCGCCAGATCGTGGGCGGTCGCGTTCATCCCTCCAGCGGGACCGGCCGCCTCGAGAGCCAACCACTCGATCGGTCGCGGCCCAGCCTCGCCCAATACGTGTGGCATGGCGATGTTCTCGATGCGCGCGTCCTCGGCACCGATTGCGCGCCCACGAAGGACGCACACCCAACACGGGCGGACATCCTCGGCATCCCATATGTCATACACGCTCGTCGTGGTTGACCACATCTGTAACGGCTCGAGAATCCGCGCCTTCACGAACTCACCCCAGCTCATCTGCGAAACCGCCGCGACGATCTCCGCTGCCGCCATGTAGCACTCGTTGCAGTAGACAAAGGCGTTGCGGAAACGAGGAGTGCCGAGCTCCAGAAACCGCAACCTCCTCAGAATCTCCTCGCGAGTGAGGAAATCCGGGCTCGGCCAGACGGACCGACGGCCCGTTGGATGCCCGATGTCTCCAGCTACCCGATGCGCGAGGAGATCGCGAATCGTCACCTGCTGGGCCACCCAGGGATCGGGGAGCTTAAACCACGGCAGGTGCTTTATCACCGGATCATCCCACGAGACCTTCCGCTCGTCCACCAGCATCGCCACGGCTGCCGCAGTAAAGGCCTTTGTGGTGGATCCGAGAGCGAACACCGTGTGGGCGTCCACGAGCTGTTCCTTGCCCACTTCTCGGACGCCGTAACCCTTGAGGAGGACCACCGAGTCATCCTTCACGATGGCTACGGCCAGGCCCGGAACCTGCCATTCGGTCATCGACTTGAGGATGTACTCATCCAGACCTTCAAGTGGATCCTCCTGCGCACAGACAGGGCTGGCGATTAGAAGTGAGGCGACGAACAGATGGAGAACGCGGGTCTTCTGTTCTACTTTTCTCATGGCAGAACCCTCCGGCACTTTTGAGCGCGGTGACACCGGGTGAGGCATCAGCCAGCGCTCCCGTTTCAGGGCAGGTTCTCGATCACCCAAATCTCGCCCTTGGTGGCGCCGCCGTAATTGATGGTGAATCGCCTGCCGTCGGGGTGCAGGTTGAAGCCCCAGAAGCCTGGCACGTCGGCAATCCGCCGAGACTCGCCACCCGCGCTCGGGATGACGATGACATCCATGTTCTGTTGATCGTCGACAGCGCGGAACAGGATGTACCGGCCATCAGGCGTCCAGCAGAGCACACCACTACCCATGATTGGTCGAGGCGTTCGATAGACCTCGCGCGCCTCGCCGCCGGAGGCTGGCAAGATAGAGATCTTGACTATTCTGGACTCGGGATCTTGCTCGGATACGGCGACGGTCCGACCACCGGGCGCGACCGAAACGTGCAAGTCCCACCCCGAGGCCAGCTGGCGGCTGGATCTCGCCAGTCGGGCGACCTGTCTCTCGCTGCCACTGGCAAGCTCACGAGCCACCAGCCACCAGCGGTTCGAGCCGGGGTCGATTTCGCGGGCGAAGAAGAGCGTCTTTCCGTCCGGCGTGAACGATGCATGGAACGGCAACTCTTCCGGCGCTTCCGGTCCGCTGAGCACAGGAGTCACTTCCCCGCTGCCGAGGTCGAATCGGAATAGCCCGCTCTCCTGCCTGTAGCGTCCAAACAGCATGATCGTCCGCGAGTCGGGTACCCACTCGAGACGCTCGACTTCAGCAAATGGGAGCGGCATCACTCGGGTATCCCCTCCGGCCAGATTGCTGATAGCGAGCTGCCAGCCGGCGTCGCCATGCTCTTGCCACAGGTAGGCGAGCTGGCGGCCGTCCGGCGACCAGACGCCGTGCTGGCTCGTTCCCCTCGCGGGATCTGCGATGGGCGTGGGTGTCGTGACCACACGGCCCGCCTCGATATCGAGCGTGGCGGTATGGACCTGCATCGCCTGGGTGATCACGGCGTAGAAGTACTTGTCTTGCGAGAAGCCGATGGGGAGAAGCTGCCAGATATCGGCCCGCAGAAGCTCGGGTCTGCCCGCCGGACGACCGTTCGCCACCGGCAGCCTCCAGATTCCTCGGGTGAGCTCACGGTCGCTGTAGAACAGAATGCCACCGCCGTCCGGCGTCCAACCCATCAATCGGTCATCGCCGTTGGCGCCTACCAGCTCTCTTTCCCGCGCCCCGTCTACCGCCACAGCATAGATGTCGTGATCACGCGATCCCGCGTCTGGCGCAATGTCGTACCCCACGTAGCGACCATCCGGCGAGAACGCGGCTACCTGGGGAGAGCGCTCGTCGAGCGTCTTGACGACCCGGGTCGAGCCATCCGCGGCTGACACGAGCGTCAGTCGCCAGACATAATCCGCGCCGAGAACCTTGATCAGCAGTTGCGCGCCATCGGCCGACCAATCTTCAACCGAGATGTGCGAGTTGTCTTCCGAATGGGGTACGATCACGCGGGGATTCGATCCGTCTACGCCGATGATCCGAACGCCGTAACCGCCTTCCTTGTCGCTCCACCAGGTGTAGGCGAGCTCTCGGCCATCCGGAGAGAAAACCGATGACTCGGCCCACTCCATAGAGCCACCCGCCCACGAGCCCGTGTCGGTTACACGTCGCCACTCCTCGGTCTCGAAAGCGGCAACCATGAGGTTCCCCGTGTACCAGTCGACGGCTGAGAAATATCGGCCATCGGGCGACGCCGCCTCCAAGCCGGACAATGGGTACTCACCCTTCCAGACGCGCCGGATCACCAGCGATGTATCAGCCTGCTGAGTAAGACCGGATTGATCCTGGACGGAGGCGGTGAATCTGCTGATCGCGGCTGCTTCACCCAAGAACGCGAGCAGTGCAGCGACGACGAGGAGTATTGAGCGCAGGTTCATGGTATGTCCTCCAACCTGAAGCGGTGGCTTTAGCACGGCAGGGTACCACCCGGACACGAGCTGTTTCCCGGGACCTTACACCCACCAGCGGGGCAAGCCGCGTTCCAGAGTAGTCGTCACACGCCAACGTGTTTCGGCAGAAGGAATTGGGATTACGGAGCGCTGAGGCGACACCACACCAGGAGTCACGAGCCGTTACCGGCGTCCTTGCCAGGCGTAACGATTGGTGCCGGTTCGCCGGCTTCGATCGGCAGGGTGAACCGGAAGGTCGTCCCCTCGCCGGGGACGCTCTCCGCCTCGAGCTCACTCCCGTGTGCACGGGCGATGCGGCGCGCTATGGAGAGCCCAAGGCCGGTCCCTTCATCCTTGGTCGAGAAGAACGGATCGAAGATCTTATCCAGATCCTCCGGCGGAATTCCCTCGCCCTCGTCCCACACCGAGACTCTGGCTCGGTCATCCCGCACCTCGACTTCGAGGCCGGCGCGTCGGCCTCCCTGCAAAGCATCGATGGCGTTCAGCAAGAGATTGAGGACCAACTGCTCGAGAGCACTCTGATCAGCACGCACCCACACCGGGGCGGATGGCATAACTTGCTCGAAGCCAACGTCCTTTGCCTGCAAACCCGGTGCTGCCGCGCGGATCGCCGCTTCGACAGGCATCCGCAGGTCCACTCGATCCGGCGAGACCCTGCCGCTGCGGGCGATCCGCAGGAAATCACTGACCGATTGATTCAGGCGCTCGATCTCTCCCAGTGCCCGGTCGATCAGCTCGCGGGCTTCTTCCGGTTCGGTCTCCAGCTTCCGCTGGGTCCGCTGGAGGTCGACGCTAACGGAGGTCAGCGGGTTCCGAACCTCGTGGGCCAGCGACGCGGCGAACTCGCCGACGGCCGCCACCGCCTCCTGCTGCGACAACTTCTCCAACATCCGCCTAAGGTTCTCGGTCATCGAGTTAAACGCGCGCGCCGTTCCCTGCACTTCCGGCGGCCCCTCCTCGTCCGCCGCGCGTGACAGGTCACCACGAGAAACGCTGGCCGCCGCCTCCGACAGATGCTCTAGAGAACGGGTCAGGCGTCGGGTGAAGATGGTGGTCAAGACGAACACCAGACCGATCACCACCAGCAGACCGAGAGTGCCCCGCCGGGCCGCCTGCTCAAAGGGCTCCGTGACCGGCCCGACGGGCCCCGCCATCACGAAGCGCACCGGAGGCTCGCCGAGGCTACGTTCCACAGCCAGCCACTCGTCTCCCAGCCAAGTGAATCGCTCCGCCGAGAACAGAGCCGGATCGACCGTCAGCGGGAGAAGCGGGATTCCGCTTCGCGAATCGAAAAGAGCGAGCACCGACCCGCCTAGGCCCGCGGTCACCGCCCCAGGCGGGAGCAGGCTCTCGGCACGGAGCTCGACCTCCAACGTCCCCAGTCGTTCGCCCGAAAAGCGGTCACGAATCGTGACCCCGTGCGGCAACAGGGCTAAGGGCTGAGCTGGGGGCCCACCGCCCTCAAGGTCAAGATCGCCCGGTAACTGTCCGAGGAACCCCCCGCGGGAGTCGCGTATCCTTACGCTGTGAACATAGGGTGCCGCGGCGCTCCAAAATCCCGCTAGCCGCCTGACCGACCCCGCATCTGCGACCTCTGTTACAGGCCGGCCGCGTCTCAGCGCGGACTGCACGACGGCAGCGTCGCCGAGGTCCAGTAGGACAGACTGGCACAGGGTCCATTGCCTGCCGGCGGCTTCCACGGTTTGCGAGAGCGACTCCTCCAGCCGCGCGCGCACCAGATCTTCGCCGGACTGGCGAGCGGAGCGCGCGACCCAGAGGCCCATCGCTCCCAGGGGCAGGACTGCGCCAAGTAGGACGAGCAGCAAGAACCGGCTACGCAGGCTGAGCTGCGACAACATCCGCATACGCACTCCTGGCTACTCGATCCCGTGCTTCTCCAGCAGTCGGTAGAGACGCGGCTTTGAGATACCGAGGACGCGGGCTGCCTTTGCCTTGTTACCGCCCACACCGAAGAGGACCCGCCTGACATGCTCGGCCTCGACGTCGTCGAGAGCGCGGAAGACGCCCGCCTGCTGTTCCGCACCACGACCCAAGCCCAGGTGCTCGGGGCGGATCACACCCCCGGTGGAGAGCGCGATAGCTCGCGTCAGACAGTTCTCCAGCTCCCTGACGTTTCCCGGCCAATCGTGCTCGAGCAGTGCCTCGACGGTCGAGTCCGGCAGCGCCGGCTCTGTTTGGTGCAAACGCTGGCTCGCTTTGCGGACCAGGTGGCGGGCTAGCAACGGGATGTCGGTGGGGCGCTCGCGGAGCGGCGGCAGCACGATCTCCACAACCTTCAGGCGGTAGTAAAGGTCCTCGCGGAACCTTCCCTCCTCCACCAGGCTATCGAGGTCCCGGTTCGTCGCTGCGATGACGCGGGCCTCGGTGTGTTCCGGTTTCTCTCCTCCCACCGGATGGACTTCGCCGTCCTCGAGAACCCGCAGGATCTTCACCTGGAACTCGGAGCTAGTCTCTCCAATCTCGTCCAGGAAGATCGTGCCGCGACCGGCCAGTGCGAAACGACCGCGCCGGTCGCCTACGGCACCGGTGAAGGCCCCGCGCACGTGACCGAAGAGTTCCGACTCGAGCAGTGTCTCCGGCAAAGCCGTACAATTGACCGGCACGAAGGGCTCGTCGGCGTCAGCAGAATTGAAGTGGATGGCGCGCGCCACCATCTCCTTGCCCGTGCCGCTCGCGCCTCTCACCAGAACGTTCACCCGGCTGGCGGCGAGCTGACCCACGAGCTTGAACACGCCGATCATCTGGGGATCTTTGCCCACAAGCTCATCGAGCCGGTAGGGCTCAGCCTCGTCCTCAACCGCCCGGCGCGCGGCTTCGCGAGCGCGACGGTCGCGCAGCGCCTTGCCGAGCACCTCCTCCAGCTCATCCAGGTTGATAGGCTTGACCAGAAAGTCGAACGCGCCTTCGCGCATCGCCCGGACCACCGTGGGCATGTCGTCGTAGGCGGTCATCAACACCACGTCGACCGACGGTGCGCGCTCGCGGACGAGCTTGAGCAGCTCGATCCCGTCGAGCCCGGGCATACGGATGTCGCTGAGCACCAGATCCGGTGCAACTTCGGCGAGCTTCCCCAGGGCCGTCTCGGCGCTCTCAGCCGCCGCCACTTCTAGACCGATGTCGGCTAGAGCTCCAGCGAGCGAGTTGAGAACTGTTGCGTCATCGTCGACCAGAAGTACTCGTCGCGCCATTGTGCACACCCCTTCGGGGAGGTGCGGATTCGGATACGGAGTTTCGCCTAACAAGATTCCGTACCAGCCAGCTCGGATGCAAGCAGTGCCAGTGGCAAGCCTGTCGTGCCCTTACAATGGCAAGGTGGGCGCTGGAATGTCCGCGAGCAGGCCTCCAGTACCTAGACGTAGGACCCGAGATCCAGCCGCTCGAGCTCGCGGATGAACTTGATCTTGTGCGTCGGCGTGCGTTCCAGCTTCCGCTCCAAGATGTAGATCTTGTCCGTCGACAGGCGCGGTGTGATATCCGCCAGCGACTGGGCATACGCCACCGCTTCCAGTAGCCTGGTGCGCAGCGCTTCTTCCGGCCGCAACCCGGTTGCCAGAGCCGCCTGGTACTCCTTGTCCTTCTCGATCCGGGGCCAGTCGGGAAAGACGAACACGCTGAGGTGGTCATCCTCGTTCAACCTCGTGACCAGTGCATCTTTGACCCAGATCGAACGGACGAGCAGGTTAGAGAGGTGCATTCGATCAATGAGACTGCCATCAGCCCACTCGATGAGCTCCTTTTCCCTCCCCACCAGGTAGACCCACCGCTCCTCGTCCACCCTGGCGAGATCCCCCGTGCGATAGAACCCCTCAGCGTCGAGGTGAGCGTCTGGCTGCTGACCCATGTATCCGGCCGCGATGGTCGGACCCCGGATCAGAAGTTCTCCCACCGGATGCCGGCTGCCGGGCAGAGTTCGTGGGCAGTCGATTCGGTACTCGAGACCGGCGATCAGGCGACCACACGAGCCGCTCCGACTCTCGTTGAGGCGATTCCGCGCGATGATACCGGAGGCTTCGGTGGCCCCATAGATATCGATGATCGTGACGCCCAGCTTGGCGAAGATATGGACCACGCCGGGGTCAATGCGGGTGGAGGACGAGATGCCATAGCTGAAGTGCCCGCCCATCTTGTTGCGCAGGAAGATGCGCATGGCATTGAGCTTGGCTTTATCCAGAGTCCCGATGTCCTGGAGCTCGGCATGCTTCTCGATGCTGGTGAGATGCTCGTAGAGATTGTGCCAGACGGCCTTGTTCTTCATCTCCTCCAGCACCTCTTTCATGATGTAGATCCAGAACTTGGGCACGGCCATCAGGGCTTTGATGCGAACGCCGACTCGTTTCATCTTCTTTATCTCGTCTTCCAGCACGGTGTCCTGATCGGCCTCGCGGGTGAAGTACGTGACGCTGAAGCCCTTGGCCTTGGTGACGAGGAACTCGAGCAGCGTGGCGATGTGGGTGTAAGGGCCGATGTTGAGCAGGTCCTCGGCCTTGCGCAGGTTCATAACGTCCATTCCCTCGTTCACCTGGGCCACGATGTTGCCGTGAGTGATCCGGACCAGTTTGGGCAGGCTGGTGGTCCCGGACGTGGCGTAGTGGCCAAGCACGAGCTCCGGCCGCTCGAGCCGGTGGGCGGGCGCCGGGAACTCCGCGCGAGTCGGGGCCGGCACGGAGGAGAACCGAAGCTCGTTGTCCTCGAGATCACCAATGGTTGGCGCATCGCGATCTTCGAACACGTGATAGAGGTCGGCGATCAGGATCTGCGACCGTAAGCCCAATTGCCGGAGCACACCCTTCATTCGCAGGCGTGAAGCAGCGCTCACCAAGACCAGGTCCGGCGGGCTCTGCTTCAGGAGATGCGCGAGTTCCTCCTCGTGCATCTTCGTGTCCAGTGGGAAGAGGACGTTCCCGGTGTAGAGTGTGGCCAGCGCCAGCATGTCCCACTCCGGGCGGTTCATCACGAAAGTGCAGACGACCTGCTGGCGCTCCTGATCCGGTCCGATGACCTGGAGGGCCCGTCGGATGTTGCCGACGTATTCCATGAAATCCAGGGTCCGGTACGTACTTCCGTCGTCGTAACGGATGGCCGGCCGCTTGCCAAAGGTCGGAAGCCGGTCCCGGATGATCTCCGCCACCGAGCTTATCGACTGATCGCGAGCGACGCCGGCTCGTTCGGCTGCTGCCAGCGTGGTGGTCATGCTGCCCTCCCGTGGTTCCCGTGGTCCTCCCCCTTCCGCCGTGCGGCAGGGTAGGACGAGTCATTCAATATGAAATCACCGAGCTGGAAGCCGTGCAGAGCGGCCATCTCGAGCATCTGCTCCACTTGCTCGGGCGTGATCGGTCCCCGGGCGAACGAATTGTTACGTCCGTCGAACCCCAACAGCAGTGTCTCGCTGAGACATCCGTAGGCCTGCCCCCCGGTCGGGAGCCCGACGCAATCGATCTCCTGGTTCTCGGGGAGCCGGGCATAGCCGCCGTCGAAGACGGAGTATTCGTCAAGACGATCCCTGAACGCCCGGCTCAGGTTGGACGGCACCGAAGCGCAGGACACGATCGCACCGGGCTTGACGAGCTCGGGGGAGACCAGCCGGCTTTCGGGGCAATTGGTGGCGACCGTAACGATGTCGCAGTCGCCAATCGCCGTGAGCGAAGTATGGAGCGTGATGTAGTCATTATCCTCGATACCACCGTCGCGATCCAGGGCCTCCTCGAGCAGGCTGAGCAGCTCGGGCATATCGCCCTCCCCGCCACGTAACCAGTTCTCGACGCGTTCCCATGCGGAGGCCGGGTCGCTGGATTGCAGCGCCGGCAGCACGATTTCGTAGAAGATCCGGTTGCCCACGCCGCCGATCGATAGCTGGTTGAGTGGCAGAATCCCGCTGATCTCTGCTCGCGCTTTGCGCGCCAAGTAGAGCAGGCATTGCCTGCGCGTTTTCTTCAGTCGCTGGATGCCGTCGCCGCCGTTGCGGCCGATGAGCTTGAGGCGACCCACGCGTCCGGAGAGCATCACGGCAAGGACCGAACCGATGTTGCCGGCCGCGCCCACCACGGCTGCGCTGGCCTCTGGCAGGGCGATGCCATTGAGGTCTGCCGCCTCGACTATTCCTTCGATCATCAGGCCCGCGGTGTACGCGTTGCCGGTGGTGACGGGTACTTCGTGGTCGTTGACCGTTGTGCCCCGGTCGGTGACGATGGAGGTGAACGCCCCGAGCCCCACCATCGAGGTCGGGATATGATCGTCGCCGAGCTCACGAGCCGTCGTCACCGCATCCTGGATCTTGTCCTGCACCTCTTCCAGATGGAGCAGATCGAGCCGCGTGGGATTGGCCGCCCGCGCCTTGCCGTAGAACTCGATGAGATCGCCTGGCAGCCACGGGACCGAAACGAAGTTGGCTTCGACCACGAACCCTTCGGAACTGATGTAGTCGGTGTGAACCACATCCGGTTCGAGGAACCGAGCGAGCCGTGACCACCAAGTTCTCAGCTGCGACGGCTCGACCCGTCCCTCGAGGGTCGGGAAGTAGAACTCCGTCACCTGATCGATTCGTGCCGGGTGCATGATGAAGCCCACGCGCGCGTCGAAATCTGCCTTGCGATCGGGACGCGGCCGGATGACCGGCGCCTTGGGCGGATCGCTTCGCTCCGCCGCCGAGGCGGGTAGCCCCACCAGGTGCCCGACCAGAACGCCCTCGTTGTTCCGCTCGATCACCCCGAACACCTCGCCCAGGGCGGCCAGCACCCGTTCCATCTCCTGCTGCGTGATGTCGGCCGCGGGTTGGATGCGCAGGATCGAGAGCCGTTTCTTCCCGGGGTTCCCCTTGAGCAGCGTGGTCAGCGGGGCCAGCACCCGGATCCGGTGATAGTGCAAGAGGTAGCTCGCCACGAGCAGCGACAGAAATCCCTGCCGCACGCCGAAGCGGAAGAGGGGAGACTTGTCGTGGAGGTCGTCGAACTCCACGCCGATCATCAGGCCCCGGCCGCGGACGTCGCGGACCACGTTTGGAAACCGCTGTTTCAGTTTCTCAAGGCCCGCCATCAGGTACTCGCCCTTCTCGACAATGGACCTCATGAGGCGGTTGTCGTCGCGGGTGAGGATGTCCAACACCCGGTTGGCCACGCTGCAACCAAGCTCGTCTTCCGCGAAGGTGGACGTATGCAGGATGCCGAAGTTGTGGTCGTAGATGTCGTTCCGGATCAGCGCCGCGCCGATCTTCACCAATCCACCACCCAGCGCTTTGCTCAGCGTTAGGTACTCCGGATCGATGGCGCTTAACGGCCCATCGCCATAGGCGACGAACGATCCGGTCCGTCCGCACGCCGTCTGAATCTCGTCGATCAGATACGGGATACCGAGGTCGGCGTGTTGGGCGGCCAGCGTTGCCAAAACGTCATCCGGCACCGGGCGGATTCCGCCTTCGCCCTGGATGACCTCGAGGCACAAGGCGATGATCGTGGAAGCGGCTACCGGTTCGACCACTATGCGGCCGTCTTCCAGGCGCGGGGCTAGGAACTCGATCTGGTGATCCCGCTGGATTTCCACTATCCGCGCTACGTCGGCAAAGTCGATGAACTGCGCGCGAATCGCCGACAGTCCCTCGAACCCTTCGCGATAGGTCTTGTTGAACGTGACCTTCAGCGCCGCGCTGGTCTTCCCGTGGAAGGAGCCTTTGAGAGCGAGCACGACCGGTCGCTGCTGGAAACGTTCGAACTGGGCCAGGTTGTGCTCGTCGAGATCGTCACGAAACTTGCTCAGGTCCCGATCGCCCCCGGGAACCTCGATGTCCGGATGCTGGCGCTCGGTGGTGTGGTAGAACTGTTCTATGTCGCGCGAGATCCGGTCGAACATACGTCGGATTTCGTCGAACCGCACCTTGTAGGCATGCTTCAACGCAGCCTCGACCGCCTCCGCACCGCTGTTGGTGAAGTGGCACATGTATGTGCTGTCCGCCGGGAGCAGCGCATTGATGCGCTCCGCCAGCAGGCCCGCCTCCCGACGCTCGGAACTCTGCGCCAGGAACGGCACGTCCGCGTCCAGTTGCGATTTGATGAACTGCTTCAATTCCGGATTGTTGTGGCCGAGCAAACCAGCCCCGAACCCACCTACGAGGTCGAGCACTTCGACTTCATGTCCGTCCTCGTCGAGGCGGTACAGATAAACGCCGCGGGCCCGGCTGAACCCGACGTTGAGTCCCAAGCTCTCGAGCAGATCGGCGAGCTTCGGTCGGCAGAACGCCGCGTAGTTCGTGGAGCCGATCCATGGATCCGTCGTATCTATAGCAATCATGATGACCTCTAAGTGAAGGCACGCGACCAGCGTCGGTGCCGGGCAGTCTTGACGTTACCCGAGACAGCGACGTCAGCAGGACGGGCAGGAGTGCCAGGTCCGCCGCCAAGGCGAGGATGATGGTGAGCGAGCTGAGGAGGCCGAACTGTGAAGTAGGCATGAAATCGGAGAGCCCCATCCCGGCAAACGCGCCGACGAGTATGACGGACGTCATGACCATGCGCAGGCCGACGCCCACCATGGCTTCTCGACTGGCGGTGGGGCGGTCCTCGTTGCGGCGCCGCGATTCCTGATAGGCGATGACGAAGTGGATCGTATCGTCCACCGCCAGACCCACCGCGATGCCGGCGATCAGCACCGTTGCCATGTTTACAGGGATGCCCAGCAGCCCCATCAGACCGAGCACCATGGCTACCGGGTAGAGGCTGAGTGCCAAGCCGAGGACGCTCAGTCCGATCGATCGGAAGAGCACCAAAAGAATGACGAAGCATACCACGCACACGATGACGAGAGATTCCTTCTGAGTTCGGATCACGCCGTCGTCCATGTTGGCCCAAAGCAAGGAAGTGCCCGTTGGGACCAGTTGCAGACCATGTGGGAGTATCTCACGGGCCAGGCCACGAATACGCGACAGCAAGGCGAAGAGCCGCTGACTGCTCGGATAGTCCATCATGACTATTACCTGCACCTGGTCCGCCTGACGGGATACCATGCCGCCCAGGTTGGCGGTGCGGTCACCTGGCGCCTCCGGTGAAGCAGACAGCAGGAAGGGAGACAGAACGGCACGAACGCCGGCTAGCGTTTCCAACCGGCGGGCAAACTCCTGCAACGGTTCGCGGTACGTCGGGAGTTGCTCGCCAGGCGGCAACTGAATCACAAGGTTGAGCGGGTTCTGGGGAAGCCCTGCCTCCTCGAGCGCGCGATAGTCTCGGGGGACGCGGGTGTCAGAGCGGAAGAACTTGACGTAGTCCGTGTCGGCCTCGAGAGCGGTCAGGCCGACCAGCGAGAAGCCGCCCAAGGCAAAGGACACCGCGATCCAGCCGGGATGACGCCGCAGCCAGCCGGCCCAGCGATCGAGGAGCGCCGAACCGAGTCGGGCCGCCGGCGGCTCTGGCCGACGCGCGTTCTCCCAGAGCAGGGACAGCAGCAGCGGGGCACCGGTCATGGTGAGAACCCAGGCCAGCGCGATTCCGAAGGACGCGAACACGGCCAGCTGAAACACAGGCAGCACGCTGCTACCGGCGAAGGCGAGAAAACCGGCCATGGTCGTGAGGGTAGTGCCGGCGCACGGCCAGGCGATGGCCCTCACCGCTTGCCCGGCGGCAGCACGGCTGTCCCCAGCCCTCGCATGGGCTTTGTGGAACGCATGTATCAGGTGGATAGCGTCGGCCACCGACAGGGCGATCAGCACCGTCGGCAGCATGATCGTGATCATGTTGAGCGGATAGCCCACGCCGATCAGGAAACCCTGGGTGACGATCACCGTGCCCAGGGACAGCGAGATCAACACCGCCGTGTCTCGAAGGTTACGAAACAGGACGATACCGAGCAGAAAGACGAAGAGGCTGACCGCGGGAAAGAACAGCAGCATGTCACGGCGCGCAGCGCGGTTCAGCTCACCGTTGATGACCGCCGTGCCCGCTACATGGACCTGTGCCACGGTCGCGTAGTCAGCCGCCACGGCTCGAATTCCGCCTACCAGATCCTCCCGGTACCCGTCAGCCGTGTCGATATCGTTAGTGATCCAGACGAGCAGCGCCTCGTAGGGACTACTGGGATCCGGCTTCAGGAACCGCCTAACGAGCTCACTCGTCTGCGGGAAATCGGAGACGGAGAGAACAGAGTGGACGTGTTCCATCCGTTCCAGCCGGGAGACCATTGCGTCCCGCTCCATGCGGATCAGCGCATCGGGAGCGCGGGTCCGTCGCAGGGCCACGACTGTCCATTCCCGCTGCCCGAAGTCGTCGAGGAATCGTCGGTAGTCCGCCAGGGCGGGGTCGTCCGTCGCGAACCATACCCCGACCGAGTTGTCGATCCGGAACTGCAGAATCGCGACGACCGCAGCCGCCACGGTCAGCGTCAGCCAGGCGACCAAGACCGCGCGCCTCATCACCAGGACCTTCTAAGTAGCTTGTACCGCATTGCTTCCTCCACACTCCAGACTCGCGCGAAAGTTGGCAGGGGCCCATCAAGGAGAGGTCAAGTGCCGTATCGGCAGGGCCCGGGTAAGACCGGGCAGCATCGAGGCAGGGTCTCCCGCAATCGTTTGCCGACGCGGAAATCGTCCAGGTTACGGGGCAGTAGCCCGGTCGGGCAGAGTCCTCAGCCGGTTGCCGACCGCGCCCCTCCGCTCCCAGTTTACCGTGGGAGTTACGCCGGGCCTCCGGCAACCCAGGTCGAGACGCTCCGATGGAAAGATCGCTGCTGATCGTCGACGACGATCCCCGAATTCGGACCTCGCTCGCCCGCGCCCTGGGCGATGAGAGGACCGAAGTACGGACGGCGGAGGACGGGGAGCGCGCGCTGGCCCTGCTGGACGAGGAGAGCGCCGGCGTCGTTCTGGCCGACCTGAAGATGCCGGGCATGAGCGGCCTCGACCTGCTGCGACTCCTCCGACAGCGCATGCCCGACGTGGACGTCATTCTGATGACGGCCTACGAGGACCTGCCTACGGTCGCCGAGGCGATGCGGGAGGGCGCCGCCGACTTCCTGGTCAAGCCGTTGGACCTCCATCAGCTTCGCCGCGTCCTGGACCGAGCCTTCGAGGATCGGGCAGCGCGTGAAGCCGCCCGCTGGGACGAGAGCGTTCCTGACGTCAGCGATCGTCTTGTAGGCCGCGACCAGCACATGGTAGAGATCTTCAAGCTCGTCGGTCAGGTCGCAGCGACCCGCACCAACGTTGTCATCCGGGGTGAGAGCGGGACGGGCAAGGAGCTCATCGCCCGGGCGATCCACGACGCATCACCTTTCGCTGCCGAGCCCTTCGTGGCGGTAGACTGTACGGCACTTCCCTCGACGCTTCTCGAGTCGGAGTTGTTCGGGCACGTGCGCGGCGCGTTCACCGGCGCAACTTCTGATCGGCGGGGTCGGTTCGCCCTGGCGGGCCGCGGGACGGTCTTTCTGGATGAGATCGGCGACACGACGCCCGAGTTTCAGAGCAAGCTGCTCCGCGTGCTGCAGGAGCACGAGTACTATCCCGTGGGCGCGGAGCGGGCGGAGCGCACGGAGGCCCGCGTCATCGCCGCCACCCACCAGGACCTGGAGCGACTGGTCGCGGCAGGCAAATTCCGCGAGGATCTCTACTACCGCTTGCGCGTCGTCGAGATCGAGGTTCCGCCGCTCCGCGAGCGAATGAGCGATCTGCAGCTCCTGGCCGAGCACTTTGTAGCGAAGGCCGCGGCGGCCTCAGGAGGCAGGCGCCCGGTTCTGGCCGCCGAACCGGTGGACAAGCTGGTCCAGCATAGCTGGCCCGGGAACGTGCGCGAGCTGGAGAACTGTCTCACCCGCGCTGCGGTCTTGGCGACCGGCGACGTGATCCGACCGGAGCACGTGGAGCTGGGAGCGCCGGTGGGTGAGTCGGGTCCACGCCTCACGAGCTTGGAAGAGGCGGAACGCGACCACATCGCCCGCGTCCTCGAAGCGACGCGCGGCCACAAGTCTCGCGCGGCTGAGATACTGGCGATCTCGCGTCCGCGGCTCGATCGGCTGATCGAGAAACATGATCTCGGTCCGTTGATCCCGCGGCGTGGTGAATCTGCACCGGGTTCCGATCCCGACCCGGGCTCCGACTCCGATCCCACCCGCTAGCCGGCACCCCCGATGCTGCCGCTATCGTTTCGCACCCGGATCCTGCTGCTCGTGTTGGCGGTGGCGGTGGTGCCGCTCGGCCTACTGGGACTCTGGCTCACCCGCACCGCCGCGGACTCCGGTGAGGAACTGTGGCGCACGCGGCTCGACGAAGCG
>CP070812.1:1244584-1261783 GCA_020344015.1 Gemmatimonadota bacterium
AGTCGTCGCGGATCGCTCATGGCGTTCTCGTCCCTTTCCATGGCTGACATGGAGGATTTAGCCCGGCGGGGAGGGGTTACCGGGGCAGTAGCTTAGCTACTTATGGAATCTGATCGCGTCGCCGCCCGACCCCTTCGCCTCGAGCAGCGCCGCGTCGGCCGCGGCGAGCGTCTCGTCGAGGCCGGCGGCCAGGGAATCCTCCGGCCCGACTTCCGCGATTCCGACGCTGAGCGACACGGTCATCTCGGCGCCATCGCCGCGCGCCCGGATCTCGGAGACCCGGGACTGTATGTCCTGTGCTACCCGCAATGCGCCCTGCTCGTCGCCGTCCGGCAGGATGACGACGAACTCGTCGCCGCCGAAGCGGGCTGCGAAGTCGTTGGCGCGTATAGAATCGTTAATAATTTGCGCCACTTCGCGCAACACTTTGTTTCCGGCGGCGTGTCCCAGCCGGTCGTTGACCGGCTTGAAGCGGTCGAGGTCGAGGAATATGACCACGAACCTGCCGCCGGTCCGCCGCACCCGGGCGGTCTCTTCGGCCAGCCTATTGCGCAGCACGCGGTACGAGTAGAGCCCGGTCAGGGCGTCGTGGGCGGCGTCCTTGACCGCCCGCTCGTAGCGTCGCGCCTGGAAGAATGGGCAGATGTCCAGGCGCGCTCTGCTGCGCAGGACCGCCGCGGCGAACGCCTGGCAGCCTTCCTCGAACCCGCAGGCGCCGCAGTCCCAGTTCGTCCCGTCGGCGGCGCGGCCGATCTGCTCGCTCACCAGGATCTCGATCTCCGCCGCCGTCACCGGCCGCCCGTTCCCGGTCGGCTCGAGGGCGGTGGAGAGGTCCACCCTGAGCCCCTGGTTGAAGACCGGCTTCCTCGAGCGGGGCCCCTCGGCCCCGGCGGCGATCTCGCGCCGCACGTAGAGCTCGGCCTTCGGGCCCATCACCGGGTGATCGAGATCCCGCTCGTAGGGCAGCAGGTCGATGAAGCCGAGCTGCGTCGCGCCGCGCGAGCGGCTGATCGCCTCGGCGATCGCCGGGACCTCCTTGAGGCCCCGCACCTTACGGAAGCGCCGCGAAAGCGCCCGCTCTTCCTTGAGTATCGCCAGCGGCATCCCGCCCGCCGTGGACAGGTGGCGCTGCCGGCCCAGGATGTCGAATTCCAGTCGTCGCCGCTGCTCGCCCGGCCGGGCCCCGCGCTCGGCGAGCAGCGTCTCGAGCTCGGCGAAGGTGACCGAAGCGGCGATCGGTCGCTCATCCTCTTCGGGCGCCCCGAAGTTGCCGACCCCCGAGTAGACGATCTTGACGTCGTCGCCGTGGATCCTTTGCAGGTAGCGGGCCTGCGCCACGGCCGGCGTCACCACCGGAGCCAGGTACGGCAGCAGCTCCGGGTATTTCCGCTTCACGTACTCCACCACGATCGGCGAGGTGGAGCGAATCGTCGTCCCGTCGCCGTCGGCGCGCCACAGCCTCAGGTACTCGTGGGCGACCAGCTCGTCGCCCAGGACACCCGGGTAGACCGCCAGGAACCCGGCGGCGTGGCAGGCGTTGAGCACCTGCTCCGGCGTGGCCGGGTGGAAGTGGACGACCGATTCGGTGGCCAGGATCAGCACGGCGGCGCCGCTCTCCACGTAGCGGCGCGCCGCCGCCAGGTCGCCTGAGGCGTCTATGGCGTCGTGCCCGCAGGCCGGCAGGCAGAGGCCGCACTCGATGCAGCTGGCCTCTTCGATCTGGACGGTGCCTTCCTCGGCCCTAACCGCTTCAACCGGACAGACCCTAACGCACGCCATGCATTCGACGCAACGCGACGGCGCTATCCGGAATGTCAAGCTCATACTTGAGACCCTGGGCAGCCGGACTGAAACCAAACCTACATTTGATTCGGCGGGGTGTTTCATACTAGCTTTCGCGCCGCCCCCATGTCAAGCAGATTGTAGCACGTGAGAAAGCCCAATTACACAGCGCTCATGGCCTTTTCCGCGGCCCTGGCGGCGGCCCTCGCCGGCGGCTGCGCCGACGGCCTCGAGCCCGTCCCCTTCCAGGGGGTGAGCGGCCGAGTGGCTTATCAGAGCGAGCCGCCGGCCGGGACCACCGACTGGGTGCGGCTGGCGGTCTACGTCGAGCTACCGCAGACCGAGTTCGACCTCTTGGACTTCGTGACTTTCTCCGACACGCTATTGAGCGCCGGCGAGGGCTCGCCTTACGCCGTCGCCCTGGAGCCCGGAGAATACGCCTTCCTGGTGGTGGTCTGGAAGGAGGCGGGCAACGATAACCTGCTGACGGCGCTACGGGCGGCGGGCTGGTACAGCGGGGGCGGCGGCCCGTTCGACATGCCGGCCCCCTTCGCCGTGGCGGCCGAGAGCGAGACGGCGGACACCGACCTGTCCGCCGACTTCGACACCATGCTGACAATCCAGGAAGTTCTGGCTCTGCTGAACCCATGACCCCTCGCCTCGCTTTCGTTCTCGTTCTCGTTGGCGTTGTCGTGTTCGACGCCGCCCCGGCCTCGGCCCAGCAGCCCGGGGCCATCTCCGGCCGGGTCGTCGACGCCCGGACCGGCGACCCTGTGGCCACGGCGGCGATCCGGGTCCTGGGGACCGTGCTGACGACGTTCGCCGACGACTCGGGCCGATTCCAGTTGCGGCGCGTGCCGCCCGGCGTCCGCAGGCTGGCGGTGGAGCGGATCGGCTACGCGCCGCGCCGGATCGACGTCGATGTCGAGGCCGGCGCCCGGGCGACGGTCGAGATCGCGCTGGAGCCGCAGGCCGTCGCGCTGGGCGGTGTCGTCGCCACGGCGGCGAAGCGGGAGCTCTCCGTCGGCGACGCGCCGGTCTCGGTGGCGGTCATGGAGGGTGAGGAGCTCATGCAGCGGACCCCAGCGACGGCGGCCGACGCCGTCGCCTACGCGCCCGCCGTCCAGTTCGTCGGGACACAGGTGAACATCAGGGGCTCGTCGGGCTACTCCCGGGGGACGGGCAGCCGGGTCCTCCTGCTGATAGACGGGGTCCCGGCCAACGCCGGCGACAGCGGCAGCCTCAACTGGGACGTGATCCCCCTGACCGAGATCGAGCGAATCGAGGTGATGAAGACGGCCGGCTCGGCGCTCTACGGTACCAGCGCCTTGGGCGGTGTGATCAACGTGGTAACGGCGCCGCCGCCTGCCGAGCCGCTCACGCGCCTGCGGCTGCGCGCCGGCTTCTACGACGATCCGCCGCACAGCGAGTGGATCTGGTCCAACCAGACCCGGGTCTACGTCTCCGGCGAAGCGAGCCACGGCCGCCGGCTGGGCCCGCTCGACGTCTGGCTGCGCGGCGGCTACGGGACCGACGAAGGTTACGAACAGAACGGCGAGCTGGACCGGGCGAACGTCGCACTACGCCTCGGGCTCGGCGACGCCGAGGCCAAGGGCCGGCTGGCGCTGTTCGGCAGCTGGGCCTTCGAGGACCACGGCGAGGCGCTGACCTGGTGCATGCGCGGCCAGTGCCCCGACCCGCAGGGGCTGGCCTTCCAGCCGGCCCGGGTCGCCGCCGACGCCCAGGACGACCGGACCCGCTCCGACAAGGCCCGCGGCTACCTGACCTGGACGCGCGATTGGGGCGACCGTTTCAGCAGTTTCGCCCGGGCGTCGCTCGGCTGGAACGACTGGACGACGAACTTCGGGGCGGAGCGGATCGGCGCCGAGACCTTCGTCTGGGGCGGCGAGCTGAAGGGCGACTGGCAGGCGGCGAGCTGGCTCATGCTGACGCTGGGCGGCGAGGCTGCTTACACCGACGTGAACGCCGACCTGTTCGGCCAGCACGACCTGACCGACCTGGCGGCGTATCTCCAGGCCGAGGTCGGGCTGACCTCGTGGCTCACCCTCACCGGCGGCCTGCGCGGCGACGCCCGTATGATCGACGGCGGCTCGCTCGCCGACCCGTGGAGCTCGGAGCTGAGCCCCCGGGCCGGCCTCGTCCTGGCGCCCGACGCCCGGACCCGGGTCCGCGCCTCGCTGGGCAAGGGGTTCCGGGCGCCGTCGGCGGCGGAGCTCTTCACCGAAACGGTGGTGAGCGGCTTCCGGGTCGTGCCGAACCCGGCTTTGCGGCCCGAACGCTCGCTGGCCGGCGAGCTGGGAATCCAGCGCTACATCGCGTCCTGGCTGGCCCTCGACGTGGCCGGCTTCGTCTACGACTTCGAGGACCTGATCGTCGGCGACACCATGCTGGTCGGGACCGGGACCATCGAGATCCAGTTCGACAACGTGCCCGAAGCCCGTATTCTCGGCTTCGAGACGATCGCCCGCGTCTCCTTCTTCCGCGACCGGCTGCTGGGCCAGGCGTCGTACACCTTCCTCGACACCGAGGAGACCGACACGACGACCGGTGAGACGCAGCCGCTGCCCTACCGCCCCAAGCACCTGCTGACCGCCTCCGGCACGCTGATCATGGGCGGCCTCGAGCTCGGCGTCGACTACCGGTTCGCCTCCGCCCCCGAGCGCGTCCAGGTCTTCCCCAACGAGCGGCTCGACCCGCGGGTCGACATGAACGTGCTCGGCGCGCGGCTCGCCTACCGGGTCGGCCGCCAGGTCATCCGCTTCATGGTGGACAACGTGCTCAATTATGGCTATACAACCATAGAGCGGAACCTGGAACCGATCCGCCGCTACACGGTGGCGTTCGAAATCGAGTTCTGAGGGTCGAGGGGATGATGGGAGCCTGCCTGCCGAGTCTCTGCCGCCGAGCCACACCGATCGTATTGTCCCTGGTGGCCGCCGCCTGCAGTAGCGGCCCGGCCGGCGCGCCGCTCGCCCAGCTGGTCCCCGAGACGCTCACCACCATCCGCTCCGGCGACGTCGTCATCCTCGAGTTGTGGGGCCAGCCCGAGGTCTCCGGCGAACGGATAGTCGACGACAACGGTTACATCCACCTACCGCTGTTGCGCGCCGTGCAGGTCGCCGGGATGAGCGCCGAGCAGATCCGCGAGCGGCTGACCGAGCTCTACGGCCAGTACTATTCCGACCCGCTGATCGTGGTGAACGTCCGGCTGGGCGTGAGCGTTACCGGCGAGGTCCGAGGTCCGCAACGCTACACGGTGGACCCGGCACTCAACGTGCTCGACCTGTTCGGGCTGGCAGGCGGCCTGACCTTCGAGGCGAAGAAGGACGCCATCGAACTCAACCGCGGGGGCACCCGCTACATCATCGACCTGGACGACGCGCTGCTCTACACCGAAGCGGAGAAGCTGCGATTGCAGTCGGGCGACTGGATCTACGTGCCGCGCCGCTTCTGGACGCTGCAGCGCACGCTGGCCTACGCGACGATCGGCGTGCTTATGCTGACGGCCATCTCGTTCTTCGTGGACTAGCGCCGGCGAAGCGACGCCGCCGGGGGCGGCCACCCGGCCGCCCCCGGCACGTTCCAACGATAACCGTGGCGACTAGTTGGTCGCGCCCTCCATCGGCCAGTACGACATGTCGGGCCGGTAGATGGCGTTGTTGTGCTCCCAGCGGCTGATCGTCATGTCGATGCGCCCGGTCAACTCCTGCCAGCTCGCGCTCATGCCCTTCGTCTCGATCATCTTCTCGAGGTTGTTCGCCCCGTAGTACGTCGACAGGTCATCGACGAAGGTCACGTAAACGACGCGGCCGGTGTCACCGAAGTGGACCTCGTGACCGGTGTAGGGATACGGGTAGTCGATCTGGCCGAAGAACGCCGACCATTCCTCGTTGAGCGCATCGAATTCGCTCGCGGCGCCTGGCTTGAGCCACATGACGTCCATGTGAACGGCCGTCATCGAGGTGGGATCCCAGCCCTCGACCTCGTAGCTCCAGGCGGCTTTTTCCTCGACGATCTCCTGCGCCAGGACCTTGAAGTTCATGGTAGCGAAGCTCGCCATCGCCTCCTGCATCTGCGCCTCGCCCTCGCTCCCGGCGAACGAGCGCTCGAACTGCGCCGGGTCATCGAAGTAGCCGTAGCTGTCGACCGGATAGACGAAAGTGTACTGCGACCCGTCCTGCAAGAACGCCCAGCGGTACGGCGTGTTCGCCTTGCCGGCGGCCTCGGCTATCTGCTTGACCGCCGCCTCGAACTTCGGCCCGTCGGCCGGGTCGACGCTGAACGTGGTCACCTGGAGCAGCTGCCCGCGCTCGTACCCCTGGCCTTCCTGCGCCAGCGCCGTCAGCGGCGCCGCCAGGGCGACGGCCAGGGCGAATGAAATGATACGACTTGTCATGGGGCCTCCCAGTTCAAATGTGAATGAGACACGAGGACGTAAAACTCGAGCGAAAGTCGGGAGATCTCGGAGCGCGCGCGTGCCGGATGCGCCGCACTTCGGCGCCGCACAGCGTGTAGCGTAGCCCACGATTTGCTGCCACAAACAAAAAAACTGCCACGCCTGTCGGCCTCGATGGTTGGGGTATCGGGCGCACGAGGCTGCCTTCAGACTCTGACAGCGACCGCCCAGTATACCGGGCGGGGTCCCGGGAGGCAAGCTCGGGTTTTTGGCCGTCCCCCGCCCCCCCTTGCCTCGGCCGCGCCTTCACCTTAATGATGCGCCGCCCCACGACATCTGCGGCCACGGAGGCCCAAGCAGGAGGTAAGAGTTGCCCAGGAAAGTCCCGACGGCGAAGCGCCGTTTCAGAGGATCGAGCGGCCGCGAATGGGAGGCGGAGATCTGCCTGCATTCCGGCGACAACGAGCAGTCGCCGAACCTGCTGGTAATCTTCCGCGACCCGGTCCGTGTGGAGCCGGACCGGTACAACACGCTACCGGCCGGCTCGCCGAAGGTGCCGAGAGAGGCGGCGAAGGTGATGAGCGACGACGATCTGCGGGCGCTGCTCAGGCGTTCCGTAGAGATGAAGAGAGCCTAGAGGCGGAGGGCGCCATGCGGCGAACGTTTACCGACGATCAGTTCGACGAGTGGGAGGCCTTCGTCAGCGGCGGCCAGCCGGGCGGGTCGCAGGCGGCGCGCATCGTGTTCAACTGCATCTCGACGCCCAGGCGCCGGCCTCGTCACGTCATCCATGCCAGCGGCGACCCGGCCGAGGCGGAGCGCGAGCTTCACAGTATGGACGACGCCGGCGTGGTCGAGCTGTTCGAGAGCTCCGAGGAGCTGGCGTAGGTAGCAAGACCACCTAATGGAAATCCTCATCATCGGCGGGACCCGCTTCGTCGGCCACTACACGGCGCTGGCGCTGCACGAAGCCGGCCACCAGGTCTCGGTCTTCACCCGCGGCAAGCAGAAGTTCGAGTTGCCCGACGAGATCGGGCACTTCAAGGGCGACCGTAACTACGATGCCGACCTGGCCGCCGTCGCCGCCGCCCGCGATTGGGACGTCGTCTGGGACAACATGAGCTACACCGGCGACGACGCCCGCGCCGCCGTCGCCGTCTTCCGCGACAGAACTCGCCTGTTCATCCACACCAGCACGCTCGCCGTCTACAGCGTCTGCGAGGGGATCGTCAGCCCGTATCGCGAGGAGGACTTCGAGCGCGGCCGCCCGCTGACCGAGCGGCTGGGGATCTACCCTTACGACTACGGGATCGCGCGGCGCGAGGGCGAGGAGGTGCTGCAGGCGGCGCACGCCGAGTTCGGCTTCCCCTTCGTCAGCGTCAGGCTGCCCGCCGTACTCGGCCCCCGCGACTACAGCCTGCGCGCCTGGTCGTACTGGCGTCGTATTATAGAGGACCGGCGGCTCATCCTACCGGACAACGGGATCGAGATGCACCGCTCGGTCTATTCGGGCGACGTGGTGCAGGCGCTGCTGGCGATCGTCGCCAAAGGTCCCGAGCTGGCGGGTCGCGCTTACAACCTGGGCGGCCGTGAGATCGTGAGCCTGCGCGGGTTCGTCGAGGACTCGGCGCGGGTTCTGAACACGGACGTCGAGATCATCGACGTGCCGCGCTCGGTCATCGCCAAGGCGGGCGTCGATCCCGACGGACTCTCACCCTATACAACCTGGGGAAACCACATCCAGGCGATCGCCAGGGCGCAGCACGACCTCGAGTTCCGGCCCACCCCGATGGAAGAGTGGCTGCCGCCCACTATCCAATGGCACCTGGAGAACCGCCTCGACGCCGAGCCGCCGGGCTGGGAGTTGCGAGAGCAGGAGGCGAAGCTGGCCGAGCGCTGGCGAGCCTTCTTCAGCGGCCTCGGGTGAGCTGAGACAGGAGCCGCAGCGCCGACTCCACCCGCGGCTGTAGCTCCGGATCCGCATCCCTCCACAGATCGGTGAACGCGCTCAGGTGAGCCACGGCCTTCGCCGTGTCGCCCAGCGTCAGGTAGACGCTGGCGGCGCGCTCGTGGGCGATGGGTCGGGTCGGACCGTACATGCCCTGGTCGGTGAAGTGCAGGCGGTAGCTCGAGGTCAACGAGTCGTAGTACGCCGCGGCATCCTCCATCCGACCCGCCGCGGCGTAGGCGTCGCCGAGCAGCAGGCCGATGGCGCGGAGCAGCACGTCGCCGTTTTCGGCGCGCGAGCGCCGCAGGTGCTCGATGGCGTCCTCGACGCGGCCTTCCTGCAGCGCGATGATCCCCCGGACCCCTTCGCCGATCCCCATGGAACCCAAGGCGCCGGAACCGATGACGTGGTCCAGGCGCAGCAGCGGCTCGCGCGTCCGCTCCAGGTCGCCGGCCAGCGCGTATCCCGTGGCGAGGACGCCGAGTCCGACGTTGCCCAACACGAGCTCCGTCTCCTGCAACGCGGCTTCCCGGGCCCGCTCTGCCAACGGCAGGGCGCGCTCCGGCGCGCCGGCGGCCAACATGGCGTACTCCAGGTTGAAGAGCGCCAGGTAGCTCGCCAGCCTGAGGCCGGAAGTCAGGCCCAACTCGACCGCCGTGTCGGCGTAGGCCAGAGTCGCGCCGATATCGCCGTGCAACGCGGCCAGCGACGACAGATAGAGGTGACCCCAGGTGGACACGTAGGGGCGCGAGTCGAGCGCCATGACTCCGGCGGCCGCCTCGGCCGCATCGAAATCACCGGCGTACAACGGGTTCATCACCTGCGCGTCCAGCGTGCGGTACGTATCGGGATAGTCGGCAACCAGGACGGCGAGCGCCGAGTCGGCGGCGGCGTGATCACCCAGGGTACGCGTAACACTGGCCAGGTTGATGTATGCGGTCGGTCGGTCGGGCACGAGCTCGACGCCGCGCCGGTAGAGCCGCTCGGACTCTTCGTAGCGCCCCATCCGCTCGTAAGTGTCGCCCAGGTTCATGGTCGCGACGTACGACCCCGGGTCCCGCTCGATCTCGAGCTCGTAGTAATAGACGGTCGAGTCGAAGCGAAGCCGCCAGGCGTGGTAGAGCGCTCCCACCAGGTAGCGCTCGCGACGCTCCAGCCGCTCGCTGTGCGCGTAAGCTAGATCGACGTAACGCTGCCCTTCCGACAAGTAGCCCATGTTGCCGTAGTAGATACTCAGCGCCCGGTACGCCGTAGCGAACGCCGTGTCCAGCTGGACCGCCTGTTCTAGCAACGCGATCGCCAGGTCAGTGCGGCCGATGCGACCGTAGTAGGAGCCGTTGGCATAGAGCTCCAGCGCCTCCAGCGAGCCCGTCGTGACCTGGGGCAGCGGCTCGCTGCGCCGCAGGTCGCCCAGCGACTCGCCGAGGTGGCGGCGGACGAGACGTGACAGCCGCTCCACCGTCGCGATCACATCGTCTTCGCCGGCAGCCGTCTCGCGCACCCGCACGACAACTTCGCCGCTGGCCGCCTCGACGATCCGCGCGCTCAATTGGTAGCCCGAGCCCAGTCGTGTGACCGAGCCGGAGATGACGACAGGGCAGCCCTCGCGTCGCGCCGCGTCGATCGCCACCTCCTCGGTGACGGTCGCGGTGGCGGGTAACCTCATCCGCTCCAGCACGCCGGTGAGCTCCGCCTGATCGAGAACCTCGACGTAGTCCGACCCATCGAGGTCGGTGACCACCGCCTCGTGAACGGCGTAGCCCAGCGCCGATTCGTCGGTCTCGTTCACGAACTCGGCGACGACGACCTCGTCCCGCTCGCTGAAGAGATCCGCCGCCTCCGCTTTCACTACCAGCCCGGGGAAGCCGACGAACAGCCAGACCGCGGCGTCGACGCCCCAGACGGCGAAGCACGCGACGCCGATCACCAACACGTTCCGCCAGTTGAACAGGCGCCTGAGGCCGACGCTCGGTCCGCCGGCGGTGGCCGCCGGCTCGAGCTCGTGATCGTCGAGATCGGGAAGTTGCGTCGGATCTAAGGTCGCTTTACTGGGCCCGCCCTCCTGGACGAAGGCGGTGGCGAGCGTGAACGGCAGGCCGATGAAGAGGAGCGCCGCCGCCAGCCCCGGGAACCAGGGCGGCAGGCCGTAGGCGCCTGTCAGCACCTCGACCACCTGGAGCACGAACCAGGAGATCGCCAGGTAGATGGCCAGCACCTGCCAGATCGAGCGCCTGTGGACCTCG
Organism: Gemmatimonadota bacterium; assembly: GCA_020344015.1. Taxonomy (GTDB): domain Bacteria; phylum Gemmatimonadota; class Gemmatimonadetes; order Palauibacterales; family KS3-K002. The sequence goes on from CP070812.1 coordinate 1,254,975, forward strand.
TGGATGAGCCGCTTGAAACCCGACATATCCGCCTCCGACCTCGGGGACCAGGCAGGATCCCGACCCGCTCATGCGGTACCTGGCTGGGCAAAGATGCGGGTCCGGCGCAGCAGGGCGCAACTCGGCCGGCCCGGCGTCGGAGGTCAAACTCGCAGACCGCCAATCTCCGGGGTCGGGAGGCCTAGGTGGCTATGTCATTCTTTTCGAACCTGAGCTTCCAGACCCGCAGCGTCGGATCGCCGCCGGGCGGGTTGTGCACCGAGTAGAAGAACGGGCCCTCGACACCGACAACGCGCTCATCGCTCGGAACGCCGAGCGCGATGGGCGTGCCATCCAGCCCGTATATGTCATACAGGTAATCACCGTCATCCCGTGCGTAGAGCGCGAGCAGCGGCCCGCAGCGCGTGGCGAACAGGCCACGCAACGTGCCGACGCCGCGGGCAGCCACACAGGGGAACGAGAGCACCGCGTCCGCCTCGAGGTCGTATACGGCGAACGAGTCGGTACTCGTATGGGCGAGGTACAATGTCTCGCCCATCGTCGCGGCGTAGGCGCGCCCAGCCGACCGACCGTCCCGCGGCTCGCCGAAGAACGACTCGATGTACTCGCCACCCGTGCTGTAGAGATGCACCAGCTTCCCCGCCCCGCGCCCCCAGCCCGACCCCAGCACGGCGAGCCGACGATCGCTCAAGCAGCAGACCTGCACAGGCCGGTCGACCTCGTGGGTCCGGAACCGGCGAACGGTGCGGCCCGACTCGTCGAGTATCGCGACCGCCGGCAGCAGCCCGTCCAGCGCGGCGATCCAGCGGCCATGCAGCGAGGTGAGGCTCACCGGCCGCCTGAGACCGGTCGCCTCCCGATCGAGCGCCTGCACGATCCACCCTTGCGGCGAGTAGACCTTGAGCGCCTTCGCCGGCGCATCGGCGATCCACAGGCGGCCCGAGGCGGCGGCCAGCAGGTCGGAGACGCACAACCGGTCGCCGCGCCCGGTCCGCAACGGGACCGCGCGGACCGAGGTGAAGACGGCGCCAAACTCGAACTCGACCCGCGGACCGGCCCGTGCCGCCCAGCCGGCGCGCCCAACCTGCTGATCCGTCACCTCCCCACCGGTCCCCTCCACTTCAAGACGTACTCTCACGACCCCGGGGGCACTGTCCCAGGCCCGTACGAACCGTGTCTGGCTACGCTAGACGGCGTCCGTCATCAGATCGGCATCAGCGGCGCCACACCCGACCTCCCGAGCTTGACGCTCGCTTGACCGTCCCACCCAAGCTTGACGGCGGCAGGAGACGAGAACCGCGTCCGATTAGAGGGTGTGAACATGTTGACCCGTTGCACGCTACTGAGCACGACAGTCGTGGTGGGCCTGGCCCTGTCACAGTCGAACTGCACGATGATCGGAGCCGGTATCGGCGAATTGATCGACGCGAGCACCGCGCAAAGTCTCGCTCCACACCAGCTGGCGCCCCAAGCGTTCGAGCCCGGCCGGGAGATCACCCTACAGTTGAGAGACGGCCGTTCGGTAAGGGGAAAGTACATCGGACTCGTGCCGCTGCCGGCGGAAGAGTACGCCGGGCGTTACGAGTCGGCCCGGGAGCGTCACTTGCCGGTCGTCCCGCTGCCCGAGCTCGGCGACACCGTCACCCTCTACATGACCGGGGGCGGCGAATTGAATGCAGAGCTCCTCGGTTTCGATCCCGGCGTGGTGTCGGTGCGGACGCTGGGCAGTGCGCAGCCCGAGAGCGTCCAGGCGCAGGAGGTGCGTCAGCTCCAAACCGGGTGCGGCGCCACGATCACGGGAGAGGCGCTGAGTTTCCTCCTTTCGGAAGGCGCGCTACCCTTTCACTCGGCGCTCGCCGTGCACTTGACCGCCGTGGGCAATCCGGCCGGCCTCGAGCGGCGCGTGCTGTTGGATCGGGTCGCACTCATCGAGTGGGATTCCGATAAGGGCCGGAAGGTCGGCACGATCGTCGGCGGCGTCATCGACGCGGCTGTGCTCGTCGCCATAGTCGTCGGATGTACCGCAAGCGGTTGCGGCTTTCCTACCGGCATGGGCTTCTAGTCCGGCTACCGGACCGGGCTCACCGTACGATCAGTCGCGGCTGCCGACCGCCTCCAGGTGGGCGCGGATGGCGGCGTGGGCCTCGGGAGCGGACCACGCCCGGTCCACCTCCTCCTCCCGCGCCGCGTCGCGGGCGGCCAGCTCGACCACGCGCTCCCGCTCGCGACTCTTGTTGAGGCGGAAGGTCAGCGGCTGCGCCGCGGCGAGCCGTTCCGCCACGTCCCAGGCTCGCCGCAGCAGCCGTTCGGGCTCCGCCACCTCGTTCACCAGCCCCAGCCCCCGCGCCTGCTCCGGCGTGTACAGCTCGCCGCCGTAGACCAACTCCTCCAGCCGGACCAGCGGCGCGACGTGCTTCAGGATCTCCATCCCGAGGCTCGGATAGGGCATGCGGACCCCGAACGCGGGAAACCCGATCTTCGCTCTGCCGTCGACCATGACCCGGTAGTCGCAGGCGCAGGCGAGCACGCAGCCGCCGGCGATCGCGTGGCCGTTGAGCGCGGCGACCACGGGGCGTGGAAAGGTGAACAGCCGGGTGATGGTTCGGCGGACCACGGCGAGCAGCGTGCGCACGTACGGCTCACCGCCGTCGAGGATGCGCTTGAGATCGAGTCCGGCCGAGAAGCTGGACCCGGTTCCCGTGAGCACGACGGCCTTCACATCGATGCTCTCGATCTCATCCAGCCGCACCGCCAGCATTCCCATGAGATCGGTATCGATCGCACCGACCTTGCCGTGGTCGATGCGCAGGATGCTGACGGGTCCACGGTCCTCGCGATGGATCATGGCTATACCGGAAAAACGTGGAGCGCCGTGACCTTGATCAGTGCCACCACCTTTGTGCCGATCTTCAAGTCCAGGTCCTCCAGCGAGTGACGGGTTATGACGGCCTCCAGGTTGAGGCCGTCCGACTCGAGGCGCAGCCGGACGAGACCGCCCTGCGGGTGCAGCCGCGCCAGCTTCGCATCGAAGCGGTTGCGGGCGCTGGTCGCTGGTGACGCGGGCGGCGCGATGACGACGTCCTCGGGCCGGTAGCCGACGCGCACCGCGGCGCCGGCCTCACATTCGCCGGCCGCCTCCAGTAGCTGACCCGAGTCGAGGCGCACCATCATCGTGCCTTCTTCCACTGCCTCGACCACCCCATTCAGCATGAACTCGGCGCCGGTAAACGAGGCGACGAACTCGGTGGCGGGCGCCTCGAATATGTCGGCCGGCGTGCCTGTCTGAACGATGCGACCCTCTTCCATAACCGCCACGCGGTCCGCCAGCGCGAACGCTTCGCCTGGGTCGTGCGTGATGAGCACGATGGCCGGCGCCGCGTGCCGAACGATGCGTTCCAGGTCGGCGAGCAGCCGACGTCTGACGGTGACGTCGAGGTCGGCGGTGGGTTCATCGAGGAAGAGTATCTCGGGCTCGACCGCCAACGCCCGGGCCAGCGCCACGCGCTGCGCTTCGCCGCCGGAGAGCCCATCGACCGGCGCATCTTCCAGATCGGCGATGTCCATCGTCTCGAGCGCCGCGCGGACCCGGGCGCGCCTCTCGTCCGCCGGCACGCGTCGCGTCTTCAATCCGAACTCGACGTTCTGGGCGACGGTCCCGCGCCACAGGTAGGGCCGTTGCAGCACCGCGGCCGCGGCGCGGCGGAGCTCACGATCGTCGCGTTCGACCTCGCGTCCTATATATACGACCTTGCCGTGGTCCGGCGCCTCGAGCGCGGCGAGCACCCGCACCAGCGTCGACTTGCCGGCGCCGTTCGGTCCCAAGAGCGCCAGCACCTCGCCGGTCCGCACCTCGATCGACTCGACGTCGACCACGACTCGTCCGTCGTAGAAGCGTTTGAGATTCCGGCCCTCGAGCAGCGGCTCGTGCCGCGCGCCTTCCATCACGCTTCCCTCAACTGGTGAGCGGCCGCCGGCGGCGCGGCGCCGCCTGCTGGATCCGGGTGATGAACGCGTTCGCGGCGAAGGCGATGGCCAACAGAATGAGACCCAGCGCCATCGCGGTGGCGAAGCGGCCGCGCCGCGTCTCCAGCACGATCGCCGTCGTGATGACCCGCGTCTCGCCGCTCACGTTGCCGCCCACCATCATCACCGCGCCGACCTCGGAGATCACGGCGCCAAACCCGGCGGCCACCGCCGCCATCAGCGACAGGCGCGCCTCGCGCAGGTGGAGCAGCAGGGCACTCCAGCGGCCGGCGCCCAGCGCCCGGGCCTGCAGCCGCAGCTCGGGCGGTACCGACTGAACCGCGGCCAGGGTGATCGCGGCGACGTAGGGCGCTGCCAGGACGAACTGGGCGGCGATCATAGCGGTGGGCGTGTAGAGCCAGCCCAGTCCGCCCAGCGGGCCCTCGCGCGACAGCAGGATGTAGACGAACAGGCCGACGACGACCGGCGGCAGTGCGAGTCCCGTATTCACCAGGGCGACGGCGATCCCGCGGCCCGGGAAGCGGGCCAGCGCCAGCCAGGTGCCCAGCGGGATGCCGATCAGCAGGCCGAGCAGCACGGCGCTGCTCGAAACCTGTAGCGAGCGTCCGATGATCTGCCAGAGATAGGGATCGCCGGAAAAGAGCAGCCCAAACGCCTGGCGGATCGCGTCTACAAAGACATCCATGGTCCTGCGGGATTCATCTCAATATCCGATATCCGAGGCTCATCCACCACTTGTTGCGTTCGGCACGAACAGCGGTATCCCGAACTCTTTCACGCCGAAGGCGCCGATCATCTCCTGCGCCGCCGCCGACGTTATCCAGTCGGCGAAAAGGCGTGCTCCTTCGAGGTTCACCGCGTCGCGCACCACTATGACCGAGTACTGATTGTGCAGCCGCGGATCGCCCTCCACCACGACATCGAGCTGCAGCCGGCTCTTGAGACTCAGATACGTCCCGCGATCGCTCAGCGTGTAGGCGCTTCGCTCGCTCGCCATCATCAAGACCGCCCCCATCCCCTGGCCCGCCTCGCGGTACCAGTTGCCCGACGGTTCCACGCCGGCGGCCGACCACAGCTCGCGCTCGCGGGCGTGGGTGCCCGAGTCGTCGCCCCGGGAGATAAAGAGCGAACCGTGCTGCGCGATGCAGGCCAGTGCCGACGGCGCGTCGAGGAAACCGCAGACGTTTGCGGGGCCCTCGGCTGGCCCGACGATCACGAAGTCGTTGTACATCAGGCGGCGCCGCGATTCGCCGTACCCCGCCGCCATGAATTCCTCTTCCGCCCGCGGCGAGTGGACGAGCACGGCGTCGGCGTCGCCGCGCACGGCGAGCCGTAGCGCTTCGCCCGAGCCGACGGCGATCACCCGCACCCGGTAGTCGGGGTGCGCGCGGCGGAAGGCGGGCAGAATCGCTTCGAAGAGGCCGGAGTCCTCGGTGGATGTGGTGGAGGCGAGGATTATTTCGGTTGGGTGTGGGGCGCAGGATTCGAGTACGGGTGCGACAACGGCAACGATAACGACAACGATAACGAGAGGGAGTGGGAGGGAGTAGGGGCGGGGCATGGGTTTGGAGGGAGGGGCGATACTACTCGTCTTCGTCTTCTTCAGCCTGGCCGATGTGCTGGGCGCGGAGCTCGAGGTAGGGCTGGCCGTCGCGGAACTTGGCAGCGATGCGGAGCCGCATCTGGCCGCCGTCCGTGGCCGGGAGCGAGATGATGCAGCCGTTGTAGCTGGCGGCGAAGATGAGCTGCCAGTCACCCTCGATGGCGGAGCCCTCGAAGAAGTCCTTGAGCTGCGCCGTGTTGTGGGCGCTCATCTTGCTGATCAGCGTGGTCTGTTTGTCGTCGGCCACCTCTTGACCCCTCCAGGTCCTGACGGTCCGGCAGCTGTGTCGTGCCGGTGCGGCGCGAAAAAGCTAATCGGGAGTGTCGTGTGTTACAAGGCCCCGGGCGGCTCAATCCTCGGTCCGGTCCTCGACTTTATGCTCCTCACCATCGTAGCTGAGGACGATGGGCCGGTCGTCGTCGCAGGTCTCGAGGTGGACCGGGCGCTTCCAGAGCTTGTAGAGGTTCTCGAGCACTTCCTGCGCGTAGTCGAGCCGTAGCGGCACGCCCTCGTAGCGGTGCCAGAGGACAAGCTCGCCGCGGTTCAGATGGTTGCCGTCCCGGACGTAGACCCACGGCTGCCCGAAGTTGGTGAGCTGGAAGAGCAGCCCCTGCTTGATCTCGTCGAACGAGCGACTCGAGATCCGGTACTCGTTGGTCGCTTCGTTGTAGTCGTAGACGAACAGCTTGTGCTTGTGACAGAAATCGGGGGTCAGGAACTCATCGATGAAGGTCACGTCATTATATATAGAGCGGACCTGGAAGAGTTTCTCGCGGCCTTCGCCGGCGCCGGTGTCCCAGTCCTTGCGCTCCTCCCAATCGTCGCACGCCTCCCACGCCGCTCCATGGCGGCCCTTGTCCCAGCGCTCCTCGATATCGCGCAGCAGCTCGAGCCCCAACTTGTATGGGTTGAGCCGCCCGGGACTCGTCGCGACGGTACCGCTATGGTGATCGGCGTAATCGATGAGCTCCGAGTCTTGCAGCGCCCGCTGCGTCATGATGGTCGAGTGCCAGTAGCTGGCCCACCCCTCGTTCATGATCTTGGTTCGGCCCTGCGGCGCGAAGTAGTACGCCTCCTCGCGAACGATCCCCAACACCGTGCGCTGCCAGTTGGTCAGCGGCGCGTATTCCTGCAGGAAACCTAATATGTCCTTCTCCGGGTTGGCCGGGAAGTGTTCCTCCTTCTTGCGCTACTCCTGCATTCGTTCGGCCTCCGCCGACAG
>CP070812.1:1261883-1279834 GCA_020344015.1 Gemmatimonadota bacterium
CCAGTGGCAATCTACAGCCGCGAAACCCGGGGCCCGGCGATTCGTAGTATCTCCTATAGCGGGGCCGAACCACCCTCCACAGCTGTGACGTCATGGACGAGATCTGGCAGGACATCAAGTACGCGATCCGCTCACTGCGGCGCGGCGGCGCCCTCATCGCCATCGCCGTGCTCTCGCTGGCCATCGGGATCGCCGCCAACACGACGATCTTCAGCGCCGTCGACGTCTTCATGCTGAGACCGCTGCCCTACCCGGACTCCGACGAGCTGTACTCGGCCTACACCACGAACCGGGAACGCGGCTGGACCCGGGCCTCCTTCTCGGTGCCCGACTTCGTCGACCTGCGCGAGCGGAGCCGCACCCTCGACGTGGCGGCGACACGCTACATGAGCTTCAACATGTCGGAGGGCGATCGGCCGGAGCGGCTGAGCGGCATCCAGGTGAGCTCGAACTTCTTCCGCATGCTTGGCGTGCAGCCGGCGCGCGGCCGGGCGTTCACCGCCGAAGAGGAGACCGAGGGCCGCCACCAGGTGGCGATCATCAGCGACGGGCTTTGGCAGCGTCGTTTCGGCGGCGCTCCCGACGTGTTGGGCCGGGTCGTGCTGTTGGACGGCGAGCCGCACACGATCGTCGGCGTGATGCCACCCAAATTCTGGTTCGTCAGGCCGGGGACCGAGATCTGGGTTCCGTTCTACATAACCGGCGAAGAGGCTCGCAACAGCCACTACATCAGTGTCCGCGCGCGCCTGCGGCCGGACGCCACCCCGGAGCAGGCACAGGTCGAGGCGGAGCGCATCGCCGGGCAGCTGGCGGCCGAGTACCCGGACACCAACACCGGCAAAGGCACCGTGCTCATAACGCTGCACCGCGACGTGTTCAACGAGGGCTTCCGGACGGGCAGCCTGACCTCGACCATCGCGGTGCTCTTCCTTTTGCTCATCGCCTGCGCCAACGTGGCCAACTTGCTACTGACACACGCGGCGGGACGCGAGCGCGAGGTCGCCGTCCGCACCGCGCTGGGCGCCGGCCGCGCTCGCATCGTTCGCCAGTTCCTGGCGGAAGCGTTGATCCTGTCGCTGGGCGGCGCGATCCTCGGCCTCGGACTCTCGGTCTTCGGGATCCGCGGGTTGCTGTCGGTGATGCCAGGCTGGTTCCCGCGCATCGATGAAATCGGCCTCAACGCCCGTGTCCTCGGTTTCACCGCACTCGTCACTATGTTGAGCGCCATCCTGGTCGGCCTGGCTCCCGCGATCCAGAGCATGAAGGCGAACATGGTGGAATCGCTCAAGGAGGGTGGTCGCGGCGGCACGGCTGCCAAGGGCGTGCGCCTCAGGAAGGCGCTGGTCGTCGTCGAAGTGTCGCTGGCTCTCGTGCTGCTGGTGTCTTCGGCGCTCCTCGTCCGCGGCTTCATCAACATACGTCTGGCCGAACGTGGCTTCGACGAGAACGACGTGCTGGCCTTCATGCTCGCGTTACCCGAGGAAGAGTACCCGGACTCGGCGTCCACTATCGCGTTCCACACCGACCTGCGCGAACGCCTCGCGTCGCTTCCCGGCGTCAGAAGCGTCGGCGCGACGACGATTCTGCCGCTGCACGGGAGCAGTGGGACCTACTACTGGCTACCCGGCGAGGACATCGAGAGCGACCAGCAGCGAAAAATCACGAACACCATGGACGTTTCGCCGGGCTACTTCGAGGCGTTGGACATACCCGTACTGCAAGGACGTGTGATCGAGGATCGCGACCGCCCGGCCGGTAACCGCGTCGTCGTGGTCAATGAAGCGATGGTAGAGCGGCACTGGCCCGGCGCGAACCCCATCGGCCGTGAGCTCGTGGTCTACTCTGGACCCAAGCAGATCGTCGGGGTCGTCCCGGACGTCTACTACAGCAACGACGTCCAGAGCGCCCGGCCCATGGTCTACTTCTCCGCCTACCAGGACGACAACCGCTACCTGGACTGGGTTATCGAGACCGACGTGCCCCCCGAGCAGCTGGTAGAATCCGTGCGCCAGGAGGTCCTGGCCATCGATCCCAACCTGCCGGCATACAACGTCCGGCCACTGAAGGCACTGATCGCCGAGAACCTGGGCGGCGACACGATCATGGCGAAGATCATGGGAGCGGTGGCGGTGATCGCGCTGGTCCTGGCGCTGGGCGGCGTGTACGGCGTGATGGCCTACTCGGTCTCGCAGCGCACCCAGGAGATGGGCATCCGCATGGCGCTAGGCGCTCAGTACGGCGACGTGGTCTCCATGGTGATGCGCCAGGGCGCGCTACTCGCCCTGCTCGGCGTTGCCCTCGGCGTAGCCATCGCCCTCGGCGTGACCCGGACGCTGGCGTTCTTCCTTCACGGTGTAAGCCCGTTCGACCCGCTGACCTTCACCGTCGCCGCCGTGGCCCTGCTGGTCGCCGGGATAGTGGCGACGTTCTTCCCGGCGCGGCGCGCCACGGCGATCGATCCGATCATCGCGCTGCGTGCCGAATAGGTGGCCGCCCTCGCCTACGATGGCGACCGCTTGTAGCTGACCGAGAGCCCTGAACGGCTCGAACGGAGGAACTCGGTCTCCAGGTTCGGCGTGCTTTCCAGCTCGTCGACGAATCCACTCATGCCCCGCATGCCTCTCATCCCCCTGCCCGATACGTTGTGCGCGGCGATACAGCCGCCGACCTCCAGCTTCGGCAGGACGGCCCGCAGGTAGTTCGTGTACCAGTCCTTGTCCGCGTCGATAAAGACGAAGTCGAACGGGCCCTCCAGTTCGGGCACCAGCTCGTGTGCGTCGGCCAGCCTGGCGTCGATGAACTCGCTGAGCCCGGCCTCCTCGAAGTTCGCCAGCGCCTCCCTGTACCGTCCTTCGTGAATCTCGACCGTGATCAGCTTGCCGCCGGTCTTGCTCAACGCCCAGGCGATCCAGATCGCCGAGTGGCCGGTCGACGTCCCGATCTCCAAGGCCTTCGTGTAGCCGTTCTCCACCACCAGATCGTACAGCACCTGCCCGTCCGCCAGAGGGACGTTCGCGTCCCGCCATGCATAGCGGTGGCTCTCCAGAAACTGCTGGACCCGCACGTCCAGCTCTTTCTGGTCGATCTCCTGCGCGACGCACACGGTTACTGGCAGCTGCAGACACAGCGCCAGGGCGATCCAGGTGACCTTTGATCTGTACTTCATCCTCCTTCTCCTCTCTCGTTCGCACCCCGTCGCGCCGTTCGAAAAACGACATAGAACGGTATACCCACGGCCACCGTAGCCAGCGCGATCGACGACTCGACCGGCCGCTCGAGGTAGGCGAGGACCATGATCAACAGGCTGACACAGATGAATACGAGTGGCACGATCGGGTACAGCGGCATCCGGTAAGTGCTACGCTTGGCCTTTCTCAACTTGAACACGCCGATCACCGCCAGGACCGGGAAGATCCCGAGGCCGAACCCCATGTACGTCAAGATCTGATCGAAAGTCCCGGACATCACCATGATGGCCGCAACCAGGAACTGGAGGATGATCGATTTCGACGGCACGCGATAGACGGGGTGGACGTCGGCGACGAATTTGAAGAAATATCCGTCCTTAGCCATCGCGTAGTAGACACGCGGGCCGAGGATGATCAACGCACTGATCGCCGAAAGTAGCGCGAACGCTATGAGACTGGAGATGGCGACGTCCGCCACGCCACCGAACAACTCCGATGCCGCGAGCCCACCGACCGCGATCACACCGCTCATCTCTACCGGCTCGACCGCGTACACGAAGAGAAGGTTCAGACCGAGGTAGAGGAACATCACGATGCCTGTTCCCATGATCAGCGAACGCGGCAGGTTCCGTTCGGGATCCCGTATCTCCGATCCGATGTAGGCCGAAGCGTTCCACCCGGTGTAGGCGAACCCGATCCACATCAGCGACAGTGCGGCGGTCTTCCAGCCCGCGAGACCCGACTGTACCGCGACGCCCCGCTGGAAATTGCCGAGATCCCCGCGACCCAGCGCGAATCCGACGATGACAAGGCCGGCGATCAGCACGACCTTTCCCACGGTCAGGTAGTTCTGTACCCGCGAGCCGAACTCCATCCCTCTGAGATGAACCAGCGTGAGTGCCAGGATGACTATGATCGCGAGCGCCTTCTTGATCAGCTCGGGATCCCCCCACCCCACCAACCCTGGGAGGGCTCGGCCGAGGTACTCGCTGAAGCCAAGTGATGACGCCGCCAGCGGTGCCGAAAAGCCGACAAACAGCGAGACCCAGCCGGTCAGAAAGCCGAGCAGGGGGTGGAACAGCGTCGATAGGTACACGTATTCGCCGCCGGCGCGCGGCATCGCGGCACCGAGTTCACCGTAGCAGAGCGCGCCGCACAGAGCCAGGACCCCACCGCCAAGCCACAGAAGGATCATCAGAACAGGGCTGCCCAACTCCCCCAGCAACAGCCCCGAGGTCGTGAAGATCCCGACCCCTATCATGTCGGCGACGACGATATTCGTGGCCGGAAAGAGCCGCAGCCGCCTTGAAAGGTCTTGCACTCGGCCGTCCTTCATCGTGTGATTGCTCTGAGCTTCACTACTAATGACACTTGGCGAGCCCCTAGTGTTGCCCGGCTCTCAGGTTCCGACACAAGAACCTTGTGCCCATCACGATTTTCGGTAGCTTGGAACGTGCTGGCCCTCCCACGGCGCCTAATCCCGGCGCCAGACCCCCTGTCCCCAAAGTCCTTACCGATGACCTCCCCCAATCGAGTGCGCCCGCGCGTCAACCGTCCCCACCAGTAAGGAGGGAGGCAAGCGTGAACACCTCGAAAGATCTACTAATACGTGGAGCTTTCGTCTCTCTACTCCTGAGTTTCATGGCGGCGTGCGGAGACGATGCCACCGGACCTCAGTTCCAGCTCACACCCGAGAGCACCGCTGACATCATGGAGCAGCTGGTCGCCGACTTCTTCGACGGCAACGACGCTGCGATCAGCTTCGAGGGACTTGGCGCCTCCATCCTCACGGCCCTGGGCGGCGGTGGGCCGAGCGCCGCACTCGAGGCAGCCTCCCCGGCTGAATTCGAGGGTGGGATCCCGGACGAGTTGCTGCGGTTCCCCGTATACCGAGCAGCGGCCAACATCCCCGACATCTTCCAGGGCCTGACCTTCGAGTGGGATGAGCAACTGGGGGAATACACCGCCGGCGAGCGTAGCGGTGCTCCGACCACCGGTGCGCGCTTCATCCTCTACGCCGTCAACCCGATCACCGGCCTGCCAATTACGCCGGTGATCGACAACGAGCTAGGCTACCTCGACATCGGCGACGCCAGCGCCTGGCCGATCATCGACATTACGGTAGACGCGGTGATCGGCAACGTCACAATGATCTACGCCGACATGACGGGGAACTGGGGTGAAACGAGCCGCTCGCTAGACGTCGACGGCTATTTCTCCGATGGAAGCGACGAGCTGACATTCGGTGCGGACGCCTTCGATGATCAGACCGGCTCCTCCTTTGAATTCGGTTTGGGTTACGGCAACTTCGAGGCTTCCTACAACATCAGCGACGGCCAGACTGGCGAGACGCTTGAAGTAACGTTCAGCGACGGAACCAACACGCTTGTCTTTAGTCTGGCGCTGGAGGGGCAGTTCGTCGGCCAAGACTGGGTCGACGTGATCCTTGCAGGCAGCGGCATCACCCTCAACGGCGAGCTAGTCGCCGACGTCGAAGGCTGGATCGGGTCCGATCAGGTACAGATGACAATCACCAATGCCACCGCTGACCCACTGACCGGCGCCGAGCTCGCGGCGCTCGAAGTCGCTTTCGTAGAGCTGCACAGCCTCAGCGAGCTCATGGTGGGGTTCGGTCAGTTCGCCGTCGAACTGGCCTGGCTAAGCGCTCCTTAGTGACCCGCTTGCTCTAGGCTCAGCGCAGCCGAAGCCACAGCAACTCCAGGGACCTGCCAGGCGTCAAACTCAGGTAGAGGCAAAGCCCGTCGCACCGCAACGCTGCATCACAATGCGCCGGAGGTCCCGATGACACATGAACGCCGGCTGTCCCCACCGAGCTGGTCGTCCTGGCTCTTACTGTGCGCGCTGCTAATCGCAATCCAACCGGCGGAGCTCGAGGCGCAGCGACGCAACCGCGACAGCTGGCAGCGGGTGCCGGATGTCATGGCGGCGCTGGCTATCGGCGAGGGCAGCCGTGTGGCGGACGTGGGCGCGGGCAGCGGCTACTTCACCGAGTACTTGTCCACGGAGGTGGGCGCCGGCGGACGTGTGTACGCCGTGGACATAAGCGAGCGGTCGCTATCGCAACTCCGGCGGCTCGCGCAAGAGGATGGGCTAGCCAACATCGAGGTAGTTCGCGGCGAAGTTGACGACCCGAGACTACCCGAGCGTTCCCTCGATGCGGTACTGGTGGTGGACGCCTACCACGAGATGACAGAGTACGAGGCGATGCTCTCCGGCATGTACAAGGCGCTGAAACCCGGCGGGCGCTTGGTCATACTCGATCACGTTCCTTCCGACCCCTCACAGTCACGCGATCGGCAAACGAGGAGCCACGAGCTGAGCATCGATATAGTCGAGCAGGAGGTTATCGCGGCGGGCTTTGAGATACTCGACCGCGATGAGCAGTTCACCGAGAGCGGCCGCAACCACGGCCAGTGGCTGCTGGTCGCGCGCCGCTAGACGGCTCGGGGTTCACTCCCATTTCAACGCCTCGGCGGGGTCAGTGGGTCGCGTCTCGAGGTCGTAGGCGTCGTGGGTGACGTGCTCGACGCTGCCGGTCCCCAAAAGGCCTTGCCTATATAACGGTTTTCTATAGTTTGTATCTGCTGGCCTCCCTCGGCGCCAACTCCCCGGCGCAAGTTCCCCTGTCCCAAATCCCGGCACAATCCCCTGTCCGAGCGCACTTAGCGACGATCTTTCCGATCGAGTCAGCCCGCACGACTGTACCAACCACCTAACAAGGGAGGCAAGCGTGAACAACACGAAACCGTTCCGGTTCACACGTGTCGCCGTCGTCGCCCTGCTGCTGAGCTTCATGGCAGCGTGCTCAGACGACTCAACCGGACCCCAGTTCCAGCTCACCCCTGAGGGCACCGCCGACATCATGGGGCAGCTGGTCGCCGACTTCTTCGAGGGCAACGAGGGTGCTGCCAGCATGGAGTACCTCGGCGGGCATATCCTCGAGGCGCTCTGGGGCGGCCCCTTACTCAACGCGAGTCCGCCAGCCGACATGGCCGGTGGGATACCAAGCCACCTGCTGAACCCGGTTTACCTCGCAGGGGCCAATCTCCCCGAAATCTTTCAGGGCGTGACCTTCATTTGGGATGAGGAGCTGATTAGCTACATCCCCAGCGAGGAACCCGGCGCTCCTACCAACGGCGTACGCTTCATCATCTACGCCGTCAACCCGATAACCGGCTTGCCCGAATCTCCGCTAAACGACATCGGCCATCTCGATATCATCGACACCAGCACGTGGCCGACCATCGCCATCACACTCGACGTGGTGATCGGCAATACCTCGATGATCTATGCCGATGTCACGGGCAGCTTCACCGAAATGGAAGGCTGGCTCGACTTCGATGGCTACTTCTCCGACGGCACGGAGCAGGTAACGTTCGAGCTGTACGCCATCGAAGACCAGACCCACTACGCCCTCGAGTTCGGACTGACGTACGGAAACTTCGAGGCCTCCTGGTCGATGAACTACACTGAGATCGCTACCACCCAGACAGTGACGTTCACCGACGGGACGAACACGCTGGTCTTCAATTTGGGTCTCGAGTACCAGCTGGTAGATCAGACATGGGTCTGGGTGATCCTGGAGGGCAGCGGCATCGCCTTCAACGGCGCTGACGTTGCCCTCATCTCGGGCTGGATCGACGAAGATACGGTCACTGTCACGATCACCAACGCCGTCGGTGACCCGCTGACCACCGCGGAGCTCGCCGCCCTCGAAGACGCTTTCGCGGCGATTGAGGGTCTTGGCATGTTTATGGAAGGGATGCTCCAGTTCGCCGCGGACCTGGCCTGGCTGGGCGCACCTAGGTGACCGGCTAGCTAATCTCACCAACAAACGCAGATGGCGGGCGGTCTTTCGACCGCCCGCCTTTCATCGCGCCCCCAAGCTCGACGATGAATCGATGGGTATATATCAGGGCTCCGTAGCCATGCGGTCGCGCCTCTGCTCCTCGACCATGCGGGCCACGTCGGCGAGCAATTGCCTGGCGTCGTAGACGATCCCGTCCTTGATCGTGTACACGATGCCGCCTCCGCGTTCGGCCTGCCCTGTCTCGTCGTTCAGTCGCACTACGCCCGTGCCGTACAGCACTTTGAGGTCCTCGATCGGGTTCTCACCGACAACCACGAGATCGGCCAGGAAGCCCTCGCGGACCAGACCGAACTCGATGGGCTGTCCCTTCGGCTTCATCAAGGTCTCGGCACCGTGCATCGTGGCCCCACGGATCACCTCTAACGGATGGAAGCCCGCCTCCTGGAGCAACTCCATCTCTTCGATGGTCGAGAATCCATAGAGATTATAGATGTAGCCGGCGTCCGAGCTCACCGTAACCCGGCCGCCCATGTCCTTGTAGTCATCCAGCATCTGCATCCAGACGCGGTAGAAGTTCTTCCAGGCGATCTCGTCCCAGGCGGTCCACCCGTAGTAGAACGACCCGTGGTTCAGGCGGCTCGGCTCGTAGAAGTCCCACAGTGATGGCAGCGTATACTTCTCGTGCCAATCGGCGTTGCGGGCCCGCATGACGTCACGGCTGGCCAGGTAAGCGGTCATCGTCGGATCGAGCGTCACGTCCCGCTCCTTGAGCTCGCCGAGCATCGCTTTCCACTCATCGCTCCCCGGCGGATGGACGAGGTTCCACTGGCGCGCCACCTGTCCGAAGCGGTGTTGCTCGTTGCTGTAGTTCATGTCGGCGGGCCACGGCTGGACATCGCGATCGTCGTAGATCGCCTCGAACAACCCGTAGTGGTGTGTGACCGTGCCGAGTCCGAGTCGGGCCGCGTCGAGGGCGTTCATCTGAGCGACGTTGGTCTGGGCGAGGTGCGCCGTCGAGCCGAGGTCGTGGCGCCGCGCCTCGTCCAGTAGCGCGGCCATGATCGCCGGTTGGTAGCCGAACAGCTTGATCCCATCGATTCCCTGTTCGGCGGCCCAACGCACCCAGGCCCGCGCGTCTTCGGGTGTACGAATCGGGCCGCGCTCCCAGCCCTGTCCCGGGATCTGGTACACGAACATACGCGGGGCGACGATCTCGCTCCTGGCGCTCCGCTCCCGCTCGCTCAGCGACCAGTCCATGGGACCGAACGGCACGCCTCGTCCCGTCGTGATGCCGTGGGCTATCCAGAGCTTGTAGACGTACTCGGCCTCCGGTGCCTTCGGGACGGAGCCGGTGTGGAGGTGCAGGTCCACGAAGCCGGGCAGGACGTACATACCGGTGATGTCGTACTCCTTCGTCCCAGGCTCGGGACGCCCCTCCGGATCGATGGGCACCCCGGGAACGCCGACCCCGGCAATCCGCGCGATGCGGTTACCCTCGATCACGATGTCGACCGGACCCCGCGGCGGCGCGCCGGTCCCATCGATCACTATCGCGCCACGTAGCACCAGCCGATCATATGGACCATCGCCTTCATCGGGACGGCGGTCCGGCGCCGGCTGAACGTTCTGTCCCGCAGTCGGGCCGGCCAGTCCCAAGAGCAGTCCTGCGAGGGCGAAAACTATTGAAACGTGACTGAAACGCGCGCGGATGCCGGCGAGCATTGCCACCTCCTTGCGGGGCGAAACGTGTGTTCAGGGGACGAGCTAGATCTCGCCGCCGGTCAGAATGCAAAGAGAAGTGTCCCCGCCGTAACGCGCAACACGTTGCCCTCGGGCCAGGACTGCCGCCGCAACACCCCCTTGCGCCTGCCCGTCAGAGTTCGTACCTGACGAGAACCCCACCAGCTAATCTCAGGACGAAACTCGCGCAGGGAGGAGTCATGTTGCGACATCTGGGAGGGTTTCTACGCGCTATGTCCGCAGCGGCGTTCGCTTTGTCGGTCCTTGCGGTCCCACTCGCAGCGCAGCAGGGCTCGGACGGCGACAACGCGATCACCACGGCCAACTACCAACTCGGAGCCCGCTTCGCACCCTACAAGATTCGCGGACTCGTCTACAGCACCTCGGTGAGCCCGCGCTGGATCGAGGGCAGCGAGCGTTTCTGGTACGAGTGGCGGACATCGGACGGCACATTCTACTACCTGGTCGATCCCACGAACGGCACCAAGACCCAGATCTTCGATAACGACCGGATCGCCGCCGAGCTGACCCGCATCACTAGGGACCCCTGGGACGCGCAACACCTGCCGATTCGTAGGATCAAGTTCATCGATGCCAACATACTCCAGTTCGAGGTCGAATCCTCCCAGGACGAAGAAGTCGAAGAAGTTGTGGAAGAAGAGCAAGAGGAAGAGGAGGAGCAGGAGGAAGAAAGACGCGAGCGAAAGAAACCCAAGAAGAAGGTATTCCACTTCGAGTACGACGTGCGGACCCAGACGCTCCGCCAGCTGGAGGACTGGGAAGCGCCGGACAACCATCCCGACTGGGCCAGCGTGTCGCCGGACGGCCGCTGGGTGGTCTTCGCCCGCAACCACAACCTCTTCATGATGAGCGGTGACGACTACGCGAACATCCTGGACGCACGCCGCGGTAAGGAAGACGATGAAGAGGCCGAGGAAGCGGAGGAAGAAGTCGAGGTAGAAGAGATCCAGCTCACCGAAGACGGCGAGGAGTTTTACAGCTACGCCGTGTTCGACCGTGGAGACACGGACGACGAGCGAGAGGAGAACAAGGACAAACGGAAGCGCACACGCATCGTTTGGTCAAAAGACTCACAGCGCTTCGCCCTGGTGCGGAACGACAGTCGTGAGTCCGGCGAACTGTGGGTCATCCACTCGACCGGCAACGACCGGCCCCAGCTCGAAACCTACAGGTACGACATGCCCGGCGAGGAGAGCGTCTCGCAGTCCGAGCTATTGGTCTTCGACCTCGAGGCCAGGGAGATAGTCGAGATCCAGGCCGAGGCCTTCAAGGATCAGAGCATTAGGATCTCGACGGGCCGTCAGTTTATCTATCCGGACAGCGACGAGCCGCGGCGCCAACTGTGGCTGTCCGACAACTCACGGGACCTCTACTTCACACGCAGCAGCCGTGACCTGCACCGGATCGACGTCTGTGTCGCCGACGCGACGACCGGTGAGGTCCGGGTGCTGATCGAGGAGCGGCTCAACACCTATGTCGAGGAGCAGCGGCTCGAGCTTCTCGCTTCCGGCGACATGATCTGGTGGTCGGAGCGCGACGGTTGGGCGCACCTCTATCGCTTCGGACCCGACGGAACGCTCAAGAACCGACTGACCGAGGGGCCTTTCTCAGTACGGCGCGTGGTTGGAATCGACGAGCGGGGAGGCCTCGTATACTTCGCGGCCAACGCGCGCGAAGATGGCGAGGACCCATACTATCAGCATCTCTACCGGGTGGGGCTCGATGGTAGCGGCCTGGCGCTGCTCGACCCCGGCGATTTCGACCACCGGGTGAGCATGGGTGAGTCGAACCGCTTCTTCGTCGACAACCATTCGCGGGTCAACACGACTCCGGCGGCGGCTCTCTATGATACGCGAGGGCGGAGACTGCTCGATCTCGAAGAATCGGACTTCTCCAAACTGGTCGAAGCGGGCTACCAGTTCCCCGAGCCGTACATAGTGAAAGCGGCCGACGGGATCACCGACTTGTACGGCGTCATGTACAAGCCGTTCGACTTCGATTCCACCAAGGTGTACCCCGTCGTCGCCTACGTATATCCAGGGCCGCAGACCGAGGCTGTAGCCAAGTCGTTCTCGACCCGCGCCTACGAGGTCGGACTGGCGCAGCTCGGCTTCATCGTGATCACGGTCGGGAACCGCGGCGGCCACCCGGCACGGTCGAAGTGGTATCACAACTACGGGTACGGGAACCTGCGCGACTACGGTCTGGCCGACAAGAAGGCGGCGATCGAGCAGCTCGCCGATCGTTACGACTACATCGACATAGCTCGTGTGGGCATCTACGGCCACTCGGGCGGCGGCTTCATGTCGACCGCCGCTATGCTGGTCTACCCGGACTTTTTCCACGTCGCGGTCTCATCGTCGGGTAATCACAACAACGACGTGTACAACCGCTGGTGGTCGGAGAAGCACCACGGGGTCAAAGAAGTCGTGGACGATTCAGCGAACGTCACCTTCGAGTACAGTATCGAGAAGAACTCGGAACTGGCCGCGAACTTGAAGGGCCACCTGTTACTCACCACCGGCGATATCGACAACAATGTGCACATGGCAGGAACGCTGCGGATGGCTGAGGCGCTGATCAAGGCGAACAAGCGGTTCGACTTCTTCATGTTCCCGGGCCAGCGGCACGGCTACGGCAACATGGGCGACTACTGGTTCTGGCTGCGCGCCGAGTACTTCGTCAAGCACCTGCTCGGCGATGAGCGAATGGCGGCAGATATCCGGGAGCTGAACCTGGAGCGGGAACAGACAAGGTGACGGAATAGTCCAACTACGTCAGGCAGCGTTTCGAGGGCGGGCTCGCAGGCGAAGCCCGCCCTTGACACATCGCCCGATTGAGACCTTCGTAGAGCAGGCCAGCGCAGCCTACGCCCTCCCCGGCTTTGCGTAAACTCACACGGGAGGGATAGGTGAAGAAGTTCATACTACTCCTCGTCGCAGTCGCTGCCGTCGCCTTCCTCGAGCCCCGCAGCAGAGCTCGGATAATGAGCGCCATCCCTTTCCCGAGCCAGGCAAGTGACCAGCGATCGGCCGCGCGTGACCTGGAGCAGATTGCGGCGTACGTGCAGGCGACGGCCACGCAGTCGGGAGGTTACCCGCTAACCGAAACCTTTCCCAATTGGCTGACGCAGGCGGAACTCAGCGCCGAAGATCCGTGGGGCTCAGCTTATTACCTCGAGGTCTTCCCCGACTCGTTCGTGGTGGGTTCGCCCGGCCCGGACTCGCGGAGGCGCACCCCGGACGACATACGCGTCGCCGAGGGACGTGCAGTACGTGAGGTGGGGTTGATCCCCGATTACTCGCCGGCGCCTCCGCCGTCTTCCACGAAGACGCGAGCCATGCGCGCGGCGGAAGCGGCGAGCAAGGGCAAGGGCGAGTGACCGTCAACTCGCTCTGCGGCTGCCCGCGTCTCGATGATCCCCGCGATAACCCGGTTCGAGTAGCGACTCGAGCCTCTCGGGCTCGGTCCTGAAGGCACAGTTTTCCGACTCTGCGCCCCGCGGCTTCTACCGGCCAACGTTCAAGCCAGGCTAGGTGTTTTTGAAACGGGCCCCAGCTCCTTACCTTGCGATTCCCGGAGAGCCGTGAGACTCACTCCGCTCTGGATAGTACTGATCCTGACGGCCGCGCCGGCCGCGGCCCAGACAGACCGCGAACACGGCGGGGGCCGCAACGTGCCTTCCTTGCGGGCGCTGCGGATCGAGGGCGGTTTCGATCTTCGCCTGGACGGCCTGCTCGACGAACCGGCCTGGCAGGACGCGGATCGGGTCAACGGTTTCCGCCAGCGCGAGCCGCGCGAAGGTGAACCGGCCACCGAGGACACCGAAGTCCGCGTCCTCTACGACGGGGAGTACCTATATATAGGCGTCCGAGCGTTCGACTCGGAGCCCGGTCGCATCGTCGGCCGCCGACTCGAGCGCGACTCGCCTTTGGGGATCGCGCGTTTCGGACCCTCGGGCGGCGACGACGCTATCGAGATCATCCTCGACACCTTCCACGACGGTCGCAACGCCTACTATTTCGCCACGAACCCTCAGGGCGTGCTGGTCGACGGCCTGATAACCGACGAATCGCACAACGCGGACCTCAACTGGGACGCCGTTTGGGATGTCCGGGCCCGGGTCACGCCCGAAGGCTGGAGCGCCGAGTTCCAGATCCCGCTGCGCAGCATCCGCTTCCCCGCCCGAGACGGCGAACAGACTTGGGGCTTCAACGTGCAGCGGGCGGTGATGCGAAAGAACGAACAGAGCCTCTGGACGGCTTGGTCCCGGGACAACGAAGGACTCACCCGTGTGAGCCGCGCCGGCGAGCTGACAGGCCTCGAGTCGCTGCCGGGCGGCCTCGACATGTACGTGAAGCCGTACGTGCTGGGTGAAGCGGGCCGGGATTACGTCGAACAGCCGGATGGCGACGTCGCCCTCGACGGCGCCGTCGGCCTCGACGCCAAGCTGGGCTTCGCGTCGGGCCTGGTGCTCGACCTCACGGTCAACACCGACTTCGCCCAGGTCGAAGCCGACGACGAACAGATCGACCTGACCCGCTTCAGGCTGTTCTTTCCCGAGAAGCGCGAGTTCTTCCTCGAGAACGCCGGGATCTTCCAGTTCGGGACCGAAGGCTTCGGACATCATGCGCCGGACATCATCCTGTTCTTCTCGCGCCGCATAGGCCTCGCCGAGGGGCAGACCGTACCGATGCTTGCCGGTGGCAGGCTGACCGGTCGCGCCGGCCGTCAGACGATCGGCTTCCTGAACGTGGTCACCGGCGAAGAGGAGAGCCTCGGCGCGCCGCTCACTAACTTCGCCGTCGGACGCGTCAAACGGGATGTGGGACAGCGCTCGTACGTCGGGGCGATTATCACGAGCCGTCTCGAGGAGGGCGGCGCCCACAACCTGGCGGGCGGCGTCGACTGGAACCTCTGGCTCTCGAACGGGCTTGCCTTAGAGGGTTTCTACGCGCGGAGCAGCGACTCGAATCCCGGCGCAGACGACTACTCCTGGCGCGCGACGCTCGATTACACTAGCGACCTGCTAGGCTGGCGCGCCGAGCACCTTGAGATCGGACCGGAAATGTCACCCGGTATCGGGTTCATCCGCCGTCACGACGTGGCGACGACTTCCGGATCTATCAGGGTCACGCCGCGTCCGCCGATCGGCGGCCTCCGCAAGATAGACATTCGCACCGAGGCTGAGTACGTGGCCAGCGTCTCGACCCGGGGGGTCCAGGACCGACGATGGGAGCTCAACGTTTCGCCGGAGCTCAACTCGGGGGACGAGGCCCGCCTCAGCCTCGATTACCAGTTCCAGCGACTCGACACCATTTTCGATCTTACAGAAGACATCGTCGTGCCTGCCGGCGACTACGAGGACTGGAACTTCCGCGGGAGCCTCAGCACGAGCCGGGCACGTTCGGTATCGGGAGGGATCAACGGGGGCGGCGGCGGTTTTTGGGATGGGAAGCGCTGGTTCATCGGGGGCGACCTGGCGTTCGACAGCCCACACTTCGGGTTCGAGCTCAGCTACGAACACAACGACGTGGACGTGCCGGGCGGCGCCTTCAAGACGGAACTCGTGAGAGGCCGGCTCAAGCTTGCGGCCAACACTCGACTGTTCGGCAATGCTCTCGTTCAGTACAACAGCCAGAGCCGCGCTTTCTCCGCCAACCTACGCATCAACTGGATCCACCGCCCGGGCAGCGACCTGTTCATCGTGTTCAACGAGCGGCGCGAGGTCTTCGGCTCCAGCTGGAACCCGGAGAGCCGGGCCTTCATCGTGAAGCTCACCTACCTGATATGGTTCTAGCGAGCTAGCTGTAGCGCCTCGATGACCCCCGCGATTACCCGGTTCAAGTAGCGGCCCGAACCTCCCGGGCTCGGCCCCAGGCGAACGACCACCATATCGAGCGACGGGATTATGACCGTGTTCTGGCCCATGAACCCTGCCGGCCAGAACGCATCGCGCGGCACGTCGGGAGCCGCGCCACCCGCGTTCACCCAGAAGAGCCCGCCGTAGCCCTGTCGCGGGTCTGTCGGGGTCGGAGTGCTGACGAACTCCACCCAACCCTCGGGGAGGATGCGCTCGCCCTCCCAGACGCCGTCCCACAGGTGCAGCAGCCCGAAGCGGGCCCAGTCGTAGGCGCTCACGAAATCGTAGCCCGTCATAATGAAGTTGCCGTACGTGTCGGTCTCAAGCACGACGTTCCGCATACCGATCCTGTCGAACAGCGCCCGCTGCGGAGAGCTTAGATACTCCTCACCCCTGGCCTCCACCGTCTGGCGGATGATCCTGCCGAGCGTCAACGGGTCGCTGTTGCGGTAGCGGAATTGGGTGTTCGGCGGGATGTCTAACGGCTGGTTGATCGCGTGCTCGAAGACGTTCACTGCATCGAAGTAGATCATGAAGTGCTCGTTCTCGCTCGTATACGAGAGCGAGTCGCCGACGCCGTAGTTCTTGAAGTCGAGTCCGCTGCTCATGTGGAGCAGATCGCGGATCCTGATCTCGCGCCGCGGATCTTCCGGGTCCTCGTGCCACTCCGGCACCGGCGCCGGCTGATCTAGCTCGAACTCGCCTTGCTGTACGAGAACGCCGACAAGCGCCGCTGTAATGCTCTTGCCCTGCGACCAGCTTATCTGCGGTGTGTGGCCAGAGAACCCCGGGGCGTAGCGCTCGGCGACTATCTTGCCGCGGTAGACCACGACGAGGGCGCGAGTGTTCTGCCCCGCATCGTCCATCGCCCAATCGAGCACCGCGTGCAAAGCTTGCGAATCCGCCTGCGCCGGCAACGGCGCGTGTCGGCCCAAGTCACCGGTCGGCCAGGGCTGTTCCGCGGGGTCGGGCAGACTCGACGGGACCACAACAGGAACGAAGTGGATCTCCCCCGATCCCCGCTCGTGGATCACACACCCCTGGTCGCCGTAGTAGGTCGCCGTACGGGCGGGCGCGCCGGGCGCGGTGACCGTCACGGTTCGGCTCCCAGGATCGACCTCGTACTCGAAGGACTCCTCCCAGCGGAACGCCGGGAAGCGAGCGATGTCCTGCGCGACAACCGTCTCGGGGTCGCGCTGATGGTCGCGACCCACGACATAGAGGCCGGCGCAGAGATGATGGGCGCCCCAGGCCGCAGCGTGCTCCCGCTCTTCGACGCTTCGGCTCTCCTGCGACTCCAAGTGCCGCGGGACGACGGCAGCGAGCGAAGCGGCGGCGAACATGGCGATGCAGAGATGGCTACTCTGATTCATCTGCCTCCTCCTTTACAGCCGGTACACTAAGACGCGAACGCCTCCGATTCCACCCACGGGTGGGTCACCGGAAGAAGGAGGCGCCGAAGCTCCAGAGGGCGTCGCCGGCGATGAGGCCGCCCGCGAAGACCGTCGACGGGGCGCCCTCCACCGCCGTATCGCCGCGCGCCCAGGCGATCCGAACGAGCAGGCCGACCAGAACCGCCCAACCGGCGAGGGGATTGAGGATCAAAAGCCCGGTGGCGAAGAGGATGCCGAGCTGGCGCTTCGGGCCGCCCAGCAGTTGAAGGATCGCGCCGAGCACCGCCCACGCCAACAGCTTGGCGCCCGTATCAGGATCGATCCCGGTGCTTATCGCCGCGGCGTAGACGCGAGCGACGGGCGGGAAGAGGTCGGCCTCGAAGTACGACCGGTGGAAGAGCGCGACCATGGCGAGTGCTGTGAGCAGGCCGATGAGCGCGGCGATGAGCTGCTGCCGGCGGCCCGCCAGCTCGAAGGCCGCGTCGCGGCCGAACCCCCGCAGGTACCATCCCGTCTTGAAGTCGTAACCCGCGTCGGCGAACGCGGGACCCCCGGAGGCGACGAAACCAACCATCAGCGCCGCGGCCCCCGGCGGAAACCCGAGGAAGAGCCCCAGTAGCAGAAAGACCAGAGCCGTCGCGAAGGCGGGGAACCACCCTGCCTGCATCGCGGCGAGCCCGACGATGAACTCGGCGGCCACGCAGGCGACGGCGGCGAAGACGACCCAGCCGAGCAGCTGCGGCGCGCCCATCTCCGTCCACAGCCCACCGCCGACAGCCAGCAGGACCCCGGCGAGCAGGTAGAGTCCGGTGCCCCGCAGGAGTCCGGCCCGCGCCTCCTCCCGCGTGCGGGTCGGTCGGGCCGAGCTCGGCGCCCGATCGCCACCTCCGACTGGCCGGTCCGCCCGGCGACGG
>CP070812.1:1279934-1292897 GCA_020344015.1 Gemmatimonadota bacterium
CCCCCTCGACAGGTCGTTGTACGGCCTGGCGAGGCCGTGCAGGACCGGCCCGATGGCCGTGGCGCCGGCGAGTCGCTCGACCAGCTTGTAGGCGATGTTGCCGGCCCCCAGGTCAGGAAAGATAAGCACGTTCGCGTGACCGGCGACAGGACTGTCGGGTGCCTTCTGCTGGCCGACGTGGCGGATAAGGGCGGCGTCGGCCTGCAGCTCGCCGTCGGCGGCGACCTGGGGACAGAGCTCGCGAAAGAGGTCGTGGGCGCGGCGCATCTTCTTGACGGCCGGGCTCTCGGCGCTGCCCAGCGTCGAGAAGGACAGGAAGGCGATTCGCGGCTCGTCGCCGACGATGGCGCGGCGCATGATCGCCGTCTGCCTGGCGATCTCCATGAGCTGCTCGGCATCGGGGTCGGGCACGACGCCGGCGTCGGCGAAGGTCAGGACCTCGTGCTCGGGTGTCCCGCGGAAGGACGGGACCACCATGTAGAAGGCGCCGGTCACCATCTTTGCTTGGGGCGCGATACCGATGGTTCGGAGCGCCGCGCGGATCACATCGGCGGTGGCGTTCGCCGCACCGGCGACGGCACCGTCGGCGTCACCGGCGCGGACCATCAGCCCGGCGAAGACGAGCGGTTCGGCAGCACGGCGGCGCGCAACCTCCGGGGTCAACGCCTTCTTGGTCTGGATCTGCCGGTAGAGCTCGGCGTAGCGGTCGAGCTCCGGGTCCTCGGCGGGGCAGCGAAGCTGGCCGTTCCAAGCGGGAAGGCCGTCGAACGAGGTGTTCGGAATCAGCAAGATGGGTTCGAGCTGCCCGCTTCCCCGCAGTCGCAGCGCTGCCTCGTGGACCCGCTCATCTTGGCCCTCGACGAGTACGACTCGGCCGCCTGCTTCGGCGGCGCGTTCGGCGAGCTTCTGGAGAAACGCCATGGGGACTAGTGGTCGATTCTCTCCTCGAGGCGTCGCAGAACGGGCGGCGAGACGAAACGCGAAATGTCGCCACCCAAGGAAGCGACCTCGCGGACCAGCGAAGCGCTGAGGAACGTGTACTTGCCGGCCGGCGCCATGAACACCATCTCGAGTTCCGGCCAAAGGCTGCGGTTCATCAGCGCCATCTGGAACTCGTACTCGAAATCGCTCACGGCACGCAGACCGCGTACGACGATCTGCGCACCGATCTTCCTGCAGAAATCGACGAGCAGGCCTGAGAACTCGGCCACCTCGACGCGCGGCTCATCGGTGAAACATTCCTCGATCATCGCCACCCGTTCTTCGACAGAGAAGAGCCGGTCCTTCTGCTGTGTCGCCGTTCTGGCCACGGCGACTATCAGCTTGTCGGCAAATCTGAGACAGCGACGGGCGATGTCCTCGTGTCCCAAGGTGAGTGGGTCGAATGAGCCGGGGTAAACGACGACCCGCGGTTCGGCCATGTTCATTCCTCCTCAAGATCGCCGGCGGTGATGAAGGTGACCACGGTGTCTCCGTAGCGGCGCTCGACGGCGCCGGCCGGCGCGCCGGGCGCATCGTCGAGCCCGTGCTCCACCGACAGGATGCCAGCGAAGCGGCTCCGCCGGTACGCCTTTAGTAGGCGCTCAGCCAGGCCCTGGCCGTAAGGCGGATCGGCGAGGGCGATGTCGAAGGCGCCGGGCGCCAGACCATCAAGGTAGGCGAAAACGTCGGCGGCCACGATAGTAACCATTTCCTGCGCCTCGAGCGCGGTGACGTTGTCCCGCAGACACCTGAGGATTCGACCGCCCCGCTCGACCAGCGTCGCGTGGCGTGCGCCACGGGAGAGCGCCTCGAGGCCGAGGGCGCCGGTTCCCGCGAACAGGTCGAGGACGGTGGCACCCTCGAGCTCCGGGGCCAGCACGTTCATCCAGGCTTCGCGGACGCGCTCGGAGGTCGGCCGTATCGGGCGGCCACGCGGTACCTTCAAGCGGCGGCGTCTCCAGCGCCCCGCTACGATTCGTAGCTCGCCCAAGCTTCCTCGCTCGGCCGGACGTCGAGTACCTGGGCCTGAACGTACTCGACGCCCTGCCACTCACGGACGCCAATCTGGAAGGCGAGGTCGACACGCGAGGACTCGTTGAGCCACTCGAGCTCGGCGGCCTGCCCGAAGGCGATGGCCTCCGGTGTCGCGCCGTCGCCTACCTCGATCCGCAGACGCACGTGCTCTTGGCCGACGACCTCTGGCGCGCCGCGTAGAGCGACATTGCGCGCCAGAAATACCGGTTTGGGGTTCCCCTGGCCGTAAGGCCCGAAGTGGTTGAGGAAACGCCAGAGTTCGGCGGAGACTTCGGTCATGCTGAGCTCGTGGTCGATCCGTATCCTAGGCAGCAGGTCCTGCGGCGCCAACCACTCGTGGGCCACGGCGTTCAGCGAGTCGCGGAAGGCCTCTATCTCGTCGGCGCGGATCTGGACGCCGGCGGCGGCGCGGTGGCCGCCGAACTGCAAGAGGTGAGACTCGCAAGCCTGCAGCGCATCGTAGAGATGAAAGCCGGGAATCGAGCGTCCGGATCCGCGGCCGCAATCGCCGTCCAGGGCGATGAGCACTGTGGGACGATAGTACTGCTCGACGATTCGCGAGGCGACGATCCCGATCACGCCGGGATGCCAATCCTGCGAAGCCAGCACGATGGCGCGCTGGGACTCCGGGTCGAAGCTCTCCTCGAGTATCGCCTTGGCCTCGTCGAGGGTGGCGCGATCGACCTCGCGGCGCAGTCGGTTCTCCGCTTCCACGACGTCGGCGACGACTGCCGCCTCGGCCTCGTCCTCCATGAGCAGGAGCCTCACACCTCGCATCGCTTCGCCCATGCGACCGACGGCATTGATGCGCGGCCCGATGACGAACGCGATTTGGCCGGCGCTGATCGGGCGCCCCGCTTTCAGGCCGGACACGCGGGCCAAAGCCCGCAACCCGGGGTTCGGAGTGCGCTCCAGCACCTTGAGCCCGAAGCGGGCGAGGACGCGGTTTTCGCCGGTCAGGGGAACGAGGTCGGCGATAGTTGGAATGCCCACCAGGTCGAGGTACTTGTAGAGGTCGCTGGCGGCGCGCCCACGCCGCTGGAAGAGCGCCTGAAGCAGTTTGAAGGCGACACCGGCCCCGCACAGCACTTTCTCGGGATAGCCGCTGTCGTCGCGGTGCGGGTTCAGCACGGCGACGGCGGGCGGCAGCTCGGGGGACGGCGTGTGGTGGTCCGAGATCACCACATCGATCCCGGCGTCGCCGGCGGCGGCGACGGTCTCGTGCGCTGCAATCCCGCAGTCGCAGGTGAGCACGAGCCCGCACTCGCGCTCCAGAGCTGCCGCGAGGCCGGCGGGCCCGAAGTCGTAGCCGTGCTCGA
Source organism: Gemmatimonadota bacterium (assembly GCA_020344015.1). Classification (GTDB taxonomy): domain Bacteria; phylum Gemmatimonadota; class Gemmatimonadetes; order Palauibacterales; family KS3-K002. The sequence continues at coordinate 1,283,270 of CP070812.1, forward strand.
GGCGGTTGGGCACGAACGGCTCGACGCGTGCGCCAAGCTCGCGGAGCGCCCGGGTGAGCAGCGCCGTCCCGCAGACGCCATCGACGTCGTAATCGCCGTGGACGAGGATCGGCTCGCCGTCATCGATCGCCGACGCGATGCGCTCGACCGCCGTCTCCATGTCGGGCAGCGTCCAGGGATCGTGGAGGCTCTCGAGCCGTGGCCGCAGGAACGCCTTCGCCGCATCCGGATCGGCGTGGCCACGGCGCACCAGGATGGCGGCGACCGCTTCGGGAAGCTGGAGCTGGGCGACGAGCGTAGCGACTGTCGCAGGCTCGACGTGCTCCGGCCGGCCGAGAATCGACTTCACCACACCACCACCTCCTCAACCACTATCATAACAGGTCGTACCGACACCGATCACTCCACATATCCACTATGGCGCGCCCTTCATCTCTCCGGGGTAGAGGATGACGCCGCACCCCTCGCAGCAGACGATCACCGCCAACCCCTTGATCTGCATCTCCTGCTGGATGGTCACCGACGTGAAGCAGTTGCCGCACACACCCTCACCGGTGAGCGGCGCCAGCGCTACCTCCTGGCGTCCACTGCGGATCCGGTCATAGAGCGCCAGCACGCCCTCATCGAGTCGAATCGCGATGTTGTCACGGCGGTCGCGCTTGATGGCCAGCTCGTGCTCGAGATTGGCCCGGCGCTTCTCGACCTCTTCGCCCATCGGGGCAACCTCGGCGTCGGCGACGTCGAACTCGTCCTGCAAGGCCTTGCGCCGGCCCTCGAGATCCTCGACGACCTGGAGCTTCTCGAGCACCTGGTCCTCGAGCTTGCGGATCTCCTGTTTGACCAGGTCGAACTCGAGCGTCGCTGCGCCGTACTGCTTCTCGGTCTTCACCTGGTTTACTTTGGAGCGCAGTCGATCCAGGTGATCGCGCTTCGAATCGACGTTGTGTTCAGCAGTCCGCGCGTCGGCCCGCAAGCGCAGAAGCTCGGAGTCGATTCGCTCGAGCTCTGCCTTGAGGCCTGCCACGCCTTCCACGGCGGTGAGGAGACCGTCCTGGTCCCGCTTCAGCTCGCGCTCCAGGAACGAGATCTCCTGGTCGAAGGCGTGAAGTTTCAGTAACTGCTGAAGTAGCGGTTCCTGGCTCGAATCTGACATAAGCTCGGATCGGTGATCGTTTAGGTTCACTCGCCTCTGAATAATCCGCGACCCGGCAGGCGGCTGCCCAGCGCCGCCAACTCCTGCCGGAGCTTCTTGATCTCGGTCGCCAGCTCCACCGCCGCGCCGGTGTCGGCCACGATCACTTCGGTCATCAAGTCGGCGAGCCGCTTCTCGAGCGCCCGCGCCCGCAGGCGGGCGATCGCATCCTCGAGCACCGCCTCCGGATTGGTGAGCTCCTCCGGGTCAGCGATGATCTCGCGCACCCGCTCGTAGATCGCCGGCGCTAGGCCCTCCGCCCAACTCAGCTCGTTGCCTTCCCCGCTTTGGCCGGGCGGCGTTGTCTCGGCGGCTGCGATCAGGGCGTCATAGATCTCTCGGTATTCGGGCGTCCTGAAGTTACCCGGCTCCACCTGCTCGGCCACCCTGGGCAGCAGCGAACGGTCGCGGAGGAGCAGCAGGAGCAACTTGCGCTCGGCGCCCAGCTTAGGACCGGCCGGGACAGGCTCCTCGGTTTCCGGGGCCGGCGCTTTGGGTCGGCGCAGGCCGCCCACCGGTCGCCGCAGCTCGCGCTCCAGAGTCGACCGGCGCACGCCGGTCACGGTCGCAACCCTGTCCAGATAGATGTCGCGCAACGCCTCGTCGGCGGCGGCGCGGACGGTGAGCATCAGCCCGTCGACGGCGCGCCGTTTCCCTTCGATCGTGTCGAGGTACCCGCGCCCCTCGAGGATCTGGATCTTGCGATCGAGCACATCGATCGCCGCGTCGGTATGCTGGGCCAGCGCCTGGGACCCGCCCTTGCGTACGATCGAGTCGGGGTCCTCGCCAGGCGGCAACGTCGCTACGCTCGGGTGGACTCCAGCGCGAAGTAGCTCGTCCGCCGCCTTGAAGGTCGCCGTCAGGCCGGCCCGGTCGCTGTCGTATAGCAACAGCGCGCGCTTGGCGTAGCGGCCCAGCAGGCGCGCCTGATGCTCGGTGAGTGCGGTGCCGAGCGGTGCCACGACGTTCTCGACCTCGGCGGCGAGCAGCGATATAAGGTCCATGAAGCCCTCCACCACGTAGAAGACTTCATGACGCCTTATGGAATGCCGGCTCCAGTTGAGACCGTAGACGATCCGGCCTTTGTGGAAGATCGGCGTGTCCGGCGAGTTGATGTACTTCGGCGCATCCTCGGCGTCGGCGAGCAAGCGGCCGCCGAACCCGATGGGCCGGCTGCGCAAGTTGTAGATCGGGATCATCAGACGGCCGCGGAACACGTCGAACGGTTCCTTGGCCCGCTCGCTCGCCTTGATGAGGCCCGCCCGCATGAGCACGTCGTCCGAGATATCGAGGACCCCGGCTGCATCGCGCAGGCCGCGCCACGAGTCGGGTGCGTACCCGAACCCGAAGCGGCGCGCCGCCTGCTCAGAGAGCTCGCGGTCGACCAGCAGGTAACGCCGCGCCCGCTCGCCGTGCTTCTCCTCCCAGAGCTGCTTCTCGAACCAATCGGCGGCGAAGGCGACGGCCTCGCGGATATCGCGGTACGGGTCCTCTTCCTCTTTTTCGATGTCGGGCACTACGATCCCGACGCGTTCGGCAACGAACTTGACAGCCTCGATGAAATCAAGCCCCAGCAGCTTCATCGGGAACGAGAAGACGTCACCGCCTTCCCCGCAGACGAAACACTTGAAGATGCCGCGCTCGGGATCGACGGAGAAGTTGGGGCCTTCGCCACCGTGCAGCGGGCAGGGACCACGGAAGGTCCGGCCGCTGCGGCGCAATTGCACGTACTCGCCGACGATCTGGGTCAGGTCGGCCTGCGCGCGGATCTCCTCAAGTAACTCGTCCGAGACCATCCGTCGACGTTCTTGCTCCTAATCGTAATCGTCGTCGTTGTCGTTATCGTTGATCGTTATCGTTGTCGTGAGCCGGCAGCCACCACGACAACGATAACGACAACGATTGCGACAGCGACAAAGGAGTCCCTCCCCAACGTTTACTCCAACTCCAGGACCGTTACACCACTTCCGCCTTCCCAGGCAGCGCCGAGGCGATGGGATTTTATGCGGCGGTCGCTGCGTGCATGTTCGGCGACCGTCTCGCGTAATACGCCCGTCCCTTTGCCGTGGATGACCCTCAGCTCGGCCAGGCCCGCCTGCAGCGCGGCGTCGAGGGCTCTGATCAGCTCGAGGCGCGCTTCGTCGGCCAGCAAACCGCGTAAGTCGATCTCGGGCCGGGCATCGATCTCGGGACCACTAAACAGCGCCGCGCTTTCGCGGGCACGCTGCGGTTCGCCGCGCCGCTTGAGGACACCGGGTGCGAGCTGCAGCTTGACGCCGCCCATCTCGACGACGACGTCGGGCCCGCGCCGCTCGACTACGCGGCCCTCGCGCTCCAGCGAGGTGATCCATACGAGGTCGCCCGACTCGAAGTCGGCCGTTCTCTCGTCGGCTACTCGTCCTTCGTCAGCTTCGCGTAGCGCCTGTGCATGATCGCGCAGTCTGGCCTCGAGCTCGCGACGCGCCTCGCGTGCTACCTCGCGGTCAGCCTTCATCGCCTCATCGAGCTTCTTGCGCGCCTCGAGCAGGTACTCACGCGCTTTGCGGTGCGCCTCGATCTCGAGCTCGCGGCGCCGTTCCTCCAGTTCCTCCTGATCGCGTTCCAGGCTCTCGGTCCGCTGCGAGAGCTCGCGCTCTTTGCGCTCGAGCGCGGCGATCCGCTCGTCGAGCTCCGCCTCTTTGGTTTCGAGGTCGGCCAGCAGGCGCGCGGTGTCGACGTCGTCCTGGCTGAGCGCGGCGGTGGCTACCTCGAGGACCGCCTCGGGGAAGCCGACGCGCCGGGCCATGGCGAGTGCGTAGCTGCGGCCGGGGCGCCCTTTAATGAGGCGATAGAGCGGCTGCATGCGTTCCGCATCGAAGGCGAGCCCGGCGTTGACGATTCCGGGGTGCTCGGCGGAGAGCGAGTTGAGCTCGCCCAGGTGGCTGGTGGCGAGCGTCATGCAGTTTCTGTCCGCCAGCTCGAGCAGCACGGCGCGGGCGAGTGCGGTGCCCTCGACGGGGTCGGTAGCGCCGCCGATCTCGTCTATCAGGCACAGCGAATCAGGCACCGCCTCCTCCAGTATCACCTGGATGTTGCGCAGGTGGGCGGTGAAGGTCGAGAGTGACGCTTCGATCGACTGCTCGTCACCGATGTCGGCGAAGATTCCACTGAAGACCGGCACCGCCGAGCCCGGCCCTACCGGCGGCAGGATACCGGACTGAGTCATCGTCGCCACGAGACCCACGGCCTTGATGAGCACCGTCTTGCCCCCGGCGTTCGGCCCCGTAACCAGGATGGTGTGCTCGCCGGGGTTCATTAGCAGGTCGAACGGCACTAGCGGCTCGGACGTCTCGAGCAGCAGTGGGTGGCGGCCGTGGACCACGCGATAGCCTTGGCCCTCACGGTCAACGAGCTGTGGTCGCGAGCAGCCTCGCTTAAGAGCGTAGCGGCCGCGGGCGAATAGCGAGTCGAGCTTGACGAGGCGTTCGAGCGTATCGGTGAGCTCGGCCGCACGTGGCCGCAGGCGGTCGGTGAGTTCCTTGAGGATCCGCTCCACCTCGCGCGTTTCCGAGATGTGCAGCTCGCGCAGGTGATTCATCGGCTCGATGGCGGCGGGCGGCTCGACGAAGAGCGTGGCGCGGCTGGCCGACTCGTCGTGCACAATGCCGCCGACGTCCGAGCGCCCCTCCCTGCGGATCGGGATGCAGTAGCGACCGTTGCGGATCGTGACCGAGGCGTCGGATACGGCGATCCGCTCCGGCAGCGCCCGCGCCAGCGACTCGAGGGTTCTGACCAGGTCGCTGCGGACCGAGCGAATCGACCGGCGCAACCGCTTGAGCTCCGCGGAGGCGGAGTCCTTGAGCGTCTCGTTGTCCTCGTCAACCGATTCCTGCAGCAGCTTCTGGAGCTGCTCGTCCTTGAGCAGCCCATCGGCCAGGCCGCCCAGACGTGTGAGCTGGGAAGCCTGCGGCAGCAGCGCGCGACGGACATCCCGCGCGCCTCTCAGCAGGCGTAGCGCACCGACCAGCTCGCCTTCCGTCCAGACGCTCCCCTCGACGGCCAACCGGTCGAGCGCTCCCGCGATTTCGGGTATGACGGGCGGCGCCCAGCTCTCATCGCGGATCAGCCAGCTCACCATCTCGTCGACCTCGTCGAGCGCCGCAGCGACCGCGGCGCCGTCGGGAACCGGCCGCAGCGCGCGTACCGCCTCGGCACCCGGTTCGCTGGTCGCGTAGCCGGCGATGATCTCAAGCACTCGCTCAAACTCGAGGGCGTCTAGTGCGTGCTGGTTCATTTCCGGTGACCGGTGGCCGGTTGCCAGTGGCCGGTGACCGGTCCCCACCGGCTACCGGCTACCGGCCACTGCTCACAGATGCTAAAGGGGGTGCCGGCATCTGCTGGCCAGCACCCCCGTGTCTTCACACGTGCGGGTCGGAGCCGACTCGGGTACGGGAAGAGGTCAATCACCCGACCCTCCTTTCTCCAACTCCTCGCGGGCGACGCGATTCACCTCGCGGCCCTCGGCCCGACCCTTGAACTGAGGCATGACTTTGCCCATGACGGCGCCGATGTTGTTCGCGCCGGCCTCGATCGCCTCCCTGACCTTCTGACGGATCTCCTCCTCGTCTGCCTCGGGCGGCAGGTACTCTTTGATGGCAGCGGCTTCGGCCCGTTCCTTCTCCGCCAGCTCGGGCCGCGAGGCCATCTGTTCCGCGGCCTCCTTCCTGAGCTTCACACAGCGGGCAAGGACCTCGACGACTTCCTGGTCGTCGAGCTCGTGACCCAACTCGATCTCCCTGTTCTTGACGTCGGCCAGGAGCGTGGAGAACAGGCGCGCCCGGTCCTTTGCGCCCTTACGCCGCGCGTCATTCATGTCGCTGCGCAGTCTCTCCTTGAGGGAGGCCTCGGTCATCTCCAGCCCTTCGTTGTCAGTAATCCGCGCGGCGCCGCCCGCGGGCGGGCCGCAGACTATCATACTAGCCAGCTGATGCCGAGAGCGCCAACGCTAGCCCGGCGGCCAGCCCATCTCGCGACCGCCGAGCAGGTGCATGTGGATGTGGAACACAGCCTGCCCGGCGTCGGCGTTGCAGTTGACCACAGCACGGTAGCCCGACTCGGCGATCCCTTCCTCGCCGGCGATCTGCTTAGCGGCCAGGAACAGCTTGCCGAGGAGTGCCTCCTTACCCACCTCGATATCGTTGAGTGTAGCGATGTGCTCGCGCGGGATGATCAGGATGTGGGTCGGTGCCTGCGGGCTTATGTCCCGGAAGGCGATCCAGTCGTCCGCTTCCTTGACCTTCTCCGCGGGGATCTCGCCGGCTGCGATCTTACAGAAGAGACATTCCGCCATATCTGGCCTCTAGTGGTTGCAGGGGCTCACGAGTGGGAGCTTGGAGTCCACGGTTCCCAACACGTTAGTCGAAAAACGCCTCTCTCACTTTCTGCCAGAACCCGGCCCCGTCCTCGCTCTGCTCGGCCGGTGATTCGATCTCGGCCAGCGTCTCGAACAGCTGGCGTTGCTCGGGCGTGAGATCCTTGGGCGTGACGACGACGACGCGTACGAACAGGTCGCCGGTGCCGCCGCGCCGCAGGTGCGGCAGACCTTTGCCGCGGAGCTGAATGACGTGTCCGGTCTGGACGCCGGCCGGGACCTTTACCTTGGCGCTTTTGGTGACGGTAGGGACGTCGATCGTGGTGCCCATCGCCGCCTGGCTGAAGGTGACCGGCAAGTCGTAGATGAGATCGGCGCCGCGCCGGGTGAAGCGCTCGTCGGGCTCCACAGTTATCACCGCCAGCAGGTCGCCGCGCGGGCCGCCCCGACGTCCGACGTTGCCCTGGCCGCGCAGCGTCAGGTAGTCGTCGCTATCGACGCCCGGCGGGATATCGAGCTCGAACGATTTCTCGCTTCGACTCCGCCCCTCGCCGTTACAGGTCCCGCAGGGGTCGCTGATCACGCGTCCTTCGCCGCCGCAGTTGCTGCAGGGTCCGACGCGCACGAACTGGCCGAACAGCGAGCGCTGAACCTGCTGCACCTCGCCGGAGCCACCGCATTGTGGGCAACTGGTCGGCTGGACACCGCTGCGCATGCCGGTACCGTTGCATTCCTCACAGTTGTCGAGGACCGGCATACGGACGGTCTTTGTCACGCCCTTCAGCACGTCCTCGAGCGTGAGCGCGATGCGGATCTTGACGTCGGAGCCGCGGGTGCGGGCGCGGCCGCGGCGTCCGGAGCCGAAAATGTCCTGGAAGCCGAACCCCCCGAACTCGCGCATGAAGATGTTGAGGGCTTCGTCGAAGGTGCTGAAACCGCCGAAGCCGCCGCCGCCACCGCGAACGCCAGCCTTCACCCCGTCGTGGCCGTAGCGGTCGTAGAGCCCGCGCAGCTCGGGGTCGCGAAGGACCTCGTAGGCCTCCGTCGCCTCCTTGAACCTCTCCTCGGCCTCGGAGTCGTCGGGGTTGCGGTCCGGGTGGAATTTGAGCGCCGCCTGCCGGTAGGCCCGCTTGATCGTGCCCTCGTCGGCGTCCCGCCCCACGCCCAGGATCTCGTAGTAGTCTCGCTTCATCGTCGTGGAAAGTTCGCAGATGGCGGCCTGTTTTCAATCCCGGGGGGTGGGAAGTGGTCGGCCTGGGGGGTGCCGGCAGCCGGTACGGTCGGAGGCGGTCGGTCGGTCGGAGGCGGAGGACCACTCGCTCCGGGCTCGCGCCACCCCCGGAGTACCGCCTATCGCTCAGTGGTGTGCTCGCGACCTCCGCGAGGTGGTCCTCCGCCTCCTCCCAGTGAACCCGGTAAACCTGCCGGCGATGCCCAGACCGACGAACAATGCACTACGGGTTGTCGGGCGGCGCGGTCATCCAGACCTTGTCTATGGCAACACTCTCTGCGAGGCCGAAGAGGAATTCCGCCCGCAAAAGGATTGCCCGGACACTCGCCAAGGACCTCCAGATGTCTGTCTCTGACGCCGGAGTGTTGTCCCAGCGGTACCACTGGCCATGGACGCTGCCGTCCGAAACACCCTGCTCGCCGGCCTGGAGGTTGATGACGAAAAGCGTCGGACCCTGTTTAGAGTCGCCCTCAATCGACGAGTGGTCTCCTGGACGAAACCTAGGATCCGCTATGGCGTCGCTCGCCCACTTGTAGCGAAGGTTTCCGTTCTCACTTAACAAAACGATGTAGTAGTGAATAGAGTTGTGCCAGCCGACACCGGTGGAGACACTTATAATGTATGGTTCGTACCAAAGGTAGTATTGCAGCTTGCCGCCCGCATACATCGTTTTGTCGCCCAGGAACTCGCTTGGCGCGGAGAAGTCTAGGCGACCATCAGTGCTGGATTCCTCTGAGCCGACGATGTACCCCCCGAAGTGCCCTCCCTGCACGTGATGTTGAGGATCTTTGAGTGTGTTACTGTAGTCGTAGTAGCGCCAGCCCTCCGGATCTTCGGCGAAGTCGCTGACGATAGTCCCGGCCGCCCCCAACGTAATCCCATGCACCTCGGCGTAGGTATTCCAAGCACCCTCCAGGTCGGCGCGACGACCAGCATCGTCCGCCAGCTGCCAGATGCCGAGCAGGCCCGTGGACTCGAAGTCCATGAACACCGAGTGTTCCTCGATCGATTCGATCCAGCTTTCGTATATCCCCTCGTTCATGATGTACTGCCCGTATTCACTACGTCCGCCATACACCTCTAGGTGTTTCTCCTCGCTCGCCGAATACTCACTCCACGCGAGGTTATCGGTGGCCTCGGCCTCGATGGAGGCGGAGGCGAAGATGTTCTTGAAGCTGGCGCGCGCGTACACGTCGATGCTGCGGTTCTCCCTCTCGAACGACATGTTGGCCGAGGTACTGAAGTCGAGCCTGCCGCCGACGATAATCCCCGTGAGAACGTGGGTGCCGAACGTCGCGAAGATGTAAGCCGGGTCGACCGAAGGGTCGTTGATCGCCGACGCAGCGGCCGGCGCGAGGAACCCTCTCAATTCCTCCGGCCTAACGGAGAGGGCGACTCGCAGCCCATGCTTGCGGATGACGCTCTGCACGGTGGCGAAGGAGAAGTGTCGGCTCTCATAGCGGTCCTTCTTGAACGAAGCCTTGAGGGCCCCGCTAAAGCCGAAAGCCGAGCCGGTGATACTCACCCTAGCCGAGAGGTTCCGCTGGTATTCATGGCTGTCCTCGCCGCTGACGACGTGGTAGGTGGCACGTTCGTACTGGACCTGCCGCAACAAGTTCGACGCCTGCAGAGCCGCGAGATTGAGTACGACCGCCTTCACATCGGCGACGTCCGCATAGTTGCCGGTGACGTTGTAACCGGACCCCAAGATCTCCATGCCAGCCACATCGTAGTCCGGTACCGAATTCCCGCAGGTGACATCGAATTGAACGGTTAGCACTCCGTCGGAGGAAAGCGTTACCGAGCGCGGGTTGTCACCGTTCAGGGTGCAGAATGTCTCCAGGTCCGCCAGGGC
>CP070812.1:1292997-1296064 GCA_020344015.1 Gemmatimonadota bacterium
GGATGGGTATCGGCCGCCTGCTGGCCTGCGTCGCCGAGACGCACCACGACGGGCATGGACTGTGCTGGCCGGCGGAGGTGGCACCGTACCAAGTCCACCTGGTCGTATTGAGCGGCGGCGACGAGGAGATCGTGCGACAGGGTGACGCTCTTTACGCGTCCTTACAGAAAAGCGGCATCGAGGTGCTTTACGACGACCGCGATGCCAGCGGCGGTGTGAAGTTCAACGACGCTGATCTCGTCGGGCTACCGCTGAGGTTGACGCTGGGTCGCCGATCGTTGCAGGAAGGTGGGGTCGAGCTCAAGCGGCGCGATGGGGAGGATCGGGACATCGTCGGCGTGGCCGAGGCCGTCGAGGCTGCACTCGGGTTGTTCTCCGACCTGCGGCATCCACGACGATAACGTAGTATCGGCTTCTGCCGGTCTCAGGGACAGGGTCTAGCGTAGCGGCTCGAACCGAGGCGGCATGCCGGACGGCGGCGAGACTTGCGTCAGTGTCCACATCCCGGCGCGGCACTCCTGTCTCCAAATGCTTCTGGGCGACGCAACCCAGACCCCGCAGCGGAGGCCAACGTTGTCAGGGTACAACACCCGGATCGCCTCGTAATACGCCTCGGTCCGCGACCGTGGGTCACGCCATTCATCTACCTGAGTATCGGACTCCGCGAGCGCGAGGATGAGTTTGGCCAGCGTGTGGGTCGCGAAGTAGCCCACGGTGCGCTCCCCGGGCGGCGGCAGGGCAACTGTGAACCACATCGCCAGTTCGATGCCCGAGCGAAGTCCACTGTCTTCATGGGCGGCCGCGGCAACGAACTCAAACTGGAGCGCATCCCTCACCAAACCCTCACGTAAGACACTGTCTAAAACGGCGTCGAATCTAGCAAGGTAGGCATCGATATCGGGTGCCATCATCTGCAGGCGTTCAATGCGACTGCTACCACTGTAACTCCCGAGATCGATCCTATCGTACAGCCAGACCAATCCGTGGATCGCGCACTGCCGCATGTGCCTGGTTTCATATATTTCTGATTGTATGCGAAGCGCCGTGTCTGCTGCAGCATTGAGTCCACTAACCACTGCTCTCACAAACCGCGTCTCACCCTCAGACTCTTCTACCACTCTCGAGCCCAGAACAACTTGAAGTTCGTCCCAGCCACCCTGATCGTACCATTGCTGGAAAGCCCCAAACCCAATCGCCGTCCCCTCCTGATATGCATCGATGCTTCCCGTCACGTATGCGTGAAGCCTGGTGGAAGCAAGCTCGAGCAGTTCCGGGATGCGGTCCGTGTCGACACACACCTCCCGGGTATACTCGGGGCCACGGCCCCAAAACGTTACATAGCAGGTTGTTTCGTACTGAGCCCCGGCTGGTGCCGGCAACGCCGGCAAAGCGGCGAACACACACACCGCGAGAAACCGTAACCCGTGCGTCGACATAGCCATCTCCTTCTGCTATGGAAGGTCATCCGGCATAGCTGCCTCAACGCCAGGCAGTACGCGTGCCAGTGGCGTCCTTCCGGGTTGGTGTTTCCTTGCCGAGCCTCCTTTGGATGCTTGGCTCCTTTCGGTCTTCCGGCGGCGTCTAGCGCAGCGGCTCGAAGCCGAGGAACGGCACAAGAGTTGTCAGCGTCCAGGTCCCCTCGCGGCACTCAGGTCTCCAACTGGTTCGGGGCGCCGGAACAAAGACTCCGCAGCGGAGGCCCAGGTTGTCTGGGTGCAACACCCGGATCGCCTCATACAACGCCTCAATCTGTAACCGCTCAGTCTCTTCCCACGGGAGACGCGTTGCATCTACCCCAAGCTCGTACCGCGCGAGACTCAAGATGAGTTCGGTCAGCGTGCGGGTGGCGTAATAGCTCGCCGTGCGTTCACCAGGCGGCGGTAAGCCAACCAAAGTCCACACCGCCCGTTCGATGTTCGAGCCAAGTCCATCAGTTTCAGCAGCGGCCTGAAGAACAAACTCAAACTGGAGCGCTTGCGTCACCACTGTGTCACTCAGGACGTTCTCCCCAACTGCCTCGAACCTCGCAACGTAGGCATCGACATCCGGCGCCATCCTCTGCAAGAGTCGAGTGCGACTCTCACCCTCTAGAGCGTACCCCCTGGTCCGATCAGTAAGCCATTGAATTGACTCATACCCGCATTGCTGCATGTACGCCGCAGCCCTCGCACGCGTTTGCCCGGTCACTTGAGTTAGTTGACGGGCGAGCCCGCCAAGAACCGCAAATACGAACTCCGTCTCACGCCCAGATCCTGCTACCGGCCAAGAGTCTAGAGCAGCTTTCAGTTGCCACCAGCCACCGCGATCGTACCATTGCCTGAACGCGGCAAACCCAATCGCCGTCCCCTCCTGATACGCATCGATGCTTCCCGTCACGTATTCCCGAAGCCTGGCGGAGGCCTGCTCGAGCAGCTCTGGGACTCGTTCTTCTTCGATACACACTGCCTGATACCCGCCTTCCCAAATTCGCAAGAAGCAAATCGGGTCTTGAGCTCCGGCTGGTGCTGGCAAAGCCAGCTTAGCGGCGAACACATACACCGCGAGAGACCGAAATCTGTGCATCGACATCGGCATCTCCTAGTCTGATGGCAAATCGTCCAACCGCAGCAGCGCGTCCGTCGAGCTTCGCCGCCCACTCGACACGGTCCGATTACCTGCGAGCCGCCAGGTCATCTCGTATGCGTAGTCGTATCCGTCGGCCGGCAACAGGCACTCGATGTTTCCGGACGCTTGTCCGCGCGACACGTTCAGCGTGAGCTGCTCCATCCGCTCGACGCCGCCGACGGTACAGAACAGCTTCACCGTGACCGCCTGCACCTGTGCGGCCTGCAGCGCCTGCGGATCGGCATCGAGCACGACCTGGTGGAGCCTGTAGGGGGGCGAAGCGCTCAGCGCCGACGCGCTGCCCGCCCTCCACGCCTCCTCGACGCCGCCCCCGCCGAAGAAGCTCCAGACGTAGCGGTACTCGTAAGTACGCGCCGCGTCGCGGGGCGAGTCATAGATCAGCTTGAAGCTGTTACCGGTCTCATCGAAGTTTCGGCGATTGATCACCAGCTCTGAGACCGAC
>CP070812.1:1296164-1307616 GCA_020344015.1 Gemmatimonadota bacterium
GTCGCCGTTGAGGATGAGTATGGGGCGCCGGTCGCCGCTATTCCTCGCGACCACCTGTTCGAGACAGAGCACCAGCTGCTCCAGCACGGGGCCCGCCCTTCTCGGGTCGACCGCGTGGCTGGTCGGCATGAGGGGCGTAAGGATGCTGTCCGGCTCACCGAGATGGAGATCGGAGAGGCAGACGTATCGGACATCGTGTATATCGGATGACATGGGGCTTCACGTACTATCGCTGCTACAGCAGGGCCGACCTTGACTCAGAACCAGAAGACGGGCCCCCAATTCACCCGGAAGTTGTGGGACGACTCCCCAAACATGTCGGTCAACCAGAAGTCGCCCACGTCCAGGCGGAAGCCCACGCCCTCCAGCCAATGGAACTCGCAGCCGACTCCCAAGACGATGACCGGACTGCTCCCGCTGGAGCTCGCCGTGTTGTAGCCAGCGGCTCCCGCCCCGACCAGCAGGAAAGGATCGACGGGCCGCAGGGAGCGTAACGGGTGCCAGCGTACCTGCACCTGAGCGTGGCCGAGGAGCCCATCGGTTTCGGCATCGTTCGTGAAGGTCAATCCGGTCTCGAACTCCAGCCGGAAGTATTGGGAGACACCGTAGGCATATCGGAAGCCGGTATTGAAGCCGGCGTTGAGCGGCAGCTCGTTCTGGGTATAGAGGCCACCCAGGAAGAAATCCACCGCATGCTGTTCTTTCGCACCGGTCTGTGCGGCTACTGGATGTGGCCAAACGGTAGCGGCGGTCAAGAGGACAGTGAGCAGCACCAGGATGCGCGAGATCCGTGCGGACATGTCTGGGTCCTTATGGTTGGAGAGCGTGGACTCCGAGAATCGACCCTCGATAACAGAGCTCGATGGTTTCCGCAAGGCTCGCGGGCCCGATGCCGGTCAGGGTCGCCGGGATGCTCGCCTCATGAGCCGGCTCGACCCGTCACAGCCGCAGAGCCCTGGCCGAAGTAGGTAGCGAGCATCGCCTCGATCGACGCCTGCAGCAGCGCTCGCAACAGAGCGGGGTGGTGGATCCCGTTGCCGCCGCTAGGACTCGAGGAGAACGTCATCCCGAACGCTTCGCCGTCGCCGAAGTGAGGGCGGTCCGACGTGTGGGCGAGTTGAGCGTTCCACAGCGCCCCCTCAGCCACCGTGACCACATCGTCCGTTACATCGAGCTCGAACGGATCGCCCAGTGCGACGACGCCGGGAAGCAGGCCACGGTCCGACGCATCGATTACATGGTCACCATCGGAGTCCGTCCAGAGCGAGTCGAGGTAGAAGTGCAGGTCTTCCTGAAGGGCGAAGTAGAGCTGCAGCGCCTCGTCCTCGCTGGTGTGGCAGGGAACGCACGCGCCGAAGTCGCGCTCGAAGATCTCGCACGGGCCCGGCATGGGCACTCCTTCGGGGTCCAAACAGGCAAGGGCCTCGAAGAGATGGCCCACCGACCGGAAGACGAACTGGCTGTTCGGGTCCAGGACCTCGAAGGCCGAGACATGGCAGGTCGCGCACAATCGCTCGTTCATTCCGTCCCCGTGTGCGTGGGGTCCCAGCATCTCGAACCCGCTGGGAAACCACCCGACGTTGTAGCCTAACACCAGGGGCCCCTGGGCGCCGTGCGGGCCGAAGCGGCTCGGCGGTATCCCGCGGTAAGCGTGACACCGCACACAGAGGTTGTTCTCGAACGAGTGATCGGCGACGGGAGCGCGCAGATCGGCGGGGAAGAACGAGCCGTGCGGGTCGTGACAGACGGCGCAGACGATGGGCTGGTTCTGGCCGTCGCCCGCCTCCAGGTATGCCGACGATTCGAAGAACTTGTCCGCCAACGCCGCCTTACCCTCATGGCACGGCATACAGTCCGGCATGGACCCCGCCGAGCCCTCCTGGGCCGGCACGGTGCCGTGGCGCGACTGGCTCCACTGTTCGACGTACGGGTGGTGTTTTCCGGTGTGACACTCACCGCAGCCTTTCGAGAGATCCAGACCGACGGCGATCGGCGCCAGCGGGGACGGACCGGGCAGACCCAACCAGTGCTCGGGCCCGCCGCCGTGGCACGACTCGCACTGCACATCGGTGAACCGCTCGACGGGCTCCAGGTCGTGGCCGGCCGGCTCGTCTATCGTATTGCCGCGCTCCGACACCGAGTGGCAGCCCTCGCAAAGCGGCTGGGCGGCGCCGCTTTCCTGCAGACGTTCCCAGGCGATGGAGTGCAACGTCGTCACCCAACTCAGGTGTTGCGTTGAATGACAGCCGGTGCACGGCGTCACCTTTTCTATTGTGTCTTTGTAGCCGTAGAGGCCGAACGGGTCACCCTCCACCGTCACGTCGGCATCGGCGACTTCGTCTTCGCTGGTAGCGCTGATCGTCGCGCGACCTCCCCTCAGACCGACGACCAAGTTCGCCGGCTCCGGGGCGAAGGCGGCGACGGCAGGGTTCGAGGTCGACCAGTCGACTGGGCGATCGGGCAGAGGGTTCCCGTCCGCGTCGCGCGGCGTAGCCTGAAACTCATGGTCCCAGCCGATATTCAGCGTCTTCTCATAGGTATCCAGCTCGACGGAGGCGACGGGGACGCCGAGGACGCCGTAGGTGCTGAAGCTGTTGATCGCGCCGCTCACCTGGTTGGCGACCGTGTTGGCGGCGCTGCCACCGTCCTCGTCCCAGAGCGAGCCGACGGCCTCGAACAGGCGGAGCTCACCTTCGCGAACACCGCCGGATATCCCGCTCTCGTCGTACCTCACGGTCAGCTGGACCGGCTGGGCGAAGCTGGTGCCGGCGGGCCCGAAGGCGTACACCGCGCCGCTGACGACCCGTGCGTCCTGGGGGTAGCTGGTGGCAGTCGCACAGGTGACGTTGATGGCTTGGGAGACAGCACCGGCCGGAAACACGACGGTGACGTCCCCGTTTTCAAACGTCAGCGTCCCACCCTGGGGGCCCATGTTCGTGGGTGGATCGAACACGTCGGTGATTTCACCACCGCCGCCGCCGCCGCACGTGTTGAGAGTGAGGATGACCGAGGTGATCGCGATGAGGTAGCCGCTCCTGCGGCTCCAGCTGGGCCGGCGCATGGAAGAATCCCTCCGTCCGATGAGGTCACCCATGCGCTCGCCTCACACCGCCCCCCAGCGTCCACCGCCCCCAATCATCGCTGGCGAACGCACAGGAACAGCATGGCGTGCCATCGGCCAGGCACGTCACATCTTTCGAAAGAGCAAATGTAATCTAGGGTCCGGTCTTTCACCGGCAAGAAGTGGCACGGCAACGCCCCGCAGCTCGGAGCGAACTGCGGGGCGATTCCCATATCATTGCGTCTTAGCGGATCGGCTTCTTGCCCTGCATCAAATGTCTCTCGATAGCCAGGTCGGTGCGGCCTCTCAGGGTGTGGGGTGCTATCCGGCCACAGACCCCCAACCCATTCACCGGCACGCACATGCGGTAGCACCAGTTGGTGCGGCTCTTCGTCAAAGGACAGCCCCACGTCCCACGGAAGGTCGTGGCACGATGGGGTCGGCTCCTCCTCACGCGTCTAAGGGCCATACGGTTAGCCTCACGTTCCAGCGGGAGGGGCCATCGCACGCAATAATTATATCAATAATCGTTAAGCATGAAAGTTCAAACGTGCTAGCCCCGCCAGGGGGACCCGCGGGCCTTCTGGATATCTCGAATGACCTTCAGGTGATGCCGGGTGTGGATCTCGATGGCGCTCAGCCATTGGCGCGGCGTCAGGTCACCGAAGGCGAAGTGGTTGACGCGGCCCCGGGCGCCATCGATCTCCGGCAGCCGAGCCTCCAGTCGATCGAGCGCTTGGCGCGACTGGGCCAGCAGGCTGCCCAGTTGCTCCCTCGAGGCCGCCGCCGGCCGAGTGAAAGCCGGCGCCTTCCCCACCCCTCTGGGTATCCAGCCGGTGAACAGCACCATGCGGCCCACCAGCGAGGGACGGCCACCGCCGGGGCCCTCAACTCGCAAAGCCTCCTCGATGGCGCCGGCCATGGCCTGCGTGGCCCGCGCGATATGGTCCAGCTGTTCAGCGACGCTCCAGGTCGAGATCCGCCGGGCCCGGTAGGAAAGTCGTTCGTCGTTTTCCGCAGCCAGCTTCTCCAACTGGTCGCACTGTTGCAACAGGGCGTCGTAAGTTCCGCGGCAACGCGGCTCGGCCACTCTGGTCGCGCTCAATTTCGAGCTCGGGTTCAGTTGGGAGGACCGGTGTTGACTTTGAGTTCCTTCACCTGGGTGGTGATCTGCATGGTGCCCGAGTTGAGCATGCGCTCCATCTCTTTCATGCGCGGCCCCATCATCTGCTCTATGGCGGCGCGCTGGGCCTCGGGCATCTCGGCCATCCGGCGCTTCATCTCTTCCAGCTCCTCACGGGCCTGCTGCATCTCCTCCTCGCTATACGCGTTTTGCATGCCGGCCACGTTCATCTCGGAGACGAAGGGGTGGATCATGCCGTCGACCTCGCGGTAGTCCTTGAAGTCGATCTCCATCGCAATGTCCTGCCATCCGCTTCCGCCCAGGAGCTGGCCGTCCATCTCCAACCTGCGGATCAGGTAGTCGCCGGCATCGAGATAGAAGGTGCCGTGCTTGGGCCGAAAATCCTCCTCGTCGTCGGGTATCTCAGGGTCGAAGTCAACGCCGCTGAAGTCATCGACCGTGACGACGAAACAGTCGTAGCCAGCCACCGACTCCCTGCCCTGCAGGTTGGCCCGGTCGACCACTTCCATGAAGCCGTTGTAGAACAGCCCGGCGGTCTGCTGCCCCGTGCCGCTCTGGTGTTTAAGGACGAACGTCGGCCGGCCGTCGACCATCTCCTTCTCGAAGTAGTTGGTGACCTCGTACCCCATCACCTCCATGACGACGGTGTAGTTGTCGATCCCAGCCACGCGGTCCTCGAAGCGGGCCATCGCGGTCTCGAGCACATCCGCCGCCGACTGGCCGGCGGCTGCTGGGGCGAGTGTGTGAACGATGAGAGAGGAGAGCAGAGCTAAGCGGGTTGCCTTGCCGAGCATGGCGGTGCTCCCGTGGTTGGAGTCTCACATGCCGATCGAGCGGCCAACGTTAACCGGCCGTGCCTGGTGGCTCAAGCCCCTGTTCGGCGCCGGATCCTCCGCGCTTCCCAGAATCGGGAAGACTCCGTCCCGCAGGCGGTCAGCGGCTGGCCCGACCGTCGCGCGGATCGATCACGTAAGGCCATGTAATATAATGAGGTATGAGACAGGCTCGTCTGGCACGGGCCCTGCCAAGTATGGCGGGCGGTGGTTTCCGTGCGCGCGACACGAACTAGAACGAGGTGCAGCATGTTAGTCGTAGCGTTGATCATCGGACTGCTCGTCGCCTGCTCGGGGCGCGACCAGCAGCCCCGGACCGAGGAACTCGTCTTTCACTCCGGGTCGTTCAGAGTGGTGGGCGATCTCAAGCTGCCGGAAGGGCGCGGTCCTCATCCCGTCGTCCTGTTCGTGCACGGCGACGGGCCGAACAACCGCACTTCGGGCGTAACGTACCCGCCGATCATGGAGCGCATGCATCGCGCCGGCTACGCTACCTTCGCCTGGGACAAGCCGGGCACCGGCGCGTCGACCGGCCGCATCGACCGCAGCCGTCTGGTCGAGCAGCGGGCCCAGATCGTTCTGGACGCGATCACGCTCCTCAAGGATCGCCCGGATATCGACGCTGAGATGGTAGGCCTGTGGGGGATCAGCCAGGCGGGCTACGTGATGCCCCGCGTGCTCTCGCGTAGCGATGACATCGCATTCATGATCGCGGTCTCCTGCCCCGGCGAAGCGGGCGCGGACCAGGGCGTCTTTCTACTGACAGCGCAGGCGGTATGTGCAGGGCTTTCCCCTGAGGACGCCGAGGAGGTCGAACGGCTGATCAACGGGGCCGGCCGTGCCCAGACATACGATGAGTACGTGCGGTACAAGACGCAGCAGGCGCAGTATGCGGCCCTGGCCCAGATGACGCTACTGGGGTTCAGCGTCGAGCCGCGACCGGAGTCGGACTGGCACGCGGACGATCTCACCGGCGAATATTTCCGAAACCCGCTGGAGGCCATTGAGGGAATCACGATCCCCGTGCTGGCTTTCTTCGGCGAGCTCGACACGCAGGCCGACCCGTTCCAGGGTGCCGAAGCCTACCGAGCGCTGCTGGAGCGCGCCGGGAACCCGAACTTCCACGTCGAACTGATCCCGGGGGCAGACCACAACATCATCCTATCGGAGACCGGCTGTCTGGAAGAGCGCGATCGAAGAGCGCGCCGGGGTTGGACCAATTACGCGCCGCAGTACCTGGACACGCTGGAGGAGTGGCTGCGGGAGTTGCGTCGCTGAGTTGCTAGCGAGTTCTCCGGCGGGCGCGGGCGTTTCTACGCCGCGCCGCCGCGGCCTTGCGCTTCTTGGCCGCGCTGGGCTTCTCGTAGAAGCGCCGCTTCTTCATATCCTTGAACAGCCCGGAGCGGATGACCTTACGGCGAAATTTCTTGAGCGCCCAATCAAGGTTGTCGCCTTCTTCCAGCCTCACCTCGACCATTAGCCACCACCCGACGAGAGCAAAAAAACACGGGACCTGGCCAAAGCTCGGATCCCGTGACCGATTGGCGGTTTCGGGGCGACCTGCGCGATCGCCCACAATGCAAGTGCCTCAACCTAGCACAACGTCTGTTTCCTGTCCAGGCAGACAGTTGACAGGACCTGACATAGTGCTATCCTTATGCGCCGTTGAGAATACCAGCGACTTAATCGAGGGACCTGGCTCAAACGCAGGCCCCTCGTTTTGCATGCCCAGCGCGGGGGCTTAGGTCCGCGCAGAACATGTAGTCGGTACGTACGGCAGCGCCGGACTCCGATTACAAGAACGATCAAAAGGAGTACGGCAGATGCGTACGACTGGCACAGTCAAGTGGTTTAACGACAGCAAGGGCTTCGGGTTCATCACGCCCGAGGACGGGCAGAAGGACTGCTTCGTCCATCACACGGCCATCCAGGCTGACGGCTTCAAGAGCCTGAGCGAGGGTGAGCGTGTGGAGTTCGACGTCGTGCAGGGCGATAAGGGCCCGGCCGCTCAGAACGTGGTGAAACTGGGCAGCTAAACCGCTCGACACAGCCACGATAAAGGGGCCACCCCGATGTGATCGGGGTGGCCCCTTTGCCCTAGCAGCAGGTTCCTCCCCGTCTCCGGACCGCCCGGCCTAGAAACGCAACAGCTGGGGAACCGCGGAGAAGTCATGGACGGTTTCAGGCAAGCGAAGTATCATGCTCCCATAGCCCTCGAAGCGTAGCGACAGTCCAGGCGGGCGCCCTGCGCCCCGGTCGTTCTTCGGAATAGCTTCGACCATCGACAGCTGAGACTCTGGGAGGGCCTTGGACCCCGGGATCGGCTCACTACGGTCCCGGGCTCCGTCCCGCGCCCTCCAAGCCACGGGAGGTGCGCCATGAACAGGGCACCAGCTCTCGCTTTCAGCCTGTTGCTCGTCGCTTCCGTATTCGCTGCGCCGCAACCCGCCCGGGCGCAGCGGCAGGTGACGGACGAGCTGAGCTTCACCGGCGGGACCCGATTCCAATTCTTGTTACCGGTGGAAGGCACGGGCGTTGTGCAGGCCAACGCCTCGTGGTCGCCGGGCGTCGGAGCCGAAGCCTTCCTCTTCGCGCCGACGCAGAAGACGCCGGTCTCCACCAGCCGGGGACGCGGGACGCTACAGCTGACGTACCGTGTCCCGTCTCCCGCCAGCGGCGAATGGATGCTCGAGATCGTCGTGGGCACCGATGACCCGAATGTCAGCGGCACGGTGCGGGTCAGCTGGCCCGGCAGGTCCGGAGCGCAACTGGTCTGGCGGAACGCCGGGCCTACCGATCCCGAGGTGCGCGAGCGAGTAGCGGAGATGTCGGCGTCGCTCGCGCACGTCCTTGAGGGTGGGGCACCGCGAAACGATGCCGAGCGTGGGCTACAGGCACGGCTCGCCGAGCATCCCGAGATCCGACCCAACCTGCAGCGGATGCAGACCGTGGCGAGCGCGAGGTTAAGGGTGCTGGAGCGCCTGGCGCCGGCCAGGGTTCGAAACGACTTCACATTCCAGCGGCGGCTGGTGCAGCCGCTGCAACCGGCTCAGCAGCTGCAGCCGCTACAGCCGGCTCAGCCGGTGCAACTGGTTCGGCCGGAGCAGCCTGCACCGCCGGAGCGGCCTCCGTTGGAACCGGGCATAGCGCTTTCGGCGCGGTTCATGTTGCTGAACTGTTTCAGCGAGATGACGTGGGACCGCGGG
Organism: Gemmatimonadota bacterium; assembly: GCA_020344015.1. Classification (GTDB taxonomy): domain Bacteria; phylum Gemmatimonadota; class Gemmatimonadetes; order Palauibacterales; family KS3-K002. Next base: position 1,304,409 of record CP070812.1, read on the forward strand.
AGCAACTCGGATGAACCGTACGTCCTGGTCGGCTTTATGCGCAGGAGCGGCGGCGAAGCGGTGGGCGGCCGGACGCAGGTATTCGATGATGTGGACGACGGGGAGCGACGGCCGGGGATGACCATGGCCAACCGCGAGCTGGCGCGGTTCTACGTCGACAGCCGGTCCTTCTTCGTCATGGCGCTCATGGAGAACGATGAGAGCAGGCCAAACTCGGTTCTTATGGACTTCCTGCGTTCGCTAGAGTACGGCGTGGACTATATGGAGGAGGGCTGGGAGTGGTATGAATTCCTCCCATACTTGGGCTGGATCTGGAGCGCGCTGCGGAACCAAGACGATATGATCGGCGACCCGCGGGCGATGACGATCACGCCCGAAGGGTGGTACGACGAGAGCGGCAGGCTGATGACGTATAACATGAGCACCGAGTACGGGCTCGGGCCGATCGTCGTCTGGGACTTCAGGGGCGACGGCGGACACTACGGCGTGACCCTGCGACTCGAGCCGATCATGGTGCACTCGCTCGAGTCGTTCAACCAGCGGAACTACTACGTCAGGAACCGTAATTACCAGGGCCGGCTTACGCGGATCTCGTCGGATGCCGACAAACAGGACGCGACGTTCATGCTCGTGCCCGGCCTAGCGAACGACGAGCACATCTCGTTCGAGTCGGTCAACCGCCGCGGTTACTTCCTGGTAGATGAAGGCGGCCGCCTCATGCTGCGACAGCCAACCACCGAGACTATCGAGCGACTCGCAACGTTCAAGCGAGTACCCGGCCTGGCGGATGGCTCGTGGGTTTCGTTCGAGTCGTACGTCCACGCGGGCCGTTACATAGTCAACCGCGACTTCCAGCTGTCCGTGCAATCGGGCCAGGGTGATCAGTTCCGGCGGAACGCAACGTTCCTGCTGACGGGACCGTGGTGGAGGCAGCAGCCGGTAGAAGGTACGTAATGAACGGTGGGGCCACCTCGATGAGATCGAGGTGGCCCCGCTCTTTTGAGTCGTCGGTGTGAGGCTCGAGCTAGTAGATGTTCCCAAGGGCCAACGCCGCGGCGCGACGGACATCGGCCTCCGGGTCATCGCTCAACAGGCGGGCAAGTGGCCCGACGGCACGTTCGTCCTCCAACTCGCCGAGGGCCCAGGCCGCGGCGGCGCGTACCGACGCCGCATCGTCGCGCAGCGCGCGCAGCAGCGGGTCGACGGACTCGGGAGCTTCGGCGTAGCCCAGCCCGACGGCGGCGAGCTGGCGCGTGCGGGCGTTGGGGCTGGCCAGCGCATCGAGAAGCGAGTCTATGGCGCGCCGGTCTTCCGTGCGGCCGAGGAGGCGCGCCGCGATGCGCGGGACGCAGGCGTCGGAGTCATCCAACGCCGCACGCAGCGGCGCGATCGCGCCGAGATCATCCAGCGCTCCACTCACCCAGCGGGCGATCTCCCGATGCTCGCGGATCGCGTCGGGCTCGCGGTGCATCCTGCCCCAGCTCCAGCCGACGCCCAGCGAGCGGACGATCATCTCGCAGGCGATGGGGCTTATGCCGCTCACGGCTTCGATAATCTGCCCGGCGCGGATGGCGTCGGCCGCGCTCGGCTGAGCGCGTACCGCGTCGGCGGCCGGCTCGACCCCTAGAGTGGCGGCCGCCGCGGTCAGCATGGTAACGGCGGCCAAGGTCGGAACTCGTCGGGACATCATTCTTCGTTCCCTCCCAGCGCGCGTGCCGCGGCTCTGCGGATCTCGGGATCCTCATCTTCGAGCGCCTCGACCAGCACCTGATAGGCGGCGGGGTCCTCGATCTCGCCCAGCGCCCAGATGACCGCGCGTCGGGTCTCGGTGTCGGTGTCAGGGCTGCGGAAGAGCTCGGCCAGTCCGGGAACGGCGGCCGGGTCCTCGATGTCGCCGAGCGCGTGCACAGCGTAGCGCCGCACCTCGTAGTCTTCGTCGCGCAGGGCGTTGATAAGCTCCTGAGGTGCGCTGCTCAGGTCGAGGTCGCCGAGCGCCGCGGCCGCGTACTTGCGGACCTTAGCCTCGGAGTCGCCCAGCGCCGCGGCGATGCCCGAAGCCGCCCTGGGATCTTCGATCTCGCCCAGCGCCCAGATCGCGGCCTCACGAACACGGGAGTCGGAGTCGCGCAGCGCCTCGATCAGCGGGTCCACAGCCTGGCGACTCTCGATCTCGCCGAGGGCCCTGATCGCCAGCAGACGCGTCTCCACGTCGGGGTCACTCAGTACCGGGATGAGCGGCTCGACGCCACGCGGGTCCTCTATCTCGCCGAGTGCCCAGATGGCCATCTGCCTGACCTCAGGGTCCTGGTCGCCCAGTGCCCGGGCCAGCGCGTCTACGCCGTTCGCATGCTCGATCTGACCCAGCGCCCAGGCGGCCTTGAGCCGGACGCTGGCCTCGCTGTCGGACGTCAGGACGTCGGCGAGTGCCGGCACAGCACGCGAATCTTCGATCTCGCCGAGCGCCCAGGCCGCGTACTCGCGGATCTCGGGATCGCCATCGCGCAGCGCCGAGGCCAGCGCGTCGATCGCATCCGGCGACTCGATTTCACCCAGCGCATGGATGACCGCCACCCGGATCTCGCGGTCGGGGTCGTTGATCGCGGCTGCCAACGGAGCTACGCCTCGAGGATCTTCGATCTCGCCCAGCGCATGGACAGCCATCAGGCGAACCGCGGTCACTTCATCCTGCTGGAGCGCCTCTCCCAGGGCTGGAACGGCACGAGCGTCTTCGATTTCGCCCAGCGCATAGGCCGCAGCCTCGCGGACTTCGGGGTCGGAGTCGGTGCGAAGCGCCCGCATGAGCGCAACGACGGCGGTGGTGTCCTGGAGCGAACCCAGCGACTCTACCACGATCCGGCGCAGCTCGATGTCATCGTCGTCCAGCGCTCCGACGAGCGCGGTCACACGCTCACTCGTCGCGTTCTCATCGCTCGGATGCTCAGCGCGCTCCGGGCTCATGGCCGCCAAGGGGACGGCCGTGAGGGAGACGGCGAGGACGACGAACATAACGGCGGCGGGAGTGAGGCCGTGGCGCTTCACGCCCGGCTCGAGGATCGCCAGTAGCCGGCCCTCGAACTCGCTGCGTCGCGCCATCGGCAGCGCGACGACCGGAGTCCAGGAGCGACCCACAGTCCGCACTATCTCTATAAGATGTCCGGCGTACTCCGAAGGCGACGTTCCGGCCCTCAGCACCAAGTCATCGCAGGCA
>CP070812.1:1307716-1312334 GCA_020344015.1 Gemmatimonadota bacterium
ACGGCCCGTTGCCTCGCCCTCGGCGCCCTCTGAGGCGGCCCGCACCGCCAGCTGGGTTGAGCGGCTGCACGCCGACAGCGCGACCAGCGTGACAAGTCCCAAAACCCAATGCTTGTTCATTGAGCTCTCCCAGATTAAAGTTTTCTGCTCGCTGAATCGGGAAGAACCTAGGAAGGAGCCTGCGAGTTTTCAAGTTCCCGGCGCGGACCCTGCGCGCAGCGGCCGGCGGGGCGGGGAGGCGGGAACCCGCGGTGGCCTGGGCGCCTCCGTTGGCATAGAGGGAGATGAGTGAAGGCCTGTGAACACCGATATTGAGACGCCTCGCGGCCGGGCGGCACCTCGCCCGCGGCCCTCGGCGGCGGCACGGAGCTTCCTGATGACCCTACTGGCCGCTTCGACCCTGGCGGGCTGCGGCTACAGCCGCATCCGCGAGCTGGACGAGCGGGCCCTGGAGGCGCGCTCCGACATAGAGATCCACCTGCTGCGCCGGGCTGAGCTGGCTCCCACCCTCGTCGAGACCTCCCAGCGCTACGCCCAGCTCGAGTCGCCGTTGGTCGAGGCGGTGGCGGATTCACGGGTAGGGCTGGTGGCTGCCGTCAGGTCGACCGATCTGTCGGCTATGGAATCGGCCAGCCTCTCGCTGTCCGATGCCCTGAGCCAGCTACTGGCCGCGACCGCCGGCTACGCGGATCTCCAGGCGGACCCGGGATTCCAGCGGCTGCTCGTTCAGCTCGAGGATACTCGGCAGCAGGTCGTTCGGGCTGGTCAGCGCTACAACGAGGCGGTGCGTCTCTACAACGAGTATATCGGCGGCTTCCCCCAGATGGTCACCGCCAAGATCATCGGCGCCGAATCGCGCCCGCCCTACGGGGTGCCCGAGGCCTCCGATTCGGTTTCCCCGGCCGACCGCTGATACGTCTACCCCAAAAACCGCTTCAGTAACTCGAGCCCGATCAACGCGATCAGAGGCGACAGATCGACCCCTCCCGTGTCCGGTAGCGCCTTGCGAACCGGATCCAGCACTGGGTCGGTTAGCCGCTTCAACCAGTCGATCACCGGCTGGTCCGCGTTGTTCGAGACGAACCAGGAGAGGAGGACGCGCAGGAGGATGATCCCCTGGTACAGCGTAATGAGGGTTACGAGAAGTTCGCCGATTCTCACGAGTCCCACCGCCTGTTCGGAGTGTGTCCGCTGGTCCCGGTTCCACTACGGTGGCGCGGGGGAGGCGGTTTCAGCCGCCCCGCCGCCGGCCCGGCGGATTGTAGGGAGTCCCACTTTTTTGACGGCGGCGACGGTACCCGACTAGAATTGGTGACTTTTGACCACCGAGTCTCGACACTGGAAAGGAACGCCGATGGCCTCTGGTGAGGAAAAGCGACAGCTGGTTCGGTATCTGTTCCTCAAGTTGGACCCGCTGTGGCGGCGGTTGAGCGTGGAGAAGCAGATCGACCAAAAGGTCGAGCTTGCCGATACGATTCGCGGGTTCCAGGCGAAGTGCCTGCTCAGGTCGTACAGCACGATGGGCACGCGGGGCGACTGCGACCTCATGTTGTGGCAGGCGGCGGAGGAGCTGGAGACGCTGCAGGCGCTGGAGACGGCGATATTCTCGACCCGCATGGGCGCCTATCTGACGACGCCGTACAGTTACCTGGCGATGACGAAGCGCTCGATCTACGACTTTCCGGACGACGCCGAGCACGATGAGCGAATCACCGTGCGGCCCCAGGACTCGAAGTACCTGTTCCTTTACCCCTTCGTGAAGACGCGAGCGTGGTACAAACTGCCGCACGCCCAGCGGCAGGAGATGATGGGCGAGCATGTGCGCGTGGGCCGCGAGTACCCGGACATCAGGATCAACACGGCCTACTCCTTCGGGCTCGACGATCAGGAGTTCATGGTCGGGTTCGAGGGCGACGATCCCGGCGACTTCCTCGATCTGGTGATGGAGTTGCGGGAGAGCGATGCCTCGGCCTACACGCTCCAGGACACCCCTATCTTTAGCTGCATCCAGATGTCCCTCTGGGACGTGCTCGATTCGCTGGGTGGCGCTTCGGTCTCCGAGCTGGCGCGGGCGGCGGAGCGCGATTCGCAGGGCTTCGTCGCGGTGGCTGCGCTCGACGAACTGCCGCCCGGCGCCTCGAAACGGGTCTACAACGGCGCCGACGCCATCGCCCTGTTCAACGTGGATGGCACGTACCACGCCGTGAGCGACCGCTGCTCGCACGGGCGCGCCTCGCTCAGCGAGGGCTCCGTCGATGGCGACGGCTGCACCCTCAACTGCCCGTGGCACGGCGGCAAGTTCGATATTCGGACGGGAGAACCCGTCGACGGCCCGGTCAGGGTGGGGATCAGGAAGTATCGGGTTAAGGTGGAGGAGGGCAGGATATTGGTGGGCTGAGGGGATTCGGGGATTCTGGGATTCTGGGAAGCGAGGGGTGGTTCACAGATGCACCCGCTTCTCCACCTCCCCGAATCCCCGAATCCCCAACTGCCAACACCCATCTAGAACTCGTAAACCCCACGAAAAAAAGAGCGGGACGGTTCCCGCTCTCTTGAGTTTCTAACGCCGTTCCCGAATTCTACTCGACGATCACCGCTTGGAGGCGGTAGTGCTCCGGGTTCACCGCTCTGCCGTTCACTAGCACCTCGTAGTGTACGTGCGGGCCTTTCGCCAGCCCACTGCTTCCCACGTGCGCTATGACGTCGCCGCGCCGCACAGCATCCCCGACTGCGACCTTCAGGTTCCGCTCGTTGTGGGCGTAGCGCGTCTTGATGCCGTTGCCGTGATCGATCTCGACCGTCCAGCCGTAGCCGGGCCGCCAGGCCGCGTACGTCACACGGCCGTCGGCCGTCGCCACCACCGGTGTGCCGCGGCGGGCAGAGAGATCGATACCTTCATGTGGACGACGAACGTTCAGCAGGGGGTGCCAGCGGCTGCGGCTGAAGGAGGAGCTCAACCACCCGCTTGTAGGGTCGATCGACGGGTAGGTGGCCAGCCGATCGCTGTGCGCCTCCATCGCCTTCGACGCCTCCTGCAGACTCGCCTGCAACAGGTTCGATTGCCGCAGTAGTCGATTCAGGTCGGTCGTCGTGCCGAACACCTCGCCTCCGAGGTCGGCATCCAGCTCCAGCAGCGGCTCGCTCTCGATCGAGCCGGTGCCCGGTCCACCTATACCCACCTGCCGCACTTCCGGATCGATCTCCGGTAGCCCGGCCAGCAACCGAAAGCGCCGGTCCCGCTCCGAGATATTCGTCAGCGTCGCGCTCAACTGGTCCACCGTTTCCTGCATCCGCTCCACATCCGCTACCAAGAGCGCGTTCTCCCGCTCCAGCCTCTCCGCCTGCACCAGGTCCCCCAGCTTGAGGAGCAGCGCTGCAGACGCGACCAGGATGAACAGGACGAATCCAGCTACCCCGGCTATCGCGTAGCGCAACACTCGGCGAGAGATCTGCAACGAGTGCGCAGGCTGCGGTGAGTCGGTGATAACTAGGAACGTCAGGCGGTTTCGTTCCATTCGCCGTTTCGGTTCTCTAGGCATTCACGGACAAGTCCATCGGCGACATCGCGAACCTGCCCCTCAGGCGAAGTGCGTCCGCCTGCTGGGCTCCCGGCATGCCGATGGAGGAGGGGCGGCGCCACGTTAACAGCTTCTAGCGGCACTGTCAAGCCACCGCGTCGCCCGCCTGTGGTGCAAAGTCTGTACCCTGTTAGACAGTTACGTGTAAACATCCGTATTTGATAGACTTACCCCCTAAAAACGCCTCGCCAAAAGTGCCTTTTTCCGGTAATTATTGCCCAGAAAAGCGGAAATTTTGCCCGAATTTCTTGGGGCCCCCGGCGCCCCGGTTGCGCCCGCGTCTGGGTCCCGGCACTATTGAGGCGGCCTGACCGAATACGGGTGTCGGAAACAGGGGCCGTCCTCGCGTCGGCCCCCCACCGGAGAACCCAAGTGCTTGGACTCTACATACTTGCCGCCATGGTAGGCGGCGGTCTGCTCGTCTTCTCGGTGCTCGGCGGTGCTCACGACGACGTGGGCGACGTGCACGTGCATGGGCTGGATGTGGATGCCGCCGGCTTCGACGCCGATCTCTCGGGAGTCGATGTTGACGTCTCGGGAGTGGACGTGGCGGGTGCCGACGTGCACGTCGGCGGCCTCGACGCGGACCACGATGTCGACGTCGGTCACGGTGGTGCGGGCGCCTTAGTGCTGGGTTTCTTCCGCCCGCGCAACCTCATCTTCTTCCTAGCCGCCTTTGGGATCACCGGGACCGTGCTGACCTTGACGAACGCCTCGACGCCGAACGCGACGCTTTTGCTGTCGCTGGGCATGGGCGGAGGCGCGCTTGTGCTCACGCACTCGCTCTTCAGCTGGCTGAGGCGAAGCGAGGTCGGCATCGACACGGTGGGCGACAGGGAGATCGAGGGCCACACGGCGCGGGTCGTGCTCCCGATGGCGCCGGGCGAGCCTGGGCGCGTCGTCTGCACGATCGCCGACCGCGAATACTATCTAACCGCGCGTGTATCTAAGGATGTAACGAAGCAACTGACAGCCGGCAGCGAGGTCGTAATACTCGGGATCAAGGATGGGGTCGCCGAGGTGATTCCGTTCGACGTGCC
>CP070812.1:1312434-1332931 GCA_020344015.1 Gemmatimonadota bacterium
CGTGGCGGGGTCTTGGAAAAAGATGTAGCCGTGGGGCCAGCGGTTGACGGTGATCGCCTCGATGTCCCGGGCCGGATCGAATCCGCCGTCGCTGAGCACGCGCCCCAGTTGATCGCGGACCTTTCGTTCGAACACCTCGAAGGTCGTGATCTGCAGCTCGAGCATTCCCCTCTTCCACTGCTCCGGCGCCAGCAACCCCGGAGCCAGCGGCGTCCGGTACAGCTGCAACACCATCGGCTCGTCCGGTGTGCGCGGGCAGCGATACTCGCCCATGCTGATCGGATCGCACAGACCCACGACGTCGTGATAGCTCCCGGGGCAGTACGCGTCGCTGAGCCCCAATCGCTGGAAGGCGTTCCAGTTGCGGATCAACACGCTGGTGTACACCCTGGGCGCCTTCAGCGCGTACGACAGCGCCTTGCGCTGCGCCTCAGGAAGCTCCGGACACATGTACGGAATCATCGCGTTGTAGCAGGCCAGCACGCAGGAACGGCCCCGCACCCGCCGCGCCCGGCCCGAGCGTACGTACGTCACCTCCACCTCTCTCGAGCTCTCGTTGTCACCGACGTGTCGCACGCGCACCGCCGTGCTGTTCAGCCGGATCCGCACGGGTGCGCCGTCGCGATCGAGCTGCGTGTAATCGAATCGCGCCGTCACGATGTCCTCCGCGCTACTGCCCGGTGCGGTGGCGGGGATCATGCTCCGCACCAGCAGACGCGCGATCGACGCGCTGCCATCGGGGAAGCGGAAGTACTGCCCGCTCGTGGGCGTGATTAGGGGGACGACCCCCTCGTTCGGCTCGGATTCGGGGAACCCCATGCCTTGGAAGCCCGGGAAGCCCGTTACCCGGGCCATCTCTGCCGGCAGCGCATCGTTGCCGATTCCCCAGTACCCCTGCCGCCAGGTCTGGAAATAGGGCACCACACCGGCGTCGACCTTGACGAGATCCGTGAGGAACTGGAGATATGACATCCGGCTCAGGACACGCGTTTTCTCCTCCAGCGATCGACCGGGCAGATAGTCCACCCGATCCTCTAAGATCCGTGCTATGTCCTTGCGCGCCGGCTCGGACAGCGGCATCCTGGCCAGGAACTCGCGCAGCTCGAGCTCGTCCTGTCCGACCACCAGCCGATCGACTCCAAACGTTTCCTCGTCGAAGAAGACACCGGGTCTGAGCCCCAGCGACGGGTACAGCTCTGCGTCATTGAACTCTTCGTAGCGCCCGACGTCGATGCCAAGCTCGCGGATCATCGCCTGAGACGGCTCGTCGTACGCGCTCAGGTCCTCGATGTTGATCGTGCCCCCGTTGATCAGCAACGTCCGGCCCCCCGAACGAAACTCGTTGCGCGTGGCGTGCCCCCCGAAGTCGTCGCAGTTGTCCAGCACCAGTATGCGCGCCTCGGGTCCGACCTCTTTGCGGTAGAAGTACGCCGCCGCCAATCCGCTGAGGCCGCCGCCCACCACGACCAGGTCGTAGCGCTCGCCCGTCTCGGCTTCCGGCCCCAGGTCGTCCCAGCGCGCGCCGTCGCGCAGCGCGTGCGCCACCTCGAACGACCCGGGGTGGCTGCCCCGCATCCCCTTCGAGCCCGGCGGGTAGTACACGGCCTCTTCCTGCGGCCCGGATGCGCCCGCCGCAGCGGAGACCATCCACGGACCCGCCAACGCCGAGCCGGTGATCGCTACCCCCACGCCGCTGATGAAATCGCGCCGCGTGATGGCGCGATCCATCCCCAACTCTCGATCGCTTCGCTTCATGCTTCGCCTCCCGCGGGCACCCTAGCTTCGACCAGATGGATGCTGCTTCCTTCATCGACTGTTGCTAGGCGGCGCACTTTCCGATTCCTCCCCACGGTACGCCGATAGCGTCGATCAGACAAGCAAAAGCAGAAGAGCGGCTGGGCTTATCAGGGAGTCTGCTACGGGTTGGACCTCAATGGGCCTGGGTGAACTCGCGTTGGAGGCGCCGTCAGGCGCCTTCATACACGAACACCGCGCGGCCCGCGTGCGGAGTGAGTCTCCACCACCGACCTCACGCTTATCAGGCGTGGCGTATTTCCCCCAAATCTGCTTTTACCCTTGAGTGCGTAACTCCACCGCAATCGACACCACCCACGACCGGCCTCCGGGGAGTGCTAGGCCGCTTTCTCACAGGGTTCCACGCGCTAGCGCCTCACTAGCAATCGCCGTAGCACCCAGTATTTTGCGATTGTTGGTCCCTGAAGAACGTGTTGAATTGCCCGGCCTTAGGCTACCAGGGATGCAAAGGGCGATCTTGGGAACCTGGCAGCTCAAGGAGTAGTTAGCTGACGCGAAAGGGACGTCCTGCTCGGTGACGTCTTGATCCCCCGAAACCAATGGAAGGTGAGGTGCTGTCCAATGACCAGACGACTTCTACTTGTCCTGGCTATGGTCTCCGGCTGTCTCGCTCTGGGCCCACAACCGGCCATGGGGCAGGACAAGCCAAACATCGTCCTCGTTTTCATGGATAACTTTGGGTGGGGCGAGCCCGGGTTCAACGGAGGCGGTGTGACGCGAGGCGCTCCAACGCCTCGCCTAGACAGACTGGCCGATCAAGGCCTCCGCCTGACAAACTTCAACGTCGAGGTGCAATGCACACCCTCTCGGTCGGCGCTGATGACGGGGCGTTACGCGATCCGCAGCGGGAACGCCACGGTTCCCCTCGGCGAGGGCGTCTACGGCCTGGTGCAGTGGGAAGTCACGATGGCGGAAATGCTGTCGCAGGCGGGGTATGCGACCGGCATGTACGGCAAGTGGCATCTCGGCCGGACCGACGGCCGTTTCCCTACTGACCAGGGATTCGACGAATGGTATGGAGTGCCGAACTCGACCGACGAATCTGTCTATTCTTCAACGCCCGGCTTTGCCGAGAGCGGCGTCCCCGAAACGTACGTGATGGACGCGCGAAAGGGTGAGACACCGACCAGAGTGCGCCCCTATAACCTGGATTACCGCCCGTTGATCGATCGCGACCTGACCGACAGGGCAATTGATTTCATGCGGCGTCAGGCTGAAGCCGGTAAGCCGTTCTTCGTGTACCTGCCCTATACCGCGACGCACTTCCCGACGCTTCCGCACCCGGACTTTGTTGGGCGCTCCGGAAACGGCTTGTGGGCCGACCTGCTCATGCAGATCGACAGTTACACGGGCGAGTTGCTGGATGCGATCGAGGAAATGGGAGTTGCCGAGAACACCATCTTCGTCTTTACGGCGGACAATGGGCCAGAATCTCTAGACTTCGAGAGCACGAACATGACCGTCGAAACGGCGGTCCACGGGTCGGCGGGGCCATGGCGGGGCACGCTCTTCACGGGGTTCGAAGGTGCATTACGCGTTCCGTTTGTGGTTCGCTGGCCGGGGCGAATCGCCGCCGGCCGGTCCAGTGACGAGATCGTCCACGCCATGGATCTCTTTCCGACCTTCGCAACGATCGCGGGAGGCACCGTACCAGACGATCGTCCTATCGACGGCCAGGACATGACCGCCTTCCTCCTCGGACAGGTGGAGAAGTCGGGTCGCGAGGGCTTCATCGTCTACATGGGCACTGAGATCTTCGGCGTGAAGTGGCGTAACTGGAAGCTGCACTTCAAGGAGCAGGACGCGTGGTCGGGCGTGCTGCGTACTTACACGATGCCCCGGGCGTACAATCTCCTGACCGATCCCCAGGAGCGTGACAACGTGCTCTTTCCGAACACCTGGGTGCCCAAGGCAGCGCTCGGCCAACTGGAAGAGCACATCGCATCGCTGAGGGCGCATCCACCGATTCCGGCCGGCGCCCCGGATCCGTATGAACCACCCAACTGAGTATGGCGCGGCGAAGCCCCAAGTCGAGGGCCAACCGTCCATTGGCAGGATAGTGCCAAGAGTAGTGCCAACACAGTGAGCGCTGGTGTCCAACAGTCAGCGCAGAATGGCCGATCTGGTATACGCCGTGGGCGTCGTGGTTATAAGGTACTGTCACTGACGAGCTGGAACACGGAGAGCGCAGGCAACAGGAGGAACCGAAGATGAGAACGAAACCCGAGTGGGTGAGATGTCTTGTAGTGTCCATAACGGCGCTGTCATTGCCGAGCGTGGCCATCGCACAGGAGGTCAGTTATCCCGACAGCATGCGCCAGCCACCGAAGATCTACTCGCCCTACGTCCAGCGGACGGCTGCTGATGCGAACTTCGCCGAGGGCGTCTACTGGGGTGATACTCACCTGCACACCTCTTATTCGACCGACTCCGGCATGATGGGCAACACTGTGGGCCCGGAGGAGGCTTTTCGTTTCGCCCGGGGCGAAGAGGTCATCACGTCCCACGGATTGAGAGTTCGCCTGATTCGTCCGCTTGACTTCCTCGTCGTGTCGGACCACGCGGAGAATCTCGGGCTCGCGCCGTTCATCGCCGAGTCGAACCCGGAGCTGCTCAAGTCGGAGTGGGGTCGGATGGTCCACGACATGGTGAAGGCCGGCGATTCCCGGGGAGCGTTCCAGGCCTGGCTTAGCGACGCGGTCACGGCAGGCACCGACCCGATTGCCAATCCGAAGATGTCACGGGCGGTCTGGGACCGCGAGATCGCCTTCGCAGACCAGTTCAATGAGCCCGGTCAGTTCACCGCATTTATCGGTTTCGAATGGACTTCGATCGCCACGCAGCAAGAACCGGGGAACCTTCACCGGGTCGTCATCTTCAAGGACGGCGAAGACAAGGTGGGGCAGGTCCTCCCCTTCAGCACCTTCGACTCCATCGATCCGGAGGATCTGTGGGATTACCTGGCCGCCTACGAGTCACGGACAGGCGGCAGTGTTCTCGCCATTGCCCACAACGGTAACGTATCGAACGGCCAGATGTTCTCCGTCGAGCGGTTGAACGGCGAACCGATTTCAAGGGAATACGCGGAGATGCGCAGCCGCTTCGAACCGCTGTACGAGGTGACGCAGATCAAGGGTGATGGCGAGGCGCACCCGCTCCTGTCACCGAACGACGAGTTCGCCGATTACGGCACCTGGGACAAGTCCGACATTGCCGGCTTCAAACCCAAGGAAGACTGGATGCTCCAGTATGAGTATGCCCGCTCGGCGCTTCAGATAGGCATGCAACTGGAGGCGCAACTCGGCATCAATCCCTACAAGTTCGGTATGGTCGGAAGCACCGACGCGCACACGTCGCTGGCCACCACCCGGGAGGAGAACTTCTTCGGCAAGGCGGCTCATCTGGAACCGGAGGCCGATCGCTGGGAGCACACCATCATCGCGTCTCTCTCTGGCGATCCGAGCCTGTCGAGCTACTCGTACGAGTCGATTGGAGCGGGCCTCGCAGCGGTATGGGCGCGGGAGAACACCCGCGAGGGGATTTTCAACGCGATGCAGAAGAAGGAGACCTACGCCACCACGGGCACGCGCATCGTCGTGCGCTTCTTCGGCGGCTGGGACTACGATGCGGAGGAGGTCTTCCGGCCGGATGCCGTGTCGATCGGCTACCGCAAGGGAGTGCCCATGGGCGGCGACCTGCCAGCGAGACCGGCGGACCAGCGGGCCCCGGTCTTCATGGTGGGGGCCATGAAGGATCCCTGGTCCGGCAACCTCGATCGCATCCAGATCATCAAGGGATGGATCGACGACAACGGGGAGCGCCAGGAGCGCGTGTACGACGTTGCGGTTTCCGACGGTCGCACGATCGGCAGCGACGGCCGCTGCAGAACCCCTGTGGGCAATACCGTGAACGTCGCAGACGCGAGTTACCTGAACACCATCGGTGACCCGGAGCTGAGAGCTGTGTGGACCGATCCTGACTTCGATCCCAATCATCGCGCGTTCTACTACGCCCGGGTGCTCGAGATCCCAACGCCTACGTGGCAGGCCTACGATTCGAAGCGCTTCGGGGTCACGATGCCCGAGACTGTGCAGATGTTCGGCCAGGAGCGGGCCTACACGTCGCCGATCTGGTATACGCCGGGTATGTAGGATCCGGCGCGGATCAGCCGCCGGAAGTGCGTCGCACGAGGGCCCGGGGGCTTCAGCCGTCCCCGGGCCCTCTGGCGTGGGACGCCAAGAGTGACGCTTGCATACGCTCGGGTGTAGCGCGGTGGCGGTTCGCAGGCCGAGTCGCCTCCCACGACATCCCGAAATCGCCGTGGTGTCGATTGTGGTGTCGACTGATTCCGGAATCAGGTCGGAATTTCGTCTGAAATGTCGGACAAATCGCGCAGTCTGGCCGTGAATTCCGGTATGGTGTCGGGATTTCGCCGACGGATGGCGCGATTTGCCTGCATTTCGCCCGAAAAATGTCGTGATTTGCCGTGATCAATCGACACCACAATCGACACCACCGGAAGCGGCCGCTTCAGACGTCTGCTGCATGACCTTGACCACGCCGCCCTCTTCTTCTTCGACCCACAACCCACGGATTATGATTGCCTGCCAGGCCTCGGAGTCATAGGTACGTACTGGCACAAACGCGCACAAACACAGCAAGTTAGGGGCTGCACCACGCAGCCCCTTTCCCTTTCCTTGCCGGTACTTCCCGCTGAGTTACGGCACAATAGTGGCACAGTCAGGTGTGCCGCGCAGCCACGTCAGTGCTGCTACTCGTATCTCTCCAGCAGCGCCTGGAAGCGGGGGTGGTCGCGGAGGGGGGCCAATATGACTGGAGGCTACGAACGGGAGTTGCGAGCAGGGCTAGGCACTCGGCCAACGGACCTACTGCACAGGCCCGAGGTATCGGTCCAACCAGTCTAGCGTTTCCTCGATGAGCTGCGCTCTGGGGACATTGTGCCCGCCTTCGGATATCACGTGCCGCTTGTGCTCGGCGGGGGTTCCCAGAAGCTGATACATCGGTATCTGAGAGGTCTCCACGGGGAAATAATGGTCGTATCGACCGTTCAGCATCAGCACAGGTATCGTAATTCGCGACACGAAGTTGATGGCGTCAGCCTCCGGCTGCGCTCTCTGGAAAAGCAACCCGGCGCCGCCCAGCGCGCTCACTTTTAAGCGCGGCTCCACCGCCGGCATGATGCCTCCCATCACCCCAGCGTCGTAACACCAAACGGGGTGTGCGCTTCTGTCTGATGGGCCTGGGTGGACTCGAACCACCGACCTCACGCTTATCAGGCGTGCGCTCTAACCACCTGAGCTACAGGCCCTGTTCCCGCACGCTATCCGGGCGAACGGTCCCGGTCAAGGGCTCACCAGCCGAGTCGACCGATAAGCTCCCTGGTTTCATCCAGGGAGAGGTGGCGGAGCGGGCGACCCGGGTGGTCGGCCAGCGCCCAGACCGCAGCGGCGGCGGCAGCGGCGCTCGCCTGTACCGCCTCGAGGTCGATCTTGTCGAGGGTGTCGCCGGCGTTGTGGTACCAGCGGGGCGCGTCCTCGGGTAGAGAGCTGCGCACGTAGATGGTCGGGACGCCAGCCAGCAGGAAGTGCTGGTGGTCGCTGCCCGGGCCGCCGCCGTGGTTGACCTCGGCCGTGAGCCCCAGGTCGCGGAGCGCGGGCTCGGCGCCCAGGCGCGCGAACAGGGTGTCTGCCTCGTCGTGGCCGGTGGCCCCGTACCCCTGGGGTGCACCTACCATGTCGAGGTTCATCATCGCCACGATGTTCGCCAGCGTTTCGGCATGGACTTCCACGTACTCACGCGAGCCGAGGAGTCCCAGCTCTTCGCCGGCGAAGAGGACGATCCGCACCGTGCGACGCGGGCGGGTCGGTGCGGCAGCGATTGCCCGGGCCGCGGTCATGACGGCGAGGACTCCCGTGCCGTTGTCGAGGGCCCCAGCGCCCAGGTCCCAGGCGTCGAGATGTGCGCCGAGCAACACGACCTCGCCGTCTGCTGCTGGATCACTTCCCCACCACTCGGCCACCACGTTCGCCGCCGTGCCCTGACGGGTCTCCGCCTCGACCTGCAGGCGCAGTGTCAGCGGGCCTGTCGCCAGCAGGCGCCGCAGCCAGAGACCGTCCTCCCGGGAAAGGGCGAGTATGGGCAGCGGCGCTGGCCGTTCGGGCGTCGGTGTGACCCGCGCTTGCGGTAGACGACCCGGCTGTAGTGACACGCGGAGCAGTGCAGCCGCCCCGATCTCGGCGGCTGCCGCCACGACCTCGGGGCTCACGACGTCGGTTAGCAGCACGGCACCCTCTGCCTGCGGGCCGAGCCCCTCGAGAGTCGGTGTGTCGCCGCGGCCGATGTCGATGAGCAGCAGTGAGTCGGCAGCGATGCCGGGTGAGTAGCCATAAGTGATGGCAGCGAGCTTGTGGTGGCGGACGGCAGCGGGCGAGACAACCCGCACCTCGGTCGTGCCGCGCCGCCAGGTCGGCATATGCACGACCTCGTACCAGACCGAGTCGGCGCCGAGGCTGCGCAGCCAGCCGGCTGCCCAGGCCTCGGCCCGCGTGCCGACGGGTGTGCCTGAAAGTCTACCGCCGATCGTATCGATTAGGCCCGCCGCCATGACCGGCAGCTCGGGGGCGTCGAGTGCGCCGGCTACCAACCCGGCGATCGGCGAGGCCGGCGGCTCCTGTGGTGTGGGATCTTGCTGTGGGTGGGCGGGAGTCGCAGCGGAAGCGGCGAGTAAGGCGATGATGCCCGGCAAGAGACGACAAGAGGGCCTTCGAGGCCCTCTCATCAGCCGTCCACCTGAACGGCGACGGGGCTCACTCCCAATCTTCGCGGCGTGGCCTGCGGGCCGCCACGTCGTCGTCTTCGTAATCCTCGTCGTCGTACTCGTCGTCCCACTCGTCCTCGTCCTCGAACTCCTCCTCGAGTTCGAGCTCTTCCTGCCCGTACTCGTCGAACTCGTCTTCGTACTCGAGCTCGGTCTCGTCCCGCGCGGAGTAGAAATCGTCCGGACCCAGGCTCGGATCCCGCATCGCGTTCATCGTCCCTCCTCCTAGGGATTCTGGGGGAGATCCCGACGATCGACGGCCTCCAGGCCGCTACATGACACCTAAAACGCCAAATAATAGGCAAGGCCGAGGTTGTCAAGCATTTTCTGCAGGGCCGCCCGGGGCGGTTTCCCGCAGAACGGCCAGCGGCCACCTGTCCGTCCGCCGACTGGCGATATATGTTAGGTCGATGATAACCCAACGAGCTTCTTTAGTTTCCATTTCCGTCCTCGTCGGCGTTCTCTCGCTGCCCGGCTGCAAGGCGCCGCAGGCGTTCGGCGATCGGAACGTAATCATCGCACTCGCCGAGTCGGCGCTCTGGGAAGAAGTAGGGCCCGAGGTGATGGAGGCGCTTGAGCAACGCGTGTTCACGACAAGGCCGGAGCGCAAGTTCGAGGTGACGTACCTCTCGGTCGGCGACACGCTCTGGGAAGACATGCGGATTTGGCAGCAGGTCGTCGTGCTGGGCAGCCGCGATAATGCCGCCGTGCGGCGCATCCTGGACGCTTCACCGACGCCGGCCCTCGACCCGCCCGCCATCGTCCAGGCCGAGGAAGTCTGGGCCCGAAATCAGCTGGCGACGGCGCTGCTCTTGCCCGCCGAGGGCCAGGCGAACGCGGTCCGCGCGCTGCTGCCCGAGCTTTACGATCTTCTGGAGCGCGGATACGACGAGTGGGTCATCGAGCGCATGTACACCACTGGAGTGAACGACTCGCTGGCAGGGGCATTGGCAGAGTATGGCTTCACCCTGCAGCTGCCGAGCGTCTACCTGTTCAGCGTAGAGGACTCGCTGTTTCGCTTCGGCAACCCGTACCGTCAGGGCGACACTGACCTGCTGCGCTCGATCTTGCTGACCTGGCGCAGCGGTACCGACGAGGTGACGCCGGAGAGCTTGCGCGCCTGGCGGCAGACCGTCGGTGAGACGCATTACGACCTGCCGCAGGACATGCTGGAGGAAGGCATGGGCTCGCGGGCGATCGAGGTGAACGGACTGCCGGGACTCGAGCTGCGCGGCGTATGGCAGGACCGCGCGGACTTTCCGGCGGCCGGGCCGTTCATCACGCGAACAATCGCGTGTCCGCGACAGGACCGCACGTACTATATCGATGCCTGGCTCTTCGCCCCCGGTACGGACAAGTATCCTTACTTGAGGCAACTGGAGATACTTCTGGACTCATTTCGCTGTACGGGATAGAAAGACACACGAGCGCTAGTGGCCGGGAATTCGGGAATCCATGACCAGTAGAGCAGTAGAGCAATAGAGCCTTCAAATTGCGAACCGTTTGGCTCCGACACTTCTGCATTCGGATGGTCTATGGTTCTATTGATCGCTTAGTCATGGATTGCCGAATCCCATTATTCTCACCTCCAGTCTTATGACCTTCGTCCATCTGCATTGCCATAGCGAGTACTCTCTGCTCGACGGGGCCAACAAGCTGGACGCGTTGGTCGACCGTGCCGTCGAGCTCGGCATGCCGGCGCTCGCCCTGACTGACCACGGCAACCTGCACGGCGCCTACCACTTCTACGAGACCGCACGGGCGAAGGGCATACGCCCGATCATCGGTTGCGAGGCCTACGTCGCGTTCGGCGACCACCGCTCGAAGGAGAAGCCGCCCGACGCACCTCAAGACTACGCCCACCTGGTTCTGCTGGCCCGCGACCGGGAGGGCTATCGCAACCTGGTGAAGCTGGTCTCGATCGGGCAGGTGGAAGGTTTCTACCGAAGACCGCGCATCGATCACCAGGTCCTCGAGGGGCACTCCGCAGGCCTGGTCGCGCTGTCGGCCTGCATGTCGGGCGAGCTGGCGCTTCATCTGTTGCAGGACCAGTACGACAAGGCCAAGCGCGCGGCGGAGTGGCACGCGCGGCTGTTCGGCGAGGGCTACTATTGGCTGGAGGTGCAGGACCACGGCATCCCGGGCGAAGACAAAGTCCGCGACGGCATCTTCCAGCTGGCGGACGAGCTCGGCCTGCCGGTGCTGGCGACGAACGACGCGCACTACCTGCAGCGCGAGGACGCCGACGCCCACGACATCCTGCTCTGTATCGGGACGGGCAAGGATCGGGACGACCCGAAGCGTCTGCGCTTCTACGGTCAGGAGAGCTACTTCAAGTCTAGCGAAGAGATGGGGGCGCTGTTCCCCGAGCGGCCCGATGTCATCGCCAACACGCTACAGGTCGCCGAGCTGTGTGACGTCGAGTTCGAGGAGCGGGTCTACCTGCCCGAGTTCCCACGGCCGGAAGGGTACACCAGCGAGGATATTCTGCTGCGCGAGCTGGCGGATAACGGAGCGAGAGAACGCTACGGCGACCCGTTGCCGGACGAGATCCGCGAGCGGCTCGACTACGAGCTCGATGTCATCACACGCACCGGGTACAGCGGCTACTTCCTCATCGTCTGGGATTTCATCCGGGCGGCACGGGAGGCCGGAGTACCCGTGGGGCCGGGCCGCGGTTCGGCAGCCGGCTCGCTCGTCGCCTACGCGCTGCGCATCACAGACATCGACCCGTTGCGGTTCGGACTGCTGTTCGAGCGATTCCTGAATCCGGATCGCATCTCGATGCCCGACATCGATGTCGACTTCTGCTACGAGCGGCGCGGCGAGGTGATCGAGTACGTGCGGTCGAAGTACGGAACCGATTCGGTGGGCCAGATCGTCACCTTCGGCACGATGCAGGCCCGGGCGGTGGTTCGCGACGTGGGCCGCACGCTCGGCTTCACACCGGCAGAGACCGACCGCATCGCAAAGCTCATCCCCAGTTCGCCGGGCTACTCGCTTTCAGTGAAGGACGCGGTCGAGCGGGTGGAGGAACTCAAAGACCTTTACAAGGAGGAGCCGCGGTACAAGGAACTGCTGGACTACGCCGCAACTCTCGAGGGACTGTCACGCCACACCTCGGTGCACGCCGCCGGCGTTGTCATCGCGCCCGGGCCGCTGGATGACTACGTGCCGGTGATGACCGCGCCGGCACGCGGTGCGGCGGCCGAGTCGGCGAACGGCGATCTGGTGATCACGCAGTACGACATGGTGAGTCTCGAGAAGACGGGGATGTTGAAGTTCGACTTCCTCGGCCTGAAGACGCTCACGGTGATCAGCGACGCGACGGCGAACATCAAAGAGCGGCACGGGGTGGAGCTCGATTGGGACGAGCTGGGGCTCGAGGACCCAGAGG
The DNA here is from genome assembly GCA_020344015.1 of Gemmatimonadota bacterium. Classification (GTDB taxonomy): domain Bacteria; phylum Gemmatimonadota; class Gemmatimonadetes; order Palauibacterales; family KS3-K002. The sequence goes on from CP070812.1 coordinate 1,324,485, forward strand.
TCTACGAGATGCTGGCGAGCGGCGCGACGTCCGGCGTCTTCCAGTTCGAATCCTCGCTGGCTACCGACAAGTTGCGGGCAATGCGTTGCGACCGCTTCGACGACTTGATTGCAGTTAACGCGCTCATCCGGCCGGGCCCGCTCGACTCGGGCATGGCCGACGTTTACATCCGGCGCAAGCGGGGCACCGAGCCGGTGAGCTACCCGCACGAGACGCTGGCCGCCGTCCTGGAATCGACCTACGGGGTCATCACCTACCAGGAGCAGGTGATGCAGGCCGCCAACAGCATGGCGGGGTTCAGCCTCGCCGAAGCCGATGTGCTGCGCAAAGCGGTCGGTAAGAAGGACCCGGTGCTTATCCGGCAGGAACTCGATCGCTTCATCGAGCGGTCGATCGCCCGTGGGGTGCGGCGGCGCGAGGCCGAGCAAGTGGCCTCGTTGTTGGAGACGTTCGGTCGCTACGGCTTCAACAAAGCTCACGCGGCGGCCTACGCCCTCCTCTCCTACAGGACCGCCTGGCTGAAGCGCCACTACCCGGCCGAGTTCATGGCGGCGCTGCTGACGTCGGAGATCGGCAACACCGACAAGGTGGTCGGCTCGATCAACCAGTGCCGTTCGCTCGGCCTGGAGGTCATGGCACCGCACGTGAACGAGTCCGGCTACAAGTTCACGGTGGTGAGTGACAGCAGCATCCGCTTCGGGCTAGGCGCGATCCGCGGCGTCGGTCGATCGGCGATCGACTCGATCATCGAGGCACGCGGCAGCGACGGACCGTTCGTCTCGCTGTTCGACTTCTGCAGCAGGGTCGACCTGCGACTCAACAACAAGCGGGTGATCGAGGCGTTGATCGGAGCCGGCGCCTTCGACGGGCTCGGCCCCCGTGCCGGACTGGCGCAGGGGCTCGAGGTAACGTTGCGCGAGGCTCAGCTGCAGCAGCGGGAACGGGAGACGGGTCAGGCCAGCCTGTTCGGTGGTGATGATGAGAGCCACGTCGGTCCGTCGGAGCCGCCGTTACCCAACATACCGGAGTGGAGCGAGCAGGAGAAGCTGGCGCGCGAGAAGGAAATGGTGGGCTTCTTCGTGTCGGGCCACCCGCTCGACGCACACCGCGACCTTGTCGAGCTGTATGCGCAGCGCGCCAACGCCAGCAACTTGGCGGAGCGTCGCGATCGAAAGGTCGAGATCGCCTGCGTGGTCACCGAGGTCTCGCGGCGCATCTCGCGCAAGGACGGCTCGGAGTGGGCACGCATCGTGTTCGAGGACTACCACGGCACGGCCACCGCGCTCGCCTTCCGCGACGCCTGGAGCAGGAACCGCGACACGCTGGAGCAGGGCAAGCCGGTACTGCTGCGGGGCAGCGTCTCGGGCCGGGAACGCGACGAAGGAGACCCGCCGCTCTTCCTCGACGCCGCCACCCCGCTGGAAGAAGTCTACGAGAGCGGGCGCATCGCTATCTGCCTCGAGCTGTCCAGCTCGTCCGAGTTCGACGCCCAGCGCCTGGAGAAGGCGGTGAAGATCGCCCAGGCGCATCCGGGACCCGCGGCCATCCAGATCGTCCTCGAGAACGGCGGCGAGGAGCCCTCGCGCCTGCGCTCCCGCGCGCTGCGTGTCGCCCCGGTACCGTCGGTGCTGGCACAGCTGCGGACGGTGCTTGGCGATGCGCGCGTTCGTCTGATCGAAGCAGGGGGGAGCTAGCTCGGGGAAAAGACCGGCTCCCCAAATCGGCAACTTGTGCTATCTTACAAAGTTCCAGCATATTCGTAGCCACCTGCAGCATAGCGGTTTATGGCATCTCATCAGGATTTCGAGCGCTCGATCGGCGACGTCGTCGCCCGGATCGGGCAGCTAAAAGAGCTGGCCAGCGAGAGGGGGCTCGACGTGGAAGCGGAGCTCAAGAAGCTGGAGGCCCGCCTGGAGGAGTTGCGCACCGAGACGCTTGAGTCGCTGACCCCCATGGAGCGGGTAAAGATCGCGCGACACCAGCAGCGTCCGCACTCGCTCGACATGATGGAGCGCGTCTTCACCGACTTCGTCGAGCTGCACGGTGACCGAGCGTTCCGGGACGACCCGGCAGTCGTCTGCGGCTGGGCCCGTCTCGACGGCCGTTCGCTGATGGTCATCGCTCAGCAGAAGGGTCGCAACACGAAGGAGAACCTAAAGCGCAACTTCGCGATGATGCATCCTGAGGGCTACCGGAAAGCGCTGCGCATGATGCGAATGGCGGAGAAGTACGGTCGACCGGTGATCACGATCATCGACACGCCGGCAGCGTACCCCGGAATCGGGGCGGAGGAGCGCGGACAGGCTGAGGCGATCGCCAGGAACCTATTGGAAATGTCGCTGATCGAGGTGCCGATCCTCGCCGCGGTGATCGGCGAGGGCGGCAGCGGCGGCGCGCTGGGACTCTCGGTCGCCGACCGCATAGTCATGCTCGAATACGCGATCTACTCGGTCATATCGCCGGAGGGTTGCGCGTCAATCCTCTGGAAGGAAAACACGGAGGAAGCCCGCTCGAAGGCCGCGTCGGCACTCAAGCTGACGGCGCCCGATCTCTTGTTCCTGGGCGTGATCGATGAGGTCATCGGCGAGCCACCGGGCGGCGCTCATGAGGATTGGGACGCCACCGCAACGGCGCTGAAGGAATCGCTTACGCGTAACCTGGCTGACCTGGACAAACGGTCGGTGGCCGATCTGCTCGACGGCCGCTACGCGAAGTATCGCAAGATGGGAGCGTGGGACGGTGATTGATCGGGCGCCTCACGAGAAGGACGAGCGAACGGAAGAAGCGTCCGGCGAAGCACCGCTACCTGCCGCACACGGGATCATCGCCCGTGGCCCGCAGCCCCAGTTCATCGAAGTACGCTTCAAAGGCAAGCGCCGCGACTTCTTTACGGCACACGTTACGCCGCCGCTGCGTGGCCACGAGTACATCGTCGTCGAGGCGGACCGGGGTCAGGACCTCGGCCTGGTCAGCGCCACCGACGGGTTGGCGCGACGCAAATGCGAGACCTGCGAGGGCTGCAACGCGACGAGCCTGCCGAACCGGCGCGTGCTGCGGCGCGCCGCACCGGTGGACGTGGAGCGCATCCTCGAGCTGCGCGATGAGGAAGGCCGGATCCGCCGCGAAGTCCGGCAAATCGTCGCGGACCACAAGCTCAAGATGAAGATCAGCGATGCGGAGTGGCAGTGGGACCGCAACAAGCTGATCATCTACTTCACGGCCGACAAGCGCGTCGACTTCCGTACGCTGGTGCGGAGCCTGGCGAAGAAGTACCGCACACGAATCGAGCTGAAGCAGATCGGCGTGCGCGACGAAGCGAAACGACTGGACGGCGTGGGGCGTTGCGGGCGCGAGCTGTGCTCGTCGAACTGGCTGCCCGAGCTCAAGCCGGTGACGCTACAGTTGGCCAAGGACCAGAACTTGTCGCTGAACCCATCGCAGATCTCGGGTGCGTGCGGCCGACTGATGTGCTCGCTGCGCTACGAGCACGATTTCTACGTCCAGGCGCGCAAGCGTTTCCCGAAGGAAGGCCGGCAGGTCCGCACGTCGGTAGGTGAAGAGGAAGTCGTAGGAGTGAACATCTTCGCGAACCGCGTAATGCTCAAGGGTCCTGGGGGCGAGCTACGGACGGTGGCGCTCGAGGACCTGAAGCGCGAGACCGCCGAAGCACGCAGGAGCTCGAGGAAGAACTAGGGCCCAAGCCTTGTCCCGATACTACATCACGACCGCGATCGACTATTCGAACGGTGACCCGCATCTAGGTCACGCCTTCGAGAAAATCGGCGCCGACGCCATCGCCCGTTACCGGCGGCTATGCGGTGACGAAGTCCATTTCGTCATCGGGATGGACGAGAACTCGCAGACTATTCTGGAGCCGGCGGCGGAAGCAGGCTTGCAGCCGCAGGACTGGGTGGATCGACTGGCGGTCGTGTTCGAGGACGCCTGGAAGAGCCTGGCGATCAGTCACGACGACTTCATCCGGACGACGGAGCCGCGTCACGTGAAGGCGGTCGTCGAGTTGGTCGAGCGCACGAAGCGGGCGGGCCACATCTACGAGGGTACCTACGAGGGCTACTACTGCGAGCGTTGCGAGACCTTCAAGCAGGAAAAGGACCTGGTCGACGGGCGCTGCCCGGAACATCCAGACCGCGAGATCTCGTGGACGAAGGAAGACAACTACTTCTTCAGGCTGTCGGCTTTCCGTGACGCGTTGCTCGAGCACATCGAGCGACACCCAGAGTTCGTGCAGCCGGAGATTCGGCGCAACGAGATCCGCAACGTCCTCAAGGAAGGGCTGCAGGACGTCTCGGTGTCACGCCCGCAACGGGAGTGGGGCATCCGCTTCCCCGGCGACGAGCAGCACGCGGTCTACGTCTGGTATGACGCGCTGATCAACTACCTGTCGGCGGTCGGATTCCCCGATGATCGACACGGCGAGTGGTGGCCGGCGAGTCTGCACGTGATCGGTAAAGGTATCACTCGACATCACTGCATCATCTGGCCGGCGATGCTGATGGCGGCCGGCGTCGAGTTGCCGACGACCGTCTGGGCGCACGGCTACATCCATTGGGGCGGCCGCAAACTCTCGAAGTCGGCGGGCGCGACGGTGACGTTGGAGAGCGCAACCGAGCGCTACGGCCCCGACCCGCTGCGCTACTACCTGCTGCGCGAGGTCCCCTGGGACGGCGACGCCGATTTCACCTGGCAACGCTTCGACGACGTTTACAACGCCGAGCTGGCGAACGACCTGGGCAACCTGGCGAACCGCACGCTGGCGATGATCCACAAGTACCGCGGGGCCCAGGTACCGACCGCGGAAGAGACCGCCCTAGACCGGCGCGCCGGCGACGTGCTGGCGACCTACCGAGAGGCGATGGACGGCTACCTGCTCCACCAGGGCATCTCGGCGGCTATGGAGTTGGCCCGTGCGGCCAACGGCTTCATCGAGGAGCAGGCGCCCTGGAAGCTGGCCAAAGACGACTCGGCTGGCGCCCAGCTGGACACCGTTCTCGGGAGCCTGGCCCGGGCGCTGGGTAGGCTGGCCGTGCTGCTCAGCCCCTTCATGCCCGGCAAGTGCAGCGAGCTCTGGAAGGCGCTCGGCCGCGAGGACGGGCTTCCAGGGCTCGCCAGCTTCGCCGACCTCGACCTGACCGGCAGCGCGGTGGACCGGCAGGCGGTGCTATTCCCCAAGATCGAGAGCTAGGACGGAGCCGATGAGCAACGCGGCCCGTGGCTCGGCCCCCCAGCGGGCGGTCGCGCCGCTTGGGGCGCTCCTCCTGCTGGCCCTGGTCGCCTGCCCGGCCGGTCCACCCGAGGCCGAGCCAACCGTCGAGGCCCCCGAGGCTCCGGCGGAGCCGGCGCCCATCCCTCCACCGGAAGCCGAGCCAGCGCCACCGGCCGACACGTTGGGCACCGTCCCCGCCCCTGCAGCGGCGGAGCGCGCGGTCCGCATCTGCGCGGGCGGCGACGTGTTGCTGGGCAACAACCTCGACACGCTCTGGGCGGCCAGGGCGGCGGCCCGCCTGGGTCGCGACGTGCCCCCCTTCGCCGACCCCGACTCGCTTCTGGCACCGCTGCACCGCCTGCTGAGCGACGCCGACATAGTCCTGCTCAACGTAGAGGGTGCCATCGGCGAGGGTCCCGCACCGCGGAAGTGCCGACCGGGCTCGACGCGCTGCTACGCCTTCCGACAGCCCGTCGCAGCGGCGGCGGCACTGCGCCGCGTCGCCGGCGACGCGGCCCTCGTGGCGAACCTCGCCAACAACCACGCAAACGATGCCGGCCACGAAGGGTTCATCGCCACGATGAGCCACCTGCGGCAGGCGGGCGCTCACGTCACCGGCGCCGACACGCTGGCAACGCCCATCGTCGTCCCGGCGGGCGACACCGTCGCCGTACTCGGGTTCAGCCCTTTTCTGGCCGGCCCCGATCCCCGTGACCTGAGCGCCTTGCGACGCCACGTCGCCCGCGCCTTCGCCAGATACCGGCGCGTCATCGTGAGCATGCACGTGGGCGCCGAAGGCAGCGGCGCCCAGCGCACGCCGAACCGGAGCGAGATCTTCCTCGGTGAGGACAGAGGGAACTCGGTGGCGATCGCCCGCGCAGCGGTGGAGTCGGGCGCCGCCCTCGTGATCGGACACGGGCCGCACGTGCTCCGCGCCGCAGAGTGGCGCGGCGCCGCTCTCACCTTCTACTCGCTGGGCAACCTGTTGACCTACGGGCCGTTCAACATGCGAGAGCCGGGCAACATCGGCGGCATCGCCTGCGCTTCGATCGATGCGGCGGGCCGGGTCAGCGACGCCGAGTTCCGCTCGACCTACCAGGCGCCGCCCGGTTTGGTCCAGTTCGATCCCGCGGGCAGAGGAGCCTTTCTGGTGGATTCGCTGGGAAAGCTGGACTTCCCTGAGAGTGCAGCGAGGCTACTGGCGGATGGCACAGTTGGTAGGTGACTTCAACAGCCGACAGCCGACAGCCGACAGCCGATCGTCGAGTCTCAACTAATTACTCCACGCCCAGTTCTCGATAATCAACACCCGATGGCCGAGTATCTGGCCATCGGATGTTGTAAGTCGAGCGTCGGACATCGCGCACTGAGCCTGTCGCCGAGAATCGACAACCGACTGTCCGCTGTCGAATGTCGAATACGGCTCCCCGGCTACCCCGTCTCCGCTTCCGCCACGGGCGCCGGGGAGCCCAGTTTGCTCAAAATGTTGACGCCGGTCGCGTTCTCGATCTGCTCCGTCAACTTGATGATTGCCGCCGGGAACTGACCGGCGGCGTTGGCCACGCCGGCGCCTTCGCCCGAGTCGATGACCGTCAGGCGATCGATGTCGATGCCCTCGACCGAGGCGGACAGCTCTCTGATGATCTCGGGCAGCATGTTGAGGATGAAGATTCGCTCCGCCTCGCTCCCACCGTCGAGGTAGAGCTTGATCATCTCGCCCAGCACGAAGAGTCGCGCCCTACCGTCCTCGGTGATCGAAGCGGCGGCACCCTTGGCGCGCTCTTCCATCGCCTCGCGCTCGGCCCGAGCGGGCAGCAGCACATCGGCCTCGAGCCGCCGCTGCTCGAGCGCGATCCGCTCCTGCTGCAGATCCTGCTCGGCGACGGTCTTGGCTTTTTCACCGGCGACCGGGGCGGCGCGTTCCTTGGCCAGGGCGGCGGCCTCGAGCTCGGCGGTACGGACGCGCAGCTCGTTGTTCTGCTCGACTATGGCGAGGTCGGCTTGGATCTTGGCGATCTCGGCCGCCTGGCGCGCCGACGCCTCAGTCTGCTCGGCCTCGGAAAAGCGCTCCGCCTCGGCGACGCGCGCCTTCTTGAGGATGAGGGCGGTCTGCTGGCGGCCGATCGAGTCGAGGTAGTTCACCTCGTCGGTGACGTTCTGGATCTTCATCGTATCGAGCTCGAGGCCTAGCCTCTTCATGTCCTCGTCCGCCTCCTCGATCAGCACGTGGGCGAACTTGAGCCGGTCCTCGTTCACCTCCTCCGGGGTCAGCGTCGCCAGCACGCCTCGCAGGTTACCCTCGAGCGTGTCCTTGGCGATCTGCATGACCTCGTCGAACGGCTTCTCGAGCATGCGCTCGACGGCGTTGTGCGCGACGGGATCGCGGGCGCTGATCTTCACGTTGGCGATGCCATGGACTATCAGCGGGATGCCGCCCTTCGAGTAAGCGTTCTTGACGACGACCTCGATGGGCAGCGTCGTCAGGTCGAGCCTGGCGACGCGCTCGACGATCGGCACGCGAAGCGTCCGGCCGCCGTGCAGCAACCGGTAGCCCGCCCGGCGTCCGTCGGCGGTCAGCCGCTTGCGGCCCGTGATCACCACCATCTCGTTGGGCTGACAGATTACGATCAGCGACTTGACGACATAGATGAGCGCCATAGCGACGCCCAGTCCGATCGTTCCTAATACGAGACCAGTTTCCGGGTCCACTCCGATACCCTCAACTTTCTGCTGGTGGAAGCTCCGGCACGTCGAACGGAATCACCTCGGCGACCCCATCCTTGATCCCGAGTATTACGACCTCGCTGCCGGCTGTCAGTTGCTTCGTTACATCCTTAGATACACGCGCGGTTAGATAGTATTCGCGGTCGGCGATCGTGCAGACCACGCGCCCGGGCTCGCCCGGCGCCATCGGTAACACGACCCGCGCCGTGTGGCCCTCGATCTCTCGGTCGCCCACCGTGTCGATGCCGACCTCGCTCCGCCTCAGCCAACTGAAGACCGAGTGCGTGAGCAGCAGCGCACCTCCGCCCATGGCCAACGACAACAGAAGCGTCGCGTTCGGCGTCGATGCGTTCGTCACGGTCAGCACAGTCCCGGTGACACCGAAGGCGGCGAGGAAGAAGATGAGGTTGCGCGGGCGGAAGAAGCCCAGCACCAAGGCCCCGGCGCCGCCGTGAGCGACATCGACATCGTGGTCGGCGTCGAGGCCGCCGACGTGCAC
>CP070812.1:1333031-1342902 GCA_020344015.1 Gemmatimonadota bacterium
AGACGGGGTCGGGAGCCGAGACCGTGACGCACATCGTCGCAGTCGGGGAGGACGGTGCGCGCCAACTGGCGGAGGTGAATGGGCGCGGCCTGGTTTTGGCGCCGGGCGGAGACCGCGCGGCCTATCTCGTGGTCGAGGAGACACCCGAGCTTGAGGCGGCGCGGGCGGAGCTGCGCGGCCGCATCGAGGTGCGCGACTACGCGAGCTATAGGCGGCTGCGCAGCGAGCTGGTGCGGCTCGATGCGGAGCACTCGCGAGTCGTTCTCAGGGAACTGGGGACTGGTGTAGAACAGGAGGTGGCGGCGCCGGGGCTGGGGAAGTCCGAGGTCATTTTCGGCCCCGACGGCGCATCGCTCTACCTGACGGGCAACGAGGTCGGCGAGCGCGAGCGAACCGACATATATGAAGTGCGTCCCGGGTCGGAACCGGTAGCGATCACGACGGGCCCGGGCCTGAAGGAGCGTCCCGTACTCGTACTGGGCGGCGAAGCGCTCGCCTATCAGAGCGGTGGCAACCTGGCGCTCGTCGACCTTGATGGGCGGTCGACGCGAACGATCGCGGCGCCGGCGCCGGCGATCTCGGCGGATGGCTCGACGATCGCGTATCTCAGCGCGGACGGTGACATGACGGTACTCAACGTGCTGTCGTTGTCGCCCGGAGCTGAGCCGGCCGCAGCTGTGCGGACAGGGTACAGGCTGGCGGCCAGCGTGAGCAGTGCTTGCGCGGTGTGTCCGGAGCTACGGAGCTACGCGCTGTCGCCGGACGGGGGTCGTGTAGCCTTCCAGATGATGACTCGCGAGGATTGGGAGCTCTATGTGACGGAGGTCGCCGGGGCTGGTGAAGTGCGTCTCACGCACGGGATCGAGCACGATCTGTTCCCGCAGTTCTTGGATGAGGAAAGGATCATAGGGCTGGCCGGCGAAGGACGCCATCGCAGGGCTTACCTGTACAACACGAGCACGGGAGAGCGAACGCGCGTCTTCCACAACAACACCGTTCGCACGATCGCTCCGCAATACGAATGGGCGGTGAGTCCGGACGGTTCCAAGATGTTGATCGTGGCCGAGCGGGATGGAAACACGGTGTCGCCGGAGCGGGGCGTCTACCTGGTCGACCTGGAGCGCAGGGTCTCGTTGCAAGATGTGTTGGAGCGGGTCCGCGCCAACCTGGCTGCCGAGCGCGAGCTGCGCCGGCGCGGGCAAGAGATGTTCGCCCCGGTGGCCGACGTGGTGGGGCTTGCCGTGGCGGACGTCAGTACCGCCCGGATCTACGAGTACGAGCGAGAGCTGTTCCGCTTCGGATCCAAGCACATAACGCGGCCGGGTAACGCACAGGCAATCGAGTATCTGACCGCGCAGCTCCGCTCGTTCGGGTACGAACCGGAGCTTCAGTGGTTCGAGCCGCGTCCCGGTACGCGGTCGGCGAACGTGGTGGCGGTACTCGAGGGGAGCGTGAATCGGGACGTCAAGTACGTTGTCAGCAGTCACTTCGACTCGTCGACCCGAGGGCCCGGCGCCGATGACAACACGTCGGGTACGGTGGCGCTACTGGAGGCGGCGCGGGTGCTGGCGGAGCGCCCGCAGTCGGCGACCATCCAGTTCGCGTTTCTCACAGGCGAAGAGGCGGGGCTGCTCGGCAGCCGCGAGTATGTGCGGCGAGCGGCGGAGGCGGGCGGCCAAATCGTTGGAGTGCTAAACAACGACATGGTGGGCTTCGCCGACGATCACCGGCTCGACAACACGATCCGCTACTCGAACGCCGGTCTGCGTGACCTGCAGCATGCGGCGGCTTTTCTGTTCACCGAGCTGATCACCTACGATGCGGAGTACTTCAGGGGAACGGACGCGCACTCGTTCTACGACGCGTTCGGCGATATTACAGGCGGCATAGGCTCGTACCCGGTCCTGTCGAGCCCGCACTATCACCAGGTGCACGACGTGCTGGAGACGGTCAACCATCAGCTGATAACGGAGGTGAGCAAGACGACGGTAGCTTCCGTCATGCTGATGGCTTCGAGCCCGTCGCGGGTCAGGGATCTCGAGCTGGTGTCGCGGGCCGGTTCGAGCGTGGAGTTGCGCTGGGCGCCTGCCTTGGAGCGGGACGTGGAGTCGTATGTTGTCTACAGTGGCCCGTCGCTGGGCGAGCTGCAGTTGGTGCGCAGCGTGAGCGTGCCGGGTGTGTCGCTGAGCGATGCAGAGCGGGGAACGGTGGTGGCCGTGAAGGCGGTGAACGGGCGCGGTCTGGCGGGCTGGGATTGGGCCTGGCTGGCCGTGGAATAAAGGGGAAACACACTGGCGCAAGCTACCCGACACTGTTAATTGAGAAGTATGAGGTTGCTCCATCTCTATCGAGCGCCTGGGCTGTCGGCAGCGGTGCAGGCGGCGCTTCTGCAGATGGCGCGGCAGCGCGTCTCCCCCGACATCCAGGCGATCGAGACCGAGTACTGCTTCAACATCGCGGCGGCGGATGAGCTGACGGCGGGCGAGTTCCAGACCCTCAGCTGGTTGCTCAGCGAGACCTTCGAGCCCGAGCGGTTCGGCGGACTGAGCTTCCTGGACCCGGGTGACGGGGTCCTGCTGGAGGTGGGCCCGCGGATGAACTTCAGTACCGCCTGGTCGACCAACGCCGTCTCGGTCTGCCACGCCTGCGGGCTGACGAAGATCCTGCGGATCGAACGCTCGCGGCGCTACCTACTGAAGGGAATCTCGAAGCTCAGCGATGAGAAGGCCTGGGCCTTCCTGTCGGAGGTCCACGACCGGATGACCGAGACCCCGTATCAAGAGCCGTTGCGCAGTTTCGAGAGCGGGGTGAGGCCGGAGCCGGTGCAGGAGATTCCGGTGCTGGAGGAGGGGCGGGCGGCCCTCGAGCGAGTCAACCGTGAGATGGGGCTCGCCTTCGACGATTGGGACCTGGAGTACTACACCGACCTGTTCGCCAACCGAGTCGGACGTAATCCCACCAACGTCGAATGCTTCGACATCGCTCAGTCGAACAGCGAGCACTCGCGGCACTGGTTCTTCAAGGGTCGGCTGGTCATCGACAGGGAGCCGATCGCGGCCAAGCATCTCATCGCGCTGATTAAGAGCCCGCTGGAGGCGAACCCGAACAACAGCGTGATCGCCTTCAAGGACAACTCGAGCGCGATCCGCGGCTACCCGATCCGCACGCTCATACCGTCGCGGCCCGGCGAGCCGTCGGCGTTCATCGCCAGCGATCTCGACTATCACATCATCTTCACCGCCGAGACCCACAACTTCCCATCCGGTGTGGCGCCGTTCCCCGGCGCCGAGACGGGGACCGGCGGCCGCATTAGAGACGTGCACGCCACCGGCCAGGGCTCGCTCTACATCGCCGGCACCGCCGCATACTGCGTGGGCAACCTCCGGATCCCGGGCTACGAGCTGCCATGGGAGAGCCCGGACTTCGCCTATCCGGGGAACCTGGCGTCGCCGCTCGAGATCGAGATCGAGGCATCGAACGGCGCCTCCGATTACGGCAACAAGTTCGGGGAGCCGGTGATCCAGGGGTATACGCGCTCGTTCGGCATGCGGCTAACCAACGGCGAGCGACGTGAGTGGCTCAAGCCGATCATGTTCACCGGCGGCATCGGCCAGATGGACGCGCGGCACGTCGAAAAGGGCGGTCCCGAGAAAGAGATGTGGGTCGTCAAGATCGGCGGCCCGGCCTACCGGATCGGCATGGGCGGCGGCGCCGCGTCCAGCATGGTGCAGGGCGAAAACATCGAGGAGCTCGACTTCAACGCGGTACAGCGTGGCGACGCCGAGATGGAGCAGAAGGTGAACCGAGTGATCCGCGCCTGCGTCGAGCTTGGCGACCGCAACCCGATCGTCAGCATCCACGACCAGGGTGCCGGCGGTAACTGCAATGTATTGAAAGAGATAGTCGAGCCGGCGGGCGCGCGGATCGAGATCCGCGAGATACCGTTGGGCGACGAGACGCTGTCCGTGCTGGAGATCTGGGGCGCCGAGTACCAGGAGAATGACGCTCTGCTTTTGAGGCCCGAGCACGCGGACATGTTCCGTGCGTTCTGCGAGCGTGAAAAGGTCACGTACGCGTTCGTCGGCCGCATCACCGGCGACGGGAAGATCGTCGTCCACGACGAGATCGATAACTCGAGCCCGGTGAACCTCGACCTGGACGCCGTGCTGGGCGACATGCCGCAGAAGACGTTCGAGTTCGAGCGGGTTCCGCCCAAGCTGGAGCCGCTGAAGCTGCCCGACGGCCTCAGTGTGAGGGCGGCCCTCGATCGAGTTCTGCGCCTGCTGTCGGTGGGGTCGAAGCGCTTCCTTACCACCAAAGTCGACCGGAGCGTTACCGGCCTCATCGCGCGACAGCAGTGCGCCGGCCCGCTGCAGGTAACGGTCGCTGACGTCGCCGTCATCGCCCAGAGCCACTTGGGCACGACGGGCGCCGCCACCGCCATCGGCGAACAGCCAATCAAGGGTTTCCTGGACATGGGGGCGATGGCGCGGCTCAGCGTCGGCGAGGCGCTGACCAATCTCGTCTGGGCACAGGTGAGCGCGCTGGAGGACGTTCGCTGTTCGGGTAACTGGATGTGGGCGGCGAAACTGCCGGGCGAAGGCGCCGCGCTACACGACGCCGCGGCCGCGATGAGCGAGATGATGAAGGAGCTCGGCATAGCCGTGGACGGCGGCAAGGACAGCATCTCGATGGCCGCGCACGCGCCGGACGCATCCGGTGCGGACGAGACCGTAAAAGCGCCGGGCGAGCTGGTGATCTCCGCCTATGTGACATGTCCGGACATAACGAAGACGGTGACCCCGGATCTCAAGCTGCCTGGTGAGGGGCGTCTTCTGTATGTCGATCTGGGCGGTGGGGCTCACCGGCTGGGTGGCTCGTCGCTGGCGCACGTATACGATCAGATCGGTGAGGCGGCGCCGGATGTGGAAGACGTCGCTTTGCTGAAGCGGACCTTTAACGCCGTACAGGAGTTGATCGCGGGCGAAAAGATTTCGGCTGGCCACGATCGCAGCGACGGCGGACTGATCACGACGATCCTGGAGATGGGGTTCGCCGGCAACCACGGCGCAGAGATCGCGTTCGAGGACTCGAGTGACGCCGGCGCGATCCCGTTCCTGTTCTCCGAGGAGTTGGGGCTGGTTCTCGAGGTGAGGGCTACCGACGAAGCCGACGTTCTCGAGACCTTCCGTCGTGCGGACGTGCCGTGTGTGGCGATCGGCACTACCCGCGCCGACGCGGCCGTGGTAGTGCGGTACAATGATCGTGAAGTTCTGAGCGACGACGTTCGCGACTTGAGGGACGTTTGGGAGGAGACGAGCTTCCAGCTCGACCGCTTGCAGGCAAACCCGGAATGCGTCGAACAGGAGCGGTTGGGTCTCCGCGAACGGACAGGTCCCAAGTTCACGGTCGCGTTCATGCCGCGGCCCTCGCCGGCGGCGATCCTGGAGCGCAAAGACAAGATCCCGGTCGCCATCCTGCGTGAGGAGGGTAGCAACGGCGATCGCGAGATGACTTCGGCCTTCTACGCGGCGGGCTTCGAGCCCTGGGACGTGGTGATGTCGGATCTGCTCGCCGGGCGCGTCGACCTGCGGCGCTTCCGCGGCATCGTCGGCGTCGGCGGTTTCAGTTATGCCGATGTGCTCGACTCGGCGAAAGGCTGGGCCGGCGTCATCCGGTTCAACGAAAGTCTTTGGCAGCAATTCCAGGAATTCTACGAGCGGCCTGACACGTTCAGCCTCGGGATCTGTAACGGCTGCCAGCTGCTGGCGCTACTGGGGTGGGTGCCGTGGCAGGGGATCCCGGACGAGCGGCAGCCGCGCTTCATCCAGAATGCTTCCGGTCGGTTCGAGTCGCGCTTCGTGGCGCTCAAGCTCCAGAAGAGCCCGGCGATTATGCTGCGGGGGATGGAGGGTTCGACGCTGGGCGTCTGGGTCGCGCACGGCGAAGGTCGGGCGTTCTTCCCGGACGGATCGATCCTCGAGCGCGTCCTCGAGGAAGGGCTGGCCCCGGTCCGCTTCGTCGACGACGAGGACCGGGTCACCGAAGCCTACCCGTTCAACCCCAACGGCTCGCCCCACGGTATCGCCGGCCTCACTTCGCCGGATGGCCGACACCTGGTGATGATGCCGCACCCCGAGCGCGCTTTCCTCAAGTGGCAGTGGGGTTGGATGCCGGAAGCGCTGAGGCGCGACTTGGAGGCCTCGCCCTGGCTGACGATGTTTCAGAACGCCAGGGAGTGGGCGGAGTCGGTGGCCGGGGGCCAGTAGCCGGAGGCCGGTGGTTGGTGGGCGGCACCTTCCTATTCGTAGCGCAGGGCTTCCATCGGGTCGACGCTGGCGGCGCGCCTGGCGGGGAGGTAGCAGGCAGGCAGCGCGACCGCGATGGTGAAAGCGACGACGGCGACAAACGTCGTCGGGTCGTTCGCACTCACCCCGTATAGCAACCCGGAGAGCACGCGACTCAGAGCCAACGCCCCGGCCGTGCCGATGGCGACACCGACGAGGACGAGCGTCATACCCTGGCGTGTTACGAGGCCGAGGACGGTCGGTTTTCCTGCCCCCATCGCCAGCCTAATTCCCAATTCGTGGGTGCGTTGGCTGACGGTATATGAAAGGACGCCGTAGATCCCCACGGCGGCGAGCAGGAGGGCGACAGCGGCGAAGATGCTGAGGAGCAGCAGCCAAGAGCGCTGGGAGGCCAGCGAGTCGCTCATGATCTGCTCCATCGTTGCAACCTCGTAGAGTGGCAGATCTGGGTCGAGTCTCCACACAGCCTGGCGCACGCTGGGAACCAGGCCCAGTGGGGATGTGCCGGCAGTCCGGATGACGATGGCCATCGATTCCGGCGTTTGGATCTGCGGGTTCGGCAGGTACATCGTCGGATCGACGTCCGCGTCGAGGCCGAACGCCCGGATGTCACCAACGACTCCGACGATCTCCAGATCCTCCGCCTGAGTAGGCCCGTCCCAGGCGATGTGCATGCCGACTGCGTTCACGCCGGGAAAGATGCGGCGCGCGAGTGTTTCGTTCACGATGATCACCCGCGGCGCATCCGCTGCGTCGGTGTCTCGCACGTCGCGCCCAGCCAGCAGTGGTATTCCCAGCGCCCTGAAATACCCGGGAGTGAGATGCCGACGTTGGACTCTGTAATCCTCATCGGGGCGACCGGGAACGGTGACCGTGGTACCGTGGAACCAGGTGAGGGGGATCCCCTCGATCGCCGCTACGGCTCCAATTCCCGGCATCCGCTGGATGTCGTTCACCAACTCTGCGAAGAAGGCCGCGCGTTCTCGTTGAGTCTCGTACTTCGATGTGGGCAGCGATACGCGAGCCGTTAGCACCCTCTCGTGGCTGAACCCAGGGCCCACGTGTGCCAACCGCCAGAAGCTGTTAAGCAGCAGGCCGGCACCGATCACGAGCATCAGCGACAGTGCTACCTCGGCGACGACCAGAGCGCCACGTAATCTGCGGCGGCCCAGGCCGGCTAACCCTTTGAGACCACCCTCCTTGAGCGCTGAGAGCAGATCGACGCGGACCCCCTGCGTGGCGGGAATCAGCCCGACCAGGATGCCGGCGAGCAGTGTGACCAGCATCGTGAAGAGGAGGACCGGCCAACTGATGTTGACTTCGGCCGCCCGTGGAAGCTGACTCCCGATGCTCGCCAGGAGTACCTCGGTCCCGGCGACGGCCAGCCCGAATCCCAGGACGCCGCCGATGACCGCAAGGACGATGCTCTCGGTGAGCAACTGCTTGATCAGTCGGCTCCGACCGGCCCCGATGGCGGCGCGGACGGCGATCTCACGACCGCGGGACTCCGCGCGAGCCAGCGAGAGGTTCGCCACGTTGGCACAGGCTACGAGGAGAACGAACCCGACCGCTCCGAGCAGCATCAGGAGCGGTGTTCGCGCTCCGCCCACGATTTCGCGGCGCATCGGCGCCGCTACCCACCGCCAGCCCACGTTGGTCTCCGGGTACGCTTCGGCGAGGCCGCGCGCGATCGCCTCCAGCTCTTCGCCGGCCACCTCGAGTGCGACCCCCAGCCTTAGGCGACCCAGGACCCGTAGGAAGTGCCGTCCCCGTAGGCTCACGTCACGGACGCTGAACTCTTGAGGGAGCCAGAGTTCGGGCGTATCGGGGCCGAACCGCAAGGTCGGCGGCGCGATGCCGACGACGGTTCGCGGCACATCGCTCAGGATGATCGTCCGACCGAGAACCTCCCTGTCCCCGCCGAAGCGGCGCTGCCACACGCCGTGACTCAGGATTACCACCGGCTCGGCGCCGGTCAGCTCTTCCTCGGGAAGAAACGAGCGGCCGAGTTGCAGCGGCGTTCCGAGCAGCTCGAAGAACCCGGTCGACACTCTCATCGCCGCCAGTCGCTCGGGATCTCCTTCGCCGATGAGCGTAACCGAAGTCTCCCGATAGGCGGCGACATCCTCGAGCAACGTCGTCTCGTCTCGGAGGCTCATGAAGTTGGGCGGAGAGAAGGTGAACCACCAACCGCCCCGCGGCTCGATCTCGAAGATCCGGACAAGGCGATCGGGATCTTGATACGGTAGCGGCCTTAACAGCACACCGTTTACAACGCTGAAGATCGCCGTGTTGGCTCCGATGCCCAGCGCCAGCGTCAGCACCGCCACGGTCGTGAAACCCGGGTTGTTCCGGAGTGAGCGGAATGTGTAACGAATGTCCTGTGCGGTCGCGGCTGCTCGTTGGAGCAGAGCCGTGACTACGACGCTCCAGAGTTCGCGGACGACGAAGGTGATGACCGCTCCCTTCGCTCCAGCCCGCGCTTCGTCATATCGCTCGTTGAACATCTGGACCATGCCCGGGCCGTACGCGTCGCGGAACGAGGTTGGGTACCAGCGAAGCCAGCGCTGGTAGAACCTCGACAGCGACCGGTCGACTTCGGTGCCTGTGCCTGTCTCAGCCATCTCGGGTGCCTCCGACCCCGGCCGCGCCATCAGGCCGGCAGGAGTCTCATCTCACGTGCCGCCGACAAGAGAGCCTCGAGCCGTCGCGCCTCCGCGGCGAAGACGCGCCGGCCGAACGGTGTCAGCTGGAAGTACTGGCGACGCGCATCGACCACTGCGATCCGTCGCGGTCGTTCGCTTTCCTCGATCAGCCCGTCGCGGTGCAGCCGCCGCAACGCCTGATAAAGGCTGCCGGTCGCCGGGCTGAGTCGTCCGCCGGAGCGGCGCTCGATCTCCTTGCCAACGGCATAGCCGTGGGACGGCCCCGCGCCCAGCGCCAAGAGGACATGGAAGGACAGGTCGCTGAGAGGCAGGAATTCGGCGGGGTTGCGGGTCTCGCTCATGTGGCGACGTCCTTTCTGAGGAAGCGGAATCAGCGGGACAGCCGCCGTCGCTTCTATAGTGGGTACAACTATAGTGGTACTACGGATAATGCGTCGACCGGGTTTCAACCGCAAGCTTCTCCGACGGCGGGCCGCCTGAGGGCCGGTAGCCGGTGTGTAGTGTGCGGTGGGCGGTGGCAGGCCGGTGCGTCGGTGCGTCGGTGGCTGGTGGATTTGTGGCGTTAGAAACCCGAGAGGGGCCCGGGCCGTAGGGTGTTCTGGAGCAGAGAACTAGCCGATAGCCCTATTCCCGACATACGGTCTCGCGGCAGGTGGGACACGCTGGGGCGCTGTGATGGTGTCGTGTGTCCTGACCCTGTGGCGTTGCAGGACGCGGTGCGAATAAAGGCGGCGTCGCCCGTGTACTCATGACAGGACACCGCGACAGCCCCGTGCGCAGGCCCCACCAGGCGAGGTGCGTGTCAGGCCTATGAACGCAGTCGAGCTCCGCAACGTAACCAAGACCTTCGGCAAGACGGTCGCCGTAGACGAGCTATCGTTGGACGTCCCGCGGGGG
>CP070812.1:1343002-1383739 GCA_020344015.1 Gemmatimonadota bacterium
GTATGAAGCACTGGCACCCGTACATCCCCGAGGCGGTAAAGCAGATGGCCGAGGACGGGATCGAACAGGTCGTGGCGATCACGCTGGCGCCGCACTACTCGACGATGAGCATCGCCCAGTACCTGAACTACGTGGGTGAGGGGCTGGAAGGTCTGGAGAAGCCGCTCGACGTTCTCTGCATCAAGTCGTACCACGACGAGCCGCTGTTCATATCTGCGCTGGAGGAGAAGCTGCGTGAGGCGATGGAGTGTGTGCCTGAGGCGCACCGCGCCGGTCTGCCGGTCGTCTTCACGGCTCACAGCCTGCCGGAGAAGATCCTCGAGGAGGACGATCCCTACCAGGAGCAGTTACTGGAGACGAGCCGGCTGGTCGCGGAGCGCTTCGAGGACCTGAGCTGGCGGTTCGCCTTCACCAGCCAGGGGGCGACGAGGGACAAGTGGCTGGGTCCCACATTGGCCGAGTCGCTGGATGAGGTGGCGGCGGAGGGACACAAGGCGGTGATGGCCTGCACCGTGGGTTTCGTGTCGGAGCACCTGGAGACGCTGTACGACTTCGACATCGCGGGCAGGAACGAAGCGGAGGCGCGTGGCCTGGCCTTCTATCGGGCGGCCGCGCTGGGGATGAGCGAGAAATACATAGCGGCGCTCGCCGAGGTGGTGCGGAAGGCGGAGGATGGGACGCACGCCGACGTCGTCGCGCTTCCGGAAGGCGAGCTTCAGGCCCCCACCTATCCGACCTACAGCTGACGCGGCAGGAAGGGACGGCATGGCGCAGACGCAAGGCGAGGGGAAACGGGTCGCCGTCGTGGGCGGTGGCATCGCCGGCCTCGCCGCGGCGTACGAGTTGGCGGTGCAGGCCCGCGAGCAAGGTCTGTCACTTTCCCTAGAGCTTTTTGAGTCGTCCGACCGGCTGGGCGGAGCGATTCTCACCGAGCGTGTGGACGACTACGTGCTCGATGCGGGGCCCGACGCTGTGCTGACTCTCAAGCCCTGGGGTCTGGAGTTGTGCCGGGAGATCGGTCTGGAGGACGAGATCATCCCGACCCAGGACGAGCATCGCGGCGTCGCACTCTACTCGCGCGGCAGGCTCCGCTCGCTGCCCTACGGCACCGGCTCGAGCGCCGTACGGAAGGTCAGAGCCTATGTGGCGAGCGGTGTGGTCTCGTGGCCGGCGAAGCTGCGCATGGCCGCGGATCTCGTGTTGCCGCGCGGCGCGCAGAAACAGGACGAGTCGATGGCCGACTTCTTCGGGCGTCGTCTGGGCCGCGAGGCCGTCGAGCGTATCGTCGATCCGTTGATCGCAGGCATCTATTCGGGCGATCCGGACAAGCTGAGCATCTACAGCACCTTTCCGCGCTTTCCCCAGATGGTGGCGAAACAGCGCAGCATCCTGCTGGCGCTGCTTCGGGCGCCGCAGAGCGCGCGCTCGGGGGCGCGCACGCTGCCGATCTTCTGCTCGCTCCGCGATGGGCTGGGCCGGATGGTCGAAGTGATCGTCGAGCGCTTGGGCGACACGAGGATCCATTTGAGCACGCCGGTGACCGCGGTAGAGAAGGCCGACTCCGGCTACTCGCTGGAGACGCACGCCGGGCGGCATAACGCCTACGCGGGTCTCATCCTGGCGGCACCGGCCTGGACCAGCGCGCGGCTGCTGGGTGATCTTGCGCCGGGGCCAGCCGACAAGATGAAGGCGATCCGCTACGTCAGCTCGGCGACTGTGTTCTTCGCCTACCGGACGAGTGACCTGGGCGGACGCCCGCGCGGCTTCGGCTTCCTGGTGCCGGCCTGTGAGGGCCGGCGCATCAATGGCGCGACCTGGATCACGAACAAGTTCGCGCATCGCTCTCCGGATGACGGGTTTCTGGCGCGCTGCTTCATCGGAGGCGACCGGACCGGCGAGGAGATGCGGGCGGACGACGAAGGGTTGGTTCGGATCTGCAGGGAGGAGCTCCGCGACATAGCCGGGATCACCGCGCAGCCTCTGTTCAGCCGCGTCTACCGCTGGAAGGATTCGGGCCCGCAGTACGATGTAGGCCACGCGAACTTGATCGGCGAAGTCGATACCGCTCTGGCAGAGCACCCAGGCCTTGAGGTCACCGGTGCCGGTTTTCGCGGCATCGGCATCCCCGACTGCGTGTACGACGGTCGGGAAACCGCTCGCCGACTGATCGAGTCCCTGTACAAGTAGGACGACGGTGCCGCACCGGCGTGGCACGGCACCGTCTGTTGTTGTCGTCGGTCTGCGAGAGGTTATTCGGCGATCGTCTCCGTCTCGGCCGTCAAGTACTTGTCGAGGAACTCGAGTATCGCTTTGTAGCCCTCCAACTGGTTCTCCTTCTTCATGAACCCGTGGCCCTCGTCCTCGAAGACGATGTACTCGACGGGCACGCCGTTGGTGCGCGCCGCCTCGACGATCTCGTCGGATTCGACCTGTAGCACGCGCGGGTCGTTGGCGCCCTGCAATACCATCAACGGCCGCGTGATGTTCGCGGCGTTGAACAGCGGCGAGATCCGGTGCAGACGGTCACGGTCCTCGGCCGGGTCGCCCAGCTCGGTATAGAGCGCTTCGCGGAACGACTCCCACCACGGTGGAATGCTCTCCAGCGTGCGGATCCAGTTCGAGATGCCGAACAGGTCGACGCCTACGGCGAACTCATCGGGCGCCAGGGTGAGTGCAGCGAGCACCATGTAGCCGCCGTAGCTGCCGCCGATGATCCCTATCCGGTCCGGATCGACGTAACCGGTGGCGATCAGCATCTCCTTGCTCGCCACACAGTCCGCCAGGTCGGACTCGCCGTGCTGGCGGTCGTCCATCTTGTAGAACGTCTTGCCGTAGCCGCTGCTGCCCCGGTTGTTGATTGCGTAGACCACGTAACCGTGGTTGACCAGGTACTGGATGAGCCCGCTGTAACCGACGCGCGACTGGCCGCCGGGGCCGCCGTGGACCCAAACGAGTGCCGGGGCTTTGGCCTCGGGACTCACCTGGTGCGGCCTGTAGAGCACGCCGGGGATTTCCACGCCGTCGTAGGAGGCGAAGCGCACGACCTCACCGTCGACCAGGTCGTACGAGTCGACGTTCGGGTTGAGGGAGGTCGTGAGCTGCTTGGGTTCGTCACCCTCCATGTTGTATACGAAGAGGTCGCGCGGGTTGCGGCTGCTGCTGACGTAGAGCGCCATGACATCTTCGTCTCGTGAGAAGCCGACAGAAGTGATGTCGCCGAGCGGGAAGTCGGGCAGCCTTACGAGGTCCATCGACTCCGCATCATAGACTTTGATCTCAGTGCGGGCGTCGTTGTTGATACCGACGACCATGTACTTGCCGTGCTTCGAGAAGTAACCGTACCAGACGTCCCAATCCGCCTTCTCCACGACCTCGCGCGCGCCTGTCGCGAGGTCGTGACGGACCAGGTACGTGAACTCGTCGTCCTCGTCGGTAAGGATGTAGAGGCTCGAGCCGTCCGGACTGAAGGTCACCGGATGGTAAGCAATTTCGCCCTCGTGTGGGGTGAGGTGCTCCATCTCGCCGGTCTCGCGGTCGTACAGATAGATGTCGCTGTCGTTCGTGGTCTCGGGCTTCGCGAACGCGAGGTAGCGCTTGTCGGGCGAGATGTCGGCGAACTGGTAGCCGGTCTCGTCCTGGTAGATCAGGGTGCGGTCGAAGCCGTCGAGGCTGATCTCGTAGATGTCGAAGAAACGGTTGTCGCGTTCGTTCGTGCTGATGAAGAACGAGCGGTCGTCCTGCGCCCAGCTGTGGAAACTCGCCTTGAGACCTTCGCCCGGCGTCAGGTCGGTGCTGGTTCCGTCGAGCTCGCGCACATAGATATGAGTGAGCTCGTTACCGGCCTGGTCGCTCCCGTAGATGAACCGCTCATCCTCGGGGAAATAGGAGTAGGCCATGACGGCGTCGGTCGTCGACTCGGTCAGCTGTATCGGCTCGCCTCCGTCAACCGGTATCGCGAACGCGTTGTAGACGCCGGTCTCATCGCTGCTCACAAGGATCTTGGTCTTGTCCGGCGAGAAGGATGATCCGAAGATGCTGGTGGTGCCGAGGAAGTCCTCGATGGTGTACTGGGTGACCTGACGGGCTTCGATACCGCCTTCCTCCACCTGGCAACCCGCAATCAGGCCGGTGAGAGCGAAGGGGAGAAGGTAGAAGTATGGCTTACGCATATGTCCTCCTAGCGTTGGCTCGGTCTTTGGTTGAATGACGGGCGATGATCGAGCCGGATACTAGCGACGAGACGGGCCGGTCAGCAAGTGCGCGGTGCGGGACACTTGACTTTCTCTTGACTGCCAGGACGTACAGGGAAAAGAATAACGGGGTGGCATGGGCGGGGCTGCCTGCCATTGCATTAGGAGCGCTTAACGGAGGTGGCATCATGAGACGCCTGAAGTTCGTGGCTTCCGCGGCGGTGCTGTGTGTTGTCGTTGGCGCGGGGCCCTCGGGGCTCGAGGCCCAGTCTATCTGACTCGAGCCGCAGAGCGACCGAGCAGTGTATCTCGAGGTTCTGAAGCCGAGCTTCGAAGGCTTTGACTTCAGCTTCTTCACCACGAGTTGGTACTGGTCGGTGCGATGGCCGTTGAGGGGCAACATACTTCTAGTGGCCGAAGTGCCCTTCTCGAACGCCAGTGTCGAGGACACTGACATGTCGGGTACGGCGTTTGGGAACGTCTACCTGGGCATCGAGGGTGGCGGAAGCGAGTCTCCGATTGTAGGGGAGATCGGGGTACGCGTTCCGCTGGCGCCCAGTGAGGGCGACGGCGGATTCGCAGCCGAGGTCAGCGCATTTGCCGACCTTGTCGACCGTTGGGAAGCTTTCCAGTCCGACGTCCTTTCCGTGCATGGGGCGGTCAACTACAGGTCGAGGGCCACTCCCGGGCTGGGCCTGAGAGTGCGTGTGGCCCCTGTGCTGTGGATAGACACGGGCGATGTTCTCTCAGATGATGTCGAGTTCTGGGCGCTGTACAGCGCTCAGGCGTGGTACGATGGTGAGAAGGTCACCGCAGGCGCAGGGTTCAGCGGTCGGCTGCTGGTTACAGAGGACGATGCCGACTTTGGTGAGCGGACCTTCCACCAGATCGGCATGTTCGTGAGCCTTCTGTTCGACAGGTTCCAGCCGGGAGTGCAGCTTCGCATCCCGCTCGACGAAGACCTGAGTGACCTATTGAATCCGTCGGTCAGCTTGAGCCTGGGCTATATGTTCCCGTAGATGCGCTGGCAGTCGGCGATTCACGACGCGGCGCCGTCGGACCTGGCCGGCGCCGCGTCGCGTCGCTGGCGACAACCTCGCTAGACGAACGACGCCGGCTCGCCCAAGTCACCCATCTGGTGCATCACGAGCCCCGCGGGGAAGGGCTTGCAGGAAGAGGTTCTCCTCGGCGGCGCCGAGGTCGCGGAGCGCCGAGACGTTGGGCCGGTTGTCGCGGGAGAAGGTCGTGCGACAGGCGGAGGCGATGAGGACCGGGGCGACCGTGGCTAAGGTCTATTTCCATAGCCTTCCTCTTTCCCTCTCTCGAGCTGGCGCCGAAACTCCTCCGCCTCCACCAGTCGTGTGACATTTTGATCGAGGTGCTCGTAGGCGTCCTCGAGCCTGGCGAGGCGTCGCTCGACGTCTTCGTTCGCTTGTGTCTTACCCGCCGCGATCGCCTTGGTTATGTCGCGGACCATGGGGCGGAGTACGAGATGCGCCGCCAAAGCGACTGCGGGGATACCAACTGCGCAGGTGATGGCGACTATCGGGATCAGTAACGGGTCTATCAGAGCGAGCATCGCGTGCCTCCGAGAATGCAAGAAACCGGGTAGTGAGCTAAGTAGATTCTTCGGCCGACTCGTCTTTGGCAAGTGGCTCGTCGAGACCGACGATCTCCAGCAGCTTGAGTGCGTTCTTCGACGTCGCGACACCCGGGCGCAGCCGGTAGTCGAACGAGATGCCGGGTCCATTGGGGCCTTCGTGGATTTGCTCGCTGAAGTGCACGGGATCACACGCGACGGACAAGTCCTCGGTGTCGGCGAGCGCCAGGTCGTGGGACGTGACGCCGCCGATCGCGCCCTCGGCGAGCAGGTGGTGGATGATCTTGCGGGCCGCGATTCGCCGCTCCGCCGTGTTGGTCCCCTGAAGGACGTCGTCGAGCAGGTAAAGCAACGTGCCGTTTCGATCACGACGCGCGCGGCGCGCCGCTTCGACGACGCCTTTGAGTCGCGTGAGCTCGGCCATGAAGTGTGAAAGTCCCTGCTGCAGCGAGTCGTGTACCCGCATGCTGGTTTCGAGGATGAGCGGCGGAAGGCGCATCGCCGACGCGCAAACGGGAGCGCCGGCCCTCGCCAGAACGGTGTTAGTTCCGATCGCCCGCAGAAGCGTGCTCTTGCCCGACATATTGGAGCCGGTGACGAACAGGAAGGTGCCGGGCGGTCCCACCTTCACGTCGTTGACGACCCGCACGCCGTCGGGGAGCAGTGGGTGGCCCAAACCGGTCGCCTCCAGGCTCGGGGTCTCGGCCTCGATTATCTCCGGAAACGCCCAGTCAGGGTTCTCGTAGCACAGGCCAGCGAAGGCGGCCAGCGCATCGAATTCGGCCAGCGCTTCGAGCCAGCGGCGCGCGTGGCGGCCCGCGGTCAATTGCCAGCGCTCCAGGCGCCAAAGAACGTGGAAGTCCCAGAGGGTGAGCGCCTGGATGGGCATGTAGGTCATCGAGTAGCGTACCTCGGCCAGCGCGAGCAGGCGATGGAGCCGCTTCATCTGGCGCTGCGCCGTGCCGTGTCCCTGAGAGAGTTCGGCCTTGATGTCTGTGAGCGCTGAGCAACTGAAGGGTGACTGCGCGACGGTGGCTAGCAGCCGTGCGTAGCCCTGGAACTCATTCTCACGGGCGAAGGCGCGGGCAAAGGTGCGATGAACGCCGCTGCCGGCTGTGAATGTGAAGGCGATGTTCAGGATGAGCGCCGTTGCCCAAGCCTGCCAGGTGACGATCCCTGCAACGTTGAGGATGATGAGGGCAGACGGCGCCAGCGAGAGCAGGCGAGCGGTCCAGACGAGATGAGGCCTAGGTCGTAGCCACGGATCGCCTTCAGCCCAGGCCAGAAAGCCCTCCAGCGCGGCGGCGTCGGCGCTCGGCATCGTACGGCCCGTAGCTGTGATCTCCTGCCTGAGGTCGATCAGCGGCGCGAGCTCGGCTACCGCCGCCTGACGCTTGAGGATAGTCCCGCGGCCGGCCGGCTCGAGGAGCCAGCGCCTCAGGACATCGCGCCCCAGCGGCGTGGCCACGGTCCCCAGCAGGCTGAACAGCGATGCGCCCCCGAAGAGGTCCAGATCGTCGGCGAACGGATGGTCGGGATCGGAGGGAACCTCTTCAGAACTGGGAAGCGCTTCCCAATCGCGCGCCAGCCGGCTGCGTCCCTCTTCGTTGATCTTGACGAGTTCATCGTACCGGCTGATCCGGAGCTTGAGTCGGTTGTCGTAGACGACCAGCACGACGAACCCGATGAGGAAGACCAGGGCGATGCCAAAGAGAGCAGGGGGTGTGTCCCGACCGAACGGGACCAGGACGAGTGGCAGGGCGATGCCGAGGAAGGCGACCAGACGGGCGTGCGCTGCCCGGCGCGAGCGCTGGGCGTAGACGTCCCGAGCCCGGGCGAAGCGCTCGCTCCGCTCCCAGTAAATCCGGGCGACTCGTCCGTTCTCTTCTGGCATCCGGACCCTGTCTCTTTGGCTGATGCCGGGTGTGACGTTGTTCTGCTGTTGCACGTTAGGTCGGTGCGGTACTGGGCACCAGGGTTGCGCCGGCGATCCGAGTAGTCCAGCATGGGGCGACGGGAGGAGAGCAGCGACCGAGAGATGGAGAGTACCGTATGAAGGGCGCAGAAGAGGGCAGGAAGGCGTCGGGTGGACCCGGGCGGACCGTGAAGGAGCGTTTCGCCGGCCGAATCGAGATGGTGGTGCCGGCCCGGCAGAACGAGAAGCTGCGGCGGCTGGTCGAGCAGGTCAACGCTGACGACGAGCTATACGCGCTGTGGATCGCCGAGAACGTCACAGCCATCGACCGACTGAATATGACCGATCACGGGCCGGTGCACGTGAAGATCGTGACGAACCTGGCGGTCCGCATGCTGCGCCTGCTCATGGATCACGGCGTGGAGCCGTCGGTGGTGAAAGACTACGGCATGTCCAAGGAAGATGCCGAGGTGGTCGTGGCGCTGGCGGCGCTGTTCCACGATGTGGGCATGTCGATCCACCGGGCCGACCACGAGAGTTTCTCGCTGTTCGTCGCGCAGTCCAAGCTCAAGGCGATGCTCGAGGCTCTCTATTCCGTGGCTGAAGCGACGATCGTGCGTTCGGAGGTGCTCCACGCGATAATCGCTCATCGCTCCGGCGGTGAGCCGCTGACGCTGGAGGCAGGGATCGTGCGCATCGCCGATGCGCTGGACATCGCGAAAGGGCGTTCACGCATCCCGTTCGAGGCAGGCGGGATGAGCATCCATTCGGTGTCAGCTGCGGCGATCGAAGCGGTCCGCCTGGAGCCAGGTGAGAAGAAGGCGGTCCGTGTGATCATCGAGATGTCGAACTCGGCCGGCGTCTTCCAGCTTGATGAGCTCTTCCGCAAGAAGCTGGCGGGAAGCGGGCTCGAGCCGTACGTGGAGCTCGAGGCGCAGGTCATGGGGGAAGAGAAGAAGTTGATCGAACGCTACGAGCTGTAGGGCGTGGGGTCCCTGCGAAAAGAAGAGGTGGGTGCGATGCGTAGCTCGTCGGTTCTATTAGGCCTGCTTCTCACTCTTGTCTCTCCGCTGCGGTCCCAAGACCTGGTCATAAAGAAGTGGTTGGTAAGCGGCCCGATCCCGTCGGGCCGGGGCGAAGAGCGTGTGCTTGCGGATCAGCTGGGCGGCGATGCGTCGTCGATGCCGACCCTGGGCGACGAGGGCTGGGTCGAGGCGGAGACCGATCCGTTCGGCCGGCTGAACCTGAACGAGGTTTTCGCGGGTCAGGCCACGGAGTGGAGCGCTGCCTACGGTCACGTCTACGTGTTCGCGCCGGAGGATCGCACTCTGTTGCTGGTGGCGGACAGCGACGACGACCTGGTGATCCACGTGAACGGCCAGCGGGTCTGGGTGAACGAGGTGGCGCGCGGCCTGGGCACGGGCAGCGACTCGGTGACCGTGCGACTGGCGGAGGGCTGGAACAGTCTCTTGCTAAAGCCACTGAACCGAGGCGGCGGGTTCGGCCTGCTGGCGCGCCTGTCACCGGGCGCCGGAATCGAGCTCTCCACCGTGAAGCCGCCGGGCCTCGTGGCCCACAACCACCCGAAGGCCACGGTCACTGTGGGACCGATCTTCCTGCGGGAGGGCCTGAGCTGGCGTGGCGGCGAGCTCGCGGCGGGCGTCCGGTTACCCATCGCCGCCTGGGGCTCGGAGCCCTTCGCCGATGTAAGTCTCGAGTTAGAGCAGGGCGGACGGACGTTGGAGCGCGGCGGGTTCGCCGAGATCGCTCCGGGTAAGCCGGCGGAGATCGAGCTGACGCTGGGGTTCGATGCGCTCCAGCAGGCTGCCATCGGCGAGGCGCCGTTCGTTGCGGCGACCCGTTGGAGTGGCGGCTCGGACCGTGCCGATGTGTTCGTGAACGCGGACCAGCTACTGCGTCTGGTGGGCGGCCGCATCGCGATCGACGGGTTGGTCGTCGATTCGACGGGTGGTGCGCCGGTGCGTATCAGTGCCGAGCTCGCGATCCCCGACGCGTTCGACGGCCTGAGCGTCGACCTGGCTACGCGTGGGCTCGGCCCGAACGCGGCTTACCGCGTGAACGAGCGGGACGCCGAGTGGCGGACTGGCGACGTGGAGCTGTGTGCGCCGTGCAGTGCCGGCGAACAGGTACGCATCGAGATCGCGCTGGAGAGCGGGCGCCCTTTGTGGATGATGCCGGTGCTGCGGGTGCGCGAGATCGGCTATGCCGAGTACGCCGACGGCTACGAGTACGCGAAGACGCTGGCCGGTCGCGCGCCCGAAATCGAGAGGCCCGATCCGGCCGAATGGCTTCGCGCCCGCGGGAGCCCAAGCGCCGCGGCCTACCAGGATCTGCTGCGTCGCTATCGCGAGGCGTACGCGCCGCTGGCCGCGGAGATCCGGCGCGACACGCTGCACCTCATCGGGAACTCGCACATCGATGCGGCTTGGCTGGCGCCGTGGAGCGAGACGCGCGACGTGATCCGGGAAACCTGGCGCACCTCGCTCAAGCTGGCCGAGATCTTCCCCGGCTACATCTTCAGCGGCAGCCATGCGGCGTTCTACGACATGCTGGACCGGTTGGAGCCGGGACTGTCCGACTCGCTGAGCGCGGCGGTGGAGAGCGGCCGCTGGGTGCCGGTGGGCGGCTGGTGGGTCGAATCGGATCTCAACGTGCCGTCCGGCGAATCGCTGGTTCGGCAGGGTCTGTACGGCCAGCGGTACTTCGAGCGTCGCTTCGGCAGCCGCTCGAAGGTGGCCTGGACGCCCGACTGCTTCGGCTACCCGTGGACGATCCCGCAGATCCTGCAGGGCGCCGGTCTCGAGTACTTCGTCACGCAGAAGATCCGCTGGAACGACTCCACCGAGTTCGCCTACAACGCCTTCCACTGGGAAGGTCTCGATGGGACGCGGGTGCTCACCTACAACCCGTACGGCTACACGCACAACCTGAACGCGGGGCAACTCGTGGCCCAGCGGATCGAGGACCGGGAGCGGACCGGGATCAACCACCAGCTGGTCCTGTACGGTGTCGGCGATCACGGGGGCGGCCCGACGATCGCGATGCTGGAACGGGCCGGGGACCTGCGGCGCGTGCCGACCTTCCCAGCGATGGTTTACGACCGGCCGCTTGAGGCGCTGGAGACGGTTCGCGAGGCCGAGACGGGCGAAGGGTTTCCCGTTTGGGATGATGAGCTTTACCTGGAGTACCATCGCGGGACGTACACTACACAAGGCCTCGCCAAGCAACGCAACCGTCGGAGCGAGGTGATGCTGCAGACGGCCGAGGCGCTGGCGACGGTCGCGACGACGCCGTACCCGCGCGAGCGACTCGAAGAGGCGTGGCGACTGGTTCTGTTCAATCAGTTCCACGACATACTGCCGGGCTCGAGCATCCGGGAGGTCTACGAGGATGCGGAGATCTTCTACGATAGCGCCTGGGCGATCCTCAAACCGCTGACGTTGGCCGCGTTCGACGACCTGCGCGCGCGCATGAACACGCGCGGGCGCGGCCGGGCAGTCGTCGTCTTCAATCCGCTGGGCTGGGAGCGCAGTGGCTCGGCGGCCGTGCTTGACGAAAGCGGCGACATCAGAGTCGTGACGCTAAACGGTGTGCCGGCGTTCGGTGCGCGGGTCGTCCATCTGCCGCGCGACGCGATGTCGAGGGAAGACCGGAGGCTGGCGGAGCCGCGGGCCGGCGCGAACTGGATCGAGAACGCCTATCTGCGAGTCGAGATCGACACGCTTACGGGCGAGATCGTGCGGGTGTACGACAGAGAGAACGAACGTGAAGCGCTGGCGCCGGGCGGACGGGCGAGCGTGCTGCAGATCTTCGACGACCGGCCGGGCCAGTGGGACGCCTGGAACATCGTCATCTGGGGCGATCGCTGGGACGTGCAGGACGTACGGCGGGTCGAGGTCGCAGCCGATGAGCGCGAGGCGCGCATCAACATCGAGCGTCGGTGGGGCGAATCCGTCTTTAGGCAAACGCTGATGTTGGCACGCGGCTCCCGGATTCTGGACGTGTACAACGAGGTGGACTGGCACGAGCACCGCAAGCTGCTCAAGGTAGGGTTCGAGCTGGGCGTCGATGCGGATTCGGCGACGTACGAGATACCGTACGGGACCATCGGCCGCTCCGGTAACCCGCGGACCAAAGCCGAGCGCGCCAAGTTCGAGGTGCCCGGCCATCGTTGGGCGGACGTGTCCGCCGCCGGCTACGGCGTGAGCATCCTTAACGACAGCAAGTACGGCTGGGACTACAAGGGCAACGTCCTTCGATTATCGCTGCTGCGCTCGCCGGTTTGGCCCGACTCGCTGGCCGACCGGGGGACCCACCAATTTCGCTTCGCCATATATCCCCATGCGGGCGACTGGCGCGCCGCGGGGACCGTGCGTCGCGCTGCCGAGTACAACGTCCCGCTCGTCGCCGGCCTCGAGCCGCAGCATCCCGGCGCTCTGGGGACGGAGGTTTCATTCGCCGTCGCCGAGCCGGGGAGCGTGGAGCTCGCCTGGCTGAAACGTGCGGAGGACTCCGAGGCCTGGGTTTTGAGGTTGGTGGAGTGGCATGGACAGCCGGCCGAGGCTCGTGTGAGGCTCGCCTGCGAGGTGAGCGGGGCGTGGCGGGCGAATCTGCTGGAGGATCGGGGGGAGGCGGTCGCCGTCGATGGGAGGTCGGTGCGGGTGTCGATCAGGCCGTACGAGATCGCTACGGTGATCGTGGGGTGTGAGCGTTGACGGTGGCGGTCACGATTACGACAACGACAATGATAACGATAACGACGGCGATAACGACGACGATGGCGATGGCGATGGGGAGGGGGAACTGGTGGCGGGTGGTCGCGGTCATAGTGGTCGCGCTCGTCCTCACCTATGGACCGCGGCCCGAGGGTCGGCCGCTCACCGTCATGAGCTTCAATATCCGTTACGGTACGGCCGACGATGGGGAGAACGCCTGGCCACTGCGGCGCGAGCTCGTGTTCGATGTTATCCGCGAGCACGATCCGGAAGTGGTGGGGGTGCAGGAGGCGCTGCGGTTCCAGCTCGACGAGATAGGGGCGGCGATCCCGGGCTACGGCGAGCTCGGCGTTGGTCGCGACGATGGCCGGGAGGCCGGCGAGTACGCCGCGATCCTATTTAGGTTGAATCGCTTCGAGGTATCGGAGAGTGGCACCTTTTGGTTCTCCGACGAGCCTGAAACAGCGGGCTCGATCGGCTGGGGTGCTAACCTGCCGCGCATTTGCACCTGGGCACGGCTAATCGAGAGGGACTCGGGCCGCGCTTTCTACATCTTCAACGTCCATTTCGATCACCAGAGACAAGAGTCGCGTGAGCGCAGCGCCGTTCTGCTGCTCGAACGTATCGAAGCGCGGGCACACGCCGACCCGACCCTCGTGACCGGCGACTTCAACGCCGGCGAGGAGAATCCAGCGATGCTCTTTCTGCTGGGCGCCGGGGCAGCGGAGTCGAGCACGAGGTTACGCGACAGCTTCCGTGTGGTTCGTCCCGGAGCAGTCGACGTCGGAACCTTCAATGGGTTCACAGGCCGAACGACCGGGCCGAAGATCGATGCAATCTTGGTGTCGGGAAGTTGGAATGTGGAGTCGGCGGCGATAGTGCGGACATCAGTAGATGGGCGATATCCCTCGGATCATTTTCCAGTCTTGGCAGTGATCAATTATTGATCTGAAAGCTACTTCGACATTGTACAGCCGACAACCGATTGCTCGGCTGTTCTTCGACTATCAAGTTCCAATATCCGACGTCCAGCGTCCTACGTTGACGCGATCAGGCAACGTCGAACGCTGAACGTCGAGCGTCGGGAGTTGTCAGCCGCTTCCGCCACTCGAAAATCGGTAGTCGGCTGTCGGCTGTTCAATGTCGAAGTAGTTCTTCCTATCACACCCACCCGTTCGTGCGAAATTCTCTGAGCACTTCTGTGAAGCGCTCCATCTCGTCGGGCGCCCCGATCGAGAGTCGGTTGTACTCGAGCATCGGGGGGAACGGACGGCCCACGAAGATGTCGTGCTCGCGCATCCGCTCGCGATAGGTTCGCAGATCTCCGCTGATGCGGTGCAGCACAAAGTTCGTGTTGCTGGGCAGATACTCGAGGCCGAGCTCGTCGAGGCATTCGTGGAGGATGCGTTTGCCGTCGGCGTTGGCGCGGCGGCTCCGCTCGATCAGTCCCGAGTCGCGCAGCGAGGCGAGCGCCGCCACCAGGGCCAGGTGGTTGGCGTTGTTTCTGCCGATATAGCTGCGCAGCAGGTCGGCGGTCTCGGGATGGGCGATTCCATAACCCAGCCGCATGCCGGCCATCGCGTAGATCTTCGAAAAGCTGCGGGTGACGATGACGTTGCGCCGCTCGGCGATCCATTTGGCGCTCGTCCAGTAGCCTGGATCCTCGCAGTACTCATAGTACGCCTCGTCTACGAGGAAGTGTGTGTTCTCGGAGGCCGTCTCGATCCAGGCGTCCACCTCGGCGCTGGGCGTGACCGTCCCGGTCGGGTTGTTCGGGTTGCAGACGTAGACGATGACGCGACTCGGCGCCGCAGCGGCGAGTTCCTTCATTCGCTCGAGGTCGTGGGCGAAGCGCCCGTCGAGCGGCACCTTCTCCAGCTTGTAGGGGAACGGCTGGCAGTACCAGGGCACGTCCTCGTAGGTGGGCTCGGCCAGGATCAGGCGGGCGTCAGGCGTGGAGAGCGCCTGCACCGCCATCTGCAGGACCTCGGTGGAGCCACACCCCAGTACGATGTTCTCCTCCTTCACCCCGTTGATCGCCGCCAGCTCCTGTGTCAGCTCGGCCCGTTCGCCGGGATAGCGGTTCGCCCTGGCTATCCCGTCGATCACCGCGCGCCGTGCGTCCGGCGCCAGGCCCAGCGGATTCTCGTTCGAGTTCAGCTCGAGCGGTCCGTCCGACCGTGCGGGAAACGCCTGGGCCGGGTCAGGGAGTAAAGCGACTCCGCCAACGCTAGCCGCTCCGATCCCTGCTCCTAGCGCTAATCCACTCCGCAAGAAGTCTCTGCGTTCCATGGCCGCCTCGTCTGTAGAAGTCACAGTGTGCAGGAGTCTGGGCTCGAAAACTTAAGCATGGAGCGGCGGGCGGTGCCCCCGCAAGCCCGGCCGGCCGGTTGCCGGAGGCGATATCTGCATCCTGGACGGATTCCTAGAGATTGGAGCGGTCGCCGGTTGAAGTCAGCTGGGCAGGGAATACGGCGCTAGCGCGAGCGGATCTTGAGGTGGCAGCTGCCATCTATCGCCGTTTGAGCGCCGACAAGCGGCAAGAGAGGGTGGAGGAGAAGCTGGGTCGGAGCAGATCGTAGGCTGAGAAGTCATCTTCTAGTCAAATCCATCCAATAGCAGCCGGGTAATTTTAAACGCCGCCGTGGCGCAGCGGCAAGCGGTGCCGTATCATCTGGGCGTCATGAAAGCGAGGTTCCTCGAGAAGGCGGCGGATACACCTACCCCGACGCCGAGCATAGCCAGCGCCTCGTTGAGCGGGCTGCCGCCCGATCTCTTGCAGGAGGCATCGAAGCGACTGGGCTGGGCGGCGCTTGCCTACGCCGGGACGTTCTTCCTGGCGTCCATCGCCCCGCACCTCCTACGAGTCGAGACGACGATTTTGCCGCCCCACGAGGTGTGGGATCGTGGCTTTCAGCTGCTGGTCTCGGTGATCTCGATCGTACTCGGCCTCTCGGTCTTCGTGCTCTCGCGCTATGCTAGGATCAGGCCGGATCTACTGCTCGATTTGGGCCTCGTCTTCGAGGTCGTCGGGGCGTTCGGGATCTCGATGGCTCAATTCTGGGGCGTCTACCCCGAGTGGAACGCCGGTGTGCTTCAGGAGTATGTCGGCATCCCTTGGGAGTGCGTGTGGATCGTCTTCTTCCCGTTGCTGGCACCCAACACGCCGGGTAAGACAGCGCTTGCTGCGGTGGCAGCCGCGTCGACCGGGCTGCTGACGATACTGCTGTCGAAAGCGGCAGGCGCTACGAGCCCCGACGCGCCGATGACGTTCTTCTTATTCTACTTCGCGTTCACGACCTACGTCTGTGCCGGACTGGCCATCTTCGTATCGCGGATCGTCTACAGGTTCGGGCACCGCCTGAGGAAGGCGCGTGAGATCGGCAGCTACCACTTGGTGAAGCCGTTGGGTAAAGGCGGGATGGGCGAGGTCTGGCTGGCTCAGCACCGAATGCTAGCCAGGCCGGCGGCGATCAAGCTGATCCGGCCCGAGGCTCTAGGCAAGGATGACGCTTCGCGGCTCACCGTCCTGCGGCGCTTCGAACGCGAGGCTCGCGCCACGGCGGCGCTCGGTTCGTTCAATACCATCCAGCTGTACGACTTCGGAATCACCGAAGAGGGTTCCTTCTACTATGTGATGGAGCTACTCAACGGGCTGAACCTCGATGGTCTGGTGTGGAAGTTCGGTCCCGTCGCCCCGGCACGAACGGCCCACATACTGCGCCAGGTCTGCCGCTCGTTGGGCGAAGCGCACGAGAGCGGGCTGGTCCATCGTGACGTGAAACCGGCGAACATCTACGTCTGCCGCGTCGGTCCCGACTACGATGTCGTGAAGGTGCTCGACTTCGGACTGGTGAAGTCGTTCAAGGCGGACGAGCCGGGGGCGACGGAGCTTACGGCCGAGGGGATCGCCACCGGCACACCGGCGTTCATGGCGCCGGAGCTGGCGATGGGCAAAGGCGAGGTAGACGGCCGCACGGATATCTACGGCGTCGGTTGCGTGGCGTACTGGCTGCTTACCGGCCAGCGTGTCTTCGAGGCCGACGGCTCGTTGGCGACCGTCCTCGCGCACGTTCAGGAGCAGCCGGTCCCTCCCTCACAGCGTAGCGAGCTGGAGATCCCCGAGTCGTTGGAGCAGGTCGTCCTCGCCTGCCTGGAGAAGGATCCGGCGGCCCGGCCGCAGAGCGCTGCCGAGCTCGACGAGCGGCTCGTGGCTTGTGGCCTCGATTCGAGGTGGGAGGCTCAGCAGGCTAAGGACTGGTGGACGCTCCACATGCCCGAGTCGGATTTCGCGGAGCTGGAAGCGGAAGCCGCCGATCTCGGGGAGGCATCGCTGCTGACCGTACAGAGAGAGTCCATCCCGTAGCAGCTACGCCGGTACATCAAGCCTTTAAAGATTTGAAGGGAGGCGGGGCGAGCGCGACGCCTGGAGGGGGGCGCCACTGCGCGCTCGCCCGCCGTGGAGAGAGACGTCAGTTCGGGTTAATCGGAGTCGCCGTCCAAGGTGACTCGGTAGCGTTCACCACCACGAGGCGGAACGACTCCTCATCGGCAGCAGGTGTAAGGGCTCCGACGGCCACCGCGAAGGCACGCAGGCCCGCGGCTGTGACGACGTTGAAGGTCGCGACCGGGTTCATGTTACCCGTCGCCGCGACGCCCAGCGTGAGTGCGGCGGCCGGGACATCGGCACCGGTCTCGGGCTGGCCGTCGGGATAGGCGAGGTTGTCGAAGACGACCTGGTCGATCATCCCGCCGCCATCAACGGTACCGATGTCGACCGCGGGCGCGTCAGGCGACGCGTGAATCGCGCTCACCCTGGACATGCTGGTGGCGAGCTCCAGATCATCGCGGAACGCCGCGAGGCGGAACGGCTCTTCACCCATTTCGGGGCTCAGGAAGCCGGTTGCGACCGCCAAGTAACGCTGACCCGCCTCAAGCCGCGGCGTGTCGGCGGAAGCGGCGGGCGATCCGCCGGGGCGCGTTGACCCTGCGGTCGTGCCGAAGAAGTCCAGCGTGTACGAGCCCGGCGGAACCTGAATCGAGCTGGACACCTCGGCGAACGACAGGTTGTCCACGAGCTCGAGATCACCGGCGAAGATGTCCACCGCCGGCGCGTCGGGGCTGCCGTGCAGCGCGTAGACCACCGGGTTCTGCCCGATCCTCCCAATCGCACCGCTGCCTGCGACGGCGAGCAGCGAGAAGCCCGTCTCCTCACGAGGCAGAGACTGGAGCGAACCGATGGCGATCACGAACAGCTCGCCGCCGGCCGGAAGCGCCGGTGTCGTGAACGCCGTCACGCGAGCCAACGGACTGCCAGCCCAGACCCCGATCTGCAAGGAACTGCTGGCGGGCAGCTCGACGCCGGCCGCGCCTGTGTCCTCGAAGCGAGCGAGGGCGGCGATCTCGGGCGTACCGTCGTTGGCCACGTCGATGGCGACGGTGGGCGCGTCGGGCGATGCATGCACGATACGGACGCGCGCCGACGAGCCGGCATCGGCGAACTCCTCGAACAGCGGCAACACCCGGAACTCGTCTGCGGCGTCCATCGAGGACAGGAAGCCGGTGGCGATCGCCGTGATCACGTCACCGTCGGAGACCGTCAGGTCGCCGGTCTCGAATACAGGGTCGCTGCTCGACAAAGCACCGGCGCCTCGCAGCTGGATGTTGTAGGTGCCCTCCGCCACCATCAGGTAGTCGGTCACCTGCCCGTAAGCGACATCCGAGAAAAGCGGATTCTCCAGACCCTCGGCGTAGACGTCCACCGCGGGAGCATCGGGCGACGCGTGCACGACGCGCAACGCAACAGTGCCCTCGGGCAGCTGATCCGGACCCATGCCATCGTCGTCATCGTCACACGCTGTGGCGATGAGCGTCAGCCCCAGCAGGGCCGCGACTAGACTCAAGGGTTTGTTTTTCATTTCCTCTTTCCCTCCGATAAATGGTCGGGGTTGGGAGCGCCCGGGGGCGCTGTGTCCGGTAATTGTCTAAGAAAATAGGCGGGCAGGGGCGAGACGTCAAGGGTCGGTCTATTTACATATGTGGACACTACCTGGACACGTGTGGGCGGCCGATGGGGGGTTCGACGGCGGAAGGTCGACGGGGGGAGCCCTACGTGTGGCTAAGGGTTGGGACGGTTGCTCTCCGTCTGGAGGTAGTCGAGCAGCAGGCTGGAGATGACGCGCATGCCAACGGGCACCGATCCGTCGTCGGCCATGAAGTTGGGGGTGTGGTTCCAGCCAGAGGTCGTGCCCGGCCTGGTGGTGCCGAGCGTGATATAGAATCCCGGGATGATGTTGGCGAAGAACGCGAAGTCCTCGGCCGCCATGAAAGGCTCGAGGACGTGAACGTTCTCGGCCCCGAGGACGCGCGCCATAGTGATGGCCCCGCGTTCGGCGAGCTCGGCGTTGTTGATGGTCGGTGGAGCGCCGCGCGAGTAGGCGAACCCGTAAGTGCCGCCGCCGGCCTGGGTGATTCCGGCGAGGATCTCGTCCATGCGGCGCTCGATAGCGTCGCGCACCTCCGGGTTGTACGTGCGGACGGTGCCCTCCATGTAAACCTCTGCCGGGATGATGTTGAAGCGCTCGCCGCTTCTGAAGATCCCGACGGACAGGACGCTGGGCTCGAGCGGCGAGAGGTTGCGGGAGCGGATCGTCTGGAAGGCGATCACCGCCTGCGAAGCCATGACGATAGGGTCGACGCTGAGGTGGGGCGCAGCGCCGTGAGCCTGCTGGCCGCGGATCGTGATGGCGAAGTGATCCGATGAGGCGTAGATCGGACCCGAAGTGTAGCCGACGTGGCCGACCTCGAGGCCAGGGTTGGTGTGCAGTGCGAAGATCGCCGAGGGCCGCGGGTTCTCGAGCACGCCTTCCGCGACCATGAGCGGCGCACCGCCGTCTTCACCGGGCGGTGGCCCTTCCTCTGCGGGTTGAAAGATGAACAACACGGTCCCCGGCAACTCCTCGCGCAGCGATGCCAGGACCGAAGCGACGCCGAGCTGCACAGCCGTATGGACGTCGTGGCCGCAGGCGTGGCTCACCCCGACGTCTTTCCCCAGGTATGTGGTGCGCACGGTCGACTTGAAGGGGTAAGGCGTATCTTCGGTCACGGGCAGAGCGTCCATGTCGGCGCGCACGGCGACGACCGGTCCCGGCTGTCCGCCTTTGAGGATACCGACGACGCCGGTGTGTGCGACGCCGGTTCGGATCTCATCGAAGCCGAGCTTCTCGAGGTGTGCGGCCACGATGCGCGCCGTCTCGAACTCCCGGTTGCCGAGCTCCGGGTACTGATGGAAGTGGTGGCGAAGCTCGATGATCTCGGCGGCGTGGCGCTCGACCGCCGCGTCGACCCTGGGGTCCTGGGCGGCGGCGAGTGCGGGAAGCGCGAGAACGGCTGCAAAGCAAGATGCGGCGAATCGGCGCACGGGAAGCCTCCTGTTGAGCGGCGGATTTGACGTGACAAGGTTAGGGCGAGGCCGTCCTGCCGCAATCCCGAGGTAGTGATCGAGCCGTCTGGCAGTGGGCGGCTGCAGCCGCTAGTTTGGGTGATCTTTCGCCGTCGCCATCGCCATCGCCGTCGCCATCGCCGTCGCCATCGTCTTCCGAGGAGGGGGTCGATGGCGATGGGGATGGCGATGGCGATGGAGACGGAGAGTGAAGGACGGTCCAAAGAGGGGGGCTCGATGAGTACGACGAGAAGGGAGTTCCTGCAGGCGACGGCGGCCGTTGGCGGCGCCCTCGGCCTCGGGATGCTGGCTTGCGCGCGGGCGGAGGAGCGGCAGGTGCCGCGAGCGGAGAGACCGCTACGCATCCTCATTCTCGGGGGTACCGGCATCAGCGGCCCGCATCTGATCCACTACGCTCGGGCTCGCGGCCACGAGGTGACGATATTCAACCGTGGGCGGAGGGAGCCGACGGTGCACCAGGAGCTCATCGCTCGGACCGAGCGACTGATAGGCGACCGGGACGACGATATCGAGGCGCTTAGGGGTCGGGAGTGGGATGTGGTGATCGACAACTCGGCCTCGATCCCCAGCTGGGTCAGACAAACGACTGAGCTGCTCAAGGACTCGGTGGATGTCTATCTGTTCGTCTCGTCGCTCTCGGTGCACGCCGACAACAGCAAGATCGGGATCACCGAGGACGATCCAGTGGCGACAATCGATGACCCGACCATCGAGGAGGTCACCGGCGAAACGTACGGGGCGCTCAAAGCGTTATGCGAGCAGGAGACTCGCAATGCCTTCCCCGACGGCGCGATCGTCGTTCGGCCGCACCTGATCGTCGGCCCCAGCGACTACTCGGACCGCTGGACCTACTGGCCAGTACGGATCGATCGTGGCGGCGAGGTCATGGCGCCCGGCGAGCCCACGGACCCGACGCAGTATATCGATGCCCGCGACCTGGCGGAGTTCGAGATCCATCTGCTGGAGCAGCGTGCTCTAGGCACCTACAGCGCGGTCGGTCCATTGTCGCCACTCAGCATGGCCGAGTTGCTCTACGGCATACGGGCCGTCGTCAGCAACGAGATCTCCTTCACCTGGGTCAACGCCGACTTCCTCGACGAGCACGAGGTAAGGCCGTGGGGTCACATGACGGCGTGGATCCCGCCGCGCGAGGGCATGGAGGGATTCAGCGCCTTTGATAACTCGCGCGCAGTAGCCGCGGGACTCAAGTACCGTCCGCTGGCGGTGACGGCAAAGGACACCATCGATTGGTGGAAGACCTTGCCGGAGGACCGACGGGCGGACCCGCAGGCGGGGCTCCCGGCCGAACGTGAGGTCGAGGTCCTTGCCGCGTGGCACGCGCGGGAGGGCGGTAGTCGGTGACCGGTGGCCGGTAGCCGGTAGACGGTAGACGGTAGACGGGTACGGATCGTGGCTGACTGGGCTGCTCGACTGCTGAACATCAAGCGCGGGGAACTGCCGCTGGGGCTGCTGGCGGCCTTGTTCTACTTCTGCGTGCTCTGTGGCTACTTCTTCCTGCGGCCGGTGCGCGATGCGATGGGCGTGTCGCGCGGGATGAGCGAGCTGCGCTGGCTCTTCGTCCTCACGTCGGTGAGCTCGCTGGTCATCGTGCTGTTGTTCGGTGGCGTGGTCAGCCGATTCGACCGGCGGCGCTTCATCCCGATCGGCTACCTGTTCGTGATCGTGTGCCTGTTCGGGTTCTCGACGCTGCTCATCGCCGACGCGGGTGCCGGCGGCGGCTTGATCGGCACCGATGCCGAAACCGGCGTGGCGCGCGGCGTCGGCTATACGTTCTACGTCTGGCTCTCGGTCATCAACCTG
Source organism: Gemmatimonadota bacterium (assembly GCA_020344015.1). Taxonomy (GTDB): domain Bacteria; phylum Gemmatimonadota; class Gemmatimonadetes; order Palauibacterales; family KS3-K002. Next base: position 1,364,727 of record CP070812.1, read on the forward strand.
TTCGTGAACAGCCTGTTTTGGGCTTTCATGGTCGACGTGTTCAACGTGGACCAGGGGAAGCGGATGTTTGCGTTCATCGGGATCGGTGGCACGTCGGGCGCCATCGTGGGCGGCTGGGCGACCAACGTCATCAGCGGCATGACCGAGTCCGTCTATCTCCCCGCCGGCCTCATGTTGATGGGCGCGACGCTGTTCGGTGCCGCGATCGTCGTGATGCTGACCCTCGACAAAGCGGCAGGCGCCTCGGAGCACTCGCGCCTGGCTTCGGTAGTTTCGACGGGTGAGAACGCTCTCAAGAATGTCGAGCAAATCGGCGGGTCGTTCTGGGAGGGGGCGCACGCCGTGGCGACGTCGCCGTACCTGCTCGGGATCGGCGGCTACATCATTCTGTTGGCGATCTCGAACACGATGATCTACTTCACGCAGGCGAACGTGATCCTGGACAATACGGACACGTTCAGCCAGCGGGTCGGCAGCTTCGCGCTGTTCGACATGTTGGCGCAGATCGCGACGCTCATCACGCAAGTCTTCATCACCACGCGTCTGATCCGGCGGCTGGGGGTGGGGTGGACGCTCTCGATTCTGCCGCTGGTCACGGTGGCCGGGTTCACGGTGCTCGCGTTCTGGCCGCTGTACGGAGTGATGGCGCTGTTCCAGGCGCTGCATCGCGCGACGCGCCACGCAGTTTCGCGCCCGGCCCGCGAATCATTGTTTAGCGTGGTGCCAGCGTCGGAGAAGTACAAGGCGAAACCGGTGGTCGACGTCTTCCTCTACCGGGGCGGCGATGTAGCGGGTGCGGGCATCGACGGCGCGCTTCGGGCGCTGGGGCTCGCACTGGGCTGGGTCGCCGCGGCGACGGTCCCGCTGGCCGCCCTCTGGACGGTTCTCTCGATCGGGTTGGGCCGGGCCCAGGCGCGGCGCGATGAAGGCGGGCAGGCGGCGCCGGCGGCTGCTACTTGACCGTGACCAGGATCGTCGCCGAGAGGCGGTCGACGGTTATGGAGTCGCCTTCGCCGCCGCCACCGGCCTCGCGCAGGTAGAAGACCATCCGATGCCATTCGTTCTCGGTCTCGATGCCGGTCTCCTCGCGGCCGTAGGATTCGCCGCGTTCCTCCTTTTCGCGCAGCGCCAGTAGCATCGAGGCCAGGTCGACGCTCAGAACGCTGGCCGGATCGCCGGGCCTGGCCAGCTGCAGCGTGGTTCCCTCCAATGATAGCTCCGTCTCTCCGTCGAGCATGGTGGACCAGCGAGTGGTGTCGGCATCGCGGCGATTGAGCCGATAGACGTAGTCGAAGTCCGCGACCGCCAGCGGGTTCGGTGCAGAGCCCGTGATAGCGTAGCCTTCCGGTTGCCAACGGCTGACGTATTCGACCCCCATCTCCCGGACGGCGATCTGCGGCGTCGGCTCATCGGGGAGGCGGCTAGGTTCGGCGTACCAGTCGCGGATGCGGTCAGCGCCGTGGTACATGATAACGTACTCGACTACGTTGCTGATCTCCTTCTTGCGCTCGAATGGGACGGGCTTAGCCGTCCCCTCGAGCCTGCCGTCGATCATCACCGCTTCCGCGATCAACATCTCACGCAAGCGATTTAGCTGGCTGCGCCGCGCGAAAGCGGTCGCCCCCCAGGGGCCGAACGCGGCGAGCGCCGACACGATGCATAACGAGATCGGTATGATTCTGATGTCCGTTGTGCGCCTGAAACTGAAGTAAAGGGCGATTCCCAGCAGCCAAGCCGTCGCCACGACCACCAGGTAGCGGTTCTCGGTCAAACCGTAGTCGGAGATCCGGGTGACTATGGCGACGGAGATCAAGACTATTAGAGGGTAGAACGCCCAGTAGAACAGCTTCGCGTACGGGACAACCCACTTGCTCTCCGGCTTGTTGCGGATCGGGTGCACGAGCAGCAGTGCAAGCATCCCGGCCAGCGACACGCCGATCACCGGATAGCCAACCCAGCCCTTGGGTAGCTCCCACTGTACGATGATCTTCGCCATGTACGCGTACAGGATCACCATGTACACGACGACCAGCGGGATGAGCACGTACTGGGTGAAGATGCGCAGCGCGGTCGGGTAGTCGCTGACTCGTTGTAGAGCCCGGACGTCGCGCGGGATGCCGGCCATGAAGAACCAGGTGCTGTAGACCAGGACGATCCACCACCAGAGCTGCGCGTACCTTCTGCCTTCTATGTCGAAGCCGAGCAGCGCGTCGCAGGCGGCGAGCGCCAGTGCCAGGCCGACATAGAGGACGGCCGAATAGAGCACTGCCATGGCGAGTCTAAGAAACATCACTTTGTTGTACTGCCAGAAGCCGTTCTCTTCTCCGGCTACGCCGAGGAAAGGCAAGAACGATGTCGCCAGCAAGACGGCGGCAAGCAGCAGTAGGTAGGATACGACGTCGGCACCTTTGACCGGCGTGGGCACGGCCAGGTAGTAGACCACCAGCAAGATCAACCCGGCGAGCGTGATTCCCAGGTGAAGCCTGCGGGGCCATCCGCGACTCTCTCCCAGCACACGCAGAGCGTAAAAGAAGGGGATGCCGAGGATCGCCGTCATGATGACCGGCCACAGAGATTGCGTCTCCCTATCGGCTTCGAACGCATCGATGATCAGGTGTACCGCGAGTGCGGCTACGATCGCCGACAAGATCGCGAGCGGAAAGCGCTCGAATGTCTGCCGGGCTTGTTGTGCTAGAACGAGCAGTGAGGTGAAACGCTGTCTGCGGTTCGGCTCACGGGCCTCCATCTTGGACTCTCCGCGTTAGCCACCGTGGCGGCGGGCTGGTGGGGCCGTCGGGGCTCAGGAAAGGTGTCGCGGAGTTCTGCCTTCTGGCAAGCGCCGTGGCCTACGTGCCTGCTTCTACGCCTTCGCCTTCCTTGCCGGCCAGCTCGGCCATCCGTTCCACCGACTTCATCATCTCCGCCTTTACCTGCTCGAACTCCGCGCCGCCGCTCGCCTCGACCGCCGCCGCGTTGAGTCGGCGGACGAGATCGATAAAGCGGTCGACTTCCCCGCGGAGCGCGAAGTACCGGCGCTCGCTGGTCAGGAACGGGTGCGCACCGTAGAGGAAACCCGCCAGGACGATCAGCAGCCCGACCATGATAGTCGCGTACCAGGCGAACAGGTTCTGCAAGAACAGGAAGCTGCTCAGCACGATGGCCATGCCGATAATGGCGGTGGCCAGGCCTATGTACTTGTTGAAAGCGCGGCGCCAACTACCGTGGCCCTGATCTCCCATTGGCCTCCTCGACTGTCCACGTTAGGGCACGGCAAAGGGGGGTCGTCATAAATTAGGTCTTGATGCCTGAATTACAAGGACTTGCGGGCTCGGGCGCGGCAGGTGGGTGCATGGCGTAAGTTTTCTTACAATTCGACCGCGCCGGTGACTGGCGCCGATATTGCCGGCCCCGTTCCACGGGCCCGGCCGCTCGGATATCTTGTTGGATCGATAACTCCAGGAGGCGGGGCAATGCGGATCGCGGTCGCTGCAGCTGCCGTGTTCGGTATACTAGCCGCTGGGAGCGGCTGGGGGCAGGAAGTCGAGCCGCCTGAGGGGCGCGTGCTGGAGGCCGCCCGGGAGGTGATGAAGGCGGCACACTACTGTTTTTTGGTGACGCTGGATTCGTCGGGTCAACCGCAGGCTCGGGTGATGGATCCGTTCGATCCCGAGCCCGACATGGTCGTGTGGATGGGGACGAACGCGAGATCGCGCAAGGTAAGCCAGCTCCGCGAGGATGGTCGGGCGACGCTCGCCTACTACGATGCTTCAGGAATGGGCTACGTGACCCTGATCGGCTCGGCACGTCTGGTCGATGACCTGGTAGAGCGGCGCCGACATTGGAAGCCGGAGTGGGAGCCGTTTTACAGCGAGGGGCCGGAGAGCGATGACTACTTGCTTTTGGAGTTCGAGCCGTCGCGAATCGAGGTAATGAGCTTCACTCACGGTGTGGGAGCAGACCCGTCGGGCTTCAGCCCGGCGATCTTGGATCGTAGCGGGTCCGGCTGGGTCCTGCGCGGGGGTTCCTAGAGGCAGACGATGATGGCCCGAGAGGGTAGGCCGGAACGGCAGGAAGAGCTGGCAAAGGCATCGAGCTCGGTGGAAGGCGAATACCGTAAGCTGGAGGAGCTGAAGAGGAGCGAGGCTCGTTTCCGTACGCTGGTCGAGCACGCGGCCGACGCTTTCTTCTTTATCGACTCTGAAGGGCGTGTACTAGACGTCAATCAGCGGGCCTGTGACAGCCTGGGCTATACGCGCGGTGAGTTGGTCGGTATGAGCGTGGCCGAGTTCGCAGATCGCACGCCGGAGCAGGTGAGAGAGGTGCTCGAACAGCTAGACCCCGAAGAAGAGCTGTCGGTTGAAGGCCGTCACGTCCGCAAGGACGGCTCGGGCTTTCCGGTGGAGGTGCGGATCGGCTTTCTCGACGAGGGTGGCCGGAAAGTCTGGATCGCCGTCGCGCGAGACATCACCGGGCGCAAGGAAACGGAGGAGGCGCTGCGCGCCAGCGAGGAGCGGTTCGCGGCCATCTTCAGGTCGGCGATGGACGCCATCGTCATCGTCGATTCCGAGCTTCGTATCAGCATGTTCAACCAGGCGGCGGAACGAGTCTTCAAATGCACGGCCGCCGAGGTTCTCGGCAATTCGTTTCGTGAATTCCTCTGCAGCGACTCGAGGGCTGTGCTCGATCAGTGTGTGAGGGCGGTCCAGAGGGCGGAGAGTCGCTACTGCTACTTGTGGTCGCCCGAGGGGCTGACCGCTCTGCGGGCGGACGGCGAAAGCGTTCCGGTCGAGGCGACGGTGTCGCTGGTAGAGGTCGGCGAACAGCGGCTCTACGCGATCATTCTTCGCGACATCAACGACCGCAAGCGCTCCGAGGCCGAGCTGCAGCGGCTGCATGAGGAGATGGTGTATCTGCAGCAGGAGCTGGATTCGACCCATGGCTATGGCGAGATCGTCGGTACAGCTCCGCCGATGAAGTCGGTCTACGAAGCGATCGAGAAGGTAGCAGCTACGGATTCGACGGTTCTGATTACCGGCGAAACGGGCACGGGGAAAGAGCTCGTGGCTCGCGCCATCCACGCCGCCAGCTGGCGGAAAGACAAGGTCCTAGTCAGGGTCAACTGCGCCACCCTGCCGGCCGGGCTCATCGAGAGCGAGCTGTTCGGCCATGAGAAGGGAGCGTTCACGGGGGCGACGAGCCGCAAGATCGGCCGCTTCGAGCTGGCGAACGGCGGTACCATCTTCCTCGATGAAATAGGCGATATCCCGCTGGACCTGCAGAACAAGCTGCTCAGGGTCCTGCAGGAAGGTGAGTTCGAGCGGCTCGGCGACTCGCAAACCAGGAAGGTCGACGTCCGGGTGATCGCCGCCACCAACCGCGAGCTGGCGGATGCCATCGACGAAGGACTGTTCCGCTCCGATCTCTTCTACCGCCTGAACGTCTTCCCGATCGGCGTGCCCGCCCTGCGAGAGCGCAAGAAGGACATTCCGTTGCTGGTCAAGCACCTGGTCATGAAATACGGCGTCAAGCTGGGCAAGAACATCGAGTCGATCCCCCAGGCTGCTATGACCGCCCTCATGGCATACGATTGGCCCGGCAACGTGAGGGAGCTCGAAAACGTGATCGAACGCGCCGTCATTCTCACGAGCGGCGCCGAGTTCGAGCTCTGCGAAAGGCTCACCGCCTCGGCCAGCGCCGGACCCTCGCGAATACCCACCCTGGAAGAAATAGAGCGCGACCACATCACCCGCGTCCTCGAGGCCACCGGCTGGCGCGTCAGAGGCGACGCCGGCGCCGCCGCCCTCCTCGGCCTCAAGCCCACCACACTCGAAGCCCGGATGAAGAAGCTCGGGGTCGAGCGCAAACGGTGAGCGCGGCTCCAAAATAACGTAGGCTCTCCAATATGTTGGAGCCAATCGCCGGCCGACGCGCCTGCGTCTGGCTGCGACGGTCTCTGCAATTCCAATCGTAACAATAAGTTATGGCACTGGGGCCCTCTGCCCGTCCCTTGGCCCGGAACTTCCTATAGAGGCGGTTGGCTGGACCCCGCCCGATGCCACGCTGGCCCGGGCCTCTTACTCGAGGGAAAAACCGATCACCCGGTTCGCGAGGAACCGATATCGCCCGAAAGGGTGGCCCGAATGTACGCGACGTCAACAGCGATAGCCGACACGAGAGCGAGCACGTTCGAGATCGAGGCGCTGCCTCACCTCGACGCGGTTTTCAGATTTGCGACGATGCTTTCCGGCGACCCGGTCCATGCCGAGGACCTGGTACAGGAGACGATGCTGAGAGCATTCCGTTCATGGGACAGGTTTCGCAGCGGGACGAACGCGCGGGCCTGGCTGTTCACGATCCTGCGCAACGTGTTCATCAGCGACTACCGTCGGAATCGACGGAAGGATCAGGCGGTGGATCTGAGCGAGGTAGAGGAGATCACGTTAGTCGAGCCTATGGAAGGCAAAGATCCGGAGGCTCGTCTGCTTCATCACTTGATCGACAGCGAAGTGCTTGAGTGCATCGGGCAACTGCCGGATGTGTATCGGGCGACGCTGTTGCTGAGCGACGTGGAGGGGCTGAGCTACGAGGAAGTAGCGAAAGTGCTGGACCTACCGCTGGGCACGGTCAAGTCGCGGCTCTTCCGGGCTCGCCAGATTCTGCAGCGGCAGCTACATGACTACGCCGTCGAGATGGGATACATCGAGCCTCGGGAGGAGCTGCAGGTCGCGGTCGGAGCCTAGCGATGAGCGGGCGGAAGGTAGCGGGGCTACTGCTGCTGTGCGTAGCGTACCTGCCTCTCGCGACCCCAGGTGCATCGGCGCAGCCTCTGACCCATCGGACCCCGAACATGGAGGGGACGTGGGTGACCTCGCCGTGGAATCTGCATTTCCAATTCAATCACCGGTTCCGGGTGCTTGGTGACGATGCCGACGTCGTCGATCTCTTCGACGACGGTGTGCTCGACAACTCGCCGACTTTCACATTGAGCCTGGGGCTCTGGTCGCCGGCGATGGTCGGGGTGAAATACGTGACGTCGCCGGCGATCATCAACGGGACACGTCAGAACGAGTGGTTCCCGTACCTGAAGGTAGCGCCGCTGCGTAGTGATGAGTGGTCGCTCTCGATACTGGGCGGCTACAATACCCAGGCCGAGAGCTTCGACGGCGAGTTGGCCGGTCAGGCGTCCGTTGGGCCGATCGAGCTATTGGGCGCCGTGAGAGGGTTTACCGACGCACTGCACACTGGGCAGGAAGGTGTGGCGCTGTCAGGCGGCGCCTTGCTGAGGCTCACCGACTACCTGGTGGTAGGCGGTGACTTGGGCGGCTTCGTTGCGGGTCCCGACACCACTGCTGCTTGGAGCGCCGGGATCCACATCGGCATACCGTTCACCCCGCACACCTTCTCGCTGCAGGTGAGCAATTCGACTGCGACAACGCTACAGGAAGCGTCGTTCAAAGGTACCGAGCTTGGCGGCGGTGGCCTGGTGTGGGGCTTCGAGTTCACGGTCCCGTTCAGCGGTTTCGCTCGCTGGGGCCGGATCTTCGAGCGGGGCGGCACACAAGAACGCGGTGCTGGAACGGAATCTACACCGGTCCGCGTTGTCGAGGTGGACATGCGAGAGATGCGCTTCGATCGCGACACGATCCGGGTGGCGGCCGGTTCGTCGGTGCGCTGGGTGAACCGCGATCATGTGGCGCACACAACCGCTGGTGACGACGGCGAGTGGAGCTCGCCGCTCATCGGTCCGGGCGAGACATACACCATGCGGCTGACGGAGCCGGGCGAATATTCGTACTACTGTACACTTCACCCGTTCATGCGCGGCGTGATCATCGTCGAGGTTGATCGGTCGTCGCCCGAAGACGGACGATAGCTCCGGCCAGATCGTTGATCGGCAGCGGGGCGGCGTGCGAGAGAGAACCTTGGGAATCTGGATTACGAAAGTCTTCGAGGACGCGAAGCTCGTCAGATTGAAGGTCGATGGCCAGATCGTCGGTGCCTGGGCCTCCGTTCTCGAGGACGAGTGTTCGAAACACCGCGCAGAAGGTCGAGCCATCGTTCTCGATTTCACCGAGGTGTGCTTCGTCGGTCCCCAAGCCGTCGGAGTCCTGAGGCGTCTGAGGGGTGACGGTGTGAAGTTCGTCGACGTGCATCCGCTGATCGAAGAACTCTTCGAGGAGGCGTGAAGGCAAACGCACAACCTGATGAGCGGACCCTCTCCCTCCGGCAGTAGACCGACTCTCCCAATTATTCACCTCAAGCACTAAACTTCACTCGCCGGTCCGCTTGCGTGCGCTTACGGATTGGCGCGAGGTACGGTGGCGGCTGGTAGAACTGGTACGCCCTCTGAAGGAGCTTAGCCGATGGACGGAGATCATCCGAGCCGCAGGGCCCTTATCGCCGAGGCGGCCATCCGGATCATCTTATCCTTGCCGCTGCTGGCGCTGATGTTGTTCCTTCCGGCCGGGCGTTGGGACTGGACGATGGGGTGGGCGCTGATCGCCGTGATGCTCGTTCTGGTCTGCGTCAATATGACGGTTCTGTTGGTCAAGAACCCCGAGGTCATCCGCGAGCGTATGCGCGGGGGAAAGGGGGTCCGGAAGTGGGACAGGCTGGTGACCGGCTCCATGGCCCCCTTTGCGTTGGCGGTGGTGTTGCTGGGCGGGTTCGATCAGCGTTTCGGGTGGTCGCCGCCGTTCGCGCCGTGGATCCAGGTTACCGCGCTGGGGCTGCTCGTGGTGGGCGACCTCATCTTCCTTTGGGCGATGGCGGAGAACAAGTTCTTCACCAAGATGGTCCGCATCCAGAGAGAACGCGGTCACTACGTCGTTACCGGCGGCCCGTACCGCTACGTGCGCCACCCCGGCTACGTGGGTTGGTACATTATGATGATCGGGCTGACGGTGGCGCTCGGCTCGCTGTGGGGTTTCATCCCGGCGGTAATCCTGCTAGCGCTGATGCTCGTGCGCACCGCACTCGAGGACAGGACGCTGAGAAAGGAGCTTGCCGGGTACGAGGAGTATGCGGAGCGGGTGCGCTACCGCCTGATCCCCGGGGCCTGGTAGGGCCCGGCGTTTAGAGCCCCATGGTTCCAGCCTGATCGGGCCCGGCGCCCGCATGATAGCCGGATGATCGCTGGCTGATCCGCACAGAGCTTACCTGATAGCCGGTGAGAGAGTGACATGATAGGGCCCGGGTAATGTAGCCGTAGGATTCTCGTGGGAGGCGATTCGAAACCGGGAGACCCACGATGAAGATGGAGGGCAAAACCCGCAGAACGGCAACGAGCCTCCTCCTATCATTGGCAGTGGTGACGGTGTGGATGCTCTTCGTGCTCACCCTCATCGAGGCTGGTAGCCCCGTCTATTAGCCCTACCACCGAGGCCGTCAACACGGCCGCTCCCACAGCGAGGGCCCGGCGCCGGTGCGCCGGGCCCGCTTCGTCTTACGATCGAGCGATGGCTTATTGTGACCTGAGGGGAGTGGCAGTAGGATTGGCTGAAGATGGCTAGGGAAGACTTTACCGCGAGCGATCTGTCGGCCCGAGCGCAGGCCGCGCTGGATGAGGCCAAAGGCAAGGGCGCCACGGATCCCGGGTCACGCGACCTGGATCGCGAGGTCGTCCAGCTGATCCGGGAAGCTCGCGAGGGCGATTCGGTTCTCGAGGCGCTCGACCTGGAGAACCTGGCCGGTTTGCTGGATCGGTGCGTCGAACGTCTCGCCGAGCGAGGGGAACCCCTCGATCGCGGTGCGCGAGAACTGACGTGGCACGCCCTCGACCTGCTTCGGCGTCCGGCGTTCTTGCGACGGGTGGCGGCCAGCGGGGCGATTGAGCTGTGGGCCCAGAGGATCCTGTCGGCCGTGGAAGCGTCGCACTTCACAGTCGGTGAGCTGTTCAGGCAGCGTGCGGCGAGCTATGCGACGAAGGTCCTGTTCGAGGTTCCGAGGCGCGGCGGCGGTGAAAGCCTGTCGTGGAGTGACGTAGCTGCCCGTGTTGAAACGCTGGCCCGCGGCCTTACCGCACTCTACCATCCCAGGCCGCCCGGCCGGGTCGCGATTCTCTCAGAGAACCGGATCGAGATGGCGACCCTCGATCTCGCCTGCCTGACGTCGGGCCTCGAGAACGTGATGATACCGGCGAACGCGACAGACGCCGATGTCGGCTACATCCTCGGGCACGCGAAAGTCGGCACGGTCGTGGTCTCGGGGCGCGAGCAGCTGGACAAGGTCGAGAAGAATAGGGGATCGCTGCCGGACCTGAAGCACGTAGTCACGATCGAATCGCTGGAGGGCGTCGCCGGTACGGTGATGACGCTGCGCGAAGTCGAGGATCGGGCGAGCGAGGTTCCGGCCTCGCTGATCGAAGAAAGGTCCGCAGCGGTTCGAATCGGCGATCGTGCCACGATCATGTACACATCGGGCACGACCGGCATGCCGAAGGGGATCCAGTATTCGCATCGCAACCTCGTCTTCAAGCGGTTCGCCCGGGCGCTGGCGCTGCCCGAGATAGGCGACCGCGACATCTTCCTCTGCTACCTGCCGCTGTTCCACACGTTCGGCCGCTACCTGGAGATGCTGGGCTGCGTCTTCTGGGGCGCGAAGTACTGCTTCCTGAGAGATCCATCGGTCGAGGCCCTGGTCGACGGCATGGCCTGCTACCGGCCCACCGTTTTCATCAGCGTTCCCAGGAAGTGGATCCAGCTGTACGAGGCGATCGGCAAACGGGTCGATCCGCTGCATGGGCCGGATGACGAGCTCCAGGAGGCCACGCTCGACGTGACGGGTGGCCGGCTGAAGTGGGGGCTCTCCGCCGCCGGCCATCTGGATACCGACATCTTCCGGTTCTTCCACAAAAGAGGGATCCAGCTTCTGAGCGGCTTCGGGATGAGCGAGGCAACGGGCGGTATCACCATGACGCCGCCTTCCCAGTACAAGGACAGCTCGCTGGGGGTCGCGCTCCCCGGCATAGAGCTGAAGCTCGGCGAGGACGGCGAGCTGTTGATCCGCGGGGCCTACGTGATGATGGGATACCTCGATCCACCGGACGGCCGGCCCTCATTCGATGAGCACGGTTGGCTGCACACCGGGGATCTGATGAGGATGGACGATGACGGACACATCCGGATCGTCGATCGCAAGAAGGAGATCTACAAGAACATCAAAGGTCAGACCATCGCACCCCAGCGGATCGAGAACCTGTTCCGTGAGTTCGCGTCGGTGGGCCGCGCCTTTTTGGTCGGCGAACATAAGGAGTACAACACGCTCCTCATCTATCCCAGCCCGGAGTACGAGGAGCTAAACTTTACCTCGATGTCCGCGGGGGAAGTGCGGGAACACTTCCGCTCGCTGGTAGTCTCCGTCAACAAGTTCGTGGCGCCGTTCGAGCGGGTAGTCGACTTCGCGATCATCGATCGCGACCTCGATGCCGAGCTGGGTGAGCTGACCCCCAAAGGCACGCCGCGCCGCAAGGTCGTCGTCGACAACTTCGCCGACGTCATCGAGACCCTGTACCGGCGTGTATTTCTCGAGGTCGGCGACGTCAATATCAGCCTTCCAAATTGGCTGTTCCAGATCTTGGGGCTGACGGCGCAGGACGTGAACGTCGAGGGAGACAGTCTTGCCTTCCCGTCGATCGGTACGAGCCTGACTGTGCGGCAGCTGGCTGAGAACAAATTGCGGGTGGGGTCGTGCCTCTATAGCTACGAGGGGAAGGCGCTCGATCTCGGGTCTCTGCTGGCGACCCCACGACTCTGGCTGGGCAACGACGAGTTGTTCGCCTTCGCGCCGCTCGATCTCGACGACAGACAACGGCCGGGCCGCTCGGCCGAAGCGATCCAATGGGTGGGGCGCGCCGAGCCGTTCCAGCCCAAGGCGGCGGACCGCGAGAAGTTGGAGGAGTCGAGCCGTCACGCCGAGTGGAGCTTGCTCGACCTCGATCAGGCAGCGCGGATGTTGATCTCCACCGATGAGGCGAGTGCGCTGGACGCGGTGCGTCTGCTCGAGCGAATCATCGCGAGCGGCGAGGAGGGACCGCTGGCCGAGCCGGCCCGACATCTACTCGCCCGCGCCAGCGAGGTCGTGTCCGCTGAGGTCAGACGGCGTGCCTTCCAGGTGCTGGTACCGGTGGCGAGGGTGAAACGGTTCCGGGCCACCATCGGGCGGTTCTTCGCCAGGGACCCGCAGCTGCTCGATTCCGAGACGCGCGCGGTCCTCTGCGAGCGGAGCCTGTCCGAGTCGAGGGTCGAGGCGTTCACCGACCTCGCCTGGGATGCCTGTACGGAGTCGGCGCAAGACGATGGCAGCGAGGGCCTCGGGGCGACTCTGATAGACTTCCTGGCCGAGTACGGCGCGGCGCATCCCACTCTCTTCCGCCGGATACGCGTGTTCCTCGTGCGTGCGAACCTCTTTGCAGGCACTCGTAGTCTGCGAGCGCGGGCCGCAGAAGCTCGTACCACTCTCCGAGATGGTCTCTTCAACTGGCTCGGGCCGACGATGAGGATAGCCGTCGATACCGAGACCGGTCAGGAGTATCGCTGGGAGGACGTGATAGTCTTCGAGGAGGGTATGGAGGGTGACGATCGGAGACGCCTGCTATCGGCAATCAAGAACACACCGTTGCTGAGCGGCTCGATATTCCTCCTCTACGGCGGCAGAGTGGTCCGGCTGACCGACATACCACCCGGTGGTGTCTGGATTCGCCTAATGGGCGAGCGCCACAACAAGGCCGTGTACCGAATAACGGTGCAGACCCGCAGCCAGGACTCGTACGACCTGGCTGCCAACGTGAACAAGTCGCTCAGTCAGGAAGAGGTTCAACAGGAGATCGACTGGCTCATCCTTTGCGGCGAATCGGGCGACAGGGAACCGGTCGTCGAGGACTTCGGCGGTTACGTTCCCGAGCAGGACGTGTGGACGGAGGAGTACATACCGGGCGCGACTCTGGACCGCGAGCTGCGGCGGCTGGCGCGACGGGCGGATGAAGGAGAGCAGCTAGGCCTGCTGTGGCCGTTCCTGGCGTGGAGCGCGATGAGCGCGTTCGTCGACTTCTGGGATCGGACGGGAAAGCGCTGCGAGATCGCCGAGCTCAGCCCGAACGATATCGTCGTGCCGACGCACGACTACCACAGGGGGTCGCGCATCGTATCGTTGTCGGTCCGCTGCGACCACCGGGGCCCGCTGGCCATGCTCCAGTCGTTCAGGGAGCGGTTCGTCGACGCTATCGAAAACGAGTATAGCGACCTCAAGGGGCTCGTCGGTTGGGACGTGATCTTTTCGTCGGTAATGGAAGTACTCGGCGAGAACGATGGCCTGGCCCTCTACGAGAGGGCGCTCGAGGTAGAAGCGGGAGCGTCCGATGAGCTTCGGACCACGCTACGTGAGTATGCGTCCACGGTAAGCAGTCGCGGTTTCCTGCCGATGCGGCTGTACTTCGCGGCGAAACGCTACCGCCGTTGGGAGCTACTGAACGAAGGCGCGACTCCACAGGCGCGCGCCAGAACGTTGAGGGAATTCTACGATACGTACGGGCTCGACCGATTGGCGAAGTCCTACCCCGAGGTCAGGCTGCGTTTCTTCCGCGAGACGGTCTTTCGTGAAAGCTCACCCGAGCTTATCGGGGGCCTGGACGATCTGATCCGGAGGGTGCGCTCGGGGGAGATGCGGAACGGCGAGTTGGCCGGCGCGGTGGCCGACCTGCGAGGACGACTCGAGGTGCAGCACGCCGACGACTACTTCCTCGCGCGGATGGCGTTCGCCTATCTCCAACCCGAGGACAGCGTCGATTTCGTCAGCAGTGACCTGGGCGGCGAGTATCAGAGCGAGATCGTGGTCAGCTTGGACGACGCCGACGGCAACGCCTTCAGGGTCCGTCACGCCCTCTTGCCCAAGGAGGTCGAGCGGCTACACCGCCTGTTCCTCGCCGCGAAGCTGGACGTGCGGTTCGGGCCCGAGCACCGTTACCTGGTGGCGATAAACGACCGCGAGCAGATCATCGGCGGGATCTACTACACTGTGGAGGAGGGAGTGGCCAGCGCACACCTGGAGAAGATCGTCGTGGCCGAGCGCTATCGTGGGAGAGGTGTGGCGGACGGCCTGATGCGGCAGTTCTTCAACCGGTTGCGCGACGCCGGCGCGCAGACGGTGACCACCGGGTTCTTCCGGCCGGAGTACTTCTACGCTTACGGCTTCAAGATCGAGCGGCGCTACGCTGGGCTGGTCAAGGAATTGGGCGACGAATCGGCAGACCACCAGGCGTAGATTGAGCCTTGGGGTCGGCTTGGGGAACCTCTCGCTTCACCGCTCGCGTATGTGAGTAGTCCGCGTTGCAGACTCGTGCCCGCTCGCGAGTTACGCTCGTAGGTCCCCCAGCGCCTCCCAGGTAAGCTTGATCTCTACCCGACGTGGTCTGCCGTCATTGTGGGCCTACTCCGGCAGCCCCTGCGGCGGCGCCAGCACGACGTACGGCGTGCTCGGCTCCTGGCCCGGCTGCAGCGCGGCCGGTGCGGGGTCGCCTGCCGGTCCGAGGCTCACCAGGTACCGGTAGATGGCGCGCATGTCGTCCTCGTGCATGCGATTGACGTTCATCCACGGCATCGGTGGCAGCGTGTTACGCGTCCGCAGCATCTCCACCCACGCGTCCTCGGTTAGGTTCCGAACCGATAGCCGAAGGTTGGGTGCGTAGGTCGTGCCCCAAGGGCCGGTCCAGCCGAAATCACCGCCGGTGAAATACTGCGACTCCGGCACTTCCCAGCCGACCTCCAGGAAGCCGGGGGTGTGGCAGTCGTGGCAACCGCCGACGGTGACGAGGTATTCGCCAACCTCCTCCGGGGTGAAAGAAGCCGTCGAGCCGGAGGCTGCCAGGGGGCTGGTCGACGCCTGCTCGGTAGTGCCCTGCTCCGGCGACCCACAGCCGGCCGCGAACAGGGCGAAGGACACGAGGGACCACAGCGCTTTGTTCATTGGACCTCACTCCAGCGCTAGGGTGATGGTTGGGCAAAAAAGACGCGAAGTATCGTTAGATCTCAGTCGGAGCGCAAGGCCCGGCGCACCGGCACCCAATGTAGCTGGAGTGCGTCAGCTCGGTCCCCAGGCCAACCGGGACCTCCATCGCCACGTCTGACGCGTACGCTAGCGTGTCGTTATCTTTGAGTTGCTCAACAACCCCAAGACCGGGAGGTCACTATGACTGCGCGATTCGCAACCTTCGCGGCGCTGGCACTCGCCCTGGCGACCGCGGCCTGCCAACCGCCGGGGCAGGGAACGGCTGGCCTGTCGGAGG
Organism: Gemmatimonadota bacterium; assembly: GCA_020344015.1. Classification (GTDB taxonomy): domain Bacteria; phylum Gemmatimonadota; class Gemmatimonadetes; order Palauibacterales; family KS3-K002. The sequence goes on from CP070812.1 coordinate 1,380,004, forward strand.
AGGACGTGGCAGCGATCAGGGCCGTCATGCAGGCGGGCGCAGCGGCGGAGGAGGCCGGCGACTGGGCCGCCTTGGTTGCGCTGGGAACCGAGGACTTCGTGTGGATGCCGCCCAACGACAGAATAATCGAGGGCCGGGCAGCCATCGTTGCTTATGCCGAAGACAGCGGCCTGCAGATTCAGAAGAGTACCGTCGCGGCCACCGAGATCGATGGGCGTGGTGACCTCGCCTATTTCCGGGGCACCTATGAGCTAACTATGAGTTTCGGAGGCGCGGAGCCATTTACCGACGTCGGCAAGTGGGTGGCTATCCTTCGTAAACAGCCCGACGGGTCCTGGCTATATTCGGCCTGGATCTGGAACTCGGACCAGCCGCTCAGCGAGGCGGGCTCGGAGACCTAGACAGCGCGCCGCGGTCCTTGAGCGATCCCGGTAGGATGGTCATCGGTTCCGAGAGCGGTTATCTTTCCGGTTCCCATCAACCCAAGTACCGGGAGGTCACTATGAGTACGCGACCCGTACTACTCGCGGCGCTGGCACTCGCCCTGGCGAGCACGGCCTGCCAGCCGCCCGCCCAGGAAGTCGCCGGCCTGTCCGGGGAGGACGTGGCGGCTATAACGAGTGCCAGCCAGGCGTGGGCCGAGGCATTAGAGGGTAACGACCATGCCGCGCTGATCGCGTTCGGAACTCAGGATGCGGTCACGATGCCGCCGAACATGCCAGCGTTTCAAGGGATGCCAGCCACTGAGGAGTTTCTCGCTAGTTTTACAGTGACCGATTTCAGCGTGACTCGCTTGGAAATCGATGGTCGCGGTGACTTGGCCTTCGAGCGGGCATCCTACGTGATTTCGGTTGTCCCAGAGGGTCTGACAGAACCGACAACCAATCGTGGCAAGTACCTGAATATCTGGAGGAAACAGGCCGACGGCTCGTGGCTTTTGGCGATCAACATCTGGAACTCGGACGAGCCGATTCCCGAGTAGGGCTCGGGGGCCTAGAAGTCGCGCGGCGGGCAGGGCGGCCACGGAAAGGCCGACAACTCAAGTACCGGGAGGTGACGATGAGCACGCGATCCGTACTACTCGCGGCGTTGGCGCTCGCCCTGGCGAGCGCGGCCTGCCAGCCGCCAGCACAGGAGCCCGCTGGCCTGTCCGAGGAGGACGTGGCGGCGATACGAGCGGTCTTCGAGGAGAACGAGCAGGCCGGACTAGCGGGTGATTGGGAGCCCTTCTTGTCTCACTTCACGGAGGATGCCGTTATCATGTGGCCTAACAGGCCGGCTGTCGAAGGGCTCGAAGCCATCAGGAGTGTGAACTGGGTACGCGCAATTGAAGTGGAGCACTCAATAGTCCAGATCGACGGCCAAGGTGATCTTGCATTCGTTCGTGGTACATTGTCGTTGCTGCTGGATTACGAGGGCGCTGTCAAAGAAGAAAACAAGTTCCTGTACATACTGCGGAAGCAACCCGACGGTTCGTGGCTCTGGGCCATTTGGATGAGCAACTCGGACCTGCCGCTTCCCGAGGAGGGTTCGGGGACCTAGATGTCGCACGGCGGTTAGGGTAGCCACAGAAAGGCCATCAACCCAAGTACCGGGGGTCACCATGGGTACGCGATCGGTACTGATGCTCGCGGCGCTGGCGCTCGCCGTGGTGAGCACGGCCTGCCAGCCACCCGCTCAGGAGGTTGCCGAGCTAACCGACGAGGACGTGGCGGCGCTCAAAGACCTTGCCGAGACGCAGGCCGTTCTCCTAATGGCGAAGGACTGGGCGGGGTACGCTGCCAACTTCACTGAAGACGCGGTGTGGATGCAGCCGAACGAACCCCTCCGTCAGGGTCGTGCAGCGATCGAGGAGTGGGCGACTGCGGCCTGGGGGCCGCTGACGATGATCGACGTCCGCCATATCGTCCTCGCCGTCGACGGCCGTGCAGATCTCGCGTACGTGCGCGGCAGCTACTCGGCTACGGTAGAGCTGCCAGGTGGGCCACAACCGCTCACGGATGTTGGGAAGTTCCTGGTGATCACGCGCAAGCAGCCGGACGGCAGATGGCTGGGCTCGATCCTGATCGCCAACGCGGATGAGCCGCCGCCGCAGGAGGGCTCGGAGACCTAGATCGGTCGCGCGGACGTTAGGGCGGCGAAGGATACACCCGTGGTGGCGCAAGTGGGCAACAGACACGTGGCGTTATCTTTCCGGTGCCCATCAAACCAAGTACTGGGAGGTCACTATGAGTACGCGATCGGTATTGCTCGCGGCGCTGGCGCTCGCCCTGGCGAGCACGGCCTGCCAGCCACCCGCGCAGGAAGCGGCTGGCCTGACCGACGAGGACGTGGCAGCGATCAATACGATGGTGGAGGAGGTCCAGACGGCCGAGCTCGCGGGAGATTGGGAGGTCGTCAGCGGCTTCCTGACGGAAGACTTCGTCTACTTTCCCTCGAACCTGCCGATGATGGAGACCCGTGCGACGTGGTTAAGCTGGGTCGAGACCCTCGGGATCTCCATGCAGGAGCTGACCTTCACGCCCGTAAAGATTGAGGGGCGGGGCGACCTCGCCTATCTCGCTGGCACCATCTCCGAGGTCTATACGGTAGGCGATAGCGAGGAACCGATCGAGACAGCGGCCAAGTTCGTCTGGATCCTGGAGAAGCAGGCCGACGGATCTTGGCTCATCGATCTGGCCATCTGGAACACGGATGTGCCAATGCCGGCACTGGAGTCGGAGACCTAGATGTCGCGCGGCTAGGGCGGCTGCCACGGAAAGCGAGAAAGAGGCCGGCGATTCGTCGAATCGCCGGCCGAACAAAAGCGCGCCCGGGAAGACTCGAACTCCCAACCTTCTGATCCGTAGTCGGAGTTCAGGGTTGGTCAGATACGGCAAATTGTAGTGTTCACGCGGTGTTTCGGGCGTCCTCTGCCGTATCATACCGACACGAAATGGCCTCTTGTAGCACGTTCTTACCCCAAATCTTACCCCTCAGTACGGCCTCTCCTCGGTGGCGTTGGCCTGTCTGTGTCCATGGCTACCCAGGTGGATTCCCCCCCTTGGCCCCCTATCGATACACGTGAATAGCCCGCATCGATTTCTCCCATGATTTCGAAATCGGCTACTTGAAGGTGGCAGCGCGGGTCAGCGGTTGGCGGGTTGGTTGTACTTGTGCGGCAGCGGGCTACAGGTAGCTGGCAATGTCGTCCTGGAAGCTTGGGAAGTATCGGGAGATCACTGTTACGTCAAAGCTCGACAGAATGGACTCCTTGGGCTCTCGGTCAAGCAGGAACTCAAAGGCCGCCTCGATCACACGCTCAGGGCTTGCGTCGCCGCCAGAAAGCTTGCGGTAGGTCGATTCGGTCATCGTGACGCGATGGCGAGTCTCAGTGTTGCCTTCACTCACCCTCACATCAAACTCGAAGGGATCTTCTGATCTCGTGAGCGTTACGTCGATCACGTCTGTTCCTCGCTGTACTTGTCGAGCAGCGCTTGGAAGCGCGGGTGGTCGCGGAGGGGGTCCCAGGTCGGCTGAAGTCAGAGCCGCTGCACGGTCATCCAGGAGGGAACGGACAGGACCTCCTCGAGAACCTCGATGGCCGCATCAAGTTCGCCCACCATGGAGTAGATCTCCGCCAGGTCAATCAGGCGATGTGAGCCGTTCATGGCGTCGCGTGACAACGGCATGAGTTCAGTAGCGCGTCTCCCTTCCTCGATCGCCTCGGTCTTGCGACCCAGTCCGGCATAGGCGA
>CP070812.1:1383839-1386386 GCA_020344015.1 Gemmatimonadota bacterium
AGATGGAGATCGAGAAGAATCTGCGGGCGGGTATGACGCCTGAGGAGGCGCGTCGGGTGGCGCGCGTTCGGTTCGGCGGAGTGGAGCAGGTGAAGGAGGAGGTTCGGGAAGAGAGCGGAGTGCGGTGGTTGGAAGAAGCGCTGAGGGACCTTCGCTACGCCGCTCGCCAGCTTCGTCGGAACCCGGCGTTCACCGCGGTTGCGGTTCTCACATTGGCGCTCGGTATCGGAGCGAACACGGCGGTGTTCAGCGTTCTCCAAAGTGTGATACTGTCGCCGCTGGACTACCACGAGCCGGGCCGTCTCGTGCGGATCTACCAGAGTCACAAGACATACGGGACGGCCGTGTGGGTCTCGGGCCCGGCGTTCCTCGACTACCGTGAACAGCTGGAAGGTGTCGAGAGCGTGGCAGCGCTTTACAACTACCGGGAGCTGGGGTTCACGCTGACGGGGGCCGGGTCGGCGCGGCGCGTCACCATGCTGCCGGTGAGTGCCGACTTTTTCGATGTCTATCGTGTGCACCCGGTCATCGGTCGCCGGTTCGTGCAGGGAGAGGAGCGAAGGTCGGCGCGTGTCGCCGTGCTGAGTCACCGGCTGTGGCAGGCGATCTCTGGGGACGCGGGAGTGCTGGGGCAGCGTCTGGCGCTGGACGGTGACCCGTACGAAGTAATCGGTGTCATGCCGGCCGGGTTCGTTGATGTGGTTGGCGGTGATGTCGAGCTCTGGGTTCCCCTGGAGCTCCAGGACCAGAACGCCCGGGAAAACCGGGGCAACCACTACCTGAGCGTCGTGGCGCGGCTGGGGTCAGACGTTACGGTCGAACAGGCGCGCTCCCGACTCATATCACTCGCTGCCAGCCAGGCCGAGCTGTATCCCAGTCAGCACGGCGATTGGTCGGCCGAGATGGTTCCGCTACGGGACGATCTGGTCGGCCGTTCGCGCACGATGCTGTTTGTCCTGCTGGGCGCGTCCGGCCTCGTTCTCCTCATCGCCTGCGTGAACGTGGCCAGCCTGTTCCTTTCGCGGAACGTAGCCCGCGAGCGCGAGCTGGCGGTGCGGGCGGCCATCGGTGCCGGGAGGTTCAGACTCACCCGGCAGCTCGTCACCGAGAGCTTGGTGGTCGCGCTCGTCGGCGGCGTCGCCGGTCTGGCGCTGGCGCACTGGGGTGTGGAAGTGCTCCTGCCGCTCGGTTCGGACGCCGTGCCTCGCGCCCGGGAAGTCTCTTTCGATGGGACGCTCTTCGCCTTCGCGCTGGGGGTAACGCTGTTCACGGTCGTGATCTTCGGTTTGGGACCGGCGCTCCAGTTCGTCAGTCCGAACCTGGACCGCTCGTTGCGCGAAGACTCGCGCACGGGCACGGGCGGTGCCCGCAGCAGACGCTTGCGGGATGCGCTGGTGACCAGCCAGGTCGCGCTGGCGATCCTGCTGTTGGTCGGTGCGGGTCTGCTGATGCGAAGTCTTTTGAGTCTGCAGGCGGTGGACCTCGGCATCAACCCGCGCGATGCCATGACCTTCGAGATCCATCTCGGTGGGCCGCGCTACGCCGAACCGGCCGCCCGGATTGCCTTTTTCCGGGAGTACCAGGATCGGCTGCGTGCCTATTCGGGGGTTCGGGCGGTGGGCGCCGTCTCGAAGCTACCGGTCTCAGATGTGTACAATAGCTGGACCTTCACATACCTGTCGGCCTCCGGCGAAGTTATGCGGCACGGTGGCTACGCCGATTTCAGAGTCATCGAGGGAGACTTCTTCCAAGCCCTGAACATCGAGTTGTTGACCGGCCGGCGCTTCGAGCCAAACGATCACGCCGACGCTCCCATGGCCGCGATAGTCAACCAGTCGCTGGTGCGGCGTTACTACGAGGGACGCGATCCGCTGGGTCAGCAAATCCTCCAGAACAGACGCGTCTGGACAATCGTCGGTGTGGTCAACGACGTCGCGCACGATGGCCGGGGAAGCGTCACCAGCAAGGTCTACCTCCCACATGCACAGTTCGGTGACGACCGCAACTGGGCCCTGACCCAAATCGTTTCGGGCGAAATACCGCGCCGGGATCTGCTCGAGATCGTGCGCCAGGAGCTTCGTGCGATCGACCCGCAGCTGGTCATCCACAACCCGCGCTCGATGCGAGAGGTGACGGCAGGCGCTATCGCGCAGGAGCGCTTCGCCTTTCTCCTGCTCGCCATCTTCGCCGCCGTGGCCCTCTCTCTCGCCGCCGTCGGCATCTACGGTGTCATGGCATATAACGTTGGCCGGCGGACTCGCGAGTTCGGTATTCGGCTGGCGCTGGGCGCCTCGCGGTACGATGTGAAGCGCAGCGTGTTCCGTCAGGGGGCGGCGATCGTCGGCATCGGCATTCTGGGCGGCCTGGTCGGCGCCTTCCTGCTCAGCCGGCTCCTCAGATCGATGCTGTTTGGTGTCGGCGCTACCGACCCGCTCACCTTCGTGCTCGTCCCCGTAGCGCTGGCCTGCGTGGCGCTGCTCGCCGGCTATCTGCCGGCACGCCGGGCGACCCGAGTCGATCCGGTGCGGGTGCTGCGACAAGAGTAGG
>CP070812.1:1386486-1390666 GCA_020344015.1 Gemmatimonadota bacterium
CAGTCGACCGTAAGGGACTACGCTGTAGGCATCACTGTAGAAGGCGCGATAGCATACAGGCTCTTCGGTGGATTGAACACCCTCGATCAGAGCAAGACTACGATCTCGGTTAGTGGACGATTTAGCAGGCTGGAAGAGGCAGACGACGAAATCGGGATCGCACAAATCAAGGTAAACATCCCAGTAACCGCCGGGCTGCGTCTACCTATTTCCGTGACGTACGCTACCCGAACCGAGCTTATTGATGAGGAGGAGATACGAGGTAACGTTGGCTTGACGGTGGACTTTGACATACTGCAGGCACTCAGCCAGACGGGTATTCTGAAGTAGGTAGGGTGGGAACGGTCCTCACAGAAGAGATTGCGGCGTTATGGGGACCACAACTGTCAGCGGGGCCGCTGAAGCAGGGTCGGATGGGTGGCCACCGTGGGACGGGCGTGTACTGTTCACTCCTTGGCAGCGACTAGGGCTAGGTTCACCTTGGCGTGTCTGTGACTAGACCGCTCCCAACTGGCCGGGAAGACAAATCCAGATCCTCGGCGAGGCTCAAAGTCCCCGCGTCGATTATTCTTACCGTCAGTCGACTGGGACAAGCTTGCGGTCGAACAACGCGGCTGACTCCACGACTGTATTCCCGCGTTCTCCGTTGCCATTTGTAGTGCGCCGCGGGTTTGTGTAGGACAAATCGCATATACGGACGGGCTTCTCGATGCAGCCGACGTGGACGAATCTCGGTGATCAACTCGGTGGCAGGGGCCATTCTGTAGTTCTTCCTGCGCCAATTCTGAGAGAACTCGCATTAGGATGCGGCGGTCGTGCTGCCGCACCGGACTCGCTTTGCGGCAGGCAAGAGAGCCCCTGCTGCATCAAGAATGATTATTGTTGCGACTGGTGAGAATCAGACCTCACTGCTTTCGTTCTAACGGTTAAGCGGACTTGTACTCGTGGGGTGTTGGTTCCTCTGCAAGGAGGATAGGACGAGTCGGCTAGTGGCTCGTGTACTTGCCTCAACCCGCGTGACGAGTGAAGAACCGACTGGAGCGGAAGACATGATCAGAAGGACCCGATGGACACAACTTTTGTCTGGTGCCACCGCATCGATCATCGCTGTGTGCTCTTTTGGGACACAACCCGTGCAGGCATATGTGGGAGAACAGGACCCGGAGGAACCAACGAATCTAGTCAGTGCCTGTTCCGAGCTAGATCCGCAGCGACTTCGGTCTGCTGCGCGCGCCGCTCCGCAACACCGTGAGCTTGATACCGATTTTCGATTCCTTCCCGGTGGGCTTGATGTCCCAGTCAGACTTTACCCCGCCGACACGGTCCCGAGACAGTACTGTGTAGTCTTTGGCGATGAGGCTCGGCCTGCTGCGGTTGATCTGGCGGAGCGTGCCGATACGACAATCCTAGGACTACATGTCCCAAGGATCGGCTTTTCGTGGCCGCAGGACAGGGACCTTGTGCTGGTCTCCTTTCGGGTAGAGCCGTCGGGGAACTTGAACATCGCCGCTCCGCTGACAGCTGTCACGGAGCGTGTAAGAGTCTCTGATTCATGGTTTTCAGGCGTGATCGCGTGTGTCGTTGTGTTGATAGCCTACGTACTCGCGGTGCTGGCCCTCGGGCGGGCCGGGCGTAAGCGTTGGGATCCGATCGTTCTCACCGCGGGTCACAAAGGAAAGGCGAGCCTTTCCAAGCTCCAGATCTTCGGATTCACTGCGCTCGTCATCTATCTCCTAAGCTTTGTACTGCTGCGAACAGGGGTTCTGATCGACATTTCCCAGGATGTCCTTCTGCTTCTTGGAATAAGCGCGGCTGGTGCGGGAGGGGGAAAGTTGGCGGCGGTTGCCAAGAACCGGTTGACCTTCGAGAACTGGGCCTGGCTGTGTAACCGCTCGTGGCTGAAAGACTGCGAGAAAGGGGTAGCACCGAAAGACGCACGCTGGGCTGACCTGCTTAAGTCGGGCCAGGAGTTCGATGTGTACAAGTTTCAGCTGGCTGTCGTCAGCTTCGTCGTCGCGGGCGCGCTGTTGACGGGCGATCTGTCGACGCTGGCTAGTTTTGAGATACCTCAGAATCTTCTTGGGCTTTTGGGCCTCAGCAACGTTGTCTACATAGGTGGCAAGGCCGTCGCACCCGGGGTCAGCGAGCTTAACGTGAAGATCCAAGCAGTTAGGAACGCTGAAATGGATTGGGTAAAGGCCGCGAAAGCGGCCAAGCTGACCACGCTGGCGGCTGCCATTTCGGGGCAGCCGGAAAAGTACGAGACGTACATCGCTGCGGCTCGTGATGCTGCTTTCATGCTGAGGTCCATCTACGGGTACGACGAGACGAAGTTCCAAACAGTAGCCATATCCGACGACGATCTGGCGCCCTCGTTCCCGTAACCGGCGCGGTTGGGCGTGTTACAACGCTTCTGCTCGCATTGCTCAGGCTCGTGGTCCTATAAGTGGTTCCAAACCTCTTAGGAGTAAGATACCCTGAGATGATCGAGCAGCGTCATACACGATACGAGAAAGATGACTATCGACACTTCTGAGTCGCACTGGAGTAGTCCTGCTGAGCGCCGACCACCTGGGTTTGACTCAAGGCGGATAGGGGGTTTTCCGGTGAATCATGCCAGCAGCCTGTTAGCCAGCCGCCAATGCAATCGGAGGTACAAGAATAGCAGCGACGGATGCACCGGAACAACCTTCGTGGCCGCGCCAGTATCTCGGAGTGTGGTTTCGAACTGACACTGCAACCGGGCCGAACGGAGTAAAGCCAGTCCGTATCAAGCGGCCCCAACCTGAACAGGGTAGGTCAATCATGGCACGCATCAGGCCTTTCGCGTTGGCGCTTTGCACCATCGGGACGACGCTCGGCGCTGGCGAGGTCTTAGCGCAGGACGAAGCACCCCTCGAGCGCCGGCCAATCGGGGTCCCTCTGGACATCACCCAGGGTGCTGTCGTCAGCCGCTCGGACCCCACACCCTACGCGCTCTCCTTCCGGGTCGCGCCGCAAGTCCGGTTCGGGGAGGGCGGCGTCTTTCGGGTGGGTCACAGCGCGGCCGTCACTTTCACCAATCCGGATTGGGAAGTGGCGGTGGGCGCGCGAGTAGCGGTGCGAGCCGTCAAGGTAGTGCTGCCCGAGGTCGGGCTGCTCGTCGTCGGCGATGCCGCCTGGGGATCCGCCGATCGCTGGCCGCTGGCGTTGGGCGTGATCTTCGACCTGGACGGGCTCGTTCGTTTCGGGCCGTGGGTGACGCGGGACGCGGGTCGGGGCGAGTGGTACGTCGAGGGGTTGTTGGGCGCGGACCTCGTCTCGCTGGTCGGCTTCTTCCGCGGCGAGAGACACGAGGAGCCTGAGTTCAACCCGTAGTTGGTCCCAAACACGCAAAGGAGAGGTTATCGTGAATGGGAGAACGAATGCACTTGTCCTGAGCGGCGGTGGATCGAAGGGCGCGTTCTCCGTCGGCGCCATCGAGTACATGATCGACCACCGGGGGCTGAGTTTCGATATCGTCACCGGAACCAGCACAGGAGCGTTGATCTCGCCGCTTGTGGCGGCCGGCGGAGATGAGTGGCGCGCGCTCAAGGAAATCTACACCTCGGTTAAGACCGGCGACGTAATCGTCCGCCGCCGCCTACACTCGATCATCAATTCCATATCCGTCTACAAGACCGATCCGCTGACTAAGCTCATAAAACAGTACCTCACGCCCGAGCGCGTCGAGATGATTCTCCAATCCCAGACGATGATGTTCATCACTGGCGTGTGCCTACAAACGGGTCGCCTCTGCTATTTCCAGACTGGGCCACGGGATGGCGTCACAGACAAGCTGAGCACCATCGAGCGGATCCGCGATTTCGATGGACTGGCCCGCGCCATCCTCGCGTCAGCCAATCAGCCGGTGCTGACGCCGCCTGTGAAAATCCCGAAGTCCGGGTCACCTCTGCGGCAGTTTGTCGACGGCGGAGTGAAGGAATATGCGCCGTTCAAGATAGCAATCGATAACGGCGCCACCGACATCTACGCGGTCCTGCTCTCGCCTGCACCTGAAGGCCGCCGGAAGGAGACCGGGGAGTACAGAAAGGTGGTGCCCATCCTCGTCAGGACGATCGATATGCTGGTCGACGATGTGGCGGAGAACGATCTCAAAGTAGCTCGGATCTTCAACGCCGCACTGGACTATATCGACGGC
>CP070812.1:1390766-1396771 GCA_020344015.1 Gemmatimonadota bacterium
AACCTTGCTCGGCGCGCACGTCTCCACCGCCGGTGGAGTCGAGCGTGCCCCAGCCCGCGGCGCCGGGATCGGCGCCGAAGTCATCCAGATCTTCACCAAACAGGTCAACCGCTGGGCGGAGCGCGACATCGATGCGGAGACGGCGGCGGCGTTCCGGCACGCTCTCGTGGAGCATTCGATCGCCATCGCCGGCTCGCACGACTCGTATTTGATCAACCTGGCCAGCCCGAACGGCCGGCTGCGCGAGCGTTCCTATCGCTCCTTCTGTCGCGAGCTGGAGCGCTGTCGCGTCCTCGAGCTCGATTTCCTCGTCACCCATCCGGGAAACGCCACCGACGGTGACCGCGCCGCCGGGCTGCGCCGTAACGCCGAGGCGATCGGGCACGCGCTGGGGGCGGTGGGCGGTCCGACACGTGTGCTCATCGAGGCCACCGCCGGGCAGGGCACGGCGCTGGGCTCGAGCTTCGAGGAGTTGGCGGAGTTGCTGGGGCGGATCGGCCGGCGCTTCCAGGATCGTCTGGGCGTATGTCTCGATACGGCACACCTGTTCGCCGCCGGGTACGACCTGGCCGGCGCCTACCGGGACGTGATCGGCGAGCTGGATCGGGTGGTCGGCCTCGAGCGCGTCCACCTTCTTCACCTCAATGACTCGAAGGCGCCGCTCGGCAGTCGCGTCGACCGCCATGAGCAGATCGGCAAGGGCCAACTTGGCCCGGCCGCGTTCCGCCACATCATGCGCGATGACCGCCTGCGCCTCGTACCCAAGGTCATCGAGACACCCAAGGGCGATGACCCCGTCCGCACCGATCGCCGCAATCTCAGATATCTTCGCCGCTGTGCCCTGGGCTAGGGAGCCCGGGTTGCAATAGAGGCGATGACGGCGTATTAGATCTCGGTCGCCCGCGTCGTCGGTCCAATCGAGCACTTGAGTGATATGGGCAAAGACACGAACACAGGAGCGCTGGCGGAGGTCGAGATGCGGATGCGCGCGGTTGCCGAGCTACTGGGCCGCACGCTTCCTCCTCACCCGCCTGCCGAGCGCACGCCGGAAGAGCAGCATCACCATCTGCTCGAAGAAGCCCAGCAGCTGTACGAGAACGAGCTGACTTGGGAAGAGGAGACGGGCGAAGAGTCGACGGAGTCCGGCGCGGTCGTGTCGCTGGTCTTCCCCGGAACCCTGGCGCTGGTCGATGCCCTGGTCACCTCGCACGATCCCAGCGAACGTGGTGAAGGCAGTCCGCACCGCGACGTGGTGGCCTCGTTCCTGGGTTGGCTGGCCGATCGGCTGCTGAGACTGCGTTCCGGCGGTCTGCATGGTAGCGCGACGATTCGGGCGAAAGAAGCCGACCTGACGGACCGGCTAATCGACCTGGTGCTGCACCGCTATTGCGAGCTGAGTCCGGCGGAGGTCGAGCTTTTGGAGGCGACGAGCAATTAAGCGAGCCAACCACAACTCATTCCGTTCCCATTTGCGATGAGAATAATAGTCTGCGTCAAGCGTGTACCCGACTCGGAGAGCCGGATCGCGAAGGCGAAGGACGGCCTCTCGGTCGATACACAGGGAGTGAAGTTCGTTCTCAACCCTTACGACGAGTATGCGGTCGAGGAGGCGCTCAAGTTGAAGGAAGCGGCGGGCGACGGCAGCGTCAGCGTCATTACCCTCGGCGGCGAAGAGTCGAAGGAGACGTTGCGAACGGCGCTGGCCATGGGAGTGGACGAGGCCGTCCTGCTCAAGGGCCAGCCGTCGGTTGACGGGCTCGGCACGGCCGAGAAGCTGGCCGAGGCGATCAAGGGCCGGGAGTACGATCTCGTTCTGTTCGGGAAACAGGCGATCGACGATGACAACCTGCAGGTGCCGGCGATGGTCGCCGAGTTGCTGGGGCTTCCCTGCGCGACGGTCGTCACCGAGCTGCAGGTCGACGGCGGCGCGGTGACAGCGACACGAGAGGTCGAGGGCGGTCACGAGATTGTCGAGTTCGAGCTGCCCGGCCTGATCGCTGCTCAGAAAGGACTCAACGAGCCGCGGTATCCGAGCCTCAAGGGGATCATGCAGGCGAAGAAGAAGCCGCTCGAGGAAGTGGATGCCGGGGACGCCGAGTCGCGGCTTGAGGTCGTCGAGGTCATGAACCCACCGGTGCGCGCGGCGGGCCAGATCGTCGGCGAAGGCGCCGACGCCGTGCCCGAGCTGGTGCGCAAGCTCCGGGACGAAGCCAAGGTTATCTGAATAAGATGAGCGTTCTTGCATTTGCAGAGCAGAGAGGTGGGGCACTCCGCAGTTCCGCGTTCGAGACGCTGACGGCAGGGCGTGAGCTGGCTGATGCTCTGGGGGTCGAGTTGATCGCGGTCCTGCTCGGGCCGGCTGGACTGGCGGCCGAGACTGGCAAGCTGGGGAGCTACGGAGCCGACCGCGTACTGACCGGCTTCTCGGACGCTTTCGCCGAGTACGCGCCGGAGAGCTACACCGAGCTGGTGGCGAAGGCGGCCCAGGAGGCCGGCGCGAAGGCGGTGCTTTTCGCGGCCAGCGCTCAGGGCAAGGACCTGGCGCCGCGTGCTGCGGCGCGCCTCAAGGCGGGGCTGGCCAGCGATGTGACCGAGGTCAGGGTGGCGGATGGGCGCGTGGTCGCGGTGCGGCCCGCCTACGCCGGGAAGGTATTCATGCGCGTCGGTTTCATCGGCGAGCCGGCCATGCTGAGCGTCAGACCGCGGGCCTATAAGGCGGTGGAGGCGCCCCGCGACGCTCGGGTAGAGGAACTGGCGGTGGGGGGCGACGTGGCGGGTCGCACAAAGGTGCGGGCGGCGGAGGGAGAGGCCAAGGAGAGGCCCGATGTCGCCGAGGCCGAGATAGTCGTCTCCGGCGGTCGCGGGCTGGGCTCACCCGATAACTGGAAGTTGCTGGAGGAACTGGCCGACGCACTCGGTTCCGGCGCCGGGCTCGGTGCCAGTCGGGCGGTCGTCGACGCCGGCTGGCGGCCCCACGGCGAGCAGGTCGGCCAGACGGGGAAGGTCGTGGCGCCGCCGCTCTACTTCGCCTTCGGGATCAGCGGAGCGATCCAGCACCTGGCGGGCATGCAGACCGCCGGCTGCATCGTCGCAGTGAACAAGGACCCAGAGGCGCCGATCTTCAAGATCGCCGACTACGGGATCGTGGGTGATGCCCTCGAAGTCCTGCCGCGCCTCATAGAGGAGATCAAGAGACCCCGTTCCTAGCGATGGAGTGGGAAGGTCACTTCTCGCGGAGGACGATGGCGTCGACTTCGCTACCAGGTGGCAGGTTGCTGTCGGGCGGGATTCTTATCAGCGCGTCGGCCTCCGACATCGATGTGAGGATTCCCGAGCCCTGCGGACCGGTCAGCCGCGCCAGCCAGGTATTGCCCTCCCGCTCCAGCGTCGCCCGGTAGAAATGCGTGAGCCGGCCCGGTGTGGTCACCGGCTCCGCCAGCCGCACGCGCCGCCAGGGCCGGTCGTACTCTAAGAGTCCCGTCATTTTTCTCATTGCCGGCCGCACCAGGACCTCGAATGTAACCATCGCCGAGACCGGGTTGCCGGGCAGAGCGAACACTGGCATCGTGCCCAGCATACCGAAGGTGAAGGGACTGCCGGGTCGCATCTCGACGCGATAGAAGAGGAACTCCAAGTCGAGATCGTCGAGCACCTGCTTCACGTAGTCGTGGTCGCCGACGGCGAGTCCGGCGGAAGTGATCAGCACGTCGTTGCCTATCGCCGATTCGAGACGTGCACGCAGACTGTCGGGGTCGTCGCGCGCGATACCCAGCATGACCGGCTCGCCGCCCGCCTCCTGCACCTGGGCTGCCAGGGCGTATGAGTTAGAGTTCATTATGCGACGGCCGGCGTGCACCTCCTCCAGCTCGTCGAAGTCGGCCAGCTCGTCCCCGGTCGCCAGGATCCCCACCTTCGGTTGGCGGTAGACCGGGACCGACGGCTGCCCCAGCATCGCCAGTACGCCGATCTCCGCCGGTCGCAGCACCGTACCGACGGTCAGCGGCCGCGCGCCGACCTTGAGGTCCTCGCCGCGGCGGCGGATATTGCGGCCCGCATCGCTACCGTCGATGATCTTGACCGTACCAGGATCGGGGCCGGGCTCGGTGTACTCGAGTCGCGTGACGCCGTCGGCACCCGTCGGCACCGCCGCGCCGGTCATCACTCGGGCCGCCTCGCCTGGCCCGACGGCGCGTGTGGGGAACGCGCCGGCGGGTATTTCGTCTATTACTCTGAGGACCACGGGCTTCGCGCGGCTCGCGCCGGCGACGTCGCGAGAGAGAACGGCGAACCCGTCCATCGCACTGTTATCCCAAGCCGGATGCGTGACTGCCGACTCCACATCGGCGGCCAAAACGCGTCCCAGTGCGACGCTGAGGCGAACGAGCTCGCGGTCCAGCTCGTCGACTCGCGACAGGATGATCTCCCGAGCCTCATCCACCGGGAGCCAGTCGGGCTTTCGCGGTTGACGGGCGATGCCGGGTCGCTTCGTCATCGCGCGTCGCCCTCCAGGCTGCGGACGGCCCGCTCGGCTCGCTCGCGGTCCGCGGGCGTGTTGACGTTCAAGAACATTAGCTCGGGATCTCCGAAACTGCCGACCTCGTCCAGCGGTAGTGTCCGCACCGTTACGTCGTCGAAGAAAGAGATGACGTGGCGCTCGCCCCGATCGAGCGCCGCTTCGATGGCGCCCCGGCAGCCGCTGCCGTACCAGGCGCAGAGCGGCTCGAGGCCGCGGCGCGACTCGCTGGCCGGCGCGACGACCTCACGGCTGCCCGCGTCCCTGACCAGTTCTCTGAGGAGCTCCGCCGAGAGGAACGGCATGTCGCAGGCGGCGACCAGGACGCCCGGGTGGCCGACCTCTTGGGCCCAGCAGACGGCCGTATGGATACCGCCCAGGGCTCCGAGTCCGGGCCGCAGGTCGGATCGCATCTCCAGCCCCAGAGACCGATACGTGTCGAAATCGTTGGCCACCAGCACTACTCGAGCGGCCGCCTCGCGCAGCGCGCGGATCGCACGTACCGCGATGGGCTCGCCGCCGACCGCCTCCAGCGCCTTCGGCTGCCCCGCGTAGCGCCGGTTGGCGCCGCCGGCCAGCAGGGCGGCGAAGGTATGGACTTCGCCTTCGTTCGCTTGGCTCACAGCAGGCGCTCGCGCCTGAGCTCCTTGTGCAACGTTCTCAGGCACTGGTCCATGACGACGGTGACCCCGGCGCTGCGTGCCTCCAGTGCCGCCTCCTCGTTGATGACGCCCAGCTGCATCCAGACCAGCTTGGCGCCGATCTCGATGGATTCCTTTACGTGTGGCGGTACGAGGTCCGAAGCGCGGAAGATGTTGACGATATCGATGGGCCCTTCGGCCTCTCGGGCGCTCAACAGATCGGCGTAGCATCTCACGCCGAGGATCATGTCGTGCTTGGGGTTGATGGGCACGACGGCGTAGCCCTGCTCCGTCAGGTAGCGGGCGACCGAATTGCTGTCGCGGTACGACTTCGGGGAGCAGCCGACGACGGCGATCGTCTTCGCTTCTTTGATGATTTCGATTGTCTGGGGATCGAGCAGCATGGTCTATAGTCGTTCCTTGAGGTCGAGTGCCGGGAGCCCGTACTTCGGATCGACCGCGCGCTGCAGCGGTTCGCTTCCGGCATGCAATGTCACTTCCAGGGTAGGCCGCACGATGCCCTCGCGCAGGTGGCCGCCGAGTACCGAATAGTCGCGCCGTCCCAGCGTTACGTGCGTGTGTACCAGGAGCTCGCCGTCGTGCGTCGCCACGTTGCCGACGAGTGCCAGAACCTCCATCTGCTCGTCGAACTCACGGTCCAGGTATTCTTTCGTTTCGGTGTCGAAGAAGGCGATGCAGGTCCGCCGCATGGCGCCAATGCCGGTGAAGCTGCCGCGTTTCACACCCTGAGCAGAGAGGAATTCTAGGAACTTGTTCGGGAAGATCTCATCGTCCTCGAGCCGGACGATATAGGTGTCACCGTGACGGACGTATTGCATCGCGGGCAGCGA
>CP070812.1:1396871-1402731 GCA_020344015.1 Gemmatimonadota bacterium
ATGCACTGGTCGATGTTGATCATTCTGCTGAGACACCTGCGGCTGTTCACGAACCCGGTGCCCTTCTTCGTGACCGCGCTGGAAAGGGCGGATGGGTTCATGGAAGTCGGTTTGCCCGTTGTCTTCATCACCACCGTGGTCTTCGTGGTGGCGCTGGCGTACCTGCTGTACAGAAGGCTGGCGATCGGCCAGGTACGGTACATCTCGCTGGTGGGCGACTACTTCCCGCTGTTCCTGCTGTTGGGAATAGGCATCAGCGGTTTTTGGCTGCGGCACCTGGCGAAGACGGACATCGCCAGTGTGAAGGAGATGGTGCTGGGGTTGGCGCGTTTCGCGCCGGTGGTGCCGGAGACGATCAGCCCGCTGTTCTACGGCCACCTGTTCCTGGTCTGTGTGCTGCTGGCCTACCTCCCGTTCAGCAAGCTGACTCACATGGCGGGCGTATTCTTGAGTCCCACCCGCAACATGGCGAACAACAACCGCACGGTGAGACACGTCAACCCCTGGGACTACCCCGTCAAGGTTCACACGTACGAGGAGTACGAGGACGAACTGAGGGAAAAAATGAAATCGGCCGGGATTCCGGTGGAGCGGCAATGAAGAAGCCAAAGCCGGACGAGATGGAGTACTACCAGCAGGAAGACCTGCTGAAGCTGGACTGGGGCCCACGCAAGACGTCCTGGATGGACACAGCGGTCGACTTCAGGCCGGGCACGTACATCTACCCGGGCAAGGCCAAGAACCTTCGGGTCCTTGACCTGCCGAACCCGCGGGACTGGGCGGTCACCGACGACGACTGGCAGCTTCCGGAGGGTTGGAAGCAGATCGTCCTGGAAGGGATGGCCGAGCGCCTGAGCAAGTACCGCAGCTTCAAGGTCTTCATGGACATCTGCGTCCGCTGCGGAGCATGTGCCGACAAGTGCCACTTCTTCATCGGCAGCGGTGACCCCAAGAACATGCCGGTGCTGCGGGCCGAGCTGCTGCGGTCGATCTACCGCAAGGACTTCACGGCCCTCGGTAAGGTCTTCGGTAAGCTGGCCGGAGGCCGCGAGCTCACACCCGATGTGATCAAGGAGTGGTTCTACTACTTCTTCCAATGTACCGAGTGCCGGCGCTGTTCGGTCTTCTGTCCATACGGGATCGATACCGCCGAGATCACCATGATGGGTCGGGAGCTGTTGGGGCTCCTGGGGCTGTACGTCAACTGGGTGATCGAGCCGGTGGCTAACTGCTACCGATTCGGCAACCACCTGGGTATCCAGCCGCACGGCCTGAAGGACACGCTCGAGTTCATGGCCGAAGACATCGAGGAAGCCACGGGGATCCAGATCGACATTCCCATCAATAAGAAGGGTGCCGAGATCCTGTTCTTCACGCCGTCAGGCGATTTCGTCGCCGCCCCCGGCATCTACACCTGCATGGCCTACATGCTGCTGTTCCACGAGCTTGGGATCGACTACACGTGGAGCACCTATGCGTCCGACGGGGGCAACTTCGGGCTGTTCACCTCGCACGAGGCCTTGAAGCGCCTGAACTCCAAGATCTACGCCGAAGCCAAGCGCCTTGGGGTCAAGTGGATTCTCGGCGGCGAGTGCGGGCACATGTGGCGGGTGATCAACCAGTACATGGACACTGTCAGCGGTCCCGCCGACTTCCTCGAGGTGCCGAGGTCGCCGCTCACCGGCACCGTGTTCGAGCACGCGCGCTCGACCAAGGTCGTTCACATCATGGAGTTCCTCGCCGACGCGATTCGCCACGGCAAGCTGAACCTCGATCCGTCTAGGAATGACCACATACGCGTCACGTTCCACGACTCGTGCAACACCGCCCGGGGGATGGGTATCCTGGAGGAGCCGCGCTACGTGATTCGGAACGCCTGCAATCACTTCTACGAGATGCCGGAAAACACGATCCGCGAGCAGACGTTCTGCTGCGGCGGCGGCGCCGGGCTAGGAACCGACGAGAACATGGAGATGCGATTGCGCGGCGGACTGCCCAGGGGCAGCGCCGTGCGCCACGTGCAGGAACACCACGGTGTGAACCAACTGGCCGCGATGTGTGCTATCGACCGAGCGACGCTCGTGACGGTGTGTGACTACTGGGCACCGGGCGTCCAGGTCACCGGTATCAGTGAACTGGTGGCCAACGCAATGATCTTCAAGGGCGAAAAACGGCGTACGCACGATCTTCGATTGGAGCCGATCCCGGGCATGACGGAGGTAGGGGAGGAGAGCGAGACGGTGGAGGTTGCCGCCAATGAGTGATCGAGCGAAGGCTCTCAGCGGCTTGGCGGTCTTTCTGGTTCTGGTGGCGTTCCCGACCTGGCAGACGCTGGGCGCCGCGGGTGACGCGGCCCGCCCCGAGCTCGAGCTGCCCGAGAACGAAACAGAGTGCATCGAAGAGACCGAGTACATGAGCGCGCGCCACATGGAGCTCCTGAATGAGTGGCGCAACGCAGTGGTCCGCGAAGGCGAGACGGAGTACACGTCGACAGCGGGTGAGACCTACACCATGAGCCTCACGGGGACGTGCATGGACTGCCATGACAACCGAGAGACGTTCTGCACTCGGTGCCACGACTACGCCAACGTCGCACCGCGCTGCTGGAACTGCCACATCGAGCCCGAGGGAAGCTGACCGATGAGCGAGGACCGACGCACGTTCCTGAAGGAAGTCGGATTCGCGGCACTGGGACTGGGCTGCGGCTTCCCGCTCGTACGCGCCGCCTTCGCCGAGGCCCAGCACGGTACGAACCAGGACGCCGAACCCTCCAGCCAATGGGCCATGGTTGTCGACCTAGAGAAGTGCCTGAACGGGGAGGTGCGCGCCGCCTGCGTCGAGGCCTGCCACCGCGAACACAACGTGCCCGAGATCCCCGAAGCGGACGACGAAATCGCCTGGATCTGGGATGAAGAGTACAAGCACGTGTTCCCCGATCAGGTTCACGAGCACACCCCTGCCGAGCTGCAGGAGATGCCGGTGCTCGTGCTGTGCAACCATTGCACTAACCCACCCTGCGTTCGGGTTTGCCCGACTCAGGCCACCTGGAAGCGGGAATCGGACGGCCTGGTGATGATGGATCAGCACCGCTGCATCGGCTGCCGCTACTGCATGGCCGCCTGTCCGTACGGATCCCGGAGCTTCAACTGGAGAGACCCACGCGCCTACGTCAGGACGGACGAGAGCGGACAGCCGCTGTCGGACTTCCCCACCCGCACCAAAGGGGTAGTGGAGAAGTGCAACTTCTGCGCGGAAAGACTACGCGACGGGCGCCAGCCGGCCTGTGTGGAGGCGGCGAACGCAGTGCCGGGCGGCGAGGGAGCTCTGACCTTCGGAAGCCTGGCGGAGCCGGACTCCGATGTCGTCCGGATCCTCGGCGAAAAACACACCATCAGTAGGAGGGTGAACCTTGGGACTGGTCCCAACGTCTATTACGTCGTCTAGAACCGTGCCGCCGGGAACCGGGAGACCGTAATGCTGCAGGACGCGTTCCGCGGAGGGAAAAGATACTGGATCCTCCTGGGATTCTGGGTGGCGCTGATCGTCGTCGGCCTGGCAGCCTACGGTCGGCAATTGAGCGAGGGTCTGTACATCACCGGGATGAGTCAGGACGTGACCTGGGGGCTCTACATCTCACAGTTCACCTTCCTTGTCGGCGTGGCCGCGTCGGCCGTGATGGTGGTCCTGCCCTACTACCTGCACGACTACAAGGCGTTCGGCAAGATGGTTATCCTGGGCGAGTTCCTCGCCGTGGCGGCAGTCCTCATGTGCGGCCTGTTCATCGTGGTCGACATGGGCCAGCCGGCGCGAGTCGCCAACATCATCCTGCATCCGTCGCCCAATTCGGTGATGTTCTGGGACATGCTGGTGCTCACCGGCTACCTGCTGCTCAATCTGGTCATCGGCGCCGTGACCTTCGAGGCCGAGCGCAAGGGAGCGCCACCGCACAACTGGGTGAGGCCACTCATCTACCTGTCGATCCCCTGGGCGGTCAGCATCCACACGGTCACCGCCTTCCTCTACTCGGGCCTGGAAGCCAGGCCGTTCTGGATGACGGCCATCCTGGCACCTCGCTTCCTCGCCTCGGCGTTTTCGTCGGGTCCTAGTCTGTTGATCCTCATGGCCATCATCATACGGCGGTTCACCCGCTTCGATGCGGGCTGGGAGGCGATTCAGAAGCTCGCCACGATCGTCGTCTACGCCATGGTGATCAACCTGTTCTTCGTTCTGGTCGAGCTGTTCACCGGGCTCTACAGTGACATGCCGCACCACCTGCACGCCTTCGAGTATCTGTTCGTCGGCCTCGAGGGACGGGCAGCTCTGGTTCCCTGGATGTGGGTCAACGCTGCACTGACGGTCTGCGCCGTGGTGCTGCTTCTGATACCGGGAATCCGCAGACAGGAGCGGTTTCTGGCACCGCTTTGTGTCGTAGTGATCCTCGCGATCTGGATCGAGAAGGGCCTCGCGATGGTGGTGACGGGGTTCATTCCCGCGCCGCTGGGGCAGATAACCGAATACGCGCCGACGGCTCCCGAGATCGCGATCACCGTCGGTGTATACGCACTTGGTTTCTTCGTGCTGACTGTTCTATATAAAATAGTGGTCAACGTCAGGGAGCGGCTGGAGGCGACCTGACCAGAAGGGCAATGGAAGCGCCATCATGCCCATCCGAAAGGAGTCGAAGATGGCAGAAAAAGGCAAGAACGGCACCCCGCTCCTCGACGAGCTCGAGAAGGGGCCGTGGCCCAGCTTCGTCACACAGATCAAGGAGACGGCCAAAGACAGCAAGGAGTGCGACGCTCTCCTGAGACTGCTGGAGCGGTCCTACGAGGAGAAGATGGTCCACTGGAAGCACGGCGGTATTGTGGGGGTCATGGGCTACGGTGGAGGTGTGATCGGCCGCTACAATGACCTGCCGGAGGAGTTCCCCGAGATCGCGCACTTCCACACGCTGCGCGTCAACATGCCGAGCGGCTGGTTCTATACGTCGGATGCGCTGCGTACGATCTGCGACATCTGGGAACGTCACGGATCCGGGATCACCAACATGCACGGGTCCACCGGCGACATCATCCTGCTGGGAACGACGACGGACGAGCTCGAGCCCACGTTCGCCGAACTAACGGCAAACGACTTCGACCTGGGCGGTTCAGGCTCGGACATGCGCACGCCGAGCTGCTGCGTGGGCCCGGCCCGCTGCGAGTGGGCCTGCTACGACACGCTGCACCTCACCAACGATCTCACGCATCATTTCCAGGACGAGCTGCACCGTCCGGCCTTCCCGTACAAGTTCAAGGTCAAGTGTGCGGGCTGTCCCAACGACTGTGTGGCCTCGGTCGCCCGCGCCGACATGTCGATTATCGGCACCTGGCGCGATGAGATCCAGATCGATCAGGCGGAGGTGGCGGCTGCCGCCGGCGCCGGGCTCGACATCCAGAGAGATGTCTGCAACAACTGCCCCACCAAATGCATCGAGTGGGACGGCAAAAAACTCAAGATCGACGACGAGAACTGTGTGAAGTGCATGCACTGCATCAACACGATGCCCAAGGCCCTGAGGCCCGGGGTAGATCGAGGCGCGACCATCCTGCTCGGATCGAAGGCGCCGATCGTAGAGGGCGCGCTGCTGTCCTCGGTGCTGGTTCCGTTCGTCAAGATCGAGCCTCCTTATGAGGAGATCAAAGACCTGATCGAGCGGATCTGGGACGTCTGGGGCGAGCACGGCAAGAACCGGGAACGGGTCGGCGAATTCATGCAGCGAGTCGGGCTCGGTAACTTCCTCGAGGCCATCGAGGTTGAGCCCGTCCCGGAGATGATCGCTCATCCCAGAGAGAACCCTTACGTATTCTACGAAGAGTAC
>CP070812.1:1402831-1419753 GCA_020344015.1 Gemmatimonadota bacterium
AGGAAACGGCATTGGTTGGAATCGCAGCACGCTTTCCCAACTCGTTGCCGAACGCGTAGTTGCTGAGGAGGAAGCTACTTCGGAGGAGAGGCTCTGTTGCGAGTCGCCAATCTTTGGAGACCGGTGCTCTGCCAATTGAGCTACGGGCCTTCGACCGCTGACAAAACCCATGGCTGGGGGCGGATTCGAACCGCCGACACCGGGATTTTCAGTCCCGTGCTCTACCAACTGAGCTACCCAGCCCCGATCCGGTGCGGCGGTGCGGCGGTGGGCGGTGAAGACCGTCTACCGACCCACCGTCTACCGGCCACCGAACTCCGGGGGTGGGATTCGAACCCACGACCTAGTGGTTAACAGCCACCCGCTCTGCCGCTGAGCTACCCCGGAATACGTGAACAATCTGGTCCCGGTTTGTCAAACAGCCAAGCCGCAAAAAGAAGCCCGCCTACGGTGCTTGCGCAGGCGGGCCTCACTCCCTCTATCGCCGTCGGAGCCAGCCGCACCCGCGCTAGCCGCGTTCTCTCCTAAAGTTGAAGAACGCGAATGCGAAGTTCCCGCCACTCCAGTTGTATCGACTCACGACGGCTTCCTTCTCCTGCCCCTGTCCGAGGTAGCGGGGGTGGGATTTGAACCCACGACCTCCGGGTTATGAGCCCGGCGAGCTACCTGACTGCTCCACCCCGCAGCATGAAAGCCTCGTAACGTATTGGGGAATATGGGAAGTGTCAACTGAAGAATTCCCTTGGGAATTATCGAATTTCGATTCGGGGACCAGTGGAACAGGGGAGGTAGGGAGGTGAAGAAGTTGGGGTATTGGAGGCGCCGATTGGGGAGGGGTCGGGTTGACAAGGGCTTGGTTATTTGGCAAAATAGCCAAGCGATTGCCCCTCCTGGAGGTCTCACATTCATGGACAAGAAAACGCGTGGTCAGCTGGAGGCCCGGGCCCGGGTCATCAAGGCCATGGCCCACCCCACGCGGCTGCTCTTCGTCGAGGAGCTGGCGAAAGGGGAGCGCTGCGTCTGCGAGTTGAACGAGATGGTGGACGCCGATGTCTCGACGATCTCGAAGCATCTGGCGGTACTTAAGAGCGCCGGGATCGTGCGGGACGAGAAGCGAGGCAGCCGGGTCTTCTACTCGCTGCGGACGCCCTGCGTGCTCAACTTCTTCTCGTGCGTCGAGGGGGTCCTGAAGGAGCAGGCGCGGGAGCGAGCGGGGTTAGTGTCTTGAGATTGGACACCGCGGACACCGACCTCCCATCCACCGGCGCACCGTCCACCGCAGCACCGCCCACCGTATGGGCCCGCGAGTGGAGGGCCTTGGTCGTCATCGTCGGCGTGTTTCTGCTGTGCTTCTACCTACCGGTGGAGTGGCTGAGCGGGTTGGCGCGTCTGCCCGGCTCTGTCTGGGAAGGGCTCTACCTGGTCCGTTGGTATGCGCAGGAGCACCTCATCCTGTGTTTGATCCCCGCGTTCTTCATCGCCGGCGCGATAAGCGTCTTCGTGAGTCAGGCGTCGGTTCTGAAGTATCTCGGTGCGGGGGCAAAGAAGGTGGTCGCTTACGGGGTGGCGTCGGTCTCGGGGGCGTTGCTGGCAGTGTGCTCCTGTACGGTGTTGCCACTGTTCGCCGGGATCTACGGTATGGGTGCGGGTCTCGGTCCGGCGTCGGCCTTTCTGTACGCCGGCCCGGCGATCAACGTGCTGGCGATCATCTTCACCGCCCGCGTTCTGGGTCTCGAGTTGGGCATTGCCCGCGCGGTGGGCGCGATCGTCTTCAGCGTCGTCATCGGACTGTTCATGCATTTCATCTTCCGTAAGGAGGAGATGGAGAAAGCAAAGATCCAGGCGCGGATGCCGGAGCCCGAGGTGAAGCGACCGCTGTGGCAGAACGCACTTTTCTTTGCGAGCCTCGTCGGGGTTCTAGTCTTCGCCAACTGGGGCGAACCTGCTCAACAGACTGGACTGTGGTACGCGGTCTATTCCGTGAAGTGGGTCATCACCTCGGTCGTCGCGTCAGCGCTCGCCGTGATCCTGGTGCGCTGGTTCGATCTGGAGCTCTGGAAGGTCGCGGCGGTCGTCGTTCCCACGGCAGTCTCCGCGCTTCTCCTCCCGGGCCAACCGCTGATCCCGTTCGCTGTCGCGGTGATCGGGCTCTCGCTCATCACCAGCACGCGCGCCGGCGAGTCCGGCGATTGGTTCGCGGAGTCGTGGAGGTTCGCGAAGCAGATCCTGCCGCTTCTGTTGGCCGGAGTGTTGATCGCCGGGATACTGCTCGGTCGCCCTGGCCAGGAGGGGCTAATCCCGTCGGCGTGGGTGAGCGGTGCGGTGGGCGGTAACTCGCTCTTCGCCAACTTCTTCGCGTCGATCGCCGGTGCCTTGATGTACTTCGCGACCCTGACCGAGGTGCCGATCCTGCAGGGTCTCATCGGGAACGGCATGGGCGCGGGGCCGGCGCTGGCGCTGTTGCTGGCCGGGCCAGCGCTTTCGCTGCCCAACATGTTAGTAATTCGGAGCGTGATCGGGACGCGTAAGACGGCGGTCTACGTGGCGCTGGTAGTGGTCATGTCCACTGTTGCAGGCTTGATCTACGGAACGATTCACGGATAGGAGCTTCATACGTGAAGATTCAGATACTCGGTAAGGGATGTCCGAGCTGCGACAAGCTGGCCGAGAACGCCGAGGTCGCCGCACGCGAGCTCGGCATCGAATACCAGCTGGAGAAGGTGACCGACCTCAAAGAAATCATGAGCCACGGGGTGATGATGACGCCCGGGTTAGTCGTAGACGGCGAAGTGAGGTCGGTAGGGAAGGTGTTGTCGAGCGAAGAGATCAAGGAGCTGCTCCACTAACAGACTTGCGCCTCCGCGCAGGCGACGGCACCATTACAACGGAGAGTGAAACGCGGCGACTGTCCGCCGCGCACGCCGAATCCAATGGAGCTGTCGCTTTTCAGGCGCAGGAGGATCCCGCTACTCTTCCTGCTCGGCGTCGGTATTCCGAGTCTCGCGCTCAGCTACCTCGCATTTCGAGGTATCCGGAACGAGTTGGCGTTACTCGAGCAGCGGAGACTCGGCGAACACCGCGCGCTCGCCGAGCTGGTGGGCGACACGATCGCGGAGCGCATCGCAGGAAGCGAAAGAGCTTTCTCCGCTGTGCTCACCGGCCGCTACGATCCGCATGCCGCGGACCTCGTAGCTACTCTCGACAGTCTCAAGACGGAAATCCCGCTCGGCGAGGAGGCCTTCTTCTTCGCGGACCTCGAGACGGTTTCGCTGCCGGCCGCAGATCTTCTCTTCCGTCCCAACGGTTCGCTGCCGTCACCGACTGCGTCCGACTGGCCGCCTGCGGCTGCGGCGAACCTGCGGACCGGCCAGGAGCGCGAGTTCCAACAGAATCGCTACCGCTCGGCAGCGGCATCGTACGGGCGTGCGTTCGCAGGTGTCTCGGATCCGGTACTCAAAGGGGAGGCGCTGGTTGCCATCGCCCGGGCCCAGCGGAAGGCGGGTGATCTTGAGTCAGCGATCGCATCGTGCGAGACACTCGCCGGCGACTACGGCCATGTGAGAACAACCGCCGGGGTACCGCTGGGCCCCATGGCGCGTCTCGAGCACGCTTCTCTCCTACTCATGACCGGCGATTCGCTGGGCGCCCTCGCCGCGTTCACGGACTTGTACGAGAGGTTGGTCGAGGGGGAGTGGGTGCTGGAGCGTGCGCAGTACGACTTCTTCGCCGGACAGGCAGGCGACTCGATCAGCGGCCTGGCCGCGCGGGCGCCGGGTTCGATGGGTTCTTCTGAGGACCCGCTCGCAGCTGCAAGAGCTAGAGAGGAAGAGCGCAGGGAGATGACTGAGCGACTCCTCCTCTTCCAGGCGACTGCGGGCGAAGACCTGGCGGTTCGGATATCTCGGGCGGGCGGCGACGGGAACGCCGGTTCGCGCTTCTCCTTGGAGAGTGCGGGGCGGAGCTATCTGGTGTCTCTGCTCTATCAAGCTCGCGCCGAAGGTGGCGTCTGGGGTCTGCTGCTCGATGCCGACTGCCTGCGAGACGAACTGCTGCGCCCGGCTCTGGAAGAGAATGTCGATCCTGCGACGACCGATTGGCTGGTACGGGGCAGGGATGGGAGCACGGTCCTGGCGGAGGACGATCCGCCGGTGGGATCGCTGACGCTGAACGCGACTTTGGCCGGCGGCTTTCCCCCTTGGCTGATCGAGTTCTACCAACGTCCGCAGAGCACCTACAGACGCCTCTTCGCTTCAGGCCAGAGCATATACCTCTATATGTTCGTGCTGATCGCGAGCATCCTGATATTCGGGTTGGTGCTCACTGTTCGGGCTGTCACGCACGAGCTCGAGCTCGCGCGCCTGAAATCCGATTTCGTTTCCACCGTCTCGCACGAGTTCAAGAGTCCGCTCACCTCGATCCGCCAGCTGGCGGAGATGCTGCAAGAGGGGCGAGTGCCCTCGGGTGAGCGGCGCCAGCGCTACTACGATGTGCTGGTGGAGCAGAGCACGCGGCTCTCCTCGCTCGTCACGAACATTCTCGATCTGGCGAGGATCGAGGAGGGCCGGAAGGAATTCCGTTTCGAGGCGGTGGACTTGGGCGAGCTGGTCCGTGACTTGGTGGCGACGACCCAGCACCGGGTGGGGCACGAGGGTTGCGTCGTGGAAGCGCAGGTAGAGGATGCGCTTCTGCCGGTGCGTGCCGATCGCGACGCAATCGGGCAGGCGATCTCGAATCTGGTGGACAACGCGATCCAGTACTCCGGTGATGCGAAGCGGATCAACCTCTACGCGTCCGCCGGCGAGGGGTATGTGACGGTCGCGGTAGAGGACTTCGGGGTTGGCATCCCCGAGGATGAGATCGAGAGAGTTTTCGAGCGCTTCTACCGCGGCGGCGACGAGCTGACGCGCACGGTGAAAGGCAGCGGTCTCGGATTGACGCTGGTGAAGGAGATCGTCGAGGCACACGGCGGTACCGTAGAGGTAGAGAGCGAGCAGGGGCGTGGAAGCACCTTCTCCATTCGGCTACCGGCTATAACGGAGCGGAGCGATGCCGAGGATACTGATCGTTGAGGACGAAGACAGCATCCTGATGGCGCTGGAGGACGACCTCAGCCTCGAGGGTTACGCGGTGACCGGTGAGACGGATGGGGCCCGGGGCCTCGAGCGCGCTCAGAAGGGTGGTTACGACCTCATCATCCTAGACGTCATGCTACCGGGCATGGACGGCTTCGAGATCTGCAAGCAGCTGCGCGGGGCTGGTGACACTACGCCGATACTCATGCTTACGGCGAAGAGCCAGGAAGTCGACAAGGTCCTCGGCCTGGAGCTCGGCGCCGACGACTACGTCACCAAGCCGTTCAGCCCCCGCGAGGTGCTCGCCAGAGTGAAGGCGCTGCTCAGACGAGGGAAGCCGGCCAACCCACCGCTCGAGCGTGTCTCGTTCGGCGACGTCGAGGTCGATTTCAAGGGCTACGAGGTGAGGAAGGCCGGCGTGCAGGTTGAGCTCACCGCAAAGGAGTTCACGCTGCTGCGCCTGCTCGTCAGTCACCCGGGCGAGGTTCTGCGACGTGACACGATCCTCAACGAGGTCTGGGGCGATGATTGGGACGTCTTCCCGCGCACTGTCGACACCCACGTCGCCAACCTGAGAAGAAAGCTCGAGGACGACCCGGCCGACCCCAAGTACATCGTCAACGTGCGTGGCGTGGGCTACAAATTCGTGGCCGACGGCCCTTAACCATCTCTTAACACTCGCTCAACGAACGCTTCAATCATCCTCGGACGTGTTCCGGTAGATTCGAGGTCAGAATTCAGCCGGGAGCACCTCTCAGGAGTAATGATCATGAATCCGCATCGTGTGATCACCGCAGTTCTGGCGCTCACGCTGGTCGCTGCGGCGTCCGGCTACGCTCAGCAGACCGCCGAGGAGCTGTACCAGGCCGGCCTTTACCAGGAGGAAGTCCAGGGGAACCTGGAGAGCGCCATCGATCTCTACAGGCGAATCTTGGAGGACTTCCCAGACAACCGGGCGCTGGGCGCCAAAGCGCAGCTGCACGTTGGCCTCTGCTACGAGAAGCTGGGTCTGCAGGAAGCGCGACAGGCCTATAGACGGGTAATCGACGAGTATCCGGGGTACGCGGATGAGGTCGCGGTGGCCCGCGACAGGCTCGCCAGCCTTCAACGCGCATTAGCCGAGCTCAACCGGCAGCCGACCCTCCGGAAGATCGAGATCGCCAGCAGGCCACAGAGCGGCGTCTTATCACCCGACGGCAGCAACCTGGCCTTCGTCTCGGAGGGAGGTGTGTGGGTCGTACCACTTCAAGGCAGTGTCGGTCCTGACATCGCGGGTGAGCCCATTCGGATTGCCGAGGTGGACGGGGCTTGGGATCGCGCGAGCCTGATGTCCTGGTCGGCGGACGGGGAATGGATCGCAGTGAACGGCGCGGCCGATGGCGAAGAGGTCGTCTATGTCATACCGGCTGGCGGCGGGGAGCCTCGGGTGGTCCGCATGCCGCCGCGCGCAGGTTTTGTTTGGGGGTTTCGCATAAGTCTGTCCCCGGATGGGCAGACGGTCGCGTTCTCGGCGAAGCCCGAATCGCGCCAAGGGGACCGCGAGGATAGTGAGCGCTACATCTGGCTAGCCCCGACGGGCGGCGGGGAGCCGGAGCAGTTGACCTACGCACCGAGCAGACTGCCGGCCTTCTCACCGGACGGCGAGCTCGTCGCGTATGTGGGTTATCGCGCGCGCGAGGACATCACGACTGAAGTTCGGGAGAACTTGGAGGCCTCATATGATGGTGCTCTTGATGGTGACCTGTGGGTCGTCCCATCGGCCGGCGGCACACCTGTCAAGCTCGCGCAGATAAGCGGCAGGGTGAGAGGCCCCGTGTGGTCTCCGGATGGCAGGTTCATCGCCGCGCACTACGAACCTGAGTCCTTTCCCGCCGGGAGCAAGGAGATATGGGTATTCCCGCTGTCGCCCGATGCATCTAGCGCGGGAGAACCCACCAAGATTGCGCTTCCAGGTGAGAGCTGGTGGCTGGTATCGGGTTGGACGCCGAACGACGAGCTCGGGCTCTTCACGGAGACGGAGTCTCGCTGGGCCATTTACACGGTGCCCGCTACGGGGGGCAAGGCGGTGCAGGTGACGCCCCCGGTGCAGGTGACGCCCGCAGGCACGTATCATCTTCGCCCGCGCTATTCGAGATGGTCTGCGGACGGAGAGCGCATCTATCTCAGATGGCGGGAGGGCATGGATCAACTAGCTGCTATAGCGTATGTCCCCGCGGCGGGCGGTGACGTCGTACAAGTCCCAGTCCTATCAGAACGGCGACTCGTATCTACCTGGCCGGGTGGTGGCCAGAATATCTCGCCGGTAGGCGAGAGAATGGTCATGAGCGCGGTCCAGCGCCCGTTGGATCGTCAGGAGGGTCTCGATATTTGGACGATTCCGCTGGACGGTGGGAACCCGACCCGACTGACCAGCGACAGGTCGTCTGAACGGTACCCCTGTTGGTCACCTGACGGGGGTTGGGTCGCGTTTATCGATTGGCACGCGAAGGCTGAGGATGAAGGCTTCTACGCTATCTACATGGTGCTCGCGGACGGTGGCGAGATCAGGCAGATCACCTCCGAGGCGGACAGCGTGGGCGACGGTGCTATCGCCTTCTCGCCGGACGGCGAGCGGATCGCCTTCTTCTCGGGCAATGCGATCAAGACGATACCGGTCGAGGGTGGAAAGTCCGAGGTGCTGGTCGGCCACGTACGGTCCGACGAGTACAGTCAGCTGGCATGGTCGCCGGACGGCTCGAAGATCGCGCACAACGCTGCGGGCAAGATCTGGATTACGCGGCTCGACGGGGGAACGCCGGAAGAGCTCCGTACGGGGCTGCCGCGGGACGCCGAGCTCAGTGATGTCAGCTGGTCGCCGGACGGCGAGAAGATCGCGTTTGTTGGCTCAACCGGTGGCGATGCCGAGTTCTGGCTGATCAGCGACTTCCTGCCGTCGCAAGTGGAACGTTGAAGGAGTACGGATCGTGAAAGCGCATCGGATTTCCGTAGCGGCCCTGGTGTTCGTCATAGCCGCCATGTCCGCGGCGTACGCACAGGAGACCGCGGAAGAGCTGTACCAGGCCGGCCTCTACCAGGAGGAAGTCCAGGGGAACCTGGAGAGCGCCATCGATCTCTACAGGCGAATCGTGGAGGACTTTCCAGACAACCGGCCGGTGGCGGCGCAGGCGCTCATGCACATCGGTCTCTGCCATGAGAAGCTGGGCAGTCGCGAGGCGCAGCGCGCCTACGAGCGGCTGGTTCGTGACTATGGGGACCAGACCGAGGTGGCGGCCCGTGCGCGCGCCCGGCTGGCCGACCTTCAAGGACTGGCCCGAGCCGAGGCGCCGGCTGGAGCGGCCGCGGCCTCGGGGATAGTCGTCCGCGAGCTCTGGGCGGGCAGGGGCGGACCCGAGGTCGATGCCTCGGGTGGACCGTCGCCCGACGGGCGTTATCTCGCCTACATCGATTGGACGATGACCGCAGCGAACATCGCGGTCCGCGACCTGGTGACCGGCGAGTCGCGCCGTTTGACCGACCATCCGGGCTATTTCGATGGGTTTCCACTGCGTGCCAGGTATTCGCCCGACGGGGAGTCGATCGTCTATACGTGGTGGCCTGCGGACTCGGCGGTCGAGTCGCGACTGGTTTCGATCGATGGCTCCTCATCCCGGACTCTGTGCAGTGATCCCGACCACATGTTCTGGCCCGTAGCCTGGGCCAGTGACGGCCAGCAGATCGCGGTCTCCAAGGTCAACTTCAGGGGCGTCGGGCCTTCTGAGATCGCCTGGGCCTCCGTCGATGATTGCTCGCTAAGCGTCTTCAAGACTTTCAAACCGGAGTCGTTCGAGGGCATCGAGCCGGCCCCCGACTGGTATCCCATGTGGAGGGCGGCGCTTTCACCTGATGACCGGCACTTCGCATTCGAGCGCCCCGTACCACGAGATGACAGTCGATACGATCTATCGCTCGTCGCCACCGATGGCAGCGCCGAGGTTTCATTGGTCGAGCATCCGGCAGACGACCGAATTGTGGGTTGGCTTCCGGGCACTTCATACCTCCTTTTTGGCAGCGACCGTGCTGGCGAGTGGGATCTGTATGCGATCGAGGTTGTTGACGGTCGAGTCGTGGGCTCGCCCCGCATCGTCCGACGCAGTGTCGGGCAAGCGGCGCCGATGGGCTTCACAGTCGATGGGTCACTGTACTACTCGATCCAAAGATTGCGGTCCACGGCAAGCATAGCCCCGTTCGATGCAGAGAGCGGCCGGGTGCGCACTGATGCTGCACAGCCGCTGCTCGGCTCGAACAGCGAGCCTGACTGGTCGCCGAACGGCAAGTACTTGACTTACTGGCGCATGGCGGACCTGCCGTCCGGCCCGAGTGATTGGAACCAGGTCCTCGTGGTTCGTGACCTCGAGACCGGTGAGGAGCGCGATTTGGCAACCCACCTCGAGGTCGAGATGCCCCGGTGGTCCCGCGACGGTCGATCCGTAGTGGTTATCGGCATCGAGCGAGCCAGGAGTGACAGTCACGCGGCGGCGGTCTACCGCATCGACGTGGAGAGCGGCGAGGTTGAGACCTTGCTGGAGTTCGCACCCGAACCCCAATGGTGGATCCACACCGGCGCGGTCGAGACCGCCGAGGGGGATGGCGTGCTCTACGTGCGCGAGGGCCGACTGGTGCTGCACGACCTGGTCTCGAACGAGGAAACCGAGCTGTTCCGCCATCCCGGCGTCACCTCCCGACTCCTCTCAGTGTCGCCGGACGGGCAGAGCTTGCTGTTCGCAGTGGCGGACTCGACCGACGAGTACGTCAGGCGGGGCACACCGCCGCGTCTTACGAACGTCACCGGCAAATTCATGATCGTGGACCTGCCGGGCGGCGAGTTGCGCGAACTGTTGGAGTTCGATGTGGGAGGTGCTGTACAGAATCTCGAGTGGGGGCCGGATGGCGCATATGCGTACTTCACCGAGGAACTGGAGAACATGACGATCCTGCGGCGCGTGCCGGTCGAGGGTGGAGACGTGGAGCAGGTCTGGGTATCGCAGCAGTCGCTGCACGACTTCACCGTCGGACCTCAAGGGCAGCGAGTGGCCTACACGGCCCGCGAGAACATCGTCGGGATATACGTGATGGAGAACCTGGTGGCGGCGTTGAGTAACGAGGAGTGATGGTGCAATGGAACCCGGCGCAGTGGAGCTCGCTCAGCTTGTGATACAGGGAATCGTACTCCCTTTACCCGAAGCGATTGCGATTCTCAGTGCTATCCTCGTCGGCGTACTAGCCGCTCTGGTCGTACCGCTGGCTGTCTTAGCGGCAATCGTCGTTGCGTGCACCCGACGCGCTCCCGAGCTATCAATGGTGAATTGACGGAGCCACGAACCATGAAAAGGCATCGAGTCATCCTCGTCTTCCTGCCGTTCGCGCTGGTTTGGTCCACGCCAGTATATAGCCAGCAGACGGCCGAGGAGCTGTACCAGGCCGGCCTCTACCAGGAGGAAGTCCAGGGTAACCTGGAGAGCGCTATAGAGATCTACCGGAGAATCCTGGATGACTTCTCGGGCAACCGGACGGTCGGCGCCAAAGCGCAGCTTCACGTCGGGCTCTGCTACGAGAAGCTGGGGTTGCAGGAGGCGCAGCAAGCGTATCGTCGCGTGATCGACGAGTTCCCCGAGCATACAGATGAGGTTGCGGTGGCCCGGGACAGGCTCGCCGGTATTGAACGTTCGCTGGCCGAACTCAATCGACAGCCGAGCTTCAGAAAGATCGAGATCGCCAGCAATCCGCGGAACGGTGTTCTGTCGCCCGACGGGAGCAAGCTGGCCTTCATCTCCGAGGGCGCTGTGTGGGTCGTTCCGCTGCATGGTAGGGTCGGGCCCGATATCGCGGGCGAGCCTGTCCGCCTCGCCGAGGTGCCGGGGGTGTGGGACACC
Organism: Gemmatimonadota bacterium; assembly: GCA_020344015.1. Taxonomy (GTDB): domain Bacteria; phylum Gemmatimonadota; class Gemmatimonadetes; order Palauibacterales; family KS3-K002. Next base: position 1,413,813 of record CP070812.1, read on the forward strand.
GGGAGTCTTATGGCGTGGTCGGCGGACGGGCAGTGGATCGCGGTCAATGGTGGGTCCGAGGACGAGGAGCTTGATGCCGTCAGTGTCATCCCAGCTGGCGGAGGTGAACCTCGAGTCGTCCACGTGCCTGATCGCGGAGGGCACGCCTGGAGCCATCGCTTGAGCCTTTCTCCGGATGGGCGAAAGCTAGCGATCTCGGCGCTCGAGCCCGACAGACGCGAGGGAGTGCCCGTAGTCTTCGCCCGCCGCGTCTATACAATCCCGACGGCGGGCGGCGAGCCAGAACACGTGTCACCCGGCGGGGCGCGACTGCCGGCCTTCTCACCTGAGGGCCAGCTCATCGCGTACGTGGGCGCACGTGAGCGAGATGATTGGCGGGAGAATGAAGAGCGTTCGCGTTACGACGGTGACCTGTGGGTCGTCCCTTCCACTGGAGGTAGTCCGGTCAAGCTCGCCACAGTTGATGGCCGGCTAAGGGGCCCTGTATGGTCGCCCGACGGCAGATACATCGCGGCACACTACGAGCCAGGAAAATCCAACTACAGCGATGAGGTATGGGTGTACCCGCTGTCGCCTGGCGCGTCCAACGCGGGTGAACCGGCAAAGATCTCGCTTCCACGACCGAGCTGGAACATGGTGGCTGGGTGGACACCAAACGGGGAGCTCGGCGTCTTCATGCACTCGGAAGAGCATAGTGCCATCTACTCCGTGCCGGCTCAGGGAGGTAAGGCGGTGCAGATAACGCCGGGTACAGGCTGGCCGTACTATCCGAGATGGTCCGCGGATGGAGAACGCATCTACCACAGAGGGGATTTCGATTCGGAGGAAAGAGGCGTCACGATCGCGTACATACCCGCCGCCGGCGGCGAGGCTGTCGAGGTTCCTGTGCAGTGGGAAAGGCGACTTGTGGTCATAGTGCCGGGCGGTGGCCTCAACGTGTCACCGGACGGCGAGCGGATCGTCTTCGCCGCCTATCAGGACGGGACCGATGAAGGGGGCGATCTTTGGACGATCCCTGCCAACGGCGGGCTCGCGAACCGCTTGACGACCGATTGGTTGTTCGAACGGCACCCGTGCTGGTCGCCCGACGGAGGGACGCTTGCGTTCACCAAATGGCACAAGATATCGGAGGACGAAGGGTTCTTCGCAATCTACGTCATCCCTGCGGAAGGCGGCGCGACCAGACAGATCACCTCCGAGGCGGATAACCTGGGCGGCGGCGCCATCACCTTCTCGCCGGATGGTCAGCTCATCGCCTTCTTCTCGGGCGGTGCGATCAAGACAGTACCGATCAAAGGTGGCCAACCCGAAGTGCTCGTTGCAGAGGTGCGGTCCCGCGACCACAGTCAGCTGGCCTATTCCCCGGACGGCTCGAAGATCGCGCACAGCGCTGGGGGCAAGATCTGGATAACCCCGCTTGACGCGGGGGTACCGGAAGAGCTCCGCACCGGCCTGCCTGAGGACGTCAGGCTGAGTGAATTCGGCTGGTCGCCGGACGGCTCTAAGATCGCGTTCATGGCCACTAGGGGTGGCGAACCGGAGTTCTTCCTGATCAGCGACTTCCTGCCGACGAGCGAAGGTCGATGAAGGAGTGCGAGCGATGAAGACGTATATGATTGTAGCAGCCACCTTTGCCCTCGTGTTGGCGGGCGCAGCCGGAGCACACGCTCAGCAGACCGCAGAGGAGCTGTACCAGGCGGGCCTTTATCAGGAGGAAGTCCAGGGGAACCTGGAGAGCGCGATCGATGTGTACCGGCAGATCCTCGAGGACTTCTCCGACAACCGGACGGTGGGCGCGAAGGCGCTCCTGCACATCGGCCTGTGCTACGAGAAGCTCGGTCTGCGGGAAGCGCAGCAGGCCTACCAGGGGGTGATCAGCGACTACCCCGAGGCGGCACAGGAGGTGGCCGTGGCCCGCCAGCGACTGGCCAGCCTGACGCGAGCCTTGGCGGAGTTCGAGCGCGAGCCGCGTTTCAGGAAGATCCGAATCGCCAGCAACCCTGATAACGGGGTACTCTCTCCGGACGGCACTCAGCTCGCCTTCGTATCGGGTGGTGCCGTGTGGGTCCTGCCTGTGCAGGGTAATGTGGCGCCCGATATCGCTGGCGCTCCGGTTAGGATAACCGAGTCGATGGGCGCATGGAATATGGCCAATCATCTCGCCTGGTCGGGCGATGGCAAATGGATCGCCTTCAGTGCGGAACCGGATGACACCGAGGAGATCTACGTAGTATCCGCGACCGGTGGCGAGCCGAGGAAGATCCCGGGCAACCACTTCCGAGGTGGGCGGCCGTACACATATCGGCTGAGCCTCTCGCCGACGGGTGAGACACTGGCTTTTGTCCGTATGTCGGAAGAAGAGGACCCCGACAGCATCTCCATTTATACCTACCAGCTGAACGAAGACGAGGAGAGACTCTTAGCACCCGCGTCCACTCGGGAACCCGCGTACTCGCCGGACGGCCAGTATGTCGCCTACATCAGAGTCGTCCATGTCGATGATCAAGAGACCGGCGGAACGTACACGCAACTCTGGGTGATGCCGGCGACGGGAGGCACGCCCGTACTCCTGGTCGATTCGACAATGGTTAGGAGCCCCGTGTGGTCACCGGACGGTACGATGATCGCTGTCTTCCGCGATCGGCGGCCGGGTAGCTTTAGCCGTGAGATTTGGGTGGTGCCCTTCTCACGGGAAGGTGGGCCTAGCGAACCTGTAGCAACCATCGAGCTCCCGCCGCGGGGAACCTGGAGCATCTTGGCCGGCTGGACTCCGGAGAACGAGATCGGGGTCCACCTGATGAGCCCACCTTACACCGCGGTTTACACGGTGCCCGTTACGGGCGGCAAGGCGGCGCAGATCACGGATGATGGCGTCGCGGGCTTTCCAAGATGGACGCCCGACGGAGGCACGATCGTCTACAACACGATGATCCACCTGGATGAAGATGGTTGGGCGCCGGTCGCTCCCACGGCACTGGACACGCTCAGCGATCGTGATCTGGTAGGACGCATCCGCCGTGGGCAAGCGACCGACTACTTCTATGGATTGGTGGCTCTTCCCGCAGACGGCGGGCGGCCGGTGCCGATTCGAATCGCGCCAATCGCGCACGTGGCAGTGACACCGGGCATCCCGCCGGGTGGTGGCGTTCACGTTTCCCCCGACGGGAAGTCCATCGTTTTCGCCGGGCTTGAGTGGGGAGAGGGTGAAGACCCCGTCGGCGTGAACGTCTGGACGGTACCGGTAGAAGGAGGAGAGCCCACGCGGTTGGCGCGGAGCACGCTGCAGGACCGCTATCCGTGCTGGTCCGCCGACGGGAAGCAGGTGGCGTTCATCCGCTTTGAGCACGACGCCAAGGGCCAGTACTCGGCTAACATCTGGGTCGCCCCGGCGGAAGGCGGCGAGCCTGCCCAGCTGACGTCGGCGGCGGACAGCGTGGCGTTCGCCAGCATCGCGTATTCCCCCGATGGTGAGTGGCTGGGCTATTTCGCCAACAACAGCCTCAGGATCATGCCCGCCGGGGGCGGCGAATCCCGAATCGTCGCCGAGCTCGATTTCCTTCATCGGCATACCGAGCTGTCCTGGTCGCCCGACAGCGAGAGGATCGCCTTCACCGGGCGCGGAAGCATATGGGTGGTTGCCGTGGACGGCGGTGAGCCGGTAGAAGTGAAGACGGGAGTGCTGGAAGACGACGCACAGAATCTGCACATCGCCTGGTCGCCGGACGGAGAGCGGATCGTTTTCAGCGCTTCACAAGGCGGCGATGTCGCTCTCTGGCTGATCAGCGACTTCCTGCCTGAGGAGAGATAGCTGCTCCACCCGTTCCGACGCCGTCGCTGCTTGCGGCTACAGGGCTCGCCACGGTATCCTCACGTAAATGGCGAGCCCTGCTCTATCGGATAAGCTGCTGAAGGAACTCCGTGCCGTCGTCGGACGCGGCAGCGTGCTCACGGAGCCGGGCGAGCTGTTACCCTACGAGTCCGATGCGGCGACCGCCCACCGAGGGACGCCCGCCGCCGTCGTCTTCGTCCATAGCACAGAAGAGATCCAGGGGGTCGTCTCGGCGCTGCACATGGCGTCGATCCCGTTCGTGCCGCGGGGCGCCGGGACCGGGCTGTCGGGGGGCGCCGTGGCCGACCGCGCGGTCATCATCGAGCTGTCGCGCATGAACCGCATCCTCTGGATCGATGCGGAGAACCGGCGGGCGCGGGTGCAACCCGGAGTGATCAACACGCGGCTGAACGAAGCGGTGGCGCCGTTCGGGCTCATGTACGCGCCCGACCCGTCGAGCCAGACGGCGTGCACGCTGGGGGGCAACGTGGCGGAGAACGCCGGCGGCCCCCACTGCCTGAAATACGGCGTGACCTCCAATCACATCGTCGGCCTCACCGTGGTGGCGCCGGGCGGCGCGGTGATGGAGCTACCCGGTCCCGAGGGGCCGGGCTACGACCTGGTGGGCCTGTTCGTCGGGTCGGAGGGTACGCTGGGGATCTGCAGTGAGATCGAGGTGCGATTGGTGCCGATGCCGCCGGCGGTGGGCACGCTGCTAGCCCACTTCGAGGACATCGACGGGGCGGGCCGCGCGGTATCGGAGATCATCGCCGCCGGGATTTTGCCCGCGGCGCTCGAGATGATCGACAAGAACACGCTCGCGGCAGTGGAGGCGTCGGTCTTCGCCGCCGGGTTCCCGACCGACGTCGCGGCGTCGCTTATCGTCGAGCTCGACGGTCCGGGTGCCGGCCTGGCCGAGCAGGTGCTCGAGGTCGAGGAGATCTTGGAGAAGCACGGCGCCCGCGAGGTCTCGGTGGCAGCGAGCGAGCCGGATCGCATGAAGTTCTGGAAGGCGCGCAAGTCGGCGTTCGGTGCCATGGGCAGGATTGGGTCCGACCTCGTAGTGCAGGACGCGACGGTGCCGCGTAGCAAGCTGCCCGAGCTGCTCGCAAAAGTCTACGCGGTAGCCGAGAAATACGATCTGACGATCGCCAACGTCTTCCATGCCGGCGACGGCAACCTGCACCCGAACATCCCCTTCGACCGTCGCGAGGCCGGGGTCGCGGAGCGGGTGGAAGCGGCGGGCAAGGAGATCATCGAGGCGTGTGTGGCGGTGGGCGGAACGATCACGGGCGAGCACGGCGTCGGCATCGACAAGCGGAAGTACATGTCGCTCGTGTTCTCGGACGCCGACCGCCAGGTGATGCGCTGGGTCAAGCAGGTTTTTGATCCTGCCAAGCTGTGTAACCCGAAGAAGGTCCTGCCGGACGAACCGGAGACGCCGGTCCCCGGCTGGGTTGGCACGGTGGGCGTGCGGAGGTCGAAGGCGAAGCCGGACGAAGTCGCCGGCGCGATCGAGGAGGCGATCGGCTCGGCCTGCCTGCTGGAGAATCCGGGTACCTTCGTCGTCGACGGCGAACCTGCGGGCGTCGTCGCCGAGCCGGACTCGCTGGAAGAGTTAGCCGAGCTGATGCAGCTGGCCGGCAAGTCGGGCTGGGCGGTGGTCCCGGTGGGCCAGGGCGGGTGGCTCAACGTGGGCAATCCGCACCGGCATGTCGATCTCGTGATCACGACCCGGCGACTGAACGAGGTAGTCGAGCACGCTCCCGACGATCTGCTCGCCACGGTACTTGCGGGAACATCGATGCGCGATCTCAACGCGACGCTGTCGAAGGAGGGCCAGTGGTGGCCGCTCGACCCGCTGGGCGACGGGACGGTAGGCGCGACGATCGCCACCGGCTCGGCCGGCACGTTGGCTTCGAGCTACGGAGGGCCGCGCGACCTCGTGCTCGGACTTACCGTGATCCGGCCCGACGGCCGGGTGGTAAAGACGGGCGGCCGGGTGGTAAAGAACGTGGCCGGCTACGATATGGTGAAGCTGTACACGGGTAGCTGGGGAACGCTGGGCATCATCGCGAAGGCGCACCTGCGGTTGCACGCGCTTCCCCAGGC
>CP070812.1:1419853-1422397 GCA_020344015.1 Gemmatimonadota bacterium
AGATCGATGTGGTTTAAGGTCTGCGTCGGATCGCGTTCCAGCTCTTCCTGGTAGTAGGGAAGGGCTTCCTCGCACGCACCCCGCAGCTCGAAGACACGGCCCCTCCTCCACCCCTCGAGACCGATGGCGGCCTCCACCGAGTCAGGGTTCTCCAGCGCGAGATAGTCGAACAGGTACCCCACCGGTTGCTTTCGAAAGAGCTCGGGGAGCTGAGCGCGAAACGAGGCGAGCGAGTCTAAAGCGGCATCGGCCATTCCCGCTTCCACATAGGTTCCCAGGTTATAATGCTTTCGCTGCAACGCCGCGATCGGAACCTCATACTGCTCGAGCTCACCCCAACGCAGATGCATGTAGTCCACCGCCCTCCGCGGCTGCCCGCGCAACTGGTGATAGTCCATTAGCGCCTCGTAGACCTGCTGGCGCTGCTCCGGCGTCACGCTGGCCTGCAGCGCTTCCTCGTAACCCTCTAGGGCCTCCTGGAAGCGGCCGAGGTCTGTCCTGACTCTGGCCTGGTGGACCATTGCAGGGACATGGCCGGGGTCGACGACCAGTGCTCTGTCGAACTGCTGGAGCGCTGCCTGATGGTTTCCCAGCGTCCTATGGAGGTCGCCGAGCTGGGTGAACGCGCGGGGATCGTCCGGCGCTTCGTCCGCATAGCGCCGGTAGTGGTCGAGCGCCACGTCGAATTCGCCCTCATCCTCGTACTGCTGGCCAATGGCGAGGAGGAGCTCGGCTCGGCTGGGATCGAGCTCCAAGGCGCGGTTTAAGGCCGTGATCGCTCTCTCGATCTCCTGGTTCGCCCCGTAGACATTGGCCAATCGGAGTTGGGCCTCGATGTCCTGGGGGAAGAGCTCGGCATGCATCTCGGCGGCGGCCCGCATCTTGTCCACATCCTGTCTGGCAAGGTAGTATTGCACCTTGACGCCGAACTGGATGCGCTCGGGCAGCATGTAGAGCAGCCCCATCGTCGACTGCAAGGCCTGCTCCGCTTCTTCGTTCTCGTTCTGTAGCCAGTGCGCGCCAAACAGTTCCCAGTAGCCGTAAGCGAAGCGCGGGTCCTGCTCGACGGCGCTCTGCCAGTGTCCGGCCGCGGCCTCCCAATCGTTCTCCACATACAATGCCCGTTGCCCATCGACGAAATGGCGATAGGCGGGTGGGGAGGCGGTCAGGATTTCCGACACCGGCAAGTCCGTCGCTTCCTCGATGTGGCGTGTCGGCACCTCGAGGTCGCGCTTGAGCTGTACGGTTATCGAATCGACGAGGCCGAACAGGTCGCTCCCGGTAAACGTACGCTGCTGCAGGAGCTTGCCGCGCCGTGTATCGTAGAGTGAAGTCGTGATCACGATCTGGCCGCCTTCGCTGTCGACCGTGCCGGCGACGAAACGGGCCAGGTGGAGGTGATCGGCGATCTCCCTCTTCAGCGTCAGCGGTACATCGAGCTGGTCCCAGTAGCCCTCTTCGCGAAGACGTGTCTGAAGAGCCTCCGAGCCCCTGCAGTCGATGAAGACGTCCTGTTGCAGATCGAAAAAGAGGGCGAAGGGCACCGCGTGCTGAAGCCAATCGAGCGCCGTGTCGCCCGAGACGTTGTCGAAGTCGTAGAGCGCGAAACTTTTCAGGAACTCGGCTTTGGGGACGCTGTGCTCGATGGTCTCGCCTTCCTCGGTCTCGACCGTGACGGACGCCGTCGCCGCGCCCAGGTCTTTGCCACCGAACAGGGAGACCAGCAGGACCGCCGCGACGACCAGATTTGCCGGGATGCCGATCTTCTCGGCCCTGGTCCATTGGTCCGCGCCCGGCGCCCCGTGGAACCATGCGAGCAACAGCACGGTGGGGATCATGGTCGCCCAGGCGACGAGGCTGAAATCGAGCAGGTGGGGCGACAGCAGGTACCGGTTCACCAGCCAGTCGGTGAACTCGAGGACGCCCCAACCCACGGCCAGGTAGATGCCGAGAATCTGCGGAACCCTTCTGCGCAGCAGTTCACGAACGATGTTCATCTGGAGTTCCCTAGGTGCGGGGCCGGCCGATGGGGCGAGCGTTGGTCGGCCTCTACAATGAGCCGCTTGAGACGGGACATGCTGCTACCTGCGGCCTGAGGAATGTGGGATTACGGGCACCCGGTTGTGCTCACAAGATGCGATGCTGGCAGGTCCGCATCAACGAGCGGAGCCAGTTCGGCTACTCGTAGCGCTCCAGCAGCGCCTGAAAGCGCGGGTGGTCGCGGACAGGGTCTACACGCGGATCACTTAGGATCCACTCGATGGACCCGCCCGCCGGTACTGACAGGTACCGGTCGAACTGCTCGACGGCAGCATCCACTTCGCCGAACCAGGCATATATGATGGCCAAGTTGATTACGAAGGCCGGGCCAAGCACGGCGTCCTGGGATATCGGCATTAGCGCCACCGCTCGCTCCGCCGTCCGGATGGCTTCTTCTTTGTGGCCGAGATAGGCGTGCGCCCAACCTAGAGAAAGGTGTAGCCGGGGGTCATCAGGCCATTGGCGAAGCCGCGCCTCCAGGTCGCGGCGCGCCGAGTCAGCCGC
>CP070812.1:1422497-1425222 GCA_020344015.1 Gemmatimonadota bacterium
CCGGAATCGGACAATACGTCGGCTGGAGTGACGTCGTTGGCACGGGCCCGCGACTCGGGGATCAGCAGTTCGCGCCCGTTGAACGGCTCGATGACATCGCCCCCGTGAAAGAGCCGCGCCCAGGAGGAGAGGAAATAGAAGTAACTGAACCCGTCGCCGACGGCGTGGGACATACTGACGCCGAGCACGGAGCCCTCAGGCGTCTGGCTCAGCTTGATCCGGGTGAGTGGCTCGCTGGGGACGCTGTTCACCGGGTCGAGGAAGCTATAGCGGGCGTCGGGGTCAGCGACTATCGCCGACGAGTCGCTCACCTCGAAGTGGACCCCTTCGTCGGATTCCTGCAGCGCGTAGGTGTCCTCCGATACGGCGGCGAGTCTGCTGCGGACCGGCACGAAATGTCGAGTGGCCTCCTGCAAGCTGGCCAGTAGCCGGTCGGGGTCGATCGTGTCTCCGTAGGCGAAGACGAACTCGATGGGGTAGGAACCGACGCCGGTGAAGATGTGGTCTATGGGGGTGAGTGGTATCGAGGTCATGTCGGTCAATCGATGATCAGGACCTTGGCGCCCCTGATCTTCCGACTCTTGAGCTCGATGAGCGCCTGGTTCGCCTCGTCCAGGGCGTACTCCTGCACTTCTGGCGCTAGCCCGATCTCGGCGGCCAGCTCGAGAAACTCGGCGACGTCGCGTCTGGCGACGTTGGCCACACTCTTGATCTCCTTTTCCATCCAGAGGTGGTTCGGGTAATCGAGCTCGAGCAGGTAGTTCTTGTCGATATCCTCTTTGCGGATCGCGTTGATCACAAGCCTGCCGCCGGACTCCAGGTTCTTGAGGGCTTCGACCACCGGCTTCCAGACCGGTGTGGTGTCGATGATCGAGTCGAGCTTGTGCGGTGCTTCGTCGGCAGTGTCCCCGGCCCAGACGGCGCCGAGCTCGAGAGCGAACTCGCGCTCCTTCTCGCTCCTAGCGAAGACGAAGACCTCGGAGCTGGGGTAGCGGTGCCTGACCATCTTGAGGACGATGTGGGCCGATGCCCCGAACCCGGTGAGCCCGAGTCGTTCGCCGTCCTCCATGCCCGTGAGCCTCAGGGAGCGATAGCCGATGGCGCCGGCGCAGAGCAGCGGCGCGGCCTGCGAGTCGCTGAACGCCTCGGGTATGCGGTGTGCCGACTCCGCCGGGACGGTCATGTACTGGGCGTAGCCGCCGTGGGCGTCCCGACCCGTGGCCTTGAACTGGGGGCAGAGGTTCTCGTTACCGGTGCGGCAGAACTTGCAGCTGCCGCAGGCCGAGTAGATCCAGGCGACACCGACCCGGTCCCCGGTGGTGAAGCGCGTAACGCCACCGGCCTCCTCGACGACGCCGACGACCTGGTGGCCGAGGACGATGGGGAGCTCCGGCGGCGGCGTACGGCCCTCGATCTCGTCGAGCTCGGTGTGACAGACGCCGCAGGCCAACACCCTGACCAGGAGCTCGCCGGCCGCGGGGCTGGGATCGGGCAGCGTGGCCAACTCCAGCGGGGCCGAGTTCTCTTCCAGGCTGCTTAGCCGGTTGAGGACCATCGCTTTCATGTGAATAAACTAAGGCCAAGATGACTCACGGCACGAGACCGAACATGGGGAGCTGGTGAACGGGCAATTGTGAAGTCTGTTGGGAATTCTCGAATCGACATTCGAGAATTCCCAGACAACTTGCCGGCGTTCCCCGAACAGCGGGTCCTGAATCTTGAGTCCGTAGATGGATACCAACCCTAGTGTGCCGACGACCAGCAAGTAGTAAAGAGTTGGCAGTATGGTCTTGCGTAGCGTGCTCCCTTCTTGTCCCAATAATCCGACGGTGGCGGACGCGGCGACGACGTTGTGGATGGCGATCATGTTGCCGGCCGCTGCGCCCACGGCCTGCAGCGCCACGACCATCGCTCCGCTGATGGCGAGCTGCGTGGCGACACCGTGCTGGAAGAGGCTGAACATCAGGTTGCTGACGGTGTTGCTGCCGGCGATGAAGGCGCCGAGCGCTCCGACCGCGGGCGCGAACAAGGGCCAGACGCCACCGACGTTGTCGGCCACCCAGGTCGCCATGACGATCGGCATGGACGGTAGGAGGCCGCCGCCGTCGAGGGCGTAGTCGTTGAGGCCCGAGTTGATGTAGATGCGCACCATTGGCACGGTGAAGAGGAGGACGAACCCGGCGCCGAGCAGGACGCGGCTCGACTCGCGGACGGCGCCGACGATCTGCCGCCCGTTCATTCGGTGTAGCAGCCAGGTGGCGGCCACGGCGACGAGCAACATAGTCGCCGGCAGGTAGAGGGGGGTCGTCGATCCGGTGACCTCGGTCCCGAGGATGGTGACCCAGGCGATCCTTACCGATCTCAGGAGGCTGCCGACGGGCAGTTGCGGCAGGCGCGTGATCACCAACAGGACGGCGAGCAGCGCGTAAGGGGCCCAGGCCAGCCCGATGGGAACTCGTCGGCCGTGGTCGTCTTGCACCTTGTTCGACTCGAGGCCCAGCCAGCCTGCGGGCCACGCACCGGGGGCTGCGAAGTCCCAGGTGTCGCGCGGCACGAGGAACCGGCGGCGGGCGGCGAAGGTGACGAGCATCAGCCCGACGGCGGCGCCGATGAGCGAGGGGAACTCGGGGCCGAGCAGGATCCCGGTGAGCGTGTAGGGGACGGTGAAGAGGAGCACGAACCCGGCGCCGAGCAAGACACGGCTCGACTCTCGGACGGCGCCGAC
>CP070812.1:1425322-1431964 GCA_020344015.1 Gemmatimonadota bacterium
AGATTCGCACATCGCTCTGCCCGTACATCGAGACCCAGTTCGACGCGCCGGCCCCGGAGGACGCCGCTTTGAAGCGGTCTGTGAAGGTGATGATCTTGTTGGTCATGTGGCCGCTAGCGCTCCAGCCCATCTTCGCCATGCGCTCGCCGTCCACGAGTCCTCGTTCGATCAGGTAGTCCACACCGGTCATTACGTCGAGGTGGGCGTTCTGGAAATAATGGCCCACCATGTCGCGGAGAAAGTCATCGCCGTAACCGGTACTCCCACGGTAGTTGGGCTGGAAAACCATGTAGCCCAGAGCGGTCAGCTTCTGCACATAGTCCCCGGAAGAGCCGAAGGTAAACATGTCGGACGACGCGGGACCGCCGTGCGTCTGGACGACTAGCGGGTAGCGACGGTCTCCCTGGTAATCCAGAGGGTAGAAGAGCAACCCTTCGACGGTGACGCCGTCGGCGCCGGTCCACTGGATAGCTTCCTGGCGCGGGAGCAGGAACTCCTCGACCAGGTAGTCGAAGATGTGGGAGATCCGCTCTGGACGTGAACGACTCCCCTCTCCCATCATCCACACGTCACCGGGGTTCGTTCGTTCCGAGATCTGGAAGATGTGGCGCCTGACCTCCGGATAGTAACGCCACCCGTAGAGCGAGTGGTCGCCCTCAGTGAGTCGCGTGTAGCTTCCGGTCGAGACCTCGAGGCGGAAGAGGTCGCGCCTGACGCCCGTGTTGGCCATGAAGTAGATGTACCGCCCATCGCCCGACCAGGCGGCACCGTTGATCTCGTAGGGAAGGTCCGGCAGCAGCAACCTCGGGTCGCCGCCGGCCGATGGCACAAGGAACATCTTGTCATTGTAGTAGAACTCGAACTCCTCGTTCGCAGAGCTAGAGAAGAGTACCCAGGCGCCGTCGGGCGACAGTTCCTCGTCGAACTCGGGCACGGAGTTATGAGTGAGCTGGCGGTTCCCTACACCGTCGACCCCCATGACCCAGACCTCGCCCTCGTCCGAATCATCGTAGAGCGGCGACGGAGCGCGCCGGTGAGCGATCATCTGGCCATCACGCGACAGCTCATAGGACAGCACCGAATAGCCGCCCTCCGTGATCCGCTCCTCCTCACCCGACCTGACTGCGATGCGCCAAAGGTGCGTATGGCGGTAGTCCTCGTCGAAGGCAAAGACGTCGTGCTTCTTCTCCTCGCGGGCCTTCCGTTCATCCGACTTCTGGTCGCTGGCCCGGAAGTACAGCCACGCGCCATCCGGCGACCACGAGATGTCGGACACGCCCGTCGCATGCTCTGTCAGCCGATAGGCCTCACCGCCGGCAACGTTGAGCAGGTGAATCTGGTTGCCTTCGTCATTGCCGCGCTCGGCCAGAAAGGCGATGAGTCTACCGTCCGGCGACCAGCGCGGGCTGAGCTCGCCATCCTCGCCGTAGGTCAGCTGGAGCATGTCGGAGCCGTCCACATCCATGCGCCAGATGTGGCTGACCGTCTCGTTCTTCTCCCAGTCGGCCGTACTGAGAACATAGAGGAGCTGCGTACCGTCGGGGGACAGCTGGGGATCGCGGAGCGAAGGCACGCTGATCAAGTCGACGATCGACATCGGCCTTCGTTCCTCCTGGCCGAGTGTTCCAGAGGCAACGACCAGTAGGAATAGTCCGGCTGTTGTACCGATACGCCACAGCGACAACCGCGGAGGTGTTCCACACACATTGCTCTCTTCGCCCGGCCCATGCCGGCGACGGGTCGTGAACGCTGTCATAATCGAGCCCTCCAGCTTGTCAGTAGCTCTGATGCTCGGTTCGAGCGATGATCTCATCCTGCAGCGCCTCGCTCAGGTCGCAGAAGTAGTCGCTGTAGCCAGCGACGCGAACGATCAGATCGCGATGCGCCTCGGGGTTCTGCTGCGCCGCCCGCAGCGTCTCGGCGTCCACCACGTTGAACTGAATGTGATGACCGTCGAGCTTGAAGTATGCGCGAACCAAGTGGACGAACTTGTCGAGACCCTCTTCGCCGTCCAGCAGACCGGGCGTCAGCTTCTGGTTGAGCAAGGTGCCGCCGGTGCGCGCGTGATCCATCTTGGCAACGGAGCGCAGCGCCGCCGTCGGCCCCTGACGGTCGGCGCCCTGCACGGGCGATACGCCCTCCGAGAGCGGCTGCCAGGCGTTGCGGCCATCGGGGGACGCGCCGACGACAGACCCGAAGTAGATGTGGCAGGTCGTCGGTAACAGGTTAATGTGGTACGTACCGGACTTGGTGTTCGGCCGGCCATCGACCGCGTCGAAGTAGGCCTCGAACAGTCGCGTCATCACCGAGTCGGCATAGTCATCATCATTTCCGTACTTGGGTGTGCGGTTAACCAGCAGCTGACGCATTCTATCGTTGTCCTCGAAATCGGAACGCAGCGCCTCCAACAGCTCGGCCATACTGAACGTCTTCTCATCGAAGACGTGGTACTTGATGGCGGTGGCGCAGTCGGTAAGCGTCCCCAGACCAACGCCCTGGATATAGGACGTGTTGTAGCGGGCTCCGCCATCGTGGTAATCCAATCCGCTGCGGATGCAGTCATCTATAAGGACGGAGAGGAAGGGTGTCGGCATGTGAGCGGCCCACAGCCGTTCGATCACGTTGTTACCGCGGTGTTTGATGTCGATGAAGTGGCAAAGCTGGCTGCGATAGGCTTCCATGAGCTCCTCGTAGCTGGCGAAGCTCGCTGGATCGCCCGTCTCGATGCCGATCGTCTTGCCAGTTCTGGGATCGACACCGTTGTTGAGGGTGATCTCGAATACCTTCGGCATGTTGAAGTACCCGGTGAGGTTGTAGTTCTCCTTTCCGAAGGCTCCGACCTCGACGCAGCCGCTCGACCCACCGTTGCGGGCGTCCTCCAGCGATTTCCCCTGTCGCACCAGCTCCTGGACGATCAGATCGGCGTTGAAGACCGACGGCTGTCCGAAGCCGGTGCGGATTATCCTTGCCGCCCGTTTGAGGTAGCGGTCAGGATTCTTCTTGCTGAGCTGAACCGACGAGCTGGGCTGCAGCAGTCGCATCTCCTCAATGACGTCGAGGATCAGGTAGGTGACCTCGTTTACCCCGTCGCTGCCATCTTCCATGACACCGCCGGTGTTGATCTGCGCGAAGTCGGTGTAGGTAGCGCTCTCCTCTGCGGTGATTCCCACCTTGGGCGGCGCCGGTTGGTTGTTGAACTTGATCCACAAACACTGCAACAATTCGCACGCCCGTTCTTGCGTCAGCGTTCCCGCAGCGAGGCCCTCCCGATAGAAGGGATAAAGATGCCGATCGAGGTGGCCGGGGTTGAAGGCGTCCCAGGTGTTGAGCTCGGTTATCACGCCCAGGTGCACGAACCAGTAGTACTGGAGCGCCTCCCAGAAGTCGCGGGGTGCGTAGGCCGGCACACGGTCGCAGACTTCGCCGATGCGCTCCAGTTCCGCCTTACGCAGCGGATCACCTTCCCGTTCTGCCTGCTCCCGTGCCAGCGCCGCATGCCGCTCCGCAAAGGTGATCAGCGCGTCGCAACAGATCGCCATCGCCTCGAGCTCTTCCTGCTTGTTCAGTGCCGAGGGGTCGTTCAGCCAGTCGAGGCTCGCCAGACTCCGACGTATGTCGTCTTTGAGGTCGAGGAAACCTTTGCGGTAGATCTTGTCGTCGAGGACTGTGTGACCCGGGGCCCGCTGTTCCATGAACTCGGTGAAGATTCCCGCCTCGTAGGCGGCCTTCCATTCTTCCGTCATCCGCTCGAAGATGAGCTCCCTGAGCGACCGTCCCTTCCAGAAAGGAATCAGGCGATCGCGGAAGACCGCCCTGGTCTCGGGCTCGACGGCGAACGGGATCTTCTCGCGCGAGTCGAGGACCTCAAGGTCCTCGAGCGAGTGGCAGCAGACCTCCGGATAGGTGGGTGTCGCCTTTGGCGCCGGCCCCCGTTCCCCAACGATCAACTCGCCGCTGAGGATGCAGACCGCCTTGTTCTCGAGCAGGTGCTTGAAGGCGAGGGCGCGGCGCACCGGAGCCGATAGCACTCCGTCCGCCCGCTCGTAGAACTCGGTGATCAACTCCGCACGCTCCGACGAAACCGTCGGCCGGGCGTCAAGGCTATCCTGTCGAAGTCGCGATACTCTCTCGCTAAGGCTCATAAGGATTCGCCTCTGACAGTCACGTTAAGACTGAAATCGCTCAGCCGCCGCGCCACCCCTGCGACCTCTTCCTCCGACGGTGGCTCTGTATCTGGCAACCGCGGCTCGCGGTCCAGCCGGCCGTACTTGTCTGCCCCCGCTTTGTGATAGGGGAGGATGTCCACACGAGGGCGATTCGCCAACGAGCTGAGGAATTCGCCCACGCTGTGGATGTTCGCCTCATCGTCGTTTACGCCCGGCAGGAGCGGAAAACGCACGATGACCCCTCTGTTAGTCTCCGCCAACCAGCGCAAGTTCTCGTGGATCGACTCGACCCCGACACCGGTGAACTCGCGGTGCCGCTCGTCGTCGATGACCTTTAGGTCGTAGAGGAAGAGGTCGACGTGCTCGGCGACCGACCGGAACAGGTGGGGAGCGACGTGGCCGCAGGTGTCCACCGCGGTCTCGATACCCCGCGACTTGCATGCCTTCAGTAGCTCGAGTAGGAAATCCGGTTGGGCGAACGGCTCACCGCCCGAGACCGTGACGCCGCCGCCCGATTCGTCGTAGTAGACTACGTCCTTCTCGAGCTCGACCATCACTTCGGCGACCGTCACGTCTCTGCCGGCGACCTCAATCGCCTCTGCGACACACACGTCGGCACAGGCGCCGCATTGATCGCAACGGCCTCTGTCGATACGAACGCTGTCCCCGTTCAGCGATACTGCGTCCTGTGCGCACGCCTCGACGCAGTCACCGCAGCGCGTGCACCGCCCGTCGCGAATCATCAGCTCCGGCTCGAACGACTGGCTCTCCGGATTGTGACAGAGCCAGCAGCCGAGTGGACACCCCTTGAAGAAGACGGTGGTACGCACACCAGGGCCATCGTGGATGGCGAACTTCTTGATGTCGAAGATCGTCCCGGTACTCAACAGCCTGTCCTGCCGAAGCCGTCTCAGATGACGGTCGATCGGGCTGGGGCTACCCATTACTACTACAAGAACCGTGCGCAAATGCCAGGGCCCGCCCCGGGAGGCGGAGCGGGCCCCGATTCGCCGCGCGCTGGCAAACGCTTCGGGCTCAGAGTGCCTCGAAGCTCCACTTCGGGACACCTCGTCCCGGCGTCCACGGCGCGCCGATCACCTCCAGCTCGTCGCTCAAGGACGCCAAGTCCTCTTCGACCAGGACTCGGAGTCGCTCGAGGACGTCCTGGAACACCCGGCCGGCAATCTCGTAGCTCCGCTGGTGGGTGGCCGTGGGGGCGGCGCTGCTCCAGAAGCCGCCGACCGCCCGATCTAGGTAGTCGGTGATCGATAGCGGGGCGTACTCGAACCGACCCGTCACTGTCTCGTCGCCGCTGAGCTCTAGCTCGATATCAGCCAGGCGCCTTTCGAGCTCGCGAACGGTGGCGAACAGCTCGGCCTCCGCGCCTGGCGTATCCATGAGCGCTCGCTTGATGTAGCGGAGCTGCTCTTGCGTCTCCTCAACGACCCGATTCGCGCCCAGCACGGCCCGTTGGAGGCGTCCGGCCTTACGCTGGAATGCGAGTAGCGCGGCTTTGTCCGAGGCAGGCAACGTGGCGAGCCCCAGCGCTCGCGCCTCGAAGCTTTGCGGTTCGGAGAGCGGTGTGAGTATACCGTCGACCAGTTTCTCCAGGCTGACCGCGTAGGTCCCAGGCACCGCTAGCGGGCCGGACGAGCCACGGCCGAGCCGGGCAGGCCTGAAGGTGGGGTAGCGAAGATCCCAGGCGACGCGGTGGAAGCCGCGGGAGGTCGGGCCGCTGATGCGGCGTACCACGTTCCCGGCTTCGTCGCGCACCGTCAAGATGACGGCTGGACCGTCCTCTCGCTCCTCCTCGCGCAGCTCGTCCCAACTTGGGTAATAAACTGGTTCGCCCTGTTCACGAAGACGCCGCTCACGGGCCTGGCGCCCCTGGCGTTGCGACTCGAGGCCGTCACGCAAGTAATAGGTGAAGACGGCACCGAAAGGTGGGTTGGGCGCGGTGAAATACGAATGACCCATCGTGCCCTTCTCACGGCCGCCCACCGGCGACGCCTGGATGTACATCCAGGCGTCCTTCACCGGAAAGAGCTGTGCTTCCTGCGCCAGTGTCTCCTCGCTCACGTGGCGCAGCGGTGTGTAGTCGTCGAGGATGAAGAACCCACGACCGAACGACGCGGCCACCAGGTCGTCCTCGCGCCGCTGGACCTCCAGATCTCTGAAGGCGATCGTCGGCACGTCGCCGGTCAGCTGGATCCAGTTTGCACCGCCATCGATGGTGAAGAAGAGCGCGAACTCGGTGGCGACGAAGAGCAGGCTCGGGTCCAGATGATCCTCGGCGATAGACCAGGTGACGTGCCGCGCCGGCAGGTTCGAGGTGATCGACCTCCAACTGCGACCCCGGTCGGTGCTCTTCGCGACGTACGGCTTGAAGTCCCCGCTCTTATGATTGTTGAAGACCGCGTAGACGGTGTTGGCATCGTGACGCGAGGCCAGCACGTCGGCGACGTATGTCAGCTCC
>CP070812.1:1432064-1437107 GCA_020344015.1 Gemmatimonadota bacterium
GGAACCGATCTTTACCGACCTCGTCGGCGTGATGGCCGTCATCACCATGATCCCCGTATTCTTCGTCTGGCTGGAGAAGAAGACGCAGTGGAAGATCTTCGACATCCTGCCGGCGATCATCTGGATCTTCCTGGCGCCCATCTTTCTAAGCAACCTGAACGTCATACCGCGGTCGAGCGAGATCTACACGACCTTCCGCTCATTCGCGGTGCCGATGTTCATCGTCCTCATGCTCCTCGACATCAACATCCGCGAGGTGATCAAGGTCGCTTGGCGCGGTGCCGGCGTTATGGTGCTGGGCTCGTTCGGGATCGTCATCGGTGCGGCGATCTCGTTCTACATCTTCAAGGATGGGCTGCCGGAGAACACCTGGCGCGGCTACGGCGCGCTGGCGGGCAGCTGGATCGGTGGGACGGGCAACCTGGCCGCCGTCGCCGAGAGCCTCGAGACGCCCGGCGAGATGGTCGGCATGGTCGTCCTGGTGGACAACTTCGTCTACGTCGTCTACTTCCCGATCATCTTGACCTGCAAGCGCTGGGCCGAGCAGTTCAACCGCTGGAGTCGCGTCGCGCAGAAGGACATGGAGCATATCGTCGATGCTACGGCGGGGGTCGAGCAGAAGACCCACGAGGTCACCTTCAAAAACATTCTGACCCTGGTGGGCTTCGCCTTCACCGCGATGCTGATCGCGAATCGAGTGGCCGGGTTCCTGCCCGAGGTGGAGCCGGTGCTCACGACGGGCACCTGGGCGATCCTGCTGGTCACAACCATCGGCATCGCGCTCTCGGGCACGGGACTCCGAAAGGTCCCGGGCACGATGCCCGTCGCCATGACGCTCACCTACATCTATATGACGATGATGGGCGCGCAGGCGGACCTGACGAAGATCGGGGGCGCCCAGTACTTCCTCATCGCCGGGTTCGTGTGTGTCGCGATACACTTCGTCTTCATCATCCTCGGCGCGCGCCTGTTCAGGATCGACGTCAGCATGGCCGCCGTTTCCAGCGTCTCGGCCGTCGGTGGCGCGGCCTCGGCGCCGGTGGCCGCCGCCGTTCATAGCGAGCAGCTGGTGCCGGTCTCGATCATGCTGGCCCTGATCGGCTACGGGCTCGGCAACTACCTGGGTGTGCTGACCGCCTACCTGTGCAACCTGATGCTGTAGCCGCCGGCAGCCGTTGCGCATTTCTGGCCTTCTTGCCTTCTTTGTAAGCGGTGCCCTCTCCCCGCTGGCGACCGGGGAGTAGTGATGAGAAAGCTCGTCAAGGGACTGTTTGGTTTCGGCGGCGCGGCCCTCGGCTGGAACCTCGCCGCCCCGGTGGGTGGGGTAGTCGCCATCTTCGCGGCCATCATCGGCGTCGCGATAGGTGTCTACTTCGCGAACCGCCTCTTCCTGTACATCTACGGCTGACACTCCGTAACGGAGGCATCGACGATGGCCGACTCGCCTTATGGCCCCGGACGCGGACCTGGATATCAACAGCCGCCCCCGCCGCCCTATCCGCCGCCCCGCGAAGGCATACCTACCGCCGCCAAGATCCTCATCGGTTGCGGCGCCGCGTTGCTGGTCGTCGTGATCGCCGCCGCGGTTTTCTTCTTCTTCGCCGGCCGCTTTCTCTCGGAACAGATCGGCGGCTTCGCCGCCCACGGCGAGGCGACCGAGAGGTTCGAGCAGCTGGCCGAGCAGTACCCGTTCGAGCCGCCGCTCGACGGCGTCGTCAGCGAATCGCAGGCCTGGACCTTCTTCTCGGTGGCCGACGAGGTCTGGGAGGGGGTCGCCGTCTTCGCCGAGGAGCTGAACCAGCTGATCGAGGAGACCGAGGCGGCCGAGGAGGGTGGCGAAGAGCCCGGCTTCGGTGAGGTCATGTCGGGCTTACGGTCGGTCGGCAAGCTCATGCGGGCCCGGCTCGTCCTCGCCGAGTCGTTGGAGCGGCATCGCCTGTCGAACGACGAGTTCGTCTGGACGGGCCGCCAGCTGATGGATGCCTACGAAGAGCTGACCGACCCCGAGGCCGAGGTCGCGGACGCCCCCAGCGCCAACATCGAGCTCGCCCGGCTCAACCAGATCCAGCTCGCCGAGCTCCAGGAGGAAGAGGGGCGAATCGGCAAGGGCGTCGTCATCTTCATGATCAGCATGTTCGACACCGAGGAAGGTGCCTGGGAGACGCTGGAGGAGGACAAGGGCAAATCTGAATAGGGGATGGGGGCGCCGCGGGGTAGTCGTCCGAGCGTAGTTTGGAGCGCGCCGGCGGCGCAGCCGCCGTTCCCGCAAACGCGGCGCGCGACACGAAGCGAGACGACTGCCCGCGGCGCCGCGCTACTCGACAAGACTATCCAGGAAGGCCTCGGCCTCGTCGTAGGTGGCGAAGTTGCGCGCCTCGTATGCGCCTTCTGTTCGGGCGATGCGGTCGATCTGCATTCCGCCCAGCGGTGTCTCTCCCAACACCCGCGCCACCGCCCGGACGCCGGCGTCCTCGGCCAGCTTCACCGCCTCGGCGTGGACCTCCTGGACCTCGGCGGCGCCGGGCTTGTAGCGCCTCACGTCGGCCAGAACCGTGAAGCCGGGTCGGCAGCTGGCGATCGCTTCCCCGTACGCCTCCCGCATCCGCACCGCCTCGTCCAGGTCGTGGAACCCCTCGAGGAACAGGTAAATCCTGTTCTTCTCTTCATCGACGCGGACGGTCGAGTTCGTCTTCATCTAGATCGCGCAGTCGTTTTTCCCCTTACGGTACCGTGGCGGAATCCGAGCTTTCCAGGTTGCTCGCCGGGTCATAAGTGTATCCAGCAAGGATGAGATCGGTCACGGTGAACGTGAAGACATCTCCGCTCGCAGCCTTCTCCTTGGCGGAATCGACCGTCGCGATGCCGCTGCCGTCGGTGATCCCACTGGCGCTGCCGATTCCCGCCGAGTTGTAGGTCCAGTCACCGACGACCTCCACCCCAGAGACGGGGGCACCGTACTGATCGACCACCGTCACCATGGCGCTGCCGGAATAGTTGACCCCTCTTTGCACGATCGTCACGCTGATGTCGGCCACATGAAGTTCAAGCTGGGGTGGCTCGCTCGGCGTCGCAGAGGCTTCGTTAGAATCCCCGGACTCGTTGCCACTCGTGTCCTTTGCGGTCACCACGTAGTAGTAGGTCGTTCCGCCGCTGAGCCCGGTATCGGTGTGCTGGCTGCCCGTCAGCCCCTCGGCGACGAGGCTATATCCGCCGCCGCTCGTCGTCGAGCGGTAGACCGAGTAGTTGGCCAGGTCCGGCTCCGTGTTGTCGGCCCAATCGAGAGAGACCGAGCCCGGCCCGGCCGTCGCTGTCAGCCCAGTTGGGGCGGCCGGTGGATCGGTGTCCGGGGGTCCTACCGTACAGGTGGCGCCCGCCGTGTCGATGCAGTCTGCCGTCTCGACGTTCGCCGCGGGATCGTAGACGAAACCGGTCGCGCTGACATCGGTGACGGTCACGATGAACTGACCCGTCTGTGAGTTGGCCGCCTTATCGGAGTCGAACTGTACTTCACCACCGCTGGTCGTACCCGAGTCGAGGTCCGTCGCCAGCCCGCTCCACTGCGCCACCACCGTGGCACCGCTCACCGGAGCGCCACCCTCGTCGACGATACTGATCACTGCCCTTCCGTAGTGTCGCTTCCCGGCCGTACGCAGTTGCATCGCGATGCCGCCGACGTGGATCGTCGGTAAGGGGCCCGGGTCGGTGGTGACATCCAGCGTTCCGCTGGCCGGCGACTCGTTTCCGGCCCCGTCGAGCGCCGTCACGTGGTACGTATAGGTCGTCGCCGGCGCGAGTCCCGTGTCGGTAAACGATGTCGTCGGCGCGGCGACCGTGCCCGCGAGGGCGTCATCTCGGAACACTCTGTATTCGGTTACCCCGACGTTATCGGTGGCGGCCGTCCAGCTGATCGAGACCGTCTCGGCGGTCTTCGAATCGAGCGTCGGCGTCCCCGGAGCGGTCGGGGCTTCCGTGTCGAGGGTCGTTACCGTGAGGACCGCGCTCCAATCCGACTCGTTTCCGGCGGCATCGACGGCCGAGACCTGGAAGCCATACGACGTCGCGGGCGTCAAGCCGGTGGCGGTATGGTTCGTGCTCGATTCGCTGCCGATGAAGCCGCCGTCCTTGTAGATGTTGTAATGGGAGACGCCGACGTTGTCGGTCGAGGCGTCCCACACCAGATCAACTGTTGTACCGGTTTGAGCCGGCGAGCTGAGATTCTGCGGCTGGCTCGGCGCCTCGGTGTCCGGCGCCGCCACGGTCGTGAACGAGAAGGGCGTGGAGAAGCTTCCCGCGCCGAACGCGTTGTTGCCGCGCACGTGCCAGTAATAGACGGTCTCGTGGGCCAACGTGCCCGGCGGCAGCGTGACCGTGGTCGACGCCGTGTTGGTGGAGAAGACGGGAGAAGCAAACCCTGCATCCGTCGCCACCTCGACGTCGAAGTCGTCGGCCGTGCCGGCCCACTCCAGGGTCGCCTCCAGCGGCACGTCGGTCGCCCCGTCAGCCGGCGACGAGAGGACCGGCGGGTCGGGCGGCGAGCCGTCGGTGGTTACATCGAGAGTTCCACTGGCCGCCGACTCGTTTCCGGCCGCGTCGAGCGCCGTCACGTGGTACGTATAGGTCGTCGCCGGCGCGAGTCCCGTATCGGTGAACGACGTCGCTGGCGCGGCGACCGTGCCGGCGAGGGCTCCATCGCGGAACACCCGGTATTCGGTTACCCCGACGTTATCGGTGGAAGGCGTCCAGCTGATCGCGACCGTCTCGGCGGTCTTCCAGTCGAGGGTCGGTGTCCCCGGAGCGCTCGGGGCTTCCGTGTCGAGGGTCGTTACCGTAAGGGCCGTACTCCAATCCGACTCGTTTCCTGCGGCATCGACGGCCGAGACTTGGAAGTCGTACGACGTCGCGGGAGTCAAGCCGACGGCGGTATGGTTGGTGCTCGACTCGCTGGCGACCTCGACACCGTCGCGGTAGATCCTGTAAGAAGACACGCCGACGTTATCGGTCGAGGCGTCCCACACCAAATCGACCGTTGTACCGGTCTTACCC
>CP070812.1:1437207-1445546 GCA_020344015.1 Gemmatimonadota bacterium
CTCCCGTCATCGAATCGTCAAATGCCGAACCCCTTCACACATCACACTTCGCCGCTCGATTATCGGACTTCTCCCTAGAATCCGCCGCCTCCTCCGCCACCAAACCCGCCACCCGAGAAGCCGCCGCCACCGCCGCCGAACCCCGAGCCGCCGCTCGACGAGCGTGGCGCGGTGACCAGCGCGGCCCCGGTCGCTGTCGTCATGTTACCGAGCGAGCGGGAGAAGTAGCCGGTGTGGAAGTGGCCCGGATAGTGGCTCACGTACCACTGAGGCGGCTCGATAATGATCGTCTCGAACGCCTCCGTCCACTTCTCCTCCAGCCCCATCGCTGCGGCGAAGGGGAGCAGCGTCTCGTAGTGCTCGAGCGTCGCGTACTTCAATCGCTCGCGGTCGACGCGATCAATGTACTCGCGCAGGCCCAGCACATGGTTCAGCAGCCAGGCGCCCTTCAGCGTCCGCGCCGGCATCGCCAGGCCGAAGGCGAGGACGATTAAAGGTGTCGCGATCAGTGAGATCCAGCTAACCGCCGGGTGACCCAGCTCGACGGTGCGGGCTAGGAAACCGACGACCACACAGAGCGCGCCCACCACGAGGGCGATCCCCGCCCAGGCGCCCATCACATTCTCGGGCCGCGCCGTGAACAGCTTGGGCGGCTGCGTCATCTGGCGATAGATCGCCGCCTTGATGGCCGGCACGGTGCGGTAGAACTCGTTCTTTAGCTCGGACACCTTTACCGCGTACGTGCCGTTCGCCTTATCGGCCAGCGACCAGAGCGATCTCAGCGTTTGGTGCTCGTGATCCTTGAGGTCGCTGACGCCTTCGGGATCCTTCAGGATGTGGATCTTGTGGCCCTTCGGCCGCTTGCGGCGTTTGCTGGGGATCTCCTCGATTCGCAGGTAGCCGCGGACCGCCAGGTCGATGATCGTCGCCGATAGATCGCGCGGGTCGACGCTGAAGTCCATCAGCGTGCCGACCTCTGCCGGGGTCATATTCTCCGGCGGCTCGTACTGCGGCATGATCGAGCGGCTGAGCTCCGGGTCGCGCCCTTTCGTCCGCCAGAGCCGCAACATGACGACGAAGGCGATGATCGGCACCGGCAGGAACAGGTAGTCGAGGAAGAGCCAGCCCAGCTTCTTCGACGCCGACGGCCGCGCCACCACCCCCGGGTCCCAACCGACAACGATCGTCAGACCTTCCCGCATCTCGAGCCGACGCGTTGTCTCGAACATTACGCGGGAGCCGCTGAAGGCCTGTTCGTAGTCACGTCCCGTAGCACCGTGGCGCCCGGTGTAGGCGACGGCTTTGATACCGCTCGCCTCCAGCGGGAGATTCACACGCGCCCGTGCGCGCAGTATCGGCATCTCCCACTCGTCGCCGGTGACGTTCCAGTAGAGCTCGTCGTGCGCCCACTGCATCTCGTCGTCGCCCTCGAAGTAGCGGAGCCCGTTCTCCACCCGGTAGCGGTAGACGATCGTGCGCTCCGCATCGCGGGCGCCCGGCACCCACGTCTTGATCTTGACCAGCGCGCCTTCGCGCTTGACCTGATGCCGCAGCTCGACCCCGCGGTCGTCCTCCACCGCGTGCACGTCGAGGTAGACCTGATGCCGGCCACCGCCCGTCAGCTCGTACTTCACCGGTATCCAGCGGTAGATGCCGTTCCACGAGCCCTCGAAGCGCACCGTGATTCGCTCCTCCACGTCGATTGCGCCGTCCAGTCCAACGTCGTACGTCGCGTCGAAGAACGTGATCGTCAGTCGGCGGGCCTGGACGATGGGCGCGTCGGCGGCGCTGGCCGGGGTCGCCAGGCACAGCGCGACCGCCCCGTAGAGCAATGCCAAACGTCTGGTATTCATGATCCTAACTGCTGAAGTCGACTTTCGGGGCCTCGCGCTCTTCCGGCGACTCGAGCTCGAAGTACTCCCGGTCCTTGAAGTTGAACATCCAGGCGACGAGGCTCGACGGGACTACGTGAACCTTCGTGTTGTAGTCGCGCACCACCGCGTTGTAGTAGCGGCGCGCCGCCTGGATCTTGTCCTCGATCTCGGCCAGCGATCCCTGCAGCTGCGTGAAGTTCTCCGAGGCGCGCAGCTGCGGGTAGTTCTCCGCCACCGCGAAGACCGAGCGTAGCGCCGCGGTCAGCATGTTCTCCGCCTTCGCCTGCTCGGCCACGCCCTGCGCGTTGATCGCGGCGGCGCGCATTTCCGTCACCCGCTCGAACGTGCCCTTCTCATGGGCCGCGTAGCCTTTGACCGTCTCCACCAGGTTGGGGATCAGGTCGTAGCGCCGCTTGAGCTGGGCGTCGATGTCGGCCCAGGCCGCGTCAGCGCGGACGCGGAGCCGCGTCAGCGCGTTGTAGAGGGCGATAACGATAATCGCAACGACGACGATGACGCCGATGACTACGAGCTCGTTCATTGCGGGGCCTCCGGGTTGTCGGGGTCGGGACGCTTTCAAGATGGGGCCGGGCGCCGGGTATCCGAAAGACTAGGCTGCGCTGGTCGGGTGCGCGGTGGGTCCCTCGCTTCATGACGCGCGGCTCGATTGCGGGTACGGCGGCTGCGCCGCCGCCGCGCCTCGAATGTCCGCTCGGGACCCACCATCGCACCCTCCCTTAGGCCGTGCCATCCGCGCCGCCGAACCCTATTATGCCTGCACGCGTCAAAATAGTTGAGATGACCCTATCCAGATAACGGGAGGAAGCATCGTGAATCTGCGACGGCATTTGCGTCTGATCGCGCTCGCCGGCGTCGCGCTCTGGACCGCGGGCCTACCGGTCTCGCTCCACGCCCAGGGCGCGCTGGCGGAGGCGCAGGTCCCGGCCCGCTATGCGGAGGCGGTCGAGTTCGCCCGCATTCTGATGACGGCGGTCATGGAGGAGAGTGGAACACCCGGCATGTCGGTGGCGGTGGGGATCGACGGCCGCGTCGTCTGGTCCGAGGGCTTCGGCTACGCCGACGTCGAGCACCGCGTGCCGGTCTGGGAAGAGACGAAGTTCCGCATCGGTAGCGTATCGAAGCCGGTGACCGCCGCAGCACTCGGGCTGCTGCTCGAGCAGGGGAAGATCGACCTCGACGCTCCGGTCCAGCGCTACGTCCCCTCGTTCCCCGAGAAGCGCTGGCCCATCACCACCCGGCTGATCGCCGGGCACCTCTCCGGTATCCGCCACTACCGCGGCGACGAGATGCGGAGCAGCCGGCGTTACGCGACGGTGCTTGACGGGCTGGAGATCTTTCAGGACGACACACTGCTGTTCGAGCCGGGAACGCGTTACTCGTACTCGAGCTACGGCTGGAACCTGATCAGCGCGGTCATCGAAGGCGCGTCTGGGCAAGAGTTCCTGCCCTACATGCAGAAGAACGTTTTCGACGCGCTGGGGATGGTGCACACCGCGCCCGAGCACACCGACAGCATCATCCCGCACCGGACCCGCTACTACGAGCGGACGCGGGACGGCCACGTGTTGAACGCGCCGTTCGTTGACAACAGCTACAAGTGGGCGGGCGGCGGTTTCATCTCGACGCCCGAGGACCTGGTGCGGTTCGGTTTCGCGCATCTGGGGAGCGAGTTCTTGAAGCGGGAGACGATCGAGGAGCTCTGGACGCCGCAGGCCACCAGCAACGGCCGGTCCACCGGCTACGGGATCGGCTGGGGCGCGGCCCTCGAGGACGGACAGTTCACCCGGGCCTCGCACGGCGGCGGCTCGGTGGGCGGCACCACCTCGTTCATCACCTACCCGCAGGACAACGCGGTCATCGCCGTTGTCGGCAACATGTCGCAGGCGCCAACGGGCGGGTCGCTGCCTATCCTCATCGTGAACGCCTTCCTCGAGCCCGGGACGCTGTCTTCGGCGGTCGGCGCTTCCGGTATCGACATCGCCGGCGACTACGATTGCGTCGCTTCGGCCGGTGGTACCGACGTGTCGAGAGGGACGCTCGTGCTGGGAGGCGTGCCGGGCGACTACTGGGGACGCGCCGAATGGACGACGATTGAGAACGAGTCCGTATCGCGCAGCCGCATCATCGCCTCGTACAGTTACGAGGATCGGACCCGGATCGTCACGGTCTCCCAAAACGCTGGGCTGACGAGCATCTGGCTGATGGGTGATGGCGATGAGCTCAGCGGCACCTGGGTCAGCGGCGGTAGCGGCGAGTTGACTTGCGAGCGGCAGTAGAGCGTTATCTAACGAAGAGGTAGCAGAACGGGCACGCGGGGATCGCCCAGATCGCGTTGCCCTCCTCTGACGGAAGGACCTGGACGATCGCGCCCGGACCGACCGCCCCCCAGCGGGGCGCCGGCCCGGGCGCGACCTCCATCCGCATGATGCGCCGGCCGTCGGTACCGGCCAGCTCCACTATGTTTCCGTCCTCCCCGCTCCAGCCCGCCGGCCGGCAGAGCAGGTACAGGCCGTCCGCCGAAAGACCCAGAAACTCGCCGGCGGTGAGCACGGTAACGCTGCGACCGTCGTGAACGGCGGCTCGCCGTACGCGATGCGCCGGACCCTCGTCGGCCGTCCCTGGCATCACGCCGTAGTAGAGGAATTTGCCGTCGGGCGACCAATCGAGATGGTAGATCATGCCGTCCTCGCGTAGCACGAGGCGCACTTTGCGACTCTCCCACTCGACGATATGGATCTCGCTGGCGCCCGCCGCCGTCGTGCGTCTAGGGACGTAGGCGATCCATCCGCCGTCCGGTGAGAATGCGTAGGCGTTGACCGCGTCGCGGTAGAGCATGCGGGGTGGGTCCATCGCCCGGCCCGTGGCGGGATCGACCTCTATGGTCCAGATCCGCGGTGGCCCGCCGTCGGCGACGAAGCCGATCCGGTTACCCGAGTGCGACCAGCGGAGCTTGGTGGCCGACCAGGTCTTTCGGTAAGCGAACGGCTTGCTCCCGTCGGTAGGAACGATCCACATGAGTGGCTGCGGCCGCGTCTGCAAAACGGCGACGAAGCGGCCGTCCGGCGACGGCGCCACCGTCGGGTCGATGGGCACGTCGATCGCGGCGAGGCGGAACGGCTCGGGGCGGATGACGACTACGGTCGAGTCGGCGCCCTCCTCTGACGCCTGCGGTCTCGCTTCGATAGGTAAAGCCAGACAGAGGATTGCCGCCAGCGCCAGCGGCCGGCGGCCGAACGCGACTAGCGTGTGGGCCATTCTCCCAACCGGACGGTAAGTTCCTGTCTCTGGTCGCGCCGGACCAACTCGAGCTCTACGAACTTATCGATCCGCTCGGGAGAAAGCACCTTCTGCAGTGCAGCCATGCCCGTCACCGGCTCGCCGTCCATCGCGACGATGACATCACCCGCGCGAATGCCGGCCACCTGTGCCGGACCCGCGGACTCGACCTCGGCGACCTCGACTCCGCTCGCCTGCTCGCGCGTCAGGCGGCGCGCCTCGCGGGCGTAGAGCGGCCGCTCGCGTCCCGCGATCCCCAGGTACGCTCGCCGGTAGATCCCGTGGGTGATGAGTGCCGAGATGACGCGCCGCGTAGTCTCGTTCACCGGGATCGCGAACCCGATGCCGGCCCCGCGCCCGATCGCCGCGGTGTTCAGACCGACCACCCTCGCGTGGCTCGTCACCAGTGGGCCCCCGCTGTTGCCCGGGTTGATGGCGGCGTCCGTCTGGATGACGTTGTCGATCAGGCGGCCGGCCGCCGAACGCATCGAGCGGCCCAGTGCTGAGACGACCCCGGCGGTAACCGTCGAGTGGAAGCCATAAGGACTTCCGATCGCCAAAACCAGCTGGCCTACTCTCAATTCATCCGCGTCGCCGAACTCCACGGCCGGTAGATCCGCGGCGTTGGCGCGGAGCGCGGCCAGATCGC
The DNA here is from genome assembly GCA_020344015.1 of Gemmatimonadota bacterium. Lineage (GTDB taxonomy): Bacteria > Gemmatimonadota > Gemmatimonadetes > Palauibacterales > KS3-K002. The sequence goes on from CP070812.1 coordinate 1,443,028, forward strand.
TGGCCGCGTCGAGCCCCAAAACCTCCGCCTCCGCCTCCTCGCCGTCGGCGAAAGTCAGTTCGACTTTCCGTGTCCCCTCGACCACGTGGTAGTTCGTCACCACGAGGCCGTCGGGAGCAATTACGATGCCCGAGCCGTTGCCGCTGGGCGGGTCCTCCCAAGGGCTGTGCCGCCGGCCCCACACCGAGACGTTCACCACCGCCGGCCGCACTTGCTCGGCGACCTCGATCACCGCCTGGCTGTATGCGTCGAGGAACGGTGCGCCTTCGGGCTCCGAGCCCCGCCGGGAGCCATGCTTGCCCCCGCCGCTCGATGCCAGAGCGCGCGCCAGGATATCCGTACTCATCGGCAGCCTGCCTGTCCGTAGTCGTTATGGTTCTCTGATTATACTACGCGCGGAGGCTAGCCAAAGTTCTTAGGGTCCGAATCTGCAGGTGTCAGGTGGGAACTTGATTGGGAATCCTCGAATGTCGAGCAAGGGACCAGCGGAACAGGGGAGGTGAGGAAGCTTGAAGCGGTTCTAAACCTCCCTACCTCCCCTGTTCAAATGCTCCCCGAATCGACATTCGAGAGTTCCCTTTAGACTTCGGTCATTGCCGATTGCTACTTCCTAACCCGCCAGGTGCCCCGCGCCCCGGGAGCGCCGTCCACCTCGAGCTCGCCGGACAAGTGGTCCTTGCCGCAGAACGCTGTGAAGCTCGTCACGCCATCTTCCAGGGTGAAAGTCGCCTGGGTGGCGGTGCGCGCGCCGGTAAAGTCCTGGATCGTCTCCGTTCCCACGGCGGTGCAGGGCACCGAGGGCTCGGTCATCGGGCCGAGGAAGTCGCGGATCGTAAGCGCGATCGTGCCGCTCAGGCTGTCGCCGTTCTGCTCCAGCACGAGCTCCATGTCCGCTTCGTAGCTGCAGTTGGGGTCTGCGGTGTCGTCCCAGAATGTGGCGCCGTCCGGCGCCATGCCGAGCCAGCGACCGCTGATGTCGTCGGCCGCGCCGAGCAGGCCGAGCGGATCGTATGTCTCGCTCGTGCAATCGGCGGTCGCGGCGGCGACTATGAGAACGAGCGCCGAAGCGAATCGCTTCATCTTCTACGTCCCGTTGTCGGCGGGGCTGAGACTGATTGTGGGCTGGCGCGGCGCCAGCGGAGTGACGGTGCTGGAGATACACCGGCGGGCGATACCGGTTCCCGCCGCTTTGTCCTATAATGACGTTTCTGCCAGACTGATTTTGATACTGGAAGGAGGGCGTATGAGGGCTCGCCACGTCATCACCGTGACCCTCCAGGCGTGCATCTTGGCGGCCCCCATGGCGTTACATGGACAGGCCGCCGACCCCCAACTGATCGAGCGGATCGTCGGCGTCAGGTAGAGCAACAGTTCCACTTACTCAGCCAATGTGGAGGAAGGAAATGGCACGTTCGGCAACAGGATACTCAGCGCTCCTCACAGCCATGCTCTTGACCGTGGCGCCCGTCCGAGTGGCGGCTCAGGAGCTGCCAGTCCTCGATCGCGAGGCCGCTCGGCTGATCATGCAGGAGATATCCGGTGACGCATCCTACGAGCACATCCGCTACCAGACCCAGTTCCACCGGCCGCGCGGCGGCTCGAACGGGCTGTGGAGGGTCGCTGAGTACTTCGAGGCGAAGGCGCGCGAGTTCGGGCTGGAGAACGTGAGCCTCATCAAGCAAGCGTCCTCCGGCCGGCCCTGGAACGCCAAGTTCGGTGACCTGTGGATCGTCGAGCCCGAGCCGGAACGCATCGCCAGCACCCTGCAATCGGTGCTACACCTGGGCGACTACAGCCGGCCGACCGACGTCACCGGCGAGCTCATCGACATCGGCGCCGGCACGGAGGAGGAGCTCGACGGCCTAGACGTGTCAGGCAAGGTCGTGCTGACCTACGGCTCCGCCTCGGGCGCCATGACCCGGGCGGTGCGCGACCGTGGTGCGCTGGGCGTGGTCTGGTATCCCAACCCGTTCAGCGAAGGAATGGCTATCTATCCCGACCAGCTGCAGTGGGTCCGCGCCGCTGGCGGTAGCTCTACCGACTTCGAGCCGACCTTCGTCTTCGGTCTTTCGCTGCGCCAGGGGCTGGCGTTGCGGAGTCGCCTGCAGCGCACCGACGAGCCGATCATCGTCCGCGCCGTGGTCGAGTCCGAGTTCACCTCGATGCAGGGCTCCGAGCCCTGGCAGGTCATGGTCGAGGCCTTCATCTCGGGTACCGAGCCCGGGCTGGGACAGGACATCGTGCTCACCGGCCACATGCAGGAAGAGGCGACCTCGGCCAACGACGACGCCAGCGGCTGCGCCAACGTCCTGGAGATCGCCCGCGCCTTCAACAAACTGATAAACGAGGGCAGGCTGCCGCGGCCGCGCCGTAACCTCCGCTTCTGGTGGGTGACCGAGATCGGCAGCCAGCGGCAGTACTTCGCCGACAATCCCGAAGCGCATCACGAGATGTGGGTCAACATCAACCAGGACATGTCGGGCGCCAACCAGGCACAGGACGTGATGCGCGTCCAGAAC
>CP070812.1:1445646-1449757 GCA_020344015.1 Gemmatimonadota bacterium
ACAGATACCTCCGACGCGTTCTGAATCCGGAAGGTGAGCGCCTGGTTGAAGCCTCCTCTGACGCGGAAGGAATACCATCTGGCGAAGTCTGAGTTCGTATCCCTCCGGATCGCCAACGTGAAGTAACCGGCTGTCGTCTCTCTCCAGCTTTCCAGAGAGGCGCCCTCGAAGTCCACGTCTATGTCGGCGCCCGAGAGAGCTGGCTCGGTCAACTCGGTCGAGCACGCTGCCGCCAGCCCGACAAGGATGCCCCCGCCGAACATCTGCAGAGCACGCAAGCGACTCCCGCCCGGGGGCTTGGCTTGTTGCCGCATGGACTTAACTCTTGGCTGCAGCTTAAGGCTCGAGACCTACGGATTCCGTATCGTTTTTATAGTCCCAAGATACAGCAGCTGCAGGCGAGTTTACCAGGGTCTATCGTGCAGGTGATATGCTGCGAAGGAAGCTGCATAATGCGCTCGCTGCATAAGGCATCTCGCTCGCAACGGCCCTCTTCTTACCTGACCGCAAACGCGCCTGCGTCACCGCGCAGTCTTCAGCACCGGAAGGGGTGTGCGAGTTGAGTCGCCCCATGGTGCGAAAACAAGTGTACAGGAGATGCCTCAGGATGCGGTGAAATGTGTTGCGGCGCCTAGCTTCTTCGCGAATATGAGCGCGGTGGCGGAACGCTTTTAAGTCCCTTGCGTCTGCTGTTTGCTCGCCCGGCGTGGGCTGCTTGTACTTCGAGCGGTCTGCTTGCTGGGCGATCGCAAGCTCTGTGATAGGGCGCCCAGGTCACGAGCGCCGACTCGCGGACGCTGAGTCCGTGGGACCCAAGGACAGTCAGTCCGTGGGACAGACTGCCAGATTGTGCCGGAAATCATGCTTGGCAGCCAACCGGCCACCTTATCTACAACTCACCCCTCACAACCAACCATCCCACCTCCTCAAGAATACTCAGATACCCAGCTACTTGAGCAACCGTAAGGTCGTCTCCGGCCATGGCCGCTACACGATTGCGGATCTCGGTCGCTGAGCGCTGCCCGTTTACGAAATTCAGGATTCCGCGGGTCTGGCCAGAACTGAGTCCCAGTTCGGAGAACGCCTCGGGGTGTGTTTGACGATATGTGTTGTATTGGTCGTGTTCATTGAGGTAGAACTTCATCCCCATCACGTCCGGGTGTATGTCTGGAAACACGTTCGAGTAGCGACGCTCCTCGGCTGTCAGTGGCAGTTTGCTGGGTGGCGACGTGCCCAATGCTGATGCGCGGACACCGACATAACTCACCACCTGATTGGCTAGACCTTCTCGATAAAGCTCCCATTGGGCGATTCTGTTGTCCACGGCTGTTTGGGCAGTCCTGCTCCCAGTATAGATCTCTCTAACCGATTCCAGCGCTCCGATCTCTCGGTCAACAGCAGCGTTGACTCGATTGAGCGCGTGCTGCAACGCTTGCTCCAAGTCAGTGGCGGCCGCTCCCTCCAACATTCGCATCGCTTGAGGCAACCCGCGTTCGGCGACTCTCGAGTACCCGAATTCAGACACGGCATCGAGGAGACGCGGCAATCTCTCGTCGGTCAAATCGGCAGCCACGAGCGCGGTTGCAGCACCGATGAACGCAACACGCTTCATCTCGGTCGGGTCGCTCTTGTCCGGTAGGTCGCTGTCAGCGTGATACCATTGGTCGGGCCAGGTGAAGAACTCAATGCCCGGTACAGCCACCGAGGCGTTGTTGAAGCAGATATGATCGCTCCCGCCGGTGGCTTCATGGATGTAGAAACGAAATGCATCGCCGCTGCCATTCTTCTCCCACATCGGACGATGGAAATACTGACCACCCGGGCGCCCCCGCAGCGAGTAACCGTAGACGATATCGTTGGTGAGCCACACGTAGTTGAGCACCGACTTGGCCAAACCATCCAGGTAGCTCGGCAGGTGGGCGGGCGTTTCGCTCATTGTGAACACGGAGTTGTTGAGGCGCAGGTTCTCACTCACCATGTCCATGTTCACGTTGATGCTGAGCCGGTCGGCGAATCCGGGATTCTGGCGGAAGAACTCGTAGGTGCCGGAGATCTCGTTGGGCCACAAGAAGTAGATCGTCCGACGAGGTCGGGCAATCTGGCCTGTGTCTATGAGGTCGGTGAGCGCCCGGAGAATCTCCAGTTGAATGGCCGGGCCGCCCATGTTGTCATTGGTACCCCGCTTCGTGTAGCCCTCGTAGAGGTGGCCAGTGAACATGACACCGGGGGCTTCAGGCTCCGTTCCAGAGATCCACGCGACCACCATCTCATATCGGTCGGGGAACTCCTCGATGCGCGCTTGCAGTCGAACCACCAACTTCAGATCGCGCTCCACGTCCTCCAGCAGTTCCGACCATTGGCGCCAGGACACCGTCATCCCCATGCGGAGGTTCTCTCCAGAGGCGTATCCTCCACGGGAGTAGACCACCTGATTCGGGTCCAAGTACCGCTCTCGGGAATTGAACGAGATCACCGCCCGGACCCCTGCCGCGTCCAAAGCGTCAAACACATCACCGCGTGGATGCGACCACATGAGAGCGACCTTACCCTCGAACGATCCATGCCCCTCACTCATACGCTGAATCGCCTGGGCGGAAAGCTGAGGCACATAGATCAGTTCGCCGGTCACCTCACCTGACTGCGATCCGGACGCAATCATGGCAACATCGGCTCCAAGAGATGCAACCAGGCGTGGCTCCGGCTCCACGATCCAAAACTCCCCTTCCGTCGCATAGGAGAAGGTCCCTTCCCGTGGGAACTGATCCAGCGAGACGGTCTCAATGCCGTAGCCCCGGACCAGATCGTAGAGCACTTCTGCTTCGTAGAACGTGCTCGAAAATTCCGCCGGGTCTCGTAGCCAAGGGGCGCCGGCAAGCTTTACCAAGTTGTTGAAAGCCACCTGACCGGAGATCTCGTTGGTCAGCAGCGTCAGGAGTCCCTGTCTGAGGGGTGTCTCCAGAGCACGCTGGGCACTGGCGATTGATGGAGGGGCGAGAATCGAAGCGAGCAGAACCAGAACGACGATACTGAAGCCACTCACGCTCCTGCGGTTAGTCCGACGGCGGATGAACACGTTCATGAAGGCCTCCGTTGTTACGATGTCCACCGCAATATAAGGACGCGGCTCTGGCGTCATCCATCTGTCGGCAGAACTATCCTTCCCGGCAGGCCACGCCGCCGCGGCCGAGCTCACGATCGATCGAGCGACGGTCCGCCAGTGCGGCCGTCAGGGGGTTAAGTCTGGCGTCCTACAAAATGGGGGGCCGGCAAGTAGGGAGCAACGAACCTAGCCCTGCGGGTCTCAAGGCCGGAGTGCCCTCACCCCGCGCGGCACACTGAGGCGCGTGGTGCCAGAGGCGGTGACCGGATTCGTCACCGGGATCGTCACCGCGAGAGCAGTCGAGCTGTGAGGAAGTCCGAGGTTATTTTGTTAATTCTTGAGAAAAGAGAATGACCGGGCTGGGATTCGAACTCAGGGCCTGCGGATTAAAAGGGCACGTTCTGGCGCCAGCCAGCGCCGGTGGGCGCTGTCACCACGATCGTCACCGCGAATGCCCGGGCAACCCTGAAGAACTTCCGCGCATCAAAGAGACCAAAAGACCAAAGCCGTGCTTACCGAACCCGCGGGCGTTGATTCTCCCAATGCATTTGGAGGCTACGACGTTCCGGATCCAGGCAGTGTATGCAGGAGTTACCGCAATGAAGTATCGGAAACGACCATCCCCCTCAGTAGCGCCCCCGTACATCCTCAGGGCCATCGTTCTCCTACTCGCGCTCTCCGCGTTCTTCCCCGGATGTGATTCGCAGGGTCCTTCCGAAACGGAAGAACAGTTCTGGGCGCGCATGGAAGCGTACGTAACGCAACGCATGGATCCCGAAGGATCCGGATTCGGGTTCGTCGTTATCAGCGGCGGAGCTGTCGCCTTCGCTCGGGGGTGGGGCATGGCGAACATCGAGACCGGCATCCCCTTCTCTCCAAATACACCCAGCAATGCCGCCAGCCTGACGAAGCAGTTCACCTCGTTGGCGGTGCTCATCCTCTACGAACGTGAAATGCTCACCCTGGAGACGCCGATCCTTTCGATCCTCCCGGAACTGCCGGCGGCGTGGT
>CP070812.1:1449857-1453049 GCA_020344015.1 Gemmatimonadota bacterium
GCTCGAAGTAACCCTCGCGCGGCACCGCGCCGTCGCGCCACACCCACCCGGCGCCGTTCTCGCCGACGGCGGCATCGACGGGCCAGTGGACCGCGACGACGTCGACCCAGCCCAGCGACCGCCCGGTAACGGCGACGAGATGTAGCCCTGACCCTGCGAGCTCGTGCATCGCTTGAAACGCAGCGAGTTCGAGACGACCGGCGCGCGTGACGGTGTCATCGATATCGAAGGCGACGCCGATCAGCGCCCGGCAGCTCGCGGCATCGAGTTCGGCGAGCGGTTTCAATGTGGTTCCTCCTGCAGGTCGCGGCGTCGGCGCGCGATTGCGTCATGTATGCGCGCCTCGAGCTCCTTCCAGGGCTCGGCCGCTGCGCCGGTCACGCATGCCTCGAGTGACGCGCGGAACTCATCGCCGTCCCTGGCTCCCTCCGGCCTGCAAACGTCCAACGTCACTTCCCCTCCCTCTCCCCCGTCATTGAAGATGCGCAGGCAGGCGACGTCGAGCTGCTGATTCAAGAAGAGGATCGAGGCGCCCATCGCATCGCTGGGCTCGATCGAGTCGATAGGCCAACCGCCGGTATTGAAAACCTCGACCCGGCCCTTACCCGACGGATCGTCGAGGACGCCCTCGAACGGCTTGTGGGTGTGTCCGAACACGAAGGTCAGATCGTCCGGAACGCGGCCCAGCTCGTCACGTAGCTGCCGGTATGCGGGGCCGAAGAGATAGGCCTCGATCCCACTTCGCAGCTCGGGCGACTCGACGACCCGGCGCTTTGAGCGCTCGCCGGAAAGCTTGGGGCCCACCCAGGTGAACAGCTTCTTCAGCGCCAGGCGCTCCAACTTGTCGCCCGGTATCCATGGCAGGTCGATCACCGCCACGGAGCGCTTGGCCAGCTCATCGGCGAAGAGCTCGTACTCGTCGGGAGTGCGGAACATTCTATATAGGAGGCGCATGTCGGCACCGGCGCCGCCCGAGCGGCCTAGCAGCGACCAGACGAACTCGATCCAGGCGAAGTTTTCCTCCTCTATCTCATCGATGCTCTGCGCCTGCGGGCGATCGGGAAACAGCCAGCGCCTGAGCTTGCTGAAGAAGTGGTACAGCGGCTCGACGTAGTGGCCGTGATGGAAGAGAACGCAGCGGTTTCCGGACTCGTCGAGCAGAGCCAAGTTCGGGTAGACGACCAGGACCTCATGCCCCTCCTCGTCGGGTCCGTGTGGGGGATGGACACCCTCGATGATCTTGTTGAGCAGGAAGGCGGGTACGGCCTCCTCGAGGTGCAACGATGTCACATGCCGTAGCGGCGGCAGGCCGCCGTCGTTGGCGCTACGGCCGGCGAGCGTATTCCCGTACTGCGTCTCGCGGGCGACCTCCCAGATATGGTGGTCATGATTGCCGGGGATGTAGACCAGTTTCTCGAACAGCTCGCGCTCGAGCAGCAGCCCCACCAGCCGCTCGAAGTTGGTCAGCGCCTGGTCGAAGGTGCCGAAGGCGAGCTCGAGTACGTCGCCGTTGAGGATGAGTATGGGGCGCCGGTCGCCGCTATTCCTCGCGACCACCTGTTCGAGACAGAGCACCAGCTGCTCCAGCACGGGGCCCGCCCCTCTCGGGTCGACCGCGTGGCTGGTCGGCATGAGGGGCGTAAGGATGCTGTCCGGCTCACCGAGATGGAGATCGGAGAGGCAGACGTATCGGACGCCTTGGACGCCGGATGACATTTGGCCTCCGAGTCGACTGACGAGCTATCAAACGCCCGGACACTGTAGCGCCGACCGGGTCGCCTGCAAGGCGCGCCGGTATCAGAGCGTGGCCGAAGGTTAGGCCGGCGGTGTCTTCTGCCGTCCCCTGAGGCCGTAGTATCCGCCGATGAAGGCGATGACGAAAACCACCGCTTCATTGAACGCGGCGAAATCCGCCACGAACGGCGTCGGCAGGAGATTGATACCCACGGCGGCGGCGACTGCCGCAGCGAGACCGAGAAACGCGCCGACGATGATGTAGAACCACCAAGACCGCCGCTTCGCTGGATCCGCGGCCGCCCGCTTCTGGTAGCCGCGGGCGAGCCCTCCAATAACCCCGCCGAGCAGCGCCGCGATCAGGAAGGCGAATGGGAAGGCGAACTCGACGCCGACCTCGGCTGCCGGAACCGCCGGGCTAACGCCCCGGACCGTCGCCGACCCGAGAGAGCGGGAGCGAAGCCCAGCCTCTCCTGTGCCAGCCTCATCGAGCGTGACGCGCGATGGTTCCGGGACGACTCGGTCGGCCGAGAGCACTACCACCCGAGGTCGATCCATCAGGCCTGTGTACAGAATGGTCAGTGTCGCAACCTCGAGGCCCCAGCCCTGAATCCGCCGCGGTGACGCCTCTAGTCTGAGCTCTGGCTGTATGACCGGTATCGAGATCTCCAGGCGCGCCCGGAGCGCCGGGATCACGATGTCGACCCGAATCGAATCGCCCGGCGCTAACGCGACGACGCGGACGCGCTCGTACGGCAGGTTGGTGTGATCAATCTGCAGATCGACCGGCGAGATTGAATCAGCGTCCGCGGTCACGGCAAAGGCTATCGGAACCGCCAGCTGCTGTCGCATCTGCCGATTGAGCCTGTCCTCGAGGCCCACCATGAAGGAGCCCCGGAAGGCCCGTCCATCGTAGCGAAGGCCGCCGCCTTCTATAACCACCACGGGCTGCAAGCCCATTAGTCCGGCTTCCGCGTTGACCCCAAGCGCGTCGACCGGCAGGCGCAGCCGGTAACTTCCCACAGGCATCCAAGGCCAATCGGCGGGGACCGCCTCGGCGACCGCCGGCTCGTCCTCCAACAAGACGATGAAGCTTCCGGAATCGACCATAACTGACGGTAGACCCCAAGGCAGCGCCTGGGTACTTCGGGGGTTGACGAAGCGCAGCTCTGCGCCCGCAGGCCGCTCGGAGAAGTAGCTCTCGAGCTCCTCACTCGTGACCTCTCGCTCTTGAGCGTTCGTCGTGTTGGCCGCCAGCGACGCAAGCGCCAATAGACCCACACATACTCTACGCATCGCTAGGTTCTCCCACTCGGTTCGCTTGCGCGGTAGGTCGGATAGATCCATCAGAACCAGAAAACGGGCCCCCAATTCACCCGGAAGTTGTGGGACGACTCCCCAAACATGTCGGTCAACCAGAAGTCGCCCACGTCCAGGCGGAAGCCCACGCCCTCCAGC
>CP070812.1:1453149-1456735 GCA_020344015.1 Gemmatimonadota bacterium
CGGATGAGCTGGACGTCCAGTTCGTCGTCGGCTGGCACATGGAGGGGCCGGTGCTGCACTTACCTACCTTGTCAACGGTTCCCATCGTCGAGCGGCCTCAGCTGAGTGCAGAGCCTCGGTTCAACCGCTGGCCAGCGCCAGCCAGCGCCGGTGGGCGCTGGCACCGTATTTGTCACCGCGACTTGCGACTGAAGGCTACTCGTACTTGTCCAGCAGCGCCTGGAAGCGCGGGTGGTCGCGGAGGGTTCAATTGCTCGCGAAGCCGTATTTCGCTCCCAATCGAAGAGCGACGCGGTTCTTCCCATACTCGGGCGCGTCGCCGCGAGAGCCCAGGACAGAGAACGTCAGCCACAGGCCATCGCTGAGTGCCAATTCAAGGCCCGCCACTACTCCCAAGGACCGGTCACGCTCCGTCCCCCCAAAACGGTAAGTGGGACCGCCGGGGTCTTCGTACTCGGTGTCGTTTGTGTACCACTGAACCCCAGGCAGAAGGGCTACATACGGGCCCGACCGCCGCGAAGGAAAGAAACGATAGCGGACCTCAACGAAGACACCGACCTCCGACCACTCGGTAACTCCCCGGAACTCCTCCACTGTATTCGGAAGGAAGTACTCACCGCGGAGCCCCAGTTGGACGCCGGATGGCCAGGCATGCATCAGGGCCGCGTCTATCCCCAGCCCATTTCCCATCTCGCCAAACCGGTGATAACCGAAGTTCGCCTCTACTACCAAGCCTTGAGTCTGACCTACAGCCTGCTGTGTCGGCGTAAAGAAGGCGAGCGATAACGCTGCGAGCAACAAACTGCGCATACTCACGATTGCCTACTGCTGTCTGAGGTGAAACGATACAACGATAGCGATTCCCCTGTCCCGGTGTGGCACGATGCTCACGCGCAGTCGGGCGACCGGCATCTCCTCCCACTGGTCGACCTTACCTGATCCTAACAAGGCGCCCACAACGCCAGTTAGGGTGCCAGCCCATACGCCCAATTCTAGACAGCACGTCGTCACTCCGTCGTCCAAATCGCCGCAAGAACCCGCTTGACACAAGGCAAACATCGACCCGAAACCGACGGCAAAGCCGATCGCGCCGCCCAATACCGTATGGGACTTCCGGCCGCGGGTTACTTCAAGCTTCCGAATGGAGGCGAGCGGTATCGCCAACTCGCCGTCCCTGTCGACCAGCAGAGTATCTGACCTCAACTCCAGCACGGTGCACACTTCTCGGATCATTTGTGGAGCGGTCGCCAATACACGCACACGATCACCTGGTCGGACCGGTGGCTCTTGCGCAGCTGCCGGCAGGCTGGTGACAAAGATCAGCGTGGAAATCAAGAGTACGCCGACAGGCGAGAGGCGGCCCGCCACCTTTGTCGGACCTCGCGCTCTCGGGGCGAGACGCTGCGCGACTTGAAGGACGGCCTGTAGAGCACTTCCTGGGATATTCATGTTTCAACTCACGATCAGAAGCTGACCGACACGGAGACCGCGACCCCGGATCTGCCGAGCGGCGTCAGACTGAGGCGGACCGACTGTAGATCCACGACCTCCCAGCGCTCGGTTCTAATCACTGCGCCGATTGCGGCGCCGAACAGGAGTCCGAGCCAAGCGCCCCCCGCAGCGTATGCAAGGGTTCCGAGCCCCGACCACTCATCCCCTCGACTACTCGCACTGCCGATGGCAGCACCTGCTGCACCGCCCGCCACCAGCCCGATTCCTGCGCCCCAAAGTGTACGTGACTTCTGGCCCCGACTTACCTCGAGGCTGGTCACAGATGCGAGCGGCAGCGGCAATGGCCCAGCGTGGCCCTCGACCTCCAGCACGCACGCATCGGCGCCCATCGCGACCACAGTGCCCACGAACGTGTCGGGGTCGATAGTGGGCGCTGTCACACGGACACGATCACCTGGCGCGACTGGCGGTTCCTGCTGGGCAAAGAGATCGACCGACGCTGTGAGGACGAACGCGGCAACGAGTAAGAGGTTCTGTGGAGCGCCCATTCTGTTACCTCCCTTCGCTCCCGGTCAGAAGCGGATAGACGCACAGACCGCGAGTCCAAGCCTGCCGGTGCGCTGCGGAACGAGGCCGACGCGAAGCTTGTCCAACGGCACGGTCTCCCAGCGGTCGACTTTGATACCTGAACCGATTGCGAAGCCAATCCCGCCAAGGAACACGCCACCGATTAGAACTCCTTTCGTAACATTGGTATCAACGCAATCAGATTCTTTTGGCTCACACGCGCAGGAGAGGTACCCTAGAAAGGCCCCGCCGCCAGCTCCGAGTAAGAGGCCTTTTAAGCCGCCAATCAGCGCTCTCGACTCCTGGCCACGTTTGACCTTGAGGCTCGTCACAGACGCGAGCAGGAGTGCCAGCGGCGCAGTGGCATCCCTGACATCCAGTAGGAGAGTGTCTGGCTTCAACGCCAAGACGATGCCCTCATGTGCGACACCGTCCACGGCAACCTTGACCGTATCGCCTGGCTCAATGAACGGCTCCTGTTGGGCGAGCAGATTGATTGGCGCTGTGGGGAGTAGCACTCCAAAGAGAAAAGCGATCCGCGAAGCGGACATACTTCAAGCCCCTATCGCTTTAGGACTGTCGCGTTCCTTCACAGCCTGATTCTCAGGCCAACCGAGAGCCCGCCGCGCGGCCACAGCGCTGTTGTCACGCGAAGCTGGTCCAACGGCACTTCCTCCCAGCGGTCGGTCTTACTCATTCTCCCAACTCCGGCGCCGATAAACAGGCCGGGAACGGCGCCAATAGCGCCACAATACATGGCCATTTCCCCGGCGCTTGCCTCGCACTTATCCCCTGAGCAAGCCGCGGCACCGGACACGCCGCCGACAAAACCACCGATTAACAGCCCAAGGACAGCGCCTTTAAGCATTTTTGACTTGTGCCCCTGGCTTACTTCGAGGTTCGTCACGGAAGCAAGCGGCAGCACCAACGGCTCAGCGCGGCCCCCGACCTCCAGCACACACGTATCGGCGCCTAACGCGATGAAGGTGCCTACGAGCGGATCGGGCTCAATAGTGGGGGCTGTAACCCGGACTCGGTCACCCGGCGCGACCGGGGGTTCCTGCTGGGCGAAGAGACCTGCCTGCGCTGTGAGGATAAGCGCGACAACGAGGGAAACGATCCGTGAAGCGATCATATGGCACCTTTCGCTTAAGCCGCCGCCGAGTTCGCCAGGGCGGGGCCAAGTGCGAGTCAAGCGCAGCCAGCCAGCCGCTCGAATCACCGGCTTACTCTTCTGTGCTTGAGGACTACGCGAAGCTGCAGCGACTGGACGCGAATGAAGACCAGCTTGGGGAAGAACGGGCACACTGCGGATTACCATTTGCTGAGGCCCTCACGGACTGGCAGGACGCTAATGCACTACTTCCTCAGCCTCTCTGCGTGAATTTTCAGTATGCCGGTTTGAGCAGGAGAGAGCAACAGATATCGCTACCAACTACGCTTAGCAAGACGGCCAGCTAAGCGGGGCTTCCCTGGTGACAACGTGGATCTCGACGATCAGCCCCTTGAGACGGGACATAGCTGCCACCTGCGGCCTGAGGTATGTGGGATTACGGGCACCCGATAC
>CP070812.1:1456835-1460653 GCA_020344015.1 Gemmatimonadota bacterium
CCTGAACCCCATTCAGGGCCACGTTGCGGACCGCTGCGGGTCGCAGCGAGCGACGGTCAACTAGAAAGAGCATCGATCGAAATCCTGAACCCCAGCATCGAAAACCTGGCCGTGCTAGAGGGTGCGCAACCGGGCAGCCCGCTTGCTTTGCCCGCGGCAACCTACGGCAGCTCAACCTGATGCACGCGAACGTGCGACCCAGCCGCCAGCGGCACGCGGATTGCCCTGAAGCGCGAGCAAAAGAGAGAATCCAGGTTGGGTGTCGGCGGGGTCGAATCATGCCGAGGTGGGTAACCACGATCGGAAGGACTGTCGGTCCGGCCAGAAAGGATACTCGATATGAAACCGCTTCGTCGCGGAACCTGGCGGACCAGGGCTGAAAGAGGCACTATGGAGAGAATGCTCAGTCGGGCTGTGTGGTTCGCGCCTCTGCTGATTGTCCTTATCGCATCGGGCTGCAAGGACGATCCCGCCTCACCTTCAATTCCCCAAACAGAAAAGGGCGCATGGGCCAGATATACGCCCTTTGACTGGACTCATGACGGCAGACCCCACGAATCGACGTATTTCACGATCTACAGCGATGCTGCCAGTGATGAGATGAAATGGCAACTGGGAGATATCGCCGATGAGAGATTCGTCCGGATCTTGAGATTGTTCGATTTTGAAAACGTGTCCGATTTCGTGTATCCGCCCGGTTACTCCAAGATGGAGATCTACATCAACCGACATCACGCGGAGGGTATCAACTGGGCCTACTGGGGTGGTTTCATCTTCACGATTAGATCGCCAGATATCAGCGGCCGGCGGTACGACTCTGCGGTGTACATAGTCCGGCACGAGTCGACCCACGTGTTCGAGTTCCTAATAGAGGGGCGAGAATCGCTCGGTACAGACGTTTGGTTCAGGGAAGGAATAGCAACGCATGTCGGGTGTCTAGAAAGCACAGCATTGAGAACGATAAGAAGTCTGAGCGAGTTAGAATCATGGATTTCTCAGAACCAGAACATCCCCGGGGAGGGTAATCCCATCAGAATCCATCAGCATGCGGATTTTCCAGACGGGGCTGACAGACACGAGTATTATCGGCTATTCGAGCTGGCAGTGAGATATATCCTGGATGACAAAGGAATGGGGAACTCATACCAGGATGTGCTTCGGCTATTCTACGATCTGCGAGATGGACTATCGTTTTCCGTGTCGTTTGAGAACCACTTCGGGATCGGTGTGAGCGATCTTGAGGAAGAAGTGTTCGGTCGTCTGAGAGCCTATTTGAGCAGTAACGCTGTGCCGGCAAGGGCAACGGACTGACTGTCCGTAGGCCTTGCCCCGGTAGTTCTTTCGGCATATGGAAACACGGAGGTCATACCTGCCCTTCGTTGCCACTGCTTCCCGGACCGCCCATATTTATACCCTTGTAGTGCGAAATTACGCTGTCCACAGCTCCAACATTTGACGCACTCGTGCAGGCAGCTGTATGTCGCGTCTCAAGCAGGCCATCCACGAGATCCACCGCCGCTCGCTCTGGCAGGTGCTGCTGGTCTATCTGGGGGTCTCGTGGGGCATCCTCGAGGCGGTGGCTCTTTTCAGAGATGAATTCGGCCTACCTGACTGGCTCTTCTCAGGCGCGTTCGTACTCGTTGTTGCGGGGTTTCCGATCATCGCGCTGACCGCGCTGCTGCACATTTCTGACGCTTCCGATGCGACGGGAGAAGCGCCCGACGGCGAGCCCGCACGGCTCAGCGCCAGAAAGCTCTTCACCTGGCGCAAGGTGCTGATAGGCGGCGCGCTCGCGTTGGCTCTTCTGGCGGCGGTCGCTTCCGGCTACACGGCGATGCGGGTCCTCGGGATCGGGCCCGCGGGATCCCTGATCGCCAAAGGCGTTCTCGAAGAGCGCGAGCGCATCGTACTCGCGGACTTCGAGAACCTCACCGACGACTCCTTGCTCTCACTAATCCTAACCGAAGCGTTCCGCGTCGACATCGCGCAGTCGCCCGTCGTCAGCGTGGTGGACCCTGTCTACCTAGCCGCCGTCCTCGAGCGGATGGAACGCGAGCCCGAGACCGTACTCGATTTTGGGTTGGCCCGCGAGGTGGCTATTCGCGAGGGTTGGCCGGCGGTCATCGCCGGTGAGATCGGGGCCGTCGGCGGAAGCTATCTACTGTCGGTTCGGTTGGTCGCCGCAGAGTCGGGAGCGGAGCTGGCGAGTCTCGGGGAGACGGCGGACGAGAAGAATGAGCTGCTTTCAGCCATCGAGCGACTGTCGAGGAAGATGCGGGCGCGAATCGGGGAGTCGCTGAAGACGATCCGTGCGAACGAACCACTGGCTGCCGTCACTACCGCATCCCTCGATGCGCTCTACCTGTACTCACGCGCTATCCGCGCCCTTGAAGTCGAAGGGGACATTGAGACGGGCGTCGCGTTGCTGGAGGAGGCACTGGCCTTTGACTCGACTTTCGCCATGGCCTGGCGGAGGCTCGGTCTCCGAACGCCTTCGAGATCGGGGCGGATCGACGCCTTCACAGGAGCGTTCGAACTTCGCCACCGGCTGACGGATCGTGAGCGTTACATCACGATGGGCACCTACTACTGGGAGGTGACGTACGAGCGAGAGAAGGCGATTGCGGCATTCCGTGCTCTGTTGGACGTCTACCCGGACGACTACGACGGTCTCAACAGCCTCGCGTATCTTTACGAGCTCCAGGAGGACAACCAGCGTGTTCTCGAACTTTCGAAACGTCAAGTCGAACTGTATCCCAATCGTTTCTCGGGCTATGGACCTATGGCTGCGGCGCAGGTGGCTCTCGGCCAGTGGGCGGAAGCAGAGTTAACGCTGGACGCGGGGGCCGAAGCGCTGCCTGGCACTAACCCCCAAATAGATGGACTCCGAGCCCTCCTCGCCTGGGCCCGCGGAGATTACGAGGCCGCGCAGGTGCTCGCCGCCGGCGCGGGGGTCGAGGGCAGTCTAGACTGGCGCTGGCGGGCGGCTGGGAACTATCTCCTGGCGGCCATCGCTCTGACGCGCGGGCAGCTGGCCGCAGCCGAACGACACGTCATTGACGCGGCCGCGATAGACGAGGAGCAGAACGTACCGTTCGCCGGCCTGATCGCGACGCTCCACTCGGCGCGGATCGACCTCGTTTACCGGGGAGATCCGACCGGGGCAGTGCACAGGCTGGATGAGGCTCTCGAACGCTTCCCGTTGGACGATACGAACCGCCCGGATCGACCACCGTACCTAAATCTCGCGGTGCTCTATGCCTGGGCCGGCGAGCCCGATCGCGCAAAAGAGCTGGTCGGAATGTGGGAGGCCGAGGTCGATCCGCGTATCCAGCGACGGGTGTCGTTCAGGGACGCAGTCCGCGGACGTATAGCGATGGCGGAGGGGCGCTTCGAGGAAGCGATCGAGGCGTACCGTGCCTGGGAGCGAAACATGGGCTGTTCGCTCTGCGCTCTCTCGTGGCTGGCCGACGCATATGAGCGGGTGGGCGTCTCGGACTCCGCCCTCGCCATGTACGAGCGGTATGTCACGACGCCGTGGATGTGGCGAATCAATAATGACCGGTGGCAGTCTTTCAATAATGACAAGTGGCAACTTGGAGTCGCATACGAGCGGCTGAGCCAGTTGTACGAAGCACGCGGCGACGCCGACAACGCGGTTCTCTACTACGGTCATCTAGTCGAGTTGTGGAAAGACGCCGACCCCGAGCTTCAGCCGCGGGTCGAGGCAGCGCGGCGGGCAATCGAGGCACTATCACCTGACAGGTAGGCCATGAACCGTGTAAAGCAGTTTATCATGGAGATCCACAGACGCAGCC
>CP070812.1:1460753-1485108 GCA_020344015.1 Gemmatimonadota bacterium
ACATAGCCCAGGATGCGCGCTATCTTCGCCTTTCGGTCAGGGTCCATCGGAGCTTCTCAGGGCTGAGGTGGTGCACGCGCCGCCTAACCACTTCTTGAGCTGCGGGCGGCCTCTGGCCGGGCGGGCGCAAGCCCTGCCCGAAGCGCAGCCTAACAAAAAGAAGGGGGCCGTCCACCGCCCGGCACCGAACCGGAATCAAGATACGGGGGTTGCGGGCGCCCGACCAGCGGCGCCCGTGGCTGACGGCGGCCGCGTTGACAGGAATCAGGGGGTTTGGGTATACTTTTGCGATCTGCAAAGCAGTAACGATTACCGTTATTGGTAAGCGCGGCAGGAAATCCACCCTGGAAACCCAAGCTGTCCGCTGCTGGTAGACCCGGGAGATGCCAGGCAGCGTACTGCGATCGCAGGTCTGGTGCGCGTCTCGGGCCCCAGGGCGGGGCGCTGCTGATCGGGCGCGGCGGTGGTGTGTTAGATTACATGCAGAGCCGTGTCGCGGTTGGGACAGTGGGCGCGTTTCTCTCCCGGACGGCAATCAGGAGGAAAGAAGATGGATTGGCTTCCCGGAGCGGCCTCGTCGTACGCCGCGGACCTGGACCGGATATTCTACGTCATCCTGGCGATAACAGGCCTGATCTTCGTGGGCGTGCAGGTGGCGCTGGTTTACTTCATAATCAAGTACCGGGGCCGGAAGGGTCGGCAGGCATCCTACGTAGAGGGTAGCACGAAGGCCGAGGTCATCTGGACGGTGATCCCGGCGGTGATCATCGTGGGCATCGCGGTGGCGAGCCAGACGGTGTGGTCGGAGATTAAGGACCCGAACCACTTTCCGACCGATGCGCTCGAGGTGAACGTTGAGGCGCGGCAGTTCGCGTGGGCGTTCACCTATCCAGGTGCCGACGGTGAGCTGGGCACGGATGACGATTACATTCGCTACAACCAGATGCATGTACCCGTGAACCGGCCGGTGGTGTTCAACCTGACGTCGGTCGACGTGGTCCATTCGTTCTTCGTACCCGCCTTCCGCATCAAGCAGGATGCGGTTCCGGGGATGAACCTGCGTGCCTGGTTCGAGGCGACGGAGGTCGGCGAATACGAGTTGGCGTGTGCCGAGCTATGCGGAGTGGCACACGGCCTGATGAAGGGGAAGATCATCGTCCTTTCTGAGGATGAGTTTCAAAGCTGGGCGGCGGAACAGAGCTGAAGGGTCGATCGGGAGCGATCGGATCGGAGATAGAGGATAAAGATGGCGACAGCTGCAGCAGCGGCCGCACCGTTGGCGGACGCGCACCACGAAGAACTGAGCTTCATCCGTAAGTACATCTTCTCTACGGATCACAAGATCATCGGGATCCAGTTCCTGTTCGCCAGCCTTGCCTTTCTGGTGCTCGGCGGCGTGCTGGCGATCTTGCTGCGCTGGCAGCTCGGCTTCCCGGGGGAAGAGTTGCCGGGCGTCGGCACGGTGGCGCCGAAGTTCTACAACTCGCTGGTGACGATGCACGGCACATTCATGGTGTTCTTCGCCGTGATGCCGCTGTTGGTCGGCGTGTATGCCAATTACCTGATCCCGCTCAAGATCGGTGCGCCGGACATGGCGTTCCCGCGACTCAACATGCTCTCCTTCTGGATGTTCATTCAGTCCGGGATCGTGATGACGGCAAGCTTGTTCGTGGAAGGCGGTGCCGCCGGATCCGGTTGGACCGCCTACGCGCCGCTGAGTGCGGTACCGCAGTACACGGGCGCCTCGCTGGGTCAGCAGCTCTGGATCCTCAGCATCGTGCTGTTCGGGGCATCCTCGTTGCTGGGCTCGGTCAACTACATCACGACCGTGATCAACATGCGGGCGCCGGGGATGACGCTGTTCCGGATGCCGCTCTCGGTGTGGGCGCTGTTCATTACGGCGATCATAGCGCTGCTGGCGATCCCGATCATCGCAGCGGCGGTGATCATGCTGTTCTTCGACCTGACGCTGGGGACGACCTTCTTCCTGCCGGCCGACGGCGGCCAGCCGTTGCTCTGGCAGCATCTGTTCTGGTTCTTCGGTCACCCGGAGGTCTACATCCTGATCCTGCCGGCGATGGGGATCATCTCGGACGTGATCGCGAACGGCTCGCGCAAGCCGGTGTTCGGCTACCACTCGATGGTGCTGGCGATCATCGCGATCGCCTTCCTGGGCTGGATCACCTGGGGCCACCACATGTTCCAGAGCGGGATGAACCCGCTGTTGGGAACGTCGTTCATGATCTCGACTATGGCGATTGCGGTGCCGTCGGCGATCAAGGTGTTCAACTGGCTGGGCACGATGTGGCGCGGGAACATCCGCTTCCACACACCGATGCTGTGGGCTATCGGCTTCGTCTCGTTGTTTACGGTCGGCGGCCTGAGCGGCATATTCATGGCGTCGAACGCCGTGGACATATTCATCCACGACACCTACTTCATCGTCGCCCATATACATTACGTGCTGTTCGGCGGCAGCCTGATGGCCATCTTCGCCGCGGTCTATTTCTGGTTCCCGAAGATGTTCGGCCGCATGATGAGCGAGACGTGGGGCAAGATTCACTTCGTTCTCACGTTCATCTTCTATAATCTGACGTTCTTCCCGATGCACATACTCGGGATGGCCGGCCATATGCGGCGCATCTACGACCCCACGCAGTACGAGTTCCTGCAGCCGTACCAGCCGATGAACAGGTTCATCACGATCAGCGCCATCCTGCTGTTCGTCGTGCAGCTGCCGTTCATCGTGAACTTCTTCTGGAGCCTGTTCCGAGGTAAGAAGGCGGACATCAACCCGTGGCAGGACAACGGTCTGGAGTGGACGGTCCCGTCACCGCCGCCGCACGGCAACTTCGCCATGACGCCGACCGTGTATCGGGGACCGTACGAGTTCAGCGTGCCGGGAGCGGAAGCGGACTATATGCCACAAAGCGTTCCGCCGAGCGGTAGCCAGTAGCCGGTAACCGTCAGTAGGAACCGAGAAGACGGAAAAAGACGCGAACGATGAATGAGGCCATAACACTACCGGGAGGCGTCACCGCCGAGCCCGGAATGCGCATCTACAATCAGAAGCTGGGGATGTGGATCTTCCTGGCGTCCGAGGTGATGTTCTTCACCGGCTTGATCGGAGCTTACATCATCCTGCGCTTCGGGACGACGGCCTGGGCGCTGCCGGGTGTGCCGCTGGAAGAAGGCGGCACGCCGCTGGCCATCAACCTCACGGCCTTCAACACGTTCATGCTGATCTGCAGCAGTGTGACGATGGTGAAGGCGTTCGCCGCGATCGAGCACGGCGACCAGAAGGGCCTGCGCCGCTACCTGGTGGCGACGGTGCTGTTGGGCGCGGCGTTCGTGGGTATCCAGGTGGTGGAGTATATCGCGCTGGCGCACGAAGGCTTTCTGCCGAGGTGCAGCGAGGAGCTGGCGGCGGTGGTGCCGAACTGCGACCTGTTCGGCTCGACCTTCTATACGATGACCGGGTTCCACGGCACGCACGTGAGCATCGGCGTGCTGTGCATGATCTGGGTGACGGTGAAGGCTTTTCGTGGTAAGTATACGAAGGAGAACCACGGGGGCGTCGAGGTGATCGGGTTGTACTGGCACTTCGTCGACCTAGTCTGGATCATGCTCTTCACGATCGTCTACTTGATCTAGCTCGGGTCCTGGCCATCGAGGGTGGCGGCGCGAGAGTCAACGCAAAGCAGCAGTCGAGGAATAATGATGATGGAGACGGCGGAGAAAAAGAAACAGCCGAGCTACATGCTCATCTGGTTCGTGCTCCTCGTCCTGACGATTGTCGAGGTGGGTGTCGCCTACGTGAGCAGCCTGCCGCGAAATGTGCTGATCGTCGTGCTGGTCGGCCTGGCGATCTGGAAGGCGACGCTCGTGGCGATGTATTACATGCACCTGAAGTTCGAGCGCCTGCGCCTGATTCTACTGGCGACGGCACCGCTGCCGTTGGCGATCATACTGATCGTCGCCATACTTCTCGAGCATGCGCGGTAAGATAGTGCTGGCCGATCTCTGGTCGCTGACCAAGCCCGGTATCACCCGGCTGGTGATGGTCACCACCGGTGTGGGCTTTTATCTGGGCGCCTCGGATTCGCTGGATCTCGTTCTGTTGTTGCATACGCTGGTGGGCACCGGCCTTTTGGCGGCCGGCACCAACGCGCTGAACCAGTACGCCGAGCGTGGTGCGGACGCCCGGATGAAGCGGACCAGTAAGAGGCCGCTGCCGGCGGGGCGGTTGAAGGAGTCGACGGCGCTGGCTTTCTCGACCGGGATCTCGGTGGCCGGTGCGCTGTACCTGGTGGCGCTGGTCAACCCGCTGACGGCGGCTTTGGGCGCGGCGTCGCTGCTGATCTACATATTCATCTATACGCCGCTCAAACGACGGACGTGGCTCTGCACGGTGGTGGGGGCGGTGCCCGGCGCGCTACCTCCGATGATGGGGTGGACGGCGGCGACCGGCCGACTGGATGCCCTGGCGTGGGTGCTGTTCGGGATCGTCTTTCTCTGGCAGATGCCCCACTTCTTCGCCATCGGGTGGCTGTACAAACAGGACTATGCCCGTGCCGGCTTCCCGATTCTCCCGGTGATCGATGATGAAGGTAAGCGAACAGCGCGCCAGATCATCGTTTACACGTGCGCGCTCGTAGTCGTGAGCCTGCTGACCAGCGTAATGGGGCTCACCGGTGCGATCTACTTCTTTGGCGCGTTGACTTTGGGATTGGCGTTCCTGGTTCTCGGGTTCGCGCTGGCCACGACCCCCACGGGCCTCAGTGCGCGCCGTCTGTTCCTGGGTTCCGTGCTCTACCTACCGGTCCTGCTGATTCTGATGGTTGTTGACAAGGTCTGAAGATGGTCAATTTTCACAAAGTCCTGATCTCGACTGCAATCGTCTTCACACTGGGATTCGCCGTGTGGTCTGGTAAGGCCTACTTGGACTCGCGCGAGATTTGGGCCCTGGCGTCGGCGATCGGCTTCGGCGTGGCGACGATCGCGTTCGTATTGTACTTGAGGAACCTGAAGCGGTTCCTGGGCGAGGAGTAGGGCGCCCGGGTCCGCAGACTTGGCCGGGCAGCTTGATCTCCGTCGGCGATCTTCCTGCGGTTAACGCCACGCTCAACGGGACCAGCGCGCTGCTGCTGGTTGCCGGCTACATCGCGATTAGAAGGCGCCGCCCCTCTGTCCACAGGGCGTTGATGATCTCCGCCGTCGGTACCTCGATTCTTTTCCTGGCCAGCTACCTCTTCTACCACTATCAGGCGGGCACAACCCGCTTTTCCGGCGAAGGCTTGGCGCGACTGTTCTATTTCGTCGTGCTGACGTCGCACACGATCCTGGCGATGGTCATAGTACCGCTCGTGATCGTGACGTTGTATCTTGCTATACGTGGGAGCTTCCCCCGCCACCGGCGCATCGCCCGCTGGACTTTCCCTCTGTGGCTCTATGTCTCCGTTACCGGTATCGTGGTATACGTCATGCTATATCATCTCTTCCCAACGCCGTAGACGTGTGGGCGGCGGACGAGGGAGGCGAAGAGCGGAAAAGGGGAGCGACATGTCGATACGGTGGTTGGTGGCTGTGACTGTGGCGCAGCTGAGCGTGACTCCAGGGTTGGCGCAAGAGAGTAGCTCGATCGAGCTGGGTGGGTTCGGCACGTACACGTTTTTCGACAGCAGTTTAGGTTTCGAGGACGCGCTGGGCGGAGGTGGCTGGCTGGGCTTATACCTGTTCTCACGCCTCTCGCTTGAGGGTGAGGCGTCGTATAGCACGGCAGATTCGGGCACGGCCACCATATCCCATGTGCCGTTTCGTGCTCGTCTCGTATACAACCAGCCGCTGAGCGGAGGTCTCGCGTTCCTTCTCGGGGCCGGCTTCGTGCACAACGAGTACGGCGAGGGCATGCAAGGGGCGGACAACGGGGTGACCGGACTGGTCGGGTTCCGGGTGGGGCTCGCTGGACCGATTGCCCTGCGTGTCTCGGGAGCTGCGGACTACATCTTGAAACCGGCGAATGCCGAGGACAACAACCTCAACCTCGGCGCTCAGGTCGGGCTCAGCGTTACCACCGGCCCGCTGTTCGGTCGAGGCCCCGCGGGACCGCAGGACTCTGATCGGGACGGCGTCACCGATCAGTTCGATGCCTGCCCCGGGACGCCGAGAGGCGCACGCGTTGACAGCAGCGGTTGTCCGCTGCCGACGGATGCCGACGGTGACGGCGTCCCGGACTCCGACGATGCGTGCCCCAACACTCTGGCTGGCATGCGCGTCGACGCCCGCGGCTGCCTGCTCCTCTTCGAGGAGGGCGTCACCACGGTGGTTCTGGAAGGCGTGACGTTCGTATCGGGCGGCGCGGAACTGACGCCCGAGGCGCGCCAGGTCCTCGACCGGGTCGCCGAGTCGCTGATCGCCGACCCGACGGTCCGGGTCGAGATCGCCGGTCATACAGACGACACCGGCTACCGTCCCTTCAACCTGAGCTTGTCACTGAGCCGGGCGGCCAGCGTGCAGAGGCACCTGATCGAACGGGGCGTTCCCGAGGAGCGGCTGGTGGCGAAGGGTTACGGTCCCGACGAACCGATTGCCAGCAACGAGACGCCGGAAGGCCGTGCGCAGAACCAGCGCGTCGAGCTACGTCGGTTGAACTAGCCGAGGAGCCCGGCAGCGGAGCATCGCGGCCGCGCCGGGCACGCGGGTCGTTGAAGCTAAGCGGGCTCGCGGTCCAGTGACGGCGAGCTCGCGTGCTGGAGTGCGAGGGTCGCCCACACTACGAGCGCTACCCACAACGCCACTCCGAGGGCCAGATGCAGGCCCCTGAGGTCCGCGGGGAGCTGACGGAGCACGAGGGCGGCGGCCACCACGATCTGCATCACAACCAGGATCAGCGCGGCCACCGACCAGCGCGGTATCGGCGGCGGCGCTTTTTCACGTAGGGTCTTGGCCGTCGCCAATATCACCAGAACCAGCATAGCGTAGGCGAGCAGCCTGTGCGTCCAGTGCAGGTGCACCAGGCCACCGCCTTCAGGGAAAAGCTGGGCGTTACAGAGCGGGAAGCCCTGGCACAAGGGCCCCGCCCCGGTGTTGGCGACCAGGCCGCCAAAAAAGAGGAGTACGAAGCCGAGCGCTGCCGTGCTCACTGCCCAGCGCGGGTAGCCTGCGAGTGCCCCACCGGCCTGAAAGGCGGGGTGCGCTTCCGCCCGAGCCTGGAGCCCGGCGATGATCAGCACCCCCAGGAGCGCCGAGGCGACGATCAGGTGTAGCACCACGGTCGCCGTCGGTAGTTCCAGCCAGACCGTGATGGCGCCCACCAGGACCTGGACGATCAGCAGGACGAGCGCGGCGATGGCGAGGCCGACGGCGCCGCGGGCGCCGCTGAGCGCGCGCCGCTGGCGGAACGCGTAGATCGCCACGGCGAAGACGAGCGCGCTAACGAACAAAGCCGCCAGCCGGTGGCCGTATTCGATCAAGGTCTCGAAATCCATCGGCGGAATCAGCTGGCCGTTGCAGAGCGGCCAGTCGTCGCCGCACCCCATGCCGGAGCCCGTAATCCTCACCACGCCGCCGAAGACGATCAGCGCGTAGGTGAAGAACGCGGTTACGAAGGCCAACCAAGCGAAGCGTCCCGATGTCGCGCGCGCCGCCGGTTCGGAGTGCTCGGACATGATCTCGCGCCTCCTGCAGTTGCTGCCGTCTCTGTGGTGGGGCACAGCAAATATGGTGTTGCTGCAGGGAGGCGCCAGAGGCGCCTGCCCACCAAGACAGACGACCGCTTCCCGTCTAGATTAGTGGCTAGCCATGAAAGAAAGGAAGACCGGCACCAAGCTACGCGTGCCGCCCGTCCAGGTGCCGCTGTTCGTCTTCCGGCGCCTGGGGCCGCGGCTCTACCCCCACCGCTGGGCGCTGACAGGCGCGACGGTTTTCCTGTTGCTCAGCGGCGCTATCGGATTGGCGTTCCCCGCGGTGGTGCGCTACCTGATGGACGCCGCCTTCGTCGAAATGGACAGGGCGTTGCTCAATCGGATCGCCCTGCTACTGCTCGGACTGTTTACGGTCCAGGCGGTCTTCAGCTTCAGTCAGGTCTATCTGCTCGGGGCGACGGGCGAGCGCGTGATCGCCGGTATTCGGAAAGATCTGTTCTCGCATCTGCTCACCCTGTCGCCCGACTTCTTCACCGAGCGCACGACCGGTGAGCTGACCAGCCGGCTCACGTCCGACGTGGTGAGGCTGCAGGGAGTCCTCTCCTATCAAATCTCGGAGCTGCTGCGCCAGCTTCTCTACCTGGCGGGCTCGCTCACCCTGCTGACGCTCATGCATCGTCAGCTGACGGTGACCACGCTGGCGGTCGCACCGGCGGTCGTCTTCTTCGCCATGCTGTTCGGCCGGCGGCTGCGCCGGGCGAGCACTGAAGTGCAGGATAAGATCGCGGAGGCGAACACCGTAGCTGAGGAGTCGATCGTTCAGATCCGCACGGTGCAGAGCTTCGTGCGCGAGGTGTGGGAAGCAGGACGCTATCGGCAGGGGATCGATTCGGCTCTGCGCGCGGCGCTCAGGCGGGCGCTGACTCGCGGCGTCTTTTTCGGCGCCATCACGCTGGTCACGTTCGGCGGCATCGTCGCCGTTCTCTGGCAGGGTGGGCGCATGGTCCTGTCGGGTGACATCACCGGCGGCCAGCTCGTATCGTTCCTGCTCTACGCGGTCATGGTGGCCGCGGCCATCACCTCGCTGGCCTCTCTATGGAGCGGCTATCAGGAGGCACAGGGTGCCGCCGAACGTGTTTTCGAGCTGCTCGACCAGAAGCCGACGGTGGCGGATCCGTCGCAGCCGGCGCGGCTGGAGCCGGGGCGTGGCTGGGCCCTACGGTTCCAAGACGTCTGGTTTCGCTACGAGGACTCGTTGCCCTGGGCTCTGCGTGAGGTCGACCTGGAGATCCCGCCCGGCGAGGTCGTGGCGTTGGTCGGGCCCAGCGGGGCTGGGAAATCTACCCTAGCCGGCCTAGTCTCCCGCTTCTGGGACCCGACGCTAGGCGCCATCGGCCTCGACGGGATCGATCTCCGCCAGCTGAAGCTCGCCGACCTCAGGTCGGCGGTCGGAATCGTGCCGCAGGAGCCGATGTTGTTCGGGACGACGATCGAGGAGAACATCGCGTACGGGCGTGACGGCGCGACGCGCGCCGAGATCGAAACGGTGGCGCGGGCCGCCCACGCCGCCGAGTTCATAGAGAAGCTACCGCAAGGATACGAGTCGTTGGTGGGCGAGCGCGGGGTGAAGCTCTCGGTGGGACAGCGGCAGCGCATTTCGATAGCGCGCGCTCTGCTCAAGGACCCCGAGATTCTGATTCTCGATGAGGCGACCAGTAGCCTGGACACCGAGAGCGAACGGCTGGTCGAGGAAGCGTTCGAGCAGTTGATGGAAGGGCGGACGACGTTGATCATCGCCCATCGTCTCAGCACCGTACAGCGGGCCGACCGGGTACTCGTGTTGGAGGGTGGGCGGATAGTGGAGAGCGGTACGCACGCGGAGCTCCTGGCGGCGGACGGGCTGTACGCGCGGTTGTATCAGCGGCAATTTAGAGATGAGGATATCGTTAGGGTGATATGAGCGACGAGAGCCAAAACCAAGGGCCGAAGCCCGACGACCGGCGCCGGCCGGAACCGGGCGAACCGGGGAGCCGGCGGGCCTACATGATGGTCGTATATGTCGTCATGGCGGTGCTGCTTTTCGTCGGTCTCAATTACGTGCTCTCCGATCGTCCCGGCGAGGAGATCAGCTACTCCGATCTGAAGGCCAAGATCATCGCCGGCGAGGTGGTCAAGCTCACGATCAGTGACAACAGGATCGTGGCGGAGCCGACGGAGACGGCGATAGCGGCCGGCGCGCCGGAGAGCTGGGTCGCCGTTCGTGTCGACGATCCCAACCTGATCGAGCTGGTGGAGGAGCAGGGGATAGAGTACGAGGGGTCCGTCGCCGACGGGATGGGATGGATGCTGAATCTCCTGCTACCGCTCGGTCTGCTGTTCGTGCTTTGGTTCTACCTGCTGCGCCGGATGGGCGGACCGGCGCAAAGCGTGATGACCTTCGGCAAGTCACAGGCGCGGCTGCAGGCCGAGGGTCACACGGGTGTAACCTTCGGTGACGCGGCGGGCGTCGACGAAGCGAAGGAGGAGCTGAAGGAGGTCGTCGAGTTCCTCAAGCGGCCGGACAAGTTCTCGCGGCTGGGCGCCAAAATCCCAAAGGGCGTCTTGCTGGTCGGGCCGCCGGGAACGGGCAAGACGCTGCTGGCCAGGGCCGTGGCCGGCGAGGCGGGTGTGCCGTTCTTCAACCTGTCGGGCTCCGAGTTCGTCGAGATGTTCGTCGGCGTCGGTGCGGCGCGGGTCCGGGATCTGTTTGCCCAGGCGAAACAGAAAGCGCCCTGCATCATCTTCATCGACGAGCTGGACGCGCTGGCCAAGGCACGCGGGATCGGCGGACCGGTGGGCGGCCACGACGAGCGCGAGCAGACGCTGAACCAGCTGCTCGTGGAGATGGATGGGTTCGACCCGCGCGCTGGAGTCATCATCATGGCGGCGACCAACCGGCCGGAGCTCCTCGACCCGGCGCTGCTGCGAGCCGGCCGCTTCGACCGCCACGTGCTGGTCGATCGTCCCGACATGAACGGGCGGCGGGCGATCCTCGAAGTGCACGCGAAAGGCATTCGCCTGGCGGCGGACGTCGATCTCGATGTCGTAGCGCGGCGGACACCGGGATTCGTCGGCGCCGACCTTGCCAACCTGCTGAACGAAGGAGCGCTGCTCGCCGCGCGGCGCGGCGGCGAAGGCGTCACGATGGAGGACATCGACCGCGCGACGGACCGGATCGTCGCGGGTCTCGAGAAGAAGAATCGCCTCATCAACGAGGATGAGAAGAGGATTGTCGCCTTTCACGAGGCGGGCCATGCGCTGATCGCGCAGTGCGTAGAGCACGCCGACCCCGTCCACAAGATCTCCATCGTCCCGCGCGGCATCGGCGCTCTCGGCTATACACAGCAATTACCAACCGAAGATCGCTACCTGCTCACGCGTGCCGAGCTGCTCGACCGCATCGCCGTTCTGCTGGGCGGCCGCGTGGCGGAAGAGATCGTCTTCGACGAGATCTCTACTGGAGCGCAAAACGACTTGAGCCGCGTCGCCGAACTGGCTCGCAGCATGGTCCTCGAGTACGGGATGAGCGAATCGCTGGGGCCGCTCACTTACGAAACGCGCACGCGCAACATGTTGGGAATGCGCCAGCTGGCTGAGGCGGAACACAGCCAGCATAGCGAGGAGACGCTGCAGGAGATCGACCGCGAGGTCCGGCGCATCGTCGACGAAGCGCACGACCGAGTGCACAAGCTGCTGACGCGGGAGCGGAAAGCACTGGATGAGGTGGCGGAGCGGCTACTGGAGAAGGAAGTCATCGAAGGCGACGAGCTGATCGAGATCCTCGAGCAACATGGGCCGAAGCGCGGCCGGAAAAAGGGCCGTGGCAAGGCGGCGGTGCAAAAGTAGCCGCGGATGAAGATCACGGAGATCTTCCTGTCGATCCAAGGCGAGTCGAGCTGGCAGGGTCTGCCGTGTGTGTTCGTGCGCACGACCGGTTGCCACCTGCGCTGCGTCTGGTGCGATACTGACTATGCGTTCTTCGGCGGTCGCGATATGTCGGTCGAGGAGATCGTTGCTGAAGTCGAACGCATCGGCTGCGGCTGTAGGCTGGTCGAGCTCACCGGCGGGGAGCCACTGCTGCAAAAAGAGATCGGGCGGCTGGCGGAGGGGCTGCTCGAAAGTGGTTACTCGGTACTCTGCGAGACGAGCGGCAGCATCGACGTGGGAATCCTGCCGGTGGGCGTTGTCAAGATAATGGACATCAAATGCCCGGGCTCCGGTGAATCGGAGAACAACCTTTGGGGGAACCTGGAGAAGTTGGGCCCTGGTGATGAGATCAAGTTCGTGATCGCTGATCGCCGCGACTACGAATGGGCGCTTGCGGTGATCGACGAGCACGAGCTCGCCCGGCGAAAGCTGCTGTTCGCCCCCGTATGGGGTGAGCTGGAATTGGAGGAACTGGCCGAGTGGATGTTGGAGGATAACACACCTGCCCGGCTACAGCCGCAGCTCCACAAGTACATCTGGGACGCGGACGAGACCGGGGTCTAGGATGCGAGTCGAGCTCTGCCGCAAGTACAACGTCGCTGCCGCACACTACCTTCCCAAGGCGCCTGAGGGTCACAAGTGCCGGAGCCTCCACGGCCATTCCTATGAGATCGAGGTGGCGGTGCGTGGAGCCGTGGATCCCGAGACCGGCTGGCTGCTCGATTACGGCGACATAGACGAGAAGGTGAGGCCGGTGATCGCCGAGCTCGACCACCGGACGCTCAACGAGGTGCCCGGCCTCGAGAACGCCACCAGCGAGATCCTCTGCGGTTGGCTCTGGGAGCGGCTCGAGGAACGGCTCCCCGGGCTACAGCGGATCTCGATCGCCGAGACCTGCGCCGCCGCCTGCCACTACTACGGGGAGTGAGCGCGCCGCTCTAGCCCGGTGGGCCGATCAGGCCGTGACAGGTGTGCCCGGCCAGGGCGGTCAACGCGGCGACCGCTATGACCACGGCGAGCCTGAAGATGTGAACCGAGTGGCCGCGGACCCATCCGTAGGCGGTAAGCGGAATCCTCGGCATCTTTGGTGTTCCAAGCACCCTCGACGCTCCTCGCAGAGTCCCTCCGACACCATGATACGGCCCAGGCCGGGGATCGGGAACCCGCCGGGGCCCCTGCCGGTTACTGCCTACGTAATGTGTATTCTTGGCCAGACTCCAGAGGCAGGCGCGCCCGCCGCCGGGCCCCCGTGGGGGCGCGGTCTTGGCGGAGGCGAAGCCTCCTGCGCGGTGTGGCCCGGATCGCTCACGTGGCACCCGACAACACGCTGAAGGAGGGATCGATTGTGAATGCCCCAACCAGCGGGCGGCTGGTCGCCGCCTCGATGTTCCTGCTGGCCGCCTGTAGCGGCGGCGAACGGGCCAGTCAGCAGGCCGCCTCGAATCCTTGTGCGGCGGGCAACGTCTGTAACCCGTGTGCCGCCAATCCGTGCGCCGCAGCGAACCCGTGCGCCGTCGCCCTAGGGGAGAAGATCCGGCAGGGCGACAGGACCCTCTACACCGGCGGCCACTCGTCGGCAGAGCTAATCGCCACGGGCGAGCGGCTCTTCAACGACAAGTCTCTGAGCTCGGCGGGGACGACCTCGTGCGCCACCTGCCACACGAATGGCACCGGAATGATGGAGGCGACGTTCGCGGAGCCTTATCCGCACTACGTGAAGATGGCGGAGGAGCGCGCCGGCCTGAGCGAGGTAACGGCCGCAGAGATGGTGCAGCTCTGTATGGTGATCCCGATGCAGAACGAGCCGCTCGATTGGAACTCGGTGGAACTGACGGCGTTGACCGAGTATGTTGTCTCGGTGCAGGCCGACTTCGACGCCTCGATGGCCGGCGGCATGAATCCGTGCAATCCGTGCGCGGGCAAGAACCCCTGCAACCCGTGCTCGGGCGGCAATATGAATTGAGCTGCAGGACCGCAGACAAAGAGGTGACAGGTTGAGGGCGTCGAACGGACGCACAGAGTGGAGGGCCCGGTCGAGAGCGACCGGGCCCGCTCTCATGTTGGGCGCCTGGTTGGCGTCTCTGTCTGCCTGTTCGGATTCTGGGGTGCAGGTCGATCCGGCATCGCTGCCGGTGGAGAACCGCCGGTTCCATGAGCTGGATGAGTTCGTGGCCGACTATTGGCTGCGGCCGGTACCGTTGCAGGGTGGTGCACCGGAAGGTTTCTCGTCGCTGGAGGCGTCGCTTCAGCCGGCGACGTGCGGCACATGCCACGCACAGCAGTACGAGGACTGGAAGACCACGATCCACTCCGGTGCCTTCTCCCCGGGTCTCGCGGGTCAGTTGGTGAATTGGGAAGGCTACAACTACGAAACCGTGCGGAGCTGTCTCGCCTGTCATGCTCCGCTCTCGGAGCAATCGGCTCAGGTCCCTGATACGAGCGGGGCGCTGGTTCCCAACCCCGTGTTCGATGCGTCGCTGCAGCAGAACGGGCTGGTCTGCGCGGCGTGTCATGTACGGGGCTGGCAACGCTATGGGCCGCCGCGTCGTGACGGCTCGCTGACGGCCGCGCCGCCAGGCTCGCCGCATGGCGGTGCGGTGCGCACGGCGTACTTCGAGGACTCGCGCTTCTGCTCGGGTTGCCACCAGTTCGAGTTTCCCGCCCCCAACGGCAAATCGTTACAGAACACGTTCGAGGAGTGGGAGGCGAGTCGATACGCGGAGAAGGGTCTGGGATGCCAGAGCTGCCACATGCCGGACCGGCGCCACCTGTGGCGCGGTGTGCATGACTCGCTGATGGTCGCGGGCGGAGTGACTATCGATTGGGTCACGGGTTCCGCTCCGTCCGTCGCATTGCGGGTGACGAACAGTGGCACCGGGCATCGCTTCCCGACGTACGTCACGCCGGAAGTGATTGTAGGCATTGAATTGCTCGACGCAGATCGGCGAGTCATTGAGAGCTCCGCGATCGAGTCGGCCATTCGGCGTGTCGTCGAGTCGCGGAGCGGAATCTGGGTCGAACTCTCAGACACACGCCTCGCACCCGACAGCAGCCTGATCCTCGCGGCTCGAGTCGAGGAGCCGCGGGCCCGCTTTGCCCGCGGCACGGTTGTCGTCTATCCCGACGCGTTTTATCAGAGGATGTTCGCCGGAATGGTGGCGGGTTCGCTAAGCGATACGTCGGCGGCACTTATCTCGGAAGCCTACCGGCGAGCGAGCGAGAGTGCCTTCACTATCTTCGATGACACGATCCGGATAGGGAGCTAGAGAGCGCGAGCGCTCAATTACTCCATGGCTCGACGGCTCAGCTAGCGCTCGCTCACTCCCTCCTGGACCCTGGAACCGGTACCGGTGTAGCTTCGTATTGAGTCAATCATGGATGCTGTTCTCCTGCTGAAGATCGCCGGCGCCGCCGTGACGTTCGCCCTCGGGGTCTGGATCGGCCTGGGAATGCCCGGCCTCAAACGGTCCAAGCCTTCTCGCGAGTGGCAGTCGTCCGACCGGCTGCGCGCAACCTGGATCAACCGGGTGTTTTTCCGCAGCGAGCGGTCGGAGCGGCGGTTCGGGTCCGGCCTCATCACGCCTGGGGAAAAGGAGGACGGGGGCGGCGGGGGTCAGCCGGATGGCGATTCGGAAGAGCCATCTGACGTCGTGCGCCTGCGGCGAACGTTCGAGCGCTGACCGGCGGCGGTTCTGTTACCCAGCTGAGCGGACGCGCAGGGTGCGCAGTCTGCCGAGCGCGGCGGCGAGCTCGTGGATGCGGAATTGGGCGTAGTCGCCGGGCTGCCGCGAATCGATTGTGTCGAGCCCCCTCTGCCGGACCTCCTCCATCAAGCCTTCTAGCGCCGCGCGCAACGTGCGTCGGCCGTCGAGCCAGCGGCCGGCGGCGTGGACCATCGCCTGGGCGATGGCGCGGACCTGCGCCTCCTCGACGAGCTGTTCCAGTGCGCTAAGCTCGAGTTCTTGCATCCCGAACAGGACGCGGGTAGAGGTCTGTACCTTGATCGAGACGGACTTGCGACCCTTCTGAGCGTCTATGCTGGCCGGGTCCGGGACGCGTCCGAGGAGCGGCGACCAGGGTCCACCTTCGTGGGCGCGCTCGGTGCGGAATCGTTCTGCGATCTGCTTGGCGCCGGATGTCAGATCGTCCGGCAGGTATCGGCGCATGCCGATGACGGTGTCGGCGACATCGAAGTAGTCGCCGGCTCCGCCGACCACGATCACTGTGGAGACGCCGAGCTCCTCGTAGAGCTGCCGGGCGCGGTCGATGAACGGCGTGATCGGCTCGTCCGCGTCCTGGACCAGCGCCTGCATCCGCGCATCGCGGATCATGAAGTTTGTGGCGCTGGTGTCCTCGTCGATGAGCAGACAGCAGGCACCGACCTCGAGGGCCTCGGCGATGGCCGCTGCCTGGCTGGTGGAGCCGCTGGCGTTGGCTGTAGAGAAATGGGCCGTGTCCTCGCCAAGGGGCAGGTCGATGATGAAGTTCGATATGTCTACCGAGGCGACGGCACGGCCGTCCTCGGCGCGAATCTTGACGGCGTCGGGCACGGTGACGGCCAGCTCGCGGCCATCGCCATCGATATGATCGTAGATGCCGCTCTCGATAGCGCGGAGCAGGGTCGACTTGCCGTGGTAGCCGCCGCCGACGATGAGCGTGATGCCGCGGGGCACGCCCATACCGACTACCTGTCCCCGGTTCGGGGCTTCGAGGGTGACCATCAGTCCGTCGGGCGCCTCAAAGGCTACGGCCTGCGACGCGGCGAGCGGCCGGTCATCGACGCCGCTGCGGCGCGGCAGGACAGCGCCGGCAGGGATGAAGGCGATGAGGCCCCGCTCTTCGAGTCCGTCGCGGAGCGCGGCCGAGTCTTCGGCCAGCAAGGCGTGGCCCCGCAGCGCCTCCAGCTCGCCGGTCGCAGGCGCCAGAACGCTGCGCAGCGCCCGCGGGATGTCGCCGAGCAGCATCTCCGCCGCTTGGCGGCCGAGCACGCGACGTCCGGCGGCGGGAAGTCCCGCGGTGAAGCGAGCGACGACGGTGCCCGCCTCGTCGATCTGCAGGCTGGTGCGCTCGAGGATGCACTGCCCCGGTCGCAGGATGCGGACGGCCCCGCTCTTACCGCTCCCCCGGTCGCGGCTGATCGAGCGCACCTCGCGGTGGAGGCGGCGGTTGAGGAAGTCGGCTGCCGCGAGGCGCCGGATGGCGGGCTGGAGAATATTCGTGGGCAGGCTGGTTATCTCTGGGGGAAAGACGGCACGCAGGCGGCTGGGCGAGGCGAAGGGGTCACCTTGGACGTAGTCTATATGAAGGGTGTGGTCGCCGAAGTCGTAGCTGCCGGCGACCTGTTTGTAGGCGCCGTAGCCTTTGCCGTCGATCGCGGCGATAGTGGAACCCAGGGTATCCTTGGCTCTGGTGGTCATCGTGCTAGTTGGCTGCTTGCGTGACGTCCCCGGCTCGACATATTGCCTGCCGTCGAATCGTTCTACGGATCACGCTGACAGCAGTGACGAGCGCTGCACCTTCTGAATGGAACAGCTCCTGGTCGGGCCGCTCGGCCCCATTATCATCTTCCTGCTGCGCATAGTGGATGTGTCACTGGCGACGCTGCGGCTGATATCGGCCGTGCGAGGCCGGAAGCTGCTCGCGGCGTCGGTCGGGTTCGTCGAGATCCTGATCTGGATAGTGGTTGTCGGTGCGGTGGTCCGCAATCTCAACTCGCCGCTGCTGGTGCTCGCCTACGCCGGCGGCTTTGCGGCCGGTACGTGGGTAGGCATGACGATTGAGGAGAAGCTGGCGCTGGGTTTGGCGGAAGTACAGATCGTGTCGCGCGCTGCCGGAGTGGAGATCGCCGAGGCGCTGCGCGAGGCCGGATTCGGTGTCACCGAGATTTTGGGCCAGGGACGCGAGGGTCGAGTGGAGATCGTCTACACGATCGTGAAGCGGCGCTCGTTGAAGGAAGGCTCCCGTGTGGTCGGGCGCTGGGACCCGGAAGCGTTTGTCCGCGTGGAGGAGCCAAGGTCTATCCAGCGTGGATGGCTTCTCAGTCGGCGTCGCAAATGAGCGCCTGGTGGCGTAAGAGCGCTGCGGTGCGGCCGCCGGCAACACGCAGGCCGCGGGAATGGGGTGACGTCGAGCGGCAGCGCCGGGTCAGGCGGATTCTGTTCTGGATCCTCTGGGCCAACCTGGCGCTGGTCGCGGTCAAGGTAGCGGTGGGTTGGGTCATCGGGTCGCTATCGGTCTTGGGTGACGCGGCGCATTCCGGAACGGACGCACTCAACAACGTGATCGCGCTTACGGCCATCTATTTTGCGGCGGCGCCGCCCGACGATACGCACCCGTACGGGCACGGGAAGTTCGAGACGCTGGGCGCCTTCGTCATCGCCGGCTTTCTCTCCATCACCTGCTTCGAGTTGCTAAGGTCGGCGGCCTTAAGACTGATCCGCGGTGCGCCACCGCCGGATCCGGGCACGACCGCCATGATTATCCTGGCGGGGACGATGCTGGTGAACGTGGCTATCGCGTACTATGAGCGCCGCCGCGGCAGGGAATATCGCAGCGAGCTGCTCATCGCCGATGCCCGGCACACGCAGGCCGATGTATGGGTGACCCTGGCGGTGCTGGCCGGGCTGGGACTGGTCCGCCTGGGGTGGGGGCAAGCCGACGCCGTATTGGCGGTGCTCGTAGCGGTCGTCGTCGCCCACAGCGGCTACCAGATCCTCCGCAGGACCGTTCCGGTCCTGGTCGACCAGGCCGCCGTTGATCCGAGTCGCGTCTACGAGGTCGCGTCAGCGGTGGAAGGCGTCGAGAGCGTGTGGGGCGTCCGCTCGCGCGGCCGGCCCGGCGAGGGGTTCGCCGAGCTCACCGTCCGCGTCCACCCCGCCACCCAGGTCCGCCAGGCGCACGCGATCGCCGATGAGGTCGAGCGGCGCGTCGCCGCGGAGCTGAATCTAGAAGACGTCGTCGTGCACGTGGAGCCTAGTGAATTGCACTGAGGGCTCCGCGACGCTGTCATGCTCAGTTGTGGCGGACGGATGGTCGTTACCAGGCGCGAAGTGGCCGGTAATCGGTGGCGGGTGGCCGGTAACCTAGAACGAGTGACTGCCGAGAAGTGCGAACCGACGATCAGCGGCTAACCGGCCACCGGCTACCGGCCACCATCCCCCTCAACCCTCCAAACACACGCATCATCACCGCGCCGCTGACACTGAGTGTGCGCCACAGTCGTCCGCCCCAACCCGCTCAGCTCCAGCAGGCTGGCGGCGAGCGAACCGTACAACTTGCAGGCCGCACTGTACTCGCCGACCCGAGCGGTCAATGCGTCGGTAGCGCGGATCTCGAGCGGCTCGGTCTCGACGACCTTGGCGGCTGCGATCAGGTAGGTGCCGTGGGCGGTGCGCAACGTGCTGCGGGCGGCGCGCTGGCGCAGTGGTAGTGGCAATCGCCGGGCGATTCGGCGCAGCACGCCGCGCGGGCCCGAGAAGTAGAGGCCGGCCAGCTCGCGCCCGGCTGCCGTAAAGACGGCGCCGGCGTCGGAGCGGCGAGCGATCAGCTCGAGCAGCGCAACGACCTCGGTCTCGGCGACGCGGCGGCGCTGGCGTGCGAGGCGTCGGAACTGGCGTATCTGTTCCTCGACAACGCCGCTGAGCCCCAGGCGATGCGGGAAGAACGAGTGGGGGTGTTCGTCCGGCATGAGCTCAGGCGGCGTATCCTGCTGCTGCACCGCCTGCAGAAGCGCCAGTGGCAGCCTGGCGTCGATGTCTCTATTCGGTGGGTTCATTTCCGTGCACGCTTCGGCGGTACGGTCATCCGAATCTGATCGCCACCGTCGCGGTTATGACCACGATTCCGACCAAGTTGAGCCAAAAGCCGGCGCGTCTCATATCGGCGGGCCTAATGTAGCCGGTCCCGAAGACGATGGCGTTGGGCGGCGTAGCGACGGGTAACATGAAGGCCATCGACGAGCCCATCGCAGCGGCGGTCATCAGCGCGAGCGGCTCAACGCCGACCGAGGGACCGAGCGCCGCCATCACCGGCAAGCCGAGCGTCGCGGTGGCGGTGTTCGACGTGATCTCGGTGACGAAGACGAACGTCGTAGCGACCGCTGCGATGATCAGCATATCCGGGAGTCCGGCGAGGACGGCGAGCTCTCCACCCAACCACTCCGTCAACCCAGTCGACTCGAACGCGAAGGCCAGGGACAGGCCGCCGCCGAACAGCACGAGGATATCCCACGGTATAGTGCGCGCGTGTTGCCAGTCAAGCACCCGGGTCGAGCTCCCGTCACGATCGCGAGCCGGCCACAAGAAAAGCACGAGCGCGGCGCCGATGGCGATGGTCGCGTCGCCGACCTGCGGCAACAGAGTCTGCACGCCGGGGATCGTCAGCTCACCGATCTGTTTAGGCGCCCGGAAGACCCAGGCGAGCGCCGCCAGCGCGAATACGGCGGCCGTCACGCGCTCTGCAGCGTGCCAGCTCCCCAGCTTGCCGCGCTCACCCTCGACTACCGCAGCCGCGCCGGCCAGCGGCTTGGCGGGCAGCTTGAAGAGGACGAGGCAGAGCAGTGCCCAGCAGCCGACCAGCATGAGGGCGGTGACGGGCAGCCCGATGGACATCCAGCGAGCGAAGGAGAGATCGACGTCGAGTAGCTCGTCCGCCAGACCGGCGAGCACGGCGTTGGGTGGCGTGCCGATCAGAGTCGAGACGCCGCCGATCGAGCCGGCGTAGGCGATGCCGAGCATCAGCGCGATCCCGAGGCCAGGTGCAGGATCTTGAGTCTCCAGCTCAGTGCCCGGCGCTCTGAGCAAGCTCAGGACGGCGATGCCGATGGGCATCATCATCAGCGTGGCCGCCGTGTTGGACATCCACATGCTGAGTAGTGCACAGGCGAGCATGAAGCCGGCGACCAGGCGTCGGGGCGACGTGCCGGTCCACGCGACGACGGCCAGTGCGACGCGCCGGTGGAGCTGCCAGCGCTGCATCGCTGTGGCGATGAAGAAGCCGCCCATGAAGAGAAAAATGACCGGGTTCGCGTACGGCTCCGCCGCGGCGGCAGGCGATCCGATTCCGAGCACCGGGATGAGGACGAGTGGTAGGAGCGCGGTGACGGCCAGGGGAACGGCTACGGTCAGCCACCAGACGGCCATCCAGCCGGCCATCGCGAGGGTGGCGTGGGCCGCTGGCGAAATGCCCCCGGGTCTCGGCAGCAACAACAACACGAAGAAGATGACCGGACCGGCCAAGACGAGGCTATTCCGGGTGCCGGCTCCTTCCGTGTCGTTGCGTGAATTGCGCATCGCTCCGAGAATAAGCGCCTGTCCGGCAGTCGCAAGACGCAGCATCCGGCGGCAACGCCAGGAGGCGGGTGGAACTTCTACTCAGAGGGCTGATCGCAATCGGCGCGGCGGCGGCGGTGTCTGCCTCCGCCTGGCGGCTCGGTGCGCTTACCGCACGAGGTGCGGTAGCCGGAACATTAGTGGGGGGCACGGTGTTCGGCTCTGCAGGGCTCGGGCCGGCCGTCGTACTGGTGGTCTTCTTCGTGAGCTCGAGCGCGCTATCGGCGCTGCCGGGCGGCGGCGCGCGATCGAGGCGCGGGGCCCGCCAGGTTCTGGCCAACGGATCTGCCGCGGCGCTGGCGGCGTGCTTCCATTCGCTGGACGCTTTCGCAGAGCTGGCCCTGTTGGGCGCAGTCGCCGCAGCGACAGCGGACACTTGGGCCACGGAGGTGGGGGTGCGTCT
The DNA here is from genome assembly GCA_020344015.1 of Gemmatimonadota bacterium. GTDB lineage: Bacteria > Gemmatimonadota > Gemmatimonadetes > Palauibacterales > KS3-K002. Next base: position 1,482,095 of record CP070812.1, read on the forward strand.
GGGGCGGCGGCCGCGCTCCATCCTCACGCTTCGGCGGCAACCTCCCGGGACTTCCGGGGCCGTCTCGCTTCCGGGGACTTTGGGAGCAGCGGCGGGCGCGGTAGCGGTTGCCGGCGTGGGCGGCTGGCTCGTGCCGGGGCTCGATGGCGAGGCTGTGATCGCCGTCGCGCTGGGTGGCCTGGCGGGCTCTCTGGCTGATTCCGTCGCGGGTGCCGGCTTCCAGGCCGTCTACCGCTGTCCGGCGTGCGGGACGAGCCCGGAAGTGGCACGCCACCCGGGGTGCGCCGAGCGCGCCCTGCGCGTCTCGGGCCTCGCGGGGGTCGATAACGACGTGGTAAACCTGATCGCCACCGCCACGGGAGCTGCTGTGACCGTGCTGGCTCTGTTGCTTGTTTAGCCGCCGGTGGTTAGGCGATCGCCTGGTCTAGTAAAGGTCTGTTTAGCTTGACCGCTATGGCGAATCGATGTTCTTTTGTTAGTCGGACCTGCCGTCCTTGCAAAACCCGCCATATACTGGTAGTGCACAACCCTAACCGGAGGCTCCATGTCTCGGTCGCCGAAACGGGCCCGTGAAGCAGTATTCTCTAAGGCCGCCGACGCCCTGAACGACGACACCGCTCAACTTGCAGCGGACTGGGCCGAGGCCTTCGAGAAGCGGGTCTCGGAACGCGGCGAACCGTTCCCCTACGGCGGCCTGCAGACGGACGTCGAGGCTCTGGTCAAAGGGGTGTCCGCCGTCCTCTGCGACCCGTGGCACTACCGCAGCTTCCTCGGCGACGGCGATAACCAGCAGATCGGGCAGCGCCTGGCAGAGAAGCACGTCCAGGCCGGGGGCACGCTGATCAGCGCTCTCGAGGCCTACATGCGGCTGCGCCAGGCGATGATCCTGGCCTCACGCGACGTGTTCCGGGACAGCGACCGACCTTTCTTCGACTTGATGACGCGGTTGAACCGCTGCATCGACCGAATCCTCTTCGCCATCGCACAGGGCTACTTCACCGCCTTCCAGGCCGAGATCGAGAAGCAGGCCGTCACCGACCCGCTCACCGGGCTCGGCAACTCCCGGCGCTTCCGCGAAGCGCTATCGGCTGAGCTCAAGCGCAGCGACCGGACTGGCCGCCCCTTCTCCGTCGTCTTCCTCGATGTCGATGACTTCAAGGACATCAATGACCGGATCGGCCACGTCGAGGCCGATTACACCCTCAGCGCTATCGGCCGGGCCCTCGCCTCGCAGCTGCGAGGCAGCGATCTCATCTGCCGCTGGGGCGGCGATGAATTCATCATCTTGCTTCCAGAGACCGAGCGCCGGGAGGCGGGAGTGCTCGCCGAGCGCCTCCGGGCCGCCGTCGCCGATTGCGAAAAATGCGCCGGTGCCACCATCTCCCTCGGGGTCGCCTGCTACCCGGTGGACGGCAAAGACTACGACAGCCTGGTGGCCAACGCCGACCGCGCCCTCTATGCCTCCAAGGATCGGGGTAAGAACGTGGTTACCCAGAGCGCCGAGGGAAGTGGCCTCTAGCCGGGCGCCCGCCTGCCACCGTCGCCGAACGGCCCACGCTACAAAAGTCGTACGAGACATTTAGGAAGCCCTTGCGCATCCGGGACGTCGGTGTATCATAACGAAGCTCAGTATCATTGTTGATACTGAACTTGCCGATTAGCCCCTATTTGTGACCATCCGTCCCACACAGCGGCCGCGGGTCTGGAGCCGTAAGTGCTTGCACGCTTGGTAGTTAGGGGATACGCTCGCCCGCGGCCCGGAAGATGCCTGTAAGAAGATAGCCTTTTGCCCTGTAGAGCAGCACCGTAACGTTATAAACCCTTCTCTGGAGGCGCCTGTGACAAAGAGAGTTACCATGAGCGCTTGGCTGATAGTGCCGCTGATTGCGGTGCTCGGCCTCGCCTTGGGCGCGTGCACCGACGACGAGGTGTTTGTGGAGCGGCCGGCCTTCGATCAGCCGACGGACGAGGTCAACAGGTTCCTGGGTTATGTCGGGGACCCGGCGGACAAGATGCCGACCTGCGGGAGCTGTCACGCGACCTTCTTGGGGCAGTGGAGAAGCCACGGCCACTCGGATGCGTGGGCGGGTCTGCAGTCGAGCGACCATGCGGCCTCGTTTTGCGAGGGTTGCCACACCGTCTCGGAGAACGGCAACCCGGCTGAGGGGGACGCGGGCTGGGTCGCGACTCAGGACGAGCGGTATCTCGACGTGCAGTGCGAGTCGTGCCACGGGTCGGGCTGGGAGCACGTGAACGACCCCGCGGTGGCGACGGCGCCGCTCTGCTCGGTGCTGGCGGACGAAGCGGCGACGACGGGCTGCGGGGAGTGCCATGCCGGTACGCACCATCCGTTCGTGGAGCAGTGGAAACTGTCGGCGCACGGCAACACGTCGTCGTACGCCCGCGGGCGCGCGGACTGCCAAGAGTGCCACGAGGGCAGGGTGGCGCTGGAGCAGAAGTTCGCAGAGCAGTCGAACTACCTGGAGAAAGACGGCGCCGAGACTCAGTCGATCTTCTGCGTCGTCTGCCACGACTCGCACGGAAGCTCGTTCGAGGCCAACCTGCGCGCTCCGATCGATGTCGCGTCACCCGACCACCTGTGTATCCGGTGCCACTCGAACCGGGGCACGCCGCCGAGCGATCACGGGGCGCACGGCGCGCAGGGTCTGCTGCTGCTGCAAGATGACATCGGCTGGATACCTGGAGGCTTTGAGGGCCCGGAACCGCCATCCCACGGCAATCCGGCGATCAACGAGGAGCTTTGCATCACCTGCCATGTGGTCCACTTCGAGGTTACGGATCCAGCGACGGGCGACCATGTCTTCACGGCGGTGGGCCACACCTTCGAGGCGATCCCGTGCCTGGATGCCGAGGGGATACCCGAGCCGCCGGGGACCGACTGTCTGCTGACCGAGCGTGATTTCCGGGCCTGCGCCGGGTGCCATACCGACGAGGCCACCGCACGCAGTCTGTTCGTGGAGAACCGGGACTCGATCAACGTGCTGTTGGATCAG
>CP070812.1:1485208-1492507 GCA_020344015.1 Gemmatimonadota bacterium
GAGGACTACGCGAAGCTGCAGCGACTGGACGCGAATGAAGACCAGCTTGGGGAAGAACGGGCACACTGCGGATTACCATTTGCTGAGGCCCTCACGGACTGGCAGGACGCTAATGCACTACTTCCTCAGTCTCTCTGCGTGAATTTTCAGTATGCCGCTTTGAGCAGGACAGAGCAACAGATATCGCTACCAACTACACTTAGCAAGACGGCCAGCTAAGCGGGGCTTGCCTGGTGACAAAGTGGATCTCGACGATCAGCCCCTTGAGACGGGACATAGCTCCCACCTGCGGCCTGAGGTATGTGGGATTACGGGAACCCGGTGCCGCTCAAAGATGCGGGCTCAATAGGCGGTGAGCAACGAAGATGCTGCTGCCGGTTCTATATAGGTCCTCCGGCTCCGCAGGCCTCAGTTCTCGCGTGCATTGCGCGAACTCAGAGTGCTCGGTGACGGTGGCGGTGACAACCGCACCGACCCGAGGGCAACGAAGGCCATAGACGTGCCGACCGTGCGAAGGCGTCGTGCAGTCTAACTCGACCCACGGATTATGATTGCCTGCCAAGCACCGGACTTAGAGGTACGTACTGGCACAAACTCGCACAAATACAGCAAGTTAGGGGCTGCATCACGCAGCCCCTTTCCCCTTGTTTACCGGTACTTCCCGCTGAGTTACGGCACATTAGTGGCACACTCGCATGCGCCGTGTAGCGTGGGCTTGCTCGTCGGTGGGCAGGAACTGTCAGTCCGGCTACTCGTATTTCTCCAGCAATGCCTGGAAGCGCCGGGTAGTCGCGGAAGGGTCGTAGACTGAATCGGCCTTGAGCAAAGTGTCTGTCGCTCTCCATAACTGGAGGGTCCCAGTCGATCAGTTCTCCGGGCCCGGCTGCTTCGCCCTGATCGCTTCAGCGCAGGCCTCAAGAACTCCGGCCTGATCATGCGAGGGCAAACTACATCAGAGCCCGCACGCTACTGGGGCAGGTTCATCCGCCGCAGCAGAGCCTGAAACCGCGGATCATCACGCAGGGGTTCGAAAATCGGATTCGCACTCAGATACGGCATGTTTGCATCGCGCACCTCGAAGCCCCGCTCCAGCCAGCTGAGGGCCAAGCCGTCCTCCCCGGCAGCCGCATACAGCCACGCAACCTCCCAAGGTGGTACGTAGGTGACGCGCGACAGCTCAGCCCACGTATCCGCCGCACGACGCATCGCAGCCTCGTATCCGGCTTCCGCATAGCCCGCCGCCATGGCTTCTTCTGCTTCTTTGAACTCTATGACGGCGTAGTACAACCGCCCTGCTTCCATCGATTCCTCGTACATGCCCTTCAGGTGATAGATGTCACTGAGCCCGCCGAGTCCCAACGGGTGATTGGGTACTGTTTGGAGTAGTCGCTGGAATTCCGCGATGGCCTCGTCATACCGGCCCACAAATTTCAATACCATTCCATGAAAACCCTGGATCAGCGGATTGAACGGGTCCAATTCCACCGCCAGCTGCGACTGCTGCATCGCCTCGTCCGGGCGTTTCATTGAGAGTAAGAAGTGCGAGTAGCCGGCGCGCACGTCGGGATAATTGGGGTTGATCTCGATTGCCCGCTCGAACGCGACCTCCGCTCCCGGCCAATCCCACAGGTGCCAAGTCCTAACTACCGCCAACGCGAACTGCACTTCCGCGAGCGTGCTGTCTAGCTCCACGGCTCTCTCCGCGGCCGCCTGCGCCTGTGGCACCGCATCACGAGGTGGCACTAATGCAAACTGCGATCGGGCCGCCCACACCATGGCGATCCCGGCATAGGCGAGCGCGTACTCTGGATCGTGCTCCAAAGCCAGCTCGTAGTAATGAAGTGCGGCCTCCAGGTCGGGCGGAGCCATCTTTCCCATGTAGAACTGACCCTTGAGGTAGGCGTCGTACCCCTGCGGATTGACCCTGCGTGCGGTCGCCAGGCGGGCCTCTGCCTGGGGGCTGAGCGCGAATTGAATCTCGGCGGCAATTGCACTGCTCAGGTCGCGGTACAACGCGACCACATTGCGCAGTTCGCCGCTTCGGGCAATGGGATCTGCCAGATACTCTTCTGTGCCCCCGTCAACGAGGAGAACCTCAATTTCTAGACTATCTCCTGCCCGAAACACAGAGGGCTCCACGAGGGCGTCGACCCGCAGCTCGTCAGCGATCTCACGGATCGGCTTCTGCGTGTTTTCGTACTGCAGAACCGACGTGCGCGCGATCACCGCGACCCCGGCTCGCTGCAACTCCGAGATCAAGGCTTTGTGCACGCCCTGTACGAAGTACTCCTGCTCGGGATCGTTCATCAGGTTGGTGGGCGGCAACACCGCCAACCGCTCGTACGCGGGCCCGCCCAGAATAGTCGACAGCCCCCACGCCGCCGCCGCGACTACCACGGCCACTACCGCAGCGACAGTTGCGCGCCGCGGCCAGCGCTTCCCCACACGCGCCACCACCATCTCGGCCGTCAACGCCTCGGCGAACTCACTCGCGGTCGCGAAACGATCCGCTGGGTCCTTGGCCAACGCCCGCTCCACCGCCCGCTCCAGAAACAGCGGTATGGATGCGTCGCTCGAACGCAAACTCGGCGCCCTCTCCACCGCATGCTTCGCCAACAACGCCTGCGGTGTATCGCCCTCGAACGGCGCACGCCCCGCCACCATCTCGTAGACCACACAGCCCAACGCGTACACGTCGCTGCGAGCATCCACATCCGCCTGCCCCACCGCCTGCTCCGGACTCATGTACGCCGGCGTCCCCACCGCCAACCCGGTCCCCGTCAGCCGCTCGCCACCCGCCACCCGCAACGCCCGCGCAATCCCGAAGTCCGCCACCACCGCCCGGCCACCCGTGAGCATCACGTTCTCCGGCTTCACGTCGCGGTGTACGATCCCACGCTCGTGCGCGTAGCTCAGCGCAGCCGCTATCTCGTCGGTCAGACGAATCACCTCATCCACCCCGAGCCTACCCTCGCGATCCAACCGCTCACGCAACGACTCGCCCTCCACATACGGCATCACGTAATAGAGGACACCAGCGGCTTCACCCGAATCGTAGAGCGGCAGGATGTGAGGATGGCTGAGCTGGGCCGCGATCTCAATCTCACGCACAAAGCGGTCGGCTCCCAGCGTGGCGGCGAGTTCCGGGCGAAGCACCTTCACAGCCACCTTCCGGCGGTGCTTCACGTCCTCCGCCAGGTAGACGGTGGCCATCCCACCGCTCCCGATCTCTCGCTCGATCGTGTAGCGGTCGGCGAGCGCCTTCTTCAGATGGTCTAGCTGGTCTTCCATGGAGTGAGCTCGGCTTTGGCCAGCCTACAATAGGCTCCGGAGAATCAGCGAGCCAGTGGTGTGGGGTATCTCAGAGTGAGCGGTCAAGGGCAGGATTGGGGCGCAGCAACCAACTGATTCCCGTTACTGCGGCACGTTCATCCGCCGACGCAGTTCTTGGTAGCGCGGGTCGTCGTGCACGAGCTCGAAGTCCTCTGAGTTGAAAGCAGGCAGGTTCGGATCATGAGCCTGGTAGGCGAGCTCGAGCCATTCCAGGGTCCGTTCCTTTTCTCCCGCCCAGGCATATATGAAGGCAACGACCCAGGATAGGCGTTCAGCCGCCTCTGGGCGCGCGGCCAGTGTCTCAGCGTATCTCCGCAGTGCAGTCCGATACCCGCCCTCTGCATACCCCCGGTCGAGCGCCACGTCGAGTTCCTGGTCGCCGGGGAAGAGCTTTCGGAGCATTGCTAGCGCCCCGTCGTAGTTGCCGGTCATGTGGTACGCCCAGGCGAGGTTGGAATAGGCTACCGGGTGGTTTGGCTCTATCCGCAGTGCTGCCTGCAGCTCCTCGATACCCTCGGCATACCGGCGCTCATGACACAGCAAGTGTCCGTTCACCGCCTTTAACGTTGCGTTGAGCGGATCCAACGCCAGCGCTAGCTCCATTTGGATCCGCGCCTCCTCCAGTCGCCCCATCCAGGTTAGGAAGATCGAGTACCCCGCTCGTACATTCATGTAGCTGGGATTGATCTCAATGGTTTTCAGATACGCCGCTTCCGCACCCATCCAGTCCCACTCCAGCCAGTGCCGGTTCGCCGCGACTAGGTACTGGACCTCCGCGAGTGTGCTGTCGAGTGCCAGGGCCTGCCGTATGGCGACGCTCGCATGCGCCGCCGCCTCTCTTGGCGTCGTGAGCGACACCGATGCCCGGTATATCCAGACGGTGGCAATGCCCGTTTGAGCAAGGGCGTACGTGGAATCCAGCAAGAGCGCCTGCTCAAAGTACTCGAGTGCCTGGTCCATGTCGGTCGGCGTAAACCGGTTTGCGAGAAAGAGGCCTTTGAGGTAAGCGTCGTAGACCTGCGCATTGACGGGCCGAGCACTGGCAAGATGTGCTTCTGCCTGCGGGGTGAGCGCCAATTGGATCTCGGCGGCAATCGCTCCGGTCAGGCCGCGGTAGAGCCGCTCCACATTGCGCAGATCGCTGCGTCGGGTGATACGGTCCCCCACGTACTGCTGCGTGCGCCCGTCCACCACCGCGACCTGGATTTCCACGCTATCCCCCGCTCGCGACACCGACGCCTCGATCAGGGCGTCGACGTCCAGTTCACGCGCGATCTCCCGGATCGGGGTCTGCGTGTCCTCGTATTGCAGCACCGATGTGCGGGCGATCACCGCCACCCCGGCCTGCTGCAGCTCCAAGATCAGCGCGTTGTGCACACCCGCGACGAAGTACTCCTGCTCGGGATCGTTCATCAGATTGTCGGGCGGCAACACCGCCAACCGCTCGTACGCCGGCCCGCCTCCGAGCGTGAACAGCACCCACGCCGCCGCGACGACTATTACGCCGGCTACCGCTCCGACGACGGCGCGGCGCTGCCAGCGCCGCCTGCCCACACGCGCCACCACCGTCTCCGCCGTCAACGCCCCGGCGAACTCGCTCGCGGTCTGAAACCGCTCGTCCGGACTCTTCGCCAACGCCCGCTCCACCGCCCGCTCCAGAAACAGCGGAACCTGCGGATCGCTCGTCCGCAGACTCGGAACCGCTTCCACCGCGTGCTTGGCCAACAGCTCCTGCGGCGTCGTCCCCTCGAACGGCGCACGGCCCGCCACCATCTCGTAGACCACACAGCCCAACGCGTACACGTCACTGCGGCCGTCGATCTTCGCCTCACCGAACGCCTGCTCGGGACTCATGTACGCCGGCGTCCCCAGAGCCAACCCGGTTCCCGTCAGCCGCTCGCCCCCCGCCGCCTCGACCGCGCGAGCGATCCCGAAATCCGCGACGATCGCCTGGTCTCCCGCGAGCAGGATGTTCTCCGGCTTGATATCCCGATGCACCAAACCGCGCTCGTGGGCGTGGCTCAGAGCGGAGGCAATTTGATCAGTGAGACGAATTCCTTCCTGAACGTCGAGCTTCACCTCGCGCTCCAACCGCTGTCTCAGCGACTCCCCCTCGATGAACGGCATGACGTAGTAGAGGAAGCCGTCGGCTTCGCCCGAATCGAACAGGGGCAGGATATGAGGGTGGGTGAGGTTCGCCGCGATCTCGATCTCGCGCATAAAGCGCTCGACGCCGAGACTGGCGGCCAGCTCGGGTCGCAGAACTTTGATCGCTACCTGGCGGCGATGCTTCAGGTCCTGAGCGAGATACACCGTGGCCATGCCACCAGCGCCGATCTCCCTCTCGATGGTGTAGCGGTCGGCGAGTGCCGTCTTCAGGTGCTCGAGCTGGTCGGTCATGGAGTAGAGCTCGGCTGCGCGATTCCCACTACTGCGGCAGGTTCATCCGCCGGAGTAGATCCTGAAACCGCGGGTCACCACGCAGGGGGTCTAAGAGCGGATCCGCACTCAGGTATGGCATCCCGGGATCACGCTCCTCGAAGCCCCGCTCCAGCCAGTCGAGGGCCAGGCTGTTCTCTCCCGCCATGACATACGACTGCACGATTTCCATGGGACTGACGTATCTCACGCTCCTCAGTGCCGCCAACGTATCGCCCAGGCGGCGCGCCGCCGCCCGGTAGTCCCCTTCCGCGTAACCCAATGCCAGCGCTTCTTCGGCTTGAGGGATCCCCATCATAGAGAAGTACGACTGCGCTGCCGCTAGCCATTCGTCGTACATGCCCTTCGCATAGTACACCAAACTGAGCCCGGAAACCGCTGCCACGTAGTTGGGGTCCCTTCTGAGCGAATTCTGGAATTGCGCGATGGCGTCGTCATAGCGGCGTACACGGTACAATACCCAACCGTAGAGAGTCTGGGCGAAGGGGCTGAAGGGGTCCAATTCGATGGCTCGCTCGGCGTGCCGCAGCGCCTCGTCCTGCCGTCGCATCATGATCAAGAAGTGCGCATAAACAGCATCCCCGTCGAAGTTCGGGTTGAGCTCGAAGGCCCGCTGAAACGCTGCCTCTGCACCCTCCCAGTCCCAGTCGATCGAGGTTCTGATGATCGCCAAGGTGCCCTGCACTTCCACGTGCGTGCTATCCAACTCCAGGGCTCTCGCCACAGCCGCTCTAGCTTTTGGCGCTGCCTCACTGTGAGGGGCATATCCCATTACCAGGCGGTTTACCCAGACTATAGCGATACCCTCGTAGGCCAGAGCGTAGTCCGGATCGATCTCTCGGGCCAGCTCGAAGTATTCAAGGGCGGTCACCTGGTCACGCGCACTGAGTCTTCCCGCGTAGGACCCACCCTGGAGCCAGGCCTCGTAGGCCTGCGGATTGACGGGCCGAGCGCTGGCGAGATGTGCCTCTGCCTGCGGCGTCAACGTGGCTTGGATCTCGGCGGCTATCGCTGCCGTCAGACCACGGTAGAGTCCCTCCACGCTGCGTAGATCGCTGCGTCGGGTGATGCGGTCCCCCACGTACTGCTGCGTGCGCCCGTCCACCACGCTGACCTGGATCTCCACGCTGTCCGCTGCTCGCAACACCGACGCCTCGATCAGGGCGTCGACGCCCAGCTCACTCGCTATCTCGCGGGCCGGCGTCTGCATGTCCTCGTATTGCATCACCGACGTGCGCGCGATCACCTCCACCCCGGCCTGCTGCAGCTCCAAGATCAGCGCGTTGTGCACTCCCTGAACGAAGTACGCCTGCTCGGGATCGTTCATGAGATTGGCGGGCGGCAACACCGCCAACCGCTCGTACGCAGGCCGGCCCAGAACAGTCAACAGCCCCCACGCCGCCGCTACGAGTACTACGCCGGCTGCCGCACCGACGACCGCTCGCCGGCGCCAGCGCCGCCTGCCCACGCGCGCCACCACCGTCTCCGCCGTCAGCGCCCCGGCGAACTCGCTCGCCGTCTGAAACC
>CP070812.1:1492607-1508638 GCA_020344015.1 Gemmatimonadota bacterium
GAGGCTCCCCATCCAGGACCATGCTCCTGCCGAGGACATCCGGGTCACCGCCGAACGACTCCTGCCAGAGCCCGTAGTCCAACAGCACAACACCTTCCCGATTCGGGGTCATGTCCTCTTCTACAAAACCCCGCCCCACCACCGGCTCACCGCCCAAGATCGCCAGGTAACCCTCAGAGACCTCGTAGGCCGCCAGTTTCCGGGGCCGCGCGCCGCCCGTGTACGTGACGCTCCTCGGCCGATACGCGGCCATCAGTTCCAGCGAGCGGTTCTGTTCCTGCCAGTCCCGGAAGTTGAATGGAGCGATGGTGAACGAATTCCAGCCCCGGGAGAGGTTGTTCTCCATCAGATAGACGATGCGCTCGGCCTCGGGATACGGGAGCGGTTTCAACAGCACGCCGTTCACCACGCTGAACAGCGCCGTATTGGCCCCGATGCCCACGGCCATCGTGATCAGCGCCACCATCGTGAAGCCTGGACTCCTAGCCATCATCCGCAGGCCGAAGCGGACGTCGCGCATCAGTTCCTCTAACATGGTATCTCCTCTCCGCGTCGCTCTCCGCGGAACCTTTCGGCGCCGCCCAACGCGCAGCTGCAGAGCGCCAGCAATCTCCCACAGCCACGAGCGGCGCCGCCCCCGAGCAGCCGACTCCTCCAGATCGCCCAGCACGTATTCTCGCTCTTCGCGCGGCACCAAGAGGCCGACGAGCAGGCGGACCAGACGCGGTGGCCGACGGGCAACCATCATGGTACCTCCAACTCTAGCTGCAGCCCCTCAGCCAGACGTCGCAGGTCCGCCAGCGAGCCCTGAATGGTCGCGAGTCCGGAAGGTGTGACCTGGTAGAGCTTCTTGCGGCGGCCACCCCGCTCCGCCGTCGGCTCGCCCGTGCGCGAGCGCAGGTACCCCTTCCCCTCGAGCCGCCCCAGCGTCTTGTAGACCGTCCCCAGGGTCAGGGTTCGCGACGTCTTCCGCTCCAGTTCTTCCCGGACGGTGACCCCATAGGCGCCGGCGCCGAGCCGCAGAACGGCCAGCATAACAAGCAGCTCGAATTCGCCCGCATGCCGCATCCGACCCCCGATGTTATTTGTCCGGCATCGTCAGGGTTACCACTCGATTAGACGCCGCAGAGGCTGGAAGGGTTGGAAGAGTCTGAGAGGATATGGATTACAGTGGTGTGCCCAAGTCGGTCATGCCGTACGCCAGCCCTCCACCAGCACCTCGCCGACTATCAAGTCTAGGTCGATCCGAATCCTGAATCGTCGGTCGACGCCACGACCAGGTCACGTCAATACCCGGGCCAGCCCTCTCTCTCGCCGATCAACTCGATGACCGCATGGGCGAGGTCTGACCCATCGTCGCTGTTGGTCATGACCACCGCGCCGAAGCCTCCGCTCCTGTGAGCCAGCATGAGACACCGGAACCCCTCGTTGGCACCGCCGTGGCCGAAGTAGGGCTCGCCCCGATTAGACCAGACGGCGATACCCAGTCCAAAGCCTCCGCTCACTTCGGTGAGCATCAGCTCGACGAGCTCCATACTGAGGATCTGGTTGGATTGGCCCAGCAATGACAGCTGCAGCTCGATCAGGAACCGAGCCAGGTCTCGCGGCGTCGTCCATAGGCCTGCTGCGGCCATCTCGGGATAGACATGATGATCGCCCGGTACGACCTGGTCGTTCGAGTAATGGCCGGCACTAGCCGAGCCCAACCACGGTTCCGGGAGAGGCTGCTCGAACGTGCTGTTCGTCATGCCGATAGGCTGGAGGACCGTACCCGACATGATCTCCGGGAATGATGTAGCCTCGATATCCATCAGCGCCTGTTGCATGACGACGTAACCACCGCCCGAGTACCGCGAATTGCTACCGGGCGTGTAATCAACGACGATCGGCGCCGAGTTGGCGGGTGATGCGCCGTTCAAAACCTGAATCAACGTCGGCATCGATTCAGTGTAGCGGTAGCCGCGAAACCCGTGCACCGTCGTCCCGGCCGTGTGACTCAGTAGGCGCCGCAACGTCACCTTCTCGGTGACCGTAAACTGATTCTCGGGGACCTGCCAAGATGTGAGGTAGGTGTTGATGTCTGTGTCCAGGGAGAGCTTGCCCTCCTGAACGAATCTCAGTGCTGCCACAGCCGATACCGGTTTGCTGATCGAGGCCGCCTGGAACAGAGTGTTGGCCGTCACCGGCTCCTGTGTGGTTCTACTGACGACACCGTGGGCCTCCACGTAGTCGATCTGGAAGTCCCTGATCACCGCGACACTCACGCCCGGCACCCCGTGGAGTTCCATCAAGGACCTTATAACGGCCTCATCTTCGGGTCCAACACCCTCGTCGCCGCAGCCAGAGAGGCCGGCGACGAGAACAGCGATGATAAACGACGCGAGCAGTTTATTGATCGCGCCAAAGATCTTGTTGGCCACGTCAGGTATCCGCCGGTACTCAATGATCAATGACATCAATCACGCTCCTCACGATCGAGAAGGTACCATTTCGCGACATGGTGACGCACCTCGGACGCTGCCGTCTCGCGCCAGCTCTATGATACCGTGTGCTGTTCAGTCGAAACGCGCGGGCAGGACATCTGTGCCGACAGCTGTTCGCTAGCCCGCCTGGCCAGATTCACTACGTGAGACAGCCCGAGGAGGTTTCTGCGGCCTCAGCGCTAGGCTTGCTTAACCTGCTTCTCCAGCCTGAACCACAACCACACCAGCACAGCCAGAAGCCCGCCGTACAGCGGTGTGGCAATCCAGTCTTCGTGTCGAAATGCCTGGCCCATGCGATGTGATGTCAGGAAGGCTAAGACCGTGCACGCCACAAGAGCCCCCGCATTTATCAGTCTCATCACTCTATCCATCGGTCATCTCGCTTTCCGCTTCGCTCAGCTGTCGCCTTGCCCAACATCCCCGGCGAATCAGCTCGCGGCGCAGGAATAACACAGCGTCGTTCTCGACGGTTCCGTGTCCTGGTATGACTGTGCGGGAGGGTCGTACGATTCGTGCGACATGGATCGTCTTGGCGGGCTGTTCGATCACCGTTCTCTCCCCCGCCATCTGATCCAAGACAAGCAGGAACTGCCGTGCCTGGAATCTGAGCGCCTGGAGTTTCAGCCTCGACGGGCGCCGCTCAGACTCTCAGACCCATGTAACTGATACCCCGAAACTGCACTTTTGATCGCATGGACCCTGGGAGTGGGCTCATGCAAGCAGCTTTGGGGGTGTGATAGTACTCCCCGAACCAGAGCTTGATCTGCTGGGTCCGGATGCACTCGCACTCTAGGTGCACCAGTTCTCGCCTCTGCTGCCACCTGCAGCCTGAGGTATGTGGGATTACGGAATCGGACTTATTGAGATCCTCCACGAGCCGTCGTGCTGTCATAATGTCTGCCGGTTCTAGCCAACCGGTATGGCGATTCCCCCCGCATCTGTAGATTCCTTGCACTCGGTTCGCAACGAGCCCGGGACAAGCCCTCGTAATGGAAGCCCGTCTTCACGGAAAGGAGGTCGGACATGGTTCCGTCTCGCACCATGTACCGTCACGTTCTGCCTGTAGTATGGCTGTTGGGCGCGCTACTCCTTCGGCCGGCGGTCGAGGCTGCCGCGCAGACACGCCCACTGGCCGAACGCGTCGAGATCCGACGCACGTCGTACGGCGTTCCGCACATCCTGGGGGAGGACTTAGCGTCGGCGTTCTTCGGCCTCGCCTACTGTCACGCCGAGGACTACGGCGAGCGAGTCGTGATGGGGTTGGTGCGGGCGCGAGGCGAGCTCGCCCGCCACTTCGGGCCCGACTCGCTGGACTCCGACTTTCGCAGCCGGCGTTCGTACGCACGCGCCGTCGAGACCTATCACCTGCTGGACCAGGACATGCGCGATGTGTTCGAAGCCTATGCCGCCGGGGTCAATCACTACGTCCTGCTGCATCGCGAGGAGTTCGCGGATTGGGTGCGGCCGAGCTTCACCGGACACGATGTCGCTGCCCGTTGGATTCTGGGAGTCAGATGGGGGAACGTTCGCCGCTTCCTGATGCGATTGGCGGAAGAGGAGGACACAGCGTTGACGGCTCCGGAGCCCGAAGCGGGATCGAACGCCTGGGCATTCGCGCCCAGTCGCACCAAATCGCGCAAGGCGATCCTGGTGCGCAATCCTCATCTCAGCTGGGAGGCCGGTTACTACGAGGCACAGGTGACCGTTCCCGGGACAATCAATTTCTACGGCGACTTTCGCGTCGGCTACCCGCTGTTTTACAACGGTGGCTTCAACGAAGACCTCGGCTGGGCCACCACCAACAACTCCCCCGACCTGGATGAGATTTACGCACTAGATGTCGATCCGATGCGGCCGGATCACTACCTGTTCGACGGCAGTTCGGTGCCGCTGCACCGCGAGACGGTGACCGTCGAGTTCAAGAACGGCGCGGGCCTGGGACGCGAGACGCGCGAGTTCTTCCACACACCGCTCGGCCCGGTGGTTCACCGCGGCGGCGGGAAGATCTACGTGATGCGCGCGGCCGGCGACGGCGAGTACCGCGTCGCGCAGCAGTTCCTCCGAATGATGCGCGCTCGCGACCTCGAGGAATGGACGGAAGCCGCGCGTATGCGAGCCCACATCGGCTCGAACTTCACCTACGCCGACCGCGAGGGGAACATCTTCTATCTCTGGAACGCGACGATCCCAGAGCTGCCGCACGAGTCAGGAGGAGACACCTTGGCAGTGCCGGCCCAGCGATCCTCCGATGTCTGGACCCAGCCGGTCGACTTCGAGGTGCTACCCCATGTTCACAACCCGCGAGGCGGCTACATCCAAAACGCCAACGATCCGTTCCACTACACGAACCTAAACGCCGTGCTGGACTCCGCCGACTTCCCGGCCAACTTCCCTAGCCCCACCCTCGGTCTGCGCAGTCAGCACAGCCTCGAGCTCGTCCACAACCGTCGCCGGCTCAGTCTGGAGGAGATCGTCGAGCTGAAGCACAGCATGCGCATGCTGCTCGCAGACCGCGTGAAAGACGACCTGATTGCCGCGGTGCGAGCCTCGAACCCGGACTCGCTGGTCACCGCTGCGATCGATCTGATCGAGGCCTGGGACAACACGGTCGCCCCGGAGAGCCGCGGCGGTGTGCTGTTCGTTCTCTGGTTCGAGCGATATTTGCTGGGCGAGGATCCGGAGCGGATCGGCAACCTGCGAGATGCCTGGCGCGACGCGTTCCGTCACGCTTGGAGCCCCGAAGAGCCGACGACAACGCCCCGAGGATTGAGCGATCCCGAGCGCGCGGCCGAGGCGTTCGCCTGGGCGGCAATGGAAGCGGAAGCACGATTCGGCAGCTGGGACGTCGCCTGGGGCGAGGTACATCGGTTGCGCATGGGCGACGTGGACGTGCCTATCGGCGGTTGCCCTGGCCAGCTCGGGTGCTTCCGTGTGCTCTCTTTCGACGAGGACGAAGAGGACGGGAAACGGATCGCGGCGGGCGGCGACGGTTGGGTCTTCGCCGTCGAGTTCGGGGACCCGCCACGAGCCTTGTCGATCCTGGCCTACGGCCAGAGCTCGAAAGAGGATTCACCACACTTCAACGACCAGGCCGAGATGTTCGCACAGGGCAGGCTCAAGCCGGTCGCCTTCACCGAAGAGGAGATCGCGGCCCAGCTGATCCGGAGGTATCACCCGGGCATGGAAGAGTGAAGCATGCCGCACCGCCCGCAGGGCGGCGAGCTCATCTGCTCACCGGCCCGAGATAGCGGTCCAGCCAGGCTAGGGTCTCCTTGATGTACTCGTCTCGCGGCGGGACGTGGTCGGTGTCGTAGAGGAGGAGCTGTTTGTCCTCTGGCGGTGTTCCCAGGAGGTCGTGCAAAGGCTGTGACGAGGTCTCGAGGGGGAAGAAGACGTCGTACCGGCCGTTCAGCATGAGAGTCGGCATCGTGACCCGGGTCACGTAGTTGAAGTCACGGACTTCGGGTCTGCCGATCCCCGTGAGGCCCCCGCCCACCAGAACGCTGGCGCTCATCCGTTCCTCCACCGCCGTGATGATCGGGCCTAGCCACGCCCCCCAACTCATCCCGTAGTAGGCGAGCTTCCCGCCGTCGATGTCCTGGCGCGTCTCCAGGTAGTCGATGCTTCGCCGGAAATCCTTGACCAGCTGGATCACGAACTCGGTATAAGCATACGTCTCGGCTCCATCGGACAGGATACTCAGCTCCTGACTTCCGCGCTCGAAGGTCCCCTTGTACACGGGATACAGAACGGCGCGGCCGCTCCTCACCAGGTAGGAGAGGAACATGGGGAACTCGTAGTAGCTCTCCAGCTCCTCGCTCGATGGCATCCAGGTGGAAGCGCCCCCCGGGAAGTAGATGACCGTCTGGTAGGGAGGCGACACGTCGGCAGGGAGGAAGAGGTAGGCCAGGACCCGCTCGCCGCCGTAGGCGGCGTCGAAGGAGACCTTCTCGCGGATCCATCCTCCGGGACTCTCCTCACGGTACTCCAGGCGGGCGTTGAGCTCCGTCCTGTCGTAGGCGAACTGCTCCCTGTAAACCTCGAAGATGGCATCGGAGACCGGAGAGTAGGAGCGCACGTAGACCGACGCGGGAATGCTCTGGACCCCGAACGCTGCCTGCGGCACCGTGCCGGCGTCATCGGGATAGAGGGCCAGTCGAATTCCGTTCTTGGGGGAACGATCGATAGCCGGCGCCTGCCATGCATCCTCGAACATGTAGGTGTTGTCCCCCCAGGCGCCGCCGCGGACGACTTTTCCGACGGCGCTCTCATTCCAACACCACTCCCTGACGTTCCCCGCCATGTCGTAGGCCCCGTAGGCGGTGAACCCCGCGAGGCTCCCTATCGGAACGGCACCTGCGCCCTCGAAGTTGCTGAAGGGTGCGAGGACGGCGAACCCGCCCAGCTGCGGGAAGAGGATCATCGGGGTGTATCCCCCTCGGGCTGCGTTCCAGTGGGTGGCCGTCGGCAGGCTCATCCCGGCGTATTCGGCATACGCCGCCGACTCGTACCAGCTCACCCCCGAGACCGGATGGTCGCCCTGCCCCTGCGGATAGTCTCCTCCCTGCCAGGTGGAAGGGCCAGGCAGGCCCGATCCATCCACGAACTCGCCCGTCGCCTCGTCCCAGGTCAGCTCTCGTCCGTCCCTCACGAACGGGTGCTTCCAGTACTCCCGGTTCCTGTAGCCGCCAGCATCGACGAACTCCTTGTACTCCCGGTTGGTGACCTCGTAGCGGCCGATGAAGAAGTCGGGCAGGGTCCCGGCGGGCGTCTCCGTGGCCCCCACCCGAACCATCCCCGGCGGAACGCTCCCCTCCTCGTCCAGCGTTCGGACGAGCTCGTAGGCACCGATGATGTCTTCTTCGCCTCCTACGTCCCAGGTGGACGCCGCCGCCAGGACGGGCTCGTATCCTTCCTTCTCGATCCGCCAGCGGAAGATCCCGATCGGCACCCGCACGTCCTCCAGCGGCGTTACTCCCAGGTAGGTCCACTCGGCGTCGGGGCTCTCATACTCCTTCATGTAGATGCTAGCGCCGGAGGGCTCCGTCACGACGTCGATCTCCCGGGAAACCTCTGCAAACAGCTCCGCCAGCTCGGGGTCGTCACCCAGGATCGCTTCGGCCTCTTCCGCGAGGCGGTAGGGGGCCACCAGGTTCCGCCACACGTCGTTCTCACTGATGACCCGCTCGATCTCCGGAAGCGCCACTTCCCTGGCCCACCTGATCTCGGCCCGGCGCTGCACGAACCAGACGGAGAACCACGCCAGCGCCAGAACCGCCAGCGCCGTGGGGATCGCCACTACGGGACGACGGAGCCGGCTCAATAACCAGCGTAGGTTGATCGCACCGACCGCCTCTGCGACCGGGTGCCTCACGCGCTCGAGCTCAGCGTGCACGTCGGCGGCGGTCTGGTATCTCTCGTTTCTATCCTTTGCCAGGCACTTCAGGATCAGCTGAGCTACGGATTCGGGTATTTCCGGATTGACAACCCGCGGATCGGGCGGTGGTGCCGTCTGGTGTTGCACGGCAACCGCGAGGGGAGTCGGGCCTTCAAAGGGCGGCCGACCCGTAAGCATCTCGAACAGGAGCGCACCCAACGCATAGATGTCCGAACGCGCATCGAAACCGGTCCCGTCGATCTGCTCTGGGCTCATGTACGACGGTGTGCCGGGCGACAATCCCGTCTCGGTCAAGCGTTCCTCAAAGGACGCCGCCACGGCCAGCGCGATCCCGAAATCGGCCACCACCGCATGGCCCTCGCGCAGCAGGATGTTCTCCGGTTTGATATCTCGGTGAATGACGTGACCTCGGTGCGCCGAGCCGAGCGCGTCGGCGATCTCGCTCGCCAAGCTCAGCGCTTCATCTATCGGTAGCCGCTCTTCGCGATTCAGTCGATCGCGCAGCGTCTCGCCCTCGACGTACGGCATCACATAGAACAAGACGCCGCCGGCTTCGCCCGAGTCGAGCAGCGGCAGTATGTGCGGATGATTGAGGTTGGCGGTGATCTTGATCTCGCGTAGGAAACGCTCGCTGCCCAGGGCGGCAGCGAGCTCGGGACGGAGCGCTTTGATGGCTACCTGCCGCTCGTGCTTACGATCATACGCCAGGTACACCGTGGCCATCCCGCCGCTGCCCAGCTCCTGCTCGATGGTGTAGCGGGAGGAAAGAGTGGTTCTGAGGCGGGCTGCCTGGCTTTCCATCGGCGATCTCCTGTCGTGGGCCTCGGCCCAAAACTATAGAACGCTCAATGGTCAGGCCAGGCACGACCCGTGCGCCAGGCGCACTCCGCCTAATTGCCCAGAACGATAACGTTCAGGTGAGGATGCTTGGAAGTGCTGCAACCTTCTCGCTCAAGGGTGACCGTATGCGTTCCTTGCGAGAATGTTCTCATCCTCGATGTCATCAGCATCCCCAGATTGTTGCCCCCGATCTGCGTGGCCGGCAGATCAATACTCGCAAGAGTCAAGTCGTCGGGCGTGCCATCGAACGTCAGGCGAATGGCCGCCTTACACGCAGCAACTCCGGTATGCCACACCCCGACGTCCGCCTGGAAATAGACTAGGCTTTGAGTCTCGGTTACGTCGAAATCGACAGAGGCGTCCGTAACCCATGTCCCGCCCCAGCCGTAGCCCGGCGAGGGGGTGTTGTGGAACCCTACCCCGGATCCAGCGGGGCCCTCGGGTCCTATCGGCCCCTGGTCTCCAACCGGTCCCTGCTCACCTTCAGGCCCGACCGGACCCACGTCACCCTCGCAGCTCATGAGCCCAAACGCGAACAGTAGACCCAACATCCCGCCGAGAAAGCCATACTTGCGCAGCACGGTGAACCTCCTTGGTATCGGTGATGTGCCTGTGTTGCCTGGACCCGTTGAATTGCTGAGGGCCCTAAGCTGACTGGAATGGTGGTGGTCCAGGGATGATCGGCGGGAGGTAGGAAGTCCTACACGTCTGCTCGTGACAGGGTTCCAATCCACAGGCGCAGGGGGCGCCGGGCGCCAAGATTGGCTAGTTTCACCGATAGTAGTGGCTAGCTTCCATCATTCCCATGACGTTGATCTTGATCACGAACGAACCGAGATGAAACCACGGCTAATGCGGCATATTACGCGCCTGGCTTTCACGTTGCTGCTTGGCGGCTGCGGAGAGGAGTTACCTAACACCGCGTACCACGACGCGCAGCTGGGCATCCACTTCGACTTTCCCGGAGGATGGCGGCGGTTGGACCCCTCGGAGCTGCCGCCCGGCAAAGAATCGCTCATCACTATCGAGGATTCCAGCGGCGTGGCCAGCATCTCGCTCGTCGAGTTTGACCTCCAAGCCGTGCTGGGCGCGCTCGATACTCAGCTGATGCTGCAGCTGGCCGGCGAGGATAACGTGCAACGGGGTATAGCCCTATTCGTTCAGCTGAACTCGACCTTCGATGAGGTCTTCCAGCAGCGATACCGCCGATACAAGCTGATCGACCGAGAGTGGGTTCGAAAGTTCGAGGACCAACCTGCTGTCGCTTCGGATCTGGTCTTTGAAGGTCAGTTGCCCGATGAACCAATGCTGATGTGGCGAAAGGCGACCATCATCCTCGTTGCCGGCCAGGACCAGAAAGGTTTCATCATGGCCTACGCAGTGCCGTCGCTGTTGATCGACGATCATCGGGACGCGTTCGAGTTCGTCGAGAAGAGCTGGCGCACGATCGAATGAGCGCGGTTGCCGCGCGGTAGCACGTAGTCCGGTTGCCTTGCACCTCCTCGAATCCGAGAGATCATCGCTTCCGAGTCCGAGGCCATAGATTTAGCCCTCATCGAGCCTCGCCAACTCCTGCTGCCTCAGCTCCCGACGGAGGATCTTGAGCGCGGCGCTCTTCGGGAGCCCCTCCCGGAACTCGATCCGCCGCGGAACTTTGTAGGCGGCAAGTTGCGTCCGACTGTATTCCACCAGTTCTTCGGCCGCGACGCTGTGCCCCGGCTTCAGGACGACGAACGACTTGACTGTCTCACCGCGCCGCGCGTGGGGAACGCCGATCGTCGCAGCTTCCAGCACGGCCGGGTGCGCCGTGAGAACATCGTCCACTTCGTCGGGATAGATATTGTAGCCGCCCGATATGATCACATCCTTTTTCCGCCCGACGATGTAGAAGTACCCGTCCTCGTCGGTCGTGGCGATATCACCGGTGCGGAGCCAGCCATCACAGATCGTGTCTTCGGTCACGTCCGGCCTGTTCCAGTACCCCTTCATGACCTGGGGGCCTTTGATGAGCAGCTCGCCTTGTTTTCCAGGCGGCATCTCTGTCCTACCATCCTCCAGAGCCACCACCTTGGCATCGGTTCCCGGCAACGGAACGCCGATACTACCCGTCTTGCGCTTACCCAGAAGTGGATTAGCGTGAGTCATCGGCGACGTCTCGGTTAGCCCGAACCCCTCGGCGATCTTGCTACCGGTCAGGCGTTCGAACCTATCGCACACATCGCGCGGCAAAGGCGCGGATCCACACACGCAGAACTTGACACTCGTCAGATCGAGCTTCTCGATGCCGCGACGGTTGTTAATCGCGTTGAACTGGGTCGGCACTCCTGGAAACACCGTCACCCGGCGCCTGGCGATACTCTCGATCAGCTGTGGGAAATCTCCCGGGTTGGGCACCAGCACCATCCCGCAACCGGCGTAAACCGGCATATTCATGCTCACCGTCATCCCGAATGCGTGGAATAACGGTAGGCAGGAGAGCCACACTTCTTTGCCACGCTCCATGTTCGTGAACCAGGCGCCGGCCTGCTGTACGTTATATGACAGATTGCGGTGGGTGAGCATGGCGCCCTTCGAGACTCCCGTGGTACCACCCGTATACTGGAGTACGGCTAGGTCATCCATCCCGATCTGCACCTCGGGTGGGTTGGGCCGAGTCGTCTTGATGAGCCTCCGCATCGAGTGAGTCCGCTCGTCGGTTTGGACCTTTGCCATCAACGGCGGATTGGCCTTCTTGAGCTTTCGCGGCGCCAGCAGGCTGAGCGGGAACCGCAGATACTCCGGGATCGACGTGATGACGTAGTGCTCGACCAGGAGCTTGTCGCGGATGGGCTTGATGCGACGCTCGAACAGGTAGTCCGTCACAACCGCAACGGAGCATCCGGCATCGTTCCACTGATGCTCGATCTCGCGCTCGACGTACAGGGGGTTGCTCATTACTACCTGAGCCCCGAGGGACAGGGTGGCGTAGTAGGCCACCACGACCTGAGGCAGATTGGGGAGCTGGATCGCGACCTTGCTGTCCTTCGCCACTCCCAGCCTGGCTAGCGCCGTCGCGAATCGATCGACCTCCTCCTTGAACCGCCGGTAGCTCAGGCGGCGATTCATGAAGATCAGCGCAGTCGCATCAGGGTATCGTGCGGCGGAGCGTTCGAGGAAGTGAGGGAGGGGCACATCCTCAAAGTCGATGCTCGCTGGAACACCCGGTTCATAGAACTCGTGCCAAACACGTTTATCCACTGTCTATCCTCGACGCGCTACTCACTTTGCCAAAAAGTGAAGGACAAGACGTAGAGTGCCAGAAACAAACCGGCCACGCTAACGCCTAATATGTGGAAGGACTTTCTGCGCGTAAACGCAAGCGCGACACAAAGAACTACCGCCGCTCCGCGCAACAGACTCTGCAGCGACAAGAACCGCGCGTCGAGCACAAGCGGCCGGAACACTAGGGTAGTCACCAAGTAGAGCGCGCCAAGACCCCAAAGCAGGGAGCTGTGTTTGTAGTAATACTCTTCAAGGTCCCAGTCGGCGACCGACTGTGGGAAGGCAAGATAAGCCAGCAGAAACAGCAAGACGGGACCGGTGACAAACAACAGCAGGCCGGCGAAGTTCCATTGGGCGATTACTCGGAGTCCCCACGAGTCCCACCAGTGCTGGACGAGAATCACGAGGATCAGGGCCACCACGGCGGCATGGACAGCATGCACGCGTACGGCGCCCCTCGATCGAAGCAGCTGGCCCAGACCCGTGAGTACTTCCGACAGCCCCAAGCCGATTATGATCGAGTCGAGAACCATAAGAAAGTCGAATAATCGCATAAACGCACCGTTCGCGAGCGCCAATCAGGACAATCAATCGCGTGAGATCAGACGAATCCTGTCAACAATCCGGAATTCCACCGCTTCGCGGCAGCTTAGAGTGGCGCCGTCCACATTGACTGGAAACGGATCTCCCGAATCGGATTCGAGTACCAGAGACTTCTCTGCGGTGTAGGACTCCATTCCCCACTCTTCCGGGTCCTTCACTATCGAGCCGCTGCGCGCGCTACGCGCCTGCCCAACCAGCCTGCGGACGCCGAGGTCCCTGAGAGCGAAGAGATAGATGCTCCCAGAACCAAGGGGCGCCGAGGAGTAGGGCAGCTCGGGGCCCAGGTAGCCGTTCACCAGGATCAAGGCCTGGTACGTGTTCTCCGAGGCGAGCGCCCCATCAACCTTGATACGCCAGGTTCGTTTCCCGCTCCAAGCGCCCTTGAGCAGCTTCTCCAGGACGGCCAGCGTCATCCCCGTGGTGAAGGGACCGAGATCACCGAAGAACTGGCTCAGAACGCCCTTGTAGTACTTCATGAACCTGTTCTCGGTGAAGTACGGAATTCGCCCGAAGATCTCCGCGCCACCGTAGCCCACCAGGTGCCGCGGCGCGTCGCCCGCGCCGGCGCTGCTCGCGAGGATGACGTCGCACGGCACGGTTCGCTCTTCCCGTATCGAGTCGACAAACACTCTGACCGCACTTTCGATCTCATCGGGCATACCGAGGACCTTGCCGATGAGGTCGGCCGAGCCCTTCCGCAGGAAGCCGAGCAGAATATCACTGAGTGGTAGTCCTGAATCGCAGCAGCCCTCCAGGACGCTGTTAAAGGTACCCGAGCCGCCTGCGGAGATGAGGATTCGCCCTCCCTCATCCAGGAGGGCGCAGGCCTTCTCCCGCGCCCCTCGGTGGCTCTCCGCCACGTGGAGCCTGACATCGTCCATCCCGTGTTCGCGGAACAGGGGAGTGATGCGTTTCACCTTGCCCCAGTCCTGAATGGAGCCGGAAACGGTGGTGGCTATTACATCGACGCGCCTATCAATCACGGCTCTTCACACTCGCCCTTTCAGCGAAACTCAGCGCTTCAGAGGTTACGGCTTCGAGACTACGTTCCCCGTCGAGACGACAGACCGGCACCTGATGATCCCGCTCGACGACTCGACAGACCATGAGATAGGCAGAGCGGAGCTTGCCCAGTTTCTCCTCCGTCTCGTGGACCTGCCTGCGTTCGCCGCGCGTCTCGATTCTGCCTATTGCCACCTTGGGATCGACGTCCACGAAGATGACCGCGTCGGGAATCCGCATGCGGTTCAGCTTGAGGCGCCTTAGATATCGGAGCTCGGGAAAGAGCCGGAGGTCGGGTTCCTCCGCATGGGTAGTCTCTCCCCCGGACGACAGGGCCCGTACAGCCTTGGTGCAGAAGTCTTCGCTGAAGTACTGCTCGCGGTAAAGAATCGCCCAGCCTGTCAAGTTGAGCAGGGGTGAGCCGTCCGTGACGATCATGTCGGTCCGGTACCAACGCATGGTCTCGTGCAGCATACGGTCCCTGAGCAAGAGCTCCGTCAGCTTCGGGATCTTGTAGCGCACCAGCGAGCGCGCCTGCTTCGCCTGTGCTCCGATCCACTCCCTGATCTTCTCCGCGAGCAAGGGCTGCAACTCCCTGGGCTGCCCGTCTTCGAACAGCTCGAGGGAGTCACTTATCACGCCGACTCCCGTCGAGTGGGAAAGCTCGCGTGCAAGGCGTTTGGAAAGGGTGCTCTTCCCGGACCCATCGATCCCCAGCACGGCGATCGTAAAGCACTGCTTTTTGAACGGCTGCCGTTTGTGCCGCTGCGCTGATTCGGTGCGCGCCAGCCCTTCGATCTCCTTCTGCAGCGAGCGAGTCACGTCGCCGCTCTCCCCCTTGAGGACTTGGGGCGGCCCCACGATCACGTGGTTCCAGAGCGGTAGAGGAAATGATGCTCGTTTGGGCAAGGACCTCTCTGGACCCAGCAGGAACACCGGAACGACCGGAATGTCGCTTCGCCGCTGTACCAGTCTCCCGATGCCGGTCCTGAACTCCTGGATCTGTCCAGGCTCGCCACGCGTGCCTTCGGGAAAGATGATGATGTTGCGACCTTGGTCGATCACCGCGAGGGTCTCCTCGATAGGGTCGCCATCCTTGTGGACACGATCGATCCAGATCGGGCGGAAGAGGTAGTTCACCGCGGCAAATAGCCAGCGGTGTCTGGAAAAATAGTCCCGAGCCGCGAGGGGATGGGTCCTGAGGATCTGTCGAATGGGAAGAGCCGAGTATAGTAGCAACGTGTCGAGGTGGCTGTTGTGATTGGCCGCCAGGATGAAACGGTCCAGCCCCTTCAGGTTCTCTCTGCCCTCCACGTTGACCCCGAAGATGACGCTCAGCAGGGGCCGCAACAGCAAGAGGTGGATCAGCAGTCGAAGGGATAGTGTTTTGCGCCGCTCCGTCATCTCAGGAAGTACCTGATGTAGTGGAATATCACGGGTGCCGCGAAGAGATACGACCTGACCCCATGTATCAACTGCCCCTTCCCCGGCTGCAGTCGAGCTCTCGCGATGCCGAGGTCGGACTCGATGACGCCGATGGTGAAATTGCCCACGAGCACGAGCACGGGGACCAACAGGCCAAGTATGCTGGCATGAAGAGTCGGGATGTCGGTCCAGGTAGACATGAGTAGTGAAACGGCGACCGTCAGCGGCGCCGCGACCAGGAACTTGAGGAGAGCTGACTTCAGGCCGCCTCCGGCCCTATCACGCAATACGTAGTCAAGCAGGTCACAGAGCACGACAGAGACGATCAGGAACGCGGCCATCCAGGTCGAGAAGAGGGAGAGGTAGCCGATGTGGCCCATGCAGTAGACGAACAGAAAGAGACCGAAATCGATCGCGCCGATCGAGAAGACGGTCCCCTTCGCCTCCTCACCGCCCAGGGCGACGAGAAACGGCACGATGATAAACGCGTAGACGGGAATCGAGATTATGAACAGCCCATACCAGTCGATTTGGATCAAGTAGATCATGAAGGGGATCGAAAGATAGGCCCCGAGAATCCCCCAGCGGTCCTGGAGCCGGATGTCCACCAGCGAGA
This sequence comes from Gemmatimonadota bacterium, assembly GCA_020344015.1. Lineage (GTDB taxonomy): Bacteria > Gemmatimonadota > Gemmatimonadetes > Palauibacterales > KS3-K002. The sequence continues at coordinate 1,508,236 of CP070812.1, forward strand.
AGTACTCGCGTAGGGCCTGGAAGGAGAAAAGCGCCAGTATCCAGATGGCGACGGAGAAGGAGATCCACTCGGAGGCGTTGAAGAATAGAAAGAACACCCAGAGGGGTCGGAAGTAGGAAGGTACTGAGAATCGCGACGGGCTCAGAACACCTGCGAGCAGGACAATCGAGAGGACACCGAACAGAAGCAGCGAGTAGAACTGGGGCGTCCCAACAAACATCGGTCTTTACCCAGCGTTAACCCTGTGGCCATACAGTGGTCGTCTCTCCCGGCGGACTCATCATGCGTCAAGGTCGTCGGAGAGGCAACAGGAAGGCGATAACGGTTAGCGTCTTGCATCATCTCGCGGAGTGCGCAAAGCCGGTGCGAGACGCGCGCGGTTCTCCTCGAGTGCCTCCCGCGC
>CP070812.1:1508738-1512134 GCA_020344015.1 Gemmatimonadota bacterium
GACGTCTGCGCCGTTTCGCTATCCGCCCACAAGTTCTCGCCTGTCTCCGCGGCGTCCAGCCGGGCCGACACCACATAGCTGGTACCGACTACTGTGACTTCGCCTGCGATGACCGCCTTGAGTCCCTGACGGACGGCCACCTCACGCGCCAACTCGTAGTCCACGGCCACGCTCGGGTCCTTCCCCATCCGGCCCAGCACGCTGGCCAGATAGTCTCCACGGGCGAGTGTGACCACGGTGGTCTGGGAGAGCGCCGTGCGGAAATACTCCGTCGCACCACGAGCGACGAGCGAGTCGGGCGTGTGGTTCTCGAAGTCAGCGAGCACGATCCGCTCGCGCTCCTCCAGCACGCCCTTGGTAATAAGGGTTCCGAAGGGGCCAATACCGGCCTCCCGTAGGCCCATGTAGCCGCCAGACGAAGCTGCCAGTACCACCACCACGCCCACGACCCCGAGGATAACATTTCGCCAGGTCAGGGACCGCAGTCGGCGATCTTCTTCCGCCGCCGCTTCCGCATGCTCTTCCGGCACCTCGTCACCGTAGACCTCCTCTGCTGCGAGCGAGGTCACTACGACCACGGGCAGTCCGATGAGCAGCAGGATAAGAGCAGCTGGGAGGAGCCAGTCAGGTAAGCCAAATTCGTCCCGGAACAGGGTCACAGCCTCGAGGACGGCGTACGACGCCCCAAGGTAGACCAGCAGCGCCTGCCATAGCGAACGCTGGTGGGCCTCGACGATCAGCCGCTTGAGACGGTTCATGCTGCTACCTGCGGCCTGAGGTATGTGGGATTACGGGTACCCGGTTGTGCTCACAAGATGGGACGCTGGCGGGCCGGTATCAACGAGCGGCGTCAGTCCGACTGCCCGTACTTATCCAGCAGCGCCTGGAAGCGCGGGTGGTCGCCCGGGCGGAACACAGCAGTCGCGGCGCTGCTGCGCTCAGTACTCGCCGGTCAGGCGCTCTAGCGCCCGCTGGGCCTGTTCGACCCAGGGCTGGAGCTCGGGGTCGCAGCCCTCCCAACGCTTGAGGAAGCGGCTGTAGTGGCGGGCCGCCATCCCCGGGTTGCCGAGTTGCTCATGGATATCGCCCATGCGGAAGCGGGCCGGCGCGACGTATGGCTGATCGGCAAAGTACTCGAGCCCGAAGGCCGCGTACCAGGGGAGGGCTTCCTCGTAGCGACCGAGCGCGTACAGCACCTCGGCCCGCAGCCAGCGCTCCTGCCGGAAATAGAGGAAGTGGGCCCTCCAGTCGGTAGTTGGCTCGACCTGCTCCAGCAGGTGAAGGGCTTCCTCGTAACGCCCCTGCGAGGCCGCCGCCTGGGCCCTGACGGTGAGCGCCAGGTTGCTGTAAAAGGTGACAGTCCGATATGGATGCCTATCAGCGAAGGCGGCCTGGCTACCCTCCAATTCCGCGGCCATCGCTTCCGCTTGCTCCGCTTCCCCCAGCTGCGCGGTAAGTAGCCCAAGTGAGAAGAGACGCGAGATCCGCTCGGGCTCGGGCCGCCAGGCCGCCAGGCTGTCCCGCAGAGCCGCGAGCTCCACGTCTGCTCGGGGCACGAACGTTGCCGGCGTGGCGGCGGCGAGAATCCAGGTCCCGGGTTCCGGGTCAAGCAAGTACGCCGCGGCGAACTCGTCCTGGGCCGCCGCCCAACGGCCCCGAGCCAACTCCAACCGAGCCAGGCGGCGGTGGCCGTCGAACCGGGTGCCGCGGGGCCGGGGCGGCTCCGTGAGGAGTTCCGCGACGCGCCTCGCCGTCGGTATGTCGTCTGCACGGGCGGTGATCCATTGAGCGGTTAGCCGAATGTTGAGCGGACCTCCCGCTCTCAGGTCCGCGATGGCCTTCTCCAGCTCACCGGCGTCGCCACGCAGGGAAGCAAGAACCGCCTGGGCATGAACTACGAAGGCCCCCTCAGGTTGAGCCTTCAAAGAGCGCTCCCAGGAGGCGACGACGGTTGCAGAGTCCCCTTCGAACGCCGCGACCGCGCTCAGCAAGAGGTTCCCGAGAATGCTGTGGGGGTCCAGTGCCACGGCCCGCTCCGCAGCGTTCCGTAGCTCGGCCATGGGACGCCCGCGGTGCACGGCTACATCACTCAGAAGACCCACGAGGTAGACCCAGGCGTCCAGCTCATCGGGGTGACGGTTCAACAGCCGGCCGTAGATTTCTTCGGCTTCGTCGTAGGCATTGTGAACCCATGCGTGAAACGCTTCTATCAGCAGACTGTCGCGCCACGAGAGCCGTTCGCTGAACCGGCGCGCGCTTTCGATTAAGGCTCTATCCCGCCACACCCCCCCGGCCCAGACATTGGAGGCGAGCCGGTAGTAGGCGAGGGCGAAGGTCGTGTCCACGTCGACGGCACGCTGGTAGGCGACAAGCGCCGAGTCGTACTTTCCCGCGCGGGCCCACGCCTCGCCCTGCAGGTAGGCCTTCATCGCATCGAACGACTGCGCGGTAGCGGCGCCGGCCCGGGTCAGGCGCTCCGGCGCGTCACCCGAGCTCTCGACGAGCAACTGCCTCGACAGCTCGTGGGTCAGCTTGTCGACCTCGGCCTCCTCCGCCACGACCGCCTCGGCGTCCGCCCTCCTACGGCTACGCAGATCGTATAAGGTGGCGCTGGCTCGGAGGCTGCCGCCCGCTTCCAGAATGGCTCCCAGGATGAAGAGGCCTGCCCCGAAATGCCGGGCGATCTCCGCACCCTGTTCCGGGTCGAGAGCGTCGTGCTCGCGCTGGACGTACTTGAGCAGGGCGAAGGGGTCCACAGCCGCGAGCTCACCGGCCCCATCGATGCTCCTGGAGAGGATTTCCGCCACGCCCTCTCCTAGGTAATCAGACTCCTCGCTGCCACGGTACTCGAACGGCAACACGGCCACTCGGTTCGGCGAGACGGGGATGCCCGCCGCTCCGATCTCGAGCACCCGCACTCCCAGCACGAGCAAGACGGCGGCGACGACGCCCCAGAGTGCCAGTGCGGAAATCAAACTGAGCCCCGCCGTCCGCCAGGTCAGAACCCGCAGCCGCCGATCTTCTTCCGCCGCCGCCTCAGCGTCCTCGGCCAGCACATCGTCGCCGTAGACCTCTTCCTTGGCGAGCGAGATCACGATGACAACGGGCAGTCCCGTCACCAGAAGCGCGAAGGCCACCCAGAAGAGCCAACGCGGCGACCCGAAGTAATCGATAAACAGGTCGACGGCTCCGAGGACGCCGAACGACGCACCGAGGTAGACCAGCAGCGCCTGCCAGAGCGAACGCTGGTGGGCCTCGACTAGTAGCCGCTTGAGACGGGACATAGCTGCCACCTGCGGCCTGAGGTATGTGGGATTACAGGCACCCGGTTGGGATCAAAGATGCGGCATCAACCGCCGGGCATCAACGAGCGCGGGGGACAAAACCTCTCCCATC
>CP070812.1:1512234-1530868 GCA_020344015.1 Gemmatimonadota bacterium
ATCATCGACCTGGCGGTCCGGGGCTACCTGCGGATCGAGGAGGTCCCGAGCAAGCGCCGCAAGCGGCCGAAGGACCACATCATCCACGTTTTAAAAGACCCGGCCGGCGTCACAGATCTGAAGGATCACGAGCTCGAGACGCTCAAAGCGCTCTGGAACCTGGCCGACAAAGCGAACGGTACGTACGCGGTGAAGGTGTCCGAGTTGAAGCAGCAGTTTTACCGCCGCATCCCGGGCATCAAGCGGCTCATCTACCGCCGGATGACGCGGCCGCCGAAGCTGTTCACAGCGCGGCCCGAGAACGTGCAGGGCGTCTGGGCGGGGATCGCCGTCGTCGTCGCGGCCATCTGCTTCGCGGTCGGCTTCCTGGCCCGCGCCGTGGAGGTCGGGCACCCGGTCGCCTCGTGGGTGTCGCTGATCGCCGCGCCGGTGTTCGTGCTCGGCTTCGGGTTGGCTATGCCGGCGCGGACGCTGAAGGGCGCCTGGATACTGAACCACGTGCTGGGGCTCCGCGAGTACATCGACCGTGTGGACCGCGACCGACTGAAGTACGCGACGCTCGAGCACTTCGAGAAGCTGCTCCCCTATGCGGCGGCGATGGGGCTGGAAGAGAAGTGGACCGAGGCGTTCGAGGCGATTATCACGGAGCCGCCGTCCTGGTACGTCTCGCACTACCCCGGCCACTTCCACGCCGGTTACTTCTCCCGCTCGCTCGGTCACATGGCGACATCGACCGGGGCCGCGCTGGTCACCGCGCCACGCTCGTCGAGCGGCGGCTCGGGGTTTGGCGGCGGCGGCGGCGGCTTCTCGGGTGGCGGGTTTGGAGGAGGAGGAGGCGGCGGGTTTTAGGGAGAAGTCCGATATCCGAGCGGCGAAGTATGATGTGTGAAGGGGTTCGGCATTTGACGATTCGATGACGGGAGAGTGCAAGCTTCGGGTCGGGTGCTCGTCCTGCACGACGGCGCGGATCTGCCTGAAGGAGCTGCGCGAAACGTTCGTTTGGCTTTCGTTCCTGCAGCGCTACTCGAGGATCATGCGCTCTTCCACGGCTACCCTGGCGCGCTCGTCGGCGCTTTCTCAGTCTTCTGGCTCCGGCGATCCCAGCCCCGTTAGATTTGTCGAACTGGACTCCCTCACCCGCCAAGGAGGGCACAGGTATGGGACTCAAAGCGAGAAAGCCTGCAGCCAAGAAGAAGCCCGCAGCCAAGAAGAAGCCGGCGGCGAAGAAGAAGACCGCCGCGAAGAAGAAGGCGCCTGCCAAGAAGCGGCCGGCGGCCCGCCGCAAGGCGGCGCCGAAGCGGCCCGCCAGGAAACCAGAGGTCGAGAAGGCGCGCGCCGCGCCCATGGCCGCGCCACCACCGCCTCCCCCTCCACCGCCACCGCCGCCACCGCCGCCGCCGGCCTGGGCTGAGCCTAGCCCACCGCCGCGCCCGTCCGACGAGCCCGAGCCCACGGCCAAGCCGGAGGAGGAGCGCGAGGAGCGCCGGGAGGGTTGGAGCTGGGGTGACGAGGAGGAGAACCAAGGCGATCGCTGGTGAGGGGTCGCCGGCGGGCGGTCTGACCATGGCTAAAGACGTTGGCTCGGACCGCCCGCGCGGCTTCCGGAAGGGCTTTAGGCAGAAGTCCTTGCCTCGCCCTCAGGCGGGGCCGAGATTGGTAGAACGTTAGTCCTCGCAGCATGCCGTGCCCTTTCCAAAAGAGCCGACATGCATCGACCGGTTGGGGAAGGAGGTCGATCATGTTCCGCAAGCTCGCTCCGCTCGCACTGGCGATCGCAGTAGCAGCTACCCTTGGAACCCTTGGATGCGATGGTGATGACGGTGGCCCAGTCGTAGTTGTAACGGTTGAGGTCAGCCCGGCGACGGCGACGGTCGCTTCCGGGTCGACCCAGCAGTACAGCGCCGTGGCACGCGACGGGAACGGCAACGTGATCAGCGGCCGCAGCTTCACCTGGACATCGGCGGACCAGACGGTGGCCTTGGTGGACAACACCGGGCTCGCGACAGCCGGGATAATGGGGACGACCTACGTCCGGGCGGCCACGGGCGGTGTGACCGACAGCGCCGAGATCGTGGTGATCCCCAACAATCTGCCCGACCCGCCGGACGACCAGTTCCAGGACACGAACGGCGACGGGATCGACGGCGTGATCGCTGGCGCCGTGTTCGTCGCGCCACCACCCACGGGCGATGATGCCAACGCGGGGACCCCGGACGAGCCGAAGGCGACGATCGCGGCGGCGATCGCCGCGGCGGTGGCCGACGGCACCAAAGATCAGGTCTACATCTCCAGCGGCACGTACTCGGAGACGGTGACCCTGGCGGCCGGAATCAGCCTGTACGGCGGTTATGACGCAGCCTCAGATTGGGACCGCTCGTTCAGCAACACGGCGACCATCGACGGCGACACGACCGCCGTGATCGGCGCGTCGATCAGCCAACCGACAGTCCTCGATCTGCTGACCATCGAGTCGGCGGACAACACGCAGCTGGGCGGAAACTCCACGGGCATCTACCTGACGGAGTCCACGATGGTGACGCTGCGCAACCTGACGGTCACCGCGGGGGGCGGCGGTGCCGGGATCGTGGGCACGCCGGGCTCGCAGGGGCTGCCAGGTAACGACGGCCAGGCCGGCACCCTCCCGGTCGGCGGCGCGGGCGGCGACACAGTGATGGCCGCCGATCTAAGCCGGCCCGGCAGCGGCAAGGGGGGCGACGGCGGTAACGGCAGCACAACGGTCGGCGTTAACGGAGGTGACGGCGGTAACGGCCTCCCATGGCTGCCCGGTGGCGGAGGTGCCGGCGGCGCCGGCGGTCTCGAGCCACTGCCAGGCGACCTCGATGCCTGTACCGTTCCCGGCCTGGACGGCCAGGCGGGCGGCGACGGCTCCTTCGGCCTCGACGGCCAGGGCGGCGGCGGCGGCAACGGCGACGGCTCGGTCGTCGGCGGCCACTGGGTGGGCACACCCGGTGCTGACGGAGAGTACGGCGCGCCCGGCTTCGGCGGCGGTGCCGGTGGCGGCGGCTCGGCGGGACGAGAGCTGGGTATACCACCCTGCCCCGTGCTCGCCGGTGGCGGAGGCGGTGGCGGCGGTAGCGGCGGTCAGGGCGGCGACTTCGGCACGGGCGGCCTGGGCGGCGGCGGCTCGTTCGGGATCTTCGCCAACAACACGACCGTCGACATCGAGGCCAGCACCATCACCGCCGGGAACGGCGGCGCCGGTGGCGACGGCGGCGAGGGCGGCCCCGGTGGCACCGGCGGCCTCGGTGCCCTGGGATCGGGCGGCGACGTGAGCCAGTCGGACCCGGCGCTCAGCGGTGGCATGGGCGGCGCTGGCGGTCTTGGCGGCGCCGGCGGCGCCGGCGGATCCGGCGGCGGTGGCGGTGGCGGTGTGTCGTACGCGGTCTACCGCGCCGGGACGTCGACCGTGACGATCAGCACCGCGACGCTGAGCGCGGGCACGGGCGGCCCCGGCGGCCTCGGGGGCACGGGCGCCAACGACGGCTCGGCCGGTTCGAGCGGCGAGCGGAATTGGTAGGAGGTAGGGTCGCCCCCCTAACGATTGCTATTGGGCGAGTGGTGACGGGTCGACGTACACGAGGTAGTCGCGGATCAGATCGCCCTCGAAGCGGAAGATGTTGGTGAAGGGGACGGACACATCGCTGCCGTCCCCTTTCGTGTATGTGACGACTCCCTGGCAGACCATAGAGTCGTCGCGTTCCCAGGTATCGATCACTTGATGGCGTAGCGCATCAACTGATCCGAAGAAGGCAGAGACGTAACCGCGGATCGCTTCCTTACCCTGCACCGCCGGCTGGCTACCGTAACGGAACACGGCGTTCTCGGCGAGAAACGACGCGAAAGCGTCGGCGTCCTTGGCGTCGACTATCTGGAACAGCTGAGATATCCGATCGTTGCTCATGTTCACCTTTCAGTAGTTCCAAAATGCCCGGAGTCAGCGCCGGCGTCTTCGGCCAAGAGTCGCCCGAGCTCGGCCCTCACTGCATCAACGTCCGCGGCCAGCGCCGGTTCCGGCTCGGCGCGCAGCGCCAGGTAGTGCTGATAGGCGCGGATCGCGCCCCCGCGATCTCCGGTCAGCGCGGCGAGCCGGCCTTCTTCCTTGAGATACGACGAGAGAAAGGGCTGAGACGGGTAGCCGAGGCGCCGCACCGCCGCCAGCGCGCCGACCGGGTCGCCTCGCGCCTCCAGCAATCGCGCCAGCACAAGGTTCACATACGCGGTGTTGAACAGGCTCGCGGGACCTGCCCGCGCCAACGACTCGAGGCGGCTCAGCGCTGCGTCCAACTCATCACCGCCTACGGCGTTCGCCAGCAGTGCCTGCAACAGCACGGCGCACTCCTGGTTGTAGACGACCGTCGTATCCGAATCGGCCGGGGGCTGTGCACTGAGGAGCCTCTGGATGGCAGATTCTGTGTGGCTCACTTCGCCGTTCCAGAGTCGCCACTGCTCGACGACGCAAATATCCTCGAATTGCGCCTTCCGTTCCTCCGGGTCACTCGCCGGCGGGGCGTCGGCAAAGGCGGCCAGCTCCTGCACCGCTGCCGCGCCTGCCTCCTTATCTCCGTCCCAGTAGAGCGCATCGCGAACCCGAGTCCGCAAGTGCATGCGCGGAGCCGGCTGTAGGTCGGCCTGACTCTCCGTGACGCGCAGCGCTTCGCTCGGGCGTCCCGCGTTGGCCGCCGCGTCGTGCAGCTCGGTGAGCGACCCCCAATGCGCCCGGCGCGTCTCCGTCTTCGCCTCCAAAGCGGCCGCGGCCTCGTCGATCGCGTCGAGCATGAGCAGGTCGCGCTGAACCGAGCGCAGGATGCGTCGCAGGCTCAAGGCGCTTACCTCCTGAAAGCGCTCACGCAGCCCGTTAATGAAGGCGCGGTCATCCAGCGAGCATGCGACCCGCCAGCGTAGATAGTCGGCGACGCCGCCCGCCGAATCGAGTGCGAAGTAACGGGCGCCGAGATCCCTCACGGCGGCCGTATCACCGGCCAGGGTACCCAGCTCGATCAGGTGGCCGATCGGCGCCACCCAGGTGGAGTCGAACTCCAGTGCTCTCTCGAAGTATGCGCGCGCGCGCTCCCGCGGCGACTCGACGCCGAGCACCTCGCCGTAGTGGAAGAGCACGTCACCCGCCTCGTACCAAGCCTCCGGGTGCCCCGGCATCGCCTCGATCGCCTGCTCCCAGCCTTGCAGCCGCTCGGCCCAGGTCGGCGGCGCCGGATAGCGCGGGCCCAGCCACGCCATCAGCAACCCACGATCCCGAGCGCTCAGCCGCTCGCGGTGTTCCCAGGCCCGCACCAAACCGTCCGACCAGGTACCCCCGAGCCCGACGGCCCAGTAGGCCGCGGAGGCCTGCCCCAGCCCCGCCAGCGCGAAGGTCGAGTCCTCTTCCAGGGCCAGCTCGAAGTGACGAACCGCCTCGGCGTACCGGCCGTTCCGGTACTCCGCCTGTCCCTTGAGATAGGCCTGCAGCGCCGGCAGCGACGTGCTGGTCAGGGTGGCGAGCCGCTCACCCCGCTCGCCCGCCTCCCGCAACAGCAGCTGGGCGGCCAGGCGGTCGACCAGTGCTGTCAGGCTGTCGGCGGGCCCCTCGACGTCGGCCTGGACCTGCGTCTCGTCACTCAAGAGCTCGGCGTTCAGTACCAGCCCGACCGGCGTCCCAACCACCAGGCCGACCAGTGCGTAGCCCGCTCCCAGCCCACGAGCCAGCTCCAGCGCCTCCCACCGCGTCGGCGCCGCGCCCTCCGCACCTTTCATGCTGCGCCAAGCGTCGAGCACGAGCCGGGGATCGACGGCCCGGGGGTTAACGTCACCCGACAGTTTGGCCGCCAGCAGATCCATCATGCCTTCGCCCAGGTACGCGAGCGACGGATCGCCGCCCGTCACCCGGAAGGGCACCACCGCCACGAGCTGCGGGTCGTGTTCTTCCCTACCCGAGCCCGGACTGCTGAAGAGCGCGTGGAGCCCGGCGCCCAGGAAGACCAGCCCGAACGCCAGCACACCGCCCAGCAGAGCGCGACCCCAGGTCAGCTGGGGCAGGTGCCCGCCACGCACCGACTCGGTCAGATCCCCGAGATCGATCTCCCAGGACGTCGGACCCTGCTCGGCTACCCCCTCGTCGCGCTGGCGCGCCTGCATGATCGCCGTGGCGCCGAGGACGACGAGACCGATGGCGAGCAGCACGAGCTCGATGCTCAGCAGCCACGGGGCCAGACCGAAATTGTCGATGAAGAAGCCGGTCGCCTCGAGGATAAACCAGGAGGCACCGGCGTAAACGAGAACGACCCGCCCAAGGCGAGCCTCATGTAACTGCGACCAGAGGCTGGGGCTGCTCATGGCGGAGGAAAGATGGCGTGGAGGCCGCTAGTGATCAAGCTCACCAAAAACCGGGGGTCTGGCACGTCGATGCGCCCACACTTCATGCCGCCTTCGGTCGGGTGGGGCAGTGGGCCCCTGGGTTCTCTGCGCCCTGGGTCGGTTGCGAGCGTCGGGCTTACGCGGTAAGGCGACGGGGAGGGTGCGATGGTGGGCGCCGAGCGGACATTCGACGCGCGGCGGCGGCGCAGCCGCCGTGCCCGCAGTCGAGCCGCGCGTCATGAAGCGAGGGGCCCACCATCGCGCCCGACCAACCCTCGCGCGCTCTATCTCGGTGGCGGCTTGATCAGCTGCTGTAGGAGGTTGCGGCCCGCGGCACCGAAGCGGCGTTCCAGCTCCTCGGCCAGCGCCTCGCTGTCGAGCTGGACGGCGGGACTAGACATGGTGCCGCCTATCCCCACGGCGATCTGAATCGCGTCGTCGCCGCCGGCCAGCTGGCCCAGCAGGTTACCGAGCAGACCGCCGCCGCCGCCTTCGATCAGGCCGGCTCGCTCGAGCGTCTCCATGGGTAGCTCGAGGTCGAGGTTCAGGTCGAGGCTGCCCCCCAGCCCAGCGGAGCCGCCCACGACGCCTTTCGCGTCGGTCCCGGCTATGGTCCAATCCTGGACCAGGAAGTTGCCGCCCTCGATCTCGAACGGGCCGCCCAGATCATCGAAACCAGACAGCTTGGTCGCGTCGAGCTTGAGCTGTCCGGCCAGCGCGTTTGCCAGCCCGAAGTCCTCGAAACGACCCTGCCTGAACGACGCGCGGCCCGTTGCATCGATCGCGTCGGGCGCGGGCAAGAAGCCTTCATCTATGGACGTGCTACCGGAGACGTTGAAGTCGACGAGGCCGCTCATCGCCCGGCCCAACCGCGTCCACTGCTGAACGAAGTCGCCGGCCTGGGCGGCACTGAGTTGCAGATCGTAATCGAGGCCGAACGGCGGACGACCGCGACTGAAGTCGAGGGTGAGAGCGCCGCTCACCGTGCCGCCGTAGAGGCCGCCTGCCAGGTTCCGTACCTGCAGCACACCGTCCCTTACTACGACGTTGAAGCTGATGTTCTGCGCCCGGGTCGGCGGGCTGAGGAACTCGGCGATGCGGACGCGGCCGTCGGCGTTAACCGGCGGTATGGGCGGTATCTCCGCGTAGCGCTCACGCGCCAGCTCGCCGGGGTCGCGACCGTAGACTTGCTTACCGGCAAGTCGCGCGGTGAGCAGATCGGAGTAGCCGGGCTGCTGCGTGGTGTCGGGCACCGTCAGTTCGCTGATGTCGAGCCGCTGCGATGTGACCGCGAACTGGATGTGCGGCGTCGCGTCCGACGCGCCGCGACTCAACGCGTAGCTCAGCAGGTCGGGACCGTCGAACGCGAGGTTGAGATCGCTTTCGCCGAGCCGGACGGGGATCGCGTCGGCCGCGACGCCCGAACCGGTGAGACGGATCGTCGCTTGAGCGATGCGCGCCGGCACTGCCAGCGACTCGCTCTGATAGCTCACGCCGGAGAGCTCGATGGGACCGTTGAGTCTCAAGCGCTCGGGCTGCTGCGCCGGGCCGGAGAAGCTCAGGTCGAAGCGTGCGGCACCCTCCATTGGGGTCGCACCTTCGCGCAGCTCTGCGAGGCGGCCGAGATCGACCTCGCCGCTCACGCGCCCATCGACCTGTCGGGTCTCGAAGTCGGAGACGGAGAGGCTGAGCTCGAACGGCTTACCCAGCAGCTCACCTGTGAAAACGGGCAACGAAGCCGACTCGAGGTCGAAGCGCAACTCGCCGGACCCATCGCTCAACACGCCGGCATACTCGCCGTAAGACGCGCTGATGCTCTCCAGCCCGAGCGTACCGTTCACCTGGGGCTTGGCGCCGCCGCCGAAGGGGCCCTGCACCGCCAGTGAGAGGTTCATACGACCGGCGGCCTCCACGTCCTGCGGCCGCATCTCGGCGGGCAGGCCCGCCAGGAACGCGGCGATGTCGACATCGCCCGATTCGAGGGCGAAGTCGATGCTGCGCTCGCTCATCAAACCACGAACGGCGCCGCTGCCGACGGCCGCGACGTCGCCCATCGCGATCTCGACTTCCTCGAGCGCCAGACTGTCGCCGGGCAGGTCGAGGAGCATCGCATAGGCGATCTCGAGATCGGGGAGCGCGGTCTCCGCTTCTGCCTCGGGGGTACGCGTATGGATCGAGCTCAGCTCGATCGTCCCCCGCCCCGCCATCGCTCCTGCGCTACCGGCGACGCGCTCGGCCTGCAGCCGCGCGTCGAGGTTCATGCGGGCGACGCGGCCATTCCGCCCATCGGAGTAGTGGACGGTCCCGTCGCTCAGCGCGAGATCCGACACGACGAAGGCTGTCGCCGCTGCGCCGGCAGCGGGAACGTCTTCCACTTCGCCCCAGCCTACCGCCGCGGTGTCCTCGGGCGGCCCCAGCAGACTCAGGTTGCTGGTCCCATCGGCCAGGACCTCGTAGCGGATCTCGGGGCCGAGCAGCCGCACCCGGCCCAGCTCGACCTGCTTTCGGAGGAGCGGCCAGAGCGCGACCTGCAGCTCGAGGGCAGCGAGCCGCAGCGCCGGCTCGTCGCTGAAGCCCGGGGGGTTGGCGACGGCGAAGTCGTCGAGCCGCACTGCAATACGCGGAAAGACCTGCAGGCGTATGTCGCCGAGCGCGACCTCGCTGCCGACCTTCTCCTCGATACGCGGCACGATCATCGCCCGCAGCTTATCCGGGGGGAAGAGGACCTTTAGCGCCACGGTGCCGGCGACGACGATCAGGGCCAGCGCGGCGGCGACGACTATCAGCCAACGCGGGAGCGTGAAGCCGCGCACTTGGTCTTGGGAACGCTCGTAGTTCTCGTTCATGTTCTCCACGACGTCCTGGAGTTCGAGGCGCGGTCACCTACTGCAGTGGCCGGACGGGCCGTGTAAGTCACAGACAATATTATAGCAATTATTGCACGAGGTTGAGCGGCGGGCGCTCGTCGGCCCGGGGCCTGGCGACGAGGCGCTCCCGCTTGACCGCGCCGGGCTTGGCTGGGTGATACGGCGCCGTTAGCGAACAGCCCGTCCAGGTCGCCTTCCCTACCCGCACTTGCACAGCTTCCTCGCCTGAGCAAAGACTCGGTCGAGCATCGCCGGCGTGAGCTTGCCCGTGAACGTGTTCTGCTGGCTCGGGTGATACGATGCGATCAAGGCGAGCCCGGACTCCGGCAATCGAACGACAGCGCCGTGTTTGAATTTCGGTGTCGGCGTCGGGACCTCGATGCCGCGGTCGCGCAGGATGCGCAGCACGTGACCGAAGGCGTAACCGCCCAGGGCGAGGACCACCTTCACTGCCGATAGAAGTCCCAGTTCATCCTCGAGGTAATCGCGGCAGTTGTCGCGCTCTTCCGGCGCCGGCTTGTTGGCGGGCGGCGCGCAGCGCACGGCGGCCGTGATGTAGGCGCCGCTCAGCTCGAGGCCATCGTCGCGCGACCTCGATTCCGCCTGATTCGCCAGGCCGGCGCGGTGCAGAGCTGCGTAGAGGAAGTCGCCGGAGCGGTCGCCGGTGAACATGCGGCCGGTGCGGTTGGCGCCGTGCGCGGCGGGCGCCAGGCCGACGACGAGCAGCCAGGCCTGCCGGTCGCCGAACCCGGGCAGCGGCCTGCCCCAGTAGCGTTGGTCGGCGAAGGCGGCGCGTTTCTCCCGCGCGACCCGCTCGCGCCAGGCGACCAGTCGTGGGCAGCGCTGGCAGCGTGCCACCTTTCGCGCCAGCTTCTCAAGAGGATCCCTGTTATCCACGGTCGGTCTCCAATCCCCCCATCGCCGTCGCCATCCCCATCGGGGCTTGAACCTATCCCGACCCTCCGTTAATTGAATGGACCCTGTAACCGACGCAACAGGAGAGGCATGCGACCGACCCGAGGATTCCTAGTCATGCTGGCGATCGGCGTGACCGCGCTGGCGATCATGGCGACGATCGACTACTTCCGGCCGATCCCGCCGGATGTCCAGCTGCGGGCGCTGCGCAGCCAGCTGAGCACGGCCCGGGGCGCGGCCGATTCCTGCCAAGCGGCGCTGAACGAGGAGGAGGCCCGGCTACGAACCAGCGACGCGCACTTCGACTCGCTGAAGAGCATGATCGACTATTACGAGGGCCTCGACTCTCGTGGCGTACCGGCCGACAGCTACGACATCTACATCGCGATCTTCAACGACTACAATGATGCGATCCCGGCGCGCGAGGCGGCCGGCGACACGCTGAGGGCCCACGAGAAGGCGTGCCACGCGATCATCGAGCGCCACAACGTCATCGCCGACTCGGCCATGGCCCTCGCCCGTGAGCTGGGGGTCCTGCGGGATACGTCGACCACGGAACCCGCCCAGTAACCACGCGTCGCCGTCCTGCTCGTAACCGTTATCGTAATCCTGATCCTGATCGTAGTCGTCATCGCCGATTACGATCACGATTACGCTTACGAGCACGAGTGGGGGGAACTGGCACGGGGGGCGGGTTTCTCACAGATTGCATTTGTGGCTCCTCGAACGGCCCCATACGCACCTTTTCTGACTACCGAGATCGCTCGATGAGCAAGAAGCTTTGGGACGTCATCATAGTCGGCGGTGGGCCCGCCGGCATAACCGCAGCGCTCAGATTGGCCCGCGAGGACCTCGACGTGTTGGTGGTCGAGGCCGCGGTCTACCCCGGCGCGGAGAACTGGTCCGGCGCGGTCTACTTCGCCGAGCGGCTAGCCGACCCCGCAGTGCTGGGTGAGGAAGAACTGGAACGCGCGCCCTACGAGCGGCGCGTGGTGAAGCGCGGGTTCTTCGCCACGAACGGGCTCAGCATGCTGGGCGCGGAGTACCAGGATCCCGAGACGTTCAGCCACTGCTACACGGTTCTGCGTCCCGTCTACGACCGCTACCTGGCGGAGCGCGCCCGGGCGCTCGGCGTCACGATTCTCACTGAAACGACGGTCGACGGGCTGATCCGTAAAGGCGAGCGGGTCATCGGCGTCAACAGCGACCGCGGGCCCTTGTACGGGGACATCATTTTCCTGGCGGAGGGCGACGCCTCGCATCTGGTGAGCAAGGAGGGCTTCGAGCGCGACGTGGTGCGCTCGAAGGCGAGCGGGCAGCCGGCGTTCCTGCAGGGCGTGAAGGAGGTGATCGAGCTCGATCCGGCGACGATCGAGGAGCGCTTCGGCGTCGGGCCGGGCGAAGCCGCTTGCTACGAGATCATGCTGCGCAACGGTGCGATCGACGGTAGGCCGGTGCGCCTCAACGTAGCGGGCCTCATCTACACGAACCGCTCGAGCGTCTCCATCGGCCTGGTAATGCCGCTGGAGAACCTCAAGGCGTTCCGCGGCGACTACAACACGCTGATGGAGTGGTTCAAGGGGTTACCGCCCATCGCGCGTTTCATCGAAGGCGGAGTGTCGACATCGTACGGCGCGAAGATTATCCGCGGCGGCGGCTTGACCGAACTGCCACAGCTGGTCGACGAGGGCGTCGTCATCGGCGGCGCCGCCACCGGGATCGGCATCGACTTCCCCTACCCGAACTTCACCGGGCCCGCCTGCGCCATGGGCTCGATCTTCGCTGAGGCCGTCATCGAGCTGAAGAGGAACGGCGGCGAGCCGACGCGCGAGCGGCTGGAAGAGCTGTACGTCAGACCGCTCAAGGCGACCCACTACTATAAGGACGTCGAGCACCTGCGCGACTGGCCCGCCTTCATCGAGCACAGCGAGGCGCTGTTCGGCCGCGGCATCGACCTTATGGCCGGCGGTGTCTACGTCCTGACCCGGCCCCAGCTGAACGCCGTGCGCACCTGGTGGGAGGGCGTGCGACTGGTCGGCGAGACTATGAAAGGGCGCTGGCTGAAGACGCTGGGTGACCTGCGCGGCGGCTCGAAGGCCCTGCGTACCGGGCGCTACTCGCTCAAGCACGCGCCGCTGGCGATCCTGCTCGCCGTACCGAACACGCTGCTCGCCTTCGTCCCCTTCGTCTACGGATCGGGCCGCGGGGAGCTCAAGTTCAGCTTCTGGACGAAGAACGAAGAGTCGGGGCGGCTGCCCTGGTACAAGCGCTGGGCCTGGGCGCGCTACCGGTCGGCGCTGGCGAACGCGGCGGCCGTGCTCTACGCCAACGACGGCACGCCCATCGCCCGCAAGCTCGACCGGTGTGTCGGCATCATCTCGCGCCGCTTCTCGCTGTGGGAGATCGTCACCGGGATCCTCGGAGGTCTCGGCTTCCTCCTGACCCGCAGCCTGCAGCGACTCTCCGACGTCATCCGCTACGCGATCAAGAAGCCGACGCTGGAGGAGCTGAAGGCGACGTTCTACGCCAAATGGCTCATGGGCTGGCGGGCGCTTACCGATCTCTCGCCGGGTAAGTTCGCCGTCGCCAAGTCGCATGACGCCAAGCTGGGCGAGATCAGCTACAGCGGTGAAGCGGGCAGTCATATAAAGGTGTTTTTCCCGCCCGAGAAGCCGGGTAAGCTGGAGGACCCGAGCAAGTCGTCGCTGTGGAGCGCCTGCCCGGCGGCGGTCTACCAGATCGTGCTCGACCGAACGATGCACGCTTCGGTGGCCGTCAACTTCGAGAACTGCGTCAAGTGCGAGACGTGCTGGCGGCTCGAGCCGGAGCACGTCGACTGGTCGCGCTTTGGCACGCACCGCCTGGTCTACGAGGTGTACAGCGACGCCGATGCGGCGCTGCGGCGGATCGTCGCGGAGCGGAAGCCGGGCGCGGGCCCGGAGATCGAGCCTAGTTACTGGGCGGCGACCGCGGGTAACGGATGGCCCGGCGCGCCGGTCGACGGGCCCGATGAGGTCAAGGACGCACTCGCCGTCGCCTGTCGCGCCATCGCGCTCGCCGGCGCCAAGTGCACGGATCTCAACGAGGACGTCTGGCAAGGTCCGCGCGTGCTCGAGCCCGGCCAGGTCGAATGGTACGGTTGGGCCATCGAGTATTTCGCCGCGCTCGCCGACGAGGCGGCCGCTGCGGCGACGGCCGAGCCGCTGGAGAGCTGGCTGGTCGACAACGAGTTCAGCGAAGCGCACGTCGAGCTTTTGGAGCTGAGACGCGACATCGAGGCGCTGACCGCGCGAATCCGGCAGCACGCCGGCGCCCGGCGCTTCTTCGCCGCCGAGGCCGACGCGCGCCAGATCCGCGACCATCACCTGACGGGCCTGCGCCGTGCCCTCGAGCGGCTCGGCGAAGTTTGCCTGCTTACGCTGGAGGAATCCGACCCGGTGGCGGCGCTCCGCGCCCCGGAGGCCGAGTCGCCGCAGCGGTGTGCGGCGCGGGCGGAGTTCCGCGAGCACGTGGTCGGCGTCTTCGACCGGCCAGCGATACGACGCCTCGAGGGCGGCGGCGGCCTGGAGGAAGACGAGGTCGAGCTGCTGCGCGCCGCGACGCAGGCGGCGCTGGGTACCGGCGTGCCGGGCGGCGACTTCGGCGGCTGGGAGCAGCTCGAGCGCGCGGACATCCTCGCCGAGTTGGCCTGGACCGACCCATCGCTGGCGGCGCTGGTCGCCGGTCACGTGGCGGGGGTCGAGGCGCTGGTCGGCGCGGGCGCACCGGCCTCGATCGTCGATCCGCTGAGGACCGTCGAGCACTTCACGACCGTAGCGATGGAGGCGGCGTGCGAGGTCGGAGAAGGCGAGTGGAACGGTGTGCTGCCCTTCACGTTGACGGCGCTGGCGGAGAGCTTCGTGGCTCGCGGCGCCGGGCGCGTCGGCCTGTTCAAGGAAGGGACGAAGGGCGTCGAGATCGAGAGCACGCCGGCCATGGGTCTCACCGGCGCTGCCGTTGCGGAGATCAGGCTCAAGGGCGCCAAGGCGGACTGGGATGGCGAGTGGACTGCGGAAGACGAGGCCAAGCTCTTCGGCAGCCGGTCGCGCGACGCCGCGGCCATCGCGCTTGGCGCCTCGAACCTGGTGACGGAGCGAGCCGTCGACCACGCGCGCAGCCGCATCCAGTTCCCCGACATGTTCCAGGACATCGACGGCCGCGATGCGGTGGGCAAGTTCGGCGCGGTCCGCGCCCACGTCGCCCACGTCGAGGCCGCGCGACTGGCGATCGAGACGCTGTTGCAGGACGCCGCCTGGCGCGCCGGCGACCTCGAGGCGACGGCCGCCAAGGTCGCGGTCACCGACCTCTTCGGTCCGGACATGCCGAGCATCACCTACCGCGCCGGCCAGGTCGTCGGCGGCTCGGCCTTCTCAGAAGAGGACATCTATTCGAAGGTCTACCGCGACAGCTCGATCTTCCCGCACTACATCCGCGAGAACGCGCAGCTCAACGTCGAGATCGGCGCACGGCTCGCCAACTCCGATAGGCCGCCGCTGGTTACCATCTCGGAAGAGATCGAAAGTGCGCTGGCCGCGATGGCGCGCCGCCCGATCTTCGACTTCCAGGTCCAACGTCTGCGCGCCGCCGAAGGACAGCTCGCCGCGGCATTCCGCGAGGCGCTGGATCGCGGGGCCGGTGCTGTCGCCAACCAGGCGATCCACGACATCGCCGGCGAGCTGGCGACCCAGCTCTACATCTGGGCGCGGCTTCTGGTGCGAGCGCACCGGCGCCTCGAAGGCTCGCTGCCGGCGGAGCGCTACGTCGAGGCGGCACTGCTCTGGGCGGACATCGTGGAGGAACGGCTGGTCGCCGTGGCCGGCGAGCTCGAGGCGGCGCCCGGCCGGGTCGAACTCGGTCGCTACGCGCTGCAGCTCGGCGACTACCCCGACGCGCCCATCGCCACCGGTGGCCTCGGCTTCGACTACCAACGCGACATAGTGGACGGCGAGCGCAACCATCACTCGGGCGAGTTCCTGCTCAAGCCGCTAGTCGTGGATGAGAGGCGCTACGTGCCGGAGCTGATGTGGGCCGACGAGGTTACCCGCACACGTTACGAGGAATACCTGAACCTGTTCCGCGGACGCTACGCTGAGGGCGATTGGCAGCCTTCGTTCGAGCGCTACGTCGAGGGGCTCCACTACATACCGCGTGAGGACCTCGATTGGGCGCAGCAGCTCGGAGCGTTCAAGGTGTTGCTCCCAACCGAGTACGGCGGCCAGGGCCGCACGAAGGCCGACTACTACAACCTCTGCATGATCGCGAAGCGCATCGCCGATGTCAGCCACACCCTGACCATCCAGGCCAACTACAGCATCGGCACGACCCCGATGGTCCTCGGTCTCGATGAGGTGATACGAGCCGAGGAGGAGCTGCAGGGCGCGGTCGATCAGGCGGACGCGGTCGCCGGAATCGCGGCGGGCATCAGGAAGCTACTGGCGGGGATGGAGCGCCCCGACTTCGAGGCGCTGAAGAGCGGCTACATCGAGCTCGACAAGCAGGTCCGCGGCGCTATCGGTAAGAGCCGCATCCTCAAGAAGGTCGTGTTCGGGAAGTTCATGTCGGCCTGGGGCAAAGCGGGGATGCAGGGGCTCAAGGGCGATCTGGGCGGTTTCACCAAGGGCCTGGAGAAGGCGGCCGCCGCGCTGGACGGCTGGTGGGACCGCGCCGGCGGCGAGCTGGCCGAGATGCCGCGCCGCCGGCTGGCCCACGAGTTCTACCTGCGGCTCATCGCGGCGCGCATGCTCTCGGCCTTCGCGCTCACCGAGCCGAGCGCTGGGTCGGACACGGCGCGGCAGCGCACCGAGGCCCGCCTCGACTCGCGTCGCCTGCACACCGACGAGGACGGCGTGAAGTACTTCTTCCTGGACGAAGCGAACGGTAAAGGGCGTCGCAACATCTGCGACATGCGCCGCTTCGAGTTCGACTTCGAGGGCTGGAAGATCTTCTACCGTTATAGCGACGAGGCGGAGCCGGCCGAAGTGCACTCGCTCGAGTACACCTACGAGGAAGACGAGGAGAAGTATCGCTACTTCATGATCGGCGAGCGCCGCGTCGATATCCACGACATGGCACTCATCCGCGAGCGCGACGGCGAAGAGTACTACGAGTTCTACGTGCTGAACGGCGCCAAGATGTGGATCACAAACGCGCACATCGCCGGCGTCGAAGCGATCTACGCCCGCACGCCGGCTGGCGTCACCGGCTTCATGGTAGACGCCCTGACCGAAGGCTTCATCGTCGGTAAGGACGAAGAGAAGACCGGCCAGCGCGCCTCGTGCACCAACGAGATCACGCTGACCAACGTGCGCATACCTCGCGAGTGCATGATCGGGATCGAAGGGCGCGGCCAGGAGAACGCGCTCGAGACACTGAACGTCGGCCGCACCGGCCTCTGCGTCTCGTCGGCCTCCAGCATCCAGCAGACGCTCGGCGATGCCGCCGCCTACCTGTCGAAGATCCCGCGCGGCTCGGAAGGCTGGGCCCGCTATCGTCTCGGCCTTTCACTCGAGGAGATGTTCGCCATCGAGTCGCTCTCCTTCGACCTGATCGGGATCTACGACGACAAGACGAGCGACATGCCGCGCGTCGAGTCGTCGGTGGCGAAGCTGTTCGGCACCGACGGGTTGCACCGCAACCTGCACTATCTGGAACCGGTCTACGGGATCGAGGGCCAGTTGCAGCGCCACCGGATCGAGAAGGACCGGCGCGACGCGCGGGTCATGACGATCTATGAGGGCACCAACGAGATCCAGCAGTTCCTGCTACTCAAAGATTCGATCGACATGATCGGGCCGAAGCTCGAGAAGCTGGAGGGCCTCGAGGTGAAGGCCGAGGGGCCGTACGAAGAAGAGACCCGTATCCACGGCGAGTTGCTCGCCGGTCTGCACGAGCGACTGAAGGCGACGCGCGAGACGTACAAGAGCGCGGCGTGGCAGAAGGCTCTGGTGCAGCCGATCTTCTTCCGCCTCTCGCGCATGGTCTCGTTGGTTAAGGCGGCAGATGTCGTCGTGCGGCGTGCCGACTGGGTGGCCCGCAACCTGACGGCGGACGGCGACGAAGTTTGGCGCGCCTGGTGCGACCGAGCGGCCCGCGGGTTCGTCGGCCGGGCACGCCGCGAGTTCGAGCGGCTGGCCTCGGGCTTCGATCGCGACTTCGAGATCCTCAAGTCGGGCGGCCGGACGGCCGAGCTCAAGCTGGCGGAGACCGTGTTCGACGAGGCCGACGTCGCCGGTGCGGGTGCAGCGGCGGCCGCGCTGGACCGTGTCCCGCGCACGCCAATCGAACGCGACCTCGAGGTCGTCGTCGCGCTGGAGCAGGCGCCGCGATTGGCGCCACGCCCGCGCTTGGCCGACGATCGCGTCGCCGAGCACGTGTACGGCTTCGCGGCCGGCGACCGGCGCGCGCTGCGCACGGCGTTGGCGCTCAAGCGGGCGCAGCCGGACCACGTCGCCCTGACGCTCATCTGTGCGGCGGCGCCCGACGCCGAGGACGGGCTGCGCTTCGGGCTCGCCGCCGGCGCCGACCGGGCGATCCTGCTGGATACCGGCGCAGAGGTCTACGCCGAGCACGCGGTTGCCGGTGCCATCGCCGCGGCGCTGCGCGAGCGCGGGATCGCGCCCGACCTTGTGCTCGCCGGCGCGTCGGACGACAGCCCCAGCGGCGGTCGGCTGGCATTGCACCTGGCCGGCCAGCTGGGGGCCGAATGGCTCCCGTCGGTGAGCGACCTGTGGGTCGACGGGGACGAGGCGGTCTATGCCGGCGAGCGCTTCCCCGACACGGTCCGTACATCGCTGCCGGCGGTGGGCGCTGCCGTGGCGACGGAGGCCGAGCCGGACTGGGAGTTCACGACGACGGGCTTCGCAGAGGCGCTTCGCAAGACGCTGGAGGTCGTCGTCTTCCCACCGGGCGCCGAGCGATCCGACGAGCGCTTCGCCACCGCGGCGGTCGCGGTGTCGGCAGAAGAGGCGGAGGAGGCGGGTAGCGTCGAGCCGGAGCGGGCGGCCGAAGTGCTGGTGGAAGTGGGCGACCTGGGCGACGGCGCCGGTGCGCCGGTGGGCGCGCCCTTCGCCGGCGATTTCCGCCAGGAGGCGGCCGACGCGATCCGTTGGTCGGGCGTCGTATTCATACCGGAGCTGGACGGCGACGATCTGTCGCGGAACTCGCGGGCACCGCTGGAGGTGGCGAAGAGCGTGGCGGCACGCGCCTCCCAGCCGCTTCACGCGCTGATCCTGAGCGGGCCGCTCACGAACCAAGCGCGGCGCGCGGTCGCCGGGTCGCTGATGGTCGCGGCGCCGTTCGCGCGGATCGTCTTCGCCGAACATGAGGCGCTGGCGAGCGGCGCGCCCCGCGCGTTCGCCGAGGCGCTCACCCGGATGCTGGGACCGGGCGCGGCGGCGCGGCCCGACTTCTTACTGACGACGCCCTGGCTGGCGGAGTCGCTGCCG
>CP070812.1:1530968-1536491 GCA_020344015.1 Gemmatimonadota bacterium
ACCCACCACCTGGCCTCGGGCGTTCACGGCCACAGCCCGGCTGATGGTGCCCCCCAGCGTGCCGAGATCGGTCATCACCCCGCGCTCCCAGACGAAGCCGTGCGACTCGCCCGAGCCGGTCCAGCTAGTACCCACGACCTGGCCTAGGGCGTTCGCGGCAAAAGCCTGGCTGATGGTGCCCCCCAGCGTGCCGAGATCGGTCATCACCCCGCTCTCCCAGATGAAGCCGCGGAGCTCGCCCGAGGCGGTCCTGCTGAAACCCACCACCTGGCCTAGGGCGTTCACGGCCAGAGCCCGGCTGCTGGTGCCCCCCAGCGTGCCGAGATCGGTCATCTCCCCGCCCTCCCAGATGAAGCCGTGGAGCTCGCCCGAGGCGGTCCTGCTAAAACCCACCACCTGGCCTCGGGCGTTCACGGCCACAGCCCGGCTGCTGGTGCCCCCCAGCGTGCCGAGATCGGTCATCACCCCGCCCTCCCAGATGAAGCCGTGGCCCTGGCCCGAGGCGGTCGTGCTAACACCCACCACCTGGCCTAGGGCGTTCACGGCCAAAGCCTCGCTGAAGGTGCCCCCCAGCGTGCCGAGATCGGTGATCGCGATTCCCGTGGTGCTGGCGCTGAGCTGAGGCGGTGTGGGTAAGAACTCTCCCTCCGGCTGCATGATCCGGGACGTGTCCTCACACGCGGCGAGGGCGAGGGTGGCAACAGGTATTAGGGCGAATCGTTTCATGGCCGCCTCCTACAGCTTGATGAGGTTCCCCGGCCGGAGACTCCGCGGTCCGCCGGCCGGCTACTCGAAGTCCTGTTCTTTCAAGCGCCGAAACGCGCAATCACGGGCCAATGACGGGGATGTTTGCGCTTTCCGAAACGATTTGTGCCCATGCGCGCACCGATATGGAGCCCCGCAGGTTGGGCCCGGGCTCCGCCCCGGGGCGCCGACGGCGAGGAGGCCACGATTGAGGCGATTCTCTGGAAGCTGGACGGCGGGCTAGCTCGGCTCGGTCTCCACGCCTCGGCGCAAGCGCCGCTCGCATGCGTCGGCGGCCGCCGCGGCCTCCGAGGGTGGCTCGTCCAAGTATTGAACCCGTTCTTTCGGCGTCAGGCAGGCTCGCAGGTTGGCGTGCACGTACTCGAGCAGCTCCGGAAAGGTCACGCGCCAGATCCGAGCGGTGCCGTCCCAGGACGCGGTGACGACGCGATTACCATCCGGGCTGAAAGCCGCAGCGAGCACGGGGCCAGTATGACCACGGAGCACGATCGGTTCTTCCGTCTCGTCGAGCCGCCAGATCCAGACGGTGCCGTCATCACCGCCCGCCAGTACGCGGGAACCGTCTGGACTGAACGCGACGGTGTTGACGTAGAACTCGTGGCCTCGCAGCAGGATGGGCGTCCCGCTCCCGTCCGCCCGCCGGACGCGCGCGTCGTCCGACCCGAGCGCCACCCACTCGCCGTCGGGGCTGAACGCGGCGTCGGCGACCTCGTAATTGCCGCGCAGGATGACAGGTTGGCGCGTGCCATCTACGGTGGTGATCCGGGCCGTCTGATCGTTCGACGCACTGAGCACGCGCTTGCCGTCGGCGCTGAACGCAACGCTCAACACCGCTACGTCTACGTCCGGGGACCAGGAAACCCAGTCTCCGTGTTCGGCGAGAACCATGGGCGCCACAGCGCCGTTCGCGGGCCAGGCACGGACCCGGCCATCGAGCCCGCCGGTGACGACGCGATCACCGTCCGGGCTGAAAGCGGCATCGTACATGACGGATGGGTGGGCCAGGACGATCGGCTCTCCGGCTCCATCGGCCGCCCAAATCCTCACCGTGCTGTCCCTCGACGCCGTGACGAGGCGCCGCCCGTCAGGACTGAACGCCACACTCCACACCCGATCGCGATGCCCTCGGAGCAGGAGCGGCTCGCCAGACCCCTCGGATGACCACACCCGGACGACCCCGTCGTTGGACGCCGTGGCGATCCGGCGGCCATCCGGACTGTACGCGACCCCGTTCACAGGTTCGTCGTGCCGAAGCACCACCGCCTCGCCATCTGTCTCGTTCAGCAACCACGTTCGCAACGATCCATCCGTGAACTCGACCGTGATCCGGCTACCATCGGGACTCTCCGAAACCGGACTCCCACCTCTCGGCCCTGCGAACACCGCCACTGGCCCGCTCCCGTCGGCCCGCCAAACGCGAATCTTGCCATCGGCTGACCTGGTGAACACGCGCGACCCGTCGTGTGAGATTTCTGCGAAGGTCATGGCGGGATGCCGCAAAGTGATCGGCTGATCCGGCCGGTCGAGGTGCCAAATCCTGACCGTGCTGTCCCGCGACGAAGTCGTCACGAGTTCGCCATTGAAACTGGAAGCCCAGCTGAGCGCGCGCTCGTGCTGCAGGACGAGCGGCTCCCCCGTCCCGTCGGCCGAGTAGACGTACACACTTCCAGTTCCGCTCGACGCAACCAGCTTACCATCCGGACTAATAAGCGCGTAGACCCACCAGTGCGGGCCCGGTAGAAAGACGGTCGGGCCCGCGCCGTCAGCACGCCAGATCCGCGCGCCGCTGTCGCCTCCCGTCAGGATACGGTCGCCGTCCGGGAAGAACCCGCCTCCGAGCAGTAGCACATCCTCGACGCCAATGACGACCGGGTCGCCGGACCCGTCGGCCGGCCAGATCCAGATCGGGCCACCCTGCTCGGTGCCGGCCGAGACCCTCGTGCCGTCTGGGCTGAACTGGGCGCTCTCGATTCGCTTGTCGGCGGTGAAGACGATCGGATCGCCCACGCCATCCAGCGGCCAGATCCAAACTGTCCCAGCCGACGTACCCGTGACGATTCGGGTGCCATCCGGACTGAATCCGAGTGCATCCACCTCGTCATCGTGTTGCAGAACCAGCGGCTCACCCGTCCCGTCGGTTCGCCAGATACGGGCAGTGCCATCCATGAAGGTTCCAGCTAGATACCGGCCGTCGGGGCTGTATTCCACGTTGTTCGCGTAGTCAGCCACATGGAGGACCGAAATCGGCAGGGGATAGTTTGCCGCGTCCCGCAGCACGGCCAGTTTGCCCGGCAGGTCGGGCACGTCGGCGATCTCGTCGATCAGCAGAGCCTTGAGCAGCGGGTCCTCGGTGCCCGTGGCCGACGCGAGGATCGCATTCGCCTGTGCGCGGTGCGCCTCGGCACGGGCGCGCACGGCCTGCCAGGTGGCAATCGATGCGCCGAGCACGATCGCCAGCGCGACGACGGCGGCGGCAGCCACCGGGCCCTTGTGCTTCTTCACGAACTTCCGCAGCCGGTACGCCGTGCTCGGTGGGCGGGCGGCGATCGGCTCGTCGTGGAAGTGCCGCCCGATGTCGGCCGCAAACTCCGACGCCGACGCGTAGCGCCGCGTGCGGTCCTTCTCCAACGCCTTCATCACGATCCAGTCTAGATCCCCCCGGACGAGCTTCGTGAGGGCTCCGGGCTCCGCGTTGCGCTGCTTCGCGACCTCGGTCAGGGCGTCGCCCAGGGTGCGGAGCCGGCTGGACGGCGTGGGCGGCTCATCCTCCCGGAGGATCCGCAGGACCTCGAGATAGCCCGCCGAGCGAAGCGGTTTCGCCTCGAACGGCGTCGTGCCAGTGAGCAACTCATACAGCAAAACGCCCAGCGAGTAGATGTCACTGCGCGTGTCGATGTCCAGGCCGCTCATCTCCGCCTGCTCGGGACTCATGTAGGCCGGCGTGCCGATCAACTGGCCGTACTCGGTGAACAGCGTCTTCTCAGTGAGCCGGTGCGCCGTCGCCTTTGCTACCCCGAAATCGATCACCTTAGGCACCGGCCGGCTGTCGTGCAGGGTCACCATCACATTCGAGGGCTTGAGGTCCCGATGGATGATCCCCTTCTGGTGGGCGTGCTGCACCGCCTGGCAAACATCGTCGAAGAGCCGGAGCCGCTCCCGCGTGCTGAGTCGGTTCGCGTCGCAGTACTCGGTGATGGGCACGCCCTTGACCAGCTCCATCACGAAGTACGGCCGTCCCGTCTCGGTGGCCCCGGCATCGAAGATTTTGGCGATGTTGGGATGGTCCATCATCGCCAGCGCCTGCCGCTCGGCCTCGAAGCGGGCGATCACTTCCTTCGTGTCCATCCCCAGCTTGATGATCTTGAGGGCCACCCGCCGGCGGAGGGGCTGCTCCTGCTCCGCCATGTACACGATCCCGAAGCCGCCTTCGCCGATGGCCTGGAGCAGCTTGTAGGGCCCGATTGTGCTCCCGGGGCCCTCCGGCGGGGCCGCAGTCGCCAGGCCACGCGCGGCCTTGGCCGCCTCGTTCGCGTCTTCCATCGTCGGCGACGCCAGGAAACCCTCGGCCTCATCGTGGGCCGCCAGCAACGCCTCCACCTGCGCGCGAAGGTCACGGTCCTGGCCGCAGGTCGCCGCGACGAAGCTCTCTCGCTCGAGGCCGGTCTTCTCCAGCGCCTCGTGGAACACCTGCTTCACGCGCTTCCAGCTCGCCTGTTCCATCGAATCTCGATCCTTCCCCGACTCAGCCTTTGGGCTCTTCCCGCAGGGCCGCGTACAGGTACGCCCGGGCAAGGGCCCACTCGCGCTTCACCGTCCGCTCGGACAGCTCCAGGGCCTTCGCTGTCTCCTCGACGCTCAGCCCGGCGAAGAAGCGCAGCCGGACGACGTCGGCTGCCCGGGGGTCCAGTTCTTCTAAGCGCCGAAACGCGTCGTCGAGGGCCAAAAGCTCTTCCAGATCTTGCTCAGTCGTGAGATTGGCGTCGCGGAGCTCTACTCGCACGCGTTTTCCGCCACGCTTGACCCGAGCACGCTTCCGCGCGTGCTCGATCAGGATCCGGCGCATGGCCTCGCCGGCGGCGTGGAAGAAATGACGCCGGTCCTTCCAGGGTGGGTGCTCGCCACCCAGGAGACGCAGATACGCCTCGTGCACCAGGGCCGTGGCCTGCAATGTGTGGTCGGGGCGCTCGTGCCAGAGATGGGCCCGGGCCAAGACGCGCAGTTCGTCGTAGACCAGGGGGAGGAGCCGCTCGAGCGCCTCCTTGCGGTCTGTCTCGCGGAGGCCGACGAGGATGCGTGTGATGCTGCCTTCGCTCGGGGTGTCGCCGCCGCCCATGAGAAGGGCTCGCTGCCTGTGTTACCGAAGTAGGTGCACGCCGCACTGGCCCGTCAAGCGGCGCCGCGAAAACACCGCGGGCGCTCGCCGGGGGCGTCGTACGAGCTGGGCGTAGATGTTGTGCGGCTCGGAATCGATGGCGCGGATGCCGATGTAGA
Source organism: Gemmatimonadota bacterium (assembly GCA_020344015.1). Taxonomy (GTDB): domain Bacteria; phylum Gemmatimonadota; class Gemmatimonadetes; order Palauibacterales; family KS3-K002. The sequence continues at coordinate 1,536,225 of CP070812.1, forward strand.
TGGCGCCCCCCGAGCCTCAGTTCCGGGTCTTCACCATCATGCACTCACCCGCTCAGCCAGGCAACAGCATATCGATAACAGTTAGCGGCAGGGACCCTACGGTGGTAGCGCTCGTTGATACAGGCCTGCTGAGGCCGCATCTTTGTCACAACCGGGTGCCCGTAATCCCACATACCTCAGGCCGCAGGTGGCATATGTCCCGTCTCAAGCGGCTGATCGTCGAGATCCACCGCCGGTCCCTCTGGCAGGTGCTGCTGATCTACGTCG
>CP070812.1:1536591-1552032 GCA_020344015.1 Gemmatimonadota bacterium
ACCGCTCGAATCGTCGGCCTACTCTTCAGTGCTTGAAGACTGCGCGAAGTTGCAGCGACTGGCTGCGAATGAAGACCAGCTTGAGGAATAGCGGGCTTATTTCGGACTACCACGGCTGAAGTCTCCCGGACCAGCAAGCTTACTTTGCCAGCTCCTCAGCGCGTCCCGATAACCCACTATGGCGGTTATGCCCCGAGAGTGCAACAGATAAAGCTACCGATTGCCTATAGCGAGACAGGCAGTGCTTGCTTCTTCGCTGACCTTGCCTATTCGGTCGGAGCCAGCCGTCGCTGCTCTCCCCGATATGCGTTCTGCGGGCGAGCCGCGCTAGGTGTGGCGGAGCATGGCAGGGGGTGGTGTGTGGGGTTGGTAGAATGAGTCCCCCTCCACGGCCCCGATGTCCAGCAGGGGCTGCTCAGATAGCCACCATCCCTGCACCTGTGGCCACTGATAGTCAGTATTCTCGACAATCCGTATCCCGGCGCTATCGCGGACAAGTGTGCTTCGGAGCCGGGCGGAGTCACCGCCGCAGCTCATCAGGGTCACTAGGAGAAGGGGAAAGAACAGCCAGTAGAACCCGTGATGGACTTCGACGATCAGCCGCTGGAGATGGTTCATACCGCTAACTGCGGCCTGAGGTATGTGGGATTACGGGTACCCGGTTCTGCTCAAAGATGCGGCCTCAGCCCGAGCGCATCAACGAGCGCCACTGCCCCGGCACCCTGCCGCTAACTGTTATCGATATGCCGTTGCCTGGCTGAGCGTGTGCCTGCATGATGTGGTGTACCGGGAGGTGGTCCGACTCGGTCGTGAGTAGTCCACCTGCGCCAGCAGGTGCTCCAGCCGTGCCCAAGCAGTCAGCAGCAAGCCTATCGATACGCTGGTCTTCGTACAGGTCCAGCCCGCGCACGATTACACGCTCGATTCGAATTACCGATAGCAGGAGGAATCCATGAGTACGCGATCCGTAATGTTGGCAGCGTTGACGCTCGCACTAGTGACCACGGCCTGCCAGCCACCCGCGCAGGAAGCGGGTCCGCTGTCGGAGGAGGACGTGGCGGCGATCAAGAACGAGATGCAAGCACACGTGGAACTCGTGTTAGCCGGAGACCCGGCCGCAGTGGCAGCAAGGTACACTGAGGACGCCGTTCAGATGCCGCCGAACGAGCCAATTGTGCAGGGACGGGCAGCCATCCAGGAGTGGTTCGCTGGATTCCCGACTGCCACGGAGTACGTACAGTCAATCGTCGAGGTCGACGGACGTGACGGCATCGCTTATAGTCGCAGCGATTACTCGATCACCTTCGCGGTGGAAGGCACGCCTGTCACGGACAAGGGCAAGACATTGGCTGTATTTGAGAAGCAGCCAGACGGGTCGTGGCTCGCAGGAGCAGCCATCTGGAACTCGGACCTGCCGCTGCCCGAAGTAGAGCAGTAGAGAAAATGGAGTGATGAGGATGCTTAGGTTGGTCTTCTGCATTCGCAAGTTGAGTGACGTGGACGAAGCGGCCTTCAGAAGACACTGGCGAGAGACGCACGCACCTATTGTGCAAGGACTCTCCGATGCGTTGCGGCTCCGCAGGTACGTTCAAAGCCATACTTCGCACAAGGAATTCAACGATGCCCTAGTCGAGGGGCGCGGAATGGCCGCTACCTACGATGGAATTGCTGAGGTATGGTGGGACAGCCTCAAGACTGCCGTAGAGGCAATGAACTCCCCTGCGGGACAAGAAGCAAACAAGTGGCTCATTCAGGACGAGGGGAGGTTCGTCGACCTCTCTCGATGCACCGCATTCATTACCGAGGAGCATGTGATCTTTTGATAGCAGACCGCCGACCCTAGTAGGCTATCACGTCTTCGTAGCTGAAACGCTGACCGTTAGGCCGCGCATCCACATGGACGGGCCAAACTTGGCCTCAACCTGGGGGGTACCATGAAAGTCGTGAAGGCAGTAATCAGCAAAGGTGTGGTGTTCCTGCTTCTAGGGCTCGTGACCGCTTCGCCGTTAGCTGCCCAAGAGGAAGAAGAAGAGGCACCTCAGCCTGGTACGCTCGTGTTCTCGCAGAACAAGTGCCCGTACGAGAACTTCCCCGAAATCAATGCGGCCACGGATTCTGTCTTCGCTCCGGTGCTGGACGAGCTCCTGGCAGAAGGAAAGCTCTTAGGCTGGGGTATACTCACGCATTCTTGGGGAGATGAGTGGAACTGGAACATCTGGTACAGCGTGGAAAGTCACCGGGCGTTCCTCGATTTCTGGAGCGAATACATTCAGCGATTGAACGAGAGTTACCCGGGCTGGTATCAACAGTTCGTGGGTCTTTGCACGGATCACAAGGACAACATCTACTCGGTACGGATTGCACACTGACCCGCTTCGTTACAGGCCTCTGCCGTGGTTACGTCGTTCGATTGAACGTGCACGAGCGGGCCGAGATGCACGGCCTAACAAGACCTTTTCAGCTAGCGGCTCTTAGCAAGCGAGATGCGCTGGTCTTCGTACGGGTCCAGCCGACGCACGATTACACGCTCGATTCAGATTACCGATAGCTGGAGGAATCCATGAGTACGCGATCCGTAATGTTGGTCGCGTTGGCGGTGTCCCTCGTGACCACGGCCTGTCAGCCGCCCGCTCAGGAAGCGGCTGGGCTGTCCGAGGAGGACGTGGCGGCGATAAGAAACATAATTGAGCAGGAATGGGTTCAGGTTAGTCTGGCTGGTGACGCCGCAGCCGCGGCGGCAATGCACACTGAGGACGCCGTGCGGCTGCCACCCAACGCGCCTCTGATCAAAGGGCTAGCCGATATCGAGGCGTCGTTGGCCGCCTTTAACCTGACCGACTTCACTCAAACGCTTGAAGAAGTGGGCGGTCGCGGCGATCTGGCCTACGCCCGCGCCACATACGAGTTCACGGAGACGGTGGAAGGCGTGCCTATCACGGATCAAGGCAAGGGGATCGTCATCATGCAAAGGCAGCCAGATGGCTCGTGGCTCTGTAAGGCAACCATTTGGAACTCGGACCTGCCGCTCCCCGAGTAGAGCACCGAGACCGAAACGTAGTACCTGATCCTGAGAGGTTCTTCCGTCTTCGGAGCTGAAACGCTGATCCGTTAGGTGGCGACGTCGAAATAGGAGGTTCCAAATGAGCACCGCACTCGAGATCACGGAGATGGCGCTCGTCATGGAAGGCGAGGGTGTCGAGGTCCGGCGTGCCCCTGCCGGCGACTCGATGACGCTCGTCTGGGTCACCTGCCCCAAGGGTTTCGACTTCGGTCCAGCGCTCAAGGGGCTCCCCCATGACATGTGCTGCTGCGAGCACTGGGGCATGATCACCAAAGGGCGCATGGAGATTGTTACCCATGACGGGAAGTCGGTCTCTCTCGGAGCGGGTCAGGCGTTCCACCTCTTGCCCGGTCACATGCCGTCATTCCCCGAAGACTGCGCGTGGTACGAGTTCTCACCGACCGAGCAGGTGGAACGCCTCTTTTCCCACATGGGCCTCGGTTAAACCGAGCTGTCCTCCAGGGTGGGCTTCTCCGGAGGCCGATCCTGGTCCGGAGCTCATGGCTGGCACGATCTAGCGCCGCCCTGTGGCACCGGCGAATCTGTGTTGATCTACTATGCGCAGACTATCCGGCGAGTGCAGGGATAGCCGGGTAGTAGGGCACTCGAGACAAACGGCGTTACAGGCAGTATCAGATAGAGCTAGAGCCCTTCTAGCGCGTGTATTTCCGTAGTCCCATCTTTGAGTACAACCTGGTCACCTTAATCCTTCATACCTAAGGCCGCAGGTGGCAGCTATGTCCCGTCTCAAGCGGCTGATAGGCGAGATCCACCGTCGTAGTCTCTGGCAGATTTTGGCGGCCTACCTCGCCGGCTCGTGGATTGTCCTCCAGGCAGCGGACACGGCTACCGCCGTGTTCGGCCTCCCCGATTGGGTCCCACAGCTTTCGGCTGTGGTCTGTGTCGTGGGGCTCCTCCCGGTACTGGCGACGGCGGTCGTCCAGAGGCACGGCCCGTTCAGGGCTCCCCCTGCGGGTGAGGTCTCTGCTCACGCCTGGCGGCGGTGGCTGACCTGGCGCTATGCCTTCGCTGCAGTACTGCTCGCCTTTGGCGTTCTGGGTGCCGGCGTCGCAGGGTACATGGCGATGCGCACGCTGGGAATCGGGCCTGTCGGCACACTGGTCGCGGCCGGTGTGCTTGATGAAGGCGATCAGGTTATACTTGCCGACTTCGCTGACCATACCGGTGATTCCACTCTCGCAGTCGCTGTAACCGAGGCGTTCCGCGTCGATCTGTCCCAGTCGCCCACCGTGGGCTTGATGCAGCCTGGAGATCTCAGGGACGCGCTGGAGCTGGTGGAGCGTGACCCCAGCAGGCCGCTCACTGTCGAATTGGCCCGCGAGGTAGCAGTCCGGGAGGGTGTGAAGGCGGTCATAGCCGGTGAGATCAATGCGGTGGGAAGCGGCTACGTGCTCTCAACGCGGGTCGTTTTGCCGGAGAGTGGGGATGTGATCGAGGCGTTGAGAGAGACAGCAGAGGGCTCAACAGAGATAATAGAGGCCATTGACCGGTTGTCCAAGCGTTTGCGGGAACGCATCGGTGAATCGCTGAGAACCATACGGAGTAGTAAACCGCTACCCCGCGTTACGACTCATTCCCTCGACGCGCTCCGGTTGTATGCGCAGGCAGGGCGCGCCTACGACTATCAGGGTGATGTGGACAAGGCCCTTTCCCTGCTCGAGCAGGCGATAGCGCTCGACACCGCCTTCGCCGCCGCTTACGGGGCGATTGGCGCGTATCTGACAAACTTGGGCGGGCAACCGACAAGGCGTGATGCAGCACTGACGAAGGCGTTCGAACACCGGGACCGGCTTACGGAACGGGAGCGGTGTACTGACGAAGCTATGTATTACTGGCAGGTCCTCGGGGATCGGGGAAGAGCGATAGATGTCTACGAGACCTGGTTGGAGAAGCGTCCTGACGACCTGCCGGTCGTCAACAACCTCGGCGTCCTCCATGCGCAACTGCGTAACTGGGAAGACGCGGAAGTGATGTTTCGCCAGCTCGTAGACGCCGAGTCCGATGAGTTCGTGGCGCATTTCAACTTGGCGGCGGTGCAAGGCGCCCTAGGAAGGTATGACGAAGCGCTGGAAACCCTTGACCTGACGGCATCACGATTCCCTGACAATCCGATTGTGGAGTATTGGCGTGCCCATCTCGCGGCTTCAAGCGGCAACTACAGTGACGCCAGCGCGACGATCAGTGCGCTTCGTGAGGCGAAGAGAGGAGATCCGAGCATCCGAGCCGAAACCAGTCGCTGGCTTGCACACCTGGCGTTTCTCCAGGGGAAACTCACGGAGGCTGAGCGACACCATCGCGATCGAATGGACGCTAATGAAGCCAGGGGGCTACGTGCGGGATATCTCATCAGCGTGCTGGAACTTGCGTTCCAGGATGTTCTCTTCCGTAACGCATCGGAGACTGCATTGCGTAGGGCCGAGGCTGCTCTGCAGCGACAGCCATTGGATTGGATCCCCCCGGCGGATCGGCCCTACCTGACTCTCGCGGACCTGCTCGCGCGGGCTGGGCGGATTGACCGCGCGAGACAATTGATGGCCGAGTATGAGGAAACGACCGATCCCAACGTGCGAGATAGGAACCCATCCCGGTTTGCAGTGGCTGGCACCATCGCGCTGGCCGAGGGTCGAGTCCAGGAGGCGATTGCGCACTACCGCAGGTTGGACGAGGAAAACGAGTGCCCCATGTGTGTGCTCCCCAGCCTTGCCGAAGCGTACGACGCGGCTGGCGCGACAGATTCCGCCCGTGCGATCTACAAACGTTATGTCGACACCCCGTGGCCCGTTCGAATTTGGACCGATTCTTGGCAGCTGGCTTCGGCCTACGAGCGTCTCGGTGCGCTGTACGAGCAGCGGGGCGACAGGCAGATGGTGATCTACTACTACGGCAAGTTCGCGGAACTCTGGCAGGACGCCGACCCTGAGCTTCAGCCGCGCGTCGAGGCGGCGCGCCGGGCGATCGAGGCGCTATCACCTGACACTTAGCCCATGAACCGTCTAAAGCAGCTTATCGCGGAGATCCACAGACGCAGCCTCTGGCAGGTGCTGTTGATCTACATCGGCGGCGCGTGGGTTTGCTACGAGATCATCGACACCATCACCGGCCGGCTGGCCCTGTCCGAATGGCTCCCCGTGCTGGCGATCATCCTGTTCCTGATCGGACTGCCCGTGGTCTTGGCCACGGCGTTCGTGGGCGAGTTGGAGGCTCCGAGTCGAGCGCCAGCCGAGGCTGAGGTCGCCGCCGCTCGGCTCGAAACCAGGCGCAGACAGCGTCTCCTCACCTGGCGCAATGCGGCAGCGACCTTTGTGGTTGTGCTGGCGGCATGGGGCGTCGTGGCAGCGGGCTGGATGCTGTTCGGTCGCGGCGCGGACGAAGGCGCCCCTGCCGATGAGCGCCCGTCGGTTGCTGTGCTACCGCTGGTCAATAGGAGCGGCCTTGAAGACGACGTGTACTTCACCGACGGCATCCACGACGAGATCCTCACCCAACTCTCCAAGATCAGCGGGTTGAGCGTGAGGGCTCGCACGTCCGTGATGGAGTACCGTGACAGTCCGAAGAACGTCCGTCAAATCGGTGAGGAACTGAACGCCCGTTACCTCATGGAAGGGGGAGTGCAGCGAGCCGGAGAGACCGTACGGATCAACGTCCAGCTTATCGATTCGGAAACCGACGAACACGTCTTTGCCGAGACCTACGACCGGGAACTCTCGCTCGAGAACCTGTTGGCGGTCCAGCGGGAGGTCGCCCTACGTATCGCGGATGCGTTGGAGGCCAGGCTTTCTGCGGAGGAGCGCGAGCAGATAGAGAGAGTGCCGACCGATAATCTCGAGGCGTACGACTACTACGTCCGGGGCAACGACTATGCTAATCGCGGGTCGAGTCGACAGGCACTCCAGTTATATGAAACGGCTGTCGGGCTGGACTCGAGCTTCGCTCTCGCCTATGCCGCTATCAGTAGGTTGCATAGCCAGCACTATTTGGATCGCTTGGATCGAACCGAGGAACGCACCGCGAAGTCGAAGCAAGCAGCGGACCGGGCGCTGCAACTCGATCCTGGCTTACCAGAAGCTCATGTGGCTCTAGGGCTATACTATTACTGGTGCAAGCTCGACTACGAGCGAGCCCTAGATGAGCTCAACCTGGCACTAAACAGCCTGCCGAACTCCAGCGAGTTGGTCCGTTACATCGGTTCGATTCAAAGACGCCAGGGTAACTGGGAGCAGGCAATCGAGGACCACGAGAAGGCGGTGGCCTTAGATCCTCGCTCGGCGATCGCAGCTTACAACTTGGCTGTTTCCTACCACTTCACACGTAACTATGGAATGGCCGAGGAGGCTTACGACCGAGCGATCACGATCACGCTGCGCCCAGATTGGATTACTCCGTATGCATTTAAGGCGTGGATGCATCTTCAATCAGAAGGCAATACCGAGAAGGCAAGAGGGTTACTAGAGGCAGTCGATGTATCTGGTCACGCATTGGCCGCTTACACCTGGTTTATGGCCGAAGTTCTGGAAGGTAACTTCGACGTCGCCTTGGATCGTCTATCCTCGGTCTCCGGGGAGTGGCTTGAGCATCAGATGATGTTGCGACCCAAGGCTTTGCTGCATGCGCAAATCCAGCGGCTCGTGGGAGATATGACCTCGGAAGCACTGTACTATGATTCCGCACGCGTTCTTTTGGAAGCTCGCGTAAAGCAACACCCCGAAGACGCACTTGTGCATAGCTCACTTGGGATCGCTTATGCAGGTCTAGGTCAAAAGGAACAAGCGATTCGAGAGGGAGAGATCGCAGTGGAATTGCTGCCGGTGAGTAAAGAGGCGTTGGTCGGGACTGCCCCAGTGGAGAACCTTGCCCAAATCTATACTATGGTGGGAGAGTACGACGCTGCCGTTGACAAGCTGGAATACCTGCTGTCGGTCCCATCCCTTGCCTCAACCGTCCTCCTTGAGCTCGATCCAAGGTGGGCTCCCCTCCGCGACCATCCGCGCTTCCAGGCGCTGCTGGAAAAGTACGAGAAGCCTATGAATGACGACATGCTTGACCGCCTTGAAGCGGCGTTGGCCGACCGCTACACGATCGAACGCGAGTTGGGTCGTGGTGGAATGGCGACTGTTTATCTCGCTGAAGACCTCAAACATCGCCGCAAGGTGGCCATCAAAGTGCTGCTGCCGAATCTGGCTGCCACGCTCGGTACGGACCGCTTCCTGCGAGAGATTGAGGTCATCGCAAAGCTCCAGCACCCCCACGTGCTGACCCTCATTGATTCTGGAGATGTTGAGGGCCTGCCCTACTACGTGATGCCCTACGTGGAGGGAGAGAGCCTGCGAGTTCTCCTTGAGAAGAAGAAGCGGCGTCCCGTAGAGGAAGCCGTGCGAATTGCCGTAGAGGTCGCCGACGGCCTCGAATACGCCCACCAGCAAGGCGTGGTCCACCGCGATATCAAGCCGGCCAATATCCTCTTGAGTGGAGGCCACGCCGTAGTCGCTGATTTCGGGATAGCCACCGCTCTCGAGCAGGCGGCAGTTGGTCGGATCACGGAGACCGGAATATCGCTCGGCAGTCCTGTCTATATGAGCCCGGAGCAAGCGGCCGGCGAGCGGGATCTGGATGCGCGGACGGATGTCTACAGCCTTGGCTGTGTGCTGTATGAAATGCTCACGGGGGAAGCACCGTTCGATGACACGTCGATGCAGGTAGTGGTGACACGGAAGTTGCTCGGTGAGTTCCGCACCGCTAGGGACCTCTGCCGCGAGGTGCCGCCGGAAGTCGATGCTGCCGTGTCGAAGGCGCTGTCCAGCGCACCAGCGGATCGGTTTGCCAGTGCGAGTCAGTTTGCCGAGGCTCTTGCGGTCGGAATACCCGGGACACCTGCGCCGGCGAAGAAAACGGCACGACGACGAGCCGCCGCACTCGGCTCAATCGCGATCATCGCGATCGTAGCACTGTCGGTGGCCCTGCTGCGGGCTAGAGCGGAGAGCAGAAAGATCCTCTGGGCGACGCAGCAGCTCACCGAAATCGAGCGTCTCGCTGATGCCGGTCACAACGAGGACGCGTACGCGCTGGCCGAAGAGGTGGAATCCATCATCCCCGACGACAGCGTGCTGGCAACCCTTTGGCCGAGGGTCTCTGTCTTACTGTCATTTCTCTCCGACCCTGCCGGCGCTGATGTATTGAGCCAGCCTTATGACGACCCGGCTGCTGATTGGGAATACCTGGGCGTGACGCCCCTCGAGAGCGTCCGATTTCCTCGAGCCGTGTACCGCTTGCGCCTTGAAGCTGAAGGGTACAGACGGGTAGAGCTACTGAACTTTGCGCTCTGGGGGGCGGCTTGGAGGGGTGTCCCTCCCCTGGACACCGTCAGACTCGACACCGACGCGAGCCTTCCGGAAGGGATGGTCCGAGTGCCCGGGTTCGAGATTCTAGACGGTTTCGGGGAAGACGAAGACACGATCGTTTTCCGAGATTATTTCATGGACCGGACCGAGGTGAGCAACAGAGAGTTCAAGCGCTTCGTAGATGCGGGCGGGTATCGCAACCGCGACTACTGGCGGCAACCCTTCTTCATAGACGGGCGCGAACTCACCTGGGAAGAAGGCATCGCCCAATTCAAGGACCAGACGGGCCGGCCCGGGCCGAGCACGTGGAGGCTGGGCACGTATCCGGAGGGCCAAGCGGAATACCCCGTAGGGGGAGTCAGCTGGTACGAGGCGGCGGCATACGCTCGCTTTGTAGGGAAGGAACTGCCAACAAACAGCCATTGGCGTTGGGCACTTCGCTTCTATCGGGAGACGAGTTGGCTTCTCGCTCCCGGTAGCAATCTGAGCGCCGGAGGGCCTCGCCCGGTCGGGGAAAGCCGTGCCACGAACACCTTCGGCATCTACGACCTCGTGGGCAACGTGCGGGAGTGGTGTCTCAACGAGGTCGAAGGGGGCAGGGTGACCCGCGGCGGTGCCTGGAACGACCCTCAGTTTCAAGGTGCTAACATAATCCCCAAGCCTCCCTTCGATCGGTCGGCCACGAACGGCGTCCGCCTCGCGATGTATTTCGATGATGACTCCACGCTCGCGCACGTACGCGATCGAATCGAGTGGAACCCGCCTAGAGATTACAGCACAGAGGTACCGGCGTCGCAGGCTGAGTACGAGGTCTATCACCGGCTTTACTCCTACGATCCGACTCCACTCAACGCAGTTGTTGAGGCATCGGACACGGCTGACCATTGGGTCCGGCACAAGATCACCTTCGATGCAGCGTACGAAGGCGAGCGGGCCGGCGTCTATCTCTACGTCCCGAGGGAGGGCACTCCGCCGTTCCAGACTGTCATCTTCTGGTCCGGCTCGCCAATCTTGGATTTCACATCTATCGACCAGCTGTCGGTATCGGGGTTTGATTATATCCTGAGAAGCGGACGCGCTGTTGCCGTTCCGCTGCTCAAGGGCTCGTTCGAGCGTGATGACTCGACCTTCAGCATCACTTGGTCCCGTCTATACTACAACCACCACCCGGAATCGAACTACTTCAGAGACATGTCTGTCGAGTGGGTGAAGGATGTAAAACGCACTGTCGACCATCTCGAAAGCAGGGATGACGTCGACGGCGCGAAGCTCGCCTTCTACGGAATCAGCTGGGGCCCAGCGATGGCTCCGATCGTTTTGGCCGTCGAGCCCCGGATACGGGTCGCCTCTTTGTACGTCGGGGGACTCATTATATGGAGCAATTTCTACCCTTTACCCGAAGTGGACCCCATCAACTTCCTACCGCGTGTGTCTGTTCCGGTTCTCATGCTGAACGGAAGGTACGATAACGTCTTCCCGTACGAGACATCTCAGTTACCGTTCTTCCGGCTTCTCGGCACGGCCCCCGAGCACAAGAAGCATTTCGTCGACGAGACAGCTCACTTCGTGTATCGAGATGATCTGATCAGGGAAACCCTGGACTGGCTGGACCGCTATCTAGGTGTTCCCAAGTGATGAGTACTGAGCAAGCGGCCCGTGCTATCCGCTGCCATTCAATTCCGAAGGAGGCATAACCATGTCTGGGAAGATACTGCAGCTCAATTTCAAGTTCAGCGTTTCAAGCGTCGAGTACGAGGAGGCCGTGTCTCCGCTCGCTGGCGAGTTCGCGGCCGTCCCTGGGCTTCGGTGGAAGATCTGGCTCATGAACGATCAAGAAACCGAAGCGGGCGGCTTGTATCTATTCGACGACGAGTCCTCGTTGCACGCGTTTCTCGAAGGACCGCTCGCAGCTCAGGTCAAGAGTCATCCGGCGTTGAGCGATATGAGTGCCAAGGTGTTTGACGTTATGGAAGGCCTAACCGGGATCACGCGCGGTCCTGTAGCGTAGACGCTGGGTACTGAGGCGGTGAACTTACCTCGTGGGGGAACCGCTCAGCAAATAGCGTGGCACCGAGCTCCGGTACCCCGGTGCCACGCCGCCGCTCCTGAGCTCGCGCTCGATTCGGTAGCGGTCGGCGAGCGCGGCGAAGGCAGCCCCCTGCCGCTGACTGTCATCGGTTCCGTGGCTTGGCGTCCTGCAGGTTTCTGCGGTTCTACCTCTGCTGGGTCTCCTGGATAGATAAAGCTGATCAAGTCTGGGGCAATACCCGCACCCTTGCCGTTGTCCATCACTCGGAACCTGGCGACTAAGCCAATCGCAGAAACTGGGGGCGCAACCGTTCGAGCCGGGGCTTTGTCGCCGGTAGGCCGGCCGCTTATCTTCTTGTTTCGTGGTTGAGGAACAGAGGGTTTCGGGCGGATCGCGGCTCCGCGGCGTGGGGAGGAGGGTCGCGTACGTGGGGGTCGGCGTCGTGGCCGCGGTCGTTCTCTTTCTACTGGGTGGCCGGCTGATGCTCGAGTCGCTGGAACGGCAACTCATCTACTTTCCGACGCGTGTGCGGGAGGACGCACCGACGCCTCACGTCGAGGGTGCCTCGCTGGTGGAGGAGGTGTGGCTGGAGACGCCGGACGGGGTGCGGGTGCACGGGATCTACGCCGGGGCGGGAGGAGCCTTCGCCGATCTGCTGTTCTTCCACGGGAACGCGGGCGACCTGTACGATCGGCTGGACAACGTGTCGGTGCTGGTGTCGCTGGGCCTGAACGTGCTGATCATGGACTACCGGGGCTACGGGAAGAGCGAGGGGAAGCCGTCGGAGGGGGTGCTCTACGAGGACGGCCTGCTGGCGTATCGGTACCTGACGGAAGAACGGGGTGTCGATCCGGCGCGCCTGGTGATCTTCGGCCGCTCGCTGGGTGGCGCGGTGGCGATCGAGCTGGGGATGCAGCAGGCTGCAGCGGCGCTGGTGGCGGAGTCGTCGTTCACGTCGGCACAGGATCTGGCGAAGCTCCACTATTCCTTCCTGCCCGGGGTACTGGTCGGCTCGATGACCCACAAGTTCGATTCGATCTCGAAGGTGCCGCAGCTTCGTGCGCCGGTGCTGTTCATCCACGGCGACTCGGACACGATCGTCCCGGCGCGCATGGGACGTCGTCTCTACGAGGCGGCGGCGGAGCCGAAGGAGTGGTATGAGGTGCGGGGTGCGGACCACAACGACATGTTGATGGTCGGCGGTGCCGACTACTTCCGGCGGCTAATCGACTTCGTGAAGAGATATGTGGGCACGCGGGGCTGACTCGTTCGGGGTCTTCGTGCTCGCCGCATGTCTGAGTGCGGCGCCGGCGGCCGAGGCGCCGGCCCAGTCTCCGGCGTCGGGAGAGTCGGAAAGGCTGGTCGACGTGCTGGGCTACCGGATCACCGTCGATGTCGGTCCGGACGCCGAAGCGTACCACGCCAGCGCCGAGATCACGTTTCGACTGACGGCCGACGGGACGGAGCGGGTGGACTTCGACTTCGTCGGATTGACCGTCGATTCGGTGACGGTAGACGGTGCGCCGGCCGGCCACGAGGCGACGGGAGAACGACTGCTGGTCGAGCTCGGGCGAAGCGCGGCGGCCGGCGACACGGTCGTGGTGAAGGTCGTCTACGGCGGCGCGCCGGAGGACGGCCTCATCTTCAGCAGCAACAGCTACGGCCGGCCCACCGTGTTCGCCGACAACTGGCCGAACCGGGCGCGCTACTGGTTCCCGGGGGTCGATCACCCCAGCGACAAGGCGACGGTGGAGTTCCGGGTGCGCGCGCCGCACGACTGGCGCGTGGTAGCGGTGGGCGAGCTGCAGGATGTGGTCGAGTCCGAGGATGGAACGAGCCTCTGGGTCTGGGCGACGGACCGGCCGATCCCCGTCTACACGATGGTGCTGGGAGCCGGCGAGCTGGTGGAGCGTGAGTTGGGGACGTCGGGCTGCGATGTCGAGACGTCGCCCTGCGTGCCCGTCAGCCAGTGGACATATCCGGAGGATGAGGAACATCTTCTCCAGCTCTTCCGCCGGGCGCCCGAGATGGTCGCCTTCTTCGATAGCCTGGTCGGGCCGTTCCCCTACGAGAAGCTGGCGCTGGTGCAGTCGTCGACGCGGTTCGGCGGCATGGAGAACTCGAGCGCCATCTTCTTGACGGAACGGGTTACGCGCATGGAGTCGGCCGACGGTCTGCTGGCGCACGAGATCGCGCACCAGTGGTTCGGTGACGCGGTCACCGGGCGCGAATGGCCGCACGTCTGGCTGTCGGAGGGTTTCGCCACCTATTTCGGCAGCGTGTTCTTCGAGCTGGTCGAGGGCGCGGACGTCGGGGCGGCGTCGCGGGCGCGGTCGGAGGGCAGTTACCTGTGGTCGGACGCCGTGGCGCGCCCGGTGATCGATGCGGAGCCCGAGAACCTGTTCGGGGTGCTGAGCGCCAATAGTTACGACAAGGGCGCTTGGGTGCTGCATATGCTCAGGGCGACGTTGGGCGACGGGGCGTTCTTCGCCGGGATCCGCCGCTACTACTCCGATCACCTGCACAGCACGGCGCTGAGCGCCGACCTGCAGAAGATCATGGAGGAGGAGTCCGGAACCGAGCTCGGTTGGTTTTTCGAGCAGTGGCTGTACCGGCCCGGTTACCCGCAGGTGGAGGTGGCGCACTCTTGGGACGCGGGAGAGAGGGTGCTGCGGGTTCAGGTACGCCAGGTTCAGGAATGGGAGGCCTTTCGCTTCCCCCTCGATCTGCGAGCCGAAGGCGAGGACTACAGCCTGCGCCGGACGTTCGAGGTCCGGGACGGGGAGAGCTCTTTCGCATGGGAGTTGCCGGGCGCGCCTCAGCGGGTCGATGCGGACCCTGACAACGAGATCCTCGGGCCGGTACAAATAGTCCGCTGACGGTAGACTGCGATCACCGATGTCGGCAACGGAGCACGGGACATGAGCGAGGAAACTGCCAGTCTGAAGAAGCAGGCGGCGGAGCGGGCCGTCGAGTTCGTCGAATCGGGCATGGTCGTCGGGCTGGGCTCCGGCAGTACGACGCTCTACGCGGTTCGGCGCATCGGCGAGCTGGTGCGGGAGGGCCAGCTGAAGGAGATAGTTGGGGTGCCGACCTCGGAGGCGACGGATGCGGAGGCCCGGCGCCTGCGGATCCCAGTGACGACGTTGGAGACGAGTCCGGTCGTCGATCTCACCATCGACGGGGCGGACGAAGTGGCACCCAACTTCGACCTGATCAAGGGTGGCGGCGGCGCGCTGTTACGCGAGAAGATCGTCGCTCAGGCGAGCCTGCGCGTGATCATCGTGGTGGACGAGTCGAAGCTCTCACCGGCACTGGGCACGAGAAATCCGGTGCCGGTGGAGGTGATACCGTTCGGCTGGATCCCGGAAGGAGATTTCCTCGCGTCGCTGGGCGCCGAGGTGAAGCTGCGGCAATTGGCAGGCGGCGAGCCCTTCGTCACCGATCAGGGAAACCGGATCCTCGATGCCCGATTCGGGCCTATCGATGACGCCGCCGCGCTGGCCGCCAAGCTGGTGGCGCGGGCGGGGATCGTCGAGCATGGGCTGTTCTTGAGGCTGGCTACCGACGTAGTCGTCGCCGGTCCCGGTGGCGTCCGGCACCTCGAGCGCGGTGGCCAGTGACCGGTGGCCGGTGGTCAGTGACTATGACCGGATTGTGAGTGGGCGGGAGGAGCTTCGCTGACAATCGGGTCGCAGCAACTGGTCACCGGCTACCGACACCGACTACCGGGTTGCTAGCCTACCGTAAACGGCACCGACTGTAAGACCGCCCCGTCCGGCCCTACGATGTCCACCCTCCAGCTGCCCGTCCACATGGGGTCGATGTTCTTCGAGCTCCAAGTGCGCCAGTTGCTACCGGCGACGCGGAGCCGTACCCTGGCCACCTCGGTGTCGTCCTTGTACCAGACGTGATCGACCTGGATCTCGCCCTCCGCACCGGTGACCCGCCTCGAGCAGAACACGGTTCCGATTTCCTTGGCCTCGGTGGTCTGG
>CP070812.1:1552132-1555837 GCA_020344015.1 Gemmatimonadota bacterium
CGATGAGCCCCTTCGTCTTCTCTTTCACCCAGGCGTTGATGGTGGGCGCCGCCTCGGGGCTATCGAAGTCGAGGGCCGTCACCTCGGCGTCGTAGTCGCTACGGTTCAGCTCCAGGAACTCGGCCCGCACCTCCAGCCCTTCGCGGTACCAGATCGAGTTGGCGGGCAGGAACTCCACCGCCGGGTCGAGCTCGAGCAGCCGGTCCACCAGCCTTCGATACGCAGCGCCCATCTCTGCGGCGGTCACATCGCCTAGCGCCAGCGTCTCACGCAGCGCGGCCTCCGTACCGCCCGCGGCGCCGTTGTACGCCATCCCCAGCGCCATAGCGACGCTCAACGGCGAGATGAAAATGTTCTCACCGGGCGCCTCCCCACTGTGAACCCGCCGCAGCAGCTCGAACCCGAACTCGAGCTCGCCCTCCAGGACCTGGACCGTTGCGGGCTGCGGGCGCTGCTGGGCCGATCCCTGGCTGCATGCGCCGGTCAGCAGGACGAGGAGCGCTAGACAGACCGATCGCTTGATATGCATGCGTCCCTCCGTTGTCTCGGGCGTCACGGACGGTGGTGATCTCGTCGTAGAATCTGGCGTTCTTTTCTTAGTCGCGCAGGGGGGTGGCGACGGTAGGCGGTGGACGCTGGGCAGGGGGCAGTGACGGCTCGGTGCTAGCGCCTGCCGTCTACTGCCCACCGCCTACCGGATTGACGATCTTCCCCATGAACAAGATCGTCCCCGAGAACTGTTCGCGGATCGCGAACAGGAAGGGGCGATCGATGACGAACGTGGGCGGCATAGACACCTCGCGTATCTCGACCGAGGTTACCGCTGCTGCCTCCGTGCCTTCTTCGTTGACGTCGACGAACGTCTTGTGCTTGACTTTGCTAATATAGAGACCGCCGCTCGAGCGGATCTTGCTGAAGTCGGCGAGGTCGGTAAACGCGATACCCATCCCCAGCGCCGCCAGCACATCCTTCATCTCCAGCTCGTACTCGAGCGTGAACTTCGGCAGCACCACATCAGCATTCGTGGTCGCGAGGCCGTTCACGATCTCCTGCCATCTCTCCGAGTCGAGTGAGCCGACCAGCACGTCCAGGTCGCCCCCCGTTGCCGGCAGCAGGATTGTCATACTGTACGCCTTGCCGCCGTAGTAGAGGTCGAGGACCTCCACTTCTTGGTCGGCGTACGTTCTGACATCCGCAGGGGTGCCGAACGACATCATCGGTACCTGCACCTGACCGCCGCCAGCCAGGTAGAACGGCCTGTCCGCCGTTAGGTCCGGGTCGAACTGGAACGTCCAGTCGCCCTTGAAGTAGATGGCGTTGATCAGATACATGACGACCAGCCAATCGATCGGATCGTCGACGATCTCCTCTATCCGGCCCATTGTCTTGGCGCGGACCCAATCGTTGATCGTCGATGCCGCCGTGGGGCTCGCGAAGTCCAGCGCCGTTACCTCAGCGTCGAAGTACTCGCGGTTCACATCCAGGAAGTCCTGCTCCACCGCGAAACCCTCGCGGTACCAGATCGAGTTGGCCAGCAGGAACTCCACACTGGGATCGAGATTACGCAGGAGATCGATCAGACCGCGGTACGATGCGTTCACCTCGTCGATCGTTAGGCCGTGCAGCTCCAGCGTCTCCTGCATCGCCTGCTGCGTCTCACCCGCGGCCCCGTTATACGTCATGCCCAGCGCCATTGCGACGCTCAACGGCGAGATGAAGATGTTGGCGCCGGCCTCCTCCTGTAAGTCTATCTCGCGGAAGAGCTTGAGCCCGAAGGCGTTGTCCGACTGGATCAGCCCCTCCTCGGCCGCCGTCAGATCTCGGGGCAGACCCGTGATCTCCTGCACCCCAGAGATCTCGCCGTCGCACTGAACCGAAAGAGCCACCAAGAGCAGTGTAAACACCGCCCGTTTCACCTTCTGCATCATCTCTTCCTCCATCCTACCGGCCACCGGCTACTGGCTACCGCTCACTGGATTCACAATCCTCCCCATGAACAGGATCGTGCCGGAGAACTTCTCGCGGATCGCGAAGACGAATGCGCGATCGATGAAGACGGTGGGCGGCATGCTGACGACCCCGACCTCGACGGAGGTCACCGCTGCTGCTTCGGTGCCCTCTTCGTTCACATCGACGAACGTCTTGTGCTTGACCTTGTCTATGTAGAGTTGCCAATCGGCTATTTTGCTGAAATCGGCGTTTAACTCGTCGAAGGCGATCTCCATCCCCAGCGCCTTCAAGACCTCGTTCAATTCGAGTTCGTACTCGAGCGTGTACTTCGGCATCCAGACCTGCGACTCGACCGTCGTCAGTCCGTCGATGATCTCGGCCCAGCGTACCGCGTCCAGCGACTGAACCAGCGCGCTCAGCTCGCCGTCACCGACCGGCATCACGATCGTCATGCTGTACGCCTTGCCGCCGTACACCAGGTCGACGGCCTCGACTCCGCTGTCGAAGTAGTGGCCGATCTCGATCTCGCCCGACGTCTTCATCATCGGCACCTGCACCTGGCCGCCACCCTCGACGTAGAACGGCCCGTCGGCTGTCAGGTCCTTGTTGAACTGGAAGGTCCAGTCGCCCTTGAAGTAGATGGCGTTGATCAGGAACATGACGAGCCAGCTCGGGATCGGATCGTCGACGATCTCGGTGATACGACCGTTCGTCTGCTCGTCCACCCAGGCGTTGATCGTCGGCGCCGCGCTCGGGCTGCTGAAGTCGAGGCCCGTCACCTCGGCGTCGAAGTACTCCTGATTCACGTCGAGGAATTCCTGTTTCACCGGCAGATCGTTCCGGTACCAGATCGAATTGGCGAGTACGAACTCGACGTTGGGATCGAGGTTGCGGAGTAGATCGATCAGGCTCCGGTACGACTCGTTCACCTCATCGAGGGTGAGACCCTGCAGCTCCAGCGTCTCCTGCATCGCCTGCTGCGTCTCACCGGCGGCCCCGTTGTACGTCATCCCCAGGGCCATGGCGACGCTCAACGGCGAGATGAAGATGTTGGCGTCGGTCTCCTCCTGTAAGTCTATCTCGCGGAAGAGCTTCAAGCCGAACGCGTTGTCCGACCGGATAAGCTCTTCCTCGGCCGCCGTCAGATCCCGGGGCAGGCTCGTGATCTCCTGAGGCCCGATGATCCGGTCGCCGCTACAGCATATTGCCAACGCAGCGATGAACGGTGTAGTCAGCGATGCTCTTAGCTGTCGCATGTTGTTGCCTCCGATGGATGCAGTGCGCCGGCAATCCGGAGCGCCGGTAGCTCGGTACGCCGTAACGCCGGTACACCCGGCACACCGCCGGCCCGGCTGTCCGGTCGCAGGATCATCGTCACAGTCCCATGCCTGCAGGTGCGTGGACAGCCGGGACCGTTGGGTTGTACGTCCTCATACGTCGGGGTGAACCTTTGCACCACGACGCTGTTGTCCCAGACGACTCCAACGGTCAGCTCATCTGGATAAAAGTCTGTCAGGAAGTAACTCAGTGCCGTGTCCCCCGGCACCAGATCCGAGCACTCGAAGATACGGGGCTCCCAGTTCTTCGCCGAAACGTGGACGGCGCACGTTGCCGGAACGTCTCCGGCAAGTTCGACAAACAGACCGTCACCGCACCCGATCAACGTGCACACGTCGGGCCCGGTGGTGTCCTCGATGGCGTCGCCAGTGGCCCCGGCGCAGAATGTTGCCGTGAGGAATAGCAGTGCCACACACG
>CP070812.1:1555937-1576320 GCA_020344015.1 Gemmatimonadota bacterium
ACGGCCACGATCGCGTCCAGCCACCCCATGTGTCTCTTCTCCCACGCTCCCATGTGCGTGGGCCGTCTCCAGGCGTTCCGGTCCGAGGTCCCGCAGCCCCACGCGCCGGCCGCCATCAGCGACCAGCAGCCGACTACCCAACGTCGCTCCTCGGGGAGGATCCCATAGAACGAATGGTAGAGGTCCGGCAGGCCCAGGTTGTGGCCGAGCTCGTGGGCGACCGTCGTGATCGGCGTGATGTCCGTCCCGTCGCAGGTCACGATGCTCTGTATGAAATACGCGTCGATCTTAATCGAGCCGCCGCCCGCCCGCGCGTCGTCCGTCACGAACTCGTCCTGGCCCTCCCAACCCGAGATGCCCCAGAAATGAGGCCAGATGCCGGGGCCGCCGCAGGAAGCCGACACGGCCGGGAAATAGAACGCTATCGCGTCGACGTAGCCGTCGTCGTCGCCGCTGTTTGGCACGTTGTCGGGCCCGTCGTTGTCGTAGAGACTGAAGTCGATAGAACCGTCGACCTGCGATAGCGCCTCGACCATGTATTCGCCGGTCCGCGCGTCGTCACCCAGCCCCCACTCGCTGCCAACCACTTGATCCAGGGTCAGGCTCGTAGGCACCCACGGACCCACTTCGCCGTAGATGTTGAGTCGGCCACCCGAGACCTCGGCGTAGAACTCCGTCAGCGTCCCGTCCTCAGCAGGGCCGTCGAACAGGGTACGGCTCAGGTCGTCTGACGTGTGGACGGGGTCCGGCGAATCGGAGAACAGCGCCGGGACCGCTACGAAGGGCAGATCGCCGGCAACCGGTTGACTCGCGGCGATCGCTCGCTCCGCGCGCAATACCCAGCCGCTGGACTGACGCAGAGCCTCGGCTCTCAGCCTCAGCTGTTCCACGTACCGAGGCGACAACTCACGCCAAGGTACCTGCGCGGGCAAGATGTCCTGAGCGCTCGCAGCCGCCGGGGCAAAGGCAGCGACGCCGATGACCAGTGCGACCAATCGATGTTTCGTCATCATGATCACACCTCCGGTCACCAGGTGTAGCTGACGGCGTACACTGACACGTCGTCGCGCGCTTGATTGGATGGGCCGGCAACCTCGATCACCCGCAGCTCCGGCAGCGACTGCCGATCGGCCACGCTCATCGTGAAGCGAAGTTCGCCCGATTCGTCCATGAGGACGACGATGCGGCTCGTTCCGGCGACCCGATTGTGATAGATCTGGCAACCATCGCAATCGACGCTCGAGATCCCCGCATCGGTCGTCTCGAACACCGCTGCCCCTTCGTTGCCGTTAGGAGAGACGAGGTGGGCTAGCAGATCGCCCGCGCCGGGCGGCGGCCCCGAGGGCCCGTCATCGCCGCAAGCCAAGCAGGCCAGCGCTACGGCTGCGACCAGGAGCCTTGCAGCTCCGAACCGCCTGACAGCCGTAGCGCTACTTGCATTCGAACCAAGTAAGGAGTCCATTGCACCGCCTTGTTCT
Organism: Gemmatimonadota bacterium; assembly: GCA_020344015.1. GTDB lineage: Bacteria > Gemmatimonadota > Gemmatimonadetes > Palauibacterales > KS3-K002. The sequence goes on from CP070812.1 coordinate 1,557,416, forward strand.
GTGGGTCGGGGGTAGGCTGTAAAGTAAGTTCTGCTACGCAGGCCAGCCAGTCGACGAGTCGCGTCGCACCTGCCGAGCCAGTCGCCACAGTCGGGGCTACGTCTATCCTACGGAAGGTCGGTCACCCCGGTTTCCAGCGCGTTGCAGCGACGGTAGCACCCCCCGAAAGCGGGACTCCCCAGCCAGTTCCCTATCTACTGGACGACGGTGATCCTCGCGTCCCGCATCTGCGCCGGGTGGACCTCGCAGAAATAAATCCAGGTCCCCGCCACTGCCGGCGTGAAGCTGAACGAGCCACTGTTGCCCAACAGGCCGCTATCGAACGACGCACCGCCAGCCGGCGTGCTGTTCGATGTCGCCGTATGCGCAACACCATCCCGGTTAACCCACCTCACCGTGTCACCCAGCTTGATCGTGATGTCGTCCCCGCCCAACGGGGCCCGGAACGCGATCCCCGACATGTCGACCGTTACCGTGATCGGTCCTTCATCCGACGCTATGGCCGTGAAACTAGCCTCTTGAGCAACACCATTCACCCTGGCCGTCACCGTGCTTTGCCCGGGCAGGAACGACAGCATGAAATTGACCGACGCCTCACCTCGGCTGTTCGTCTGGCTGCTAGAGGCCGATAGCACTCCGCCACCAGAGCTCACTGTCCAGACGACGGTAGCGCCGGACACCGGGTCATCCTGATCATCGGTGACTTTGACCACGAGAGCTTGCCCAAGCTCGCTGCCCCGCGGCTCGGACTGTGCGTCACCGGAAAAGACTTCGATCGCGGCCACGTCAAAGTTGGGATCGGGCCCACCGACTCCGTCACCGCCGCATCCCGCCAGGGCCAGCACCAGGCCGCTGGCGATTGGAGCATAGTGTAGACTACGCATCGTTCCTCCTTATTGTGGATTCTGAGTCGCTCCCGACTCTCGCCGTTACCCGTCGACAAAGAACAGCCCGGACCGGAGTGTGGTTCCGGACCGGGCCGTCCCGAGTCGTTGAAGGGTTGCTGCAGTGTCCTTAGAGCTAAATCACTACCCTAACTCCTTATAAAGAGCAGGCCCCTAACCCGACCGCTCGTCACCCTGAACCCGGTGATCGAGCCTTCGGCGTTGCGCTCGAACTGGACGTCCTGGAAGAACCAGGTATTTCCACTGAACGCGTCGGGAGCCGACGGCGTCAGTGGGATGGGGTCGTGCCGTACGTGCGTCGCGATCAGCGCATCCTCCTCGACCACAAGCGTGTACGTCGTGCCAAGCTCTTCGCTGTAGTACTCGCCGGTGTACTCCGCCAGCTCGACCTGCTCGGGCGAAAATGGCTCTATACGCTGCCCCTCGAGCGACTCATCGCCCTGGCTGACAACTAGGCGGTCCACCTCGCCCGCTTCGTTCCGCTCGAAGGTCACATACACCTCCTCCGCCGGGACGAAGAACCGTGTCTCCGACTCGGGCACCAGCTCGAGTGGCGGGTCATTCGGCCCCTGGGCCCAGAGGCGGTCACCGTCTCGGAAGACCCTCACAACGTCAGTCTCGAACAGGTAGTCTCCCGCGTAATCGTCGTAGATCGCCGGATCGACCTCGACCGCAGCACGCTCCCGCTCCGGCTCAGGGGCCGCCTCCGGCTCCTCATCCTCCAGCCTGTCGGCCAAGTAGATGTCGGCAACGCGCCGCGCCATCGAGCTGGGGCTGAAGTCGCCCAGGTTACTGAGCACCACCACGGAGAAATCTTCATCGGGGTAGCGGACCGCGTAGCTTCGAAATCCGGCGTCGCCACCGCTGTGTCCGACGGTCCTCAGCCCGCGGTACTCACCGATACCCAGGCCGAAGGCGTAGCTGAGTGTGTCACCGTCGTTCAGAATACCGCGAGTGTGCATCGTCTCGACCACCGCCGGGCCGCCGACCTCCCCGTCACTCAGATTCTCTTCCCATTTCACAAGATCCCGAACGGTTGTAAAGAGACTCGTTGCACCCACGTTCGCGTAGCTGAGCACGGCTTTCCGGTAGCCGTCACCGCGGCGCGCATAGGAATAGGCGCGGTTCGGGACCACCAGCTGGTGGTCATCGTGAAAGTGTGTGTCGGTCATCCCCAGCGGCTGGAATATGTTCTCAGCCGTCCAGTCGGCGAACGACTGCCCTGTGACCCGCTCGACGATCTCGGCGAGCAGTGTGTAGCCAGTGTTGCAGTAGAGGTACTCATCCCCTGGCGGGAAGTTCAGCTCGCGCTGCCGGCGCACCAACCGCATGATCTGGTCGCGGGTGATCACGTCGTCGAGTCGCCAGCCCGCCATCGCCAGCAGCACCCACTGGTCGCGCAGGCCGCTCGTATGGTGTATGAGGTGCCGGATCGTGATCGTGTCGCCGAAGTCCGCGACTTCGGGCAGGTGGATGCGAATATCGTCGTCCAGCGACAGCTTGCCCTGGTCGGCGAGCAACGTCACAGCGAAGGCTGTGAACTGCTTCGAGACCGAGGCGACATGGAATACGGTCGTGGGTGTTATGGGGACCTCGTACTCGAGCTGGGCGAGTCCGTAACCGCGTTCGTACAAGATCTCGCCGTCCTTTGCGACGGCCAGCGACGCACCCGGCGAGCCTGCGACGTCCCACGGTGCGAAGAGTTGATCCACCCGCCCCGACATCGTGCTCGCCGCAGCCTCGAGGCGCAGGATCGCGATCGCATACCCGCCCGGCTCCGCCTCCGGGTCGTAGGGCGTTATCTCAATCCGGTAGTCACCCGATGTCTGGGAGAAGAGCGTGAGGAACTCCGTCCCGCGCTCTCCGGACGCGTCGACCTCGTCAACTTCTTCACCGGCCGGATCGAGAACTCGAACGACGACGTCCATCCCCAGCTGTTCCACAGTTGCGAACATGTACTGGTCGGATCGTAACGTGGTGCGAAACGCATGCGTCTGACCCGGCGACAGCTCTCGCTCGACCCTCGAGTTGAGGCGCAGCTCCGTGACCTCGTCCTGGGCGTTCCCAGAGCTCGGCCCCACGTTTATCAGCGCCAGGGCGACAAACGACGCGGGCCCAACAACACTTCTGGTCATGGTCTCTCCTCTCAGGATTGTAAGCTCACGCCTCGTGGACCGTCTTACCTCCGACGACGGTTCGCACGACCCCGATCTCTTTAATGTGGTCGGGATCCACTTCGTGGAAGTCCTCGGCCAGGATCACGAAATCGGCCAGCTTGCCCGCCGTTATCGATCCCTTGATGTCCTCCTCGAACGCGGCGCGCGCAGCGTTGATTGTGCAAATGCGTAGCGCCTGGTCCGGCGTCACCCGCTGGTTCGGGCCCCAGACCCTGCCGTCGAAGTCCTTCCGGGTCACCATGCTCTGGATCGCCATGAGCGGCTCGTACGGACCGGGCACGTAGTCCGACGCAGCGGCGACCGGGATGTCGTAATCGAGGAAAGACTTGTGCGCGAACATCCAGCGCATCTTTTCCGGTCCATACTCCACCCACTTGTTCCCGTGATAATGGGCGTAGGTGTAGAACGGGGTCGGAATCGCACCGACCGCCTTTATGCGCCGCAGCAGATCCGGGTTCACCAATGAGCAGTGCTCCAGTCGGTGACGCGGGTCGGGTCGCGGCCACAGCTCCTGGACCCGCTCGTAGGCGTTCAACACCATGTCGATGGCAACGTCACCATTCGCATGAATCCCCACTTGCCAGCGCTTGCGGTGCGCCTCCTCCACAACCTCGTGTATCTCCTCCTGGGTCATCGTGAGGATGCCGTAGTCGTCCGGCCGCCCGACGTACGGCGTGCTCATCCGCATAGTACGCTCCGACGCCGATCCGTCGGCGAAAAACTTCACACCTCCAACCCGGAGCCACTCGTCTCCCAGTCCGGTATAGAGCCCCGAGTCCTTCATCGCCTCGTAGGCCGATCCACCGCCGAGCATCATGTAAATCCGGCACCTGAGCTCGCCCGCCACGAGCGCATCCTGGTAGGCGGCGGTGATCTGCGGCGAACAGCTGGCATCGGTAACCGACGTGAGCCCCGCCGAGCTCATAAGCTCGGTGATCAGCTTCACACCCGCCTGCCGTTGCTCGCGCGTGGTGGACCGCGGGATGAGACGGGAGAGCGGAGCCCGCGCAGCCTCGGCTACAAAGCCCGTCAGCTCGCCGGCCTCGCGGCCGTATTTACCGTCCGGCGGGTCCGGCGTCTCTGCTGTAATGCCGGCAAGCTCGAAGGCCATGCTGTTGTACCACGAGGTATGGCCGCCACGGTGGCCCACCTCGACGGGGTGATTCGGCACCGCCTCGTCCAGGTCCTGTCGGGTGAGACGCCGACCTTCACGGATTTTCGTGTCGTCGAACTTGAACCCCACTATCCACTCCCCGGGCGGTGTCTTGGACGCCTGTTCTCTCAACGCGGCCTGAATCTCGGCGATGCTCCTGAGATCCAAATTCACACGCGTGAGCTCGCTTATCCCACCCGAAGCCGGGTGGCTGTGCGCGTCGATGAAGCCCGGCGTAACGGTCATCCCCTCCGCATCGATCACTACCGTGCTTCCGGTCGCCAGGTTGCGGATCTCGTCGCTACCCCCCACCGCGACGAACCGGTCGCCCTTGACCGCGAATGCCTCAGCGGTCGGCTGCACGTCATCTACTGTGTATACTCTACCGTTGAGCAGGACGAAGTCGGGGCTCAAAACCTCGCGCTCCTGTAGGTACGGCTGAGCGATCAGCTCGCGACCGATCGCCGGCATGCCCAGCACAGCCGCCAGCGCTGCCCCCGATTTGATGAACTCGCGGCGTGTCTGTTCAGACATCTTGCCTTCCTTTACTCGATAGCCCGGCGAACCGAGTCGAGCTCCTCGCCCGCACCTTCAGGTGGCCGAGTGAAAAGACTGACCCCGATCGTGACCGCGAATCCGGCCAGAAAGCCGGGCAACATCTCGTACAGGGAGTAGTATCGTTCCTTGAACAGCAACACCCAGAGGACCGTGGCGAGGAATCCGGCCACCATACCCGCGATAGCGCCCGCCTTCGTGGTGCCCCTCCAGAAAAGCGAACACAGCACCACCGGTGCGAACGCCGAGGCCAGCCCCGACCAGGCGAAAAGCACAAACCAGAAGATTACTCTCACTTCCGGCAAGGCGAGCGCCAGGGCGATGGCCCCGATCACCACCGTCGTGAGCTTGCCGAGAAATGAGAACTGTCGCTCGGACAGACCCGGGTGAAGTACCTTCTGGACCACATCCCGCACGACGGCCGACGAAGCGAGGATCAGCAGCGAGTCCACGGTCGACAGGATCGCGGCCAGCACGATCACCAGGAACACTCCGGTGAACACCCCAGGCATCAGTTCGGCGCTCATCGTCGGAAGGATCGTCTCGGGATCCGCGAGCCCCGGAAACAGCGCTCTCCCCGCCATGCCCGCGAACACCGCGCCGATGTCGAAGACGACGATCACGGCCACGGCCATCACGCTCCCATCGACGATCTCGCTGCGATCTCGTGCCGAGATGAAACGCGTGAGAAGCTGCGGCGCGCCAAGAAATGCAAGGCCTATTCCAACGAAGCTCACGGCGCTCGCCACACCCGCTACCGACAGCCCGTACTCACCCATCGGCTTAAGGAGATCCGGATCGATGACACCGAGCTGCGATACCATTGGGCTCCAGCCACCGACCGCGGCGATCCCAACGATGGGCAGCACGAGCAGACCCAGAAACATGAGGACCCCGTGCAGCAGGTCGTTATAAGCGACCGCCGTGAAACCACCCACCGTGGTGTAGAAGAGGATCAGCGCGATTCCAATCAGAACGCCCAACTCGTAGCTAGTGCCCAGAAACGAACTGAACGCCTTGCCCGACGCGGTTAGCTGGGCCGCCGCGTAGGCAGTGACCATCGAGAAGATGATCACGACGCTCACCAGACGTATGATGTGCTGCGTGTCACGGAAGCGGGATTCGAGGTAGTCGGGGACGGTGATCGAATCGTAGCGGTCGGTGTATTCCTTGAACCGCAGCCCGACGAAGACCCAGGCTAGCGCTACCCCGAGGACCTCCCCCAAGACGACCCACAGCGCATGGATGCCGACCAGATACCCCATCCCGGTGAGCCCGAGGAGCAGCCAGGCGCTCTCGCCGGTGGCATTGGAGCTGAAGGCGATAACCCAGGAAGGAAGCTTCTTGCCGGCCACGTAGTAGCCCGCAACGCTGCTCGACTCACGCCGCCCCCAGATCCCGATCGCCACCAGGATGACCCCGTAGACGGCGAGAACCGCTAAGATCGCTGCCGAGCCCATGCTACGCCGCCCTGTCCCTGCGGCGATGCTTCAAGCGGAAGACGGTTACCAGGGCGAGTGCTGGAACGACCGCTACGAATAGTAGCAGCCAAGCCGTCCAGTGGAGCCCCCAGATCATCCCGACCAACTCGCCGAGTCTACGCGCCGGCAGGCGCGCCGCAGGCGATCCAGCGCGTCATCGACTTCGGCTTCGCTAACCAGCATCGAGGGGCCCATCCGAATCACGTTGCCGTCCAGCCCGCCGACCCCCACCAACAAGCCCTCTTCCCTCGTCGCTTCCAGCAATGCCTTGGTCACCTCGGGGTTCGGCTCCTTGCCCGCTCGATCCTCGACCAGCTCCAGCGCCTGCATGAGACCCATGCCGCGCACCTCACCGATCCACTCGTGCGCGCCCATGAGCTCCTCGAGCCCTCGGCGCAGCTGGCTGCCACGGTCCCGCGAGCGGTCGGGTGTGTTCTCGCGCGCCATCACCTCGAGCGTGGCATCGCCAGCCGCCATGCACACTGGGTTGCCGCCATAGGTCGAGATCGTCTTGGCAGTCCAGACCTCGGCAATCTCAGGCCGCGTAATCGTCGCCCCCACCGGGAACCCGTTGGCGATCCCCTTCGCCATGACCATGATGTCGGGCTCGACATCCCAATGCTCGATGCCGAACCACTTGCCTCCCGTACGACCGAACCCCGCCTGCACTTCGTCGCAGATGAACAGTCCGCCGCAGTCGTGGATGATCTCGACCATGCGCTGGAAGTACCCCGGCGGAGGCACGATATAGCCTGCGGCTCCCTGTACTGTCTCGGCAAAGAAGGCGGCCGGTTTCCCGTCCGTGACCGTATGGATCGTCTCCTCCAAGTCTCTGGCCAGGTAGTCGACGAAGGCCTCGTCGTCGACCCCCTCGATGGGGAACCGGTAACGATAAGGCGACATCGCGTGTTTGATCCCGGGCAGCGAGCTACCGAGCGGACGCCAGGGCGCCTGTGCCGTAAGATTGGTGGCCAAAACACTACGTCCTGAGTAGGCCCGGCGAAGCGCGATCACTTCGCTCCTACCCGTATACATGCAGGCCAGCATGACCGCCGTCTCCACCGCCTCGGTGCCGCTGTTGGTGAAGAACGACTGGCTGAGCCGACCAGGCGCTATCTCGCTCAGTCGCCTGGCGACGCGGGTCTGGTTTTCGGTGAGGTAGAGCGTCGACGTGTGACCCAGCGTGCCCACCTGCTCGCGTACGCGTTCGACGACTTCCGGATGGCAGTGACCGATGGAAGTCGTGAGTATCCCGCTGAAGAAGTCGAGGTACTCGCGACCCTCCGAGTCTACAGCCGTCGTGCCGTGCCCTTCTACCAGCACGAGCGGTTCCCCATAGAGCGGCGGGGCGCAGGGAAACAGATACTTGGCGTGATCAGCCTTTACACGAGCCGTATCGCTATTCACAACAGCTTTGTTTGCGGGATTCATCGTTACCACCTCGAGATCACGACGCGCTTGTCTGTGTAGAAGTCGATGGCATCTCGACCCTGAGCCTTGAGATCACCGTAGAACGAACCCTTAGCGCCACCAAACGGGAAGAACGCCATCGGTGCCGCCACTCCGATGTTGATGCCGAGCATACTGATACCTGCGTGATAGCGGACCTCGCGTGCCGCACAACCGCTGGTCGTGAAGACCGACGTCATGTTGCCGTAGCTGATGCGGTGGATCAGCTCCAAAGCCTCATCGAGCGAGCCGACCTGAGCCAGGCCTCCCACCGGGCCGAAGATCTCCTCGCGCCCGATGACCAAGTCCGGGCCCACATTATCAAAGAAGGTCGGGCCGATCCAGTGTCCCTTTGGGTAGGCCTTTACCGTCGCGTCGCGGCCGTCCAGCAGCAGCTTGGCACCCTCGCGGATCCCTTCCTCGATGTAGCCGAGGATCCGCTCTCGATGACGGGCAGAGATCACCGGACCCATGAAGGGGTCGCCCTCGAGGGCGTACCCCATGCTGATCGACGCGGCTCCCTCCAGCAAACGTTCCTTCATTTCCGGGTAGGCATCGTCCACCCCAACGACCACGCTGCCCGCTAGGCAACGCTGACCTGCCGAGCCGAACAGCGACGAGAGGATCGCCTCGGTCGCATGGTCGTAGTCCGCGTCCGGCAACACGACGAGATAGTTCTTCGCTCCACCCAGAGCCTGCACGCGCTTGCCACGCGCCGCCGCGCCCGCGTAGATCTGCCGGGCCACCGCGCTCGAGCCCACGAAAGATATCCCTTTGACATCAGGGTGCTCGATCAACGCGGTCGCTGCGTCCCGCGCACCGTGCACCACATTGAGCACACCCTTCGGCAGACCCGCCTGCACGGTCAAGTCGATCACGAGCTGATGGGTCAGGGGATCCTGCTCGCTTGGTTTGAGCACGAACGTGTTGCCGGCGGCGACCGCGTAGGGCCAGAACCACATCGGGATCATGACCGGGAAGTTGTAGGGCGTGATCCCGGCGAAAACGCCCAGCGGTTGCAGGACGGTCTCACAATCGATCCCCGGCGCGATGTCCTCGAGTGTCGAACCCATCATGAGGGTGGGGATCCCACAGGCGTGCTCCACGTTCTCTATCCCGCGCCTAATCTCGCCGCGACACTCCTCCAGGTTCTTGCCATGTTCCCGGGCCAGGCTGCTGGCTAGGGCTTCGAAGTTCCCCTCGAGCAGCGTCTTCAGCTGAAAGAGGACCCGCGCCCGCTCTATCGCTGGAGTCGCGCGCCAGGATGGGAAGGCACGCTGCGCCGCTTCCACTGCGGCGCCCACATCCTCCGAGCCGGACAGCGGGACCCGCGCGAGAAGCTCCCCCGTAGCCGGGTTACTGACGGGCAGAGTCTCGGAACCCGAGGAAGCCACCCACTCGCCGCCCAGGTAGTTCGCTACCGTGGCATCCTTGACCATCATATCTGTCACCCCATCAAACGCTTGAAGAGAGACTTCACCGTGCCCTCGTACCGCTTGACCAACAGCACCGACGCCGGCGAGTGGCGGGCCACCTTCTCCGGGATCTCGCCCACCAGCATCTTGCGGAACAGTGGCTCCTTGGCGGCCCCGATAACGACGAGATCGCTGTCGCGACTCGCCAGCGCCAGGCCGCCAGCCACCGACTCCGCCTCGATCAGCCGCTTCTCCAGCGGTAAAGTCTCATCGAAGTGGACCAGCGTTTTCTCGATCCAGCGCTCGGCCTCGGAGCGCTGGTCCTCCGACGCTCCCGGCGGCACGACGTAGCTTGCCGTCACCTCCATCTCGAACGCCTTACCGAGCACGTTGAGGAACTCGGCCGCAAGCTGCGCGTGCGGGCCGCCCGCTGTGGGGAACAGACAACGTCGGAATTCACCTTCCTCGGCGATCTTCAACAGCATTAGATCGCAGGGCGCGTGCCGGATCACCTGGTCGGCGACCTCGCCGAAGATACGCTCCCGCGTATCCGTATAGCCTTTCCAGCCCATCAGCAGCACGTCGGCGCGGTGTCGCTCCGCTGCCTCGAGAATCCCGTGGTGGGCGTGATGCGCGACGACAATATCCGTCTCGATCTCTATGTCGTGCTCGGCCGCGTACTCGCGCGCCTCCCTGAGCAGCGGCTCCCGGTGGTGAGTGAAACGCAGACCCTCGTGCACCGGCAGCTGTCTCGGCACGACGGTCACCGCTACAGCGACCAGGCGCCTGCCGCGCGCCCGCGCTATCGGGCTGGCAAAGTCGAGCAGCGTCCTGACGTGGTCCGGGTTGTGCAAAGGTACTAGGACGCAGTAATCCGGCCTCTCCTCCAGTGGCCGCTGGCTCGGGATGAGGACCTGCGGCTCGACATCCGCCGCCAACTTCTCGAAGTAGCCGAAGTAGATCAGCAGGCCGAAGATGATCCAACCCGCCGTCACGTACCAGGCCAGTGGCTGGAACTTGAACTGGTAGAGCGCCAGGAAGACGTTGAGCGAGATGCCGAGGATCGGCGTCAGCGGGTAGAACGGAACCCGATAGACGCGCTCGAGCTCCGGCGCTTTGCGGCGCAGCGCGATGACCGCAAGGTTCACCAGCGCGAAGGTGAGCAGGAAGATCAGGCTGGCCGCCGAACCCACCGCCTCGATCGGCAGGGTCAGCGCCATGCCCAACAAGATCACACCCGTGACGATGATCGCCATGCGCGGCGTGCGCCGCTCCGGATGGATCTTCGACATCTCCCGCGGCAGCAGGTTATCACGTGCCATCGAGAACGCGACGCGCGATGATGCGAGGACCGTCGCATTGAGAGCCGACATGGTAGACAACAAGCCCCCGAAGACGATGACCCCGACGCCGAAGGCGGGCATGAAATCCTCTGCCGCCCGTACGATCGCTGTCTCCTTGTACGCGCCCAGGAACTGCCAGGTCGGGCCCTCGACCGAACTCACCGCTCCCAGCGAGACGAACAGAATCAGCAGATACATCGTCACCGTGATCGCCAGGGCGATGAACGTGGCACGCGGGATGTTCTTCTCCGGCTCCTTGATCTCCTCGGCGACGGTGGCTATCAGGTCGTAACCCTCGAAGGCGATGAACGTCAGGCCCATCGCCACCAGCACACCTCCACCACCCAACGGGAAGAACGGAGTGAAGTTGTCAGCCGCGACGGCCGGCGCGGCGAAGACACGCTTGAGTCCGTAGAAGACGAAGATCCCCAAGACGGCGAGCTTCGCCAAAGTCAGTGCGTTCTCCGCCTGGCCTGTGACTTCAGCGCCCCGGATGTTCAGCCGAATGAAAATCAGCCCAACCAGCAGCGTGACGATCAGAATGGGTACGCTCGTGCCGAGTATCCCGAACAGACCTCCGGTCAGCCCGGGTACGTACTTATGGAAAAATTCCCAGAAGTAGCCGGCGAACCCGAGGGCGTAGAGGCTGCACGCCACCGTATACGCGAACCAGAGCATCCAGCCGGCGGTGAAACCCAGGGCGCCGGGGAAAGCCTCTCGCACGAACGAGTAGCCGCCCCCCGCCCGTGGGATGGTTGAGGCGAGCTCGGCGTAGGCGAAGGCGGTCAGAAGCGTAACCGCGCCGTTCAGCGCGAACGCCAGAATCGAGGCCGGGCCCGACTCGCCGGCGGCGATGCCCGTGAGCACGAAGATGCCTGCACCGATCATGGCGCCGACACCGATCATCGTGGCGTCGAACAGGCCAAGATCGCGGGCGAACGTGGTCCTCGACGGGGTCTCGTTCGTCATTCGCTTGATTGGCTGAGCGAGAATGCAGGCTATCTGCCCGTAGCGTGGGCCGGCAACATTCTAGCGCCGGATCATAGCACGTGCCAGACCGCAGATACGGTTGGGAGCAGCGCGATCCTCAATGTAGTACCGATCCGCGACGACGGGAGGAGAGTCTTGGGTTCGAGGGACACGGGGGAGACCTCGGCCGAGCCGCGGACGGCCGGGCCATTATGGGTTGCGGCTTCGAAGACGAGATCGGTGCTGCTCTCGGTAAGGTCGCCGTTGGCCAGCAATTCCTGGACCGCGAAGTGGAGGACCAGGTCGAGGTCGCCGTCTCCATCGTCGTCCTCGAGCCTGGCCATGAGCCCTCCGTTCTTCTTCCTGAGCACGCGGGTGTCCGCTCCTCTACCGTCGCCCAACGTCACCGTTTCCAGATCGACCTCCGACGCGTCGAATTCATCCGTCGTCGGTATGAGGACCCTGACCTTTCCCTTGCTATTCAGGTTGATCTCTGCGACGGGAATCTCGACCTCGACCTCTCGACGCCCTCCGCGCACGCCATCGCCGTCGCGCTTGCCCCGCTCCCCGGCCACGAACGAGCCCCCGTCCGGCGTGCCGAAAGCCGCATCGCTTTCAGCACGCCGCGGTGTTGGATCCGCGTTACACCCTCCCAGCCCGACTGTCGCCGCAGCCAGGCCGGTCAACAACAAGTTCTTCAAGGACGATCCCTCTCGTAGCCGGACGGAACCGCGCACCCACTGCGCAGTTAGGCCCGCTGCCCGCAACGCATCACGCTCTCGCAATACGTCGTTCTGAATAAGGGTTGGCGCTGAGAGGTGCAAGAGTTGTGCCGAGCCTCGATCTCAGGACGCTTCCAGAAACGCGATAACCGACCGCTAGTCACATACGAAGAAGCGAGGGCAGCCTGAGAGCTGCCCTCGCCGATTGGCTACGTGGATTCCGATACGACTACGTGCCGCCGACGAGGTGAGTCATCGACTGCTTGAGCTTCTCTAGCTGCTCTCCGCTCAACGGCTCGGCAAACATGAACTGGGTCATGTCCTGTCCCCGCGCCAGCAGCGACCACGTCTCGGTATCAGTGTCGTACACTAGGAAATCGAAGACGAGTGCCGTCTCGTAGTTGAACGGTACGGGGATGAATCCCTCCGCCGTGTTCACGCTGCCCTCTCCGTCAAATTCGGCCACGACAAGCAGGCTGTCCTCGGCGAGATCGAGGATGTGCGCATTTCCATGACAATCCGCACACCCTGAAATCGCGTTTCTCGCAATCGTATGTCCGTAACCCGGCGCTATGATGAGGAGCTTGTTACCCTCGTACACGAGAGAGTGCATGCTGGCCGGGTGTACCTTCCCGTCTCGGTTCACCAAGAAGACCCAGTCCCTCACCTCCGCCAGCAGTTCTGACTCTCCCTCGGGGAGGGCGGACTGATAGTGGCAGTTGTAGCAGGTAATCATGCCCTGCGTGTGGCACGTGCTACAGTCCAAAGCGACGGCGTGCCAGTCGTGATAACGGTTGGCTGGTACAGGCGTGTGGCAGTCCTCGCACTCGGTGTGGATGGCACCACGCTCGAGCAATGAGCTGTAGGCGCGCCCATCACCCATGACATCCTCCATGGTGTGGCAGTCCATGCACGCCATACCGGCGTCGCGGTGCACGTCGCTGAACCCGGCGTCGACCTCGCTCGCCTGCCTCCCGTGACACCCGGCACACGCTTGGCCTTCAGCCACACCGTCATCGACCTGCGCACCGGGGCCGGGGGTCGCAGTGTCGTGGCAGCTGGCGCAACCACCCGTGAGGCTCGGCTCGTGACAGTTCTTACACGCCAACTCCGAATAGGGTACGCCGGCGAACTGTTCCAGGCCGCCGTAGGCCGCGCTGTAGAACGTCTGCAAGCCCTGCCCTGTCGCGTGCAGGCTCGTCGGAAACCACTCGTCCCACGGGAAGCCGTTGGCCGTCACGGTCGGCGACTCGTCACTCTGGGTCCCACCACCGCTGTTGACAGCGTAGACCGTGGCCGTATAGCCGGCGCCGTCTTCGACGCCGGTTTCGGCGGTGAACACGGCCATCTCGGCGTCGCCCGCCACCCACTTCGTCAGCGTCCGCTCGCCGGCTAGCTCGACCCGGAACGAATCGACGTTCGCCTGCGCCGCCCACTCGAGCTTGACCGTGTCGGCGAACGTCGCCGCCATGATCGAGAAGGCCGCAGGCGGCGGGACTTGCTCGCAGCCGTTGGCGCCGAGCATCCCGGCCACGGCTACAACTATCGCTGAAAAGCCGGTCGGATTACCCCGATTAGACCTGGCTGCAGACATGGGCCCACCTCCGATTCCGAACATTCTTTGCTTGCGGTAGTTGGATGGCTGGGCTGTAGCGTGAGGACTGAGATTGTGTTAAATGTGCGCGACGGTTTCCGGCGTATCAACCCCGCCAGAGGGGAGGACAAATGTGCCGGCTCGCAGGGCGAATTCAAGTCACCGCGCTTCTGGTGGCGCTCCTCTCGGCCGCTTGCTCAGAACGACCGAGCGAGTACACCCCCACCGCCGCGACGGCGCCGTCAACCGATATCTTCCTGGGCACTCTGCTGCTGGACGGCGATCGCATAGAGGTAAGCGAGCTGATCAACATCACCGACCGCGCTGGCTACGACAATCAACCGCACTTCGCAGGCCATGGGACGGCACTGCTCTACACGTCGGCACGGGACAGTCGACAGACCGACATCTACCGGTATGACATAGAGACCGGCACGGTCACCCAGGTCACGCATACGCCGACGGCCAGCGAGTACTCACCGACCGTGATGCCGGGCGGGGCCCTGTTCTCGTCTATACGCGAGGAAGCCGGTCGGCAAGGATTGTGGCAGTACGAGATGGATGGCAGCGAGGGCGGCGGCGTGCTCGACCACGTCCAGCCGGTGGGCTATCACGCTTGGGTCGATCCTCACAGCGTCGCCGTTTTTGTGCTGGGCGATTCGATCGCACCGTCCACGCTGCAGTTGGCCGACCTGCGCTCGGGCGCGACGTCGATCGTCGCAGAGAACGTCGGACGGTCCCTTCACCGGATCCCCGGTCAGCGAAAGATCAGTTTCGTCCACAAGCCCAGCGATGACGAGTGGCTTATCAAAGCCGTCGACGTCGACACGCGGTCGGTCACCACGATCACGCCGACGTTGCCCGGCAGCGAGGACTACGCCTGGCTGTCCGCCAACACCATCATCATGGGAAGCGAATCCGCCCTCTACCGGTGGGTGGAGGGCGGTCAGTGGGAGACGGTCTCGGACCTGGCCGAGTTTGGGGTGCGCGGGATAAGCCGCGTCGCGGTCTCAGTCGCCGGCGGTCGTATCGCCGTAGTGGGCGAACGCGGCGAGTGATGCCTCACCCACTGGCCGATGACGCCTGATCGGTCATCTCGAAGTCGCCCGGGTGGTACCCCTGGTCTCCCAGGATGGTGTAGATCCGCTCCAGGACGTACCAGTCGAGCTCGGGCTCACGGCTCAATATCCAACCGTACTTGCGATCCGGAGAACCGACCAGCGCGAACTCGTAATCGTCGCCGAGGCCGATGATCCAGTAGTCTCCCCAGATCGGCCGCCAGCCTACGATACTGAAGAAGCTCACCTTGAGCCGGGCGTTCGATTCTCGGTCCTCGATGCGGGCTAGCCCTTTCGCCTCATCGACTCTGCCCGAGCTCGTGATGCAGCGATTGATGACGTCGATCCGGCCATCATCGCGCAACTCGTATTCCGCTGTCACACCGCTGACGCACTGTTCTTGGAAGCCATTCGGTATCCGAGCGATCTCGTACCAGAGACCGACATAACGCTCCAGGTCGACCCGCTCTACGGTGCGTGGCGGACCCAGCTCTTCCCGGCTCTGGGCCGCCACGTTGGTACAGGCGGCGGTCACGACGATCGAGCAGGTCAGCAACAGTCCTATCGATTTCATCCGTCATCTCTTCCAGCGTGGCAGGCTGAAACACCCGGCAGAACCGGGGCGTAGTGAGAGACGCGGCGCGCGGGCCGCCTCACACTCCGAAACGATACTCCGTATGGAAACGCTACTACAAGATCTAAAGTTCGGAGCCAAGCTGCTTTGGAAGGAAAAGGTGCTCAGCCTGACCGTCCTGCTCACGCTGGCCGTCTGCATCGGCTCCAACACGGCGATCTTCAGCGTGATCAACGCCGTGCTGCTCGAGCCGCTCCCCTTCCGCGAGCCCGACCGCCTGGTCGTCGTTTTCAACAGCTATCCGAACGCCGGTGTGGAGCGCGCCTCGAACAGCGCGCCCGACTTCTTCTACCGGCGCGAGCACGTGGAGGCCTTCGAGGAAGTCGCCGAGTTCCAGTACTGGGGCCACACGGTGGGCGACCCAGGAAGCACCGAACTCGCGCGCACCATGCGGGTCACGCCCTCCTTCTTCCCGTTGCTGGGAGTCCGCCCGTTGATCGGGCGCGGCTTCAGCGAAGAGGAGATGGACATTGGCAACGAGCAGCGGGTGATTCTGAGCTACGGATTCTGGCAGGAGCGCTACGCCGGCGACGCCGGCATCCTCGGCCAGGACCTGCGCATTGACGGGCGGCCCTACACCATCGTCGGTGTGCTGCCTCAGACGTTCGATTTCCTCGGCGTTCGAGAGAGCCGCTTCTACGTGCCCATACCTTTCACACCGCACCAACGCAATCCCGAACAGCTGCACAACAACAACTTCCAGATGATAGCCCGGCTTCGACCGGGCGCGACCACCGAGCAGGCGATGCGGCAGATCGAGATACTCGATGCCGGGCTGGTCGACGAGTTCCCTGCCCCCAACTTCAGGCAGCTGCTCGAGGACGCCGGCTATCACGTCCAGGTCCACAACCTGAAGGACGACCTGCTACGCGAGGTGAGACCCACCTTCATCATGCTCTGGTTCGGTGTGGCATTCGTACTGCTCATCGGCTGCCTCAACATCGCCAACCTGATGCTGGCGCGCTCCAACGTCCGCTTGGGCGAGCTGGCGACCCGCCTCGCGCTGGGCGCCGACCGGGCACGGCTGAGCCGGCAGCTGCTCACCGAGGCGGTGCTGGTCGCAGCGCTCGGCGGCCTGCTCGGATTGGCTGTCGGGGCGGCCGGGCTCCGGCTGATCGAGACCCTGGGCATCGAAGATCTACCACGTGGCACCCGGGTCGCCATCGACGGTACAGTCGTTCTCTTCACTTTCCTCCTGGCCGCCGCCGCGGGCATCTTTTTCGGCGCCGTACCGCTGCTGCACGTCTTCCGTACCGATCTGAACGCCGTGTTCCGGGCGGAGAGTCGCACTGGTACGGCCAGCCGGCGCGCCGTGCTGCTGCGCAGCGCCCTGGTAACCGGCCAGGTGGCCATCGCCTTTGTTCTTCTCATCGGCGCCGGTCTGATGTTCGCCAGCCTGCGCGCCGCATTGAACGTCGATCCCGGATTCGAGCCAAGCTCGGTACTCACCGGCTACATCTCGCTGCCGGAGTCCCGATATGCCGACGACCCCGAGCAGTTGCAGTTCACCGACGAGCTTTTGCGCGAGGTCCGGGCGCTGCCGGGGGTCACGGCGGCATCGGTGACCAGCATGATCCCCTTCGGCGGCGGCGGCAGTTCGAGCGTCATCTTGCCCGAGGGCTACGTTCCGCGTCCCGGCGAATCCCTGCTGGCACCCTACAATACGGTCGCGGGACCGGGCTACTTCGAGGCGATGGGGATCCCGCTCCTGACCGGCCGTTACTTCGATTCGACCGACAGCGAGGATGGCACACAGGTCATCATCATCGATCGCTGGCTCGCCCAGCGATACTTCCCGGACGAAGACCCGCTCGGCAAACGGATGCTCTGGGGCACTGTGCCCGGCATGGAGGAGAACGAGGAAGACTTCCTCTACACCATTATCGGAGTGGTCGGCGACATCAGGCAGAACGACCTGACAGAAAGCGAGCACGTCGGAGCGTACTATTTCACGTACAGGCAGAGGCAATTGGGATTCCTCACCCTGGTGGCCCGCACCGAGATGGCGCCGACAAGCCTGACGCCCTCGATCCGCCGGGTTGTGAACCGTATCGATCCCGACCTGCCGTTCTACTACCCCGAGACGATGGAACAGCGAATTGCAGATTCGCTGGTCAGGCGGCGCACTCCGATGCTGCTCCTCTCCGGCTTCGCCGCCGTCGCCCTCTTCCTGGCCGCCGTCGGGATCTACGGCGTGCTGGCCTACTCGGTAACGCAGCGTACGCGTGAGATCAGCATACGCATGGCCATCGGGAGTAGCCCACAGCAGGTCTTCAGCCTGGTCGTCACTCAGGGCCTCCTCGTCGTCGGCCTCGGTCTCGCCATCGGCCTCGCCGGGAGTTTGTTCCTGGTTCGGCTCGTCCGGGCGCTGCTCTACGGAGTCCAGCCCACGGATCCCCTGGTGCTGACCGCGGTCATAGTGACCCTGGCGGCGTGCGGGTTCATAGCCTGCTGGCTACCGGCGCGGCGGGCGACCCGCATCGACCCGGTCATCGTCCTCAACGCCGAGTAGCGACTCGATTGACACGGGGCCCGCCGTCACCGATCATGGCGGGAGTACTCGTGCAGCTCACATCCGAGCGCCCGCGCACGCGGGCGGGCCTCAGTCGCGCATCCCCGTTCTCAACCGAGGAGAAAAACCGATGGTCAAGGAGATCAGCATCGAGGATTTGAATCCCGAGGCGTTCATCAATGAGAAGATCGAAGAGATCTCTGCCACCGTCGGCGACGGAAGAGCGATCAACGCCCTCTCCGGCGGCGTCGACTCGTCTGCAGTCACCCTACTCGGACACCGGGCGCTGGGCGACCGGCTGACCACCTACTTCATCGAGAACGGACTCATGCGACGCGGCGAACCGGAGCAGGTCGCTGCGCTGTTCAGCGATTTCGGCGTACATGTGGAGATCATCGACGCGCACGAGGAGTTCTTCACTGCACTCAAGGGCGTCACCGACCCCGAGGAGAAGCGGGAGGCCGTCACCCAGACGTTCTATCGCGACGTGTTCGGGCGTCTGGTGCGCGAGGGCGACGCGCGGTTCCTGCTGCAAGGCACGATCCTCACCGACGTGGACGAGACCGTCGCCGGCATCAAGCGCCAGCACAACGTCTTCGAGCAGTTGGGGATCGACCCCGAACAGGCCTTCGGCTACAAGATCATCGAGCCGCTCGTCCAGATCCGTAAGGACGGCGTGCGCCGTGTCGCCGAGTCGCTTGGCCTACCCGAGTCGGTCTGGAACCGCATGCCCTTCCCCGGGCCCGCGCTCGCCGCGCGCGTGATCGGCGAGGTGACGCCGGAACGGATCGAGACGGTCCGCTTCGCCACGGCGATCACCGAGGAGGAGCTGGCCGACGTGGATGCTTTCCTGAAGCTGGCGATCCTGCACGAGGACCGGGTCACAGGGATGCGCGAGGGTGCGCGCGACTTCGGCCTGCAGCTCGAGCTGCGCTGCT
>CP070812.1:1576420-1582014 GCA_020344015.1 Gemmatimonadota bacterium
CTGGGCTCGATGATCAGGCCCTCCCAATACCAGCGCTCGGCGCGGTCCTTTACCGTCGTTCCGTGGCCCATGAAATGCCCGTGGATGTCGGCCAGCAGGCAGCCTTCTTCGGCGGCGATCTCGGCCACCGCATCGTTGTACGCGTCTAGCCCGCTCAGCAACAACTGCCTCAACATCGAGTCACCGAAGTCCAGGAAAGCATCGTCGGTCAGCGCGGTCCCATCGCTCGGGTCGTAGACGGTGCCGACGATGACCGTCACGGCCCGGAAGTGGGCGTGCACTCGCCGGAGGATCTCCCGCAGGTTGCGCTCCGTCCGGTGCCGCGCGCGCCGGCTCTCCTCCTCGCTCGACCCGAACGACCAGAGCAGGTCGTTGCCGCCGGCGGTGAGCGTGACGAGCGCCGGTCCGCTGTCATCGGGCAGCGCGGCGACCTGGTCCTCCAGGACGTCGATCGTCGTGGCACCGTCTGCCGTCAGGTTGGTGAAGGCGATCTCCGGGTTGTGCGACGCCAGGTCGTGCCCCGCGAACTCCGGCCAGAGCCAGTCCTGGTTCATATATAGGAGCGAGGCGGCGCCCACGCCTGCCGGCGGCTCCATCGAGCGCCGCGACGCCAGGTCGAGCGCCGGGTAGAGGTCGATGCAGATGCTGTCGCCCAGGGCGATATAGCGGGTGATGTCCCGCAGGTCTGACGTGCTCATGGCTCCGTGCCCTCCTTGCCTCACGGTGCTGCCGTCCGCTCGATCCGGCTCCACGGTACGATTCTAACATCGTTCCCCGACACTTCGTGAGGCATGCGCGTCGCGGGACGCCGGCCCCGGGACCGCCTTGGAGCCGCCTCTCGCGGCTTGGCTACCGGGCCGCGGCCTGCTCCGACGCTTCAGGAGCGCGTTTCGGCCCGGACGGACTCGACAGGGAATGTCATAGGGCGCCGCTATCATCTTACCAGGCACGACGGAGCTGCTGTCTGTCGTGCATCCCGCCAGCGAACTCGACCCGCGCGGATCAACTCCGAATTCGTGTACTGAGGTTGACCATGGGCGATCAGCGGAATCGACGCTGGATGAAACTGCGTATCGGTGAATGCATAGCGCTTGCCGGCCGAGCCCCTCATCTGGCGCGGAAACGGCTCCCACGCTTCAAGGCGCTTCCCGCCCCGCAGCGCCGCCTGGCTTACGGCTTGCTGGCTCTCCTCGGCATGAGCGCCGTCTTCCTCGCGCTCGGTGACATCGAGAACATTGGACCCTTGGCTGTCTTGGCCGTGTTCCTCTTTCTCGCCGTGCTGGGCCTCACAGCGCGCGCCCTCTTCTACAAGCAGCTCCTGCGCGCGCCGGAATCTGCTTCGGGCGAGCCGGCGAGCAAGCGCGCCTGGCGCGAACGGATGGGCCTTCTCGCTCTCAGTGTTGTCGTGGGTGTAGCGGTCCTGGTTCTCTTGGCGCTGGACCTCAAAGAGTCCGCTGCAGGTGCCCTCGTCGTCCTTACGGTCCCGCTCGCCAGCTGGTGCTGGTTGAGCCTACGGGCCCGCCGCGCCCATCGGCGGGCGAAAGGCTCGCTCTCTGTGGCGGCTGACCGAGGGGAGCCGGATACGACGGACCACCGAGTCGAGCGACTCGAGCGGCTGGCCACCGCGCAGCTCGACTATTTGTGGGGGTTCTCAGCCGTCATCCTGCTCGGTCTCCTCGTTGCCGTGATGAAGTCGACGGAGACCCTCGACAGTCCCAAGTCCGTCGTGATGTACATCGTGTTCGGTGTTGTGGGGATATGGCTCCTCGTCAGATTGCTGCGGCTCTCCTGGCCGATCATGGCGCGCAAGGACGGCGGGGCTATCGTCGGCCCCGCGCTCATCTCGTCCGCGATATTCATGTCTGTCCTCGTTCTCTCATTCTATGCGATGATAGACGAGTATGCGGGACGGATCTACGACGCGCAGTATGAGGCGGCCCGGGAACGTCGGAGGGCAGCGATCGAAGGCCGGGGTACCTCCGTCGAGCCGGAACCGGCCGAGCAGATCGAGTGGCGGAGGGAACTGCCGGGCGAAAACGATCTCATCCGGCTGACCGCTCTCGACTTCAACCCACGCACGGGCGGTACTCTCTATGATCGATCCGCTGATGCGGTGGTTACGCTGGACCTGGGCCGCATGAGCCACGGCACTGGCTTCCTGATCACGAGGGACGGACTTGCCCTGACCAACGAGCATGTCGTGGCGGGCGCTCAACGTCTCACTGCCCGCTTCCGGGACGGACGCGAAGCACCCGTGCGGGTAATCCGCCAAAGCGCCGACGTGGACGTGGCGCTGATCCAAATCGCTTGTAGAGAGGACTGCACCACCCTGCCATTGGGGAGCGATTCAGAGTTAGCTGTTGGCATAGAGATCGTCGTGTTCGGGACACCATGGCTCCCGGAACTGCACCACACTTTGAGTAAGGGCGTGATTAGTGCGCTACGTTTCGAGGCGCACGCGACGGAAGTCCAGGTGGACGCCGCGATCAGCCCGGGAAGCAGCGGTAGCCCGATACTCGACGCGCGCAGGGGCCGCCTCTTAGGAATTATCCGCTCCGGATATGGTACGGAACGAGGAGTCGAGGGGCTGAGTTTCGGTGCCTCGGTCAGCGATGCGCTGCGGGAGTTGGGTGTGCGTGTGGAGCAACCTTGACCGGCACCCGCCTACGAGGTCACGGTTTGGCGGCCACCCAACGACGATGCGGACGAGGCGACATTTGCAGGCCTCCTCGGAGGCCAGTGCGAAGCTGGCGAAACACGAGCTGGGCCTCCAGAGCCTGCCTGGCTACCCGACCAGTTACAGCCCCGAACGCAAAGCCCAACATCATGTGCAATAGCGATAACCGTTAGCCGTAACCGACTAACCCGCTTGGACTTGCGATAAAGAACGTCCGCAGCGATGTTAGGTACCGATCGGATGTCCCTCCCGCGTCGATCCCGGCGCCCTGCGCTCGATCCGGGCTACAGATGTTCCCTTGAAGGTCTTAGTCACACGCGTCGCTGTCATAGCCAACCCGTAACATTGGTGTGGAGACCAAAGCATGGAGACCAACCGGTCTCCCCGCCCCCAACGTCGGACGCTCCCCTAAGAGGTCGGGAGACATGCCGGAAAAGATCACCAAAGCCCAGCGCTTGCTCGACCCCGCCGAGGGAAGAACGCAGTCGGGTCACGGAACCGTTGATGGGAAAGACGCGGGGGACATCGGGTTCGGAAAGGGTCTCAACGCAAAGGCGACGGATAGCAAAACCCGGCGCGCGATGCGCGCAGCGAACCCGTGGCTCCAGGAACTGGGTGCGGTAAATCCGCATGTCCGGGTCTGTGGGGGCCTCCCGGGGGTAACCTTCGGAGGCGAGGTTAGTTCAGTTTTATGGACAACGATGCCGCCGGCGAGATAGCAGATGGCGCTTTCGGCTGCAAGCCAGCGAGGGTTAAGTGTCGTGTTCGAAATCTTCTGTAACGTGTGCCGGATATCAACCGAGCACCGACACGTCTGGGGCACATTCTCACGTTTCGACCCGAGACATGGAATCGTGGAGCCGTCACGGTTTGACTACGATCTCTTTGGGTGCGCTGAATGTGGTTGTCCAGTATTGAGAGAAGCGATTGACTACAACGGCGGCTTACTGGGTGACGCGACGACACCGATCTCCGATGAGAAATACGCAGAAGATGGTATTGCCGAGGTCTTCTACTTGCCGCAGCGCCTGGATGAGGCATACGCTGAGGGACTGCGATGGCAGATAGATTCCGCGATACGGAGATTTGGTGAGGCACGCAGACTGGATTGGGAGGGTAGGCAGTTAGAAATCGCGGGGAATACAATCTCCGGCGAGAAGGTACTGAAGCTTGTTGATTCTCTCGCAGAAGAGATTGTCAGCACCTCAGAAGAGCTTATGGGCGGATTCGATACCGTATCGCTGGGGGACATGGTCGAGTTATTCGAACTGCAGGGCGTCAAGCAAAAGATCGAATTGGATCTCGCCAGAGCGAGTTTGGAGTCACTGGATGACCAGGTACTGCGTTATCGGGACCTCGTGGGCTTGACGATGCCGCACGAACCTGGCCATCCCGTACGCAAGTTCCTCAGGAGGGTCAGTAGGTGCTACATAGCTGGCTTATTCTCGGAGGTTGTGATTCTTTGTAGGGCCGTACTCGAGAATGCCCTCCGCGAAAAGTGCATATCGAGCGACCTCCTACCAGAAACAGATCGCGGGCAAACCGAACTGTCTGCAATGATAGGAGTTGCCCGACTGGCGAAGTGGTTATCAGATCAATCGGTGACGCGCGCGATGACCATCAGAGATCGCGGGAACAAAGCAGTGCACTATGATCCTGAGGTCACGCGTGGCGAGGGCGTGCGCGAAACGTTGCAGTGGACCATGGGACTGCTGTCGGAGCTCTATGGAGCAGTGTAGGATCAGGGTGTCCTTTCGAACGGCCGGGGCCAGGTGGTTCGATGGTCCCCCAGCACGTGATGAGGTTCAGCCCCGTGGGCAAAGCCCACCATAGTATGTGCAATAGCGATAACCGTTAGCCGTAACCCACTAACCCGCACGGACTTGCGATGTGAAACGTCGTCAGCGATGTTAGGTACCGATTGGATGTCCCTCCCGCGTCGATCCCGCTGTCCCAGCGGGTTCGAATCAGAGACTGCTGATGGTTCCCTGGAAGGCCCCTAGCAACCTTTGTATCGCTGTCACAGCTAAGCCTTATGATGGAGGCTGGAGACCATCGGGTCTCCCCGCCCCCTAGCCGGACGCTCCCCAAACGGGTTGGGAGACATGCCGGAAAAGATCACCAAAGCCCAGCGCTGGCTCGACCTCGTCGTTTTCCTGCTCCGCCACCGCCTGCCGGTGACCGTCGAGCAGATCATGGAGGCGATACCCGCGTACGCCGCCGACTGGGCCTCGGAGGACGAGACGCGCCGCGCCTCCGTCCGCCGCAAGTTCGAGCGCGACAAAGACGAGCTCCGCAACTTAGGGATCCCCGTCGAGTCCGTCCCCTACACGGTAGAAGGAGAGGAAACGACGGGCTATCGCCTCAAGGACGCCGACCTGTATATGCCGCGCCTCGTAATCAAGGCCGGCGACGCCGGAGAAGGGCAGGGCGAGACCGCCCACCGCCCACCGCCCACCGCCCACCGTTCCATCGAGGCATCCCCCGAACAATGGGCCACGCTCGCCCGAGCCGCGCACAGGATCTCGAAGTTGCCCGACAGCCCTCTGGCCCCCTACGGCCGCTCAGCGCTCCGCAAGCTGGGCTTCGACCTGCCCGAGATCGCGGCAGAGGCCGACGCGCCTTACATCCA
Organism: Gemmatimonadota bacterium; assembly: GCA_020344015.1. Lineage (GTDB taxonomy): Bacteria > Gemmatimonadota > Gemmatimonadetes > Palauibacterales > KS3-K002. Next base: position 1,581,730 of record CP070812.1, read on the forward strand.
CTACCTGAGCGTCCCCAACCCGGAGGTTGCCGAGAACCTGCGCGCCCTGACGCCGGCGGTCCTCGACAAGAAGAGCGTCGAGTTCGACTACTACTCCATATATAGGGACGAGCATCGCCATCGGAGCGCCCACCCCTATGGCCTCATGTACCAGGGGGGGAACTGGTACATGATCGGCCGCGACCCCGAGGCCGACGGGATCCGCACTTTCCGGGTGAGCCGCATGTCCGGGGTGACGGCGAACGCGAAGTCGCCCAAGACGCCCGACTACCACGTGCCGGCCGA
>CP070812.1:1582114-1584700 GCA_020344015.1 Gemmatimonadota bacterium
CGGAACGGATCGACGATCTGGGCAACTACGTCTGGCAGGGCATCATGTTCGGGATCATCGCCCTCGGTATCGTTAACACCGTGCTGATGTCTGTACTGTACCGAAAGCGCGAGTTCGGACTGCTGCAGGCGCTCGGCTTTACGCCCCGCCAGACCGGCGGCCTGATCATAACCGAGGGCTTGATCCTCACGTTCGTGAGTGGCCTGATCGGCATCACGCTCGGACTGTTTCTTACCTGGTTCTTCTTCCGCGATGGGCTCGACTTCTCGTTCGCCTGGGACGAAGAGTGGAGTTTCTCCGGCATAGCGATGGACCCGGTCTTCGTTCCCCTGTTCCGAACGACCCGGGTGATACAGTCACTCGTCTTCCTTTTCCTGATCGGGGTCTTCGCCTCGATCTATCCGGCGTACCGAGCGACACGCATCGATGTCGCCGAAGCGATGAAGTTCGAACGATGAACGTTACCAATATTAACGAGCGAAACACGGCAGCCGTGCGGACCGAGGAGGTCTGGAAGATCTTCGAGCAAGAGGCCGAAGAAGTGCAGGCGGTCCGCGGTGTCACCCTGGTAATCGAGCCCGGCGAATTCGTCGCCATGGCGGGACCGTCGGGCTCCGGCAAGACGACTCTGCTCAACTTGATCGGCGGCCTCACACGTCCCAGCCGCGGCGAAATCTGGGTGGAAGGGCGTGACATCGCAGCCATGTCTAACCGCGAACTGGCGCGCATGAGGCTCGAGCGCATCGGCTTCATCTTTCAGGCTTACAACCTGCTGCCCGTGCTCACCGCGCTGGAGAACGCCGAGTTCCCCTTGCTGCTGCAGGGCGTGAACGGCGGCGAACGCCATCGCCGTGTCAGGGAGTTGTTCGAACGTACCGGCATGGCCGGACTAGAAGACAGGCGGCCCGGCAAGCTGTCGGGCGGCCAGCAGCAGCGCGTCGCCGTGATCCGCGCCGTCGTCGGCGAGCCGGCGCTCGTGCTCGCCGACGAGCCCACCGCCAACCTCGACCGTGCCGCCAGCGATGCACTCCTCGACATGATGGAGGAGTTGAACCGCGACCTGGGCACGACGTTCGTGTTCGCCACCCACGACCCGCGGGTGATGGAACGTTCCAGGCGGCTGATCCGGCTGGTCGACGGTGCGATCGAATCGGACGAGCGGCGCGGCTCCGAGCCGGTACGGTGAGCAGGCGGGCAACGCTCGCCATTCTCTTCACCCTACTCGGGGCCGCGGAGTCCCACGCTCAGAAACTGCCCGAAGTTCGCGGTTACTACCTCAACGTTCCGCTCTACAGCGACTCGACCCAGTTCGCCATCGGTGGCTTCGGCGACCTGCAGCGTCTGCGCCTGATGACCGAGCCGGCGCTCGGGCCGCTCGACCTGGATGTCGCGTACGAGCACCTCCTCTCCTACAGCGAACGCGCCGTATCGGCCCCGGTGGGCAGCATCCTCGGCGGTCTGACGCCGGGCGGCGGCGAATGGCTCGACCTGCAGTGGACGATCGAGGAGTCGGACCATTGGCTCTGGCGGCACCGCTTCGATCGACTCACTCTCCGCTACGCCGGCGACGAGTTCGAGGCGACGGTCGGTCGCCAGACGATCTCCTGGGCCACGACCCTCTTCCTCACACCCGCCGACCCGTTCATGCCGTTCGATCCCGCAGACCCCTTTCGCGAGTACCGAGGCGGCGTCGACGCGATACGCTTCCAGGCGTTCCCGGGCACGCTGAGTGATATCGACCTGGTACTGCGGATGTCCGTGATGCGGATGTTCGGAACCGGCGAAGACGAGAAACTGACCGCGCTGGCCCGCGGACGCACGGTCTGGAGAGGTTGGGAGGTGTCGGCATGGGCCGGCGCCCTGCACGAGTCCGCCGCCGCGGCGCTCGGCGCAGCCGGGTCCGTCGGTCCTATCGCACTGCGCGCCGAGCTATCGCTCAGAGATGAGAATGACGAGCTGATCTTCCGAGGCACGATCGGCGCCGACACACGGGTTGCCGCCTTCGACCGCGATCTCTACCTCGTCCTCGAGTACCAGCACGACGACTTCGGCGCCGCCTCCTCCGATGAACTCCTCGGTGTCGTGTTCTCAGAGCCGCTGGCCCGCGGCGAGCTACAGGTGCTGGGCCGTGACGAGGTGGCGGCCCAGGCCGCCTATCAGCTACACCCGCTGCTGGGCACCAGCCTCCTCCTCCTCTGCAACCTGAACGACCCGAGCGTGCTCATCTTCCCGGGCGCCTCCTATTCGCTCTCCAACGAGGTCACACTTCAAGGCGGCGTCTACCTGGGTGTCGGCGACGGCACCCCGGAGAGCGAGCTCGAGATCCCCTCGGAGTACGGCATAGTACCCACGACCGTCTACCTGTCGCTGACCGCCTTCTTCTAGAAACTGGGCGTACGAGTCAAGGCGTGCCCGGAGGGTGCTCAAGGGCAGGGTGGGGCGTGCAGCTGAAACGCGCTACCGTTGCTGAGGAGGCGCCGGGGTCACCCGGAGCGTAACTCTCGAGTTCTAAACCTCGAATGTCTCTTTGCTCACGTCGGGCGACGCCGCCTGCTCGAACGCCCGCCTGAACAGCCAACCGCTGAC
>CP070812.1:1584800-1596927 GCA_020344015.1 Gemmatimonadota bacterium
GGCTAGTCTCTTGATCAGCCGGTTCACCGAGTCACCCCCTGACACTTCTCGAAGCTGAATCCAATGCTGCGACCTTATGCTGCACGCAACGGTAGCCAAACCAGCCAGACTAATAATCCGGGCGAAACGCCTCGATTACAAGTACGTCGGGGTGGGCCCCTTGTGGCTCTCAGAGTCCAGCGTCTTAGGCTGACCCGGCGTCGCCGGACGCCAGCATACACGAATGCCGCGCGTTCCTGCGCGCGGCGTTCGTCGCCACCCGCGACCCTACGATATGGCTAAAGCGGGAGACGGGACTCGCGTTGCTGGCGCCGCCAGGTGCCAGCATACACGAATGCCGCGCGTTCCTGCGCGCGGCGTTCGTCTCCACCCGCGACCCTTCGATATGGTTAAAGCGGGAGACGGGACTCGAACCCGCGACCCTCAGCTTGGAAGGCTGATGCTCTGGCCAACTGAGCTACTCCCGCGTTTCGGTGTGCGGTATGCGGTGGGCAGTATGCGGTAACTCGGATTTCCACGCTCGAGCTTACTGCATACCGCACACCGTCTGCCGTCCACCGAGCATGGGGCGGGAGGGACTCGAACCCCCGACCTCTGCGATGTGAGCGCAGCGCTCTAACCAGCTGAGCTACCGCCCCTATTTCGGTAAGCGGGAGACGGGTCTCGAACCCGCGACCTCGAGCTTGGGAAGCTCGCGCTCTACCAACTGAGCTACTCCCGCGTGTGGCCGGCTCCGATGTGCCGAGCCGGGCTCTAAATACTGTTCGGCACCCTGGCCGCTGACAAGGGCCGGCCACCGAATCACCGGCTACTGGCCACCGGTATCTCGTGTCTCCCGAAGTTCCCCTTGCCCGCCTCCGCGACCAGGACCTCGAGGGTGAGATCCCGTCCCCGCGCCGCCTCCGGGACGGCCAGCCGCCCCTTGAACATGCTGGTCTGGCCGGCGTACTCGAGGTTCGTGCTCGAAACGACCTCGCCGTCGGCCTTGAGCCGCGCCACGAACTCCTTCCTGTCCGCATCCCAGAGTCCGCCTGGCTCGATACCGCAACCGCACATCCCGCGGACGCGCACGCGCACGTCGAACCTGTCGCCGACCGGCGTCAGCGGCTCGGGGTTGAGGATCTCGACGATGAACCCGTGAAGCTCGAGGACGACGCCGTCACCTTCGACGTGCCGGCCCGGAACGATCAGCATCTGCTTGCTGGCGGTTTGAATCGCCTGCGGGTAGCCCAGCGGGCCGGCCGCCGAGATGACCACAATGGTGGGCTCGGCGATCTCGAGCTCGGCGAAGAAGCCAGCGGCACCCTCGGTGTCGTAGACCGTCATGTCCCGGCCGTGCGGTGTACGCATGATGAGCTGCGTGTCACCGGTCCCGCCCTCCTGCAGCCCCTGGGCCAGGAACGCGCCGGTCTCGGCGTCCACTATGGTCACCCGCGCGCCGCCCACCCCGCTGCCGATGATCTTCGCGTCCCGCGCGGTCACGCGGACGGTGACTCGCGTCGGGATCTGGGCGAGGCATTCGGCGGGGCCCGTGCCGATGGCAAGAGTGAAAGCCAGGGCGGACGTCAGTTTGTTCATCAAGCCTCCGCATTCAGTGGTCGGTGGCCGGTGACCAGTGGCCGGTGACCAGTGGCCGGTAGTTCGAACGCTCGAAGTTCCAAGTTACCGGCTACAGGCTACTGGCCACCGGCTACCATCTGATCAGCGCCGCACCCCACGTGAACCCGCTCCCGAACGCGGTAAGACACACCAAACTGCCCCTCCGAATCCGCCCGTCCTCCACTGCCTCGTGCAGCGCGATGGGGATGCTCGCCGCCGTCGTGTTCCCGTACTTGTGGATGTTGCTGATCACCTTCTCGTCGGGTAGGCCAATCGACTACTGCACCGCCTGGGTGATCCGCAGGTTGGCCTGGTGCGGGATCACGTAGTCGATGTCGTCCAGGCTCAGACCCGCCTCCTCCACGGCCTCTTTCACCGCCGCCGGCATCTTCACCGCAGCGTGCTTGAACACCTCGCGCCCCTCCATCATCGGACGCGTTAGACCCTTCTCGATCTGCTCGGGCACCAGCCACGGCTTGTAACGCGAGCCCGGCGCCTCCATCCACAGCTTCTCGGCGTGCCGGCCGTCGGCATGTATGTTCACCGACAGAACGCCCCGATCGCCATCCTCGGTTGGCCCTAAGATCACCGCGCCCGCTCCGTCGCCGAACAGCACCGCCATGTCCCGACCCGCCGTCGACACTACCAGACCCGTCGACTGGACCTCCGTGCCCACCAACAGGATCCGCTCGTACATACCCGTCCGGATCCAGGCGTCGGCGACCGACAGCCCGTAGATGAAGCCGGTGCACTGATTCCGCACGTCCAAGCAGGGAACGTTCTCGATACCCAGCTTGCGCTGCATGAATACGCCCGAGCCCGGGAAGTAGACATCGGGGCTCAGCGTGGCGACGATAATGCAGTCCAGATCACCAGCTTCCAGGCCCGCCGCTTCCAGAGCCCTCTCCGCCGCCTCTTTCCCCAGGTCCGAGCTCCCCGTCCCGCCCTCAACCCAGCGCCGCTCGGCGATCCCCGAGCGCTGGACGATCCACTCGTCGCTTGTATCCATCCACTGGGCGAGATCTTCGTTAGTTATCACACTTTCGGGCACATAGTAGCCCGTCGAGATGACCTCTGATCGTAGCATGGCTTACCGTATTGAGGGTCAATGTGCGCTCGCCACTCGCGTGGAGTGGACCGACGTGATAATCTACGGCGTTCCTGACGTCTTGACGACCGGGAGGGAGGACCCGTTGGCCAAGACCAAGAAGTCCGGCGCGACAAAGAAGCGTTCCGGGACCAAGAAGAAGGCGACTGGCGGCGCGGCCAAGAAGGCCAAGCTTAAAGCCAAGGCGAAGACGAAGCCCAAGGCCAAGGCCAAGCCCAAGGCAAAGCCGAGAGCCAAGGCCAAAGCCAAGGTGGCCCCCCGGGCCAAGGTGGCCCCCCGGGCCAAGGTGGCCCCCCGGGCCAAGGCGGCCCCGCAGCCGGAAGCGGCAGCAGCGAAGGGTGAGGTCACGCTGCGGGCGGTGCAGGACGCAGTGGACCGCGGGCGGGACTGGCTGGGCGAGCGGCGCGACTATTTCGGGTACCTGGCGCGGCGCGACAGCGGCCGCGGGGCGCCGGAACTGGCGTGGCACCTGCGGGGCGATCTGCGGGCGAAGCAGGGCCCGGACGGGAGCTGGGAGGAGGGCGGCGACCTGGCGGTGACGGCGGAGTCGTTGTGGCGGCTGCTGGAGCTAGGTATAGCGGGTGACTCTCCGGTGGTCGACAAGGCGCTGGACTGGCTGTACGGGCGGCGCGACCAGGAGGGTGCCTACGGCTCGGGCTGCACGCCGGCGCGTCACGAGGGGCGGATCTGCGAGCACTTCATCAGCGGGTTCTTCAGCCCCGGCCCGTCGGACGAGACCCGGGAGCTGACGTTGAGCAACGGTCAGAGCGTGACCTCGGACGCCGGGGCGCGCTTGCTGATGTCGGAGCGGGCGTTGCGCTCGGCGCTGCGGGCGCGTCCGGCGGATCCGCGGGCGAACGCGTCGGTACTGGGGCTGCGCGGTTTGCCGCTCTATTTGGAGTACGGTGGCCAACACACGCCGGCCGTCCTGGTCGGCGCGCTGCAGGCGCTGGCGTGGCAGGACGGGGCGCGGTGCGCGGAGCTGGAGGCGGGTCTCGAGTCGCTGGCCGGCGCGCAGGAGGAGGAAGGCGACTGGCCGAACGTGGAGTTCTTCTTCGTGCTCGAGGCACTTTTGGAGATGAGCCACCCGGCGACCGATCATATGCTGCGGAAGGCGGCCCGGCGGTTGCTCGAGACGCAACACAAGTACGGTGCCTGGGGCCGGCGTCACCTAGGAGCGCAGACCTGGATCGCAGTGCAGGCGTTGGAGCGGGTCCAGAGCGCCATGCGGCGCGCTAGATGACGGGTCTTGGAGCGACGGAAACCCTTGACGCCCACCCACCCTAATCTTAGTCTCAGCCCGACTTTCTAGGGCATATCGCAGCTCACGATCGGGAGGACGATGCTCACCCCGCGCAGAGCGTTCACAATCAGTCTGTGGGGAGCGGCCGGGGTGGCCCTGTTGGCATTCGTCTCCCAGGTCCCCGAATCCAGACGCCCTGCCACTGGGGGTGCGGTCCTCGCGGCCGCGGCCGTCGCCCAAGGCGGGCAGTTTTCGCTCGACCCCGACACCCTGGTCGGCTGGGGCAGGGGCCCTGTCCAGCCCATTTTCTTCAGCCATCGCCGTCACGCCGGTGAGTACGAGATCGAGTGTCTCTACTGCCATTCGAACACCGACATCTCGCCGTGGGCATCGATGCCGCCGGTGGAGCTCTGCCTGGGCTGTCACCGGGTGGTGAAGGCGGCCAGCTCGGAGATCGCGAAGCTGCGCGGCTACGCGGAGCGCGGCGAACCGATCCCCTGGGACCGGATCTACAAGGTCGCCGACTTCGTGCAGTTCAATCACGGTCGGCACGTACGCGCCGAAGTCGAGTGTCAGGAGTGCCACGGGGAGGTCGAGGAATACGATGTGCTCTGGGGTTGGTCGCCGCTGACCATGGGCTGGTGCCTGGAGTGTCACAAAGAGCCGGGTGAGGACGAGGCCAAGCTCGCCGCAGCGGCGCGCAACGCGGCCCGGTACACGGAAGAAGGCCGCGAGTCGCACGGGCTGTACCCGAGATCGATCGACTCGCAGTACGGCGTATTGAAGGGCCCGATCGATTGCGCCGCCTGCCACTACTAGAGGGATGCGGGAGCTTCACTAGATGACGGAGATCAAGCGTCGCGACTTCCTCAAGGTCCTCGGGCTGACCGGTGCAGGCACCGGCCTGGTGGGCTGCGGGCAGGAGCCGGCGAAGAAGCTGATCCCCTACCTGGTGCAGCCGGAGGAGATCATCCCCGGCATCCCGACCTGGTACGCCAGCACCTGTCGCGAGTGTCCCGCCGGCTGCGGCGTTCACGTCAAAGTCCGCGAAGGCCGACCGATCAAGGTGGAGGGTAACCCGTACCACCCGGTGAACGCCGGCCGGCTGTGCGCGCGCGGTCAGGCAGCGCTCCAAGGGCTCTACAACCCCGACCGTATAACAACACCGCTGCGGCGCCTCGCGGGGACGGGCGAGTTCGAGCCGATCGACTGGGATGAGGCGGAGGCGGTTCTGGCGGGGATGCTGCGGACCATGCGCAGCGAGGGGCGCTCGGACTGGCTTTACCTCATCACCGACGGCGCGGCGGGCACGCTCGACCGCCTGTTCGACACCTGGATGGGCGCCGTGGGATCACCGAACCGGGTGATCCACGAGAGCTTCGACGTCGAGCCGCTGCGCGAGGCGAACCGCCTAACCTTCGGCGTGGCGGAGATCCCGCGCTACGAGATCGACGGGGCCGAGCTGGTCGTCTCGTTCGGCGCCGGCTTCCTCGAGACCTGGGTGTCGCCGGTTCAGTACGCGCGCGGGTTCTCCGCATCCCAGACATTTCGCGACGGACGGGCAGGCCGCTTCATCCACATCGGCCCGCGCCTTTCGCTTACCGGCTCGAACGCCGACGAGTGGGTCGCGGCGGGTCCGACTGGCGCGATGCTGATAGCGCTGGCGATGGCTCGGGTCCTGGTGGCGGAGGGCCGGGCGGGTGCCCGTGGCGCCGCGGTGCGGCCACTGGTCGAGCCCTTCACGCCGGAGCGGGTGGCCGAGGCGGCCCGCCTGGAGGCGGAGACGATCGAGCGGCTCGCCCACGAGTTCGCCGACGCGCGATCGAGCGTAGCGCTACCACCCGGCTTCGAGGGGACCGACCGGAACGCCACGGCGGCGCACGTCGCGGTGAACCTGCTGAACTACGCGGCCGGCAACGTTGGGCGGACCGTGCGCTTCGGCCCCAACGTGGTCCGGCGGCGTGCGGCGCGCGTAGCGCGCATGCAGGAGATGGTGGAGACGATGCGGGGCGGTGGTGTGCAGATGCTTCTGGTGCACGGGAGCGATCCCGTCCACACGACGCCTGCGGCGCTGGGCTTCGCCGATGCGCTGGCCAGCGTCGAGATGGTCGTCAGCTTCTCCAGCTGCATGGACGAGACGGCGGCGCGGGCTCACCTGATCCTACCCGACCACACGCCGCTGGAGAGCTGGGGCGACCATGAGCCCGAGGTCGGGGTTCGCACGCTGATGCAGCCCACGATCAACCCGATATTCGACACGAAGAGCACGGGCGATGTGCTGCTGTCACTGGCGGCGCGCCTGGGCGGTGAGGTAGCCGGCAGCTTCGACTGGCCGGAATACCGCGCTTACCTGCGCGACAGCTGGCAGGAGGTAGGGCGCGAGTTCGCACCGGGCTCCGATTTCGAGGTGTTCTGGCGCGGCGCGCTCTCGGCCGGCGGCGTCTGGCGCCAGGTCGGCACCCAGTCGGTGACGCTTAGTCCGGCGGTCGCCGGAGTCAGCTTCGACGAGCCGACGCTGGACGGCGACGCGAGCACACCCTACGCGCTGCTCACCTACCCGTCGCCGGTGCTTTACGACGGGCGCAGCGCGGACCGGCCCTGGCTGCAGGAACTACCCGACCCCGTCACAAAGATCGTCTGGAACTCATGGATCGAGATGCACCCCGAGGTCGCCGAGCGACTGGGCATCGGCACCGGCGACGTCGTCGCCGTTAGCTCGCCGCACGGCCAGCTCGAGGTGCCGGCCTTCGTCTACCACGGCATCCGACCCGACACGGTGGCCATACCGATCGGTCAAGGTCACGAGCATCTCGGCCGCTGGGCCCGGGGTCGGGGTGTGAACCCGCTGGCGCTGTTGCCCGCGGCGGCGGACGAGGCCTCGGGCGCCAGTGCCTGGCTGTCGACGCAGGTGGCGCTGGCCGCCACCGGTGTGAGCGTCACGCTGGTCAGCACCCAGGGCTCACACGACGACCTGGGCCGCGAGATCGCCGAGGTCGTAAGCGTCGCGGCGGCGGCCGAGGCGGAGGAGCATGCCCGGGAGGAAATTGAGCGCGCGCCCGAAGCGCTGGTCGAAGCCGCCGAAGACGCCGACCCTAAGAGCCCCTACCGCTGGGGCATGGCGATCGATCTCTCCAGCTGTATCGGCTGCTCGGCCTGTGTCACCGCCTGCTACGCCGAGAACAACATCCCGGTCGTCGGCGCCGAGCTCTGCGCCCAGGGCCGCGAGATGGCCTGGCTACGGGTCGAGAGCTACTACGAGCACGTCGCGGACGGCGCGCACGGGAACGGTCACGGCGTTTCGCAGGCGGCCGACGACGAATCGGCACCGCTCGTCGTGCACCTGCCGGCGCTGTGCCAGCACTGCGGCAACGCGCCGTGCGAGCCGGTCTGCCCGGTCTACGCGACGTACCACAACCCGGAAGGCCTGAACATCCAGGTCTACAACCGTTGCGTCGGCACCCGCTACTGCTCAAACAACTGTCCCTACAAGGCCCGACGCTTCGAGTGGTTTGACTACGAGTTCCCCTTCCCGCTCAACCTGCAGCTCAACCCGGACGTCACGGTGCGGGAGAAGGGTGTGATGGAGAAGTGCACGTTCTGCGTGCAACGCATCATGAAGGCGCGGAACGATGCGAACGCCGAGGGCCGCGATGTGCGTGACGGCGAGGTCACCACCGCCTGCGCGCAGACCTGTCCGGCGGAAGCGATCGTCTTCGGGAACCTCAGGGACCCGAACAGTCGCGTCTCGCGGCTGGCGCGCAGCGGTCGCGCTTATCACATGCTCGGGGAGCTCAACACTCGACCCGCGGTCACCTACTTGAAAGCGGTGTCCCGCGGCAGCGAGGAGGCATAGATGGCGAGCGTCGCTGGGCCGGCTCGCACACCTTTCGCGAAGGTAAGCCGCGACATCATCGGGGCGCTCTGGGATTCAGACCTGCGCTACCGGATGATGATGCTCATCCTGCTGACGGTGATCGGCTGGGCGGGCGTCGCCTGGATCTATCAGATCAAGTACGGCATGGGGACGGCCGGCATCACGCACCCGGTGATGTGGGGCGTCTATATCACGAACTTCGTCTTCTGGGTCGGGATCGCGCACTCGGGCACGCTGATCTCGGCGATCCTCTACCTGCTGCGCTCCGGCTGGCGCACGACTATCAACCGTGCCGCGGAGGCGATGACGATCTTCGCGGTGATGACGGCGGGACTTTTCCCGCTCATCCACCTGGGACGCGTCTGGTACTTCTATTTCCTGGCGCCCTATCCCAACCAGCGGCTGCTGTGGCCGAATTTCCGCTCGCCGCTGATCTGGGACTTCTTCGCGATCAGCACCTACTTCACGATCAGTCTCCTGTTCTGGTACTCGGGGCTCATCCCCGACCTGGCGACGATCCGCGACAAGCTGAAAGGCGCTCCCGGACTCTGGGGCCGCTTCAAGGAGAAGCTCTACAGCTACCTGTCGTTGGGCTGGGGCGGGACCGACACCCAGTGGAGAAACTACCGCCGCGCCTACCTCTACATGGCAGCGATCGCGACGCCGCTGGTGCTGTCGGTGCACAGCGTCGTGTCGTGGGACTTCGCCATGGCGATCACGCCGGGCTGGCACTCGACGATCTTCGCGCCGTACTTCGTCGCCGGCGCGATCTTCTCGGGTATAGCCATGGTGATCACGCTGTCGGTGCCCTTCCGTTGGGCGCTCGGCCTCGAGGATTACATCACCGAGTACCACTACGATAACATGGGGAAGCTGCTACTGTTGACTTCCCTGATCGTCGGCTACGCCTACATAGCCGAGTACTTCATGGCGTGGTACTCGGGCGACCCGGCGGAGTGGGAGAGCTTCCGCTGGCGCGCGGTGGGCGATTACATGGGGCCGTTCGTGATTATGACGACCTGTAACGTCGTCATCCCGCTGCTCTGCTTCGCGCGGAGGATCCGGCGCAACATCGCGGCGATGTTCGTCATCTCGATCTTCGTAAACATCGGGATGTGGTACGAGCGTTTCGTGATCATCGTGACGTCGCTGGCCCACGAGTACAGCCCGGGCGCCTGGGGCCTCTACAAGCCGTCTTGGGTCGAGCTCTCGATCACCGCCGGCAGCTTCGCCTGGTTCCTGTTCTGGTTCATGCTGTTCGCCAAGACGCTGCCCGCCATCTCGATCACCGAAGTCAAGGAATCGATCGCGGAAGGTGTCTGGAGCCCGGGCGACAAGAAGGAAGAAGCGTGATGGCAGCGCGCGAGACGGTAACGGCGATCTACGACGACATCCACACGGTGGTCGGCGCCGTGCGCTCGATCCGCGAGGAGGGCTACGAGGATGTGTCGGTCTTCGGGCCGATCATGGAGACCGAGCTGGAGGACGCCATCGGGGCGCCGCCCAGCCCGGTGCGGCGCTACGCGCTGATCGGTGGGCTGACCGGCTGCATCAGCGGCTTCGCCCTCACGACCTGGTCCTCGTATTACTACCCACTGGTCGTCGGCGGAAAGGCACTGGCTTCGATACCCGCCTACGTGGTCATAGCGTTCGAGATGACGATCCTGTTCGCGGGGATCTCGGCGCTGATCGGCATGCTGATCCACAATCGGATGCCTACGCTCACGCTGCACGCGGCACATCAGGCGGGCTACACCGACGACCTGTTCGGCGTCCGCGTCGTCTGCGAGCCCAGCCGCACGGCGGCGATCGAGGAGATGCTCCGTAGCCACGGTCCCGACGAGGTGCGCGTTGAACGGTAGACGGACCCGACCGACCCTCTTCATGCTGGCCGGCCTGGCCCTGGCCGCCGGCCCGGCCGGCTGCCGCGGCACCGAGATCGAGGACGCGCTCGGCAAGGTCTCGTGGTTCGGCAACATGCGGGACCAGGCCGCGGTCGAGCCCTACGAAGAGCCGCCGCGCAGGCCACCCGAGGGCGCCGTGCCGGTGGGGGCCGGTGCGGCGCTCGGATTACTGCCGGATGACTACGAGGAGCTAACGAACCCGTTCCCGGCTACGAGCGAGTCTCTGCAGATCGGCAAAGAGCGATACGACATCTACTGCTCGGTCTGCCACGGCGCGGAAGGCGCCGGGGGTGGCAGTATCGAGGGGCCGTACCCGCGCGGGTTGATCAACGAGCTGGTCAGCCAGCGGGCGCGCGAGTTGAGCGATGGGTACATCTTCGGCATGATCTCCGTGGGGCGCGGGCTGATGCCCAACTACCGGCGGATGCCGCAGGAAGAGCGCTGGCACATCGTCAATTATGTGAGGGAGCTGCAGGAAGGATCAGGGAACGAATAGAGCGGATGCAAACGGAGTCCTCCTACACCGACGAGCAGGTTCTGAACCGCATAACCGGACGCATCCCCGGCCGGGCGCTGATCGTGCTGGGGACGCTCGTCGGGCTGGGGCTCATCGGGTTCGTCATCGGCCTGTTCACCGCACCGCAGCGCACCTGGCAGGTGTACCTTGTGAACTTCCTCTTCTTCTCCGGGCTGGCCGCGGCCGGCGTGCTGTTCGGCGCCGCGATGCAACTGGCGAAAGGGCATTGGGGGAAGTCGATGCACCGGGTCGCCCAGGGGTTCGGCGCCTTCCTGCCGGCGTCGTACCTGCTCTTCCTGATCCTCTACTTCGGGAACGGACAGATCTTCCCCTGGATCGGGAACGCGGTGAACGCCGAAGGGCATCCGCTGCCGGAGACCTGGTTCAACGTCGGGGGCCTCTTCCTGCGTGGTGCGGCCTTCCTGGCGCTGCTCTACATCCTCTGCTTCGTCTTCATGTACTATACGCTGCGGCCCGATATGCCGGCGGCCGCCGCTCGGCTGAGCGGCTGGCGTCGTGGCCTGACGGATTGGATGGCGCGCGGTTACAAAGGCGAGGAGGAGGAGGCAGGGCGTTCGCGCCGGATCCTGGGGCGCCTGGCACCGATCCTGGCGCTGAGCTATGCGGTCATGCTGAGCGGCATGGCCGTCGACCTGATCATGTCGCTGACGCCCGGGTGGCTCTCGGTTCTGTATCCGGCGTACTTCTTCATCGGGGCCTGGCTGTCGGCGCTGGCCGGCCTGGCGGTGATGGCGACGCTGTTCCGGATGTACCTGGGTCTGGACTTTTTCGCGCCCAACCAGTGGCACGACCTAGGAAAACTGATCTTCGCTTTCTGTATCTTCTGGGCCTATCTGTGGTTCTCGCAGTACCTGCCCATCTGGTACGGCAACATGCCGCGCGAGACGGTCTTCATCGAGTTGCGCTCGCTGCCGCCGTGGCAGACGTTCTCGATCGCCTTCTTCGCCTGCGTGTTCGTCATCCCGTTCCTGCTACTGCTGTGGCAGAAGGTGAAGATGGTACCGCCGTACCTGGCATCGGTCGCCGGCCTGATCCTGCTGGGCCTGTGGCTGGAGCGCTTCGTCGCGGTCGTCCCGTCGATCTGGACGGAAGGCGGTGTGCCGCTGGGAGTGATCGAGCTTCTGATGACGCTGGGGTTCCTAGGGCTGTTCGGGATCTGCTATGCGCTCTACGCGTCGACGTTCCCGCTGCTGCCGCTGCACGACAGCATCATCGTAGGAGCGCCGCGCAAAGGTCCCTACTGAGTTGGGGATTCGGGGATTCGGGGAGTTCGAAATTAGGAGTCCGTGGAATCCGTGGAATCCGTGGTATTCGGGAATCGGGGATTAGGAATCGGGTATCCGGGAATCGGGGATTAGGAATCGGGTATCCGGGAATCCGGGTATTCGGCACTCGGGGAATAAATGAACCGTTCGTACCCGTTAGTTGAGATTCACTATGCCTTGTGGGCTGTGATGTCGGTGCCCCTGGGTTTCGCCGGGATGTTCTTCCTCATCCCGGGTCTCATCTTCGAGGTCGGGATACCGCTGCAGATCATCGCGGCGACGCTGATCTTCTACATCGCGAAGCTGACCCAGGGGGCGCGGGCCGCCTGGCTGTTCGGCCTCGTCCTTCACTTGGCCCACATCGTCGGCGCAGTCTACTACATCCCGCGCCTGCATGCGCTACTAGGCTGGCCGTTGCTGCTCGCCAACCTCTACTCGCTTGCCGTGCTCTTGGTTTACAGACAACTCTGGACGGGTACACCGGCGCCGAAGCAAGCCTAGTCTTCCTGGGATCGGTACTCAAGCAAAGTTTGCGGGCGTCGGGGCGGGTCGTCGAGCGTAGCTGGTGTTAGCGACCACGCGATCCCGGCGCAGCC
>CP070812.1:1597027-1600543 GCA_020344015.1 Gemmatimonadota bacterium
CACGTTCAGCGTGAGCTGCTCCATCCGCTCGACGCCGCCGACGGTACAGAACAGCTTCACCGTGACCGCCTGCACCTGTGCGGCCTGCAGCGCCTGCGGATCGGCATCGAGCACGACCCGGTGGAGCCTGTAGGGGGGCGAAGCACTCAGCGCCGACGCGCTGCCCGTCCTCCACGCCTCCTCGACGCCGCCCCCGCCGAAAAAGCTCCAGACGTAGCGGTACTCGTAAGTACGCGCCGCGTCGCGGGGCGAGTCATAGATCAGCTTGAAGCTGTTACCGGTCTCATCGAAGTTTCGGCGATTGATCACCAGCTCTGAGACCGACCCACCGCTAGCATCGCGGGGCCGTCTGAGTTGCACCGACACGTAGTTGATGTATCTGGTGAAGTCATCGATGCTACGACCATCGACCATCACGTCGATCTCACGCGGGAAGGGCTCGATAGCGACTTCACGGAAGTGGCTCTGGTCGCCCATGTACCTGCGGAGATCGCCGATGTTGTGGTCGAAGCGCAGCGCGATCGTCTCGCTGGTGTACTTATTGAGGTCGATCTCGAAGCGGCCGCGCCGGCGGACTCGCTTCATCTCGAACGACGCAATTGCCGCAAAGCCCGGCAGGTCCGCCTCGCTCGCCGACCGCGCCTCGCTGTCCCGCTCTTGCTGCGCGGCGCGAACGTCCTCACCGGCTGCCTCTGACTCTCGCTCGTACGTCTCGGCCGCCCGCTCGGCGGTCTCGACGAGGGGGCGAAGCCGCTCGGCCACCGCTGAATCTTCCTCAGCCTCCAACTGCTGGCGCAGCCGTGTGGCGTTCTCGCGCGCGCGCGTTGCGGCGTTCTCGAGATTTTGGGCGCGGCTCTGGGCATCTTGCACTCTCTGGTCGGCGGCCTCGACCCGGCGCCTCGCCGCGCTCGAATCGGCGCGCGTCGCTTCTTCACGACGCTGCTCGAGCAGCGCCGTTGCGCGATCGAGGGGCCCTCCCCTCCCTTGTTCCGACGCGGCGCCTGCGATACTCGCGAAGTCCGGACTACCGGTGCCGTTGACAGGCTCGAACATGAGTTGCGTGAGCTGGTTGTAGGCCGACGAGATCAGGCTCTCCTGACTCGCGTCGGCCCCGACCTGCGTGACGCGGATGGCCCCGCTCTGCCGGAGGTCGTCGAACGCCGCCTTGATCTCCGCACCGAAGTAGGTGGTTGCCACGCCGGCAGAGAACGCGCGATGGCTATAGACCTGATCCCACTCCGCCTCGATGCGCGCGCGCTTCGGCGAGCGAAACCCCTCAATGTCCATCTCGAAGCTGAAACTTATGTCGGGCGTGGGTGTGCGGAACGATTCCCACAGCACATCCGCCCCCAGCTTCGTGAGGTGTAGTGACACCGCCGCTTGCTGGCGCTCGAGGAGAGGGGCGTTACCCAACCCCACGACCTGACGGGTGAAGCCGCCCTCCTCCGTGTTGCGGAACGAAGAGACGAGCTGAAACCGTCCGGCCTTGTACATCACCGGTCCGGCGATGCGCGCCCCCGCACGGGAACGGCGCAACTCACGCTCCGCGTCCCGCAGCTGCTCCTCCGTCACCTCCAGGCTGACCAACGCATGCACGATCCCGCCGACCGCCTCATCGCCCCCTCCTTGCACAGCGTAATGAAGAAACGAGAACCTGGGCCTGCCGGTCGTGTCGACTGCGAGTCCACCCTGGTCGGGGAGGTAGTAGTAAGCCGTGGTGTCGTTCAGGTCGGGGAACAACGTGAGATCGCCCGCCCGCGTCGGCCGATCGAGCAGGATCTGCTGGGCCGACATCGGCTCCGCTCGAACGAAGCCGGCGAGCCCCAGCAATAGCATCAACTGGCATATTGGTCGTCTCATGGCAGCCGCCCTCCTAGTACCTCAGCAAAGCGATCGAGCACTTGCTCCATCACGCCTTCCGCCGCCGTCGTCGCCGCATCTTTCGCCTGCTGGAGGATACCTGCATCGGTGAACAGGTTGTCGGGAATGGTGGCGAGGATGTAGTCGTCGCCCACTCTCGCGCTCCAAGGAAGCACCAACTTGCCTTCCCTCTTATGGTTGATCACGAGGCGATACACGTAGCCGCGCATCTCCTTGTCCATTAGGATGGTCGCACTAACGATGGGCTCGCCGCGCGCCACCGAGAGCTGGATGTTCTCCTCTCTTTCCCGGCCGAACTGCCGGTAGTGCACCTGGGCGGTGACGCGTGTAATGTCCGACGCGGCGAGCTCAGCCAAATCCCCTTCCAGATCGATAGTCCGCGCCTCGACCGGCGGCACGAGCGTAATCGTGTTGGCGTCGCTACTCTGCCAGCTGGGGTCTGCCGGGTAGATGCTGCCGCCCTTCAGGCTCCACTGCACGCGATACTGGAATCCCGCCGGATCCGGGTCGTCGGCCGCCGCGTAGGTCATGCTGGCGTGGACCCCGTTTTCCCTGATGTAGTTCTCGCTGATAGTGCGGTAGTCCTGAAACGGATTACCCGAGTCTCGCTCCTTTTGCATCTGAATCGTGACGTAGTTGATGGCACTCGAGAACAGTTCCTGCGGGGCCGAGAGGTCGACCAGAAACTCGACCCTCCGATGCTGATAGAACTGGTCGTTCAGGATGATGGTCCCCACGCAACTCTCATTGTCGCGGACCGCGTTGTACCAGCTCAACAGGTTGCCGGTCAGGGCGAACTTGCGCTTGAAGGCGAGGCGCATGCTGAAGTAGTGTGTATCCACTCCCCGCTGCCGCATTTCGACGTTGGTGATCCGCTTGAAGGTGTAACGGTCTCCGCGCCGGATCTCCGGAACGCCCGTCGTATCTCGCGGCGGAGCGCTGAAGTCGGGTTCTGCGGGCTCGGTCACCAGATTCGTGAAGTACTCGAAAAGGGCATTTCGAATCGTCGCGAGCCGTTCGTCATCGACCCGTTCGTCCCAGTGGAGCTGGACCACCCTCGAGTCGAGCAGGAAGTCGTAGATGTTCCGAATCTCACTGTAGTCGTACGTATGGTGCTCGTCGCACCAGAACAGAAAGCAGTCCTCGCTGTACCGATGGGTGTATTCCGCCCCGAGCGAATCGTACGACTGGACGAGACGCTGCCAGTCCACCGTCAACCTCCCCTGGGCAGCGGGAACGAAGGTGGTGTAGACCAGGTGAACCTCCAGGCTGAGATCGGAGATCGAACGCGTGCTGTCCAGTGTGGCGGCGAGCAGCTGCGCGCCGTACCTGTCGAGGTCCGCCGCCACGACAACACGGCTTCCCGGGAATACCGGGGCGTGACCGGAGTGAACAAGCGATCGGGCGCGCCCCTCGGTGGCAACCGTGCCGGACAAGACCCTGAAGGTACCGTTAGCGCCGGCAGCTTCGACCTGTGCGGCGCCGCGGAGCCGCGCCCCCGGGACCACCCGCGCGAGTTGGTTCTGCAGTTCCCGCTCCTGGTCCGCCGTGAGGCCCCATTCCATCAGGAAGTGCAGCACCGCGCCTTCGAGGCCCCCCTGAGCCTCCTCCTCCTCGCTCACGTACTTGAGAAAC
>CP070812.1:1600643-1627386 GCA_020344015.1 Gemmatimonadota bacterium
ACGAGCTGTCGGAGCTCTTGATCGCGGAAGGCGATACGCTTCTGGAGGAGGATGTAGAGCTGAGCGAGCTCCTGGCCCGCGAGGCCGAGATGCAGCTACAGGCTCAGCAGAACCTCGAGCGCTTGATGATAGAGATGGCCGAGGTGCCGATGGCGGACGTGCCGGTGCCGGATCGGCTGCGCTTCACCGGGAGCGTGGGCGATGTGGACATCGAAGTCCGGGGCGGCAGCTCGGTGATCGCGACGGTGATCGAGGAAGGGCATGAGATAGTGATCGTGACCCGGGACGCCCGGATCACGATTAAGCGCTCGAAGTAGATCAAGGCGACGAGCCCAGTCGTCTCGCTTCGTGTCGCGCGCCTCGCTTGCGTTAACGGCGGCTGCGCCGCCGGCGCGCTCCAAACTACGCTCGGACGACTGGGCTCGTCGCCGTCGGAAACTCCACGCTTTCTCGGAAAGCTACTAGTCGGGGCGCCCTGACTTGAGCTGCCGGTCGAACTCGGCGACCTGGATCAGCCGCCGCATCGACGACTCCAGATCCTCCAGCTGCCGCTCGATCCGCGCCAGTCGCTCGTGGGAGACGTCCTCGACGAGTTGGCCGCGTCGTGCCGCCCTGATGTCGGCGATCTCCCGCAGGAAGGGTTTCACGCCGAAGCGCAGGGTGAGGCCGGTGACCGGGATGAGCACGGCGAGCGAGACCGCCACAGTGATCATCAGGTCCTGGACTTGATACCATGGCATGATTCCCAAGCTAGCCCCGCCCGGCGCCGGGGTCCAGCCTGCTTCTCACCCTTGCTCGCACTCGCAATCGTCGTCGTAATCCTCTTCGTGATCGTGGATCCTAATCGTAATCGCGCTTCTCCTACCATTGCGGTCGGATGAGCACGAGCACGATTAAGATTACGATTACGACCAGGAGGGAGACGAACGGACTTAGCGCTGGCGCGGGGCGGAGGGCTCGGGCATATTATTCGGCAAGGGTAAACCGGCGTTTATGTGGGAGGAGGCCTGCGATGCAGCAGTGTCCGATGTGTGGGGATAGAGCCGCCGAGGCACGCTACTATCGGCTGAACAGACTGACCGAGACGATCGAGCATCTGTGCCGCCCCTGCTGGCTGTCATTGCGGAAGGCGGAGAGGGACGAGTGGGAGTACTTCCGTGGTGCTGCGAAGCTCCTCTTCTACTACACGGTGTTGCCGGTTGTGATCACGGCACTGGTCGTCTGGGTGTTCGCGGTGATCTTGTTTTGAAAACTTGCAGGCACTGTGACGCGGTCATTCCAGACCACGCCCATCGCTGTCCGCACTGTCGGGGCGCCCACCCGCGGGGCGGCTGGGCGTTTCAAGCGTTCCTGATCGTCGTGGTGACGGCCACGGCGCTGGCGGCGCTGCTGTTGGGCTGAGTAGGCCCGGCGGACTAAAAGGGTGCGGGGCCTTTCGGTTTCTTGAAGCGGGGGCTTGCCTGATCGAGGAAACGCTGTAACTCGGAGTCGCTGAACTCGTAGGGGTCCTGGCTGTGCTTGTGGGCGGGGAGGGGAACGACCTGCTCGGCGCCCTGCTCGCCGTGAACGGGCCGGAACACCAGCTCCGAGCGGCCGTGCTCGCGCTCGACGATCCAAGGTTGACCGGAGCGGTCGGTGAACTTTCGAGCCATGGCCTAAACTTGGAACCGAGAAGCTAGAGAGACAAGAGGTGCGACAGGTGGCGGAGGAGAGAGAATTCACTGACACGACGGGACGACGCTGGCGCGTGTCGTACGCTGAAGGTGGCGTGCGCGGCATGCTGACCATGAAGAACATCGTGTTCGAGGCGCTGAATGGAGACGAAGGGAGCGAGGAGCGTTACTTGACGGTCCACCCGGGCTATCTCGAGAGCGTCGATGATCATCAGTTGGAGGTTGCCCTCTCCCAGGCGCAGAGGGTCGACCCGCCCTGGTGAGCTTCGATCCGTAGTCCGTTTTTGATTCGAACGGTGTTGGTGAGGGCTTATGGGGTCATCAGATAGCGGCGAGTCGAACGGCGTGGATCCCCAGTTCCAGATGTTCGACGAGTCGCCCGCCGAGAACGAGATCGACATCGTTCCCTTCGAGGGCGAGACCTGGACCGTCGTTCTTCAGACACGCGAGTGTGCCGACCGCCTGTTTCGCGGCAAATTCCTCTTCCGCTCACAGGGACGGGAATGCCAAACCACCGATCTGTTCATCGAGGCCACCTACGAAGAGGTGCTCGAGCGGGCGATGAACTTCGAGGAACACCTGCTCACGGACCTCCTGCGGTCCCTTCTCTGAACACCATAAAACATTGATAAACAGTGATATACGGCGCTCGACCTGATACGGTACATCGGGGCCTGGCGCGGGCGAGCGCACTGCTCGTTCTCGCCGCCGTCGCCTGCCAGCCGCCCTCGGGCGCCGGTGTGGTGGGCGGCCCTCGGGAGGGCACACCGCGTCCCGAGCCGCCGCCGGCGGAGCCATCGCGGAGGGAACCGGAGCGGCCGGAGGCAACGGGCGCGGCACTGGAGCCGGTGGGTAGCGGTGTACCGGAGGTTGTTCGGGCGTTGGAAGGAGATCGTGCGAGTCTGTTGGCGGCGCTGGAGCAGAGCCTGACGTGGTTCGGGAAGCCGTCGAGCCGAGACTATTACCCGGCGGCTGGGGTTACGCACGAGCGAGCGTGGGCCAGCGTCTACGCGTTTCGCGAACTGACGCTACACGCGACTGATGCGATCGAGTTGGCGCGTTGGATCCATGACGAGTTCGAGGTCTACGCGAGCGGCGGAGGCGACGGGCGGGGGACGGTCTTGTTTACTGGCTACTACTCGCCGGCGTTCGCGGGTTCGCTATCGCGGAGCGGGGAGTATCAGTACCCGCTGTATCGGCGGCCAGACGATCTGGTGAGTGATACGGAGACGGGCGAGACGATGGGGCGGCGGGTCGGGAATCGCATCGTGCCGTACCCGACGCGAGCCGAGATAGAGAGGTCGGGGATGCTGAGCGGGGGCGAACTCGTTTGGCTCAGGGACCGGTTCGAGGCGTACCTCGTCCACGTGCAGGGTTCGGCGGCGATCACGCTACCCGACGGGTCGGTCTTTCGGGTCGGTTACGCTGGGAACAACGGGCACGACTACGTGAGCGTGGCCCGGGCGCTGGTGGATGACGGCAGGCTGGCGGAGGACGAGCTGAGCCTGGAGGAAGTGCGCGCCCACTTCGAAGCGCATCCCGAGGACCTCGATCCGTACCTGCGTCGCAATCCGCGCTTCGTCTTTTTCCGACGCGACGACGACGGAGACTGGCCGGCCGGATCGTTGGGTGTGAAGGTGACTCCGCTTCGCACGCTGGCTACCGACAAGGAAGTATTCCCGGCAGGCGGGGTAGTACTGGTGGTCACCCATACGTGGGATGCGTCGGGTCGTATGCGCCGGTTCGAGCAGATCATGCTCGATCAGGACGCGGGCGGCGCGATCCGGACGGCGGGCCGCGCGGATATCTATTACGGCGTCGGTCGAGGCGCGGAGGCACTAGCGGGCAATCAGTACGCTGAGGGGCGGCTGTACTATCTGTTCTTGAAGCCCGAGCGGGTAGCCGAGTGGTCGCCCGGTCTGGACTTTTGAGAGAGTCGCCGCGAGACTGAACGATCGGTGCAAAAGTCGGAGAGCCGGACCGAGAACGGAACGAAGTGAGCGGACGGATCGACGTTGGACTGCTCGGTGCCACGGGTACCGTGGGGACGTGGCTGGCCGGCATGCTCCAGGGCCACCCATGGTTCCGGCTCGCCGAGGTTGGGGCGTCGCCGGGCTCGGTGGGCCGGGCCTACGGCGAGGCGGCGGCGCTCGAGGGCCTGCCGGGAGGCGCGGTGCCGGGCGATGATGTGCGCGCCCTGACCCTGAAGCCGCTGAGCGACGAATGGAAATCGCCTCTCTTGCTCTCCGCTCTCCCAAGCCGTGAGGCGGGTCCGGTGGAGGAGGAGCTGGCTGGCCGCGGCCACGTCGTGGTCAGCAACGCCGCCAGTCACCGCATGGACCTGGATGTCCCGCTCATCATCCCTGAGGTTAACCCGGACCACATCGATCTGGTACATCGGCAAGAGCGTTGGGCGGGTACGATAGTCACGAACCCGAACTGCTCGGTGATCGGCCTTGCTCTGGTTCTGGCGCCCCTTCACCGCACCTTCGGCCTGCAGGCCGTGTCGGTGGTGACGCTGCAGGCGCTCTCGGGAGCGGGGCGACCCGGGCCGTCGGCGGCCGACATGCTGGACAACGTTCTGCCTCACATCGGGGGTGAGGAGGAGAAGTTAGAGTGCGAACCGCAGAAGATCCTCGGCGCGCTGGAGGATGGCCGGGTGCGGCCCGCCGCGTTCCCGGTGAGCGCGCAGACGCACCGTGTGCCGGTGGCGCACGGGCATCTGCTGGCCGTGTCGGTGAAGTTTGAGGAGCCTGCTGGTCCGGATGATGTGGCCGCGGTTTTATCAGGTTTCAGAGGCGCGGTACTCGAAGAGCGGTTGCCGTCGGCGCCGGACAGAGCGATCGAGGTAGTTGAGGATCCGACGCGCCCGCAGCCGCGCCTGGACCGTGACCGCGGCGCGGGCATGACGGTGACGGTGGGTCGCGTTCGCTCGTGTGAGACCTTCGACGTAAAGTTCTCTGCCTTGGTTCACAACCTGGTCCGTGGTGCGGCCGGTGCTGCGCTACTCAACGCCGAGCTCTGCCACGTCTTCGGATGCACGGCCGGGGCGCGGGCCCGATGATCGTCTACAAGTTCGGTGGCACCTCGCTGGCCGATGCCGAGCGCATCCGCCACGCAGCCGGCCTGGTCAAGGATTGTGCCGGCCCGCGTGTTGTCGTCGTCTCAGCGCTGGCGGGCGTCACCGATGAGCTGGTGGCGCTGGCCGATCGGGCGGGGACGGGAAGCGGCGCCGCGGGCGACTTGGCGCGTCTGACGGAGGCGCTCTGGGTGCGTCATGAGGAAGCGGCCTCCGGAATCTTCGGCGCGGCCCCCGAGCGAGCGGCTTTGATGGGACGGATCGACGAGGTATTCTCGCGCTTGCAGGCCGTGCTCGAGACCGCAGCGGTGGCGGCCGAGGTCGCGGACCGGCTGCGGGCTCTGGACGAGGTGAGCGCCGTCGGGGAGGACCTATCGGCGCAGCTCATGGCGGCGGCTCTGGCCCAGGCCGGGCTGGACGCCGAGGTCGTCGACGCCCG
Organism: Gemmatimonadota bacterium; assembly: GCA_020344015.1. GTDB lineage: Bacteria > Gemmatimonadota > Gemmatimonadetes > Palauibacterales > KS3-K002. Next base: position 1,605,835 of record CP070812.1, read on the forward strand.
CTCCGTGGTCCGCACCGACGACCGCTTTGGCGGCGCCGTGCCGCGAGACGAGGAGACGGCGCGACTGATCGGTAAAGTGCTTGGCCCGCTCCTCGAGGCAGGCCGGGTCCCGGTCCTCCAGGGGTTCGTAGGCGCCACCGACGACGGTACCACGACGACCCTGGGGCGCGGCGGCTCCGACTTCACCGCTGCGATCATAGGCGCCGCCTTGGGCGCCGAGGAAGTGGGAATTTGGACCGACGTGGACGGTGTGCTGTCGGCCGAGCCCGGGCACGTGGGAGAAGCCCGGGTGCTGAGCGAGCTGGGCTACGAGGAGGCGGTCGAGCTGGCCTACTTCGGGGCCAAGGTGATCCACCCGGCGGCCGCTAAGCACGCCGCCGCCGGCGACGTTTCGCTCCGGGTCCGCAACAGCGGGCGGCCGGACTCGGAAGGGACGCTCATCCGCCACGACGTCCGGCGCGTCGCCGGGGTCGCCGCGGTGGCGTTCAAGCCGTCGGTGACTCTGGTCAAGGTGCGGTCGCGCCCGATGTTCATGGCCTACGGCTTTCTGGCCCGGGTTTTTGACGTCCTGGCCCGACACCGGCTGCCGGTGGACCTGGTGGCCACGTCGCATACGTCCACGGCCTTCACCCTCGACGAAGGTGAGGGGCTGGGCGCCGCGGCGGAAGAGTTGGGCCGCTTCGCCGAGGTCGAGGTGATCCCGGACCTGGCGACCGTGAGCGTCGTGGGGCATGGGCTGCTGAGGCGCCCGGGGATCAGCGCCGGTGTCTTCTCGTCGCTCGGTGGGACGCCTGTGCACCTGATCTCGCAAGCATCTGACGTTTGCCTGAGCTTCCTGGTCGCGGCGGACGAGGCGCCCGCCGTTGTGCGGCGATTGCACGCCGAGCTCATCGAATCGGCGCCCGAGGGCGTGGGGGAAGCGGGATGAAGATCGCGCTGATCGGCTACGGACGCATGGGCCGCGCGGTAGAGCAGGCCGCGGCTTCGAGAGGCCACGAGGTTGTCGCGCGGATCGATGTGGACGGCAACCCCGAGGGTCGCGGGATTACGGCCGAGAGTCTGAACGGCGCCGAGGTGGCGGTCGAGTTCACCGTGCCGGAGGCGGCGCCGGCCAACATCGCTGCGCTGGCGGCCTTTGGGGCCGACACGGTCAGCGGCACGACGGGCTGGTACGATCGCCTCGAGCAGGTGCGGGCCGCTGTGGAGGGTGCGGGCTCAGGCCTTATCTACGCGCCCAACTTCTCACTCGGCATGCAGCTCTTCTTCAGACTGGCGCGGCTGGCAGGCCGGCTCTCCGAGGGCCTGGACGGGTACGATGCCTACGTCCTCGAGGCGCATCACCGGCACAAGAAGGACCATCCCAGCGGGACGGCCCGGCGGCTGGCAGAGATCCTTCTGGCCGAGCTTTCCGGCAAGGAACGCTGGGAGCTCGGGCCTCCCGATGGGCCCATCGATCCGGCGGTGCTCCAAGTGACAGCCGTCCGTGCCGGCGAGATCCCGGGGACCCATACGGTGGGGCTGGACGGGCCGGACGACCGTATCGAGCTGTGCCATGAGGCCCGGGGGCGGGCCGGTTTCGCGCGGGGCGCCCTGGCCGCGGCGGAGTGGATCCGCGGGCGCTCCGGAATCTTCACACTCGACAACATGCTGGCGGAAAAATGGACCTGAGTCGTTTTCGCGGGACCGGCGTGGCGCTGGTCACGCCGTTCCGAGAGGATGGATCCGTAGATCAGGAGGCGTTCGCGCGCCATGTGGAGGCCCAGATCGAGGGCGGTGTCGAGTTCCTTGTGCCCTGCGGCACAACCGGTGAGGGCGCCACCCTGGCACCCGAGGAGCAGGCTGGCCTGATCGCGGCGACGGTGGAGATCGCCCGCGGCCGCGCGGCGGTCATGGCCGGCGCCGGGACCAACGACACGAGCGCGAACGTGGCGCTCGCCCGAGGGGCCGAAGAGGCTGGGGCGGATGCGATTCTCGCGGTAAGCCCCTACTACAACAAGCCCACGCCGGCCGGTCTCCAGGCACACTACGGGGCGCTGGCCGAGGCGGTGAGCCTGCCGATCTTCGTCTACAACGTGCCGGGACGGACGGCGTCGAACATCCGGGCGGAGACCCTGCTGCGGCTGGCGGAGATCGAGCGCATCGCCGGGGTCAAAGAGGCGTCGGGGGACATAGAGCAGGTGATGGCCATCATCGAGAATCGGCCCGCCGACTTCCTCATCCTCTCGGGCGACGATGCCCTGACGCTACCGATGATCGCGGCAGGCAGCGACGGCGTGATCTCCGTCGTGGCCAACGAGGCCCCGAAGCTCATGTCCGACATGGTTCGAGCGGCCCTGGGGGGCGACGCGGCGCGGGCCCGTGAGCTGCATTACCGGCTGTTCCCGCTCATGCAGGCCAACTTCGTCGAGACCAACCCGATACCGGTCAAGACAGCGCTGGAGATGATGGGCCGGATGCCGGCCCGCTTCCGGCTACCCCTCGTCCCGCTTGCCCAGGAAAGCGCAGCGAAGTTGCGCAGTGCCCTGGAAAAGGCCGGGCTGCTAGGATGAGCGAGTTCGCCGAGCTCCAGGCCGAGATCGAGCGCTGGGCCGCCCAGGACGCCCCGGCCGATCTCGGGGCGGCACGAGACGCCGTGCGCCGCCTGCTGGCCGCTCTCGATCGGGGTGCCGTGCGGGCAGCCGAGCCGGGTCCCGACGGCTGGCACGCCGTGGAGTGGGTTAAGGCCGGCATCCTACTCGCCTTCCGGATCGGCGAAACGGCCCGCTATTCGGGGCCGCCGCCCGAGTACTTCGACCGTGACACGCTGCCGCTCAAAGAGACCGACGGGGCCGCCGCCAACATTCGGATCGTGCCGGGTGGCACGACCGTCCGCGCGGGAGCCTACCTGGCCCCCGGGGTGGTGATTATGCCGCCGGCCTATATCAACGCGGGCGCCTACGTGGGAGAAGGAACCATGATCGACTCTCACGCTCTGGTGGGCTCCTGCGCCCAGATCGGTGCACGGGTCCACCTCAGCGCAGGCGCCCAGATCGGTGGTGTCCTGGAGCCCATCAGGCTCCGCCCTGTCGTCGTCGAGGATGAGGCCGTGATCGGTGGTAACGCCGGCGTCTTCGAGGGGACGCTCGTCGGCCGCAGGGCAGTCGTCGCCCCAGGGGTCAACCTGACGGCCTCCACGCCGCTCTTCGACCTCGTCCGAGACCAGGTCTACCGCGCGGCGGCGGACCGGCCCCTGACCGTCCCAGAGGGCGCCGTTGTCGTGCCGGGCTCGCGCAGCGCCACAGGCGCCCTGGCCGAGGCCCACGGGCTGCAGATATATGCGCCCCTCATCGTCAAGTACCGGGACGAGAAGACGGACGCGGCGACGGCCCTAGAGGGGGCCCTGCGCTGAGGGCGCGACTCAGTGTCCAGGAGGCTGTCCGTGGGTCGTGGGAGGTTCCACGTGGCACGGTCGGGAGTTCGGGAATTGGGGATTCGGGGAATCGGGGATTCGGGGAATTGGGGAAGTCGAGTGGGGAGTCCGTGGAATCCGTGGAATCCGTGGAATGGGGGAGGTGGGGAAGTATTGGGATCGGCTCTCTCTTGTCTGCGCGGAGACGGACTGTACAATACGGTGGGCTAGCGGACAGTGACGGGCCGAGCGACGGCCGAGGGTGCCAGGCAGGCAACGGTGTCGGCCGGTCGGTGCTGTGGGCCGCAACCGAGGTGGAATGCGTAGAACGAACGATCGATCGGTCGAGCGCTCTGCCGAGCCGGCGTTCTCCTTTTCGAACTGACCGACAGAGGACTTGATGAACATAGAGATCGAGGCCGGCAAGCCGTCTACTATCGAGACAGCTCTGCTCGTCCTGCCATGGTGTCAGGGTCGGGATGGGGAGGCGGAGCGGCCAGCGGCCGAGCTCGACTCGTTGGACGATCTGCTCGGGCTAACACTGACCCGGGCGGTGACCGGGGGTGACTTCGGCGCGCGTCAAGGCGAGCTGTTGCTACTGTACCGGGTGAAGGGTGGGGGCCCGGACCGGGTCTTGCTGGTGGGGGTGGGGAGTCGGCCCGATCTGACGGGGGAGCGTCTGAGGCAGGTGGGCGGGCAGGCGGCGCGCCGAGCCTCGGAGGCCGGGGTCACGGAAATGGCGGTGTCCGTGGCGGCCGACTGGCTGGGCGGTGCCATGGATTTGGAGGCGGGGTCCCGGGCGCTGGTAGAAGGGGCGATTTTGGGCAGCTGGCGGTTCGAGGAGCTGCGTAGCGAGCCGGCGGAGGAAGACCACGGGCCGGCCCTGGGTTCGCTGACCGTACTGGTTCCGAACGCGCAGTCGAAGCGGCTGGCGAAGCGGGGCGCCGATTTCGGCCGTGTTGTGGCCGGCGCACAGAACTACGCGCGCGACCTGGCGATTCGGCCGGCCAACATAGTGAACCCGCGGTACCTGGCCGGCGAAGCTCGCCGTCTGGGCGAGGAATTGGGGCTCAAGGTGACGGTTCTGGATCGGGCGGCGATCAAGGCAGACGGCATGAACGCGCTGCTGGCAGTGGCCGCAGGCAGTGACGAGGAGCCACGCTTTATTGCCCTGGAGTACTGTCCGCTGAAGGGTCAGCGGCCGCTGGCCCTGGTGGGGAAGGGCGTCACCTTCGACGCTGGCGGCCTCTCGCTGAAGACGCCGCAGGGCATGGAGACGATGAAGGGCGACATGTCGGGTGCGGCGGCGGTGTTGGGGGCGCTGCGGGCTGTGGCGGAACTCGAACTGCAGGCGAACGTGGTCGGTCTGATCCCGGCCGTCGAGAACCTGCCATCGGGTCACGCGATGCGTCCCGGCGATGTCATCGGCTCGCGGTCGCGCAAGACGATCGAGGTCTTGAACACGGACGCCGAGGGGCGCCTGATCTTGGCCGACGCGCTCAACTACGCTGCACGGTTCGAGCCGCAAGCGTTGATCGACATCGCCACGCTAACCGGGGCCTGCGTGGTTGCTCTCGGACACCATGCGATTGGGCTCATGGGCAGCGACCAGGACCTGGTCGATGAGATCCGGGTCGCTGCCGATAACTGCGGCGAGCGTGTTTGGCAGCTCCCGCTCTGGGACGAGTATCGGGAGCAGGTGAAGTCCGAGGTCGCCGACATCAAGAACACAGGCGGTCGGCCTGCCGGCACCATCACGGCCGGCATCTTCCTGCGGGAGTTTGTGGGCTCGGTGCCGTGGGCCCACCTGGACATTGCCGGAACGGCGTGGGCTGAGAAGGCCGGTGCCTATCAGCCCGCTGGACCCACCGGGGTGGGCGTTCGACTGTTCACAGAGTGGGTGCGAGGCCGGGCCGGCTGAGCATAGCGACTGCCGGGTGCTGGTATAGAGAGATAGGGAGGGGACGGCGATGGGCCACGAGCGGACATTTGGAGCTGCCAGGCTGGCCGTCCTCTACGGCCTCGCCCTGGCGCTGCCAGGTGCGGCCGCCGCTCAGGACCCGGAGCCGGCTGCCCGGCCCCCGGAGGTGCAGGAAGCCGACTCCGCGGCGGCCGACACGACCCCCGCGCCTGCCTTCCCACTGTTTCCCGATCCCGCCTCGCAAACGCCCGGAGTCGCGCAGGCATGGGAGATGATAGACCTGCTGTCGACGGGTGCCCTGAGCTTCGCCGACCTGTTCGAGTTTACGCCGTTTCTTGACCCGCTCCGCGCCGGTTTCTTAGAGGGACCGCAGGCGGCGATCTTCGCCGGCGGCGGAGGCGGCAGCTTCGCCTACACCCTGGACGGCTACGAGATCGTGCCGCTCACTAGCGCCGCCCTCGATCTCCACCTGATCCCGCTGGTCGAGCTGCAGCGGCTGACGTTGGTCCGCGAGCCCGGCGGCTACCGGGCCTACTCACAGACGTACCGGAACCCCCGGCGTGAGCCGTACTCGCGCATCGAGGCGGGCAACGGTGATCGCGAGACGAACCTGCTGCGCGGGTTTCTGTCTTCGGGTATTGGCCGCGCGCGAGTCGCCTTCGGTTACGATCGGGTCGACACCGACGGTTTCATCGACAATGGGGATTCGGACCGCGATGTGGTCTTCGCCAACCTCGCTTACCCGCTCCCCTGGGGCGTTTGGGGTCAGCTCGAGGTCCGAAGCATGTCGGCGGATCGAGACCTGTTCCCGAACCCGAAGCGTACCGACTGGATCCTGCGGCTGCGGCGCCCGATCGGGGATAGCTGGCACACCGACCTAGTTGCGGGCCATGCCAGCGCCAACTACAGCGCCGGGGACACGCTCAGGGAGTTCGCGGCGAGCCAGGTAGCGATCCGTGCCGCGTACACGTCGTCGATCTGGCGGACCCAGTTGACGCTGCGCGCCTGGAACGGTGACCGGGTACCGACCTTCGAGCCCGAGGCGTCGTTCGAGCTGCGGGCCGGGCCCGCAATGCTCTACGCCAGTGGGCGCTACGAGGAGTGGGACGACTTCAGAGCCGCCTCGGGATACGCGGGTTTGGAGCTCGACCTGCCACTCAACGTTCGCCTGCTCGCCGAGGTCGAGGAGGGTGATCGAGGTCTCTTCGGCGAGTCGCGGCGGCGGCGCTATCAGTTCACCCGCTGGACGGCAGGGGGTGAGCTGAGGCTCTGGAGCTGGACCGTCGGTGCGCGGGGCGGGAGCTGGCGGACCGAGCCGTCGCCGGCCCTGGGACCGCCGGCCGACAGCGCGGCCGCGCTGCCCGGAGGGACGGTGGGCGTGATCGAGGCCTGGGCGCGGGGTCGGCTGTTCAGGCTCTTCGGCGGCGAAGTAAGCGTCGGAGGTTGGTATCGGAACCGCGAGGCGGGCGACTTCTACTATTGGCCACAGGAGTCCTTCCGCGGCGATGCTCTGTATTATGTGCTGGCGCTGCAAGATCAGCTGGAGATATGGCTCAAGGTCTTGGGCGGCAGACGGGGCGCGACCCGCGTTCCGGACCCGGACCTCAACGAAGGTTGGGTCACCACGGCGCCGGAGGACTGGTTCCGCGCGGAAGCCGTGGTGAGGATCAAAGACTTCTTCATCTTCTACAACTACGAGTACTTCATCGCCGCCGATGATTTTGCCGAAGATATTCCCGAACTGTCTCTGCCGAATACTAGGATCCACTTCGGGGTGAAATGGGAGTTCTGGAATTGACGCGAGCGAGAATCTTCCCGCAAACGGAGGTTGGAGAGAGACGACGCGTTCCGACGCCGCAACCCGGATGGTGGGCTCGGACGCACAACGCGGGATCCAGCTGAATTGACACCCGGCGCGTGGCACTCGATAGTAAGCGAGCGGCGGTAGTCGAAGCGGCCCGCGCAACGGAGGCGTGCTCATGATCCGCAGCATGACGGGTTTCGGTGAGGTCCAGAGGGAGAGCGCGATCGGGATCGTGAGCGTTCAAATCCGCACGCTAAACCATCGGCACTTCCATACACACTTTCGGCTGCCGAGCGGGGCCGAGCGCTGGGAGACCGAGATCACCCAGATCCTCCGTAAGAGTATCTCGCGCGGCTCGGTGCACTACCGGCTGGCCTTCCGGCCGGGGCCCGGGGTCGTGCACCCCGTTCAGGTCGATCACGATCGGCTGGGCGCCTATCTCGCCGCTCTGAACGACATCAAGGAGCGACACCAGCTGGCCGGTGACCTGGACATCGGCCTACTGACCCGATTCGGGGACATCTTCACGTCACCGCCGGACGAGTTGGAGCTCTTGCCCTTCGAGGAGGTCGCGCAGGCGACGCGCGACGCGCTGGCCAGGGTGGCGGAGATGCGCGAGCAAGAAGGTGGAGCGCTGGCGGCCGACCTACGGGAATCGCTCGGCGCGATGGTCCAGGCCCTCGATGCGATCGGGACTCGGGCGCCACAGCGGCTGCTCGAGGAACGCGATCGCTTGCGAGCGGCGGTGGCCGAGCTGAGCGGCGATGCCCAAGTCGACGAGGAGCGGCTGGCGCGCGAGATCGCCTACCTGGCCGAGCGCTGGGACATTAACGAGGAGGTCGTGCGGTTGCGCTCGCACATGGCTCAGTTCGAAGGGCTGCTGGACGACGGTGGCTCGGAGCCGGCCGGCAAGCGGCTGGGTTTCTGGGTCCAGGAGATGCACAGGGAGGCGAACACGATCGGCTCGAAAGCGAACGACGCAGAGATCGCGCGGCTGGCCGTGGAGATCAAAACGGCGATCGAGAAGCTGCGCGAGCAAGTCGAGAACGTCGAGTGAATAGAAGCTTCGCCCTGGCGATCTGCGCGCCGTCCGGTACAGGCAAGACGACCGTGGCGTGCGCGCTGGTCGAGGCGTCCGACGACTTCGTCTTCTCGGTATCTGCGACGACGCGTCCGATTCGCCCCGGCGAGGGTGAGGGGGTCGACTATCGTTTCGTGGGCCGTGACGAGTTCGATGCGATGATTCGGAACGGCGAGCTGCTCGAGTGGGCCGAAGTGCACGGCGAACTTTACGGCACGCCGCGGGCGAACCTCGAGGAGGCGGAACACCAGGGTCGCCTGCTGATCCTCGACATCGACGTTCAGGGCGCGCGTCAGGTGGTCGAGGCGCTCTCGGACGCGGTCACGGTCTTCCTGCTCCCGCCCTCGTTCGATGCCTTGATGGAACGGCTGCGGCAGCGGGGGAGCGAGGACGAGGCAAGGCTGCGCCGCCGGCTCGAGACGGCGAAGAACGAGCTCAAGTGCATCGACGAGTTCCAGTACGTCGTGATCAACGACCGGCTCGAGGACGCGGTGGAGCAGATCCGGGCGATCGTTGGGGCGGAGCGCCAGCGGCTCAGCCGGCGGAGTGCCGAAATCGCGCAGCTGCGCCGTCAACTGCAGGAGGGGCTGGAGCGGGAGAGCCCATGAGCGGGCCCTTCCACGGGACGTGTCGTCCGAGTAAGTTTGTCCGTTCGCACATGGCCTAACCGTCTAGAGGCAACCAACTGCATGAAGGTTTTCAGCCCGAACGAGATCGCTGAAACGGCCGCCGGCAACAAGTACCTGGGTGTGCTCGTGGCGGCCCGCTATGCTCGCGAGATCAACGCCCTCCGTATCGCTGACTCCCCGTACGGGCCGGAGAAGCTGACGACCCGGGCTCTCAAGGAGCTGACGGGCGGGTCGATCGAGTTCCGTCTAGTAAAGCGGCGCCGCGCGGCGCCGTGAGCCAGGCCGATGCGCCCGTTCCACGACAAGCGGGTGCTGGTCGGCGTATCCGGTGGGATCGCCGCCTACAAGACGGCAGAGCTGGTGCGCCGGCTACTCCAGGCGGGCTCTGACGTACAAGTCATCCTGACAAGCAGCGGAGCGCGGTTCGTCGGAGCCACGACGTTCGAAGGTCTGACGGGTCGGCCCGTTATGCAGTCGCTCTGGGACGGTTCCCTGCAGCATATCGATCTGGGGCGCTGGGCGGACGCCATCGTCGTCGCCCCTGCCACGGCCAACCTGCTGGCGAAGCTGGCGGCAGGGATCGCCGACGACCTACTCACCACGACCCTTCTGGCTGCACCGCGCCGAGCGCTGCTCGCTCCGGCGATGAACGTCCGGATGTTCGAGCACCCGGCGACGCAGGCGAATCTGGAGACGCTGCGCGGCTACGGGCACGAGCTGGTGGGGCCGGCGTTCGGCGAGCTGGCCGAGGGTGAGGAGGGTTGGGGGCGGATGGTCGAGCCGGATGTCATCTTCGCTTGCGTGGGCCGGGCGCTCGAGGGTGAGAGCAACTGGCGCGACAAGCGCGTCGTAGTCACCGCCGGCCCGACCTGGGAGCCGGTCGATTCGGTTCGCTTCATCGGAAACCGTTCGTCGGGCCGTATGGGTCACGCGATCGCCGCCGCCGCGTGGCGGCGCGGCGCTGACGTCGTCCTGATCACCGGGCCCTCTCACGTCCCGGCGCCGCCCGAGATAGCCGACGTGCGGACGGTAGAGACGGCAGAGCAGATGGGGGCTGCGCTGAACGCGGCGCTTACCGATGCGTCGGCGGTCTTCATGGCTGCGGCGGTGGCCGACTTCAAGCCGGCCGCACCACAGGAGGGCAAGATCCGTCGCGCCAGCGGCCTCGAGTCCATCGCCGTCGAGCCGTGTCCCGATCTCCTGGCCACGGCCGGCCGGGGCGCGCCCGATGATTGCCTGCTTGTTGCATTCGCCGTCGAACTGGGCGAAGCTGGGGTTGATTCGGCGCGCCGCAAGCTGGAAGAGAAGGGCGCCCACCTCATCGTCCTCAACGACCCCAGCGAGCCGGGCGCAGGGTTCGAGGTCGAGACGAACCGGGTGACGATCATCGACAAATCGGGCGCTGCGGAAACGCTGCCCCAGATGCTGAAGGCGGAAGTAGCCGACGAGATCCTCGACCGAGCGGAGAGACTCCTGCCGGGTGACTGAGCGAGCGAGGTGGCGCGAGCTTCTGGCCCGCTATCTGAGACAGAGAGCCGAACTGGGACAGCGCGAGCTGTACCTCGAGAGCTGCACGAACGCCGAGCTACTCGAACGTCTGCGCGCGCCGGCGGCAGCCGGCGGCGTGGCCCGGGAAGCGGACGTGATCCGAGTCGATGCGCCGGCCGTGCGCGAGGCGGTTCCTGTGGATGCGCCAGGCTCCGGCGACCGGTTCGACGAGCTGCGGGCGGATGCTCTCGCCTGCACCCTTTGCCGGCTGGCCGAGGGCCGCACTACAGTGGTCTTTGGCGAGGGTGATCGGCACGCCGACCTGCTGGTCGTCGGCGAGGCACCGGGTTATGAAGAGGACCGGCAGGGCAGGCCGTTCGTCGGCCCGGCCGGAAAGCTGCTGGACAAGATGCTGGCGGCCATCGGGTTCCGCCGTGACGAGGTCTTCATCTGCAACGTGCTCAAGTGCCGGCCCCCTCAGAACCGCGATCCCGTGGCAGATGAAGTTGCGGCCTGCCGGCCTTATCTTCGTAAGCAGGTGGAGCTCGTGGCGCCGAAGGCGATCTGCGCCTTCGGCCGCTTCGCCGCCCAGACGCTGCTGGCCACCGATCTCTCGCTGGGCCGGCTGCGTGGCGCGACGCACGAGTTCATGGGAATTCCAGTCGTTGTGACTTACCATCCCGCCGCGCTGCTGCGGAATCAGCAGTGGAAGCGGCCGACTTGGGAGGATCTCAAAGTGTTGCGCCGCATTTATGACGAGGCGGGCGGCCGAGCGCCGGGAGGTAGCCGTGGCTGATTGGCAGGCCCCTGGCGGCGAGGCCGGCGGCGGCGTACGGGCGTCTGACGCCTTCGCCGAGCGACAGGCCCCCTGGTCGCCGGAGGCCGAGATCTCGGTGCTCGGCGGCATGCTGATCGACGCCGACGCGGTCGCCAAGGCGGTGGAGCTGGTGGACGACGGGATGTTCTACCGGGAGGCGAACCGGCGGCTCTATCGCGGGATGCGGCGGCTGTTCGAGCGTGGCGAGGCCATCGACCCGGTGACGCTGACCGAGGAGTTGCGGACCAGCGGCGAGCTGGACTCGGTAGGCGGTCCGGCGTACCTGGCGGAGCTCATGGAGGCGGTGCCCACGGCCGCCAACATCGAGTACCATGCCAAGATCCTCCGTGACAGAGCGTTGCTCAGGCGGCTGATCGAAGCGTCGACCGACACGATACGCGACGCGTTCGATTCCTCGGGCGAGGCGGTGGAGGATACCATCGATCGCGCCGAGCAGCGGATCTTCCACATCTCGCAAGCAGGCCAGCGCAAGGGATTCGTCTGGATCAAGGAGGTTCTCTGGCCGGCGTTCGAGCACATAGAGAAGCTGCAGCAGGCCAAGGGCTCGGTCACCGGGGTGCCAAGCGGCTTCCAAGACCTCGATAACCTGACCGCCGGGTTCCAGCGCTCGGACCTGATCGTTATCGCGGGTCGCCCGTCGATGGGCAAGACGTCGTTGGTGTTGAACGTCATCCAGCACGCGGCCATCGAGCACGGCACTCCCGTCGCCCTCTTCTCCCTGGAGATGGCGAAGGAAGCGATCGTGCAGCGGCTGCTCTGTGCGGAAGGCCAGGTGAACTCGCAGAACCTGAGGCGCGGCAGGCTCTCGGAGCAGGAGTACATGCAGCTGGCGACAGCGGCCGGCCACCTGAACACGGCGCCGATCTGGATCGATGACACGCCGGCGATCACGGCGCTCGAGCTGCGGGCGAAGGCGCGGCGCCTCAAGGCGGAAGTTGATCTTGGGTTGATCGTCGTCGACTACCTTCAGCTGATGCGCGGGCCGCGATCCGAGAGTCGCGTGCAGGAGATCAGCGCGATCTCCGGGGCACTCAAAGCCGTAGCCAAGGAGCTGGCGGTTCCAGTCATCGCCCTGTCTCAGCTGTCGCGGGCGCCCGAACAGCGGACCGACCACCGGCCGCAGCTGGCCGACCTGCGCGAGTCCGGCGCCATCGAGCAGGACGCCGACGTCGTGCTCTTCATCTACCGGCCCGAGGTCTATCGACGCGAGGAAGGCGGCCTGGAGGGCGAGTCGCTGGCAGGGAAGGCGGAGCTGATCTGTGGCAAGCAGCGTAACGGTCCCACCGGGACGATCGATCTCTTCTTCCGAAAGGAGTACACGCGCTTCGAGTCCGTGTCGCGGATGGCGGCGGAGCCCGCATGATACTGGGGAGCCGCAGAACATCGAAATTTGAACGTCACACGCCTAACGTCGAACAGATTTGCAGGTGAGTTCGAAGTTAGGCGTTCGACGTTCGGGGTCGGCTAATGGCTCGGCGACCGAAGTTCGATGTTCACAATCCGATGTTCACTTGAATACCTGCGCATGACAGCCTGAACCGAATGCCCAAGGTCCGCACCATCTACCTCTGCACGGAATGCGGCGGCGAAACCCACCGCTGGGAGGGTCAGTGCCCCCACTGCAAGGAGTGGAATACGCTGGTCGAGGAGCGGGTGCGGCCGGCGCCGCCGGCTCAGCGCGTCGGGGCGGAGCGCGGCGCCGAGTCGCGCGCCGTGTCGCTCGCGGACGTGGAAGGGGTCGAACGGCCGCGCTGGCAGATCGGGCTGGCCGAGCTCGACTTCATATTGGGTGGCGGCGTTGTGCCGGGCTCGCTGGTCCTGTTGGGCGGCGAGCCGGGGATCGGCAAGTCGACTCTGTTGCTGCAGGTCTCGGCGCGCATGGCGGCTGCGGGCCACAGGGTGCTCTACGTCTCGGGCGAAGAGTCGGCCTACCAAGTGAAGCTGAGGGCGCAGCGGGTGCCCGAGCCCTGCGACGATGTGCTGATGCTGGCCGAAACGTCGGCCGAGGTGGTGATCGATCGGGTCGAGGCGCTCGAACCTAACGTCCTGGTCATCGATTCGATCCAGACGCTCTATACGGAGAGGTTGGACAGCGCGCCGGGTAGCGTGTCTCAGGTGCGTGAGGTCGCAGCGGCGCTACAGCGCGTGGCGAAGCGTCGCGACATGGTGGCATTCCTCGTCGGGCACGTGACCAAGGAGGGCGGCATCGCGGGCCCGAAGACGCTGGAGCACATCGTCGACGTCGTCCTCTACTTCGAGTCGCCGACCGGCCTCGATCATCGCATCGTACGCGGCACCAAGAACCGTTTCGGTGCCGCCGACGAGATAGCGCTGTTCCGCATGGGTGCTGCCGGCCTGGAGCCAGTGGACAATCCGTCGGCGCTCTTCCTGCAGGGACGGCAGGAACGGGCGAGCGGCTCGGCGGTGGTTGCGGCGCTCGAGGGCACGCGCCCGGTCTTGGTGGAAGTGCAGGCGCTGGTCAACAAGTCGGTTTACGGGTCGCCGCAAAGAGTGAGCACCGGCTTCGACAGCCGGCGACTGGCGCTGCTGCTGGCGGTTCTCGAGCGACGTGCCCGGCTGCGGACCTCGGACCTCGATGTGTTTCTCAATGTGGTAGGCGGCCTGCGGCTGAGCGAGCCGGCCGCCGATCTGGCTGTGGTCGCGGCGGTCGCATCGGCGATCCGCGACGTCGTGCTCGATGCGGAGGCGGTGTTCGTCGGCGAAGTTGGCCTGGGCGGCGAGGTGCGGCCGGTACGGCAGCTCGATCGCCGGCTCAGCGAGGCGGGGCGCCTGGGGTTCCGGCGCGCGTACCTGGCGGCCACAACCGAGATCTCCGGCAAGAGCGTGCCGGTCGCTCTGCAAAAAGTCTCGGACGTGAGGCGACTGATCGATGTCCTCTTCGGCTAACAACTGGGCGGTCATCGTCGCCGCGGGACGCGGCGTACGGTTCGGCTCGGGCGAACCGAAACAGTTCGCCGCGCTGGCGGGAAAGCCGTTGGTGCTCTGGTCGGTCGAAGCGTTTCGGGATCACCCGTCCTTCTCCGGCGTGACGGTCGTGCTTCCGCCGGAAAGCGTCGAGATGCCGCCGACCTGGCTCGAGCGGCTCGTCTCGGAGCACCTGCGACTGGCGGCCGGGGGCGCCGCACGCACTGACTCGGTCCGGCTCGGACTGGCGACCGTGCCCGACGGGGTCGGGTTCGTCGCCGTTCACGATGGCGTGCGCCCGCTGATAAGCACCGGGGCGATCACCCGTGTCCTGGAGGCCGCCGGCCCGGGTCATGGCGCAGTCGCCGCCCGCCGCGTCACCGATTCGCTGAAGGAGTCGGACGCGGGAGGGCGCGTGTTGCGAGCGGTGGACCGCGAGAACCTCTGGCGAGCCGAGACGCCTCAGGTCTTCCCTCGCGGGCCGATCATCGACGTGCATCGCCGGGCGGCGGCGGATCAGGTCGTCGCATCCGACTGCGCCGGGCTCTGCGAGCGCTACGGCCTCGGGGTCGTGCTGGTCGAGATCGACGATCCCAACCCCAAGGTGACACACCCGCGCGACCTACGGATCGTTGAGGCGCTGCTCGCCGGGCAGGATCTCTCGCCACCCGCGAGACCCGGCGACTAACGATGGAAGTCCAGGTAGTCCCGGCGCGAGGCGGCGCCGATCTCGAGCGGGCCGCCTCCATCGCTGCTCAAGTCTTGGGAGAGGGTGGCCTTGTCGTGCACCCGACCGAGACCGTCTACGGGATCGGGGGCGACGGGTCGGCCGCGAACAATCGGCTCATCGCCAGGGTAAAGCGACGCGAGGCGGACCAGCCGCTGCTGCTGCTCGTACCTCACCTCGAGGCGTTACGTGCCTCGTTTCCAGGACTCGAGTGGCCGGTAGGAGCAGCTGAGCTGGCGAACTCGTTCTGGCCGGGTCCGCTGACGATTGTGGTCCGCTGCCCGGGTAGCCCGGACGGACTTCGGGGACCCGGCGACGGGTTGGCGGTGCGGGTGAGCCCGGATCCCACGGTGGCGGCGCTGCTGGCCGCCTGGGGACGCCCGATGACGTCGAGCAGCGCGAACCTGGCGGGACGCGAGCCGGCCCGAACGTTGGAAAGCGCTCTCGAAGTGTTCAGCGAGCGCGAAGACCTGGAGAAGATCGAGCGGCCGGTACTCGCCCTCGATGCCGGGGCGACCCGGGGCACGCTGCCGTCAACGATCGTGAGCTTCGTCGTGTCGCCGCCGCGTCTGCTGAGGGAGGGCGCCGTGAGCCGTCAGGAGGTCGAGGCCCGGCTGGCTGAGCTCCTATAAAACCGTAAAGCACGATGTCGCAGGACAAACCGACAACGTACAACATCCTCTTCGTTTGCACGGGGAACACGTGCCGCAGCCCGCTGGCGGAGGTGATAGCCAGACAGGCGCTCGAGTCGCGGGGCTGGGACCATGTGAGCGTCGACTCGGCGGGGACCTCGGCGGTGTGGGGTGCGCCGGCATCGGAAGGGTCCCGCTCGGCAGCGGCGGCGATCGGGCTCGATCTCTCAGGTCACCGCTCGCAGCCGGTCACTGCGGAACTCGTGCAGAGCGCCGACATCATATTGGCGATGACGCCGAATCACGTGGAGGCTGTAGGGGCGCTGGGTGATGATGCTCTGGTGTCGTTGCTCAGTGAGTTCATCGACGGCCCGGAGGCCGGCGAGCCGATCGCCGATCCGATTGGCGGTTCGCCGCAGGAGTACGCCGAGGCTCGCGATCGCATCGCCCGCGCCGTCGAAGGTCTTCTGGTTCGCCTCTCCGCCATCCTCTCGCCGTGATGGATCGCCCGCTCTACGCTCTGCTGGGTGCCCCGGTACACCACTCTCTTTCGCCGGCGCTGCAGAACGCCGCGATAGACGCGCTCGAGATCGACGCGGTCTACGTCGCCCTCTGGACCTGGGAAGACCTGGTCGGCCCGCTTATGAGGTCGCTCCCTGGCGGCAACGTGACGGTGCCGCACAAGCGAGCGGCTGCTGCCGCGCTCGACCACCCCAGCGAGGACGTCCGCGCCACCGGCGCCTGCAACGTCTTCTGGTGGGATGAAAGCCGCGGGTTGTGCGGTGACAATACGGACGCCGGGGCGTTCCGCACGGCCGCCGAGGCGCTGCTCAAAGCTGAGCTGACCGGCTGTCGCGTGCTTCTGCTGGGAGCCGGCGGTGCGGCGCGCGCCGTGGTACATGCCTGCTGCAGAGCCGGAGTCGACCGGGTCGAGATCCTCAACCGGACCCGAGCGCGGGCGGAGGAGCTGGTGGCAGACGTGGGCGCGCCTGGCGCTGTGCGGGTACTGGAGGGAGGGGAAGGGCGCTCGGAGGAAGCGTACGACCTGGTGGTCAACGCTACCTCGCTGGGCCTCGATCCTTCCGACCCTCTACCAGTGAAGTCGGAAGCTGTGCAGGCGCGGGCGCTCCTCGACCTGGTGTACGGTCGCGACGAGACGCCGCTCGTGCGTGCGGCACGGGCGGCGGGAATCGAGGCCGCCGACGGGCGGCTCATGCTGCTCGAGCAGGCGATACTGAGCTTCAGAAGATGGTTTGACCGCGACCCACCGCGGGAAGTCATGCTCCGTGTGGTACGGCTGGGCGAGTGAGGCGGATTCGACATTCGACAGCCCACAGCCGACTACCGAGACCTCAACTTCTTCTCAACTACCGACTCCCGACGTCCGCAATCAGCGGACGACGTCGGGCATCGTTCGTAGATCGTCGGACATCGCGCGCTGAGCTTGTCGCCGAAGAATCGACAGTCGGCTGTCGAATCGGTTTCCCAAGCTTGCCAGCCTAGAAGATGATGCACGAACAGGTGAGGCCGCCGCCTACTTTGTGCGATTCGGAGATGTCGATCTCGAGCGTATCGAACCCGGCGTTCTCGATATGTGCCCGGGTCTCGGGTGCGCCGGCGGGCACGAGCACGGTGCCGTTGATCGACAGGCAGTTGGCGGCGTGGGCCTCGTTACGTGGAACAGTGATCCTTTCGTAGCGTGCAAAGAAGTCGTCGTCGAGGTGACCGGGAAGGTAAACGATCACATCATCGCCCAGATAGGTGCAGGCCGACTTCAGGTGCAGTATGCCGTCGACTGCTACCGGGGTAACGTCGTAGCGTGTGTCGGCCAGAATTTGCCTGAGTTGTTCGGCCGCGAGTGAAGAGGTCCGACTAGACAGTCCGACATATACATGTTCATCGATCAGCAGGATGTCGCCGCCGTCCAGGGTTGCCGGAGACTGAATGTGATACAGAGTCATATAGTTCTCCAGGGCCTGCTCAATCGCCCCGGTCTCGCCGCGCCGGGCCTCCGCTCCGGGAGCGGTGATGATCACTCTGTCGCCCAGCACCAGCGCTGTGTCCTCGACGAATGGGCAGTCGGGGAAGCGGTCATCGGCGGCGATGCGGATGAGCTTCAGCCCCAGCCCCTCCAGAGCTTGGCAGTACCGCTCGTGTTGTTCTCGGGCCCGCTCGACGTCGATGGGCTCGGTCGACTCGCTGGGAGTGATCGCTCGGTGGAAGGTCTTGGGCACCCCTCTGACGAGCGCGAATGTCCCGCTTGGTGTTTGCACTCGCTGCCCCCGATCAGTTCAAGAGAGAGTCCTGTTGCGAATATCGGTGTGTCCTCGTTCTGGAAAAAGGGTTTGGTTGTATCGGTCTCTGATGCAAATACTGGCATCGCCGGCTGGGCGACTGCATCTTGGAGTGTCGAGCGCTCTACGTCCGGCAGGCTGCAGTCTGCCATCGGAGGTGAAGGTCATGAGAAGCCAGCCGTGCGTGCTCGCCTTGTCGCTCCTGCTGCTGGCCCCCAATGCGGCACGCGGGCAGACCCAGACTTCGGAGCTGAACCTGGGTCGCGTCGTCGCCATCGACCGATCGATCAGCGCCAGCCCGACCGCCGAGAACCTATTCATCGTCCCGCAGAGCTACACCTTCAAGGTCGGCTATAAGCTCCAGGACACCAAGCGGTCTGAGCCGTTCAACACACGCGCGACGGCCGAGCTCCTGATACAGGACGTGTTCGGGCGGCTCGGCAGGGCAGAAGACTGGAGCGTCGTCTGGCGTGACTCGAAGGAGCGTACGGACTGGAACCCGTACCACACCTACAAGCTCGAGGGCTCGTTCTCAGGCGCCGGGACGCTTTCTCTGAGCACGCTGCTTCAACGTTTTGTGGTCCGCCTGAAGGCGGAGAGCGGCAGGTCCTCTGACACGGAGAGCCAGGGATTCACGCTCGTCCGGCAGCCCAGCCGCGGGGACCTGCTCTTCCTGCACGCGTTGATCGAGAACGAGGCGGCCAAGGCGGGTTACGGCCTGTTCCTCGAGCATGTGCGGGAGTATGCCGACGGCACGTCGTCGCAAGAGTTGCTGGCGGCGGCGGCCAACCGGCTGATGCACAACGCCCGGATGTTCATCGAGTACTACGACATCTACAGCGATCCGGGCGGTAACTGGGCGGACATCGTCGTAGTAGCGCTCGAGCTGATACCGGGCTTCCACGCGGTGAGCGAGGTCTGGATGCTGGCGGAATATACGACGATGGCGATGGACCTGATCAACGACGTCAACTCGGGCGTGTCCTCGGCCATCAACATGGCGGCGTACGAGAGCGGGATGGAGGCGGCCTACAACTACATGCGGTCGGGCTACTGCACCGTTGATCCGCTGGAGGTGACGGCCGATGCGCGCGCCGCTCTGAGGGCCTACGGGTACAACCGAACGCTCGACGCAGCGGCGACGGCGACAAGGCTCGAGAGCGCGGTGGCCGGACTCGAGGCTTACCGGGAGTGTGTGGCGGGCGCGGACAGCGTATTCGTGCAAGATGTCGAGAGCATGGCGGACTTCAACGCCACGCTCTCGCAGCGCGACGAGGTGGTCCGGCTGGGCCACCAGCTGTTCGATCACCACGAGCGCTATGTGGCCATGCACCAACTCTCGCTGGCCGCCGTGGCGGTCGCTGTGCGTCCACGACCGGTGGAGCCGGCGGTGTGCGGAGACGGCCGCTGCACTGTCGGCGAGAGCTGCACCAGCTGTCCGCCCGACTGCTGTCGTCCGGGCGACCTGTGCTTCGCGCTGCCGGCCGGCGGCCAGCCGAGCCGCAGCTTCACCGTCGACTATAACGACGACCACGCGCTGAAGCGCGTGCACATCGACCTGGATGATCTCCGGGGGTGGCTGTCACCCGCCGTTCGCGACATCGAATTCGCCTGGACGCTCAAGCTGGTGGGGCGGGCATACGCGTCGGCCGACCGCGGGCGGCCGGGTATCCGCGTGGCAGTGAACGGCGTCGAGGTCTGCGAGTTCCATCCGCACGAGCGATTTCCGGCGGACCGATTCGTGGAAGAGGCCGTCTGCTCGATGCCGATCATCAGGATCCGCAACCTGCAGCTCCAGGTGGCCGGACCGTTTAGAGAGGGCTGGAACACCATCCTGTTGACGACGGACAGCCACTGGGACTACAACGGCCTGAGAATCGGGCTGGATCCGGCCCGCGACTGCGACCGCAGCGCCTGGGATAACAATCGGCGTAGGAACATCGATCCCGCCCGAGTGACAGGCGAGCTGATGATCTTCCAGGAGATCAAGCCGCATTAGGAGGGACGGCGGGATTCGGGGAGTCGGGGAATTCCCGAATCCCTGACCTCCTTCCTACCAGCAGGGCTTGATTCTTTCGCGAATGAGCGTTTTGCCCTATCATAGAGTCGAGCGCGAGGGCACAGCGGGCATCGCGCTCATCTGGGAGACACAGCTCTAACGCCCAAAAAACTAGAGGGATTTCAGCGGTAGGGGCGCGGTACGGACCGCGCCGAGGCTACAGTTCGGACTCGAGGGGAGGGACACGCTATGCCCGAGTTCGTACCGCTGAGCGTCACCGACTTCCTGGAGCCTGCCTTCATAGTCATTGGGCTCCTGGCCGCCGGTGCGCTTGTCATCATCCTGCTGGAGGTCGCTTTCCTCCTGGTCTGCAGGGTTGGATCCCGCGTAGCGGACAAGTTGCACGAGCGTCACGCGCGACCCTAGCGGAGCGGAGAGGAGCCCACAGTCCAGCGTCTTAGCCGTCGATCCGCGCGTCGACGATCATCTTGATCAGCGGCAAATAGTCCTCGCCCGTTATCGTCCATGGTTCGTAGGTGTTCACCCGATGGACGATCACCAGGTTGTCCTCCGGCAAAATGAGCAGCAGGTGCACACCGGCGCCCGAGTGTGCGAAGCCCGGGCCGAACAAGGGGAAGTCCGCCGGCACCACGTACCACATCATCCCGTAGCCGACCCCGGACTCTGGGTCCTCTATAGAGTACGCGGTCGTGCTTGCGGCGACCCAGTCTTCTGGGATGATTTGCGTGCCGTTCCACCTCCCGTTCCTCAGGTAGAGCAGCCCGTATCTGGCCATGTCGAGGGCGGTCATCCTGAAGGGGTAGGCCGGGTGCATGGACTTTTCGGGCTCGTATTGGTACTGGCCGTCGCTGACCAAGAAGTTCTGCATGCCGATGGGATCGGCGATCTCCTGCTTGAAGGCCTCGAAGATGCCGACGCCGGTCTCCTGCTCGAAGATGACGCCGGCCACGTTGAAGTCCCAATTGTTGTAGTAGAAAAAGGTGTTCGGCGGATGGCTGCCGCGCTCGGGGCGCTCGGCCTCCATCTCGGGGGCTTCCGCTGCGGCCGGGTGATACACGCCCGAGCGGGACTTCAGCAGGTCGGCGACCCTAGCCTGCTTCTCCTCGGGGGTTAGGCTGGGCGGGATGTCGTCGATGTTCAGGTGCTCCATGGTCTTGGCCGTGTCGATGATCCCGCGGCCGACGTAGATGCCATACAGCCCGCTCAGGAAGGATTTCCTGATGGAGTGGCACCAGAACTTCCTGTCGACCTCACCCCACGAGACGAAGATCTTGTTCTCGTAAAGCGCTATGACAGCGGCTGAGCCAATCTGGTCGAAGTAATCCCTGGCTTCGGCGAGCGCTGCCGACGAGAAACCGACCTCCTCGGGCGTGACGTACTCGAGGCCGTTTATCTCGACGTTGCTCGATACCGGGTCGCTCGAACAGGCGACGGCGGTCGCTATAGCGCCGACGATCGCAGCGGACAGAGCGGTCTGCCAGGATGGTGCGGCTCTCATCCGAATACTCCTTCAGCCAGCGGCGGGGCGCACCGCGCACGTGACTCTACGAGGTGTTCGGCCTGGTGGTTTCTCAAAGAGCCCGGGGCGGTACCGAGTGGGGGCCTGGGCGGTCAGCGGCCTCCAGCCGCCGCACTCAGCCTAGCGCCAGGATTCCTTCCAGCCGCTCCGCGTACGCCCGGCTGGCCGCATCCGGCGTTACGAACTCGATCTGGTCCGTGCTCGTGATCCCGAGGCCGAGCTCCGCGGCCCGCGTCATCTGCTCCTGCTCGAAGATCTTGCGGCCCATGATCGCCTCGTTCGAGCC
>CP070812.1:1627486-1649451 GCA_020344015.1 Gemmatimonadota bacterium
ACCTGGTCAAGCCCCGTCCGAAGGGCCTGGTCCAGCTGAGCTATGAACCGGATAGCCTTCTCATGCGCCAGCGTGCTCCAGGCCGCCGGTCAGTCGACCCGTTCGTACGTGAACAGCCTCGTGCCCTGCAGCACGAGAGTCAATCCCGTAATCGACCCCGTCGCGTCCCTGTCGACCGCATAGCGGTACCCGAACGAGACGGAGACGAGCAGATCCGCGGACAGGGGCAACAGCTCCTCCTCCCGGTCTCTGTCGCTGATGCGCTCGAGGATCCGTCCTCCTTCCACGGCCAGGACCCGGTCCCGGCCACGGTACGAGTAGCGACCCTCCAACTCTGCGAGGACATCGTCGGGAAGCCGAGCCACCTCGACCTCCTGCGGCACGAAATCGGCCCATCCGTATTCCGCCGCTATGCCGCGCAGGATATGCGCCGTCACACCGTGCCCGTTCGACGAATTGGTCATGACCACCGCACCCATGCCCTGCGATACGAAGGCGAAGAGCTCGGAAAGATAGTTGTTCCCGTGCCCTTCCAACCTGAAAGAGCGCCACTCGCCTTCGCCGCCGACCTCGAAACCGAGCCCCCGGTTCTCGAACTGCTGTGACAGCATCTCCGCGACCGAAGCCTGTGAGATGATCCCGTTGGACTCGCCGGCGAACGAGCGTTGCATTTCGATGGCCAGCCGGGCGAGGTCGGAGGGCGTGGTCCACATGCCGAGCGCCGCCAGCTGGGGATAAACGCGCCAGCGACCCGCGACCGGCTCGTTCGTCGGCTCGTAGCCCGACGCGGCGTTCGCCGCCAGAGCTTCGGTCAGAGGCTGGGAGTGGAAGCTCCTGTGCATGTCGAGCGGCTCGAGCACCGTGGCCCGCACGAAGTCGCTATACGGTGACCCGGTGATGTCTTCCAGCAGCCGCTGCAGTACGACGTAGCCGCCCAGCGAGTAGCGCTGCCGCGATCCGGGCGTGAGCAGTACTCGAATCGGTTCGTTGCTCGCCGGCGCTACGCCGTCGAGCATCTGTTCGATGGTGGGAAGCTCGTCTGCGCTCGAATAGCCGGGCATGGTCGGGACCGAGAGACCGGAGGTGTGGCTCAATACTCGCCGCAGCGTCACCTTCTCGGCCGCGGTGAATTCGTTCTCCGGCACGTGCCAGGAGGCGAGGCGCTCGTTCACGTTTTGGTCGAGGCCGACGAGCCCGTCCTCCACGAGCTTCAACGTTGCGAGGGCCGCGACGCCCTGCCCGATGTGGCCCGCCAGGAACAGCGTCGCCGTGTCCACGGGCGCGCCCCCGACCTCTCTCACCCCATACCCTTTTGCCCACTCCAGCCTGCCGTCGTTGATCACCGCGACGCTGACGCCGGGAACGTGGTAGCGCGCCAATACGTCGCCGATCGTGGTGCGCGGCATCTCGGCGCCGCGCGCGACGACGGCGGGCGGCAGTCCGTTCTCGACCCGCTCGATACGCTGGAGAAGAGCCTGACTAGTGGGCGCCCCACCCGAACAGGCAGCCAGCGCGACCGCGGCGGCCGATGACAGGCCGATGTGTCTCGCCGCTCTCATGGAACTGCTCCAGGTGGCTGGTGATCTTGTAGGTCCAGCTTCCGATGATCGCCGATCGCTCACTCCGCACGCAAGGCCGTGACCGGATCGGCGCGACTGGCGCGTCGCGCCGGCACGTACGCGGCCAGCGCCCCGCTGATGAGCAGCACGAGGAGGCCGACGGCGAAGGTGAGCGGGTCGAGGGCCGAGACGCCGAACAGGAAGCGAGAGAGCCCTCGCGAGACCAGGAGGGCGGCGGCCAGGCCGACGGCGCCGCCGAGGACGACCAGACGCATCCCCCCGCGCAGCATGAGGGCGACTACGCCGCGCGGCTCGGAGCCCAGGGCCATGCGGATCCCCATCTCCCGCGTCCTGAGCGCCACCGCGAAGCTCACCACCCCCCAGAGCCCGACGGCGGCGAGGAAGAGAGCCAATCCCGCGGTGGCGCTTGAGAGGAGCGCCGAGAGGCGCCGCGCGACGTGCATGATCCCGATGTGCTCGGACAGGGTTGTACTCTTGGTGACGATGACGTCGGGGTAGGTCGTACGCAGGAGCCGATGGAGCTCTTGCACCGTTGCCGCCGGATCGCCGCGCGTGGTGGCCAGCACGGTGACCCAGGAGTTGAACTCTTGCGCGTACGGCAGATAGATGAAGGGGCGCGGGCTCTCCTCGAGGCTGCGGATCTTGGCGGTCCGCGCCACGCCGATCACCACCGGATCGGGGAAGCCCGCTTCGAGGTGGACCGTCCGGCCCAGCGGACTAGCGCCGGGCCAGAACCGCTGGGCCATCGCCTCGTTGATGATGGCTACCGGCGTCCCGTCGGCCCGGTCCTCCTCCCTGAAGTTGCGACCTTCGAGAATCGGTATCCCGGCGACGGTGAAGAAGTCGGCATCCACCGACGTGAAGTCGATGCTGTGAGCGGACCGTCCCGGCGGCGGAGCGACGCCGTCCACCCGCACGTCGATGATCATCCGGTTGAGCGTGTTGAGATGTGGGTTCGAGATGGCACCGGCCCGCGTCACACCGGGTAGCGATCGGGCCCGATCCACGAACGACGTCACCAGCTGCAGTCCCTCTCCGTCGGAGTAGCGCGACGCCGGGACCATGAACGAGAGGAACGCCGTCGGCTCGTAGCCGAAGCCCGGATCGACCAATCTGGTCGCTTCGAAACTCCGGATGAACAGCCCCGCGAAGAACAACAGCATCGCGGAGACCGCCATCTGCCCCGCCACCAGGATCCGACTGAGGGCGACTGTCCTGGGCCGACCGGCCTGTGCACTGTCACTCTTCAGGATGGGAGCGACGTCGGCGCGGGTGGCCTGCAGCGCCGGAACGAGTCCCACGGCAGCGCCGGTGGCCAGCGACACGGCCGCCGTGAACCCCAACACCATCCAGTCGATGCTCAGATCGAGGCCGATGGGAAACACGAATGATTGGGTGACCGAGTCCGCCAGCTGCAGGACCCAGGAGGCGAGGAACAGGCCGCCGGCCCCACCGAGCAGGCCCAGCAGCGCGCTCTCGGTCAGCAGCTGTCGGACGAGGCGCGCGCGCCCGGCTCCCATGGCCAGACGCACCGCCACCTCCCGGCGCCGTTCCACGGCGCGCGCCAAGAGCAGGCTGGCCACATTGGCGCAGGCGATGAGCAAAACGAGGGCGACGCCGCCCAGGGCCAGGAAGTTCACCGACCGCACCATCCGGTCGACGCCAGGGTTGACCACGACCGACCGCGTGGGCACCGCCAGGAGGCTGTCACCCACCTGCCAGACCCCGGGGTAGGTCCGCTGGAGGTACTCGGAGACCCGGGCCAGCGCGCCCCGCAGTTCCGGCAGCGTGGACCCGGGCGCCAGACGTCCGACCGGCCTGAACGAGTTCGAGCCCCGGGTCGCCAGCGGGTCCTCCTGCAAAGGCATCAGCTGGCCCCACATCATGATCGGCGCGAAGAAGGCGGGTCGCATCCCGCGAATCGACCCGGCGAACCCTTGAGGGGCCACCCCGACGATCGTGTAATCCCTCCCGGCGAGCCGGAGCGACGTTCCCACTACCGCGGGATCGGATCCGAACGCTCCCTGCCAGTAGTCGAACCCGAGGACGATGACCGGGTGCGCCCCGGGAGCCACGTGATCCTCGGGCAAGAGCGGCCGACCGATGTGAGCGCCAATGCCCAGCATGCTGAAGTAGCCCCCGGTCACCATCTCGCCCGCCAGCAAGTCCAACCGGTCTCCCACTTCTCTTTGGGTGAAGACGTGCTGATAGCCCTCGAGCTCCGACAGCACACCAGAGGTCTGTTGCTCAAGCTCTAGGTAGTCGGGATAGTTGAGCCAGTAGAGCCACTCCTCGCCCTGGTCGCGGTAGATAGTGACCAGCGTCTCAGGCGCCCGATAGGGACTATCCCGCAGCAGTGCGGCATTCACGACGCTGAAGATCGCCGTGTTCGCTCCGATCCCCACGGCGAGAGAGATGAGGGCGACAGCGGTGAACGCAGGGTTCTTTCGCAGCGTGCGCAGCGCGAAGCGAACGTCCTGGAGGGTCGAGTGCATCTGCCGTCTCCCGATGACTACGACTACTGCGGTCGCATCTCCTCGATGAAGTCGGCCCGCGTCCACCAGATGTCGCCCCAGCCGATGAAAAACATGAACTTCCCGTCAGCGGTGATGAGGGGACAGAGTGGGTCCTGGACAGGCGCGGTGATCTGGTCCAGCGGCTGCGGCGCCGACCAGCCGCCGTCCGCTTCACGGTAGCTTATGACGAAATGGAACATCCCCTCCGTGGGGCCGTGCGCGGTCGAGGCGAAGATGAGGTAGCTCTCGTCCGGGGCGATGAAGGGGGTGTGTTCGCCGCCTTCGGTATTGATGACGGGCCCCAAGTTCTCGGGCGGCTGGTGTACCCCGTCCACCCTCCGCGACGCGTAGATGTCCCGGCTGCCGTAGCCGCCCTCGCGCACGGACGAGAAGTAGAGGGTCCCCGCTTCGGACACCGAGAACAGCCAGTGGTGATCGAAATCGTTCACCACAGGGTCCAACGGCCTCGGTTCCGACCAGCCGTCACCCTCCCGCGCAACGTACCAGATGTTCTCCTTCCCGGGTTCGGCGCCCGGCTCGAGGGGGCGCATGGAAAGGAAGTACAAGCGCTCGCCGTCCGGGGAGAAGATGGGTTCTCCCTCACCGTACTCCGAGACGAAGGGGGCCGGACGCGGCTTCGTCCACCGACCTTCTTCCAGCCGGGAGAAGAGGACGGGGCCGCGGAAGGCGTGCGTCCAGTAGACTTCGGTCCCGTCGGGCGAGAAGGCTGCGGGAGAGTGCTCGGAGTTGAAGCCGTGTCCCGAGACGATCCCCAGCGCGAAACGTTCCGGGACATCACGGGGCTCCGGCTGCCCCAGCCAGGCGCCCCACAGCTCCGGGAAAACCGGCGGCTCATCCGCGGCGCCCATCTCCAAGAGGCGCGCCGCCAGGCTGTCGTGCTCATTCTCCCTGGCGAGGTGCAGCGCCGTCATGCCCTGGACGCTGGTCTCTTCAATGGAAGCGCCACGGCGGACGAGGAACTCGGCGAACGCGACGCGACCCTTCTCGGCGGCGATGTGAAGGGGAGTGAGCCCGTAAATGTTTTTCTCGTCCACCGGGAGGCCGTGGGCCAGGAGCGCCTCGCCGATGGCGACCGAGCCGCCTCGTGCCGCGGCTTGCATCGGCACGTCGTCCCACCAGGCGATCTCGCGGGCCTCCGCCGCCTCCGCCGCCATGCGGAACACCCCCTCGAACCCGTTCGCCGCCGACAGGTAGGCGGCCCGCACCACGGAGTCGTCGTCGTCCGGCAGCCTCGCCCCCGCCGCCAGGAGGGCATCGATGATCTCGGGGCTCCCGTAGTAGAGGGTGGAAAGGAGAATCTCCTCCCCCCTCAGCGTCCGGTCGTTCACGTCGGCGCCGGCGGCGATCAGCAGCTCCACCGCCCCGACGTCGCGGCCCCAGTTCACCGCCAGGTAGAGCGGCTGTCGCCCCCGCACATCCCTGGCCATGACGTCTGCCCCGCGCGCCAGGAGCAGCGCCACCAGCTCCGCATCACCCTCGTAGGCGGCGTGGTGAAGGGGCGTGTAGTTCCAGGCGTCGGCCGCCGAGACGTCGCCCCCCCGGTCCAGCAGCAGCTCCGCTGTCTCCGCGTGGCCGCCCAGCACGGCGAGGTGCAACGGAGTCCTCCCTTCCCCGTCCCTTACGTTCACCAGCTCCGGGCCAGCCTCGAGGATCGCCTCCACCCGATCCAGCTCTCCGGCCCGGGCCGCCTCGAGGAGCCGCTCCGTCGCCTCACCCTGGGCCACGGCGGTTTTCGACCCGACAAGCAGCAGGGTCGGTGGCAAGAGGAACAAAGACAGGACGTAGCGCAGGGCGAGGCGGCGGAACGGGCGGTTCATCTTCGAAATACCTCCTGCAAGGCCGTGGGGCCTACCCGCGGTCCAAGGATAACGTGGTGAAAGGCACAAGGCGTGC
The DNA here is from genome assembly GCA_020344015.1 of Gemmatimonadota bacterium. Taxonomy (GTDB): domain Bacteria; phylum Gemmatimonadota; class Gemmatimonadetes; order Palauibacterales; family KS3-K002. The sequence continues at coordinate 1,633,497 of CP070812.1, forward strand.
CAGGATCAGCGTTCCCGAGTCGTGTCCGGACGCGGCATTACCGCCGCCACCTCCACGAAGACAGAGCCCCCTGTCCGATCTTGGAACTAAGGTGCCCGGATGCGGAATCAGCGCCAGAGGTCAGTGACGGCGCTGGGTCGGCTCAACGTTCCTTGGCCGCGACCTCGTCCTCCCCCGTCTCCCGGTGCATGACCATCCGCACGACCTCGCCCCGTTCATCCTCTTCGAACGTGATGAAGGACAGGCTCGACGTGTAGAACAGAGTGTCGGCGGACGCCGGGAATACCTCGAGCCGCCTGCCGCCATCGCGCCGGGTGTAGATGCGGTCACCATCGACGATGACCTCCCGGACGCTCGACGCGCCGATTCGGTACGTCCCCGCGAGGCGCGCCAGCTCGTCCGGCCGGAGGGTGACCGGCTGCCACTCGCGGAACGGATCACCGGCGACGAGGGCGGCGATCCGCTTCGCCATGGGATCGAGGTCGCGAGTCGTTCTTCGCGGATTGTTGGACAGGATGGCTACGTACGCGCGCTCATCGGGTAGGTAGTAACTAGAGGCGTGGAAGCCGTACGCATCCCCGCCGTGCCAGTAGATGGTCTTGCCTTTTAGTCGTCCGATGAAGAAGCCGAGGCCGTACTGAGTCGTGCCCGACAAGAATTCTCGGGTCTCGGGCGTGAACAGCGCCTCTGTATTCACGGGGTTCAGAAGCTCACCGCCGTGCAGCGCGAGATGGAAGCGCGCCAGATCGTCGACCGACGACAACAGGCCGCCGGCCGCATACAAGATCGAGCCCGACAGGCTGGCGTACGGGTTCCGGATGAAGACGGTGTCGTCGTCGAGATATCCGGGCACGCGTCCCCGGACGACGTCCACGTTGCTGTAGTAGCGTGTGCTCCCGAGATCCAGCGGCTCGAAGATCGCCTGGGACAGGAAGCGTTCGTACTCGAGACCGCTCGCCTGCTCGACCAGCCGTCCGAGCAGGTAGTACCCACCGTTGCTGTAGGCGAAGGCGGAGCCCGGGGCGAAGTCGAAGTCGCGGTGAACGATCAGATCGAGGAAGTCGTCGACCTCCACCTCGTCGTTGACCAGCGCGAAGAACTTCTCCTCCATGAGATCGTAGTACGGCTCTTCGAACATCTCCGGCACCCCGGACGTGTGGCTCAAGAGCTGCCGGATCGTGACGGAATCGAAACGTAGGGGGAGATCCGCGAGATGCTCGCGTATAGCCTCGTCAAGCGCGAGCGCTCCCCGCTCGACGAGGATCATCACCGCTACCGCGGTGAAGCTCTTGGTCTCCGACCCGATCCGAAACACCAGGTCGGGGCGAACCGGAACGCCCAGCTCGAGATCGGCCAGACCGTACCCTCCTCTATATATGACTGAGTCGTCTTTCACCACGATTACCGCCGCACCCGGCTCGTCCGGCTCGAACGATGCGGCGAGTATCCGGTCGATATCCTCTTCGATCCCGGCCCGGCGGCCCCCACATGCGGTCAGGGCGGCAGCGGCAAACACCAGCGCGACGCTGGCGCCGACAAGCGTGCGTGTCATCGGTCTATCCCTCCGGCCCCGGCCCGCTCCGCGTTGGCGATGACCACGTGCACCCACTCGTCTCCGGCGTTGCGGTACTCGTGATCTCGATCGGGCCGGAACACCACCGTATCACCCGCCGGCGCCTCGACGCTCTCGTCCCCAACCCCCACGGTGAGACGGCCCGCAAGCACGTGCACCAGCTCGACCGTCCCGGGCGATTGCGGGTCGGCTTTGTACGCATCGCCGGGCGCCAGGCGGAACTCCCAGAGCTCCAGCGGACACGGCTCTTCCGAGGCCGCCAGCAACCGTCCCTCGCCGCCGCCCGCGCCCTGCCAGAGCACCACGTTCCCGTCCCGTGGCACGACCTCCACCGCCGCAGGCGGCCCCACATCCAGCAGCTGCGGTAGCGAGACGCCCAGCGCGTTCGCCAACCGGCAGAGCGTGGCCAGACTGGGATTCGTCCGCCCCTGCTCTACCTGCACCAACATCCCCTTGCTGATGCCGGCGCGAACCGCCAGGGCGTCCAGCGTCAGCCCCTCTTCGAGCCGCATGGCTCTAACGTTTCGGGACAGCGCTGCGGTGACGGCAGAAGGGTCTCGGGATGGTACCATGGCTACCTCGTTCTCGTTGCCCGGTGGGTCAATATATTATACTATAAAGTACAATATACTGCAATAAGGACTCTCCGCCCCCGGCCGGCGATCGAAACCGTGATTGATGGTCGACCGTAGGGGGGTGCAACCGAGCCAGGTTAGCCCATGTTCTCCGTCTCAAAGCCTCTACGGCCCGGGTTCCACGGGAGGTCCCTATGAGAAAGCTCCAGTACGACCGGCACGTTCTGTTTCTCTGGTTGGCGTTGCCGGCACTCCTGTCTTTGAGCTTCTCCGTGCCGGGCGCCAAAACGGACGAGCTGATTCCTGAGCTCGAGGTCCTGCGCCCCTTCGTGGGTGACTGGATAGGGGAGTTCCAGGACGCCGGCGAACGCCCGACGGTCCACCGAAGCTGGACCCCTATCCTGGACGGCCAGGCCATCAGGGAGACGCGAAGCGTCCCGGAAGTCGGGTTCGAGGCGGAGAGTATCTACTACTACGACCGCGCCGCCGGCGTCGTCGCCTACCTGGGGCTCACCGACAACGGCTACATGAGTCGCGGGCGGATCGCGTTCGACGGAGGGCTGTTCACGCAATCCGGCGAGCAGACCCGGCCCGACGGATCGACGGGTTCGATTCGTGTGACGTTCGAGTTCACCGACGAGGGCACGCTGGTGAATCAGCTCTTCAACCTGGAGGGCGATGAATGGCGGACCGGGCACTCCGTCATCTATACGCCGAAAGGCGGCGGTTAGAACTCGTTGCCATTCTGCTCCTGGCGGTTGGCTGCGGTCCGTCAACAGAAGACGGGGATCGAGCCGCGAGCGGATGGCAAGGAACGAGCGTGCAGGAAGGTTCCACCTTGACCGTCAGCACCACCGGCGGTTCGGTCTGGGCGGGTGACGGGACGTTGATCGAGGAGGCCGCCATCGGCACTGAGACCCGGGGCGAGCACGATCTGCTCGGCGAGGTCTACGGGATCGATGCGACCGCCGACCGCATCTTCATCCTCGACTACGTCTTTTCCACGGTCCGAGTATACGATTTCGCCGGCCATCACATCATGAACATCGGCCGACACGGCCCGGGCCCCGGCGAGCTGCGCTCGCCCACCGCCATCGGCATCGATCCGGTGAGGGGGCACCTCATCGTGCGGGAGAGCGGGGGCGGCGCCATGCATCGCTTCACTCTCGAGGGTGAGTATCTCAGGACCCTGCCGCCGCGACTGCGAGGAGCGGAGAGCGGAGCGGAGGTGTTGCTGCTGCGGGTCACTCGCGAAGGCGTGACCATTCTGCCCAACTGGTCGTACCGCCAGGCTCCCGACACCGACCTCGGGTACATCTTCACACACGTTCTCTACACCATCGACTCGGCCGGAGTCGTCGTCGATAGCCTGCCCCTGCCCGCCTACGATCACGACCAATTCGTCCTCACCGCCAGCGTCACGCTGCGGAGTCGGGTGAACGAGGGCAGTGTCCGGCCCGAACCGGTCCCCTTCGGACCGCAGGAGGTCTGGAGCATCGGCTGGGATGGCGCCCTCGTCACCGGGTACGCCGCCGAGTACCGCTTCGAGATCCTCTACCCCAACGGCCAGCGCACCGTCATCGAACGGGAGACCGAGCCCGTGCCGGTCCTCCGAGAGGAAAAGCGGTCCGCCAGGCGCCGCGTCTTCGGCATCATGAGGAGGTTCCAGCCCGGCTGGGTTTGGAACGGGCCGGAGATCCCGGACACCAAACCCTGGTACACCGCCATCATCCCCGATCGCAGCGGCCGCCTCTGGGTGCTGCGGCCGGGTGAGGGCCGACCCGTGCTGGACTGGACCGAGCCGGATGACTGGCGCGGCTGGGAGCGCTACCCGGAGTGGGTCCAGGACTACTGGTTCGATGTCTTCGACCAGGCGAGCGGCCACTATCTGGGCCGCCTCGGCGTACCCGAGGGTTTTCTCCCAAACCCCGAACCGCTCATCGAGGGCGACACCTTCATCTGCCTGACAGAGGATGAAACAGGCCGTCAGATCGTGCGGCGCTACCGCCTGATTCTCCCGGAGTAGCGACCTCGGCCTGCTCAGGGCATTGACTGTGCGCGGCCCGGGCCCTATACATAGCTAGTTAGGTATAGCAGCGGTGAGCCGCATGGCCAAGCACAGAAACGACATCCTGCAGGGGACCCTGGGCCTCCTCGTGCTTCAGACGCTCGCCGTCCGGGGGCCGCTGCACGGTTACGCCATCACGGCCGCCATCGAGGGCACTTCGGCCGAGTTGTTGCGGGTCGAGGAGGGCTCGCTCTATCCGGCGTTGCACCGCATGGAGCAACAGGGGTGGCTGACGAGCAAGTGGGGCCTCACCGACAAGAACCGTGAAGCTCGATTCTATGAGGTTACGCGGGCGGGACGCGCGCAGCTGGCCCGAGAGCGTCGCACCTGGGACCGACTCACGGAAGGCGTAGGGCGCGTGTTGCGCTACGCCTGACCACACAGGCCTTTCCGGAGAACGAACATGTCGTGGTATCGACGTCTGCTGAACCTGATGCGGCCTGATCGGGTCGCCCGCGACATCGACCGCGAGATGGACTTTCATCTAGCCGAGCGGATCGACGAACTGGTGGCGAGGGGGATGAGCGAAGCCGAGGCTCGGCGGGAGGCGCGCCGCCGTTTCGGCCACCGCCAGGCGCTGAAGGAACGGGTGTACAATGTGGATGTGCTCGCCTGGCTCGACTCGATCCTGGCCGACGTGCGCTACGCGGTGCGCGCGCTGCGTGCGAACCCCGGGTTTACCCTGGTCGCGGTCTTGTGTCTGGGGCTCGGGATCGGCGCCAACACCGCCATCTTCAGCCTCATCAACGCCGTCATTCTGCGGTCGCTTCCGGTGCGCCAGCCCGAACGATTGGTGCAGGTAACCGGGAACCGCGGCGACGTATTCAGCTATCCACAATGGGAGCAGATCCGCGACGGGCAGGACGTACTGGCCGGCACCTTCGCGTTCGCCGACCAATCGTTCAATCTGACCGCCGGCGGCGCGGTGCGGCGTGCCACCGGCGCGTGGGTAAGCGGAGACTACTTCAACGTGCTGGGCGTTTCTCCCGTCGCGGGCCGGCTACTGGAGGTCGCCGACGACGTGCGTGGCTGTCCGGGCGTGGCGGTGCTGAGTCACGGCTTCTGGCAGGGCGAGTACGGCGGGGCGCGGGAAGCAGTGGGTCGCACGATCTCGCTCGACGGCCATCCGTTCGAGATCATCGGCGTGACGGCGCCGGGGTTCTCCGGCATCCACGTCGGTCGCGCCGCGGGCGTGTTCCTACCGCTCTGCACGGTGGCGATCCTGAGGGAAGACCAAGAACTACTCGACGCACGGACCATCTCGTTCCTCAATGTCTTCGGTCGGCTGCGTCCCGGGAGCACCGTTGCCGAGGCGCAGGCGGGCCTCGCACTGGCAGCCGATAGGGTTTTCGAGGCGACGGTCCCCACAGTTTGGGCCGCTGATGCGCAGCTCAGGTACAGGGAGCGCGCGTTGAGCGCCGTGGCCGCGACCAACGGGGTGTCCAACGTCCGCGACCAATACCGGGACGCGCTGCTCACGCTGCTCGTGGTGGTAGGCGTCGTGCTTCTCATCGGTTGCGCCAACGTCGCACATCTCCTGCTGGCGCGGGCCACCGCGCGCCAGCACGAGATCGCCGTGCGGCTGGCGCTGGGGTGCGGGCGCGCGCGGCTGGCGCGGCAGCTGCTTACCGAGAGCGTGATGCTGGCGCTGTTGGGCGCGGGGGCCGGGGTCCTCTTCGCCCGCTGGTCCAGCGAGCTCGTCCTCATGTTCGTGTCGCAGGGTGGGCGCGCGGTTTCCCTCGACCTCTCGCTCGACCTCCGGGTGCTCGGCTTCGCCATAGCGGTCGCGACCGCTACGGGCATCCTGTTCGGCCTGGCGCCCGTGTGGCACTCGGCCCGCGTCGACCCGCAAACGGCGATGCGCGGCGCCGGCCGCGGACAGGTTGGAGAAACGCGCCAACGCTTTGCCAGGGGGATCGTCATCGGACAGGTGGCGCTGTCGCTGGTGCTGGTCGTGGCGGCGGGCCTTCTGATCGGGAGCTTCCAGCGGCTCGCGACGCTCGATCCGGGGTTTCGCTCGGACGGCGTGCTGGTGGTCTCGGCCGACTGGTCCAACCTGGATCTTGCCGACGACCGACACGAGCGCTTCCCGCGAGAGCTGCTCGAGCGGATGCGCGCGGTGCCCGGCGTCCGCCACGCCAGCGCCTCCCTGGTCACGCCAATCGGCGGAGCCATATGGAACGAGAGCGTCGTGGTCGGCGACTTCGGCCCGCAGGACGCCGGGAACGCGGACCTCTGGTTCAACGGCGTTACCGAGGGCTTTCTGGACACCTACGGCACCGCTTTGCTGGCCGGCCGTGACTTCACCGCGCGGGACGGAGCCGACGCTCCACCAGTGGCCCTCGTGAACCGGACCGTAGCGCGCCGCTTCTTCGGCGAGGCCAGTCCGCTGGGGGAGCACCTATATATAGACAGGGCCGAAGGCCCCGGTGCGCCGATCGAGATCGTCGGTGTGGTCGAGGACGCCAAGTACCACCGGCTGGACGAGGAGACGCCCCCCACGGCGTACGTTCCCTTGCAGCAGGCCGAACTATGGCGACCGTCGATAGAGCTGGCGCTCCGCGGCGACGGCGCCGCGACCGGCCTGATACCAGCAGTGACCGAGGCGATGCGCGAGGTGCACCCGTCCATCACGCTAGCATTCAGCCCACTGAACGAGCGGCTGGCGACCTCGCTGGCGCGGCCGCGTCTGCTGGCAACGCTCTCGGGCTTCTTCGGCGGTTTAGCGCTTCTGCTCGCGGTCATCGGCCTGTACGGCACCGTGTCGTACAGCGTAGCGCGGCGGCGCAGCGAGATCGGCATTCGCATCGCGTTGGGCGCCGCGCGAACGGGCATACTGCGCATGGTGGCTGGCGAGGCCTGCACGGTGATCGGGATGGGCGTGATGTTGGGCGCGCTCCTCGCGCTGGCTGCGACGCGCCTGGTAGCCGCGTTCCTCTACGGGGTCACGCCCTCCGACCCGGCGACGCTGGCGCTCTCGGCGCTGACGCTCGCGACAGTCGCGATGGCGGCGGGATTGGCACCCGCGTGGCGCGCGGCCCGCGTCGACCCGATGGTGGCCTTGCGGGAGGAATAGTAGCGAGGCGGTAGCCACGGGTGAACGGAACCCGCGGGGGACGCGCGCAGCTGGCCTGGGAGCATCGTAGCTGGGACCGACTCACGGGAGGCGTGGGGCGCGTGTTGCGCTACGCCTGACCAAGTAGGCCTTTGCGGAGGACGACCATGTCCTGGTATCGCCGTCTGCTGAACCTGATGCGCTCGGATCGGGTGGCCCGCGACATAGAGCGCGAGATGGAGTTTCATCTAGCCGAGCGGACAGACGAACTGGTGGCCAGGGGGATGAGCGAGGCCGAGGCTAGGCGGGAGGCGCGCCGCCGTTTCGGCCACCGCCCGGCGCTGAAGGAACGCGTGTACAAGATAGATGTCCTGGCCTGGCTCGACTCGTTACTGGCCGACCTACGCTATGCGGCGCGCGCGCTCCGTGCGAATCGCCGGTTCACTCTGGTGGCGGCCTTGATGCTGGCGCTCGGTATCGGTGCCAGCACAGCCATCTTCAGCGCCGTGCACGGCGTCCTGCTCCGACCGCTCCCCTACGATGACGCTTCGCGCTTAGTGTACGTCGGAACGTCGTGGAGCTCGCCGCAACCGACCTATACCTCCGTGCCCGACTTCATCGATTGGAAAGAGCGAATAAGAGCCGTCGAAGGGTTGGCCGCTGCGACGAACATCGGGTTTGTGCTCGCCGAAGGCGGCGAGCCGGAGCGGATCCAGGCGGCTCGCGTCTCCCCAGATTTCTTCACGACTCTGGCTGTGGCGCCAGCGATCGGCCGCTCCTTTTCGGCCGAGGAGCACCTCACGGGGGCCGAGCCTGTCGTGATCCTGAGCCACGGGCTCTGGCAGAGGCGGTGGGGCGGCGACAGAACCATCATTGGTGCGACCGTTGCCGCTGAGGAATCGCGGACCGGTCGGGGATCGTTCCGCGTGATCGGTGTCCTGCCGAGCGGCTTCCAGGGGCCTGCGGCTATGCAATTGCAGGATACCGAAATCTGGATGCCGCTACCCGTCGATGGCGCTGCCTACGCAAGAAGCCGCACCAGCCGATCGCTGCGGGTCGTCGGCCGCCTCAGACCGGGAGCTGATATCGAGGCGGCGCGGCAGGAGATCAATGCCGTGGCCGCAGCGATGGCTGCAGAGTACCCGAGCGCCTATACGTCGAGCGATGGCACGCTCGGAATCGGAGTCGCCCCCCTTCTCGAGATGACTATCGGAAGCACCAGCAGGGAGCTTCTGATATTGCTGGCTGCTTCCGCGCTCTTGTTGCTGATCGCTTGCGCAAACGTCGCTAACCTGCTCTTCGCTCGCGCGACCGAGCGGGACAAAGAGGTCGCGGTCCGTTCAGCACTAGGCGCCACGCGGGGAAGGATCGTCTTCCAGCTCCTGACGGAAAGTGTCAGTCTTGCTCTATTGGGAGGTACAGGTGGCATTCTCGTCGCCCTCAGTGCCGTAGAGGTTTTTCGCGTCATCGGGCCGGCGGATTTCCCGAGGCGCGCTGCGGTCGCTATTGATCCTGTCGCGCTCGCTTTCGCCCTCGGGCTCACCCTGGTCACCGCGGCCCTCTTCGGTCTCACGCCGGCCCTGCTCGGCTCGAAGAGCGATCTGAGCCGGGCGTTGAAGGAAAGAAGCGGCACTAGCAGCGGTACCGCTGGCCGGGCCCGCCTGCGCGGCATTCTCGTCGCCGCCGAGACGGCTCTGTCGCTCATCGTGCTAGCCGGCGCCGGCCTGCTGATCAACAGCTACTTCAGACTGCAGAGCGTCGATCCGGGTTTTGACGCCGAGAACGTACTGACGATGGAGGTCGGGCTCGGCAAATCGTACTCCACCGATGACCAGCGAGCCGCGTTCTACCGTGAGTTGACCGACCGCGTCGCGGCCATCCCGGCCGTCGCTTCGGTTGGCTCGATCGTCGATCCGCCGATGGGTTCCGTGATGTGGGCACCGCCGGTGTACGTCGAGGGGAGGGGCGTTGAGGAGCCGCCTTGGGTCCCAGCGCACATGGTCGGCCCCGGTTACTTCGAGGCGCTCGAGATCCGGCTCCTGCGAGGACGCAGCATCACTTCCCACGATGTCGCCGGGCAACCGCTGGTTGCCATCGTGAACGAGACGATGGGCAAGGAATTCTGGCCCGGCATCGATCCCGTGGGCCGGAGCTTCACGATGTCATCCCGTCCCGGCGCCCCCTCGTTGACCGTCATCGGCATGGTCAACGACATTCGCCAGGTCAACCTCGCTTCACCGACGCAGAGCGAGTTCTACATTCCCTACGCCCAGCACGCGTGGTTCGGTTGGAACCACATCGTCCTGCGCACGGACGCCGATCGAGCAGTCATGGTCGGCCCCATGCGACAAGCTCTCGCCGATGTCGATCCGACGGTGCCCTTCGACGGGGTAATCGCAATGAGCGATCGGGTATCGACGTCCCTCCTGGCGCCGCGGTTTCGCACGATCCTGCTCGCGGGCTTTGCCATCGTGGCGTTGCTGTTGGCCAGCGGCGGCATGTACGCGACCATGCTCTACGCCGTGGGACAGAGGACACACGAGATCGGGATTAGAATCGCCCTCGGCGGCGATGCCCCGACCGTGCTGAGCTTGGTGCTGCGTCAGGGGATGAAGGTTGCGGCACTCGGCATCGTCGCGGGGCTGGTGACCACGCTGGCTACGGCCCGCGCACTCGAGAGTTTCGTGTTTGGGATCGAGCCCACCGACCCTGTCACGCTGGGCATCATTGCGGCCGTCGTGGCAATTGCCGCCCTGCTCGCCTGCTACTTCCCTGCCCGCCGGGCAACACGTATCGATCCGCTGGTCGCGCTCCACGACCAGTAACGGGGTGTCACCGAGCTGCCTGTGATCGGCCGTAACCGGGCCTGGGGTCTCGCCGGTTCGCCGACTCTGTCAGCCGCGGAGCGGTTTCGCGGCACCCTGCTCGTGTTGCTGGCATTCGTGGCTCTCGTGATGGCCGCAACCGGGATCTACGGTGTCATCTCCCACCATGTCGATTCCCGCCGGCGTGAAACGGCGATCCGCCGAGCTTTAGGCGCCGGAAACGTGCAGGTGGTGGGAGCGGTACTGAGGCAGGCGCTCCTGCTGGCAGCCCTGGGTGTGGTCGTCGGGAGCGCCGCAGCGCTGTTGCTCACGCGTGCGCTCACCGCGTTCCTGTTCGAGGTAAGCCCGACCGACGCGACCGCGTTCGCAGGCGCCGCGCTGGTTCTCTTCGCGGTCGCCGTAGTGGCATGCCTGGTTCCCAGCGTACGTGCATCCCGCGTAGATCCGGTGACCGTGCTGCGGGAGGAGTGAGGCCTCGGGTACGCGTCGCCGCGGTATCATCAAGTCCGTCGCTCATTCGCGCCGCAAGACTTCCATCGGGTCCGCTCGCCCCGCCCGCAAGGCGGGGATCCAACTCGCCGCCAGCGCGACGGCTGTCACGAGCAGGATGCCCACGGCGAAGGTCATCGGATCCCTGACGCTAACGCCGTAGACCATGTTCGCCATGAGACGCGTCAGCGCGATGGCCCCGGAGGCGCCGATCACCGATCCGATGGCGGCGAGCCAGAACCCGTCCTTGATCACCCGGCCGATCACCTCGCTCACCTGCGCTCCCAGCGCCATACGGATCGCGATCTCGCCCGACCGCTGGGCGACGGAGAAGCTGAGCACGCCATAGAGTCCCACCGCGGCCAGGAGCAACGCTGCGGCCGCAAAGACGCCCAGCACTAACATGCTGAAGCGACGCGACCCCAAAGAATCGGACAGCACCCGCTCCATCGGGTGGACCTCGTAGATCGGCTGCGCGGGATCGACCTCCATGACGGCCCGTCGTATGGCGGCCGTGAGGCCTGTCACCTCCCGGTCGCTCCGCACCACCAGCGTCATGAACGGCATCGGCGCCTGGGCGTAAGCCCTGAATATCTCGGGCCTGGGAGGTTCATCTAGGCCGTCGTGCCGAGTGTTACCCACAATGCCTACGATCGTGGCCCAATCGGCATCCTCGTCGGTGGGATCGCCCCAGGTGACCCGCTGCCCGATCGGTTCCTCTTCCGGCCAATAGAGGTCGGCAAGGGCCTGGTTGATCACCGCGACGCCGGGTGTCTCGGCACCGTCACTTTCCGTGAAGACCCGTCCACGTAGTAGAGGGATTCCCAGCGTTCGAAAGTAGTCGGGGCTGGCCAGCTGGTATCCGCCGTGCGACTCTTCGCCGGGCACCAGCGGACGACCTTCTATCGCGAATACCAGATTCCCCTCGATGCCGGAATTGATCGGCAGGCTGAGTACGCCAGCGGCCGATAGGACACCCGGAACCGCCCGCACTCTCTCCAACGTCTCCCGGTAGAACTCTCTCTGCTCTAGCTCGCTCGGGTATAGCCTCTCGGGTATATCGACGCGGGCCGACAGCGTCCTCCGCGGATCGAATCCGGGGTCGACGCCGTTGAGAGCGATATACGTCCTGACCGTGAGCCCGGCACCGACCAACAGAAGTAGCGACACCGCGACCTCGGAGACGATGAGTCCATTGCGAAGCCGGCTCCGGGCTCGAGTCGACGTCATCCTGCTTCCAGCAACGATCGCCGATAACGTCGAGGTACGACCGAGGGATTGGATCGCCGGGGCCAGCCCGAACAGCACTCCCGTTCCCAGTACGATCGACAGCACGAACGCCAGCACTCTGAAGTCGGCGCCGACTTCAGATACTCGGGGGATTCCCTCCGGCGCGAGAGCCACCAGCGCCTGTGTGCCCCACAGCGCGGCGAGGACTCCCACGCTGCCACCCAAGAGGGCCAGTACGACGCTTTCGGTCAGCAACTGCCGGACGATCCGGAGCCGGCCGGCTCCTAAAGCGGACCGCAGTACGATCTCCTTCTCCCTGCCCGACGCGCGCACGAGCAACAGGCCGGCCACGTTCGCGCAAGCTATGAGCAACAGAAATCCCACCGCGACCAAGAGTACGTACAGCGTGGAGCTGACCCTGTCCCCGACCACCGACTCGTGCAACGGAACCAGGTTCAGTCCCTCGTTGGCGTTCACCGACGGGTAGGTCTCGGCCAGGCGCTCGGCGATCATCGTCATCTCGGCCTGAGCCTGAGAGATATCGATATCGCCTTTCAAGCGACCCAGGGCGTTGAAGTACTGAGCGCCCCTGTTGTCCGCGGGGTCGATCCCTAGGTCGAACGGCGGGTCGGGGACCCGGTATCGTGACGCCGCCCAAAACTGCGCGTCGCCCGGGTATCCGAAACCTGGAGGCATGACGCCCACGACTGTGTATTCTCCGCCCTCCACCCTGAGGGACCGGCCGAGCACCGCCGCATCCCCCGCGAACTGCGTTTGCCAGAAGCCGTATCCGATGACCAGGCCCGGATCACTACCGGGCGGGTCGGCGTCCGGCGCCAGCGACCGCCCGAGCAGCGCATTGACGCCCATCACGGAAAAGAAGTCGGCGGTAACGATCGCGCCCCGCACGACACTAGGTGTTGCCGCACCCGCTACACTGAACCGCCCCGTGATGAAGCCAGCGAGGTTGTCGAACGACTCACTCTGTTCTCTGATGTCGAGGAAGTTGGCACCGCTGTGATTGTCGCGGTCTTCACTGCCCTCGGTGGTATACAGCCGGACCAGGCGCTCCGAGTCGGGAAACGGCAGCGGGCGCAGGACTATCCCGTTCACCACGCTGAAAATCGAAGTCGTGGCGCCGATCCCCAGCGCGAGCGTGGTCACCGCCACGACCGCGAACCCCGGCGCTCGAACGAAGCCGCGCACGGCATAGCGTATGTCTTGTATCATCGACCTCATCTACCGACTCCTGTGTTGCCGGGTCCCTAGCGTAGGCCTTCAAGGAATTAGGGCATCGGCTTCTCTTCAAACCAAGCGCTGACAAGCTTCCCGTCGGCCCCTGGCACGTCATTCGGCTGTTCGCGTCCGAGTTTCCCCGGTGCAAGGCTCGTACCCGGGAAGCCACTGCCGCATTCGCGCGCCCGACCTGTGCAGTCGAGTCGAACGACACGTTCGGTTGTGGGATGAGGATTCTCGGAACCGCACACCGCATCTGTTTCACTTAGAACGCGCAGAGATTTGGATGGCGCTCCCCGTTTATCGAGAAGCGAACGTCAGCGACCATACCCGTCGAAGCTTAGGGTGCATCGGGCGCGTGATCGGCCGGACGACCACGCCTGGCACTTGAGCCACCCCTCTTCCAACCTTTCCACACCCGAGCGCATCAAATAGGCTAGCAGTACTGTCAAATTGACGTCAGTCGAGAGTGCGGGGGGCGCACACCCCGGCGGTCGTCGAACTTGAATCGGCTGAGGTGCCGTATGCCGCAACGAGAGGCTGACATGCCCGCGTCTTTGCCAGATCCGCAGAGCTTCCTTCCTCTCCATCCCCTGGAGCTCCGAGTCCTCCTAGTACTGGCCGAGGGGACCACCCACGGCTACAGCGTCGTGAGGCAAATTGAGGCCCGGGAGAGACACCTCCCGCGGATCTATCCGGCGAACCTCTATCGCCGGATCCGGGATCTTCTCCGGAAGGGCCTGCTGGAGGATGCCGAGGCCCCCGACCAGCCAGACGTGGACGCCCGCCGACGCTACTTCCGGATTACGGAGCTGGGGCAGGCTGTTCTCCGGGCCGAGGTGGCGCGAATGAAGGGCCTGTTGAGCGAAGCGAGAAGAGCGACCCTACTCCTCGAGCGTATGAGGGCACGCCCATGAAGCGTCAGGGCCAAGGCCGTTCCGAGCGATGGTACCGCCGGCTTCTCACCCTACTGCCCCGAGATCTGAGACAGGCCTTCGGCGACGACATGACGGCACTCTTCCTCGAGCGCCTGGCCGAGGCCCGCGGAAGACGTGGCCGGCTCTGGGTCTGGCTGCGGGGGGCGTCCGACATGGCGGTTGGCGGCCTCATAGAACATTCGCGCGCTCGCAGCCCGACGCGGCTTGCACGCGGGCATCGTACCGTGCGACAACATCGGCGGGAGATCCCAAGTCGAGCGCAAGAAGTTCCCATGTACGCGCTTCTCAGAGACATCCGCTACGCCATCCGGGGCCTGGTCAGGAACCCGAGCTTCGCGCTGATCGCCGTGTTCACTTTGGCACTTGGAATCGGCGCTTCCACCGTCGCCTTCAGCCTGGTGAACGGGGTGCTCATGCGTCCTCTTCCGTTCCCCGAGTCGGACCGTCTGATGATGCTCGAGGAGCGGAGGGGAGACGGTCGCGAGCTCATTCTCTCCTATCCGAATTTCGACGATTGGCGACGGGAGTCGGAGACGTTCGAGGGGATCCTCGCCGTCCGGGTTCCGATTGAGATCTCTGTGACCGGTGGGGACGAGCCGGCGCGGGGCACGGTCATCACAGTGTCCCAGGAGTTCTTCGACGTGCTGGGGGTCCAGCCCTTCCTGGGTCGCCCGATCGCGCCCGAAGAGAACCGCCCCGGCGGAGAGCCGGTCGTAGTGCTCAGCTTCGAGTTTTGGACCCGACTCTTCGGGGACCGCCGCAATCTCGAAGGCGCCAGCATCACGATGGCGGGCGATGCCTACCCAGTGGTGGGAGTGATGCCCCGTGGGTTCAAGCTCCTGGAGGAAGCGGACGTGTATTTCCCGGGGGAGCTGAGTCCGCGACGGATTCGCGACTCCCACAACTACCGGGCGGTGGGACGCTTAGCTCCCGGAGTCTCCCTGACCCAGGCCCAACTGGAGATGAACGGCATCGCGGCCCGGATCCGGGAGGCCTACCCAGGGGAAACGGAGACCGAATCGGTGAGCATCCGCTCTTTGAGGGCCGAGATCCTGGGAGACGTGGATCGACCTCTCCTTCTCCTTCTCGGCGCCGCAGGGCTCCTGCTGATGCTCGCCTGCTCCAACGTGGCCAGCACGCTGCTCGCCCGGAGCACACACCGGGAGAGGGAGATGGCGATCCGCGCCGCAGTCGGCGCAGCTCGTCTCCGTCTCATCCAGCAGCTCTTCACCGAGAGTCTGCTCCTGGCCGGGCTGGCAGGACTCCTGGGCCTGTTGATGTCCATCCTAGCGTTGGATCTGGTCCGTGCCGAGGGAGTGGACCTGGTACCCCGGCTGCAGACTGTATCGATCGACACTCGGGTCATGCTCTTCGCACTGGGGGCGACGCTCGTCACGTCCGTTCTCTTCGGGCTCCTCCCCGCCCTCCGGGTGTCGGATGCCATGGCCGGAGCGCTTCGCAGTGGGCGACGGGGAGTTGCGCATCGAAGGGGCGCGTTCGGATGGAACTTTCTCGTAGGGGGCGAGGCGGCCCTGGCCGTCGTTCTGGTGGTCGCATGCGGCCTTCTGCTCCGAAGCCTCCAACAAGTGCTCTCCGAGGAGACGCACTTCCGCCCGGAACGAGTGCTGACCGTTGAGATGGATCTCGCAGGAGGTGGGTACATGGGCGCCGAAGAGCGAGCCGGCGTGCTCGAACAGCTCAAGCGGCAGTACGAGGCGCTTCCCGGTGTGATCGCCGTGGGCTTCGTGAACCACCTCCCCACAGAGTCCAGTTATATGACCGGTCCCGTCTTCCGCTCCCCAGCGCCAGAACAGAGAGAACCGGACAGGCCCGGCACCGGCTCAGGATGGCGGGTGGTGGACGAGGACTACTTTGCCGCCCTGGGCATCCCGCTCGTCCGGGGGCGGGTCTTCTCCCCCGAGGACCGGCCCGACGGTCCCCCGGTGGCCATTCTCAACCAGGCGCT
>CP070812.1:1649551-1654769 GCA_020344015.1 Gemmatimonadota bacterium
CGGAAGACGCTCCCTTCGACCAACGCATCCACGTCCAGCTCGGCGGCGATCTCAACCAGCGGCTGTTCGGTCTCCCGGAAGCGCAGCACCGAAGTGCGCGAGATGACCGTGAGTTCCGAGATCCCGGCCAGCTCACCGATCAGCACGTCGTGCAGCCCGTCGACGAAGTACGCCTGCTCCGGGTCGCCCATCAGGTTGGCCAGCGGCAGCACGGCCAGCGAGCGCACCTCGCCGTCCGCCGGCTGCGCGGCCCTCTCAGCCCGTCGCGTTTCCGGGGCGGCCGCTTCCTCCGGCCTGTACATCCGGATGAGTAGGGCGCCGACACCCAGCAGTAGCGCGATGATGAGCAGCTCCGCTCCACTCACCCGCCGGCGCCCCTGCTCGCCGTGGTACCAGGCCAGCACCAGCGCCAGCAGGAAGCCTATGGCGACCAGCAGGTGGATCGTCCTCTGGAAGCCGGGCGACAGTCCCCACGGCTCGGCCATCACCTCGATGCCCTGAAAGAGAACCCAGGCACCGGCCAGGTAGGCCAGCGCCCACTGGAAGAGCTTGCGCTCGCGAAGCCGTTGGAGGATGGAGGTCATCGATGCCCGGTCCGCTTAGTGCTAGAAGTCATCGGGCCAGACCGTGCGTAGCGCGTTCATGAAGCGCGGGTCGGAGCGAAGCGGCTTGTAGCGCGGTACGGCTCGGAGGTAGCCGACGAAGAACGAGCGCTTCTCGACAGTCTGCTCGAGATACGGGACGGCCGCGTCGAACCCGTCGATAAGCAGACAGACAGCGAAGAGGAAGTAGGGATCCACGTACTCGTCCGTGGCTCGGGCGCGTAGCTCCGCGAAGATCTGCCGCGCCTGCTCGGTGTCGCCGCTCAACCCATGGACGATTCCTTTGATGCCCACAGGAGTGATGATCGGCCCGAAGGTCGCGATCGCTTCATCGCAATCGTGCGCCGCCGCGGCGAAGTTGCCAGCATACGCGTGTACGAGAGCCCGCCAGAAACGGTCAACGAGGACGTGCGGATCGTCGCGCAAGATGCGGTCGAGGGTGGCGACGCCCTCTTCCGGTCGTCCCGTGTAGGCGTATACTTGGGCCAGCCAACAGGCTCGCATCGGAGAAAGAGGGTCGAGGCGCAGCGCCACGTCTAGATACGCCTCGGCGTCGGCGAAGCGCTCGGTGAACGCCAAGGTCCAGCCCCGGTAGCCGAGTGCCCAGGGGTCGTCCGGGTTGAGCTCCAGGGCCGTCTCGAGCTCGCGCTCCACCTTCGCCCAGTCCCACTCGTGCCAGAAGGCCACGAAAGCTAGGGCGGTATGCGCTTCCCCAAGGCTGGGGTCCAGCCTGAGCGCTTCCTGCGCCGCGGCCTTCACCCGCGGGAATAGCTCGGCCGGGTCGACGTTCCCGAGGAATCCGTGGATCCCCAGCGTCAACGCGAGCCCGGAGTAAGCCCGGGCGTACGTTGGATCGAGGGCGATGGCCCCATGGAAGTGCTGTTCCGCCTGCCGCAGCCCGTCGGGGTTGAGCGATTCCCCGACGCGCATGCCTTTCAGACAGAGGTCGTAAGCCTCCAGGTTCTCCGTCGGCTTGCGATGCAGCCGCTCCCGCTCGCCCGGCTTCAGTTCGGCATGGAGTGCCCGGGCGATGTTCTCGGCCACGTCGCTCTGCACGGCGAACACGTCCTCCAGGACCCGATCGTAGGTCTCGGCCCAGAGATGCTCGTCGCTGTCGGCGGCGATGAGCTGCGCCGTGACCCGCACCCGGTCGGCGGAGCGCCGGACGGTCCCCTCGACCACGGCCTGCGCGCCCAGCTCCGCGGCGATCTGCGGCAGGTTGCGGTGGGAGCCCTTGTAGGTCATGGCGGTGGTGCGGGAGATGACGCGCAGCCCGCGGATCCCGGCCAACCGCGCCATGATGTCTTCCGTGACGCCGTCGCTGAAGAACTCGTTCTCGGGATCGCCGCTCAGGTTCGCGAACGGCAGGACCACGACACAGGGTCGGTCGTCGGTCGGGCCCCGCGGCGAGACCGCCTCACTTGGTTCCGCGGTCGGGGCGCCGGTCGGCGCCTCGTCGCCGGCGGCGGCCTCAGGGGGTTCCGCCGGTGGCGTGACCCGGATCCCTTCCGGTGTCAGCTCCAGCGCCCAGGCGAGGACCAGGGCGATCGGAAAGCCGAGGAGGGTGAGGACGACGAGTATTTGCCAGGCGGAGCGCGAGAGCTCGAGGGCATCGAAGATGAGCTGGCCGCCCTCGATCACGGCGAACCCGACGATGACGTAGACCACCGCCACGCGCACGACTTTGCGCCGCTTCAGTTCCGCCACGAAGCTGCGAATCCTAGAAGTCATCGGGCCAAATCGTGCGCAGTGCGTTCATGAAGCGCGGGTCGGAGCGGAGTTCCCTATAGCGCGGCACGACCCGGAGGTAGCTGATGAATACCGACCGCGTGTCGATCATCTGCTCGAGATACGGGAACGCCGCATCGAACCCCTCGAGCAGGTTGCAGATAGCGAAAGGCCAAAAATGATCCACGTACTCCTCCGTCGCCCGGGAGCGGAGTTCATCGAGGATCTGCCGCGCCTGCTCGGTCTCGCCGGCGAACGCGTGGACGACGCCTCTGAGGCCCACGGGGACGATGACCCGGCCGAATGTCGCGATCGCCTTATCGAGATCGGCCGCTGCCGCAGCGAGGTTCCCACTGTACATATGACACATACCCCGCCAATAACGGTCAACGAGGAGATGCGGGTCGTAGCGCAAAATGCGGTCGAGGGTGGCGACCCCTTCCTCCGGCCGTCCGGTAAAAGCTAGGAATTGTGCCAGCCAGGTTCGTTTGATCGGAGATAGAGGGTCGAGGCGCACGGCCTCGCTCAACAGCGGCTCGGCTTCCGTGAAGCGCTCCCTCGTCGAGTAGGTCCAACCCCGGAACCCCAGTGCGTACGAGTCGTCGGGATTGAGCTCCAGGGCCGTCTTGAGTTCGCGCTCCGCCTTTACCCAATCCCAATCGTGCCAGTGGGCCACACTCGCCAGAGCGGTATGGGCTTCCCCGAGGTTGGGGTCCAGCCTGATCGCTTCCTGCGCCGCCGTCTTGACCTGAGGGAACAGCTCGGCGGGGTCGACGTTCCCCAGGAATCCGTGGAGCCCCAACGTCCACGCGAGCCCGGCATAGGCCCGGGCGTAGCCCGGGTCGAGAGCTATCGCCCCATGGAAGTACTGCACCGCCTGCCGCAGCCCATCGGGGTCCAGCGATTCGCCGATGCGCATGCCTTTCAGACAGAGGTCGTAGGCCTCCAGGTTCTCCGTCGGCTTGCGATGCAGCCGCTCCCGCTCGCCGGGCGTCAGTTCGGCGCGCAGTGCCATGGCGATGTTCTCCGCCACATCGGTCTGCACGGTGAACACGTCCTCGAGCACCCGATCGTAGGTTTCGGCCCAGAGATGCTCGTCGCGCTCGGCGGCGATGAGCTGCGCCGTGACCCGCACCCGGTCGGCGGAGCGACGCACGGTCCCCTCGACAACGGCCTGGGCGCCGAGTTCCGCGCCGATCTGCGGCAGGCTCAGGTCGGAGCCCTTGTACCTCATGGCGGTGGTTCGCGAGATGACGCGCAGCCCGCGGATCCCGGCCAGCCGCGCCATGATGTCTTCGGTCACGCCGTCGCTGAAGAACTCGTTCTCGGGATCGCCGCTCAGGTTGGCGAACGGCAGGACCACGACGCAGGGGCGGTCGTCGGGCGCTTGCTGTACCGTGACGGGCTTGTCGGGCTCTGTGGGCGGCGCGCCGATCGGTGCCTGGTCGCCGCCGGCGGGCTCGGGCGGCTCCGCTGGCGGCGTGACCCGGATCCCTTCCGGGGTGAGCTCCAGCGCCCAGGCGAGGACCAGCGCGATGGGGAAGCCGAGGACGGTGAGAAGGATAATCAGTGTGAGCACCCAACCCGGTAGGTGGAGGCCCGGGACGGCGATCTCCGCGGCCTGCCAGATGACGAACGCGACTACGGCGTAGACCGCGGCCACGCGGAAGACCTTGCGCCGCTTGAGCTCGGCCAAGAAGGTGCGGATCCCGGAGCGCAATGGACTCACCGCAGATTGAGGTTGCCGTGTGCGACTCTCACTCGGGCCGCTGGCATACTCGGAGTCCCCGACTCACCGGAGAAAGTAAGAATAGCCCAGAAGTACTTGAAACGCACGGTTCTTCAACGTGGCGGGCGATTCGCCGATATCGATCAGCCCGAGGTTGTAGCGCACGTCGACCGTCAGCGCGCCGCTCCCGATCCGGATGTCCAGGCCACCGCCGAACAGAATACCGACGTCGATCGTGTTAGTTTCCTGGAACAGAGGACCTTCGAGAAAGATGTCTTGCTGGTCGAGGCAGCCGCCCGTGACCTCGATCTCTTCGCTACCGATGACGGTGCCTGTGCCCCAGTCCAAGAATACGTTCCGCACCGCCCAACCGGCGCCGCAGCGGAGCTCGAGCGCCAGGCTGGGCCCCGCGTACAACCGGGGCCGCAAACTGCCGCCCGTCGGGAAGGTGAGGGAAAGCGGAACCTGCAACTCCAGGTAGTCGAGATGCACGGTCTGCTGCAAGGTCGTCTCCCGGACGACCCCTCCCCCGGCGGAGAGAATGTACTGTCCCTCGCTCGAGAATCCTTTCCTTATGAACGACAGCTCGCCGTAGATCGTCACGCGCTCACCGAGCCTGAACCCGGCGAAGCCCCCGATGCTGAAGCCGAGCTTCGAGTCCGTATCGCCGTCGCCGGCGACTGTCGTTATGGCCGGGCCCAATCGGCCACCGATCTCGAGGCTTTGCGCATGGGCCGGCATCGCGGCGAGGGCGAGGGTGAATAGGGCGACGGTGCCGGCGAGCACAGTACAGCGTGGCATAGTGCACCTCCACGGTCTTTGGCCGCTAGGAGGCGGCGGCCGATTGACCGTCTCTTCTCCATAGCGTGTAGCCTATCCAGACAAACGCGATCGCGGCAGGCACAGCGCCGATCGCGCGTATGATCAACGGCGGTAAGAGAATCCCTGCCGAGAGAACCATCCCGATCGTGAACAGGACGGCACACGAACGAGGAAAAACGCGTCCTCGGAAAGTAGCGACGCCGAATAGCACGAACCCCAGCGTGTGGAGCGGGCCCATGACAGAATGTACGACCGAGAATGGGGGGTCACGAAACATCGGGCCGGAAAAGTCGATCAACTCGGGCGCCTGCGCGGCGAGGGCCGGCCAGACGAACGC
>CP070812.1:1654869-1661606 GCA_020344015.1 Gemmatimonadota bacterium
CAGCCGAAGATGATCAGACCGAACCAGAACAGCACACTGTGAAAGCCGCCGAACAGGAAGAACGTGGCCGCTTCGCGCGACTCTGCGAGATAGAAGCGGTGTGCGTTTTCGATCAAGAGCAGGTACAACGTACACACGAGGAAGATTGCCAAGAGCGGTCGTCCCAGCCATATCACGAGCTTCTCGTCCATCGGTCTTCCGGTGGCCCGAAACACCCCGACCTTGACCAGGATCATCAGGGCGGCGCCGGAAGACAGTGCTGCCGCCACGAAACTCGGTGGGAGCAGTGATGAGTTGTACAGTTCTCGCGGCACGAACGCGAAGATAGCACCAGTGCCGGTGTGGGTCCCGATGGCCCAGAGGCATACCGTGAACGACGCGATCTTGGTCAGCGTGCCCTTCTCCCTGAACAGCGCCCATAGGTAGATGATGCAGATCAACACGTGTCCTGAATACAGTGACGGGTTGATCGAGAACATCGATGTGACGTTGAGGTATGTGAACGGTTTGACAAACACCCGGTCGATCCTGCCCTGGTCGGTGAGGATGGAGAGCAAGCCCGCAATCAAGAACCACATGGCAAGGTAGGCCGCGATCCTGGCAAACGGCTTGTACTCCACCTTGCCGAAAATGCCGTAGAGGCCCGACACCACCAGCGACCCAGCCGAGAGGCCGATGTAGAAGATCGCCATCGAGATCTGGAGTCCCCAGGGCACCCGGTTTGTCATCCCCGTCAGGTACAGCCCGTGCGCGCTCATGAGATACGTCGCGTAGACGCCAGCGATGCCCAACGCAGCAAGCGCGGCAGCTGCTAGATAGAACGGCGTCGATCTTCCCTCGATCTTCGAGAACTCAACTTGCATCCGACTACCTCACAATCACGGACCTACAAGCCCATGTAGTAGACTTTCGGTTCGGTACCCCAATCATCTCGGATCCGCTTCACGGGAGCATTTGCCACCAGTTCTGACACTTCGCTCTCCGGATCATCCAGGTTTCCGAAATGCAGTGCTCCTGCCTCGCACGCTTCCACACACGCTGGCCTTCTGCCCTGGTCGAGGAGATGCGCACAGAAGTGGCACGATTCGGCGACCCCATGAGACCGCTTCGGGTACTCCGTGTTTGGCCACTCCTCGTTCTCTCTGTAATTGAAGAACCTGGCGTTGTAGGGGCAGGCTACCATGCAGTATCGACACCCAATGCACCTGTGATGGTCCACCACGACGATGCCATCGGCGCGCTTGTATGTCGCTTGCACCGGACAAACCTGAGCGCAGGGTGGGTTCTCACAGTGATTGCATAACAAGATCACGGGCTTTTCGACGTCGTCCTCGGATTCCTTGTTCCGAATGTTCACCTTTCTGATCCAGTGGATGTCCCACCGTTTGTCATTGTGAAAGGCTACGTTGTTCTCCTCCCGACACGCGTCGAGACATGCGGTGCAGTCCGACTTGCACTTGTTGAGATCGATCACCATCCCCCATTTGCGCCCGGCCAATGGGCTGTCCGGCCGTGCAACGTTTGGATCGCACGCGGTGAGCAGCGGCAGGCTGAGTGCGCCTGAGGCGCCGGCTATGGCGGCTCCACTTTTCTTGAGGAAGTCCCTTCTATCCATGGTCAACCTCACGATCCGAGCCGCCGGCTCCTGAGTCGGGTTCTGGATAGTAGTGACAGCCGAAACAATCGAGGATGACGCTGGCAGCCTCGTGACAGCGGCTACAGAACCGCTCCCGGCTGGTGTGGCAATCTCTGCAGTTCGTCAGGGACTCGTCTCCTCGAATGCCGTCGCGGATGAACTCCTCTCTGATCTGCTTCAGCAGATCCATGTGACGGAACCGCATGTACTCCGTGTCCCTCACGCAACTGGTGTCCGCCGCGGGCATCTCGAGGAAGACATCCGGCATCTGGTCTCGGCGCGCGAAGGCGAAACGAACGCCGCTGAATCCGAACGGGAGGAGCACGATGACGATCAGGATCGCCACGATGACGCCGAGTCTCTTGTTTTGCAGTGCCGTGCTGAGCTTCATGGCGTTACTCCACCGTCGTTGACGCCTCGTCACGCGATTCCCCGCCCCCCACTTGCGCACGCGAACCAGCGACACCAGGCCTCACACCGTTGCGACCGTAGTACTCAGCGAAGATCATAGCTGTGGTGCGATAGAGGACGTGCGCGAACTTGGAGTAGGGCAGGTAGATAAGCAGCGCGAATACGAAGATCAGATGAATGAAGTACACAACGTGCCGGTGTGGCGCCATCCGCAGGTAATGCAGCAGCTCGGTCGCGAAGCCACTCACCACGACGGCGAACAGGGTCCAGAGAAAAGCCCAGTCGAAAAACGTGCTGCCCCCGGCGTTGTCTCGGTTGCGGAGACGCTGCCGGAGCATCATGACACAGCCAAAAAAGACCGCAGCGCCACCGAGGTTGGCGAGCAGCTTCCACGGGCTCAAGAAGCTGAAGGGGTAGACGAACCCGTCTTTGAGTAACGGATTGACTGGCCCGGTGATCACCCAGAAGGTGACCACCGTGAGGGCGATGAAGCCGAAGAACACACAGAAATGCGACAGGGGGCGTGAGTGCGGCGCCGTGCACAACGTGAACTTTTCGTGGGTGAACAACTGCTTGATCGCAATCCAGGCGCTGCGCGTGAAGCTGTGGTTGGGAGGGCCGGTGGCCCCCCAGACGTGCGGAGCCTTGATGACTCGGACGAATCGCACCAGGCCGATGATCGCAGCGAGCAACGCGAAAAGGGTGAATAGGCCGAAGAAGCTATTCAGTAGCCAGTGGGGAAGCATGGGCGAGTAGGAGTACACGATCGACTGGCCGGTTGGTGCTGCCAACCCCAACGCGTTCCCGATCGGCTCCCGCAGTACGATCGCGAGCCCCAGCAGCAGGGTAGGCAGACCCAACAGCAGCGGAACAAAGCGAGGCTTGCTCAACCAATTCGCCAAGAACCGTGGGGCGGCATAGTGGATTACGCTTTCGCGCCGCACGGCCGCTAGAACATCACCCGGCCGCCCGCTCCGCGGGCAGTTCACCGAGCAATCGTTGCAATGGTGGCACAGCCACACGTCCGGGTCTTCGAGGAGACGATCGCGCATGCCCCAGACGGCCCACGCCATTTCTTTGCGTGGGAAGGGGTTGGTGTCCGGGGAAATTGGGCAGCTTGCGGAACACGTTCCGCATTGGAAACACTTCTTGTACGACTCGCCGGTTTGTCGGGACAGCGACCGGATGAAGTCGAGATCCGGATCGATCACGACCGGTCTGCCGTTGGCGGATCCAGCAGACGTGGCTTGTGGGGACTCCTGCTCACCTGGCTGTGGTTGTTCGGGCTCCGTCTTCCCAGCAGTCACCATGGTTGTAGCTCCTCCAGCTACCACCTCGAGTTGCACCCCGACTGCCAACTGCTGCGGACAGTTACACGTCAATCACATCCTACTACATCCCCTTGAACGGGTTCATACCGATCTCATCGATGAGCTCCGTGAACTTCTCGAAGATGCCGGGGAGCTTATCGTATTCGTCGATCTGCAGCTGATGGAGTTCCACCCTCTCGATGTCCATCGCCATCTGTTCGAGCTTCTCTCGTACGTTCTTCTCGCGCACGGACGCCAACTCACTGCCCTTGATGAAGTGACATTGATAGTCATCGCCGTACTTGCATCCCAGCAGTATCACGCCGTCATACCCGGCAGCCATCGCTTCCGTGATCCACACGAAGTTCACCGACCCCAGGCATCTGACTGGGACGACGCGGATCCAGGGGCTGCACTGCAGCCGGTGTTGTCCCACGAGGTCGAAGGCTGGGAACGCGTCGTTCTCACAGGCGATAACGAGAATCCTCGGCTTCTCTTCGAACTCATCGGGCACGTTGACGGCCTTGATCATCGAGCCGACGATATCGACCGAGTAATCCTTGAACGAGATGATTCGTTCGGGGCAGGCTCCCATGCATACGCCGCAGCGGCGGCATCGGGTCTCCCTCAGCAGGGGCGTGCCCTCCTTATCCTCGTTGAGCACCCCGAAGGGGCATTCCTCGGTGCAGCGCTTGCATTTGGTGCAGCGCTGCATGAAGAAGTCCGGATACGATTTGTCTCCGGCACGCGGGTGCACTGCCTCGCCCCTGGATGTCATCTCGACGCATTGGATTGCCTTGAGCGCCGCGCCAGTAGCGTCTGCTCGACTGCCCAAGCCGTCCGTGGGTTGTCGCGCCGCGCCCGTGGGATAGATGCCGGTCCGTCTGCTCTCGTACGGGAAGCAGATGAAGTGTGAGTCGGGGAACCCGTATTCCAGGCTTGGCAGGTCGGGACCCTGCCGATAACCGAGGTTCAGAATCTCGGTGCCTTCGTGTTGCTTGAGTTGCTCGATTGTCTCGGCGGCCTCTTTCTTCTTGGCCTCCGAGTCGCCCTCGACCAGCGTCACCTGGGCGTCCTCGAGGGCCCGAATAGCCTCTCCGTCGGCTGCGTTCGGGATCATCCCCGCCGCCAGCACCACGAGATCCACGTTGACCTGGATCTCCTCGCCGAGCATGGTGTCGCGGGCGGTTACGCAAAGCCCACCGTCGCCCGTGCGCTTCACATCCGCGACCTCGCCGCGGGTCAGGAAGATGCCGTGATCCTCTTGGGCCCTGCGGTAGAAGTTCTCGTACTTACCCGGCGTCCGCATGAACTCGTAGAAGACGTACGCCTTGGAGTCTTCGCCCTGCTCCCTGAGATAGAGAGCCTGTTTCAGCGACGTGAGGCAGCAGATCGAAGAGCAGTAGGAGTGGTGGTCCTTGTTCGTGCAACCGCCGCATTGGATGAGTGCGACGCTCTTGACGTCTTTGCCGTCCGAGGGACGCGTGATGCGGCCCTGGTCCTTGACCATCTGCTCTAGTTCCACGTTGCGGATGACGTCGTCGAGTTGACCGTACGGCAGATCCTCGCGAGGATCGGCCGGTCTCCAGCCCGTGGCCTGGATGATGGCCCCGATCCGGAACTCGTCGACCACCTCGCCTTCCGGCTTGCCGTTGCCGGTCGACGTTAGCGTGACGTCGAACAGCCCAGGCGCGCCGACGATCTGGCTGGTAGTGGCAGAGGTGTACACCCGGACCTTGGGATGGTCGTCGACCTCTGCGATCAGCGCATCGATGCCCGTTTCCTCCAAGTCGCGATACGGTGGCTTGGTCGGAATCGACTTGTGCTGCTTGGCCAGCCAGCCGCCAAGTGCGTCCGTCTTCTCGACCAGCCTGACGTCATATCCCGCTCTAGCGGCTTCGACAGCGGCCGTGAGGCCCGCAATTCCGCCGCCGACGACCAGCAGGCTCTTGTCGATCGCCTCCTCCGCTTCGAAAGGTTCAAGGGGCTGCCGCTTCTTGACCCTCGTGATGTACATGCGGAGGTAGTCCTCAGCCATCATCTGCGTGTCCTCTTCACCCGCTGGCTGGGACCACACCACGTGTTCACGTAGAGCGAGCGGCTCGGCTATCACGTGTTCCGGGAACGCGTAGTCGGGATAGCGACGGGGGGAGATCCCGGCGATGACGACCTTGTTCAGGCCTTCATTCGCAATGTCCTCGTTGATCGCGTCCAGGCCCGGCCCTTCACAGGTCTCAACCGTCCTGCAAAACGGGACGTTGTGCTCCTCGGTCGCCACCTTGCAGAGCGCGTCGATATCTAGGGCATCAGCTATTCCATAACCGGTACAGATGAACACACCGATCTTGTCTTCCACTAGTCTCATCCTCTATTGATGCACTGGATTGCTTTCAACGCGGCCGCCGTGGATTCCTTGGTCGCGCGGGAGACGTCGCAGGGATGCTTGGCGCATCCCGCGGCGTAGATCCCCTCTACGTCGGTGGCTCCGTCGATGAAGCCGTATTCGTCGTATTCCAGCTCGAATGGGATCTTCACATCAGCGGTGTTGGGCACGATGCCGGTGGCCAAGACCACCATGTCGAAGCGTTGCTCCGGCTTGTGCCCCGCTATCGTGTCTTCCACCTCCAGGATCAGGTCCTTGCTTTCAGGATTCTCGGTGATCTTCGCGACCTTGCCTTTGACAAACGAGACGTTCGTGTCTTCAAGCAGGTTGTAGTAGAACTTCTCCAGGCGCCCGATGGTGCGGATGTCGATGTAAAACACGGTTGCTCTGGCATCCTCGTTACTCTCCCTGAGGTACCGTGCCTGTTTGAGTGACGCCATACAGCAGACCGCAGAGCAGTAGGGCAGGTGGTTCTCATCTCTCGATCCGGCGCATTGCACGAAAGCCAGGTTCACGGCATTCGCGCCATCGGAGGGGCGCACGATCTTTCCACCGGTGGGTCCGCGAGGGTCGGCTAGGCGCTCCATCATGACGTTGGTGATCACGTTTTCGTACCGGCCAAACCCAAGGTTGTCGAGCTTGGTGGCATCGTAGGGTCTCCAACCGGTAGCGACGATGATCGCACCGACGTCGAGCTCGACGTCCTCGTCGGTCATCGCGAGGTCGATTGCTCCTGGTGGGGCCACCTCCGTGAGGGTCTGGACATCAGATTCAGACAACGCATCGCGGTCGAGCATGTGGAGCGGTGGGTAGGCCATGTCGTGCGGGTAGTATAGGGCTTTGGTAGCACCCATTCCCAGGTTGACGTCATCCGGCCGTTCAGACGTGAGCTGATCCGCAAGCGAATCGTCCAGCGAGCACTGGCCGGTGACGTAGCGTGGCCGCTTCTTGATCTTCACTTCGAAGTTGCCCGCCTTGCCGGAAACCTGTTCCACCG
>CP070812.1:1661706-1666256 GCA_020344015.1 Gemmatimonadota bacterium
CCGATGATCCTCTGCTGGCGGCTCGCTTTCCAAGCTTGCAGGAGGGATATCAACGAGGTCTCAACGGAAGAGGGACCAGCGGCCGAGCGACCTCGGCTTTAGGGGAGAACAGCCGCCAGCGGACAGGAGAAGCCGGGCACGACGTCCTCCCCGTCGAGTGCGCCGTCCTCGCCGATCACGGCCATGCTGCCATCAGAGCGGAAGACGCGCACCTCGCGTCGCCGCGGATCGACCAGCCAGGCGAGCCGCGTGCCCGCCGCCAGGAAGTCGCCAAGTAGCGGACGACGGTCTGCGACCCGGCCAACCAGCTTAGCAGCCAAAGCCTACCGTTCGATATCGATCAGCCCGGCTCGCGCTCGGCGGCCAGATATTGCCGTGCGGCATCCAGGAACTCCCTGGCCTGCGCGATCAGCACCGCCGCGTCAGCCGGTGTAATGACACTCTCGGCGGTGTAGTCCGCCATCAACCGCTTGTCGAAGGCGTCCAGCAGCCAGCGGTGGAACTTCGGGTCGAGGATCCCGCACTTGGCGAAGTGTTCCCCGAACGCCGCGTGAGCGCCGCTGCGCTTCCGGAAGCGACGACCCGTTTCGGCGAGCAGCGCCTCGGCCGCGTAAAACATGGCGTAGTACGCTCGACCCGCGGCGAAGTCCGCGTCTCCATGTGCGAGCAGTGTTTCGGCCGCGCGAACGGCCCGGGCCGCTTTGTCGAGCAGCTTGGACGTCTCCTCCTTCATGCGGGGACGGCCTCCTCACGCGCGTTGGCGAGGAAGGCGCTCGTGCCGCTCGCCCAATCACGCTCGGAGACGAAGACGCGCGAGATGGCGACCCCGAAACCGAGCGAGAGCCTCGAGATCAGATCTCCCGTCCGATCCACCTCCGCCGCATAGTGACCCACGTCATCCAGTACAACGACGATATCCAGATCCGATTCGGCTCCCCTTTCACCCCGGGCATACGACCCGTAGACGTAGACACCCTTCAGCCGGTCGCTGTAGATGAGCGCTAGGCCCGCCTTCAGTTCGCGGAGCAGAGTCAGCAGCGGATCGCCCGGAGCCGGGCCCTCGCCGTCGCCTTCCCACAGTGGTCGGAGCCGCGTCTCCAGCAGATGCTCCGCCTGCTCCCGGCCGCGCAGCGGATAGTGCCAGAGATCCAACGCGAGCTGCAGCGCGCTGACCACCGGCAGCCCGCGGTGGCGCTCGAGCGCCCACCAGACGGAGTCGCTGTAGTACGGGAGCATGATCACCAGTCCGCCCCCCTCGGCGGACCGCCAACCGGCGGCGCGCGCTGCATAGCGCGCCATCGACTCGTCGCCCTGAAGATAGAGATGGATGCGGCGCCACTCCGCGTGCGGCGCCACCAACGAGGCCCCGGCATGCAGGCTCAGTGCCCAGCGTCGGCCCTCCAGCAGCTGCCTCAGCCGTGGCAGGAACTTCTGCGGGTCCCCGATCGGAGCGTCGAAGGCGAGCTGCCTGTTCCTACCCCAGTCGTACTCCCGCGTCCACCGCTCGAACAGGCGGCGCGGATCAGGGACCCGGGTGCAGGAAGAGCGGCCTTCGCGTTGAAATTCGACCAGGCCCTCGGTCGCCAGCTCCCGCACGACTCGCGAAGCCGTGGACGGGCTCACGCCAGCCGCTTCGGCAAGTTCTCTAACACCCCAAGCGCGTGACGCTGCGCCCGACAGTAGCACCCGGCAGACGAGCGAGCTGCGATCGGCGAACGGGTCGATCAACCCCACCCGGGCCCGGGCGCGGGGCGGCTGCTCGAGATCCGACCGGTCGACCACCAGCCCGGGCAAGTCCAGGTGCACCGCGCCGGACAGATCGACGAACGATCGCCCCGCGGCTCGCAGCCGCCGTCGCAGCTCTCCCGAGCCGCGTCGGAACACGCTCACTTCGGGCAGCCCGGCCGTCGGCCCGACCTCCCTGACCAGCCCCTCGTCCTCGGGGGCCTCCGCCCCCGGCAGAAAGCGCAAGTCGATGCTGTCGCCCCAGCGCGTCCGGAGTCGGGCGGGTGCGCCCTCTGGATCCACTACAGCGAGTTCCCGTAACGTCACCCTGCCATCCAGCGCGCGCTCGATCAGCGCGATCGCTTCTTCAACCAGAGCGTCGAACCCAGGCATTGTTGCATACAAGTTATATTGTTGCACAACTACGCAACAATATACGCCGTGTGCAACGATCGCACAAGCACGCTCGCCAGGTTCCCGAGCCGGCGGGTGAATGTCACGCAGCCGCTGGGTGAAGATCACCCATGCAGTGGCCGTCTTTCACCCACAGGAACTCGGCGTTTCCCCACCGGGTCAGGAACACCGTGGTGAACTCGCGCTGGTGGGCGGGCTCAGGGGCGAACGCGCTGGTGGTCGAGGCGCACGACATCCTGGCCGGGCTGTACGAGGACGACATCATCGAGCCGGGCCACGGGCAGCTGGCGGCGGGCCCGCTGCCGGGCACGCGCTTCACCGCCACCGAGCTACCGGGCGGCGAGTTCGCGATGCACTGGCCGGCCGGCCTCTACTACAACGTGACGTCGGTCGAGAGGGAGTACTTCGACATGTTCTTCTTCTCGAACCTGAAGTCGTACAAGGGCGCCTTCCACATGAGCCCCGACTACGCCTGGTGGTAATGCATGTGCACACCACGCCGCAATCTGGTTCCGACATGCTGAATAGTGATCTGCAATGACGCGAAGCATTTCAACTGGAAATCGGTAATTGTCCATTGCTCAGCTCGCCGGATCTCAGCGGTCAAACCTCATGATCGGGCGAGTCTGCGCGATTCAATTGGCGACGCGCGGGTTCCGTTACTGAGGGCTTGAGTTCTTTCCCGAGCCCGGCTGATGATCCCCGGACTCTACATCTCCTCGAGCTCCTCGAGCAGCGCCCTCGCCGCGGCGAACTCCGGATTCAGCTCCAGCGACCGCTCGCCGTACCGCCGCGCCTGCTCCTTGTCACCCAAGCTTTTGTAGGCCGCGCCCAACTTGTAGGCGGTGTAGTAGCTGTATGGTGAATCGGGATACTCCTCGAGACTCGCGGCCAGGAACTTCACGGCATTCTCGACATGATCCCTGGCGAGCAACTTGTTGCCGATCACCAGCAGGGAGAACTCGTCGAACTTGTACTCGTCAGGGTGATCGCGCCGCAACTCCAAGTAGCGCGCCAGGGCCGCGTCGGCACCTTCGTCCTTCCAGACGTAGTAGAGCGGCTCGTAGACCGTCTTCGTGGGCTCATCGCTCGGCTGCAGGCCGCCCACCAGGTACTCGATCCACTCGTCGGTACTCACGTAGCTTCCGGCATACGACTTCCAAGCTTCGAGCACGTTCTCAGCCTGCAGTGTGGCGAGGTCTTTCCCCTCGGCCAGGCCGGCGCGGACGATGTCAGTCGTTTGCACCAACATGTCGTGATAGGTGTGGAGGTCCCGCCACGTGCCGGTGTCGTTGTGTCCGGAGACGATGACGACATCCTCGGGCAACAATTCGATGGCCCTGGCTACCAGCTCCGGGAACCTCAGGACATCGCCATCGGAATCGACCGACGGAAAGTTGAATCCATTCACCAGCGAGCTCAGGTGTACCACCTTCGATTCGGTGAAGTGAACCATGATCTCGTTGTCGTCGTGGCTGCCCGGCACTGCCACGATTCTGACAAGTTCACCGTTGAAGTAGAGGCTGAGCGAGTCGCAGAAGGTCATGTCGGGAAAAGTCGCATCGGGGAATTCATCGAACAGATAGCTTCCGCTTTTCAACTTCTCGGGGACGAGCGCATGAGCGATGACGATCGGCGCCTCACCGAAGATCGCGTTCCCGCCCACATGCTCGACGTGGCGATGTGTGTTGATGATGTACTTCGGAGTTCCACGGCCGAAGGCGTCGACCGCCAGCCTCAGGGCTTCGGCGTCGTCCTCCGCCTGCGTGTCGACCAGCAGGATCCCGTCTTCTCCCACGAACGCGATCGTATTTGTCGTGTACTCGCCCTGGTCGGTGCTCAGCACGTAAACCCGATCGGTCAGTTGAGTGACCTCGACGCCAGAATCCTGCGCGGGGCCAGCCCCGCAGCCCAGGTTGAGCGCCAACACGATAACGAGGCCGATAGCATTCTTCATTCTCGCGGACCTCCCTCTGTAAGTTACGCTGGCCCTCGACTGAGGAGCGACAGCAGCTCCCCGACGTGCTGTCCCAGCGGCAGCCATGGAAAACTGGGATGGTGGATCCGCAGTGAGATCATCCCGTGCACGGATCCCCAGATCAATTGGAAGAGGTTCAGCGTGTCGCGGTCCGGTAGCAGGCCGGCGGCCTTGCACTCGTCGATTCGCTCCAGCCAGACGTGGTAGACATGGTACGAGCGCCCGCCGTGTCGCATCCGTAGCTGACTATCGATGACGCGGATCTCACTGGTGGCGAACCACAGCTCGTAGTGGTTGGGGTTCACCAGAGCGAAATCCACGTACTCGGTGATGATCCGGTTCAGCGTCTCCAGCGGCGAGTCGGGACGATCGGCCAGGATCTGCTCGTAGCGCTCGTAGACCCCGCGGTATCCCTCGGCGATCAACTCATCGA
>CP070812.1:1666356-1683137 GCA_020344015.1 Gemmatimonadota bacterium
AAGGTTAGAACATGAGGAAGGAATACGACTTCAGCAAAGGCAAGCGAGGCGCAGTGATCCGGACCCCGCCCGGCAAGACGCGCATCACGATTCGTATCGACGATGACGTGCTGGATTGGTTTCGGACGCAGGCGCACGAAGCGGGTGGTGGCAACTACCAGACGCTCATCAACGCGGCACTGCGCGAATACATGACGATGGGCAGGGAGCAGCTCGAGAAGAGGCTCCGCGTAGTGATTCGGGAAGAACTGGCGCGGTACGGGAAGAAAGGGGGCGAGAAGGATTAGCTTGGGCGACTGCCCCCAGCGTCAGTTCCCCTACGGTCACACATCGATCGCTTCGGCTTCCTGGCTCCTCCTAGACAATATCGACCACCGGCTCGCCGAGCACGTCCATGAGTGGGCTGACACCGAGCCCGGCGGCCTGCGATGCGGCCATCCGCCCATGCTGGCGCTGCGGCGCGCCTTCGGCGATGCTCACCGTGACGTAGGAGTTGAAGTCGGTCGCCGTGAACACGAACTCGGGCGGCGTGCTGTGCGCCAGGTGAGCGATGGCGGCGGTGATGATGTCGCCACCCCAGCTGTCCTCGATGGTCATGGCGATGCCTAGCGAGACGCACAGGTCGCGGGCCTGCCGTGCACGTGTTAAACCGCCGAATTTGCTGATCTTGATGTTGACCACGTCCATCGCCTGGTCGGCTTGGCCGCGCAACAGGATGGGGATCCCGTCGATGTTCTCGTCGAGGACGAAGGGATGGTCGGTGCGTCTGCGAATCGATAGGCACTCCTCGTACGTTGCGCACGGCTGCTCGATGTAGACGTCGACGTCGCGTACCCCGCGTACCACGCGGGCCGCCTCGTGCTTGAGCCAGCCGGTGTTTGCATCCGCTACCAGCACGTCGCCCGGCTCCAGCACCGACCGCACGGCGCGGATCCGTTCGATATCCGACTCGGGGTCGCTCCCCACCTTCAGCTGAAAGCGTCGGTAACCCTCCGAGCGGTAGCCGGCCACCTTTGCCGCCATCTCGTCCGGCGACTCCTGTGAGATGGCTCGGTAGAGTACGAAGTCCTCGCCGTAGCGGCCGCCCAGCAGCGTGCAGATGGGTAACCCGGCGACCTTGCCTAAGATGTCCCAGCACGCCATGTCGATCGCCGACTTGACGTACGGGTGGCCCAGCAGTGCGGCGTCCATCAGCCGGTTCAGGCGCTCGAGCTGCGTCGGGTCCTCGCCCAGTATATGCGGCGCCAGCTCGGCTATGCCGGTCCGCGCCCCCTTCGCGTAGGCCGGCAGGTAGAACGGACCCAGTGGGCATACCTCGCCGTGACCGACGACTCCCTCATCGGTCTCGACTCGTACGACCGTGCTGTCGAACACCTCCACCGACTTGCCGCCGGACCATTTGTAGCTGCCCTCGTGCAGCGGCAGGTCGACCTGGTAGGCGGCGATTCTGGTGATCTTCATCGTCGGACTCTCCGTCGCTGGTAGCTGGAGGCTGGGCGCAGCGGACTCTGGCGTCCGTTGGCCGCTGGCTCGACGAACGTGCTATCTTGGCGAAGTTTGCACACACAAACTAGGAGAACTCCATGGTCGAGCCAACGAGGACTCGCACATCACTCGGAATCGCCCGCGCTGGTTTGTTGATCGGGATGGCTCTGTTCGCCACAGCGGCATGTGTCGATTCTGCCACCCACGGTCCGGATGGCATGTTCCGCGGCGGCCCGGACCACGCGGGCGTGTATCCCGGCGCCTATGCCTCGGGTCACGGGCAGGTGGAGTGGGCCTTCCAGACCGGCGGCCCGGTTCGGGGGTCTCCGTTGATCGACGGCGACCTGGTTCTGGTGGGGAGCGGCGACGGGCGTCTCTACGCTATCGACCGAGCGAGCGGGGAGGAGCGGTGGCGTTTTGAGGCGAGTGCTGCGGTGCAATCGTCGGTTGCGGTTCACGGTGGCCTCGTCTACTTCGGGGATCGGTCGAACGTGTTCTACGCGCTGGACCGTCGAACGGGACGCGAGCGCTGGCGCGTGGAGACCGGGCCCGACAAACCCTGGGACTGGGGTCACGAGGGCTGGGACTACTTCACGTCATCACCGGTGATCGCCGGTAACCTGGTGATCGTGGGTTCGGGGGACGGGAACGTATACGGGTTCGAGCCCGCGACCGGAACCGAACGCTGGCGGGTCGCGACGGGTGGCCGGGTCCGGTCGTCGCCGGCGGTCGCCGACGGCGCCGCCTTCGTAGGAAGTGCAGACGGTCTCCTCTACGCCATCGATTTGGAGACGGGTGAGCTCAGATGGAGCTTCGAGACAGAGGGCGCTTCGTTCAACTCGGCCGAGTTCGGTTTCGACCGCAAGACGATACAGTCGTCACCCGCGGTCTCCCGGGGCAGAGTCTTCTTCGGCTCGCGCGACGGAAAGTTCTACGCCGTTGATGCATCGACCGGCGAGCTCGCCTGGCGCTTCGACCACTCGACTCCTTGGGTCGTCTCGTCCCCGGCGATCTATGAAGGTGCGGCGATCGTTGGGACCTCGGACGGTCTGTACGTGCATGCGATGAGCATCGAGACGGGCGAGGAGATCTGGAGGTTCGAGACCGGGGACCGCGTCTTCAGCTCACCGGCCGTGTCGGGCGGGGTCGTGTACGTCGGAATCCACTCCGGCCGGTTCCTCGCCTTGGACGCGGCGACCGGGGTCCAGAGCTGGGAGCTGAGGTTCGGCGGTGCCGTAATGTCGTCTCCGGTCGTCCACGAGGGCCGGGCCTATTTCGGGTGTGATGATGGGTATGTATATGCGGTGCGACTCGAGGACGGCCCGGCGCCGGGACGCGCCGTGTACTGGGACGCCGAGCGTACGGGTTGGAACACGTTTGCCGGGCACGAGGGTGTGCGCGACTTCTTCGAGTCCCGGGGCTACGAGGTGCTCGACCGATTCCAACTCGCGCGGTTCATGGAGGCATCTAACGGAGAAAGCGGTCGTAGCGTGGTCGTGTTCGCCATGGACGACCTTCCGGCGACGGTCGCGGCAGTCGCGTCAGACACGGTCTTGGCCAGACGCTACCTCGATTCGGGGGGCAAGATCGTCTGGCTGGGGCTACCACCCCTCAGCCTCGAGCGCGACGCCGATGGGAACATCACGGCGTTCAGCCGTGACGGCCCGCAGGCGCTGGTGGGCGTGGACCATTCTCGGTACGACATGGACCAGTACGCGGCCCACCCCACGCTGGAAGGTGAGCGCTGGGGGTTCACCGACTGGTGGGTGAGCGTGTCGGGGGTCGATGTCTCGGAGATCACGACGGCGCTTGCCTTGGACGAGAAGGGCGGCGCACCGGCCTGGGTGAAGAACTACGGTGGACCCGCAGGTTCGGGCTTCGTCTCGCTGTGGGGAACGTACAGGCCGATGCCCGCGCGGTACTACGAACAGGTCCGACGCGTCGCCGAGTACGGACTCGGCATCGCTGTGGCCGAACGTTGAATACTTGGACCTTGAGATAGGTGGATCGAGATGGCTAGTCTGTGGCAGGACGTGAAGTTGAGCCTGCGGATGCTTCGCAGGAACCCGGGATTCGGGTTAATCGCCGTGCTGACACTCGCGTTAGGCATCGGAGGGACCAGCGCGATCTTCTCCGTGGTAAACGGCGTGCTGCTGCAGCCCTTCCCATACGGCGACCCTGATCGCCTGGTCGTCGTCTGGGAGCGGAACCTGACTCGCGGCCTGCCGTACATGGTCGTCTCGCCGCCCAATTACGCCGACTGGCGTGACCAGAATAACGCGTTCGACGAGATGGGCGCGTTCAGCCGCCGTCGCTACATCCTCGAGGGCGAGGCGGAGTCGAGCGTCGTGCGCGGCGCGACCGTGACGGCCGGGATGTTTTCAGTAGTCGGTGTCTCGCCGCTATTCGGCCGACTCTTCAACAGCGAGGACGATCGTGAAGGTGGCGCCCCGGTTGTGCTGCTCAGCTACGGGAGTTGGCAGAACCGCTTCGGGGCCGACCCGGACCTGGTTGGCAGATCTATCCGGCTGGGCGGGATACCTCACACCGTCGTCGGCGTAATGCCGCAGGGGTTCGAATTCCCACCGCCCATCGTCTTGGAAGGTGCGATACCCACCGAGGAGACGGAACTCTGGGTCCCGTTCGCCGTGGACATGGAAAACGGCAACCGGTCGGCCCACTTCATGACGGTGATTGCCCGGCTCAGGAGCGGCGTCGATCTACGGACAGCCGACGCGGAGATGAACGCCATCGCGCGCCGCTTACAACAGGAATACCCTTCCTCCAACGCCGGCTGGGACATCACCCTGACACCGCTCGACCGCCAGGTGCTGGGTGATGTCAGCGTTCAGTTGATGATACTTCTGGGCGCCGTCGGTCTGGTTCTGCTGATCGCGTGTGTCAACGTCGCCAACCTACTGCTGGCCCGGGGCACGACACGGCTGAAGGAGTTCGCGCTGCGCGCGTCGCTGGGGGCCGGGCGCGGCCGGCTGATACGGCAGCTGGTCACCGAGAGCCTAGGTCTGTCGTTGCTGGGCGGCCTGGCGGGCTTGGGCGTGGCGCTCTGGGGAGCGAAGGCGCTGGCCCGGCTGGGCCCGCAGGATATTCCACGCCTGGAGGGTGTAGGCCTCGACGCCAGCGTGCTGGGCTTCACGCTGCTCGTCTCGCTGCTCACCGGGGTGCTCTTCGGTCTGGCGCCCGCCTTTCAAGGCGCCTCTGAGAACTTGAGTCAGCGGCTGCGTGAGGCCGGGCGCGGACAGGCCGAGAGCCGGGGAAGCTCGCGCCTGCGATCGGCCCTCGTGGTGGCCGAGGTCGGCCTCTCACTGGTGCTGCTCGTCGGAGCGGGTCTGCTGATTCAGAGCTTCGTTCGCCTCAGCGGAGTTGATACCGGATTCGATGCCAGAGACAGGCTGACGCTCAGGATCACGCCTCTGGAGTCACGCTACCCGGAAGACCCCCACCTCGTTGCGGCTTACACCGAGCTCGAACGGCGGCTGAACTCGACCCCAGGCATCAGAGCGGCCGGATTCATCAACAGCATCCCGCTTGCTGTGGATCGCGGCGGCACCTCGTTCACCAAGGAAGGTGAGACCGAGGTGCCGCCGAACGAGAACCGCTCGGTCAACTTCGCGGTTGTCACGCCCACGTACCTCCAGGCGATGGGGGTGCGCTTGGCAAGTGGCCGGCAGTTCAGCGAAACCGATGGCCCGCAGGTAGAGCCGGTCGTGATTGTGAACGATGCCTTCGTGCGTGCGCACTTCCCCGACCGGGACCCGGTCGGGATCCGGCTGGGAGTCCATGGGCAGGCGTTCCGGATCGTCGGTGTGGTAGGCGGCGTCCGCCACAACACGTTGAGGCACGACCCCAACCCCAGCATCTATGTGCCGTACGCGCAGATCCCGTGGTCGAGAAGCATGTCGCTGGTCGTGCGCGGCGAGCAGGACGTCACCCTCGTAGCGGCGCGAGGAGTCATTCGGCAATTCGATCCGACGCTGCCGGTCTACGATGTCAGGTCGATGGAGCAGATCCTCGGCGAATCGCTGGCCCGCATGCGCTTCTCCACCACTCTGATGCTCGCCTTCGCGATTGTCGCCCTGCTGCTCGCCGCCGTCGGCATCTACGGCGTCATCGCGTACTCGGTCAGTCGCCGCACCCAGGAGATCGGTGTCCGGTTGGCGATCGGCGCTGAGCGAAGCGACGTGCTGCAGTTGGTGCTGGGGCAGGGCATGAGGCTAGTGGGCATCGGCATCCTGGCTGGCGTGGTGGCCGCGCTGGGACTGTCCCGATTTCTGGGAAGCCTGGTTTACGGCATCGGCACGACCGACGTGCTGACGTTCGTGGGAGTCGCCCTAGTGCTGGTCGTTGTCGCCGCCCTGGCCTGCTATGTTCCGGCGCGGCGCGCGATGAGGGTCGATCCCGTCGAGGCGCTGCGCTACGAGTAGGCGGCAAGCTCGGCGTCGGCCGGAACCGCCTCGTGACCCAGCTCTCTCCCGCTCGAGCGGGCGCCTCCCTGCCGGGCAAGCTCGACCTGACGGAGTGATTACGACGCTACCGGCGACTCCAAATCAGGATAACACCGCAGGTGGAGCGGTGGCCGTACTGGATAGGAGTCGCCAAGCCGTGATAGACCTCTAGACCTCCCACCGTTGAAGGGTCAATCATGTCCAGGTCCCAATATTGAGCCATCCGGAACCCGTCCAGGTAGATTCTCATCCAGCATCTGGGGCCACCGCGACCCCTGACTCGTACGCCGTCAAAGCCCCAGTAAACCCTTACCCCGGGCACTCGTCGCAGCACGTCTGAGAGGTAGAAGGTCCCCAAGCGGTCAATCTCCTCCGCGGTATAGTGCCACCCCCCCGGCTCGCTCCGGACACGCTGGTAGAAGCCTACCCGGTCGAGATACTGGGAGCGCACCTCGACGACGATAGGCTCCAGCTCGATAGGCTCTACGGCGAGCGCGATCTCGAGTGATGTCGTGTGAGCCGTCTGGACGCTGATCGGCTCCCGACGGCGTGCATAACCGAGCATCTCCACGGACAGGCTGAGCACCCCGACCGGCAGCTCTTGGATCGCAAAGTGCCCCTGCTCATCGGTGAGTACCTGGCGGCTGGCCTGAAGGACGTTCACGACGGCGCCCGCGATCGGCTGTCGCGTGCTTCGATCGATGACCGTACCCGAGACGTGACCTCGGGATGAGAAGTCGGGAAGCTGCCGGCGCAAACCCACCTCGAGGCTGCCGGTGCGCTCGACGGTGAGAGTGCCGTCCGTGGCCTCGTAGCCGACGCGGCGGATGTAGATCAGGTATGTCCCGAGCGATATCGAGTCGATGACGAATATGCCCGCTGAGTTACTGACCCATCGTCGCCCGAGTTCCGGGATCGTCACCACCGTGTTGGGCAGCGGAGCCCCGCTGCTGTCATCCACGATCGTGCCGATCACCCGGCACAGCTTCGCTTCTTCGATCTCTTGCGCACGGAGAGACAGGAAAAAACCGGATAACGCGAGTGCAAGCAGAAGAGTGGCGGGCATTTTTGCCATCGTACAAGCGCCTCCAGGCTGAGAGCGACCGCCCGAACGCGTCCCGCACCTACAAGTTCGCAGAAGTGTGGCAGCCCCGCAATCCTCGGCGACTCGCCGGCTAGCGGCTCGCCAGTCCGCCGGCGATCTCCCCGCCGTCGATGATATACGTCTGCCCGGTGATGTAGGCCGCTTCGTCCGAGGCGAGGAAGGCGAAGAGCGCTGCGACCTCTTCGGGCCGGCCGTGGCGGCGGAGCGGGATCTTGCTGTTCACCTCGTCGATCATCTCGGGAGTGTACTCCGCCTCCTGCATCGGCGTCATGATGTAGCCCGGACAAACGGCGACGACCCGCACGTCAGGCGCCAGCTCCAGGGCCATCGAGCGCGTCAGTTCCAGCACGCCGGCCTTGGAGGCGTTGTAGTCGGCGTAGAACGGATAGCCCATGATCGCGTTGGTGGAGCCCGTGTTGATGATCACGCCGGCACCCGCCGCCTTCATCCGCCGCGCCGCCTGCTGCGCCACGTAGAAGACGCCGTTCAGGTTGACGTCCATCACCTGACGCCACTCCTCCGCTGTGATCTCGAGGAAGTCGTGCCGGATGCTGATACCGGCGTTGTTGATCAACACATCGAGGCCGCCGAGCATCTCGTCGAGCTCGTCGAACGCATCCGCGACCGCGCCGGCGTCCGAGACGTCGGCGCGAATCACGCCGGCCAGTTGCGGCAGCGTCTTCTTGATCCGCTCGCAGCCGAGCTGATCGCGGTCGAGCACGACTACCTTCGCACCCTCATCGAGGAAACGCTCCGCCGTCGCCGCGCCGATTCCGCTGGCGCCGCCGGTAACCAGGACACGCTTGCCATTCAAGCCTTCCACGTTCGCTCCTTATCCAGATCCGGCCAGGCCGCCGCCGTCGACGACCAGCGATATGCCGGTCACCGCTGAGCCGGCGTCGCTGGCCAGGTAGAGTGCCGCCTGGGCGATGTCCTCGGGCTGCGCGATGCGGCCCAGCGGCCGCTCGGCTCCCTCGGCTAGGAACCGTTCGATCGGTTCGCCGAGCTGTTCCGCCTCCTGGCGCAGCATCGGCGTGTCTGTGTCGCCGGGGCAGATGCAGTTGACCCGAATATTCTGCGGCCCGTGGTCGAGCGCCATCGCCTTGGTGAGCAGGACCACCGCGCCTTTCGAGGCGCAATACGATGCCGCATTCCGGCCGCCGGCCAGCCCCCAGCCGGAGCCCGTGTTGATGATCACGCCACCGCCTGCCTCTTGCATGACAGGGATGGCGTACTTTGACATGAGGTAGATCGACTTCACGTTCACCGCCATCACCTGGTCCCAATCGCGCTCGCTGAGCTCCAACACGCTGGCCCGGCGAATGATTCCGGCGTTGTTGAACAGGATGTCGAGACCGCCCAGCGCATCGACCGTGCGGTCCACCGCGCGCCGGCAGTCCTCCGCCACGCTCACATCGCCGGCGATGAACAGAGCGCGGCCGCTGCCCTCGACGATCTCGCGCGCGACCGATTCGCCGCCCGCCTCGTCAAGGTCCATGATCGCGACAGCCGCTCCGGCGCTCGCGAAGACCTTCGCCGTCGCGCGCCCGATCCCGGACGCGCCGCCCGTGATCAGTGCCACCTTTTCTTTCAGGACCCGCTCCATTGACTTGGCCTCACCTGCGAGTGGACTCTAGTCGCACGCGTGGGCCGATTCTGACTAGACCGGCGCGAGCGACTAGGCGTAGCAGGACACCCTATAGACTGCAGCCTCACGGTAGCCGGTGACAACCCTGTAGTAGCCGCAGAGGTAGGAGTCTGTTTCGATGTCGCCGGTGTCGACGAGAAGCGGCCTTCCTCTCAGGGAAGTCAGCTTCTCGGGTGTCGCGACCACGATGATGTTCTCCTTGCCCACTCTCCTGATCACTTCAGGCGAGATCTGCTGGTTCCCCCGGCCGAGGAGAAATCCCTGGCCGCCCACCGGTGTCAGGATCAAGCTGCACTCGGCGTTGGCCATCCCCTCGAGGATCTCGCGCTCGCTCATGTCCTTACCGATCTGTCTCCCGCCGCGCACCATGTCGACGCCGAGCAGGCTATCCTCGAGGCCCAGCATCTCCATCAACGGCCTGCATGTGCTTCCCGGACCTACTATGTAGCAACGATCATCGGCCATCGACTCGATGAGTCCCGTCGCGATGGCCATCTGGACAGCCCGTTCATCGGGAGCGCTCGCCGCCTTGAGGCCCTGCAGGAGCCGCCTGCCGTCGGGGATCGTCATGTATCCGTACAGGCGCGCAGAAAGTATGCCCCTTCGGTAGCCCTCCTCGTCGATGTCCATCACCTCCGCTTCCTTTACACGGACGATTTCTCCCCCGAGAAAGGAAGCCGCGACCTGACCCGCCGCAGGCGGGCTGGAGGCAAAAACTGCGGAGTGAATCTTCACCCCTGCGGGAATCCCCAGGACGGTAACAGATGTACCGATGGCACCACACACATCCCTGGCGGTGCCATCGCCGCCTGCGAACAGCAGTAGATCGACGCCGCGGTCCGCCATCTGGCCGGCGGCTCTTATGGTGTCTTCCGGGATAGTGCGGGGAGACGAGCCGGATCCGATCACCTGAGGCTTGAGCCCACATTCGGCCGCCGGCTTTTCGCCCATCACGCCGCTGAAGGTGAGAAGCTCGAAGTTGTCGCTATGTGGGAGGAGCGCCGCCAGAGCCCGCGCTGCTCGCTTGTGAGCCTGGGGAACGGCACCGAGCTGCTCGGCCCGCTCGAGTATCTCAGGACCGTCTGTGCCCTTGAGGCCGACGGTGCCGCCCATGCCGGCCACGGGATTGACGATGAGGCCCAGTGTCTTCATCGGGCGGTCTGCTCACTATCCCCGGATCTTCGCCGCGGCTTCGCCGTGCTTCTTGATAAAGGCCCGCCAGGTCACGGCCCACTTTTCCGGATCATCGAAGCTACTTTCGTCGATCTTGTGGACGACGCTGTTGTGCGGCGCGCGCTTCACGGTCTCTGGCTCTGTCCTCGCCTCCTGTACCACGTGTCGCAGCCCGTCCAGGTACTCGTCCAACTCGTCTTTGGAATAGGACTCCGTAGGCTCGATGGTGAAAGGCTGTGGCACGACGAACGGATGGTGGCTCTGCCACAGGTGGA
The DNA here is from genome assembly GCA_020344015.1 of Gemmatimonadota bacterium. GTDB lineage: Bacteria > Gemmatimonadota > Gemmatimonadetes > Palauibacterales > KS3-K002. Next base: position 1,676,506 of record CP070812.1, read on the forward strand.
AACCGAAGTCGGCCAGGCGCAGCGTCACGTCGTGGGTGTCTACGCCGGTCTCCTCGTAGAGCTTCTGCCAGGAGTAGCGCACCTGCTCGATCCTTCGCTTGCCGCCCGTGTAGGGTGAGGTGGCGCCGTATATCTCCGTGATCTTCTTCAGCAGGTAGTTGTTATTGAGGACGGCGATCCTTGCGGCTTCTTTGAGGCCCTCCGCCCCCATACTGAGGATCCAGGCGTAGGCCTTCAGTATCACCGAAAAGGCTCCCCAGAAACTCCGCACCTTGCCGATCGAGTGGGGGACTTCGTAGTCGAAGTAGTACCTTTCGCCGTCGAGGCCGACCAGGGGGACGGGAAGGTAATCGGCCATCTCCTCTGTTGCACCGAGGGCTCCGGCGCCCGGGCCGCCGCACCCGTGCGGCGCGCCAAAGCTCTTGTGCAAGTTGAAGAAGCAGAGGTCGAAGGCCGCCTCACGCGCCCTGGTGATTCCCATGATGCCGTTGACGTTCGCCTGGTCATATCCGCAGATGCCACCCGCCTCGTGAACCATGCGTGTGAACTCGGGGATCCGCGGATTGAAGATGCCGATGTCTTCGGGGTTGGTGATGAATAGGCCGGCGGTGCGTTGCGATAATGCGGCCTTCAACGCCTCCAGATCGGGCATCCCCTGCTCGTCGGCATAGAGGGTGATGATCTTGTATCCCTTTACCGCGGCAGCGGCGGCATCTGAAGGGTGGGAGAATATCGTGGTTATCAGCTCGTCTCTCGTGGCCGCCTCTCCTCGTACCTCGTGATACTTGTGCATGATCGCGGCCATGGTGAGTATCGCATCCGAGCCCGAGCTGGGCTGTAGCGAGAACCTGTCCATGCCCGAGATCTCGCGAAGGAACAGATCCAGCTCGTACATCACCTGCAGCGCGCCCTGCACGGTGCTTTCGTCTTGGTGCGGGTGGATATCCATCGCCTGCGGCGCGCCCGCGATTCTTTCGTTGATCTTGGGGTTGTACTTGATCGTGCACGTTCCCTGGCCGATGTCGACGTTGAAGTCGGCTCCCAGGGTCTGCTGGGAAAGGCGCAAGAAATGTTTCAGCACGCGCATCTGCCCCACCTCGGGCAGGGCGGGCGGCGTCTTTCTGCGCATGGCCGTCGGGATCCTCGAGAGACCGTCGCCCACAGCGTCGGAGATCTCGGTCTCGACCTCCGGCACATGAATCCCTCGCTCGCCGGGCGTGCTCAGCTCGAAGATGACTTCCTCATCCCATTTCGCTTGATGGAAATTGCGAAGCCTGCTTCCCCTCTGAATCTCCATGAACGTTATCCCTTAACTCAGGTACGCGGCTAACCGATCCACCAGACGGTCGACATCCTCTCGGGTGATGACCTCGGTCACCGCGTAGAGGGCACACCCTTTCAAATCCGCGAAGTCGGCTTCGAGGTCGCTGCCCCCGAAGATGCCGTCTGCCAGGAGCGCGCGGTTGATCTCTTCTACACTTCTGCCTGTGGCCGAGAAGTCGACCACGAATTCTTTGAAGTGGAACGCCTTGAACCTGATGCCGACGCCCTCGAGCTCGGAGATCCGCTTCATCGCGTACTGCGACTTCTGAATGATGTTCTGGTTAAGCTCGCGCATGCCTTCGGGGCCGAGAAGAGACAGATAGACGCCCGCCGTGATCCCGTGCAGTGCGGCAGCTGTGCCGACGAATTCCTTGCCTTTCTCTCTCACCGCGAAGGACGTTCGTCCGTATGTCACATCGCCGAAGCCCCACTCGCCGGCCCGTTCCGTTTTGCCTATCCCGAAGAGTCGCGACGGGTACTCCATGACGTACTTCTCTTCATCTCGAGTCCCGATGAAGCCGCCCAATGCGCCGCCGAAATACATATGGTTGCCGAGACCCTGGATATCACCGCAGGCGATGTCTGCGCCGTACTGGCTGGGCGGCGCCAAAACGCCTAGCGAGAGTGGGTCTACACCAACGACGAAGACACTGCCATTCGCATGAAGCGGATCGGCGATCGCGCGACCGTTCTCCTCCAGCGTGCCGAAATACGAGGGGTTCTCCAGATACAGCCCGGCCACCGAATCGTCCAGCCGCTTGCTCAGGTCTTCCATATCGAGCCCGGCCGTGCTGCTCGAGTGTCCCACCAACTCGATCTTCATCACGGGCTCACAATAGGTCCTTATTACCTGTAGCCGGTCGGGGGAGATGGTGTCGGCGATGAGGATGACCTCCCGGTCGGTGATCCTGCCGGCCATGCGGATCGATGTGCTCGCCGCCTGGCCCCAATCGAAGGTGGGCACGTTGACGACGTCCGTCTCTAACAGCTCGCCCATGAGGCTCTGATACTCGAATAGCGCCTGGAACCTGCCGTGGTCCTCATACGGCTCGCCGGCGTAGGCGGTGAGGAACTCGGAGCGTCCCGCGATCTCGCCACAGATGGCAGGGACGTAGTGCTGATAGCAGCCGGCACCGAGAAAGCTGATGTTGTCGCGACAAGTCGTGTTCTGGGAGAGAAGGTTCTCCAGGTGACGCGCCAGCTCCATCTCGGAAGTGATGCCATCAGGGATATTCAGCTCCTCTTTGAGCCGAAGCTCGGCCGGGATGTCCTCGTAGAGCGTGTCGATATCATCGATGCCGATCTCGGCGAGCATGTTGGCTTTCACTTCCGGGACGGAGTTGGGAATGTAGGGATGGACCCTATCGCCTCGCGCCATAGTCAGCGCCTCCCGTCTAATAGTGGGCGTGGGAAATTCGTTCGCCGCGGCCAAATATACGGCGGGTATTTCGGGCGTCCAGCGACCCGGGTGACGTGTCAGGATCGTTGTGGGAATCAACCCGCCTTGTGGATCTGCGGCACCGAGGCCAAATTCCGCGGCTATACCGTCGCCCCTATACCCCAACCGAGAGGTGATCATGGACCTGACCCGGCGCGCGATGCTCAAGCTGACCGGCGGTGCCGGGGCCGCCCTGGCCCTAGGGGTCCGGCTGCCGGCCTTCGCGCAGTCCTCAGAGATCATGAAGCGGCCGATCCCGTCCAGCGGTGAGCTGGTCCCGGTGGTCGGAATCGGTACGGCCCGAACCTTCAACGTCGAGACGACCGAGGAAGCGCTGGCGCCGCTCCGAGAGGTCATGCAGACCTTCATCGACATGGGCGGGACACTGCTCGACACGGCCACTGGCTACCGCAACTCAGAGACCGTGTCCGGCGTCCTGGCGAAGGCCCTGGGCATCACCGATAAGCTGTTCATGGCCACCAAGGTGGCGGCGGAGGAGAAAGAGCAGGGCATCGAGCAGATGGAACGGTCGATGAGCCTGCTCAACCGAAGCGTCATCGACCTCATGCAGGTCCACAACCTGAGAGGCTGGCAGACCCAGCTGGCGACGCTCCGCGAATGGAAGGCTGAGGGCCGCATCCGATACCTCGGAATCACGACCTCGAGCACCCGGCAGTACGAGGACTTCGCCGCCGTGATGGAACAGGAGGACCTGGATTTCATCCAGGTCAACTACTCGCTCGCCGCCCGCACGGCGGAGGAGCGCATCCTGCCCCTGGCCGCCGACCGCGGCATGGCTGTCCTCGTGAACGTGCCTTATGGTCGCGGCCGACTATTCCAGGCGGTGGAAGGCCAGGAGCTACCCGAGTGGGCTGCCGAGTTCGACGCCGAGAGTTGGGGCCAGTTCTTCCTCAAGTTCATCATCTCGCATCCTGCGGTGACGTGCCCGATTCCTGCGACCACCAAGGCGCACCACGCGGCGGACAACATGGGCGCGGCGTACGGGCGCCTGCCGGACGAGGCGATGCGGAGGCGGATGATCGAGTTCTTCGACGCGCTATAGAAATCGCCAGAGAAGCCAAATTCGTCCGAGACGGGGCTCCTCAGCTCGCTACAAGGGGCCCCGGCTGCATGACGGCGGTGCCGATACCGCGTCCTCTCGATTTGACTGCCGAACCGTCGATCTTTAGGCTACAAGTATCTTCTCGACAGTCACAGCATTGTATCGTCAGGTGACAGCCCAGAACGGTTCTCACCTCAGGTGAAAACGCCTTGCCACAGGAGGGACCATGCTAGCTCGACCACTATTCACAGGTCTGCTCTGCGGGCTCGCGCTCGTCTCTTGGAGCTGTCAGCGACAGGAGGAGGGCGGTGAGACCGGGGAGATGCCGGCAGCAGAAGCCATGCAGGAAGTCGCGCTTCCTGAAACCGCCGGTGTTGCGGTGTGGGAGTACTTGGAGGCCGTTGACTATACGGCCAACTGGGAGCTCTGGCCCGACAAGGGTGAGCTGTACGAGGGTCAGGAGCCGCACGGCGTGCTCTTGACCACATACCTAAACTCGGCCGCTTACGAGGCCGTGACGGGGATGGCCGGATCGATGCCCGTCGGTGCGATCATCGTAAAAGAGAACTACATGCCGGACAGCACACTCGCGGCGATCACGATCATGTATAAGGTCGACGGCTACGACCCGGACAACAACGATTGGTATTGGGTCAAACGGCTGGCCGACGGCACGATCGAGGTCGAGGGTATGGGAGCCGGCTGCATCGCTTGTCACGCCGCCCAGCGCGACAACGACTTCGTCTTCACCGGCTCTTTGAGCGCGGAGATGTAGCTTGATTGCGGCGAGCGCTCCCCGCAGTCCAGCCGCGGGGAGCGCTCCGGCAAAACTACTCTAACGGAATACGATTCTTGTTGGCAGCGAGCCAGTCGTTGAAGCTCTGGGTTGACGGGTTGAGGTCTCGTGCCACTTTGGGGTCGCGTGCACCACAGTAGTCCGCCTCGAAGTCGCGCTTGAATTGGAACATGTTCCCGAGGTCGTCAGCCCCCGGGAAACCAAAGCTGCGGTACGCCTCCGGCGACACCGCGTTGTACCTAACCTTCTGACGGAGGGCTTCAGTCAGCGCCGCCGCCATCTGCGCCCCGGTCAGATGCTCACCGGCGATACCGACGGTCTGCCCGGTTAGCTCGCTCCCCTTCTTGAAGATCCCGTAGGCGCACTTCCCGATATCTTCCGCCGAGATTCCCGGCAGTTTCTTGTTGTCCATCGGCAGCGTGATGGCCAACGCGCCGTCCGGACCCGGCTTCGGGCCCATCCCGAAGTGGATCATGTTCTCCCAGTAGAAGGAGGTCCTGAGTAGTGTCGTCGGCACTCCCGACTGAGTGAAGATGCCGTCTGCCTCGCCTTTGGAGTCGAAATGGGGGACCTTGTACTTCTCCATCAGGGTGGGCATGCGGTCGTCATCCAAAGGGACCCACTGGCGCGTGTCTTCGAGCGTCGACCAGATAACATGCTGGAGACCACACTCCTTCGCCGCCTCCGCCATGGCGCGCGCCTGGGCGAGTTCTTTCTCCGGCGAGAAATGTTCCCAGAAGTTCGTCACACAGAAGGCACCGTAGGCGCCGGCGTACGCCCGCTTCAGGCTGTCGCCATCATCCAGGTCGGCCTCGACGACTTCAGCACCCAAGGCCGCCAGAGCCTGTGCCTTCTCAGAGCTCGCGTTCCGCGTCAGTGCCCGGACCGCGAACGAGCCCTCGGGGTCGTTCAGAATGGCCCGAGCCAAGCCGCCGCCTTGTGCGCCCGTCGCGCCCACCACGGCGATGATATTCTTTTCGCTCATAATGAATGCTCCCTTCTTTGGGTTTGCCAGCGCGCGCCAACCTGTTATGCTGCACGGAGCCCCGGACAGATATGAGATTCCTACGGCTCAACGCCGAGAATCTGGCCGGGGTTCCGAGGTGGAGGTCGGATTGCCAGGTCGTCTACCCAGGTTGGGCGCGCTACTGCGGGAACTGTCCGGCGCGCTCGGCGATAGCGGGGTTCTGGCTACCATCGCCCTCGCGTTGATCGCGGTGAACGGACTCCATCCTTCACCGCTGTTCCTCGTGTTCGGCATCTCCTACGCGGCGGCTGCGCTCTATTACCGACTGCCCGTGCCCGTCCAACCGCTCAAAGCGATGGCGGTGATCGCCCTGTCGACCGGGGCGAGCGTGGGAATGATCTCGGTGGCGGCGTTGGAGATGGCCGTCATCCTTGGCTTGATCGCGGCGACCGGTGGCGCACGCTTGCTCGAGCGGATCTTCACGCGTCCGCTCGTGCGTGGAGTTCAGCTCGGAGTGGGTCTCCTACTTTTGCGAAAAGCGCTCGAGATGGTGCTCGTGGATGATGGCCCCGGCCGCCTGGCCTCGACCGGCGGGCCAGTCGTATTCGCGATCGCAGTGGCCTGCACGGTGCTTCTTCTCGCATCGGCTGCCCATGAACGCCTGAGCCGTGTCCCTGCGGTGCTACTCCTCCTCGGGCTCGGTGCCGCCTTTACCTGGACCGCTGGCGGTGCTCCAGCTCTGCCTCCTCTCACGGATTGGGTCGCCCCCCAGATCGATTGGCCTCTGGCTGGAAGCGCCCTGGTCCTGCTGGTCATTCCACAACTGCCGCTCACCCTCGGCAATGCGGCCGTAGCGGCCGCTGCCACCGCCCAAGACTACTACGGCGAGCGGGCCGGGCGCGTAACGGTTCGTGCGCTCTGCGCGTCGATGGGCGCGTTCAGCCTGATCGCTGCCTTTTCGGGAGGGTTCCCGGTCTGTCACGGCTCGGCTGGGTTCACCGCGCACTACCGCTTTGGCGCGCGGAGCGGCTGGAGCACGTTCACC
>CP070812.1:1683237-1686421 GCA_020344015.1 Gemmatimonadota bacterium
CCGCTTCGGCCAGGTAGCCGTTCCAGACCAGCAGGCGTGCCAGTCTCAGTTGCACGTCGCGATCGTCGGGCCGGCGGCCCAGGTAGGCACGCAGGTAGGCGATCGCGCTGTCCGCTTCGTTCGACCGGTATTCGAATACGTTCGCCATCTCGAGCGTGATCGAGTCGGCACCGGGGTCTTCCGACAGGATCACGCGGTAAAGCGCCAGCGCCGAGTCGGCCGCGCCCGCCATCGCCAGTCCGCGGGCTTGCTCCAGCAGGTTCGGCTCCGCGTCGGGGGGAGGCAAAGCGACTGCGATAGCGGTACGCAGCGAGTCGACGCTGGCGCTCTGATAGTCAGGGGGGAGGTGAGCCAAGATAGCAAACGCGCGTTCTGGTCTGCCGGACCAGTAGAGGACCCGCGCCCACTCCAGGCGGAGCTCTGGGTCCCCGGGAGCGAGTGCGACGAGCCGGGCGTACAGGCGCTCGGCGCTCTCGTAGCGCTCGGCCCAGGTCGCGACCTCGGCGAACTCGCGCAGCAGCTCCGTATCGCCGTGTGATTCTCCTTCGAGCTCTGCGTAGGTCGCCAGCGCGCCGTCCCAGTCGGTCGCTGCGGAATAGAGCCGCGCCAGCTCGAGCCGTAGGCCGGGATCCGCGCCGCGCTCGAGGGCATCGCAATAGGCGACGATGGCCTCGTTCAGCCGGCCTGCCCGCCACAGCTCGCGGGCGTACTCGAGCCGCGCGTTCAGGTCGTCGGGGAAGCGAGCGAGGTAGTCGGCAGCGAGCCCCAGCGCCGCGTCGTGCTCGCCGTTATGGACTAGCGGCAGGTACTCCGCCCAGAACCGCTCGGCCGGCCCGCGCGGGATGGGGCGGCGCACATCGTAGGCAGGAGGCGGAGGAGGAGGAACGGGAAGCGGCGGCCTGATGACCGGGTAGGCGAAGCCGCTCTCCGAAAAGTCGAGCTCCAGCAGGAACCTCTGCGGGAGGAACCCGAAGACGAAGAAGAAGAGCAGACAGAGCGACGCAGTCGCGAGCGTCGCGAACCGCCCGAAGTAGGACCAGCGGGGGAGTTCAGCCATCCTACCTACCGTCTCATCACCTTTAGTAGTCGCTCACGATCGGTGGGCGACGTGTACACCTCCGCTTCAACTTCGTTGAACGGATCGATCATAATGCGCTTCAAGAACTTCTCCGCGTGGCTCGCCATCGCGCCGTGCAGGTAGACCTCGACCTGCGGGCCGTTAATGCACATCCGGTCGCCGGTGTCGTGACGCATCTGTTCGGCGACGTGGGTGGCCAACGCGTGCAGGCCGCGGCCGTTCGTCGGCTTCAACAGCACGAGCGAGAAGATGGGAGCGCCGGGCGCCTTCAGCTGGGCGCGGACCGTGTTCCGCACTTCCTGCGGGTCGGCACCGACGCCCAGCCAGGTTCTGTCTTTGGGCTCCACCTCATCCGGTGGTCCTGTTTCCTTCGCGCCGGGCTCGACCTCGGCGCGGCCGCGGCGCAGCAGCGCTTCCATCCGCGAGGCCAACTCTTCGGGGTTGAGGCCTCCGGAGACGAAATCGTCGGCACCCGAACGCAGCGCCAGCGCCCGGTCGCTCGCCCGGACGACGACGCGCGACATGAGCAGGATCGGCGGCCGACCGGCGGCGCGTCGCAGCTGCTGCATGACGTGCAGGCCGCGTTTAACCGTCCGGCGATCGATGTGCACTACAACGAGTCCGAAGTCACGCTGCGCCAGCTCGGGGAACGCGTCGACGGCGTCCGTGGTGTGAACCAGCTCGAACGTTCCCTCCAGCCAGAGCCGCAACTCCTCCGGTAGCTCGCCGGCGATGTCGAGCAGCAGGACCCGCCGCCGCACCTCAGGCGTCAGATCGCTGCGACGCTTCTGCTGCGCCGAGTCAGGCGGGACCATCCCGACGCCCTCCTTGATGTCGAACGTTATCGGACCGGCCGACTTCGACGGGCCCACCGTCTTACGCACCACGATCTCGCGCCGACCCTCGGGGCTCAGCGTTAGGTGGAGGATCAGCGAGGCGCGCTGCGAGATTAGATCGAAGTTCGAGTCGAGGGCGCTGGGATGCTCCGCCGCAAACGTCAGCAGGACTATGGTCTCCAGCTCGCCTAGCAGATCGACCAGCATCTCCGCTCCGTTGCCCGACTGACGCGCCTCGACCAGCGGCCCGCAGGTGTCGATGACCAGCCGGTCCGGCACGCCCTCTTCCCTGACGAACGCCGCCAGCTCCTCAAACACTTCCTGCGGCTCGATACTGCGGCGGTACCGCTCGCGGAAACCCGACTGGTACCCCAGCAACAGGCAGCGGCCCGCCCGCAGGTGCGCCGTCAGGTCGATACCGATGGACTGCGCCAGGTCGATCACGTCCGCCGGCCGCGCCTGCGTCAGCATCGCCACCCGGCCCCCCGTCCGTATCCCCTCGCGCAGGAACTGGAGCGCCGCCACCGTCTTCCCCGTCCCGGGACCCCCGATCAGCGCGTGGAGACCGCCGCGCACGGGCCCGCTAAGACGCTCGTCGAGCACCTCGATGCCGAACGATTCGCTCTTCTGTATCAAGTCGGATTACCCACCCGGCGCGGTGGATGCACGCCGGTCTCCTGGGTGACCGGGGGGGAGGTCAGTGGGAGGTCAGCCCAACAAAAAACCGCCACGCGGGCCAAAGGCCCGAGCTGTGGCGGGATCTGTCGGTTCCAATCTAAGGCCCCGGGGCCCAGATGCGCAAGCTTTGCCTAGCGGCGAAATGGCGGCCCAAAGCGCCCAAATCCCCCGGTAGACAAAAAGTAGCAGGCCCAAGAAGAAATTGCCGCGGCCGTTTCACCCCCAATACGTGACCTACCTTACATCGTACCGGCTCCTTGGGCGGCGTCCGAGCCAGCGCCTTGACCCGGAATCCAGGAGCCCCTACGCTGGAAGCTTCCACACGTTACCCGTCACCAGGAGGCAGGCTGATGAGAAGGTTAGCTGTAACGCTGTTAGCCGGCGCCGCCTTGGCTTCCCAGATGCTGGCCCTGGCGCCGGCGGTCCGGGCGCAGGAGATCGACATCCCGTACGAGCGTTTCGTGCTCGACAACGGGCTGACGTTGATCGTGCACGAGGACCACAAGGCGCCCATCGTCGCCGTCAACATCTGGTATCACGTGGGCTCGAAGAACGAGAAGATCGGGCGGACCGGGTTCGCCCACTTGTTCGA
>CP070812.1:1686521-1697490 GCA_020344015.1 Gemmatimonadota bacterium
CACGATCGTCGACAGCACGATCACCATGGCCATGACCTCGCTGCGGCTGATTGGGCCGAGCCTGGCATACAGGCTCTGCACACGCTCCCGCAGTCCGGGAATCGTCTTCTCCTCCGGCGGATAGTAGAGCATGAAGAAGGCCCAGAGCAGGACCGTCATCACCAAGCCGACCGGAAGCATGTAATAGCTCAGCTCGAAGAAGCTGATCGTCCGGCCCGAGATGTCCCGGAAGAAACCGATCGCCACCGCGCCGCGGGCTGCGCCGAGCAACGTGATGATGCTGCCGGCGCCGGCGACGAAGGCCATCCCCATGAACAGTCCCTTACCGAAACGCGTCGGCACACTCTCTTCGGTGTACAGGGCGTAGATGGCCAGGAACAGCGGAAAGACGGTGGCAGCGACAGCCGTGTGCGCCATGACCAGCGTCAGCGACGCCGTCATGACGTAACAGCCCAGATAGATCATGCTCGTCCGCTCGCCCACCAGCGACAGCATCTTGTACGCCATCCGCCTTGTGAGACCGGTCTTGGTGAAGACCATCCCGAAGACCAGCGAGCCGAAGATGAACCAGACCGACGGATCCATGAAGTCGGTGAAGGCGTCACGGGCGGGGCGAATCAAGAACAACGCCTGGACCACACCGATGGCGATGCTGGTCACCCCGATCGGGATGACCTCGGTGACCCACCAAGTAGCGGCGAGGAAGAACAGGGCCAGCGCCGCCTTACCTTCCCGCGTGAGAGGGAAGGTCTCGCCCTGCGGGTCCACCGCCGGGTCCGGCGTGGGCGCGAAGTAGACCACAGCGAAGAGAGCCAAGCCCAGCAGGATGAAGGCGACTCTCTTCCAGTCGGTCTTCTGGACCTCTTCGGCACCCTTGGGGCGGGCCAGCTCGACCCCCCCAGGACCGGTCCTGGAAGCGGCGCCGGGCATGGCTGTCACTCTCTCGGGCAACGCCTCGTCTGTCATGGTAGCGACGACCTCGCGAGCGGCCTCCCAGATGAGGCCACGACTATCTCACCAGTTGGGCCAGGTCGTGAAATGCGTCGACCGACCGCACGACACCCACGAGCTTCCCCTCCCGAAGCACCGGAATCAGGTTGACGTCGAGAGCGACCATCGCTTGCACCGCCTTCATGACGTGATCCTCGGCATCGAGGATCGCCGGAATCGGTTGCATCACGTCGCTGACCGGCCTATTCGACTGTTCCCTGATCCCTCGCACGACCCGATCGTAGGAGAGCTCCGCTAGATTGGGATCGACGTCTATGTCGAACAGCTTCTTCTTGTACTCCAACGGTTTGCTCAGCAGATACTTCGGCTCCAGACCTCTCATGATATCGCGGCGTCGAACCGTCCCGACCAGCACGTCGATCTCATCAAAAACCAGGAGCGAACGAGGCAGAGACTTCCGCAGTTCGACCTCGAGCTGCGCCTCCTCGATCTTTGCAATCGCTTCCCGTAGGGTGGCGTTGTCCCGCACCGAGGGGTACTGCTCCACGGGAATCATGATCTCCTTGACGCGCCTCATGGCTTCCACGGTCACCAGCCCTTCTTTCGCATGATGTCAGACAGCTTGTCCGCGATGCGCTTATCCTTGAGTGACGATTTCTTGGTCGCTGCCTCCTCGATCTTCGCCACCAGCGTTTCGATGTCCACCGGTTTCTCCAGGAAATCCAGCGCCCCCAGCTTCATCGCCTCCACCGCTTGGCCTAGGGTCGCACGACCGGTCAGTAGAATGACCTGGAAGTCCGGGTTGATCTGGAGAAGACCCTTCAGAGTCTCGATGCCGTCCATCCCCGGCATGGCCATGTCCAGGACGATGGCATCGAACGACCGCTTACCCGCCTTCTCCAACGCCAGCGCGCCGTCCCCCGCTGTGTCCACCGTGAGACCGCGCGCCTCCAACCGTTCGGCCAGGACCTCGACGAACTCCTCCTCGTCATCGACGAGCAGCACGGTGCTCTCGCTCATTCTCCCTCCTCCTCCCGGTCACAGGCGGAGAGCAGGACCCGCACCAGATCGCTGATCTTCACCGGCTTCATCAGGTAGTCGTAGGCTCCCAGCGCCTTTCCTTTTTCGGCGTCTTCCTCGGAACCCCAACCGGTTAACAGGATAACCCGCATCCCCGGTTGCTCCTGCTTGATCCTCTTAATGACTTCCAACCCGCCGAGCCCCGGCATCTTCAAGTCCAACAGCACTACGTCGAACGGCTTCTCGGCGAGCAGCGCGAGCGCATCGGCGCCGGTCGTCACACCCCTGGCCTCGAACCCCCGCAGGTTGAGACGCTCTTCCAGGGCGGTGACCAGCTCCGCTTCGTCGTCGACGATCAGAACATGTAAGGGTTCCATGTGCTGCTCCTAGGCGTGCGCCCGACTTATCGGCAGTGTGACTGTGACACAGGTGCCTTCGCCCACTTTGCTCACGACGCTGATATGCCCACCCAGTTTCTGCACTATTCCGTAGGTAATCGAGAGACCCAGGCCCGTCCCTGCTCCCTTCTTGGTTGTGAAGAACGGATCGAAGATGTGCCCTAGCTGATCCTCAGGTATGCCGACGCCGTTGTCGGCGATCTTGACCGCCACTTCGTCCTCCCCGACGAGATCGATCCCTATCTCGATCTTCCCACCATCCTCGACCGCGGCGAAGGCATTGTTGAGAATGTTCAGAAACACCTGCTGCAACTGCCCCCTGTCGCTGACGATGGCAGGTGGCGTACCGGAGTATCTGAATCCGATCTCAATGTCCCGATAACTGGCTTCCTTTCCGAGAAACTCCAGGACTTCCTTGAGCAGCCCATCGAGATCGATGGTCTCCCATTGCACTTCCATGTGCCTGGCGAAACCCAGGAGTCGGTGGGTAATCCCACCACAGCGCTCGGCCGCGTTAAGAACCGAGTTCACCAGATTGGTCAGCTTCTCCCTCGGGGGTAACTCCTCGGAGAGCGTGATGAGATCCTTCAGCAGTCCCGCGTTCTGGGTGATGATCGACAGCGGGTTGTTGATCTCGTGAGCCACACCCGCGCCGAGGCGCCCGATAGCGGCCATCTTGTTGGTGTATTCCATCTTGTGGTAGAGCGCCGCGCGCTTGGCGTCCGCCTCGCGAACCCGGTTCACCACGTAGCTCGAGCCCCAGATGACTACTGCCAGGATCAGCGCGACACTGATCGCTGGGAAGACCAGCAGGTCGCGGCGTAGCGGCAGCCAACCCGCGTGCAGAGCGACGCGAGGGCTCAGCACGACCAGCGTGAACGGCGAGCGATCGATCTGCGCGTAGCTGACGATTAGCGGTTCTCCCTGCTCGTCCACTACATCGACCAGCTCCACCTGACTGCTGTACGGAAGACTCGGCAACGGGGTGCGCTCCAGCACGTCGCCATAGAGACGCGACGAACTCTGCAGCACACCTTCGCGGTTGACGATGAACGCGTCGCCGAACGGCAGGACTCCCAGCGAATGGCATCGGCGACATACCGGATCCAGCTCCGGACGGCGGGCTGTACGAGCACGCACTAACCAGTGGAATTCGTCAGTATCGACTGTGGCCCGCAAGACGTACCCATTCCCCTCCTGGTCATTGTGCTGGATCGCGACAACGATGTGGGGGAGGCCTCGGTAGCCGAAGAACACGTCGCTCACGTAGGCGCCCCGTGCGTTGACCTCTCGGAACCACCGGTCTTCAGCGTAGCTGACGGCTTGCGCGTCGGCCGGACCGGCATAGGCAACCTGCGTGCCGTCCTCGTCGATCAGGGCGAGGTCGACCACTCCGCCGAAGGTTTGATTCAAGTTGGCGAGCATAGAGGCCAGTCTGCCCTCGTCACGTAGCTCCTTGAGCGAAGTCTCCCGAGCCACCACCGCGAGTGCGGAGAGCCGTTCGGAAAGGTAAGACTCGATCGACTGCTTCCCGGCCGCGGCGAACCGCACCATGGGACGGGTCAACTCGGCTCGGAACGCCTCCTGGTACTGGACGTAGGTGATGCCCGACATGATGAGAAGCGGAGCGACGGCGACGGCGGAAACCGAAAGTACCGCCACGAGTACCATCTTCCGGTAGCGCCGCCGGGAGATCAGCTGATCCAGATCTTCCGCCGATCGGTCAACCAGGCTTACTCTTTCCTCCATGATCCTCGTTTAACCTACCGCCCGTTAGCTATTCCTCTTTCCGACGCGAGCGACCCGCCTGCCTGACAACATCCATGAGGTGATTGATGTCGACCGGCTTGGTGAGATAATCAAACGCCCCCAAGCGGCGAGCCTCCTTTTCGTCCCTATCCGACCCGTGGCCGGTCATGATGATCACTTCCATCTCGGGATACATCTGCTTGACGCGCCGCAAAACCTCCAATCCGTCGATGCCCGGCATGCGGAGGTCGAGAACCATGACATCTGGAACCTCGTCCTCGAGCATCTGCAACGCCTGCTCCCCATCCAACGCCACTTCACTGCCCACCTCGCGCATCTCCATTCTCTCGGCCATGGTCCGCACGAAGTCTTCCTCGTCATCGACGAACAGGACCTTGAGCGTCTGAGTAGCGGCCTCGGTCTCCGCAGCGCCGGCCTCCTCAGCGCCAACTTCGGGTCGTGATGTCGACTCCTGCATCGTCTCCCTGGCAATCTCCGGCGCCCCCGCCTCGGCGAAGGCTGCCGCGGCCATGCTCCTGTCGAATTCCTCCTGCGAGTCCTTGATGAACTCGGCGGCGGCTTTCAAGCTCTTTCGCCAAGCGGCGCGAACGGTCTTCAACAGGTGGCTCGTATCCGCCGGCTTCTGCAGGTACTCGAACGCCCCCAGCCTGCGGGCCTCCTTTTCCTCTCTGTCCGAGCCGTGTCCGGTGAGGATGATGACTTCTATGTGGGGATGCTTCTGTTTGACCCGCTCCAACACCTCCATCCCGTCGATGCCCGGCATGCGGAGGTCGAGAACCATCACGTCGGGTGGCTCGTCCTCGAGCATCTGCAACGCCTCTTCGCCGCTCAAGGCCACGCGACTGCCGACATCGCGCATCTCCATTCTCTCGGCCAGCGTCTTCACATAGGCTTCTTCGTCATCGACGAGGAGCAACTTTATTTTGCTCATTACATCCTCCCTACTACCAAGCTCGCATCACCCCGAAAGGGTGAGCCGGAAACCCTGCGCTGATTCGGCTTTCTCCACCGAAGCACCCAGGTCGTCGAGCACCGCGGCCAGCCGGCTCCAGGCCGCGGCCTCGGTTGGGGCGAATGAAACTGCCTCACCCTCGGACTCACCGTTGAACTCGAGCGCCGGTCGATCTCGGTGCCGCACCGGCTTGAAGGTCAACTTGCCGCGTTCGGGCAGTTGCTCGAGACAGCACTCGACGGCCCCATGTAGAGCCATCTGCAGCCGAAGCAAGTTGGCCACAACCTTCAAGCCCCGGTCTCCCGGCTGCGCCTCTACGAGGTGCCTCCCCTTTCTGGCAGCCCGCTGGCACAGCAGCGCGACCAGCTCGGCCATCTCATCTAGGGCGGTCTCATCCTCTGCGTGATCCAGGCTGTGGGCGAATCGATTGAGGCTCGTGAGGAGGTCCGATCCGCGCGTGACCTGATCCCGAATCCGCTCGACCGCCCGCATCAGCCTGTCGGCTTTCGCCGTCCCGGGTTTGTCGGGGGAATTGACTATATCTTCGATCAGGCCCGCAGATTCTTTGACGATTGCCAGAACGTTGCGGAGCTCATGGGTGGCGCCGGCGGTTATCCTGCCTATGAACGCCGCTTCCCGATCTTCAGCCGTGCTCATGACTCCTGGTCCGCATGTGGGCTCGCGTGGATGCTGAGCGCCTTCGGAATTACGAGGCGCAATGTTCTGCGAGGCCTCGCACGAGAAAAGCGGCCACCGCAAGATATCATATTGATCAACCTTTCTCCAGCGATAAGACAGCGCACACCGTCCGCAGCTTGACACCGCGCGCCGCCGAGCATATCTCGCAGAAGTTGAATCGTGCGATTATCACGATGTCGCGTGGAACCCCGAGTCGAGGCCAGGTGAGCATCCTAGGAACGCGACGATTCATCCCGTCTGTTACGGGCGCACTCCTTTGCCTTTTCCTGCTGCTCTACCCAAGCGTCATTCAAGCGAGTGAACTGACGGCGCCTGCGGTTTCCAGCAGCACGACGGCCTGGTGGGTGTGGCCGCTCATCCTGTTTGTGCTCACGTTCGTTATGGGGATTCTCGCAGCTTTGGGCGGCGTTGGCGGAGGCGTTCTATACGTTCCGATCGTGAGCGGTTTCTTTCCCTTCCACCTCGACTTCGTTCGCGGCTGTGGGCTCCTCGTGGCGCTGAGCGGCGCGCTCGCTGCCGGACCGGGCTTCCTGAAGATGAACCTGGCCAGCCTGCGCCTGGCGATGCCGGTGGCCTTGATCGCCTCGACCTGCGCCATCGCCGGAGCGATGGTCGGCCTCGCTCTACCGACGCATATCGTCCAGACGGCCCTCGGGGCAACCATCCTGGGGATCGTGGCCATCATGATCGCGGCGAAGAAATCGGTGTTCCCGGAGGTCGAGGAGCCAGACCGCCTCTCTTCGGCACTGCGGATCTGTGGCGTGTACACCGAGGCGAGCATGGGTCAGACGATCAATTGGAAGGTGCACCGCACCGTGCCCGGCCTGTTACTGTTCATTGTTATAGGCGTGATGGCGGGGATGTTCGGACTGGGCGCGGGCTGGGCGAACATTCCCGTTCTGAACCTGGTAATGGGAGCGCCGCTCAAGGTTAGTGTGGCGACAAGCAAGTTCCTTCTATCGATCACCGACACGTCGGCGGCCTGGATCTATGTCAACCAGGGCGCCGTAATCCCAATGATGGTCGTACCGTCACTCGTCGGCATCATGCTTGGGTCGTTTATCGGGGTACGGATTCTGAGGATCGCGAAGCCCGGGTTTGTTCGCTGGATTGTCATCGCCCTGCTGCTGTTCGCCGGGGCAAAGGCGATCACCAAGGGGCTAGGCCTCCCGTTCATCGTGTAGGGAGCGAGTGGAAACATGGAGACGAATGGCAACGTTGATTGCCCTGGCGCCGACGAGGAGCAGCTCCTCTATGCCAAGATCCTCCAGACCGGAATGTACATCGGGCTGGTGCTACTACTCGTGACCTTCGCCCTCTACACTTCCGGCATCGTTGCGCCCGCCGTCCCGGTCGAACAACTACCCGATTACTGGACGATGAACGTCCACGACTACCTGGAGGCGACGAACCACGACCACCTGCACCATGAGCACCCGGTTTCCGGATGGTCCTGGCTGTCGGTCCTCGGGAAGGGAGACTATTTGAACTTTCTGGGGATCGCCGTGCTATCCGCAGTGACCATCTTCTGCTTCCTGGGAATCGTCCCCACATTGCTTAGGAAAAAAGACACGCCCTACGTGGTCATGGCCCTGTTGGAGGCCGCTATTCTGACGCTGGCGGCGAGCGGTATATTGAGCGTCGGGCACTGAAGCGAGACCACAACAAAGACCGCGGCGGACATGACCAACGACCCCTCGGACACGCTACGCTTTCTTCCGGTAGGAGTCGACGTCCGGAACAAGGACTGCCTGGTTGTAGGAGGCGGAAGCGTGGGCACCCGTAAGGCCTTCACCCTCACGCACGCCGGGGCCGTCGTAACGGTGGTATCACCTGCCGTCACAGACGAGCTGGCCGAGCTGATCGGTGCCGGCCGGGTCCGCTGGGTGCAGGACTCGTTCCGGGAGGAGCATGTGAGTGGCGCGTTCCTCGCCGTCGCCGCCACCGATGACGATGACCGTAACGCCGCCGTCGTCCAAATCGCCGTCCGGAGCGGCGCACTGGCGTGCGACGCCTCGTCGGCCGAGCGTTCCCAAGTGATCTTCGGAGCCCTCCTGGAAGGCGAGGACGTCACGATCGCCGTCTTCACCGGTGGACGCGATCCAGCGTTGGCGAGACGGACACGCGACGAGATCGCGGATCTCATCGGCCAGGACCGCAAGCTCAAGCCGCAGCCGTGAACTCTCAGGCAAAGCCGCCTTCTGGCGTGGATCGCCCGGCACCGGCTTCGCGACGCCGGGGCGTCTTGCTGGTCGGTCTGGGAGCGCCCGATCGGCCCGACGTCCCGTCGGTGCGCAAGCTCCTGGTGGAATCCTTTACCGACCCCTCGGTCGTCACCTGGCCTCAGGCGCTGAGCTGGCTTCAGCGGGGACTCGGCCGAACGCGCGCCGGCCGCCTGGCACCTGGTTTAGCCGACCTGCACGGCAAGATCTGGGATGTGCGCGGGGCTCCGCTCGCGGTCCTCATGTCGGATCAGGCCGCCGCCCTGGCCGCCGCGCTGCCCGAAGGCTGGGCCGTCTACGTTGCCATGCGCTACGGCCAGCCTGCGATAGCCCAGGTCGTTAGCCAGATAGAAGCGGACGGCATCGACGACCTGGTGGTCGTGCCGATGTACCCGCAGTTCAATCGTGCCACGTCCGGCACGATCCTGCGTGAGTTGCACCGAGTGCTGAGGCACAGGGGACAACACATCAACGTGGCCCTGCGATCCACCTGGTATGACGACGTGGGCTACGTCAAAGCCCAGTCCCGAACCCTCGCCGACTATGCAGCGTCAAACGACCTGTGGCCGGATGATGCGCACTTGGCCTTTTGCGCCCACGGCCAGCCGGCCTCCAGGGCCCAGGGCGGATCCCTCTATACGAACCAGGTGAGACGGACTGTCCGGCTTGTCGCCGACCGACTGGGCTGGCCGATGGAGAGAGCCTCGCTCGCCTTCCTGACCCACCCCGCGGCGGTCCGCTCACTCCGCCCAGCCTTCAAGGAGAGGCTGGCCGAGCTTGCCGACGCGGGTGAGAAGAAGGTGCTGGTGTGCGCGATCACCGCGCCGGTGGATGGGGTGGAGACGCTGGGGGAGATCGACGTGGAATGCCGGGCAGTCTTCGAGTCCGGCGGCGGTCTGCTCCACCTGTGCCCGGGGCTGAACGCGTCCGAGCCGTTTGTCGCAGCCCTGCGGACCCTGGTGCTGAGGGGGCCTCGTCCGCTGACGGCCGATCGGCCGGCGCCCGTTCCACTGCTGAGCCTCAAGCCGGAGGTGGAGCTGTGCGACGGCGAGCCCGAGTCGCTGATGATGATCGGCGTCTCGTTCGAGGGTGGGGTCCGTTCCGGCCGCGGTCCGCAGTTGCGGTTCAGCCATCCCGAGGTCTTCGGGGAGGTTAGGAAGACCCGCAAAGAGGTGCGAGGGTTCCTGGACTCGGTGCGGGGGATGCCCGGCATCAGCGAGGCGTTCGTCTGGAGTACCTGTCAGCGAATCGAGTTCTACGGGTGGCTAGCGGACCGGGGCGACCTGGCGTCGCGGAAGCGCGCTGCAGAGCAGATAGGCGGCCGACTGTACGGGGCTGAGCCCGGAGGACTCGAGGTGAACACGCTGCTCGGTATCGAGGCCTGGCATCATCTGATGCGCACCACCTGCGGCCTGAACAGTGCCTTACCCGGGGACACCGACGTGGTGGCGCAATTGCAGACGGCCTGCCGGACCGCCGAGCGCGCCGGCACCGCAGGCCCGCGAGCGACCTGCTTGGTGAACAGCGCGGTGGCCCTCGCGCACGACGTGCGGGCCGAGACCGCCTGGAGCCGTTTCAGCCCCAGCTTCTGTCTGGCCGCCCTGGTGCGGGTCCACGAGGTGGACGGCGCCCACATGGACGAGTGCCACCACGTCGTCATCGGCGGATCGGCAACCTCGCGTTCGATCCTCTCCGCCCTCTCCGAGCACTTCGACGTGCCTCAGAGCCAGATGACCCTCATCTATAGAAGGCACCACGGCCAACTCAAGCTGCTGCGTAGTGCTATCGGCCACGGAAAACGCCTGCGTGTCCAGTCGTACTCCGAGGCCGGCGTCACCCGCGCCATCGCCGATGCAGACTTCGTCTACTTCGGCGTCGACAGCCAGGAACCCGTATTCGATGCCAAAACCCTAGGCAGTCTGCGGGACTTCACCAACAAGCCCCTCAGGGTCATCGACTTCAACACGTTCGGCTCCATCGCCGGTAACGAGCTGCCGGACGGGCTCACCCTCTGGGCCGCCCAGGATCTCGACCGGGCGGTGGCCGCTTTCGCAGACACCATGCGCTCCCAACCCGACTTCTCTCGCGCTGTCCATGAGGTAGAGGTCTGGATCGAGAATCGCCTCCCCTCGCTGGTCGGCTCCTGAGCAGTCCCGCCACGGCCGCCAGCGTCGGAGCCGGGGGACCGCTCGCTCCGGTCGACCCGGCACTCGAGTGGTTGGCTGGCCGCCAGCGGAAGGCGCCGTCCACCTAGGGTTTTGGCCTTCGGATCCGAGCCGGGTCGCTAAAAGCAACTCCGCTCGGCGGTCCCCCGGCTCCTCCCGCCCCGTTCGAGGCGGCGCACAGAGAGGCTAGGAGCGGGTCGTCTCGGGGCCTAAAAGCTGACAATCATATCAGGTTTCCGCGCCCTCCTTGCGCTGGGCGAAATACCTTGCCAAATTGCAATCGTGACAAAAATCTCGGTACGTGCCGAGAATCGTGAAAAAAATCGCACAAGCCCCACCCACAGAAGTCAGGACACGCTTCCCGCCAGTGGAAGCTCCTCGGCGACTCGCATCGATCACCCAGGAGAGATGTAGGCGTACGTACAATTCAACCAGGAGGCGCGGAGATGCCGAGTTACGTGATTGTGGACAAGTGTGACGGCTGTAAGGCGCTCGATAAGACCGCCTGCCAGCACATTTGCCCAAACGATCTCATGGTCTTGAACAAGGAGAGCATGAAGGCCTTCAACCAGGATCCGCACATGTGCTGGGAATGCTACAGCTGCGTGAAGATCTGCCCGACCCAGGCGATCGAGGTTCGCGGTTACCAGGACTTCATCCCGCTGGGCGCCAGCGTCACGGCGATGCGAAGCAGCGAAGACATCATGTGGACCCTGCAGTTCCGCAGTAAGGACATCAAGCCGAAGCGCTTCAAGTTCCCGATCCGCAGAGGCGTCGAGGAAGGCAAGGCGC
>CP070812.1:1697590-1716314 GCA_020344015.1 Gemmatimonadota bacterium
GCCGCATCTGTGGGTGAGCTGTCCGATGTCCGCGCGGGGTGCACTGACGCCGACTGCCGGGTCGGCCGGAGCGATCGGTTCCCCGGCTCCGACCTCCATTCACGTCAGTCGGCATCGAAATGCCGATCGAGTGTGCCCCAATAGACGACGCGGGCAGGTCCTTCGAGCTCGAGGTCGGAGAAACTCCCGTCGGACTCGCGCTGGAAGCGGACGGTTAGCCGGTCACCGCTCCGTGTCGCGACCTCGACCGGCGACTCGACGCGGCCGGCTGCACAAAGTGCTACGGCGGCGGACATCGAGCCGCTGCCGCAGGCGAGGGTCTCCGCCTCGACGCCGCGCTCGTAGGTGCGAATTCGGATGCGATGTCGGTCAATGACTTCAACCAGGTTGACGTTCGCGCCGGCCGGGCCGAGCTCCGGGGCGGAGCGCAGCGGTCGGCACAGCGGTTCGATGGGTCCTTCTGGCAGCGCGTCCAGGGGAACCACGAAGTGAGGGATGCCGACCTCGACGAAATGTCCCGTGCACTCGCCTTCGCTGCCGGTCACGGATCGGTCGAGCTCGACTGTTGGTCGGATTCGATAGCGGAGCGCTACCTCCGAGCCGGAGACACGGGCTTCGATGTCGCCGTCGTCCGTG
This sequence comes from Gemmatimonadota bacterium, assembly GCA_020344015.1. Taxonomy (GTDB): domain Bacteria; phylum Gemmatimonadota; class Gemmatimonadetes; order Palauibacterales; family KS3-K002. The sequence goes on from CP070812.1 coordinate 1,698,227, forward strand.
TCGATCACCATGTTGTCTGCCGGCAGCGCCTCGAGTGCGGCGAACCGGGCGGCGCAGCGCGTACCGTTCCCGCAAGTTCCGAACTCTCTGCCGTCCGGGTTCCAGAAGCGAACGCGGACGTCGGCGTCCGCCCGCTCGCTGGGCCCCACCACTATGAGGCCGTCTGCGCCTACCGATGTCCCCCTTCGACAGAGGTCCAGCGCCAGCTCGCCGAGATCGGGCACCTCCGCGGCGGCTGCGGCGTTAAGCAGGATGAAGTCGTTCCCGGCTCCCGAGATTTTGCAGAATTTGAGGCGCATTTCGGGCTTATCGCTCATCGTGGGGCTCAAACCTCAGCGGGCGGCTCGTCGTCTTCGTCAGGCTCGTACTCGACCTCGCCGTCGGCGGGCGACTCGATTTCGTCCTCGGCTTCCGGCTCGGGCTCGGCCGCACGCCGGCGCCGGCCCAGCGTGATGGCGGTACCGGCGATGCCGATTACCAGCCCGGCGAGCAGCGGGACCAGCGTGATCAAGGCTAGTGGTACCTGAAAATTCCAGAAGAGGAATTCGACGGCGACCGGGCGGAGATTCTGGCCGGCAAATAAGATGATCCCCGCCGTGAGCAGCATAAGAGTGATCTCTCGCACTCTGACCATATGGTCTCCCGCGTAGCGGAACATGTCGCGGAGATGTCCCGGCTGAGAAAGTTGTCAGCTGTTGCCGGGACAAGCTAACTTGGCCCGACACTGAACGGTAGAACTCAAGCGATTAGCTGCCATGCGTTTCACTACCTACTCGAAGTACAAAGGGCATCTACTCGAGTCGCTCAACCTGCAGGGGCTGCTCGACAGTCTCGCGGACTTCCTGCTGCAGAGCGGATTCGCCGGTGGACCGTACTATCACCCGTTCTGGGGCGACTTCGGTGTCGACGAGCCGCACGACAACCTCGAAGCGCTCAGGCAGGCGATCCTGCAGAAGCTCCTGGAGACCGGTCAGGTCACGCCCGAGATGCTGAAGGCGCTGGCCGAGGAACCGGACGAGGAGGGCGCGCGCCAGCTGGCGGAGCTGTTGGACGATATCGTCCAGCGTCTGATCGAGGAAGGCTACCTGAGCACGGAACAGCTGCCCCAGGTGCCGACCGAGGGTCAGCCGGTGACGGGGCCGGGCAGCATCGGGAAGGGCGCATCCCGTTCCATCAAGTTCAACCTCACGCAGAAGGGCCTCGATTTCTTGGGCTACAAGACGCTCAAGGCGCTGCTGGGTTCGATCGGCAAGTCGAGCTTTGGTGCCCACGAGACCCCGGAGTTGGCGACCGGCGTCGAAGCGGAAGCGGTGTCGAAGAAATACGAGTTCGGCGATACGATGAACCTCGATGTGCCTGCCACGCTGAAGAAGGCGATCGAGCGGGAAGGACTCGGTGTGCCGATCAACCTGGACTACGACGATCTGCACGTGCACCAGTCCGAGTATCGCTCGTCGTGCGCGACCGTCCTGATGCTCGACTGCTCGCACTCGATGATTCTCTACGGCGAAGACCGCTTCACGCCGGCCAAAAAGGTCGCACTCGCACTGGCGCATCTAATACGGACGCAGTATCCAGGTGATACCCTGCGGGTCGTCCTGTTCCACGACGGCGCCGAGGAGATCCCACTCGCCGAGCTGGCCACGGCGCAGGTTGGGCCCTATCACACCAACACCGCCGAAGGGTTCCGGCTCGCGCGACGTATCCTGCTCGCGCAGAAGAAGGACATGCGCCAGATCATCATGATCACCGACGGCAAGCCGTCGGCGATAACCGTCGGCCCGGGGCACGTTTATAAGAACCCCATGGGGCTCGATCCCCGCATCCTCAGTGAGACATATCGCGAGGTGACCCTCTGTCGCCGCTCGGGCATCCAGGTCAACACGTTCATGCTGGCGCAGGACTACGCGCTGGTCGAATTCGTCAAGAAGGTGTCGGAGCTTTGCCGAGGTAAGGCCTACTTCACCTCGACCGTTACGCTCGGCCAGTACATCATGATGGACTTCCTACGCCGCAAAACGCGCCGCGTCTCCTGAGGATGGTGCGCATCGAGGAGCGGGAGGGCGGTGTCCTGTTCGCGGTGCGGGTACAACCCCGCGCGTCCCGCACCGAGGTCGCCGGCGCGCACGGCGAGGCGATCAAGATTCGCCTGGCGGCTCCACCGGTCGAAGGCGCGGCCAACGCCGAGCTGGTGGCGTTCCTCGCCAAGCAACTGGGCGTATCGAGGTCGGCGGTCAGGATCGTGAAGGGCGAGCGGGGACGAAACAAGGTTGTCGAGGTCGAGGGGATCGCTCGAGCCGATGTGCACGCGCTGCTCAGCTAGTCCGGGCTCTACCGAGGACCTGTCGCCGACGTGAATCCAGGCTCGCGTCTTCGCCCGCTGACCGTAGCCGCCTACGGCGCGCCGGGCTTCGTGCTCGCTGCGTTGGCCCTCACCTTTTACGTCTTCCTGCCCAAGTACTACGCCGATGTCCTCGGCATCGACCTGACCGTGCTCGGCGTCGTGGTGCTGTTGTCGCGCGTCTGGGACGCGGTCATCGACCCGGCTATCGGGGCGCTCTCCGACCGCACGCGAAGCGGCTGGGGCCGGCGCCGCCCCTGGATGGTGGCGGGTGCCGCGCCGCTCGCTCTCTGCTTCGTTCTGCTCGTGGTGCTCCCTCGCTCCGGAGACCCGCTGGGCGAAGGGCTCTACCTGGGCGGCCTCACCTTTCTGTTCTTCCTGTTCTGGACGATGGTGACGGTGCCGTACGAGGCGCTGGGTGCGGAGCTGTCCTTCGACTACGACGAGCGCAACCGGCTACTCGGCACCCGCGAGGGGGCGGTCTTGGCCGGGACGCTGATTGCGGCGGTGATTCCCATCGTCGTCGGTGTGGGTAGCGATCTCACCGGTGACTTGGCGCAGGAACGAGCCCGCTACCTCGATATCGCGCTGATCTATGCGATTCTCGTGGCCGTGGCAGTCGGCGGCTGTGTCATCGTCGTGCGTGAGCGTGTCTGGGCCGAGTCTCAGCGCCCGAGGGCCTTTCTCCGCAACCTTGCCGGGATCTGGCGGAACCGTCCCTTCCGAATCCTGCTGGGCGCCTATGCGGTGAGCGCCCTGGGTTTCTCTGTCGCGGCGACCGTAATCCTGTTCTATGTGCAGTACGTGCTGGGCAGTACCGCGGGCCCGTTCCTTCTCGCGGTCTACCTGGGGATCGGTGCTGCGACCGTACCGCTCTGGATCTTTCTGGCGCAGCGGTTCGAGAAGCGGCGCGCCTGGCTCCTGGCGCTTGGCGTCAACACGGCCGCCTTCGTCCCTACTCTGCTGCTCGGGCGGGGTGACGTGGTGATCTTCGGCGTGATCGTCGTCCTTTCGGCGCTGGGCGTCGGCGGGGTTATGGCGATTCCACCGTCGATGCAGGCGGACGCGATCGACTACGATGAGTGGACGAGCGGTACGCGGCGCGAGGGCGAGTACATCGGCTTCTGGTCTATCGTGAAGAAGCTAGCGGCGGCGCTGAGCGCCGGCCTCGCGTTCCCCATCCTCGACTTTTCCGGTTATGTGCCGGGCTTGGGGCAACAGGCGCCGGCGGCGATCTGGACTTTGCGGCTTCTCTACGTAGGGACGCCATGCGTCTGCAACCTCATCGCCATCGCGATCGCCTGGCGCTATCCTATCGACCGCGCGACCCACGCGAAGATCCGTGAAGAGATCGACACCCGTTTGGCACCCAGCGCCGCACCTCTAACAGGAAGGGCTTGATGTTTTCCATCGCGTTGACTGCCCTGGCTGCAGCGGTCGCCACGATGTCCGTGGTCTGGGTCCTGAGCCTGGTCAAACGTGACGCCGGTATCATAGACGTCTTCTGGGGGTTGGGCTTCGTGCTCGTGACCTGGCTCTATTTCCTAATGACCGAGGGAGCAACGCCGAGAAGGTACGTCGTGTTGGCTGCGGTGACGGTCTGGGGCCTGCGTTTATCGCTGTACATCCTCAAGCGCAACTGGGGGCAAGCGGAAGACTATCGATACCGCGAGATGAGGGAGCGCAACCCGGGCAGCTTTCCCTGGCGGAGCCTCTTCACCGTGTTCTGGTTACAGGCGTTCCTCCTCTGGGCGATATCCATGCCTCTGCTCCAGGCTCAACGCAGTGCGACCCCCGCCGGCCTGACCTGGATCGACGCGCTGGGCGTTCTCGTCTTCGCGATCGGGCTCACTTTCGAGGCGGGCGGTGACTGGCAGCTCTGGCGCTTCAAGCGCGATCCGGCCAACGCCGGCAAGGTCCTCGATCGCGGGTTTTGGCGATACACGCGACATCCGAACTATTTCGGCGACGCGATGGTCTGGTGGGGATTCTTCCTGTTCGCAGCGGCGACGCCGGGGTCGCTGTGGACGATCTACAGTCCTGTCGTCATGACCGTGCTTTTGATGCGGGTGTCGGGAGTCGCGCTACTCGAGAAGAGATTGGCTGAGGTGAAACCCGGGTATAGGGACTATGTCGAGCGGACCAACGCCTTCTTCCCCTGGTTCCCGAAGCGGAAGACCTGACCTCGAACACCGAATACTGAACACCGAGTAGCGAAGCAGGTCCAATTAAAACTTCACTAAACGGCATTCAGCATTCGGTGCTCGAACTCCGCAGGACTCAGGTCTACCTCTCTATCGGTGCGCCCACCAAGTTGCCCCATTCGGTCCAGGAACCGTCGTAGTTCTTCACGTCGCTGAAGCCGAGGAGGTACTTGAGCACGAACCAGGTGTGCGAAGACCGCTCGCCGATCCGGCAGTAGGCGATGACCTGAGTGTCTCCCGTCACGTCCTGGCCCGAGACGTAGATCTTCTCCAGTTCAGCGCGGCTCTTGAACGTTCCATCCTCGTTCACCGCTCTGGACCACGGCACGTTCCTGGCGCCCGGTATGTGACCGCCGCGCTGCGCCGTCTCCGGTAATCCTGGGGGAGCGAGGATGCGACCGGTGAACTCGTCGGGCGAACGCACATCGACCAGGGGCAGGTTAAGCTTGACGGCGCGCTCGACGTCCTGCCGGTAGGCGCGCACGCCCTCGAAGGGGCCGCGTACTCTGTAGTCGCTCTTCTCGATCCTGGTGCGCTCTCGGGTGACCTCGCGCCCCTCTGACAGCCACTTCGCCCGGCCACCGTCCATCAGTCGCAGCGACTTGTGACCGTAGTACTCGAGTTGCCAGTAAGCGTAGGCGGCGAACCAGTTGTTGTTGTCCCCGTACAACACGATCGTGTCGTCGTTGGAGATGCCCGATTCACGCAGCAGCTTTTCGAAGTCGTCTCTCGTCACGAGGTCCCGCTGCACCAAATCCATCAGCTGGGTCTTCCAATTCCAGCCGATCGCCCCGGCGATGTGAGCGTCCTCGTAGGCCGCGGTGTCGACGTCCACCTCGACCACCTTCAGGGCGGGTTCTTTGAGGTGCTCGGCGACCCAGCTCGTGGTGACCAGCGATTCGGGGTGGGCGTAGCCGCGCTCGGCGATCTCGGGGAGTACAGCGGTGCGGGCTGGCATATTGGCCTCCGTCCTGGTTGGGGCTGGAGTGACAGAAGAAACATCCCAGGCCTAAGGAAAACACTGCTGTTGCGCGGACGGTTCCCGGGTCGCTCTCTTGTGGGGAGCAGCTACGCTTTACACTGTGGCGGCTTCGGCGAGGTGTTGTGAGGCATGTAACAAAGGCTGTTTCTACGATCTTCTTCATGCTGGTGGCGGTCCTTGCCTGCCCGATCCAGAGGCCGCCCGTCCCGCGTGAGTACTACGATTTCCGGGCGGCGCTTCAGGAGAGCGTAGCCGATACCGCCGTCGCGGAGATGGAGGGCGACCCGGCGATGCAGGACAGGCTGGAAGACAGGCTGCCCGACCTGGCGGCCATCCTGACGACGGATTCGTTGGTCGCGACCCTAGACGTGGATCCCTTCCTCTGGCCGCTGGGCAGCGCGGTCGCCGCCGTCCTGCTGAAGACGCTGGACTCCGAACATGCGGGCGGCCGGGTGCGCTCGGCTTACGAAAACCCCGATGGCCAGCGCCTGGCCGTCGACGCCATCGTCATCGGTTTCGGTAAGAGCCTGCGTCGTTTGCGGGTTGGGGAAGTAGAACGCCCAGGATCGGCGCCGGAACGCTGAGCTAGCCGTCATCATCCTCGGCGGCGAGGCGTTGCTCGAGGTCTATCCCGCGTGTAGCGAAGATCCGCAGCACCACGTCGCCGATCTTGTTGTTGGGGGTCGAGGCGCCGGCGGTGAGGCCGATCTCCACGGTCCCTTCAGGCAGCCAAACGCTGTCGCTAACCACGCGGTCCGTTCCCACGACTTTGTGGCTGATTGTCCGCGCCTCCGGGTCGATGCACGTGGAGTCTTCCAGGTGGTACGTCTGCGTATGCCGCGCGCAGATCTGTGCCAGGTGGTTCGTGTTGCTGGAGTTGTAACCGCCGATCACGATCATGATGTCCGGTGGCGATTCCATCATCCTTATCACGGCGTCCTGCCGGTCCTGCGTCGCGCTACAGAGCGTGTCGAAGTGCCGGTAGTGGGCTTCGAGGTGCTCTGCACCGTAGCGTTCCGTCATCGCCGCCCGAAACTCTTGGGCGATCCGCTCGGTCTCGGATGCCAGCATGGTCGTCTGGTTCGCCACGCCGATCTTCACCAGGTCACGGTCGGGATCGAAGCCATCGGAGCACGCGTGCCCGAAGCGTGCGAGGAAGCCGTCTCGATCGCCGCCATTGATGATGTAGTCACAAACGATGCGGGCCTCATCGAGGTCGCGGACGATCAGATAGGCGCCGCTGTGACCGCTCGCTTGTGAGGCAGTCGCCTTCGTCTCCTCATGGAAATGCTTGCCATGAATTATGGCGGTATGGCCGTCGCGAGTGTAGCTCTCCACCCGCTTCCACACGTTGAGTACCGAGCCGCAGGTCGTGTCGACGAGTAAGCAGCCGATGGCTCGAAGCTCCTCGAAGTCGCGCATCGTGACACCGAAAGCCGGGATGATCACGACGTCTTCGGGAGTGAGCTCGCCGTAGTCGAAACGGCCGTCCTGACCGGGCATCAAAAATGCGATGCCCATCTCCCGCAAGCGATTGTTCACGTGCGGGTTGTGGATGATCTCGCCCAACAGGAAGAGGCGCCGGTCGGGGAACTTGTGACGCGCTTCGTAGGCGTACTGTACGGCTCGATCCACACCGTAGCAGTACCCGAACTCCTCGGCCAGCCGGACCGTGACGTCACCCGAGGAGACGCGATAACCGCGCTCGCGTAGCCGATCGACGACCTGCGAGTGGTACTCGCCCTCCAGCACGGGCAGCACCGTTCGCTTAAGCCCGAGCCCCGTCCGGAAATAGGTTCTGCTCTCAGTCATCGGATGAGAAGGGTACCGGGGTGGGGTGTCGAAAGCAAGTAAAGAACTGGCACAGGGCGCCTTACGTCCGAGAGGCCCGGGAGGTTAGTATTAGACCGTGCCCCGGCCAGTCGAGAACCCCAGGGAGGCGACGATGGTGCGGAAGAAGAAAGAATACACGCCGCGGGACATAGGCCAGCACAAGCTGCGGCCCGAGAGTCTGATGATGGGCTACGGCTACCGCCCCGAATGGTCGGAGGGCGCCATCAAGTGCCCCATCTTTCAGACTTCGACCTTCGCCTTCAGGAGCGCCGAGGAGGGCAAGGCCTTTTTCGAGCTGGCTTACGGGCTGCGCGAGAAGGCGCCTGGCGAAAGCCTCGGTCTCATATACAGCCGCTTGAATAACCCGGATCTGGAGATCCTCGAGGACCGACTGACGCTCTGGGACGAGGCAGAGGCGGCAGCGGTCTGCACCAGCGGGATGGCAGCCATCGCGACCGTCGCCTTCACGTTTCTGCGACCGGGCGATGTGCTTCTGCACAGCGAGCCGCTGTACGGTGGGACCGAGCACCTGTTCACCCAGGTGCTCCCCCAGTTTGGGATCGATGTCGTGAACTTTCCGGCCGGCCCGGCGGGCTGCGAGGCTGCCGAGGAGGCGTTGAGCGACAAGTCGGTCGCGGATCGTGTGGGAATGATCTTCATCGAGACGCCGGCGAACCCGACCAACGATCTGGTCGACATCGCTCATTGCGCCGATCTTGCCAAGCGCTGCTGTAGTAAGCGGAAGCCGGTTGTCGCAGTAGACAACACGTTCCTCGGCCCCCTCTTCCAGCACCCTCTCAAGTTCGGCGCCGACCTGGCCATCTACTCGGCGACTAAGTTCATCGGCGGCCATAGCGATCTCATCGCCGGCGCTGTTCTGGGATCGGAGGAGTTAATCGCCAAGGTGCTCGAAACGAGGACCTTCTTGGGAACCGCGTCAGGGCCTTGGACCGGTTGGCTCATCCTGCGCAGCCTCGAGACGCTGAAGCTGCGTATGACCTCGCAGATGAAGAACGCCCGTTACGTAGCCGACTTCCTGGCCGACCATCCCAAGGTCGACAAGGTCAACTATCTAGGTCACCTGACCGAGGACGATCCGCAGTTCGAGCTGTATCGACGCCAGTGCGTCGCGCCCGGCGCCATGGTGGCGTTCGAGGTTCACGGCGGTGAGGCTGAAGCCTTCCGCTTCCTCAATGCGCTGAAGCTCGTTCACCTCGCGGTCAGCCTGGGTGGGACCGAGTCGCTTGCCGAGCACCCGGCGACGATGACGCATTCCGACATCCCGGCGGCCGACCAGCCACGCATGGGGATCACGCCGGCGCTGGTACGCATCTCGATCGGTGTAGAGCACTACGAAGATGTGATCGCCGATCTCGATCAGGCACTTGCGGCTGTATGACCAGCGTTCAGCCCGCCTTGCTCGCCACCGTAGCCGGATTCCGCTGAGGCGTTAGCGTGGGCCGCGGTTTGGTTGTCGCCGTTCGGCAAAGGCACGACAGCGTAGCGGCATGGTTGGGCCCGGTGGCGATTGTATCCGTCGGACTCACTATGCTGGTCTACAGCTGGCGCGCTTGGCCCGATCCGCTGGTCGATTTCGGACGCGAAGTCTACGTTGCTTGGCAGCTTGCTGTCGGCAAAACCCTCTATACCGACGTTGCCTACTTTAACGGCCCTCTCTCTCCATATCTGAACTCGCTGTGGTTCAGGATCTTCGGGACGAGCATCAGCACCCTCGCCCTGGCGAACATCGCACTGCTGGCACTCTTGACCGGCCTTTTGTATCGGCTGCTCAACGCGGCGAGTGACCGGCTCTCGGCCGCGGTGGCGTGTGTGATGTTTCTAACGCTCTTCGCATTCGCACAATACGTGGGGATCGGAAACTACAACTTCGTGGCACCTTACTCGCACGAGGTCAGTCACGGACTCATTCTGTCTGTGGCAAGCGTCGCCAGCCTGGCGACTTACGCACGACGCCGCCGTGGAATCTGGATCGTTTGCGCGGGCTTCACGCTCGGCCTCGTCTTTCTGACCAAGATCGAGGTATTCCTCGCCGCCGCGGCGGCCACGTTAGGTGGTCTCGGCCTGATCCTATGGACCGAGCGGCCCTCATCAGCGCGGACCGTGCGGCTCGCACTCGGCGCCGCCGGCGCCGCCCTGGTTGCGCCGACCGTGGCGTACCTGCTGCTCGCGAGTGCGATGACTCCGGGCCAGGCGCTGCAGGGAATTCTCGGGCAGTGGGTCATCGCGCTGAACCCCGATGTCGTTTCTCTCCCGTTCTATGAATGGAGTATGGGCACCGACGATGTCGCGAGGAACGCTGGCCGAATGGCAGCGTGGTTCGCTGGCTACTTGGCTATGCTGGTGCCGGCTGCCGCTGTTGCCCTCGCCCTGCGTGGAACAACTCCATATCGAAGGGTGGTCGCCGTTTTGCTGTTCGTGGTCGTGGTTTCGGGTCTACCCGCGATCGTGAAACCACTCGAGTGGCTCGAAGTCGCTCGCCCCCTCCCACTGATCGTTCTGCTAATCGCTTCCTGGCGGACCGTTTCATTCCTGCGGCAGCCCGGGCCGGCTGACCAGTGGGCGCGGGGGATCCTGCAGATCACACTGCTCCTGCTTGCGGGCGCGCTCCTCGCAAAGATGGTGCTTAACGCGCGCCTCTATCACTATGGTTTCGCCCTGGCGATGCCGGGTACTCTGCTCGTTGCTGTCGCGCTGGTTGGATGGATCCCCGCGGTCATCGACGGCTTAGGAGGCTACGGAGCTGCATTCCGCAGCGCGGCCCTGGGCGTGCTGCTGGCCGCCGTCGCCGGGCATCTGGCAGTCACGCGTTACCATTTGGATCAGAAGACTTACAACGTAGGTACCGGTCCGGACGCCGTCCGCAGCGACAACATCCGGGGACCCGATGTCGCCAGAGTCTTGGGCGACATCGACTGGCGCCTCTCCCCGGAGCAGACCCTTGCAGTGCTTCCTGAAGGCGTGATGCTGAACTACCTGTCGCGGCGCTCGAATCCTACGCCCTACGTGAATTTCATGCCGTTGGAGTTGATCGTCTTCGGGGAGGAGCAAGTCCTGGGGGCTTTCCGAGCTACGCCACCGGACGCCATAGTCCTAGTTCACAAGGATACGTCGGAGCACGGGGTCCGCTATTTCGGGCTTGACTATGGCCAGGCACTATCTGCGTGGATCAGGCTTCACTACCGCAGAGTCTTACTGGTCGGTCAGCAACCTCTCCAGGAAGGGACTGAGTTCGGGATCGAAGTGCTGAAGCGCCGGGGATATCCAGGGGACACGGATGCTGAAGAGCTGGAGATCCTCAACCCGCCCGGGTCGCCTCCGCAGCCAGATTCCGCGGATCGCGCAGCCATCTGATCGTCCTTTTGATCCCCTCGGCGTGGTCCACCTCCGGCACCCACCCCAGATCGTCGCGGATTCTTGTGCCGTCGAGCAGCGTCGAGCACTCCCACAGGTAGGACAAGTCGCGCAGCGGACGTCGCTCCGAACGGATCGTTTCGAGGACGTTCAACAGGGCGAGCGGCAGGGAATAGAGTCGCGCCGACAGGCCGGCGGCCTTGAAGACCCGGTCGGTGAATTCGCGCGGTGTGGTGGGCGCGGGGCCTGGTGCGGTGTAGTCGGCGCCACGGGCCGCCCTGCGACCCAGCGGCGCCACCAGCGCCCGAGCGGCATCTTCTATGTAGAGCAGCTCGATAGGGCGGTCGAGATCGCCAGGGAACCAGACCGACTTCCCCGCCAAGGCGCGCCGGAAAATCGCGTGCACGTGGCCGCTGGACACCCCGGGACCATACACGTCAGGCAGGTGGACCACCGTTCCGCCCTCGGCCGTCACCGCCTTCTCCAGGTCCGCCCGTATCTCGCCAAGGCGCGCCGGGCTCGCTTTGGGATGGTCGGGGCCGACGCGCTCGCTCTGCGGCGGTCCGTAGACCCAGAGGTTGCTGGGGAGCACGAACTGACCGCCCGGGCGCAGACCCTCCAGGGTGAAGCGCGTCGCGTCCCAGTTGTGGGCGAACTCGTGCGCTGGGAAGTCGACGCAGTGGATGACGGCGTCCGCGTCCTCCAGCGCCGCGGCCACCGCAGCACGATCGAGAATACCCCCCTCCGCGACCTCGACACGATCGTCCGGCTGGCGGCTCCGAAAGGCCGCAGCGCTGCGGGCGAACCCTCGCACTTCGTGGCCGGCCCGGACGAGCATCTTGACGCTGGCCATGCCGATTGTGCCCGTGGCGCCGGTGACTGTAACTCGCATGGCACGGAAACTAGCACGGGTTTCGGCTGTAAGCGATGAAGCGACTGCCGCGATGGCAGGTGCTCCCCCCACGCGACCGGAAACAATGCCAGCCTGGCGCGGGTTCGTTGGCACGGACGGTGCATAATTGTCCTGGAGCCCCTAGCTTTGGGGCTGTAGAGCCGAAGGCCGGCTCGCAGCAGGTTAGCTACAAAAGGAGAATTACGTTGACTGATATGGAGAATCAGGCCTACGACAGACTGCAGCTGCCGGTTCTTCCCCTACGGGAGACGGTGGTCTTTCCCGGCGTCACGGCACCGATCGTGGCGGGGAGAGACAAGACGCTGCGTGCCATCGACCGAGCGCTTGAAGGCGAGGACGAGAACAAGTTGATCTTCGCCGTTGCGCAGCGCGAAAATGTCGATGAACCGACGTCCGACGTCCTATACAACATCGGTGTGATATGCCGAATCGCGCAGGTTCAGCGCTTCCCCGGCGGCCTGCAGTTGTTGCTCGAGGGTGACCGGCGAGCGACGGCGCTCCACTACGCCGATGCTACCAGCGGGTACATGGAAGCGGTTGTGACACCACTCGCCGATCAGGGACCGCTCAACGTGGACGATGCCGCCTTTCAGGGCCTTTTCCGCGAGGTGAGTGAGAAGGCTGCCGACCTCGGCCGGCACCGGGGCGTACCGGAAGAGATCATCGAGCGGTTCATTCGCGCTGTGGAAGAGCCCAGCGCCCTCTCTGATCACGTGGCATACTACATGGAGCTCGGTGCTGCAGACAAGCAGGAGCTCCTGGAGACGACGTCGGTCGAGCTGCGCCTGCGCCGCATTCTGGTGCATCTCTATCGGCAGATCGCCATGCTCGAAGCGCAGGAGCACATTCGCTCGAAAGTCCAGGAGGAGTTGGGCGAGCGGCAGCGAGAGATCTACCTGCGCGAGCAGCTGCGGGCGATCCGTCGTGAGCTCGGCGAAGAGGACAGCGACGCCGAGGTCGAAGAGCTACGCGAGCGGCTCGAGGTGCTCGAGTTGCCGGATGAGGCGCAGGAGGAAGTCGACCGCGAGCTCAGGCGGCTCGAGCGCGTCAACCGCGAGTCGGCGGAGGCTCAGGTGATTCGCACGTACCTCGAATGGATCGCCGACCTGCCGTGGAACAAGCGGTCCGAGGACCGATTGGACATCGAGGAGGCCCGGGTGATCCTCGATGAGGACCACTACGGCCTCGATGAGGCGAAGCAGCGGATACTGGAGTTCCTGGCCGTCGGCAAGATGCGTCGCGAGGTGGCTGCGGACGAGGATGAGAAAGCGAAGGCGATGGCCTCGGGCCCGATCCTGCTCTTCTTGGGTCCGCCGGGCACCGGGAAGACCTCGGTGGCCAAGTCCATCGCTCGGGCGTTGGGTCGCGAGTACGTGCGCGTCTCGCTGGGCGGCGCCCGCGACGAAGCGGACATCCGCGGCCACCGCCGTACCTACGTGGGCGCCATGCCGGGCCGCATCGTCCAGGGAATGAAGCGGGCTGGTACAAAGAACCCCGTCTTCCTATTGGACGAGGTGGACAAGCTGGGCGTCTCGTTCCAGGGCGACCCGTCGGCGGCGCTGCTCGAGGTCCTCGACCCCGCCCAGAACAATAGCTTCACCGACCACTACCTGGGCGTCGGCTTCGATCTCTCGGAGGTGCTGTTCATCTGCACCGCCAACTTCGGCCACCAGATACCGGCGCCGCTGTTCGACCGTATGGAATCTACCGATTTCAGCGGCTACACCGAGCTCGAGAAACTGGAGATCGCCAAGCGCTACCTGTTGCCGCGACAGCGCGAAGAGGCCGGACTGCGCGACGGCCAGCTCACCGTCACCGACGAGGCGATGCTCGCGGTTATAAATGAATGGACGCGCGAGGCGGGCGTGCGCCAGCTCGAGCGCGAGCTCGGTAGCCTGGCCCGCAAGGCGACCAGCGAGATCGCCGCGGGCAAGGCCGAGACCATCTCGGTCGACCGAGATAACCTGCGCGACGTACTCGGAAAACCGAAGGCGCATCCCGAGAAGATGCTCCCCGAGCCCCAGATCGGCGTCGCCACCGGCATGACGTACACGCAGGTGGGCGGCGACATCATCTTCGTCGAGGCCAGCGTCTTCCCGGGCAACGGTCAGCTGGTACTGACCGGCCAGCTGGGCGACGTGATGAAGGAGAGCGCCCGTGCCGGGCTCACCTTCGCTACCACGCACCACAAACAGCTCGACATCCCTCAGGAGCGGTTCAAGGACATCGATGTGCACGTGCACGTCCCGGCCGGCGCCGTCCCTAAGGAAGGTCCGTCGGCCGGCATAACCATGGCCACTGCTCTGGTCAGCGCGCTCTCCGGTCACCCGGTGCGCAACGACCTGGCGATGACCGGCGAACTCACGCTTACCGGCCGGGTCCTGCCGATCGGCGGCGTGAAGGAGAAGGTCCTCGGCGCCTGCCGCGCCGGCATATCCGAGATCGTGCTGCCGAAGGAGAACGAGCCCGATCTTGAGGACATCCCCGAGGAGGTGAGCTGCAAGCTCAAGTTCCACCTCGTTGAGACCCTCGACGATGTCCTGGTAGTGGCCCTCGAAGGAGTGTCGCTGGAGGACGGCAAGCTCGTGTTCGAGAAACCGCAGCAGGTGACGCCGGAGACCGATGTTCTAGTCACTCATGATGAAGGAGATGCGATGGGGCAGGCAGATATGGTGAACTAGCTGTATCTGTGTCGGGATCTTGGACTCCATGACTAATTGACTACTTCAACAATTGAGCGTCTGAATGAGGAATGGCCGCCTGGCATGCCAAGCGGCCATTCTCAATTCGAGTAGTCTATTGCTCTTTAGTCAATTAGTCATGGAGTCCCGAATTCCCAACAGCAGGATCCCGTCAAAACACCGACACTTTCAAATAGCGCGCCGGGTTCTCTCGGATGTCCCGGGTCAGCGTGGCGGCGTTCTGGGCTGCGGCACGGAGGTCTTCGTAGAGGCCCGGATCGTTGACGAGCAACCCGAGCGTGCCTTCGCCGCGATCGATCTTGTCGGCGATCGACCGCAGCGACTCGGCCGACTGGCTCAGCGAGGCCGCCGTCTCGGAGGCCGTCGTCGCCAGCTCACGCATGTCGGCGACGAGACCCTCGATCTCGGCGTCCTCCAGAGTCCCCTGTAGCGTCTCAGCGGTCGCGCGCAGGCTTTGGCTCAGGGCTGCGAACTCGTCACTGCTCTCTCTGACCAGCTGCTCGAGGCCGCGGACGGTGCCCGGCAGGGCGGCCACACTGCCGTGGACCTGGTCGATCGTCGAGTCGGCGAGCAGCCGGTCGACCTTGAGCAGCAAGGCCTCGGCCTGCTCGCCGAGGTCACCCGCCAGATCCATCAATGAGGGCGCCCTGCCGACGGCGAGCGTGTCACCACGGCTCGCCACGGTGTCCGAGTCGCCCGGTTCCAGCGTCACGATCACGTCGCCGAAGACGCCGACCGCTTGGAGAAGGGCTCTAGTATCCTGAGGGATTCGGAGATCGCGCTGCAGCCAGAGCTGGACGACGATCCGGTCGGCGGCTTCCAGTCGAACCGAGCGGACCACGCCGACCTCGACACCGGACATGTGCACACGGTCGCCCCGCTCGAGACCGCCGGCATCTTCGAGGATCACGGTGACGGTGTAGCCACGCTCGCCGAGCGGCTGACCCGTGAGCCAGAAGTAGCCCCAGCCGAGGATGATCGCGCAGACGATCGCCAGCAGTCCGATCCAGATCTCCGCCTTCTGTCTCCTGCCTCGCCGAGCCACAGTCGTCTCCCTTTAGGCCGCGTGAATTGTCTCTACCGAGGGGCTGACGAAGCGCCGCACGATGGGGTCCTCGCTCTCACGGAACTCTTCGACAGGCCCTTTGAAACGGATCTTGCCCTCGTACAGCAGTGCGATGCGATCTGCGACGAGAAAAGCGTTGTCCAGATCGTGGGTGACCATGATGCTGGTGACGCCGAGCTCTTCGCTGAGGTGTTCGATCAGGTTGGTGATGATGAAGGCGTTCTCGGGATCGAGTCCGGTGGTCGGCTCGTCATACAGCAGGTAGTTCTGATGGCCGGCGAACGCCCGGGCGATCGCCACCCGCTTCTGCATACCGCCGGAGAGCTCGATCGGATAGAGACCCGCGACGGATTCATGCAGGTTCACCAGCTTCAGGCACTCGGCAACGCGCTCTTCGCATTCCTTCTTCTTGAGCCGGCACCCGTCGACGTCCATTCCCAGCTGGATGTTCTCGCCGACCGATAACGAATCGAAGAGTGCCGATCCTTGAAAGACGTACCCGACGCGTTGCCGCACTTGATTCAACTGACGCCGATTGGCGTTGGTGATCGATACGCCATCGACGACCACATCTCCCTCGTCCGGCTCGATCAGTCCGATGATGTGCTTGAGCAGAACGCTCTTGCCCGTTCCGGACGGTCCAAAGAGGGCAAGCGTGCCGCCCTCTCGCACGGTGAAGGAGACGTCGTCCAGGACGACGTTATCTCCGAAGCTCTTGCTGAGCCCGTTGATCTCGATCATCTGCTCAATCCTCGGTCAACCGAAGGCCTTCAACAACCTGGCCAACACCGCATCCCAGAACATGATGGCCACCGTCCCTGATACAACCACGGATGTTGTCGTTCTGCCGACGCCTTCCGCGCCACCCGTCGCCCGCAACCCGACGTAACAACCGATGAACGTGATCGTGGCGCCGAACACGGCCGCCTTGATCAGGCCGAACCATAGCGCGAAGTCGTGAAAGTAGGTTCGTACCCCGTAAATGAACTCGGCGCTCGTGATCGGCAGCGTCAACAGGGCGCCGAACAAGCCTGCTGCGATTCCCACGAAGTCGGCCAGCACGACCAGCGGTGGAAGCATCAGGGTGCCGGCGAGTACACGAGGCACGACCAGCTGCTCCACAGGATCCCGGCCGACCGCCCGCAGGGCATCCACCTGCTCCGTCACGACCATCGTGCCCAGTTCGGCTCCGATCCGTGCGCCAATCCTGCCCACCAAAACCAGCGCCGTCACCAGCGGGCCTAGCTCGGTCAGCACGCTGGCCGCGACCACGCTGCCGATCACCCAGATCGGCACGGTGCCGGTGAACTGGTAGCCGCTCTGCTGCGAGGTCACGGCCCCGGCGAGTGCTGCAACCAGCACGACCACCGGAATACTACCGATCCCCATGTCGTACATCTGGGTCATCAGCGCCCGGTAGTAGCGGGGTGGTCGTGCTATCGCCAGTACAACCTGGAACGTCAGCAGTGTCAGCCCTGCTGAGTGGCGGAGGACGGTTATTATGCTGCCGCCAACCGCCGCCGGGATGCGAGCGATGAAGTTGCCGGTGCCTGCCGGCCTCTGTCGGTCGTTCTCAGTCATTCGGGACAAAGAATCTAAGCCCAACCAGGGGGCCAAAGAACGTATGAGTATATACAAAAGCTAGGGACGTGCCTAGGCTGGCTCCTCACGAAATCCTCGTGGAGGGCCTTTGCTTCGGGCCGCGTCCCGGTCGCGCAGATCTACTGCCCGAGCGCGCCGGCCAGCTCGTCATACAGGCGCGTCACGACGTCGATCCCCTTGTGATACAGGTCGAGCGACATCCACTCGTTCGGCGAGTGCAGGTTGCAGCCCGGCAGTGCGAAGCCGAGCAATAACACCGGCGTGTCGAGTATCTGTTCTATCATCGGCACGATGGGAATCGAACCCCCCTCGCGGATGAACAGAGGATCGCGCTGGAACACACCCTCGATGGCGTTTGCCGCCGTCTTGAAGACGGGACCCGCGGCATCGACAGCCCAGGGCAGGGCGCCGGCGAAGAAGTCGATCTCCATATCGACGCCCTCCGGCTTGAGCGAGCGGACGTGGCTCTCGAACGCTTCACGGATCGCATTGGGGTCCTGGTCCGGAACGAGCCGCATCGAGATCTTCGCCATCGACTTGGCCGGGATGATCGTCTTGGCGCCCTCACCGGTGTAGCCGGAGAGCATGCCGTTGACGTCGAGGGTGGGGCGCGCCCAGATCCGCTCGATGAAGTGCACCCCGAGCTCGCCGTCGCCGATCGCCGGGACGCCGGCTTCCTGGCGGAAGTCTTCCTCGCTCATCGGGATCTCGGCGTACCCCTTCTTCTCCACTGCGCTCGGATCTTTCACCGCGTCGTAGAAGCCGGGGATGGTGACCCTGCCGTTCTCGTCCTTGAGCTGTGCGATGATCTTGGCCAGCGCGTTCGCCGGGTTCACCACACCACCGCCGTACTGGCCCGAGTGCAGGTCCTGGCTGGGGCCGCTGAGGCGGACCTCCATGTAGACCATCCCGCGCAAGCCCACGCAGACGCTGGGGAGGTCTTCCGCCAGCATCGGCGTATCGGAGATGACGGCGACATCGCAGGCGAGGCGCTCGGCGTTATCTCTGATATGGTCCTCGAGGTTGACGCTGCCCACCTCCTCCTCGCCTTCGAAAAGGAACTTGAGGTTGAC
>CP070812.1:1716414-1720284 GCA_020344015.1 Gemmatimonadota bacterium
ACACCTTCCCGTACGGCTCGCAGCAGATCCTCGGAGGTCCCGATGTCCACACACCTGCCGTGAGGGAACTCAGCTGATTGGACCGCCATGCCGTCCGTCACGGCGGCCTGGATGACCTCTCCGATAAAAAGTTCGGGCTCGACGGTGGTCGTATCGGTACGTGTCGGTTGCCAGCGCGCCAGGTAGTCGTGCATGAACCGCGTAAAGGCGGGACCCCAGACGGCAATCGTCCAGGCGTAGCGCAACCGGGTATGGGCAGGTTTGACCACGATCGTTCGCACCCTGCCCTCGGGATCCCGCTCGACCATGTCCATCTTGCTGGGGCGATCCGAGGGAAAGAGGCCGAGCACGACATCGGCGCCCGTCATGGTCTGTCTGCTCAACAGGTGGACGAAGGCGTCAGCAGGTTGAAACAGGAGATCGGGAAAACCGAAGACCACGGTAGCCTGATCAAGGAATCGGTACGCCTGGTCAAGGGTATAGGGGACACCGAATGGGGCACCCATCATCAGGTAGGCGAGCCGCATGTCCAACTGGTGTCCGTCGCCCAGATAGGCAGGAATGTCCCACTTCCCCTTCCGAAGGACGACGTAAGCTTTGCGCACACCCGCCAGGCGCATCCTCTCGAGCAGGTGTTCGCACACGACCTTGGGGCGTGGCCCGTCCCCGTCTCGCGAGCCGAAGCCCACAGGGTAGATCTCCTTGCTGCACGGCAAGGAGACGAGCCGCCTGGCCTTTCCTGCCGCCGGCACCAAGCCGACAAGCTCGCAGGGGGTCCTCGTTTCCATCACCTCGGTTGCCGCTCCCGCCCGTGAAGTGACCCGTTCTTCGCAGCGACCGGGGTCTGCCAGATCCGCCAGGGCGCCTTGCCCCTCGCCCACAGTTCCTCGAGCGCGTTCTTCTCCTCGAGCGTATCCATGCACGACCAGAAACCGTAGTGCCGGTGGGCCATGAGCTGGCCGTCGCGGGCGAGCCGCTCCAGCGGCTGGTGCTCCCAAACCGACTCGTCCCCGTCGATATAGTCGATCACCCGGGAGCTGAGCGCGAAGTAGCCGCCGTTGATCCAGTCTCCGGCGCCGTTCGGTCCATCGTGCAAGTCGCTAATGTGGTTCCGGTCGAAATCAAGCGCTTGATGGCCGTTGCGTGCTGGAGCGCGGACGGTGGTCACGGTCGCCAACTTGCCGTGCGAGCGGTGGAATCTCAGCAGCGCCCGGATGTCGAGATCGGCGACGCCGTCACCGTAGGTGAAGAGGAACGTTTCATCTTCGCCGATCCAGTGGGCCAGCCGCTTAAGCCGACCGCCGGTCTGCGTATGGAGCCCCGTGTCCACAAGGTGGATCTTCCAGTTGGGCTGCTCACCCTCACGGATCGTGGTCTTGCCGGAGCTGAGGTCGATGGAGATGTCGCTGTTGATGGCGGAGAAGTTGAGGAAGTAGTCCTTGATCACTTTACTCTTGTACCCCAACGCCACTACGAACTCGGTAACACCACCCGCCGCGTAGATGTTCATGATGTGCCAGAGCATCGGCTTGCCGCCCACCTCGACCATCGGCTTGGGCTTGAGCTGGGTCTCTTCGGCGAGTCGGGTGCCGAAACCGCCGGCCAAGATGATCGCCTTCATAGCGCGGGCTCCGGCGCGCGCGCCCCATCGGGTGTGAACTCGGTGCGCCACTCGAGGACCGGCCTCACCACACCTCGCATCCGGCCACCCCAGTCGGCCCTCGCCGAATTGCCGTCGAGGGAGTCGACGACGTGAAAGGCGACAGCATCATGCACCACCGCTTGCTTGATAACCGGGTTGAGGGTGGACAGATAGGCGTTGATGAAAATCGTACCCTCGGCCAGGAAGTTACCGGGGATCCACGACGTGCTGACGTAGCGGCCGGTCGGGCGGTCATGTCCACGCCACCGCGTGTCCTGGTCAATCGAGGTGAAAAGCTCCAGGCCTCCCTCGTTGACGGCTACATACCTGGGCATGAGCACGTAGCCGGGCCTCAACACTTCGTACTCCAGCTCGATGGCCACGGGGCGGCGGATATCCACGGCCTCGGCCACCCGGCCATCATCCGCCCGCACTCGAACAGCTCTCAGACGCGCCACATCTCCGCCGGGGGCGCTTGCCGGATCGGGCCATTCGCGGGCCGCCGCGGTGCCGAGACCGGAGTTGAGGTAGGTGCCGACTACACGGTGAGAAGGCCCGTCGTCGAGAACCCGCCCACCGTCCAGCAGGATCGTGCGCTCGCAAATGCGGGTGATCGCGGGCATGTTGTGAGACACGAAGAGCACCGTGCGTCCGTGCTGACCGACGTCCTCCACCTTGGCCAGACATTTCTTCTGGAACGCCGCGTCGCCGACCGCCAGTACCTCGTCGACCATCAAGATCTCGGGCTCCAGGTGCGCGGCCACGGCGAAGGCCAACCGAAGTCGCATGCCGGTGGAGTAGAACTTCACCGGTGTATCGATGAACCGTTCCACCTCGGCGAACGCGACGATCTCGTCGAACTTCCGATCGATCTCGGAGCGGGTCATCCCCAGGATCGCGCCGTTCAGGTAAACGTTCTCGCGGCCGGTGAGCTCCGGGTGGAAGCCGGTGCCGACCTCCAGTAGCGAGCCCACCCGGCCGTAGATCTCAGCGAACCCCTCAGTCGGCTCCGTGATGCGCGACAGCACCTTGAGCAGCGTGCTCTTCCCCGCCCCGTTGCGGCCGATGATCCCAACCACCTCGCCCTCGCGGATCTCGAACGACACGTCCTTGAGGGCCCAGATCACCTCGTCCAGCTCGGCGGCACCCGTCGCCTGACCCCGCAGCAGCTTCGCCGCCCGGCGGAACGGGGCGGTCGCAGCTCCGGAGATTCTGTCCCTCAACGTGGAGTGCCTGCCGCCGCGGGCAGCTATGTGGTACTGCTTACCCAAGCCATCAATGCGAATTGCGATCTCGCTCACGAGTCCACCTCACACCACATCGGCGAACGTTTTCTCCAATCGCCGGAAGTAGTAGGCGCCGCCCACCAGAAGCCCGAAGGCCACGAGCGACGAAACGAGGATGATCGGGCCGGGCGCCGTGTCGGTCCCCAGCAGAGCCCAGCGGAACCCCTCCACCACCCCGACCATTGGGTTCACGCCGTAGAGCGTGCGCCACGGCTCCTCAAGCAGGCTGCTGGGGTAGGCGATGGGCGTGGCGAAGAGCCAGAATTGGACCATGAACGGTGTGACGTACCGAACATCGCGAAACTGAACGTTCAGGGCCGAAAGCCAGAAGCCGACGCCCAGGGCGGTGGCGAAGGCGAGCACTAGAAGCAATGGCAACCAGACGATGTTGCCCGTGGGGTAGACACCGTAGAACAGCATCATCCCGAGAAGGACCGCGAAGGCGATGACGAAGTCCACCAGCCCCGAGAGTACGCTCGCAGCCGGTACAACCATACGCGGGAAGTAAATCTTTCTGATGAGGTTGGCGCTTCCCACCATGCTGTTCGCGGAGTTGGTCACCCCGTTGGCGAAGAACGTCCAGACTACCAAGGCGGAGAAACTGAAGATCTGGAAGGGGATCCCGACCGACGGCACGTTGGCCAGTTTCCCGAAGAAGAGGCTGAACACGACCATCGTGAAGAAAGGCTGGATCACCGCCCAGGCGGCGCCCAGCACCGTCTGCTTGTAGCGGACCTTGATGTCGCGCCAGGTGAAGAAGTAGAGGAGCTCGCGGTACTCCCAGATCTCGTACAGCTTGAGCGAGACCCAACCGCGGCTGGGCTGGATCAGTTGGTAGACCCTCGGTCGAGCCCCAACGGCTTGCCCGGTGAGCGCCGCCGCTTCCCCCTGCGTCACGGGCGCGATTTCGCTCATGGATGCGATCCCTCCACCGCCGGGGAG
>CP070812.1:1720384-1729158 GCA_020344015.1 Gemmatimonadota bacterium
GCAAGCGGGAATCGTCAGGCGACCATTCCATCGGATAGTAGACACCCTCGGCCTCCAGAACCATGCGGGCGGCACCGGGGTCCTCCACGTCGGCCACATAGATATCCCAGTCGCGGCCGTTGCGGGCTGTGCTGTAGTAGACGAAACGGTCACCCCCCTGCGACCAGACATGACCTCCTTTCCAGTACTGGCCGTCTGTGAGCACGCTGTGCTCACCGGTCGCCACGTCGAAGTAGAAGATCTGATAGAACTCACTTCCCCCTACGTCCTTGAGGAACAAGAATCCCGCCGGCTGACCAGCGGGCCGGACAGCGGCTTCACGCACAGGCTCGTTGAAGGATGTGAGTTGCTCCCGCGAGCCGGCAGGTCGCTCCACGTAGTGGATCTGCGAACCGGTCGCGACGTACAGGCCCTGCCCGTCAGGATCCCAGCCGGTGAATCTAGCCGAACGGTAATTCGTGTACTGGCGCATCCGCTGCACGATCTCCCGCGACATGTCGGGAATACCCTCCAAAACCAGGTTGCGCACCTCGCGGCGCTCCACCTGGGCTAGCGAGGACGCTGCCGGCAAGACCACCAGCGCCAGAAGACTGAGGAGACTGAAGACTTTTCTCACGGGAACGCTCTTCCGGATAAGACCTAAGTGAAGGGCTCCCCTGCCGTCAAGCCACGCGGAAAGGACCGCCGGTGAATGACGTTGCGGAAGCGGGCGGCTGGAGAGATACGACGATGTTACTGAAGTCCTATCAGCACTCGGGCGAGATGACGCTCACGTCCGTGGTGCTAGACGCGCCGAAGCTGAACGGGCGGACCGATCTTACCCCAACCGAGCAGCCGGGCAACTGGCTACGTAACGTGCTGTGTGGTAAGAGATTGAGGAATCGGGGCGCCCGGATTCGCGTTGAAGGCGCCGCCAGGCGCCTTCATACCGAACGCCGCGCGTTCCTGCGCGCGGTGTGAGTCTCCACCGGGGACCTCCTGCTCCCAAAGCCGAAAACCAGCGCTGATGGGCGCTGATTTCGACGATTCTGCGCTGACTGTTGGACACCAGCGCTGGGTGTGTTGGCACTACTCTTGGCACTACCTGGACGTGGTCGTGGTGCGCTACCGCTGCTACTCCTCCCGCAGGACCTTCATCGGTTCGACGGCCGTGATCCGGTGGGCAGAAACGAAGCCGGCCAGAAGACAGACGAGAGCGAGGAACGACCCAACTGTGACATACGTGACGGGATCCACTGCTGCCACTCCGAAGAGGAATGCTCTCACGAACCTGCTCCCAAAGAAGGCCAAGACAAGCCCTAGGGAGATGCCGACGACAGCCGGACTGACCGCCACACCAAGCACCCCCCTCAACAGGACGTACTGGGTAGCTCCGAGCGCTTTCCGGATCCCGATCTCTCGACTCTGCAAGGCGACGCATCGAGCGGCCACGCCGAAGACTCCTCCTGCTGCCAGAACCACGGCAATTGCGCCAAAGATCACCAGCAGGAGTGCTCGGAATTGCTGGTCAACGGCTCTGCGAGAGACAACCGATTCCATCGTCGTTGCGTCGCGAACCGTGACCTCCCCCGGGAGCGCTTCGATCACGGACCGGATTCCCGGGAGCGCTCTCGCTGCTCCAGTGGCGACTCGGGCAAGGACGACGGGCAGTTCCCAAGGGCCCTGCGTATAGGGCATGTAGGCCATCGACACGTAGGGCTCGGCGAAACCATGATGTCTTACGTCGGCGACCACTCCGACAACGGTGATCCAATCGGGGTGGTGATCGGGGTCCACGATGCGGAAACGTGCCCCTATGGCTGAGCGGTTCGGCCAATACGTCCGGGCCATGGTCTCCGACACGACCGCGACTTTAGGGCCTCCTGAATCGTCGTGAGGAGACAAATGACGCCCCGCCAAGAGCCGGATTCGCATTGTCCGGTGGTAACCCGCGGAGACAATTCGTCGATGGACAAGTGTTCCCCCGTTGAACGTCGCACCCTCGACCTGAAAGGGCACATTCCAATCGCCCCCCCACCCTACCATTGGTGGTGATTGAATCGCGCCAACACTCTCGACACCTGGAAGTGCAGCCACACGTTCGAGGATCTCATCGAGGGTAGCTGCTCCGTGGGCATCAGAACGATACCTGACTACCGCGAGATCGCGCCTGTCGAATCCCAACTCGACCGAGAACAAGCTGATCACCGTTCGCACGAACAAGCCGCTTCCCACCAACAGGACGACAGTCAGCGCGCTCTGCAGTGCTATAATCCCACTTTGAAGGCCACGACTCCGGCGCGAGGTAGTCCGGGGTCCTGCGCGAAGGGCGAACTCCCCACCACGTCCACCGGCTAGTACAGCCGGAGCAAGTCCGAAGACGATGCCTCCGCCCGCTCCAACGCCAGATGCAAAAACAAGGACTACCCAGGACACGCCAACACCAGCCAGGGGCGAAGATAGCGGCGCCAGAGCCACGAGAGTCCGCACTCCGAGAGTGGCGAGCAGGCAACCCAGCGCGCTTCCGAGTAGACCGACTATGACACTCTCAGTCAACAGCTGGCGAATGACGCGACCCTTTGTGGCACCCAACGCCATCCGCGTAGAGATTTCTTGCCGGCGACCGACGGCCTCGCCCAGCAAGAGAGTAGTGATATTGGTGCACGCGATGATCAACAGGAGCGCCGAGGGGATGGCGAGGAGCATCACCTGCGATTGCAGACCGCCAGTCTCGACATCTGAGCGCCGTATGATCCTGACTCCCCGTTGCTCGGGAGAAGCATTGCCTCGAATGAGCGGTGCTGTTTCCGCCACGGCCTGTTCGATTGAGGCCCCGTGACGGAGTCGCCCGATACCTTCATAGTTCCGTTGGTTCCAAAGATCGTCGTGCACGCCAACGGGGACCCACAGATCCTTCTCGGCCACGTCTCTGGCACGCCAGAGCCCAAATCCACGAGGAGCATCCCAGTCGATCGTCTGTCGCAGGCGCAGTTGTGGTGGCGCTACGCCTATGATCGTATACGGTTCGCCCCCAAGAGTTATGGTTGAGCCCAATATGTCGGGGTCTGCAGCGAATCGGCCTTCCCATAGATCGTGGCCGAGCAGGACGAGGTGCTCCGCGTTCGGACCATCTTCGCCCGGCAGAAACCACCGGCCGATGGTCGGTCGAAAGCCCAACACGTCTTGGAGCGAGGCTGTCGCCAAC
The DNA here is from genome assembly GCA_020344015.1 of Gemmatimonadota bacterium. Lineage (GTDB taxonomy): Bacteria > Gemmatimonadota > Gemmatimonadetes > Palauibacterales > KS3-K002. Next base: position 1,723,569 of record CP070812.1, read on the forward strand.
CCGGCCGATACCATCTCCGGTTCGTGGTCGCCAGAGAAAGCCATCTCGAAACCAGCGGACTTGTACAACGCTACCGCGTCGAACAAGGACGTACCGTCCCGCCAACGCAGGTATTCGCTATAGTGCATGTGGACACGATCCCACCACCTGTCCAACCCCTCAACACCTCGCCAATTGGGCCGTGTCGTCCACACACTGACGAGGCGATCGAGGTCCGGGTAGGGAAGCTTCTGCAGCAGCACGGCGTCGGCGATCGCGTAGATGAGCGTCGCACCCGCGATCCCCAGGCCGAGCGTGGCAACTGCTATCACGGTGAAGAGCGGCCTTTTCCGCAGCATGCGTACTGCGAAGCGCAGGTCCTGAACAATCGATCCCATCGTGCTCTTCTTTCGTGCCGGCGTGGTCCGCCGCTTGGCCAGGCGGCGCAACTTGATGGGCTTCATGCAGAGCAGCTGATCCCAGTACCAGCGGACAGCGGCCCAACGGCCTCGCTTGCAGGCGATTTCCTGGAAGCGCTCCTCCAAATCGCCCGCGACCTCCTCGCGCAGCTTGGCCGGAACGAGGAAGGCGACGAGTGCTTGCGCCAATCGGGGAGGCTGAACCCTAATCGGCATAGGCGACCGTCCCGGCAATTCTCAGCGCATCCTCGACCCCATCCCACATGCTCATCAACCCGGCTTTTGTCTGGTTGAGCGCCGCCAGACCGGCGGGCGCAACCTTGAAGTGTCGTTTCGCCTTCCCGCCCCGCGCATCCGTCGGCGCACCCATCCATGATGACACGAGACCTTTCCCCTCCAGGCGCGTGAGGGTGATGTAGATGGCGCTCACCGAGGCCCGCCGCCCTGCACGCTCCTCGAGCTCTCGCTGGATCCGTGCTCCGTAGGCGTCCTCCCCGAGCCTCAGGACTGCGAGCAGGGTCAGATGCTCGAACTCTCCAAGGTTGTCTGTCTTCGCCAGGGCTCACTCCTCCGAACGAGGGGATTTCACCATGATAATATTAACAATGTGAATATTATCTCCATGGCCACTCCTGTCAAGGGGCGTTGGTGTACGACTCCAGATCGGGCACCCGGAACTCTTGTTACTGCCCTGTAATCTCGCGCTGGGGGATGAAGAGAAGCACCGCTGCAACCTATTGCGGTGCTTGATATTGTGTTAAGTCGGGGCGCCCGGATTCGCGTTGAAGGCGCCGCCAGGCGTCTTCATACCGAACGCCGCGCGCTCCTGCGCGCGGTGTGAGTCTCCACCGGGGACCTCCTGCTCCCAAAGCCGAAAACCAGCGCTCACCAGCGCTGATACGCGCTGATTTCGACCATTCTGCGCCGACTGTTGGACACCTGCGCTGACTGTGTTGGCACTACTCTTGACACTACGCATTCCGCAGCTGGCCAGCACACGACCGCCAAGCAAATGCGAGGCCGTCCGAGGCTCACCCCCCGAGCCGAACTCGCCGGCTCAGAGCCGACCGAAAACTCACCTGCTAGCCGGCATTGCCGGTGACGGCGACTCAATTTTCGCCGGCGCTAGACGCGGGTCGCAACGCCTCCGGATCGAACACCCAGCCACCCTTGATCACCCGCCAGATGGTCTGCGTGTTCTTGATGTCCTCCAACGGATTGGCATCGAGCAGGACGATGTCGGCCAGCTTGCCCACCTCCAGGGTGCCGAGTTCGTCCTCCGCGCCAACGGCCGCCGCGCCTTCCTGGGTGGCGATGCGCAGCACGTCGAGCGGCGGGACGCCCGCCTGGACAAGATGTTCCAGCTCCCAGTGCAGTGACGACCCCGTGAACACGCCATTTGCCAAAGCAGGGTCAGTGCCCGCCAGAAACTTGACCCCGCGGCGATACGCCGCGCCTACGCTCGCAAGCTGAGCCACCCTATCACCTCGCAGCCCTCTGTCCCCTGCCCTCTCCATAGCCGTGTTTGCCTGTGACCAGCGGATTGTCCACTCTGGGGTGAATGCCCGAAACTTGTCGTCTGCCAGCCGTTCAGGCTCATCACGCAGCAACAGGGCATTGCCACCTCCCAACGTCAGCGTGACATCCCACCGGGTGCCGGCCAGCGCCAGCATCTGAAGCACGTCGCCATACAGGCGATCCCTACCAGGCGTGTGCTCAAGACTCGCGTAGCCCAGCGTTACGCTCTTGGTCGTGAGCTCGAGGTAGTCACTGTGCCCTGCCACGGGTAGACCCTGCCGGCGAGCCTCTTCGGACACCGCGCGCCGCACGGGCCACGAGAGTTGGGTGTAGGCCTTGATGAGCTGCGCCCCCCACTCCTTCCACCGACGGACAAGGGTTCTGGCCTCGTCCTCCGTATGAACCCGGGGTTCGCCGTAGGTTGGGGGCGAGCTGTGGCCGTGGAAGCTGTTGCCTGCGAAGAAGTAGCGGGGCACAGGCTGGTTGGTCGCCTCGCTGCGATCCGCCATCGCATGTAGCCAGGGGAGCCCGCCGTTCAGGTCACGCACCGAGGTGACGCCATAGGCAAGCCAAGCCACCTGGAGGGGCGCCCGAGTCATCGTGGCGTGCACGTGCATATCGAATAGTCCGGGGATGGCATATCGGCCGCCCCCCTCAACGATGACGGTCTCGCGCGGCAGCCGGCGCCCCCGTTCCGGGCCTATCCAGCGGATGCGCCCTTGCTCGATGAACAGAGAAGTCTCTGCACCAAACCCACCCGCGGCGAAATCGAGCACGCGCACGCCGCGCACCAACACAGGTGGTGGTGTGGGGCGGGGCAGTTCCAGCCGGATGGGGATCTCTTCCCGCTCACCGCCCGCCAGCGAGTGGCGCCAGACCTGGTTGCCGGTGGCGTAGATCACGGCCGACCCATCCGGCGTGAGAGCGAACGTCGAGGCGCCTCGTGGGCTCAGCTGACGCAAATCCTCTTCCTCGATAGGGTCTGCGCCCAGCGGCGCCACCTGCATTTCGCTATTGCGCCCAAAGGCCAGCCAGCTCCCATCGGGGGAGATGAGACCGCGATTCAGTGGGCGGGCTAACTGGATGATCGGCTGGGACGAGGCGCCGCGTTCCAGCGAGAGGCGGTAGACCGTCCCACCGCCTGGCAAATCGGAGACATAGACCGACTGGCCGTCCGCAGCGAAGTGCGGTGCATAGGTCGCCCCAGGACTCGTACTGAGGACCTTCGTGCTACCGTCATTGACATTCACCACAACCACGCGGCGGCCGCCGGGTTGTCGCTCAGCGAAGACCAACCGCTGCCCGTCGGGGCTCCAGCTGGGATCCAAGAGCAGCGGCGCGGACGCGACCGTACGCGTCTGCCGGCTGCCAAAGTCGAAGACCCGGACTTCGTCCGTCTCAAACCGGCGGTGGATGAACGCTAGCTGTCGGCCATCGGGTGAAAAGGCAGGCGACCACTCGAAGCTGCTGCCGGCAAACAGCCGCTCGGCCACGCCACCGTCGATCGGTTGGTGCCAGAGATAGTGGGCTGCCCCGAACACCAGGCGCCGGCCGTCCGGCGATAGCCTAGGCCACATTACACTGCGCGGCGGGGTCGAGCGGCGCAGCCGAGTCGGAGCCCACCTGGGTGGCGGGGTCGGCGCGTGGACTTCCAAACTGACCCGGGCGCGGAATGGAATCAGTTCGCGGGTGCCGACGGGCAGCCCGATCTTCCACAGCCGACCGTCCTGGCCGAGGTAGAGACTCTTGTTGTCTGCGGCCACGGCAAACTGCGGGTCCCAATACGCCCGGCCCGACATAGGGAAGAGCGGTCGCTCGGCACCATCGGGGAGTGGAAGAAACGTGAGGTCTTTTGCTTCAGCGCCGGATGACCGGGGCGAGCGCCGGCGCCAATAGAGCCCATCCCCCGCGGGACTCGGCACCGCGCGATCCGCGTCGCCGTCAAGGGTGCGCGCGCTGGAGACCGCCCCCTGTGGACTCATGATCTCAATCCGCGCGGTATGGGGCGAACGACGTCCACCCTCGCGCTCCACCACCAACCAAGCTAGGCGTCCATCTGGCACGTAGAACACGGACCGGAAGAGCCGCGGCGAAGCAGTCAGGGTTTCCGGTTCGCCACCCTGCAGGGGGATCCGACGCACCAACGCCGGCACCAGGCTCCCCCTCCACGTCACGGACAGTCCCCCCGGAAAGCTCAGATAGACGATCGCTTGACCATCGGGAGTCCATGCGGGCCGGGAGGCCCACGGTTCGTGCGTGACCTGCGTGATCTCCCCCGTCGCCGGCTCCAGCACAAAGATGTTGCCTTCGTTGCCGTCCCGATCGGAGACGAACGCCACGCGGCTGCCGTCGGGCGAGAAAACGGGATCGCTGTGGTAGTATGGTCCGAAGGTGAGCTGCTCGGCCGTCCCGCCTTCGACCGGCACCCGGAACAAGTGACCGACGATGGTGAAGATCAGCCATTGACCGTCTGGTGAGACCGCCACGTCGGCCGCCGTGACCTCGGTGGTTTCAAATTCGATCGTGCGCCAGCCGTCGGACTGAGCTATGACTGGACGGAAAACCACCGCCGAAAGCAAGGCTGCGAAGAGCACGATGGCGGCGTTGCAGCGGGAGTGGAGAGTCATAACGGCGACCTCCTACGATGTGAACACTCCAGATAACCCCAGTGGGTTCCGCGGGGCACAATCGGCCCGGCACCCTCGGAAAATCTCACAGGCCTCTCCTCAGTTCCGATCCGGCCGCAACTCTTCCGGATCGAACACCCAGCCACCTTTGATCACCCGCCAGATGCTCTGGGTGTTCTGAATGTCCTCCAGGGGATCGGCGTCCAGCAGGACTAGGTCAGCGAGCTTGCCGGGCTCGAGCGTGCCGAGATCCTGTTCGATTCCCAACGCTGAGGCGGCGCCCTGAGTAGACAGCTTCAGGACCTCCAGCGGACTGAAACCGGCGCGCACAAAGGACTCCATCTCGATGTGCATGGCATAAACAGGATAATCGGGACGATCGGTTCCGAGGAGGAGGTTGGTGCCGCGGGTGCGAGCTTCGCGGACGTCGCATGTTATGTTCTCCAATAGCATCCGGTACCACCGAATCTCCGTACTGTCGGGCTCAGACTCCTCACCCTCGACGTCGCGGCGACAGCTTCCCGGGAAGAAGGCACAGAACTTGGCATCCGCCAAACGCTCCGGCTCTTCAACCGCGAGCGCTCCCCTCGCGCCCATCACGGCGAGGGTCGGCGTCCAGTACGTACCGCTCTTGGCCAGCAGTTGCTGTACGTCACCGTGGAACCGGCTGAAGGACTCCAGATGCTCGAGAAACGCGTAGCCGAGCGTGACCCCTCGCACCATTTCCTGCGCGATCATGCCGTGCGCGGCGATCGGAAGTCCGGATCTCCGAGCCTCGTCAGCTGCAACGAGCTGCAGGGGCCACGGAAGCGGGGGGTGTAACTTGATGAAGCTTGCGCCAGCATCCCTGTGGCGTTGAATCCCGGAACGGACCTGGTCCTCGCTGCGGACCAAGGTTGTGCTCTCGCGGTAGCCTCCCCATCCAGCAATAAGCATGTCACCCGGGTAGAGGTAGCGGGGAACCGCGCTGGAAGTCAGAGAGGATCGCTCCGCGAGCGCTGCGACCCATTCGAGCGGCTCTCCCATGTCACGAACCGTCGTCACACC
>CP070812.1:1729258-1756050 GCA_020344015.1 Gemmatimonadota bacterium
TGGCGCTGGCTGGCGCTGGTCAGCGTTCAAAGTTCGAAAACCCGCTTAAACTGGCGCTCACCGGCGCTGGCTGGCGCCCGTTCGTGCCCATTTAATCCGCAGGTCGTGGGTTCGAGCCCCACCCCGGTCATTGGGTCGCAGCTACTTACGAGGGTCGTTGTGGCCCCGCTGCCTCGACTGTAGACAAAACTGTAGACGCAGCTCTCCTGACGTCGTCGTCTTCGCCGACGGCGTACCAGCTCTCTTCGCAAGTACGCCGGTCTGGGGATCCGTATCCTCTCGCTTGCAGAGATTCCTAAGAGAGCGACCCACGGACTGACTGTCCGCTGCGCTCAAGACATCTCACGCTCACTCTTCACTTGGGAGGGCACAACTACAACAGACGAGGCGGGAGAACTGTTGCGGGGTGCGGTCTCTTGGCCGGTCCACGGATTGCTGTTCCGAGTGCTCGCAGGGGACTGGGCTCCGCAAATTGCTAGCCGCCCGCCAAGCCCGCATCTTTCAGCACAGACCGGGCACCCGTAATCCCACGTACCTCAGGCCGCAGGTGGCGGCTATTTCCCGTCTTAAGCGGCTGATCGTTCAGTTCCACCGCCGCTCGCTTTGGAAGGCGCTGGTGATCTATGTCGGCGCGCTGGAGGATACGATGAGGACCCGAAGTATTCTAGCGATGCTGTTCATTTGCGCGTCCGCTCTTAACGTCAGCCCAGTCGCTGCCCAACAGCCTTCGCGCCCACAGCAAGCGGCGTCAGGCAGGGCGAACGCGGACACCATTGTCATCGAAGCACGCGAGGGGACGAAGCTCGGCCTCGATCTCTCGCCCGACGGCGAGACCATAGTGATCGACCTGCTCGGGCAGCTCTGGCTGCTTCCAGCATGGGGCGGCGAGGCCAGGCCCATCACCGATGCCGTGCGCGATACAGCAGAGGATCTGGACCCCAACTTCTCGCCTGACGGCAAGTCGATTGTGTTCCGCTCCGATCGCCCGGGCGGACAGGGAGTATGGCTTCTGTCGCTTGAGGAAGGCACCATACGCAAGCTGGTCGACATCGAACCAATCGGTTTCAACCCTGGCTTCCACCCCCCGCATCCCGCACCGTCGCCCGACGGGCAACACGTCGCGTATACTGCCAGGCACACAATCTGGATTGTCGGTATCGAGGACGGCGGCACTAGGCACCTCGCGATCGAAGGGCTGCCACAACCCTTGGTCCGGGATCCCACCTGGTCTCCCGACGGCTCCCGTATCGCGTTCGCGAATGCCGCCTGGTATATGCCAATGGGGGGCCGCATTTGGGAAGTCGACGCTGGTGGAGGTACGGCGGAGCCCGTGACTTCCGAAGGCGTGACCGGCTTGAACCCGTCGTACGCTCCGGATGGAAAGCGGATCGCGTTCTTCGCCCCTGACTCCGCGAGCCGCCGACAGCTCTGGGTGGTGGAGTTGGAGACCGGTGACACGCAGAGGCTCACGAGTCACGATGACCTCGCTGCGGTAACGGGTCGCCCGCGGTGGACGCCCGCCGGCGATGCGATCGTCTACTCGGCGGACGGGAAGCTGTGGCGCACACCGGTAGCAGGCGGTACCGCCGTCGAGATTCCGTTTGAGGCTACCCTGCAGTTTGAGCAGCAACGACCCGCGCTTCCCGAAGTAGAGTTCCCATCCGCGAGCGAGGAGCTGCCGGCCCGCGGACACATGGGGCTCGCACTCTCCCCCGATGGCAGCCGGATTGCTATGATGGCCCTCGGGAAGCTCTGGATCGTTCCCATAGGAGGTACACCGCAAGCTGTGACGGCACTTCCCAGCTTCCATGAAGGTCTCACCTGGTCGCCGGACGGTACGGAGGTGGCGTGGAGCGCAGGCCCCACTGGTGCGGAGGACATCTTCGCCACCGACGTGGAGACGGGTCGCACCCGCTGTTTGACCTCACTGCCCGGACGGGAGGAGAGACCGTCGTGGTCTCCTGACGGCGCACGCATCGCCTTCTTCCATTGGGAGAAACCCGCCCTTGAGACGCCGCCGTGGGACCGAAGCGACATCGCCACACACCTGCATGTTGTTTCCATTGGCAGTGAGCCTCTCCAGGCGGTCGATTCCGCGACGCACCTGGGCAACACGCTTAACTGGCCCAACAGCCTGTACGATCACGGCGAGGAGCTGCCACAGTGGAGTCCGACCGGGAATGCCCTCCTCTCGTTCTGGACCCCGACCACAGTAGTCCCGGGAACCGGTGCTGCACCGTGGATGATCGCGCTCGACGGTGAGTCGGAACCGGTCGAGGGTTTTCCGAAGGATGCCGCGTTCGTCAACTGGATCGCGGACTCATCGGTGATCTACGTGGAAGACGACTTGTTGTGGCGGGGCAGGATAAAGGACGGCAGGTTCGAGGGCACTGAGCAGCTAGGTGACGACCCCGCGCTTTATCCCACCGTGGCCCAAGATGGCTCAGTCTTGTATGTGTCGGGTGACGGACTCCGCATTCGTAGACCCGACGGTCGAGTCGAGACACTGGGCTGGCCGCTCACCTACCGCACGCCCGATGCTCCGCAGCCGGTCCTGATCCACAACGTGCGCGTGATCGATGGTCTTGGTACGGAGCCACGTGGACCGAGTGACATCCTGGTGAGAGACGGTCGGATTGTCGAAATCGGGAGGGCTGGGGAGATCACCGCGGGATCGGACGTTCACGTCGTGGATGCCGCAGGCAGAACGCTGTTGCCCGGACTGATCGACCTCCACGTGCACGCATGGGACGACGCGATGCTTCCAGGATCGCTCTACTTCGGGATCACGACCGTGCGCGACATGGGCTCCCAGCTCGGCCGGATGGCGGCGTTGCGCGACGCCGTCGCCGCAGGAGCGTTTCCAGGGCCTAGGGTCATTCTCGCCGGTCACCGCTATATCCCGGGCAGCATCGACAGAAGGACCGGTGAGCCGTGGCACTTGCTGGCCGACGAGGGAAGCAGTCTCCGCGCACTCGCGCTCGCCCAGACGTACGGGGTTGAGACGGTGAAGGTGTACAGGCCCGTCACGGTGCCCGCGGGAGCCCGGCTGGTGCGGGAAGCGCACGCGCGCGGGATGCGCATCACCAGCCACTGTGCACATGCTCTTCCGCTCGTGGCCGCAGGGATAGACAGCAAGGAACATGTCGGCTACCAGTGTGACGAGCGGGATGCCGGCCTGTTCTACGAGGACATGTTGCGGTTGTTCGAACGGGCGAGCATCGAGGTGATACCTACCGTCGAGACGAGACGCGGCTTCTACTTTCCAGAGATGGTCGAGGATCCCGAGATCGCACCACTACTCAGCCCGGCGATGAGGTGGTTGGCCCAGCTGCTGCCTCCGCAGACGGCTGCGAGGTTCCCCGGCATGGGGAGCACTTTCAGAAGCGCGGCAGAGCGGCTGCATGCAGCCGGTGTGACACTGGGAGCGGGATCGGATGTAGACGTTCCCGGCTCACTGCACTGGGAGTTGGAGGGGCTCGTGCTCGTGGGTCTCTCGCCGCTCGAGGCGATCGCTGCCGCTACGGGTGCCGCGGCGCGGATCATCGGCGCCGAAGCCTCGATCGGCACTATCGAGGAAGGAAAGTTGGCGGATTTAGTGGTCCTCGACGCCGATCCTTTGGAGGACATAAGCAATACGAGGAAGATCTGGAAGGTCTTCGTAGGAGGTCACGAAGTAGACCGGAGCGCTCTGCTTGAGATCATATCCTTCCGCCTGAATTGACCGACGGGTGCTCAGCCGCACTGTGAGAAACCCGCAGAGGCAGTGGGCAGACCAGTCCACCCGGGTAGAAGGTCTGGCACTAACAACGTCAACCTGGGTAGTCGGTGCGAGTAGATTCCTAAGGGCAGCTGAAGCAGCAGAGGTTCTCTCAGCGCCTCAGGGTCGCGGTGACGATCGTGGTGGAGTTACGCAGTCAAGGGTAAAAGCAGCTCCGAACCCAACTGTGGCTTATCGTGCGAGGTCGTTGACTGATCAACGCCTCTACGTTGGTGATACGGGCTTTCAGAGCCAGGGTGAGGGGCGGCTCAGGTGACAGGCGAGGTCGCGGGTGTGCGCCTCGAAACGTTTGTACACCATCCCCTCACCCAGTTGCTTCGAACTTTCGGATCAGGCCGCTAGCTTCAGATCTTCCTCCATCACGGGGCTTGAATAGAACGCGTTATCGCGCACCATCGCGAAGAGCACCCTCACGGCTTTGCGGCTGAGTGCCACCAGTGCTGCTTTCCTGGCCGCACCCCGCTCGCGCAATCGGTTGTAGGCGGCGCGCCAGGCGCCGTCTTGTTTCACTAGCCGCCCGGCGAGCAGGTAGAGCTGGTGCCGTACAAGGCCGGAGCCACGCTTGCTGATGCGATTACGGCCCCGACGTTTCCCACTCGAGAAGCTGACGAGATTGAGCCCACAGAACTTGAGTAGCTCGCCGGTGCCCGGGTAATCTCTGAGGTCGCCGCACTCACCCAGAAGAGACGCGGCGGTGACCACGCCCACACCCGGCATCGAGAGCAGGCAGGCTCCATAAGGGATCTGCTTCAGCCACCTCTCCATTCGCACTTCCACCGCAGCGATCTCCCTCTCGAAGCCTCTTAGCCCCCGCACCGCTCGGCGCAGAACCCAACTGCGCGTCTTTAAACCCGCTCCGACCCCCACGCTCTCATGCGCCGCATTTAATACCCGCTCCGCGCGCTCCTTTCCCAATCGGCCGCGACTGCAACTGTGAAGCAGCCGCGTCAACTGATCCACGTCGATCGTCGCGTAGCTGCGAGGGGTCGGGAACCGCTCCATGAGCATCAAGCCGCTCTTCTTGAACAGACCGCGGCCCACCACACTTAGAAACTCAGGGAACAGCACGTACAACAGAGCTCGCGTCTGATGCTTGAGCGCCGTCTGTTTTCGTACTAGCTGTTGGCGATAAATCGCCAGCCCCTTGAGCTCGGCATATGCACCCTCCCGAAGACTGAACGTGACCCATTTGCCCTCCACGGCCAGATCGCAGATCACCCGTGCATCCTTGGCATCGCTCTTCAGAGGTGAGTTGCCCCAAAGCTCTTTGGCTCGTCTCGTATGCGCACCCAAAACCCCCAACACCCGCCAGCCCTCTCGCTTCGCCCAGCGTGCCAACGCTTCGCCATAGGAGCCCGTCGGCTCGAGAGCCAACGCCACTTCCTCCACCTCACTTGCCGCTCGGGCCTCCGAGACTTTACTTGCCAGGAGACGGAAACCGGATCGGTCGTTGGCAAAGGGGAAGGGCCCAACCTCGAGCCCAGCTGGGCCGCGGATCAGGGCTACGTGCTCCTCCGATGCGACGTCCACACCGACGACCAGCGTCCGGTCCAACGCAATCCGCTTGCTCGACATGGTGGCTGCCTCCTTCCCGTTGCTGTGAGTTTCGTGCTTTGAATTCCCACAGCATGGGTTACGGAGGTGGCCACCTCAACTACTCCTCTGCGTTATACCAAGGTGACAAATCCTGTTACCGCTGTTGGCGGCGAGGTGGAGACAGCCGTTGGTCACGCTGAGAGGACTGCGGCCCGGGGCGCCGCAAGGCAAGCGAGCGGATTGCATGCACGAGAAAGCCCCCGGTTTCGGCTGGGGGCTCTCTCGCTTCAGCCGGGAACTCACGGAGTGTCACGTGATCACTGTTTTACCTGTACGTTGCCCCGCTCGATGTCGACGAGCTCGGGGATGAGGTTCGGAAATTCTACTATCGGGTATGGACCGCACACAGTTTCAGTTACGAGCCCGCAAGCCTCCCACCACACATCAGTGAACTGATCCGGGTCGCTACCGGAGCCTTCCCCGTTATCTCTGACCTTAAACCATATCCGGTCACCGACGCATATGTCTCCGAACTCCATCGGCCACCGCGGACCTTTTCGGACCTGCGTGAAGACGCCTCCGAGAATCGCCTCGTTACCGTTCACGACGAGACAGTCAAGCCTCGCATGCAGCTCAACATCCTGACCTCGACTCTTTGCTTCAAACGAACCGGACACGCTACCGTCCTGCTTTTCTCGGGCGTGAAAGGAACTTGTAATAAGTCCTTCGTATCCCGGGTAGAGGTCCAGAGGGAGAATCGCCTGGCCGTTCGCTGAGGGACCGCTGTTCCCCGCTACGCTACTAAAGGAGGGGGCAGCATACTCCGTCGGTGTCACCGCCTCGTAGGCACAGCCTGCGAGCAACGCGGCCAGCATCAGGCAAGGAACTACTCGAACCCAGCGCATGATAGTGCCTCCTGTTTGGATTGGTGCGGCTGCAGCGTGGAGCCGCCAGCGAGTCTGGGTCACAGGTTCTTGGTTGCACCTTCCGGGAACGCGCGTCTATACTACTCAGGAGCGATCCAGCGCTTCTCAGGCGAAGGTCAAGCTTTTCTCAAGGCGCGCCTTATGCTGTCCCTAAGGCTGCTTGGCGGCGCATCGCTGCGGATCGAAAACGGCGAGCCCGACGGCGGAGCACTGCAGACCCGGCGCATGGCTCTCCTGGCGCTTCTGTCGACGAGCCCGACCGGAGCGGTGAGCCGGGAGAAGTTGACTGCCTACCTGTGGCCCGAGGCCGAAGCGGAACAGGGCCGTCACCTCCTGTCGGAGTCGGTATACGTGCTGAGAAGAGCCCTCGGGGCGAGTGCCCTGCGCTCCGAGGGGGACAGCGTCCGGCTCGATTCCGACCTTGTACCCTGTGACGTGGTAGAGTTCGAGAGTGCGGTGGAGCGGGGGGATTTCGAGTCCGCGGCATCGCTCTACAGCGGACCCTTCCTCGACGGTTTCTTCGTCAAGAACGCTCCCGAGTTCGATCGCTGGGTCGAATCCGAGCGGCAGCGGCTGGCCGATTCCTACGCAACGGTGCTCGAACACCTGGCCGAACGGGCTGCTGCTGCTGCTGACCATCCCGCCGCGGTCCGCTGGTGGAGGCGGCTGGCGACCCATGATCCCTACAACTCTCGGTACGCGCTGCGTTTGATCCAGGCTTTGGCGGTGGGAGGTGATCCGGCCAACGCGATCCAGCACGCCGAGCAGCATGCGCGCTTGCTCGAGCGGGACCTGGACATCAAGCCACCGGCAGACCTTCTCGATTTCGCCCAGCAGCTCAGCCACGAGCTCGAGCGGGCAGGCGTTGCTGCAGGCCCGCCAGATATTAGGGACGAACTAGCGCCGGCGCAGGCAGCCCCGCCCCGGGTGCCTGTGGTTGCGGAGGAGCCTGCATTACGTCCGCGACGTTTAACTCGGCGCATCGCCGGCTTCGCGTTCGGCGGTGCGTTGGCACTATCGGCTGTTGTCACCGGCTGGCTGCTGCTGGGCCGAAAAGTTCCCGAATTTGGAGCGGCGGGCATCGCCGTCTCGCCGCACCGAGTGGCCGTGTTGCCGTTCGAGTACCGCGGTGATGAGGAGTTGGCTTATTTGGGCACGGGTATGGCGGAGCTGCTCAGCACGGCTATCGACGGCGCTGGCGAGCTGACGGCGGTGGATCCCTTCGCGTTGCTCAAGTACGTGGAGCGCGAGTACGCCGACCTTGACCCACAACAGGCTGGAGAGATCGCCCGCCATTTCGGTGCCGGCCTCTATATCTGTGGCAGCGTTCTGGAGGCCGGCGGCAGCTACCGGGCCAGCGCCACACTGTACGACTTGCGGCGCGGCCGACTGGCGGACGCTGAGGTGGTGGTGGGCGACGAGGCCAGCGTCCTCTACGAGCTGACTCCCGAGCTGGCACGGCGACTTCTGATCGAGCGATACGCAGGCGCGGCGAATCGCCTGGCACGCGTTGGCGCCGCCACGACGCAATCGTTCGACGCGCTGAAGGCCTATTTGCAGGGCGAGGCATTCGCCCGTGCCGGAATGTACGACTCGGCTTATATCGCATACCGGGGCGCTGTCGAGCTGGACACGACCTTCGCCCTCGCGTACTACCAGTCTGCCGCGAACGTCTTCTGGCTTCCGGGGATGTGGGATGAAGAGTCATTGGAGCGAGCCCGACACTTCAGCGCGGGACTCTCCGAGCGCGACAGCCTGCTCATCGGTGCGCTGCACGCCTGGAGAGTCCGGGACGACTGGGAGGAAGCCGAGCTTCTCTACGGGCGGATACTGAGTCGGTACCCCGACGAGCTCGGAGCTTGGGGCCGGCTGGCCGAAATGCTCTTCTTCGAAGGCCACAAGCGGGGTCGGCCGATCGCCGAGTTTCGAAGGGTCGCCGAGAGGATCTTGGCGCTGGATCTGTTCGACCCCAGAGGTAACGATCTGTTAGGCCTTGTAGCGGCGTTCGAGGGCGACTTTGAAACGGTTGCCACCACTCGGGAGCGTACGCTCGAGGTTCAACCTCAGGGCTCCTGGTCTCCGCAGGACCGAACGACGCTCGCTTCTCTGCGCGGTGAAGCGGATGCGCTGAACGCAGCCGTCGAAGCCTTAAGAGCTGAGCCGTACGTCCTGATTTGGGGGACCGGCTGGATACTGGTCAGCCTGGCTGAGGACCTAGACACGGCGCGACGGTTGTTCGAGATCCTGACGGAGCTGGACCGGACCAGCGATTGGAGAGCTACTGGCTACTCACAGCTCATCTGGCTCGAGTTGGCACGCGGCCGCTGGCAGGCCGCCCGGCGCGAGATCGCCGCCCTGCGCACCCTGCGACGGAACAGGCCGCCGTGGGCGGCGTGGTTTCACCCCGCCGCTACTGTCACGACCGAAGAACTGATTGAGCTACGCGATAGCATCGCACGCTGGCGTCCGGACACCTTTACGGACACTCTAGCCCGCTATTTCTATCTCGGTCGGTTTCATAATCGACTGGGCGAACCGGAGCTGGCCGAGGTCGCAGCAGCCGAGGTGGAAGACTGGGCTGCCGGTCGCGACCTGGACGCGCGCCAAACGACCGTCGTCGGCAACCTGGCGGTGATACTGCGTGCTGAGGTTGCCCGCGCTCGCGGACAACTCGAAGAGGCGCTGAGCCACCTAGCCCAGATCGAAGCGAGAACGGCGTGGTTCGATCGGGAGCTAATGCACCGTTTCGAGCGCTGGTTGCGGGCCGAGGTGCTCTACGACCTCGGCCGCATTCACGAGGCTCGCGACTGGTATGAAGGCTTCGCCGTAGGCGGAGAACTTCTAGACCAGGCATTCACGGCACCGGCACGATTCCGCTTGGGTGACATCTACGAGCGGTTGGGCGACCCGGAGAGGGCGGCCAGCCACTACAACCGCTTCCTCCAGCGCTGGCAGGACTGCGACCCCGAGCTGCGCCCCCAGCTCGAGGCGGCCCAGCGGGCCTTGGAGCGCCTGGCCGCCGAGATGTAGAGAAAAAGGAAGATCCTCGCCGATCCCGGCTAACCGCTGCCTTGTCCACCAGCACGTGCACGGCCTCGCTACACGCTGAGGCCAACAGCACGCCGCGACCCGCAAGCTCGATCCGCAGCACGCCGGGCTCGTTGCCCGTCGCTCGGCGGCATCGCATCTTTGAGCGTAACCGGGTACCCGTAATCCCACATACCTCAGGCCGCAGGTGGCAGCATGTCCCGTTTCAAGCGGCTAATTATAGAGGTCCACCGCCGGTCCCTCTGGCAGGTGCTGCTAATCTACATCGGCGCAGCTTGGGCCTGCTTCGAGCTTATCGATGCAGTCACGGAGCGGTTCGGGTTCCCCGAGTGGCTGCCTGCGCTGGCCGTTGTTCTCTTTCTGCTGGGCCTGCCGTTCGTCGTGGCGACGGCGTGCGTCCACGAGCTGCCAGCGCGTGCTGAACCGCCAGTCGAAGGCGAGGCGGGAGAGGCCGCTGAGGCTGCTGCCGCCCGCCACGAAACCAGACGCAGACATCGTTTCCTGACCTGGCGCAATGCGGCCGCGACCTTCGTGATCGTGCTGGCGGCGTGGGGCGTCGTCGCAGCGGGCTGGCTGCTGCTGGGTGAGCGGGTTACGCCTGAGGAGGTAGATGCGCGGAAGTCTATCGCTGTCCTGCCGTTCGTGAATCTGAGCGAGAATCGGGCGGACGAGTTTTTCAGCGACGGTGTCACTGTCGAGATCATCGATCGACTTTCTAAGATCGCTGACCTCACCGTCAAATCGCGCACGTCGTCGTTCCAGTATAAGGAAACCGACAAGAGCCATCGGGAGATCGGTGACGAGCTGGGTGTATTGGCTGTTTTGGAGGGCGAAGTGCGACGCGCCGGTGATCGCGTTCGCATTAACGCGCAGTTGATCGATGCCGACACCGATGAGCACTTGTGGTCGGAGCAGTACGATCGTGAGTTGACAGATGTCTTTGCAATTCAGACTGACGTTGCACAGCAGGTCGCTGCTGCGGTAGGGGCGGAGTTAACGGCTGCCGAGAGGGAGCGGATCGAAGCGAGGCCGACTGAGAATTTGGAGGCATACGAGTATTACCTGCGCGGTAACGAACGTGTCGCTCGAAGCCAGGAGGAACACGACTACCGAACCGCTGTGCAGATGTTCGAGAGGGCCGTTGAGCTGGACCCAGAGTTCGCTCTGGCCTTCGCTCTGCTCTCAGAGGTTCACACCTTTATTCACTGGATGCGGTTCGACGCATCGGCAGAGCGCCTGGCCAGCGCGAAGGAAGCAGTTGAGAGAGCTTTCCTGCTTGAGCCCAACTTGCCGGAAGCGCATCGGGCCTTGGGCTATTATTACTATCAAAGTTACTTGGACTATGACCGCGCGCTGGAGGAGTTCGCGATTGCCGCAAAGAGCCTGCCGAACGACCCTGTACTGTGGTTGGGTATCGGAGCTGTCCAACGGCGGCAGGGAAGATTCGACCAAGCCTTGCTGAATCTAGAAAAAACTGTCGAGCTAGATCCGCGTTCTGCCAGATCGGCTTACAACTTGGGGCAGACTTATGCTCTGGTTCGAGACTACCCTCAGGGGGTCCGTCACTTTGACCGCGCTTCGGCATTGAACCCAGAATGGTCCCGTCCTTACGGCTGGAAGGCGCGTTGCTACCTCAGCCTATATGGGACAACTCGGGAAGCGCTTTCAGTCCTTGACCAGGCGTCCCTCATAGTCCGAGACACGGATGATCCATATTTCGTTCGGGACGCAGTGTTGATACGGGCATTCGACGGGCGATACAGGGATGCTATTGGCCGCTTGGAGTCACTTTCTGAGGAAACCCTGGATACGCAGTTCTTCTTCTTTCCCAAGTCGTTGCTGATGGCGCGGATCTATTTTTGGATCAACCGGCCAGAGGCGGCACGAGCGTACTACGACACAGCCCGGGCCATAATAGAACGGCAGCTCCAGGAAATGCCCGATGATCATCGGGCACACAGTTCCCTCGGCCTGGCCTACGCGGGCTTGGGCCGCAAAGAAGCCGCGATTCGTGAAGGAATGCTGGCCCTGGAGTTGATGCCTGTCAGCAAGGAGGCGTGGAAAGGGGCGTTCCGGGTAGCTGACTTGGCCCGCATCTATGCTGTGGTCGGGGAGCACGATGCTGCAATCGACCAGCTCGACTACTTGCTGTCCATCCCTGGAGAGGAATCAGTCAACTTGCTTCGAATCGATCCGAGTTGGGACCCCCTCCGCAACCACCCGCGCTTCCAGGCGCTGCTGGAGAAATACGAGTAGCATCCGTCGCGGTGACGATCGTGGTGACAGCGCCCACCGGCGCTGGCTGGCGCTGGTCAGCGCTCAAGCCGCGAAAACCGGCATAATCTGGCGCTCACTGGCGCTGGCTGGCGCCAGTTCGTGCCCTTTTAATCCGCAGGTCGTGGGTTCGAGCCCCACCCCGGTCATTCGCTAATCTTCAGTAAGACTGCAGCTGACCCGTACCTCTACTGTCTACTGTCGCTGATCTGCACAGCCGTCGGTGACAATCCGGGTGACGAATCGCCTTGTCACCAACCAGGTCACCGCGGGGCTGAAGATCCCGACTTATCTGCAAGGGCTCCGGCCTAAGTATCCGTCGCCTCGGCTGATGCTTTCACGCCCTCGTTGCTGCCCGCTCGACGGGCTCGCATCTTTGAGCAGAACCGGGTGCCCGTAATCCCACAAACTTAGGCTGCAGGTGGCAGCTATGTCCCGTCTCAAACGGCTGATCGTCGAGGCCCACCAGCGTTCGCTCTGGCAGGTGCTGCTGGTCTACCTCGGCGCGTCGTTCGCCGTCCTCGAGGCCGCGGACCTGCTAATAGAACGCTTCGGCTTACCCGGTTGGCTCTTCCCGGTAGCCTTCACGCTTCTGGTGGTGGGACTGCCCGTTGTAGTCGTGTCCTCACTTGCCAAAGAAGATGTCTACGGCGACGAGGTGCCGAAAGAGCACGCCGAGGCTGCGGCGGAAGAAGACCGGCGGCTGAGGCATTTCACGTGGCGTACCGCAGGGCTCAGCTTCATGGCAGCATTGGCGCTTTGGGGCGTCGTCGCCGCTGGACTGCTCCTGTTTGGCGGTTATGGGCCTCTGCGTACTGACGAACGACCGTCCATCGCCGTGCTTCCGTTCGACAACCTGAGCCCCGATCCCGAGAATGAGTTCTTCACTGACGGGATGCACGACGAGATTATTGCGCAGCTTTCCAAGATTGCCGACCTCAAAGTGATCTCGCGCACCTCGGTCATGGAGTACAAGGGGAGGTCGCAAAACCTGCGTATCATCGCCGAGGAACTTGGGGTCACAAACATCCTGGAAGGGACGGTACGTCGCGCTGACGGTAGAGTACGTATCACGACGCAGCTGATGGATGCATTGGCTGATGAGCATCTGTGGGCGGAGATGTATGAGCGTAATCTGAGCGATGTGTTTGCCGTCCAGAGTGCCGTTGCACAGGAGGTCGCTGCTGCGCTGAGGGTCGAGTTGACGGCCGCCGAGAGGGAGCGTATCGAGGCAAGGCCGACAGAGAACCTGGAGGCTTACGACTATTACCTGCGTGGCAACGAGTATCTCAACCGGGGCTGGCTCGAGGCGGACGTGGTCGTCGCCGAGCAGATGTACGAGAAGGCGATCCAACTGGACCCAAGCTTCGCGCTGGCGTACGCCAGACTCTCCCGTGTCCACGACGTGTTCTACTGGTGGTTCCACGACAGGAGCGAGGCCCGTCTGGCGAAACAGCAGGAGACCGCAGAACGGGCCCTCCAGCTGCAGCCCGATCTGCCGGAAGCGCATCTCGCCCTCGGCGACTACTACTACCACGGACGACTCGATTACGACCGAGCCCTTCAAGAGGTCGGCATCGCGCGGCGGAGCCAGCCCGACAACAGTGATGTGCTCACGACTATGGGCTGGATCCAGAGGCGTCAAGGCAATTGGGAACGCGCCGCGGAGAACTTGGCGAGAGGGTCGGAGCTGGATCCCCGCAGCCAAACCAAGGCGCTCGCCGCGGGCCTTACGTATTTTCGCATGCGCAACTATGCGCAGGCGGAGGCCCATTACGACCGCGCCATCGCGCTCGCCCCTGACAGGTTCCACGCCTACCTACACAAGGCCGGATTTCTCGTGAGCTGGAAGGGCAGCACAGCGCAGGCTCTCGAAGTGCTCCGGCAGGCGTGGAGGATCATCAGGCCACGCCCGGTCTACGCAGGGAATGAGTCGTGGCTGTGGTGGCTGCACCGGACCGTTGGCCCCGATTACGAGGAAGCGTTGGGCCGGTTGTCCTCTGGGTCCTTCGGCAGGGATACCGCGTCCTACCTGCTCACCAAAGCCGAGCTTTACGGTCTGTCGGGGAAGGCCGACCTGGCGCGTGCCCATTACGACTCGGCCCGGGCTATTCTGGAAAGAAAAGTTGAGGCTCGCCCGGGGGAAGCGCGGTTCCACAGCGAGCTCGGCGTCGCCTACGCGGGGCTGGGGCGGAAAACGGAGGCGGTTCGGGAAGGCAGAATCGCGGTGGAGCTGCTTCCGGTGTCGAAAGACGCCTACGATGGGAGCGACTGGGCCGTTTACCTGGCTCTGATCTATACGATGGTCGGTGAATACGACGCCGCTGTGGACCAGCTCGAGTACACTCTCTCCATCCCAGGTTTCCTGTCGGCTGCTCTGCTCCGGGTCGACCCGATCTGGGACCCCCTCCGTTCCCACCCGCGCGTCCAGGCTCTGCTGGAGAGGTGGGAGTAGCTGGCCGAGTAGTACAGCCTCGCGGTGACGATCGTGGTGACAGCGCCCACCGGCGCTGGCTGGCGCTGGTCAGCGCTCGAACCTCGAAAACCCGCATGAACTGGCGCTGGCTGGCGCCAGTTCATGCCCTTTTAATCCGCAGGCCCTGGGTTCGAATCCCAGCCCGGTCATTTGCCAGTATTCGGCGATAAGCTAGTTACCTCGCTGGCCTGCCGATTCTTGCTTCTCGCGCATGTAGACGGCCACTGATTTGTCCTCGAATGCGCTCAGCACCATCTGAGCAGCTCGCCCAACGTTCTAGAACCCGTAGTATTTCCGCGGACTCGGCGGTGATTCCTCTTCTGGCTGCCAGCGGCCCGACTCCACATCGAACCAGCGCGCCATCAGCGCCTCGCCGTAGGCCGCGCGAATCGCATCGCCGTCCGGGTGCGCTCGGATTACCTCGCCGAGGATCGATGTGTAACCCCGCGTGGCCACACCGACGATGGACCCCAGCCCGTCGTAGGCTTCGGCGAGGTCGGCGGCCTCGAAAGTGACGCTGTTGTCTGCGTAGTCGACACCGGGGAATCCATCCATCCTCTCGAGACTCGCCGGCGGTACGACTCGGAGGGTGGCCGTCACAGGGGTCGTGATCTTCATCACCCTGGCCTGTCCCAGGTTCTCGACTGCCCTCTGCGCCGCCGCCCGCAGATGGGTCCGCGCCTCCTCGAGCGGGCGAACGATCGCCGTGTTCGCGCTGGTGGCCTCCTTCACCGTGACGTACTCGATCCAGGCCATGTCCTTGAGGTCGGTGGCGAGACGATCGTCGCCCGAAGCGAAGATGACCGGAACGTCGACGCGCCCCCCGGACAGCGCCACCAACTCGGTCTCGGTGATGGACCTGCCGTTGAGGATGAAGTCCATGCCCAGCGTGTAGGTATGCGAGGCGAAGCCGCCGCTCCCGGTCTTGGCGTGCATGGCGACCAGAGCAACGGCATCGTAGGCGCCCGGCTCCACCAGGTCGAAATAGGCATCGAACCACTCGTCACGGACGACCTGTTCCGCGCGCGCGTCGAGGCGATCCGGCGGGACATCCGGCTCCCGGTTGCCGCTGCCGTGACCGTCGACGACGTGCACCTCGGTCGCGCCACCGGCAAACAGCCCGTCGATCACCGCGTTGACGTCACCGACCAGCAGATCCTGGCCGCGCGGATATTCCTCGTTGCCGAAATCGAAGGTCTTGGGATCGTCCTGACCAGACAGCCCCTCCATATCGTGCAGGACGAGTATGCGGATACCATCATCGGTGTTGACCTGCGCGTCTTCTACCACCCACGGTGCAGCGGTCACGGCTCGCTGGGTCGGACTCCGATCTTCCGCATTCTGTGCGCAAGCTGCTGCGATCAGGACCACGGCCAGGACCCCGGCGAAAGCACGGCTCGGTGTGTAGCTCAGCATGCAACGACGCTCCTTTCAGCAGAACTCGCCGTCAAAATCTCGGTGCTTGAGAGTGGCCAATCGTAGTCATCAGCCATCCGCGGGCACCATCTTCATCCCCAACTGGGACATGAAACCGAAGCTGTCTCCAGGAGCCCTACCCACAGCCACCGGTCGTGGATCTCGACCATCATCCGCATGAGACGGGACATAGCTGCCACCTGCGGCCTGAGCTATGTGGGATTACGTGCACCCGGTTGTGCTCAAAGATGGGACGTGAACAGGCACGTATCAACGAGCGCTCTAGGTAGCTGGGCTGCGTGCTTATTGCTTCTCAGCCGCGCCTGGTAAATATTTGCGGGCACTGGGAGAGGGTTGAGGATCTGGGTAGCTGCCCCCACTCCAGAAAGCCTCGGCCGTGGCAATTTGCAGTAACGTGGGTTTCCTCCTCGCTGGCTTGCTGTTCCCTCCAGCAGTAGTCATACCACGCCGCCGTTTCACAGAGAGACGGCAATACGTATGCCCGGTTTCGCAGAGCCATCGTGCGAAATGCGTACTCTGCGGACTAGCAGCGTCCGGGGCCGATATATCCGCGACCATTCACTCCCGAAGGAGGCACAACCATGTCTGGGAAGATACTTCAGCTCAATTTCAAGTTTAGCGTTTCAAGCGCCGAGTACGAGAAGGCCGTATCTCCGCTCGCCGGCGAATTCGCGGCGGTCCCTGGGCTCCGGTGGAAGATCTGGTTCATGAACGATCAGGAAACCGAAGCGGGCGGGCTCTATCTATTCGACGACGAGTCCTCATTGCACGCGTTTCTCGAAGGACCGCTCGCAGCGCAGGTCAAGAGTCACCCGGCGTTTAGTGATATGAGCGCGAAGCAGTTCGACGTGATGGATGACTTGACCGCGATCACACGCGGCCCTGTAGTGTAGAGTGCCGCCAACTGTTATCGGTTGTTGTTGCCTGGCTGGGTGGGTGCGTGCATGATGTTGAGCACCGGGAGGCAGTTGAAGCGGTCGTGAGCAGTAAACCTGCGCCAGCAGGTACTCAGCTGTGGCTAAGCAGTCGTCCAGCAGTACACGCCGTAGCTGGTTACTCCGCAGTCCAGCAACACCTCGCTACACGCCTAACCGACCTGTCCAGCGCAGGAGGCGTCCTATGCGTGCGTTTGCGTTCTTCCTTACCGCTCTGTGCGTAGCGGCGTTAAGTCTGTCATGCAGCAGCCCGTTCGACCTGGAGTCGAAAGACCGTGCTGAGCCTCTCGCGAGAACCAGCATCGGAGCAGACGTCCTAGGTTGGGAGAGTCACACTGCGATGCCAGTACCTGTGAGAGCTGCAGCAGCTGCGACCGACGGAAGTCGGATCTACGTTCTGGGGGGTGCCAGAGGGTTCGCAGACTGTTCGGTGCTGAACCAGATCTATGATCCGGCGACTGATACTTGGTCTAGCGGCGCGAGTTTCGCTGGGCCGGGCCTCGGGAACCCCTTGGCAAATGCTATGTCTGACGGGATACACCTCCTCGGAGGTGCGGCCTGCGCCCCGCCTGCATTCACGCGGCACGAGGTGTACGATCCAGCCACGGAAGCCTGGTCAGACCGGGCTCCACCATTCGTCTCGATCGGGACCATCGGGATCCTTAACAGGCTGGAAGGCTCGCTCAGACGGCCGAGATGCGGGTGGCTGGGCTCGCAAAGCTCATTCGGAAAAGCGCGGGAAGACGGCCGATTCCTGTTGAAGTAGTGTAAGGTTACAGGTCGAAATGTTCTAGACCGCCTGATTCACCGGAGCAATGAAGAAGGCGGGCGGAAGCCTGGCGCCGCGTCGGGAGATCAACCCGCTGACAGATATTCGAGCGTCGCGGCAATGACCTCCTGCAGCTTTCCGTAGACTTGTATCACCTCCGTGTCCCCGGTTTGCAGGACGACGATGTGCGCATTCGAGTCCGGAAGGTACGCCCAAACCGCGAGGTACCCACCCGTCCCTCCGGTGTGACCCCACGCCTCCACATTGCCCACCACGGTCGGGCCGTGTCCCTGGATTCCATAGCCGTACCAACTCATCCTGTCCGGCACCGGAGTGATCACGCGGTCTGTTAGCATCTGATCGAGCATCTCCTGACCGAGGAGCTGACCTCCAAGGAGAGCCTGAGAGAAGGTGATCAGATCTCCTGCGGAGGTGACGAGTGCGCTTGATGCGATGCCGATGCTGTAATAGGACCTGTTCTCCACGGCTGAGATGTCGTCGAGAATCCCGTCATCATCGACGTCTATCCAACCATGCGCGAGCGTACCGACAGCGGGCTCCACCGCTGCCAGGTACGTGTGCTCCAATCCCAGAGGATCCATAATCCGCTGTCTCAACTCCTCTGCCAGGCTCGAGCCCGTCGCACTCTCGATGATCAGGCCCAGGAGGATGTAATTCGTGTTGGTGTAGTACCAGCCGGTGCCCGGGGGGAAATGGGGCTCTCCCACGAAGGTGGACAACACTTCTTCGGCAGTCCAAACCCGCGACCAATTGGCCGCAACCGAATCCCAGATGGAGGGATGGTTCCAGATATCGCGGACACCGCTGGTGTGATGCAGAAGCTGATGGACGGTGATCGTGCTATCGATGTTTGCATAGCTGGGCAGCCAGTTGTGTAGCGAATCCTCAAGAGCAACCGCCCCCTCCTCGATGAGCTGGCAGACGATGGTGGCGGTAAGGGCCTTCGTGATGCTTGCCACATGGAACCCCATGCCGGGGGTGAGCGGAGTAGTGCCGTGAGAGATGCCACTCGCCACTAGCCAGGTTCCTTGGCCCGGCACGAAGACTCCTGCGGCGAAGCCCACCGCATTGTGCAGTTGCGCTCCCCGATCAACGATCTCTTGCAACTCTTCGCCGAGGTCGGAGACCTGTTCCGTGGGTGATTGGCCGCAGGCAGCAACCCATGGAGTCAGGGCAACGAGGACCGATAGGAGCTCGCGCCGGGGCTGTCGTATCTTCATCCTGGGTTTCCTTTCGAAGCCTCTGATCGCTTTTCACCAGGTCCGTAAGCGGTGCGATGACGGCCTGACAAGAGGCAGAGCTGGCGGCCATCATTATCGGTTGTCTGCGGCGAAGGTCTCAGCTCCGGCCACTCCACAAAGTCGTGCAGGCTGAAAGATCGAATTGTACAGTTCGGGCCGGCTCGATAGCTGCTAACAGCTGAGTCCAATCACCGATGGAACGCGTCACATCAGGCCGGGGCCAAACTGTTTGACGTGCGAGGCGCGCCGAGCGTTGCCTCACACGGGCCGCGACAAGGCTCGTTGAAGGATCGAGGCTGGGACACGACTCGCCGACGGCGGGGCAACGTGTCCCAGGAATTAGGTGATACGGGGGATGTGACGGAGAGCGGGGGACGTTTTCGGCGTCGTCGTACTGGTAGAATACGGTATCCCCATGGACCGCGATCCTTCGCAACCGGCTCACTGAGTCGATCTGGGCCCCGTGGTCGGTGCGATACCGGCGCGACCAGTTCGCGGAGCTGGAGAGCACGTCGTGCCGGACTGCAGTCCCTCGTTGATGGCGGCCCTCTCACATGCCATCTTTGAAGAGAACCGGATACCCGCAATCCCACATAACTGAGGCCGCCGGATGTAGTCCCACATACCTCGGCTACGTCTCCGTGGGGACGCGAGCTCGGCGTCCGCCCCTGGCAGGAGGTCGGTGAGTAGCCGGAGGGTGCGGCCGCTGACGCCGGAGGGGCGCCACGCGGTTTCGTGCTCCGAGGGGCAGATCGCTCCGGGTCTGATGCCGGTGGTCGCGACCTGACCCCATGGGACCTGCTTCCGACCGGGAATCGTCTGATCATTGGTTTCCCTGGTCCCGAGGACTGAGGGCGAGGCTCGGGGCGGACTCGGATCGAACGGAGATTACCCATGAAACGGAGATGGCCACCGCAGACCTGTCTAGTCGTGGCCGCAGCAGTACTGACTTCAGGCTGCGATCGTACTCCACCTGAGCCGGCGATCACCCTGGTGATTGCTGGACAGGCGCTGATCAAGGAGGACCCGAGGCAGTACCGGGAGGCCCCCTTCGGTACCCTGAGGCCCATCCTTCGCGCCGCCGATGTCGCATTCACCAACTTCGAGATGGCGGTGAGATCGGACGCCGATGCGTGTGGCTTGCCCGACGAGTATGAGGTCGTTCTGGGTGGACCCCGACTCACGAGTGAGCAGCGTCCAGGGAACTCGAGCAGGCCACATGCCGTCGAGGCGTCGGTCATGGAGTTCCTCGCGACTCTCGGTTTCAACCTGATGTCCATCGCCAACAACCACGCTTGGGACCTAGGCGATTGCGGTGTGGCTGCCACGCGGGCGGCCGCAGACAAGTACGGGATTACCTACGCCGGAGCTGGTGGAGACATGACCGCGGCTACGGCCCCGGCCTACCTGACCGTGAACGGAGTGACTTTTGGGCTGGTTGCGGCGACGACGAGTCACGACGAGCGAGACGCGATACTCCACGCAGTGAATGGGGTCTGGACAGGTCGACAGGACGATCGGGATCGCAATCTCGCCGCGGTACGGGATGCTGCAAGCCGAGCCGACTTCGTCATCTATTACCACCATTTCCAGATCGACGTTGAGGAGTTCGACTCGATTGCGCCCGGCGAGGCCACGAATGACGGACACGTATGGGTCGAAGATGTGGCTGGGTGGCAGACGGACTTCGCGCGTGCTGTCGTCGACGCGGGCGCCTCGATCTACGTTGGCCACGGTCATCGGGGATTCGATGGCATCGAGATCTACAAGGGACGGCCACTGATCCGGCAGCTCGGTGGCCTTGCGTATCAAGGGCTGAATCCCGAGATCGGCGCCTACGACAGGTACCGACCATGGGAGGGGCTCCTAGTCACACTGACGATACGGGACGCGGCTGTCGTCCGGATCGAGTTCACGCCGCTCCACCTGGACGAGGGTGAAACGTACCGGTCGGACTACGACGTCGAGGGCTTTCTGGCGCGTCGCGGACTAGCTGAGATCGCTACCGGTGACCTCGCAGATACGATTCTACTTCGCCTGCGCACCCTCTCGGCGGACTATGGCACCGAGCTGACTGTCGCCAACCAACGTGCGGTTCTGGAGCTCGAAGTCGGTGGATGAGACATCGGCCGGGTGCCGCGGTGACGCTCGTGGTGACGGCGCCCACCGGAGCTGGCTGGCGCCAGTTCGTGCCCTTTTAATCCGCAGGTCGTGGGTTCGAGCCCCACCCCGGTCATTTCTCAACCGCAAGCAATTTGCGCAGATTAGCAGTTCAACTCTTCCCTATGTACTCCTTACGTGAGCTGCGGTGACGAAGCATGTGACAGATACTGTCACCACAGTTGGCACCGCCCGCCTGTGCGTCTCGTCCAGACAGAAAACCCCCGAATACCGGGGGTTTCTGTCCTGGGGATCACGCCTTTCGCTGTGGATTTCGCTTAAGTTGACAAAGCCCTCCGGCAGCCTCTTGTCAGCACCGATTCAGTACGCTAGAAGGTGATACAAGCACCGGGGCAGGTCGCTTGTCTCGTGATGGGTGAATGTTCGACCAACGGGAGGCTTCAGCTTTGCAGCAGAGATCGAAAAGGACAGCCGTCGTCGCTAGCTTCGCGCTCGCTGCCGCGTTCGCATTCTCGGGTCATGCCTCAGGCCAAGCGTACCCAACGACGAACCTCACGGCTCAGGTCGACGAGCTGTTTGCGGAGTGGGATACGGTGGATTCTCCCGGGGCGGTGGTCGGCATCTTCAGAGGCGGACGGATCATCTATGCCCGAGGGTATGGCGTGGCGAATCTGGACTACGGGATTCCCCTGATGCCACAGTCCGTTCTGAGGATCGGGTCCATCTCCAAGCAGTTCGTGGCGATGTGCATCGCAATCCTGGCGGAACAGGAAGAGCTATCGTTCGATGACGACATCCGTACCTATCTCCCCGAGATGCCGGACTACGGCGAACCCATCACGATTCGGCATCTTCTTCACCACACGAGCGGAATCCGCGAATACCTCACGCTCGTCGAGCTGATCGGGAAACCCGAGGGGAGTGTATTCGGCTATACGACGCGCGAGCTCCTCGATCTCTTGGCCCGTCAGCTGGAGCTCAACTTTCGCCCCGGGGACAGGTTTTCCTATACCAACTCTGGGTATTTCCTCCTGGCGGAGATCGTCACGCGGGTCAGCGGGATGGCGGCTAGCGCCTTTGCCCACGAGCACATCTTCGACCCTCTTGGCATGAAGAACACGCGCTTCTACGACGATCCGGATGCGATCATCCCGAACCTGTCCATGGGCTATTCGCCCAAACGCGACGGCGGATATCGCCTCGACATCCTCCGCTCGGAGGTCATCGGTGACCTCGGCGTCGTCACCACGATCGAGGATTTTCTTCGCTGGGACAACAACTTCTATGACAGCCGGCTCGGAAAGGGAACGCAGGACCTGATCGAGACGATGTTCATGCGCGGGCGGACAAACGACGGAGATGAGTTGTCCTACGCTCTCGGTCTCGAGTTCGGCTCGTACCGCGGCCTCAGGACGATGGGCCACGGTGGATCCGCGGTCGGGTATGTTGCGGAATACCTGCAGTTTCCAGATCAGAGATTCTCAGTCGTAATACTGTCGAACTTGAGCTCGTTTCGCCCCGGACGATTGGCCCGGAAAATCGCCGACCTCTACCTTGCCGATCAGCTCGAGGAGCCTCCGGTCTCGCGCGACCAAGCCCGGCCCCGTGCCGCGCGGCCGGAGGTCGTGGCGCTACCGATCGATGAGCTTCAAGCCTTCGCCGGTGATTTCTACAGCGACGAGCTCGACTACTTCTACTCGTTCCAGGTCCGAGAAGGAAACCTCCAGATCGAGGTCCGTGGAAATCGG
Organism: Gemmatimonadota bacterium; assembly: GCA_020344015.1. Classification (GTDB taxonomy): domain Bacteria; phylum Gemmatimonadota; class Gemmatimonadetes; order Palauibacterales; family KS3-K002. The sequence continues at coordinate 1,751,572 of CP070812.1, forward strand.
ACGGACCTGGTTTCCTACGTCGGCGGTCGCTTCGGATGGGGTCGCCGAGAACTGACGTTCCTGAGAGATGACAACGGGGCCGTCTCCGGCTTCACGCTGGATGCCGGCAACGTGCGCAACCTGAAGTTCCGAAGGGTCGAGAGCCGCGTTCCCCGGTGAGATGCGGCGAAGCGAGCCGTAGCCTTCGAGACGGGTCAGGGGGACATAAGAGGCGTTCCGCCGCCGACCTCGGGATCCAGGCTGTTCAATTGCGTAGCCGCTAGCGGATAATGCTGGGCTAGAGTAAACGGTGTCAGCGTGCGCTTTGTGGCGCTGCGTTTAGTCAAAGTATCGCTCGAGCGTTCCAGCTCGGCGGATGTCCAAGGTAACGCAATGGAACCCCCCGCCCAGCATCTTGGAATGCCGTAATTTTATGGGAATAACATCAAGGCCGTGCTTCTCCAGAAGTTTGATGAGAGCCGTTTGATCTCGATCCACCACGACCAAATTCGGACTAATACTGAGTGCATTCATGTCGATCCAGTCGCTACCGATACATTTGGATAGATAGTCACTATCGTATCTGCCTGTGTTCTCCATCGGCGGACTGTAGATGACTTGCCACTGTTTTAGGATTTCAGGCAAGGTATCATCGTTGATACGAGCAGGGTTGCAGAGGACCAAGCCAGGGCGTAAGGCGACGATGGTTGAGTCAATATGGCTCCCATAATAAACATCCTTTAGGAAGTGTACCCGAAACTTGTCGCCCAAAATTGACTGCAACCAATGCCCACCCATTTCATTCCCGGTGGCGCTTACGAGGTAGATCAGATCCTGGCCGAACCGCAGGACGTTTGCTGCATCAAAGGCTGGCTCATCGTTGCGTGGCGTGGGCTTAGACAAATCAGCGTCGAAGAGCGAGTCCAGGAGCATGGGTTTGGGGGCGCTAATCCACTTTGCACCCGACTTCATATAGTCGATGAGCAAGGTACGATAGCTGAACGTCTCCTGGGCCCGGCTGCGAATAACATTCGGCGTTTCGATAATTTGGTCGCCGATGACCAACATAATGTCGCGGGGACAATAGTTATAGTACCCCTCGGATTCCCAATGTATCGTGGAAAACTTCGCCTCGTGCGGCCAAGTCTCCGGGCGCTTGACCGTGACGCCCTGTTTCTCCAAGGCTTGAATGAATTCCATCAAATCCTCTTCCCCCTCCTCAATGATCTGTTGCGGAAAAGGACCTCGTGGGATTTCCGTGACTGAACGGTCCGGGAATTCTGCCAGTTGAGTGCTCCGGTCGGCATTCGGGAACCGCGCATTGAGCGGGTTACCTACTATTACCTCCTCAAGACGATCCCACTCGTTCCAACTCCATACACGCGCTTGCTGACGATCTCCCCCCTTTGCTTGCGAGTCGCTTGAGCTAGCCCCCGCCTCGGTGCCTTCACATTTGATTGTATCCATTTCCAGTTTCTCCACTGCACGAACTTGCGGACGTTCCCGGCGCGAGGCCGACGAATCTGAGCGACAGACGAATTTGACGCGGCAGCACAATTCTGCGCGCCTCCGCGAACGCGTCGCTGCTCTTGTCGGCTGCTAGCGAAGCTTTACCGTCCACCTCGCTCGTTGGACTCCAGCTTTCGCTCAATCAAGTCCGACGCGCCGATTGAACTCGACAATCAGGCGGTCCCACTCGTCGGCTGTGCCGAAGCTCTCTGTCCAGAAATCTGGATCCCACAGACGTTGGAGCTCCCGCGCATCGCGCCCTTGCTGCTCGACCCAGGTGAAGTACTTCAGGTTGTGTATAGCCAGCCTGTCGTAGTAGGCCAGCTCGCGCATATGGTCGATGCCAACCCCGTGGAGGTACCGGGCGTGATGAGCGGCCGCGTCCCGTTCCTGGTACGGCCCCGCTGATTGGCGCTGTTCTTCGAGCCGCGAGGCGTATAGCTCCATCGAGTCGGTGAGCACGGTGAAGACGACATCCCGCGAGTCGAGCTCGTAGTAGCGGGCCAGCTTTATCGCCGCCACCAGGTTACATATCGAGGAAATGCCGAGCAGGTCGAGCCGTCCGACGAGCTCCGGGGGGATGCCCTCCCTCACGAGAAACTCCCGGCCCGCGGTTTCGTTGAACAGCCGCATTAGTGCTAGACATCGCTCGTCCTCAACGGCGATGACCGCGTCGGTGTTGCGCACGTTGTGGATCCAGGGGACATGTTTGTCGCCGATGCCTTCGATGCGGTGCCCGCCGAAGCCGCACCGCAGGAGCGTTGGACACTCCAGTGCCTCGGCGGCGGCTACCCGGATGTGCGGAAACACCGTTCGTAGGAAATCACCGGCCGCGATCGTCCCCGCGCTACCCGTCGCTGAGACGAACCCCGCACAGCGGTCGCGCGCCCCTGCGATCCGGCCGAATATCTCCTCGATGAGGGTACCCGTGACGTGGTAGTGCCAGATCGCGTTCCCGAATTCGTCGAACTGATTGAAGATTACACACTCGGGCCGCGTCTCTCGAATCTTCCAGCACTCGTCGTATATCTCCTTGACATTGGATTCGCAGCCCGGGGTCGCGATGACCTCGGCCCCCATCGAGCGCAGCCACTCGAAGCGTTCCCGCGACATCTCCTCCGGTAGAATCGCGACGGGAGTGCAGGCGAGGAGCGAACAGACGAACGTCCCGCCGCGGCAGTAGTTCCCCGTGCTGGGCCAGACGGCTTTGTGGCGCGTTGGATCAAACTCTCCGGAGATGAGGCGTGGTACAAGGCAGGCGAAGGCAGCGCCGACCTTGTGAGAGCCGGTGGGAAATTGCTTGCCCGCGAGGCCGACGATGCGAGCCGCTACACCGGTGAGTTCGGGAGGAAACTCGATCCAGTTTCCTTCATTAAAGCGACCACCGTGCGCTACGGGTTCATTCTTCCAGGTTATGCGAAACAAGTTGGCCGGATCGACATCCCACAGACTGGTCTCGGCCAGTCTGGCCTTGATCGACGTGGGGACTGATGTCGGATCCTTCATCTGGGCGAATGTCGGAATGACTATGTTGCGTTCCCGACAACGCCTGGCTGTATTCTCGACCACGGCATCCGGCGTCGTACGAACCATTCGTTTCGCTCTCTGTTGATGACGAGCTTGGCCCCCGTGGGGAAGCTCGATGCGCCGCGCCCATTGGAGTCGGCTCTTCCGCATCGGTAGCCGGAGGTGGCTCTCCCCGGGAAAAGGCCGTTGCGTCCGGTTCCGCATCCCGTGAAATTGTTGCCCTGCCATTCTTACGTACTCTCTCACGCTGTCGCAAGCAGGGCGGCTTTGGCTGCGGCCCCTGGATCAACTGCATGCCACTCCACGAGACGGCTGAGTGGCTACCGGGGTGGCCGGCGACGCGGCATACGCCTACGTGGTCGCGGGGGAGTACGATGCCGCGATAGAGCAATTCGAGTTCGTGCTGTCAGTGTGTTCCAGGTCGGTGATCTCAGTGCCGCTGCTGCGTATTGATCCGCGACTCGATCCGGTCCGCGACCACCCGCGCTTCCTGGCGCTGCCGGAGAGGTACGAGTAGGCAGGGTCGCGGTGACGATCATGGTGACAGCGCCCACCAGCGCAGGCTCGCGCTGGTCAGCGTTCAAACCTAGAGAACCCGCCTAAACTGGCGCTCACTGGCGCTGGCTGGCGCCAGAATGTGCCCTTTTAATCCGCAGGCCCTGGGTTCGAATCCCAGCCCGGTCATTCTCTCACCGCAGGTAATACAGACCTTTGGTGTCCCATCACATCCGTCTCTAGAAACACAGTGCTCGCGGTGACACAAGCGGTGACGAATCTGGTCACCGCCTCTGGCACCATAGCTCCTCAGTGTGCCGCGGGGTTGAAAGCACTCCGGCCTCGAGAGCCGCACGTCCTATAGGACCGGCAGCAGCTCCTTCGTTGCTCACCACCTGCTGAGCCCGCATCTTTGAGCAGTATGGGGCGCCCTTAACCCCACATACCTCAGGCCGCAGGTGGCGGCTATGTCCCGTCTCGAGCGGCTGATCCGCGAGAAGCACCGGCGTAGCCTCTGCCTGGACCCGACAAGACTCGGACAGAGAAGAAAGCCCGACCCATGAACTCTGGCCCGCGCACCTGGTGCATACCCGTCTTCGTCCTCTTCGGTACTCTGGTCTCATCGAGCGGAGGCTGCGCCCAGGAAGCAGAGATTCCGAGAGACCAAACACTGCCCGCCATCGCAGACCCTTCGTTCAGCTACGCAAAGACGGAGGAAGTCGGCATCTCGAGCGCCACACTCCAAGGTCTGGTACGGTTGGTGGTTGACTGGGTTTCTGACGGCGAGATTATCGGCGCAGAGTTCGTGCTCGTTAAAGACCGCAAGATCGTCCTGCACGAGGCCATCGGGTGGAACGACGTAGAGCGCGGGTTCCCGTTGCGGCGAAATTCGATCTTTCGGATGCGCTCGATGACTAAACCGTTCACAGGAACGTCCGTCCTGATCCTCCAAGAAGAGGGGAAGCTGAA
>CP070812.1:1756150-1772390 GCA_020344015.1 Gemmatimonadota bacterium
GGAGACGGTAAGCCGCTCCTTCTCCCAAACCTGCGCTTTGAACTGCCGGGCGATCGATTCGCCCGCGCCGAACAGCTGCGTCGAGCCGGTGACGTCGAGGAAGGCCTCGTCGATCGAGAGCTTCTCGACCAGCTCGGTGTAGCCCTCGAGGATCGCCATGATCCGCTCGGAGATCTCGGCGTAGAGCTTCATGCGGGGCCGCAGGTAGACGGCGTCGGGGCAGCGGCGGTAGGCCTCGGAGATCGGCATGGCCGAGTGGATACCGTACTTGCGGGCCTCGTAGTTACAGGCGGCGACCACACCGCGGCCGCGGCCGCCGCGAGGATCGGCGCCGACGACGATGGGCCGGTCAGCGATGGCCGGGTCGTCACGCGCCTCGACGGCGGCGAAGAAGGCGTCCATGTCGGCGTGGAGAATCGTTCTCACGTCGCGCTCCGCGTTGACCGCTAACCGTACCTCCTCTAACGTACTACGCGTGATTATGAAAGACGCAACACTCGGCGGGTACCTCGGCGAGCACGAGCGGCCGCCGGCCTTCGAGGGGCCGGACGGCGACTCGTATACGGTGGAGATCATCGTCGAGCCTGCCGGTCCCGGCGACGAGACGGGGCCGTGGTGTGCCTACCTGTTCTTCCTCAAGTGGCGCGGTAGCGAGCCGGTCGCCCACCGGGAGACCGAGTACCTGGCGGAGGCGGAGACCGAAGAGGCGGCGCGGGCCGAGCTGGAGAAGCTCACGCTCCACGAGGTGAAGGAAATCCTCGACAAGCTGGTGTGCGGATGAGCGGCGGCGCGGAGAAGCTGAAGGGTCGGGTCCTGCGCACCGTGGGCGGCGTCTACGAGGTCGAGGTCGGGGGTGAAACGCTGGAGTGCGCGCTGCGAGGCCGGCTGAAACGGCAGAGTGGGATCGGCCGTGTGGCGGTGGGCGACGAGGTGGAGGTGGATCGCCTTACGGACGGCAGCTGCGTAATCACCGAGCTGCTGCCACGCTGTGCCCGGCTGTCGCGGCGCTCGGCTGACGGCCGGCGCGAGCAGATCATCGCGGCGAACGTCGACCGACTGGCGGCGGTCTTCTCGGTGGCGCGACCGGAGCCGGTGTTCGAGTTGCTGGACCGGTTCCTGGTCCTGGCCGAATCGAGCGAGATCGATGCGTTCGTCGTGGTCAACAAGATCGATCTCGCCGACCCCGACCAGGTCTGCGAGCGCTTTGCCCCTTACGAAGAGATCGGCTACCCGGTCCTCCACACGAGTGCGAAGGCCTGCCGTGGGCTGGAGGAGCTGGGCGGCCGTCTAGCGGAGCACATCACCCTGTTCGTTGGCCCGTCGGGTGCTGGGAAGTCAAGTTTGCTGAACGCGCTGCAGCCGGGCCTGGGTCTCAGGGTCGGCGAGATCAGCAAAGCGATCGAGCGTGGGCGGCACACGACGGTCGCGGCTTGCCTCCACTGTCTCGATATGGGTGGCTACGTGGTCGACACGCCGGGGTTGGGGAAGGTCCAGTTCTGGGAGCTGGGGACCCATGAGTTGGCATGGTGCTTCAGGGATTTTCGGCCGTACCTAGGGCGCTGCAGGTTCCAGGATTGTTCGCACGCCCACGAGCCGGACTGCGCTGTGATCGGGGCGCTGGAGGCGGGTGAGTTGTCGAGTCGACGGTATGAGAGTTACGTGAAGTTTTTGGGGGAGAGTTCGGGGCGGGATTCGTAGTCGATGGCGATGGGGATGGGGATGGCGATGGGGATGGAGATGGAGATGGAGATAGTGGGTGGGTTCTGAGTCCTTGCTGGAGCGGATAGAGGGGGAGCTGAGGAGCCGGGAGCCGCAGCGGGCGGAGCCCGGCTCGTACGATGTCCAGGCGGCGGTGGCACTGATGCTGCGGCCGGCGGGGGCGGGTCTCGAGTTCCTGGCGATCAAGCGTGCGGAACACGATCGAGACCCGTGGTCGGGTCACATGGCGCTGCCCGGCGGCCGCCGAGAAGCAGGGGACGAGAGCCTGTGGATGACCGTGGTGCGGGAGACGAGTGAGGAGATCGGCGTCGATCTGGAGGGCGCCGGGCGGCTTTTGGGCCAGCTGGACGACGTCTACCCGCGAACGCGGCGGATCCCGGCCATCGCCATCACCCCGTTCGTGGTTGCGGTGGGTCCCGAGGTCGTCCCACGCACCAGCTCCGAGGTCGAGTACGCGGTCTGGGTACCGCTACACGTCGTGTTGGACGAAGGCGCTCGAGGTACGCTCGTACACGAAGCGGCGCCTGACCGCGAGTTCGAGACGATCGAGTACGGCGGGCACACGATCTGGGGACTTACACTGCGTATCCTCAGCCAGGTGGAGGAGCTGTTGGGCCGCATCGGCTACGGCGGGGAATTCGGGCGATGAAGCGGGCACTGATCGTCGGCTGCGGGTACACCGGGATGCGTCTGGCGGCGCGGCTGCGTGAGATGGACGTTCGGGTCGTAGGGACGACGCGTCGCGCGTCGCGAGGCGCGGATTTGGCGGCGGCGGGTATCGAGCCGCTGGTCGGCGAGCTGGTCGCGAAGGAGACGCTGCGGCGGATCGATGAGCTGGGTCCCGAGCTGGTCGCGTACTTAGTGCCGCCTGGCGGCGAAGACGACCCGCTGACCTTGATCCTGGCGGCCACGGCGCGGGCACCGCTGGAAGCGTTCCTCTACGCCAGCAGCACGGCTGTCTATGGCGACCGGGGCGGCGACTGGGTGGACGAGACCTCGATGGTTCAGCCCGAGAACCCGGAGGCGGAGGCGCGACACGCGGCGGAGCGGATCTGTGTCGAGGCGGCGTGGAGCTACCAGACGCCGACGCGCATCTGCCGAATCACCGGGATCTACGGCCCCGGCCGCACACTCAAGAAGGCGCTGGAGAGTGGCGACTACGTGCTGATCGAGGGGCACGACAGCTGGGTGAGCCGAATACACATCGACGATCTGGTGAGCGGCCTGCTGGCGGCGTGGACGAAGGGAGGCGACGGCCGAGTCTACAACCTGGTGGACGACGAGCCGCACCGCGCGTCGGAGTTCGCGAACCTGGCGGCGGACCTGCAGCGGCTGCCGCGACCGGAGTGGATCGAAGAGTCGGAAGCCCGCGAGCGATTCGGGGAGGAGAGGCTGCGGCGTAAGCTGGCGAACAAGCGGGTGCGGAGCGTGCGGTTGAAGGAAGATCTCGGAGTCGAGTTGAGGTACCCGACCTACAGAGACGGCCTGGTTGCCGCGGTGTCGGAGGGGCGGCCGAGCTAGGAATCCGGCTGGATCGGCAGTGGCCGGGAATAGGACGGGGGCAGCCTTACGCTGCCCCTTTTCGTCTGGCACCGAGCTACGCTGCGAGCGTTTTGGAGGGACGCTCAGGTGCCCTTTATGTAGACAAGCGACGTGTCGGCATCGTTAATCGCTGCCCGTCACTCGTTCCAGTCGGCGATGAAGATGTTGGTGTCGCCTGGATTAGCGTTGTAGCGGTTCGAGCCCCAGACAAGCCTGGTGCCGTCGGAGTTGAACATGGGGAATCCGTCGAACTCCTCGTGATAGGTGATGCGCTGGAGTCTGGAGCCGTCGATATTTACAGTGTATAGATCGAAGTTGCGGCTGCCGGGCTCGTGCACGTTCGAGACGAAAACCACGCGCTCGCCATCGGGGAAGAAATACGGCGCGAAATTGGCGGCGCCGTTGTCGGTCAGCTGGCGCTTGTTCGAGCCGTCGGCATCCATGACGAAGATCTCGAGCTTGCTGGGTCGGATCTGGTTCTCGGCCAGCAGGCGCAGGTAGTCCTGCTCCTCTTCATCGGTCTTCGGGTGGAAGGCGCGGTAGACGATCTTGGTCCCGTCGTAGGAGAAGAAGGGTCCGCCGTCATAGCCCAGCTCGTCGGTCAGCTGGGTGACGCCAGTGCCGTCGGCGTTCATCGAGTAGATCTCGAGGTCGCCGCTGCGCAGGGAAGTGAAGACGATCTTTTCGCCATCGCGTGAGATGGTGGCCTCGGCGTCGTAGCGCCAGGTGTCGGTGAGCTGTCTCGGGTTCTGGCCGTCGCGGTCGGCGACGAAGATGTCGTACGACGGGTAGAGGGCCCAGACGTAACCCATGGAGAAGTCGGGGTCGGGTGGGCAGTCGCGGTCGTCGAGGTGCGTGGACGAGTACAGAATGCGGTCTCCAGCCGGGAAGAAATACGAGCAGGTGGTGCGGCCGTGGCCGGTGCTCACGAGCTCCATTTCGCCGCCGTCGGCGGGGATCGTGAATATCTGGTCGCACTCGTACTCGCCGTGAGTCGACTGCAGGATGAGCCAGCGGTCGTCGGCGGAGAAATAGGCCTCGGCGTTTTCGCCGCCGAAGGTCAGCTGTTTTGCGTTGGCCAGGTGGGCCTCGTCGGGGAGTGTCAGGCTGGCTGACTCTTGAGCTGCGTCTTCACGGGGAGCGCAGGCCTGATCGAGTACGATCACGATGACGATAGCGACTACGAGCAGGAGCCGGATGCTGGTGCGGGCTATGATAAGGCCTCCTTGATGGCGTTCTCGATTTGGGGGACGAGTGACTCCCAGTCGGCGGATTCCGCCTTGGTGACGGTGATGAAGTCCTCGGCGATGAGCAGCGAGACGACCCCATCGATCTCGAAGAGCGCGGTGGCGAGGCCGTCGCCGGCGGCGGCGGCAGAGTCGAAGTACGACTTGCTGGACCCACCCTCGACGAGGGTGCGGTCCACCGTGAACTTGGCCGCATGGGGGTTCGGCGTGCCCTGAACGGTGATGCTCGGGTGCGGCATGGCCGTCTCCTTTCGCTCCCCGAGAACTTGTGGACGGCGAAATATATCCGTCAGGCGCGGGCTAAACAGTCCTCCAGGGTCGAGAGGGCGAAGTCGAGCTGCTCCTCGGTGATGGTGAGGGGCGGAGAGAGCTCGATGACGCCGTCCCCGGCCAGGAGGATGAGGCCAGCCTGCAGCGCCCGCTTCACGACCCGGGCGGCACGCTCGGGATCCGGCCGGGCGCCGGGTTCGCGGACGAGCTCGATGGCGGCCAACAGGCCGCGGCCGCGTACGTCGCCGATATGGCGAACGCGGGAGCGTAGCTTTTCCAGCCGTGCCAGGGCCGCGGCCCCGAGCCGGGCGGAGCGCTCGACGAGTCCGGCGGCCTCGATCTCGTCGATATGGGCGAGTGCGGCGGCGCAGCCCAGCGGGTGGCCTAGGAAGGTGCTGGTATGGAACGCCTCGCCGGTGCTGGGCGGCCAGGCGGCCATGACCTCCGGGCGCCCGATGCAGGCGGAGAAGGGTAGGGCCCCGCTGAGCGCCTTTCCTACGCAGATGATGTCGGGCACGACGTCTTCGTGCTGGCAGGCGAACCAGCGACCGGTCCGTCCAAGGCCGGTATAGACCTCGTCGAATATGAGGACGAGGTCGCGGCGGTCACATTCCTCGCGCAGGCCTCGCAGGAACCCGTCGGGCGGAACGACGATTCCGCCTCGCCCCAGTATGGGCTCGACGATGATCGCGCCGATCCGATCGTCGGCGTCGAGCTCTTCGGCCACGGCCTGGAGAGTGGAGCCGAGCAGATCATCGCCCAGCGCCAGTTCGGGGTCCGGGCGGTAGGGGTCCGGGAACGGGACCCGCGCCACAGGTATGCCCAACTGGTCCTCGAACGGCGCCCGGAAGAATTCGCCGTCGGTGACAGCGAGGGTGCCGTAGGTCAGCCCGTGGTAGGCGCCGCGGAAACTGAGCACGCCGGGCCGGCCGCTGGCGAGTCGGGCGGTCTTAAGTGCCGACTCGACGGCTTCTGAGCCGGAGCTGGAAAGCACGGCTTGGCTCAGGTCGCCAGGTGCGATCTCGGCCAGCCGCTCTAGGGCGCGGACCTTGATCTCGGGCGGGTGGACGTCGCCCATGCCGTGAGCGAGTAGGTCGAGCTGCCGCTTGACGGCTTCGGTGACCCGGGGAGCGCGGTGTCCGGCGGCGGCGACGCCGAAGCCGGCGCAGAGATCTACATAGATGTTGCCGTCGACGTCGAGGACGTTGGCGCCGAGGGCCTCACGCCAGAAGATCGGGAGCTCGTCGTCCACGAAGGTAACGTTGGGCGACTCGTAGCGGCTCAGCGTCGCGGCCAGGCGCCGCGACTCGGGGCCGGGTGGCGGTATGGTTATGCGGGGCAGTTGGTCACCCGCCGACAGGTCAGACATGGCAGCAGCGGATTCGCCGGACGCTAAACCTTGCTGTAAGTCACTTCGACGACCTCGGTCCCATCGTCCTGCGGAACTACGTTGAAGTCGCCGAAGACGTCGGGCGCCTCGTCCCGGAGGGTGCGAAGCGTTGCGATGGCGAGCTTGCGGATCTCGGCATCGGCGGCGGGCGAGCCGCGCAGTTCGATGAAGTGGCGCCAGGCACGGGCGTTGGCGGTAACGACGATCTTGGTCTCCGCCGAGTTGGGCAGCACGGAGCGCGCCGCCTGGCGGGCGCGCTTGCGCCGCATCGTCGCCTGCGGCTCGTCGGCGACCTGCTCGCTGACCTGGGCGAGCAGGCTGCGGTAGTGCTGGAGCGAGGCCTCGCAGGCTTGCTTCCAGATGTCGAAGGCGGGCGTACCGTCGCTGATCTCGGGTGGCAGCACGAAGGCGATTTCCGACTCGTCGACGTAGCGCTGTGAGAGCTGCGAGTATGCGAAGCCGGCTCGGTGACGGACGAGTTCGTGGGTCAGCGCTCTGGAAATCCCCTCGAACAAGAAAGTGAAAACCGCGTGCTCGAGGACACTGCCGTGCTTCACCTGCAGCAGGTTCGTCAGGTATTCCTTGTTGGTAGTACGGCCCTGAATCGTCTTGTGGCCGCCGGCGACGCCGGATTCCTTCCCGAAGCTCAGATAGCAGAGCCGGCCGGCGAACTCGACCAGCGCCTGCGCATCGACATCGCTATCGCTCTGCCAATCGATCTCCGGATGCCCGAGATACTGCTGCCGGGCCAATAGCGTCACCTTCGGATCGCGAATGATCTCCATCGGCTTCTCGAGTTTGGGTCTAATGGTCCTGGGTCGGGTCGCGCGTCATCGTCGCCGCCACCAGCCGGTAAACAGCAGGCCGATGGCGACACCGGCGATCGCGGTCAACCAGAGCTCGCGGTTGCCAGGCAGCGGGAGCCGCTCGCCGATAGCAGAAGTCAGGCGCGCCTCGCGCTCCGCCGCCGGTGGCGGTGCCGCCGGGACTTCGTCCTCCGGGATCTGAGTAACAGCTCCGCACTCGGGGCAGCGGCCGCGGCTAGCCTCGCGATCGGAGCGGCTGCTGAAGGTCAGCAGCTCGCCGCAGTCCGGGCATTCCAAGTCGAGGCTGAGCGGCTCGATCAGGCCGTAGAACTTGGAGCGCGAGATACCGAGCTCCTCGGCCAGGCGGCCGGCGGCCTTGGTGGTGCCCCAGTAGAGCTGGTTGGCTTTGGCCGCGAGGCGGCCGGCATTTCCCTCAGGCATAAGCACTTCCCAGCGCGCGACTTGGAGTTTGGACGTGCTGGCACTCGCTTGCCAATGTAAGTTGGGCGTACGGGAAGGGGCAATCTGGAGGTGTCATGCCTGGGATACGAAAGCTGAAGGCGGTACGTGCCGTCGTTAGACCCGACAAGCGTGACGAATACCTGGAGCGCTGGAAGACCTACGTAGTCGCGGCACAGGCGGCCGGTGCGCAGGTTTGGCTGTATGAGGACCAGGTGTTGCCGGGTCGCTTCTTCGAGTTTACGCAGCACGAGGCGGCGGAAGGGATGGAGGGGAAGTTGGAGGGGGCGTTTCGTGAGGCCGACGTGAAGGGCGTGTGTGTACGTCGGGAAGGTGATGAGGTGTTGTATAGGGAGGTGGTTCTCGGTGGCCGGTAGCCGGTGGCCAGTAGCCGGTGACCGGTAGCCGGTGATGTGCATCCGGTTCACACCGGCCACCGGCTACTGGTTACCGTACGCCCGGCAGACCGCGTTGACCAGCGGAAACGGACTCTACTTTAGACGGAGCGCGCTACCAGTTATACACCGTCCAGCGCCGGCAATCGTCGCTCGTGCAGACTATGCGAACCCGGAACGGTGAGCCGGTTGTAGGCGGCCCCTGATGCTCCTCGACCAGGCGGGCCGTCTTGGCGCCGCAGACTGGACATGGCGGTTCGCCGCCGGGGATCGGATTCTCCCGGTCGGCGCTCTCGAGTTCGGCTGCGTGGGCTGCCTCGTAAAGCGGGCCGGGTTCGTAGCTGGGTCCACCGTCCTTCGATTCGTTCATATTTGAGAGCCGTATAGTCTATGCCGAAGTCAGAACTTTATGAGCTTGCAGAAAAGTACCGGCCAGAGTTCCCGATTTTCCGTTCGGCAAGCTACCTGAACTCTTGCTCGCTCGGCGCGCTATCGCAACGGTCACGTGCAGCGCTGAGCGAGTTCGCCGACCTCTGGGACCGCCGGGGCGCCTCAGCCTGGTACGAGCACTGGTTGAACGCCTGCGACGATACCCGTGCCGCGTTCGCCCGGCTGGTCGGTGCTGATGTTAGCGAGACCGCGCTGGCGCCGAGCATCTCGGCGGCGCTCTCGTCGATCGTCAGCGCCGTCGATTTCGGCGTTCGCCCTAAGGTAGTGACAAGCGAGCTCGATTTCCCGACCCTGGTCTACCAGTTCCTAGCGCGCGGCGCCGACGGCATCGAAACGGTGGTGCTGCCGTCGCCGGACGGTGTGAGCGTGCCGCTGGAGTCGTTCGCCGAGACGATCGACGAACGCACGGCCCTAGTGGCGACCTCACATGTCTACTTCACCAGCGGCGCGATCCAAGACGTTGCGGCGCTGGCGCGGCTGGCGCACGAGCGGGGTGCGCTCTGCCTGATCGACGCATACCAATCTACGGGCCAGCTTCCGGTGGATGCCAGGGAGCTGGGAGTCGACTTCCTGCTCAGCGGTGCGTTGAAGTGGCTGTTGGGCGGTGCCGGGCTGGCCTACGTGTATGTGAGGGGACCCTTGATCGAGGGGCTAGAGCCCACCGCCGTAAGCTGGTTCGGTGTCGAGGACCAATTCGCTTTCGACCCGATGGCGTTCAAGCTGCGGGCCGACGCCCGGCGCTTCGAGCTGGGCACGCCGGCGGTGCCGACCGTCTACACGGCGCGGGCGGGGCTGCAGCTGATTGATGAGGTAGGGGTCGAGCGGATCCGCAGACGCGTGTCGTCGCTGACGGAAGACTTGCTGCAGCGGGCGCTGGCGGCGGGATTCAGAGTGCGAAGCGCCGCCGATCCGGAGAAGCGCTCGGGGATTGTGATGGTGGAGCACCCTGACCCCGCGGTTGCCGTGAGGCGACTGGCGGAGGCCGGAGTTATTGTCGATCACCGGCCAGGGGCCGTCCGCTTCTCACCCCACTTCTACAACACTACCGATGACAGCCAGAAGGCGATCCGGGTTCTGGGCGGCTGATGCCGTAGTGAGGCGCTGAAGTGACGCCCGTTGATGAGGGTGCGGCGCGCTTGTAGGTTCTGAGGTCTCGTGCCGAGGAGAATGAGATGTCGAGATACTATACGCTGGAAGAGGCGAACAGAACGCTGCCGCTAGTGCGGCGCATAGTGACCGACATCGTGGCAGCTCACGGGGAGCGGGCGGAGCTCATCAAGGAGTACGGCCACCTCGATCACGATCTCGAGACGATGAAGGAGCGGCGCCGCGAGCTGGATGGGCTGCTGCAAGAACTAACTGACCGGATCAACGCGCATATCGACGAACTCGAGAACATCGGAGTCGTGTTCAAGGGGTTCGAGCCCGGGCTGGTCGATTTCTATGCGATGATGGACGACCGCGAGGTGTTTCTCTGCTGGAAGTTGGGTGAGACGCAGATCGACTACTGGCACGAGCTCGACGCCGGGTACGCGGGTCGGCAGCTGTTGCCGGGGCATTCGGTCGATGAGGATAACGATGACGATGACGATGGCGATGGCGATGGGGAAGGTTAGGAACGAATGGGAGTGAGCCTCGAGAGCACGGCGAGCGGCCCGACCGTTCGCTTCGAGGGCAGGGTTCTCTTTCTGACTGAAGACCCGGAGCTCATCCGCAGGCAGCTGGCCGGAGAGGATCTAGATTGGGATTCCTCGATCGAGTTGCGCGACGACATCTCGACCGACGAGATCACGCCGGTGTGGGTCTGTTACCACTACGACGAAAAGCTCGGCGAGTATCCGTACGTCGGCCTCGAGTGTCGCGGCGAGCGGCCGATAGGACAGAACGATGTGAAGAACGGCGGCTTCGTCGCTTGCGTCTCGGGTAAGAGGCGCGGCAAGGGGTCGAGCCGGGAAGCTTCGCCGTTCGCCGAGTTGAATGCCGGGATCCGGATCGTCATCGCCGAGAACATCGAACGGATCTATCGCGAGAACTGCCAGAACCTCGGGCTCTTCACGTCGACCGACTTCGGCCTGATCGAGCGCATCCGCAGCGGCGCGGCGATCCCGTTGGCGGAGTTCACCGAGGGCTCCGATCCGATCACCAAGGAGATCGTGGAGCGGGGTGGCCTCTTCGCCTATAACGAAGCGCGTGAGAGAGGCGAGGTGTCGCCCCCAACGCCGGCCACCGCACCCGACCGCCCGCTCACGGTAGCCGAGAGAATATTGGCTAGCCGTTGGATAGCGGACCTGGCGAAAGGCGAGCTGGGCGTGCCCGCGGTCAAGCCGGGGGACACCGGCTTCGTGAGGACCGACGTCCGGTTCTCGCACGAGTATGTGACGCCGATGGCGGCGGGCCTATACGGGCAGTACACGCCGGATGCAGAGATCCGTGACAAGGATTCGGTGCTGTTGTTCAGGGACCACCTGGGGATGCTCGACCTGGTGATCTCGGAGGAGAGAAAGGCGGCGGGCCTGCTGGACCTAGCGGGCGGCCTGGCGAAGCGCCAGAAAAAGTTCTCCGAGGAGCAGGGGCTGCGTCTGCACGGTGATCTGAAGGATAGGAAAGGCTCGGAGGGGATCTGTCACTCGATCGTCTATGGCCAGTACGCTATGCCCGGCCAGGTGATCGTCGGGAGCGACTCGCACACACCGCATTCCGGCGCGCTGGGTACGGTCGCGTTCGGGGTCGGCTCGACAGCGATTGCCAGTGCTTGGGTGACGCAGGACGTGCGGATCTCGGTGCCTGAGACCGTCAAGGTCGAGATCTCGGGTCGCAAGCCGGAGAACGTGACGGCGAAGGACATCGTGCTGGAGGTCCTGCGCCGGCCGTTCGTAAAAGAAGGTGGGGCTGTGGCGAAGATCCTCGAGTGGACCGGTCCGGCGGTCGCCGCCCTGCCGGTCGACGAGCGCGCCACGCTCACCAACATGTCGGCGGAGATCGGCGCCTTCACCGGCATCTGCAACGCGGATGAGAATACCGTCGAGTTCTTGGTCGGGCGGCGCGGCATGGATCGAGCGGAAGCGGAACGGCTCTGCGAGGGTCTGAGGAGCGATCCCGGCGCTGAGTACGCCCACGTGATCGATGTTGACGCTTCAAAACTGCGGCCGATAGTCGCGGTCCCGGGAGATCCGGGGCGCGGAGTGTTCGTCGACGAGCTCGAGGGTCCGGTTGAGATCGACATCGTCTACATCGGGTCGTGTACCGGCGCGAAGCGAGACGACATGGACATGTATGCCCGGGTGTTCGGGCCCGCCGCGGCGGCAGGGCAGCGCATCCCGGAGACCGTGACCTGCTACATCCAGATGGGCTCGTTGGACGTCGAGGAGTACTGCCGGGGGCAGGGTTACCTGGAAGCCTTCCAGGCGGTTGGTGCGCAGCTGCTCGCGCCGGGCTGCGGCGCCTGCATCAACGCCGGTCCCGGGGTGAGCACGTCGCCTGAGCAGGTGACGATCTCGTCGATCAATAGGAACTTTCCAGGCCGGAGCGGGCCGGGGAAGGTTTACCTGGCGAGCCCGTATACGGTCGCTGCGTCGGCCCTGGCAGGCCGGATCGTGGCGTGGGATAGCGGTGGCCGGTAGCCGGTGGCCGGTAGCGGGTCAACGGTGGGCGGTGCGGCGTTAGGCGGTGTGAGTCTACTGGTTGCGGGTTAGGGGGCCAGGGGCGACGGCGCCGCCCAGGGCGACGATGACGAGAACGGCGAGGGCGGTCAGCAGCAAGTTCCGGCGAAGCGCTCGCGCGGGCATCAGCACCTCTTCCAGATCGATCTTCGCGATGACAGCCCACCTCACGCCCCCGAAGTCTAGGAAGCTGTAGGCGGCAACGACTTCGATGTCGCGATAGTCGTCGCCGGTTTCCACTCCGGTCTCTCTGGCCAGCGCTCTCCGCACCGACTCGGAATCGACTCTCTGAACGAGGACGGCTGACGTATCCGCAAAGCGCGAAGCGCTGCGCATCAAGAAGTCTTCACCGACGATGAATGTCTCACCGGTCGCGCCGATATCTGCGTTGAATCGCAGGTGGTCGTTCAGCCGCGAGGAGAGGAACTGGAAACCCAGGACGCCCAATAGCTCGCCGTCAGACTCGAAGACGGGCCCGGCGAGGAAGGCCGATGGCGCGCCTTGACTGGGCTCGTAACGCTCGAAATCCCTGAAAGCCACTTCCCCGTCGCTACTCTCCCGCGCCTGCCTGAAAACCTCACCGAGAGCGGTGTCGCGCCAGGGTCCATCCTCCAGGCTCGTGCCGAAGTCTTCTTCTTTGAAATAGGAGTAAACGACATTGCCCTGGGGATCGATCAAGAAGATATCGTGGTATCCGAGCACGTTCAGGAAACGTTCGGAGCGCCAGTGGGCCCAGGCGTGGAACTGCGTGTAGGCTGAGTTATCCGGGGCACGCTCGTATTTGTATCTCTCGCCCTCCGGGAACGGGTTCTCGGTGACGTACAGGCGGCGGAGCCGTTCGCCGGCGGTTGGGCCGAGTTCCGCCCACGCGGCCGAGGTCTGGCGCAGCGCGTCGCGCGGCGGTCCATGGTCCCTCCATAGCAGGACCTCTGAGTGCATGGTCTCCAACTCTTGCTCGAGCGAAGAGACCTCGAGCTCCACCCGCAGGGCGAGCTCTTGCTCGGCCTCGCGGACGAGATCCCGCGTCACGCGTCCGTATGCCACGAGCCCCACGGCCAGGGCAATGAGGGACGTCAGACCCAGAAGGACCGCCAACTCCCGGTCGAGGCGGAGCCAATCTGGCGGCTTCATTCGTCGGGTCCTCCCCGTCCCTCGGTCCGACCCCCGAGGAACAGCCGGTCGCGGATCGATTCGTAGACCGATTCCCAGGTGAACGAGAAGATGTTGAAGCCTTCGGCGGTGATCCGTCCCTCTTCCGCGTCATCGACCACTTTACCGAGCACGCCCATGAGCGTGTCGCGATGTCTGAGCAGCTGATCGCGGTCGTCCGTGTCCGCGGCCAAATGCCAGACCGCGAGTAACTCTCGGTTGTAGTCGTCCAGGCGGGTCTTTCGCCTTTGCGAGGTAAGACGCAACAGGCCGGAGCCGACGAGTACCAGGAAAGTGAGTCCGAGTGCAATGGGCTCGGCGTTTTCCTGAATGAACGACGGCTTCTCACGGTCGTAATAACGTTGGGCTCCGGGATGAATCGGCAGGAAGACGCCGACGGTCAGGTTGGGCGCCGTGATGAAGCCTGCCAGCGGCGTCCTGCTCACGAGGTCGCGGCGTCGCTCGAACAGCACTCTGGTTATCGTGGCCACTACGCTGGGATCGAGATCGGCGGCAGCGATGAGCAGCCGCGGTACGTCGGCGGTGGGCAGATCGTCATCGGGCAGCGGCGGGTATCCGCGGTACGACCCTTTGGGAATGATCCCCGTCTCGAGGGAAGGGCGCCGTAACCGCATCGCCGAGCCCTGGTCGATCGGGACCAACCGGCTTGGGATCCGCTCGATTATCCGGCGTATCGCCGTGTTACCCGGCGCGCGCACCCTGAACACCGCGTCGACGGCGCCCACCTCGAGCGCCAACGCCGCCGCTTCCGCGGACATGGGGAGCGCCGTCAGATCGGACGGGGTGAGGTCGTAATGCTCGGCCAAGAACCAGAACGAGTGGTATTGGCCGCCGCTGCGAGGTGGCAGGGCGATCTTGTGCCCGCGCAGGTCGGCGACGCTCTCGATCGCCGAAGCTTCGGCCACGAGCAGTTGAAAGGCATCGGGATACAGCGGAGCGATCAGGCGCGCCGTTGGCGCGGTGGTGTCCGCCTGGACGGCGGCAAGGTCGACCCGGCCATTCTCCACCAGCGCCATGTTCTGGCCGGAGCCCTGGGTTTCCAAGACCTCGATGCGGATTCCCGGGTTGTAGCGGTGCGTGACCTCGGCGATCGCCAAGGCGAGGGTGAAAGCCTCGCCGTCGGTAGGGCCTGCGGCCAGGGTGAGTACGCTCTCGCGGCCCCGATCGAACCGCCAATAGACGGTCAACGTGGTCAGCACCACGAGAGCCACGGCCATTAGGGCCTTGAACCGGAACGACATGGGGGTAGCCTGGGGGTACTGGGTGCCGGGGTCAAGGGTATCGGTGTGCGGCACGCGCGAAGCTGGGTGTCACGGCACACCGCACGGCCCTTTTGGAATTCGGGAGTCCATGACTAATTGAATAATAGAACCACAGACCACTCGATATCAGAACCACGGCGATTCACAATCCGAGTAGTCTAAGTCCCAACAAGCGGCCATCTTCAGCGGGTGCGCGGCGCAACCATTTTTGCGCACACTGTGTCATATGGACGGAAGCGGATGTACCGGTCGTTCCGGCAGGGGAGCTAAGTGGAAGAACACCATTTAGTTAGACGGGTTCTGGAGGGAGATCCGGCGGCGGAGCGCAGCCTCTACGACGCGCACGTCGATCGGGTCTACCGGCTGGCCTACCGGATGACCGGGGACGACGACCTGGCCCAGGAGTTCACCCAGGAAACGTTCATCCGGGCTTTCGACCGCTTGAAGCAGTTCCGGGGTGACGCGGCGCTGTCGACCTGGCTGCACTCGATCGCGGTCTCGGTAGTCTACAACGGGATGAGGAAGGTGAAACGGTTGCAGAAGCGGCAGGTCGATCTGAAGGAGACGAGCGGGATGGCGAGATACCCGGTCGAGGCCGAGCCGGACCTGAAGGAGCGATTGGCCGCGGCGATCGACGATCTGCCCCTGGGATACCGAACGGTGTTCGTAATGCACGACGTTGAGGGATACAAGCACGAGGAAATAGCGACGGCGCTCGGCGTGTCGAGCGGCACGTCGAAGGCGCAGTTGTCGCGGGCGCGTGCCAAGCTGAGGAAGGCGCTCGCGGATTTTGCCGAGGAGTGGGCGTCATGATGGAAGATCGCTTCGATAAGCTTCTGATCGAGGCGGCGCGGGACTATAACGAGCCGCCCGAAACGCCGCGTGAGCTTATGTGGGCGCGGATAGATGCGACGCGCCGCGAGCGGGCACGGCGACGCCAGCAGCTTCGCGTCCTCTACTCACCCTGGACTCGCTGGGGGATGGGGATCGCGGCAGCGCTGGCGATCGGAATCGGCATCGGTCGCTATACAAGCAATCGCGATAACGAATTGGCGCCGCCCGTGGCGGTGACGCCGGGTCCGGAAGTCACGACGACTCCGGCCGGTGCCCAACTGGCCTATCGGGTGGCGGCAACCGAGCACCTCGTCCGGGCGGAGACGTTTCTGACTTCGTTCCGCACGGATGCTCAGGCCGGCCGCGGCGACGCTGAGTTCTGGTCGGGCGCCGGTGAGCTGCTGGCGAGCACGCGCCTGTTGATCGATTCGCCGGCGGCGGAGGACCCCGTGTTCCAGTCGCTGCTGGAAGAGCTGGAACTGGTGCTCGTCCAGATCGTACGGCTGTCGGCGGAGCGCGGGAATGGTGAACTGGAGCTGGTAACCGAAGGACTCGAACATAGAGGCCTGCTGCCGAAACTGCGCACGGCGATTCCCGCCGGGCCGACGGTGGCGATGGAAGGAGTACTCTGATGCGTGGAAAAGAGCTTTTGAAGACTATGATGGCCACGGCGATCCTGCTTGCAATGGCTGCGCCGGCTGCGGCGGTGCCTCAGCTGGCCACGGCCGATGAAGCGATCCCGGAGGTCGGGAGCTTCTATCAGCAGGACCCCGCCGATCAGGCCTACCGTGCCGCGCGCGAGCGGCTGAACCAGGGCGAGTACCGGCGCGCCGCCGAGATGTTCGCCGAGGTCTACCGCCGGTATCCGACATCCAGCTACGCGGCCCAGGCGCTCTACTACCAGGCGTTCGCGCTCTACCGGAACGGTGGCGAGCGGGACCTGCGCGCGGCGCAGGAGGCATTGCGCCAACTGCAGCGGGGCTACGCGGACGCCGAGGTGGCGAGCCGAGATGCCGAGGCGCTGATGGCGCGGATCC
>CP070812.1:1772490-1777766 GCA_020344015.1 Gemmatimonadota bacterium
CCCGTTGTGGTCTCAGCTCGTGAAGCCGAGTCGCTGGTAAGGGCAGACACGCTTCGGCGCGGCGAGGTTCTGGCTCAAGTCCTGGCCCGGCATGATCTGGGTCCCGCCGACGCCGCACAGATAGTCGAGGAATTGAGCAGATATGCGAACCCGCGGCGGCTGAGAGCGGGTCTGGCCGTCCACTCCCAATGGACGGCCTGGGATAGCCTGATCGACCTCACCGTTCAGGTAGACTCCGACCACGAGGTCTACTTCGTCCGCGATGCGCTGGGCTCGGCGGCCGAGTTCAACGAACTCACCGTCCGTGTCGACACCATGCTGATCACGGGAACGATCGCCAGCAGCCTCTACAACTCGGTGATGGAATTACGCATGCCCTCGGTCGGCGCTCAGGAGCGTATCGAGCGAGTCATGTGGGGGATCTACCGTCCCTTCCAGTGGGCGATCGATTTTGGGATCGACCTGCGGCGCGGCGACACCTATCGCGCCGTCTACGAACGGCACGTGCGGCCCGATGGAACGGTGCGGCACGCCCGCGTTCTGGCCGCCGAGTTCACCAATCGAGGTCGAACACACCAGGCGTTCTGGCTCGACTCGCGCCGCGAGTACTTCGACGAGGACGGCGCTTCGATGAAGATGGTCTTCCTCAAGGCGCCCGTCGACTTCCGGCGCATCTCTTCTCGTTTCACCCGGCGGCGCTACCACCCGACGCTGGGGATCTATCGCGCCCACCTCGGAACCGACTACGCCGCCGACACCGGCACCCGCGTTTACTCCACCGCCGACGGTACGGTGACCCGGGCCGGCTGGTGGGGCGGCTACGGCCGCGTCGTCGAGATCCGGCACGTAAACGGCTACAGCACCCGCTATGCCCACCTGAGCTTTATCGCCAGAGGGATCAGGAGGGGCACGCGCGTCTCCCAGGGCCAGCTGATCGGCCATGTCGGACAGACGGGCCTGGCCAGCGGATCGCACCTCCACTACGAGCTCCTGCGCAACGGCAGGGCCATCGACGCCCGCGGTGTGAACCTCCCATCCGGCGTGCCCATCTCGCAGGAGCAGATGGCTGAGTTCCGACGAACTAAGGGTAGGCTCCTCAGGCTGATGAACGGCGAGTACGAACCAACCATCATATTGGCGGAGTAGCAAACCCCAGCCTCCCTCCCCACGTCTCGTTGCCCCCCACTCGACAGCGCCGCATCTTTGAGCACAACCGGGAGCCCGTGAAACCACACAGCTCAGGCCGCAGGTGGCAACCATGTCCCGTCTCAAGCGGCTCATCCTCGAGATCCACCGCCGGTCCCTCTGGCAGGTGCTGCTCATCTACGTCGGTGGTGCCCTCGTCGCGTATCAGGCGGTACAAGCTCTGACCGAGGGTCTCGGCCTACCGCAGTGGTTCCCCGGGCTCGCCGTGGTGCTGTTCGTCATCGGGCTGCCGTTCGTCGTGGCGACGGCGTTCGTGCGGGAGACGGGAGCGCCGCCGGTAGCCCCGTCAGAAATGGAGGCTGCGGCGGCGGAGGGAGCCGCACCGGGCGCCCTCAGTGGGGGACCCCGGCCTCATATCACGTGGCGGAACGCAGGCCTCAGCTTCGTGGTGGCGCTCGCAGTCTGGGGGGTCGTGGCTACGGGGTGGTTGCTGTTTGGTGGAAGAGTCGTTGGCTTGACTGAAGAGCGAGAATCGGTGGCAGTGCTGCCATTCGCGAATCTGAGTCCGGACCCCGAGAACGAGTTCTTCGCGCAGGGAATTCACGAGGATATCCTCTCGCAGCTGGCCAAGATCGGTGATCTGGACGTTATCTCGCGCCAGTCGGTCTTGCAGTACGCGGACACGGACAAACCGACCCCGCGGATCGCGGCTGAGCTTGGCGTCGACGCCATTCTAGAGGGGAGCGTGAGGCGCGCCGGTGACCGGGTGCGCGTGGTCACCCAGCTCATCGACGGGCGGACAGACGCGCACGTCTGGTCCGAAACCTATGATCGTGAGCTCACGGTCGCGAACGTCTTCGAGATCCAGAGCGAGATCGCGGAGCACATTGCAAGCGCACTGCAGGCGGAATTCACTCCGGAGGAGAAGCAGCGAATAAGCTCTCCACCCACCGCGAATCTGGAGGCTTACGATTACTATCTGCGTGGCCTCGAGTTTTTCGGTCGCAGCAGCGAAGAGCACGACTTCCGCATAGCGGTGGAGATGTTCGAGAACGCGACGCAGTTGGATTCACGTTTCGCGCTCGCCTACGCCAGGCTCTCGCGTACCCATTCTTATATGTACTGGTTCTTCTTCGATCACTCTCCGGAGCGTCTCCAGCAGGCGAAGGATGCGGTGGACCGGTCGCTGGAGATCGAGCCGGATCTGCCCGAGGCGCACGAGGCGCTCGGCTTCTACTACTACATGGGGCATCTGGATTACGAGAGGGCCCTGCAGGAGTTCGAGATCGCTCTTGGTCAACAGCCCGGCAACGTCGAGGTCATCTCGGGGATGGGATATGTCGAGCGACGTCGCGGCAACTTCGAGGTAGCGCTGACTCATCTGGAGAACGCTGCAAGGCTCGATCCGCGTGACGGTTCACTGCAGTCCGAGGTCGGGCAGACCTATGCACTGCTCCGTAACTACGCCGAAGCAGACGCTCATTACGACCGGGCGCTGGCGCTCGTCCCGGACGATGCGGAGGCCTACGTCTTAAGGGCTCTCAACTACGTCGACTGGGAAGGGGACGTCTTCAAGGCGGCGGCGGTGCTTCGCGAGGCGGCCGATCGAGGACTCGACACCGTCGACCACCCGTACCTCGGTTACATGTGGGTGTTGCTGGAAACGAGCGTTGGCCAAGACGAGGCTGCTCTAGCCCGGCTCTCGTCCGGTTCATCAGCCGCTTTCAGTACGCAGCACTATTACGTCCCCAAAGCCATGATGGCTGCAGAGATCTACAGCCGTATGAACGAGCCGGAGCGCGCTCGTCAGCATCTCGACTCGGCCGTCGCGCTGCTGGAGGCCGCGATCCAGGAGACACCCGAGGACGCTCGTCTGCACAGCAGGCTTGGCATCGCCTACGCTAGGCAGGGACGCGTTGAGGACGCCATCGATGCGGGTGAGCGGGCCGTGGAGCTGCTTCCGGTGAGCAAGGAAGCTTGGCGGGGGCTCCATCCGATCGCGAGCCTGGCTCGTATTCTCACGATTACCGGCCGCCATGACGAAGCCATCGATCGGCTGGAGTACCTGCTCTCGATGCCTGCAGGGATTTCGGTCGCTCGACTACGCATGGGTTCTGAATGGGATCCGCTCCGTTCGCACCCGCGCTTCCAGGCGCTGCTGGAAGAGTACGAGTAGGGCTAGCCCCTCGTTGCTGAAAGCTTCGGACGCGTGCATCTTGTAGTCGGCCTCACCATCAACCCTGGCAGTTGGCAGTTGGCATGCCCCGTCTCAAGCAGCTCATCGTAGAGATCCACCGCCGGTCCCTCTGGCAAGTGCTGCTGGTATACATCGGCGGCGCCTGGGTCTGCTACGAGATCATCGACACGATAACCGACCGGCTGGTCCTCCCCCCGTGGATCCCAGTTGCGGCCATCGTCCTGTTCCTGGTCGGGCTGCCCTTCGTGGTAGCGACGGCGTGCGTCCGGGAAAGGGGCTCGGCAGTGGAGAAGTCGCCAGTAGCGGAGCCGAGCTCCGCGGCGGAAGAGTTCGTCGTGGGGGTCGAGGAGGCCGCCAGCCGCCCCGAGCCACGGGGCGAAGAGCGCAAGTCGGTTGCCGTGCTGCCCTTCGCCAACCTGAGCTCCGAGCCGGAGAGCGAGTACTTCAGCGACGGCATCACCTTCGACATCATCAATCATCTTGCCAAGATCAGCGATCTCAAGGTCATCTCCCGCACCTCGATCATGCGATACAAGACTACCGACAAGCCACTGCGCCGGATCGGCGAGGAGCTGGGTGTCGCCGCCATCGTCGAGGGTGAGGTTCAGCGCGTCGGGGACCGCGTGCGTATCGGTGCTCAACTCGTCGATGCGCGGACCGACGAACACCTGTGGGCGGAGCAATACGATCGCGAGTTGTCGGACGTTTTTGCCATCCAGAGCGACGTTGCGCATCGGGTTGCTGACGCTTTGAAAGCCACGCTCACCGCGGCGGAGAAGGAGCGGATCGAGAGGAGACCGACGGACGATTCCGAGGCCTACAACCTCTACTTGAAGGGCCGCTACTTCTTCGACAGAAGAGGCGAGGGGCTTTGGAAGGGCCTGGAGCACTTCCAGCAGGCGCTGGAGATAGACCCAGACTATGCCTTGGCCCACGCCGGTGTGGCCGACTGCTACGCTCTCCTGGGCTTTTACGGCAACCTCCCCGCGAGGGAGGCTATGCCTAGGGCCAAAGCAGCTGCGTTGCGGGCGCTAGAGATCGATGAAGGGCTCGCCGAAGCTCACTGCTCGCTCGGGTTTGCCGGACTCTATCACGACTGGGATCCGCTGGCGGCCGAGAAAGACTTACAGCGCGCGATCGAAGTCAACCCCGGCTACGCGCCCGCCCACTACTGGTACGCATGTGTCTTCACTGCATTGGGGCGGTCCGAAGACGCCTTGAGTGAAAACCGGCGTGCTCTGGAGGTCGATCCTCTATCAATCTTTGCGAACGTGCACTATGGGTGGATCATGGTAACTGCCGGACGCCAGTACGAGCGTGGCAGAGAGCAGCTGAAGAAGACCCTCGAGCTGGACCCGAACCTCGCGATCGCGCACTGGCTGCTTGGACAGGCCTACGGAATGGAGTCGATGTTTGAGGACGGCATATCTTGTTTCAAGAAGGCCGTGGAGCTGTCGGATGGACTTCCATGGTTTCTGGGGTCACTCGGCTGGGCCTACGGGGCATCGGGTCAGGCGGAGGAGGCAGGTGAGGTGCTCTCGGAGTTGGACACGAGACGACGAGAACGGTACGTGCGGTCGTTTTGTTTCGCGTTGGTGCACATCGGCCTGGGTGACCTGGATGAGGCGCTCGATTGGCTGGAAAAGGCCTACGAAGAGCACGACACGTGGATGGTCCACCTGAACATAGACCCGACGTTCGACTGCCTGCGGTCGCATCCCAGGTTCATTGCGCTCCTGAAGAATGTGTGTCTTTGAAGCCACGTCGCGCGTCTCCCCCGCTCGCACCCGCGCCCCCACGCGCTGCTCGCGCAATACGAGTAGCCGCACTGTAGACAAACTGTAGACAAACCATTCGTCTCGATCGGGACTATCGGGATCGTCAGCAGGCTGGAAGGCCGCTTCCTGTCTTGTTTCGAGTCCGATGGACCCCA
>CP070812.1:1777866-1785828 GCA_020344015.1 Gemmatimonadota bacterium
CGCCATTAAGGTCTCGGTCGACGGGGCGCTGGGGCCGCACGGCGCATGGCTGCTCGAGCCGTATTCGGACCTGCCGACGAGCACAGGGCTGAACACCAGCCCGATGGAGGCGCTGCACGAGACTGCAGGCCTGGCTGTTGAGCACGACTACCAGCTCTGCGTGCACGCGATCGGCGACCGCGCCAATCGCGAGGTCCTCGATGTCTACGAGGCCGCGTTCCAGGCGAATCCGGACCGCACCGACCTGCGCTGGCGCATCGAGCACTCCCAGCATCTGCATCCCGATGACATTCCACGTTTCGCCGAGCTCGGTGTCATCGCCGCGATGCAGGGTATCCATTGCACCTCCGATGGGCCGTGGGTGGTTCCGCGGCTGGGTGAGCAGCGCGCTCGCGAAGGGGCCTACGTCTGGCGCTCGTTGTGGGATCTGGGAACGGTGATCGCTAACGGCACCGACGCACCGGTCGAGGATGTGGATCCGATCGCCAGCTACTATGCGACCGTCTCCCGCGTGATGCCCGATGGCAACGTCTTCTTCGGCGAGCAGCGTCTCACTCGGATGGAAGCGCTACAGACCTATACGATCAAGGCCGCCTACGCCGGCTTTGAAGAAGACATCAAGGGATCGCTGACGCCTGGAAAGCTGGCCGATATCACTGTGCTGTCCCAGGACATCTTGACGATACCGGAGGAGGAGATTCCTACGACCGAGGTCGTCTACACGATCGTCGGTGGCAAGGTTATGTACGAGAAGGGCTAAGAGTAAGGCACAAGGCAAGGGGTTTTTTCGACATTCGACAATCGACAGCCGACTACCGAGTATTCGGCTGTTAACCCAGCGATCGACGCCCGACTTTCAACTCCCGACGTGCGCGTGCGTCGTTACGACGAGAGTCGCAGGTCGGGCGTCGATTGTTGAGAAGAAGCCGATACTCGATGGTCGGCTGTCGGCTGTCGATTGTCCCTGTTCGGAATTCCAATAGAGAATTCCCTCTCTCTCAATTCTCCTTCACGATTGTTCCGCCTTTCATCACAAAGCGCACGCGTCGCAGCACCGTGATGTCGTGCGTCGGGTCCCCTTCGACGGCGATGAGGTCGGCGAGCGCGCCGCGGCGGACCGTGCCGCGGTCGTCTAGGCCGAAGATCGCCGCGTTGCCCGAGGTGGCGGCGACCGCCGCCTCGAGCGGCGACATCCCGTACTCCACCATCAGCTCCAGCTCCCAGACGTTATCGCCGTGGGGGAAGACGCCGACGTCGCCGCCGAAGCAGATCGGCACGCCCGCATCGAGCGCTGCCCGGAAGGATCGCTTCTTCTGCGTGATGCGCTCCGGCTCGGGGTCGACGCCCTTGCGCCAGCCGGCGTACGTGGTGACCGCTTCGGCGGCGCCGAGCGTCGGGCAGAGCGCGACACCGCGCTCGGCCATCAGCTCGAAGACCTCCGGCGTGCCGCCGTCGCCGTGCTCGATGCTGATGACGCCGGCCAGCGTCGCACGACGCATCGCCTCGGGGCTGGCGGCGTGGGCGGCGACCTGGCGGCCCGAGCTTTGGGCGACCTCTACGACCAGGTTCAGCTCGGCCTGTGTGAACGTCGGCCGCGCCTCGCCGTCCGGACCCCAACGGTAGTCGGCGTAGACCTTGATCTGGTCGGCACCCTTGCCGATCTGGTCGCGCACGACGCGGATCAGGTCGTCGTAGCCGTCCGCCACCTCGGCACCCTTCGGAAGTGCGAGCTCGGGGGCGCCCTTGGGGCCGTAGCTGCCCGTCGCCACGATCGCCGGGCCGACCACCATCAGTCGCGGGCCGGGGACGACACCCTGCTCGATCGCCTGTTTGACCCCGACGTCGGCGTAGCCCGCGCCTTCGGTGCCCAGGTCGCGCTCGGTGGTGATCCCTGCCAGCAGCGTCTTCTCCGCCGCCGTCACGGCACGTGCCACCCGGAGCGCCAGCGGCTCGTTCAGGACCTGGTCGGTCCAGGCCGTCTCGTTGTACGGGTGCAGCAGCAGGTGGGAGTGGCCTTCGATCAGGCCCGGCATCAGGGTGAGCCCCGGCAGGTCGATGACCCAGGCCTCGGACGGGCGCGGCACCTCGTCCTCGGGACCGGCGGCGGCGATCCGCTCGCCCGCCACCACAACAACCCAGCCGCTGTGGAGTGCCTCCGTGGCTCCGTCGAATACCCGGTCGGGGCGCAGTACGATGACGTTCGGCGTCTGGGCCGCGAGCGGGCCGGCGAGTACCGTCGAAACGGCGAGGGTAACCAGGAGAATCGGGATACGCGTGCGTGACATGACCCTACCCTGTTTCGGGGTGTGGTGAGTCGGTGAATCGCTCGTGCTAATGAACCTCAAGGTGGGGCCTCGAGAAGCGGTATGCCAGTAACACCAGCCGTGATCGCCTCCTGTTGCCCCTCCGAGCAACGCGGCCCATGATGTGGGCGCCGGGAGATGTCTGACGCAAGCTTGCTTATCCTCAGGCCGGCCGTTTTCGAGGTCGGTCTTCCGAAAACCGTACGTGCTTCAGTTCTTCTACCACAGGAGGCAACCGATGAAGCGCACAGCTTTCTTGGCCCTCGCGGCCCTGGCGATCTTTGCCTGTCAGCCGCCGGCACAGCAGGCTGGGTTACCCGATGAAGACGTAGCAGCAATCAACGCTCTGATGGATGATTTGGTCGACGCGGAGTTGGCCGGCAACTGGGAAGGCGTGGCCGAGTTAATGGCAGAGGATGTAGTGTCGATGCCAGCCAATATGCCTTTGATGCAGGGCAGGGATGAGTGGGCTGCCTGGGTCGAGTCGATGGGCTTCTCGGTAACGGAGCTGACCTTTGATATAGTCGAGATGGATGGCCGAGGTGACCTGGCTTATCTGCGCATCGCTTTCTCGGAAGTCTTTACCGTTGAGGGCGCTTCTGAGCCGGTCGAGGAGACTGGCAAGTGCCTGTGGATGATGCGCAAGCAGGCCGATGGCTCGTGGCTTCTGTCCACGTGGCTCTGCAACTCGGATTTGCCGCCGGCCGAGTAGGGCTGCGAGCCCTGATTCTCGACAAGGCCAAAACGCGGGGCATGGTGTCCGGTGGTGAGCTCTTTTTGCGCATCAGCAAGTGAGAGCCGAGCGGGAGGGCCCATCAGGTAGGATTGCAATGAGTGAAGAGATAAGAGCCGACTACTGCATCGCAGGAGGCGGGATCGCAGGCGTGATCTTGGCCAGCAAATTGGCCGCCTCGGGGAAGCAGGTTCTGATTCTGGACCAGGGGCCGCGCTTCACCGAGTCGGATCGCGCGAACATGCTGCTTCGAAGTAGGGAGACGCTCAACGATTTCGCCGACTACAACGACGACGTGGCCGCCGCGACGCTGACCCCGCACAGCTCGGCGGGCGACGAGAATGAGGCCGTCGAGTGGGTGGCTCAGAGGCTGTTCGGTGTCGGCGGCACGGCGCTTCATTTCGAAGGGCTGATGATTCGGCCGCGCGAGGACGATCTGAAGGTCAAGACGCTCTACGGGTATGGGCGCGATTGGCCGGTATCGTACTCTGAGTTCGAGCCCTGGCTTCTCCGCGCAGAGCAGGAGATCGGGGTCGCCGGTGACGATGACAACCCTTATGCCTCACCCAGGTCCGGCCCATTTCCCATGCCCGGCCATCCGTTCTCCTACTTCGACCGGGAGATACTCGGACCGGCGCTGGCCAGTCTGGGCATCGTCGGGCATTCCTGTCCACGCGGGACGGCGTCCGAGCCGTATCGCGGACGATCCAGCTGCATGGCCTGTCGCGCCTGCAAGTTCTGTCCGTCGGGTGCCCGCTACTCGCCCGATAGGGTCCATGTCCCGATCATCGAGGGGCAGCCCAACGTGACGATTCTGGAGAGCGTGAGCCTGCGGCGGCTGGAGACGGGAGCGCAGGGAGATCGGGTCGTCGCCGCACATTGCACCCGCGTTGAAGATGGAACGGCTCTGGTGGTCAGAGCGGAGAACTTCATCCTGGCCTTGGGTGGAGTGGAAACGCCGCGCATGCTCATGCTCTCCGCTGACGGCGGTGTCCACAGCGCCGGCCTGGGTAACATGGGTGGACAGCTCGGCCGTCGGTTCAGCGATCATCTCAACCCCTATGTCACCTACGACGTCGGCCGGCCGGTGGGCAGTCGGCTCGGCTTCGAGACGATGGTCTCCGACCATTTCCGCGCTCAGGAGAATCGCCGCGAGCACCCCTCGTTCTGGATCTTGGCTTCGCCGGCGATGGATTGGTTCCCCATAGGAAATGAGGCGGTGTCCTGGGCGACGCGTGGCGACACGCTGTCGCTCGACGACCTCCGCGAGAGCATCCCCAGAATGGCGACGCTCGCCGCGATGACCGAGCTGGAGGGTGAAGGGGCACTCGAGCTCGACGAAGACAACCTGGACCCCTTCGGTTCGCCGGTCGCCAAGGTCACGATGCGGCTTACAGAATGGGACCGCCGAGCGCCGACCAAGCTGGCCGAGCTGGCGCCTCAGATCGGAGAAGCGATGGGAGCCGTGCAGGTCGCTGACCTCACGCCGGCGGAGTTCGGCTTGGGCTATCACCCGTCCGGCGCCACGGCCATGGCCGAATCGCCCGATGATGGCGTCTGCGATTCCAACCTGAAGGTGTTCGGGTTGGAGAATCTGCACCTGGTCAGCAATTCCGTCTTTCCACACATGGGCGCCAACCCGCCGACCTTGATGATCGTCGGTCTGGCCCTGCGCCTCGCCGCGCACCTGGAAGGGAACGCCGCCCTATGAGAAACCACGATCCCGAACGTCGTCAATTCGTCAAGCTGGTGGCTTCGTTGCCGGTAGCTTTCGCGTTCGGTTGCGACACTGAACGGTACAGGTCAGCGGCGGATGCGCCCCCGCTGAGTCCCGAGGAGTCGCTGAGGAAACTGGTTCTGATGCTCGGGCCCTGGCGCGCCGGGGACACGGGCGCCGAGGATTTTGCCGCGCGGTTTGTGGCGTCGAGTTACGCCGGCGGCCAGTACCTGCCTGGGTCGGCCGAGATGGTGCAAAGTCTCGCCCGCCGTTTTCCTGACGGTGAGATGGCGGTGAGCGAAGTTGACCTCGGACAGCTGCCGGCGGATGAACGGCAGCTACTCCTGAATCTGGTCAGTCATATATACAGCCTAATCGAGGTGAGATTCTTCGTCGCGAACGAGCCGCCGTGGGGCGCCTGCCAGGGCGACAGAACGCGGCACACGCGAGCCCCTGCCTAGGTGCGCCGGACCCCGCAAGCCAAAACCTACGGCCAGTTCAGAATCAGCTGGGCGTAGCCCCACCAGGTCGTGTTCTTTCCGTCCGCAAAAGCTGGCAGTAGATCGCTTGCCAGATCCTCCGGCACGAAGATCCCGATGCCTAACTCCAGGGTGGCGGGCTGCTCGATGCGCCAACGGCCAACCAAGTCCAGCTCGGTTCCCAGTCCCCGCTCGTCGTTTCGCTTCTGCGCGGTCAGGAAGCGGTGCAGGTCGAGTCGCACGTTGGTGGTCTCCGACGTGGTCAGCGTGCCTCGCAGGAACGCGTCGATCAACCCCGCTTGATCGAGGCGGCCCGGGATGTCCAGGAAGTAGTCCATGTAGCCGTAGAACTTGTGGTTCGTGGCGTACAGGGTGTTGAACGCCTTCGTCTCGGTATCCGCGGTATCGTTGTCGCCCGAGAGATAGTCCAGTTGCGCCGCGACGGTACCACGGCCGATCGCGACGCCCGCCTTGGCGCTGGCGAAATAGGCGCTGCGGCCCGGACCACCCTGGTATGCCGCCGCCCCCTCATACAGAACGCTGCCCGTCCGCCCGTGTGCTCGTAGGTTGAGCGTGTACGATTCGTCGGTTATCGCGTCTCGATCGAAGAGCACGGTCAGCTCCGAAGTCACATCGCCGAACTTCCGTGTGGCGAACCCGCCGATGAACCAGCCGTCGTCATTGTCACCTTGGTTCAGCTGAGGATGCGGGCCGACTGATAACAGCTCATCGCGTTCGGCCACGTTCATCCAGAACGCCGTCCATGTTACGCCTTTGTACTCGCCGAACATGCGTACACCGTCGAACGACCGACCGGTGTTGGTCCACTCGACGGCGCCAACGAGCCTCTCATCTGCAAGCCCCATCGATTGTCTCCCCAACCGGGCGGTGAAGTTGTTGGTCCTGCCGAGGTCGGCATAACCCTGGTGCAGGTCGAACTGTTCGGCGCTGGCGTCGGTCAGCGTGTTGTCCTCCGTGCCCCAGGCACGCGCGTCCTGCAGCTGGGCATAAACACGAACCCAGTCCAACAGACTGATCTCCACACCGCCGCGGATCCGCGAAAGTGTCGCAGCGTCGGGATCGACGCCTGCGGTTCGGCCGTCGGCCTCGCCCCGCAGCCGGAACTGCCCATCGAAGCGGAACGCGGGGAACTCAGGGTCCTGGGCCAGCGCCGATCCCGCGATTAAGAACAGGCATGCGGCTGGAAAGGCGACGACAAACGCACGCAAACGTCTCGAGCGCTGAGGCATACCCACCTCCGGGCGGAATGAACCGTTATGGTCGGGGGCGTATTGACGAGGGCTAACTGCGGCCGCAAAATTAGGACGCTTCTGTGATTATTAGCAATACTCACCTCACCGCGCCCCGAAGCCGGGAGGGGCGTGGGTTTTTGACCGACAAGCTCGAGGAAGATGACGATGGCGGACGACCAGAAACGTGGGGACGCAACTGCTCCCGAAGGCGGCGACCGGCGTGACTTCCTGAAAACCGCTTCGCGCGCCGCTATGACCGCAGGGCTGGTAGGCGGCTACGGCGGATTCGCCGTGGTGGCCGGTCGGTTCTTGTACCCGGCAAAGTCGGACGAAGTCGTGTGGCAGTTTGTGACCGAGGTCGACGGGATCAGGGTCGGGGAGGCGATTCGTTATCGCGGCCCGTCCGGTGAGACCATCAACATCACGCGGCGTAGCCGTGGGGGCGACGCCGACGACTTCATCGCGCTCTCCAGCACCTGCCCGCATCTCGGGTGCCAGGTACGCTGGGAGGCACAGAACAACCGCTTCTTCTGTCCCTGCCACAACGGCGTCTTCGACCCCACAGGGAAGGCCACAGCGGGCCCACCGGGCGAGGCCGGCCAGTCGCTGGGGCGCTATGACCTGAAAGTCGAGGGCGGGATCCTCCATATCGCGGTGCCGCCGCCGCGCTTCGGCGCTGCGCAGGGCGAAGTGATCGATGGCGATGAGCCGATCTGCGGGCCGGGGCACGATCCCTGTCTCGCCGGCCGTTTCCGCACTGAGAGCTCCGAAGCGTGAGTCTGGAGCGGGCGAGGCGTAATGAGATTGCTCCGTCGCTGGTTAGGTGAGCGTCTGCCGGTCACCGGCCGGCAGTTCCGCGAGCTCACCAACGAACCGGTCCCGTATCATCTGAAGCGTTGGTGGTTCGCGCTCGGTGGCACGCCGGCCTACCTGTTCATAGTCCAGATCTTCACCGGAATTCTGCTGGCCTTCTACTACGAGGCGTCGCCGTCGACCGCCTACGAGTCGGTGGAGTTCATCACGCGCGAAGTGTCGTTCGGCTGGTACATTCGCAGCGTCCACAAGTGGGCGGCGACGCTGATGATCGTGGCGGTGATCCTGCACCAGATCCGCGTTTTCTTCACCGGCGCCTACCGGAAGCCGCGCGAGATCAACTGGATCGTCGGGATGTGCCTGCTGATCTGCACTCTGCTGACTGGGTTTACCGGCTACAGTCTGGTGTACGAGCAGCTGAGCTTCTGGGGTGCAACCGTGGGGGCCAACATCGCCGACACGGTACCGCTGATCGGCGGGTTCGTGAAACGGATGATGCTAGGCGGTGACACTTACAACCAGTCGACCCTGTCCCGCTTCTTCGTGCTGCATGCAGCGATCCTCCCCGTGACAATCGTGTTCCTCATCACCCTGCACATCACGGTCATCCGGTTGCAGGGCGTAACCGAGTTCCGATTCAAGGACGAGGAGGAAGGCGCGCCGA
>CP070812.1:1785928-1790574 GCA_020344015.1 Gemmatimonadota bacterium
CACCGGGGTGGCGGGGAAAGGCGCGATGAGAAACAAGATTGTCGCCGCGCTCATGTCTTTGCTGAACTTACGGTTAGGGTATTGGGCGCCCAACCCGCAGGTGGAAAGACCGCGACCCTTTCCGCCGAACTTCATCGTACCTGGGTTCATGCGCGGTGTGCTGGGCTTGGGGTTCCGAGAGGATAGCCGCTCAGAAGAGCTCAGCGATGGTGGCCACTTTGAGAACCTGGGTCTCTACGAGCTCGTCCGTCGGCGACTCAGGACCATCATCGTGTCGGACGCCGGTGCCGATCCCGCGTTCCGATTCGGCGACCTCGAGAACGCAGTCGAACGAATCAGGGTCGACTTCGGCGTCAAGGTTGAGTTCCGGAAAGGACTTGACTTGGGCGGTCTGCTGGCAGGATCGGCCGAAGGGCCGGCGGCAGAGAAGTTCAACCTGGCGAAGCGCGGGTTCGCGGTTGCGGACATCTTCTACCCCGATGACGAGCGGCCTGGAACCCTGTTGTACATAAAAAGCACTCTGACTCCCGACCTGCCGCCGGACATATACGGCTATAAGAGCGCTAACGAGGATTATCCCGACCAAACGACCGCAGACCAGTTTTTCGACGAGGAGCAGTTCGAGGCCTATCGAGAGCTCGGCTACCAACTGGCGAAACAGCTATTGACCTCTGACGAGTTTGCAAAGGTCCTCTAAGATCCGTTAATT
This sequence comes from Gemmatimonadota bacterium, assembly GCA_020344015.1. GTDB lineage: Bacteria > Gemmatimonadota > Gemmatimonadetes > Palauibacterales > KS3-K002. The sequence goes on from CP070812.1 coordinate 1,786,638, forward strand.
TCTTGAGCGAGCGCTTGCACCGTGTTATAAGCCGCCGACGAGGACCCCGATGGCAAAACTGCCGACCAGCAAGCCAACGCTGCCTAGGTCTACGTCGAAGGCCGGTTTCTTGAGCTCGGCGACGTAGTCATCGACGGTCTTCTCGTAAATGCCGAATGCCGCTTCATATCCCTCACGGTAGGCCGTCCTGTTCGCTAGCTCAAGCGCCTGCATTGAATCGGAGAGGACCAGCACCGAGTCCTGCAGCTGGACGATCGACTGAAGGGTGCTCCGCTGTTCCAGAAGCGACTTGGCATTTTGATGGTCAATGATGAACGTCTCGATGAACATCGAGGGGATGGAAATGTACTCAATCTCGATGTCGTTCTCTTCGTCGTAGATTTCGTGCACCCCCCAGTTAGACGCCCCGGCGACCTCCGAAAATACCTCAGCAAACTTCTGGGCCGTCTCGCCGCTGGTGCGAAGCTTGCGAACGCTGAGTTGTTCCGTCCGGCGAGTAATCTCGAGCGAATCGACTACGCCCTTTAGCTGGTAGACTTCCTCCAGCATAGTTATGCGCACTTCGTCTAACTCGCGCTCGAGCGAATCGTTTTGCGCCACGAGGTTTTCGATGCGAGATCGGTCCTCACGCAACACGTCGCGCTCTGCCTCTACCCTCGCGATCTCTAGAGGTCCCGAACCTCCGTTTCGGGCTGCCCCAAAGGAAACAGCTCGTGCTGCTGGGATTCATGCCGCCCAGCGCCGGGGATGATATCGATGAACATGTTGCACAGGTGGAGGATACCGTCGCCGCCGATATCATCCTTGCTTCCGAGGAACAGTCGCCCGGCGGCGCGGCCGACTGGACACCTGAGATCGTCCTCGGACGCTCTGTGGTGGTGAGCGACAAGTCCTTCTCGCTGTTGGGCGCGCTCTTCGCTGTGGGACTGTTTTACCTCGTCGCCGGACTGGCGCTGAGAAGGGACGCCCACCGAGCGGCATTCAACCCGGTCTATCTCACATCGGGGCAATTCGGAAAGGCCAGTCTTTCCCAATTCCAGATCTTCGCCTTCACACTTCTTGTCGTGGGACTCCTGCTGTTTGTCGTGCTTCGGACCGGAGCCCTCAGCGACATCTCCCAGGATGTCCTCATGCTGTTGGGGATCAGCGCCGTCGGTGCCGGAGGGTCGAAGCTGGCGGCCGTCGCCAAGCGCCGGCTCACCTTGGAGAATTGGACTTGGCTGCGCGAGAGGGGATGGCTGACCGCCTATGAGAAGAACATGGGCCTAAAAGCCGATCCGAAGAGAGCGCGGTGGGGCGATCTGCTTAGAAGCGGTGAGGACTTTGACATCTACAAGTTCCAGCTGGTCACCGTCAGCACCGTGGTCGCATTGGCTTTGCTCACCGGCGATCAGAGCCAACTCGCCACGTTCAGTATACCGCCCAATCTTCTCGCCCTACTGGGCCTCAGCAACGTCGTGTACATCGGCGCCAAGGCAGTAACGCCCAACGTGCTGAAGGAACTGAACGAGAAGGTCGATTCGGCACGCGAGGCGGAAGAAGCCATGCTCGTAGCGACACGCGCCGCAGGCGTGGACGAGCAGGGTGAGGCTGCTACCGCCGAAGAATCGCTTCAGGCATACATTGGCGCCGCGCGCGGTGCCGCGGAGATGCTCAGGCAGGTGTACGGGCCGAGTGGCACGAAGTTCGGGGGCGAGCAGGTCACGGACCAGGAGCTTCTTCCGCAGCTAGGCTAGACTGAACGGAGACCGAGATGAATCGCGCGGAGCAACTCGAACTCTCTTAGACAGGCGCCACAGCCCATGACATGCTCGAGGTGCTCGAGCATGTCCTCGTTGGATGGCTGTCCGACGGCGAGTCCGAGCAGTTTGCTGGGCGAGAGACAGCCATGGCGGTCGTTCAGAGCGCGATCCGATAGGATCCTGGCGTACGCTTCTCGTATCTGCTTGGACACCCGTTAGTCCGTCAGCCGCTCACTTCTGTAAGTCAGCCCAGAAAAAAACCGCCAAGTGGGCTGAACCCCAACAATGGCGGGATCACTGAAGGCCAATTTACGCCTTGCCGCTGGGGTGTGCAAGCAACCTTGTCCGCAGATCGGCCAGGCCTCTGTACAACAGGTTGCGCGTCTTGGCCTCCGTCCAGCCGAGAAGCTCTGCGATCTCGTTGCGGTGGTAGCCGGCCAGGTGCATACGCACGACCACCCGGCGCGGCTGGCGAAGCGTGGTGATGGTATGCGCGAGCTGACTCGCCAGGTCTGACAACTCCATCGAGTGATCCGCCCGGGCAGCGTCGGCGACTGCCCGGCGCTCCTCCAGCGGGTCAAACTCCTCCTCGCGTCGCGCCCTCCGTCTACGTATGAGATCGAGAGCTGCCGAGAGCGCCGTGCGATATATATAGGACGCCGGGGCGCGTTCGATCCGCTCGCCGGTGCGGAGGGCACGCCACAGGCGAATTCGGACGTCCTGGAAGACTTCGTCGAGATCGCTTTCCGACAGCCGGTGTCTCCAACCTACTTGGCGAATGAGAGCGCTGTACTGGGAGAGAACCTGTTCGAGCGCTGGGGATAGCGCATCGGAGTCGCGCTCGCGAGTACGGGTCCTGGCGGGAACTGTCGACATCTCTTCTCCACCTCCTGGATATGCGCGGGAAGCTTGGGCGCCGCCCTGGTCGTCCTGCGTCTTCGGAGGCCAAGATGCAGATCAGCTGTCAGTCGAGAATCATCTGGGCGTCAATTCGCCGTACCTGAAACTCCCACGGCGGCAGTCTGCCGTAGGTGTGTGCTCTATCCGTCCAGAATCAGATCTGGATCAGCGTAGTCGATGCCTTTGCCCGACAAGGTGATCAAAGTGTATTTGTGGCCACGCAGGTCGAGCGGTCGGTTCGTCTTGATTCTTGCCTCATCGTAGCCCGGCCCCAGCACCTTATTTGTCATGGGCGCGTCGGCCCCAAAGACCACTGCCCCGTGTTCAACGGCGCCGTCCGGTACCCACCTCACCTTATGTTGGTTCTTTACATGTTAGGGCTCGCAGTATGGCTTCCCGTTCCTTCGAATAACCTTGATTGTGTGCTCGATTTCGCCCTCCCTGGCATTCGTCTGGTCAGCTCGCGTGAGGTACGTACTCAGTCGCTATAGCCGAGTCGGTAACCGCAGGTCCGTTGCAGCAATGGTACGTTGGTGGAGGAACGTGCGTGGGTGCAGGCGCGCGTGCGACAGCAAGCGCGCTTGGCCAGTCGGCCGGAGTGTTGGGTACTGCCATTGCCGAGGGTCCTGCCGGTTGCTGGTTCTGCTTCACAACCGAACCTCAGCCCATCTCCCGTGTGTCTGCAATATGCCGCCCGACCCCATTGGCAGCAACAGAAATCGATAACGCTTAGCGAGCAGCGTCCCCGAACCGAACTGCTTGATCCGGCTGCCAAGCGTAGTCAATATCAGTGTTAGTTGCGTTACCGCCGCCGGAAGGATATGCTGATACTGCTGGGAGGTGGCTGAGGAAGGAGAGCGATAGCATCCCCCAGAGGGGGAGACCTCAGCCTTGTGTAGTTTTCACACAACCGGCTCACCCCCAAGCTGGCCCACCTTAGAGTCCAGTCAAGGTACGATTGTGCAGCCTCTCAGAAGAGAGGCCTTTCTAACAGTCGACGTACCCGGTTACGGCCATCGAGCAGGAGCCGCGGCACGCCGAGCGACTGCTCTTATCCTGCACCGTCCTAGGAGCGCCAAGGGATGGTGAGGAATACATCTACAAGTACATCCGGGGGTCAGCTCAGGACCCACGCCGCGACCACTGCTATCTAGCCGCGCCATACTTACGAATACGAAAGGAGGGTGAGGAAGACGCGTGCAAGCCCTGAGCAACCATCAAAGCTCGAACCAGCCCGAGTTTGCACTCGGCACCAGAGGGTCAACGGAGACTAAGGGAGGTACAAATGGCTACCA
>CP070812.1:1790674-1793546 GCA_020344015.1 Gemmatimonadota bacterium
AGCGCCGGTCATCGATGCCGATTCCACGCTAGGGCCGGGGGCGCCGCGGAAACGCGCGCCAGCGGGGTGACCAAGATCGCGACGAGGAGCAGCAGGTAGCTCGGGATGAATGGCGTGGCGAGGAGCCACACGAGCAGGCCATGCAGCGCCAGGACCACGACGAGCCAAACCGCCGCGCCGGCAACGAGCGTGCGATCGCTGACGAGCCGCGCGTCATAGAGGTGCGTGGCAACCCACGCAGCGGCGCACAGCTTGAGGCCCGCCAGGGCAGCGAGGATCCACGGAAGAGCGTCCACCAACCAGAACAGCACGGCTCCGTGTTCGACGGTCCACACGGCAAGTGGCGCGATGACGGTGAGGAACGCCAGACTCAGGAACACGCTCGACTTCACCGCCCAATCGCGGCCGCTCAAGCCTATGTACAGGCTCTGGACGAGCTGCTTCCACGTCGCCGACAACAGCACCGAAAACGCCAGCAGGGCGAGCACCACCGCGCGAGGTGTCCCAACGGCCTCGATGACCTTGCGCGCCCAATCGATCACCATCGGCCCGGTTGCCGAGAGTTTCAGCGCCACCGGGACGGCCACTAGAACCAACAGCCAGGCGGCCAGCGTGCTCCACAGCGCCATCTTCAGCTTGGCGACGATGAGCGCCGCGCTGGTCAACGGCCGGGTCGCCATGAACGGCGTCACGCCGTAGCTATCGCTGCCGCCGGGATTCACCTTCCGCACCGTTGCCGCCGCGAACACGGCCATGAACGGTGGCGTCAGCAGCGCGCCGAGCAGGATGACGAAGACGAGTGCCGGCGCGTCGCTGGCGGCGAACAGCAGCGCCAGCTCGAACGGCAGCAGGATGCCTACCAGTACAGGGAGCGAGGGGCCATGCTGCCGCCACTCGAGCCACGCCTGAGCCTGTGTTGGTGAATCAAAACGATCGCGCCTCCGCCCCGGAGTCACGAGTCGCCCCAGCCGGGCCAAGGGTCCCCGCCAGTCGGGCACGTCGCCGCGGCGGGCGCGTGCCACCGCGAAGCGGGCGGTGAGGATAGCGAGCGGAAGCTGCGGGGCCAGGATGGCGAGGACTAGGGGCTCACGGCCCTCGAAATAGAGGGCCAGCCAGACGACGATGTCTATCGTGACCAGCCATATGAGCGCGACTATGACGCGTAGCCCTCTCAAACCGTACGGCATCCACATCAGCGCCTGCGTCCAGGCGAGCAGCACCGTCGCCATCAGCGCTGGCCAAACAACGGGGACGTCAAAGCCGGACGGCCATGGCCCGAACAGCCTCATAACCGCCCACAGAATCGCCATGGCGGCGCCACCATAGAGCGTAGGCCATCCCGCCAATGCCGCGGACGTCACCGGAAGCGTGAACATGCGGGCAGGATAGATCGAACGTCGCGCCGCCAGGTCGCCGGAAAATCCGAAGCTGAACAGCGCGAACAGGTACATGGTAGCCGACCCCGCCGGCACGACCACAACGAGTGAAAACCTCTCGGGAGTATCCAGGTTGAAGGGGAGCCCCCACTCGACGACGGCGAGCTTGAACGCCGCGAGGACGACGAGGTAGGCGGCAAGTGCGGCGAATCCCCAGCGATGCCGTTGCCAGAATTCCCAGCCGATCGCGGCAGCGGGCGAGCGCATTGTCAGGCGTCAGGAGGTGGCGCCGCGGACATCCCGACATGGGCGACGAAGATCTCGTCGAGGGTGGGGACGCGGTCGCCCACGCGGTGCGACTCCCGGATAGCGGCGAGCGGCGCGCTCAGGACGATCCTGCCGTGGCTGATCATCGTGACGTGGTCCGCGACCCGCTCGACTTCATCCAAGAGGTGGGAGGAGAAGAGCACGGTGCGACCTTCGTCGGCGATGGTGCGGACTATGGCGTCCAGGATGTCGCGGCGGACCACCGGGTCGAGGCCGGTCGACGGTTCATCCAGCACCAGCAACTCGGGCCGATAGGCCAGCGCGATGAGCAGCCCGACGCGCGCCTTCTCACCCTTCGAGAGATCCCCGATCATCGCCGAGGCGTCCAACGCGAATGCGTGGAGCAACTCTTCCGCGTAAGCGTCGTCCCACTTGGGATAGAACGCGCGCGAGTAGCGCAGGAGCTCGTCCACGCGCATCCAGCCGGGAAGGTCACGCTCCTCGGACAGGTAGCCTATCCGCGACAGGACGCCGACTGGATCGGCGACCGGGTCGAGACCGAACACTCGTACCGAGCCGCTCTGCGCCCGCAGCAGGCCCAAGATGTGCTTGATGAGCGTCGTCTTGCCCGCTCCGTTCTCGCCGACGAGGCCGTAGACCGCTCCGCGCGAGACGGAAAGGCTCACCGAGGCCAGAGCCGTTTTAGCACCAAAGCGGCGCGTCAACTCCGAGACGGTGATGACGGATTCACTCACCGTCGAATAGCCTATGCGTCGCGTGTGTTTGCACGGAAGCCCGCATTGTTGCGATTTACTTGGTCTGGCGGAAGATAGCGGGGGGCTGAGCTGGCTATAGTATACCTACACTTCCGTGGAATCTGCAATCAGCGCTGTTTACCCACGGCAGCTGCGACGTGTGCAGCCCCAGACAAACTTCCATCACTAAGCGTGAGGACGGGGGTTGCGTTGGTGCCGCCCGCCCGCCAGTCTTCGACTCTAAAGCAGCTCCGGCATCAGCCCTCCAGCTGCTGTGGCGGGAGAGATGCAGATGAAGTCCGTCCTGAAGAAGTTGGCCCTATCCGGGTTGTTGTTCATCCTGGTGGTTGTGGCTGGTTTTTTTGCGGCGGTCTTCTGGCCCATAGAAAGGCTCGAGCCGGCCGATTCGTATCGGCCGTTTGCGATTACGAACGTCACAGTGATCGACACCGAGGGTGGAACGCAGCAGCGCGG
>CP070812.1:1793646-1799270 GCA_020344015.1 Gemmatimonadota bacterium
CGGATCGACCGGTAGCATAGGCCACCAGCTTGTCGTGCAAGCTCTTGAGCAGGGGCACACGGTCACTGCGTTTGCGCGCAATCCCGCGAAGCTAGAAATCGAACACGCTAACCTGACGGTAGTTGAAGGCGATGCACTGGATTCCGCATCAGTGGAAAAGGCTGTGGACGGACAAGATGCGGTGCTGTGCTCGCTCGGGGCGGGGGCGAAGGGGGCAATTAGATCAGAGGGGACGCGGAATATTATTCGGGCGATGGAGAAGGCTGGCGTCAGTCGCTTCATTTGCCTGTCAACCCTCGGCGTCGGGAACAGTCGGGCCAATCTGAATCTCTTCTGGCAGCACATCATGTTTGGGCTCCTCTTGCGTCGAGCGTACGCAGATCACATAAGCCAGGAGGACTATGTCAAGGAAAGCCGCCTGGACTGGACTATCGTTCGCCCGGGAGCCTTCACGGACGGGAATCGTACCGGCGTGTATCGCCACGGCTTTCCAAGCACCGATAAGACGATCAAGGGAAAGATCTCGCGCGCCGATGTGGCCGACTTCATGTTAAAGCAGGTGACGGATCGAACGTACCTCCATGAAACGCCGGGCCTCTCGTATTGAATATCCGCTGCCACGACTGCAAGGCGCTGCCTAACAGGCCTTAGGAGCTGACGGGCGCCCGCAGCTCAAACGCAGGGACGTTGGGCGGCACCACGGCAAGGCGATGGCACCCGAGTACCTCTTCTTTGCGCTCCTTTAGCTTCCCTTGGCCTTCGGACGTTGCAGGAAGATTTCCATGGCTATCCCCCTCCTTGGGGGCCCTTCCGTGGTCACTGCCGCACTCGGCCCCGTCGTGGTCCAACAGCGGCCCCAACACCTCTACATCGGCGTGGCGAGACACCGCGTCGTGACGCGAGAGGGCACCGCCTTGTCAGTGCGGTGCCGGCAGGGAATCGCCTCGGCGACGGGGTGGTTGCTCAGCTACCATTCCCAGTAGCCGTTTCTCTGCGCACCACCAGCACCGGGATTGGTCTGTCGCCACCGGAGTTGGGACGAGTGTTGGGACGCTCAGGCAGCACCGCGTCGGCTAGAGTCGGTTACAGTCGGACGCGGCTTCCGGGCCACCGGGCTCGGGAGCCGCCTTTTCGTTAGGCCCAGGTGTTGGGACGGCTGTTGGTGCGTGGCCCTCGTTGATACAGGCCAGCCGGCACCCCATCTTTGATCACAGCGAGGTGCTCCTGATCCCACACTGCTTGCCACAGGTGGCAGCTATGTCCCGTCTCAAGGACCTCATCCGCGAGATTCACCGCCGCTCGCTGTGGCAGGTGCTCCTGATCTACTGCGGCGCCGCGCTTGTGGCGTATCAGGCTGTACAGGCGCTGACGGAGGGACTGGGGCTGCCGCAGTGGTTTCCTGCCTTCGCCATAGTGCTGTTCATCGTTGGCTTGCCGATCGTACTGGCGACGGCGTTTGTCCATGAGGTATCTCCGCGGACTGTGAAGCCGCCGGAAGCCGGAGCAACCGGAATCGAAGCTGAGTCTGCCGCTGGGCGCCTCGAAACCAAACGCAGACAGCGTTTCCTCACTTGGCGCAACGCGGCTGCAATCTTCCTGATTGTGCTGGCGGCATGGGGCGTGGTCGCGACTGGTTGGTACGTGATCCGCGGGAGAGCGCCAGTCCCAACGGTTGAGCGAAGTTCCGTCGCCGTGCTTCCGTTCGCTAACCTCAGCGCCGACCCAGAGAACGAGTTCTTCAGCGACGGTGTCACCGTCGAGATCATCGATCGCCTTTCCAAGATCGCGGATCTCATCGTCAAATCGCGGACGTCGTCGTTCCAGTACAAGGACACCGACAAGAGCATTCGGGAGATTGGTGACGAGCTAGGTGTATCGGCTGTTGTGGAGGGCGAAGTGCGACGCGTCGGTGACCGCGTTCGCGTCAACGCGCAGTTGATTGATGCCGACACCGATGAGCACCTCTGGGCCGGACAGTACGACCGGCAATTGACAGACATCTTTGCCATTCAGAGCGACGTGGCGCAGCAAATAGCGACTGCTCTAAGAGCGACTCTAACCGCTGATGAGAAGAGGCGAGTCGAGCAGCGCCCGACTGAGAACATAGAGGCCTACGAGTACTACCTGCGTGGGACAGCCCACTTTCGGCGGCGTCAGCTCGAAAGGGAGTATAATCTGGCCGTGCAGATGTACGAGACTGCCGTCGAACTGGACCCCGGCTTCGCCGAGGCGTGGGCCGCGATCGCCAGGGTCCGGGTCCGGCTCTATTTCGTCTATGGCCGGGCGAGTGAGCTTCCAGGGGCGCAGGCGGCCGTAGCCGATGCCCTGAATCTAGCGCCGGACCTGTCCGAAGTGCAGATGGCGGTGGGTGACTATTACTATTACGGCCGTCGTGACTATGATCGAGCCCTCGAGCACTACGCCATCGTTCTGAGTCAGGAACCGCATAACGCCCAGGCCCTCGCCTCGACAGCGTGGATTCGAAGGCGACAAGGTGATTGGGAAGCTGCCGTGGCCGGTCTCATGGAAGCCGTCGAGTTCGATCCCCGACACGACACTTATCTCTTTACGTTAGGCGACACCCACCTCCTCATGCGCCAGTATCAGGAGGCGGAGCGCTATTACAACCGCGCTGTGTCGCTGGCTCCCGATCTTCCGCTGGCGCATCTGGGGAAGGTGTGGATCTCTCTGAGCAGAGACGGCGACAGTCAAAGCGCACGACTGGTGCTTGGGGAAGCCTCGCAGATGATCGACCCTGCGGAATTGCTGCTCAGCGCGGAGCTGGGGCGCAGCCTGGTTCCATTGGCCCTTGTGCGAATCTTCCCGGACTACTTTGCACAAGTTCTGGACGGAATGGCACCGGAGACTTTCGGACGTGATAGCGCGTACTATTTTCTCGCAAGAGCGCAACTTAGCCGTGTTCGGGAAGAGACATTAACGACCCACGCGTACTATGACTCCGCGCGTGCAGTGTTGGAAGCCACCGTTCAGCAGTGGCCCAACGAGTATCGACCTCACGCCTTGCTGGGCCTCGCCTACGCCGGATTGGGTCGCACTCGGGATGCCATCCGCCACGGTCAGGAAGCCGTGGGGCTTCTCCCTGTGTCCAGGGACGCGCGAAACGGTCCGTCACTGGTTTGGAGCCTGGCGGAGATCGAGGTAATGGTGGGGGATTACGAGTCAGCGATTGACCGGCTCGACGTGTTGCTGTCGATTCCCTCTGAGATCTCAGTCCCAGTCCTTCGCATGGATCCCATCTGGGACCCACTCCGCGATCACCCGCGCTTCCGGGAGCTGCTGCAGAGGTACGAGCGATAAGGCTCACCGTCCTCTACTGTTGGGACGAGTGTTGGGACGACTGTTGGTGTGTGGCCTCGTTGATACAGGCCCGTCAGCACCCCATCTTTGAGCACAACCGGGTCCCAGTAATCCTGCGTATCTCATGCCGCAGGTGGCAGCTATGTCCCCGAAGACACGACATTTGCGTATGAGCTATCGTATGGCCTTCAAGAGCGAAACGGGCTCTGAGTGACTGAGGGCGAGAAGGGTATCCCCGAACGTTTGGCGCCGGTCGCTGCGGCCGAGCGGATCGCGGCGGTCGATGTGGTTCGTGGGTTGGCGCTGTTGGGGATATTGATAATCAACATCGACTTCTTTGCGCTGCCCGATACCGTCTACTTCGACCCGTCTTCGGCGGGCGATCTCACGGGTCTTAACCTGTTGACCTGGCAGGTCGCCATGACGCTGTTCGAGTACAAGATGATGGCGCTCTTCTCTATGCTGTTCGGGGCGGGCCTCATCCTCATGCACTCCAGGGCCGAGGCGATCGGCCGGCGGTTTGCCGGCATCTACTATCGAAGAGTCTTCTGGCTGTTGATGTTCGGACTCGCCCACGCCTACCTGCTGTGGATGGGCGATATCCTCTACGCCTACGCCATGTGCGGTCTTATCCTCTACCCGCTGCGTCGGCGGTCGCCCCGCTTCTTGCTCAACCTCGGGATTGTGCTGCTTCTGCTTGGCTCGTTGATCAAGCTCGGTACTGGCTACTCGTTCGAACTGCTGCGAGACGCCAACGACCGTGTCCAGTCCAAGCTGGAGGCCGGCGAAGCAATCACCGCTCGAGACGAAGCCTTGGTGGCCCAATGGGAGGAGGTACGGACCGGGTTCAAGGCTTCGCCGGAAGCCGTCCAGCGACAGGTCGAGGCCTACCGGGGCGGCTTCAAAGAAGTATTCCAGGTACGGGCGCCGCAATCGTTCGTGATGCAGACGCAACTATTCCTGTTCATGGTCTTGTGGCGTGTGGGCGGTTTGATGTTGATCGGGATGGCGCTTATGAAGCTGGGCGTCTTCTCGGGGCAGCGATCGAGGCGCTTCTACGTATGGCTTATGGTCGTTGGCTTTGGCCTGGGTCTACCGTTGGCCTACCTGGGCATGAGCCGGTGGCTGGCAAGCGATTTCGACTTCGTTCAGCTCTTTCAGGTGAACTCACACTTCAACTACTTCGGTAGCATCCTGGCAGCGCTGGGCTACGTCGGCCTGATCATCACGATCTACAACCGAGGCTGGCTGACCTGGCTGACGGCGCGGCTGGCCGCGGTCGGGCGTACGGCGCTCAGCAACTATCTACTGCAGTCCATCATCTGCACGACGATCTTCTACGGCTACGGGTTGGGCCTGTACGCCCGCGTCGATCGGTTCGCGCTGCAGTGGTTCGTGCTTGCCGTCTGGATCGTGCAACTCATCGTCAGCCCGATCTGGCTGGCGCGGTTCCGTTTCGGGCCGGCGGAGTGGTTGTGGCGAAGCCTGACCTACTGGAAGCGGCAGCCGATGAAGACCGTCATTGCGTCGCATGAAGGTTGACCAACTTCATTTTGAGACGCCCCTGATTGAGTCGCTCGCTCTGGGCCGGCGCCTTTCGCAGCGGGTGTGGCTCAAGATGGAGGCCCTCCAACCGTGTGGATCGTTCAAAGCTCGCGGAATAGGATTCGCCTGCCAACGCTACCTTGCGTATGGCCGTCGGCGGCTCGTTTGCTCCTCCGGAGGTAACGCAGGGCTAGCGGTTGCGTACGCGGGCCGTCAGCTCGGTGTTCCTGTGACCGTCGTCGTTCCGCACAGTACCTCTGAGCGCGCGCGACAGCTGCTTCGAGACGAAGCCGCGGAGGTTGTGGTCCTCGGGCAGTCGTGGCAGGAAGCCCATGAGCATGCGCAGACGCTGCTAGATGCAGATTCCGCTTATCTTCACCCGTTCGATGACCCGCTGATCTGGGAAGGCCATGCCTCCCTTATCAGCGAAGTCGTCGCCTCCGGCCTCGAGCCGGAGGCGATAGTACTCTCTGTCGGAGGAGGTGGCCTGCTCTGTGGTGTGGCGATGGGCTTGCAGAAGGCGGGGTGGTCGAATGTCAAACTCGTCACCGCCGAAACGGCCGGCGCAGATTCCTTCTATCAGACGGTGCGGGCAGGGGAATTGGTCGAGCTAGAGAGGATCTCGAGTGTTGCCACGAGCCTCGGCGCGAAGAAGGTCGCCAGGCAGGCGCTCGAGGTCAGCCGCCGATTGAAGGTCGTGCCTCACGTCGTCACTGACCGGGAAGCGGTCGATGCTTGCCTCCTGTTCGCCGACGATCACC
>CP070812.1:1799370-1803780 GCA_020344015.1 Gemmatimonadota bacterium
CGCTAATAAGAGACTTGGCGATCCTGCCGGTCGACGTGTACGCCTGGGACGCCCCCGTCGACAGTTCCCAGCTGGCTATTATGGTGACGCGCGAGATCGAGGGCACGCCACGCATCAGCACGGTGCCGTGGCCGAGGATGTCCGATTGGTTCGAGTCGGCCGTGGTCGCCGACAGTGGACCTCCTGAGGAGCGGGCCGCCGCGGCGCTCGGCGCCCGCAAGGCCGTGTTCGCCACAACAACCTGGGGCGAAGGGGATTCCGTCCGGGTCGAGCTCAAGCTCTTTGATGATCGCGGCGAACCGTTTCCCGGCCCGCCCGTGATAACCGTCGCACCGGCGCGGCCGCAGGACGTGAGCAAGGCGATCGCTCAGGCGCTCGTCAGGTTCGAGCTCGACACGGTGATGCACGAGGGCCAGCGCTGGCCCGACGACTTCGACGCGGTGGTGGAGTATCTCTGGGGCGAGGAAAACTTCGAGCGCGGGCGCGGCGAACGAGCGGTAGCCCACTACGTGAACTCCGTCGCCCGGGACTCGACCTTCGCACTCGCCTGGTGGCGGCTGGCCAACGCCTGGCGCTTCCTGGGACGACCGGGGCCTTACCAAAAGGACTTCCAGCAGCTGTTCAACAGCTACGCCGCCGACCTAGGCGTGCTCGACAGCATGTTGATGGCCGCCCAGCTCACGCCGGCCGGGCCGCAGCGGCTGGAGAGGTATAGGGCGACCCACGAGCGCTTCCCGGACAACTACTTCGCCGCCTTCCTCCACGGCGAGGAACTGTTCAACCGTGGACCGCTATGGGGCCGGCCACTGGAGGGCGCCGTCGCCGAACTGCAGGAAGCGGTCCGCCTCAACCCGCTCTGGGCCCTGGCCTACGTGCACCTCATCTGGGCCAACATCAGGCTCGGGAACGAGGAGGAGGCGGTACGTTACCTGGAGCAGTGGGTCGAACACGCGCCCGACGCCGGTCTGTCCTGGACCTACCCGCCGCAGTTGCTCGAGCACGCGATTAGAGAGCGCTTCGCGTCGCCTGAGGAAGCCGACGAGGCACGCTCGATATTGCTGCAGACGGAGTTGGGCGAGACCGAGCGGGTGGTGTGGCTGGCGCGGTTGGCCGGCGGCTTCGACTTGCCGCGCGCCGGAATCGGGTTCGCGCGAGCGCTGCTATCACACGGCGAGGCTGTGGAACGACCCTATCAGGCGGCGGCGCATTGGGCCGCAGGCCTGGGGTCCGTCGGCCTCGGCCAGATCGACGAAGCGCTGGACCATTTCGATGCGGCGGCCGAGATGCATGATAGCCCCGAGGCCCGACTGCTCGCCGCCGAGTGGCGGGTGGTTCCGGGCCTCGTAGCGCTGCACGTGGTCGAGCCGAGCGAGGTGGAGCGCGGTAAGGAAGCCCTCGTCTCGTTGGTCGGCGAGGACCCGGTGGGCGTCCGTGCCTGCTGGGCACTTGCCCTCTACGCCGTCGCCGCCGACTCGACGACCCTGGCGCGCCGCATGAGCGACCTGGTGATCAACGCTCCCCGGGAGAGTGGAGCGGAACCGCTGGGCGAGTTCTTACGGTCGGTGGCTTTGGCGGAACAGGGTCAGTACGAGGAGGCTCTCGAGCTCTCGCAGAGGCTGCTCAAGGTACAAACGCCGACGGTACTGCTTCACGGTGCTCCGTCGCCCGGACAGGCGTTGAGCGATCCCTTTGCCCGTGCCCTTCTGCATATCATGCGCGGTGGGTGGCGCGTGCAGCTGGACCAGCCGGAGGCGGCGGAGCGGGAGTACCTGTGGTACGAGGCCGCGGATGTGCTGGGCCTCCCGGGGATCGGGTTGCCGCAGGCCGGCGAAATCGATTGGGCGCTGAGCAACTGGGGACGCTACCTGCGTGCCTCGGTGACGCCCGATCGGGATCGGGCGTGCGTTCTACTAACCCACGTGCTCGAGAGCTGGAGCGAAGCCGGCCCCGGATTCGCGGAAGAGGTCGCGCTGGTCCAGAGCGCGGCGACGCAGAAGTGTCGGTGATGTCGATTCCAAGCGATCGCGCCGCTCGCCCCGGCGACTGGGAAATAGCGTGGCGCCGGCCGCCGGCCCGCGGAATCATCTTCTTCGTCGTCGGCTACGCACTGGTCGATCTGTTGCCCGTCATCCTGCCGGCGACGCCGGTGTTCAACGGCCTGGCGCTCAAGGACCTGGCCGACGCGCTGCTCATCTTCTTCCTCATCGTCCTCTATGTCGAGCTAGGCCTGCGGGCGAAGATCTTCAGGAGCCTGAGGCTGCGGGCCGCCTACATCTTCGCGCTGCTGCTCATGGTGCAGGGCCACGCGGTCCACTTCGCCGCCAATGCGATCACCGGGGTGAGCGAGCGCAGCGACGCAGGATGGCGCCTTGCCGACTTTCTCGACGAACATTGGGGACACATCGAGCTGCACATCGCGTTCATCATTCTGGCCGCGATCTTCATCGGCTGTAGTCGCTCCGCCGACGCCGCAGGTAACGAGCCGGTCCTCTCGCGAACCGAGAAGGCGGGTCTAGCGCTGGTCATCCTGACGTACGGAATCCTGCTTGCCGGCGACGCAGTGGAGGGCCAGACGGTGCCGCTGATGCTGCCCTGCGCGATCGTGCTGTGCGCCTGGGGGCTGTGGCCGTACGTGCGAGGGTTGGGTAACTCGGGCGCGCCGGTTCAGATTTCACTTTATCGCCGCTTCTTCGCGACCAGCTTCGGGATCACCGTCATCGCGCTGGTGATCTACGGGCTGATCACCGGCGGCTTTCCCGAACTGAGCACACTGGCTGCTGCGGGGTAACCGAGATGATCTCGTGCCGAGTCCTGGGGCCGATTGAGATCGTGGTGGACGGCGGCCCGGCGCCCGCCGAGCTGCTCTGGCGCAAGAACCTGGCGCTACTGGTTTACCTGGCCCGCTCGCCGAAGCGGACTCGCTCCCGCGACCACCTCGTAGGCCTGTTGTGGGGCGAGAAGCCCGAGTCGGCGGCGCGGCACTCGCTGAACGAAGCGATCCGCGTGCTACGCAAGCAGGTCGGTGCCGAGGGTCTGGAGAGCGAGGGCGGCCAGGTCAGGCTGTCGCCCGACGCCGTGGACCTCGACGCGGAGCGGCTGGACGAGATGTTCGAGGATGAGGACTGGCACGGCGCGGCGGGTTTGATCGTCGGCGAGTTCATGGAAGGGTTCAGTGTGCCGGGTTGCTCGGAATTCGAGGACTGGCTGTACGCCGAGCGAACGGCGCTGCGGGGTCGCTCGGTGGAGGCGCTGGTTAACTTGGCGGAGCAGTTGACCGACAACGGCGAGGTTCGCGAGGCGGCCGCGGTAGCCCAGCGGGCACTTGCGCTGGACGCGACGTCGGAGATGGCGGCGGCGGCGGCGATGCGCGCCTCGGCCATCGCAGGCGACCGTGCCGCCGCGCTGGCACTCTACGATGCGTTCGCCGCCAGGCTCGAGGAGGAGATCGGGATCGAGCCGGACGAAGAGATCCAGGCGCTGGCCGAACGGGTGCGGCGCGAGCGGGCCTGGAAGCTGCCCGAGGCGGTGGTCCGGCGCGAGGAGGAAGGTTCCGAGTCACGGCGCGTGCCGCTGGTCGGCCGCGAGCGCGAGCTGGCCCAGCTGCTCGACGCGTGGAGCGTCTGCAGGGGTGGCGAGCGTGCGGCGCTCGGTGTCATCGAGGGCGACCCCGGTACGGGCAGGACGCGGCTGGCCGAGGAGCTACTGGCCCGCGCCCGCCTGGACGGCGCGACGGTCGCCACGGCGCGCGCCGTCGAGGCGGATGCGAACGAGGCGTGGAGCGGGATCCTGGCGTTGGCGCGCGGCCTCGATCTCGATACGCCGGGGATGGCTGACGCGCCGCAAGCGGCGACTGCCAGGTTCGCCGCCCAGCTGCCCGAGTGGGCCGAGCGGTTCGATGCGAAGGACGGCGGCGATGATCTCACGCTCGGCCGGGCACTGGTCGACGTACTGCGTCCGGCGGCGGATCAAGGGCCTGTCTTCCTGTTCGTCGACGACGCACACTGGCTCGACCGCGACTCGTTCCTCGCTCTGGGCGCGCTGCTCCGAGACCTGGAGCGCGCGCCCGTCTTCGTCCTCGTCGCCGCAGCCTCGTATCCGGAACGTTCCGAGCTGGAGGAGCTACGCGCCCACATCGGTCGCGAGTTGGATGGCGTCGCTCTGCGTCTGGGACCGCTCTCCGTCGAGGCGCTGCGTGGGCTGGCCCGCTGGGCGCTCCCCGCCTACGACGACGTGTCGCTCGACCGCGTCGCGCGCCGCGTCGCCACCGACTCCGCCGGCCTGCCGCTGCTCGCCGTCGAGTTGCTGCACGCCGTCGCACTCGGCCTCGATCTCGACACCGCCGCCGGCGCCTGGCCCGAGCCGCTCAAGACCCTCGACCAAACGCTGCCCGGCGAGCTGCCCGACGCCGTA
>CP070812.1:1803880-1807479 GCA_020344015.1 Gemmatimonadota bacterium
ATGACGGAAGAGATCATCAACGCGCTGACCCAGCTCAGGGATCTGCGCGTAGCCGCCCGCACGTCGTGCTTCGCCTTCAAGGGCAAGACGCCCGACCTTGCTGAGGTGGGGGCGAAGTTGAAGGTGGCGACGGTGCTGGAGGGAAGCGTTCGCAAGGCAGGCAGTCGACTGCGCGTCACGGCACAGCTGGTGAAAGTCGCTGACGGCTACCATCTCTGGTCCGAACGCTACGACCGTGAGCTGGAGGACGTGTTCGCCATTCAGGACGAAATCGCTGGCGCGATCGCCGACAAGCTGCGGGTCGAGCTGTTGGAGACGGAGAGGGTGAAGCTGGTCGAACCACAAACAGAGAACCTGGAGGCGTACGCGCTTTACCTGAAGGGTCGCGCCCACTTCCACAAGTTGACGCCCGCCGACTGCCAGCTGGCCATCGCGTCCTACCAGGGGGCGATCAATCTGGATCCGGACTACGCCAGGGCCTACGCGGGCCTGGCCCGCGTCTATACCATGGTGGGCGGTGCCGGGCCGTTTCATCTGCTCCCGCCACGCGAGGCGTATCCGCTTGCCAAAGCGGCTGTCACGAAGGCCTTGGAGCTGGACGATCGGCTGCCGGAGGCACACACCACACTCGGCCTGGTGCGAACCAACCATGAGTGGGACTGGGCCGGCGCCGAGCGAGCCTTCAAGCGGGCGCTCGAGCTCAATCCCAACGACCCCGACTCACACGCCTGGTACGCGTTTCACCTCTGGCTGATGGACCGCTTTGACGAGGGGATCGCCTGCTACAGTAGGGCCATGGCGCTCGATCCGCTCATGCCTTTCTATGAATCATCAATCGGGTTCAATCAATACTGTGCACGCAGGTACGACGAAGCGCTGCAGAATCAGAAGCGGGTGTTGGAGAAGCATCCGGACAACTACCACGCGCTGTGGATTCTCGGGATGACCTGCGTGGCGTTGGGGATGTACCCAGAGGGCGAAGCAGCGTATCAGAAGGTGCGAGCCCTGATCGGCACCGTGCCCCATTTGTGCGTCGTTTTCTGTGAGCTCTATGCGGCGTGGGACAACCTGGAAGAGGCGAAGAGGTACCTGGCGGAACTGCTCGCGCTCTCCAAACAGAAGCACGTGCCCCCAGCAACGGTCGGCTTTGCCTACACGGCCCTCGGAGACTACGACGAGGCGTTTGCTTGGCTGGAGAAGGCCTACGAGGAACGCGACCCGCAATTACGGCACTTCCACTTGCCCGTTTTGGACCCGGTGAGGACCGATCCGCGCTTACAAGCGATCAGAAGGAAGATGGGCCTGGAATGAAGGCGCCATGAACCGTCTCAAGCGGCTGACCCAGGAGCTCAAGCGCCGCCGCGTCTACCGTGTTGCGGTGGTCTATGTCATCGTCGGATTCGGCGTCATCGAGGGCGCCCAGCTCATATTCGACGCGCTTGAGCTCTCTCGCGCCGCCTGGCAGCTCGTCGTGATCCTCACGATCCTCGGCTTCCCCATCGCAATCGTACTCGCCTGGGCGTACGACATCACCCCGGAGGGCGTGCGGCGCACGGAACAAGCTACAGCAGAACCCGCTGCCGCAGCCGAACCCGCTGCCGCGCCGGCGAGCGCGACGCCGGCCGTCGCGCGTGCGGTCGAGCGAAAGTCGATCGCCGTACTCCCATTCGCCAACATGAGTGACGATCCCGGCTACGAGTATTTCAGCGACGGGATTACCGAAGAGATCATAGACGCGCTGACCCGACTCAAAGACCTGCAGGTGGCTGCCCGTACGTCCTCCTTTGCGTTCAAAGGCAGGCCGGTCGACATCGGCGAGGTGGGGGCGAAGCTAAACGTGGCGACGGTGCTGGAGGGGAGCGTGCGTAAGGTCGGTGACCGTCTGCGGATAACGGCACAACTGGTGAATGTGGCCGACGGATACCACCTCTGGTCCGAACGCTACGATCGTGAGTTGGAGGACTTGTTCGCCATCCAGGACGAAATCGCTAGCGCGATTGCTGACAGGCTGCAGGTGGAGCTGTTAGGAGCGGAGAAGGAGGGGCTGGTCAAACCACAGACAGAGAACCTGGAAGCGTACTCGCTCTATCTGAAGGGTCGCTCCTGCCACCGCAAGTTCACGCTCCCCGATTGCCAGCAGGCTATCGCGGCCTTCCAGCAGGCCATCAGTCTGGATCCAGACTACGCCAGGGCCCACGAAGGCCTGGCCCGCGTCTATACCATGGTGGGCGGTTGCGGACCGCTGCATGTGCTTTCGCCGCGCGAGGCGTATCCGCTTGCCAAGGCGGCGTTAACCAAGGCATTGGAGCTGGACGATCAGTTGCCCGAGGCACACAACACACTCGGCGTACTTAGAAGCGGCTTCGAGTGGGACGCTGCCGGCGCGGAGCGAGCCTTCAGGCAAGCGCTGGAGCTCAACCCAAACGACCCCGACTCACACCTTAATTACGCGTGGCACCTCTGGTTCTTCACGCACCGTTTTGACCAGGCTATTGGTTGCCTAAGGACCGCCTCGGCGCTCGATCCGCTCGTGCCGCTCTATCAATCATGTATCGGGCTCGTTCAACTCTGTGCACGTAGGTACGGCGAGGCGGTGGAGCAGTTCCAGCGGGTGTTGGATAACCATCCGGACTTCTACCACGCGCTGATGCATCTCGGCGATTCGTATGTGGCGCTGGAGATGTATGACGAGGCGGAGGCCGCGTATCAGAAGACGGAAGCGATAATCGGTCGAGAGCCCTGGCTGTGCGTTGGCCTCTGTGACCTCTACTCCGCATGGGACAAGCCGGAAGAGGCGAAGAGGTACCAGGAGGAGCTGCTGGCGCTCTCCGAACGCAGGTATGTGCCGCCAGCCTTGATCGGCTATACCTACGGGGCGCTCGGGGACCACGACGAGGCGTTTGCCTGGCTCGAGAAGGCCTTCGAGGAACGCGACCCGGAAGTGCGGATGATCCACTGGCCCGTCCTGGACCCGCTGAGGTCCGATGCGCGCTTCGGGGCTCTCAAGAGCAAGATGGGCCTGGAATAAGGGTTTTCAGCCCTGCGCGGGCCCGTCTCACTGCACTCGTTGATACTCGCTGGCCGGCGCCGCATCTTGTCGCAGGGCAGATAGCCCTCTCAGAAGCCCCAGAATCACATACCCCGAGGCGGCTGGCAGCACCATGTACCGTCTCAAACGGCTGATCGTCGAGATTCACCGCCGATCCCTCTGGCAGGTGTTGCTGATCTACATCGGCGGCGCATGGGTCTGCTACGAAATCATCGACAACCTAACCGACCGACTCGCGCTGCCGCCGTGGCTGCCTGTGCTGGCGATCTTCCTCTTCCTCATCGGCCTGCCGTTCGTAGTGGGGACGGCGTTTGTTGGCGAGGAGCCAGCAGCGGCGCCGGCCGGAGAGTCGGCCGTACCGCAAGCAGAAGGCGATGCAGCCACCGCGCACCGCGCCGTTGGACGGCGACGTCGTTTGCTGACGTGGCGCAACGCGGGGTTGAGCTTCGTAGTCGCGTTAGCGCTGTGGGGGGTGGTCGCGACAGCTTGGTACCTTCTCGGCGACAGGGTTCGGCCGGAGCCGGTGGAAGCTGCGGCTGAGACGCGGAAA
>CP070812.1:1807579-1835896 GCA_020344015.1 Gemmatimonadota bacterium
GAGGCGCGTGACGGCGGCGACGCGATTCTCCTGGACGCTTCCTACAGCATGTCCCGACCCATCGGCGCGGACGGCCCCGGCGCCTGGCAGACGGCTTCCGATTCGCTGGCCGGGCTCGAGGAAGTCTGGCTGTTCGGGGGAGGGGTCCCTCGGCGAGCGAGTGCGGACTCGCTACCCGCCGAGCCGGTCTATCGAGAGTCACGCTTGGCACCGGCGGTGAGGGCGGCGGCAGCAGCCGGCGCACGCCGGGCGTTGGTCTACACGGATGGTCGCCTGGCCGATGCGCGCGAATCACAGGACGAGGCTCGTCGGCTAGGATTGTCGCTCTCCTTCGTCAACCTCGGCTCGGACTACCCGGAGGTGGGAATCGCGAGCGTGAGCGCGCCGTCCTGGATCCAGGCGGGTGATACGGCGGAAGTACGTGTCGAGGTCGTGGCCGCCGCATCGCCGAGCGACAGCGTCGTTGTGGAGGTCGTCGACGATCGTGGGCGTGTGCAGATGGCTGGGCGGGTCGAGGCTCCGGAGGCCGGCCGTTTCGCTCCGCTGCGACTCGCCTTTCGGGTGGGTGGCAGTCCCGGTGAGCGCCGTTACACCGTGCGGATCGCCGGTCCGTCGGACCCGGAAGGTCGCGACAACCAGCGCCCCTTCTACGTGCAGATCGGTGAGCGGCCCGCGGGGCCCGTGCTCATCTCGCTGCTTCCCGATTGGGAGCCCTCTTTTCTAGTTCCCAACCTGGATCGCCTGACCGATGCACCAACGTCGGCCTACCTCTGGCTCGCGGACAGTCTGGTGACGCTTGACGGCTATCGACCGGTGTCGCTGGCACGGGCACGGCGGCGTGCAGGGGAGGCTCCGCTACTGGTGCTCCACGGATACGGGGCCGACGCACCGCCCTGGGCCCAGGCGCTCGTCCGAAATGCTCAGCGACTGCTCCTGCTGCCCGCGGGCTCGAGGGCGTTCGAGCTGCCTGGGTGGGGGATCCGGGTGGGCTTTCCCGAGCGGGGAGAGTGGTACCTGTCGCGCGAGGTACCGGCCTCACCGCTGGCGCTCGATCTCAGCGGCTATCCCGTCGAAGAACTGCCGCCGTTGGTGCGTCTTCGCTCGATCGAGGCCGAGCGTTTCTGGACCCCGCTGGACGTGCAGCGCTTCCGGCGCGGGGAACCTGGGCCGGCGGTCGTGGCGGGCGCGGTGGGCTCGCGTCGCTGGGCCGTCGCCGGCGCCGAGGGCTACTGGCGCTGGGCGTTTCGGCGGGGGGCCGGGCGACAGCTGTATCGCTCACTCTGGACCGGTCTGGCGGGTTGGCTCGTGACCGGCCGCAATGGTGCCGGCCTGGCACTGGAACCGCTCCGTCGGGTGGTGGAGCGTGGCGAGGCGCTCGCCTGGGCCGTGCCGGGTCGTGTCGATTCCCTGGTGGTGGGGCTCGCAGATGAGGACTCGACGGTCGTCTGGTCCGGAAGCGCCGGCCCAGGAGATACCCTGAGCGTCTCGCTGCCGCCGGGCGGGTATCGCTATCGGGCCCGCGCTCACTCGGGGGAGCGTCTGACCACGGCGACCGGCCCGGCCGAGGTGGAGCGCTTCGCGCGAGAGCTACTGCCGACCCCGACCGTGCTCGTCGACGCGGCCGAAGTCAGGACCGGCGCCGGCGACGGGGACGTCGGCAGCCGGGGACTCGCGACCTTGGGGTGGCCATATCTCGTTCTGATCGCTCTCTTCTGTGCTGAGTGGGCGGTTCGCCGCCTCATCGGACTCCGCTAGCGGTGCATTGATCCTATGGGTGAGGCCCATCTGCTCGACCGATCGGTTCAGTACCTGAAGGGCGTCGGCCCGCGCCGTGCCGAGGCGCTGGCCAAGCTCGGAATCCGGACGGCACGCGACCTGCTGCGCCATGGGCCGCACCGCTATGAGGACGCCACCACGGTGACCGCCATCGCCAAGCTGGCGCCGGGAATGGACGCGACGGCGATCGGCGAGGTCGTATCGAAGGGTGTCATCCCGACGCGACGCGGCCTCCGCTTCTTCCAGGCGGTGATCAAGGACTCGAGCGGGCTCATCGAGTGCTCCTGGCCCGGTCAGCCGTTCCTCGACCGCACCATACGCAAGGGCGACACGCTGCTGGTCTCCGGGCCGGTCCGCTTCTTCCACGGCCGCCAGATCCAACCGCGCGAATTCACCATACTGGCCCGCGCCGGCGAAACGGTCGACGAGGAGGGCACGGTCTTTCCCGTCTACCCGGCGACCGCCGGCCTCAGCCACCGCCAGATCCGCCACATCGTCCGGCAGAATCTCGATGCACTGCTCGCTGCCGTGGACGACGCCGGCGACATAGTGCCCGATGACCTGCGCCGCCGCCTCGAGTTGGCGAATCTGCGCGAGGCGTTGGATTGGCTGCACCGTCCGCCGACGTTGGCGCTCGCCGAGCAGGCGCGACGTCGGCTCGCCTTCGATGAGCTGTTCATCCTCCAGGTGCTCTACGCGCGCGCCCGCTACGAGAACCGCGAGAAGCGCCAGGGCATTGCATTCGAACGCAAGAATGGCCTGGTGCGGACCTTCGCCGAATCGCTTCCCTTCGAGCTGACCGCGGCGCAGAAGAAGGTGCTCACCGAGATCTCCGGTGACATGTCGCAGCCGCGGCCGATGAACCGACTGCTGCAGGGCGACGTGGGTAGCGGCAAGACGGTGGTCGCGCTGTTCGCTATGCTGCGCGCTGTGGAGAACGGTTACCAGGCGGCGCTGATGGCGCCGACCGAGCTATTGGCCGAGCAACACCACAAGACTGTGACTGACATGCTGGCCGACTCACCGGTCAACGTCGAGCTGCTGCGCGGCGGTTTCCGTGCCTCCCAACGCCGGGACGCACTGGAAAGAATCTCCGGTGGTGAAGCGCAGCTCATCATCGGGACGCACGCGCTGATACAGGAGGATGTCGAGTTTCAACGTTTGGGGCTCGTGATCATCGACGAGCAACACCGGTTCGGCGTTCGTCAACGGTTGCAGCTACGTCGAGCAGGCGCCGAGCCGGATGTGCTGGTCATGTCGGCGACACCGATTCCGCGCTCGCTCGCCTTGACGTTCTATGGCGACCTCGACGTCTCGGTGCTCGATGGGTTGCCGCCGGGACGTCGGCCGGTGAAGACCGTGCTGCGCGGCGAGTCGGCCAGGGCGCGTGTATTCGAGTTCGTGCGCACGGAGGTCGAAGCGGGCCGTCAGGTCTATGTGGTCTATCCGGTGATCGAAGAATCGGAGGCCCTCGATGTACGATCAGCTACCGAGGCCTACGAGCATCTGTCCAACGAGGTGCTGTCCGAGCTCTCCGTCGCTCTCATACATGGACGCATGACGGGTGACGAGAAAGACGAGACGATGCGGCGGTTCGTCGCCGGTGAGATAAACGTCCTCGTCTCAACGACAGTCATCGAGGTAGGCATCGACGTACCTAACGCCACCGTCATGATCGTCGAGGGCGCCGAACGCTTTGGCCTTTCCCAGCTGCACCAGCTGCGCGGGCGCGTCGGACGTGGCGCCGATCAGAGCTACTGCATCGTCATACACAGTGGCAGGGAACCGCCCGAGAGGTTGCAGATCTTTGCCGCCACCAATGACGGGTTCGAGATCGCCCGCGCCGATCTCCGCCTCCGCGGCTACGGCGACTTCTTCGGCGCGCGCCAGCACGGCCTGCCGGAGTTCGCGTTCGCCGACCTGGAACGGGACGAGCCGCTGCTCCACGCCGCCCGCGACGCCGCCGCGCGGATCGTCGCCGCCGACCCGGAACTGGAGAAAGGCGAGCACCGAGCCCTGGGCCAGGCGCTGCGGACGGAATATCGAGAGCGGCTACGCCTCTTCGATGTCGGTTGAAGGTAGCGGGCTAAGTGATTGTTAGACAATAGAATGGCCCTCGCACATCAAGCGGGCTGTGAGCGAAGCCGGTGGGGTTGGCGGTCGGGGAATCTCTCGAATCTCGAGGGTGGGAACGGTGGAAGAAGGGAAGTGGAATAGGAATCCGAGGCATCCGTGGAATCCGTGGAATCGGGGAGTCTTGGGAGTTAACTTGATGCGGTTCGTGGCTGAACGCGCCTGCACCAGTGTGTGAGAGATGACCGAACACGTCCAGATAAGAGAGCTAGCTGAGCACGTCGGCGACGACGTGTCGGTTCTGGGCTGGGTGCACAACCTGCGCTCGAGTGGCAAGGTCGCGTTCCTCATAGTGCGCGACGGCACGGGGCTGGTGCAGGGTGTGATGAGTGCGGGCGATGTGTCGCCCGAGGTGTGGGAGCGGCTCGAGGGGCTCGACTACGAGGCGAGCGTGAAGGTCGGCGGGTCGGTGCGCGAGGATGAGCGCGCGCCTGGGGGATACGAACTTTCGTTGACGGACCTCGAGATCGTGGGGCCGTCGGCCGAAGAGTATCCGATCCAGCTCAAGGAACACGGCGTCGACTTCCTGCTCGAGCACCGTCACCTGTGGCTGAGGACGCCGCGGCAGGTAGCGATCATGCGTGTTCGTGACGAGGTAGTGAAGGCGATACGCGACTTCCTCTACGAACAGGGCTTCGTGAACGTCGACACGCCGATCCTCACCGGATCGATCGGCGAGTCGGCGGGAACACTCTTCGAGACCGAGTACTTCGATCTCGGAGCCGCCTATCTCGCGCAAACAGGTCAGCTCTACAACGAGGCGACTGCGGCGGCGTTGGGTCGCGTCTACTGTTTCGGTCCGACGTTTCGGGCCGAGAAGTCGAAGACGCGCCGTCACCTCACCGAGTTCTGGATGCTGGAGCCGGAGATCGCCTGGTGCGACAGCGAATGCAATATGCGCATCCAGGAGGGTCTCGTCTGCTACATCGTCGAGCGGGCGGTGGAGCGCTGTCGCGACCTGCTCGAGAACGAGCTCGAGCGTGACCTTTCGAAGCTGGCGTCGGCTCGCGCGCCGTTCCCGCGCCTCTCGTACAGCGAGGCGATCGAGAGAGTCCAGTCGCTGGGCTCGTCGATCCAGTGGGGGGACGATCTGGGGGCCGAGGACGAGACCCTGGTCGCGCAGGATTACGATCGACCCGTCTTCGTCTACAACTACCCGAAGCAGGCCAAGGCCTTCTACATGAAGGAGAACCCGGACGATCCGCGGACCGTGCTGTGTGACGACCTGATCGCACCTGAGGGGTACGGCGAGATCATCGGTGGTAGCCAGCGCGAGGACGACTATGACAGGTTGTTGGCGCGGATCCGCGAAGAGGGTTTACCGGAAGAGGCGTACGGCTGGTATCTGGACCTGCGTCGCTACGGGACGTACCCGCATAGCGGGTTCGGGCTGGGCCTCGAGCGGACCGTCGCCTGGATTTGCGGCGTCCCGCATATACGGGAGTGTATTGCGTTTCCGCGAACGCTAAACAGGCTGTATCCGTAGGCTTCGGGCAGGCGCCCGCTGTCGGGCAAGCAGTAGGCGGTAGGCGGTAGGCAGTAGGCGGTGAACGTCCACTGCTCGGCGCCGCACCGCCCACCGCTTACCCTCCACTGTCCTTAATCTCCTCCCAAATTGCGTCCAGCTCCTCCAGCGTCGCCTCGCCCAAGACCAGGCCACGCTTCTTAGCCACGTCCGCCATCCGCTCGAAGCGCCTCTCGAACTTCGCGTTTGCGAGTCGCAGTGCGGTTCCGGCGTGTAGGTCGGAGAGGCGCGCGACGTTGACGCAGGCGAACAGCAGGTCGCCGATCTCCTGCTCGAGGAGGTCGCGCTGGGCGCTCTCCAGATGCGCGGCCACTTCTTCGACCTCTTCGTGGACCTTTTCGAACGCGTCTTTGGCGTGCTCCCAGTCGAAGCCGACGCCAGCTGCCCGGTCTTGGAGGCGCTGGGCGCGGGAGAGTGGATCGAGGCGGCTGGCCAGCCCCGCGAAGACGTCGTCGCCGCTCCGCTCGTTGGCCTTCTCCGCCTCCCAGTGGGGGCGCTCCTCGGCATCGCCGTACAGGTGCGGGTGCCGTCGACGCATCTTCGCTTCCAGCGTTGCCACCACGTCAGCGGCGTCGAAAGCGCCACGCTCCTCGGCCAGCACGATCTGGAAGGCGACGTTCAGGAGGAGGTCACCGATCTCGCCGCGCAGCCTGTCGTCGGGTGCTCCGTCGATGATGTCCTCGGCCAGCTCCAGCGACTCTTCCAGCAGGTAAGGGGTTAGTGAGATCGGCGTCTGGGCGGCGTCCCAGGGGCAGCCGGCGCGTAGGAAGCGGACGAGGTCGAGGGCCCGGTCGAGGACGCCGGCTCCCGGCGGGGCTCCGCCATGTGGAAGTTCCCTATTATCAGGCATTTCTTGCATCCGTAATGGCGGCCGGGTATACTGACGGCCGTAACTTAAACGATGGGTACACAAGACTTGTCCAGCGTGCGCGCTTGGGTCGATGTGGACCTCGGTGCGCTCGTTGCAAACTACGACAGCCTGCAGGAGCGGGCCAAGCCGCGGGTGGGCATGCTGCCGGTGGTCAAGGCGGACGCCTACGGTGTCGGGTTCTGTCCCGTGGTACGCGCGCTGGAGCCGCGCCAGCCTTGGGGCTACGGCGTGGCCGCCGTCGCCGAGGGGCTGGAGCTACGCGAGCGGGGGATTGACCGCCGGGTTGTTCTCCTCTTCAGCACACCGGAAGAGCTGGATCTGGCCGCTGAGGCCTCCCTGACTCCGGGCATAGGGGATCTCGAGGCGCTGGAACGTTATCGGGCCTGTGCCAAGCGGGTCGACCGTCGCCTGCCATTCCACCTGGAGATCGACACGGGTATCGGCCGTTGTGGCTTCCACCACGCCGCCGTCGCCGACTGGCTGCCGCGTGTCCTGGAGGCCTGCGAAGCCGAGCTCGAGTGGGAGGGGACCTTCGCTCACTTTCACTCGGCCGACGAAGAGGATGAGCAGCCGTCGCGGGAACAGTGGAAGCGGTTTCAGCAGTGTGTCCAATCGTTCCCCGACGGCGCGGGTGGCGTGCACCATGTGGCGGCGAGCGTATCAGCAACGCGTTGGCCGGAGTACGGAGCGGACCTGTTGCGTCCCGGTCTCTTCCTCTACGGTGGGACCGGTGGCAATGAGGCGATCTTGCCGCAGCCGGTGATCACCGTACGTGCACGGGTGACTGCGGTGCGCGATGTACCGGCGGGTTGGACGGCGAGCTATGGTGCGACGTACAAGGCCGAAGGTCCCTCGCGCTGGGCGACCCTCGCCATCGGCTACGCCGACGGTGTGCCGCGCGCGTTGTCGAACAACGGTGTCGTGACCTTCGGTGATCAGCAAGCGCCCATCATCGGCCGCGTCTGCATGGACGTCATCGTGGTAGACGTCACGGGGCTGGAAGGCGTGGTCCCCGGTTCGGTGTGCACGGTCATCGGCGGGTCGCCCAACGCCCCCACGAGCCTGCAGGCCGTGGCGGATCGGTGTGACACGATCACCTACGATATCCTCACGGGCCTTTCACGTCGCCTACCGCGCCGCTACAACGTCGTCGCACAAAGCTGAGGGTCTGGGGTAGGGAAGGGATATGAACGAGGAAAAGGTAGATTTCAACAACCTGGTCGCGGGGCTGGCGGCGTCGGCGATCGCTGTGCTCAGCCAGGTCGAGATGATGGCCGACCCATCGGTGGCGGAGCCGGAGACCGAGAAGCTGTCGAAAGAGGAGGCCCAGAAGCGAATATCCGACGGCCTGACAGGCGCCCGGCAGTTGATCGACACGCTGGCCGTCCTGGAGGAGAAGACGAAGGGGAACCTCACCGACGATGAGGGTCAGCTCTTGCAGGCCGTGCTTTCCGACCTGCGAATCCGCTATGTGAGCCTGGCGAACCGGCCCGTGCCCGGGGGGGATGCGGAGAAAGGGAACGTCGAGTGAGGGTTCGGATTTTCCCCGTTCGATTGGCGATAGCAGCGCTCATTCTGGTGGCGTGCGAGCGGGACGAGCTCGTCGATGTCGATCCCGAAGTCGCGCCCGGCCCGTCGTCGCCAACCCTGGAGACGCTGCTCGGCACGAACGTGCTGAGTGACTGGGCCGACACGACGTTCGGCGGTTTCACGAGGGCGGGAGTCACCGGCTACATCCAGGTTGTGGGCGGGGCACCCGTGGGGACTACCCGCGGTCTGCTCCAGTACGACGTCATCGAAGTCACCGTCAGAATTCCCGGCATTGTCTCGGCGGTGGAAACCTACGACTCGGCGCGTGTGGTGATGGAAGTAGACAGCGCTCAGACTTTCTTGCCGGCGGCCGGAATGATGATTCTGCAGCTCGTCGAGGTCCAGCAGGAGTGGGACGTCTCGGCCACCTGGGAATTCGCTGTCGACACGCTAGGCGTTGCCGTACCCTGGTCGGGAGGTCCCGGTGGGTCGCTGGGTCCGACGATTCTCGCCGAGGATACTCTCGAGCTCATCGTTACAGACACGACGACCGAGATGCCCGACTCGCTCGTCTTCTGGCTGGGGGAAGCCTCCGATTCGCTGCTCAAGCTGTGGGTCGATTCCCTCGAGGTGAACACGGGCCTTGCCGTGGTTGTCGCCGATTCCGGTCATACCCGCCTAACCGGAGCGAGGCTCAACTACAACATGATACCGGTCGACCGCCCCGACACGGCCGTGGTGGCCAGCTCGGCCTCGACGGCTGGTACGTTCATCTACGACCCGACGGGCACGGAAAACATCGAGGGCATCCTTCGCGTCGGAGGGATCGAAGGGTGGCGGACGTACACCCAGTTCGTCATCCCCGATTCGGTGCCGGTCTTGGGCTCAACCGATACCTATCCGCTTCGCGGTTCGACGATCAACAAGGCAGAGCTTTTGCTCGTGAGCGTCGACCAACGGTCGCCGCCGTTCCAAGCGGAAGACCCGTTCCAGACGTTGACCTACGAGCTGGCCGATGACTTCTTGGTATTCGGCCCCAAAACGCCGGTGGGCAACCGGGTTGGTGCGGGCGATGTGCTCGTGGTCCCGGATTCCATCGCGGTCGGCGACACCGTGCGGTTCGAGCTCACCCGGCTGCTAGCAGTTTGGTCTGGAGTCTCACAGGATTCGGTCCCACTGCTGAGGTTCGTGGTCCGACCGGCGAGCGCCGCAGCGACCTTCGGCTTCTGGGAGTTCGGAGCGATCGATGGCGATCCGGGTTTCACGCCGTCGCTCCGCATCGTCTTCACCCCGCCGGTCGGGTTCAGCTTGCCGTGAGCGTCCGCCGTCTGCTCCCGCTGATTCTTGCGATCTTAGGTTCGCTTGCGCCCGCAGAGGCGGCGGCGCAAGTCGAGTTGCTGGGTACAGTGGGCCTTGGTCGTCCAGTACGGCCCCTCGATGCTCGTGCCCGGGGACTGGGTGGTGCCGCGGTTGTTTTGCACGGCGGTAACCTCTCGGCGGTGAATCCGGCTTCGCTGGCCCGCGTCTACTCGTCCGGCATCTGGCTCGCCTATCAGCCGGAGAGTCGGACCCTGCAAGGCGACGTTGCGAGCGGTGACACCGAGACGTCCTCTTTCCCGCTCTTCCGCGTGGCCCTTCCAATGTCACCGCGCTGGGTGGCGGGCGCTGCCTTCGGCGGCGTCCTGGATCGAAACTGGGGTGTGCAGGTCACCGACACGGTCTCGCTAACGGCCAGAGACGTGCCGTTCCAGGAAACACGCACCTCGGATGGCGGAGTCAACCAGGTCCGGCTGGAGAGCGGGTACATCATCCGGCCGGGTTGGACCGTTGGTGCGGCTTTCCAGTACTTCTTCGGCGAGTCCAGGGTCAAGGTCGTCAGGGTCTTTGACCCGGATTCGGCGGTCGCGGATCCGCTACAGCCTTTCGCGTCCACAACGGCGATTCGGAGCAGTGGTTGGGGACTGACCCTCGGCACCGAGTACCAGCCGGCTGACGATTTCATAGTAGGGCTCGTCGCCAGCTGGGGCTCTGACCTGACAATCCGCGACGACAGCACGGGTGCCGAGATCAAGGTCGGTCTACCGCTGGGGCTGGATATCGGCGCCTCTCTGCTTCTAGGGGCTGACCTCCTGTTCGCGGTGGCGGGAGGGTGGAAGAACTGGTCGAGCGCGGGGGCCGGTCTGCCGGATAGCGGCGTCGAGGACACCTGGCGCGTGGGCGGTGGTTTCGAGGTACGATTCCTGTCGTCCGGTGACGCCTGGGCCTCGTACCTGCGCCTGGGCGGCAGTTATGAGAAGCTTCCATTCAAGCTCGAGGGCGGCTCGCCGTGGGAACGCGCCCTAGCGCTCGGATTGGGCACCGATTTCCTCGGCGGCCGCGGTCGCTTCGATGCGGCGATCGAGTTTGGGGGACGTGGGGACCTGGACACGAACGCGGTCGAGGAGTCCTTCACCCGCTACACCTTTTCCGCAGCTGTCTTCACGAACTAGGGCCGATGTCGATGCAGGCGGACACTCGTCCGCAGCGAATCTACTTCCACACCTTCGGCTGTCGCGCTAATCAGTACGATACCGAGCGCATGCGCCAGCTCTTCGAGCGGCGCGGTTGCGTGACAGTAGGTGGCCCGGAGCTGGCCGACGCGGTTGTGGTCAATAGCTGCACCGTCACCGGGTCCGCCGACTCGGAGCTGCGCCGCTATGTCCGAGCCATCAGTCGCCGGTCGGAGGGTCGCCTGCCGGTCGTCGTCGTCGGCTGCGCCTCCGCCGTGGCGTCCGAGAACATTCGAACGCTCGAGGGAGTTACCGCCGTCGTCCCCGGCCAGGATCCCGAGGCGGTGGCCGGCAGTCTGGGCGTGTTCCCGCGGCGCCCGGAGGAGGAGAACGGCGATCTGCTCGATCGCTGTGAGCGCGGCACGCGCGCCTGGCTCAAGGTGCAGGACGGTTGCGACCTCAACTGCTCATACTGCGTGATCTCGGTCGCCCGGGGACGGAACCGCTCACGTGAGCCTCGACAGATCGTCGAAGAGGCGCGGCGACTGGCCGAACACCATCCGGAGATCTCGCTCACCGGGATCCACATCGGACTCTACGGCAAGGATCTGAAGCCGCGAGTCGCGCTCGCGGCCCTTCTCGAGGCTCTGCTCGACGGTGTGTCCGACGTGCGCTTCCGCGTCGGTTCCCTGGAGTGCAGCCAGCTCGACGACCGGGTGATCGACCTGATGGCGAACTCCGGTGGCTGGCTGGCCCCGCACCTCCATGTGCCGCTGCAGAGCGGCAGCGATCGAGTTCTCAGAATGATGCGGCGCGCCTATATGAATGGCCGTTACCGCGATCGGGTCGAGCTCCTGGCCGAGCGTGTCGCGCCGCTCGGACTCGGCACCGATGTGATCGTCGGTTTCCCCGGCGAAACGGATGAGGATCATCGGCGGACCGTCGCGCTCATCGAAGCGCTACCATTCACCTACGTGCACGTCTTCCCTTACTCGGAGCGCCGCGGCACCGACGCCGAGAAGCTGCCGGACCGAGTAGCGCCGCAGGTCAAGGCGGAGCGCTCGCTGGAGATACGTGAGCTGGTCCGGCGGAAGGCGGACGAATACCGCCGACGCCGTGCCGGTACGGTGGCGCGGGTCGTGCTCGAGGGCGACGACATGGAGACCGCGGTCACCGGTGACTACCTGAAGATGCCCGCCGACGATAGCTTACGTGCGGCAGGGCCGCGCCTGCAGCCGGCGCTGATCGAGGCGGCGCGAGACGGCGGTCTCCGCGCCAAGGCGCACCTACTGAGATCGTGAGCATGTCGAAGACGTACTGGGTCGAGACCTATGGATGCCAGATGAACCTGAGCGACAGTGAGCTCATGGAAGGCGTTCTGGCGTCCAGCGGTTACGCCCAGGTCTCTGCGCCCGAGGATGCTGACGTCATACTCGTCAACACGTGCGCGATTCGCGAGCACGCGGAGCAGCGTGTGCTGGGGCGGGTAGCGGAGCTTAACCGGGTGAAGCGTGAGCGACCAGGCACGCTGATCGGGGTCTGCGGCTGCATGGCTCAGCGCCTTGGCACGCAGCTCATCGAGCGGGCCGAGCACGTCGACATGGTGATCGGGCCCGACGCCTACCGGTCGTTACCCCAGCTCATCGACCAGGCGGCCCGGGACGGCGGTGGTGTCGTCGACGTAGAACTCAAGGACTCGGAGAACTACGAGGGACTGGAGCTACGGCGAAAGTCGCAGGTATCGGCTTGGATCCCTATCCAGCGCGGCTGCGACTACCGCTGCACCTTCTGCATCGTCCCGTTCACCCGCGGGCCGGAGAAGAACCGCGAGCCAGATGCCGTTCTGCGCGAGATCGAAGAGCAGGCCGCCGAGGGGATCACCGAGTTCACGCTGTTGGGGCAGACCGTGAACTCGTATCGCTACGGGGATTGGGACTTTCCGAGACTGCTCCGCGCCGTTGCCCGTCTCCCCGGAGTGCGGCGCGTGCGCTTCACCTCGCCGCACCCGAATGACCTGACGCGCGGGCTGGTGGAGGTCATGGCGGAAGAAGATGCCGTCTGCCCGCAGCTGCACCTACCGGTGCAGTCGGGCTCGGACCGGGTGCTCAAGCGCATGGCGCGGCGCTACACGCGCGCCGAATACATGGCCAAGGTTGGGATGTTGCGCGATGCGATTCCACACATCGCGCTCGGCACAGACATAATCGTCGGCTTCCCCGGCGAGGACGAGACCGACTTTGAGGCCACGTTGGACCTGGTGCGCAGCGTTCGCTACGACGATGCCTTCACCTTCCGTTACTCGGCGCGCGAGGGCACGCCCTCTACGCGCATGGACCAGGACTGGGTCGTGCCCGACCACGTGGCGCAGGGACGGTTGGAGCGCCTGATCGCTCTGGTCCGCGAGATCGCCGCTGAGAAGAACCTGGCTGAGGTCGGGAAGGTTGCCGGGGTCTTAGTCGAGAAGCGGGCGCGACGCGGCGATCTGCTCCAGGCGCGCACCGATACGTACAAAGTCGTGCTGATCCCGGGACCAGAAGATTGGATCGGCCGCTACATGAGGGTCGCGCTTACCGGGACGAGCGGGGCCACATTCACGGGATTCCCCGTCGAGCCATGAAGTGGCGTGCGCTTGCTTTCAAGGTCATCGGCGGCGCCCTGATCGTGGCGCTGCTCGCCTGGTTCGCCTACGCGAACTCCGATCAGTCGGTCGACATCAAGCTCGGCCTGTTCACGCTGCGCGGGATTTCTCTCCCTGTCCTTGTCTACAGCTCTGTGGTCGTCGGGATGCTGCTCATGGTCGCCTTCGGCCTGCGGAACGACATGCGAACGCGGCAGGCGCTCGATCGCTACGACAAGATCGCCGCGGACGTGATGCAGGGGATCGAAGATCCGGACCAGGATAGGGAAGAGGTTTTGGAGGAGACGCGGGACGAGCTCTGAGTCCCAGCTAGGCCCAACGCTTTTCGCGATGAGCATGGGGCGGCCATGAAGGGATCGCGAGTGGTCACCTACATCAGGGTCAGCTTCTGGCTCGTCATCGCAGTATTTGTCTTGGGCGCTCTGTGGGCGACACGATTCGGCGAGCGCATCCCTTCGATCTACGTTCAGACAGGCGTTTCGATGGAACCTACGCTGGCCCAGGGCGAGTATTTCGTCGCCTGGAGTCCGGCCGGCCGCATGGAACGCGGCGACCTGGTGATCTTCCGTTTCGCCCGTGGCAGCAGAGAGTTTCACGTGCTGCGCCGGCTGGTCGCTCTGCCGGGCGACACGGTGGCCATGGACTCGGGCGTCGTGGTTCTGAACGGGGCGCCTCAGCCCTGGCCCTTCGACATCGCCAGCCCCGGCGCCTGGCGCTCCGAGCTCGCCATCGAGGAAAACATCTATACCTGGGGTCCGTGGGTCGTCCCAGCCGATTCGGTCGTGCTGCTCTCCGATCGACGCGACATGCTGGGCTGGCCGGATAGTCGCTTTGTCGGGTTCATCCCAACCGACGAGATCCTCGCCCGAGCCGTCTTCACGGTTCGCGGCCGACGTCTGCGATAGAGAGTCTTGTGGCCGTCGCGCGATCGGAGGCACGGCCACAGCAAACGGGAGGTTAGCATGAAGAGAATAGCGATCGCACTACTGGCTCTGCCGTTCCTCTGTGCCCCGGCGTTCGCGCAGTCGCAGGGGAACCTCAAAGTCTTCATCTCGGTGGACATGGAGGGTATCACCGGCGTCGTCAACTGGGAGGACGTGAGCAGGACGGGGAAGGACTACGACCGCTTCCGCCGAATAATGACAGATGAAACGAACGCTGCCATCGAGGGCGCTGTGGCGGCCGGGGCCACCGAGATCGTCGTCCGCGACTCGCACGGGTCGGCCCGCAATATCTTGCCGGACCTGCTCGATCCGAGAGCGCGGCTGATACGGGACTGGTCCGGTGGCCCGAAAGTCATGATGGAGGGGGTGGATGAGAGCTTCGATGCCGTCATCTTCATCGGCTATCACGCCAAGGCCGGGACTCCCGACGCTCTGCTCGAGCACACGAGCTCCGGGGATGTGACGGATTTCTCGATCAACGGCATCTCGATGCCGGAGGCTGGCTACAACTCGTTGATCGCCGGCTACTACGATGTCCCCGTCGTCTTCGCCGCCGGTGACAAGGCGCTCTGCGAGCAGGTCGAGGGCCTGCTGGGCGACGTCGAGACTGTGGCGGTGAAGGAAGGGATCGGGGCCGCCGCGCTCACCTTGCACCCCGAGGTCTCGCACGAAAGGATCCGCTTGGGCGTGCAGCGAGCGCTCAGTAATCTCGACCGGTTCGAGCCGTTCAAGCTCGACGCCCCCTACACGCTGGTGCTCAAGCTCAAGACCGAGGAGTCCGTATATCGAGGCTCGTTCTTCCCGGGGGCCGAGCGAACCGGCGATTGGGAACTGAGGTACTCCAGCGATGATTTCCTCGACGTCATGTACGCGTTTGGCGCCATGCGGAGATAGCATCGCGAGTTGGGGATGACAGTCTGGATCGCCTCGGTGTATGCTGCATGAACACCCGACACCTTACTGGAAGAGGAGAGTCATGTCTCGGCCAGACGAAGTGAGGCGGGTCAAGGAGCTCCACAAGCGGTCGATTATGGCCAAGCCGAACGTTGTCGGCGTCGGCACGGGCTACAAGGTGGTTCGCAGACAAGGGACCGATGAGCTTTGTGTTGTGGTACTGGTGCGCCAGAAGCTGCCCGAGGCGGGGCTTGATCGAGAGGCACTGATTCCTCCGGAGGTCGATGGTGTCGCCACCGACGTGGTGCAGGTCGGCGACATCCGGGCTCTGGAGGAGCCCACCGACCGTTGGCGTCCGGCCCCCGGCGGTGTGAGCTTGGGCCACTATCAGGTGACGGCCGGAACGTTTGGGTCCGTCGTGCGCGATCGGGATTCGGGCGCCCGCCTCATGCTCTCGAACAACCACGTGCTGGCAAACAGCAACGACGCCAGCCCCGGCGATCCGATCCTCCAACCCGGCGCGGCGGACGGCGGCCAGGTCGAGCAGGATACGATCGCCCACCTCGAGCGCTTCTGCCCGATCGAGTTTAGCACCTCGGCGCCCGATTGCCCGGTGGCGATCGGCGTGGCCGGCGCCGCGAACGCTCTCGCGCGCCTCCTCGGCTCACGCCATCGGCTCGAGCCGTACCAGAGCGACCTCGCGGCCTCGAACCTGGCGGACGCCGCTGTCGCCCGCCCGTTGGACGAGGGTGACATTAAGGACGAGATCTTGGAGATCGGAGTTGTGGAGGGTACGACGCCTGCCGTACTCGGGATGTCGGTGCGCAAGTCCGGTCGCACGACCGGCTTTACCACCGGTGAGATCCAGGTACTGGATGCCACGGTGAACGTGAGCTACGGCGCCGGGCGTGTCGCGCAGTTCGATAACCAGATCGTCACTAGCCCGATGTCGCAGGGCGGCGACTCCGGTTCGTTGTTGGTGGCAGGTGACGCGCTGCGGGCGGTTGGGCTGCTGTTCGCCGGCTCGGACCAGACCACTATCCACAACCCAATCCAGGCAGTGCTCGACTGCTTGGAGGTCACGATATGAGCGAGAAAGAAGCTGACAATGCCGACGGGCAGGCCGAGATGGAGAACGCTCGCATCGTCAAGGAGGCCCACGCGGACGAACTGATGTCGAAGGCCAATGTCGTCGGTGTCGGAGTGGGCCTGCTGGAGAGAGGCGGCGAACGCACTCAGACGGTGGCGGTGGTCGTAATGGTCAAAAAGAAAATACCGCGGGCTCAGTTGTCGGCGCATGACATCGTCCCGACCGAGATCGAGGGTGTCCCTGTAGACGTACAAGAAGTCGGAGAGATCAGCGCGCAGCGCTAGGCGCGGGGAGCTCTGCTTCCCACGCAGCGACGCTCGAAAAGGCACGGCAAAGCCGCGCCCGGCCTGGGGGCCGCGCGCGGCTTCACATTGTGACTTATCTCCGGTTTTGGCCTACCCCTACATCGTCGGCGTAACGGTCACGCGGATCACATCCGACACGCTGGGATACGTGTACCCATCGTTGACTAACCGCACTGTCCCGTTCTCCTCCGCGCCGCTGTCGGGTGCCGACTGGCGGGGAGCCTGATCGAGACCGATCCCCGGCTCCTGGTTCACCTCGGTACCCGCGTCCCAGAGCATGAACTGCGATGTCACATCGCCGGAGACCGGCGAGCCGCCCATGCTGAACAAGGCGATACCTTCTTCATCCGGTGCGTAGAACAGGTCGTTCGACTGCACGAACATGGTGGCCAGTGACAGCTTGGCGCCTGGCGTCGCCGTGACGGTAAAGCTGTACGACTGGCCGGGGAGGATCACGCCGGCCATCGACGCGCCGTCCGGCGTGGTAAAGGCGCCGCTCGACACAACGCCGCTCTGGCCTGCCAGCGCCGCAGCCAGCCCCGAAGGGTCGCCGTCCTCGGCCAACGCCTCTAATCCGTCGCCGTGATCGGCCTGGCCGGCGGTGAACAGCACCGCGTCTGCCGTATGAACCGCCCAAACGCCCGGAGAGAGTGGTACGGTCAATCCGGTGGCCGCCGCCAGCGCCGCGCCGAGCGAGGACGGATCACCGTCCTCGGCCAGCGCCTCCAACCCGTCGCCGTAGTCGGCCTGACCCACAGTGAAGAGCGGGGCGTCGTCGCCGTGCACGACCCAGACGCCCGGCGCCAGCGGCACTGACAGCATCCCGCCGTCGGAGGTCATAAGGGTGGTTGCCGTCGAGACGTTCTCGATCCGTGCCGTGAAGTCTGTCTGGCCCGCGACGCTCAGGGTGACCTGCAGGACCTGATCGACGGCCGGCAGATTATTGAAGTCGTCAGGTGCGATCCGGACCGTGTTGTCGGGGTCCGCCGCGCCTGTGTTGGGGCCGCTCTGTCGCGGCGCCTGGTCGACGCCGAGGCCCGGCTCCTGGTTCACCTCGCTACCGCCGTCCCAGAGCATGATCTGCGAGGTCACATCACCGGTCACCGGCGCTCCGCTCATATCGAACAACTCGATACCGCCGGCGTCCGGCGCGTAGAAGAAGTCGTTCGAGTGCACGAACATCGTGGCGAACGACAGCTTCGATCCCGGTGCAGCGCTGAAGCTGAACTCGTACGCGTCGCCGGGTAGGATTGGGGCGGGTGCACCGGCGCCCACCGGCGTATTGAAGACGCCCGAAGCGCTAAAATCGTACAGCATTGAGGTGTTCTCGATGCTCACCTCGAACGTCGTCTCCTCCGACACCGACGTCGTGTCGTCGTCGCAGCCGGCCGTCGGCACGACGAGGAGCGCGAAAGTGGCAAGTAGTCGTAGGATCATGGTTACCTCTCCCAGTGGTTCTCCCGTCTTGTCACTTGCCCGGCAGGCGCCGCGACGGACCGGCGCCGCCGGCGCTTGACCCACCACACGGACGGCTACCGGCGGGCCCGCGAAAAGGGCGACTTGCCACCAACGCTACAGCGTTGCCGATGAGGGTGGTACGGTTTCTCTATGGAAGGTTGGAACGGCCGATAAGCGGTCGAAGCGGCGGACGACGGTCAGCCGAGGCGGTCCTTGGCCTTGAGCGCGTAGCGCCGGCTCATGGTCAGCGGGTCGCCGACATCGGCCAGGTAGACCCGGTAGCTATAGTTCGACCAAGGCTCGAGCCGCTCGACGTGTTCCATGTTGACTATGGTCGACCGGTGGATGCGGAGGAAGTAGTTGGCCGGCAGCCGGGCCTCCCATTCCTTGAGCGGCTTGTGTACCAATCGGCGCCTGCCATCAGCCGTGTGCAGGTAGGAGTAGTCAGCGGCGGCTGTTATGTACTTGATGGCGTCGACGCGGAGGAACATCAATCGATCATCAAGCCGCAGGAAAAGCCGGTCCTGATAATCCAGCGGCTCCACGGCCGGCGGGCCGGATCCGGGCCGTGGCAACTTCTCGAGCGCCGCCGCCAGCCGCTCGGGCGTCACCGGCTTGAGCAGATAGTCGAGGGCGTTCACCTCGAAGGCGCGTATGGCGTGCTGCTCGTAGGCAGTAACGAAGACGATGGCCGGCTCGGCCTCGAGCCGCTCGAGCAGGTCGAAGCCGGTTTCGCCGACCAGCTGGATGTCGAGGAAGACGACGTCTGGTTCCTCGCGGTTTATCAGGTCGGCGGCGCTCGCCACCGAATCCGCTTCACCGACGATCCGTACCTCGGGATGCGCTTCGAGCAGAGAGCCCAGCTCGCGGCGTGCCAATCGCTCATCGTCAACGATCACAGCCGTCCGCGTCTCGTCCATCATGACCTCAAAGCCGGTTGCCGGATCTCGATGACCGCTCGTACCCAGTCACCGTGCTGGGCCACCTCGAAGCGATGCGCGTCGGGATACAGGCGCGCCAATCGCTCCCTCACATTCTCGAGGCCGATGCCGGCGCCGTCGGGCGCGTCCGCACTGGCCGGTGCATCAGCGACCTCGGCCGCAGGCGCGAGCGCTCCCGTGTTCGCTACCTCGATGTGCAGGTGATGGCCTTCGACACGCGCCTCGATCTTCACTTGTAATGGCCGCGGGCTTGTACCGATCCCGTGCTTGATAGCGTTCTCGACTAGCGGGTGTAAGATGAGGCCCGGCACAGTCCAGTCTTCGGCGGAGCGCTCCACATCGATGGAGACGGTCAATCGGTCCTCGAAGCGTGCTTCCTCGATAGCAAGGTAGCGGCGTAGCGCTTCAACCTCGTCACGCAACGGGATCTCGTCGAGCGGCGGGTTGACCAGCGTGTAGCGCAAGAACTCAGAGAGCTGCGTCACCATCTCTCGCGCCTTCTGAGCGTTCTCCTGGATCAGCGCCCGAATCGAGTTCAGTGCGTTGAAGAGAAAGTGCGGGTTGAGCTGGTACGAGAGGCTCTGTAGTTGCGCTTCCCGCGCCAGCGCCTTCGCCTCCAGCGCTCTTTGCTCCTGCAACCGCGAGTAACGCCAGAATTCGATCCCCAGATACGCGGCACTCCAGGCGAGCATCACGAACGCGTAGTCGGGGAAAGCCATGCGAAAGGAGGCCCAATCGACCGAGAGAGCTGTGTCACCCCATGGTGGGCTCTGAGCCGCCAGGTAAAGGAGCTGCCAGACCCCGCTAATGACCAGCGACGCGGCGACGGCCAGCGTCGCGATTATCTTGATGTCCGATGTGCGCCGCATTGCCCGGCTGTACAAGACGTATAGACCTAGGCTCAGCACTAGACCCAACGCCGCACGCAAGAGCTTCACGCCCAGCATGGTGAACATCTCGGCCTCGGCCAGGCTGGGCAATCCCGACAGGTACGTGCTGAGGCCGTAAGCGCCCCAGACGGACAGTTGAACGGTCCAGAAGGACAAGCGTTTAACAAGCATACGGATGCAATCTGTATACCTTGCAGCGTAGTAGCGCAAGCGACGATGAGTGGGTTACCATCCATCGAGCCCAGGCGCCGCTCGTCGGGCAGGTTTACCGCTCAGCGCGGCCTCCTGCCTGCGTACCAGGCACCGGTCTGGCGGAGCCTCCGCACGTGCGTCTTTGCCTGCCGGCTTGCGCCATGCACTACTGGGCGAGTCTGGCGAAGAGCGCCAGTGTGCAACATAGTGAAAGACGTGAGCAAGCCTTCTTGCGTCTCCGGCGCCACCCGCGGGTTCGTCTCGATCGGGCTCGCCGGCATCGCCGCGCTCGCCTCGCTCGGCTGCGACGACGGTGGGCCGCGGGTCCCGGCGCGCGTCATCGTCTCTCCTGATGTGGTCCTCGTCGGCAGCGTAGGCGTAACAGAACAGTTCGAGGCTCACGTGGTGGACGCGGACGGGGCCCTGATACCGGGCGCGGCCGTGAGCTGGAGTAGTAGCGACGAATCCGTCGCCGACATAGACCCTGTCGGCGGACGCGCCACCGCCGTGGGTGCGGGCATTGCCACGATTACCGCGACTGCCGAGCCGGCTTCCGGCCGAGCGACGTTCGAGGTCTTCCTCGCCGAGGTTACCGACTACGTTCCGGGGCAGTCGTACTACGGTCGCAGGCAATACACGGAGTACATCGCCGGGGAACTTCCCATCGTACTCTCGGCTCCCCACGGCGGCTATGAACTGCCGGAGGAGATCGCCGACCGGACCTGGGGCGTGGTTCTCCAGGACCGGCGAACGCAGGAACTGGCACGGACGATCGGCGCTGCGATCTATGAGCGGACCGGCGGGTACCCACACGTTATCATCTGCAGGCTCCACCGCTCGAAGCTGGATGCGAATCGCGAGATCGGCGAGGCGGCGCAGGGCAACGTGTATGGCGAGTGGGCCTGGAGCGAGTATCACAGTTTCATCGAGACCGCGAAAGCGGCCGTGGCGGAGCAATACGCCCGTGGCCTCTATCTCGACCTCCACGGGCACGGACATGAAATCCAGCG
This sequence comes from Gemmatimonadota bacterium, assembly GCA_020344015.1. Classification (GTDB taxonomy): domain Bacteria; phylum Gemmatimonadota; class Gemmatimonadetes; order Palauibacterales; family KS3-K002. The sequence goes on from CP070812.1 coordinate 1,828,266, forward strand.
TCTCGAGCTGGGCTACCTTTTGTCGGCGAGCGACCTGGAGCTCTCCGACGCCGAGCTTGGGCAGCCCATCTACGTGAACAAGAGCAGCATCCGGACCCTGGCCCAGGAAGCCGACGCTGGGTTCGTCGCGCTGGTGCGCGGCCCGCTGAGCTTGGGCGGCCTGCTCGACGCGCGCGGCTTCCCCTCGCTACCGAGCCCGGCCTATCCCGACCCGGGAGGACACCCATACTACACCGGGGGCTACAACACGGCCCGTCACGGCTCACGGCAGGGTGGCCCGATAAGCGGTGTGCAGGTCGAAGCGAACTGGGACGGCGTCCGCGACAATCTCAGCCATCGCGAAGCATTCGCCGCGGCGTTGGCCGCGGCGCTGGAGACCTACATGATCGAGCACTTCGGGATCGCCATAACCGGAAGTGCCCGAGCGCTGGCCGATCGTTAGTTCATTCATCGACACATTCGATCTCCTGGGAACCGTGGCTCTCGGTAGGGAGTCGCTCACCACGGAGGTGCCCCTGCCGGGCTCCTCTATGAGGACTGTCTTCGGACTTGCATTCCTGAGCGGCGCTTTGTAGCTTGGTCGCTCGCAGTGATGGGCCTAAAGGAGTATGAGAGGACTAATCAGATCATGATTCGGCATTTCCAGATGAACCGCATGACGCTGGCGGCCCGGATTCGGGCGGCGGCGCCGTTTGTGGTCACCGGTGTGCTCGAGCTGAGCTACATCGGCACCACGGACGACGGCGGCGACTCGCCGGCGTTGGGAGGAGTCACTTGACGTAGCCTAACCGGATTCCGTTGTCGTGATCCGGCCTACTGGGTGCTCCTCCGGGACACCTGGAAGGCCGTTTTGTTTTTCTACCTCAACCGATCACGACGATGGTAGGCCAGCATCACAACCGGCGCGATGAGGAGATCATCGTACGCTACACGGATCAGCCGCAGCGGCTGCCCGTGGAACTGCGTCGCCTGATCGAGGCGGTGTGGGGCGGGGAGCCGGTGCAGCTGTACGCCCTGGCCGACCTCGATGAATCTCTGAAACTGAGCGAGACCTGGGTGGCACTTGGCCCGCGGCACCTTGGCTTCGCCCGTCGAATTGATGGGCGGTGGGAGGTGGACAGCGTCGAGCGGGCCGAGATCCGAGGCGTGCACGAGGCGCCGGGGCTGAGCAGCACGACCCTGACGTTCTTCGGCGAAGCGGGCCGTCCGTCGCTTGCGCGGGTGCGGTACACGCATCGTCAGCGCCGCGCGATGGAGAACATCAAGTTCGTCGTCGAGGAAGGGCTGGCGGGACGCGCCGTGGGGTCGGAAGGCGCCGATCGCGCGTACGCGGAGGCCGTCGCCGGGCCGATCAGAGAGGCGCAGGCGTTGGTCGCAGGGAATCGTATGGCCGTGATCTGGCGCCTGCTGTCGTACTTGAGGCCCTATCGGGGACAGGTGGTCGTGGGAATGGCGGCGGCGGCGGTGATCACGCTGGTCAGCCTGGTCCCGCCTTTCTTGGCCGGCTACCTGATCGATCGCATCGTGAGGCCGGTTCAGGATGGGACGATGTCGGTGGCCGAGGGGAGCGCCGTAGCGTGGTTGGCGGTGACGGCGATGGGCGTCGTGTACCTGTTGAGCCAGGCTGCAGCACTCGTGCGCCTTCGCAAGATGTCGGTGCTGGGTGAATGGGTCGCCCGCGACCTGCGCACCGAGCTGTACGAGCAGCTGCAGAAGCTCAGCCTCGGATTCTACTCGCGGAACAAGACCGGGAGTCTGATCACGCGGATGAGCTCCGACACCGACCGGCTCTGGGAGTTCCTGGCGTTCGGCGTCGTCGACGTCTCGCTGTCGCTGGTCATGCTCGTCGGGTTGGGAGCCGTGCTGCTCAGTCTCGATTGGAGACTGGGGCTGGTGATGACGCTGCCGGTGCCCGTGTTCTGCTGGGCGATCTACCTGCACGGCGAGCGAATCAGCAGGCTATTCCTGCGCGCCTGGCGCAAATGGTCGCGGGTCAGCGACGTGCTGTCCGACACGATCCCCGGGATACGTGTGGTCAAAGCCTTCAACCAGGAGGAACGGGAGAAGCGGCGCTTTGGGGAGCGGAATCTCGATGTGACTGAGGAGTTCAATCGGATCCACCACCATTGGACGCTCTTCTGGCCGTCGCTGATGTTCGCGGTGCACGTAACCACGTTAGCGGTGTGGGTCTTCGCGGTGCCACGTCTGCTTGGTGGTGGTGACGGCGGGGCGCCGACGCTCTCTGCAGGGACGTTCGTGTCGTTCTTGCTGTACACGACCATGTTCATCGCCCCGATCGAGACAATCGGGCAAATGGCGCGAATCCTCAACCGGGCGACGAGCTCGGCGCACCGGGTGTTCGAGGTCCTGGATACCGAGCCGGAGATAGTCGATGTACCGGAGCCCGTACGGCTCGAGCCGGTCCGCGGCCGCGTCAGCTTCGAGAACGTGAGCTTCGGCTATGATGGCGTGCGCCAGGTCGTCCGCGGCGTGAGCTTCGATGTGATGCCCGGTGAGATGATCGGCTTGGTGGGCCCGTCGGGTGGCGGCAAGACCACGCTGGTCAATCTGATCGCACGGTTTTACGACGCTACCGGCGGCGTGATCCGGATCGACGGTGTCGATATCCGTGAGCTCGATACGGGCCATTACCGGCGGCAGGTAGGGATGGTCCTTCAGGACCCTTACCTGTTTCATGGGACGGTGCTGGAGAACATCCGCTACGGCAATCCGGAGGCTTCGCTCGAGGATGTCATCGAGGCGGCCAGGGCAGCGAACGCCCACGACTTCATCTGCCGGCTGGCACACGGCTATGACACGCTGGTGGGCGAGCGCGGGCAGACGCTGTCGGGCGGCGAGCGTCAGCGCGTCTCTATTGCCCGGGCGATCCTGCACGACCCGCGCATCCTCATCCTCGATGAGGCAACGAGCAGCGTGGACACTGAGACAGAGCGGAAGATCCAGGAAGCTCTCGACTGGCTGGTCGCCGGCCGCACGGTGTTCGCCATCGCGCACCGTCTCTCGACTTTGCGCCGCGCTTCGCGGCTGCTCGTGATGAAGGACGGCCGGCTGGCCGAGGCGGGCACACATACCGAGTTGCTGGCGAAGCCGGATGGCGTCTATAGGAAGCTGTACCATTTGCAGAGCGAACTGCGGTAGGAGTCGATATGAAGACAACGGCGTACGCAAAGGAACTGGTCAAGAAATCGCAAGAAGACCTGACGCTCGAGCGGCGGGCCGACGGCAGACTATGGGCGATGAAGGGGAGCGAAGAGCGCTCCGTTTGGGTGCGTCGTTGCTTCCCGTGGTCGCAGCCGGCGCGGTACATCTCGTTGCGCGACAACAAAGAATCCGAGTTCGCCCTGGTGCGTGAGCCGGGCGAGTTGTCCGACGAGTCACGGGCGTTCCTCGAGGAGGCCCTCGTTGAGGCCGGGTTCGTCTTGAAGATCGTCCGCGTGTTGGACCTGGACGAGGAGGTCGAGATTCGCAATTGGCAGGTCGAGACCGAACAAGGGCCCCGTTCGTTCCAAACTCGCCTCGACGACTGGCCGCGCCGAATGCCGGGTGGGGGGATACTCATCCGCGATGTGGCCGGCGACCTCTACCACGTCGACCAGCCTGGTGAGCTCGATGCCAGGAGTCGCGGCCTACTCTGGGTATTCATTGACTAAGGCGGCGTGACAGGCGCGGCGCGACGCAGGCGAGGACTCCAACCCTTTCCTACTTGCGGTCGTCTATATGTATAGATATTCTATAGGAGGACGACCTATAGAAATCCGATAGGAGAGCCGATGGCTGAGGCAAAAACAGACCTTCTCCGCGGTACTCTGGACATGCTGATCCTCAAGACGCTGTCGCTGCAGCCGTTGCACGGGCTGGGGGTCTCACAACGCATTCAGCAGGTCACGGGTGGGGTCTTCCAGGTTAAGCCGGGCTCGCTGTTTCCGGCGCTTCACCGTCTCGAGCAGGAGGGGTGGATCGAGGGCTCGTGGGGCGAATCGGCGAACAACCGGCGGGCAAAGTACTATAGGCTGACCTCGGCGGGCAGACGTCGCTTAGGCGAGGAGAAACGGAACTGGGCGCAGGTCGTTCTGGCGATCACGAAGGTGATGGAAGCTACCTGAGGGTTGAACCATGCCGGCATACAGACGGATCATCAGTACCTTCCGTTCGCTTTTCCGCAAGGAAGAGCTGGACCGCGAGCTGGATGAAGAGCTGGCGAGCTATCTGGAACTGCTGACGGCTGAGAAAATCCGGGCGGGCATGAGCCCGGAAGAAGCTCGTCGGGAGGCGCGGCTCGAGTTGGGCGGCGTCGAGCAGGTGAAGGAGAAGGTTCGGGAGAGGCGGGTCGGCGCGGTGGCCGATACGCTGTTTCAAGACACCCGGTACGCGTTCCGCACTCTGATGAAGAACGCGGGCTTCACCGTCGTAGCGGTGCTGATCCTTGCCATCGGCATCGGCGCCACCACGGCACTCTTCAGCACGATCAACACGGCTCTGCTGAGCGGCCTCCCGTATAAGGACCCCGACCGCCTGATCGTCGGTCTCAAGACGTGGGATGGGGCCATGTCCGGGCCCGTCTCCAGGGTCGACTACTTCGACTATCGGGAGTACGGCCGGTCGTTCGAGGAGCTCGCCGCGCTGGCCACCTTCACCGTGCAACACACCGTCATGGGTGGGCGCAGGCCCGAGCTGGTCGATGCAGGGTACGTCACCTGGAATCTGTTCCGGACTCTGGGGGCAAACCCGGTCGTCGGCCGGCATTTCCAGCCGGAAGAGGAGATGCCCGGGAGCACTCCTGTGACGGTCATCAGCTACGGCTATTGGCAGAGCCGTTTCGGGGGCGACCCGGGGGCAGTGGGCAGCACGCTCAACCTGAACGGTACCCCGTTTACCGTCGTGGGAGTCATGCCGGCGAGGTTCCGGTTCATGTACGATGCCGACGTCTGGCGTCTGGTCGACAGGGAAGGGCCGTTTGATACGGAGCGCGATTCGCACAGTCACTTCGTCGTCGGGCGGCTCAAGCCGGGAGTGACGTTGGAACAGGCTCAGGGCGATGTGGATGCGATCTCCAGTGCCCTGGCGGAGCAGTACCCCGATAGCAACGCGGGCAAGGCACTGCTGCTGGCGGAACTGCAGAGTTTCATGGTGCGCGACGTCCGCCTGAGCCTGCTGCTGCTGATGGGTACGACGGTCTTGGTGCTGCTCATCGCCTGTGGCAACGTGGCCGGCCTACTTCTGGCGCGTGGGGAGCGGCGCCTCTCTGAGATGGCGATGCGCTCGGCGTTGGGGGCCTCCCGGCGTCGCCTGCTCCGTCAGCTCCTGACGGAGAGCCTGATCCTCACTGTCGTTGCAGGACTGGTTGGTATCACGGTCGCCTATCTGCTACAGGGGGTGATACTGCAGTTGCTTCCCATCGGGGAGTTGGGCATGGAGCGTCCCGTCATCGACTCGGCGGCGCTGGCGTTCACCCTGCTGGTATCGATCGTCACAGGTTTGCTTGTCGGTGTAATTCCGGCCTTGCGGGGAACGACGACCGATCCGGCGCAACAACTGCGGTCGGCGGCCCGAGCCTCAGAGGATGTCCGCAGCAGTCGGCTGAGGAGCGGACTGGTGGTCCTGCAGGTCGCGCTCTCCGTGGCGCTGCTCATCGGCTCGGGCCTGCTGATTCGCAGCTTCGCAGAGCTGTCGACGGTCGATCTGGGCTTCGACCCGGAGAATCTGCTGACCGGGCAGCTGCAGATCCAAATCTCTCAGTACCCGACGACGGAAGAGCGCAACCAATTCTTCACGTCGCTGCTCGAAGAGATCGAGGCGCTGCCGGGTGTAGTCTCGGCGACCGTCGCCAACCGGCTCCCGATCCGTAGCCGCTGGCAGGACTGGTCCATCTGGCCCGCGGAGCAGCCGACTCCGTCGCCCCAGGAAGACTTCTCAGCCATGGCGCGCTGGGTGCCGCCGGGGTACTTCGAGACGATGGGAATCCCATTCATCTCGGGAAGTGACATCGCGGCAACCGATGTCCCGGGCAGCCCCTATGTCATCGTTCTGAGCGAGGGCGTGGTGCGTGCGCTCTTCGGCGGCTCGAATCCCATCGGCCGCATGGTGAACGTGGCGGGTTGGCGAACGTTCGAGGTGGTTGGTGTCGTTCGTGATGCGCGCATCAATACACTGCGGCGCGAGCCCGACGCGGCGTTCTATATGTCACACGCCCAGATGGGTCCCTCGAGTGCGCAGATCGCCATTCGCACGTCGGTGGAGCCGACTGCCCTCGTGGGACCGATTGACGACCTGCTTCTCAGGAAGGACCCGAACGTTCTCTTCTCGAAAGTCCGAACGATGGCGTCGGTCCTCGACGATGGAGTGGCCGACTTCCGGATCGTGATCTTATCGCTGGTTCTCTTCTCGTTCGTCGCCCTCGTTCTCACCGCGATCGGGCTCTACGGAGTGCTCGCCTACCACGTGAGCCAACGACTGAACGAGATCGGCGTCCGCATGGCCATGGGGGCTTCGAACGGCGATCTACTCGCCATGATTCTGAGAAGGGGCATGCTGTTGGCCGGATTCGGCCTGCTGCTGGGCCTGGCCGCCGCCTACCCAGGAACCCTCGTGCTCCGGCAACTCCTGTTCGAAACACCGCCGCTCGACCCGGCGACCTACGTGGGCGCGGTCGGATTCCTGGGCCTCGTGGCGGCGCTGGCCTGCTTCCTACCCGCCTGGCGCGCCACACAGGTCGATCTGGTGGAGGTGCTGCGCAAAGAGTGAGCGGGTGTGCAACGGACTGACTGTCCGTGCGTTCCGAATTTGCGGTCTTCCTTGGAGCCTAGAGGCGACGGATGATGAATCCGTCTCCAAGGGCTGTAATCTAGGATAGGGGCCGCTAACGGGCTCCGAGGCGGCCCACGGCTGGCAGCATTTGCTGGAAGTTCCACTATCTTTGCGCCTTTTCCCCAGATTCTCTCACATGTTCAGTGTGGGAAGACGGCCGTTTCTTGGCCGAAGTTCGCACACATCTTTGCACACCCTCGCGACCTCCTGAAGCCTATTCAGGGCCAACGTTGCGGAACGCTGCGGGTCGCAGCGAGCGAAGGTCACTAGAGAGAGCATCGACCGAAATCCTGAACCCCAGCTTCGAAAACCTGGCCGTGCTAGGGGGCGGGCACCGGGCAGGCCGCGCCCGTTGCCCGCGGCAACCTACGGCACCTCAACCTGATGCACGCGAACGTGCGACCCAGCCGCCAGCGGCACGCGGATTGCCCTGAAGCGCGAGCAAAAGAGAGAATCCAGGTTGGGTGTCGGCGGGGTCGAATCATGCCGAGGTGGGTAACCACGATTGGAAGGACTGTCGGTGCGGCCAGAAAGGATACTCGACATGAAACCGCTTCGTTGGTGCGCTGGCCAGCTTTGGTGTGCGCTGCTAATTCTGGTGCTGGTGCCCACGGCTGTGTCGGCCCAGCTCATCCCGCTCAAGACCGTGCCCATCGCGACGGAAGACCAGTTCCTGATCATCCCGTCGCGGAACCTGGCAGACTAGGGCTGCAAGAGACACTATGAAGAGAATGCTCCGTCGGGCTATGTGGTTCGCGCCTCTGCTGATTGTCCTTATCGCATCGGGCTGCAAGGACGATCCCGCC
>CP070812.1:1835996-1838578 GCA_020344015.1 Gemmatimonadota bacterium
ACCGTACTCTGGCGGCGCTGTGGGTGTCTGTTCACTCATCGCCGCTGCCCTCCCTCTAGTGAGGTAACGGCCTTTACCCGTCGCAGCAGCTCCCGCCGCTGGTACTCGTACGCCGTCGGCACGACCTTGGCGTCACCGCTTGCGAACCGCGTGATATCCGCGTTCAGCGCCTCTGTACGGTCAAACCGGAATAGGACTCGACCAGGCTGGTCGGAGGGTGCGACTTGGCAGTGATGGCCTACACAGGTGAGGTATGTGGCTTGCGCTAGATCACTTGCGTCGTAGGGCTCGTGTTCGTTTTGTTCTTCCATTTCCAATTTGCTCGATGTTACAGCGATCATCTTTCATCTGTTTACCCTCCCGCATAGGCTGTTCCGCTTCACGTCTTTGTTCTTGCTCCCCAGCGCCGGTTGTACGGGGCAGCGCCTCACCCCGACGCCGTTCTACCGACCACCTCCTCCAGCCGCTCGAGCACGCGTCGATACTCGGCAGCGGTGTACACCTGCGCAACATTATACCCGAGCCGGCGCACACGGTCGGAACGCGAAGGTGTCAACACTGCCCTTTTCGACAAAAAGGTACCCGGAAATGAACCACCATGCGTTCCAAGTCATCTGACCAACTATGCAGCAGCTCAATCCCAGCGCTTTGCAGGCGCTCCATATCGTCGAACTCAGCGTTCACGAGCCTTCCAACCGGAGACAGCGCATCGTCCAAAGCCGACCTGTCGGCAAAAAATGGAAGCTGGACGGTTACGGACACGTAGATCAGTTTATTCTGCCGTGCCAGCTCCGCTAACCGTTCGTCCCGGACGATGGGCATGCTCTGGCGGTACTGGAAGGCTATACCTTTGAACTGGCCCAGCATCTCCTCAAACGTCATCGTTGCCCGTCCGATTCGGTCAGCCCTCCGCCCCGGAACTGCTCCCAAGGCTGGCTATTGACATGCGCCAACACGCCTAATATAATGCACCTGGGCGCATATTTCAAGGGCACCACCTAGGACCCGCAACCAGGCAGGGAGGGCATGGGCACTATCCGAATACCGAAGTGGTGGCTCGTAACGGGTCAGGATGAAGCCGAGGCTGTTGAAGTGCTTTTTCGTTACATCCTAACTAATCTCCCCATGACACACGCGGAGTTGGCTGAGGAGATCGGTGTTGCCCAATCGACCGTAACCAGGTGGGCGCGGGGAGACACGCACCCATCATTCGACGACATGGCGCGGGCGGTAAGGGCTGCATCAAACCGGGTGGAGCAAGTTCGAAACACGATGACGCATACAATGCACTTGCTTATCGCAATAGACAGCGGGCTAGGCGAGGTCGCGCAGGGACACAGAGGCGCCAGGCGGACGACGCGCAAGGAAGTGCGTCGGATTCTGAAAAAGGCTGGATTTAAAGGCACCTGGGACGACTCTCGGAAAAGTTGAGCGTGCGTGTCGTGAGTCTTGATGGAATGCGGATTGGTCTGTCGGACGGAAAAGGTCTCAGAGTGACACACGACGAGATCGACCACGCGGGTTCACTGTTAACGCGAGATGAAGTCGCAGCCTGGCTCAAGCTATCGCCCAAGCGGGTCTACGACCTGCCCGTTCCTAGAGTGAAGCTCGGGCGCCGGACTATACGCTGGCGTAAGGCAGACATAGAAGAATTCATCGCCAGGCGCACTACAGACTGAGAGGCTAGCATGCCAACGAAGCGAGGCCGGCGCTACAAGACGGACCGCTACTATCCGGGCGTGGGCCGCATACACCGCTCGCTAAGGACCGACAACGCTGAGGTTGCGAGAAAGCGCGAGCAAATGCTCACTGCGCTCTGCAATCGAGGAATGACTCATTTCGTCCGGGCGTTCAAAGACGGCCGGCTCGACATCGTGATGTTGGAGGAATACCACGAGACAGGCCGGCACCCGGAACTCGCACAGGAGCTTAATCGCAGCCCTGATGTGACGCTGGCAGAGGCCGAGCGCGCGTTCCTCCCTACGCTGACGGATATCACCAAGGGCAGCCGGCGCACCTACGGCGTGGCCCTGAACCACCTGAAGCGGTATGCAGGCAGCACCGACGTGACCGTACGCGAACTCTTCAGTGCTGATTTCGTCGCCAGGTTCGTTGGCTACCTGGAAGACGACCTACAGCTCCAGACAGCTACTGCAAGCAGGGTCTGCTCCTGCATATCTAGGCTGTCCAGGTACTGCGCCGACCGTGGCTGGATAGATGAGCGACTACACTTCAAGCTAAAGCGGTCTCCGGGTCGGATGCGCTGGCTCGAGCCGGGCGAGATTGCTCTATACCTGGCGCACATGCGGCCCGCGATGCGCCCGCTGCATATCCTGCTCATGGGCACCGGCATTGATCTCGGTGAGGCCATCCCGACACGCGACTATCCCGACCGGGGGCTGCGCGTCTGCGATCTGCGGATTAGCAGCCAGGGCGCTTGGGCAATTATCGAGGCCGGCAAGACCGAGTACCGGAATCGACGCGTCTACCTCTGGCCCTGGGTGGTGACAGCGCTGCAGGAGCATATTGAGCGTCATGGCCTCAGCGGCAGCCAGCAGCTTTTCACGTGGAGGGTGCGGAGA
>CP070812.1:1838678-1848677 GCA_020344015.1 Gemmatimonadota bacterium
GGCCGAGCCCGAGGCGGCTGCCGAGGCCCCTGAAGCCGAGGCAGAGGAAGACAAGCAGGAAGCGGAATCGTAGCTCGAGACTTGAGGAAGCCCGGGGCTCATCACCTGATCGTCGGCGAGATCAGAAAGGCCCACGGGATCAAAGGCGAGTGCTTCGTGAGCCCGGCGACGGACGACGTCGCGGGCATCTATTCCAAGGGCCGTTCTTTGCTGATTGGCGACAGCGAAGGACGGCCCGACGAGTCTGGGCTCGCTCTTACGGTTGCCGGCGCCCGCGCCTTCAAGGGTGGCTTGATCGTGCGCTTCGACGATGTGCGCGACCGCAACGCCGCCGAAGTCTTGCGCGGACGGACCCTTCTCATCAGTCCGGAGGAAGCTCGGCCGCTGGAGGCCGGCGAGTTCTTCCTCCACGACCTCGCCGGCCTCGAGGTCGAGACTATGGAAGGACAGCAGGTCGGCCGCGTCGTCGAGATCTATGAGTCCGGTCCCGGCCACATGCTCGAGGTGGACGACGGGACGCGCGGGCGCCTGATCCCGTTCAGCGAGCAGCTCGTTCGCGACGTCGACCTGCAGGCGGGTCGGATAGTCATCGAGGCGATCCCCGGCCTGCTCGATCTCTGATACGCAGCCTCGGACAGTACGCGCATGCGGATCAACATCCTGACGATCTTCCCCGGCTTCTTCCACGAGGCGCTGGCGCTCGGTATCCCCGGCCGCGCTGCACGGGATGGACTCGCCTCCTACAATACGATCGATCTGCGCGACTACACGCACGACCGGCACCGCACGGTCGACGACGAGCCGTACGGCGGCGGTGCCGGGATGGTGATGAAGCCGGAGCCGTTCTTCGAGGCGATCGATGCGCTGAAGCCGCAGGGCCCCATCGCGCTCCTCGATGCCCGGGGGCGGATCTTCAGGCACGAGGACGCGGTGCGCATCTCACTCGAGCCCGAACTGACGCTCCTCTGCGGCCACTACAAGGACGTCGACTGGCGCGTGGCCGAGGGGCTGGCCACCGACGTCTTCTCACTGGGCGACTTCGTGCTCTCGGGCGGCGAGCCGGCGGCGCTCTGCCTGGTCGACGCCGTCGTCCGCCTTTTGCCCGGTTCGCTGGGCGACCACGAGTCGGCGTCCAGCGACTCGTTCTACGAGAAGCCGCTGCTCGCCCCCCCTACCTACACGCGGCCGCCCGAGTACCGGGGGATGACAGTCCCGGAGGTGCTGCGCTCCGGTGACCACGAGGCGATCTCGGAATGGCGCCGTCGTGAGGCGGAGCGGCTGACGAGGGAGTTGAGACCCGATCTCGGTGACCGGTAGCCGGTGCGCCGGTGGCCGGTTCTCGATTCTCCGACTACCGGCTACTGGCCACCGGCCACCGCTCACCGGGCCCTCAGGCCCTTGGATCAACCCCGGCTCTTGATTATCTTCTTACGCTTTCGGGACACAGGAACGGGATCGCCGGTGCAGGAGTCGAAGCTCAGATGGACGTGCTACAGGACATTGAGAAGCAGCAGCTCAGGAGCGACATCCCCGACGTCGGCCCCGGCGATACGGTGCGTGTCCTGGTCCGCGTGAAGGAGGGCGAGAAGGAGCGAATCCAGCCGTTCGAGGGGGTCTGCATCGCGCGCAAAGGCGCCGGCCTCCGAGAGACGCTGACCGTGCGCAAGGTCTCCGGCGGCGTGGGAGTCGAACGGATCTTCCCGATCCACTCCCCATCCATCGCCGAGTTCAAGGTCCTCCGCAAGGGCAAGGTCAGGCGCGCCAAGCTCTACTACCTCCGCGGCCTGCGAGGCAAGAAGGCGCGGATCAAGGAGGAGCGGTAGGCCCGAGAGCCGGTCATGGGCCGCCGAGCGATCGCCCTGACCACCGAGCGCCGATACTGGCGCGCAGGCTTTCAGCACATAGCAGGCGTCGACGAAGCGGGGTGCGGCTCATTGGCTGGCCCCGTTGTCGCAGCTGCGGTCGTCCTCCCGGTTGAGGGCGGCGTAAAGGGCGCCGTCGACTCCAAGCTGCTAAGCGCCGCTCGGCGCGAAGAGATAGCCGAGGCGATCTACGAGAACGCCGTGGCCGTCGGCGTCGGCGCGGCGTCCGCCCGGGAAGTCGAGCGGCTCAACATCCGCCGGGCCAGCGGGCTGGCTATGGAGCGTGCTCTCAAACATCTCACCTTGACCCCCGACACCGTTTTGATCGACGGGCGGCCGCAGCCCTGCCTGGGCGACCACCTCGCCATCGTCAAGGGCGACCGCAAGTGTCACTCCATCGCCTGTGCCGGGATCGTCGCCAAGGTCGTTCGCGACCGCTTGATGGGGCGTCTGGCGCGGGTCTACCCGGGCTACGGCTGGGAACACAACGCCGGTTACGGCACGCGCGGCCACCGCGACGGGCTCGATCGCTTGGGTCCCACCCCACACCATCGCCGTACTTTCCTCGGAGTGCAGTACGAGCTCGATCTCTGAGCGGTTGGGCTCAGCGGTGACGCCTCCGACCCCCACCACGAAACCGGACTACCTTTCCTGCGAGCGGTAGGTAAGTCCGGCGCTCGCGGTGCGGGCGTTGCCACCCGAATCCAGCCCCGCCCCACCGAACAGCTGCCCCCGGGGCCCGCCCAGCGTAGCGCCGAGCCGCAAGGCCATGAAGTCCCCCTCGCCGTCCCACTCCGCCAGCGCGAATGTGTCGAGGCCATTGAGGATCACGACCGAGCCGCCGATGCGGAACCCGTTGAAGCGGCCGCCGTCGAGCCGGTAGTTGCCCTGCGCCGAGACCGAGACGGACGTCGTAGGCGGACGGTAGGTGACGGCACCGACCAGCCGCTCGTGGCGGACCGTGTCCCGAACCGCCGGTGAGCCGATATCGCTCCACACGAGGCCGAGCGAGATTCCGGAGGCCCCGTGGTTCACGTACCCGATCTCCCAGCTTCCCTCTGCATCGCCCACAGCGCGCCAGGTACGCGACACCCCGAACCCGTTACGCCCCCGAGCGACACCCAGCGCCGCCGTGTAGGCGTCGCCCTGGCCACCCGCCTGGAACTCGTCGTGACGGTATCCGAAGGCGATGACCCGCGAGTGGAATCCCGCCGTGTACTGGCCGGTAGACCAGTCACCGCCCTCCGGCCGGTCCCAGGTCATGTGGCCCAGGAAGTGGACCGCCCGGTTGAAACCTGCGGTGCCCGGGTTGACCCAGAGCGCCGCGCCGTGCCCGGCCCCCGAGACGAAGCTGTACGCCCCGGGCTCCGGGTCGCGCGTCTGGCCCAGCGCCGGGCCCGCCCACAGAAGCAGCGCGAGGCCGGCGACGGAACGAGTTCGTTGGTGCACGGGTTCTCAAGCCCTCCGTCCGTTGTCGGTAGCCAGTCTGACGACGGCGTATAGTGCGTCCCGCCGATGAGCGGTGCAAGGGACTCGGGGCACCTTGACCTGATGGCGCGACCTGAGTTCTTTGTGGCTTGTCAGATCCACAGGGAACAGGAAGGAAATGGCCGAAAACGCCAAGGCGCCCGGCGTGGCCGGGGACCCCACCGAACCCGCGGCCCTCGTCGTAGAAGCGCGTCAGGTCAGCAAGCGCTACGCCCGCACCTGGGCGCTGCGGGCGGTCGACCTCCAGGTCGTGCGCGGCGAACTCGTGTCGCTGTTGGGGCCCAACGGGTCCGGCAAGAGCACGCTGCTCAGGTTGCTCACCGCCGTCACACGACCGACCTACGGCCAGGTGAAAATCTTCGGTCAGCAGCCGCGCAACGGCCTGGGCGTGCGCGAGCGGTTCGGCGTCCTCCCGCACCAGAGCTACCTGTACGGCGAGCTCACCGCGATCGAGAACCTGCGCTTCGCGGCAACGATGTACGGGATGCTTGCCGAAAGGGACGAGTTGGTCGAGGCGCTCGCCCACGTCGGCCTGGCACACGTCGCCGACGCCCAGGCCCGTACCTTCTCCTCCGGCATGCGGAAGCGCCTGGCGCTGGCGCGCGCGACGCTCCACGATCCGGAGCTGGTGCTGCTCGATGAGCCGTACGGCGCGCTCGATGTCGAGGGGATCGGCTGGGTCGACCGCTTCGTCGGCGAGCTGCGCGAGGCTGGGAAGACGCTGGTCATCGCGACCCACGAGATAGGCCGGGCGCTGGCGCTCTGCGATCGCGCCGTCGCACTCCGTGGTGGAAAGGTGGTCTTCGATGGACCGACCTCCGAGTACGAAGGCGCGATCGACGGCGCGACCGAGGCGGTCGGGCTGGGGGTGAAAGTCTGATGGGCGACTTGCGGCGCGCCATGGCGCTGGTCCGCAAGGACCTGCTGACCGAGCGGCGAAGCAAGGCGGCGTTCAACGCCATGGCGTTCTTCGCCGCGATGGTGCTCTTCATCTTCAGCTTCGCCTTGGGACCCGACGCGCCGAGCATGAGCGCCGGGCCGGGCCAGACGCTGCTCCAGTATCTGTGGCCGGGCCTCCTCTGGGTCGCCATCTTCTTCACCGGCATCCTGTCGCTCAGTCGCTCGTTCCAGATCGAGATCGAGAGCGGCGGCCTCGAGGCGCTGCGCCTCTACCCCGGCGACAAGAAGGCGGTCTTCGCCGGCAAGCTCGTCGCCAACATGATCGTGCTCGGCGCCATGGAGCTGATTCTCGTTCCGGTGTCGGCGGTCCTCTACAACATAGACCTGTGGACCAAGCTGCCGGCGCTGATGGGTGTCGTGCTGCTGGGGACGCTGGGCTTCGCGGCGGTGGGGACGTTCTATGCGGCGCTCACCTCGAACCTGCGGGCCCGCGACGTGATGCTGCCGGTCCTCCTCTTCCCCATCATCGTGCCGGTGGTCGTTGCGGCGGTGAAGGCGACGACCCTCGTAGTCCGGGGCGACCCGATGGGCGAGCTGTGGACCTGGCTCCGCATCCTCGGGCTCATCGATATCGTGTTGTTGACCGTCTGTACGCTCACCTTCGAATTCGCGATAGAGGACTAGGCGGACATCTATGGGTACAGTCGTACTGTTCGTCGTCGTCGCCGCCATCGTGATCTTCGTCCTGGTTTACGGCATGCGGCTCCCAGGAATGTCGGAGAACACGATGAAGCGCGCGGCGATGATCACGGGAGCCCTCGGCCTGCTGCTGCTGGCCGTGGGTCTCTATCTGGGGTTGGTCTGGGCGCCGACCGCTGAGATAATGGGTGACTCGTATCGGATCATGTACGTCCATTTCCCCAGCTGGGTCGGCACCGCGGCCGGCTATCTCACGGCATTCGTCGCCAGCGTCCTATATATAAGGACACGGAAATACGGCTACGACTACGTCGCGCTGGCCGGCGCCGAGATCGGGCTCCTGTTCAACGTTACAGGCCTCATCACCGGCGCGCTCTGGGGCAGGCCCACATGGGGCGTCTACTGGACCTGGGACCCACGGCTCACCACGACGGCCATCATGGCGATTACTTTCGCCGGCTATCTGGTGCTGCGCGCCTTTCTCGAGGACCCGGAGGCGCGCGCCCGGGTGTCGTCGCTGGTGGCGATCATCGGCTTCGTCAACGTCCCCATCGTCTACTTCTCCGTACGCTGGTGGCGCACGCTGCACCAGGTGCAATCGAGCCCCGATACCATCGATCCGCCGATGGTGCTGGCGCTGCGCGTCATGATGATCGCCTTCGTTCTGATCTTCCTGTTCATGTTGACACAGCGCTTCATGCTGGCGCGGCTCCGCGGCGAAGAAGAGCTCGAGGCTGTGAGACTGGAGGTGGCCGGTGACTAGAACGGGTATTATCGCCGCCGCCTTTGGGCTGGCGGCCATCGTCATGGTGTTCGTCGTCGTGCCGGGTATGCGTGACGCGGGCTACATCATTCGCGCCTACGTGATCACCGCGGTCATCCTCGTGGCGTACATCTGGTCGCTCGCCGCGCGGCTCGACCGGGTCGAGAAGGGCAGGGAGTTGCGTCAGGAGGACGTGGCGCCCTAGCGGTCAGGCAGCTCGGGTGGGAAGATCTCGGCCAGCTCGATCTCACCGGGCGCGAGATCACCCAGCCGAAGGGGTAGGCTAGCTGTGTGAGTCTGCGGCTCCACGGCGCCGCCGGCGAGATCCCAGACGTCCACGCTGTTCGCGTCGGGATCGACGATCCAGTACTGGGCGACGCCCTGCCGTCTGTACAGTTTCAACTTGACCGTCCGGTCCCGCTTCGCCGTGCCCGGCGACAGGATCTCGACGGCCAGGTCGGGTGCGCCGCGGATCCCCTCCTTGACCAGCCGCTCGGAGCGCGCCTTCGACACGAAGATGATGTCGGGCTGGACGCCCTCCTCGGTCTCGGGAAACTCGACGCCGACCGGGGCATCGAAGACCCAACCGTGCCCGGGCTCCATGAGCAGTCGTCTCAGAGCCGCCTCCAAGTTGGCGCTGATCCACTGGTGGCGGAGGACCGGAGCCGGTGTCACGTACAGCTCGCCGTCGATGGCTTCGTACCGCTTGCCATCCTCCGGCATGAGCTGGGCGTCTTGCCAGGTGATGCGGGTCGTCGACATGGTATCCACATTATACCTCCCCGTCAGATTGGAGGCGAGCGAGCTGCGTTCGTCATATCTTAGGGATGCGCTGTCAACGAACCGTCAACGGACTTGAGGGATGGAGCTGAGGATTAGTCGCCTCGAGCGCGGCTATCTGTTGGAAGCGCGGACCGAGCTGGCGCGGCCGCTCGATGAAGTTTTCGACTTCTTCGCCAACGCCCACAACCTGCAAGCGCTGACACCGGCCTTCCTACGCTTCGAGATCCTGACGCCCGATCCCATCATCCTGCGGCAGGGCACGATCATCGACTATCGCCTGCGACTGCGCGGCATACCGGTCAGATGGCGCAGCGAGATCTCCGTCTGGGAGCCGCCCCACCGGTTCGTCGATACACAACTGCGCGGTCCGTACCGCTGGTGGATCCACGAGCACCGTTTCGAAGCAGCGCGTGGCGGCGGCACGCTGATAACCGATCGGGTGGAGTACGGCGTGCTGGGCGGCGCGCTCGTCAACTTCCTGCTAGTCGAGCCCGACCTGCGCCGCATCTGGGCGTACCGGTACCGCGAGGTGCGCCGGCACCTGCTGGGACCCGGTAGCTAGCGGTCGCGTTCCTGCTTGATCAACTGGGCGGGAGATGGCTCGAGCTCCGGCCGGGGAAGTCCGGCGATCTGCGCCAGGGTCCTGGCGACGTTGGGGTCACGGTCGAGTAGCCTGAGCAGGGTGTCAGCAGCCGCAGACTGAAACACGGTCCCTCTCTCCCAACGGACCACTGTCTTCGGGCCGGTCCTGAGCAAAGCTTCGAGTTGCACTTGAGAGAGGCCGTACTTTCGTCTGATCCGCAGAATCTCTTCTGGTGTCAGCAGTCCCTCTTCGGCTCGGATCGCCGCCATGGGACCGCTCTGCTCCTCGTTGGTTTGTGGAACTCGCCTGCCGAGAGGCCGAGAATGCACTCCCTGACATCTTGGGAGTCAAAGCCGAGCCTGTAGGCATCCCTCCGTGCCCGCAGCGTAATCACAAGGGCGCCGCTGGCGACCCGGCGTTTGACCTCTTCCAGATCGTAGGCTGCCTTGCCGCGGGTCACGGCGGGCCAATTTCAAGGTAGCATGATGATACCACTCCTTCAACACCATAGACGATCCCCCACTGACACCCGAATCCAGAACACGCCACCTGGGATCGGTCATCTGACCTGGATGTACTATGGCCGGCCTTGTTCAACAGACCGTCAACATCTTGGAGGAGGAAGCTGGCGCTTGGTGAGCGTGGCTATTGGACGAAACGGACTTTGGCCTGGTGACCGGGCGCCGCGGCTAGCCGAGCGTCAAGCGTGAGCAGAGGAGCGTCAAGTGCCTCGGCGAGCGCGACATATGTCGCATCGTACGCCGTGAGGTTCTCTCGCAGGGCCCATATCCGTGATGAGAGCTCATCGTGCCCGTAGCGTGTGATGTCTAGCTGGCCCAGCACCTCGGCTGCCATCGCTCCGCGCTCCGCCGTCATCGCGCCGCGTCGCACGTGACCACGAAGAACTTGCAGCACTTCGATGTCCAAGAGCTGGGGCGCGTGCAGCGATTCCGCCGGCGATGATATGACGTCGGCTATGCGACGACCCACATCCGTGTTGAGTAGAACCGCGACCAAGCTGGAAGCATCGAGGACGATCACCGTCCGTCCCGCTCCTCCCTCACGGCGTCGGCTGGAGAGGGATCGAGTTCGAGTGCAGGGAGCTCTGCCAGGCGCGCCAGCAGCTCCTGCCGGGTCGGCCGCTCCAGCGCCTTGCTCAGTTCCCGCAGCGCGTACTCGGACATCGACATGCCCTCGAGGGCGGCGCGGGCCTTGAGCTTCCGGTGGAGCTTGTCCGGGACATTCCGTATCTGTAGCATGGTAGTCATGTGCGTAACATGAAAACATGCGCAACACATGTCAACTCTCTTCTGGCCGGCGTGGTCGAATCGATGGTCCTTTGAGTGGGAATGTCGCACATGGCCGTCATCCGATTCTCAACGTTCCTGTCGACTGTGCTGGCGCGTGGGGCGCTTTCCGGATAATCTGTTGGAGCGCAACAAGAGGACGGTCGTAGGACCGGGTAGCTCAGCTGGTAGAGCAGCGGACTTTTAATCCGCAGGTCGTGGGTTCGAGCCCCACCCCGGTCACTTGCAAATAAAGGACTTACGAGCCTCGCCTTCGCCCGTTTGCCTCGACTATAGACAAAACTGTAGACAAGGCTTTCCGGACGTCCTCGTCCTCCCCGACCGCGTACTGCCGGAACACGTGCTCCGTGCGGTGACCGGTGATCCGCATTGCCGTCGAGCGCGGGATCCCTCCCTGCTCCAAGCGACGCGCCACGCTCCTGCGGTAATCGTGGAGCCGATAGCCGTCGACTCCTGCTGCTGCCGACCGCGCGGGAGAGCCGATCTGTGAGGCGCTGTAGGTTTCACGCCACCGCGCTGGCCCCTCCGAGTTCCCAGGCGCCCGAGAGGCTGGTTGGACCGGTGGCAGGCTTTATGGTAGGATTGGGTGTTAGGGTCTCCATCAGTGGGTATTCCGCTATTGAGGACGCGGGAAGGGTACTAATGTCGCACGTAGGTGGTCATCGAGAACAGGAACCCGTCCGCGAATACGATCTGAGCCGAAGATAGGAAGCGCGAATACAGTTCTCCTTGCCAAGAGGCACAACTGAGTCCTGGGGAAGACGTACAGCTAAACGAGTTAGATCCCCTGTAGTGGGGATTCTGGGCGGGCCTGAGTTTCCACAAACAGTCGCACGTGCTACCGACAGGAAGGCATCATGGACCGTAGATTTCTTGGCTTCGGTACCGCCGTTGCCGTGGTAACGCTAGGTTTCTGGGGCATAGCGGTTTCGCTTGCAAGCATGGTGTTGCCATGGCCGTACGGTGTGGTTCGGAGATTCCCTGACGACTGGGGAGCCGTCCAGCTTATCGCGGAGCAAGTCCCGCAAAACGGCGTGTACCTATCTGGCCGGGGTGTGTTCCTCGCGATATCCGTGTGGCCCGAGCTTCTCGACAAGCACGAAGCGACTGCGGAGGGGAAGCACATCGTCGAGTTCCTGGCTGATCTCTTCGTAGCCTTCGTGTTGACGTACGTCTTTCTTCGATTGCGTCCGTCCAACTCAATCCGCGCGGCTGGCTTTCTTGGGCTCTTGGGTGCTGCTGCTGCCGTCGCGACCCGCTTTCATGATTGGAACTGGTATTCCTTTTCTGTACCCTACACGGTTGCAGGCATCTGTGATGTTGTCCTAGGGTGGGCACTGGTTGGGCTCGCTTTGGATATGACGAGACGGTTCGTACAGAAGAGGTTTGAGAGACGCGTTGCCGGCTAGATTCTAGGCTTGTCTCGCAACGGGGAACGCAGGACGTTTAGCGTAGATGCCGCTCACTACAACAAAGTGCTGCTGCAAGACTACGAGTAGTCGGACTGTGCCCGAACCATTGTGATTGATCAGTACTGAGGGGAACTGTCGGGGGTGGGAAGCTGCCTCTTTGTCTAGGTTTGAGCCCGATGGACCCCAATGGTTCTAGCCCCGA
>CP070812.1:1848777-1857661 GCA_020344015.1 Gemmatimonadota bacterium
AGACACCGGCCGAGTTCAACATCACCCCTTACATACGCGACGGCGTCAACACACTCGCCGTACAGGTCTATCGCTGGAGCGATGGTGCCTACCTGGAGGGCCAGGACTATTGGAAGATCAGCGGCATCGAGCGCGACGTATACATGTTTTCAACGCCACACGTGCATATCCGCGACTTCTTCGTGAGGGGCGAGCTCGACGATGATTACCGGGACGGCGCTCTGGAGGTCGCCGTGACGGTCCGCAATCTCCTTCCGCAGACTTCGGGCAACTACACGGTTCAAGTCGACCTGTTCGACGCGGAGAAACGGTCTGTCCTCGAGCGACCGCTGACAGCGGCGGTACGCGTGGACGGCAACTCGGAGACAACGTGGGAATTCGTGCACGAGATAGTGGCACCCGCCAGGTGGACCGCCGAGACACCGAACCTCTACACGGCGGCCATATCACTGGTGAGCGCCGAAGGTGGCACGACCGAGGTCGTTTCTACCAGGGTTGGCTTCAGAAGAGTAGAGGTCAGAGGCGGGCAGCTACTCGTCAACGGCGTTCCTATCACGATGAAAGGGGTGAACCGTCACGAGCACGAGCCGCGAACGGGCCGCGTCGTCTCTGAGGAGTACATGCTCAGGGACATCGAGCTGATGAAGCGTTTTAACATCAACGCGGTACGAACCAGCCACTACCCGAACGTGCCGCGTTGGTACGAGCTGACCGACGAGTACGGCCTTTACGTCATCGACGAGGCGAACATCGAATCCCACGGCATGGAGCACCACCCGGATGGGACATTGGCCGATAACCCGGATTGGACGGAGGCGTTCCTGGAGCGCACCGTCCGGATGGTGGAGCGGGACAAGAACCATCCCTCGGTGATCATCTGGTCGTTGGGCAATGAGGCGGGCGACGGAGCCAACTTCGAGGCTACGTACGCTTGGATCCACGGCCGCGATCCCTCCCGGCCGGTCCAGTACGAGCCGGCACGCCGGCGCCCTCACACCGACATCTTCGCCCCCATGTACGCCCGGATCCATCACCTCGAGGAATATGCCGCCGAAGAGCGCGACCGACCGCTCATCCTCTGCGAGTACGCACACGCCATGGGCAACAGCGTCGGCAACCTCCAGGACTACTGGGACGTGATCGACGGTAACCGCCAGCTGCAGGGCGGCCTCATCTGGGACTGGGTCGACCAGGGCCTCTACGCGGTCACCGCGGACGGCGAAGAGTACTGGGCCTACGGCGGCGACTTCGGACCGCAACTCATCCCCAGCGACCGAAACTTCCTGATCAACGGCCTCGTTTCGCCCGACCGCCAACCCAACCCCCACTTCTGGGAGGTCCGCAAAGTCTACCAGTACATAAAGACTAGAGCGGTGGACCTCGCGACAGGCCAGCTCCGGGTGGTCAACAGGTACGACTTCACGGACCTGAGCCGCTTCGAGATGCGTTGGTCGATCGCGGCGAACGGCGAGCCGCTCGCCGAGGGGCGGCTCTTCGACCTCCAGATCGCCCCATACGACAGCGCCGTCATCCGGCTGCGGCTACCGGCGATCGAGCCCCAGCCGGGCGCCGAATACTTCCTCAACATCGAATACGTGACGAAAGACGCCGCGCCACTGGTGCCCGCCGGACATCGCGTTGCTTGGGACCAGTTCAAGCTGCCGCTCCATGCACCTGGGCCGGCAGCCGACCTATCGCGTCTTCCGCCAGTTACGCTTGGTGAATCGGACGAAGCCTACCTGGTGACAGGTGATCGATTCCGGCTTAGAGTCGACAGGGCCACCGGCGTGCTAAGCTCGTTCGTCTATGATGGGACCGAGCTGACTCGCAGCGGCCCGCAACCGAACTTCTGGCGCGCCCCCATTGACAACGACTTCGGCAACGACATGCAGCGCCGCCACCGTGTTTGGCGGCGAGCGGGCGCCGAGCGGCTGGTTATGAGCGTCGACGCGCGACAGCGACGAGACAACGCGGTGCAGATCGACGTAGCGGCCACGATCCCGGCAGGCTTCGCCAAGCACTACACGACCTACACGGTGTACGGCAGCGGCGACGTGATCGTGGAGATCCGTCTCGTTCCCGGCGACACGGCGCTGCCCGAGCTACCGAGATTCGGCATGACGATGACGCTGCCCGCCGAGTTCGAACACATCCAGTGGTACGGCCGCGGACCACACGAGAGCTACTGGGATCGGAAGACAGGTGCCGCGGTGGGCGTCTACCGCGGTACCGTCATGGAGCAGTACTTCCCCTACATCCGGCCGCAGGAGAACGGCAACAAGACCGATGTCCGCTGGGTCGCACTGACGAATTCGAGCGGCGTGGGCCTGCTCGCCGTGGGGATGCCGCTACTCAGCGTCAGCGCCCACCACTTCACGATCGACGATTTCGACGAGGGACTGCAGAAGCGGAACCGCCACACCTACCATCTGAAGCCACGCGACCTGGTGACGCTGAATCTCGATTGGAAGCAAATGGGAGTGGGTGGCGACACGAGCTGGGGCGCGCGCACGCACCCGGAGTACATGCTGCCGGTTAGGGAGTATTCTTACGCGTTCCGGTTGCGGCCGTTCTCCCGGACGGAGGCAACGCCCGAGGAGTTGAGCAGGCTCCGGCTTCCAGTAGCCGGTGGCCAGTGAGCCGGTAGCCGGTGGGCGACCGGGCTAAAGACGATCGAAACCAGTGAAGCGCCCTTCCTCCGCTCAGCAGAGGAAGGGCGCGGATGCGCTAGCGTGTCGCCTCGGATCGAGGTCCGGGCGGCATGTTCTGCATGAGATAATTCGTAAGCAGGGTTCGCAGGTGCAGCGTCGTGCCGCGCCCCTCGTATATACCGTGTGATCGATTCGGGTATGGCATGATCGTGAACTGCTTGCCCGCTTCGATCAGCGCGTTCATCAACACTTCGGTGCCCTGGTAGTGGACGTTGTCATCGCCCGTGCCGTGCACTATCAGAAGGTTGCCCTGCAGCTGGTGGGCGAACGTGACCGGCGAGTTCAGCCCGTAGGCATCGCCCGGGCCCTCGGGAAGCCCGGAATAACGTTCTTGATAGATCGTGTCGTAGAACCTGTTGTCGGGAAGCGGCGCCACCGCCATGCCCGTGCTGTACACCTCGGGGTAGCGGAACATCACGTTCAAGGTCTGCGAACCGCCGCCGCTCCAACCCCAGATGCCGAGTCGCCCGGCATCGACATAAGGCCACTGGGCGATCGCCCGCGCCGCGGCAGACTGATCGGCCGAAGCGATGATTCCGATCTTCTTGTAGACGACCTTGCGCCATTCACGACCCCGCGGCGCCCGCGTGCCCCTGTTGTCCACCGACATCACGATATAGCCCTTCTGCGTGAGCATCAGGTGCCACAGGTAGTCCGAGCCGCCCCAGGCATCGCGCGCCGTCTGGCCAAACGGCTCGCCGTACACGTAAAACAGCACCGGATATTTCTGCGACGGATCGAAGTCGGGTGGCCTCATCTCGAAACCGTCGAGAACCACGCCGTCGCCGATATCCACGCGGAAGAACCTGGCTTTGCCGCGCCTCAAACCCTCGACCGTCGCGCGCAGACGCGCGTTCTCTACCAACGTACGCACGACCTCGTGCCCTGGAAGGCTGACTAGCTGCCTGATCGACGGCACACCGAACCGCGAGTACGTGTGAAAGGCCCAGCGTCCATCGGCAGAGATCTGGTAGCTGTGGGTGCCTGGCTGGCTCTCGGGGCTCAGACGCTCGGCTCGGCCCCGGCCGTCCAGCCGCTGCCGGTACAGGTATCTCTGAGTCGGGTTATCGGGCGACGCGATGTAGTAGACCCAGCCTTCCTCTTCATCGATGTGCAGGATGTTGACCACGTCGTGCTCGCCGGGCGTGGCGAGTTGCAGCTCGCCGTCCGACCGCGAGGCGACGTAGAGGTGGCGCCAGCCGTCCCGCTCGCTGACCCAGGTGAAACTCTTGCCGTCGTTCAGCCAGTACAAGTCGTCCACCGGATCGACCCAAGCCTCGTCGGTCTCCGTCAACACCGTTCGGACCAACCCGTCCTTCGCCGAGCCGAGCATCACGCGGTTAGTGTTCTGCAGCCGATTGAGGTGCTGGATCATCACCTCCTCTGAATCCTCAGCCCACCAGAGGCGCGCGATGTAGTTGTCGCGCGGGTCGGCGTCGATCTGTAGCCAGGTAGTCTCGCCACCTTCGGCCGGCACGATACCCATCCGGGCTGCCGAGTTCGTCGTACCCGCTTTGGGGAACTGCACCGGAATCGTGTATGAGTAAAGCGAGTCTGTGTTGTTGATCATCAGGAAGACGCCGACACCGGACGCGTCAAGCTGCCAATAAGCGATCCGCTCGCCGTCAGGGCTCCAGCGCCAGCCGTCCGCCGGAAAGCGGCTCCCCAGAAAGAACTCCTCCTCGTAGACCCAATCGAAGCGGCCGTTGAGGATCGTGACCGAGCCGTCCTCGGTTAGCTGGGTGACCGAGCCGCTCCCCAGGTTCTCGACGTAGATGTCGTTCTCACTGACATATCCGACTCGGGAGCCGTCGGGCGAAAACTTGGCGTACATCAGGGAAGCCTCGGGGCGGTCTTTCCCGATCTGTTGGAGCGCGCCGCCCTCCAGATCCAGGACCCAGTAGTCGCCACGTGTGTTGAAGCGCCACACCCGGCGCGTGTTGGTGAAGATCAGCAACTTGGTGCCGTCCTCCGACCACTCGTAACCGGAGATACGCAAGGGGCTGGACTCGCCCGGCGGAACCAGGCGTTGCGCGGGGACCATGATCTCGCGATCGCCGGTCTCGGGATCGTACCGCACTATGTCCCGGCCGCCGCGGAATTGAGCCGATGGCTCCAGCGTCGTATACCCGGAACCGTCGGCCAGCCAACTGGCTGGCCCGAAGAACTCGCCACGGAATTCGGCGGACGCGTAGATCCGTTCGAGGGTCAGTAGCGAGGGGTCCTGCGCTTGCGCGCTCAGGGGTGCGACGACGTAGGCTAGTGACAGGAGCGCTAGCGAGGCGAGGTACTGTTTCACTTGGATCTCCTTCGTTTGTGCAGGGCAAATCGAACGCAGGAATCTAAGCCCGATCTCGGCCCGCGCCACGACTGCGACCTTCTCTCTAGGCCCAAAGGTCGCCGACGGTGAAGCCATCGGGGAACGGATCCTCTGCGTCCACCACGTATTGAGCGACTCCGGTAATCCAGGCGCGGCCGCTCAGCGTTGTCACGACCGCGGGCTGACCACCGACCTGCGTCTCACCGACGATTCGTCCGGTGAAGATCGTATCGAGAGGGCCTTCGTGACGAAACTCATCGCCGACCTTCAGTGCTCCCCGCGCGTGCAACGTCGCCATCTTGGCGCACGTCCCGGTGCCGCACGGCGAGCGGTCGAGAACGCCGGTCCACGTGTCGAAGTTATCCCAGTCGAACTCGCCGGTGGCGACGATCACCGCGTTCCTGCGTGCCGCCTCGCGACTGTGTGGCGGACCGGATAACTGTGATATCGAGACTCCCGAGATCGCCGCGTTCTCCGGATGGACTGCGGGCAGCTGCTCGCGAGCCGCCGCCCTGAGCATCGACCCGATCCGAGCTATCGTGCCGCCTTCTTCTGGGACGAGGCGTAATCCAAACTGCTCGGCGTCGGCGATCACGTAGAACATCCCGCCAAACGCCACATCGACGACCACGCTGCCGAGCTCCGGGACATCGATTTCGGCATCGAGATGCACTGCGAAACCCGGGACGTTCTCGAAGATTACACTCGTCACTTTCCCGTTCGCCACCTCGGCACGGATCGGGATCAGTCCGGCCGGCGCCTCCAAGACGAGCTCGGTCACCGGTTCCCGGACAGGCACCATCCCCGTCTCGATCAACACCGTCGCAACGCAGATCGTGTTGCTACCCGACATCACCGGGTATTCCGTCTGCTCCATGATCACGTACCCGGCATCCGCATCCGGGTGCGTCGCCGGCAGGATTACGTTGCAGCAAAGCGCCGGATAGCCGCGCGGCTCGCGCAACATGCGCTTACGCAGCTCGTCGCCATGTTCTTCGAGGTAGACCTTCTTCTCGAACATCGTCGAGCCGGGAACGTCCACCACGCCACCGACGATCACCCGGCCCGGCTCGCCGCACGCATGAGCGTCCACCGCCGTGATCATGTTTGACAAACGCATCGCGATCCTCTTCTCCTAGGGTGCCGGCATAAGATGTCAGCGCCGACAGCAGCCGCGAAAGGACCAGGACAACTGATTCTGAGGCAGCGCCGCGCCGGGTCGAGAATTGTAGCCTCAATTACGTCAGGCGTGCAAACGGATTGGGCCCTGGATCTGTCTAATAGGATGAACGCAGATAGCAGGCGGAAACCTATGCTTTTCCTACCTCGTAGGGATATGTGCGGGCAGCGAACACACCGAAAATCGAACCGTCGGAGCAAGAGGAGTGTCTGAGTTTAGCTGGCTATTCTGGCTACTGGTTATCTTCCTATTCGCTGAGAGCTGGGCGCGGGCCTATGCCGAATACCGCAGCTCGTCGCCGCCTGCTCCACCCCCGGACTGCACACCGACCGACGGCTTCTAGCCTCCACTCCCTGTTGGGTGGCGGCCGTTAGGCGGCCGCGCTCCTCCTCGGACAAACGATCCGACATCTGCTGGAGCAGTACGGAGCCTCGTCCCGTTCCCTCGGGCTCGGTTCACGAATCGACCACCGTGTTGCGGAGTACGCCCACGCCCTCGACCTCGACCTCGACCACATCGCCGGCCTTCATGCTCTCGGTGGTGCCCGGCGTGCCGGTGAAGATGAGATCGCCGGGAAGCAGGGTGACGTACTGGCTGATGTAGGCGACGATAGTCTCGATGTCGAAGATCAAGTCCTTGGTTCGTTCCGACTGACGCAACTCGCCGTTGAGACGCGTCTCGACGAGCAGGTCGTTATAATCGAGGTGCGTGGCTATTGCAGGCCCGATGGGTGCGAAGCTGTCCGACGCTTTGGCCCTCACCCACTGGAGATCGGAGCGTTGCCAGTTGCGCTCACTCACATCGTTACCGGCTGTGACTCCGAAAATGTAGTCTGAAGCATCGGAGATCGGGACGTTCTTCGCCCGCTTGCCGATCACAACAACGAGCTCGCCCTCGTAATGGACGTCTCGAGCGTCCGGGGGTATCACGATGGCGTCCTCGGGACCGACCACGGCCGATGGCAACACGGCAAACAGTCCCGGATACTCCGGCTCGGGCCGGCCCTTCAGGTGACTGCGGTAGTTGAGGCCAACCGCAATCACCTTGGAAGGCACGACAGGAGCGAGGAGCCGCACCTCTGATGCCGCTACTTCGCCAATGGTCTCGCCGGGCCCTTCGAGAATGTCGCCTTGCAGTTCGCGGATCGTCTCAGCCTCTAGCACGCCGCACGATACACTACCCTCATGTGTGTAGCGTACGTATCTGGTCACCGCGAGCTCTTTCACCGTCGCACCTCCCCGCTGGCGGAACGTTGCACTCACACCCAGCCACGGGGGGCCGGGCGCCCGACTTCCGCAGAGTACAACGACTAGTCCTAGGACGGCAATCCGGGGCCTGCCAGACGCGGCTATTGCACACTGCGGCCAAAGAGCCATCATGTATCTGCCATTCTACAACCGAAACTGGTACGGGGAGGAAAGCATGTATCGAGCACCATCGCCTTCTACCGGCCGGTGCGGCGCCACCGCGCTACTGGCCTCTGGCCTCATCATCCTGGCGACGGGCTGTGCGGACCAGACACGGGCCTACGTCGAGCGGCTGGGCGTCGACACCATGTCCGTGGAGACGTACGAGCGCACCGCCAACGGATTCAGTGGATCCGTGGTGACCCGGGCGCCCCACACCCTGATGGCCACCTATGCGGCCGAGCTCGGGCCGGAGGGGACGATCACGCGTATGGTGGTGGAGTGGAGCACTCCACCGGAGAACCCCGAGGGAGCTCAGGCCTGGGGCTACACCGTGACCATCGAGGGCGACAGCGCGACCGTGGAGAGGCGTGGCGGGCGCAACCCGGGTACCTCTCGGATGGAGGTTCCAGCTGGCGTGATTCCGACCGTCGGGACTACGCCTGTGACATTCGCGGTCCTGGAGCAGGCCGTGCACCAGGCGATCGCCAGCGGCTCGGACAGCTATCCCGTTCACTTCCTGGCCGTGGGGCGCGGCCGGATCATGCCAAACACCATAGTCCGTCTGTCGCCCGATAGCGTCAGCATGGACTTCTTCGGAAGCCCGTACGTGGCCCAGGTGACCGCCGAAGGAAGGATACTCAGCCGCTCCGGCGAGCGGACCACCTACAAGGCCGTCGGCGAGCAGATTAGCACTCTGAACCTGGCAGGGCTCGCCGCAGACTTCGCCGCCCGAGACGCACGCGGCGAGGGGATCGGCGTCCCATCACCGGGGGCGACGGTGGAGACGACGATTGGCGGTGCGAACCTTACGGTCGAATACAGCCAGCCGGCGACGCGCGGCCGCGAAATCTGGGGTGGCCTGGTGCCCTACGATGAGGTCTGGCGCACGGGCGCCAACGCGGCGACGTCTTTCACCACCGACCGGGACCTGGAAATCGGTGGCGCAGAAGTGCCCGCAGGCTCTTATACCCTGTTCAGCATCTTCACGGCAGAGTCGGCACAGCTGATCATCAACCGTCAGACCGGCCAGTGGGGCACGATGTACGACGAGGCCCAGGACCTGGTGCGCATCAACCTCACCCCGGAGGCGCTCGCAGAGCCGGTGGAACGGTTCACCATCTCGATCGAGCCCAGCGGCGATGGAGCGATGCTGTTGCTCACCTGGGACACGACGCGGTTCTCGGTTCCGATCGTGGTCAAGTAGGTCCGTTCCAAGACAAGGGGGTCGGGGGGGCGGGGGGGCCCCCCCCCCCCCCGCCCCCGG
>CP070812.1:1857761-1879220 GCA_020344015.1 Gemmatimonadota bacterium
AGCGTCCCGCCTCGACCTCCTGATCGAGATCACGATTCGTCGCTGCGACGACGCGGGTATCGATCTTGATGGAGCGTTCGCCGCCGAGTCGGGTGACCTGGTTTTCCTCGAGGACGCGGAGCAGCTTCGCCTGAGCCGGCATCGGGAGCTCGCCGATCTCATCGAGAAAGAGTGTTCCGCCGGTGGCGACTTCGAAGGCGCCCTTGCGCGTGCGGGTCGCTCCGGTGAACGCGCCGCGCTCGTGACCGAAGAGCTCACTCTCGACGAGATTCTCGGGCAAAGCGGCGCTGTTGATAGCGACAAACGGTTTCTTGGGATCGGAGCCGAGGCGATGGAGCTCACGGGCAACCAGTTCTTTTCCGGATCCACTTTCGCCGACGATGAGGACCGGGCTGGGTATGGGCGCGATTCGGGCGATCTCGTCTCTGAGCTTGTGCATCGCCGGGCCCGAGCCGATGAGCGGGCTATCGGTTCCCAGGTCGCGCTTCAGCGACTCGACCTCGGCGAGCAGGCGAAGGCGCTCCAGTGCGCCCTCGATTTCCTGGACCACACGCTCGACCGATTCCGACTTGTCTATGAACCCGTAGGCTCCCAGCCTGAGCGCCTGCACGCAGCGGTCGTAGCTGCCGGTCCCGGTGTAGACGACTACCGGAGTCTCGATGCCACGCTCTCTGAGCGTACGAAGCACGTCGAACCCATCGGTTCCGGGCATCTCCAAGTCGAGGATGACGCAGTCGACCGCCTCGCTGGCGATGATGTCGAGAGCCTCATCGCCCCCGAGCGCGACCAGCGTCTCGTATCCACCAACCCGCTTCAGGTCGTACGCATAACCCTCCGCCATTGCCGGGACATCGTCCACCACGAGCACCAGACTCACCGCTCCGTCCCTCCTTCCTGGCGGGCCGCCATCGTGTCGCCGGCGGGAAGTTCAACGGTGAAGCAGCTCCCCTTCCCCTCCTCGCTCTCGACCCGGATCGTTCCGTTCAGGTCCGTCACCAATCTACGGACGATGGACAGCCCCAACCCCGTACCCTCCGCCTTCGTCGTGTAGAAGTTATCGAAACTCTTGGCTCGCTGCTCCGCGCTCATCCCACAGCCCGTATCGCTAACCGTGATGCGCACACGCGAAGGTTCAACGTCCGCCTCAACGAGATCCGCCGCGACCGTCACGGTTCCCGTCCCCGTGATGCTGTCGACGGCGTTGTCGACCAGGTTCTCGACGATACGGCGCAAGACGACGACGTCGGCGTGGACGGGCGGCAGATGCTCGGTCAGTTGAAGCTCGATATCCACTTCACCGGGACCGCCGACGCCGCTCACCACCTGGCGAATAACCGCGTTCAGGTCGCAGGAGCGCGGCTCGAGTCGCGGAAAGAGGCGAGCGTAGTTGGAAGCGAGACTCTCGAGGTACTCGATGCTGGAGTCGAGCGTGCCGCGGCGTTCGTCGAAGATCGTCGGCAGGTCGCCCGGCGCCTCCCTGGCCACTTGAACGAGGTGGCGAAATACGTTGCGGATGGGGAGGAGACCGTTCTTGATATCGTGGTTGACCTGCCGTGCGAGCTCACCCAGGGTGGCGCGCCGCTCCGCCTCCCGCAGGCGGCCGGTGCTAGCGCGGAGCCTGTCGGTCATCGCACCGAGGAGGCGCGAGAGTGCCCCGATCTCGTCTTTACGGCGGCTGCCGAAGTCGATGTCGAGGCGGTCCAGATCGATACGGGACGTCTTGCGCGCCAGGTCGGCGAGTGGCCGGCTGATGCGGCCGGCGAGCCAGTTGGCCAGGATGAGCGCGAGGGCGGCCGTAGCACCCAGCGCGGTCAGGAACCAGACGTCGATACGGCGACGCAACGCCTGCAGCTCGCCCAGCGGGTGCGTGACCACGAGGCTCGCCGCCTCGAGCTCGCCACGCTCGGCATCGGCGAACGGGATGACGACCTCGCTGGCGATCCGATCCCCGGACGCGGCGAAGGCAACCGAAGAGTCGCCGCCGACCCCTTCGGCGACGAGAACGCTGTCCGCTATCTCTGCCGACGAGAGCACGCCGCCGGGATAGGCCAACGTGACGCGGAGCTCCTCGCCGCGCGCCAAACGCGCCAAGAAGCTTCGGGAGACCGCCGTGCCTCCGACGAGATTGAAGCGCCAGCCACCCATACGGACGGTATCGGCCCGTAGCAGGGCCAGGAAGGCACCCTCCGGCGTGCGCGCCCTGGCCACCGCCAGACCGCCGGGCACTGTTCCAAGAAGCTCGGGCAAGTCGGGCTCCAACCGGTCGTACTCGTTACGGAAGTGGCCCGAGCTGATTATGCGGCCCGCCTCATCTTGTATCTGGAGCATGGACAGGCCGGTGAGCCGCATCGCGGTCCCGGCGAAGTCGAGGACGTAGCGGCGGTCGGCGGCCACTCGATCCACTGCACCGCGGCGGAAGCGGTTATCGTTGGCCACGACGTCCCTCAGACCCTCGAGCGTCGCCGCGATCAGGTCGCTCTCACTCTCGAGGTCTTCTTCGATAACGGCGATCAGCGAATTCACCCTGCGTTGATATTGTGCCGTCAATCTACTCGCCACTTCGCGTCGCACGGCGAAGGCGAAGACGACCGTAGCGACCAGGATGACAAATAGGAAGGCTGAAAGCAGACGCGCCCGGAAACTCACCGACGACTACCTCCCGGCGCGTGCCGACTCGTAATGAGCACCGTGCCATCCCAATCGAGGTAGAGCCCGACGCGCTCGCTGGCGGCGACCAGATGGCGGCGCGTGTCGACAAGCGGCACCAAGGACGCTGTGAGTTCGAGCAGATGAGGTGCAAGCCACTCGACCCGGCCCGCCAGTTTGCGGGCGGCGAAGCAGGGGTCGAGCACGATCCGCGGCAGCGGGACGATATAGGCGAACTCCTCGCCGTAACGCAGACTTGCCTCGAGCTCCTCGCCCGAAAGGCCGGCGGCCAGCAATTGTGAATCCTCCACCCCCACGAGCCCAGGGATGGCTGCCGTCAGCGAAACCGCTTCCTCCGACCCAACACCACCCTCCGAGGCGAGCGCCACGACACGGTCCGCCAGGTCCCGGGCCACGGGATCGGCCTCGGGATAGACGATCCGCTTTGGCCCAGACGTCCGATAGGCGCCCGGTGGAATGCGAGGCAGACCCTCAGAGGACGGTGACAATCCACCGCACGCAGCGAGATCATTCCACCAGGTCGGCGACTCGTGTCCGCGCGCATCGTTACGTACCGCGTCCCGGGCGAGCGCCTCTAGAAGATCGGCAGGCAGCACGTCCGGCTCTCCGCCCGTGCGAAGCTCTCTCACCCGCGTGGTCGAGAAGAGCACGTACGAGCGGTCCCAGGGTAGCGGAACCGAAACGTAGGACGGCTGAGGAGCCGCGTAGTCGAGCGCCGACTGATCACCGGTGATCAGGACATCGTGCCCACCGCGCAGTACGTCTCGTGCATCGGCCCCCGGGAACTGACGGAACTGAATGATCGGCCACTCGGCCGACGGGGGGCGAAGCCGAAACTCACCGTCGATACCCTCGGGCACACTTCCCTGGGGCCAAGGCGAAGTATCGACTATCCGCGCCACCGCGAATTCGGGATCGGCAAACATGCGCGGCACATCGCCGTGCGATCGGTCGAGGAACACCGCGAGCCTGCGCGGGCCCTCAACGACGATCGAGTCGATGCCGGCGGCGAACGCCAGCTTCTCGGCCGCTCCACCCGTCCAAGCGGCGACGACATCGGCCGCCGTCACCGATACCCCGTCCCAGAAGCTGGCGCCGTCCCGCAGCGTGAACATCCAGACTCGCCCGTCTCGAGCCGAGCTCCAGGATTCCGCCAGTCCGGGGTAGACCGAGCCCCGGCAGTCCACGCGCAGGAGGGTTTCGTAGAGATGGCGAAACACGAGCCGCTCGCCATCGTTCTGCGGCCAGGGGGCATGGCCGACCGCCAGCGGGTCCAAGGTTGCTACGGTGATCTCGCCCGGTACATCCCCTGGCTCGGGGAGTAGCTCGCACTCGTCCTCGGCGGCGGCCGACGGCGGCGCCTCTGGCTGCACAGACGGCGGCTCTGCCTCTGGTCGCGCACAGCTTAGGGCTGCACCCGCGAGGGCTACTGATAGGACGAATCGCCTGCTGTGAGCTAGCACTGGTCAGCCGTCGGCTTTGATCGCGGCCTCCGCCCTTTCAATCAGATGTCGGTTACCCAAATAGAGTGGCGTACGCTGGTGCAACTCCTGAGGCTCTATTTCGAGAATCGAACCGTGGCCGTCAGACGACGCACCGCCCGCTTCCCCGATGACCATCGCCAGGGGCGCCGCCTCGTAAAGCAACCGCAGCTTGCCCCTGGGGTTGGTGGAGTCGGCCGGGTACATGAAGACGCCACCATAAAGCAACGTGCGGTGGAAGTCCGCCACGAGCGAGCCGATGTAGCGGAGGCTGAACCCGTCATCTTTTAGCTCGTCGACCGCCTTCTGCTGGCCCAGCGACCAACGTTTGTAGTAGGCCTCGTTGACGCTGTAGATCTTCTTGCCCGGATCGGGGATCTTCATGCTGGGGTGCGACAGCAGGAACTCGCCGATCGAGGGCTCGAGCGTGAAGCCGTGCACACCTGCCCCGGTCGTGTAGACGAGCATTGTCGACGAACCGTAGACGACGTAGCCGGCCGCGACCTGCCTGTGGCCAGGCTGCAGCAGGTCCTCCGTCCCACCCCGCTCGCCTTTTGAAATTTTCCTGTGGATCGAGAAGATCGTTCCCAGCGAGACATTGGCCTCGATATTCGAGGAACCATCCAATGGATCGTGCAACAGCGCGTAGTTACCGCAGGGGAATTTCTCGGGAATGGGTATGGGGTCCTCGACCTCCTCCGATGCCATGACACAGAGGTTCCCCGAGTGGTCGAGCGCGTTGAAGATGACCTCGTCCGCAAATTCATCCAACTTGCGGACATCTTCGCCGTGGACGTTTAGTTTGCCGGCGCTGCCCACAATGTCCACCAGTCCGGCCCGGTTGATCTCGCGACTGATGATCTTGGCGGCGATCGCTATGTCGAGGAGGATGTCGGAGAAGGCGCCGGTCGCCTCTGGATAGCGCCGCTCCTGCTCGATGATATGCCGACCGATCGTGATAACGGGCTCAGCCATCCGGGCCTCCGGAATTCACGGCGTTTACCTGCACAGGTCGCGTTTTCACTCAAGCTAGGGCTGCGGCCCACGGACGCCAGCCCCACCGGCGGCGCGTCGACGAGAGTGTGAGATGGAACAGCCGAGGGGGCTGTGAGGCCCCCTCGGTCTACACTAACTCAGTGGCCCTGTGGGCCGACGTCGACGCTCACGTCGGGCAGCGGCGTGTCGGCGGTGTGCGGCGGAAGCAGCGGATAGACGACGCTCGGTTGCCTGCCGGTGAGCGCAGCCAGGAAGGCGGCGATCGCCTGCGTTTCGTCATCGCCTAAGCGCCGGCCCAACTGGGCCGAGCCCATGATCCCCACGGCCTGTTCCAGGTTCCAGACACTCCCGGAATGGAAGTAGGGTGGCGTCAGCACGATGTTGCGCAGGGACGGCGCCTTGAACACGTACTCGTCGCTGGCGGTCTGGGTGACGGCGAAGCGGCCCTTGTCCTCGGGCGGCAAGATGTCGGCCCCCGGCTTCTCGACGACGCCGAACGGGAAGTACCCGGTGCCACCAAGGTTCGCGCCGGCGTGACAGGCGGAGCAGCCGCGGTCCATAAACAGCTTCAGCCCGCTCTTCTCCATCGCCCCCAGCGCTCCGCCGTTACCTTCCAGGAACTCGTCGAAGCGCGAGCCTGGGGTGAGCAACGTCGCCTCGAATGCCTCGATAGCCCTCGCCATGTTCTCGAAGGTCAGCGGCTCTTCGTCACCGGGGAACGCCGCCTCAAACATCTCAACGTACTCGGGGATGCTCTTCAGGGTCGCGACCGCTCGCTCGGGCGTGCTGTTCATCTCGACGGCCGCCTGAACCGGTCCCATGGCCTGTTCCATCAGGTCCGCGGCTCGCCCATCCCAGAACTGGGCGATATTGAGGACGGCGTTCAGTACCGTCGGCGCGTTGCGCGGACCCTTCTGCCAGCCGTGCCCCACCGATGTCTCGAGCAGATCCACACCGCCCAAC
Organism: Gemmatimonadota bacterium; assembly: GCA_020344015.1. GTDB lineage: Bacteria > Gemmatimonadota > Gemmatimonadetes > Palauibacterales > KS3-K002. Next base: position 1,863,869 of record CP070812.1, read on the forward strand.
CCCAGGTTGTGGCACGTGTTGCAGCTGATCAGCCAACTGGACGACAGCCGCGGGTCGAAGTAGAGCAGCTTGCCCAGTTCGATGCACTCCGGGGTCAGCGGAGTGTCCTCTAGAGCGGGTGGCGCCGTGGGTATCGGTTCGAAGACGGCCAGGGCCCGCTGCATGAGCTCGTCCTCCTGTTGCGAAGCTCCGAGTACCGCAAGAAACGGTACGGCGAGAAGAAGCCTCTTCATCGTTGTTCTCCCGTGTTGTCGGACTCCCTAGTCTGTGCCTTCCTCACCCACCGATTCGGTGAGCTCGTCGTACCAGCGGGCGTGGTGTTTCTTGATCTCCTCCCTGCTCATCTTGCCGGTCACCCACGCCCAGTTCATCGGGTACGCGTCGGGGTGGAATATGACAAAGAAGAAGTGCCAGACGATAATCGCCAGTGTGGCGAGCCAGGCCTCGTAGTAGTGGATCGTCTGAGCCGCCGGCACCAGCCACCACGCCGGCCAGATTCTCACGGCCCCCGTCGGGTACCAGAGCACGAAACCGGTGACGACCATGATCACCGTGCCCCAGACCACGGCCCAGTACTCCGCCTTCTGCGTGTAGTCGTAGCGTCCGAACCTGACCTTCCTTTCCCGGTGGAACAGGTAGACATCGATGCTGTCGCCGAGGTCGACGATGTCCTGATAAGCCGGTAGCATCGCGCGGAACTCGACCCGGCCCCGTTTGCTGGACGCGACGTAGTAGAGGTGGTATAGCGCGGCGGCGATCATCACGACCGCGAAGATGCGATGCAGGTCCCCGCGGACCTCCTCGGTCATGCCGACGAAGCTCAGCGTATCGACCCACCAGGCCTCGGGGAAACGGAGAGCGAAGCCGGTGATCACGAGCATGGTGAACGAGATCGCCAGCAGCAGGTGCTGGATTACCTGCGAGCGATCGAGACGCATGACCGTGCCGGTCTTACGGTCCTCTCTGTGTTTCTTGACCATGAAGTAGTTCATGATCAGCAGGTTGTGGATCACCATCCCGCCGATTACAAGCACGATAATCCAGATGTAGATCAATCTGATTACCCGGTTGACCGGGTTGGCAGAGATCGATGTCGTCGCGTGCGTATAGCTGGCGGCAAACGCCGCGTCCGTATCTTCGTGACACTGCCCACAGGTAGCCACGACGTTGGCCAGGTGAACGCTCGAGGCCGTGTCTGCGGCGGGAAGCACCAAGTGCGTCGTGTGGCAGCTCACGCAGGTCGCCGCCGCCTCACCGCCGATGTGAGTGGCCCAGCCATGATAACTGTCCTCATAGGTGTCTATTACGCCGCCCTGCAGACCGTATTTGGCGATGATCTCGGGATCGTCATGGCACGGCCCGCATGTCTGATTGGCCAGATTGGCCGCATAGATCCTGGCGTCTGGGTCACTGTGTGAGAGGATCAGGTGCTCGCCGTGGCAGTCGTTGCAGGCGGGGCTGTCCCTGAGACCCGCCCTGAGCGCCCGGCCGTGAATCGACCGATCGTACTCCTCCTGAACTACCGGGTGACACCCCCCACAGGTCTCGGAGATGTTCAGCGGGTTGATCCGGGACGTCGGATCGGCCGGCCCCTTCAGGTCGTGTACCCCGTGGCAGTCCGTACAGGTGGCCGCTGCTGCTCCGGCGCCACCCGCCGCACCGTGCACCGACTGCGCGTAGGAACCCGCTGTCCGGGGCAGCTTCACCAGCTCTTCGGTGAGCAGGCCCGCCTCACCGTGGCATTCAGCACAGGTCGCCGGTTGGCTCAGCCTGAAGGTCCGAGACTCCAGATCGGTGCTGCGCAGGATGTTGTGCTTGCCGTGACAGGTGGCACACGTGGGAGCGCGGGGGTTCCCGCGGACCCAGGAATAACCGTGAACGCTCTCCACATAGACACTCGCGATGCCTTCGTGGCAGCCGGAGCAGTTCGGCGACTCCAGGTCAGTGGCATGCAGTAGCTCCATACCGACCAGATCCTGGTGGCACATGATACAAGAGAGGCCCAGCCCCCCATGCACGGACCGCGCGAGCTCTTCCTGATCCACGACCATCCGCTCGGGCTCCTCGAGGTGCTGGAACATCGAGGGCGAGGAATGGCACATCAGGCAGGTCGCGTCGTCCTGCGCGTGCGCGATGGAAGGGGGTCCCAGAATGAGACTCGCTGCAAGGAATGGAGGTACTAGAACGCCCCAATTGACAGTCATCTCATCGCTCCAGAGAACTGGCAGCGGCTGGGGCAGAAGTCGCAGGAGGACTCTACAGCAGTATAGCGGGGCAAGTGGCGTGCCGCCTCCCACCCGCGAGCGGACGGCCGGCAGCGGCGGTGGGAATTCGCGAATCCACGATGAGGATCAATAGACCAAGAGAACCTTCGAAATCAGAACCGCGCCGGGCAATTCTGATTTCGAAGGTTCTCTTGGTCTATTAGCCTATTACTCTTGGATCCCCGAGCTCCCAATCCAACATCGACACTAGTTGCGCCCCTGTACCTGCAGCTGGAACAGAACGTCGTACGGCCCGATGCTGCCGCGGTCGACAACCAGGTGCTGGTGGCCGAGCTGGGGTCCGCCGGTGCGCACGTAGTCGCCGGGGCTCGCCGATTTCACATCGGCGCGGTAGCGCTCGTGCAGGTACTGGCTCAGCTCGATGGCGGAGACACCGCCGTCCCCATCGGCGTCGGCGAGGCCGTCGCCGATGGCATCGGCCAGGAAGACCGAGAGGTAACCGCCAGCTCTGAACTTGGCTGCAACGGACGAGGTCACGTCCTCCTCGGAGGAGAAGAGCCCCATGCGGCCGGGCGCGGAGATGACGTCTTTGGCAAAGCCGCCGCTGAAGCAGGCGTCGAGAACGACGAGCGAGACTCCCGCTCCCACGTTCTCGAACATGCGGTTCATCTCGTCGTCCGTCAGGGGCCCGTCGTACAGCTCGATGGTCTCATCCATAGCGTCCGGGTCGGTGGTCTCGTATCCACCGGAACGCGGCAGTCGATTGCCGTGTCCCGAATAGAAGAGGACGAACATGTAGTTGGGACCCATTCGGCCGGAGAAATTGCGGACGGCATTGTAGAGATTGCCGATCGTGGCGTCGTTGTCGGTGAGGACAACAGCATCGCCGCGGCGCATGCCGGTCCGTACCATGGCATCGTGCACCCGGGCGGCATCCTCGGCCGTGTAGGCCAGGTCATTGTCTTCGCCGGGGTAGTCACTGATCCCCATGAACACGCCGTAGATCCGACCCGCGTCGGAGGCGACCACGGGCCCTGCAGTTACCACCTGGACGTCAGCCGGCGAGCCCGGCCTGAGGGCCAGCTGGTAGCTGCCTGTCTCTCCGGGGCTGTACGAGGTGGTGAGGATCCGGTAGCGCCCGTTCTCTCGCAGGGTGACATCGATCCTTGAATCCGATCGACCCTCGTAGTCGTCGTTATCGATCTTTTCGCCGGCCGGGGTCTGAAGCTGTAGGTAGGCATCGAACTCTGTGGACGACATGTCGATGCTGACGGCCTGTCCCGTCGCACCCTCGAACACATACAAATCACCGTACTCGCCGCTGGTCAGCTGTTGATCGCCGGGCTCCAGGCGGCCGCTCGTACTCTGGCCCATCTGCAAAGCGACCACATCGCGCTGGCGCGTTGCACCCGCGTCACCGCCGCCGAATTCCATCCGCAATTCGTATGATCCCGTTTCGCCCACCCTGTAGGACGTCACGACGACCCTGTACGTGCCTGCCTCGGTGATGTCGGTCTCGATCACGCTATGGGCAGGCATCCCTTCGAAGTCGTCGTTCTCGGACTGCTGGCCGGTGGGATCGATGAGCATCAGGTACGTGTCAAACTCGGTCGAGCTCACATCGAGCCGCGCCCGCTGGCCGGGGCGACCTTCGAACTCGTAGCCGTCTGCGTACTCGCCGCTGCTCAACGTCTGGTCGCCCGGCACCAATGATCCGCGTTCCACACGCGGCCCCGCGCTTGCCACAGCGGCGCCGCCCCCGCCGATAGTAAGGGTGTAGGAACCCGACTCACCAGGCTTGTAGCTCGTGACGAGCACCCTGTAGTCACCGCTCTCGGGCAGCTGCATGGCCACCTGCGAGCGTGTGGCGTCGCCCTCATGGTCGTCGTTCTCAGACTGCTCGCCGCTAGGCGCGATGAGTATCAGGTAGGGGTCGAAATCGCGCGAGCGCAGGTCGATGACGAGGAACTCTCCGCTGGCGCCGGACAGATCAAACGAGTCGACGTACTCGCCGGTGGTTAGTTGGTCGTCACCGGTCGCCAGCGTGCCCCTCTCCGTCCTTTCACCCGCAGCGACGGATGTAGCGGCGCCCGACCTTGTGATGCCGATCGATAAATTGTAGGCGCCTGTCTGACCGGCCTCATACGACGTGACCAGGACACTCCATTCGCCGGTCTCGTCGAGCACCTTCTCGACCCGTGACCGAGAGGTCGACTCCTGGTAGTCGTCGTTCTGGGTGTCGGCACCGGACGGGGCCACCAGTATCAAGTAGGTATCGAAGTCGGACGAGTACAAGTCGACGACCACCAAATCGCCGGTGCTGCCCTGGAAATCGTAGACGTCGTAGTACTCGTTGTCGTCGAGTTGGCTATCGCCCTTTTCGAGGCGCCCCTGGTAGGTCTGGGTCGAGGGACCAGCGGCGCCGACCCCTGCAGTGGCGCCCGCGACCCCCTGTGCGAACGTCGCGACGCCGTAGAAGCACGGCTCGCTTTTGCACGACGCCATGTAGACGTGTACACGGTAGGAACCGGTACTGGAGGGGGTGACTTCCGCCATGGGTACGGCATCATCCTCGTAGTCGGAATCGATCTCGTTTCCCGACCCGTCGAGCAGCGCTAGGTCGATGTCCGGGCAGTCGTTGTCGCAAACACCGACGAGGATATAGCCGATCCCAGCCTCCAGCGTGAGGTAAAAGTCCTCGGAGGTCTCGTCGTTGAGAGAGCCCGTGCGCGTTTCGCCGACCTGCGCGAAGCCTTCCGAAGCGAACAGTCCGCTCGCGGTCCGGATCTGCTCGAGCACCTGCTGCTCCCACTGGCTCTGCGCTGCAAGCGGACCGGGGGCGAGCGACAGCACCGCCAGCGCGGTGAAAAAGCGACCTCTGTTCATTGGATGCTCCAAAGATCGAAGGTGGAGGGGGTGCGCGGGGGGGCGAGGTCTTTGGGCCTGTTACACAGATCCACGGCGAGTGAAATATGTAAAACCCGGCCGGGTAACGGCAAGACTACGATATTGTGGCTCGACGTGTCTCAGGCGCCGGCACGATCATCCGCCGGTTCGCCCTCATTGAGCTGCGGCATCTCGGCGCCACAGCCCCCGCAGTAGAGCGATTTTTTCCGCCACCCGTAGCCGAGAAGGTGCCTCGGCAGCTGTGCGGAGAGGCCGCAGGCTGGGCACTCGAGTTCCAGCGGACGGGGTGTTCCGCAGTTGGGGCAGAATGAGTTCTCCGCCGCGAGACCGAACCCGCAGGCGAGGCAGTGGGCGGTCGCCGTGCCACCCTCCTCAAGCCGCACGCGCTCGAGCGCTTGCCGCCCCGACTGACGGAGCCGATCCAAGGCCTCGTGTCCCGTTCTCGTGTGCGTCGCAACGGCCCGCGCATGGCGGTCCGCAGTACTTGCACGGCTGCGAACGTCGAGATCCGCTCGCGGCTGCTGCTCCTGCTCACGAAAACCTTCGGCCTCCACGCAAGCCTCCTGAAGACGCTGCAAGCTTCCCTCAAGGGCCGTGCGTTCGCGTTCCAGATCGACTGGACTGTCCTCCAGCAGGCTGCGCGCCTCGACCTCCAGGGCTGCAGCCTCACCCAGCGCACCCTCGAGCGCTCCCAGATGCCGTCGCAGGCGCTCGGCGGTATCCTCAGCAGCGGACTCGAGCGCCTCCACCGTTCTGTTCAGGGCCTTACTGCGCACCTGGATGAGCCTGGTTGCCTTCTCCACCGATCCCAAAAGAGAGCGCCGCCGCATCTCCACCTCTTCGGCCGGCATCCCATCCCAACTGATATCGGTATCGATTGCCTCTTGTCCCGCTGTGACGGCCTTTTCATAACTTTCCAGGCTCCTGCGCACCTCTGCGCGCTCGGCGTCGAAGCCCAGGGCCGCTTCTTCCAGGGCACGTCCCGCGTTGAACCGAAGGAGCTCCTGCTTTTCGACCAGCTGGCGCAGGCCCGCAAGCTGCTCACGCAGCTCGTTCTGCTGCGCCGACTGCTCGCGGCGCGACTTCTCCTCCTCTACATAAGCCTGGCGTCTGCCGGACCAACGAGAGTACGTCACGGTCGGGAAAGCGACGACTACGATGGCCGCGCCGAGGAAGACCACTGCGCGGTGTTCATCGAGGAAGACGGCGGCCACAACGGTACCGAGGGTAAGGACGACGAGCGGGAGAACGCGAGTCAGGGCGAACGAGAGATCCGTGACACGCGCCACGTGGAGCATGAGCAACGGCAAGCTGACCGCCCCGGCCACTAGCAGCGCTACGAGTGCTGAGCCGCGGTACCCGAGCACTGCAAGGATACCGAAGAAGAGCGAGTAGTTCAGTGCAAGAAGCAGGAAGTGTCCCCAGCGGAAGTCGTCTAGGCGGCCAGGCCGCTGCTCCTCGCTCAGGTACCAAAAGCCGCCGCCAAAGAAGAGCACAGCGAGGCCTGCCAGCTGCATGAGGAGAATGACGCGACCCAGGGGACTCGAAACGGCGGGGAGCTCCACCACTATAGGCTTGCTCGTGACGAGCGAGGCAAACTGCCACCGGAGTCGGTCGCCATCGCGTTCCACCGGTTGCAGCGACCGAGGTGGGACGACGGACCGGGGCGCGTCGTGCAAGCGCAGATCGACGCTCACACTGCCCGAGCGACCGCGCCCGGCAACATCATAGACGAGGGCGTCGCTGCCCTGGGCCGCGTACGAGACGACGGCAGTGACCGTTTCGCCGGGTGGCACTTTTCCCGTCCATTCGATCCCGTCGAGCGTATAACTCGCATCGAGCGACTCCTGCAACTGCCCCTGACTGTCACGAAACTTCAGCGACACATCGCGAGCTTCGCTAATGCCCGGCGGAAACGGGAAACGCAGGGTGATGCTGTCGATCACTTGATCTACGTTGCGTATGACGAACGTACCATTGAAGACCGCGTTGTAGCGAGTGTGCACGCGGAACTGCTCGAGCACATGCGAAGAACGCAGATCGAATTGCACCTCCGTGGATTCGAACACGGGATGCCTTCCCCGCTCCTCATCCGGCCCGCTTACGACCTCGGCACTGGGTGGCGCTTGACTGATCGGTTGGCTGGGCTGCTCTGTCTCGTGCTCCTGAGCGGCGTTCTCCAGTTTCGACAGAAGCACAGGCACAGCGATCGCCCCGAGTATCGAGATGATCACCACGACGACCAGCAACTCGATGAGCGTGAAAGCTCTGAGCGATCGCATCGTTGCACTCCTCAAGTTGACGTGGCGAGTCGCCGCCAGGGAGCGGTGTTCGGTAAGGTCGAAAAGATAGCTGGCGGAGGTCCGACCCTCGGGGACCAACCCGAAGGCGGTACCCCCGCCGGTGCTGGGAAGCTCGGGCCACGACTCACTCAAGAGGTCCGCAGCCGGAGCAGTGCTGTCGGTCAGCCGCCTCGCTTCGAGAACGGCACCCCGGACGAGCTGGTAGTAATGCTCAGCTCGTAGGCACCGGTCTCCCCGGACTCGTAAGACGTCACGAAGACGGTCCAGGTGCCCGTCTCGTCCAGCACCCTCTCGATGCGCGAACGGTCCAGCGACTCGTTGTAGTCGTCGTTCTGTGTGTCGGCCCCCGAGGGCGCCATCAGGATCAAGTAGGTGTCGAAACTGGACGAGAAGAGATCGATGACGACCATGTCACCCGCGTTCCCGTGGAAGTCGTAGGTGTCGTAGTAGTCGCCGTCCAACCGATCGTCACCAGTATCGAGTTGTCCCCTGTAGTTCTGCGAAGACGGCATACCACCCTGTGCGGTAGACGCGGACGCCGCATCGGCATAAACGCCGACACCGTAGAAGCAAGGCTCGCTGGTGCACTCCGCCATGTAGACGTGCACGCGGTAGCTTTGGGTACGGAACGGCGTGGCCTCTACGATGGGCACGGCGTCCGTCTCATAGTCGGAATCGACCTCGTTCCCTGAGTCGTCGAGCAGCATGAGGTCGATATCGGGACAGTCATTGTCGCAGACGCCGACCAGGATGTAGTGGGCCCCGGCGTGAAGCGTCACGTGGAAGTCTTCCGACGACTCGTCGTGCAACGACCCCATATGGGCATCGCCGACCATGGCATAGCCCTCCGGAGCGATGAGCTCGCTCGCGGTGCGGATCTGCTCGAGCACCTGCTGTTCCCACTGGCTCTGCGCCGCCGCCTGCAGGGGAACAAACGCCAGCATCGCCAGGACGATAAGGAAGGGACCTCTCTTCATGGGGCTAACTCCAAGTGGCTGGTAGGCGTCCGCGGGGGGGAACGGGGCTCGGGCCACGCCTCGGTGGCCACAGAAGTTCTACACGGCGTCTGCCCCGCGGTTCCGCCTGCCCCACGCCGCGTAGATCTCGAGCTCAACCTGGGCCAGAAGCGGGGTGGAGGGCACAGCGGGCACGAAGACCGGGACGCTCCAGAAGTCGTCCTCCACCCTGTAGCGGATACGGAACTGGGCCATCCCGGGTGTACTAGCCGGAGCGGTAATCCGGCGCACGTCAGCCAGCTGCTCAACCTCGAGCGCTGCCTGTGGCCCGACTGCCCGGTCGACGATCACGACCTGGCCAGGCAGGCGCGGCGCCTCGAAGACGACGGGCACACCGGTGCGGTCGATCTCATACCAGGCCAGGACCAAGGCGTATGAACCCTCGATGACGACCAGGATGTGAGCCCCCTCCAACCTCCCGGCGGCGCTGTCCGATTCCTGGGAGTCCGTGCCCATCACCAACGCCAAGAGACACAATAGAGCGCCGGTCATCGAGCCGTTCCGAGCTTGGAGGTCAGTTCCTCCAAGAACATGAGGTTGGCCTGCTGGACTTCGGCGTCGCAGTAGGTCGTGTAGATGTTCACGCTGCTCGGTGTCACGTTCATCTCGTAGGGGTACGTCCGCGTCGCTACCTCGAAGAAGCGCCGTAGCAACTCCGGCGTGAAGACCTGCGCGAAGCGATCCGGGTTCGTCCCAATGGCGGCCACTTTGCCACCCAGGTTATCGGGCATGGTCACGTATGGCTTGAGGGTAGAGACGACGCCACCGGTGGAGCGTCCCCTGTCGCTGGCGAGACCCACATCACCGAACGGAAGCGAGAGGAATTCGCCGTGGATCACATGGGTCGCCCGCCACTCGCGCTCGAAGTACCTGGGCTTCTCCCAGCCGATCATCAACGAGCAATGGAAGGGTGGCTCACGATCGAGCTCGATGACGAAGGCGAGCATGTAACCGACCTCGGCGCGCTTCACCGCCGGGTCGATCGAGCCCTTATGGGTCAAGACGTTCCCCACCCAGGCCGCCCGGCCGTCGATATCGCGACCCACGTCCCAGCGCCCGGTCCGCGAATCTTCCCGGAGCTCGGTACCCCACTGCTCAGCCAGCCGACGCAAGCCCGATCGTGTGCGTCTCTTCATGTAGCGAACGGCCAGCGCCCGATACGGAAAGAGCACCAGGGCGGCGCCGGCGACGGCGATCGTCAGTCCGACCGAACTGTGCCGGGCCAGCGGCAGGACGAGTGCCAACCCAATCAGTCCCCAGAACGCGCTGACGAGCGAGCGTCGCCTCCAGCCGCGCGGATAGACGAATCCCCGCACGAGTAGCATGCCGATCAGCGCCACCGGAATCCTGAGCAGGTAGTCCATCCGCTCCCTCATGTCTACTAAAGCTCGCCGGTCGTGCATAATCTGGCGCACCGCCGCCTCGGGGCGCCAGCCGCCCAGCCCGCTGGCTACAGCTAGGCGATACCCTATCTTGTGTGTGAGCGTAGCAACCCGAATCTGTTATGTCATGGCTCACGCGGCTTACTTGAATCTGGGGAGCGACGAGCTGCACAAACGCGCCCGCGCGGCCGTCGCCGGACTGGCAGACTGCCGGGCTTGCCCGCGGGACTGTCAGGTCAACCGCCTCGAGGACAAGTGGGCGGCCTGCAAAACGGGGCGCTACGCGGTTGTAAGCAGCTGCTTCCCGCATTTCGGGGAAGAGAACCCGCTACGCGGCTGGAACGGCTCCGGCACGATCTTCTTCTCACACTGCAATCTGCGCTGCGTGTTCTGCCAGAACTACGACATCAGCCAGGGTGTAAAGCCGGGACCGGCGCGCCCCGGCTCGCCCGCGCAAGAGCTCGCGGCCATGATGCTCTCGCTGCAGCAGCTCGGTTGCCACAACATCAACTTCGTCACACCTGAGCATGTGGTGCCGCAGGTGCTGGAAGCGCTGGCGCTGGCGGCCGACGCGGGCCTCGAGTTGCCCATCGTCTACAACACGAGCGCCTACGACGCGATGGAGAGCCTGGAGCTGCTCGACGGGATCATCGACATATATATGCCCGACTTCAAGTTCTGGTCGCGGCAGGCGTCCGCCACGTACCTAAAGGCGGAGGACTATCCGGATGCGGCGCGGACTGCGATTGCGGAGATGCAACGTCAGGTGGGGGCATTGCAGATCGATGCGCAGGGCGTGGCGAGGCGCGGCGTCCTACTCCGTCACCTTGTCATGCCGGGCCATCTGGACGAGACGCAGGCGATACTCGAGTGGATCGCCAGAGAGCTCGGTACCGATACATACATCAACTTGATGAATCAGTACCGCCCCGCCGGTCGCGTGTGCGCCGAGCACTATCCCGAGATCAACCGGCTACCGACGGCGGCCGAGTTCAATCACGCCGTGGAGATCGCCGTCGACCTGGGGCTGACCCGGCTCGACGAGCGGCGCGTCGACCTGCGACTGCTGCGCAAGCTTCGGCCCGACTAGCCTGTCCTGTGTATTAGAGGATGCGACAGTCGCCTCCCAGGACTGCTGGGAGCGGGTCGTCTCGCTCCCAGACCCGTCACAGGACCTGCCGACCGATCGCCACGAGCGCTGCGCCACTCGCCACCACCAGTACCACGGTGCGCGTGTAGCCCCGGTCGAGGAATGAAGCCGTAAAGCCCGAGATCCCGAATCCCAGTAAAATGCCCGGCAGCAGTGCCAGGGCGAGGATCAGCTCGTGGCGCCCGAAGCGGCTCACGGCGACGAGGGCCAGCAAGGCGACGCTCGAGCCCACGAGGAAGATGCCTGAGAGCGTCCCCCGCAGACGAGCGCCGGGCATGTTCTGGAGTAGCAGCGCCACGGGCGGGCCGCCGAGGGCGGCCGTGGTCCCCATGAACCCGGAGAGCACGCCGACGCTCGCCAGGCTCCAGCGCTTCGGCTCGACCTTCACCCTGAACGAGCTGAAGGCGACGGCGAGCAAAACCAGAACACCGAACAGGACGGTAAGGACATCGCCGGCGAGCATGACCAGCGCCGCGGCGCCCAGCAGGGTACCAGGTAAGCGGCCGACCAGCACCCAAGCCACGCCGTGGAAGTCGATGGAGCGGCGCTCGCGATGCGATAGCAGCAAGGTAAGGACGATCGCCACACAGAGGACCGGCCCCGGGACGAAGCTCGGATCGATGAGAAGAAGGAGAGGCACGGCGACGAGCGAGAGTCCAACACCCACCGAGCCCTGCACGAGCGCGCCTAGGGCCGCCGCGGCGGCCGCCACCACGAATTCGAGCAGCGTCAAGCTCGACTCGGTTCGATGATCGCCTTGGTCACGGCGAGCGCCTCGACGTCGGCCAGGGCCTTGCCCGCTTCCTCGAGGCTGTAGCGGCCGCCGATCACGCGAGAGAACGGGAGCCGCTCTCGATGCTTAGCGGCCAAGCGAAGCGCGCGGTAGAAGTGATTGAAGTCGAGCCCCCAGCGCCCGCGGACATCGGCGTGCTTGCGATTGATGTCGATGTGCGGATTGATCGTCGCCTCGCCGACATCGGTGTAGTGTCCGGCGATGACGTAGGTGCCAGCGTCGCGGAGCAGCCTGAAACCCTCCGGTATCGCGGTCGGGTTCCCCGCACACTCGAGCGCCACGTCGACTCCGCGACCACCGGTCAGCTCACGGATCTTCTCCTCTCGCCCCTCCGGCGGCACATCGCTCAACGAGATGGTGACATCGGCGCCGAGCAGAGTTGCCAGTTCGAGTCGCGCCTGCGGGTCGCCGATCGCCACCACAGTTCCTGCGCCGCGGAGCGCTGAGAAGGCGATGGCGGACAACCCGACCGGCCCCGTCCCCTGCACCAGCACCGTGTCGCCCATAGCCATTCCGCTGCGCTCGACCGCGGCGAAACCGGTGAAGAGGCCGCAACCTCCGCCGATCAGGTCGTCCGGCGTCAACGTCTCGGGCAACTTCAGAGTCTGGACCCCGGGCTTCAGGTAGATACGCTCGGCCCAGCCGCCCAACGGACCATCGTGCGCCGAGTAGGTGATACCGTAGACGCGCCGCTCGGGACAGCGGTTGGGCTGCCCCGCTACCGTACAGAAGTAGCAGGCGTGGCAGGTCTCATGGACATCGTAGAACGTGATGACGTCACCGGGAGACAGCGGCGTACCCATGCTATCCGCCTCGACGCCAGCCGTCTCCAACACCCGACCGACGCTGATGTGGCCGGGGATGATGGGAAACGGGACTCCTGCCAGCCGGCCGTGATGGATATGCACATCCGTGCCGCAGACCTCGCTGGCTACGGTCTCGAGCAGAATGCCGCCGGGCTCGAGCACCGGATCGTCGAGCTCCCAAAGCTCGATCACCTCCCCGGGCCCCGTCATTACCGCCGCCTTGATGGGCACTGCGCGCTCCTCTCCTCTAATGCCCTACTGCCATGCCGTCTTTTCTGGGGTCCGAACCTGCAGCCCAGCCGCGTTCGAGCCGCATCACCGCCTGGCCGCCACCGAACGAGACGGATCCGTCGGGCAGGATCACATGTCCCATCGCCGCCAGCGCCCTGCGCACGTCGTCCCCGATCGGTGGCTCCAGTGCCAGCTGTAGTCCAACGAGATGGCGGAAGCGCGGCGCGTCGATCGCCCCCTGCAGGCTCATGTCAAACAGCAGAAGGTTGAGCAGCACCTGCACATGACCCTGCGGCTGGATCGAGCCGCCCATCACGCCGAAGGCCAGCCAGGGTTCTTCGTTACCGTCGGCGGCGGTCCGCGTAACGAAAGCCGGTATGATCGTATGGAACGGCCGCTTCCCCGGACCGACGGTGTTGGCGAAGCCCGGTTCCAGCGTGAATCCGGCACCGCGGTTCTGCAAGGCAAAGCCGGTGCCGGGCACCACCACACCCGAGCCGAACTCCCAATAGATGCTGTTGATGAAGGAGACCATGTTGCCATGCCGGTCGGCGGCGCTCAGATAGATCGTCTCGCTTGTCGTGGCCGCCGCACCCGGTTCCACTCGTTCGGCGGCGTTGTGCGGGTCGACGAGCGCGCGCCGTGCTTCGATGAACCCGTCGGACAACAGGTCCCGTGGCGCAACCGTCATGTGCTCCGGATCACCCACCCATGCGGCGAGATCGGCGAAGGCGAGCTTCTTTGCTTCAATAAGATGATGAAGGTAACGGGCCGAATTGTGCCCCATGGCGGCCAGATCGTACGGCTCGAGTATGCGCAGCATCTCCAGCGCCGCGATGCCCTGGCCGTTGGGCGGCAACTCGTACACGCGGTAGCCCTTGAAGTCGACGGAGATCGGGTCGACCCAGAGTGGCGTGTGGCTCTCTAAATCCTCTACTGTGAGGAAACCACCGAGCTCTTGAACGCGCTCGACGATCCGCTCGCCTAGTTCACCGCCGTACAGGGTCGCCGGGCCCTCCTGGGCGATCGAACGAAGCGTCGCCGCGAAGTCCGGGTTCCGGAACCACTCACCGGCCTCCGGCGCCCGCTCGCCGCCGACCAGGTATGTGGCCCGAGCACCCTCATCGCGCTTCAGCTTCTCCACCTCCAACGCCCACTGGCGAGCGATGATCGGCGTCACCGGGAAACCCTCCTCGGCAAGCTCGATCGCCGGCCTCACAGCCTCGGCCAGCGTGATGGTGCCGTAGCGCTCGAGCAGCGCCGCCCAACCCGACAGCGCACCGGGCACAGTGATCGGCTCGGCCCCGTGGATCGGCACACTCCTATGACTCCGACGCAGCAGTTCCTCACGCGTCATCAGAGCGCCCGATCGCCCGCTGGCGTTCAGGCCAACCAGTCGGCCCTCGTCCGCTGACCATAAGAGAGCGAACATGTCGCCACCCATCCCGGTCATATGAGGTTCCACTAGGTTGAGCACGGCGGCCGCGGTTACGGCGGCGTCGACAGCGTTACCACCGCGCTGGAGCACGGCGAGCCCGGCGGCGCTGGCCAGCGGCTGGCTGGTAGCGATTGCGCCGTGTGGCGCGTAGACGGTCGAACGGCCCGCGACCGTCGAGGGCCGCGGTTCTTGGGTCTGAGCGTTTGAGACCATGAGGAAGGTTGCCGGGATAATAGTCACGAAGAGTCTGCGCATCACAGCTCCCCCTGCCAACAGCAGGTTCGTATCGGAGAACGGCCGGCGACGGCGTCCGTTCGGTGGTGCTAAGGTAGGAGGTGGATAGTCAGTTCGAAAGTAAGAACTCACTGCGCGTCCGACTCGCGGTCCAGGCGCACGATCTGCAGGCCAGCCTTGCCGAGGAAGCGCGTCTGACCGGTGCCGTGAGGCGCACGAAGCCCACGGCACCTGCCTCTCAATCCCCGAAACTCAGCCGTACCCGTTTCTCATCCTCATCGAACGACAGCTCGATGTTCAGCCCGTAGGCGATGGCGGAAGCCTTGATCATCGTCGCTTCCCTATCGTCCAGCACGCCATCGGCCGCCGCGATGTCAACGAGGTCCTGGATGATACACCTGAGCTGGTCCCTACTGTCCTCGAGCAGGCGCGCGACGTTGAGTGTGGATTGCAGGTAGAGGGCATAACGATTCTCATCCGTGGCGAGCGTATCGTACAACCCCTGGACCTCGCCCCAGATCTCGACGAACTGGTCGACGGACAAATGGGGCATCCATTCCTTGAACTTGACCAGGAAGGTTCGCTCCTCTTCGGGGTCGAGCTTCTGGTCCGCTAGGTAGGCAATCCCCAGGTACATGTTGACCAGATCGTGGGCGTAGCTCCATTCACCTTCCATGGGTCCCCCTATCAAGGACAGCCCGGCAACCCGCTACGCGTCGGAATTGCGGATGAGCTGCACGTAGAACCTGACCATATCGGCGAGCCCCGCTACCGATACACGTTCGTCCGTGCCATGTATCCGTCGTAGGTCCTCGCTGCCGACCTCGAGCGGGCCGAACCGGTAGACGTTCCTACTCAGCTCGACGT
>CP070812.1:1879320-1909387 GCA_020344015.1 Gemmatimonadota bacterium
GGCCAGCACACTCGCCGGACCCGTCTTCACGGCGCTGAGGTCAGCCTGTTCCGTCACGGATGTACTGACCGAGCTCGTGTCGTTGGTTGCGTCAGGATCCCCGGTGTCGGAAGTCGCGGCGGCAAAGTTCTCCAGGGTGCCCGTCGCCGCAGCCAGCACCTTAAGCGTATCGACCTGGGAAGCGCCGTTCGCCAACGACGCGATCGTCCAGGTCACCACACTGTCGGGCTCGGTGTAGACACCGCCGTTCGTCGCCGACACGAACGTCACACCGCTGGGCAAAGTATCCGTCACCGTCACGTTGGTAGCGTTAGACGGCCCACCGTTAGCCGTCGTAATCACAAACGTGACAGTGTCACCAGCCAGCACGTTGGCCGGGCCTGTTTTGGTGACGTTGAGGTCCGCCTGCTCGGTTACCGAGGTGCTGAGCGTGCTACGATTGTTGGCGGAGTCGGGGTCGATCGTCGTCGAGCTGACTTTCGCCACATTCTCGAGCGGTCCCGACGCGGGGGCGACCACAATCACTGTATCGGTGACCGAGGATCCGTTGGAGAGCGTGGCGATCGCCGGCCAGGTGACCTCTCCGCCCGACTCAGAGGCGCTGCGGCTAGCAGACACGAAGGTCACACCCGAGGGAAGCGAGTCGGTGACCACGACTTGATCGGCATCCTCGATGCCGTTGTTTGTAGTAGTGATAAGGTAGGTGATGGTATCCAACGCTGTCACGTTGGCCGGACCCGATTTCAACACCTCTAAGTCCGCACCGCCGACTCCCACGTTGGCTGTAGCGGGTGAGTTGTCGGAGGTGTCGAGGGTCGTATCGATCTGCTCGCCGCTGACATGAGCGACAACGCTGTTCGTGTAGCTACCCACGATAGCGGGTAGCGTTACCTGATATGTGAGGGTCCGGGAGCTGTTGGCTGGCACGCTGAAGGTTCCCACCCAGGTGAGGGTCGACCCACTGAGCGTGGGGTCGGGGATCGCCGACCCGTTCCATTGCGACGAGCTCGCCACGTAGGTGGGCGTCGCGGGCGTTGTCGGCAGGACATCCTGAAAGTCATCGACGGAGGCGCTATCCGTCGTCGATGTATTCGTGAGAGTCACCGTGTAGTCCACCGTTCCGCCGGCCGCCAGCCACGTCGGGTTCGCCGATTTTGCGACCTGCAGCTTGTTATCGGAGGGCTGTATCGGTTCGAGCGTGGCGAAGTCAGTAGTGTTAGTGTGCTTAACCTGATTACCACTGCTGATGTATCCCACAGGGCTAACTGCCGCGGGCGCTGTAGTCACACCGACAGCTCGCAACGTGTACACGGCAGTATAACCGGTGTTCTTCGTCGATGTGATCGCGGATGGGGGGATCAAGAGCGTATCGACAAACGTCCCGGTATTGTTGCCGGTCAGGGTAATCGACGTGGTCAGCAGTTCGTACGATTTTGCGGGCCAGTCGATGTATGTCGCTGGGGTGAACGACAGAACCTTCGCCGCACCGATCTGGCCCGTTTCGCCCGTGACGGTGATCGTCACAATACCGCCGAGCGTCGGCGGGTTAGGCCCGACGACTGTCGTCAGCACCTTGTTAGCTTGTGCCTCGATGGTCTCGTCCGACGTCATCGAGAAACTCTGGCTGGCGAGTGCGGCAGCCGGCGGCCGCGTGCCGTAGACGTTAACCGTGTGAGTCTGAGTGGCGGTGTCTGCCGCGCTGGCCTGCAGATAGAAGAAGGCGGCCCTCGACTCACCCGTGCCGATCGCGCCCAGGTGGACAAGCCCATCCTCGTTCGTGGCCAGCGTAATCACTCCACCGGTGAAGTTCGTGACATCTGCCCACACATCTCCTGCCGGCGCGCCCGTGTTTGTGATCTGGTAGGACACGTACATGCCCTGGAGACCCGAGGACAGGTCCAGGTAGAAGATCGGCGATGATGTCCGGGAGATGGTAAAGGTCTGAGCGGCACCGCTCGCCGGAATGGCGAGGGCGCTGACGCATGCGAACAAAGCGGCGGAACGGCGAAGGAAGTTGCCTGGCTCCATGCCCGACCAGTTAAGGCTGACGCAAATCTCGATTGTCTAGACGCGGAGAACCGCGCTGGCGGGGATTTCTCGATCTCGGATACAGCGGCGGAACCTGGATGAGGCCGGATCTCAAGAGGATCGCGGGCGCGGGAGAGGTTTTAGCAAGAACTCTCGTCAGGCCACCGCACAATCAGAGTCGATACTAATGTGGCAGTTACCATGCCAAGAGTCACACCTCGACCTTGCAGCGGAAGTGCTTGATGTACATGAACTTACCGAAGCGACCGGTCGGCAACGCGGGTCACGGCGGACGGCGGCAGCCTCAAGACGACGTAAAACCTTGCATTATGCAATGTTTGTAAGACGACGTACGAGTCGCGGAGCAGTGGGTCCCCGAGGTCAGGCGCCAGCGGGCCGGCCTGCCGGGGCAATGATCTAGCGGGTTTTCTCGCCGGACTCCAGTTGCTGACGGAAGCGCTCGGCCTCGATCAGCTGCTCGAGCTGCTCATTCGTGAGTCGCTGGCCTTCTTCGAGCTCCAGGAGGCGGCGCTCGAGGTCGGGGCTCAGATCTCCCCGGCCGGAGCGTATCGCGTCGGCGATCTCTCTCAGCATCGGCCGCAGGACGAAGCGGACGGCCAACGCCGCGCCGGGGATCCCGAAGATGAGGAGCGCAATGAGCATCTCGACAAAACTATCAGCCATTCGATTCGCTCCAGCTATGTGGTGACCACCTTAAAGCGCGGAGGTCAGCGGTCCATGCCGGGCCACCAAGATACACCGGACGAGAAAGCCCTGACCAGAGTTTCAGGGCAGCTCCTCGGCGCCCTGACGCCATCTCGGGGTTGCGCCGTTGGAGTGCGAAGCCGAGTTTGGCGACTTTCCAGCCCTAACCTGCTAAAGGAGCAGACGATGGGGAGAGCGATCGGTTCTGTGGTCGTCGGCTATGTCGTGATGGCCGTCGTGATCATGATATCGTTCACGCTCGCCTGGCTGGCGCTCGGTGCCGACGGGTCGTTCGAACCAGGTACCTACGAGGTTTCTGCCGTTTGCATCGTAATGAGCATCGTGGTGGGCCTGCTCGCCGCTATGCTCGGCGGATTCGTGTGCTCGGCAGTAGCGAAGCGTGCGACACCGCCCAAGGTACTCGCCGCGATCGTGCTCGTCCTCGGACTTGGCCTGGCGATTCCGGAGCTCAGCGGAGACCAGGTCCCTGCAGAGCGGCCAGCCGAAGTCTCGATGACGGAAGCGAACACCAACGCCGAGCAACCGGTTTGGCTGGCACTGCTCAACCCACTCATCGGTGCGGTAGGCGTACTCGCGGGAGCGCGACTAAAGAACCGCAGCCAGGGCGGGAGCTTGCCCGCGTAGTCCGACTATCGTACGACGATCCAGTCGCTCGCCCCGCGTCCGAAAGTCTCGGGGTGGTACATCTCTTCGGCTTTGGGCGGCGGCACGACGAATGTCCCCGGCGTCGTGGCTCGTGCCAGATACGAGTAGGTTCGGACTCCCCCGTATAGCAGGCTTGTGAATACCTCGACGCGCTCGTCTCGCAAGTTCTCGTGCTCGTACCAGCGATACCAGTAATACCAGCGGTAGGGCTCAAGGCCCGGGGTAAGTAGCTCATCGCGCTCGGCGCGAGGCTCGTACGTTTCGGCGCCCGCCAGTTCCGGGTTCAGCGCTTCGAGCCCCGCGGGCAGCGGGTCCACCAGTGCCACGTGATAGCGGCGTGCCGGCGCGGCCATCGTTAATAGTACCTTCACCCGGGCGCCGGCCCGGATCACCCAGGTGCCGTCTTCCTCGCGTCGAACGTCCGCCGGATCGTCGACCGCCTGGTACATACGCTCGACGCTGAAGCCGTGCTCCGCCGCATCGAGCATGAGATCCGCCGGCGCATAGCGTAGCCCGACGCGGTAGTAGAGCCGCCCCCGCCCTTGCCTGCCTACGATCAGGTTCTGCGTCCCCGTCCGCTCCGCCAGCCACTCCATCGGGACATCTATCTGGTGGCGTTCCGTCGTGCGACCTCGGAACTCGTGGCCGCCGGCGTAGTCTTCGCCGAGCCAGATGCGCGCGGCGAAGTCGGGCGTCACCCTCTCGAACGTGTTGAAGTAGCGATCCAGTGCCAGGAGCACGAACACGTTCTCCTGCGTGTTGAGCCAACGACCGCGTCGGCGGTGGCCGAGTAGTCCGCGGACCAGCTTCGGGATGAGGTCGTTCCTCGGCTGATCGATGATCAGCGCCTCGAGGATCACCGCGTCCGTCCTGCGGCTCGAATGGAGGACGAGGTAGTCCCCATCGCCGTAGCCGCTGGTGAACTGAGCAGTCGCGGCGGTCTCGCTGGCGCGGTTCTCGAGATGACGGCGGATCGAGGAAACCTCACGAGAATACTCTCGCTCACCCGACAGCACCGCCAGCAGCCAGCCCGTCGCTTCGAGCGGCAAGTTCTCGAGCCCGGCCTCTGCGATCAGGCGATCGGCCGCAGCCGGATCGGAGTCACCCATCAGCTGGCGAACGTAGAGGGCGTAGGCGATGAGCGTACGGCGCACGCTCTCGCTGTACCAGCTCGGTATCCGACGCTCGATCTCTCGGAGATAGCGGAAGACGTTTTCCCGCAGATCTACCGGTACCTGGAATCCTTTCTGTCGCGCACGTTCGATCGCGTGTGCGGCGTGGATGCTCACGTACGGCCACGAATCGTCGCGGCCACCCCAGAAAGAGAACCCGCCGTCGCCCTGCTGCAGTTCGGCGAGCTTCTTGATATCGCGCTCGACGGCGGCGACCAGTTCCTCGGGTTCCGGGAGGCCTTCCGCTTCGAAAGCCGTGAGCACATCGCGCAGCGCCGCCACGGCCAGGATACGCGAGGAGATCTGTTCCGCACACTCGAACGGATAGCTATGCAGATAGAGGAGCGCATCGGTCAGCGCCTGGAGCGCCGTCGACGACGTCGTGACTTCGAGGCCGCCAAATTGTTCGAACACGTCCCCCGGCGCAGCGACCGGTATGGCCGCAGCACGGTCCTCCAGCTCGCCGTAGGTCGCGAACGCCTCCGTCGTCGCCGGCGTCCACACGGGCAACTGGACCATCGCCGCGTCCGCCTGTTCGCCCGCCGCCGCGGCCACCTGTACGCGCGCCGTACCGGCTCTGTACGTCGTCGCCGGGAAGCGCACCTCGACCCGCCCCTGGGCCGGGACATCCACGCGCCTCCCCTGCCCCTCGATCCACTCCAGATTCGTGGCGCGCACTGCAACGTCGACCTGCAGAGCTTCGTCGGTCCGGTTCTGCACAACGACCGGGAACTCGATGCGGTCGCCGAAGTTGAGGAAGCGCGGCGCCGACGGCCGTGCCATGAGTGGCAGTCCGACGGTGATCGTCGACTCGCCTTTGCCGAACTGCTTCGCGCCGGCTGCAGCGAGCGCAATCACCCGATATCGGGTGAGGTTGTCAGGCACGCGCACAGGTATCTCGACATGGCCGTTCGCATCGGTGCGTGCCGAACCGACGAATACGGCGAGTGCGGCGAAGTCGGTACGCAGTCGGATGCCGGCGGCCTCGCCGATTGCTTCCGCCGGCGGGATGTCGGCTGCTGCCGGCATTGCCACCCCCTCCACCATAACTTCACGAAACATGTACCCGCGCGTCTGGGGTGCGAGGCCGAAGTTCGTCGAGCTCGATTGGTCAGCTAGCACAGCGATCCGGTCGTAGCCGGTCTGATAACCGAGAAGCTCGGCCACGGCCGTGTAACGGCCCGGTGTAACGTTCTCGATCGAGTAGGTCCCGTCGGCGCGCGTGAGCGTAACGTACGATGTCCCCTCCAGGTAGACCTTCACACCGCCGAGCGGGTCCCCTTCCTCCGTCTCGGTCACGGTTCCCTCGACGACGCCGCGATCACCACGACCTGCTTTGGGATCGGGTCGCGGGCCCAGCAGTACGCTCGCGCGCAGGTGTAGCCCCGTCGCATCCGCCGGGCGTTGTGGGTGGAAAGTTTCGACAGGATTCCGTACCGCTCCGGGGCGGAGAGCGAGCACCGCCTCGTCTACTACTGCAACAACGACGTCACCATCGCGCACGGGCCGGTCGGCGGCGTCGAGGAGCTCGATATCGACCACCGTCTCCTCGCCCGGCTGCAAATCCTTCGCCCGTGGCACGGCACCCAGCGCGAGGGTACGGGCGCGGGGCGGAATCGAGAGGTTGATGTCGCCCTCGGCGTGCTGGTCCGGATCGAAGACCCCGCTGGCACCGTCCGCTGCGGCCACAAGATCGACGTGGACGTGGAGGTTGGGGATGTGAGCCTCTACGATAGGCACGCGGAGCACGTGTGAAGGGCCGTCCATGCTGAATCGTTCGGCGCTAACGATACCGGCGCGGCGCAAGGTCATGACGCCTTGCGCCGGGAAGAACGGCGCTTGCACCAGGATCTCAGCCGTGTCGTCGGGCTGGTACTCGTCACGATCGGCGATCAGCTCGACGACTTCTTCACCGATGCGTCCGCGGACGTAGAAGCCGCCGCCCACCCAGGGCCGGAGCTCCGACAGGCTCTCACGTCCCTCGTCGTCCTCCACCATGGCCCTCACGCGGTACACGCCGCCGGCCGGCGTCTCGAACTCGCAGCGGCTGGGTTCCGCCGTCGACTCGAACCGGCAGCGCTGCGGCTCGCTCTCCTCGCTACGCCACTCACCGTCGACGAGCTTCCAGGTCCAGTACGTCGCCTCCACGTCAACAGGCCGACCTCTCACAGCCTCACCGTCTAGGTCAACGACGATTGCCTCTACCATGAGCGGTTCGCCGGCCCGCACAAAGCGACGTGGACTTCGCAGACCAACGGACAATTCCGCAGGATGAACTATCAGGTGCGCCGTTTCCGTCCAAGCCTGCCGGTTCACGTCGAGCACGGTTGCCGTGGCGCGGAGGCTCATGGGCACCGGTGGGTCGGCCTTCAGCAGGTCGACGCGCAGGTGATGCTCACCGTCGAGATCGGTGCGTGACTCGAATTCCTCTACGGCTCCGCCGCCGTAACCCACCGACCCGCCGAAAGTGAAATCGTCCCGGTTAGGTGGATGGAAACGCGCGGGCCTCGACTCTACCCGCCAGTTCAACTCACTGTCGGGCAAGCCGCCGCCTGCGAAGTAGCTGGCCGCGACCGTGAACAGCGCCACGCCACCAAGGATGTGAGGTCCTGGATCGTGTGAGACCGATACCTCAAACTCAGGCCGGCGAAACTCCTCGATTTGGAAATAGTGGACGTGGGTGCGGCCGTCGAGGTCGCTCACTGCACCAACCGTCTCCAGGCGAATCGACACCGGTCCCAGATTCATCTCTTCAGGCAATCGGAACTCGGTGTCGAAGCCGGCAAGGTCATTTACCACCGCCCTCCCTTTGGCAAGTTCATTGCCTTGGGAACCGACCACCGTGTAGGTGACCTGGGAGATACTATTCCGCGGAAGCTCAACGTCGCCGGTTTCCCCAGCCCCTATGCGCCTCAGCCATCCCTTGATGTGAACTTCTTCGCCCGGGCGATATAGCGGCCGGTCGGTGAATACGTACCAACCCAACGCATCGCGGCGGACCCCGCTCCAGAGGCGGATCGGGAGCAACGCAACATCGCCATCGAGGCGCGCGATCAGTGCAGGATGGCTGTCCCTACGGCGGGCTGTCGGCAACGGTAGCGATGCCAAGCCGTCCGAGTCCGTAGTCGCTCTCGCGCCAGCCGGCAACAGCTCGAGCGTCGCTCCAGCCAGCGGCGCGGCACCTTCGAGCGCGGTCACCCATCCTGTCACTTCCCGTGGGTCGGCGAGGGCGCTGACGCTGATTCGTGTAGACTGGAGCCACGCGTAGATCGATTGGCGCCGCCCGGAACCCGCCGGCCAATCGGTCGGCTCCACCGCTACCACCAGATGCCCCAGCCCGTTGCTAAGAGTAGGCTCCAGGTCAATGCGGGTTTCGGCCGGCACGTCGGGCTCCACGCCGACCGGGATCGTACGTTCCACCGCCAGGAGACCAGGCGGATCCCACGATTCCTCCGAGTAGCGGTTCCGACGGTAAGCCTCATCGAACGCCGGCCAGTCCTGCGGCTGAACGCGGTAGATGCGGATACGCAGGGCCCGAACGTTGACACTGTTCACCGAGAGTTCGCGAGGTGCCAGCGGATCGAGAACGATGAACCTTTCGCCTCGCGCTGTGAGCGACGCGGGAGCCGCGTCGACTTCGAATCTGAGAGTCGTCTCCTGGCCCAGGGTCTGGCCGAACACATCACGTACATCGGCACTCAAGGTGACCCGGTAATCGCGCCGCGGCTCAACGCGCCCGTAGATCGCAAGCCGGTCGTTTGACAGACGGTACCGCATGAGTGGCAGCTCGGGCTCGACTCGAATCAGCGACTCATTGAAGGCCTCGCGATCGATTGGATTGCTGAACTCGATCCGCCAAGCGGAGCCCGGAGGGCACCTTCGGTCCCAGCCGCACCACGACCGCTCGACGCGCAACGGGCCGAAGGTGCGGAAGCTGAACGTTTGTGCCGTGTCGGTTCTGAGGGGCCCTTCGGCCGACGGTGTGCCGGGCTCGATCACGACCTCGACCCGCGAGTCGCGCGGCAAAGGTCTGACCGCCCGGAAAGCAACCCAGCGACCTTCCGGCGCGGTCTTCGTCGCCTGCTCGACCCTCTCGTCCTCCGCGATCTCCTCCCGGTCCGCGCGGCGCACCTTGAAGGTCCGACCGGCGGCACGAACCGTGATGTGGTCGAGCACAGCGCCCGCATCGATCCGCTGATCGAAAGCGACGAACATCAAGGGCGAGTCGGCGATCGCATCTCCGTGCGGTAGCGATTCGGTGACACTCGGCGGCGGCGTCTTGAACGTCCAGGCCAGCGGCTCCGCCAGCCGTGCGCCAACCGCCGAGGTTACACCCGCCGGCACCAGCGCCTGATACTCGGTGGCCATCGGGAACCCGGCATCCACCTCGAAGAGCAGCGTCCGCGTGCCGACCCAGCGCCAGCGACCTTCGACCTGCGGCCTGAGTCGGGCCGGCACGTCCCGCGCCGCCAGCACCTCGTGCGACGTCACCGGCACCATCGGCTGTGAGAACGTGATCGAGAGCTCGCGCGCCCGCTCGACTTCACCCTCCGGCGCGTGACGGACTACGTCTAGTGGGCCGGACACGACTTCCTCGCGCCGCTCCCGCTCCTCCGCCGGCGGGAACTCGGCCTGTACCGTCACCCCCCTGCGCGGCGGCGGCACTAGCCCCGGCGATAACGCAAAATCGCGTTCCGCCCGCGGATCCTCCGGCAACGGCGGTACCCGGGCCAGCACCTGCCTGACCTCATCCCGGGAGAGCGGTTCGGTCACCGGAGTCGGTGTCGCCGGAGCCTCCCTCGGCGCACCCTCGCTCAGTCGGATCGTCAGCCCCTTCGGGGGCTCCTGGGCATAACCGTCGAGCGGCGCGCTCATACCAACGGCCAATTCCGGAGCGTCGACGCCACCGAAGACCAGCGAAACGCCTTTGTAGATCACGAACAGACCGCCGAGGACGACGGCGCCGAGAAAGAGGAAGTCGACTAAGATTCTCGGACCGGGGCCTGTGCTCGAGCGACTCATCTAAGCACCACTGTCTGGGATTCGAGATGGGGAGAGGGCAGCGTGACGATCGCCCTAGACGCTAGCGCCTAGCCCTTAGATGATCAAGGCCGGCAAACCACGGCCAGTCCCCGGCGATCGGTGGCCGGTGCCTTCCAAGTTCGGGCTACAGCGCTGAGGGCGGCTCATCGTCTGTCCCGGTGCGTTTCTCTTTCCAATTCACCACCAGCACTATCAGGGCCAGGATCCCGAAGACCAGGTTGCCAAGAACGAAATAGACCAGGACTTCTTGCAGGTAGCCGGGATCGTCGAAGAATAGGTAGGCCAAGCTGGAATCGCCGCCCGTCTTGCTCGGCGTGATGGGCATGGCAAGGCCGATGAGCAGACAGATCCACTCGATGAGCAGGACGATCTTCCAGAGGCTCCATTTGATGCTGCTGTAGTCGCCCAAAGTCTACCGTCCGGCTAGCCGGCGATCTGTGCGATCTTCGCGGCGATCTCGCGTGCGAAATCCTTGTCCCACTCGACCAGGCTCTCGCGGGCGGTGACCTCGATACGGGTGCCCTCGTCCTGTTCCTCGAACTTCACCGTAACGTCGACCCCGCGCGCCTCCGATTTCCCCTCCAGCTCGCGCTTCGCACCGCCATCTTCGACCTTCATCGACGTCTGTTCGATCTCGAAGTGCTCGAATGCGCTCTCGGCAGCAGCAAAGGTGGCATCGACCGATGCGGCGACGATCGATTCGACACCCCTGCTGGTGTAGTAGATGCCGGCGCCCGCGCCAGCGCCAGCGGCGGCGGCGATACAGCCCGATAGCACGAGCGACGCGACCAGCGCAATGAAGTTGCGCTCGAGGGTGCTGCTCAATCGCATGATGGTTCTCCCGGTTTCCGCGTCACGTTCTAGCGTGGCGGTGGCGGAGCTGTCGGCCAACGGCTCTCCCGGATCTTGCGCTGCAGCTCCCGGAACCGCGGATCCGGTCGGACGGGATCCCACACCGGTTCACTTCGCAGCGAGAAGAGACGCGGGTCGCGGGCTTCATACGCGAGCGTCAGGTTCTCGAACGCAGCGTCGTAATCGCCGAGCGCGACGAGCGCGGCCGCGTAGTCCACGTGCGAGAACGGCTCGCCTTGCTCTTCGAGCTGCGCGAAGTAGAGGGCCTGCCATTCCCAGTACCCCTTTTCACCCTGCTCGGCAACGGCACGCTCCAACTCCGCGACCTGGCGCTCGAGTTCTGCGACCTCCTCGGCCTCCACGGCTTCGGCATCGGCGTGCGCAATCCGCTCACGGCGGACCGCTGCCGCCCCCTCGTAGTCGCCTTGGGAAGTGTGGACGCGCTCGAGCGCGTCCCACGCCGCCGTCTCGGACGGATAGCGCTCCACAACGCGCCGCAGGATCTCGGCGGCGGTCTCGTATTCGCCGGCAGTAGTCAACCGCCTGGCGGTCATGACATAGTGGTCCGCAGCGACCGGCTCCGCCCTCTCTGGTCGCCGCCTGACCGAGACCATATCCATCTGGCGGCCGACCTCGGTGTGCCTGGCCAGCCATTCAGTACTTGGAGCGTGCAGCGAATCGAGGCTCACCACCACCTGCAGTTTGCCCAACGAGTTGGGCGATTCGCCCAGGCGCATATTGACGCCTGCGATCACCGCCAGCGCCTCGGAAGAAGCCGAGTCGAGGACGATCGCCCTCTGTGCAGCCTCGATGGCCTCCTGCAACCCTTCAACGACGACCGTCGTGTCGCTCATCTCGAGTAGCAGCTGCGAGCCGGCCAACCCGGCATACGCCGGCGCGTACATCGAATCGATCTGGACCGCTTCCTCGTAGAAACCGATCGCCGACTCGAAACCCTCGGGCGTCCCTTTTGACTGCTCATATCGCCCTCGCAGATAGGCCTCGTGCGCTTCGGGATTCACCGTCGTCAGCGAAGCGAGGCGCGTCTGTTCCTCCGGCGTGAGCTCGGCTCTTATCTCGCGCGCGATGGCTCGCGCCACCTCGCTCTGCAGCGCGATGATATCCTGCAGTTCGCGCTCGTAACTGCTCGACCAGAGGTGGGTGTCGGTGGCACCATGGATGAGCTGGACCGTTATCCTCACCCGGTCACCGGCGCGAAGCACGGAACCCTCGACGATGCCCTGGACATTCAATTCTTCAGCGATCTCCGGCATCGACATGGTGGTCCCGGCATACCGCGCCACCGTGGTCCGCGAGACGACACGCAGTGCCTCTATCTGGCTCAACTCATAGACCAGGGCCTCGTGCATCCCAGCGGCGAAATACTCTTGCCCCCGCTCCTCGGAGAAATCCTGCAGCGGGAGAACGGCGAGTGAGCTGATCGGGGTGGCGGCGGCCGAGACGGGCACGGCGGCCGTCGGAGTGGCTCCAACCGGCACCTCTTCGGATACAGTCCAGCGGACCACCCACCAGCCTACGGCAGCCACCGTGGCGAAGGTGAGGCCCAAAAAGGCGACACGCGGCAGGTACCTGATGGGCCGGCCACGGCCTCCCAGGGCAGGCTCGAGGTCGGGCGTCCGCCTGATCCCCTTCGGCGTGATCTCGTAGACCCAGGCGAGGGCGATAGCTACGGGAAAGCCGAGGAGCAGCAGCACCACCATAAGCCGCAGCCCCCACTCGGGGGCCTGAAAGGCGGGCAGAACGATCTCGCCGGTCTGAAGCAGAATGAAGGCGACCGCCGCGTAGGCGATGGCGACGCGTCCTACATGCCGGCGTCTCAACTCGGCGATGAATGCAGAGAATCGCGAAGGGGTCTCGTTCACAGTCTTCCTCATCCGCTAAGTATGCAGACAATATGCTCGACCACACCGAGGCCATCAAGAAAGAGCGCCGGATTCGCGCGCCGATGCACTCCCCCATCATCCCAGATGCATCTAAAGGTCGGTTCGTTGCGCCCGCGGGGCCGTATTGCCCGCCGAGGCCTCAGACACCATTGTAAACACTCACGATCCCATGCTTGCGGCGACGCTGGCCCGCCGTTCTGCCGCCGGAGGCACCACGCAGCGGGAGGGACAACCGGCATGGAATTCGAGACGCAGGCACAGCAAGCGTGCTATGAGAAGGTGGCGCCGTGGGTCACCGACCTCTTCGGCGGCTCGGTGCTGAGAAAGCCGGACAAACCGATCCTCGGTGTGATGCACGGCTCGGCCTTCGCACAAGTGGGCGTCTTCCCCTGGGGCGATAACGACGCGATCATCACGACCCGCGCCTACGTCGTCACCGGCGCGGAACTCACCGCCGAACTGATGCGCTTCCTGCTGGAGGAAAACGCGGGTATGCGCTTCGGTGCGTTCGGCGTCGACGACGAAGGCGACATTATCTTCGAGCACTCCATCGTCGGCTCGACTTGCGATCAGAAGGAACTTGAATCCTCGGTCATCCACGTCGCGCGCACGGCCGACGACTACGACGACCAGATCGTCGCCCGCTGGGGTGGGGAGCGTGCGCTGGACCAAATACGGTGAGCCGTGGGAGGTCGAAGACGGGCGGCGCGCTCTCAGCTCCCCGCGCCCTGAGGTCCGAACCATGCGACCGTGCCGATCGCCGCAGCGGCAGCGCCTGCAACTGGTAGCCAACCTTTGAAACCTCCCCGTAGTCTAACTACGTAGGGATAGATAAGCCGACCAGGAGGGACTGTAGGCCTACAACTGCTGCCCTGGATCGACAGGAGGTCCAGGAATGGCAGTATTTAAAGGCAAGCAACGCGGGGCCCTTTCAGCCACCCACCGCGAGACTGCCAACGACAGGTTCAAGGACCGCTGCAACGCCTGCGTGTGGGGCAGCGTAATCCTCGCCACCGTTTTTCACTTCGGCGTCATCCGATTTTTCCCAACCCTGACCGCTGCCGATGTCGCCTTTGGGGTAAGGGAATTTGAAGCGATCGAGCTGCCGCCCGAGATAGAGATTCCGCCGCCACCGGAACAGATCCCTCGGCCGGCGGTGCCCGTCGTGGCGGCTACGGAGCTCGAGGAGGATGTAACCATCGCGCCCACCACATTCGAGGAGAACCCGGTGGAGTCGCTGCCGCCACCACCTAACGACGTGGAACGCCTCATCGACCGGCCGGTCTTCACGCCATATACGGTCGCTCCGAGACTGATCGACCCGGAGCGTGCCCGGCGAATCGTAAGCCAGAAATACCCAGCGATCATGAAGC
This sequence comes from Gemmatimonadota bacterium, assembly GCA_020344015.1. Classification (GTDB taxonomy): domain Bacteria; phylum Gemmatimonadota; class Gemmatimonadetes; order Palauibacterales; family KS3-K002. The sequence goes on from CP070812.1 coordinate 1,893,064, forward strand.
AGGCGAGGATCGGCGGGACGACGAGAATCTTGGCATTCATCGACGTGACGGGCGTGGTGAGGAGATGCGTGGTCGGTGATTCCTCAGGTTACGACGAACTCGACAGCGCGGCGCTTGAGGCGATGATGGAATTCGAGTTTGAGCCGGCAATTCACATGGATCAGCGTGTGCCGGTGTGGATCTCCATGCCGATCATGTTCACAATCGAGGATCCGGGCTTTTGATATAGACATGAGGAGAAACGACATGTGGCCGAACAAGATCTTCGTTTCGAGCGCAGTATTTGTAGCCGCGATCGGAATACTCACCGCGTCGGCACCCTACGTGCTGACGGCGGACGGTATGCTTGAAAGGTCGCCCGTGGTCGCCATGATGGCTCACTCGCAGCTCACAGTAGGCGACCGCCTCGCTGGGGTCGGCGCATTCGGTGAAGCCATAGATGCGTACGGTGTCGCGGCCCAGCTTGCACGTGCGCAGGCCAGGCTGCCCACCGAGGAGCTCAGACGCATAGCCAACGCACAGTTCTACGCCGGGAACATCCGAGGCGCAGCGAAGACGCTCGAGCAGCTAGCCGACGAGGCCGCCGCCGCTGGCGACCTGTGGGCCGAGTTCTGGGCTACCGCGGACGCGGCCCGCATGGCGCGCCTCGCCGGCGCCGAGGGCTACGCCCGCTGGTACACGATCCGTGCCGAGCGGTTGCTCGATTCGCCCGGCATCGCGGCCGAACAGCGCGAGGAGATGGAGTCGAAACTGGGGATGACCGACTTTACGGTGTTCGCCCCTCACCTAACCTCCTGGTAATAGATCCTGGTACCGGCGTAGAAGAGGGCGCGGCCCGCCCGGTGAGGGGCGAGGGGCGGCCGCGCCCTCTTCGCTATTCCGCCTGCAGCGCAATCAGCGGGTCGACCCGGATCGCGCGCCAGGCAGGGAGCAGGCAGGCGGCGACCGCGACGAGGACGAAGAAGACGCTCACAAGTACAAAAGTCAGCGGGTCGGTGGGCTCGACCTGATAGAGCAGCTCTTCGATCAGCCTCGTCACACCCAGAGCACCGAGAAGGCCAAAGACGAGGCCCACGGCCACCAGCACTATTCCGCGTTTGAGCACGAGCTCCACGATATCGCTGCCGGCGGCGCCGAGCGCCACCCGGATGCCGATCTCGTGGAAGCGCCGGGTAACGTAGTACGCCAGCACACCGTAAAGGCCGACCGTCGCCAACAGAACGGCCACGCCGGAAAAGACGATCAGCGCGACGGTCCTCACCCTTCGTGTCGCCAGGGTGCGCGAAACCAAGCCGTCCATCGTCGCCACATCGGCTACCGGGATGTTCCTGTCCAGGCTCCAGACGGCCTCGCGCAGGGCCCCGGTTACCGTCTCCGGCCGGACCGCGGTACGCACGGCCACACGCATCGTGAACATGGGCTGCTGCAGGTACGAGATGTAGAAGGCCATCAGCCGCGAACCAAGCAGCGTGCTCATCTTGATGTTGCCCACGACACCAACGACCTCGATGCTGACCGCGCGCCCGAAATCGACGATGACCTGCCGGCCGACGGGGTCCTGGCCGGGGAACAACGTGTCCGCCATCGCTTTGCTGATGATCATCACCGGAGATACACCGGCATCATCGGTCTCGTCGAAGCCGCGCCCCGCGAGCAACGGGATCCCCATCGCTTCGAAATAGCCGGGATACACCGTCCGCGTGTACGCCGACAATACATCGGCCGGGTCGAGCGGTGGGTTATCAGCCGCCCAGACGTAGATGTTGTTACCAGGATCGCGGAACGGTAACTGGCTGGCGAGGGCGACGTCCTCGACGCCGGGAATGGCTCGGACGTTTTCGCCCAGCCCCTGGTAGAACTGAACTCGTCGCTCCACCTCCGAATAGTCCGTCCCCGGCAGTCGAATCTCAGCCGTCAGCAGACTACGCGTGTCGAAGCCGGGGTCGATACTCGTGACACGCTCGAAGCTGCGTATCAACAGCCCGGCTCCGACCAGCAAGACGACGGAAACAGCCACCTGAGCGACGACCAGGCCGCTTCGGAAGCGGGTTCCGCCGGCATCGGTCGTCCGCACCCCCGCCTTGAGATCCGCCCACAGATCGTCCCGCGACGCACGAATCGCAGGCGCCACCCCGAACAGCAGGCCCGTAACCAGGGAAACCGCGAGGGCGAACAAGAGCACTGAGATTGGCAGGCCCGCCCCTACGGCCTCGGGCTCGATCGAGAGCAGTTGAAGGAACGCCCCCTGCAGCCAGACGGCGATCATCGTCCCCAGAACTCCCCCGGCCAGCGCCATCACCAGACTCTCGGTGACAAGCAGGCGGGCAAGACGCCCTCCCGAGGCACCGAGCGCCGAGCGAACCGACAACTCGCTGCGTCGCGTCGACCCGCGCGCCAGCAGCAACCCTGCGACGTTGCCGCAGGCGATGAGAAGTACGAGCGCCACCGCTCCCATCACCAACAAGAGGTTCTGACGGTATCCCTCGACCACCGCCCCTTGCAGTGGGGTGAGCAGTAGAGCCTTACCACGGTTAGAGTCGGGGTATTCGGCTTCGAGTTGTGCGGAGATGACATCGACCTCGGCCTGCGCTTCCTCGATCGAGACATCGGGCTTCAGTCTGCCCAGCATGGTCCAGTTGTGGAAGCGCCGGGCGCCAATGAAGTCGGAGTCCGGCCGCATGGGGCGCCAGACGTCCACCTCGTTGAAGTAGAAGCTGAAGCCGGCAGGCATCACTCCAACGATTTCATACTGCAAGCCGTCGAGAACCAGCGTGCTGCCCACAGCATCCGCTGAACCGCCGTACCGTCGCATCCAGTAGCGACGGCTGATGATCACTACCGGCGGCCCGTTCGCCGTAGCCTCGTCGGACAGGAAATGCCTCCCCGGCGCCGGGTCGACGCCGAGCGCTGGAAACAGGTCAATGCTCGCTATGATGCCAGAAACGCGCTCCGGTCGGTCACCACCGGTGATCGTATGGCTGCGCGTGAATCCCCAGAAGGCCGCGAGGTATTCGAACGATGTGCTGAAGTCCCTATAGTCCCAATAGTCGGGGGCCGACGCGGTCTGGTTCACGTTCCCATCGAACGTCGCTCTGCCCAGCACGAGCCGCTCGGGTTCCGGGTACGGGAGCGGCCGAATCATTGTCATCTCCATGATGCTGAACATCGCCACGTTCGCACCGATCCCGACGGCCAGTATGAGAACGACGACGACTGTGAACCCGGGCGACCGGAGCAGCGCGCGAGCGCCGTACCGGATGTCCTGCCAGAGACCCATCGTTAGTCCTCCACCGGAGTTCCATGAGCAGCAAGGGCAACCAAGTCTCCAAGGGCAAGGGGCGTGCCCGGCACCTTCATCCCGCGCCGTTTCTGTAAGTCACCGCCATGCATTGACATAGGAGATCGGCCATCGCCCGCGCCCGGCAGCCTCACTCGAGCCCGCCCGTAGCGTGTCCAATTGCGGACGGGGGAGTACCGCAACCGGACACTACCCGCCGCGGGCAGCAGCGAACGGGTCGGTGCAACGCCCTGCTGACGCGCCAATTCTGGGATCGAGGCGGCTGGCACGAGGCGTGCTTTACCGAGGGGCGAAGGGTCGTCTGACCGAGGGGGTTGGCGAGATGATTTCACTCTTCTGGGACAGCAAAGCGATAAGAGCACTGGAGCTGGCGATCGCGTTCCTGGCGATCATCGTTGCCCTAAACACTCCAGCGTGAGGCGTCGGGTCGGGACGTGCCGCGTGCGTCGCTCTTCTGCAGGTTGCTCTCGACCAACGATTTGAAGTACTCATCGTAGTACTCTACTGGCATCCCGATATAGGTCTCGAACGGAGCCGATGCTGAGAAGTCGAAGCTCTGACGTTCCCCCTCGCGGCCTGTACCGTTCAGTTTTCGAACGGATACGTGTCGATTTCCGACACATCGAGGCCGCGGACCGGCGGCGAATTCGCATGGTGAGCGGCCACGCGACCTGGCACGCGGTATGCCTTGTGATTAGGCGTAGCCATACAGTGCTTCAGGGAGGTGGTCGATCGTGTTACCCGACTTCTGGGAGTACCGGGCGGTTAGAGTCCTGGAGCTGGCGGTCGCCCTTCTGGCGATCGTGATCGCGCTCATCACGCCTGCCTAGGATCGGAGATCCGGCTCCTTCTTCGCGGCCCAAAGGCAAGGGGCGCGAGCGATCGCGCCCCTCTTTCCCTCTGAAAGTGGATGTTTTCGCCCTACTGAAGGTTCTCCCTAGCCGCCGCTGAGTCCGTCGATCACGCCCTCGGCGAGCACGCGGAGCGGCTCCGCCTGATCTGAGGTCAGTACACCGCGGTCCACCAGTGAGTTGACCTGCCAGACCAGTAACCTCAATTGGAAGATCGCCCATCGTATCCATCCTGCCTCGATACCCCTCAGAGCGACGTTAACCTTCCGTGTCATGGTCCATGCCTGGAAACCGTTGATGACACCGGCCTCAGCGAGGCCCGCGATCTCGTCCTTTAGTAGGGCCAGCTGTTCCTCGGGCGTCAGCGGCCCACCGCCGCCGCCAATATCTCCCTCGATCGTCCAGGCCACCGCTTGCCAGCGGCCGGCAATCCTTACGTGGCCGGCAATAAGCCCGTTGTTATTGACTGCCTGGGCCGTGCTGATTGTGGCCTCAGTAATGAGCGGATGCAGGTCGATGGGCTGGCGGTTGATCCAGGCTACGGCATGCTCCTCCCCAGTCGGCAACTCGCTCTCGCCGACGATGAGCTCGTTGTCATTGATGTCAAACGCCCTCGTGTGGTAGAGGTCGCCGAGGCCGGGAAGCTCCTTCGTCAAGTTGGCCTCATCCCATATGAAAGCCCGGTTATGCGACGGGTCCCACATGTATCCAACAACCTGCGTGTGGAGGTTCACACCTTCAGCCTTACCGAGCACGGAGTTCGGCAGCTGGCCGAATTCGACCTCGTTGGAGGGGCCACTGTGGGTTGGGTAGTTCATCCACATGAACGCCTTCGGACCGTTCAGGATGCCTACCACGTCGCCATAATCATTGGCGTCGTGGATGTTCGTCCCCAGGCCGAAGACATCGACGGGGATGTTCCTGTCGGGACCCCATTCCACTGCATGTTCATCGGTGCCTATCCATATCTGGCCAAATGCCGTGTGGTCGTTGTAGGCAACCTTGGGGATTGCTGGACCGTCGGAGTTGGAATACAAGGGCATCATGTCAGTCCCATCCCACCGGAAACCGACACCGAATTCGAAGTTATAGACGCCGCTGCCCACGATGACACCGTTGTCGTTTATGTCCTCGGCGACGGTTGCCATCCAACCGTCACCATCGACACCGACTCTCGTCATCACCGCACCAGGAGACCACTGAAACGCGACCTTGTACTCAGGCCCCTCCGCTTGACCCACGACCACATCATAGTCGTTGATGCCGAAGGCCTGGCTCTGGCCATTCTCCTTCAGCGCACCCAGCGTCTGCATAGTCACCGTGACGCCCGATTCCGTCGTCCAGCTATAGGTTTCTCCAGCCGTGACGGCGAAAATCGGCTCGCCCAGACGCGCGGGACCGGCGATATCTGAATCGGTTGAGCAGGCGAGCCACGCCAGCGAGGCCAATAGAAGACCGGCCGGGGTTAGACGGCGTAACAAGGCAAGGACCATCGTTACCTCCAGAGGGGGTGAGGATCTCTCCCCGAGCACAGAACAACCCGGCGGGCTGCGCTCGCACCCGGAGATGCCGATGGCGGGGGAGAGTTCTACGGCTTGAGGCTGTGAGACGGCGGGGGTAGGGTATCTGAGTTTTTGGCACCGAGTCAAAGGCGCCGAACGAATATAGCTCCGACCGCTGCCTGCTGCTACCGGTCGACTACTTCATGTTTCGTATGGCGCTCATCGCCGCGTCGTGGCGTACCTTGAGCGCGTTGCTCACCGCGTTGAACTGCCGGCTCTCCATCTGCATCTGATTCTGCAGCGCTAAGAACTGCATATTCATGTCGAGCATCTTCTGCTGCAGGCCGTCGACGGCAGTCGTCAACTGCCGGAGTTGGCGAGCCGCTCCACGGTCTGACACCTCACCGGCCATTCTCTCCGCAAGGCTCGCCAACTCCGCGATACCGGCGCTCAGCTCGGCATACATGGCGGCTAATCCCTGTGCTGATTCCACTATCCTTGAGTTGCCAGCGTCGAGCGCGGCCAGATCCTGGGCCACGGTGTCCATGGTGGCAGCCGCCCGCAGCTGGAGGTCGGCGACCTGAACTTGGCGTCGGACCTCCTGGGCCTCCGCGTGACTTGCCCAGGTGAGCATGCAGGTCGAGGCCAAGAACAGAGGCGCGATACGCATGGCTACCCTCCTGATGGCTTGAGCTCCTCACATCCCCGGACACAATCTCGCCCGAGGGGCTGGCTTGTCACAAGCCCGGCGTCGCGGTTTTGTCCAACCGGCCAACGCACGTAGCTCACCGCCGGCCGCTCCCGACCCCCGTCACAACACCTGTTATCACGCAACGAGTGGCGAACGCGATAGAGCTCCTATTATAAGGAGTCAGCAGGAGGACGAAGGATACGGGCCGACCCGGCGGAGCTGGGCCTCGACTCAGCCGCGAGAGGCGCTGCACCGTGTAAGGCAGAATTGCCCACGGCGAGTCTAAGCCGCATCTTTAGGCCGCCAACGCGCCCATAGCCCCAGAACCGACGCAATACTCTCGGACGAGTGAACACGAGCGGCACAGCTCCCGGCCGTGACGCGCCGAAGGTCGAGCCGAGGCGCGGCGCTCTGAGACGTTGGTCTCTACGAGCCGCCGTCTTGCTCGTGCTAGCGGTCATCCTCGTCGTGCTCTGGCGCCCCTGGCGCCGCCAGGACCCACTCGCCGCCTTCGCGAACCTTCGCTTCATCGATTCGGTCGCCGTACTGCCGATCGAGAACCGCACCGGCGACGAGGTGATGGCTCATCTCTCTGCCGGCATCACCGATGAAATCGTCGGGCGGCTCAAGCAGTTGGGCGCCATAAAGGTCAGTGACCCCTACTCAGTAGAGCGCCTGCTGGCGCTGGCACTAACGACGCGCCAGCTAGCCGACTCGCTGGGCGTCGAGAAGCTCGTTTTCGGAACTCTGTACGCGACGGCAGACGGCATCCGTCTGAACGTGCGCGTCTCGAACGGCGCGTCCGGCGAGACTCTGTGGACCCGGCGCTACGAATGGAATGCCGACTACCGGTTCGAGGCGGCACTGAACCTCGCTCAGGCTTTCGTGGACGACTACGCTGACGCGATCCCACTGGTGGCCGTGCCGGCCAGTGCACCGGCCGCGACCCGCAGCCCGGGCCACGAAGCCTATCTGATCGGTCGAGCCTCGCTGGGGCGGCGGACGGCGGCGGGGCTGGCGCGCGCACGCACTGCCTTCCGCGCGGCGCTGGCTTTGGACTCGGCCTACGCTGACGCCTACGCCGGGCTCTCGAACGTCTACGCCTTATCGCTCGCCTATCGCTACAAGATCGGCGTTGACGGCGACGGCTATCGATCCGCCGCTCTGGCGCTGGCCATGGCGAACCGCGCCATCGAGCTCGACCCGGACCTGGCCGGTGGCTACACGGCTCGGGGGTATCTGGCGAGCCGTTCGTTCGCACCCGTGGGCCAAGTGGCGTCCGACTGCCGGCGCGCCATTGATCTGGAACCCAGCGCAGCCGACGTACTCAGCTGGTGTGCGCGCGTCCTTCACCGACGCGGCGATGTCGATGCCGCCTTCCAGGCGGCCGAGCAGGCGATCGCGCTCGACCCGCAGAACGCCGGTCGCCGCCTGGCGTTGGCCTACGACGCACTGGCCCGTGGCCTCTACGATCGAGCGGCGGCCGAAGCGAACCTGGCCGGCGAGCTAGAGCCGGAGCTCGTGCTGCCACGCGCCATCGAGGCGCGCGCCCACCTGTTGGCCGGCCGAGCCGATCGCTGCGCCGAGATGGAGCTCGGGCCACACGCCGGTCTCCGGGCGACCTGCCTGTACGACATGGGACACCACGAAGAAGTATCCGCGATCATTGACTCGCTGGCCGCGGCGGTTGTCGCCGGAACGCTCGAGGACAAGGTCTTCACCGACGTAATACGCGCCGAGGACCTGGCGACCTACTACGCGTGGGTAGGAGACCCTGAGGCAGCGCTCGAATGGGTAAGGCGCGCCTACAATATGTCGCCCAGCGGTGTCGAGCCGCGGGTGCTCGAGTCGGCGCTCTTCGATCGCGTGAGGACGAATGAAAGGTTCCGGCGCGAGGTCGATCGGATACGAGCCGGGATCTGGGAAAGGGTCCAGCGCGAGAGCGTCACGCCCGGCAGTTAATCTCGGGTCGACGGCACTCGATCCGTGGCAGGACCATCCGCGCTTCCAGGCTCTTTTCGACGGTTAGTCTTCAGGAAGACAGGGGATCCGCTCGAGGATGCCCGACAGGCCCGCTAGGGTGACGAGACGAAGGATGGGCTCTTGGTCCTGGTCGAGCTGCGTCTCGAGCAGCAGCTCACGGGCCTCGCGCAGGGTCCCGACGAAGTGCGCCGCCCTGGAGCCGTACAAGTAGAAACTCGGCCGGCCCGACTCGTCGTTCCTCATCATCCACCTGTTCTGTATCTGCCGGCCGCCGTCGACGCGGTAGTAGACGGCCTTGTCGCGCCACCTGCTCGAGCGATCAGTTGAGCGGACGCCGGGGGTCCAGGCGACGGTAGGTCCTCTGTCGGAGCAGTAGATATGGAGGCTGCTGGGGAGGTCTTCCGTCCACTCCGGGTCAAAGTAACTGGCGACCGTGTTAGCCTCGGGTATGCTCGCGCCGCTCCCGCACTCCAGAACCCAACGCTGCTCCGCCAGCCCGGCTTCCCTCGTCTCGCAGGCCGGCTCGCCGTCACCGCAACCGAGAAGAACCTGACTAAAGAGAATCGCTAACAGCAGTGCGGTGAGTCTCACAGGTTTTCCTTTGCGACTATTCCGATCTGAGGCTCTCCACCGGATCGACCCGCGTCGCCCGCCAGGCAGGCACGGCGGCCGCCGCTAGCGCGACGACAGCCAGGCAGAAGCTGGTGGCGACGTAGGTGAACGGGTCCAGCGGCTGGACGCCGAACAGCACCCCGCGAGCCAGCTGTGATGCCGCGGCGGCGCCGGCCAGCCCAAACAGCAGGCCGACCCCGGCGAGCGTCATGCCGTAGCGAAGCACCCAGCGCATAAGGCGCGCCCGGTCGGCGCCCAGCGCCATCCGGACGCCCAGCTCGTGGGTACGCCGGCCGACCAGTTGCGACAGTACACCGTAAAGCCCCAGCGCGGCAAGCAGCAGTGCGACGCCGGCGAATGCCCCCAACAGGAGCGTCCGAAAGCGGTTCTGCGCCAGGGACGCCGAGACCACGGACGTCATAGTCCTGAGGTTGGAGATGGGGACGTCCGGATCGACACTCCAGACCGCGGCGCGGAGCGCGGTCGCCGCCGCCTCCGGGTCGCCCTGGGTCCGGACGACCAGGTTCATCGTGCCCGGACTCTGCTGCGTGAGCGACCAATACATGGTGGCGCGAGTGTCGCTGTCCAGCGAGCCCAGCCTGACATCCTCCACAACACCGACGATCTGGAAATAGACCGGCGGATTCCAAGGCAGCACGAACTGACGGCCCACAGGATCGACCCCTGGGAAGAACTCCTCAGCCATGCGGCGGCTGATGATCCCGACCAGCGGTCCGTCGGGGACGTCGCTCTGGGCGAAGGTCCGGCCGCTGAGCAGACGGATGCCCATCGCCTCGAAGTAACCGGGATCCACGACGCGCCGCGTCGCTCCCCTTCGATCGGCCGGGGTGGCCGCTGGATTCCCCTCGGCGTGCACGTAGTTCCAGGGGCCGAAGCCACCGATTACGGGAAGACTGGTGATCGCGCCCACCGCCTCGACGCCGGGCAGCGCCCGGATGCGCTCCAGCGCCGCATCGTAGAACAGCTGAGGCGGCCGCTCGGGGCCATAGGTTCGCGGCAGGCGGACCTGCGCGGTGAGGACGCCCCGCGGTTCGAAGCCCAGGTCCTCCTGCTGCAGCCGTAGAAAGCTACGGATCAGCAATCCCGAGCCGACCAGCAGCATGAGCGATAACGCCACCTGGCCCACGACCAGCATGTTCTGCGCGGCCAGGCCGCCGGCGCGCCGCTGGCCGCGGTGCCCCTCTTTCAGCGACTGAACCAGGTCGAGCTGCGGTGCTTGGAACGCCGGGGCGAGCCCGAACAGAAGGCCCGTCGCCACCGAGATGACGAGGGTGAAGATGAGCGCCGTGCCGTCGACGCCGACACTGGCGAGGCGCGGCAGAGAGCCGGCACCCAGGTCGGACAGGGCCTCGAGCGCCCCATAGGCGATGGCCACGCCGAGGACGCCACCGATGAGTGCCAGCACCACGCTCTCGGTGAGCACCTGCCGGACGAGCCGCCCGCGCGACGCGCCCAGCGCAACGCGCACCGCAACCTCACCCTCGCGCCCTGCGGCCCGAGCGAGAAGCAGCGCCGCGACGTTGGCGCAGGCGACGAGCAGCACCAGCCCCACCGCACCGAGTAACAGCCACAGCACGCCGCGCACCCCGCCAACGAATACGTCGTGCAGCGAGACCAGCGACACGCTCCAGCCCTGTTTCACATCGGGATACGCTTCGGCGATCCCCCGGGCGATGCCGACCATCTCCGCCTCAGCCCGCTGCAGCGTGATTCCCGGGTTCAGCCGTCCGAACAGCAGAAAGTTGTTGTTGCCCCGGCCCTGGGCTGCCGGGTCGGTCATGCGCATCGGCCGCCAGATCTGAGCCCAGGATGGGAAGGCGAAGCCGGCGGGCATCACGCCGACGACCTCATATGCGTTCTCGTCCAGAACCAGCACCCGGCCCATGATGTCCGGGTCGCCGCCGAAGCGGCTCTGCCACAGCCCGTAGCTCAAGATTATCGGCTCGCCGCCCCCCGGCTGCTCATCCTCGGCCACGAAGCCGCGGCCGATCACCGGCTCGACCCTCAGGGCGCGGAACATGTTCCAGGTCGCCTGGGTGCCCAGCACGACCTCCGGTTCGTCACCTCCGGTGACCACATACCGCTCGGGGAAGGTGTAGTAGGCGGCGAGCTCCTCGAAGGCGGTGTTGGTCGCCCGGTAGTCCATGTAGTCTTCCGCCGAGATCGTGTTTCTACTGCCCGTCGGCGTGCGGCCCCACATCCAGACCAGGCGGTCGGCCTCCGGATATGGCAGCGGCTCGAGCAGTACCGAGTCGACGACGCTGAACATCGCCGCGTTAGCGCCGAGGCCGACAGCGAGGATTACCACTACGATCAGCGAGAAGAGCGGGCGCCGCGCCATCGTACGGAAGGCGAAGCGCAGATCGGACCACGTGGAAGCGAGCATGGTTAGCCTCTCCGCTGGGACACACAAGAACCGTTAGGCACGAGGAGATTGGCGATCTGAGCCAACCCGCACTACGAGGACGGGCCGGCAGCTGTTTCCCTCGATTGTTCGACACCCGCACGTCCCGCAGGGTTGCGGGGACGCACCTGCACTGCTGACACGTCGAGCAGCCGGCTTCCGTAGTGCCTCCTGTACCGACATCGCCGACGACCCGAGGGACGCGTGCAACCCTGCGCCGGGCACGTCCGTCTGATCATACAGGACCCCGAGGTAGTCGCCATCATAGGAGAACAGCGATGAGAGCAGGAATGGTATGCTTGCTGCTACCAGTGTTGCTGGCGGCAGCGGCGGCCGGCTACGCCCAGGGAACGGTGGATTACCTGGTGCGCGTCGAGGACCCCGGCTCCCAACTGTACCACGTGGAGACCGTGTTGCCCGCCACCGGTGCTGCGACACTCGTCTCGCTCCCCTCCTGGACGCCGGGCGCTTACCACATCGACAACTACGCCCGCTACGTGCGTGACTTCAGCGCCAACGACGGAGACGGAACGCCGCTCCGCTGGGAGAAGGTCGACAAGGACACGTGGCGGATCCACTGCGAGGGCGCGCGGCAGGTACGAGTAAGCTTCAACTTCTACGCCGACGAGGCGACCCTCGTCGGCAGCCTGTTGCGCCCCGACTTCGGGTTCTTCAACGGAACCAACTTTTTCATCTACCCCGAAAAACGGTACGACCATCCCGCCCGCGTCCGGTTCGAGCTGCCCGACGGCTGGCGCATCGCCACCGAGCTCATGGAGAGCGGCGAACCCGGCGTCTACCTGGCCAGCGACTATCACGAGCTGGTCGACAACCCCACGTTCCTGGGCCACTTCGCCATCGACAGCGTAATGGCCGACGGGGTGTGGACGCGGCTGGCCGTCTATCCGGCCGACGCCATCGACGATGCCGGCCGCCGGCAGATGCTGGAGGCGCTGGGTAAGATCGCCGACTACGCGCACGACCTGTTCGGGGATCCGCCATACGAGCGCTACACGACCCTCCTATATCTCTATGAAGGCGAGCCGACCTACGGCGGTGGCCTCGAGCACTCGAACTCGCATTTCGATATCGGAGCGGCGATGTTGCTGCAAAGCGAGGAAGCGATCCGCAATTGGGCCTACGGGCTGTTCTCCCACGAGTACTATCACGCCTGGAACGTGAAGCGGATCCGCCCCGCCGAGATGTGGCCCTACGACTACGAGGATGAGCAGTACACGCCGTTGCTGTGGGTATCGGAGGGCTTCACCAGCTACTACGGCCCGCTCATCCTGGTTCGCACAGGCCTGACAAGCGAGACCGGGTTCTGGAGATCGATGCAGAGCAACGTTAGCAGCGTCGAGGACCAGCCATACCAGGAGTCGGTCGAGGACGTGAGCCTGTCCACCTGGATTTCCCCGATCCCGATCAGCGGCGGTTACTACTATGCCAAGGGCTCGCTGATCGGTCTGCTGCTCGACATCAAGATCCGTGACGCCACCGACAATCGGCACAGCATGGACGACGTGATGCGCCGGCTATGGCACGATCACTACGAGCGCGGCCGCGGCTTCACGACCGAGGATTTCCTGCGCTACGTCGGTGACTACATCGACCGGGATGAGATGGAGCGGTTCCATCGCGGCCACATCGACGGCCGCGTGGCGCTCCCTTACGCCGAGGTCCTAGCGCTGGCCGGGATGAGCTTTGCTGCGGACACCATCGTGGAGCCGCTACTGGGGATCTACCCGGACTATAGCGACGAAGAGCGCGTGCTGGTGGACGGTACGGTGCCCGGTAGCTCGGCGATCGAGGCGGGCCTTCAGCAGGGCGACCAGCTACTTCGTGTCGGACACGTGGCGGTAGAGGGTCAAGGCTGGGCTCCCCGGTTCCGCGAGATCTACGCCGACTCAACCGGCGTGCCGTTCACCGTCGAGTTCCTGCGGAACGGCCAGCGGATGACCGGAAGCGCTCATATCGGTACACAGACGCGATACGAGTTTAGGATCAGACCGCTGGCGAACGCCAGCGAGCGCCAGCTGGTGATCCGGCGCGGAATAGTCGAGGGGATCACGCGCTGAGGGCTCAGCTCTACATCATACCGACACAAACGCCGAGCCCGGAGGATACCCTCCGGGCTCTTCCGTAGCGGAACGGCGACTCGACTGCTCGGCAACAGTGCGCTTTATGATCCTTCGGCCGTGCTCGATGCGAGCCAGTCACTGGTGAGGCCAAGGACCCGGTCAACGTCGGCCTCGTTGTTGTAAACGTGTAGCGAGAAGCGAAGAATCCCGCGCCGAATCGCGAGCCGAACGCGGTTACCGACCAGGTGCTCGTACAGCCGGTTCATTCTGGGGTCGTCGGCGGTGTAGTGCCTGCCACCGCCACTCTCACCCACGGCAACTATATGACCCAGGTGAGGTCCCGGCTCTCCCCCTGCGACGGGAAGACCCAGCTCGAGCATCCCACCGGCCAGCCGCGCTGCCAGGCTGCGAACGTAGGGCTCGATTCGTTGGACACCGAGCCCCAGCAGGAACTCGAGCGACGCCTTCGCGGCCGTGACCCCGAGGTAGTTGTAGTTCCCCAGATCGAAGCGCCGCGCACCCGCGGCGAGCTGTAGCTTCTCACGATCCATCGCGGTCTCGTGGGAATCGCCGCCGAGTGCTACTCCGAAACGCGCCAGGTAGGCCGGCCGGATGCGCTCGGCCCACTCGCGCCTGCAGTAGAGGAACCCGGTGCCGTAGAAGGCGAGCAATCCCTTCTGCGTGGCTGCCGCGAGCCCATCGATGCCCATGGCCTCGACGTCGGTGTGCACAACGCCGACCGATTGGGCGGCATCAACCAGGAAGAACGCTCCGGACCGGCGACAGGCGTCGGCGATCGGCCGCACTTCGGTGATGAAACCCGGTGAAAAGCTGATTGTCGGAACCGTGACCAGCCTCGTGCGGTCGTCCATCGCAGCTGCGATCTCATCGGAGGGGATGTGCCCATCGCGGGGCTCCACGGTCCGCACCTCAATGCCGTAGCGCCCTTTCAGGTTGAGCCACGGGTAGACGTTGTTGGGATGCTCCAGCTCTGGACAGAACACGACGTTGTCGCCCCGACCCCACGGAAGCGAAGCAGCGATCGCGTTCAACCCCTCGGACGCGTTCTTCGTGATGGCGATCTCGTCCGGCTCAGCGTTGACCAGATTCGCGAAAGCCTCGCGCGCGCTCTCGACAGATGCCAGCATTTGCCCCTTATCCCACTCGCCGGACATGTGCGCGTCGAGGTATTCGTCAACGGCGGCACGGACTACAGAAGACAAGAGCCCACGAACCGCGACGTCCATATAAGTCGATCGCTCGGCCCCGGGGAAAAGCGCCCGTACCTTTGTGATATCTCTAACACTATCCACTTGGCGCTAACTCTCTTTCCGAGTGGGCGACTATGACGGTGCCGACCAGGTCACCCATGCAGTTGATAGTCGTACTGCCCATGTCGATCAGGCGGTAGATGCCGCCGACGATGGCCGCGATCTCCAGCGGTAGACTGAAAGCCTCGACAAAGATGAGGGCGACGACCAGACCGCCACCAGGAATGCCCCCGGACCCCGTGGTCAGGACCAATCCGATCAACAGGATGCTGACCTGGGAGGCAAGGCTGAACTCGACGCCAGCCGCCTGCGCCGTGAACATGAGCACGCCGGCCAGCATGATCGCCGTGCCGTCTTTGTTGAGCTGGGCACCGAGCGGCAGTGTGAACGTGTAGACGCTCCGCGGCAGCTTCATGCGCTCCTCCGCCACATCGAGCGATACCGCCAGGCTGGCCAGACTGCTGCAGGTCGCTGCCGTCGTCGCGTAGAGCGGACCACTGCGCTTCAGGAAGTCGAGGGGGGAGTAGCGTGTGAAGCCGTATAGCAGGACCAGGTAGACGACGACCATGAACGCCTGCACGCCCCACACGCCGCCGAGGAAGACGGCAAGCGGTCCGAAGATCGCTTCGCCATACTCACCCACCGTGGCGGCTGCTAGTGCGCCGAGGCCGATGGGGCCGAAGTACATGATCATGCCGACCAGCTTGCGGAACAGCTCCGCCAGCAGACCGTAAGCGTTCTGGAGAGGCTCCCGCGAGTCCTGCGGCAGAAACAGGGTCACCACGCCGAGGAAGATCGCGAAGACGACGACCTGGGCCACGTTCCCGGTGGCGAACGCGTCGAACACGTTCTCGGGCACGAGATCCAGCAGCACGTCGATGACGCCCGGCGCCTCGCCGAATGAGTCGGCCACCTGCTCGGTCAGCAGCATCCCCACGCCCGGCTCGAGCACGCGCATCACCGCGAGGCCGGCGGTCAGCGCGACTGTCGTGGTGAAGAAATAGTAGAGGAGGATCTTGCCACCCAGCCTACCCAGCGCGCGCACGTCGCTGAGGCTGGTCAGACCGGCCAACAGGTTGAAGAAGACGAGAGGGATCACCGCCATCATGAGGAGACGAATGAACAGATCGCCCAGCGGCTGCACGACCGTCGCCCGCTCGCCGAAGATGATGCCGGCGATGACGCCCAGCACCATGAAGAGCAGGATCTTTACGCCCAGCGACAGCCGCCGATAGCGCTGGTAGAGGTTGAGATGCGGTTCGGCGCTCGGCGCGGTCATCGGATGCCGAGATGTTGGAACGTTCGAGCCATCAAATCGTCGTAATAGGCGAGGTAGTTGTCACGCGTCACCGGAACATACTCGTCCACTCGGGCGGGGTTACCCTCGAGTATCTCGCCGTTCGGCCGGATGGTGTGACCGATCGACCACATGAACTGAACGACCGGTTCCCTGCTCTGAGGAAAGACCAGGACCTCCTCCCACTCCCACGTGTTGCTGTAGCCACCCGGCGACATGCCGATCGTGTGTCCGAGCTCGTTGTCGACTACGATCGAAGCGAACTGGTCGAGGTGCGAACCGCCGTACGGCCCGAACCAGCAGACGAGCGGGC
>CP070812.1:1909487-1940797 GCA_020344015.1 Gemmatimonadota bacterium
GTCGAACCTACAATCTCGCTCGCGCGTGAGGATGGCTCATATCACCTGATCGGGCCCAGCGGTGACTGGGAAGCGGCGGATGAAGGCGAAGCGGTGCTCTACTACGAATCGGAACTGACGGGGGCTCTGATGGAGGACGCGGGTACCTTCGTGCACCTGCACGGTGCAGCGGTTTGTGCAGGTCCGCACTGCCTGTTGCTCATCGGTCCTTCGGGCGCAGGTAAGTCGACGCTGACCCTCGGCCTGTATCTCCGTGGCATGGACGCCCTGGCCGACGACGCGTTGCTCATCGACCCGGCGAGCGGCGAAGTGCACCCATTCGATCGCTCGATCCGGGTGCACGAGACGGGCCTGGAGAGCTTGGGGGTGGACGCCGGTAACGTCCGCGGTGCGCGCTTCTGCAAGCCATATCTCTGGCTCAGCCCGAGGGCGGCGGCGGACGCCGCTGACTCCGGCCCGCGACCTCCGACGGCGATCGTGTTTCTCGAGGCCGCTCACGCCACGGCGCTGGACCGCGTCGGTGCGGCGGAAGCTCTACGGCAATTGCTGCTGGCGCGGCTGGGCGATGCCGCACGGCGCGACTTCGAGCCCCTGGCCCGGCTGGCGGCCCAGGTACCGAGCTACGCACTCGCCTACGGCGACTTCACGGAAGCGGTGGATGAGTTGGAGCGGCTAGCCGGTTACTCCGACCCGTAGACGTCCGACCAGAGATCCCGATCCTCTTGCACCCGCACGCGATGGACCCGGACCCCTTCGGGGAGCGCCCGGCTGATCTTCTCCATGACGTAGAGGGCCAGATTCTCGGTGGTCGGCTGTGCGCGTCCGGGGCCGAACTCTTCGGCGGCGGCGTTGATATGCCTGTTGTGAAAGCGGCGAACGATCTCGGCGTCGAGCAGGCGGTCGAGCTCGGGGAGCTCCGTGACGGTGCCGGTCTCGGGGTGGATCGGCCCGCGTACGGTCACCTCGCAGCGATAGTTGTGGCCGTGACCCTCCGGGGCCGCGGCCTCGCCGAAACGTCGCCGGTTCTCTTCCTCGCTCCAGTCCGGCCGGCCGTAGCGGTGCGAGGCTGAGAAGTGCACGGCCCGTGTGAGATAACCGATCGTCATCGTCGCTCGAGGGTTGGTGGGTCATGGGGACGCACCTAAGTTAGACGACCATGGACGAGGGAGCCACAGGCGCCAAAGTCCCGAGAGCGGCGAGCTTCGTCGATCTGAGCGACTACGCTCGGCCAGTGGCGCTCTGGATCGCCCGCCGCCTACGCGACACGAACGTGACCGCGCCCGACGTTACGGCGGTCTGGGGTGTCATAGGCATTGTGGCGGCCTTCTGCTACGCAGTCGGCGGGTATAAGTACGCCCTCTTGGGCGCGGGCCTGATCCAGGTCAAGAACATCCTCGATGCTGTCGACGGCTCGCTGGCACGTCTGCAGGTCCGTCCCTCCCGAATAGGTCGGTTCCTCGACTCGATCGGTGACGCGGTCATCGGCGCCGCCCTCTACGTGGCACTCGCCATCGCCGTTGCGCGGGAGAGGCCTATCCCCTATGCGGCGGCACTGGCGGCGGCGGCCCTGGTCCTCAGCCTGCTGCAGGGCTCCGTCTACAACTACTACCAGGTGCGCTACCGCCAACGGCGAGGCGGCGATAGGACGAGCCTGGTCAAGGAGCGGCTGACCGAATACGACCGGATCCACTACGAGGACCGCCCGCTCGCCCTCGGCCTGCTGCGCCAGCTGATAGGGGCGTACAACTGGATCTACGGTTGGCAAGACGTTCTCGTCCAGCGCATCGATCGTTGGACGGCAGCTCCTCTCATGTCGGTCGGCCGAGAGGAAACCGCAGAGGCGCTCAGAGACGATCGCCGGCTGCTTACAGTGTTGAGCGCCCTGGGTCCCGGCATGCAGATCCTGATCCTCGACTTGTACACGATCGCCGGCTATCGGCATCTCGGTCTGGCACTCGAGTTGTTCCTCTGGACGGTCGCGTTAGGCGGGACCCTGTACGCCGCCGCGGTCATCTTTCGGCTGCGCCGGGCGGCGGTGAGGGAATCACGAAGTGTGAACGAGGAATAACGTCTGGGAATTCTCGAATGTCGAGCAAGGGACCAGTGCAACAGGGGAGGTCGGGAGGTATAGAGGCGGTTCCGGCTTCCCCACCTCCCTTGTTCCGATGTTCCCTTGCTCGACATTCGAGAATTCCCAACGGCTTGGACCAATCGACAATTGCAACTTCCCCCGGCTATCTTAGGTCGCATGGATACGAGGCCTGACACCCTCAAATCGATCTTCGAGCCAAGGTCCATCGCCGTCATCGGTGCCAGCCGCAGCCCCGACACGATCGGGTACGTGGTCCTCGACAGCCTACTGCGCGACGGGTACACCGGTGCCGTCTACCCGGTGAACCCCCGTGCTGAGGTCGTGCACTCGATACGGGCCTACCCGTCGGTCGGCGAACTGCCCGGCCCGGTCGACCTGGCGATGATCGTCGTACCGAAAGAGTACGTGCTGCAGGTAGCGACCGAGTGCGGCGTGGCCGGGGTGAAGGGGATGGTCGTCATCTCCGCGGGCTTCCGCGAGGTCGGCGGCGAGGGGGTCGATCGCGAGCGCGAGCTGCTGGCGGTGACGCGCAAGTACGACATGCGGCTCGTGGGTCCTAACTGCATGGGCGTGCTGAACACCGATCCGGCGGTCTCGATGAACGCGACCTTCGCGCCGACGGCGCCGCCCACCGGGAACGTGGCCTTCCTCAGCCAGTCGGGCGCCATGGGAGTGACGATCCTGGACTACGCACGGGAGTATGGGATCGGCGTCAGCAAGTTCCTGAGCTTGGGGAACAAGGCGGACATATCGAGCAACGATGCGCTCGAGTACCTGAGGGACGACGAGCGCACCTCGGTGATCCTGATGTACCTGGAGAGCTTCGGGAACCCGCGGCATTTCACCCGGATCGCCCGCGAGGTGACCCAAGTGAAGCCGGTGGTCGCGGTGAAGGCGGCGCGCACGCGGGCCGGCGAGCGCGCTGCGAGCAGTCACACCGGCGCGATGGCCGCCCTTGATGTGGCGACCGATGCCCTGTTCGCGCAGTGCGGCGTCATCCGGGTCGACACGGTTGAGGGTCTGTTCGACATGGGTATGGGTTTCGGGAATGCGCCGCTCCCCAAGGACAACCGAGTCGCGGTCGTCACCAACGCGGGCGGCCCCGGCATCATCATCGCCGACGCGCTGGAGTCACAGAACCTGCAGGTCGCGGAACTGACGGAAGTCACGAAGAAGCGGCTGCGCGAGAGTCTGCCGGAGGAAGCGTCGGTCAGTAACCCGGTCGACATGATCGCCAGCGCCGACGCGGACAGCTATCGATCGGTCCTGGAGACCGTCCTCGAGGATCCCGGCGTCGACTCTGTCATCGCATCGTTCGTACCGCCGCTGGGCGTACACGCAGAGGACGTGGCTCGGGCGATAACCGACACGGCGGCGGGTCGAGCAGAGCCGGCGATGGCTGTCCTGATGGGTCGCAAAGGGCTGCGCGAGAGCCGGGCTCTGCTGAACGCTGCGAGTGTTCCGGCCTTCATCTTCCCGGAGTCGGCGGTGCGGGCGCTCGCCGGAATGGACCGCTACCGGCGCTGGCTGGAGCGACCGGCGGGCCGGGTGCGCAACTTCGAAGACGTCGAGGGTGGGCGGGTCGCGGGAATACTCGAGGACGCAGGGAAGGCGGGGCGCCTTCGACTGAGTGAGCATGACGCGCTCTCAATGCTCGAGGCGTACGGCATACCGGTGGTGCCGTCGCGGGCGGTGGCGACGGCGGAGGAGGCCGTCGCGGCCGCTGAGTCCGTGGGCTTCCCGGTCGTGCTGAAGGTGATGGCGCCGGAGATCTCGCATAAGTCGGACGTCGGCGGTGTGATCGTCGATCTGGGGTCGGGACGCGAGGTTAGGGGCGCCTACTACGAGATGATGGAGCGCCTTTCACAGAGCGGTGTGGCGGAAGAGGCGGTGGAAGGCGTCCTGGTCCAGCGGATGGTTACCGGTGGGCGCGAGACGATTATCGGGACGACTTTGGACCCGAGCTTCGGCCCGCTGATCATGTTCGGCCTCGGCGGGATCTATGTGGAGGCGCTGGGTGATGTTGCCTTCCGGGCTCACCCCGTTTGCGACATCGACGCCGCGGAGATGATCCGCCAGCTGAAAGGCCATAGACTGCTGGAAGGTGTTCGCGGAGAGCAGAGCGTCGACTTCGACGCGCTGCAGGAGGCGATTCAGAGGATCAGCCAGTTGGTCGGCGACTTCCCACAGATTGCGGAGATTGATATCAACCCGTTTGTAGCCTTCGAGCGCGGGCAGCGCCCCATAGCGCTCGACGCCAGAGTGGTGCTGGCGACCGAGGCGGAGCTGCAAACCGACCCACTGGGCTTGCGCGGGCCGGCAAGAGGAGGGTCGGAGCCGAGATGAGGTCGGAACCACTGGTTTGCTCGAACTGCGGCGCGCCGCTGATCCCGGGAGACAAACTCTGCCCCTTCTGCGGCGAGCTCGTCGGGCAGGCCATGCCGCCGCCTGGGCCGCCGCTCGAACCGCCCCCCGCGATGGCAGGTGGCGGCCCGGGGGTGGCCGAGCCGCCGGTCGCGCCGCCGCTGCCGTCAGAGGAGCAGATCGCTGCCGCGGGGACTGCGGCGCCGGCCTGGGAGGACCGCAAGAGCTACGGTTTCATGGCGTCGCTATGGATCACCTGGCGCGAGAGCGTCTTCCGGCCTGTCGAGTTCTTCCGTACCCTGCCGCCCCGGGGAGGCATCGGGCCGGCCCTCGGGTTCGCGGTGCTGTTCAGCACGCTGGGTCTCATCATGAACATCTACTGGGCCACCGTGCAGAGCGCGCTGTCGGGGTCGGCGGAAGAAGGGCTGGGCATCCTGCTCCTCGGCGGCCTGTTCGTCGCTTTGCTGTGGCTCGCCTTTGCCGTGCCTCTGTATGTTGGCCTGCTCTTCGCCATGGCGGGTGTATTGCACGTCTGCTTCATTGCGGTCGGCGCCGGCCGGCGCGGCTTCGAGGCCACCTTCCGAGCCATCGGTTACTCCGCGGGCCCAGCGGCCTTCGCCGTATTCCCATTCTTCGGGCCGCTGATCTCGCTCGTCTGGGGCACGGTCGTGCTGTTCATCGGCCTGCGGGAGGTTCAGCGGACGACGAACGGGAAGGCGACGCTGGCGTTCCTTCTGCCGCTATTCGCCCTCACCCTGCTGGTAATACTGCTCATCATCATTCTCGCCGTGATCTTCGCGGGTGCCGGCCTGGGGACGCTCGAATAGCGCTGACGGCCACAGTCGGGGGAACCGAGCGCCTGGCAGCGGAGTTCACGGCGCAGGGGACGGCACAGGCACGAGCGCCCCTCCCGTGATCTTTTCCACAGGACTGTGGAAAACCCGCGGGTCGAATTGACACGGGGATCGACGGCGCACCTGGCACGAATCCGCCGGTCTGGCCATCTTGTATCTTCCGATCACTTAACAATTTGTCTGTGGAGGCCTCAACCGATGGGTACGATCTGGAAGGGGCACATCAGCTTCGGACTGGTCAACATCCCGGTGCGTGTGGAAAGTGCCACTCGGGACACGACCCCCAAATTCCGCATGCTGCATGGGCGGGACAACTCGCCGGTGAGGACGATTCGGGTCCGGCAGGGCGACGAGGAACGGGTCGAGTACAAGGAATTGGTGAAGGGCTACGAATACGAGCCGGGGCACTACGTCATCCTAGATGATGAGGACTTCCGCCAGGTAGCTCTGCAAACGACCCGGACCATCGACATCTTGGACTTCGTCGACGAGTCGGAGATCGACGCGCGCTATTACGAGAAGCCGTACTACCTCGAAGTTCAACGCGGCGGCGAGAAGGCGTACGCGCTGCTCAGGAAGGCGATGCGGGAGACGGGCAGGGTGGCGGTGGCGAAGGTCGTCTTCCAGCGGCGCGAGCATCTAGCTGCCGTCAAGGTGGTGGGCGATGTGCTGGTCCTCGATCTCATGCGTTTCGATGACGAGCTCATCCCGCTGAGCAAGGTCGAGACGCCCGGGGAGGAGGGGTTGAGCGACAAAGAGGTCGGGATGGCACTGCAGCTGGTCGATCAGCTCACCGGCAGATTCGACCCGACGAGCTACAAGGACGAGTACACCGTGAGCCTGCTCGCCCGGATCCAGGCGAAGATCGAGGGCCGCGAGGTGGCGAAGATCGAGGCGGAGGAGCCGGTGGAGACGCAGGTCGTGGACTTGGTGGCCAAGCTAAAGGAGAGCCTGGAGCGCACGGAAGGAGAGCGCCGCGCGGTGGGAGAATAGGGATCCTGGGATTCCCGAACTCGGGAGTTCGGGAATTCGGGAGTAGGACTCCGGGAGTGTGGGAAGGGGAGTATAGAATCCGAGGCATCCGTGGAGTCCGTGGTATGGGGGAAGGTCGGGAATCCCTCTATTCCCCGTTACCGCGGATGCCACGGATTCCTCATACAGCTTCCCGCATTCCCTGAATCTCGAATTCCGAATCCCAGGGTCCCCGAATCCCAGAATCTCATGGGTTTAGATCGGTATAAGGACAAGCGTGATTTTGCTCGCTCGCCAGAGCCGGAGGGCTCGGAGCGAGGAGCAGGCTCGGAAGGAACGGCGCGCCGGTTCGTCGTGCAGAAGCACGCGGCGCGCCGCACGCATTTCGACCTGCGCCTCGAGATCGGTGGCACCCTGGTCAGCTGGGCGGTCCCCAAGGGCCCGAGCGCCGACCCGGGAGCCAAGCGGCTGGCCGTCCATGTGGAGGACCACCCGCTCGAGTACGGCGAATTCGAGGGGGTCATCCCGAAGGGCGAGTACGGGGCCGGGGGCGTGATCATATGGGATCGCGGCCGCTACGAGCCGGTCGGCGAAACCGAGGACTCGGAAGAAGCGCTGCAGGAGGGGGTCCGGCAGGGAAAGCTGGACTTCGTCCTCTATGGCGAACGGATGAAGGGCCGCTGGACGCTAGTGCGCATGAAGGGCGGGGAGGGCGAGGACAACTGGCTGCTGATCAAGAAGAAGGACGCGTATGCGGAGGCGGGCCAGCCCGAGGGGCTCGTGGAGCGCTACCTCGATTCGGTGGTGTCAGGTCGCGGTCTGGACGATCCGGAGCTAGGGGCGCCCGACTCCGAGGACGAGGCGACCCAGCCTCCCGTGGATACGCGTCCCATGCTCGCGCAGAGCAGCGCGTCGCTGCCGACCGGCGAGGCCTGGTGTTTCGAGCTGAAGCTGGATGGCATACGGGCCCTCGCTTGGTGCCGGCCGACCGGTGCGGCCCGCATCTACTCGCGCCGCGGTGCCCGCCTCGAATCTGCGTTCCCCGACGTCGCCGAAGCCGTCGAGCTGCTCGCGCGCCGAGCGGGTAGCGAGTTCGTGGTCGACGGCGAAATCGTCGCTGCCGCAGCCGAAGGCGGTCCCAGCTTCGAGGACCTGCAGCCCCGCCTCAACCTCCGGGAGCCTGGAGAGATCGCCCGCGCCGCCAGAGCTCAACCCGCCGAGATGCATGCCTTCGACCTCCTCTGGCTGGACGGTCAAGATCTCCGTGAACTGCCACTCTCCGAGCGCAAGGACCGGCTGCGTCCGCTGCTCAAATCGGCCGGCCACAACCTCCACTACGCACCTCACGATGTTGCCAGCGGCGCCGCCATGAAGAGCCGTGCGCGAAAGGAAGGCTGGGAGGGCATCATCGCCAAGCGCTTGAAGAGTCGCTACCACTCCGGCCAGCGCACCGCCGATTGGGTCAAGGTGAAGGAGCTGGCTCGCCAGGAGTTCGTCGTCGGCGGCTGGACCGAGCCCCAGGGCGGTCGGCGCGGGTTCGGCGCGCTCGTCGTCGGCTACTACGAGGTCGATGGAGCCGACAGGTACCTCCGCTGTGCGGGTCGCGTCGGCAGCGGCTTTAGCGATGCCGACCTGGGACGGATCAAGGAAGCGCTCGATGCTTTGGCCAGCGACGTCACCCACTTCGCCGACGTGCCGGAGGATGTAAAAGACGCCCACTGGGTCCGCCCCGAGCTCGTGGCGGAGGTCAAGTTCCAGGAGTGGACCCGCGACGGCCGACTCCGGCAGCCCGTCTTTCTTGGGATGCGCAGCGACCGCGACCCCGTCAGGGTCGTACGGGAGGGCGCGCCCGCCGATTCGCCGGCCGGCCCGCCGCTCGAGCGGACGCCGCAGTTCGAATCGTTGCTACAGGCCTTGGAAAGGCTGGAGCGCGCCGGCGAGGACGGAGACGTCAGCGTCGACGGCCGGCGCCTCAAGCTCACGAACCTCCAGAAGCCCTTCTGGCCGGAAATCGGAGCGACGAAGGGCGAACTGTTGCGCTACTACCTGTCGGTGGCGCCAGCCATCCTGCCGGTCGTCGCCGGCCGGCCGCTGACCCTCGAGCGATACCCCAACGGGATCGCCGGCGAGATGTTCTACCAGCAGAGGATGGCGGGACCCGTCCCAGAGGGGGTCCAGACGGTGACCCTCGACGTCGATGGCGAACCGGCAGAACGGATCGTTGGGGGTGACCTCTACACGCTCCTCTATACGGTCCAGCTTGCTGCCATCTCTCAACACGTCTGGCCTTCCCGCGTCGGATCCCTCGACGACATGGATTACACCGTCCTCGACCTCGATCCCGGCGAAGGTGTCCCCTTCTCCGCCGTCTGCGAGGCGGCCCTGGCGACGCGTGAGCAGCTGCAGCGCCTCGGCTTACGCGGCTATCCCAAGACCTCCGGCGCCAGCGGCATGCACATCGTCATCCCGCTCGAGAAGGCGACGAGCTTCGAGACGGGCCGCCTGCTGGCCGAGCTCGTCGCCCAGCTCGTAGCCCAATCGCAGCCCGACCTCACCACCGTCCAGCGCGTCGTCGCCAAACGCGGACCACGGGTCTACCTCGACTTCCTTCAGAACCGGCGCGGCGCCACAGTAGCCTCTGCCTACTCCGTCCGACCACGCCCGGGCGCGACCGTGTCCGCCCCGCTCAGCTGGGCCGAGCTCGAGACGGGAATCGAGCCGTGCCACTTCGACCTGCGGTCGATGCTCGAACGCGTCGAAAACGCGGGCGACCTCTGGGTCGCCTGTCGAACCGATGCGAACGACGTTCGCGAGGTTCTCGAGCTTCTCTGAACGAATTTTCGTGTCGTGGCAAATTTCTTTTGAAATTGAGCCGCCGCGTGCGCGATGTATGCGTGCTTCGCAACGCGGATGTTACGTGGAGTAAGCATTTGCGTGACCGAAACACTTTTATTTGGAATTCAGAAGTTTATGCAAAATCCGCAGGCGGTTGCGCGTCGGCTCGCCCACATAAGTTGTTGGTCCATAACACCTTAGCAGATGTGCCCCGAACGGCTGTTCGATGCCCGCGGCCTTGCGTACACCTGACGCCGCTTGTATAATGGGCCCGCTTCGAAGTAAATAACTCGCTGCTCTACGGACCTATCCGGGGATTTTCTGCAGAGCGGCCCTTTCCGATAAATCCGGAATTCTTACAGCCGTGTTACGGCGTAGTTGTCGTGTGCCCTGAACCTGAAGGACCTGACCGAATGCCTGAGTCACGTTCAGTTAGCCTCGTAGTCAATCTTCCGGCGGACTTGGCAGACGAGGTGGAGCGTGTACAACAGTCCGATCCAGAATTCATCGAGAGAGTCCTGGCCTATGGGTTAGTCCGGCGAGCGGTGTTTGCTCGTCTGCAGGGCGTCGCAGCCCTGCACCGGCCGTCTGCGTCGTCAATCGAGTCGACGAAGCTCGAGACGACGTTCGAGTTGACGTAGACGGCCGGCCCTCCCCCCCGCCGAGGGCGTATCGCTCTGCTTGTTCCTGGCACAAGCCCGCGATCCTTGACCGGCACCCGCGCGAGCTTTAGCATCGTGCTGGTGGCCTGTTGCTGTCGTGCGACGTGGTCGCCCTTGGCGAGGAGGGGAGGTATGACGAGGCGCACGGGAAAGGGCGAGCCGCGAAAGCCCCGCAAGCCAGTTGCCGAATCGGAGGAAGTCCTCCGAGCGAAGTATCTGGACTACTGCTCCGCTCGTCTCTGTGATGTCTTCATGGAGCTGGAGGAGGAGCGGGTCTTCGAACTCGCCCGCTTGGCCGAAGAGAAGGCCGGCGTCGTTCAAGGCGCGTTGAGCTTTCAGCGGATAGCCGACCTGCTGGTCGAGAAACTGATGGACGACCTCGCCCTTCCCGAGTTCGCCGCCTGGGCGAAGGCTTACCAAGAGAGCCCCGAGAAGTTCGATCCCTACCTGCTGGGTCTCTGGAAAACCATGGTCGAGTCGCCGGCCGCGCCTTGATCGCGGCGCGGCCCCCGGATGGGCGTTGCGGCCCTGGACGCTCTAACTTTATTATGGACAACGTGTTGGACACATCGTCCAGGCCCCTGTGGGCAGAGTGAAAAGGCTGGCCAGCCGTGCGTGAGCAGCAGCAAGGGAACGAGACGATCCAAATCGGCAGGTGGAGGGTCGAGCTACGGTTGGCCACGGCACGGATAGAAGGTGGCGGGCCGCTGAACGTCGCCGAGGAGTGCGGTGGCCACTGCTGTCGACACGGAGTGTATGTGTCGCTGCCGGAACGCGACCGGATTCTGGAGTACGCGGACCGCGTTCAGGCGCTGATGGATGGGACGCAGACGGCCGACACGACACAGTGGTTCGAGGATTCTATCGAGCAGGACGAGGACTATCCGGGTGGTCTCTGCGTGGGGACCGCGACGTACGAAGGTAAGTGCGTATTCCTGAACGCCGAGGGGTTGTGCGTTCTCCAGGCGCTCGAGCCGCAACTCGACCTACCCGCGGGCGAGCGGCTGAAGCCGTTCTATTGCAGGCTGTTCCCGCTAGTGACGTCGTGCGATCTCCTGGAGTTCGACGATTTGTGTGACGGGGTCCGGCCCTGTTGTACGCTGGCGTCGGACGGGGCGACGTCGGCGATCGACGCCTATGCGTATGAGTTCAAGGAGGTGCTGGGCGCGAGCGGCTACGATGAGTTGCGTCGGCGGGCGGAGGAACTAGGAAGGGAGCAGGCCGCCACGCGGTCGGGCGGCTAGCCGGCAGCGACGACCTGAAGGCCCACCCTTCTGACCCTGGGGCCGTCGAACTCGGCCAGGAAGACGGCCTGCCAGGTCCCCAGCACGATATCGCCGTCCGCCACGAGCAGCGTGGCCCCTGGGTTGATCAGGCTCGTCTTCACGTGAGAGTCCGAGTTGCCTTCGGCATGTCGGTAGGCGCGCTCGGCGTGGGGTACCAGATCGCCCAGCTTCCAGGCGATATCCCGAGCGACGTTGGGGTCGGCCCCTTCGTTTACCGTCAGCCCGCAGGTCGTGTGGAACGACCAGAGGTGTGCCACGCCCTCGTTGACCCCTGCGCGGCGCACCGCCTCGCGGACCTGGCCGGTGATCTCCACCAGTTCCTCGCGATTCGAGGTCCGGATCTCAAGAGTCTCCATGCTGGGCGGCCTTCTCCTCTGTATTCGTATCTTGGCTGGCGCTGGCGTCGGCCCCCTCCGCCGTTTCCGGTTCGTCGGAAGCGGGGGCGGATTCGGCGATTGCGGGGTCCGGCGCGAAGAACTCGGTCGGGTGGGGTGCAATGCGCTTCAAGTCGGGTCCCGTATCCGCCTCCTTGCTCGCCTGGGCGATCTCCGACTTGACCTCGTTCAGCGCCTTCTGAAACTCGCGCAGGCTCTTGCCGATCGCCTGTGCAATCCCGGGCAACCGTCGTGGCCCGAAGAAGATCAGGGCGAAGGCGAGTATTAGGATGAACTCTGCCCAGCCGATGTTTCCTATACCCATATGCGACAACGCTGCTACCGAAGGGTTCGAGTTGCCAGGGACCGAATAAATATAGGGCGTCGGATTGGAATTGGGGATTCGTTGATTCGTGGATTCAGGGAATCGAGGGAGCTCGAATGGTAACGCCGGCAATCCGTGGCATCCGGGACGTGGGGATTCCCGGACTCCCGGATGCCCGAATACCTAATCCCAGAATCCCGGATTCCGGGATTCCACGGATACCACGGATGCCACGGATTCCTATTCGTCTTCCCAATTCCCGAGTTAGTGAATTCTCGAATCCCTGAATCCGCGAATCCCGAACTCTCAACTCCCCGGTTCCCACGCGCAGAAGGGGTCCGATTCCATGACGTCGCCGGTCATGCCGTAGGCCCGGGCCCGCGAGCCGCCGCACATCCAGCGGAATTCGCAGCGCCCGCACTTCCCTTTCAGCCGGTCCATGTCGCGCAGCTCGGCCAGCTGTGGCGAGTTCCGGTAGATCGAGGAGAGCGGCTCGTCGCGGACGTTGCCGAGTAGAGGGTGGGGCAGGAAACCAGCCGGGTAGACCTCGCCCTTGTGGGAGACGAAGATGACGCCGTTCCCGTCTCGGACGCCGAACCCCATACGCATGGCCAGTTTCTCGATCTCGGCCCGGGGCATCCCCTCCTCGAGCTTCCGCTGCAGCCAATACCTGCGGTAGTGGGGTGCTTCCACCGTGCCCACGTGAAAGGGCGCGTCGGCGGCGGTCTCGTACACCCAAGCGCAGAGCTCTTCCATGTCCTGCGCCGAGGGGATCCCCAGCTCCTGCCCGCGCCCCACCGGCACCAGCATGAAGAGGCTCCAGCGCCGGACCGGCGGGGCGTACTGGGCGCTCAGCAGTCTGTACATCTCCGGCAGGTGCGGCAGGGTCTCGGTCGTGACCGTCGTGTTCACTTGGACCGGAATACCGAACTCGCGCGCCCAGCTCAACGCGTTCATCGAGTTGGCAAACGTCCCGGCCACGCCGCGGAACGAGTCGTGGACGGCTTCGTTCGGGCCGTCCAAGCTCGTGCCCATGGCGGAAACCCCCAGCTCTTTGAACCTCTCGACTACCTCACGGGTCAGGGTCGGTGTCGTACTGGGCGTTATGCTCACCGGCAGGCCGATCTCGCGGCCGTAGGCGATCAGATCGAAGAGGTCGGGCCGCTTCATCGGGTCGCCTCCGGTGAGGATAATCATGCTCCCCATCTCCTTGACGTCCCGGAGAAACGCTCGAGCCTCGTCGGTGGAGAGCTCGAGAGGGTCTCGGTGCGGGATCGCCGAGGCGCGACAGTGGACGCACTCGAGGTCGCAGGCGATGGTCATCTCCCAATAGACGTTCCGCGGCGCATGATTGAATACGTAGCCCGGATAGTCGGTCTTTTTGACGAGTTCTGCTTTTAGGCCCATTCTTCGGTAGCCGGTAGTCAGTAGCCGGTGGTCGGTAGCCAGATGTGCAGTGGCCATTGATCGGTTGTTCCGGCCACTGGCCACCGGCTACCGTTCACTTTCCGCGAGAGGGCACCAAAACTACAAGAAACCCCGGATTTTGCCATGGAAGGTAGAAAGCTCCCTCTGACCGTCGGGGAATCGCCGCTTGACGCGGCGCGCCCGGTGAGTTGGTCTCAGCAGACGATGACCCATCTGGCCTCGCCGATCGACGTCAATCTCCGCGGCTCGGTGTTCGGCGGTGTGATCTTGGCACTCGTGGACAAGATCGCATATGTGTGCGCGACGCGGCATGCCGATTGCCCAACCGTGACGGCGTCATTCGACCAGGTGGACTTCCGCGCACCGATCGAGATCGGCGAGATCGTGACGCTCCAGGCGTCGGTCAACTACGTCGGACGGACCTCGCTGGAAGTGGGCGTGCGTGTCAGCGCGGAAAAGGTGCCGGGCGGCTCCCCGCGGCACACCAACTCGTGCTACGTAACGATGGTAGCGCTAGACGAAGCGGGTAAGCCGCAGCCGGTTCCGAGGCTGATTGTCGAGGACGAGCTGCAATTGCGGCGCTAT
This sequence comes from Gemmatimonadota bacterium, assembly GCA_020344015.1. GTDB lineage: Bacteria > Gemmatimonadota > Gemmatimonadetes > Palauibacterales > KS3-K002. The sequence continues at coordinate 1,923,265 of CP070812.1, forward strand.
CAGGACGCGGTGGAACGACGGAAGGCGCGGCTGGCGCTGGCCGAGGAGAGACGCCAGCGGAGGAGCTGACCCCCAGTTCCCTTTCCGATAGGCGGGAATTCGGGATTCTCGAACTCGGGATACAGGATTCGGGACTCGGGAGTGGGGAAGGTGAGCAGGGAATCCGTGGCATCCGTGGAATCCCTGAACTCCCAAACTCCCGTTAACTAATGGATCCCGCCCTGCAGTGCTTTCACGACATCGGAGCCGTAGAACACCTCGATGTACTTCGCCTGGATGTCCGTGACCTTGCGGACCGCCCATACCAGCTCGACGTGGTTGGGTTCGGTGGCCGGGTGCAGGGGCCTCATTCTGGATTCCTCGGGCGTGCGATTCCCCTTCCTGTGATTGCAGCGCGTGCAAGCCGTGATCACGTTGTCCCAGGTATTGTCACCGCCGCGGCACAACGGCAGCAGGTGATCCCGGGTGAGGAACTCGCGGTGCCCGAGCTCGCGGCGGTGCCGCCCGCAGTACTGGCAGGTATAGTGGTCGCGGGCGAAGAGGAAAGTATTGGTCACGTGGCGCCGAAAACGCCGCGGGACGTGCACGTACCGGACCAGGCGGATGACGACGGGGGCCGGGAAGACCAGGCTTTCCGACCTGAAAAAGCGCGACTCGTCCACCTCCAGCGCCTCGGCCTTCTGGTCGATGACCAGGCGCAAGGCTCGTCGCAAGGGGACGATCGTAAGAGGCTCGTAGGACGCGTTGAGCGTCAGACAACCCATGACGGTACTTCAGCCTTTCCGGGACGCACGAGAGAGTGCTGATACTTGCCGGGCGAGGGACGTTTGTCAAGGACGGCGGGTCCGCCCGCCCGCCGGCCAAGTCCCTGATATCACAGGCATTGGCCACGCCCGTCTAATGTTAGACACCAGGTGGGCGCAAAGGTGCCGGTTCGCGGTGGGAGAACGCCGCGCGCGGTCAGCGGTCCCGTAGCTCGATAGGCTCGACTGGGTACTCCACGTGGAAGTAGTGCCGCGAGCTCTCGTGGTGCAGGTGGATGTGGACCACGATGACGCCGTCGGTCGTCTCGCGGTCGAACCGGGTGACCACGATACCCTTGGAGAGGCTGACTGGGCCCAGGTCATCTATGTCCTCGGGGTACTCCATGTGGTCGGCGAAATAAGCCTCACACATCGTGATCAGGTTGTGCAGATCCTCTACAGCAGCGGCATCGTAGGCCCGCTCCCGGGCCCGGCTGTACTTGGGCATCGCGATGACCGCGAGTAGCCCGATGATGAGGATGACGACGAGCAGTTCAATCAGGGTGAAGCCGCGTCGGCTGGTCAGCATGGCCTTTACTCCGCTACAGCCACCCGCATTCCCCCGGCCGGGCCGCAGTAGGGCGAAGGCCGGCGGAGCCAAGACGGGAGGATGTCCGGCACCCCGCTGTTCGTAACTATCTAATCTGCAGATAGTTAGAGAAAACGCGGGCGGGTGGCGGCGGGATGCAAGCCGCCGACGCGTTGCTTAGGAGTCGTCGCCAATCTAGGTGCCTCCACCCCTAAAGCAAGCTTACGGGATCCCGGTCGATTTCGAGCCGCAGGTCGCCAGCGGGGCGGTCGAAATGGGTGGCGAAGTAGGCGAGCACGCGGCCCAACGCCGTGCTGTCGTTTGACTTGAGTACGAGATGCCAACGCCAGCGGCGGCGGATACGATCGATGGGGCAGGGGGCGGGGCCCAACAGGTCGACCGTCTCGATCCCGCGCGCGTCGAGGAGCCCAAGGAGCCAGTTGGCCGCTGCATCGGCAGCTTCTTGCACCTTCACTTCGTCCCGGGCCGAGACGACGAGGTTGGCGAGGCGGTTGTGCGGCGGATAGAGGGGCCCGGCGCGTTCTTCGAGCTCCCGGGCCGCGAAGCCGTCGTAGTCGTGGGTGACGGCGAAGCGGACAGCGTAGTGGTCTGGCAGCGAGGTCTGGATGATTACCTCGCCGCCGGCCGGTCCGCGCCCCGCGCGGCCGGCGACTTGGGTGAGGAGCTGGAAGGTCCGTTCGCTGGCCCGGAAGTCTGGCAGGTTGATGCCGACGTCGGCGTTGATGACTCCAACCAGGGTCACGTTGGGGAAATCGAGCCCCTTGGCGATCATCTGGGTGCCCAGCAGGATGTCTACCTCACGCCGTTCTACGCGCCCCAGTATCTCGTGGTGGGACCACTTAGCGCTCGTTGTGTCTACGTCCATGCGGGCGATTCGAGCACCGGCGAACGCTTCGCCGATCACCCGCTCAACCTGCTCGGTTCCAACCCCCCGATGGCTCAAATTCGTCGAGCCGCACTCGGGACACGCCTCCGGCAGCGGCTCGTGGTGATTGCAATAGTGGCAGACGAGGCGCGCCGGTCGCCGGTGCTGGGTGAGCGAAACGTTGCAGCCGGGGCAGCAACGCACAGCGCCGCAGTCGCGACACTGGGTGAAGTTCGCGTAGCCGCGCCGGTTCAGTAGCAGGATCGCCTGCTCGCCACGCTGCAGGCGCTCCTCTAAAGCGTCTTGAAGCGTCGGTGCCAGCACCAGCGGTCCGCGTGGCGTTTTGCCGGGGTCTGCCGTAAGCGCCTGGCGCTCCGCCCGCAGGTCGATGATCTGAACGGCAGGCAGCGGGCGCGCGCCGATCCGCTCGGGCAGCTCGATGAGCTCCCACTTGCCCGACTTCACGTTGGACCAGCTCTCCAGCGACGGGGTCGCCGACCCCAAAAGGCAAAGTGCGCCTGCGCGATGAGCGCGCATCGCGGCTAGTTCACGGGCGTGGTAGCGCGGCGATGGGTCACTCTGCTTGTAGGACGGCTCATGTTCCTCGTCGATAATTATGGCACCGAGGTCGCGCACAGGTGCGAAGACGGCGGAGCGGGCCCCGATCACCACCCGCTTGGCCCCGTCGCGCAGAGCACGCCACGCGGCGTAACGCTCGCCGTCGCTCAGCGCCGAGTGAAGCAAGGCGACGTCGTCGCCGAACGCCGCGCGGAACCGACTCAAGGTCTGGGGTGTCAGCGAGATCTCTGGCACCAGTAGGATGGCGCCTCGTCCGCGGTTCAATACCAGTTCGCGAAGCAGCTCGATGTATACCAGGGTCTTGCCGGAAGCGGTCACGCCCTTGAGAACGAAGACGCCTGGCTGAGGGCGCTGGGCCGCTTCAAACAGACGCCGGATCGCGGCCGCCTGAGCGTCGGTGGGTACGTGCGACGCGCCGTCGACTGGAAGGTCGGCGAATGGATCGACTTCCGCCTCCTCGGCGCGCACCTCGGCAACGCCCTTGTCCACCAGACCCTGGACTACCGATCGGCTGATCCCGAGCCGGCTGGCCAGGTGTGCGACCTCCGAACGGCCACCAACGGTCTCCAAGTACTCGTAGAGTTCGCGCTGGCGCCGCGCGCGCCCGAAGATCTCGTCCCGCTCCTGCAGGCTGAGTAGCTCACGGGTGAGCGAGACGACCTGACGCGTTCGCGGCCGCTGCTCCACCGCCGGCGCTTCACATTCGATCACCACCAGGTCCTTTGCGGCGAGCGCCTCCGCCGTCCGCGCCCAGGGGCCCGGCCCGAGCGCCTTGCGGACACCGGTCATTTTGACGGGCCCCTTGCGTCGCTCTAGGTGGTCAAGGAGGGCCAGCTCGGTGCGGGTGAGGCCCGGAGCCTCCACGCCGCGCCGCCGTGTGACCAGGTCCGCTGACTCGGCGGTGAGCCGCGACGGCAGGGCCGCCCTCAAGGTCAGCCCCAGCGGCGCCACGTAGTAGTCCGCGACCCACCGGCACAGCGTCATCAACTCGTCGTTGAGGACGGGCTCAGAGTCGGGGGCGTCGAGGACATCACGGACGGTGGCGGGAAGCTCGGCCGGCCCGCTCTCCAGCCGGTTCACCCAACCGGTGAGCTGCAGGCGCCCAAACGGCACGACCACTCGGCTGCCGGGCGTGATCTCTTCGGCCAGGCTTTCAGGCACCCGGTAGAGAAAGGTCCGATACAGCGGTCGGGGGACCGCGACGTGCGCGAATAGTGTCACCGCCGGAAGACGCCCAGGCCGGGCTCCGCGCTCAGGTGAACCCGCCCCCGAGCTATGCTGATCCCGCTGAAAGGATCGTCGGCCAGCAGGGCGGCGCCGTCCAGGTCGGCGTAGTCGACGAGCGGGGCAAGCTGGGCCGCTGCGGCGATGCCCAGCGACGTCTCGACCATACAGCCAAGCATGACCGAAAGACTGTGAGAGCGCGCGGTGTGGATCATGCGCAGCGCCTCCGAGATCCCTCCGCACTTCGCCAGCTTGATGTTGATCCCGTCCACGGCACCGACGAGTCGCGGGATGTCCGTGGCGCGCACGCACGACTCGTCGGCGATGATCGGAACCGGCGAGCGCTCGCGCACGAAGCGCAACCCATCGATGTCGTGCGCCGCCACCGGCTGTTCGACGAACTCGAGCTCGAAGCTCTCCAGTGCTTCGATGCGCGACACCGCTTGCTTTGGGTTCCAGACTGTGTTCGCGTCAACGCGCAGGCGCACATCCGGCGCCTCCTCCCGGACGATCGACAGGATCTCCTCGTCCAGGTCGGTGCCGACCTTCACCTTCAAGATCGGGAACTCGTCCACCACCGCCTCGCGCACCTTCTGGCGTACAACCTCGGACTCGTCGATCCCTATGGTAAAGCTCGTCCACGGGGCACGACTCGGATCGAGCCCCAGCAGCCGATGCACCGGTGCGCCGAGCCGCTTCCCCATCAGGTCATAGAGTGCCGAGATGATGGCGGCGCGGGCGGACGCGGCTCCGCCCAGATCGGCGAGGCAGGCGGCTTCGATCTCTTGGAGGGCGAACGGGTCGCGTGCCACCTCCAGCACACGCCGGCAGCCTTCGAGAGCGGCGCGGACGGTATCCGCCGTCTCTCCGTAGTAGGGCGAGGGGTCGGCCTCACCCCAGCCGCTCGGCCCATCCTCCTCGCTCAGACGTACCCAAACGGCGTAACGCTCGGTATGACCGGCCCGCGCGATGGTGAAGCGATGCTTGGTGTGGAGGGGTACGACCTCGTACTCGAGCTTCACCCTATTCTCCGGGCTTCTCCCGGGGGAAGAAGGCGACTCTGACGAAGTCGTAAGGCGGCCAGGGGCCGGTGAGATCGAACTGGAATTCGGGATGATCGGCATCGAGCTCGTCGGCGTACTCGACGAAGCTGACCCAATCGGCGCGGCTCACCAGGAAGGCTGCCGACAGAACACGCCTGCCTTCGGCCGGGAGCGTGAAGGCGGCGCGCGATCGGCGTCGCAGAGCCGTATAGAAGCTTGCCGCCTGGTCCACCAGGTCCCCTTCGCTGACGTCGGGCCGTCTTCCCGACGGCTGGATATGGAGTCGCATCTCGAACGCGCCGTCCAGGAAAGACAGTGCCTCATCGAAGGCGACGTGCTGGTCCTCGAGGAACTCGAGGATGTGCTCGCGATCCCGAAAGACGATCCCGTACGGGGCGGGGACGATCGTCGCCCGACGCATGGCGCGCTCGATAGTGGCGCTGTGCTGCTGGATGAGCTCCCTATTCCAATCCGGGAGTCGGTAAGGGACCGCGCGGACGAGCGCGGCCATGCCGCGATGCTCGATCAGGTCGTCATCGCTCGCCGAACCGATGAGCTTGGCGAGTGCGCGCTCGTGGCCACGTGCCCGCACGACACCGTGGAGCAGCAGCCCCTCCTGCTCGGCGGGCTGCGGCTCGTCGTGCTCGTCAGCCGTTACAGGTTGCTCGACCTCTCCCATCCTTCGCTCAGCAGCGGGTAAACGTCGTCTTGGGTTTTGGGCGTCGTCACCTCGGGACCGTCGTGCCCGAGATAGACGTTGATCTCCGAGCGGACGCCGAGGTTCTCCTCAGCCATATATACACCGGGCTCGATGGAGAAAGCCACGCCGGGGAGCAGTGTACGCACGTCGTGGGTCTCGACGCCGTCGATGTTCGGCCCGAGGCCGTGGACCTCGTTGTCTATGGAATGGCCGGTCCGGTGGTTGAAACACTCAATGAAGCCGGCCTTCTCGATGACGGCACGGCTCGCTGCGTCCAGGTCGCAACCGCGCAGCGGTGCCTCGGGGTCGCCGAAGTGGTCGCCAGCGTACTTGACCGCCGCCTCCCGGGCGCCGTGAACCGCCCGCCACACCTCCCGCACGCGGCCAGGGATCTCGGTTCCCATGAAGCCCATCCACGTCTGGTCGGCGAACACCGAGCCGGGCTCCCGCGCCCACAGGTCGATGAGCAGGACGCGGTCCTCGATGATCGGGGCGGCGCCCTGCGGGGTCGGTTCGTAGTGGCCGTCGGCGGCGTTGGCACCGACGCCGACGATAGTGTCGCCTTCGACCAGCCCCGCAGCGTCCATCATCTTCAAGATGGACTCCTTGAGCCCCCATTCGCTGAGGCTGACCTCGGAACGCACCGCTTCCGCCGCCTGCTTATAGGCACGGGCCGCAATGTTCGCTATGGCCTTCGATGTCCGCCTGTGGCTCTCCAGCTCGCCTGCCGTCCAGGTCGCCGCGAACATCGTTGCCAGGTCACCCGACTCCACCGGGTGCACGCCCGATCGTCTGATCAGGTCGAGCACGCCGGCGGGCACGCGGTCGAGCTGCGGGACCTTGTCGTTTTCCGAGTACTCCACGGCGAGGCGCAGCCCCGGCGTCAGCAGCTCCGCCAGCGTCTTCTCCAGTTCCTGCCACTTGAAGTAGACGCGTATCGCGCCTGTCCACTCACTCCACGGTGGCACCTCCAGCGAGTGGGCGACGGCTACCGGTACACCCTCGACCGGGATGAGCACAAAGTAGCGCCGGCTGAGCGGCTGCCCGAGCCCTAGCACTCGGCCGGCGACCGGGTTCGTCGCGTGGTAGTCGTAAAGCAGCCAGCCGTCCAGCTCGCGCTCGCGGAGAGCTGCTTGGATCGTCCCTAGCCGGTCCGGATCGATGTGTGCGCGTTGTGCGGTGTGAGCCATTTGCGGTTCTACTCCCCTCGGATCCGCTCCTCGCCGTCCTCGTCCGCGACCCCGTTCGCCTTCGTCCCTCGGATCAGCGTTACGCCGATCGTGCGCTCCTGACCCAGCAAGTTGCGTATCTCGTATTCCCGCGCCAGAGCCCCCTTCAGTCCGCGCCAGCCCCAGCGCCGCCAGGCGCGCCAGAGGATCGCCAGCTTGTCGGCCAGCGTGAAGAGCTCGGCTATGTGTGTGAATGTGCGACCGCGAATCAGGAAGGGGAAGACCTGGTCCGACCAATCCTCGACTTGCAGGTCGACCACTGCGGCATCGCGCAAGGCCTGCTTCCATTCCACCAGCAGCAGTGGGGGCGCCCCGAGGTGCTGGATCAGGATGCGGCGCTGGTCCTCGTCCACATGGCCCGTCCAGACCAGGCTGATGAGCACGACTTTCCCGGCAGGCCGAGTCACGCGGCCCAACTCGGCCACCGCTTTGAGTGGGTCGGTCGAGCTGGCCAGCCCCAGCTCGCCGATCGTCAGGTCGAACACCCCGTCCTGATACGGCAGGTCGTCGAGCGGGGCGTTCTGGTAGTGGACCTTCGAATCGACACCCTCGTCCCGGGCACGTTGCTCCGCCACTTCGATCGCCGCCGGGTCCGGGTCGACGCCGGCGACGTCCGCCGGGTAGTGCTTGGCAAAAAAGTTAGCCACCGCTCCGCGGCCGCAAGGCACGTCGATCAGCGAGCTCGGCGCTTCGTTCTCGGACAGGCCGGTGAGTTTCGCGATCTGGCGGTAGAGCTGCTGGTCGCCAGTGGAGAAACCTCGGGAGCGGCTCAGCCTCAGCAAATCGATCATCGACGGCCCGCGTTCCGGGGCCTGCGGTGAGATTGGAGGTGGAGCGGCGTCTCGGTCTTCGCCAGGGAGCATGGGCGGAAAACTAGACGGGCCCCGAAAAGTGGTCAACTGAGGAAGGAACGGTCGCACCCTAGTGGCTACCTCCCTTAGTAAACAGCGCCACTCGACATTGTCGTGCCAGGCGTCAACCGTCGCCACTCGGCTGTTGGGGGACATTGCTGGAATTCCTGGGGGTGGAGAACCAGGGGTGTGAGCCGAACTGATTCCGAGGTACTGGCTCTCCGTGGATCAAATACCACTCAAAACCCCTCACCACGGACGACAGGTATCTTCTGAGCATTGGCCGAAGCCGCAGGATATGCGGGAGCCAGCGAATCGCTGCAGGTATGTTCTGGAGCACGTGCGGATAAACTGCTATTCTCAGAGTGCACTCCTGGTGATCGCCTGGAAAGATCCGCCACGACACGAATGAAGATCTCCCACCGGGCCTACCGATCTTGAGGTCGTAGCCGATCCCATCGATCCATCGACAGAACCGGCGCTCAAAGATCCACCCACTGAGGTAGTGAACTTCATCCCGCGAACCTGCACCGGGCCATACCTCAACAGGGTTCCTCTTACAGAACGGGTGGCAGGTCTCTAGGTTGCTGGGCATCGAAATCGCCTCCCAGACTGCCTCTGCTGGCGCAGCGATCGGATGTTCGACCGCAACCGGCCATTTGAACCCCGGCTCGAGATCTTCGAGCTGCTGAATCACGCGCTCCTTGTGGTGTCGCATAGCGTATCACTTAACCCATCAGCTCAGATCGAGGCCTGCTAGAGCCGTGATGTGCGCGAGCCCGCACTCGGCCAGCAGCCGCAGGTCGTACCCCCCTTCCAGGGCGGAGACGACCCTGCCCTCGCAGTGCGAGTCCGCGAGCTCGAGGACCTTCCGCGTCAGCTCGTGGTAGTCGGCCGGCTCGAGTGTGAGTCCGGCGAGTGGATCGCCGCCGGCGGCGTCGAAGCCGGCGGAGATGAAGATGATGTCAGGGCTGAATTGGGAGATCGCGACCTCGATTCCATCCAGTAGCGCCTTGACGTAGCCCGCGGCGGGCAGGCCCGGTGGCACGGGGAGGTTCAGGGTCGCGCCTTCGCCGGGGCCGTGACCGCGGTGCACGCTTTGCCCCGTGCCCGGGTAATGCGGCCACTGATGCATCGACAGGTAGTATATGTCGGGATCCTCGTAGAAAATCGCCTCGGTCCCGTTTCCGTGATGGACGTCCCAATCGATGATCAGCGCCCGCTCGAGACCCCTGCTCTGAGCATAGCGAGCGCCGATCGCCACATTGTTGAACAGGCAGAAGCCCATCGCTCGATCTTCGCTGGCGTGATGGCCCGGCGGCCTTGCCAGGCAGAAGGCGTTTGCGGCGCTGCCGTCGATCAGGGCGTCGACCGCGGTGAGCACCGTGCCGGCCGCGGCCAGCGCCGCCTCCCACGAGCCGGGCGACACGGCGGTGTCGGCATCGAGGTGCACGATGCCCCCGAGGTCGGCGGAACGGCGCACCGCCTGACTCACTCGCTCGACGTGCGAGACGGGGTGCACGAGCGTGAGGTGCTCAGCAGCGGCGTGTCCGCTCTCGAGCCGTTGGACGCGCTCCTCGAAGCGTGGCATCGATTCGTCCAGCGCCGCGTGTAACGCCCGGAGTCTGTCTGCTCTCTCTGGATGTCCCGGCCCGGTGTCGTGCTGCTCGCAATCGGGATGGTAGGCCACGAGCGTCGGTGCTTTTGGCGTCATGATGATTCAATATCCAATATCCGACATCCGTTGACCAGATGATCAGGGGTGTGGTCAGCTGGCGAGACTCGAGTCCCAATTCCCGTCGGGACGATGGATGGAGCTGTGCCCTTAGTCGCGAGCGAGCCTTCGGAGAAGGTCCGGATGGCGCCGCCAGAAGTAGCCGACCATCGACGCAGCGGCGAGCAGGTTGCCGACTAACACGGCCGGCCAGTTGACCTGGCCGAGCACGGGCTCCACGAAAGCCAGGACGTACGTGTAGTAGACGAACTCGAAGAAGACGACGAGGAAAAACGAGCCCGGGATCATCAGCGGCGGGGTTCGCTCGAACGCCGCGACGGCCCACGCGACCATGAGCCCGGCGGCTACGAAGGCCAGCCCGTGAAACAGGGTGTAGCCGGCGACCGGGCCGGCGATTGAGCCCGAGCTGGGGGTCGGGCCACCGAAGAGGCGTGCACCCAATAGGGCGGGCGTGTGGAACGGCTGGCCCGCCAAGGTGTCGGTGACGAAGAACCATAAGGCTAGCGCGGCGGCGCTGAGCAGGCCGCCGACGAGACCCTCGCGAGCGAGCGCCGACATCCCCGGCACGGCGCCGAGACGATCTGACCCCGCGATCTTCATGTCTACCCCTGCTCGTTGCGCGTGGTTGGGCCGAAACTGGTCTCTTCAGGAACGAACCGGGAGGGGCGGTAGGTTCCGGGTCCACAGCCAATCGGCCATCCTTCAACCTATCTCGAGAGTCGGCATGCGGGCGCGGAGAAACTGCTCGCAATCGCGGATCGGGTAGAGCAGCACGTGCCAGCGCGGGTCCGGCAAGGCTAGGGGCGCGGTCTCGGCGAGGAGCCAGCGGCTCAGTTCGTCGGCGACCTCGATGGTCTCCGGCTCGGCGCGACCTTCGATGCGCGCCAGGGCCCAGTAGATGTCGTGACCGCCGGGGGGCCGTAGCCGTAGATACCAGCTGTAGACCTCACCCACCTCGGGTCGCAGCGGCTTGAAGATGGAGGAGCGATGGCCGGCGCTCATCCCCAGGGTCGCCTCCATCGCCGTCGGAGACAGGAACTGGGTGCGGTGGCTCTTCACCAGGCCGGCGGCGCGCCCCGATTTCAACAGGCCCGGATCGATGGCCAGCCGGCCGTCCACCAGCAGCCAACCCGTGCCCGGACTCTCCGCCGCCCACCGCCTGGCCAAGCGTCGCTCGATGATCGATCGATGCAGCTTGACGGCGGACCGCCCCAGCTCGGCGAGCCTGATCGGGTGGAGGTCGCTATCCTCCGCCTGGCTGTCGATCAGCGCCGCTTCCGGTAGGCCGAGCTCGAGAAAGCGATCGGGAGGCAGCAGGGCATGAGGAAAGGCGAGGATCTCCTCCTCGACCACCGCCCAGGTCGTGAACTCGCGCCCGCTGCGTGCCCGGATCACTGCGGCTACGTAGCCGTGGACGACGGGCACGACGCCGAGATATCCGCCGATGCGCGTGTGCTCGATCCCGTCGAGAAAAAACTCGAAGCGCGAGTCGAGCGGCGAGCCGACGGCGTGGGTGGCGAAGCTTCCGTCACCCTCGACAATCTCTGCCTCACCGAAGGCGGTCGGCTCGGGCGGTGGCTCGAGTTGCGGGCCGCCGCCGCGGATCGGGCGCCAGCCGGAGCCAAGCCCGTCACCCAGGTCGAGCAGGCGCCGCCAGATGGCGGCCGCCCCGCTCGGTTGATTCGTGCGCTCGAGTCCTCTACTTTCGCCAGGCATGGGTCTTATGAATAGGACTTCCCGCTTCCGTCTACAACGGGTCCGCGCGGCTCGAACGCTGGCGGCGCTGGTCGCGTTGGCTCTGCTTTCTGGCTGCGACAACATCGAGTGGGGCGGCATAGCGGTCGAGCTGCGGGAGCCCGTGTATGAGAGCGCCGACTCCAGTGCGGCGCTCGACAGCTTGGCCGAGCCGCCTCCCCTGGCGATGCCCAGCGGGCCGCTGCTCTTCCACGTGCGGCAAACCGACGAGAGCGGCAGCGCGATTATCGAGCCGGTGGCCGAGCTCTCGGCGGAGGAGCTGAGGACGGTAGGGCCACGGCGCGCCGAGCGCGCGCCCGAGTATGTCGACGAGTTCGTCGCCCGCTACTTCGGGACCGACCAGGCGTACACCTTGTTCCGTGGCGGCGCCCGTGTCGGGACGTTCTACGTCCGCGCGCCTGCCGTCAGCGGCTCGGGCCTCTGCCTGGAGTTGAGGGCCGAAGGGCAAGTAGAGTACAGGCCGCGGGCGGACACGCTGAGCGAGTTCCTCGCCTGGTCACCTGGAGTGCGGGCCGGCCAAGATACCCTCGCCATCCCAGCCTATCGCTCCGACATGCTTTCGCTGTCGCAAGTGCTGGCGCGCCTCGGCGTGCGGGAGCGCGAGATCCCAGGCGTCTGGCGGTTCAGGGCGCCGGCGGATCTGCGGGCCCTGCGCGTGGGTATCGGGTCGAGGGGCTTCGCGGCGGCCTTCGTCGTGAGCGACTCGTTGGGCACCGGCTCACCGGCCGACTCGGCGGGCTCGGTATTCATCGTCGCCGATTACGATCCTTCGCGCGGATATTTCCCGATCTACTTCGACGCGGCCTGGTACGGCCCCGGCCAGAAGCGAGCACTGCGCTGGCTCGATGCCGTCGACCTGTCGGGCGACGCCGAACTCGAGTGGTTGCTGCGCGCTTACGGCGATGCGGGGACCTGGTACGAGCTCGTCGGTCGGGGTACTGTGCGCGACACCGTGAGGACGGTACTCTGGTCCAGTCGGCAGCCGCTCTGCGAGGCGGAAAGTTCGGCCGGCGGCCTCTGAGCGTCAAGCGAGGGTGGGCAAAAGGACGAGGGCTGGCCGCCTGACGGCGGTCAGCCCTCGTGCCTTGGATCCCGGCACTGCCGTGGATCAGAAGGTCTGCTGTACCCGCAGCAGCCACACGCTCGCCAACTCCGGCGCGCCAATCATCTGGATGTGCCTGTTGTTCAAGATGTTGGTGCCGGTCAGCGAAACGGTGGTCGAGCGGGAGATGGGCAAAGCGTAGCTGATGTTGAGGTCCAGCAGCGTGTAATCTTCAACGCAGACATTATCGGCTAGGTCGCAATCCTGGCCGACCGCGTCTCTGCTCACATATACGCCAGTCTTGACTGGGAAGCCCTCCACGTAGCGTCCACGTGCCTCGACCGTGAGTCCCAGCCGCTCGCTGCGATAGGTGGCACTTACCGAGCCCTTGTTCTTCGGCGAGTTGAGTGCCAGGTCGGCGGGTGCGTCGATCTCGTCTGCGGTGAAGAAGTTCTCACTCACGTACGAGTAGCTGCCCGTGAGGCTCAGCCAGTTGGTGGCGATAAAGGTGGCGCCGACGTCGGCTCCCCAGAGGTCGAAGTCCTTGATGTTCCGATACGTGAGGATGATCGTCGCCGGGTCGAGAAAACCCTCAATGCTGGGGTCGGCCCACTGCGCGCCTGGCGGCAGATCTGTCCGGATCGTCGGATCGACCTCATTGGGTGTGACAATTCCCCACGGTACTTCGGATGCGCCTTCGGCGAGAGCATCGAGTACTAGGTCCGGGAGCGGCAGGCCAAGCCTGTCGCGTTCCGACTTGAGGTAAGCGGCCAAGGTGGTCTCATCCACGAAGACATTGGGTGTCTCGACAAGTAGCGGACTGATGAAGTCCTCGACCTTCGAGTAGTAGACGTCGATGCCGACCAGCAGACGATCACCGATCAGGCCCTTGTAGCCGGCCTCGAACGTATTGGTGATCATCGGCTTGGTCTGAGGTACAGGCTGAACCCCACTGACCGGATCGAACGAGCCCGTTGTTGGGTTCAGTGCGGCCAACCCGACCCCCACGTTCGCGGCGGTGGGCGCGTTCATCAGACCAAGGGCTGCCCCCAAACTCGGGTCAGTCTGGGTTGCCAGATTCACTATGAAAGGCCAGATAGCCATCGGGTCCACCGGCAGCGGGCCGGCCTCGGGTGGCAGGAACCCCGAGCGCATGCAAAGCCCTTCCTCACCCAACGAGTTCATGCAATCTTCGCTGAACGTGAAGCCGCCTTCTGGCGCGCCACGCCCACGCACCGGGTACGGCAGGAGCACGCCGGGCTGACCCGGGACCGGCAGCCCGGGTGCCGACAGCTTGTCGAGGAACAGGTTGTTGCTGGACGGCTGACTGAACGCCCGGTTATATGTGGCTCGGAAGCTGTGCTCTTGGGTCGGCTTGAAGACAACCGCGGCGCGCGGCGACCACAGCAAGTCGTCCACCACGTCGTGGTAGTCGGCCCGCAGCGCGAGCACCACGTCGAACATCGGCGACAGCTCGGTCTCTGACTGGAGGTAGCCACCGACCTCCCAGATGTTGTCCGCGTCCTCGTTACGGCCGTTGATGATAGCATCGGTCCGCGGGATCGTGCGGATCAGGTCAGCGCCGTAAGTGAATCGCTGCCGCTCGCCCAGCTGCGTGCCGTGCTGGAGCTGAGCAGCCCACAGCATCGAGTTGTCCGTTACCAGCTGGTTGTCACGAAGTGTAAAGCTCTCGCCGGCGTCGCTCATGTTGAGGTAGGCCTGGGCGAACAGAGTACCGCGGTTGAATCGCGCCTGGACGTAGGAGTAGGTCCAGTCCTTGGCCTGGGCAGCGCCGATTCCGGTCATCTCGATGCTGCTGACCATACGCGATACGCCGCCGTTCACTGTCAGCGTGCTCTGATCGTCGAGCCGGTAGTCGAAGCGCAGGTCACCGCTGAACCTCTCCTGACGGTATTCACGCTGCGCACCTACGGCTTGCTCAGCTGGATCCACGTACTTGAAATCGGTGCCGTTGAAATACATGCCCGACAACTTGTAACCAACGTTGTCGCCGACCAGGCCGGCGTGGCGGAAGGAAGCCTGCCCGACGGCCTCGGTGCCGCCTTCGTTGTTGCCGCTGCGCGCTCCGCCGTAAACGCTGACGGTCGTGCCCTGGTGGTCGAGCGGCGAGCGGGTGATGAGGTGCATCACGCCCTTGTCGACGTTCGGACCGTAGAGGGCGGAGCCAGGTCCGAGCACGAACTCGATCCGGTCGATGTCCTCGTTTGTCGCCGGTATCAGGTTGTAGGCGTTGAAGCGCAGCGAAGGTACCGACGCCCAGCGGTTGTCCGTCAGAACGAACAGCGCGCCGGAGAAGACGTTGTTGAAGCCACGCGCCACCACGTTGTGCTGGGCCAGACCCGTCGTCACCACGTCGGCGCCCGGCAGCGAGCGCATGTGATCAACGGCCGTCGTGGTGGTCCGCTCCTGGATCTCCTCCGACTCGACGGTATAGACCGACGCCGGCGAGTCGAGGGCCTTCTCCTGGGTTCGCGAGGCCGTGACCACAACCGGGTTCAGCCGGAACACGATTGAGGTCAGCTCCACGGTTCCGACGGAGGTGGCTCCGGTCGAAACATCAACACCATCCACACGCTTCGTCTCGTAGAAGTCCGAGCTGAAGACGAGCGAGTAGCTGCCCGACGCCACGCCCGTCAGCCGGAACTGGCCGTCGGCATCGGTGCTCGTCGAGGCCACCGCGCTGCCCGCCACGCCCGCGGTCACCTCGACTGTGACGTTTTCGACCGGCGCACCGGTCTCGGCGTCGATTACCCGTCCCGTGACGGTCCCCTGCTGGGCTAGAGCGTGGCCCTGGACGCCGAAAACCAGCGCCAGAGCCGCGACGGCGCCCAAGAGCCGCTGGCTCGTGTAACGCCTTGGCGGGCTGATGGTTAGGGGATGTGTCTCCATTGTGTACCCCTCCGTGCAGGATTACGGACACGTTACAGTTGTGACGTTTTTTGACGGGTAGAGGGGACAAACTACACTTTTCGGCCGTTTCCGCTACCCACCACGTCCCGGGAGCCGCCGGGCCAGCGCCCGACCCACGAAACGGAGCCTGTCGCGCCAGGGCAGCCGGCCCAGGCTGGTACGTACGACGCCGCGGGTGAAGAAGGTCGCCTGCGAGTAATCGATCTCGACTTCGACCACAACGGGCCGGCCGTCGGCGTGGATCGACCGGGCCCGCCCCAGTGCTTCGCTCACCTCGGAGTCGGCGGTCAGCGACAGATACTGGACGCCCAGTCCCCGGCAGAGGGCCTCGAGATCGAAGTCGGCTAACCGGCTCGCCGTCTTGCGGGCCAGCGCGGTCTGCTGGAACTGAGCGATCTGGGCCAGCTCGCGGTCGCGCAGCACCAGGATCGTCACCGGTAGCCCCAGTTGGGCGGCGGTGAGGAGCTCGAGGCCGGTCATCAGGAAAGCGCCGTCGCCCGCTAGGGCGACTGCCGGGCGGTCGGGGCAGGCGAGGGCTGCGCCGAGTGCCGCTGGTACCGAGTATCCCATGCATGAGTAGTCGACCGGCGCCAGGAACGAGCTGGCGCGATCGAGACGCAGGTGCTCCATGGCCAGGAAGGTGCCGTTGCCACTGTCGGTGGTGTAGACGGCGTCCGGGCCGTAAAGCTCTTGCAGCCCGCTTAACAGGTTATGCGGGCTTACGCGTTCGCCGCTTCCCTCCGTCCAAGCGGCGCTGACCTGGTCGTGGCCTTTGCTGATCGCAGCGCGCAGGCCGGGATCGGGGCTCCGGGGCTCGAGTTCCTCAAGCAGGGCGGCGACGAACTCACGGGCGTCGGCGGCGATCCCCAGCTCCGCCGGGTAGTTCCTGCCCAGCACTGAGTCGTCGACGTCGACGTGAATCAACGGGCCGGGCGGGTCGAAGCCATAGCTCCCCGTCCCCACCTCGGAGAAGCGGCAGCCGATCGCCAACATGAGGTCGCGGTCGCCGGCTACCTTCCTCACGGAGGGCGGCGCCATGGCCCCAATCCCGCACCACAGCCAGAGCGGGTGGCTTTCCGGGAAGACGCCCTTCCCCTGGATCGTCGTGGCCACGGGCGCCTCGAGCCGCTCGGCCAGGTCGACCAGATCCGCGCCGGCCCCCGCCGCCCCGAGGCCCAGGTAGAGCAGGGGGCGCCGGCTGGCCCTCAAGAGGTCTCTGGCTTGTCCCAGCGCCTGCGGATCCGGGCCGCTGGTCACCGGCGCTTCATAGACCCACGCGTCGAGCCCGGGCTCGTGCTTGAATAGGTAGTGGTTGACCGGGATCTCCACGAAGACGGGACCCGCCGGTGCGGCCCGCGCGGTCCGGCAGGCGCTGCGGACCGCGGCGTAAAGATCCGAGCCGTCCTCCGGCCGCAGCTGTGCCTTGGTCACCGGGCGGACCATCGCCTGCTGATCTACGTCGTGCAGCTGGAACGCCTTCCCGCTGTCGGTGCGGACGCCGCAGCCGAGTACGAGCATCGGGATCCCGTCCAGGTAGGCCTCGGCGATTCCGGAGAGGGCATGGGTGAGGCCGGCGCCGGGCACCACGTTCACGCAGCCGAGCAGGCCGGATGAGCGAGAGACCCCATCGGCCATGAACGATGCGCTCTGCTCGTCGGTCACCAGGATCGGTCGTACCGAGGTCGAGCGGCTCAGCGAATCATAGAGCTCTATGTTGTGAGTGCCCGGGATGCCGAAGGTGAAGGGGACGCCTTCGTCTTCGAGCGCCCGCACGACGATGTCGCCACCCGTCATCTTCGTCATCGGGTCAGCCCAGTAGAGTTCCGGCGTCCTGACGGATACGCTGTGCGACCCGGTCGGCCAACGCCATGATCGTCAGGTACGGGTTGATCTCGATCGAGTCGGGGAACAGGCTGGCGTCGGCCACGAAGAGCCACGGCACGCCGTGCACGCGGCCGAAGGAGTCGGTGACCGAGTCGTCCGCGGTGAGCCCCATCCCGCAGCCGCCCTGCAGGTGAGCGGCGGACACGCTGACGCCGCCGGGCCGGAAATGACGCTCGTCGATGATCTCTTCCAGGCGCTCGGCGTCCTGCCGCTCCACCGTCGTGTGCATCGCGGCTGGGACATGGACGCGGCCCGCGCCTGCGGCGAAGAAGATTCGGGCGGAGGCCAGCGTTCCCCTTGCCAGGGCCTTCCTCACCTCGGGCGTGAAACGGTAGT
This sequence comes from Gemmatimonadota bacterium, assembly GCA_020344015.1. Lineage (GTDB taxonomy): Bacteria > Gemmatimonadota > Gemmatimonadetes > Palauibacterales > KS3-K002. The sequence goes on from CP070812.1 coordinate 1,940,792, forward strand.
GGACCA
>CP070812.1:1940897-1970485 GCA_020344015.1 Gemmatimonadota bacterium
CATCACTCAGCCGCGCCAACAGCAGTCGCCGCAGAGCGTCCGCCGCAGCGATCCGCTCCAGCGCCGTAGCGTCGGCGCTCTCGAGAAACACGATCGCCGTCGGCCGGCGCGGGCCGGAGCCGCCGGCGCCCGCCGTCCGCGGGCTGAGCCAGAGGGAGGGCCCGCAGAGGCGCGCGCCGCGGACATCACCTCCGTCTACCCCCAGGGCGTCCAGGCCAGTCTCGTGCACGCGGATGGAGCGATCGAACGGGTGGACCTCACCGCTCGCCGGATCGACGAGCACCGCGTCGTCGGCGAGGGCGCTCACGCCGCGGAGATGCAGGCCGAAGGTCAGCGTCGACTTCCCTGAGCCCGACGAACCGACGAGCAGCAGGCAGTGGGCACCCTTACAGAGGGCTGCCCCGTGCAGGTGTACGAAGGAGCCGGCGTCCTCCAGCAGTGCCCCCGTCAGCTCCGACTCGTAGTAGAGCACCGCTTCGCCCTCATCCGCCGCTTCCCAGTCACCGCTGGGCCCGATCAGGCGATACGAGCCATTCTCACGGTCGAGCGAGATCGTAGGTTCTACCCCGTCGCTGGGAGCGGCACGGTAACGGTGGTAGAAGCTCTCGAGCAGGGCTCGCAGCGGTGGGACGCGCAGCTGAACGGCCAGCGGCCGGCCGCCATCAGGGAACCGATAGTGGAGAATCGACTCAGCGGACACGGCGAAGGGGCCTTCCTACTCCTTCCTCTCGGGCGGCTGCTTCTGGCTGGGCGGCGGGTGCTTTTCGGAAGGCGCCGGCGCGCCGGGCTGCTCCGTCTGTGCCGGCGCAGGCATCGGCATCGTGTGGTGGTGACCGGGCGGCGAGCCGGGCTGGGCCAAGAGGTCCGGGGCCACAGCGAACGTCGCGACCAGCGGTGCGGCATATCCCGCGCCGCGGGCCAGCTTGAGCAGGAACTCTCTGCGGGTGGGATCCTGGCGGTTCATTTCCCCGACCTCACTTCTGCCAGTGCCTCCGTCGGCTGGCGTGCAGGCTCGGCGCGAGCCGCATCCAGCTCCCCAGCCACCAATTTATACACCTCGGCTTCGCCGCCTAGTTCCGGGTAGCGGGCCAGCAACTCCCGGGCGATCTCCGAGAGGGTCCGGCAGCCGTCCATCAGCTCCAGAGCATCCCGGCAGTGGCGGCCCCGGGCGGTGAGCCTCGGCCTTCCGTCGAGGCGCGCCTCCTGCAGCCGGGACGACGACAGCGGTGTGCCTCTGAAAGTATTGCCCTCGCGCTTTCCGCTCCTGGCCGTTACGCGCCAGCTCCACCACTCGGGCTTTCGCGGTGACGGCCCAAGAGTCATGATCCGCGCCACGATCTCCTCGCCGGCCTCGACCCTCAGCGGCTCGACCAACGGTAGCAGTTGCTGGTCCCACCCGCTGGACCCTCCCGACGGAGCGTTGGAGTACAGCACGCCGTCCGCGAGCTCGAGGTCCATCCACAGGCCGATCCCGTGCAACAGGCCGGATTTCTTCAGAGGCCAGCGCAGATCTCGATCCAGACCGAACGGGTCGAGCGCCAGCGGCTCTACTCGCGCCAGTTCCGCCGGCTCGCCCAGCAAGACGGCGGGCCCCCAGCATGCAGCGTGCGTTCGGTTGAGCACCTCGCTTGAAAGGCGCCCTACCTCAAGCCCGTAGGCCGCGTCGTCGGGCCACGGCGTCAGCGTTCGGTACGTGTCCGGGCAACAGACGGGTGCAGCGAACAGTCTAATCGACCGTGGGATCGATGTGGCGCCCGGCTTCAGCCAGCGCGCCCTAACATCGAGGAGGATCTCGGCTGTCTCTGGATGATAGAGGTGCGGCGCGAAGTCCTCGAACACCAGGATGTCGGACCGCTCCGGCGGCTCCAGCCGCTCCGAGCGGCCGCGCAGGAAGGTGATCCGATCGGCCAGCCCGTTGTCGGCCGCCAGCCCGCGGGCCACAACGATCACCGGATCGTCCTCTACGGCCAGGACACGGCAGCCGGCCCGGGCCGCGAACATGGCGTACGTCCCTATGCCGGTCCCCAGGTCGAGCACCAACTGGCCCGGCGCGACCGCGGCCTCAATGGCGCGCCGAAAGGCGTCGACCCGCGGGGCGTCGGCCAGAAAGTGCAGATATTCGAGAGTGGACACGCGACTACCCGCCGAGATCGAGGAGGCCGGCCTCACGAAAGCGCTCGAGCGCTGCCCCGACGTCCGCCGCCGCCTGCTCCGCATCGATTCCGTACGCTTCCCGGAGGGCCTCGGCGATCTCAGCCGGGGAATGCTCGCCGGTACAGTGGCTCCAGATGAGGGCGGCGGAGAGGTTGAGGACGTGCAGCTCGTTGGCGGCGGGGTCGAACACTACCCACTCGTCGTCCACCTGCCGAAACAGCACATCCTCCCGGGCCTGGGGGTGGCCTGCAGGCTGGTTCCCCATATCCTTCAAGCTAGGCCAAACCACAGGGGTTGCCAACTGGAGGTGCGGATCGTGCGCCCAACGCTCCTCGTGGAACAGGTGTTAATAAGTAGGCGCGATCGATGGCCGCCGAGAGCGAATCTCTGAGCCCGGTCAGCGACGAGCCCCAGCTCGTCGCCCGCGCCAGGCGTGGTGATCGCGAGGCTTTCGCGGCCCTCGTGGAACGCTACGCCGATCAGGCGTTCGCCGTGGCGTACGGGTTCCTCCAGCACGTGGAGGACTCGGAGGACCTAGTGCACGACGCCTTCATCCGCGCCTTGGAGCGGATCGACTCGCTCCAGCCGGGCAGCTCATTCGGGGCCTGGTTCTACCGCCTGCTGGTCAATACCGCCCTCAACCGGCGAAAGTACCTGGCAAGGCGGCGCATGGAAGACGTGCCGGTCACCGCGGCCGGCGGCGCGAGCCCGTCGCTCGACTCGGAACGCGCCGAGTTGAGAGCCCGGCTCGCTTGGGCGCTGGGCAAGCTGCCGTCCGAACTCGAGACGCTCGTGATCCTCCACGACCTGGAGGGGTTCACGCACCCGGAGATCGCCCGTGTCCTGGAGATCCCGGAGGGGACCTGTCGGTCCCACCTATCCAGGGCGCGGCGTATGCTGAGGGATCTGCTGAAGGAGTATCAGCCGCACGGCTGATCGAACGAGGCGGGATCATGGTTGAAACCGGAAGCGACAGGCCGATCGAGGGGCTCGAGGCCCTTAAAGCGCCTCGACGCTCGGAGGCCCAGCGGGCCGCCACCAACGCGCGCATCCTGGCGAGCGCAGAGTTGCCGCTGGCGCGTCGGCGCCAGCCGACGTCCTCATTGGACGTGTTGGCCGCCTGGGGCCGCCGGGGCTTGGTGGCGGCGAGCATCGCGCTGGCCATCCTGGCTGGTTCGCTCCAGCCGTGGCGGGCCTGGCAGCAGGAGCCGTCCCAGCCCGTGGTCCTCGAGGAAGTGATTGGGGCGGCCGGAGAGCCCGAGGGCGTGCCGGCTCTGCTGGTGGCGTATAGCGAGCCCGACCTCGATGCCGTGGCCGCCGCGGCGCTACTTGAAAGAAACGGAAACCGAAGCGTTATTCCCGAGAACGTCGAACAGCGGTGACCGGAAATGAACGGGAAGTCTAAAGCCTGGGCGCTCGCCCTGCTGATTGCCGTCTTCCTGGTGGGCGGAGCCGCCGGCGCGGCCGTCGACCGGATGCTGGTTGGCGACCGCGAGGTCTCCTCGGACCGGCGTGGGCGTTCCGGCGGGGACCGTGATCGGCGGCGCAGCTACCTGGACTGGCTGGCCGACGAGCTGGCGCTGAGCGAGGAGCAGCGGACGGAAGTGCACGGGATCTTAGAGCGCCACCGGGAGCAGGTGGAAGAACACTGGCGCGACATGCGTCCGAAGTACGAGGAGCTGCAACAGCAGGCACGCGACGAGATCCGGGCGGCGCTGACGGAAGAGCAGGCCGCTGCCTACGACGCGCTACTCGAGAGGCATCGTCAGCGTCGAGGGCGCAACGATCGAGATCGCGACGAAAACTCAGAGGAACACAGATAGATCATGAAGACCCGAAGTAACCTGACCGCCGCTGCAGCGCTGTGCGCGCTGATCGCAGCGGCGTGCGGGGAAGAGGAGCAAGGCCGCCCGTTCCAGGTCGTGGCCGCCAGGATTCAGACGCTCGCCGTATCGGCTGAGGCCGCGGGAATCATCGAGCCCGTAACGACCGTTGAGATCAAGTCGAAGGCGTCCGGCGAGATCCTCGACCTCCCGGTCGAGACCGGCGACGTGGTCGAGCAGGGCCAGCTGCTGGTTCAGGTCGACCAGGTCGACGCGCGCCAGGGGCTGGCCCAGGCGCAGGCGGACCTCGAAGTGGCTCGCGCCCGCCTTAAGATCGCCGAGTCTCAGCTCGAGCGCGCGAATCGCATGCTCGAGCAGGAGATCATCAGCGACCAGGACTACGAGCAGATCGAGCTGGAACACGCGAACGCCAGGGCGCAGCTCGTCCGCTCGGAGGCGTCTCTGGAGACCGCCAGGGAGCGGATGTCGGAGACGACCATACGGGCGCCGATCGCCGCAACGATCATCGCCCGGACCGTCGAGGTTGGGAACGTGATCTCCTCTGCGACCCAGGTCGTGGGCGGCGGCACGCTGCTCATGACGATGGCCGACCTCAGTGAGGTCCAAGTGCGCACCCTGGTGGACGAAACCGACATCGGCCGCGTCCAGCCGGACATGTTCGCCGACATCACCGTCGAGGCGTATCGCGACCGCTCCTTCGAAGGACAGGTCCTCAAGATCGAGCCGCAGGCGGAGGTGACCCAGAACGTCACCATGTTCCCGGTGATCATCCGCATCGCGAACCGGGAGGGCCTGCTCAAGCCCGGGATGAGCGCCGAAGTGGTCATCGAGGTCGCCGGTACCGAGAACGCCATCACTGTTCCGACACAGGCCGTCCATCCCACCGAGGACGCCAGGGACGTAGCCGATCTCGCCCTCGGCATCGACGGCGAGTCGTTCGAGCGGCTGCTGGCGGCTAACACGCCTCAGGAGGCCGCCGCACAGAGTGGCCCCACCACCGGCTCCGACAGCCAAGGCCGTCAGCAACTCTCGCGCGAGCAGATCGGGGAACTCATGCGGAAGGTCCGGAGCGGTGAGCAGCTGACGCAGGAAGAGAGGCGACAGCTGGAGGAGCTGAGGCGACAGTACGAGGGCGGGCAAGGCATGGGTGGCATGGGCCACGGCTCGCAGCGGCGCAACAACGGCCAGATGGCCGGAGTCGTCTTCGTGCTACGCGGCCTCGAGATCGTGCCTGTGGCGGTGCAGGTGGGCGTGACGGACTGGGAGAACATCGAGGTGCTCTCGGGCCTGCAGGAGGGTGACTCCGTCTGCATGCTACCGACGGCCTCGCTACTGCGGGAACAGGCCGAGATGCTCGAACGCTTCCAGCGTTTCCGTGGGAGCGGCGTCCCGGGGATGCAGAGACAGGGGAGCTAGCTGCATGATCTGGGAGACCATCAAGGTCGCCTTGTCGGCGCTGCGCGCCAACAAGATGCGGTCCTTCCTCACAATGCTGGGGATCATCATCGGCGTGGGTGCCGTGATCACCGTGGTGGCGATGGGCGAAGGTGCGCAGCGTGCGGTACAGGAGCAGATCGAGTCGCTGGGCACGAACCAACTGACCGTCTCGTCCGGCTGGCGTATGCATCGTGGTGTCGGCGCCGCCGGGGGCGCGTTCATCGGGTACGACGACTACGAGGCGCTGGCAGCCGAGGCCCAGCTGCTATTGGCGGTCGTACCGGAGACGAGCAACGAACTTCAGGTCGAGCTCCTCAACCGCAACGCCAGCGTCCGGGTTCTTGGCACAGTCCCCGAATACGTGGCGGTGCACAACAGGGAGCTGCAGTACGGCCGCTTCTTCGGCCAGCCGGACATGGTGGCCCGGCGGACGGTGGTGGTGCTGGGGTCCAGCCTGGCCTCGCGGCTCACCGACTACCCGGAGCGGATCGTTGGGCAGACGGTCCGCATCCGCGCGATACCGTTCGAGGTGATCGGTGTGCTGGCGCCTGCCGGCGAGATGGGCGGTTTCTTCAGCGTCGACGACCGGGCGGTCATCCCGCTATCTACAGCTCGCTACCGGATTAGCGGCAGCGACCGACTGTCATCGCTGACGCTCGAAGTCATCTCGCCGCAACTGGTGGACCAAGCGGTCGTGGAGGCGGAGCGGATCATCCGACGTGAGCACCGCTTGGGGCCCGGCGACCAGAACGACTTCGATATCCGCAACCGCACGGATCTGGCGACGACTTTCCAAGAAACGACGCGGACCTTCTCGGTGTTGCTCGCCGGGATCGCCCTGGTGAGCCTGATGGTCGGTGGGATCGGGATCATGAACATCATGTTGGTCTCGGTGACTGAACGGACCCGTGAGATCGGCGTCCGCAAGGCGATGGGCGCTACCAAGCGCAACATCCTCTTCCAGTTCTTGGCCGAGGCACTCACGCTCTGTATGCTCGGCGGGTTGTTCGGGCTACTGCTGGGGGCGGGGGGCGCGGTGGGTCTCTCGTATTTCGCCAATTGGAACACCGCGGTCGCCCCTGCGGCGGTGGTGCTGGCGCTCGGCTTCGCAGCCGGGGTGGGCCTGTTCTTTGGGATCTACCCGGCTCGGCGGGCTGCGGCCCTCGATCCCATCGACGCGTTGCGCTACGAGTAGGTTCCGCGGGCTTGGGGACGGACTCTAAAAAAAGGGCGGGTCGTCCTACGAGGGCCCGCCCCTCATTCAGCCTGCCCCTCTACTCCATTAGTCGCAGCGGCATAACGAGGCACACGTAGTCTTGATCGCCTCCGACGGGCTCGAACGTCGCCGGGCGCTCAGGCGCGCTCAGGCTCACCTTCACCTCGTCTGTCCCCACGTAGCGGAGGACCTCAAGGAGGTACTGCGCGTTGAAGCCAATCTCTATCGGGCCACCCTCGTACGCGATCGGTATCTCATCCTCGGCTTCGCCCAGGTCGGGCGTCTGGACTGCCAGCGCGAGCTTCTCAGGCCCGAAACTCAGGCGGACTCTATGGGTTTGGTCCGACGCGATGATCGCCATCCGTTTGATCGCCGCAGTCAGTTCCCCGCGGTCTGCTACACACTCCTTGTCGTGACTCTTGGGGAGGACCTGCTCGTAGTTTGGGTAGGGCCCCTCGATCAGGCGCGTGTAGACCTCGGTCCGGGCAGTACGGAACCCGAGGTGGCTCTCAGACCGTCCAATCTCCAGCTCGTCCCCCGCGTCGAACAGGCGCTCCACCTGCTGCAAGGCCTTCGGGGGCACAATCAGGTCCTCCTCCCCAGCCCCCACCCCGAGCTGGAGCCCCATCTTGGCCAAGCGATGCCCGTTCGTAGCCACCATCCGCATCTCTTCCCCACGGACCTGCCACAACACTCCGTTCAAGACGGGCCGTGTCTCCTCCCCGGACACCGCAAAGCTGGTATGCGCACTCAGCGTCTGCAGCTCGCCACCCCGCAGCTTCCACCCCTCTTCGAACGGTACATCAGGGAAGGATGGGTACTCCTCGCTGGGTAACGTGTTGAGCCGGAAGCGCGAGTTCCCACAGACCAGCACCGCACGACCACCCTCCGACTCGAACTGCACGGGAGCGTCTGGGAGCTCACGCGCTATATCAGCCACCTTCTTTGCCGGCACGGTAATCGCACCCTGCCGCTCGACAGCTGCCGCAGTCTGAACGCTCACAGAGATGTCCAGGTCAGTACCCCTGACCCGCAGCCCATCCTCCAGCGTCTCCACCAGGATGTTCGAGAGTACCGGCAGCGTCGTGCGCGTGGGGATCGTCGCAGCCACAGCCGACAACCCTCTCTGGAAGTTCTCCCGTGTGACCGTAACCTTCATCGTGGATCACCTGTCAGTTGAGGTCTCCCGGATTCCCCGGTCCAGATGATTCTACTGTCTCTAATAGAATAGTCTAGAGTAGTAGTAGTAGGGGTGTGGATTCGTGGGCAAGAGGGCCTGCGGGGCCCGCTCTGGCGGCTGGGGCTGGGTAGTGGTGCTGAGGGGGCTGTGGAAGGTCTGGGGAGGGATGTCCAGCAGTCGGGGGCCGTTCGGGGAAGAGGGCTGGTGCTGTGGAGTAGTGGGGTGGCTGTCCACATTTGGTCCACGGTTCTTCCACAACGGCCTGGGTGTGATGTGTCTTAGGCTGGTGCTATTCCAGCTTGGCGCGTAGCGCATTTACGCGGCTGCGGAACTCGGCGTCCTTCGCTAGTTGCTCTTCAACCTTCTGAATGGAGTGGATCACCGTGGAGTGGTCGCGCCCGCCAAAGCGGCGCCCGATTTGGGTGTACGGGAGGTCCAGGAGGAGCCTCTGGAGGTACATGGCGACCTGACGCGGGTCGGTCACACGGCGCTGGCGCTTCTTGGAGTACAGCTCCGCGACGGAGACCCCAAACGCTTCAGCCACGACCGCCTCGATCTGATCGGGCGTCGCCTCGCGCACTGGGCCCAAGCTCCCCCCGAGCACCTCGTGCGCCAGCTCGTGCGAGACCTCCCGCAGCGTGAGGGAGCTGTAAGCCAGCAGTTTGATGATCGCACCCTCCAGCTCGCGCACCGACGAGTGGCAGCGCTCAGCGATGAACGTCAGGACCTCGTTGGGGATCGCGAGTCCGTCCTGGGCGGCTTTCGACTGCAAGATGGCGACCCGGGTCTCGAAGTCAGGTGGCAGGACGTCGGTGACCAGGCCCCACTCGAAGCGTGAGATGAGGCGCTCCTGCAGGCCGGGGATCTCCTTCGGCGGACGGTCGCTGGTCAGCACGATCTGGCGCTGCGCATCGTAAAGGGCGTTGAAGGTGTGGAAGAACTCCTCCTGCGTGCCCTCCTTCCCGGCCAGGAAGTGCGCATCATCCACCAGGAGTACGTCGATCCGCCGATAGCGGTTGTGAAACTGTGTGGTCTGACGCGCCTGGATGGCGGCGATCAACTCGTTGGTGAACTGTTCGGTCGGTACGTAGGCGACCCGGCTTCCCGGGAACTTGGCGAGCACGGCGTTCCCCACCCCATGCATGAGGTGGGTTTTCCCCAAGCCCACGCCACCGTAAATGAACAGCGGGTTGTAAGCTCGGCCCGGCGCGTCAGCCACAGCCTGGCAGGTCGCGGCAGCCAGCTCGTTGCCGCTGCCGACGACGAAGCTCCCGAGCGTGTAGCGGGGGTTAAGAGTCCCGATGACAGGCTGGGGCTCAGGCGACCCAGGGCCCGTAGTGTGCGGCAGCTCTTCGAGCCCGACCACAGGCATCGGCTGGAAGGGAGGCGGTGTGTCCCCCTCCCGAGGACGACACTCGAAGGCGACCTTGAAGTCCGGTCCGAACAGCCCCCGCGCCAGCGACGTGAGGAGTTCGCCGAACTTCCCCTCGATCCATTCGACGGCGAAGTCGCTGGGGGCGCCTACGACTAGCTGGTCGCTCGATAGGGCCAGCGCCTTGGTCGGGTCGAGCCAGGTGCGACAAGTCTGTTCAGGAAGCGTGGCCCTGGCGCTCTCCAGGATTTTGGACCAGGCTTCTTCTGCGGTCAGTTCCATCGACTCCGAACGCTGGCGGGGTTAGCGCGCTTCACAGATGTGTTGGAATGCGGCCGGTGAGGTAGGCCGCGCGCCATCTTAGATGGGCGGACCGACTAAGTCAAGCAAGAGAGAGTGAGGGGTACGCGATGAAGCTGCGCGATGTTCGGCTGGGCCCCGGTGTTATAGTGGCGGCTGCCTTTATTGGGCCGGGCACGGTGACAACGGCGACGGTGGCGGGAGCGGACTACGCGTACACTCTCGTCTGGGCGCTGGCCTTCTCGATACTGGCGGCGCTGGTGCTCCAGGAAATGGCGGTGCGGCTCGGTGTCGTCGGCGGCATGGGGCTGGGCGAAGCGATGCGGCGCCGGTTCTCCGGCGGTGCCGGCCGCGTGCTGTCGGCGGCGCTGGTCATCGGCGCGATTCTGATCGGCAACGCGGCCTATGAGACAGGCAACCTGCTGGGCGGGTCGCTCGGGCTGCAGGAGTTGCTGGGCGGCAGCGGGCGCTTGTGGGCAGCGGGCCTGGGCCTGGTCGCCTTCGCTCTGCTGTGGACGGGGCGGTACAAATGGGTCGAGCGGGTTCTGGTAGGTTTGGTGGCCGTGATGGGCGCGGTGTTCCTGACCACAGCGATAGCGGCGCGGCCCGATCCCCTGGAGCTGGCGCGCGGCCTCGTGCCCGCGGCGCTCGGGGACCGGCGCGCCATGCTCACCGCGTTGGGACTGGTGGGGACGACCGTTGTCCCGTACAACCTGTTCCTCCACGCATCGGCGGTGCGGGAGCGCTGGCGTGGCGTTGGAGACCTGGGGCCTGCGCGTGCGGATACCGTGATCTCGATCTCGCTTGGCGGCCTTATATCGGTTGCGGTGCTGGTGACGGCGGCGGCGTTGCCGGTGGCGCTGCGGGTGACCAGCGCTGGGGATATGGCGCAGGCCTTGGAGCCGACCCTCGGCCGCTGGGCTGGCGCGTTCTTCGCGTTTGGCCTGCTGGCGGCCGGCCTGTCCTCGGCGATCACCGCGCCGCTTGCCGCGGCTTACGCGACCTGCGGTGTCCTGGGTTGGGAGGGCGATCTGAGGTCGGCGAAGGCACGCGGCGTCTGGGTCCCGGTGCTGGCGGCGGGCGTATTCTTCTCGCTTCTGGCGCTCAGGCCGATACCGGCGATCATCTTCGCGCAAGCGGCGAACGGGGTCCTCTTGCCGGTGGTTGCCGCCTTCCTTTTGTACCTGGCCAACGACCGCGATCTTCTTGGGTCCTGGTCGAATGGGCGGACCTCAAACCTCCTGGGCGCACTGGCCGTAGTGATAGCGGCGATGCTGGGGGTTCGCTCTCTGGCCCTGGCGCTGGGCGGGCTCTGAGGGCGGCGGTGGCTTGATCGCTGGGGTTGTAGCGAATATATTCGGGCTCCCTTTTCTAACTGTGAGAAGTCTTTGGTTGGCAACGATATCTGGGGGGCAACCCCATGAAACCGACATATCGTCCTCGGAATCGCAGGCGTCTGCGCAAGCACGGCTTTCGGGCCCGGATGAGAACCAAGGCGGGCCGGCATATAGTGAATCGACGCCGTCGCAAGGGCCGCAAGCGGCTGGCGGCGACGATACCGAAGAAGTAGAAAGCGCGGGCCGCGGGCGTTTCCGGTTCCCGCGCGACGCGCGGATCCGGAAGAGATCAGAGCTTCGAGATCTCTATCGCAGGGGGAAGCGGAGACGGACGGACCACTTGGACGTGTTCGTCGCCGAGTCCCCCGCTTTGCGTGTGCGGCTTGCTGTTGTCGTTCCAAAACACGGTCGTAAGATCGTCGAGCGCAATCGGCTGAAGCGGCGCTTGAGGGAGAGCGCGCGGCTGGAGCTGTTGCCCCGCTGCCTGGATCGAGGAGTGGCGCTGGACATACTGATTCGGGCTCGGTCGCACGCCTACGAGGCCGAGTTCCAGCGGCTGAGAGGAGAGATCCGCGAATTAGCGGAAGTGTTATGCTCGCAAAGTTTCTCGTGATGGTGGTCCGAGGCTACCAGATGGTCATATCGCCCTGGCTGCCGCCGGCTTGCAGGTACACGCCCAGTTGCTCCCAGTACGCCATAGAAGCGCTGCAGCGACACGGAGCCCTTAAGGGCAGCTGGCTCGCTGCGCGCCGTCTCGGCAGGTGCCACCCGTTCCGCGCGGGCGGTCACGACCCGGTGCCCTGAGATGGATACCGAGAAGCGACTGGTTCTGGCGATCGTCCTGATGCTGGCCACCGTGTTCGCGGTGAACTTGCTGTTCCCACCTGCACGGCCGCCGCAGCCGGAGGTCGGCCCCGACACGGCCGTCGCGCAACAGGAGGTTACGCCGCCGACGGTCGAGCGCGTCCCGCAGCCCGAGCTGCCGGAGATGGTCCAGGAGGAGCCGGCCGTGCGAGCGCTGGCCCCGGCGGCCGAGCCGGTGGAAGAGGACACCGCGTGGGTGACCGGCCCGCTTTACCGGCTGGGCTTTGCCCAGCGGGGCGCTCGTCTGGCGTCGGCCGAGATGCTGCAATTCGAGTCGCTGGCCGACGAAACGAAGGGCGAGCCGGTGCAGCTCGTGCCCGCCGGAACGGAGAACTTCCTCTCGCACCAGTGGGTGATCGGCGACGACACGGTGGACCTGCGGGGCGTGCACTTCGAATTTCAGACGCGCGAACTGCAGTTGGCCGAGGGCGGAGCGGCCCGGCCGCTGAGGCTCACCTACCAGCACCCGCGCTCGCCGTTCCGGGTCGAGCTGACCTACACGTTTCACCCGGACAGCTTCACGGTGCACCTGGAGGGCCGGCTGGGCGGGGTGCCCGGCACCGGCTGGTGGCAGCTGGGTCTGGGCGCTGGGCTGCAGAGCAACGAGTGGAACCCCGAACAGGATTACCGGGCGAACCTGGCGTTCGTCGGCGGCGGGCCCGAGGGCGTTCAGTCGCTTAAGATTGGGGACGTCGAGCCGGGTGAGCGGGCGACGCTCGACGGTCCGTTCGATTGGGTGGCGGTGCGGACCAAGTACTTCGTTGCCGCTCTGGCGCTGCCACTGGAGATGGCTTCGGAGGCGCGCTTCGGCGGCCTTATGATCGCCGGGAGCCCCGATCCGTACCGCGCGCAGGGGATAGCCAGCTTCCCGGTGAGCCGCGATGGGGGGTTCCGCTACCACGTCTATATCGGACCCCAGGATCCTGGGAAGCTCGCCGCCGCCGGCCCCGAGCTCGATCGGGTGGTCCCCTATGGCTATAAGTGGCTGCAGCCGATCCTGCGCCCCCTTGCGGCAGCGATAACGGCGATACTCGTCTGGTCACACAACGTCTTGGGGCTGGGCTACGGGTGGGTCCTCATCCTGTTCGGCATCGGGATCCGGGTTGTGCTGTTCCCTCTATATCAGAAGAGCATGCGCTCACAGATGGCGATGATGCGCGTCCAGCCTCTGATGAAGGAGATACAGGAGAAATACAAGAACGACCCGCAGAAGCTTCAGCAGGAGATGATGAAGGTTTACAAGGAGGAGAAGGTGAACCCGTTGGGCGGCTGCCTGCCGATGCTCCTCCCCTTCCCTATTCTGATCGCCCTCTTCTTCGTCTTCCGCGACACCATCGAGTTTCGCGGCGTGCCGTTCCTCTGGCTGCCCGATCTTTCGCAGGCCGACCCGTTGTACATCATCCCGGTGCTGATGGGCCTATCGCTCTTCCTCATGCAGTGGCTCGGCCAGCGATCAATGCCGTCGGTCAACCCGCAGATGAAGATGATGATGTGGATCATGCCGGTGATGCTCGTCGTCCTCTTCCTGAAGTTCGCCTCGGGGCTCAACCTCTACTACGCGACCATGAACCTGGCGTCGATACCGCAGCAGCTTTACCTGAACAAGGAGCGGCGGAAGATGTCCGGGAAATCGCAGACGAGCGGCAAGAAGACGTAGCGAACTCGATCCTCATTTGCGCGTGGACACGATAGCGGCGATCTCCACTGCACCCGGCCGCTCGGCCATCGCCGTCGTCCGCGCTTCAGGCCCCAAGGTCACAGAGATCATCTCACGCACCATGGGCAGGCCGCTTCCGGAACGCCGGCCGCTGCTCCGCTGGCTCAGCCACCCGCAAGCCGATGAGCGGGTCGACCGGGTGCTCGCCACGTACTTCCCCGCCCCGCAGAGCTACACCGGCGAGGATGTCCTGGAGCTCAGTTGCCACGGCGGGCCGCTGGCGCCGCAGCTCGTCCTCGATGCACTGCTCGCCGCGGGCGCCCGCCAGGCCGAGCCCGGCGAGTTCACCCGGCGGGCCTTCTTGAACGGGAAGCTCGACCTGCTGCAGGCCGAGGCCATCCTCGACCTGGTCGACGGCCGATCGCGCGCCCAGCACCGGGCCGCCGTGCACCAGCTGGAGCGTGGGCTGTCGAAGAGGATAGAGGAGCTGCGCGAGGCGGTCGTGCGCTGCGAAGCTTTGCTGGTCTACGACATCGACTTCCCCGAAGAGGACGACGGCCCGGTCCCAGGTCGGGAGATCGACCAGGCGGCGAGCGAAGTTTTGAGCAGGATCGAGCGGCTCTTGGAGACGGCGGCCGAGGGGGAGCTGTTGCGGGAGGGCGCGCTCACGGTCATCGCCGGGCGGCCCAACGCGGGGAAGTCGAGCTTGTTCAACGCGCTCTGCGGTGTCGAGCGCGTGATCGTCACCGACGAGCCGGGTACCACCCGTGATGCGGTCGAGGCGCTGGTCTCGCTTGGCGGCTATCCCTTCCGGCTGGTCGACACGGCGGGCCTGCACGAAGCGGCGGGAAAGGTAGAGCGCCGCGGCGTCGAGGTGGCGCGCCGCTATCTGGCCGGCGCCGACATCGTGCTGTTCTGCGTGGAGGCCGGACGTGGCCCGAGCGATGCGGAGCTCGACTTCTTGGCCGGGCTTGAAGGTGGCGTACCCATCGTCGTCCACACAAAGAGCGATTTGGTGGAGCCAGACCAGCGCCACTACGCGCCGGAGTTGGGCGAGCCGCAGGCCTTCGCGTCCGCCGTGACCGGAGACGGACTGCGCGAGTTGAGCGACCGGCTCGTGGAAGTTGCCTTTTCCGGCAGCCTCGCACTGGAGGCCGAGGCGCCGCTGGTCACGCGCGAGCGCCACGCCCGCGAGTTGCGACGCGCTCGCGGCGAGGTGGAAGCCTTCTTGGCTGCCCGTTCGTCGGCTCTCGCTCCGGAGGTTGCGGCGACCCACCTGCGCGCCGCGGCCCACGCCCTTGAGGAGTTGCTCGGGGTTATCGCGCCGGACGACTTGCTGGCCCACGTGTTCGCCGAGTTCTGCATAGGGAAGTAGTCGGAGTCGACCGGGTTGCTTGCTCCTCCTATCTGCGGGGACCATATTCGGCCCGTTCATCGCTAGGGGTAGGAAACTGTCATTTGGGAAGGCCGTTGGGAATTCTCGGATGTCGAGCAAGGGACCAGTAGAACAAGGGAGGTAGGGAGGTTAGGAACCCCTTCCAGCTTCCCCACCTCCCTTGTTGCACTGGTCCCCGAATCGAAATTCGAGAATTCCCGATGAACCTCAGAGTTGCACCTTCACAATCCTGGAGGTCCCATGCGGCGATTGACCCTCGCGGCCCCGTTCGTACCGCTCTTAGCCCTGATAACCACATCGCTCGTCAGTTCCGACGAGCCACTGCGGTTCGAGGTCGAGCTCAGCGCGGAGGCGGCGTCTGCCATCGCCGAGCTAGGACTGGACGTTCCAGTCGTCGGGCGCGTCTTTGTGATCATGTCTACAGATGACCGGCGCGAGCCGCGCTTCTTGGCACGGCCCCGGGGTGTCCCCTTCTGGGGGAAGGATGTGCGGGATTTCTCCGGCGGCGACCACGTTGTCCTGTCGGGCGCCGACGAAACGGTCATCGGCTACCCGTTAGCGTCCATCGAAGACATCCCGGCGGGCGAGTACTACGTGCAGGCGTTCCTCAACGTCTACACCAGGTTCGCGCGTTCCGATGGCCATGTAGTCGAGATGCACCTGAACTCCGGGGCCGGTCAGAGTCCGTTCCGAGCGCCGGGGAACGCCCACAGCGCAGTGCGTCGGATCGACCTCGACCCCGATGCGAGCGGTGCGGTCCGGCTCCAGCTGAGCGAGACCATTCCGCCGGTGGAAGCTCTCGAGTCGGGTGAGTCGCTGCAGCAAGGTAACCCGCGGGCCGAGGGCGAGCTGGTCAAGTTCGTGAAGATCCGCAGCGATCTCGTCTCTGAGTTCTGGGGGCGGGACATGCACATCGGTGCCAACGTCCTGCTGCCGTCTGGTTACTGGGAGGACGCGGAGCGGAGATACCCCGTCATCTACTACCAAGGACACTTCCCGGGCCGGCGGGTGCCGTTCGGGTACGGTTCGCAGGGCGGTAGAGCCCGCGGGTCGGGGTTCACCGAGTTCTGGGATTCGCCCGACTCCCCGAAGATGATCGTCGTTTCGTTCCGCGACGCGAACCCGTTCTACGACACCTCGTATTCGGTGAACTCGGCCAACGTGGGGCCTTACGGCGATGCGCTGGTTCAAGAGTTGATCCCCTACCTCGAGGGCGAGTTCCGAATCATCCCCGAGCCTTGGGCACGGGTGCTGGCCGGCGGATCGACGGGCGGCTGGGAGGCGCTGGCCATGCAGATCTTCTATCCCGACTTCCTCGGCGGCGCCTGGGGCTGGTGCCCCGACCCCGTCGACTTCCACTACTACCAAATCGTCGACATCTACGAGGACGAGAACGCCTACGAGATCGGTAGCGATTGGATTAAGGTCGAGCGCCCGGCGCTGCGACGCACCGACGGAAGCGTCCAGATGACGATGCGCCAGGAGAACACCTACGAGCTGGCCGTTGGACCGAACGGCCGCTCCGGCGGCCAGTGGGCGATCTGGGAGGCGCTGTACAGTCCAGTGGGCGCCGACGGTTATCCGGCACGCATCTGGGATCCGGTGACCGGCGAGATCGATCACGAGGTCGCCGAGTACTGGCGCGAGCATTACGACCTCCACGACATCCTGCGCCGCAACTGGCCGACCTTGGGACCGAAGCTCTCGGGCAAGCTCCACTTCGCCGTCGGCGACATGGACTCGTACTACCTGAACAACGGCGTCCATCGGCTGGAGGAGTTCCTCGGCGATGTAGAGGATCCGCTGGCGGATGCCTCGTTCGAGTACGGGCCGCGAAAGCCGCACTGCTGGATCGGATACAGCCCGAGCGGCTCGGGCGCCGACATGACCAATGTCGAATTCATTGGCGTCGTAGACGAGTACTTGCGTAGGAGTAAGAACTGACAATTTGGAGATCGCTTGGGAATTCTCGAATATCGATTCTGGGACCAGTACAACAGGGGAGGTGGGGAAGCCGAATGCTTCTTCACCTCCCGACCTCCCCTGCTGCACTGGTCCCTTGCTCGACATTCGAGAATTCCCAACGGACTTCGCAATTGCCATTTCCCCCTCTCTAGGAGGATTCGTGATTAGGCTAAAGGTCTTTCTACTGACTGCGCTTGTGGCTACGGCCGCCTGCACTTCCCCCGACTACGACGTCGTCATTCGGGGCGGAACGGTCTACGATGGGAGCGGCAGCGTACCAACCATTGCTGACGTAGGCATAGCCGGTGACAGCGTCTCCGCGATCGGCTCGCTGGAGGATGCGCGCGGGCGCGTGGAGATCGATGCCAGCGGTTTGGCCGTGGCGCCGGGCTTCATCAACATGCTGAGCTGGGCAACGGAGTCGCTGATCGAGGACGGCCGCTCGCAGAGCGACATCCGCCAGGGCGTCACACTCGAGGTATTCGGCGAGGGCTGGTCGATGGGGCCGCTCAACGAGCGGATGAAGGAGGAGGCTCTCGAGCGGCAGGGCGACATCCGCTACGAGATCAAGTGGACGACGCTGGGTGAGTACCTGGACCACCTGGTGGAGCGTGGCGTGTCGACCAACGTGGCTTCCTTTGTCGGTGCCACGACGGTCCGGATCCACGTGCTCGGCTACGAGGACAGGGCGCCGGACCGTGCCGAGCTGGAGGAGATGCGAGCGCTGGTGCGCCAGGCGATGGAAGAGGGGGCTGTGGGGCTCGGGTCCTCGCTCATCTACCCGCCCGCCTTCTACGCCGAGACCGACGAGCTGATCGAGCTCGCCAGGGTCGCCGCCGAGTACGACGGCTTGTACATCTCGCATATGCGCAGCGAGGGGAACCAGTTGCTCGAGGCGTTGGAGGAGTTGATCACGGTCGCCCGCGAGGCGGGTATCCGGGCGGAGATCTATCACCTGAAAGCCGCCGGCCAGAACAACTGGGAGAAGCTGGATGCCTTGATCGAGCGGGTGGAAGCGGCCAGGGCCGAGGGGCTGCATATCACCGCTGACATGTACACATACACTGCGGGCGCTACGGGACTCGGTGCGGCGATGCCGCCCTGGGTTCAGGAGGGCGGACACGATGCGTGGGTGGAGCGGCTCCAGGACCCGGCGATCCGCGAGCGGCTGATAGCCGAGATGACAACTCCCACCGACGAATGGGAGAACCTCTATTTGGCAGCGGGAAGCGCCGAGAACGTTCTTCTATTCGGGTTCAAGAGCGAAGAGCTGAAGCCACTCACGGGCAAGACCCTCGCCGAGGTCGCTGCGATGCGAGGCACGACACCCGAGGAGACGGCGATGGACCTCGTGGTCGAAGACGATAGCGGGGTAGGCACCGTCTACTTCATCATGTCCGAGGAGAACGTGGCGAAGAAGATCAGACAGCCCTGGGTGAGCTTCGATTCCGATGCGGAGTCGTTGGCGCCGGAGGGTGTCTTCCTCGAGTCGAACCCGCACCCGCGAGCCTACGGCACCTTCGCCCGCCTGCTCGGCAGATACGTGCGCGAGGAGGGGGTCATCCCGCTCGAGGAGGCGGTGCGCCGCCTGACATCGCTACCGGCGTCCAACTTGAAGATCGAGCGCCGTGGCTCGCTGGCTCCCGGCTACTTTGCCGATGTGGTGATCTTCGACCCGGAGACGATCATCGACCACGCGACGTTTGCCGAGCCACACCAGTATGCGACGGGCGTGCTGCACGTCTTCGTCAATGGCTCGCAGGTGCTCGCAGACGGCGAGCACACGGGGGCCACGCCGGGGCGAGTGGTGCGCGGCCCCGGGTGGGTGGGAAGGCAGAACTGACAGTTGGGAAGTCGGTTGGGAATTCTCCAATCTCGAGCAAGGGACCAGTGGAACAGGGGAGGTAGGGAGGTAAAGAAGCGCTCCGCTTCCCCACCTCTCGTGTTGCACTGGTCCCCGAACCGACATTCGCGAATTCCCAATAGACTTCACGATTGCACCTTCCCAGCGCAAGTGCGCAACCACACTGCGCCGCTCCCGTAACCCATTGTAATAAAAGAGGATGTAAGGTCGCGACCTAGAAGGCGATCTCGAATCCGTCTGGCAGTTGCTCGGGAGCCGCCAGCTCCTCGAGCCGAACCACCCGCGATGCCGGTGGACCCTGCTGCAGCTGAACCTCCATCTCGCTCACGCGGTCGGGCGCACCGGCGAAGGCGATCTCGACGGTTCCGTCCGAGCAGTTCCGCACCCAGCCCCGGAGTCCGAGTCGCCGTCCCTCGCGTTGGGCCCACCAGCGGAAGCCTACGCCTTGGACTATGCCGTGCACTTTGAAGGCCCTTCGAGTTTCGTGATCGGCTGACATTGGGGAGATCGTCTCGCGCGTTTGTGTCACCGGCCTCGGCTGATAGTTTTCAACACGCTGCAGCTAATATGGAACGTGAAGGTCGGAGTGGCCACGCCCGGCGGCTCCGTCTAGCGGTGTGGAGGTCGTGATCTCGCGCTACGATGTCATCGTCGTTGGTGGTGGCCACGCCGGATGCGAAGCGGCGGCGGCCGCAGCACGCCTCGGCGCCCGGACACTGTTGGTCACCTCTTATCTGGCACGGGTCGCGCAGCTGAGCTGCAACCCGGCGATCGGGGGCGTTGCGAAGGGCACGGTCGTCCGCGAGGTCGACGCGCTGGGCGGATTGATGGGCCGGGCTACCGATCGAACGTCCATTCAAATCCGTATCCTCAATAAGAGCAAGGGGCCAGCGGTTTGGGCGCCTCGCTCCCAGTGCGACCGCTGGCTTTACCCCAGAGCCATGCGCACCCTCCTGGAAGGCACGCCTGGGCTCGAACTCTTCCAGGGAACGGTCCAGGGGCTATGGCTGAAGGGCGAGGAGATACGGGGTGTGGTCTGCAAGGACGGCTCGGCCTTTGAGGGTCGACGCGTAGTGCTGACGGCCGGCACCTTCCTGCGTGGCGGCATTCACATCGGGGGAGGTGTCAGGGAAGCGGCGGGCCGGGCTGGCGACCCACCAGCGGTGGAGCTCTCCGAGCAACTAGAGTCGCTCGGTCTCGAGGTCACCCGATTCAAGACCGGCACGCCACCGCGAGTGGACGGCCGCACGGTCGACTTCTCCAGGGTCGAGCGGCAGGACGGCGACGCCGAGGACTTTCGGTTCTCCTTCTGGGAGCGTGCGGAGCGTCTTCCTCAGCTGCCGTGCTGGATAACCTGGGCGGGCGAGGGGGTGAAGGAGGTCATCAGGCGGAACCTGGAGCGCTCGGCGCTCTACGGAGGAGCCATCGCCGCCCGGGGGCCGCGCTACTGTCCCTCGATCGAGGACAAGGTCGTGAAGTTCCCGGACGCGCCTCGGCATCAGATCTTCCTGGAGCCGGAGGGCTTGGAGACGTCCGAGCTGTACGTCAACGGTCTCTCCACCTCTATGCCTCCCGATGTGCAGCGAGAGTTCCTCGCCGCGGTACCGGGGCTGGAGGAGGCCCGCATGACGCAGCCGGGCTACGCCATCGAGTATGACTACTTTCCGCCCCACCAGCTCCATTCGACTCTAGAGGTGAAAGCGCTAGCCGGCCTCTACTTCGCTGGGCAGGTGAACGGCACGACGGGATACGAAGAGGCGGCGGCGCAGGGCTTAGCGGCGGGCGCCAACGCCGCCCTGAGTGCCCTGGGTCGCGAGCCGTGGGTGGTCGAGAGAGACGAGGCGTACGTCGGAGTGCTGATCGACGACCTGGTAACCAAGGGTGTTGACGAGCCCTACCGCCTCTTCACATCTCGGGCCGAGTTCCGACTGCTGCTGCGGCAGGACAACGCGCTGTCACGGCTGGGGCCGAAGGCCGCGAAGATCGGTCTATTGAGCGACGAGCAGAGGCGGGTCCTCGATAGGCGGCTTGGCCTACAGGAGCAGGCGGCGGAGTGGGCCAGGAGCACGCTGGCGCAGCCTGAGGCGGTCAACGACTACCTGGAGGCCCGGGGCACTTCGGTGATCGCCGAGCCCACCCCGCTCGCCGATCTGGTCAAGAGGCCCGAGGTCCGACTGCATGATCTGGTGGGTCCAGAGGGCCTGCTATCCGAGGACGGCACACCGGAGGCAGACGCTCTCGCGGCGCTGGAGATGCAGATCAAGTACGCGGGCTACGTTGCAAAAGAGAGGGCGCGGGCCCAGCGTCTTCACCGGCAGGCCGAACTCAAGTTGCCACCCGACCTTCCCTATTTGAAGCTCTCGAGTCTTTCCACCGAAGCACGGCAGAAGCTCGATCGGATCCGGCCACGCACGCTGGCGCAGGCGGCGCGGATACCCGGCGTGGCGCCCAGCGACCTTCAGAACCTCATGATGGAAGTTCGCAAGCACAAGGTGGGAAGTGGGAAATAGGATGTCCCTTGGGAATTCTCGAATCTCAAGCACGGGACCAGTACAACAGGGGAGGTAGGGAGGTGTAGAACTGCATCCAGCTTCCCCACCTCCCCGTGTGTACTGTTCCCGAATCGACATTCGAGAATTCCCAACGGACTTCCCAGATTGGAACTTGCCGGTTTCACGTGAAACGCGATGACCCCATGGGTGGGGTTCGGGGCCCGGGTGTGACCCCACCCGTCGTGGCCGGGCGGCGAGTCCGTTTCACGTGAAACATTCGCACTTTCCTCACCCCCTCCTCTCCCGTATATTCGATCAGACCTGAGCCCACCCCGCTTCGCTCCGTCCGGGCTGGTGTTCCAATGTCGAGAGTCATAGCTATCGCCAATCAGAAGGGTGGCGTCGGAAAGACGACGACCGCCATCAACCTCGGCGCCTGCCTCGCCGTCGCGGAGCGCTCCACGCTCGTTGTCGATGCCGATCCCCAGGGAAACGCCACCAGTGGACTGGGGGTCGATCGGGATGAGCTGAACGGGTCGATCTATGATGTGTTGCTGGAGGGGCTTCCCGCGGCGGAGACCGTCATCCGGGGCGTGCACTTTTCTGGACTCGACCTGCTTCCTTCGCATCGGGACCTGCTGGGGGCTGAGGTTGCGATGACTGGGAGGGAGGGGCGCGAGACGCTCTTGCGCCAAGCCCTTGAGCCCCTCAGGGAGCGGTACGAGTACACGATCATCGACTCGCCGCCGTCCCTGGGGCTAATGACGGTGAACACGCTGGCGGCTGCCGATACGGTCTTGATCCCGATCCAGTGCGAGTACTATGCGCTGGAAGGTCTCACGCAGCTCCTCAACACGGTGCGCTTGGTGCAGCGCGGCTTGAACCCGCGCTTGGAGATCGAGGGTGTGCTCTTGACGATGTTCAACGAGCGGCTGAATCTCTCCCGTCAGGTTGCCGACGAAGCCCGCGAGTATTTCGGGCCCAAGGTCTTTCGGACCTCGATTCCGCGGAACATCCGGCTGGCGGAGGCGCCGAGTTTTGGCAAGCCGATCGTGACGTACGACGTACTCTCTTCGGGTGCAGCAAGCTATCTTGAGCTGGCCAAGGAACTTATGGGTAGGAACGGCAGTGGCTAAGAAACAGCAGAAGCGACTCGGTAAGGGGCTCAGCGCGCTGCTGGGCGACTATCTCCCCGACGAAACGCCGGGACGTGGTGAGGCAGAGCAGGTCGCGACCAAGGAGCTGCGACCGAACCCGTTTCAGCCGCGCCAGGCGATGGATCGGGAGGGGCTTGAGGAGCTCGTCGCCTCGATTAGGGAGAACGGGCTTCTCCAACCGGTTCTGGTGCGCCCGGTGGCGGACGGTGGTTGGGAGGTCGTCGCGGGTGAGCGACGGTTCCGAGCGGTGAAGGAGCTCGGTTGGGATCACGTACCTGTGGTGGTTCGTGATGTCGACGATCGGACGATGATCGTCCTAGCGCTCATCGAGAATTTGCAGCGTGAGGACCTGAGCCCGCTCGACGAGGCGCACGCCTACCGTCGACTCGTGGAGGAGTTCGGACTCACGCAGGCGCAGGTGGCGGCGCGAGTCGGGCGTGACCGGTCGACCGTCGCCAACACGATTCGCCTTCTCGGCCTGCCTGAAGGGGTTCGCAAGCTATTGGCCGACGGCGACATCTCGGCGGGTCATGCCCGGGCGCTGCTGGGGCTCAGCGATGAGAAACGGGTCATCGAGTTGGCACGGGCGGCGGCTCGGGACGGCCTATCGGTGCGCGAGGTGGAGGAACGGGTCCGCCAGCGTCGAACGACGAAAGCCCGTAAGCCGAGGGAGAAAGCGGCCGAGTCCAGAGCCGCAGCTGACGCGGCCAAGGCGGAGCAGGCGCTGGCCCGGGCTCTGGGCACGACGGTCAGGGTAAAGCTGGACGGGTCGAATCGCGGGCGGATCGAAATCCCCTTCCGCGACGCCGAGGACTTCGAGCGCATCGTCGAGGTCATCGTCGGCGTCGGCGGAATCGTCTGAGCAGGAGAAGATGAAGGAGCACGAAGGCGGCTTTACGATAGTACTCGTCCCTGGTGATACCGAGCGAACCCGCAGCGTTCGTCTGACGCCGCGGGGGCTACGGATCGGCGCCGCCCTAGCGGCGGCGGCGGGGATAGGGCTCGCCATGCTGCTCGGAAGCTGGTGGTATTTTGCCGCCCAGACGGCGCGGATCCCCGAGCTGGAGGGGCATATCGCGCGGCTCGAGGCGGACAACGCCAAGGTTGAGGAGCTGGCCAGAAGCCTCGCACAACTCGAAGCGGAATACGACAAGATCCATACGATGCTGGGCGGCGACATCCTGGCCGCCAACCCGGCCCCCGAGATACTGCCGGCGGAAGGACCGGGAGCGGCGGATGAAGGCGCTCCGGGGACGGGTCTGTCTCCGGAGATCCCGACCAGCTGGCCGCTGGCCGCCGCCGGGTACGTCACCCGGACACTGGAGCCGGCTCTGGACGGGACTCACCCGGGGATCGACATCGCCGTGGCTCAGCATTCATACATCCGGGCCAGTGGGGCTGGGGTGGTCACTGAGGCCAGCGCCGACTCGATCTACGGGCTGTTCGTTTTGATCGAGCACGGGAACTCTGGCTACGAATCGATGTATGGTCATGCGTCCCGGCTCTTCGTCACCCCGGGAGACACGGTTCTACAGAATCAGGTGATCGCCCTCTCCGGAAACACGGGGATCTCGACAGCGCCGCACCTGCATTTCGAGATCTTGCAGGACGGCCGGCCAATAGACCCATTCACTCTGGTGCAACAAAGAACAGGATCAGGTTAGTGAGCGTGCCCCTATGATTGGACGTGACAAGAAAACCGCCGAGGAACAGAAAGAGCTTATGTCCAAGATCGAGCGTGAATCTGGCGATGCAGCGATCTCACTCATCGCACCCGGCATGAACATCATTGGCGACTGCGAGACCGATTGAACCATTCGCATCGAGGGCCGCGTCGAGGGGACTATCCGCGCCGGCAAATCGGTCGTCGTCGGCCGCAGCGGCGAAGTCATCGGCGACATCATCACCCAGGATGCCGTCGTCAGCGGCCGCGTCAGCGGCAACATTGCGGCCGACAGTCGGCTAGAGCTCCAATCGACGTGCGACATCCAGGGCGAGCTGCGCAGCCGCCGTGTACAGCTGGACGAGGGTGCCCGCTTCAATGGCCAGGTCCACATGGAGGAGGGGGGAGGCTCCCGGGTGGTGAAACCTGCCGTTAAGCCGGCCGCTGCTGACGTCAAGGCCCCGGGCCCCCAACCGGCCGCGGGCGGCGACTAGTCGCGCCTTCTTTCACAAATCGGGCGGCGGGGCGGTCGGCGTGAACGCGTCCGCCTGCGCCTCTTGCAGGCGCGACTCTCCCCAGGCTAACCCCATGTCGCACAAAGTGTTACGGGGTTTTCCACAAAGTTTCCCACCTCACCCCGGTACGGCCGTGGAGGGGTGTGGAGTATACGCACGGAGCTTGGAGTGTGATGCAGAAACGCAGGAAGGGTAGCACGGCGAAGAGGCGGCTAAGGCAGAAGCCGAAGATCAAGCACGTGGACCGGCGCGGCCCCGGACCTACCACCGAAGACGAGCGTCTTTTCAGCCGTCGCATAACGGACTTCGAGGCGGCGGAGGAATTGCCGCCCGAGGTGGAGCGGTTGCCTGAGGGGTTCGAGCCAATCCCCGAAGAGACGCTGAGGGATCCGTGGCGCGTGTTCCGGATTATGGGCGAGTTCGTCGACGGCTTTGATACTTTGGCGCGGATCGGCCCTGCGGTGGCGATCTTCGGATCAGCGCGCACGCCGCGCAAGGATCCCGACTACGTGGCTGCGACGGAGACCTGTCGCCTGCTCGCGGAGGCCGGCTTCGCGATCATGACCGGCGCTGGCCCTGGGATTATGGAAGCGGCGAACAAGGGTGCGCAGCGAGGCGGTGGCCTCTCCATCGGGTTGAACATCGAGTTGCCTTTTGAGCAGGACATCAATTCCTACGTCGACTTGAGCCTCACCTTCCGCTATTTCTTCGTGCGCAAGACGATGTTCGTGCGCTACTCCGAGGGCTTCGTCATCTTTCCTGGCGGGTACGGAACGATGGACGAGCTGTTCGAGGCGTTGACGCTTATCCAGACCGGCAAGGTCCACAACTTTCCGCTGGTGATGTACAACAACCGCTACCACTCCACGCTCATGCGCTGGCTTAGGAACAGCATGCTGGCCCAGGGGAAGATCTCGCCGGAGGACCTCGACATCATCGTGACGACGAACTCACCGGAGCAGACGGCGCAGATCATCGTGGACGCGCACAACGCACGGAATGGGGGTGGGTAGGATTCGGGGATTCTGGGATTCGGGGATTCTGGGATTCCCGGATTCTGAATGTACGGATCCAGGGAATTGGGGAGTGGGGAGCTAGGAATCCGAGGCATCCGTGGAGTCCGTGGAATCCGGGAACTGGGCGAGCCCTCTTCATCGACCTTGCACATGATTCCCACCATCCCCGATTCCCAGGATGCCACGGATTCCTTACTCTTGAATCCGCGACTCCCGAATTCCAAGGATTCCCGAATCCCACGGACTCCACGGATTCCACGGACTCCAACTCCTGAATCCCGAATCCCCGAGTCGCGAATCCCAGAGCTTCGAGTCCCCGAATCCCCGAATCCCTGAATCCTTGCACTCCCAACCGGCCTTTCTCTAGCTTCGTTCCGAGTCCCGGCCATTGACCACAAAGGCGAGTGACGATGCCGAACAACTCGGAGCAGAATTCCAGTCGCTTCTTGCGTGGAGCGCGGATCGATCCGTCGCCGATCACCGGCGATGAGCGGGTCGCCGATCTGATCGACGGCGCCTTCCTGGCCTACAACGCCGGCCGTCTTCGAGACGCGTGCCGCCTGTTCGTGGAACGGGTGCTCGAGCCCGAGGTGACGGTGGGCGTAAGCCTCAGTGGAGCCCTCACGCCTGCGGGACTTGGCATGTCGGCGCTGATCCCGCTGATCGAGGCAGGCTTCGTCGATTGGATCGTCTCGACGGGAGCGGTCCTCTACCACGACGCCCACTTCGGTATCGGTCTAGAGATGCGCCAGGGTCAGCCGAGTGTGAGCGATGTGGAGCTCAGGGAGGAAGGTGTCGTCCGCATCTACGACATCTTCTTCCACTACGATGTGCTGCTCTCTACCGACGCCTTCTTCCGCCAGCTCATCGATGGTGAGGAGTTTCAGCGCACGATGGGTACGGCCGAGTTCCACTATCTGGTTGGGCGCTACGTAGTGAAGCGGGAGCGGGCCTTGGGAATCGAGCGTAAGTCGATCCTCGCGGCGTGCTACGAAGCCGGCGTCCCGATCTACAGCTCGGCACCAGGGGACTCGAGTATCGGCATGAACGTGGCGGAGCGCTCCCTCGCCGGCGGGGAGCTCCGCATCGACTCCGCCATCGACGTGAATGAGACGGCGGCCATCGTCCTGGACGCCAAACGTTCGGGCGGCAAGAGCGCTGTCGTGATCATGGGTGGCGGTAGCCCGAAGAACTTCTTGCTGCAGACCGAACCGCAGCTCCAGGAGGTTCTGGGGCTGGACGAGGCGGGTCACGACTATTTCATACAGTTCACCGACGCGCGCCCCGACACCGGGGGCCTCTCGGGCGCCACGCCTTCCGAGGCGGTGAGCTGGGGCAAGGTGGATCCGGGAGCCTTGCCCGACACGGTGGTCTGCTACCTCGATGTGAGCGTGGGACTGCCGCTGCTCGGCGCCTACGCCCTAGCGCGGCACGAGCCCAGGACACTCCGGCAACTCTACGATCGCCGGGCCGAGCTGATGTCGCGCCTGGAGAGCGAGTATCGGCAGCGTCCGCCCCGGCCTTAGAGTGCCGCGCCCTCGATTATGCGTATCCCGGGGCCTCTCCTCTCGGCACGCCTCCTATCCAGACCCGACCGCTTCTTGACGGTGGTCGAGCTTGAGGGCGGCCGGATCGCCGAGCCGGAGGAGTCGGTAGTCAGTGCGGCCACGAGCCCACCGACTACCGACCACTGAATCCCGGCCACCCCTCCATCGGCTCCGTCGACCGAACCACATGCATGCCCGCTTCCGCGAATCGCTGAAACGCCGCGTCCGCCTGTTCGGAGAAGTCGACGACGCCGGGCACGACGACAGGAGATGTACAGTCCTCAAGCAGGTAGACCTTTCCGAGCAGCGCCGGATCTTCGGCGCCCACCTCGGCCAGTAGGTCGTGAACGGTCCAGGCTACACAGTGGCTCTTCGCCTGGCCGGCTATGATTAGCGCATCGAACTCGAGCAGCGCGCGCAGCATTGGAGCGTTCTTCTCCGCGATCGACGCGCCGTCCGGCCCGGCCATGACCTCGGGATAAAGGACCGAGTAGTGCTCGGTCAGCGGGTTGTCGCCTTTGACCTCGAAGCGGGGCTGGATCAGGCGCGCCATCCCGTGGAAGAACACCGCCTCCTCCACGGCCGACACGAGTGCGTGTCCGATCCCACCGAGCATGGCGTGGTAGGGCCAGACCAAAAGCGGGTACTTGCCCCCTTCGGTCAGCGTGCGCACGTAGTTCAGGGCGTGGCGCTGCAGGTACTCGTAGTCGCCCTCCGCGACGCTCGCTGCCACCGCCGGATTCACCTGCCAGACGCCGCGCTCGACATCCGCGGAGCTGATTATCGTCGCGCCACCGACCGGGTGTTCGCCCTTTTCGTTCACCCAAAAGACGGGGTGGAAGATCTGCATCGCCGTGTGCGTATCCAACGTCGGGGCGATCTGGGTGATTGCGCCAAGGTTGCGGTAGATGAACTCACAGAGGCGGATGTTGTCGTCTACCGCACCCCGGCCCGACCCCCCGGCGACGAAAAGCTCGAAACCCGGGATGCAGAAGGTGTTCTGGCAATCGACCAGCACCAGACAGACCCGGAGTTTGTCATCTGCGGCGGGGCGGAGCCCGTGCTCCCGCGCCCAGGCCGCAGCATCAGCGGCCCGCTCCTGGTAGGGGACCTGCCAGACCTCACCGACGCGGGCGGGCTCGAAATGCGGCGCCACAGGTAGCTGATTCACGCTGCGGTCTCTCCGACCGGGCAACAAGATGCAACCAAATCTTGGATCACGGCATCAAAATTAGTGAAGGGCGGGCCAAACGTGAAACCGTCCGCATCATGCGGGTTACAGGTTCTCTGCTTGGGGCAGCAGATGTGGTTATAGATTTCGATTGACTTCTCATGACCTCCCTTTGTTTGACGCGTAGCAGCTAGAGGATTCCGAGCTTGAAAGAGGGGCGCCCAACTGGGCGCCCCTCTTTACCTCTCCCGGGCATTGACTTTCCGGGATCAGTCGGGCTGCCAGTTGGGCAAGCGGTCCCCCGTGTACGGCGCGCCCGCCGCTTCGAGTTTGTCTTCCAATGCCACGAGATCCACTTCGATCAGCTGCCGCAGTGCTGGCAGCAGCTCGGCGAACTGGCTCGCCGCGATCTCGTAGTTCCGGCGGTGCGTTCCCGTCGGCCCGTAGGTGGTGGCGTAACTGCCGCGCATTGCTGTGCTCACTCGACTGGTGAGGCCTGGCATCGCGGACTCGTTGCGACGCGGCTTCGTCGGATCACCGTTGAGGACCTCCCGGAGGTCCATCAGCCTGAGCTCCAACGCCCGCGCTTCCTCGCGGAGGCTCGGGTCGGCGCCGGGCCAGACTTCTATCACGCTCTTGATGTCTCCGATCTGCTCAGCCGCCGCGCCGGCCACTCTGCTCGCAGTCATGACAGCGCGCTGCAGCTCGCCGGCCCGTCGCTGGAAGGCGAGCACCTCGGCGCGGTTCGCCGGCGACAGGGTCGGCTCGAGCAGAGGCGCGACCTCGAACGGCGTCGGCGCCACCAGCTGGGTCGTCACGCCGTCGACCCGCTGTTCGATGCTCACGGTGTAGCTACCCGGCGCCGCGAGGGGGCCCCGGCCGGGGTTCTGGACGCTACTCGCGGTGTAGCTGGGGTAGCGGAAGTCCCACGTGGTGCGGTGGATCCCCGACGACGTGGACCCGTTGATTCTCCGCACCACATTGCCGTCTTCGTCGCGAATAGTGAGGATGACTGCCGGTGACTCTTCCCGGTCCTCTGCCTTCAACTCTTCCCAGCTGGGGTAGGGGGTGTCCTCGCCGGCGCGGGCCGCTCGGCGCTCGCGGTCCTGGCGCTCGGCCCGGCGCGTCCTGAGGGATTCGCGCAGGAAGTATGTGAAGGTCGCACCGTACTCCGGGTTGGGCGCCGTGTAGTAGCTGGCGCCGCGCGATGCTTTTTCGCCGCCGCCCAGCGGCCGCGCCTGAACGTACCACAGGGCGTCTTTGATCGGGAACATGTGGGCCCGCTGCTGGAGCAGGTCCTCGCTGAGGGTGCGCAGCGGTGTATAGTCGTCGAGAACGAAGAAGCTGCGGCCGAAGGAGGCTGCCACGAGGTCGTTCTCGCGGCGCTGGATGACCAGGTCACGCACGGCGATGGTCGGCATGCCGCTCTTCAGCTGGATCC
>CP070812.1:1970585-2036952 GCA_020344015.1 Gemmatimonadota bacterium
TCGGCCTGGCTTTCGCCTCGTCGGAACACAACCGCGCCGTCAGGCTGTACCAGGAAGTGTATGATGTTGCTTTGCGACACCGCCGTCTCGATCGCCGACGCCTCGGGTAGCACGATGGGCAACCCCTTCTCCTCCTCGAACACCGTAGTAGTGAGGAAGAATATGAGGAGCAGGAAGGCGATATCAGCCATCGATGCGGTGGGGATCTCGTCGCTTACCTTGCTTTTTCTCTGGAGCAGAGCCATACCACGAACCTCTGACGCGTCTAGTAAGCGGACGGGGGTGCCGACATCTCCAGCACCGCCTCCGCTCCACGTTCCATGTCGATGATCAAGCGGTCGATCCGGGTCACGAAGAAGTTATAAGCTATGTTCACCGGGATCGCGATCGTCAGACCGGTGGCTGTGGTGATCAGAGCCACCTTGATGCCGCCAGCGACCAGTGAGGCCTCGATCTGGCCCGCCTCGGCGACGGCGCCGAAGGCAGCGATCATCCCTACGACCGTCCCCAGGAACCCCATCATTGGGGCGACGTTGGCTACGGTCGCCAGAACGATCAGGCCGCGCTCGAGGAAGCCGAGCTCGATCGAGCCCGTGGTCGAGACGGCTTTCTCGATATCCACGTCGCTATGGCCTGTGTCGCGAACCCGACGCAGCCCGGAGGAGAGGATAGCCGCCACGGGACCCTGGGTCTCATCGGCGAGGTCGATCGTGCCGTCCACGCCTTTGGGAGCGGCGGCGAGCTGCTCCAGCAACCGCTGACTATCCCGGTGGGCGACGAATAGGATGTAACCCTTGGCGATGATGACACCCAGTGCCAGCAGCGACGCCAACACCAGGAAGTACATCATGAAACCGCCGTCCCTGAACAGCTCTAGCAGAGCATATTGGGCTTCGGTCTGCAAAGCGACCCTCGCTGTTGCCGGTTCTGGGTTTCAGCTGTGGTGTATATCGGGGGAACACTACCCACCTGGGGAGCTTCTGTCAACGAGAGTCAGCTCCCCGGCTTTGGCCTCCCCCACCTGGGCGGCTGTACCGGGCTGGGCTGCGGCGAGCTTGGCGCGACCCGCTGGCTTCGCCCCGAGCGCTTCCCGCAGCCGCTCGCCGGTCACGGCCCTTTCCAGACGCCCGCGTTGGGCCAGCGAGATGGCACCGGTCTCCTCCGAGACGACGATCACCACGGCGTCGGTCTCCTCCGAAAGGCCGATCGCGGCACGGTGCCGGGTTCCCAGGCTCCGGTCGGTCACGGGGAACTGGGTAAGCGGCAGAATGCAGCGGGCAGCCAGGATCGACTGGCCGCGGATGATCACGGCGCCGTCGTGGAGCGGGCCGTACCGGGTGAAGACGGCCTCCAGCAGCTCGGCGCTGACCGGCGCATGGACGGGCGAGCCGCGGCGCGCGTACTCCTCCAGCCCTACCTCACGCTCCACAGCCACGATCGCACCGATCCGCTTCCTTGAAAGGACTTCGGCGGCCTGGACGAGGACCTGAATGATCTCAGAGCTGGCCTGCGGGCGCGAAAAATAGCGCCAGAATCGACTCTGGCCGAGGCGGGTCAACGCACTGCGCAGCTCGGGCTGGAAGATGACTATGGCTGCGAGTGGACCATAGATGAACACGGCCTGCAGAAGGTAGCGGATGAGCTCGAGCTGTAGGATCTCGGCCAGCGCGTAGACCGCGAACAGAACGATGAGGCCGAGCAGCATCTGGATGGCCCGGGTCCCGGCCCACAGCAATAGCAGGCGGTAGAATAGGAAGGCCACCACCACGATCTGCACCAGGTCCCAGAAACCCGGCTGCATGAAACTGATACGCTCAATCAGTCCCTGCACCGCTCGAACCTCTCACTATCGCCTCAGCCATGTCCAGGGCGCGCCGTGCCTCCATGACATCGTGGACACGGAATATCCGCGCACCGCGGAGCAACGCGACCACGCAGGCCGCTATTGTCGCCTCGAGCCGCTCCCCAACCTCTAGCCCCAAGGTCTTGCCGATAAATGACTTGCGGGACGGCCCGATCAACACCGGGTATCCGAGCTCTAGCAGATCACCCAGCTGATTGATGATCGCGAGGTTGTGCTCGGCTGTCTTGCCGAACCCGATCCCGGGGTCGACCACCAGCTGCTCGGCCCGGCAGCCGGCCGCCAGCGCCCGCTCCGTCGACCCACGCAACTCGGCGACGATCTCACCCATGAGATCGTCGTAATGAATGTCCCGCTGCATCGTCCGCGGCTCGCCGCGGATGTGCATCAACACCAGGCCGGCGCCCGACTCCGCTGCCAGCTCTGGCAGCCCGGGATCGAACCGGAGGCCCGAGATGTCGTTGACGACCTCGGCACCTGCATCCAAGGCCGCTCGAGCCACGCCCGACTTCGTCGTGTCGATGGAGATGGGCAGGTCGAGGTGCCTGGCCGCCGCCTCGACGGCGGGCATCACACGCCGAAGCTCTTCCTCCTCGGTCACCGGGCTCGCGCCCGGCCGGCTGGATTCGCCGCCGATATCTACGATGTCCGCCCCTCCCGCCTGCATCTCCTCCATTCGTCTCAATGCCTCGGCCTGACCGGGGAAGCACCCGCCGTCGGAAAACGAGTCCGGCGTAACGTTCAGCACACCCATGAGCACCGGCCTCTCGAGGTCGAAGGCTCGGCGCGCAGTCCGCCAGCTGGTGGCGGACCCGCGATCCGCCATCCGCTCCCCGCTCATCGCTATGACTCGGGCTTCGCCGTCTCTCCTCTGGCGCTCTTGAGCGACGCGGCAGGTTCGAGTTTCTCGGAGCGGGTTCCACGCCCGGCGCCATCCTGCGCGCCTGCCGCGTCTGCCGACGCATCGGGCTGGCCATCCGGCTTCGCACCCTCCCCATCCGGGAGTGGTGGCAGTTCCTTCCCCTCAAAGACTGCACGGATCTCGTCCGAGTCTAGCGTCTCGCGGTCAAGCAGGGCGTTGGCCAGCACATGCAGTTTGTCGAGGTTCTTCTTCATCACCCGGCTGGCATCCTGGTACGCGTCCTCCAACAGCTTGCGGACTTCGGCATCGACCAGCTGAGCCGTCTCCTCACTCACGTCGCGCCGCTCCACGATCTCTCGACCGAGGAAGATCTCCTCTCCGCGGTCACCGATGTTCATGGGGCCGACGGCTTCCGACATCCCCCACTCGGTGATCATGCGCCTGGCGAGGGCGGTCGCCCGTTCGATGTCATTGCCGGCGCCGGTCGTGATCTTCTCGGGACCGAAAATCAGCTCTTCCGCCACGCGGCCGCCATAGGCGTACACCAGCTGGGCCATCAGGTACTGCTTCGAGTAGTTGTGCCTGTCGTCCTCTGGCATCGAGAAGGTCAGACCGAGCGCACGGCCGCGCGGTACGATGGTCACCTTATGGAGCGGGTCACATTCGGGCGTATAGTGTGCGGCAACGGCATGGCCCGCCTCGTGATAGGCGGTCAGCCGGCGCTCCTCTTCGCTGATCACCATGCTGCGGCGTTCGGCGCCCAGCAGGACCCGATCCTTGGCCTCTTCCAGGTCATCCATGTCGACCCGGTTCTTGTCGCGGCGCGCCGCCAGCAAGGCACCCTCGTTCACCATATTCGCAAGGTCGGCGCCGCTCATCCCCGGCGTCGCCTTGGCGAGCTTGCTCAGATCGACGTCGTCGGAGAGCGGGATCTTGCGCGTATGCACTCTCAGGATCCCCTCGCGCCCCTTGACGTCGGGGGCGTCCACCACGATCTGGCGGTCGAAACGTCCCGGCCTCAGCAAAGCCGGGTCGAGCACGTCGGGGCGGTTGGTCGCCGCGATGAGAATCACGCCCTCGTTGGACTCGAACCCGTCCATCTCAACGAGTAACTGGTTCAACGTCTGCTCGCGCTCATCGTGGCCGCCACCGAGACCGGCGCCGCGGTGCCGGCCGACCGCATCAAGCTCGTCGATGAAGATGATGCACGGTGCGTGTGCCTTGCCCTGCTCGAACAGATCGCGCACGCGCGACGCACCGACTCCGACGAACATCTCCACGAAATCCGAGCCCGACATGCTGAAGAAGGGCCGCGACGCCTCGCCGGCCACCGCCTTGGCGAGCAACGTCTTGCCCGTTCCCGGCGGTCCGACCAACAGGGCACCCTTCGGTAGCCGGCCGCCCAGGCGCGTGAACTTCGACGGGTCCTTGAGGAACCCGATAGTCTCCTGCAGCTCTTCCTTCGCCTCCTCACAGCCGGCAACGTCAGCAAAAGTCAGCTTCGGGGTGTCACCGCTCAGTAGCTTCGCCTTCGATTTGCCGAACGAGAACGCACGGCCACTGCTCGCCTGCATCTGGCGCAGCCAGAACAGCATCAGGCCGATGAGAAAGATCCAGGGCAGCGCGCCGATTAGAACGCTCCACCAGTTGAGTCTCGCTTCCTCCGCATCGATGGTCACGCCAGACGCCTCGAGTCGCTTCAGCAAGTCCTCGCTGTGCCAGACGGGCAGCTTCGTCCAGAACTCCCGTCCCGCTTCGGACGGCGCTCCGACGACGGGGGCCCTCAGCTCGCCTTCGATTTCCTTGCCGTCGATGACAGTGACTTTGAGTACGTTGCCTGCCTCCAGCTCACGCACGAAGTCAGTGTATTCGAGCTTCTGCAGGTCGCGGCGGCCCGAGCCCACCATCTGAATGATGATCAGCGGAACCATGATGATCAGCGCCCAGAAGGCCAGGCTTCTGGACATGCGGGCCCAACGGGGCCCCTCATCACCGCGGTTCGGTTCCATTTCTGGCATATCTAGAAACCTCTTTCAGCCCCGGGGGCGATGGCCGCAACGAACGGCAGGTGACGGTACCGCTCCCCAAGGTCCAATCCATAACCGACGAGCCAATCGGGCGGCGCATCGAACCCTACCCACCGGGGCTCGTAGCGTAGGTCGCTGGCGAGCCGCTTGTGGAGGAAAGTGCAGATCTCCAACGAGCGAGGCGCCCGTCGGCTCAGCTCGTCGCAGATCCGGTTCAGCGTCTTGCCGCTGTCTACGATGTCCTCCACCAGCAGTACGTGCCGGCCCTCGATCGGCGTCTCCATATCATATAATAGTCTGACTTCCCGGCTGGGATCCGTCCCCTCACCGTACAGGGCGGCCACCAGGAAATCGACTGTCACTGAGGGCCGGCTCATTGCGCGAGCCAGGTCGCTCAGGAACACGAAGGCGCCCTTCAGCAGCCCGATCATCAACAGCTTCTCATCGAGCCGATAGAACGCATCGATCTCGCGCCCCAACTGGGCGACCCGCGCCCTGATCTCCGTTTCCGAGAACACGATTCGCGTCAGCCCCGGATAGCGCGTAGCGACCTCGCTCATCCCACCTGCCTGAGCCAGACTGAAAACACCTCGCGCCCCTCCCGCGCCTGCGCACGGGCGCTACGCACGAGAGCGGCGACCCAGAGCACGCCCGATCGATCGAGCAGCACCGGGTACGAGTTCCGCTCGCTGCGTCCGATCTTCCGTTCCATGAAGACTCGCTTGAGCTTCCGCGTCCCGGCCGCGAGCCGCACCCGGTCGCCTGGACGCCGGCTGCGAACCGTGAGCGGGAAATCGAGCTCCACCAGGTCGAAGCGGGCGACCCGGGCATTGGCAGTCTGCCCGTCGTCCGCCGCACCGAGCTTCCAGCACACCTCCCAGCGCGCACCTCCAATCACCGCTAGACCCGCGGAGCAGCCCGGCCCGCCGATCACCAGCTCCTCATCGAGCGCCTCCGCGTCCGCTGCTAGTCGCTCGATGATGAGGCGATCGAACTCACGGCGCATTACGACGCCGCCGGCGAGATCAACAGCACGCCCGCTTGAGCTTGAGTCAACAAACTTGAGTGCGATGCGCGTTCCGATCCGACCCGGGCGTGGGCCCACGCGCGCCACGAGCGCGCGCAAGAGGTGTGCCCGCGCACCTGTATCATAGGCGAGCAACTCTGTACGTGCAACTACAATACGGGCTTCCGCCGCCTCCATGATCAGCCCATCGACCGCTTTGTCCGTCAGTTCCGTGACCACGGCGTCGGCCCGGCCCGCCAGTTCCGACAGCCGGTACAGGTCACGGCGAAACTCCGGTGCACCCGTCGCCTCGTACTCCGGAATCAAGCGATGGCGGATCCGATTGCGCGCGATCGTCAGGTCTAAGTTGGAGGGGTCATCCAGATAGCTCAGACCCCTGGCGCACCCGTACACCTCGAGTTCAGAGCGCCAGAACGGAAGCAACGGCCGGACTACGCCCGGTGCACGCCGGGCGGGGATACCGGCGAGACCGGCCAGTCCGCTACCGCGCAGCAAGCGAAAGAGGACAGTCTCCGCTTGGTCGTCAGCTTGATGGGCCGTGACCAGGCAGTGGGCGCCGAGAGACGCCCGGGCGCTATGGAGGAACTTGTAGCGCAGCTCTCGAGCCTCCGACTCGTTGCTGGGCGTAGAGGAGGCGCTACCGACCCGACACGGAACACCCCTCGATTCACACAGCTCCTTCACCCAGAGAGCATCGGTCGCGCTCTCTTCCCGCATGCGATGGTCGAAATGCGCTGCCGAGACGGCCCACTCCCAGCGATCGCGAAGCCTGAGGAGAAGGTCGAGCAGAACCACAGAATCCAGGCCGCCGGAGAGCGCGACCGTGATCGCCGACGCCGGCGTCAGCAGGTCAGCCGCGCGGAGATGGGAATCGAGCCGCCCGACCAAGTCATCCCCCACGGGTCGCCCCGTGCTGCGTCCGTGTTTGCCGGTCATGCTGTCAAAGATACACGCCGGTACGGCCAAACCGTAACGAGCCCTCTACCGAAAGGAGAAAGCCCGCGGTGCTCAAAATGCACGCGGGCTTTGAGGAGAATCCCCGGAGTCGATGCGCGGAGTCGCGCTACTTCCGCTGACGAGTCCGGCGGCTGCGGCGCCGAGCAGCGTTACGCTTGCGCTTCCGCATCTCGCTCGGCTTCTCGTAGTGCTTCTTCCGTTTCAAGTCCGTGAAGATGCCGGCCTTCTGCACCTGCCGCTTGAAGCGGCGAAGCACCCGCTCGAGATCGTCACCCTCGTTGACGACTACCTGTACCATTACTCTCGGTTCACCCCCTCCGCACGGCGGCATCACCGCCGCGGTCGTGTTGTTCTCGCGGCCCGAACACTATGCCGAATTCCGCTTTGTGTCAACGTTTACAGGAGCCCTGACCGCTCAACGCTCACTCGCCGGGTAGCCGCTCCCCCGCCAACCCTTCGTAGCTCAGATCGGGCGGCAGCAGCCGGTTGATGGCAAGGGTCAAGGCCAGCCGGACCTTGGGCCGCGCCCCTACAAGCTTGAGCAAGTACGTCGTTCGGTAGAGCCACCACGCTGGGCGGCCTGTCAGGCGGAGGCCGAGAACATCCGCGAGGGCTTCACCGGCGCCCAAGGAGACAATCTTGCCGGCATAATGCGCCTGGTAGCACTCGAGCGGACGGCCGACGAGAGCGTTCTCTATGTTGGCGGCGGCCTGCACGCCCTGGTTGATGGCGATGGGCGCCACGTTCGGGTACGGCTGCCCCGTGCGGTGATTGACGATGTGGTTACAGTCGCCGACGGCGTAGACCTCAGGGTGCCCCCGCACCCGCAGGTGTTCATCCACTTCCACGCCGCCACCGTTCGCGCGCGGCAAGCCGCTCTCCCGAATCACTCGGCTGGGCCCTACGCCCGCCGTCCAGATGAGAGTATCGGCTCGGACCCGCTGACCGTCCGACAGGCAGACCTCACCGCCGTCGTAACCTGTGACACGTACACCGACGCACACCTCTATCCCCCGCCTCTCGAGGACGCGGCGTCCTGCCTCTGCCAGTTCCGAATCGAACTGGGCCAGGATCTCATCGGCGGCCTCGACCAGCACGATCCGCGGAGCCACATCGATCTTGTAGTAGCGCGGCGCGATCTCGCACAGTAGGTGATGCAACTCGCTCGCCACCTCCGTGCCCGCCGGTCCGCCACCGGCGACGACGAAGCTCATCATGGCCTGCTGCGACGACGTGTCCGCCGTGTGCTGCAGACGTTCCACGAGACCGATCACGCGATTCCGGAGCGCCAGCGCGTGTCGCAGCGTCTGGTACGGCATCGCCGAGCGCTCGATCGCCTCGAGCCCGAAATACCTGGCCTCGCCGCCGAGACCGAGCACGAGATAGTCGTAGGGCACAGGCCCGACATCGGTGTGCAACGTCTTACTTTCCAGGTCGATGGACGCGACGCTCGCCTGTAGGAAATCGAAGTCGTGCTTCGCGGTGAACACCCGGTAGGGCTGCGTGACGTGCTCGCGCCCCAGGGACCCGCTAGCGACCTCCGCCAGCAACGGTGTGAAGGTGAAGAAGTTCTTTCGATCGACGAGTGTGATAGTTGTACCCGGTGCCCTGTCCGGCGAGCCCGCCAGGTAGAGGGCCGCGTAGAGGCCACCGAAGCCTCCTCCAGCGATGACGATGCGCGGACCCATTGGCGGCTAGAGGGTGAATCTGGGGAGAGATCCCCTGAAGTAAACCAACATCGTGCCGATCGCGGTGATGCCAACCATCAAAGCGACCCCCACGACTTGGGTCACCAGGCACCAGGCCAGGACTCGTGGATCTTCCTGCAGGTAGCGCGGCTTCTTCCCACTGAAATAGAGGAACAGGCTGGAGACCCCCAGCATAACCGTCGCCGCCGTCGCCTTGACGACCAGCCAACCTCCGTGCGCCCCGCCAAACCGGGCTATCGTGCCTTGAAAACCGTCCCTCACCCCGGCCAGCATTGAGAGTGCAATGAACAAGACACCGAGCTTTGTGCAGACGCGTGCGAAGCGGTAGATCTTGTCATCGAACACCGACGAGCCCAAGCCCTTGGCCAGCCAGTACGCCATCGCCAAGAAGGCCATTAGCAGAAACGCTATGTGCAGATGCACGAACAGCGGGTGAAGAACGCTCATCTCTGGCTCCCCGGCCTAGGTTCGACAGCCTCGTTAGACCCAAACGGGATCCGGCTAATCCCGGCGTGGTCCCGCACACGCAACAGGCCGTCCCAACCCTGCAACAGTTAGAAAACGCGCGCCGACCTTCAACGTTCCCTGCCCCGCCCAGCGCACGGCTTCAGGGCTCGGAATTCGGTGTACCAAGAGGCTAACCGCAAATGTCACTTACACTTGCGCGACCAGCAATCCACCGATCGGGCCGGCGGCAGACGGCGCGCCGATGGTCAGAATGACCCCTGCACTCCGCCGTACGGCTTGCAATTTGCAGCTCTCGGGGCCTGTTTAGGAGCCCGCCGGGCGAGCAGCCGATCTCCTAACGACTTACTAAGCAACAACTTAGTATGCCAACACCGGGGGGCACGGAGCTTGCTGCCCCTGGAGACCGTACCGCCGGTCTTGTCGCCCGCCACGGTGGTAGTATGGAGTCGTTTTATGGCTTTGGCTTGTCGCATAGAGGCCCGCTGGGGGGCTGTCGCGAAGGGCGTGGCGGTCGGCATTCGGGGTTTCACGCTGATCGAGCTACTCGTCGTCGTCACCCTTATCGGGCTGATCACCATGATCGCGCTGCCCCGCTTCACCGGTGCGCGTGAGAAGGCCCACCGCTCACAGGCGATGACCGACCTCCGCTCGCTCGTCACCGCCCAGGAGGCCTACTGGGCCGACACCAAGGCCTACGCAGACGACGTTGCTTTGCTCACTCAGTTCAACCAGACCCCGGAAGTGGTCATCACGATTTTGGAGACGGCAGGCAACGGCTGGAGCGCTGAGGCGACGCACAACAGCGACTCGGACATCAAGTGCGGTTTCTACACCGGTCCTGTTACCGCACCTGTTGTAACTGGAATCGAGGAGGGGACCGTCAAGTGCGAGAAGTAGAAACTAGCGGAGCCGATTAGCAGCCCCATTCTCTCTCACACCCTCACATCCCAACAAGCTGTAATACTCCGCGGCGAGCCGCGTCTTGTGCCCGTGGCGAATTTCCTGAGATTCAGAGGATCTTTCGCCGAATAGAACCGGGGCCGGGAGGTGAGCGATCAACCCTTCCAAACAGCCGAGCGTCGTCCTTCTCGTGGGGACGCGAAAGGGGCTCTTTCGTGCCACGTCGGACCTGCGGCGTCGCGAGTGGCGGTTGGAAGGGCCCTACCTTGCGGGCTACGAGATCTTCCATGCGTGCCTCGACCGGCGCGACGGTGCGACCGCGTACGCGGCGGCCCACCACACGGTCTGGGGCGTGCACGTCTACCGCAGCGTCGACGGTGGGCGCAGCTGGGACCTGTCGCCGGAGGCCCCGCACCACGCGACAGTGGAGGGCGCTGAAAGCCTCAAGGCGATCTGGCACCTGGCTCCGGGTCATGCCGACGAGCCGGATTGCCTCTATGCTGGAATCCAGCCGGCGGGTCTCTTCGTGAGTCACGACGGCGGTGGGCGGTGGGAGCCGGTCCAGGGGCTGAACGACCATCCCACGCGCGGCAGCTGGCAACCCGCCAAGGGTGGGCTCGCCCTCCACTCGATCTGTGTCGACCCACGTGACGCGAGGCGCATATATGCAGCCATCTCGGCGGGCGGCGTGTACCGCAGCGACGACGGTGGTGCGACCTGGAAGCCGGTGAACAGGGGTATCCGGGCCGACTACCTCGCCGACACGACTCCGGAATCGGGGCACTGCGTTCACCGGATCGTGCTACACCCGACGCGACCGGACCGTCTCTATCAGCAGAGTCACACGGGCACATACCGGACCGACGACCGCGGCGAGAGCTGGCTAGAGATCACGGAGGGGCTGCCCAGCGACTTCGGCTACGCCGTGGCCAGCGACCCGAACGACCCCGACACGGTGTACGTCATCCCCGAGGAAAGCAGCCACATCCGCACGACCGTGGGCGGGGCGATCACGGTCTATCGCAGCCGCAACGCCGGGGCCGATTGGCAGCCGCAGACCCGCGGCCTGCCGCAGGAAGACGCCTACGTGACCATCCTGCGCGAGGCGATCGACACCGACGGGCTCGACCCCTGTGGCGTCTATTTCGGAACCTCAAGCGGCCACCTATTCGCCAGTCGCGACGCCGGCGAAAGCTGGATGATCGTAGCCGGCTTCCTGCCGCGC
The DNA here is from genome assembly GCA_020344015.1 of Gemmatimonadota bacterium. GTDB lineage: Bacteria > Gemmatimonadota > Gemmatimonadetes > Palauibacterales > KS3-K002. The sequence continues at coordinate 1,981,622 of CP070812.1, forward strand.
GTCCTATCGGTGGACGCCGGCTTGTTGAGGAAGTGAGATCGTGAGCGAGCTGCTCGACCTGCTCGCCGCCCGCTCCGGCACCGTCTGCGTTGTCGGTGCCGGCGGCAAGAAGACCACGCTGTACCATCTGGCGCTGATGCATCCCGGCCGCGTCGGGCTCACCTGCACCGTGCCCAACACGCACTTTCCCGACGCGCTGGGCGCCTGCGTGGTCGTTGCCGAAGCTGCGGAGCTCGTGCGCGCCGTGGCTCTAGCGGCGGCGGCCCACCGGCTGGTCGCCTTCGCCCAGCCATCCGAGAAGACAGGGCGCTACGGGGGACTGGCTCCCGAGCTCATCGCGGAGATCCAGAGCGCCACGGGCTTCGATGTGCTGCTGGTCAAGTGCGATGGGGCGCGCATGCGCTGGATCAAAGCGCCTCAGAACGAAGAGCCGCTGATCCCAGAAACGGCCAACACGGTCATTCCGATTGTGTCGGCAAAGGCGTTCGGCGAACCGCTCACCGAGACCGTCGCGCACCGCCTCTCGCGCGTCGAGACCGTGACCGGCGCAGGATACGGAGAAGCCATTACTCCCCAACACGTCGCGCGCCTCCTGGCCCACCAAGAGGGCGCGCTCAAGAACACCGGCAGCGCCACCGTCGTCCCCATTATCAACATGGTAGACAATTCGGAGCTCGAGGCCGTAGCCCGGGAAGCCGCCCGCGCGGCCCTCGGCCTCACCGACCGCTTCGACCGGATCGTCTTGACATCTCACCTCCAAACTGCCCGATTAGTCGGCGTAGTGGCCCAGTAAGAACAGTTACGATTACTAACCCGGGCCGCGCTCCTGCCCGGAATGCTCGTTGCCGGTCCAACCTTGGGAGGTCCAACACGCTCAGACCGTTACGACTCGCGCTCGCCTTGATCATCACCGTCGGCTCGGCCGCCCAGGCCCAATGGGCCTCGAACCGGCCGGATAGCCACGCACCGTACGGTGTGATGATGGACCACACACATGAGCTGGGAGAGTTCGTGTTCTCCTACCGCTACATGTACATGCAGATGAACGGTCTGCGCATCGGCACGGAAAAGGCCACCTCGAATGAAGTGTTGAACCTGGGGTACTCGGCCACGCCCACCGACATGCAGACGCAGATGCACATGTTAGCGGCGATGTTCGCGCCCATCGAGAACTTCACTCTGGTGGCGATGCTGCCGTTCGCGGTGAAGAGCATGGACCACGCGACACGGAGTGGTCCGTTCACGACGGAGTCTTCTGGGGTGGCTGATTTGGAGGTCGCCGGCATGTGGAAGCTCGAGCCGGCAGACGACCAGCTGGTACACCTCGACCTCGCCCTCAGCTTCCCCAATGGCTCGACCGAAAAGACCGACGGTACCCCGATGGGTGACGATGTCTGCCTGCCCTACCCGGTTCAGATCGGGTCTGGGACCTTCGACCTAACTCCCGGGCTGACCTGTCTGGGCCAGGCGAGCAAATTCTCCTGGGGCCTCCAGGGCTTGACCACCTTCCGCCTCGGCGAGAACGACCAGGGCTACCGCTTCGGCCACCGGTACATGGCGACTACCTGGGGAGCATACCACACCATCGACTGGCTGAGCGGTTCGCTACGACTCGACTGGACCAAAAAGGAAAACGTCGAGGGAGCCGATTCCGAACTCGATCCGGACGTCGTGCCGACCGCCGATCCGGACCTGCAGGGCTTCAACCGCTGGAGCGCCGGTTTCGGCATCAACACCTATATCCGTGAAGGCAGCTTCCGGGGCCTGCGAATCAACGGGGATTTCGTAATACCATTCGACCAGGACCTCAACGACCCGCAGCTCGAGACCGACCGGTACCTGATAGTCGGCCTTCAGTATTCCGGTCAGACGGGCTGGCTCGGAGGATGAGCATGATCGGTCTGCTGCTTGCCGCGCTGCTTGCCGCTGGGGCGCCCGACCCGGGTGACGGATACCTATATCGCACCCTCCTCGTGAGGGCAGCCCCGGGCAAGTTGCTCGAGCTCATCGACCTCTACAAGGAGCGGATGCCCATCTACGAGGCCGCCGGCGAACGGCCGTACTGGATGCGCCACACGCAGGGCGACCAGTGGGACCTGCTCCTCCTCTTCCCGATGGGCAGCTTCGCCGATTACTACGAGGCGGAGCGAATCGCTAGACGCGAGGCCGCGGCTCAAGCGTCCGGGCGTTTGGAGGAGGACTTCCAGCGCGAGCTGGACGCACGCATCTCCTGGCGTGAGGAAGTGTACGTCCTGGGTCCGGAGCTGGAGGTAGTCGACAGCGCCTTCGCCAGCGCGGGCTATTTCCACATCGAGGCGTTCGTAGCACTCCCGGGCAAACGCGAGGCGCTTCTCGAGCAGCGCCACATGGAGAACGAGTATCTGGCCGGGATTGGCCGGCCGCTCAACCTCATCTTCACACGGGTGGCCGGCGCCGCGTGGGACCTCTATACCATCGGGTTCTACAGAGATATCAAGCACTTCGCCGGCAGCGCCGACGTGCCAGACCAATTGGCGGAAACCTCGGCCCGGGCTGCAGGGTTTGAGGGGGCAGACCGGATCGGGACGTACATGCGAACGCTGATCCAGTGGCACCGCGATACCCTAGCTACCGCCATACGCTGATTCGGGCATCCGTGCAAGAGAACCGGTAGAACCAGGAGTAATCCATGCCGCAACCATCACTGGTTCGACGTGGCCCTCATCTGTGGCCGATACTGGCAGCCCTCTCGCTCTTCGCCGCGTCCGACTCACCCGCCCAGGAGGAGTTCGACCTCGACCGCGCCTTCATTCTGGACAGTGCATCGGTCGAGCCGTTCTATGTGACGGAGACCCGCTCGCTTCGTCAGGCGCTCGACGAGGGCGTCATCAACAAAGCCATCCCTCTGGTGGTGATGCAGCACGAGGCCGGGGCGCTGGCGTTCGTCGTCGATCAACTTGCCTACCACCACATGGCACAGGGCGAAATCGATGGCGAACCATGGCTGGTCTCCTTTTGACCCGTCTGCAATACAGGGGTCAGTTTGACCCCGGTGATCAACGGAGAAACCCACCACTTCGAGTTTATCGGACTATACGACGGTGTCTCAATTTTGAGGGACCGCGAGACCGGCGGCTATTGGCATCACATAACCGGCCAGTGTCTTTACGGTCCACTAGCGGGCGCTCGACTCGCTGGACTGTCAAACCTCTTGCACCTGAGCGTCGACCAAGCGCTCAACGTCTATGACCACCTCGAGATCGCGGTTTCCGACCGACCGATTCGCGGTACTCCAAGCCGCTGGTGGCCATTGGCCGAGAGTGTCCCGGCCCTGCCCGACAGACTCAGAAACACCATGGCCGGCGAGGACACACGCCGTTCGACGATGGATGTCGGTCTCGGCGTGTGGAACCAGAGAATCCAGCGCTACTACCCGATGGAGTCCATCGCCGCCAGTGACGACTACGTCATCGACGAATTCGATGGTCGCCGCCTTCTCGTCTACTTCGATCCCGCAGGACACGCCCTGTCCGCGCTATACACACGGGCGACGAGCGCCGAGTGGAGAGACAAGGACCTCGTCCTGGACACCGGCGAGTTTATCCACGGCGGCGTTCTCCACGATCCGCAGGGCAGCCGGCTGGTGACAGAACGCCCGATGCAGCTTTTCACCAGGTGGTACGGGTATGCCCTGACGTTTCCGACAACCGAGATCTTCACGCCCTAGGATCCAGCGGCCCGCCGACGCCCCGCAGACCTCCGGATCCTGGACGCTCGCGCCACGCCGACCCGCTTCCCGGCGGGGAGGAACCCGGCCAACTGGCTTGGGTAGAACGAGATACGCGCGGCGACACGCGCAAAGAGACCGAGGCTCTGGCCACACAGGCGAGCCTCCAGACAAGTGAGACCCGTCCTGCTCACGCTGCCCAGACCAGCCGCGTGACTCCCCGCCAGCACAAGCTCCCGGCCGGGAGGCCAATCTAGTCATGGCAAAGCCAGGCTTCACGCTCGTCGAGCTCCTAGCCGCCATCGTCATCATCTCCATCCTGGCGGCGATGACCTCGGCCACCGTTTATCGGTCGAAGAACGCTGCATACCTGGCCGCGATGCAGTCGGATCTGCGGAACTTGATCCGCGCGCAAGAGGAGTATTACGCGTCGAGCAGCATTTACTTCACAAACGACCCCGGAAACGCAGATGGGGCGACTTACACGAAGTCGGCTGACGGACTCGATTTCACCCCCAGCCAGAACGTGGTGATAAAGATCCGCGCCAATAGCAGAGGGTGGTCGGCCCGCGCCGAGCACGAGAACCGCAGCCCCGACAAGTTCTACTGCGCGGTCTTCATGGGCGACATAAATGCCTTCGACCCCGCCGAAGAAGAGGGCGTCATCGCCTGCGAGCCGAGGAAGAAAGGGAAGAAGAAGTGACGGGGCAGGCCTCCGACCTTTAACCGCTAACCCTGCCTCCCCTCATCACTGGATCGCGATACCGAACTGCGCGACCAGCAAGTTTGCCTCACTCTCGACGGGCGTGAACGAATAGTAGCCGCCGCCGAGGTCGACGATCGCCCCTTCTGTCAGGTAGCTGACGCGGCCGTTGTTCACGTACTGGAGCCCGAAGTAGAAATTCAAGCTCCCTGACGCCCTGACCGAGACGCCGCCGCCGGCTGTCCACGCTCCCGTCCACTCAGAGTACTCCGTATCGCCTTCGAAGAACATGGCGAGGTCGCCCATCACATCGAAGAAATCGCGCTCGCAGTACTCGTGGTCTTCCCACGCCTCACATTCGTACGCATAGTCCGAGTAGTACGAATCATCCCAGTCCGTCCCGGTCCAGAAATACGAGAACCCAGCGCCGACGTGCAGAAATGGCCGCACGTCGCCGGATCCGAAGGTCATCTGCGGCCCCAGGAAGAACGAGCCGATCCGGTTCCTGATCGTCAGTTCCTCGTAGCCCTGCCCGGCAGCCAGGGACTGCGATCGCGTCTGGCTGCCGTAGTACACCATCGAACCGTCCAGCCGCAGACCGAGTCCGCCGTTGTCCCCGACGTCAAAGTGCAGGAATGCGCCGGCTCCCAAGCTTTCATCTACATGGTACCCGAACTCGCCGACCGGCTGCGCCCACATGAAACCGAGGCCGAGACCCGATCGGTCCCCAGACCTGTGGCCCTCGAAGTCTTGAGCTGCACTAGTGACGGCAAGTACGAGGAACAGTACAAGAAGAGCTACTGCTATGACGACCCTATTATGCAGTGCCAGTCCCATGTCCACCTCCTGCCGAGGTCTTCCCTCCGAGACCCCACCCACCAACCACGCAGGAGGCAAGCCCGGTGCCGGGGCGCGGGTAGCGAAAGCCCAATAGCCATGCGGTTTATCTAGGCATTACCCTGCGGAGGTGTGTCGGACGGATACGGCGGGCGTGGCCCAAGCGTACGTGCGGTCGGAGACCCCGGCCCCCGCAGGAGTGCGCGGATCGGCCTTGACCGACACGGCGGCCAGCTTCTAAGCTCACTCCATGAGCCTCTCCGTGATCCTGGCGACCTACAATTCCCCCGAGTGGTTGGAGAAGGTGCTCTGGGGATACGCGGCGCAGGATACGAGCGACTTCGAGATCGTGATCGCCGATGACGGGTCCGGCCCCGAGACCCGCGCGCTGATCGATCGCATGAGCCGGGAGACTGATCTCACCATCACGCACGTCTGGCACGAGGATCGCGGCTTCCGAAAGTGCGAGATCCTCAACAAGGCCATCCTGGCGTCGGCGGGCGACTACCTGGTCTTCTCGGACGGCGACTGTATCCCGCGACGCGACCTCCTCGCACAGCATCAACGGCTCCGCCGGCCGGGTCACTTCCTCTCCGGCGGGCACGTGAGCCTACCCCTCTCAATCAGCACGGCGATCACCCCCGAGCACATTCGGACAGGCCGAGTGGCCGACGCGACCTGGCTGCGCAGCCAGGGCCTCAAGCCGACGAGGAAGATGCTGAGGCTGCTGGCGGGATCACGGCTGGGACGAGTGTTCGACGCCGTGACGCCGACTCGGCCGACGTGGAACGGCGGTAACGCCTCGGCCTGGCGCGAAGACTTGCTCGCCGCTAACGGCTACGACGAGAGGATGGTCTGGGGAGGCCTGGACCGGGAGCTAGGTGAGCGACTCGAGAACGCCGGCGTACGCGGAGTTCAGATCCGGCATCGCGCCGTCGTCGTGCATCTCGACCACCCACGGGGCTATGCCAGCGAGGAAGGGGTGCGAGGCAACGCTCAGATCCGCGAGCAGACACGCAGGACGCGACGCACGCGAACCGAGTACGGGCTGGACAGGCACCGCGAAGCGGAGTTGATCGTTCACCGCCCAGGGGCAGCCAGCACCTCCATGTAGATCTCCTCCAGTTTGGCCGTCTGCTTCCTGAGATCGAATTCCTCACGTACACGGGCGCGCCCGGCCTCACCCATGCGCCGGCACAGCTCAGGATCGCCTAGGACCCGATCGAGATGAGCGGCCAGCGCGCTCTCATCTCTCTCAGGGGCGAGAAGGCCCGTCTCGCCATCGACGATCGCATCGGTGACACCGCCCGGTGCGAAGCTGAGCACCGGTAGTCCCATCGCCATGGCCTCCAGAACTACCATCGGAAGGCCCTCGGCATCACCGCTGGGTGCGACGACGCTAGGCACGCAGGATACTTGCGACGAGTTCATCAGAGAGTGTACCTGCGATGGGGTCTGTCGACCTAGAAAGCGGAAAGTCCGAAGCTCCGCACTAGCGAAGCGTTCCAAGTCCTGACGCAACGGACCGTCCCCGACAACCACCAACTCAGCGTTCTGATGTCGATCTTGGATGCGTGCCATGGCTCGGATCAGATAATCAAGGCCCTTCTTGGGCACCAGGCGACCCACGAACAACACTCGCGGCTGCCGCGGCACTTTTGGATCGGGCGTGAACTGATCGACATCGATGCCGATGTAGTGGACAACGATCTTCTCGGGCGGGCACGACTTTGCGACTAACTGGCCGCGAATGAACTGCGAGACGGCAATGACAACGGCCGCACTCGCGTACACCTGCGGCCTCCGCTTCGCGTATCGACTTCGAGTGTCATTCGTCGCGATGTCGAAGCCGTGAAATGTTGCGATCAACGGGATTCCAAGCCGCTCAGCGATTGGGAGTGCGGTCAGCGCGTCGCGGCCGAAGTGCGCGTGAAGCAGTGCTGGGTCGGTCGAGGCCATAGCGCGCAGCCAGCGGGGGCTGACGCGCCCGCTGATTCGCATCAGAGTCCGTGACAGTGGACCGCTGCGGGCTAGCTCCGAGTGGAGCAGGACCGGCGCATCACCGAGATAGTCGAATCCGGTTGGATCCTTTTTGAAGCCCACGAAGACCGGTTGCAGCGATGGGAGTGCCCTCCCCTGAGCCGCGATGAACGTCTCCGAGTAGCCGAGCAACCGTTTCCGAAAGACAAGCACCGATTTCTTCGTCATGATCGGAGCCGTCCAGCCGATATACCGTAGCAGTTCCGCAAAGCTCGCAGCTGATGGAATCCGCTTAGACAGGTTGCCTAGAATCGACCCGTGCACGCAGGCACCGGGAATAACTTACGGTACTTCGACTTCGTCGCCTAGGTTTGCTCGGACAACTCGTGGTAGACCGCGCGCCTCGCCGTGACGACCCTCGGCCAGATTCGTGAACGGAGATGCTGAACGTCCCGGCCGAACATGGGTCTCCTCGCACACGGTCAGACACGGCAGTCTCCAAAACACGCGGCTCCACACCGGTCGGTGATAGTCCGGAGGCCTGCCCGAGCCACGCCAGGGACTCCCTGGGCTCACCGATCCAGGCGCACCAGGACGCGAGATCAACTGCGCGGACGGCCTAGTGAATGAGTTTAGAGAACGTGCCCGGCAGCGAGCGGAGTCCGAGTTCGATTGGCCCAAGCTCGTCGACACCATGGTTGACGTTCTTAGGGATTCGGTGACCCTCACTTGAGCCGCTCTGTGCTTTCTTCCGTCGACTTATAGGAGTCACGCCCCAGTTATCGGACCCTGATCACCAGCTTGCCGAAGTTCTCGTCGGCTTCCATGCAGCGGTGGGCCTCGACTACCTCGTCGAACTCGAAGACACGATCGAGGACGGGGCGGACCCGACCGGTTGCGAGCAGCGAGCCTGCGTCGTGATCGAATGCCCGAACTGCCTCGATCTTCTCTTCCAGCGGCCGTGAGCGCAGAGAGGTGCCGATGATGCAAAGTCGCTTGCGCAAGACCGCACCGAGGTCGATCTCCGTCGTGCGGCCGGCGGTAAGGCCCACGACGATCATCCGCCCCTTCTCCGACAGGCTCTCGATGTTGCCGGCGAGGTAGGGACCGCCGACCAGGTCCAGGACAACGTGCACTCCAGAGCCGGCAGTGGCCTGCTTGACCATTCTGGGAAAGTCGTGTTCCGAGGTGTTGATCAGAACATCGAGCCCGTAATCGGTAGCGCGCTCCAGCTTCCACTCGGCCCGCGACGTCCCGATAACGGTGGCGCCTGCCGCTTTCGCCAGCTGGAGGGCGGCGGTTCCGACGCCGCTCCCCACCGCGTGGATCAGGAGCCGCTCGCCCAACTCGAGGCGCATTTGAGTGAAGAGGGCATCATGGGCGGTGATGAAGACCTCGGGAACGGCTGCGGCCTCCTCGAACGAGAGAAGCGGCGGGATCGCCAGCGCCTCGCGCTCCTGCACGACGACGTACTCGGCATAGCTGCCGCCCCCCACCAGGCCCATAACCCGATCTCCCGTCTTCCACAGCTCCACAGCCTCACCAACCGCCTCCACCTCGCCGGAGTACTCGAGGCCCGGGACCTCCACCGGCCAGCCAGGCGGCGGCGGGTATAGCCCGCGCCGCTGCAGCAGATCGGCCCGGTTGACCCCAGCGGCGTGGACCCGCACCCGGATCTCCTGTCGCCCAGGTTCCCGGGCCTTAATCTTCTGCACTTCAAGCACTTCCGGGCCTCCGGGCTCCCGAATCACGATCGCGCGCATCTTGGCCATGGCCCTCCTCCTGACCGGCAGGTGCCGCCCCAGCCCGGGCGAACGGCCCGGTGAACCTCGAGGCGTCTGATGGGTATACAGTTACGGCCCCTCCCACCGCCAAAACAACTCCCCTGCGGAAATCCCCCGCTGGCAAGCCCGTACTCGACAAACCCAGCTCGTCGCCCCCACGACGAGGCGAACGATTGCCAAATGACCTTCTTGCGGCGCGATAGGCCGACTCAGGGACTCAGCGTCCTGCTGGTGGACAGCGACCCGGACTTCCTCAAGCGGAACTGCAAGCTAGTCGCCGAGGAAGGCCACTCCGTGTGGGGTGCCGAGGACCTGCTCGCCGCCGCGAATTTCTTGGCCGACAATCTTCCCGATGTGCTGCTCGTCGAGCTCGACCTCCTGGAGATGGATGGCGCGGACCCGCTGGCCGACCTTCGGCAACGTGCTCCCGCGGCGCCGATCGTCATCATGGGAGCCGGCGCGCCGGGAGTCCCCTTCCGCAAGCTCAACCGGGCGCACGACGTCTTCGGCTATCACGACAAGAGACACGGCGAAGACGGACTGCTGCTCTGGGTAAACGCGGCGCTGGCATCGGCTCAACAACTGGACACGATCCGACGCACACGCCACGGGCTGCGACGTGTACTCGAGAGCGTCCCGCAGCTGCACGAGATCCAGAGCCTCGACGAGCTGACCGAGACGATCCTGACCCTGGTCAGCGGACTGCTGGGCGGCCAGAGCGCGTTCGTGGCGACGCGTGCGACGGATCCAGTCGGCAAGCGGCCGATCGAGGGTTTCATATACTCGCCGCAATCGATCGACGATTTCGTGGTCAGCGCCGCGAGCACCGATACCTATCCGCGGGGCTCGACGATCGAAAAGCTGCGATCGGTGCCCGAGCACCTAGTGCGTCGCGCCGTCGAAGAGCACAGCAACATCATCGACGACAATCACGGCGTCCTTCCACTTTCGCTGGCCGAACACGTCTTGGGACTCGCATACCTCGAGCGGCCCGGCCACGGCGAACGCGATGTCGACCTGCTACAGCTGTTCGCTAGTCAGGCTGCCGCCGCGATTCGCAATGCCGGACTCTATGAACTCGCCACCGTCGACACGACGACGCGCGTCTTTCGAAAGGCTTTCACCCTCGACCGCCTGCGCGAGACCATCAAGCTCGCCTGGCGCAAGGCGTTCCCCGTCACCGTGCTCATGCTCGACATCGACGACTTCAAGAATCTTAACGAAAAGCACGGCCACGTCGTCGGCGATCGGGCGCTGCGCCACCTGGGCAACCTGCTGAAGATGAACGTGCGCGACTCGGATGTCGTTGGCCGATTTGGCGGCGACGAGTTCCTTCTGGTCCTCATCGACGCCAATCAGGTAGGCGGCGCGATCGTGGCGGAACGCCTGCAGTCGGCTCTGACCAGCGAATGGGAGAGCTGGTGGCCGCCCGAAATGCCAGTACTGACGACGACCATGGGTTTGGCAACCCTCGACCCCGGAGATGTTGCGCCGTTCGATCTCGGCTTCCCCGATTTCCCCAGGGCCGTGGAGGACTTGGTGATGGAGGCTGACACCGCCATGTACCGCGCACGGAACGACGGCGTCAAAGTGCTGACCGGCCGGACGCTGCGCTGGCCAGAATTCACCGGACACTAGCCCCAGCGATACAGGCACATGTAGCAACAGGCGAGCACCGGCCACCGGTGCTCGCCTGTTTGTTTGAGGTGATTGGTGATGCTTCTGATCTTGGCGGGGTTCAGCGAGCCCTGGATTCCCACCACGACGCCACCATCGTTCGACGTCGTTCCCCCGAGCAGTCGTAGGTGACCGTCGGGTTACCGTTGACCTTGTTGTTAGTAACCAGATTGGCGGCACCCGGCGGGTCGGGCGCGTCGTGGCACAGTACATGGCCACCGATGCTGGGCGTTCCGTTCATCTGGCACTGGCTGCCGGCGTACACCAACCCCGCATACGATAGGGTGACCCCTGTTGCGACCCCGGCGATGTCTACGTCGCCACCGGCCAGGATCAGAATGCCCTCCGGATGGTTTGCTTTCAGCTTCGGATTACCGGCGACCTTGACCGAGCCGGTGGCGATTATTGTGATCTCGAGAGGAGCGCCGTCGCTACCGGCATTCCCCGTCACCTCGACGTCGCCGAACGCGAAGTACGTGCCACCTTCCGCTTTGCTGCCGGCCAGCGACCAGGTGCCCTGCGCCGCGTTCCACTGCCAACCCCGCTCACCCGAACCCGTGGCGAGCGCACTGTCCCGGGGTGGTCCGACTGTGACCACCCAGCCATCCCGTAGCTCGTACTCGGCCTGTCCGCGATAGTCGAGCGGCTCATGCTTGGGGACCTCGATTTCACCCGAGAGTCGCGGGATCACGATCCCACCGCTCGCGTCGTAGATCGTACCGCTCAGGCTAATGTCATCCGCGGCCGTCGCTTCGCCATCCACAGTCGGGTGCCCGCTCACATTGAGCATACCGTTGGCGTGAACTCCGGCACACGGCCCCAGCACGGCAGGGTTGCCGGGTAGTGTGAGGTCGCCGTTGCTGACTATCGCCCGGAAGCTGGGCGCGGCGAGCACGACCCCTACTTCGGCCACGCCACCGTCCCGTGTCTCGCCGCGGCTGGTCGCGACCAGGCGATGATTGGAATCGATGTGGGGGTCGCCGCTGGGATCCAGCGAGTCGTTAACAAGCGTGAAGTAGTAGCGGCCGTCGCCGAGCACGACTCCCGTGTCGGGTATCTCGTCAGACGCACCGAGCCCGAAGCCTGACAAAAGGCCGTCGTCTGCGGTGCCCGGTGCGCCGTCGTCGCCGCGGACGATATCGCTGTAGGTGATGTCGCTTAGCGGGCCGCGCATCAAGGCCAGCGCATGGTTGACCCCTGCATCGGCTAGCAGAAGAGCGCGGGTCGCGGAGCGGTGATTGATGGCAGTCCGTAACTCGACGATTCCAATCGCGGTGAGCGCGGCACCGATCACGGTCAGCAGCGCCATCGCCAGCAGCACGGCGACTAACGCTACGCCCGACTCGTCCCTCCCTACGCGCCCCACCATCGTTCCGCACCTCTTGCTCGCGCGCCTCCGGCCTCCCCGGGCGCCGAACCCGCGACCGGGGTCATTTCATCTATGTGGAAACAACTACGAAGTCGTCCGCGATTCCCACCACGACGCCATCAACGTGCGTCGCAGCTCACCCGAACAGTCATAGCTGATCGTCGGGGTCCCGTTGATCTTGTTCTCGTCAAACAGATCGACCGCGCCGCCTGGATCTGGGTCGTCGTAGCACAGGATGTGGCCGTCGACGTAAGGCGTGCCACCCACCTGGCACTGGCTGCCCGCGTAGATCAGCCCGTGGTAGTAGGGCGACCTGAGCGACGTCGTGGTGCCACCGATCTGCACGTCGCCGCCCGCCATCAGCAGGATGTCGTTGCTGTTGGCCGGTTCGATGATCGGTGTGCCGCCGACCGCTATCGAGCCCGTGGCGAGGATGCTGATCTCCAGCGGGTTGCCGGGCTCGCCCAGGTTGCCTATCACCCTCACGTTGCCATGAACGCAGTACTTGCCGCCCACGGCATCCTTGCCGTTGAGTTCGTAAGTCCAGGTGGACGCGTCGAACTGCCAACCGAGCACCTTGCCGAGGGCGAACTCGCTTTCCGGCGGCCCCAGCGATATCAGCTTGTTGTTCCTTAGCCTGTAGTCCGCGTCAGCGCAGAAATCGAGCGTGTCGTACTCCGGGATGTCGACCCAGGGTCCGGGCTTCGGTTCCTTCTCTTCTCCCCCGGGCCCATAGATCGTGCCGCTGACTACGGCGTCCTCGAAGTAGGTGACATCGCCGGACACCGTCGGCTGCCCGCTGATACTCATGATCCGATTGGCGTGCACACCGCCGCACTCACCCACGACGCCCGGGTTGCCAGGCAGATACAGCGTGCCGTTGGTGGCGATGGCCGGGAAGTTGGGGGCGGCAAGCATGACACGCACTTCCGCCACGCCGCCGTCTGGCGTTTCGCCGCGGCAGAGAGCGAGGAAGCGATGGTTGCCGTCCACGTAGGGATCGCCGCTGGGATCCTGGTCGTCGTTGACGATCCGCACGTAGTACCGACCGTTGCCGAGGAGTATCCCGGAATCGGGCAGTGCATCCTCACCGGCGAGCGTGAAGCCTGTGAAGACGCCATCGTCCTCCGTGTCTCCAATTCCGTCGGCACCCACAAGAACTTCGCTGTAGCTGTAGCCGGCCAACGGGCCGCGCATCAGCGCCAGCGCGTGGGTTGCACCTGCATCCGCCAGCAGCAGGGCACGGGAGGCCGAGCGGTGGTTCTTGGCGGCGCGGAACTCGACGATACCTACCGCGGTGAGCGCCGCACCCAGCGCGGTGAGCAGTCCCATCGCCAGCAGCACCGCCAGCAGCGCCATTCCCGACTCGTTGGAGCGAAGCCTCAGCAACATGCTCATCACTTCCCGTTTCGCAGCCGTACCAGACCGGACAGAGTTCGTTCGGCCGGATCGGCGTGCTTGTCGCCGCGAGCACGGATCGTCACGTCGACCGTCAAGGCCCGAGGACCGATCCGCGCGGGATCCACGATCACCGACCCATCGCGATCGAAGTACTCGAACGCCAGCGAGTCCACACCGATGAGGAAAGGCTCTTCGTCTCCATCGCTCCCGGACTTCACGAACATGGTGTCCGCCCGCAGGAAGAACGTCAGGTCCTCACCAGGATCATCGATATCACCGTCTGGCGGATTGTAATCGGAACGCAGCCGCACGTCGTTGAACAGGCCATCGCCGCCCGGATCCGGATCGATACCCGGCAGCGGCAGCCCGACGGGGCTGCTGCCCGCCAGGCGCATGAAGCGTGTGAGCGCCAGATGCGCGTATCGCACGTTGCCGGCGGCGCGGGCCCGGTCCCGGCTCTCAACGAAACCCCGCTGCGCACTCAAGATCGTGCCCAGCATCGGCGCCAGTAGCAGCCCAAGCAGCACGAAAGCGACGATCATGCCGATCGTGCTGAAGCCGGCCCTGCGGCCGGCGACGCGCCTGATCCAGCACTGCCTACTCATGAAGCACGTGTGTCCAGAGTTCCGCGTAACCCGCCGCGGGCGGATCCAGAGGCAGTACCCTTACCGTCACTTGCCTTGTCCCCGCCGGCCCTGCCTGGATCCGCCAACGTCGGGTAAACGTGCGCCCGTCCAGTTCAGCCGTGTCCCAGTAGCCCGTCGTGTTCGATTCGAGGTCACCACCCAGAACCAGTTCCACCGTGTCCGGTAGCTCGGTCCCCGCCAACGCCTTCAACTCCTCGACCTTCATCTCCGCCGCCACCGTCATCTGGGTCTCCAACTCTGCCTGCCCCTCCCATCGGTAGCCGGAACCCAGAAGTGCTACCCCCGCCAGCACTCCGAAGGCGAAGATCACCAGCGCTACCATCAACTCAACAAGACTGAATCCGTCGGCCTGCTTCACAACTTGCGAACCTCGTGACCGCCCGCCGCATAGATCACTATCTCGCGCGCCTCGCCGTACAGGTTGACCAGTACGAAGCGGTGACTAGCCCCGTCGCTCACGGCGCCCAACCCGTTGAACACCACCGTCTCGGCGCTCTCCGCATCGAACCGCACCATCCCCGGCAGACGGCGCGGATACCCCGCGGCCCGATAGTCACGGCTCGATTCACGCTCGACCGCCTCCAACGCATTCGACTGGATCGCCCGTATCTTCGCTTGCGACAGATCCGCTGCCAGCGTCTGAGTGGCAGTGTTCAGCTGGTAGAGAGCGACCATCCGTCGGCTCAGCGGACCAGAGGTACCCATGGCAGCACCGATCAGCAGCAACACGACCGCCATGTCGACCATCGTGTACCCACGCTTACATCTGAGCGATGTCATCGTCCCCTCTTACTTGTTCGCCTGACCTTGGGCGGGTCTTGGGCTACGGACGAAATGCCATCTTTGTGCCAAAAAAAAGCGGTTTACACGGCAACGACTTACGATCGGCGCGGACAGACTGACCGATCATAGTTTTCATTCTGACGCAAACTTTTGACGGGTATTCAGGCAGATGTGTCTAATAGCGCTCCGAGCCTAAACGTCTACGGAAGAACGAGTTAGAGCTCCGGAGCAACCCTCACAGCCGATTCCCACGGCTCCTGCCCGCTAGGGTTCGGCCTCTTTGTCGGCACCCCGCAACTTCTGGTAGCGGAAAGACAGCGCCAGCAACACGATAGCCAGCGCCACGAAGCTGAAGATTCGGTAGAGCTGTGACAGTTGCGAGAGGTCGTAAAGGAAGACCTTCCCGGCGGCGAGCAGAGCCATACCCAGTCCGGCCCAACGCACCGGTGCTCGCCCGAGCCAGAAGCCGACCGCCAGGAGCCCGGCCGCATAGGCCATCCAGAAACCACTGATCGACAGGTCGCGGGCAAGGTTCCAGCGATCGCCCTCTCCGAGCAGCTCAAAGAACCGTTGAATCTCCACCGTCCCCCAACCCAAGAACATGACCGCCGCGGCGAGCAGCACGATAGGCCGGATTCCGGATTCCCAAGGCGCTGGGCCCTCGACGCGCTCCACCGCCACGCCCCAGACGGCGAGACCAACGGCCACCGCCAGGGCGGTGAGCGCCCAGCCGCCTACGAACGCAGCATCGAGTTCGGGGCGGTCGATCACCGCGGCACCGTAGTAACTCATCGCGGCGAGAACGAATGCGGCCAGACTTGCCGCCCGCGCTTCCACGGTCCTCAGCAGGACGCCGGCCGCCAAGAGGGCCAGGCCCTCTAGTAGCCAGACTCTGGCCAGCACGACGCCCTCCCAGTGCAACGACGGCGCCACCAACCAGAACGCATACCCGAGCCCGGCCAACCATGTCAGTCTGGTGGCCCGTAGGTTTTTCGTTCCCCAAACCGTCTGGGCCAAGTAAACGCAACCTATAACGAGACCCAAACCGAAACCGATAGCGCCACGCGACTCGGCGTATGCCGAGTCTTCCAGGCCCACCATCGCATAGAGGTAGAAGAGCCAGGGCGGCAGGACCGTCACGAGCACACCGCTGGCCTGTGGCCCGATGAGGGTTCGCACGGCCTCGATCAGATCGACCTCGCCCGCGGTGGAACCCTCACCCTCGTCACTCTCTTCGGAGCGCTCCGCCGGTCGTATGTCACTCACGTCCAGGCCGAGCGATGCGACCAAGCTGATCAACCACAGTCCGCCGGCATAAAGGGAGAACTGAAGGCCCAGCATGTTCCAACCGTCTCTGCCCAACCAGAGCACAACCCAGGTCAAGACGATCGTCAGGAGCGCGATCTCGAGCCAGCGCTCACGGCGAGCCAGTATCAGCGCTGCAGCGGCCAGAGCCAACAGAAAGATGCCGTGCGCATCGGGAGCGCCGACATTAGACAGGATGCCCAGAGTACCGCCCGCCACCGTGATCGCCCCCAGGCCGGCCCACCCAGCGCGCGCGGCGATCCCCAATCCCGCAGCAGCAAGTGCGGCAGCGTAAGCACACAAGCTGACCGCGTTGATCTCCCACGTTGAGCTGCCGAGAAGTAGCGTAAGCCAACCGAAAACCGCGGCCAGAATCGCCACCCCGGCCCAGCGTCTCCGCTCGGCCGTGACCAGAGCGCCCGCGACCAGCAACGCGAGATAAGTCCCGTGTAGATGTGGACTGCCCCCGCTTAGCAGAGCCATAACGGTTCCGCCGATGACCGCCACGGCCGCCAGGTATCGCCAGCCCGCACGGTAAGCGAGCCAGAGACCGGTGCCGGAGAGCAGGCCGAGATAACCCAGACTGAAGAGGACGGATGCCGATTCCATCTGCAGCAGCACCGGCGCCAGGTAGCCGCCCACAGCCGCCAAAGCCACGAAGGACTCCGAGTCCCTGAGGAGTCCGAGGGTCGCAGCGGCGGCCACCACGACCACCATCAACGCGAACCCAACGCCCGTCGGAAGCAAGGCGTAAAGCAAAGCCCCTGCCCAAAGGCTGAGATAGATGGCACTGAACCCGCCGGCGGCCAGCCACAGGCCGTAGATGCGATATCCCCGGGCCCGGATCTGGTCACCGACCACCACCGCAACGATTCCCACCCCAGCACCCAACAAGACGCGAATCAACGGACCGATCCAGCCTCGCTCGATCGCTTCCTTGACGAAGAAGCCGACGGCGAGCACCAACGCCGCAACGCCGATCAAGAGCAGGCCGCGACCGCCGAGCCAGAACTCGACGTCGATGGCTTCCCGCTTCTTGCCGGCCTCGGCCTGGGCTTGCACGGATTCCTGCTCCACCACCCGAGGAACCTCCGGCTTCGCAACCGGGGCCGGCGGTGGTGCCGTCGGTTCCGGCGCGACTACTTCCTCCACTTCGGGTGTCGGCGGCGCAGGCGCGGCCGGTGGTACGGCGGCAGCACTCTTGTAGCGAAGCAGATCGTGCCTCAGACGCCTCAGCTCGAAATCGAGCTGCGTCGATTGCCGCTCGAGCTCTTCGAGACGCTTTATGAGATGGTCATGCTCATCGTCGGGCATGGGAGACACCGGCTCCTTTTGGGTAGCGGAGGGACTCGGTGTGCTGGGTGGGGTAATCTAAAATGCCGCTTCGGGGGGCAACAGAGCTAGCGCTTCTTCTTGCCGAACAACATCCGGTAGACGATGAGCAGGATGAGCGCGCCCAAAACCGCTAGCCCGAGCGATCGTATTTCGAAACCGCTCACCCGGCCCCAGCCGAGGGACGTGCCGACGTAGCCGCCGACGAGGGCGCCGCCTATGCCGAGGAGAATCGTAACCAGGCAACCACCGGGGTCTCGGCCCGGGTGTATGAGCCTGGCGATCGTCCCGGCGATGAAACCAAAGATGATCCAGGAGATGATCCCCATCCCTGCCTACTCTCGGTTGACTGACTCTCAGAGAAGTCTCAGTCCTCCGTACGTCTCCCATGCCGTGCCGGTTTCATCGCACGGGATGATCAGTCGGCCGTGCTAATCGCATGCTTGAGTACGATATCGACCAGTGCACCGCTGTCCACAAGTTCACGAAGCCGCTCGATCTCATCGCTCAACACACGATCGCCGGCAAGCGGCGGAACGTGTTGGCGAATGAGCTGGTAAGCCTCCGCAACGCCCAGGCCGGGCTTAAGGGGCTCGAGGAATTCGAGCGCCTGGGCGGCGCACATCAGCTCCACAGCCAGTTCGTACTGCAGACAGCGCACGGCACGGCGCGCCTTGCGCGCCGCCGCCATGCCCATGGAGACGTGATCTTCCTTGTTGGCGCTCGTCGTAACGGTGTCGACGCTCGCCGGATGCGACAGAACACGCATCTCGGTTAGCAGATCCACCGCGGTCACCTGGGCGATCGCCAGACCGGACTCGACGCCGGGGTCTTTTGCGAGGAATGCTGGCAGTGTGGAGAGATCGGGGTTGAGCAAGCGTTCGATGCGCTGCTGGCTGATCGCGGCCAGGTCGGTACACGCGATCGCCAGGAAATCGAGAGATTCGGCGATGAGCTGGGCATGAAAGTTACCCGCGCTCAAGATCTCGCCGGCAGCTGCGAAGACCAATGGATTGTCCGTCGAGCTGTTCACCTCGATCTCTAGAACACCGCGGATGAACCTCATCACATCGCGCGCCGCACCGTGTACCTGTGGCATGCAGCGCAGCGAATAGGCGTCCTGGACCCGCGGATCGCCATGACGATGCGATTCGCGTATCTCGCTGTCGGTCAGTAACGCGCGTAGTCGGGACGCGCTGGTCATCTGACCCGGGTGCGGCCGGTTGGCATGTACTCGCTCATCGAACGGTGTCGGCGTACCGAGCAATCCCTCCAGCGACATCGCGCCTGCGAGCTCGGCGGTCTCCACCGCCTGCTCGGCTGCCAACAACGCAAGAACGCCCTGCCCCGTCGTCGCTTGCGTTCCATTGATGAGCGCCAGACCCTCCTTCTCCCGCAGCGTGACCGGCTCAAGCCCGGATCTCTCCAGCGCCGACCGTGCAGGTACCGGCCCCTCATCGCCGTGAACGTTTCCCTCCCCCATGAGGCAGAGCGCGACGTGCGCCAGCGGCGCCAGATCGCCGCTCGCCCCCACAGACCCGAACTCCGGGATCAGCGGGTCTATTCCAGATCGCAGCAACGAGAGGAGTAGTTCGACGACCTCATGGCGGACGCCCGAGTTGCCACGGGCGAGCGAGTTGGCGCGCAGTAAAATCACCGCACGACCCACCTCGCGATCGAGCGTTCCCCCCACACCCGTCGCGTGGCTCCTCACCAGATTCTCCTGCATCCGGAGACGGCTCTCCGGTGGGACGGCGATCTCGGACAGCCTGCCGAACCCGGTGGTGACACCGTAGACGGGCTCGCCGCTCTCCAAAACGCGCTCTACGAGCTGGCGCGACGCGTCGATCGCTCGCCTCGCATCGGCAGAAACGGTGACGTTCGTCTCCACACCACTGGCGACCCGCCTCACGTCTTCGAGGGTCAGGCTGTGGCCATCGATCTCCAGCATCTCACGACCTCCGTAGCTGGTCAATCCGCGGCTGTCTTGGAGTGAGCGGCCGGCACACCGGGGATAATAGGCAGGCCCCAGAGGTGCGGGTAGGGATTATCAGTACTTCCCCGAATCCCCGATTCCCCAAATCCCCGAATCCCTAAATCACTAGCTGCTCGGCCGCCGAGAAAGCGCGACCCCGGATCAGTAGCGTGGATATCACCGAAGAGAGTCCCGACGCCGCGACGATCATGGCGACCACCACAAACTGGTAGATCGCCGCGTAGATGGGATCGCTGCCCGCCAGGACCATCCCGGCCATCAAACCCGGAATCCAAACGATGCCCAAAGCCCTGAGCGTGTCGATTCGCGGGATCATGGCGGCGCCGACCGCCGCCTCGACGTGCGGTGCCACGACCTGGTTGGGAGCCGCTCCCAACGCAAGGCCTGCCTCGATCAGCCCCACGTTCGCCGCCAGCTCCGAGCGGAAGCGCTCGAGTGCGAGGGCTACCGAGTTCATCGCCGACGCGATGATCATGCTACCCACCGGGATGAGCGACGCCATGCGCGGGTCGATGACGCCCAGCACGGTCATCAGAGCGATGACGATACCGGCGCCGCCCGCGATACCGTAAAAGGAAACGACAAACGCACCCGAGATGCCCCGGGCCCTACGTGCGGAAGTCGCTGCCGCGGCAAGCATCATGAAGAGGAGAACGAAGGCACTGGTCCACGAGGGGCCCCGAAACACGAGCACCAGTATCGATCCTACCGCGACGATCTGAACGAACCCGCGCACCAGCGCCACAGCGGTCTCGCGCTCCAAGTGGATCTCGTTGCGGCGCGCTAGATAGACGATGGCCAGCGCCAAGACCGCGCTGATTACCGCCTGCGCGATTCCCAGCTGCAACGTGTCGGCAAAGAATCCTGACAGCATTCGCCAGCTCCGTGTAATCGGTCAGCGACTCACCACCCGGCCGGCCTCCAACAGAACCGTGCGCCCGGCCATCCGCGTCGCTTGATCGCGATCGTGCGTCACAATCACGCACGTGAGCCCCTGAGATTTGATGATGCGGCAGATCAACTCCTCCACGCCCAGTTGGGCGGCCTCGTCCAACGCCGAGGTCGGCTCGTCCAGGAGAAGCACCTCGGGTCGATTAGCCAAGGTGCGCGCTAACGAGACTCGCTGCGCCTCGCCACCCGACAACCGGCGCACATCGCGCTCCGCGTAGCCGGGAAGCCCGACGCTATCCAGCAACTCCGCGATCGTTTCTTTCGCCAGCTCCTCGTCGTGCGCCCCCGGACCGAACGCCAGATTTCTTGCCACGGTGCCCGGGAAAAGGAACGGCCTCTGCAACAGCATTCCCAGCCGCCGCCGAAGTTCACGGGGTGGTATCTCCCGGTAGTCGCGGTTGTCCAGGTAGACTGTACCGCCGGTCGGCTCGTCGAGCCGGTTGAGCAGGCGCAGCAGCGAGGATTTCCCCGAGCCGCTAGGTCCAGTAACGGCAACGACTTCGCCGCATCGGACTTCGATCGAGACCTCGTCGATCAAGGTCCGCCCCTCGACCACGCGGGTCAATCGCTGCGTTCGCAGGACCGCCGAGTTCAGCTGTTCTGGTTCGTCGCTCATCGCACCCTCTCTGCGCCTTTGCATTGTGCCACGATGCGAAACTAGGGATTAGGCGCGGACCGCCGAAAGTAGCTCTCCCTGCTTGACAGCGGGGCCTCCCCGGGTATCATAGGCGCGAGAGCCAGAGGAGTCACACCGTCCATTCCCCCGGGATGGACGTTTCCATTTGGGAGTACGTCGACCCAGGATGCTGATCTACCCTGCAATCGATCTTCTGGACGGTCGTTGTGTGCGACTGCGGCAGGGCCGTTTCGACGAGGCGATCGTGCACTCCGACGACCCGCTTTCCGTCGCGCGGGGTTGGGTCGACCAGGGTGCCGAAGCACTCCATCTGGTCGACCTGGACGGCGCGCGCCTCGGCAAAGTTAAGAACCTCGAGTGGATCTACCGCATCCGCGAGCGCGTGCAGGCACGAATTCAGGTGGGCGGTGGCGTGCGGACGTTTTCCGTCGCCAACCGTCTTCTTGCAGAGGGGATCGACCGCATCGTCCTCGGTACCGCGGCAGTAGAGGAGCCGCGCCTCATCTACAAGCTGCTGGAGCACTTCGGGCCCGACCAGGTGGGGGCTGCCCTGGACCTGCGAGACGAGCGCCTGGTGATTCAGGGCCGGGTCACGGAGGCGACGCCGCACCTGGAGGATGTGCTCACCAACCTGACCACGATCGGCCTGCGCTGGATCGTCTGCACCGACGTGATGCGCGACGGCACGCTGATCGGCCCCAACCTAGACTTCGCTCGGCGGATGATCTCCGAGAGCTTTCTGGTTATCCTCGGCGGCGGAGTGGCTACGGCCGATGACGTGGTCACGATTCGGCGGACGGGAGCCGCCGGGTGTATCGTCGGTACTGCGCTATACGGGGGAATGCTCCTACTGCCTGAGGCCATCGAGGCGGGCCGCGCAATCTAGTGGGGCACGCCCAACCCCTGGAGCAACGAGCCCCGCGGTGCGAGCAGTCACCGCGGGGCTCATCGTCGCCAGAAAAGTGGCTGAGTAGCCCGGCGCCATTACTCCTCGAGCGGAATATCGCTGCTCCACATGTGAGCGTAGATCTTCCAGGAGCCGTCGTCCCCCAGCTTCGAGAGCACGAGGTACTTGCCCTCCTCCTGATCGCTCCCGGCTTCCGCCTCGTAGGTGACAGCGTAGGTGCCGATCGAGTAGGCGAGGTTGCCAGCGCCGCCGTACTCGGTCGTGTTTATCGTAATCGTCCGGGCGGTCGTGCTTTCCATGAGTGTAACGAAGGCCTGTTCCATCGCCTCGCGACCGCGGAGCGTCGGCTCATTCGGCGCCAAACGGAACGCGTCCTCGGTGTACATGGCCGCAAGGGTTGCCGCGTCGCCAGCCTGGAAGGCCTCGGCCCAGTTGGCGTTGACCTCAGCGATGGCCTCGCCCAGAGCCTCCATGTCGACGCTCATCGCCATCTCCATTGTCTGGGCCCCTTCTTCGCCTGCCTGCTCGGCGCAGGCAACGAGGCCCAACCCTGGAACGAGTACCAGAACCAGGACGAGTTTGGTGATCCTCATGACGCCCCTCCTGCTGGATGTGAGCTGCTGAGTACCGCTGGCTCTCCAGTCCGGATGTGAGTTGGGATGACGCATTTAGAATAGCGGTATGCCGGCAGACGGGCAACGAGAGCGTCTAGACCGGAGTCGCGGGTCGCCGTAGCCTATCGATTCGACGGCCCCCTCTAAGGAGGGATGTTGCAGACAGAGGAAAAGCCGATCTGGGCCAGGTGGGAACTCCGAGAAGACGGCAGCCTGAACGTGGTCGCTACCTACAGCGAGGGCGGCGGGTACCTGTCGCGTGAGCTTTCGTTCGATCGCCTCGAGGATGCAGTAGAGACGCTCGGGCCCAGCTTCGCAGATGTGGTGACCCGAGTCAGGGAGGCGGGTGGTAAAGCCGGCCGCTGGCGGCCCTGACGCGAGTTGAGGCTAGGCCTCGACGTAGCCGGCCATGACGCGCTCGACCACACGTGGGTTGAAGGGGTAGACCGCCGCCGCCGCCGCCAGGTCTCGCGAGTACCCCTCCTGTTGGCCCATCTCGCGCTGGACGTCGGCGCGGCTGACGAGGACGTCGGAGTGGAGGTGGCCTCTGGAGATCGCCTCGCCGAACGCGGCGACCGCTTCCTCGCGGCGACCGGCCTGAGCGTAGGCATGGCCCAGAATCGATGCGACCTGGAAGCGCTTTTCGCCCAGCGCCAACGCCCGCTCCAACCGCGTGATCGCGTCATCCAGATGGCCCAGAGCCAGGGCGCTTACCCCCGCCTCCAGATAGAAATCAGCATCCAGCCCCTCGGGGTGATCGCGCACGATTTCCTCCAGCAACAACTCCGCCTCATCGATGTCACCCTCCCAGCGCCTGAGGATAGCTTGCTGGAATAGCAGTTTCGGGTGACGGCCACCCGTCGACAGCCGCCGCTCGAGGGTCGCGGTTGCCTCTGCAGCCTCCATCGTCACCAACGCGGCCGCCAGCTCCCGATTGGCCGGATCGACACACATCTCGAACGGCATGTGTACCAGCGGTAGCAACGACAGCTGCCGCTCGTAGCGGAACCGCGCCTCCGGATTCGCACCGCCGTGGAGCCAGTCGATGTTTCGGCCGCGCTCGGCCGCCAGCGCGATGGCGGCTTCTCGGAACGCCGCCGCTCTGCCCTGAAAGTGGTCGGCGGCGATCTCCAGCAGCTCGCCTGACACCGGTACCCGCTCATCAAGAACAAGACAGGTTAACGCCGCACCCCTGACCGTTCCGCTCGGGTAACTCGCCAGGTGCCTGAGCAACGGCAGCGCGCCGCGTATCACCGCCAGAGCCCCGTCGAGATAGGCGAGCAGATTGGCGCCCGCTTCCTCATAGGCGCGCTCACCTTCGCACAGGGTGAGCGGCCAGATCAGCTTCCGGTATAGATCCGACTTCTGGCCGAGGTGTTCTTCGGGGTGCAGCGCCGCGTAGTGAGCGGCACACTGCTCTGCCAGGAGCGGCACGACAACGTCGACGCGGTCGGAGAGACCGTTCGTCTGTAGCTCGGCCCAGGGGCCTTCACCGAAGGCACTGATGCCCAAACAGGCGGCGAGCCCGAACAGTTCAAGCGCATGCCTGTCGCTCGCCGGGCTATACGGCAGATGTGGCGGCAGCTGCTGTGGGAGCTTGGGATCCCTGAGTGTCGCAAGGATCGCATTCTCCAGCGGTAGCCGGTACGACGAACCGTCGGCTTCGTGCGCAGAGCAGACGATTCCGTCAACGTGCTGTACGCGCACTTCGGGCGTGAACGCCTGCCAGCAGGTATGCACCAGCTCGCCGAGGTGGGCCGCCGCACCCGAGACGAAGATCTTCTCGCTCTCCGTCAAGACGCTGCGACCTCTCATGCCGCGGCAAAGAGCGTCGAGGATCCCCACCGACGGCCAGCCGCTGTCGGGGATCAGCGCCGGGTACGGGCCGAACATCCAACGCAGTTCGCCCCTGAAAACGCCGGCGACCTCCTGGACCTCCGGCTGAATCATACTCGTACGCCCTCCGGCCGAACCTACCGATATCGATGGCGGGAGCCGATTACGAATTTCAGTTGTTGGCGGGCCAGTAATTATAAGCGCCGGCACCGTTCCGGCTAGACCCGGAGATCGAGCTGGAACTAACCGAAAACTTGCGTGAGCGCGTGCACGACCGAGGTTACCGCTTCGGCCCGCGGAATCACTATCTCGGCCGCGTTCAGCCGGTCGTTCACGCCCAGCAGGAACGATTCGGATCCGCGTGGGACGAAGGCCTGCACGACCAGCCAGTCGCCCGCCGGACCCGCTCTAAACGCCCCCGCGTCCACCCGCGACATTTTCAGACCTATGATCTCGGTGTCGAAGGTGAGGGCTTCAACTTTGGCGGTCGGCGGCGGCAGCGGGGTCAGCGAGGCCGTGGACTTGCCGCCCAGCATCCGCAGCATGGCGCTGTAGTCAACGTCGAGAGAGCGGTGGAAGGTCAGCGTGTTGCGGTTCAGGTTGACCACGAAACGGAAGCGCGACCAGCCTTCCCCATAGGAGAAGATGGCCTGCCAGCGGCGACGCATGGGGTCCCCCCCCGGCTCCGCCTCCGCACGGAATCGCAACGGGCGGGGCGCTGCCTGGACCGGGAACGGTTGCTGACCAACACCTCCCCTCTCAGCCTCGCGTCGCTGCATAGACAGAGACCTCCTTGTATTACAGGGAATCCGCGATCTGCTGTGCAACGAATACTTATAGCTTGCTAGGCCGCAGACTGCAAATTTCCGGCCGCGACCGCGGGGGCGGTTGCGCCATGCCAACGAGTGCTGTAAATCGTGCGCTTCCGGCACCATGCGCCGGCTGGGGCGCCTTACCGAGACGGATAGCGCCGCCGGCGCCGCGCCCCACTGATGGGCCGCTGCAGCAGCCGAGGACTGTTCGATGGACGAGAGCCAGATTAGCGACCCTGCCGCCTCCCTGCGCAAGAGACTGACCGCCAGGCCCGTTCTCGAGCCCCTGCTTTTCGTCAGCTTGGCGGTCGTCTACTCGTGGGTGATTCGAGGGACACACAACGACTGGCTGCGGATCCCCTTTCTGGTGGTCATCGTTCTCATCCCGTTCGCTTCCAATATCTTGCACCGGGACCGTCTGCGTGATCTCGGCCTGCGCTTTGACAATCTCCGGGCGTCGGCCCGCGAGGTGGGGCTGGCAACCCTGATCGGAGCGGCTCTTATCCTCGCAGTCGGGATGGTCACAGGTGGTCCTCACTTCCACGACCGCATGGTCCAATCGTTCTTCGTGTACCCGTTCTGGGGGCTGATCCAGCAGTATGCGATGCAGTCGTTCACATATCGTCGGCTGCGGGGAGGAATCGCCCAACCGGGCCTTGCCGCTGCCGCCGCCGCAGCGCTCTTCGCCTCAGTTCATTGGCCCAACTGGCCGCTGGCGCTCGTGACCCTGGTGGGGGGCTACGTCTGGTGCCGCCTGTTCGAGCGCCACCCGAATCTGATCACGCTGGCGCTCTCCCACGGCTGGCTCGCCGTGCTGCTCCGCTATTCCTGGCCCGTCGACTGGCTTCGCAACCTTCGAATCGGGCCGAGTTACTGGGAGTGGGGACTTTGATCTCTACTTCCCGAAGTGGGGGTTCTGGATGATCCCCAGCAGGTTACCGAAGGGATCGATCACCGACGCCACCAAAATGCCCTCGCCGACATCCTGGATCTCGCTGTGCACCGGTGCGCCCAGTTCCTCCAACCTGGCCGTCACGGCCCCGATATCCTCGACGCCCCAGTACGCCAGCGTGCCCCCCGCGCCCAGCGCCGCCTCCTCCTCCACCGGGTGCAACCCGAGCTCGAACCCACCGACGTTGAAACCCACGTAGAACGGCTCATCGAAGTACGGCCCGAATCCCAACACCCGGCTGTACCATTCCTTCGCCTTCTCGAGGTCGTCGACCTCGTAGGCCACTGTTCTCAGCCCAAGAAACATCGTGCCCTCTTCCTGTTGGCTCACACGCTCTAGGCTTATAGAGTAGCTCGCTGACACTTGGAAGCACACCCCGTACTACGTGCCGGCCGCCCGCCAAGCTTCAGGCGGCCGGACAGTGATTGTCAGGCAGGCTACCGTCTTTGGCCAGGAGTGAGATTGATTATCAATACCATTGCGCCACCCCCCGCTCATTGCTTTATTCCACCATCACGACTCAAACGAAAGCACACAATCGATATTCCCGCAGGAGGACGGTCATGCCCCACGAACTTCCAGCATTGCCGTACGACTTCGCTGCCCTGGAGCCGCACGTCGACGAGACCACGATGCGGATCCATCATGGGAAGCACCACGCCGGCTATGTGAGCAAGCTGAACGCGGCGCTGGAGAAGCACCCGCAGCTGGCCGATTGGCCGGTGGAGAAGTTGCTGGCCCAGCTGAGCGAGCTGCCGGAGGACATCCGGACGGCGGTCCGCAACAACGGAGGCGGCCACGCGAACCACACCCTGTTCTGGTCGATCATGAGCCCGAGCGGCGGAGGTGAGGCGAGCGGCGACGTCGCGAAGGCGATCAAGGACGCGTTCGGCGACTTCGCCGGCTTCAAGGGACAACTGAGCGAGGCGGCGGCCAGCCGCTTCGGCAGTGGCTGGGGTTGGCTATCGGTCGAGTCGGGCGGAAAGCTGCTGGTCGAGAGCACGCCGAACCAGGACAGCCCGCTGCTCGAGGGCCGCACACCGATTCTCGGCATCGACGTGTGGGAGCACGCCTATTACTTGAAGTATCAGAACCGGCGTCCCGAGTACATCGAAGCCTGGTGGAACACGATCAACTGGGACGAGGTCGCAAGACGCTACGAGGCGGCGCTTCGGTAGGCGATCTTCGGTAGTTGGTAGTCAGTGGTCGGTAGTCAGTGTCGGGCCGTGCTGCGGTCCGGAGGCCGCGATGGCCGACACGAGACTGACTACCGACTACCGACCACGCTTTCCTCCTGCATAAACCTCCGCAAATACCCGCCCGAACTCCTCAAACGTCGTGGCCGTCGTGTTCTCCGGACCCCGCTCTTCGGTGGCGACCACTAGTCCGTCGTTGAAGCCGCGATACAACTGGAGCAGTGTGGAGGCGCCGCTCGCGCTGAGGCCCATCTCCAGCAGTGCCCGTTCCGCGTCTTCGAATGGAAACTGGACGTACTCGAGGTCGGGCTTCTCAATCGCGGCACCGAGCACGCGGGTGGCTTCACTCATTGTCATATCACGCGGGCCGAGCAGTTCACGTGCGCATTTGCCCGAGAAGTCCCTCCGGAGCAATCGCTCGGCGGCGTACTCGCCAATGTCCTTTGTGGCGATCAGCGGACACGGGACATCCCCCCGCATCGGCAGTCCGACCACCCCCATCCCGCGAATCACATCCATCTGCATGAAGAAGTTCTCCATGAAGAAGCCGGCACGGAGGCTCAGGACGTTTACCGCTTCGAGTGAATTGAGGCGATCCTCCTCACGACGCAGGCCTGCTATGGGACCGGTTCCTTCCATATGTTGCGCGCCGATGCTACTGAGAAAGACGACGTCGTTGACACCGGCCTCATGCACAGCGGCCGCCAGCGATTCCCCAACCGCGCGCTGCCAGGCAGGGAAGTCGGGCGCCTCGTATCGCGGCGGTATCATGCAATAGACGCCGACCGCACCGGAAAACGCGATGCTCATGGTCTGGGCGTCGTCTAGCGAGCCGATGAACGGCTGTGCTCCTTTCTCCACCAGCGGTCGGAGGTGGCCTTTGCTGCGCCCGACGACCTGTACGTCTGCCCCCGCGGCGAGCAGAGCCTCGGCGACCACACGACCGGTGTTCCCGGTAGCTCCCGTTACCACATACATGTCCGGTCCCTTTCTGGCAGGCGAAAGAAGGCGTTCTTTCAGCGCCTAGCGCTCGACGACGGTCGGCATCACGGGCGCACCTTCGGAGAGCCTTTCGAGCCCGCCGACGACGACCTGTTCTCCGGCGTCTACACCACTGACGATCTCGACGAACCCTGGGATCCTGACGCCGAGCTCGACCTGGCGACGCGAGGCCGTACCCTCCGAGACGACCCAGACAAAGTCGGCCCCCGACAGCGGCAGGATCGCGTCTTCCGGCACGACGACAGCGTCGGGTCGAACGTCGGTTGCCAGACGCACCTCGATGAACATCCCAGCCTTGAGGTCACGGCTGCGGTTCGGGACCTCCGCCTTCACTGCGATGGTGCGGGCGGGAAGCGCGACGACCGGGTCGACGAAGTCGACGACCCCGGTGAACTCAACGTCGGGCAGCGCCGCCACGCGGAAGGTCACTTCCTGGCCCAGCTGCAGGCGCTGTGCGTAGCGCTCCGGGATCTGGAAGGCCGCGCGCTGTGGATCGACGGTCTGCAGCGCGACGAGGCGCGTCGACGACGTGACGTAATCGCCCAGACTCACGAGCCGCGCGCCGACCAACCCTGAGAACGGCGCGCGAACCACCGTCCGATCTAGCCGCACCTGCTGCAGGTCGAGCTGCGCTTGCGTGCTCCTGGCGTTCGCCTCTGCCGCCTCCAGGTCCGCCTCCGACGACGCGTTCTGCTCAATGAGCCGGCGAGTACGCTCGAGAGCCTGGAGAGCCCGGTCGCGCTCCGCTTCCAAACGGGCGACCTGGGCCCGCAACTCTGCATCATCGATCTTGAACAGCGGTGCTCCACGCGCCACCTCGCCGCCCTCGCGCATGAAGATCTCCACCAGTCGCCCATCGACCTCAGGCCGTAACTCGATGGACTGGAGCGCTTCGATCTGGCCCGTCGCGACGATCGCGTCCACCACCGTGTCCCGGCCCGCGACCGCGACCTCGACCGGCATGCCCATTGGTCCGCCGCTCGCTCCGGGCCCTCCGCCGCTGTTCGACTCTGCACTCGAGCAGGCCGCCAGCGTGGCCCCCACCATGACAGACAGCAATGTCGATCTCACCGTCAGTATCCTCTATTCGTGAATAATCTTCGCCCTAAGATCGCCTCTAGTCCGGCAAGCGCCAGACGGGTCGAAAATCGCGCCTGCACCAGCCCCGCCTCCGCCTCCGACAGCGAGACCTGGGCCGTAACCAAGTCCAGGATGGTCGTGGCGCCGGCGCGGTAGCGGGTCTCCTGCACGTCCAGATTCTCCTGCGCCACAATCACCGCCTGCCCAGCCAACTCGGCGCTGGCTCGCGCCGTGACGTAAGCCTGATACGCTTCGATAGCGTCGCGCCTAACGGCCAACTCGACATCGCGGCGTACCGCACGAGCGACGTCGCGGTCCGCCCTAGCTCGCGAGAGCGCGATCTCGCGCTGCCCGTCGTTCCAGATCGGCAGGCTGATCTGAAAGCCCCAAGCCGCTCGCGATGTAGCGTTGGGAAAGAACGCCTCGTCGAACGCCTGCCAGGACGCGAAGAGATCGACTGACGGCAGGTACACTCCGTAGGAGGCCTTAGCCGCGGCGTTCGCAGCCCGCTCCTCGGCCAGCGCAACTCGGTACTCCGGCCCCTGAGCCAGTGCCTCTGCCACCGCGCTGTCCTCGCTGACCGGCAGCTCCGGCGCCGGCAGCGTATCGATCGAGACCGCACTAACGGGACCCGGCACCCCGACGCGCCGTCCCAGCTGAACCTGCGCGACCCGCAGGCTCGCCTGCTGGCGCAACAGGTCGACACTGGCGCGCGTGAGCTCGAGCAGCAGTTGCAGCGAATCGGTCTGTACCGCGGCCCCGGAGACGACCCGTGCCCGGGCCACGGCCAACTGCTCCCCGGCCCGGCGTACCCGCTCGCTCGCCACACGAACCAGCTCGCGCTCGGCGATCACGTTGTTGAAGTCCGCCTCTGTGAGAAGCGCTGTGTTGAAGCGCGCCAGCACCTCCCCCGCTTCGGCGCTCTCCATCGCTGCACGCGCCCTCTGTAGCTCGAAGAACTTCGCGCCTCCCCGGAACAGGTTGTAGCTCACATTGACACGCGCATCCACGATCTGATCCGCCAGGCCACCAGTCCCGAGGTTGAAGAACGGCTCCGACGCCTTCGTCAAAGATGTCGAGATCGACACAGAGGGCAGGACGAAGACGGCGTAGGCCGAGCGTCTCACCCAGCCCGCATTCCCGATTCGGCCCAGCGCGGCCACGTAGTTAGGGTCGAGCCGCGCCGCAGCGCGCAACGCCTCCTCGAGCGTCACCTGCGGTATCGTGTCGGTCGCGGCTGCCGGCGGATCCTGTCTTGCCGGCCCGACCTGCGGTGCGGGGCCCACAGTGGAAACCTGTATTAACGCGATCAGCGCCAGAATCATTGTGCTTCAACCGTCTCTAGCTTGGGTGCGCGCCGCGCCATGCGCTCCTTGAGCGAGTCGAGAAGCACGTACACGACGGGCACGAGGTACAAGGTCAGAACCGACGAAAAGATCAGCCCACCGACGATGGCATAGCCCAGCGGCCGGCGGCTGGCGGAACCGGCGCCCAGTCCCAGGGCGATGGGCATGGCGCCGAATACGGTCGCCGTCGCCGTCATCAGAATCGGGCGCAGGCGAATACGGCCCGACTCGAGCATCGCTTCGACCGAACCCAGCCCCCTCGCTTTGAGCTGGTTGGCGTACTCGACCAATAAGATCGAGTTCTTGCTCACCAGGCCGATCAGCAGGATCATCCCGATCTGGCTGTAGAGATTGAGCGTCGAGCCAGCCAAGAGCAGCGTCAGCAGCGCGCCGGTCACGGCCAACGGCACCGATAGCAGCACGGTGAACGGGTGGATCAGCGACTCGAACTGCGCCGCCAGCACCATGTAGACCACCACCAGAGCCAGGATGAAGGCGAAGTACAACGCGTTGCCACTCTCCTCCAACTCGCGCGACTCGCCGGCGAGCGCCACACTGCTGCCCGGCGGCAGAACCTCCGCCCCCGCTGCCGTCAGAGAATCGAGGGCGGCACCCAGCGTGAATCCAGGTGCCAGGTTGCCCGACATTGTGAACGAACGAACGCGACTGAAGTGGTTGAGCTGGCGCGGGCCGACGCCCTCGTCGACCCGGGTCACCGCGTCCAGTTTCACCAGTGCGCCATCCCGGCCACGCACATAGAGCTCCGCCATCTGGCCGGGCGTGGCGCGGTCCTGCGGCTCGAGCTGGACCATCACATCATAGAGCTTGTTGGCGCGGGTAAACGTGCTTACGCGCCGGCCACCCAGCAGCGTCTGCAGGGTCGATGAGACATCGCGGATTTCCACTCCCAGGTCCTCCGCCCGGTCGCGGTCGTAGCTTACGGCGAGCTCCGGCTTATTGACTCGCAGGTTCGTGTCGATGTTGACCAGGCCGGGTATCCTCCTGGCTCGCGCCACCAGCCGGTCCATCCCCGCGGCCAGCGAGTCGAAGTCGGGGTGGCGGACGACGAACTGGACCGGGCTGGCAAAGCCAAACGCCGGCGGATTATTGGCGAAGGCGAAGACCCCCGGTATGGCGAACAACTGGGGCTGCACTTCGCCGATGATCTCGTGCACCGAGCGATCGCGGTCCGACCAGTCGGTCAAGCGCGTGAATACGATGCCGCTGTTCACTCGACCGCTGAAGCCCACCACGCTGAAGTAGGCCTCGATGTCCTCGGTCCTATCGAGCACCGCCTCTATCTGACGCTGATAGCCGTCCGTGTACGCCAGCGTCGCCCCTTCCGGCGCCACCGTGAAGACGACGAAGAAACCGCGGTCCTCCGGCGGCACGAACTCGCGCTCCAGTGCCCTAAAGATGACGACTGCCAATAACACGGTCGCGACCGCGCCCCCGATAACCCACCAGCGGTGCTTCACCGCCCAGGCCAGAGTACGTGAGTAGCCGGTCGAGACTCCCACGAACCCTCTTTCGAAGGCCATGAACACCCGGCCATGGCTCTTCGGCACCCGGAGGATCTTGGCCGAGGCCATCGCAGTGAGCGTCAGCGCGATAAAGCTGGAGATGACAACGGCGCCGGCCATCGCGAGTCCGAACTCGTTAAACAGCCGACCCGTGGTGCCCCTCAGGAACGCCAACGGCGAGAACACCGCCACCAGGGCGATCGTCGTAGCGATCACCGCGAACGCGATCTCTCGCGTCCCTTTGATCGCCGCCGTCTCAGGGTCCTCGCCCAGCTCTTCCTGGTGCCGGTAGGCGTTCTCCATCACGATGATCGCGTCGTCCACCACGATGCCGATCGATAAGATCAGCGCCAACAACGTCAGGTTGTTGATGGTGAAGCCGAGAAAGTACAGCAGCCCGAACGCAGATACGATGGATGTCGGGATGGCGAGTGCCGGGATGATCGTCGCCTTGAGATTGCGCAGGGCTGCGAAGATAATCAGCACAACCAGGGAAGCGGCGATCAGCAGTGTCTCCTGCGCCTCCTGAATCGAGCGGCGCACGAAGACTGACCGGTCGAAGGCGGTCTCGAGCTCCAACCCCGGAGGCAGTGCCGCATTGATCGCCGGCAACTCGTTGCGGATCGCGTCCGATATCTCGATCAGATTCGCCTTAGACTGCCTGATGACACCGATCGCCACGGCCGACGTGCCATTGAAGCGCAGCGAGCTGCGTTCGTTCTCGGGCCCCAACTCAACACGCGACAAGTCGCGTAGCTTCACCAGCTGCCCATTCTGATTGGCGACGGTCAAGTTCGCGAACTCATCCGGCGTCTTGAGCTCACCGAGCGAACGGACCGTGAATTCGCGTCTCTCCGACTCGATGCGGCCGGCCGGGATCTCGACGTTGCGGCTGCGGATCGCCGACTCGACGTCCTGGACGGTGAGTCCGCGGGCCGAGAGCTCCGCCGGGTCCAGCCAGATACGCATCGAGTAGCGCCGCTCGCCGAGAACCTGAGCGCGGCCAACTCCCGGCAGCGACTGTAGGCGCGACTTTACCTCGCGATCGGCAATGTCCGAGAGTTGCAGCCGGTCGTAGTTCGCTCCGGAGAGCGACAGATAGAAAAAGGGCTGCGCGTCGGCGTCCTGCTTGGTGACCACCGGCTCCTCCATCTCCTGGGGAAGCCGGCCACGAACACGCGATACCTTGTCACGCACGTCCTGGGCGGACTCTTCGATCTCCCTATCGAGCGTGAACTCCAGCGTGATGCTGCTGACCTGCTCCGCGCTGGCACTGGTCAGCGTGCGTAGGCCCGGAATCGTGCTCAGCTCTTCTTCCAGGATGTCGGTGACGGTGGACTCGATCACCCGAGGGTTGGCACCCCGCAGGACGGTCGTGACCGAGACGATGGGCGCGTCGACATCCGGGAACTCCCGCACGGGCAGGCGGAAGTAGCCGATCCCCCCGAAGAGGATCAGCGCAAGGCTCATCATGGCGGCCAACACCGGCCGCCGAATGGCGGTATCCGAGAGTTTCAATTCAGCCTCACCGGGTTTGGGGGTCTCGACCCACTAACGCCGCCCGCCACGCCTGGTTTCAGGGGCCGGCGGGCGCCAGCGCCCCGCCCCTCCGGCTCCGGACCGCGCACCTGCACGCCGGCCCTTTCAACAGCGTTCTGTCGAGAGAACTAAAGATGCATGGTTGGGGGTCACGGGGCACCCCCGCCCCCACCCGCGCCCCGACGCCCCCCACGCCCGTCGTTGCGCCGCAGGGCGCGGCGTGCGACGATGGTGGCGAGGAGGAGGAATGGCGCTAGAGGCGGTACGGCTGGACAAGTGGCTATGGGCAGCACGCTTCTTCAAGACGCGCTCGCTCGCCGCCAAGGCGGTGAGCGGCGGCAAGGTGCAAGTGAATGGCCGGCGCGCCAAGCGCGCCTCCAACCTGCACGTCGGCGACCGGGTCCGAGTACGCAAGGGGCCCCACGAGTACCAGCTCGTGGTTCAGAGACTTTCGGAGCGGCGTGGGCCGGCCAAAGAGGCGGCGACCCTCTACGAGGAGACGCCCGAGAGTATCCAGGCACGCGAGAGCCTCAAGGCACAGCGCAAGGCTGGGCCCCAATACTCATTCCGCGAGGGTGGCAGACCCAGAAAGAAGGAGAGGCGACAACTCGACCGGTTGAAGCGTCGGCCCGAGTGAGCCGCGACCAGCCTGTAACGAAATGGGGCCGGTTTGATCCGGCCCCATCACATTGCGGAGTTAGTGGTAGGGTTCGAGTGGGATAAACTGTCCAGTGCCACCTGGACAGGAAGGAAATCTATGTTTGCTCCTTCTCTAAGTTCGTTTCCTCTTTACTCACCTTACGCCGTCCTTGGTCGCCCGGTTTCAGCGACCCTCTCATCTATTTGGACGCTCCGATTCGCCGCAGGGTTGCAGGTACTTTAAGCGGCTCTCCTTTCACCCCTAGGAACGCAGCGATCGCCGGATAAGTTCCCTTTGTAGACACAAGGTGCCGACCCTAACCGTACGGTTGGGTGCCCGCAGATCCTTCACGGGTTGATCGACGGAGGATGCCATATGTCATCACGGATGGACTTCCAACTGGATCGTACCATAGAGATCCTCAGGTCGACGCCCGGCACGCTCCGCGCGCTGCTGAGCGACCTCTCCGATCCCTGGGTCAGGTGCGATGAAGGACCCGACACCTGGACCCCCTACGATATCGTTGGGCACCTTATCCACGGCGAGCGGACCGACTGGATCGGCCGCATGCGCATCATCCTCGAGGATGGCGAGTTGCGCACGTTCACACCCTTCGACCGCTTCGCCCACTTTAGGGACTGCCAAGGCAAGACGCTGGCGGAACTGCTCGACACATTCGAGGCAATGCGTAAAGAGAACCTGCGGACTCTAGAGGCTACGAACCTGACGCCGGAGCAGATGGACTTGGCGGGGACTCACCCCGAGCTGGGCCGGGTGACGCTACGGCAGCTGCTGGCGACCTGGACCGTACACGACCTCGGCCACATCGCCCAGATCGCCCGCGTCATGGCGAAGGGCTACACCGACCAGGTCGGCCCCTGGGGCACCTACCTGTCGGTACTCAAGGATAGGAGCTAGCTCCGTTCGTACTTCCCGACGAGCTGGCCCTCGTCCAGTACGTGACCCTTGATCGCCCTGAGCAGGTCCGCTTTCGTCGCACCGGCCGGCAACCCCGGCTCGATGTCCAGCGCGTACAGCTTGAAGAAGTAGCGGTGCGCGCGACCCGGCGGCGGACAGGGTCCGCCGTAGCCCAGACGCCGGAAATCGTTCAGACCCTGCTTGGCGCCGTCGGGCGTGATCTCCGTCGGCGGTATCCCCTCGGGCAACTCCGAGAATGCAGCCGGGACGTCGTAGAGCACCCAGTGCACCCACGTTCCCACCGGCGCGTCAGGATCATCGCAGATCAGCGCCAGGCTCTTCGCCTCCGCTGGCACGTTCGCCCACTTGATCGCCGGCGACAGATCTTCACCCTGACAGGTGTGGCGAACCGGGATGAACTCGCCGTCCTCGAAGGCGGGGCTGGTGACCTCGATCGACATGGCAATCCTCCTAGGGCAAAGCTCCGCCCTCCAAGTAAAGGCCGCCGAGATACGAGCGCAAGAAACTCCTGGGGCCAGCTACTGACCGCTCGCCACCTGCAGGTCGAGGGCGTCTCGAGTCACCAGGTCGAGGTACGATAAATAGCCTGCGGCCGCGTAGTAGCTCAGCAAATCCTCGACCGTTTGTAGCAACTGTACGCTGTAGTAACCGGGAACGGCCTGCGGGTGCACGTAACCGAAGTTGCGGCCGAAGAAGCTGCGGATGATGACACCGTTCTCGCTGCGCGCCGCCCCGAGTTCCCGATGGTAGCGATTCGTTACCGCCACGGTAAAGATGGTGCTTTAAGGTCTCACCCCTTAGTCCCGCCCGCCGCTTGAATTGAGCGGGCGTGAGGCGCAGTATGTGTCGGAACGAGCAGCCTAGTTCCGGCGTCGGCGACCTGGCTCGCGGTCAACCTCTTTCAGCGCGGTGGTTTTTCGTGAAGATCATTTACTTCGTTCAGGACACGGGTGGTGGCGAGATCAAGGTCGGCGTCGCCAGGAAGAGGCAGCTACGGAGACGGATAGGCAAGCTGCAGCTCGGCAACCCATCGGAACTGAAATTGCTGGGAGTAATCCCGGCACGGAACGCCGGCGAGCTGCAGCGCGAGCTGCACACGACGTTCTCGGATGCCCACATTCGCGGTGAGTGGTTCAGATCGACGCCAGACCTGCTGGCGTACATCCGGCAGCGTGCTGTGATGCCTTAGTCGACCGCCTTACGCGCGCAGCGGCCGGCCGCCTTCAGGCCAGACGAGCTCGAGCCGCTTGGAGAGTCTCTGCAGCAACACCTCACGCCTTCTCTCGTATTTCTTCTCTCGCGTCACCATCCCGAAGGCGGCCGTGATATACGGCCAGACGAACGCGACGGCCGCTCCGATGTACCAGCCCGGTATGTCGACGTACGTACCGGTAAGGTTCCTGATCACGCTCTCCCCGAAGACAGAAAGCGTCAACCACCCGGTAATCCCACCGCCGAAGAAACTGCCGAACGCGTGCCCGAAGATGTCGGAGGGTATCGCAGCTGCCGCATCGTACCTTTGTTTCATGACCACATAGGCGGGGACGAACTCGTTCGCGATGATGTGCGCCTGCTCGTAGCTGATCGCCGGCAGCGCGTCGCCGCTCGTATCACGAAGCCGATCGAGGTACCCCAGCGTCCGCTCTCTCAACGTGTTCACATCCGTGGTCGACTCCACCTCGTAGGCCAGGAAAGCCTCTACGGCACCCAGGACACCCTGGGCCTCGAGAACGGAGGTGAGACTCGTCGATTGAACCACCCGCTCTAGCGCATGACTCCGGTCGCTCTGGTGTGCCTCGAGCCCCTCCGCGGTCAGCGACGTCACGTTGGTCACGTGCCGGATCGCGGTGATGAGCCTGTCGATCAGCTCATCGAGGAGCCTCTGCTCGCGGGCTCTCCGAGCGCTCGCCGCGTCGCCCTTCGCCTCGCGGGCGGCGCTTCCACCTTCGAACAGGTGCTCTATCTCCAGCGCTCTCACTTCCCGCTCGGCATCCTCAAGCACCTTGGCCTGCATCGTCGCGCGCACGGCTTCGTCCAACAGGCTATAGAGGCCTCGCTCGACATTCGTGATTTCGGGACCAACCCGGCGGGTCCGCGGCACCGAGTACTCGTACGACATGACCGAGGCACCATCGCCGACGTTGATCTCGACGCGGGCCAGCGAGGGCCCCGGTAGCACGAACCACCTTTTTCGCTCGAACACTTCGTAGCCGACGGTGATTAGCGTCCCTCCGACGTCGAAGAACGTAGAATTGTTCTTTGCCGAGTATACCGTGGGGAGGAGTCTGGTCATTTTAACTGTGGCCGAGCCGGCCCTCGTGAATCGCGCGGACCGTCTCGATCGTGTCCGCCTGCCCCGGACTCTTGTCCGGCCTGTAGCGCTTCAGCCTCGCAAAGCGCAAAGCCAAGCCACCCGGGTACTTGGAACTGGCCTGAATATCATTGAACGCCATTTCGACGACAAGCTCGGGCCGCACGTACACGGTGTAATCGTCCCGGCTGATCTCCAGCTCCTGAAGCCTGCGGGTCTACCAGGCCAGAACCTCGTCGGCCTCCAGAAGCCGGTCCGGTTACCCGCCACCCTGGCGGTCCGTCGGCAGGCACGCGTAGCTTATTGGGGTAATCCTATCACGTAGATGTGCCTGGGGCACGCAATGCTTGGAGGTAGATATGCGTGGCGTGTTCTCCACCCTGCCCGCCGCCCGTACGGCGCTGGGCCTTCGTTTCGCTATCGCCCTCACCACGCTTCTCCTACTCGCGACGCCGCTGCCGGCGCTCGCGCAGCCGGGAACAGTCAGCGGACGGGTGATCGACGCGGAGAGCGGCGAGCCGCTGCTGGGGGCCACGGTCGCCCTGCTGACCGGCACGGGACGCACGGTCAGGTCGGTCACCACGCTGGCGGGCGGCGAGTTCGTGTTGTCCGGCGCCCCGGCCGGTCGCTACTCATTATTGTTCTCCGCTTACGGGTTCGAGGACAAACGCCTCGACGGCGTCGCCGTGGGCGACGCGCCCGTCGCGGTGGGCGACGTCGCGCTCGTCTCCATCCCGTTCCGGCTTAACGGCATCGTGGTCACGCCCTCTCGGTCGGAGGGTCGAGTGCTCGAGTCGCCGGCTTCGGTCCACACGGTGTACAGGGAGGAGATCGCGGAGCGGCCGTCCACTACGGCGGTCGACCACGTAGTCGGAACGCCGGGCACCGATATCATCACGACAGGCCTGTCGCAGCACAACGTCGCGACGCGAGGGTTCAACGGCGTCTTCTCCGGTTCGCTTTTCGTGCTGACCGATCATCGTTGGGCAGCGGTACCGTCGTTGCGCTTCAACGCCTACAACCTGATCCCGAACACCAACGAGGATCTCGAGCGCATCGAGCTCGTCCTCGGCCCGGGCTCCGCGCTCTACGGGCCGAACGTCGACAAAGGCGTGCTGCACATCATCACGCGCTCGCCGCTCGATCATCAAGGGACGACCGTCAGCGTCGCCGGCGGCGAGCGCTCGGTCTTCCAGGGCTCGTTCCGCCACGCCGGTCTGATCGGCACCAAGGCGGCATACAAACTGTCCGGCCTCTACCAGCGTGGGGACGAATGGAAGTACAGCGATCCGCTGGAGAGCGTGCCGCGCGACTTCGACCAGGAACGTTTCCAGGGCGATCTGCGCTTCGACTTCCGGCTGGCCGAGTCGGGCAGGTTGACGCTGAACGGCGGGGCCGCTCGACTGGCCAGCGCCATCGAGCTGACACAGCTGGGCGCCGCACAGGCGGTCGACTGGACTTACTCGTACCTGCAGGGCCGCATGCAGCTCGGCTCGCTGTTCGCGCAGGCCTACATCAACCTCAGCGACGCTGGCGACAGCTTTACGCTGAGGGACGCCGACACGATCACCGACAACTCGCTGCTGTACGTCGGCCAAGTCCAGAACGTGACGGCGATAGGCGAGCGCCAGCGCTACACGTACGGCGCCGATTTGATACGCACCGTGCCGCGCACCAGCGGCGACATCATGGGGCGCAACGAGGCGAACGACGACATCACGGAGCTGGGCGTCTATCTCCAATCGGAGACTACGCTGTCTCCGCAATTCGACCTCACATTGGCCGCTCGGCTGGACTATCACAGCGCGATCGACGCGTTCGTCTTCTCACCACGGGTCGCAGTGGTGACGAGTCCGGCGGCCGGTCACCGGATCCGCCTGACGTACAACCGGGCGTTCCGGCAGCCGGAGACAAATCAACTGTCCCTGGACAGACTCTCAGCCACGGACCTCGGCGGCCTGCCGTTCCCGGTGCGCGCCCGCGGCACACCCGAGGGGGGCTTTACGTTCCGGCGCGACTGCGTCAACTCGCTCGGCGAGGAGGGGCTCTGCATGCGCTCGCCGTTCGCGCCCGACGTGCTCGGGCAGCCGGCTATCACCTCGCTCCCGCTCGATGCCACCCCGTTGTGGAACGCGGCAGTAGGAGTGATCTGCGCCCAGCAGCCTGAAACCTGTGACCTGCTCGCCCAGATGGCTCAGCCGACGGCGGATCGCGTGAGCACCGTGCTGGGGCGACTAAACCCGACCACCGAGAGGTTCGATCCGGTGGCTAGCGTGCTCGACGTCGCGCAGGCGAATTCACAGATATCGAACACCATCGAGCTGGGCTACAGCGCTTTGATCGGCAGTCGGGCACTGCTCAGATTGAGCGTCGATGTCTGGTACACCCGGTTCCAAGACTATCTGGGCCCGCTGCTGGTCGAGACGCCCAACGTCTTCTTCGAGGCCGGCTCGCTAGGCGATTACATCATCTCAGAAGCGGAACGTCTCAGTCTGCCGATCGATTCGGCGACCGCCATCGCGCTAGCGGCGGCGATGGGAGAGATCCCGATGGCTACGGTCACACCGGAGCAGGTGGGTGAGAGCGATGCGGCGGACATCCTGCTCACCTATCGGACTTTCCCCGATTTCGATCTCTGGGGCGCCGACCTCGGCCTTACCTACCAGCTCAGCAGCAAGCTGAGCCTGGCGGGCAGCTACTCGCTGCTCAGCGACAACTTCCTCGACATGAGCGAGCTGGGTGGGCGGGCCGACCTGGCGCTCAACGCGCCGCGCAACAAGGCGAGTTTGTCCGGGCGCTATGGAAACGAGCGGCTGGGGCTCGCCGCCGAACTCCGCGGCCGCTGGGTTGAAGGCTTCCCCGTCGCTTCCGGCGTCTATGTGGGGCGGGTGAAGAGCTACGGACTGGTCGATGCGCAGATCTCGTACGCCCTGCCGGTCTCACGCTCGACGGTGATAACCTTGAGCGCGAATAATCTGCTCACCTTCTATAAGGGTTTCGACAACGAGGCCGTAAATGTGTTCAGCGGCCAGCACCAAGAGATGGTGGGTGCGCCGGCGATAGGGCGTCTGCTGACCCTTCGACTCAGCCAGTCGCTCTGACGATCGACGAGGTGCGGCATCCGCGACACAGGAGCACCTTGGTTTGCCTGATATTGAGCAGACCGCAGTAAGGACATGTTTCCGCAAGCGTACTAGCGGTAAACAGCCCGCACCGCATCGATAGTGTCGGCTTCACCAGCGTTCTTATCGAGCCGGTAGCGCTTGAATCGGGCAAAACGGAGCGTTAGCCCCGCCGGGTAGCGGGGACTGGCCTGCACCCCGTCGAAAGCGATCTCGACCACCAGCTCAGGTTTCACGTACACTGTGTAGGCGTCCCTGCTAATCTCCAGCTCCTGAAGGTGCTTCGTCTGCCATTCCAGATCTTGATCCCGCAACCCCTTGAAGGTCTTGCCGAGCATTACGAAGCCGCCGCCGACCGGGTCGCGGGCGCCCAGGTGCAGGTTGCTCAGCCAGCCGCGCCTGCGGCCCGAGCCCCACTCAGCAGCGAGCACGACAAGATCGAGCGTGTGGGCGGGCTTCAGCTTGAGCCAGCTCTTACCGCGGCGACCGGCCTCGTACGTGGCATCGAGGGCCTTCGCCATGATCCCCTCGTGTCCCGCGGCCAGAGCCCTCCGGAGGAATGCCCGCGCCTCTTCCGGGTCGCCGGTCATCGTGCGCGGGATCAGCAGTTCTGGCGGAAGCAACTCCGAGAGCGCTTCCACACGCTCGCGCGCCGGAAGGTCGGTGAGGCCCGCGCCGTCGAGATAGAGCAAATCGAAGTAGAACGCGTCGAGCGGCAACTTCTCGCGTAGTCGCGCGACGTCGAGCTTGCGGCCGAAGCGGCTCATCGTCACCTGGAACGGATGAGGTGATCCATCTTTTCTAAAGGCGAGCGTCTCGCCGTCGAGGATGATCTCGCGCACCGGAAGCGCGCGAACGCTCTGCACCAATTCCGGCACCGCGGCCGTCACATCGTTCAGGCGCCGCGTGTACACGCGAACATCATCACCGGCGCGATGCACCTGCACGCGCGCACCGTCGAGCTTGTACTCAAGCTCAGCGATCTCGAAGCGATCGAGCGCTTCGCCTACCTCTTCGGCGGTGCCGGCGAGCATCGGCTGCACCGGCCGAAACAGTTGGATCGAGAACCCTGCCAGCCCGTCCCTACCCTGGGACAGTGCGGCGGCCGCTACTTCGGGGAGAGCGCCTGAGAACATCAGGGCGCGGCGAACGATCGATGCAGGCGCCTCCGCCGCTTTGGCGATCGCCTCCACCATGACGCCCTCGAGGGCGCCCTGGCGCAGCTCCCCCAATACCAGACGAACGATGAAGTCCTGCTCCGCGCGAGTACCGCGGGCGAGGGTCTCGTGAAGGAGCCGCACCCTCGACCCGGCCGATCCGGCTCCGGACACAGAGGTTATCCGTTCCAGCGCTGCGTCCACATCTCGAATGGTGAGGGAGGGCTTATCGGCGGCTGATTCTGGAAAGGCGGCCCGTATCTTCGCCGGCCCGATCCCGATCCGTCCCTGGCGTGGTTCGCCGGCGAGAAAGGCGACGGCGGCGGGTACTTCCTCCTGCTGCAACCGGCGCAGCAAGGTCGCCAACACCTCTACCTTTTCCAGGCGGGCGCTCGCCTTCGCCACACGGCGTGAGCTTTCGACCACGTCATGTAAGAGCACCGCTGACTCTCCGGCTTCTTCAGGTCGAACGTTGCGTCGGTCTCGCGCTCCCACTACCAATCATTGCGCCGGCGCCGTCGTCCGGCTAGCCTTGGGCGCCGAACCGCTTCTACCCAAGAGACATTGCCCGGGAGGATAACATGAGGTCGTTGGCTCGTATCTTCGCTTTGCTCGCCCCTCTGTTCGTGGCATAACCGCTTGCTACGAGCGTTCGCAGCAAGACGCGGAGCAGACAGCTCTCGATCGGGCGGAGCTCCGGGAAACCATCGAAGCCATCAACGCACAATTCATGGAAGCGATTAAGGCTGGCGACGCCGCCGCAATAGCCGATTCCTACAGCGACGACCCGACCGTCATGCCGCACGAGGCAGAGATGGTGAGGGGTTTGGCAGCCGTGCGGGATATGTGGGCCGCCAGCCTCGCGGAAGGAGGCTTCACGTTGAACCTGGTCACCGTAAGCGTCGAGGGCGCCGGCGACTTCGCCTACGAGGTCGGCACCTGGAGCATGCGGGCCGCCGAAGGCGAAGGAGGAGCCTCGGAGGGTGACTACCTCGTCGTTTGGAAGCGTGGCGCGAGTGGAAGCTGGAAGCTGCACACCGACATCTGGAACGTTAGTAGGCCGGCGGCTCAATAAAGCCCGCTCAGGCGTACCTACAGACAGGAAAAGTAAAGCCCCCTCGACTCCCGAGGAGGTTTTGTGTTGATGACACCGCCAAG
This sequence comes from Gemmatimonadota bacterium, assembly GCA_020344015.1. Taxonomy (GTDB): domain Bacteria; phylum Gemmatimonadota; class Gemmatimonadetes; order Palauibacterales; family KS3-K002. Next base: position 2,024,864 of record CP070812.1, read on the forward strand.
CCCGCTAGAAGCTCCCGAACTTCAATGTGATCTGCGCGTAGAACGCACTCAAGTCCGCACTACCCACACCGGACGAGTCGACTCCCGACACCCAGCGATAGCCGGCGCCTGCGTGGAAGCGGAAATAGTCCGTGACGTTGAGCTCGCCGTTCAGCGCTGGCTCGAGCACGAAGACCGCCTCCTCGATCACCGCCGTGCCGCTCAGACCACCACCGCCGACCAGCAGGTAGGCCGTGAAGTGGATGAGCTTGTCGGAGTTGCTGACGTACTCGAGCTCGAATCCACCATACCCCAGCTCGATATCTCGCACCCCGTCGCCGTTCGTGTCGATGTCGTTGGCGAGACCGTAGCCACCGCCACCGATAACGACCGTGTGATTGATGATCCAGCCGCCCCGCCCGCCGACGAACAGGGCGAACTCGCCGTCGATTTGGCTGAACTTGGCCACCGCAGCGCCGAACCCGCCCGATTCAAATCCTCCCCGGATCAGGGTCCTCTCCTGCGCCAGCGACGGCGAGGCCGTGGCGAGCAGAATCGCGATCGTAAGCAGTCGCTTCATTCTTGCGTCCCCTTTGGCACGTGCCCTTCGCCTCCAATTCAAGGTTCGAAGACGCACAGTATCCACAGGCTCATTTGTGGCTGAGTCGTGTGTTTCATAGGACAACTACGCGGTGCTGTCAATTGCTGTTTCAAGACCGACTCGGTTGCGAGGACGCCCGGTCCGCGCGAGATTGCCTAGCGACGCCGCGGTACGGAGCCCTGCGCCGGCACAGGCCATCTGGGTATTAGCCCGAGGTTGTTGTGGACGTCCTGAAAGGCTTCAGGCACCAAGTTTCCCTATCGGTCGCCGATGGGACTTCGTTCCACGAGGAGCTCGGGGATACGCTACGGCAGCGCCTGAGGGCCATCTACGCCGCGGGCTTCTTCATTGGCATCGCGGTGTTCCTGTTCTACAGCGTGGTGCCCTTCCAGGGGGAGCAGACGGATCATGTCTTCACCCCCCATATCGATGAGATCTACAACCTGTACCCAATCTCCCTCGGCCTGGCGTTGGCGATAGTCCTGTTCAGGCGCTGGAACACCCGGCAATTGCAGGTCATCGACTTTATTGTCCTGACCTTCGTTCTGCTTCTGACGCTCTTCGTCGCGGCCGTCTTCGACCTGGATGAAGTGCCAACGTTTGGGATCTCGCTCGCCCTGTTCATCCACGCGGCGATAGTGCCGGTACCGGTCGGTCTGCAGGCCGGGCTGGCAGTGACGGGCGCGCTGGGTTACCCGATAGCGATGGGGGCTGCCTACTTCGGTCTGCCTGAGATCCGGGCGTTCTGGGATGCCAACGGCGGCATCGGCGAGTTCAGAAAAATGGTCCTGGAGGGTACGTTCTACCTGACTATACTCGCGGTTGTGTCGGTCCTGATCACCAAAGCGCTTTATAACATGAGGCAGCAGCTGCACCAGGCCCGTCGGCTTGGGAGCTATCTAATCGAGGAGGAGCTGGGTGAAGGGGGCATGGGGCAGTTGTATGTGGCGCAACACGCTCTGATGTGCCGACCGACGGCCGTAAAAGTCATTCACCCGGAGAAGAGTGGAAGTGACGAAGCGGTCACCCGCTTCGAGCGCGAGGTCCGGCTGTCGGCAGCTCTGACGCACCCGAACACGATCACGATCTACGATTTCGGCCATACCCCCGACAACACGTTCTACTACGCGATGGAGTACCTCGACGGACTGGACCTGCAGGTGCTGGTTGAACGTTTCGGGCCGATGGAGCCGGGACGGGTCATCTACGTTTTGGAACAGGTCTGTGGCTCGCTGGCCGAAGCACATTCTCAGGGTGTGATCCACCGCGATATCAAGCCGTCCAACATATTCCTCACCAAGCGCGGTGGGCTCTACGACTTTGCCAAGGTCTTGGACTTCGGGCTGGCGAAGGAGATCGGGTTGGAGGACGCCGGTACGGTCACCAAGAGCGGCGTGATCCTCGGGACACCGCACTACTTCGCTCCCGAGTCAATCGAGGGCGCCGACAAGATCGACGGGCGGGCAGACATCTACAACGTGGGCGGCGTAGCGTACTGGATGCTTACCGGCCAACCGCCGTTCGTACGCCCCTCAGCCATGGAGGTAATCCTCGACCATGTGAGAGCGACGGCCAGCAAGCCGTCCGAGATCGCCGAGGTGAGTATCCCCACCGAGCTAGACGAAATCGTAATGAAATGTCTGGCGAAGGATCCGGGCGACCGCTTCCAGAGTCCCGAAGAGTTGCAGGATGCGTTGACCTCTGTTCCCGTGGAGTGCTGGACGCAAAGCAAGGCCCGAGAGTGGTGGGAGTTGCACGCTCCGTTCACATCCCCAACCACCAAGGAAGCCGACCTATCACAGGGAGTCTCCTGATGGCCCGCCCGGCTCACCGACACAAGCCCCGAAAGGACCACCCCGCAACGCGCTGAACCCATCGCGCGCTTCCAGCACAATCCGGTACGTACCAGGAACGGTCTCCCCTGGCAGCCAGCGCGTCTCCCACAAGTACCCGCGACTCCCCTTCGGCTCCAGTGCGCGTACCTCCAGACTGCCGTGGTCATCCCACAAGTGATGTTCCCAGCCGCGAGACGTTTCGCGCTCGACCCTCAATAGCGGTCCGTCCGCCGGCACCAGGCGGCCGGGATAGATGTCGATCCAGCTCGCGACGGCGGTATCACCGGCACACTCCAGCGAGACGAAGCGGCGTTCGATTCGTTCGGGGGGCGGCCCGGCGTCACGGCCCGGCATCACCTCTCGCAACTTGCCGGCGTAGGCGACGACCTCACCCACGTCGGCAGCGGCGCCCGTTTGCCCGCCGGCAGCTAGCAGCGCAGTCATATCGCCAAACTCTCGGGTCAGTACCGTCGCGCTCTGCGGACCGTAGAGCGTGGAGGCCCCTTCGTAGTCCTGCACCGCGTACTCATCGGGAGTGACGATGTAGCGCAGGTCTCCGTTCGCCAGACTGATCACTGCGACCGAGTCGATAGGAACTCCGGCCGCTCGAGCCTCGCGAAGTACCGTCTTCTTGATCATGACGCCGGCATTGACGGTGACCTCGGCCGGCGCAACGGCGAGCGCGAGCCTACCGACCCGGACGATCATCAGCTGAGCCACTTCGGGGAGGCCGTGCTCTCCTACCACCAGGCCCTGCAGTGATCCAAAGGCGATTCGCTTCTGCGCGTGGCAACCCCTCGGCTTCGTCTCGACGGATGAGCCCCCATGCTCGAAGCCCATCGGAATGAGGCCGAACAGTTTCCATCCGTAGTAGCGAGTCGTCGAGCCATCACTGCCGACGAGCGTCACGGCACCCACACGCGGCGCGTCGCAGAGATCGCTCGGTGCACCTTCGCCCCGCAAGGGCACGGTGCGAAATGCGCGGGCGATCCGCACGTCGCCGCTCAGGCGTCCAGCGAGCGAACCGAAGATCGCAATCGCTCGCTCGGCGAGGGCCGGACCTGCAGAGTCCACATAGGCCGCGGAAGCATCCATGCAGGCGGCCGCACGATCGGCTGAAATTGGGCGCCATTCCTCAGCCGGGGGCGGTGTGTGCGGCCCACCCGGTCGGCGTCCCAAGCGGAGCTTCGGCGGCGGACATCGTCCGGCCTCTGGGAAGGTGGGTGCCACATCGCCCTCGGCACCGTTCGCCACGAGGTGTACGGCGCGGGGCGCCAATGAGGGCGTCCCACCGTTCAGGCTGTCGACGTGGGTTTCAAGACGACGCTGCATCGCCGCATGAATGTCGGCGTCGTACAGATCGTTCACCGATGGGATGGCGTTCCCGTGTATGGCAAAGATGCTCAGCGCTCCCGCCGGCACGAATCGAGCCTGTCCGGGATCGAAAACGTCCACCCGAAGCATCGTCCACGTAGGATCAACAGCCCTCTGACTCTCGTCGAGATTCAGGTCGGCCGGTGGCTCGTACACCTTCAGACTATCGGGGTTGCTCCTGAAGGCGCCGAGGCTGCGATTGCGCGTGAAACCCCACACCGGGACCATGGCGAAGCCGACCCGCGCGGGACGCAGCGAATCGACTGCCTGCCGCACGGCGTTCCCGATGCGTTCGGCGAGAAACGCGACCAGCGTCGTGTCGAAGCCGGCGACCGACGTACCGTGCTCGTCGTACTGCTTGACTCCCATGAAATTCCCGGGCCCTGCGTGGGTGTGGGTCGCCGCCAGTACGAGTCGGTCCGCGCCGATCCCTGCCCTCTCGAGCGTCCGCTGGGCAGCAGATCGGTGGAGCGCGACGGAAATGACAGCGAGGTCAGCGACGACGAACGCGATCCGCTCGCCCTCAACGTCTTCGAGGACCAGGGCCTTGGCATACAGACGGTTGCGGAAGCCGCGGGCCTCGCGACCCTCGGGACCATACGCATAGAGCCCCGGCCCCGGAGGGGGAGTGATGTCGGCGCGACCGAATCCGGCGGAAAGCGGACCTCCCGGTGGTACGGGCGGCTCCGAGACCGGTGTGGAAAGCGGGATCTCATTGTAGCCGCACGCCGCCACGAGGAGGGCAGTGGCTAGTTGGACTTTGTATCTCACCGCCTGCCTCCGAACTCGTGGGCCCAACTCAACGCGATTTCGAACCAGACCTTCGCACCCTCCGTATCGTCGACACGCGTTCGTTCGGTCGCCGCGTCTTCGTTGATCTGAACGTGCAGTTCGGGCGCCAGGGACAATCCACTCCCCACACGAAACGAAGCCCAGACGGAGATGTCCACATGCGTCAGGCCGTCCTTCTCGAAGTAGGCCGGCTGCGAGGGAGCGGACTCGCGGACCGCCTGCCCGGCGCTCCAGCCGGCGAGCGCGCCGAGGTACATGTAGGCGACGGGAAGTATCGGCACTCGGAGATCGATGCTCGTCTCGATGTACGCGCCCTCGATCGCGTCGATGTCATACCAGAGGTTGATCTTTGGTATGAGTGCCGTCGTTTCCCACCAAAGAGTGGCGTACAACTCGCTCGTGTTCCACGAGCTGTCGCGGCCGCCGGGCACGTCGTCGTCGAACAGGTATCTCGCGAATCCGACGGCGAGGTCCAAGGGTCCGCCCCGCGTCGAGAGCTCCACCCAGTAGTTCGACTCTCCTAACCCGCCCACCCCGGGCCCGGTATCGCTGATCTCGTCCTCGCCGCTCCTGGTCTCGAGGCTCCACCAGCCGCCGACGGTCAAGAAACTGTTCGTGTGACGATAGGCTAGGTAAACGTCCGGCTGAAACACGGGGACGCTGGTCCGGGTGACACCCCGCCAGACGTACCGGTTGACGTACGTGACGTCGGCTCCCGCCACGATCTGTGCTGATCCGACATTTGGGAACGCGCTACACGCAACCAGCGCGAGGGCGCAGAGAGGCTGCTGGAAACGGCGGCGAAGAGCGAGAGCCTGCATGTTGGGGCAACAAGATTGCGCGCGAATCAGGGTCACGTATCGCCTAAGATCGCGTCGTACCCTTCGAGCGGCAAGCGAGGTGACTCAGGTGGCGGCGGCAGCTTGTTTGACCAGCTCGGTGTTCGAACCCGTTTTCCTCATGACAGCGAGCAGCTCCGTCATCGCATCGACCGGAGAAGCTTGAGCGAGGCGATGGCGAATCGCCTGCGAGACAGCGAGCGTCTGCGGGTCGAGCAGCAGCTCCTCGCGCCGCGTGCTGCTGGCGTTAAGGTCGATGGCTGGGAAGACGCGCCGGTCTGCCAGCTCACGGCTCAGCACCAGCTCGCTATTGCCGGTGCCCTTGAACTCCTCGAAGATCACATCGTCCATGCGCGAGCCGGTGTCGACGAGTGCGGTCGCGATGATAGTGAGCGAGCCGCCACCCTTCGCCGGGTCGATCTTGCGGGCGCTACCGAGGAAACGCTTCGGTCCTTCCATCGAGGATGCGTCTATTCCGCCGCTGAGCGTACGACCGGTGCCTCGCTCCACGTTGTTGTGGGCGCGTGCCAGCCGCGTGATCGAATCGAGAATAATGACCACGTCTTGCGACAACTCGACGCGGCGCCGCGCCCGCTCCAGAGTGAGCTGAGCCACCGCTACGTGCCGATCCGCCGGGAAATCGAAGCTGGATGAGACGACCTCGCCGAGACCGCACATCTCCATCTCCGTGACCTCTTCCGGCCGCTCGTCGACCAGCAGGATGAAAAGCGCGGCGTCGGGATTGTTCTTGACGATCCCCTCCGCCACCGACTGAAGCACCGTGGTCTTACCTGCCTTGGAGGGTGAGACGATAAGCGCCCGCTGGCCTTTGCCGAACGGACAGAGAAGATCGATCACTCGGTTGGTGAGGTCGGAGTTACCGAGCAGCTCGCGGCCGCACTCGAGCACGATCTGCTCGTCGGGATGGACTGCGCCCAGCCTACTGAACTGAGGACGGCCTGCCAGTTCTTCAGGGGGGCGGCCGTTGACGGCTGTGATCTCGGTGAGCGGCGGGCTCTTGCCCTTGCCAGGCGCCTTACCCACCACGCCGGCGATCTCGTCGCCGGTCCGCAGCGCGTACCGCTGGATCAGCTTGCGACCGACGTGGACGTCGCAGTCCGACGGCAGGTAGCTGGCCTCGCGACAACGGACGAAGCCGCTACCCTTGTCCCTGAGCTCCAGAACCCCCAACGAGTTTTCCACCAGTGCTCCGATCGGGACCGGACGCGCCGCACCTGAGGCGTTGCGGCCGCCGCTAAGTCCGGCCCTTTTGTGGTGTGCACCTACACTGGGCTGGCGAGCGCGCAGACGACCCGCTCGCCGGTTGCTACACCGGAGCGGCCGCCGTGTTCACGGTCCAGCAGACCGCCTACCGGCTGCCGCGCTGGGAGAGACGTCACCCTTGAGTTTTGCCATCAGCAAGCGTCGGCGCAAGCACCGAGCTGACCGGGTTCCAGCTAACACCCAGCCGGGCTAGCTTGTCCATGTAAGTGCAGGCGCCGTGAGTCTTGGCTGCGGCTAGGGGACCCGACTTGAGCGATGCGATACTCGTACGGCGAGCTCGCCGCGGCGACGCGGCGGCGTTCGAGGCGCTGGTGCGCCACCACTACCGGGCGGCGTACGCCGTGGCGCTCGCCGTGCTTGGGAACGCGATGGACGCGGAGGATGTGACCCAGGACTCTTTCGTCCGAGCGGTGGAGCGAATGGACGAGCTGAGGGAGCCGGAGCGGTTCAAGGGGTGGCTCCTGCAGATCGTCCGCAACCGATCCCGTAACTACCGCAGTTACAGAAGGTTACGGACCACGCGGCCGCTCGACACCGTGACGGCCGCGGGCTCCGAGAACCCGGGCGCCGATGCGGAGCGGGCCGAACTGAGGGGAGCGCTCGAGTCGGCCCTTGGGGAGCTGAGCGAGGTCCAGCGCGAAGTGGTGTTGCTGCACGATCTGGAGGGTTGGAAGCACCGTGAGATCGCCCAGTCTCTGGAGATCTCAGAAGGGATGTCGCGCCAGCACCTGATGGCCGCCCGCCGCGCCCTGCGCGAGCGGCTGGGTGGTGGGCTTCTAAAGGAGTACTCGAATGACTGACGAACGGATCGATTTCTCGGCCCTCGACCCAACGGCCGACGGTGACCGGTTTGAGGAGAAGGTGGAGCGGATCAACGCCGTGGTCGCGCCGGCTCTGGCCGTGCGTCGCGCCTCAGCGAGCGTGTTCGGCCAGGTCGCGGGTTGGTGGCGCCCGCTGTTGGCTGCCGCTGCCATCGCGGGGGTCGTATCGGCAGCGACCCTGGCCCTCGTCGAGGGGCCAGCCTTGGAAAGCGAGTCCGAGATCGGGGTTGCCGAAGCTATAGGCGTTCCGGAGCAGATCGCGCAGTGGGTGCGGAGCGAGGAATTGCCCGACCCATCCGAGCTGCTCATAGCGCTGGAGGAACCACGATGAAGAACGGAGTCGAATCCCTGGGCCGAATCCGCGCTCAGGGGGTAGCGATCCTTCTAGTCACCTTCGTGGTGGGAGTGCTCGTCGGATTCGCCGGCGAACGCATCCGCAGCGCGCGGCGCGCCGAACTTCCGCCTCTTCCGCCGGCGATGGGGCCCGATATCACGGCGAGGTTCCGCCAGGGTAACCTGCCCACTATGTTTCGACGGTTGAACTTGACCCCGGAGCAGGCGCGGCAGATCGCGGCCATCATCGATAACGGGCGGCCACGCTCTGACGCCATCCTGGACGAAATGCTGCCGCGTCTCCGTGCGGTCACCGACTCGGTCCGGCAGGAGATCCGCGCTGTCCTAACAGCCGAGCAGGCCGCTCTCTGGGACAGCCTGGCGGCGCACGAGAGGCGCGGTCGAATGCAGGAGCGCATGCCAGGCCGCCGAGGCGGTCGGGGCGCTCCGCCACCACCAAGACCCTGAGAAGAAAAGTCATGCGAGTCTCTACCTTTCCGCTGCTGCCAACCGTGGCAGCTCTGACCCTAACCGCAACGCTCGTCGGCTGCTCCGGCAGCGGCGGTGGCTCCGAAATCGAGCCCACACGCGACGACTTCACCGGCACCTGGTTGCTCAACGACCTCGAGAGCGACGATCCGCGCGAGTTCTTGGCAGGGCCCAACCAGGTCGACCCATCGCTGCCCGGCGGCAACCGCCAGCGAGTCAGAGAGCGGGTGAGCGGCATCCTGGCGTCGGCTCGTGTCTTCAGGATGGAACAGACCGACTCCACGGTCACCATCGTGTTGCAGGACGGCAGGGAGTTAACGTTCTACCCTGACAACCGAGAGGTCGAGAGTCGCGTCGAGGGCCTTGGGGTCGTGACGACAAGGGCCCGTTGGCGGGGCGACAAGTTTCAGGTGGTGCGGAAATTGGAAGGCGGCACGCCGACGCTCACCACGACCTACGAACTCAAAGACGAGGGCCACAAACTCATCGTGAAGTTCAACATGAGCAGCCCGGGTGGGTCGGCAAAGTTCGAGCGGGTCTACGAGGCCGCGCCGGGCTAGCCCTGAAGGCCCTCGAGCGATTCCCGCAGCGATCGTAGAACTTCCGCTGCCCGAACGATCTCCTCCCCACCCTCCGCGACCGCGAGGGCCAAGAATAGCTCGCGCTCCCGCCGCTCCATACCCGAGATCAGCTCCCTACCACGCTCCGTGACACACACCAGCCTCGAGCGCCTGTGTTCAGGATTGGCCTGCAATTCCACCCAGCCGGCCTCAGACAGTGAGTTCACCAACGCCTGCACGTGCTGACGCGTTACCGACCGCCTCCGGGCCAGCTGCGGCACCGTCTGCGGCCAGGACCGCGCCAGATCCCTCAGCAACGCCCGGCCTCCTCGCGAGGGCGCTCGGGCACCATGCAGCGCCTCGATGCTCGCCTCCACTCGCCTCGACGTGGCAAGGGTCTCTTCGGTCAGCTCGGCGAGCGCCCGTTCTAACCCTGGTACAGCCTTTCTCCGCCTCGGATCCTCTCCCGCGGGCGCCTGCTCCTCCCGCTTCTCCCTATCCCCCAACTCGCCGAGCGATAGCGTTCCCAGATTGATCATGTTGGCAACTCCCAGCAGCCGCGAAGATGTGCAAGTAAGTTGTCATTATGACAGGTACACTGTCAATAGGCGGAGATGGCCCCTCAGATAGGCTGCGAGGGCTAGGAATCGATCGCACGATCCACACCGGCCTCGGCATGGATCCGGGCGGTGTCGAAGACCGGGAGCGGCGAATCGTCGGGCTTGATCAGCAGGCCGATCTCGGTGCAGCCGAGGATGACCCCGTCAGCGCCCTGCCCCGCCAACGCCTCGATGATCCGCACGTACTCGCGACGCGATTCGGCGAGCATCTGGCCCTGGCACAGTTCGCCATAGATCACCCGGTCGACGATTTCCCGGTCTGCGGTCCCGGGGACGAAGACCTCCAGGCCGTGCAGTGTGGACAAGCGGCCCTTGTAGAAGTCCTCCTCCATGGTGAAGCGGGTCCCCAGCAGTCCGACTCGGGTGAGCTTCTGTGCTTTTATGCGTTCCGCCAAGGCATCGGCGATGTGGATGAGCGGGATGCGGACGGCGTCCTGAACGGCGGAAGCGACTTTGTGCATAGTGTTGGTGCACATCAGGATGAAGTCGGCGCCGCCGCGCTCCAATCTTTTTGCGGCGGTGCCGAGCAGTTGTCCGGCACGATCCCATTCGTCGTCGATTTGCAGCCTGTCGATCTCTTCGAAATCGACGCTGTACATGAGGATCCTGGCCGAGTGCTGGCCTCCGAGTCGGCGGCGTACTTCCTGGTTGATGATCCTGTAGTATTCGACGGTGGACTCCCAGCTCATACCGCCGAGCAGGCCGATCACGTTCATGCGAAAACGCTCCCGTTCTCGAGTATGGGGCCATCGACATATTAGCGGTGCGGTCTGTGCGCTGGAAAGCGAGGACAGAAAAGGCCCCACCGTTTGAAGCGGCGGGGCCCAGGCCAGGAGTCGTAGGCCTCTTAGCGGGTGTCTCCGGCAAGCGGCTCGACCGTCAAGTTGGTGACGTGAACGTTGAGGCTGTGGTTGACGCGGAGTCCCACGATACCGTCGACGTCCATCTCCGAGCGCGGCAGCCAGGCCACGAGTTGGTCGTTGACGAAGAAGCGCACCTGCTGCGCACCGCACTCGATGGCCAGCACGTTCTTCACCTCGCCCTCGCCGCCGTCGTGCTTGATGATGGCACTGTGCTCCGTCCACGGGATGATCACGTGGGTTTCGCTACCGGCCCGGTGTTTCACTAAGAACCGGCCGTCCTTGCGGATCAGAAAGTAAAGATACGACTGGTTGGCCGCCTGCAAGTCCGCGCCGCCGATCAAGAGGCCGAACCCCTCGCGCCGCTCGCCGGGGAAGAGGGAAATCTCCGACTGGACGCGATACTCGTCCTGCGCCGTCTTAGAGGGATCGTAGAGGATGGCTGCCGGGCCCGTGGTGATGTGCCAGCCGGGCGGCATCGTCACGAAGTAGATCGCCGTATCGGGCGCCGGTCGATCGAAGCGCACCTTCCAGCGCGCCGGCCGCTCGAGCTCCTGCGCCGCGAGCGGCGACGTCGAGCAGACGAGCGCCAGGGTCAGGTAGGCTAATCGCACGTTCACCTCCAGAGAGAGTCGGTTGGGGATCTCCAGATTGTCCTGAGTAACAGCCCGGGAAGCTACACGAGAGAGACGGTCCTGCCAAGCTCCGCGCTTATCGCGCCGGCTGCCCCGCCCGATGATCTAACTCACATCCTTTTGTAGGCGGGGCCGCTGCCACCTTCGCGCGGCGTCCAGCGCGGCCCGAGGACGTCCGTCGCCTTGCAGTCGATGCAGTTGGGGGCGTTGACTACCAGCCTATTCCCATCGCGCTCGTAGACGCCCGCCGGGCACATGTGAGCGTAGAGGTCCGCCACATCCGGTGGAACATCCTCACTGACGATCAGATGCGAGGGAATGTCATCACGGGTCGCGTTGCCCGAGCGGAAGACCGCATCCAGCTTGCCAACCGTTCGTTCGCCGTCTGGCGTGAACTCGGCCGGCGCTGTCACCTCGCGTGGCTCATCCGCGTCGGCGGGCACGTCGATCCGGCCACCCAACAGAGCGCCCTTCGTCGCGCTCATGATCGCCGCCTTCACACCACCGCCGTAGAGACCCGACTTGAATGCGAGCCGCATGTTGCGCGTCTTGTAAAGATCTTTGCCTACGAAACTGTCGCGCACTGCGGCGTCGTACCCGGAGAGCCCACTCAAGGATGTGTCATCGTTCTTGAGCGCTTCGAAGATCGTCCGGGCTGCGAAGATCCCTGATTGGACCGCATAATGAACTCCCTTGAGGGATGGCACGTCGACGAAGCCAGCGGCGTCACCGACGATGAGCAGGCCGTTCCCATACAGTCGATCGGGAAGCGAATAGTACCCACCCTCGGGTATCGTCTTCGCACCCCACTCGAGCAGTTCGCCGCCTTCCAGCAGAGACGCGACCAGCGGGTGCTCCTTCAGCTTCTGCAGCAGTACATGCGCGTCGAGGGAGTGCTGGCGGTAGTCGAGCCCGACGACGAGGCCGAGCGAGATGAGGTCGTCGGCCATCGGGTAGATCCAGCTGCCACCGAACGCGTCCTTGGGGAGCGGCCAGCCCATCGTGTGGATGACATGATCGGGCGCCCGCTTCACCTGCCACAGCTCTTTGACCCCGAGGGCGTAGAT
>CP070812.1:2037052-2053008 GCA_020344015.1 Gemmatimonadota bacterium
ACGAGGTCTCTTCATGCGAGACCCGGTACTTGTCGGTCACCGGCCGCACCGTCGTCCCTGTCAGGACGGTGCTGATCGTGCCGCCCTGGTGGAAGATGATGCCCATCATCCAGGCGAAGAACTTCGCGGAGCGCGGCCCGACGACGATCAGTCGGCCGGCCCACTCGGCGAACGTCTTTGCGCCGCCCGTCCGCGTCCAAAGCCCGATGAGGCCGCCCAGCGCCCAGAGGTAGACGAGCAGGATGAGCGCGTAGCTCTCGCTGCCGATAGAGGGAAGTAGATAGTGCTGGACGATGTTGATCTTGCCGCTGATGACACCGCCCAGGGCGATACCTATGAACAGCGAGCTGACGACCTCGCGGGTGGCGAAGGCGAGGATGATGGCGACGGCCGGCGGCAGTACCGACCAGAAGCCGAAGTGCTCGCCGTAGCGGGGGAAACTGCCGGTGAGGGCGAGCGCCCCGACAATAATAAGCCCGCTGATCAGCACCGCGATTCGGCGTCGGTTCATGTTCGTTCTCTCGTCGTCTCTAGTCCGCTGCCGGTACCCAGATGCGGACGGGTCCGAAACCTTCCACCAGCAGCCGGTACGCGCCGGCGCCGTCGGGGATCTCGAACGCCAGTCGGTAGGCCATGGAGGTGGCGCCATCTACCTGCGAGGTCGGGATGCTGAAAGGCCCGGGCATCCCGAGGATCAACGTCTCCCTGCCGAACACTTCGGTGACGGTGCCTGTGAGCCGCCGCAACGTACCGTCGGGCAGCAGCAGGCTCAAGCCCGTCGCGGGATCGAGGGAGAGGCCGCGCGCCGTCCGGTTCCTGACGGCGGAGTTGGCGGGCCGTAGCGTGAGGGCGAGCTCGAGATAGCGGCCGCTGTCGGGCCTCATGCCGGTATAATCGGGCCGCGGGGTGGCGGTCTCGACCTGCAGCTCCCAGCCGCTGGGACCGGGCGCCCACTCGCCGGGGAGGTAGAACACGAACAGGTCGGCGCCGCCGAGCTTGAGGTGCCTGTCGAACCAGCGGAGCTGGCGGAAGAAAAGTTCGATCTGCTGGCGCGGCGTGCCCGCGTCTTCGTCGGCGGCCGACAACTCGACGTACTCGACGTGACGCTCGATGTCGGCCAAAGCTCTGTAGAGCTCTCGCGGCTGGGTGCGTGGGACGAGCGCCTCGAGATCGTCGGGGGCGTTTATGATGAGGAGTGGCGTGTCTATGTTAGCAGCGTTCGCTGTAGCCGAGCGGTCTGGCGTGGGCACGGCGCCGGCGGCCGCTCCAACCGGCGACCCGGCGGCATCGAAGATGGCGATCGCGGCGCCGAACCTGGGTGTCCGAGTCAAGGTCCAGGTCGCCAGCTCGGCGCCATGGCCGCTGCCGTAGATGGCGAGACGCCCGGCGTCGGCGATCCCCATCTCGACTACGGCGTCTACACCAGCGTTCAGGTCGACGACGTCACCGCCGGCGAAGTCGATCCGTCTGGCTGTGGCGAAACCTTCGCCGTAGCCGCTGCTGCCGCGTGGGTTGGGCACGAGGACGGCGTAGCCCTGGGCGGCGAAAAGCTGTGGGCGGCCGGGGCCGGCAAGTACGTCGCGAACCCTAGAGCCCGGGCCGCCGCCCACGTTCACCAGCAGCGGATAGCGTCGGCCCTCCTCGAAGTCGGCAGGATAGACCAGCAGCCCCTCGATGTTCAAACCGTCGGGCGCTCGCCACTGGATGACCTGCTGGCGACCGAGGGCCCAGCCGCCCGCGCCGGCGTTCAAGTCGGTGAGCCGCTCGAGGCCCCCCTCAACGATCCGCCACAGTTCGGCCGCCTCGACCGCCGACTCGCGCACGGCGTAGATCGTTTCGCCGGCGGCCGTGGCGGCCAGCGCGCGGAGGCTGAAATCACCGCGCGTGATAGCTTCGACGGCGCCGTTCTCGCGCACGGCAAACAGATGGGTGTTCGTTCCCAGCGCTGCTGTGAAAAGCAGGTCGCCATCGCGTGGCCAGCAGTGCTCGACGACCGAGCGGTCGAACGCATCCGTCAGCAGCCGCGGCGTCCCACCATTTGCCGGCACGCTCAGCAGCTCGGTCTGCGAGCCGATGTACCTGGAGTTTTGCGGCGCCTGGAATACGATCGCACTGCCATCGGGCGACCAAAGTGGCGCAACGTCCGGGCCGGGTCGACTCGTCAGTCGGCGCGTGTCTCGCGTCCCGATCTCGAGGATCCTGAGATCGTAGTTCAGATAGTCTTCAGCGTTGCCGCTGCCGTTCGTGCTGTAGACGATCGCCTGACCGTCGGGGCTCACGGCGAGCTCCCGAATGCCGGGGTCGCCACCCCAGATCAGTTCTGCCGTGCCGCCCGGCACTAGGACCTGCCAGATCTCTCGCGCGCTGGTCTCAGTGCTGACGCTGAGCGCGTAAATCGATCCATCCGGTGCCCACCCGTAATCGAGCACGCCCCCCGGCAGGTTGCTCAGCTGGAACGCCGGCTCGCCGGCGAAGAACGGTAGTAGCCAGATCTGCGGTGCCGCCTGCGCAGCGGGGCCGCGGCTGACGAATGCGAGCCAGTCGCCGTCGTACGACCAGCGCGCTGCCCGGACGTCGGTAAAGCGCGGGGCCGCGGGGCGCGCCCCCGTGGCGGGTCGCCAGACGTAGATCCCGGTCAGGTACTCGTTTTCCTCCAGCGCCGCACCGGCCACGGTGAAGGCGACCGACCCGCCGTGCGGCGAGACCTGTACGCCGCTTAGCTGCTTCAGCCCCAGGTACTCCTCGACAGTCACGGGAGTCTGAGGCGCTTGAGTGGCTTGGGTTGAGATCAGAAGAAGGAGAAAGGTGAGAAGCATCGTCGGTTCGTATCACCTCTGACTCGAGAATTCGCGGCGGGGATGGACCGGAAATTGGGGCGATGGCGCGGCCGGCACAAGCTAGTTCTCTTCCGCCTGGACCGCTTCCTCTCTCTCGCGCTCGTTCACCTTGTCCAGGAGGTCGCCGGCGAGCATTAGCCAGGCCGCAGCGGCGAGGGCCCAGAGGGTAAAGGCCGCTACGCCGATGAGCATCGCGTTCCGCCAGGTGAATGCCTTGCGAACGCCCCTTGGCGTAGGTTGGGCCTTCACACTCTGACCGTCGCCGTCCACCTCGACTTGCAGGGTTGGGTCTGAACGGCCCACGCTGGGGATCCCATGCTGGACGTAAGCCGTGATCACGATTATGGGGAGGCCGACGATCAGGAGGACTATGGCAACTACTGTGAACGAGTGGGGAAGGAGCGACTTGCGCTCGAGTAAGGCAGTGACAACCTCGAACGCGATGCGGGCAAATACCAGGTAAGCCAGCAGTGCCTGCCAGACGAAGCGCCGGTGCACTTGGCGGAGAATCTCGCTAAGGCGTTCCAGAAACGGCCTCCATGGCGCCTGCACGTTCACTATGCCCGCAGCCCGACCGCGGGTGGGACTGCAACAAGATGCGACGTCGGGGCGGCAGGATCAACGCACCGGGATCGGGATCACGGCGCCAACGATCCATCATAGCTGAGCAGGAACTCGAGGAACATCGAGACCTCTATCATGTCCTTGCCGACGAAGCGGATGCTGTGGGAATCGGTACGCTCGACTATGGGTAGATAGGCGAGGACCTCCGACGGTCTGTAGTTCTTGAACGTGACATCGAACGTGATCGGTCGCTCGAGGACGTAAGGCTCGAATTCGTCGATGCGCTCGACCGCCGTCCTGACTTTCTCGCGAATGAGGTCGTAGGCTGCCTGGGGCATCAGAGTTCTGGCCGACTGATAGCTTATCGCCCACTTGACCACGGCAGTCTCTATGTCGCCGACCAGGGCGCGGATCTCCTCCGCGATAACGTCGTCGCCCGAGATCATGATGACCGGTACCCCGAAATGGCCGGCGATAGCGGCGTTGATCACGGCTTCCGGTACCGCGACGCCGTTCAGGTACACCCCGGCCAGCCTACCGCTCGACATCGTGTGGGCGCGGACGCCGGCCGGGTTGTCCGTGCTCGAGTGGAAGCCGATGAAGATGGCCGCGTCGAAGGTCTCGTCGATCCCCTCCATCATCATGAGCGGGCGCGGCCACGATCGTATAAGCGTCACGTCCTCCGGCAGCCTATCGAGCAGCAGGTTCTCGCCGTTGCCGTGGGAGTCGCTGATCACGAACTCGGTGGCGCCGGCGGCGCGGGCGCCTTCTATGGCGGCGAGCACCTCGTTGGTCATCCACTCGCGGGCCCTGCCATACTCGAAGCCCGACGGGCCGAGGTGATCTCCCGACACCACGCCGACCACACCCTCCATATCGACGGAGATGTAGATCTTATGACCATCTTGAGCCTCGAGCCGGCCGCTCGAGAGCGCCAGGGAGAGGGCGGCTGCTAGCGTTAGTTTCGCTCTCATCATGTCCCTCACGAGGTTGCGTCCAAGCACATGTGGTCCGAGCACCGGAGGAATGGTAGTGAGGCCGGGCCGCGGCTGCCAGCATGGCACGGGCGGGGCGGTTGATGGCCTCACGGGCCGGTTCGGCTAGCAGGTAGGAGAAGGCGGTGCGAACACACTTTGAGCAGAAGCTGGACGACCTCACCGGTCGCCTCGTGGCTATGTCGCGTTCGATCGAGGGTTACATCGAGAGCGCGCTCGACGCCGTGCGCGAGATGGAGTCGCCGCACCAGATTGGTGCGGCGTTGTCACTGATTTTCATCGGGGCCAATATCGAGCGTGTCGCCGACCTGGCCACCAACATCGGCGAAGACGTCGTGTACCTGGTGGAGGGTAAGACGATTCGGCATGGTGGAGAGGATTCGGTAGCCGGTAGCCAGTAGCCGGTAACTGCGAATATTTGGACTTCCACCGGCCACCGGTCACCGGCTACCGGCCACTAAAACGTCAGTCCCGTCCCCGTCACCTCGGTCGCAAGCTGATCCATCATCTCCATACCGTAGCCTGTCCCAAGATCGATCGACCGTGGCGCGTGCAACTCCATCGGGTTGCCCGCCGTCTCGATGTTCAGGGTGCCGAGGCCGAGACGGCGCTGGAACGGGGTCTGTCTGAGGTGGAGCGCCTGGATCTTCCTGACCGGAACGATGTGGGTTCGCCGGTTCCAGAGCCCCTCGCGCACCAGCACGTAGGAGCCGGCACGGGCGTGGCCGAGGTGCCGATAGTGTGCGTACGCCAGGAACCACGCCGGGATCAAGGCGGTCAGCAACAGGAAACCCTGCGGCGATGTCAGGACGGCCAACGCGACGCTTGCGACGATCACGACGAAGGCGCGGCGAACGAACAGGCGCCGCCGAGCCCTTGGGTGTGAAGGGCGCCACTCGACATCATCCCACTCGAGTTCCGGATAGACGGTGTGTAGGTAGTCGCTCAGCTCGCCGGCGCGGATGATCGGTGATAGCGTCTCCATCCTCTCATCCGCTTTGAGCCCGGGGCCGTAGCCGGCGGTTTGCACCTTCAGCGAGGCGAGGCTCAACCAGCGCCGCAGAATCGGCTCCTCGATCTGCACGTTCTGGACGCGGCTGCGCCGGAACCCCTTTTCGCGCCGAGTGAAGAGGCCGTAGCTGACCTGGAGTTCACTGCCGTACTGCCTGAGCGTGAAATCGAAGTAGCGGATCACGCTGGCCAGAACCGAGACCCCCCAGCCGGCGACGCCGAAGATGATCCCGAGGACGAAGAGGCCGGTGAGAAATGCCTGCATGTCTTGCTGCGCTGTCTGAACTAAGCTCTCGACCGCCTGGCCCGACTCCAGGTACTGGGGTGGCAGAAAACGGGCGAGTATCCGGTCGGTGGGCATGAAGTCGAACAGGTAGTCGCCGCCGAACAGGAGGCCGACCAGGAATCCGGCGCGGTTGGAAGTCGCGCCAGCGACGGCCAGCTGCAGCGGCGAGACGTGATGGACGGCTGATTTGGCGGCCGCCGGCGTGGGAAGCGGCTCGTCCGGCATGGCGGGAACGTCGCCGGGCGTCGCTGCAGGTACGGCCGGTGGAGCTTGGTGCGCGAGGCCGACAAGCCGGGCCCGCAGCCGCACGCCTTCGTCGCGGCTAACGACATGCAGCGTCGCTTCGGTCGCCTCACCGCCGGCGGTCTCGATCCTGGCGGTGGTGACCTTGAAGAGTTGCTGAAAGAGCCCCGCACGCAGGTCGACGTTTTGGATCCTCGACCGCGGTACGATGCGCCTGCGGCGGAAGAGAACGCCGTGGATGATGATCAAGCTGTCATCGGTTATCCGGTATCGGAAGCGCAGGTAAGAGACGGTGATCCAGGCGGCGAAGACAGCGGTGAACACGAAGATCACGACGACCGTCGCGCCGACGCCCGTTTGCGAGGCGATCACGCCTGCTATGACGGCGTAGAGCAGTTGGACGGAGCGGAGTAGCGGCGTCAGCGGGTGAAGCCGCTGCCAGCCGTCGCCGTTCTTAGGCGCGGTCATCGAGCTCCTCGAGTCGGGCTAGCTCCTCGCGCAGTCGCTCGGCGTCATCGGCGGCGAGGCCCGGGATCTCGGCGTCGGCGCCGCGGGTGCCGGCCGTGTAGATGACAAGCGAGTTGAGGCCGAGCCACCGCTGCAACGGCGAAGAGCGGGTATCCACATGCTGGATGCGAACGCGCGGTATCAGCGAGCGCGAGCGCCAGACGACCCCCCTCTGGATCAAGACACGATCGGCCTCGACCTGCCAGCGCCAGAAGCGGTAACTGAGGCCCGGCCACAGCAGCGAGAATCCGACGAGAAAGAGCGCGACGAGGCCGGCGATGACGCCCGGGGCGAAGAGTCGGACGCCCACGGGGGCGCGGACGAGACCTTCGATCAGGCCGATTATCGCGGTTGCCGGCAGCGCGAAGATGAGGCCGGTGATCCTCCAGGCGATCGTTACGCGCGGATCGAGTTGATTCAAACGTCCCCCTGGTCACAGGTGGCGCTGAGGAGCTGATCAACCTGGAAAGATGGGTGGATCGGCTCGCCGCCGCGACCGTCGAATAGCCGTGTTCCTCAGTAGGCGCGACCGACTATCCGGTAGCCGTTGTCCTGAACGGGCAGGAGGTAGAAGCGAACCGAGCGGGGGCTGGGTGAGCCGGTCTGAGGGATTGCCGTGAGCTCGAGCTTGGCCAGCCGCTCCTCCACCGGCCGGCCACGCAGCTCCGGCCAGAAATCTGGCGTGGTGGGGACCGGCGGGAGCTGTAGCTCACCAGCTCCGGCGTCCGAGATCTGGGGCGCCATCACATCCTCGACCTCGATTCCGGCTGCGGGAAAGTCGAAACGCATCTCGTAGCGGCGTCCGCTTGCCGGGACGACGCCCTCGGCGACCGCCAGGTCACGGAAACTGAGGAACGGCGCGCTGGGTGAGCCGCTGACGCTCGGTTCCTCCAGCGGGGTCACCCTGGAGAACCAATACTCGACGGTGAGGTCGCGGCGTCCGATGATCGCCTGAACTAGGGTCTCCTCCGCGTCCGGGTCGCTGAGCCGCCCGGCAGAGACGGCCGCGCGGATCTGTTCCTCGTCGAAGCTCGCCACCAGTTTGGCCCCCCAGTAACCGTCTCGGATCGTGCGGTGCTGAAAGGCGGGGTTCGGGTAGTTGCTCCTCCAGCTACCGGGGTCGAACAGGTCGGTTGAGTAGAAGCCGATCGACGGGTGCTCTGGTTCGTGGGAGTAACGCTCCCAGCTGCTGGTATAGATACCGAAGCTGAACAAGCGGGCGCTGATCGCGCCGAGGTCGAAGTCGTATTCCACGCCGTCGCGCGGGGCGTTGGGGGCGATACCGGCGCTTCCCAGGCTGGAGCCGAAGTCGATCAGGCAGTGCACCACCCTTAGTTGGCCATCCTCCTCGACAACGATGTCGAGAGAGTTCTGTTGCTTGGCGTCGAGGTGGTTGAGCCACGCGGACATGACGTACATGCCACGCAGCTCGCGCAGGTGCTCGTGCGGGATGGTGTCTGCCGGGTCGTCCTTGCGGGTTCCCTCGTAGCTGAAGGGGCCGATCGCCCCCGGCATGATCTGACTGGCTACCGCCCGGATGCGGCCGCTGGGCCGCTTGGCCAAGCCCTCCAGCATCTCGTGCAGGTCCTCGTCGCTGATGGGATGAACACGGCCCAGTCGGTCTTCGAACGAGAGCGAATCATCGGCGCGCGCCATGGCCGGATCCAGTTCCACTATGTAGACGGCGGGCACGTCGTAACCGGCTGCGTGGAACAGACGTGAGCTGATCGCCTCGGCCGCGGTCATCAGTTCGTCGTAGCCTGGTGGGTCGAACTTGATCAAATAACGGCCGCCGGCTGCGTCACGGATCATGTAGCCGGGGGTGATGCCTCGGACTTTGGCGCCAGTTACCGTCCACGGCCCACTGGTGTCGGGCGGAAAGCCTTGGGCAGGCCCGCGTGCTACCTCGGCGGCCGTCATCCGGCGATCCCCGTTTCTGTGCGTGAACCAGCTGGAGCTCACGACATCGTCTTCGGCGGTCGGGTTGTAAGCCTCGACCTTGTTGCCGAGCCACGAGCGAAGTGCACGGGGCGGTATGAAGACGTTGGTGAGGGGCTTGCGGATGGCCTGCTCGAAGAAGTCCACCGTCACGTCTGGGTCGCGTTCCTCGGGTGGCTCGGTGAGCATGACAGGCTCGGGGCCCGACGACGGCGATGCATCGTCGACGACCAGGCGATTCTTGGAGCACGAGGCCAAGACGAGCATGCCCGCCGCGGATAAGATGATCGGAGCCGAGCGCCCTCGCCGCATCAGTAACCTGCCAGGAAGGTGAAGTTGACCCGCAAACCCTCGTCGCCGCCGGCAAACTCCAGGCGGGCACCCGACCCGGTCAGGGTGAGCGTGGACAGCGCGATGCCCAGGCTCGGTCTCAGTCGACCGAATGTGAAATCGTCCGTCACGTTGTGTGCGACCATTCCGCCGTGCAGAAAGATGGAGGCGGCCAGCAAGGACGTCTCCCGCGGGCCCACCCAGAGACGGTACCAGTATTCCACCCGTCCCAGGATAAGGTCGCGGTCACGAAAGCGTCCGGTCCGGTAAGCAGGAAGCGATGGGGTGCCCCCGAGCGTTGGCAGACGGTAGAAGGGGATCTCGCCGCCGCCGCTGGGTCGGGCTGTCTGGTAGCCGATCTCAAGTTCCATGGCCCGCGTATCGTAGTGGAACGGGATGACAGCTCCGACGCGTGCCTCGATCTCGGCGAAATCCGCCGCCCCATCAGAGTCGCTCTCGTTCCAGCGGAAACGGAGGTGCAGCCACCGCCGTCCAGGCAACAGACCGGGGTTACGCTTGAACCACTCGGCGGCGCCGCCCACCGAGATGTAGCTATCCTTGGTTCCGAAGCGGGGGACCTCTTCGGGTGTAAAGGTGGAATCGACATCGGGGAGACGCGCGTTGTTGCCCGGCCCGGTCTCGACCTCGGACCAGTCGAAGCTCAGTCTCAGTATCGTGCTCCGGGTCGCGGCGAGGTTGAGCTCCGCGCCCACGAGCAGCTGGTCCAGCTCGTAGTCGGAGCGGTCTTCCTCGCGGCTGTCGTGGCCGATACCAGAGAATTCGTCCTGGTGTCGGTGATTCATCGAGCCGACGGCGTTGGCGGCGAAGTTCTGAGCCTGACCCGGCATCAGGATTTCGGGTCCGTAGCCGGCCCGCACCAGGGCACGCCAGTAGCCCTTCAACGTCACTCCGCCGCGTGCATGTGCCCAGTGCGCGTCGTCGCGACTCGGCAGCCCGATCAAGAGGGCGGCCCCCGTTCCGCTGCCCGTTCCCAGAGCCGCGACCGTGGGATAAACCGACCTTCTGTTCAACTCCTGGTTGACGTATCCGATCCAGCGCAGAAAGCGCAACTCGTCCGCTACCTGAGACACCTGCTCGAGCCCCACTACCAGCACATACAGCGGTGCCGTTATCACCTTGAATGGGAATTCAGCGACATCCCAACCGTCGACCGAGGGGGTCCCTCGTTCGATGACGACTATCGAATCCGCATCGGTCTCTTGCCCGTACGCAGGAGTTGGGAAAACGAGTATCAGTGTTAGTATGAGTGAGACGATGCTGGCGTGGGGCGTGCGCAGCATTCTGTTCACATGCGATAGGGATCTGTGAGCTGCTCTCATGACTTACAACGGGCGCTCCCCAGATCTCTTGGGGTGATTCGGCGCAACTGGCCAGCCAAAATAGCATCGCGTCCCGCTGGCGGCCACGGTCGATAGATATAGAGCGGCAGGGTGGCTACCGAGCACGCCGGTCCGGAAGAATGGTGCGGTGTTAGGGCGGGAAGTAGAAGCGATCGTCGCATGGTCCAAATTGGCCAGCCGTTTCGATTATGGCCAATCGGCTATGTTCGGTCTTGATTGGGGTTCATAGTTGGCTGATACTGCGGGTTTGAGTGAAACGGCGACCTTCGCTGGGATCGTCTGACCCGATACTCTTAGAGGGAAGCTCTCGATGACCATCCCTTATTGTGCCGAGCACGTGCCTCATGTCTCCACATCGCAGATGGTGGAGGTTGATCGCTTGATGATCGAGGAATACCGCATCGAGTTAATGCAGATGATGGAAAACGCAGGCCGCAACCTGGCACACCTGGCGCGGGTACGGTTCCTGGACAGTGATCCACGCGGCAAGAAGGTGGCGGTCGCCGCCGGCGCGGGCGGCAACGGGGGCGGCGCCCTGGTTTGTGCGCGGCGCCTCAGCAACTGGGGGGCGGACGTGCGCGTAGTGGTTACGCAGACCGACGATTGGTTCAGGCCGGTGCCGGGCCGGCAGCTCGCGATCGTTCGACGCCTGGGCCCGACGGTCGTACAGGCGGAGGAGCTGGAGGAGCTGGCGGGTGTCGGTTTCGATCTCGTCGTGGATGGGATCATCGGGTACAGTCTGTCGGGCGCACCGGCGGGGGTCGCGGCTCAGCTGATTCGTTGGGCGAACGAGAGCGGCGCGCCTATCTTAGCGCTGGACGTGCCGTCCGGCCTGGATACGACGTCTGGCGCCGTCTACGATCCGGCGATCCGAGCGACGGCGACGATGACGCTTGCCCTGCCGAAGCTGGGCCTCGAGGCGCCGGACGCTGAGGCCTATGTGGGAGAGCTCTACCTCGCCGACATCAGCGTTCCGCCGGCACTCTACTCGGAGCCCAGCCTCGGTATCGTCGTCGGCCAGCTGTTCGCCGAGAGCGATATAGTCCGCCTCGCCTGACAGAGGCTGACTTACTGAAATGCCGACGTAATCGCGGAGGATGATATGAAGGCCGACGTGATCGTCATCGGAAGCGGCCAGGCAGGTGTCCCGCTCGCCGCACGGTTGGCCGAGTCGGGTAAGGACGTGATCATCGTAGAGGCCGGCCACCTGGGTGGCACGTGTGTCAATGTCGGTTGCACTCCGACGAAGACTATGGTGGCCAGTGCAAGAGCAGCGCATGTGGCGCGCGGCGCTGCGCGCCTCGGGGTAACGGTGAGTGAGGTAAAAGTCGACCTGGGGGCGATCGTGGATCGTAAGGACTCCATCGTGCAACAGTGGCGAACGGGCGTGGGCAGGCGGCTGGAGCGGGCCGGTGAGAGATTAGAGCTGATCGAGGGCCGGGCGCGTTTCAGCGGCCGGCGAGAGATAGAGGTGAACGGCGAGCGACACGGCGCCGACACGGTGATCGTAAATGTGGGTGCCCGGCCTCGTGTGCCGTCGCTTGAGGGCTTGGATACGATCGAGCCGCTGGACAGCTCGAGCATCATGAACCTGCGCGAGCCGCCTACGCATCTGGTCGTCATGGGTGGCGGCTACATCGCCTGTGAGTTCGGGCAGATGTTCCGCCGTTTCGGCTCGGATGTGACGATAATGCAGCGTGCGGACAGGCTGTTGCCTCGCGAGGACCGCGAGGTTTCGGACGCCATAGAGGGAGTCTTCCACTCTGAGGGTATCGAGGTTGTAACCGGTGCAGAGGTTGTGGAAGTCGCCGGAAGCGGTGGAGACGTACAGGTGCAGTGCGGTGGCGGCCAAGAATCGCGTGGCTCACACCTGCTGGTGGCGGTGGGGCGCGTACCGAACACCGAGGACCTGGGTTGCGATGTCGCGGAGATCGAACTGGACGGCGGCGGCTTCGTCAAGGTCGACGATTCGTATCGGACGAGCGCCGACGGCGTCTACGCGGTGGGCGACTGTAACGGTGGGCCGCAATTCACGCATACGGCGTGGGACGACCACCGCATCCTCTACGACATACTGATGGGCCGGCGCGAAGGAGGACGGAACGGGCGGATCATTCCCAGCACGGTGTTTACCGATCCGCAGGTGGCACGCGTCGGGCTGTCGGAGCGGGAGGCCAAAGCTCAGGGCGTGGATTACGAGGTGGCGGCGATGCCGTTCGGCCATATCGCTCGGGCGATCGAGCTGGATGAAGCCGCGGGGTTCATGAAGGTGCTGATCGACCCGGAGACGGAGGGGGTGCTGGGTGCTGCGATCGTCGGCTACGAGGCCGGTGAGCTGATCCATAGCTTCCTGATGCTGATGATGGCGGGGGCACCGGCCCGGGCGATGGTGGATGCACAGATGGTACACCCGGCGCTGGCCGAGGGCCTGCAGACGATGGTGATGAAGCTGAACCCTTACCGCCTGAAGTGAGACGCAGCCGGCGGCTCAGGCGGCCGCCGGTGAGAAGGTGTAGTGGTAACGGGCAGGAGGCGACTGGACGGCGTCAGATCTTACGTTCCAGCCATTCCAGGACCTTAACGACTACCCGCAGTATAGGTCTGAGTAACCTCAGCATAATAGTCCCCCTTGCTTTCTACTCCTACGCAGTCACAGGGCCTGCGGTTTCGGCCCTCGGTTTGGACGGCTCCGGGCCCCTAGGGGCGGCCGTCGCGGGGCGGCCAGGCCGGTAGGTCGGCACCGGACCCTAGGAGCTCGGCGAGCAGCTCGTAGTCGTGCTCGTCCACACGCATGGGGACGATGGCGATCAAGTTCTGTTGGTAGGCGTGGACGTCCGTGGCCACGGGAGCGGATACCTCCCGGTCCCGGAAGCTCAGCCTCCAGGTTTCGCGATCGGCGTTCGCCGGCGTTTCCTCGCTACGCTCGAGCTCGATCCGCCACGGCCGGGGGGCGCGCCGGACGACCGCGACACCCTCGATCTCGTTGACCGCGACGCTGGGTGCGCTGACCGCCAGGTACTGGCCGGGCTCGAGGTCGCGCACCAACCGGCTGCGGGACAACTCGACGACCCAGCGTGCCAGAGCTTCGAGGGTCTCGGGTTGCTCAGCGCTGTAGCCCGATACCGCGATCGCCGGGACGCCGAAGAACGCTGCGATCTGCGCCGCACCGACAGTTCCCGACAGGTTCCAGTCGTCGCTCAGGTTGGCACCGTCGTTCACGCCAGAGACCACCAGGTCGGGCGGCTCGTCGGCCATGAAGCCGCGGAGGGCGAAGACGACCGCCTCGGCCGGGTAACCGTCCACGCCGTAGGCCGAGACGCCGTCGTACAGCGAGCGGGTCTCGACCTCGAGGGTGCGCCGGGCGATCGCCGAGATGTAGTTGGTGCTGGCGCTGCGGTTCTCCAGCGGCGCGACCACGTGTGTCTCTGCGACCGGCGCGAACGCACGTGCCA
This sequence comes from Gemmatimonadota bacterium, assembly GCA_020344015.1. Classification (GTDB taxonomy): domain Bacteria; phylum Gemmatimonadota; class Gemmatimonadetes; order Palauibacterales; family KS3-K002. The sequence goes on from CP070812.1 coordinate 2,050,577, forward strand.
GGGCGAGCAGACCCTCGGACTCGATGCCGTCGTCGTTCGTCAGCAGAACCTTGCGGGGCCAGTCTTCAGTCTGTGCGTTCAGGGCCGCAGCTACCTCGAGCAACAGTGTTACAAACAGGATCAGGGCTGGTACGCGACTCATGGCATCAGCCTTTCTAGCGCCGTCGGCGCCGTCTTCCAGCCGAACCTAACGACAGGTCGGCCGCCAAAAATGTATGCCCGCCCCCTGGGAGGCAATCCCGCGACTTGCCGGCCGCGCGAGCTGGCGCTACAAACTGGGCTATGAACGGTATCACGCCAAACGCCCTGGGCCTGATCGGGGAGACGCCGCTGCTTGCCTTGAGCAGGATCCACCAGGGGCCCGGTACGATCCTGGGCAAGGCGGAATTCGTACAGCCGGGCGGCAGCGTAAAAGACCGAGCCGCACTGCGCGTTATCGAGGACGCTCGCGGGTCCGGCCGCTTGGCGCCGGGGCAGCCGGTGGTGGAGATGACCAGCGGCAACATGGGTGCCGGCCTGGCGGTGGTCTGCAACGTTCTAGACCATCCTTGTATCGTCACGATGTCGGAAGGAAATAGCCCGGCCCGGGCTCGGATGCTGGAGGCGCTCGGTGCTGAGGTTGTCCTGGTCCCGCAGGTCGAGGGCACGCCGGGCTGTGTGTGCGGCGCCGACATACGCGCGGCCACAGAGCGCGCGATCGAGATCGCACACGAGCGGCAGGCCTTCTACGTCGATCAGTTCAACAACCCCTCCTGTGTAAGAGCTCACCAGATGGGGACGGGGCCCGAGATATGGGCGGCGACCGGTGACGGCCTCGATGCCTTCGTCGCCGCAGTAGGCACGGGCGGTACTTTCGTCGGCGTCAGCCGCTTCCTGAAGGAGAAGAATCCTGCCGTCCACTGCGCCGCCGTGGAGCCGCAGGGAGCGGAGGTGCTAGCGGGTAAGGAGGTAGACAAGCCCTGTCATCTATTGCAGGGCACGGGCTACGGGATCGTTCCGCCGCAGTGGGACCCCGGTCTCGTCGATTCTCTGCTCGGCGTGTCGGATGAGGAAGCGGCGCGGTTCCGCAGGTCGCTGGCCGACGAGGAAGGGCTGCATGTCGGCTTCTCGAGCGCCGCCAACGTGTGTGCGGCGGTTAAGCTTGTCGAGAGTGGATGCCTCGGCCTGGCTCCCACCGTCGTCACGGTTCTCTGTGATACGGGTCTGAAGTACTGAGCGGGACAGCTTCGGCACTCGATAGTCGGCTGTCCGCCGTTGAATGTCGAGTTTGCCTCTGAATGTAAGGGCTCACTCGAATTCCAGGAACTCGATCGGCGCCCCATCGTGCAGTATGAAGGCGACGCGCACCCCTTCCGATGGCGAGTTGGGCTCGATGAGTATCTCGTAGCCGGCGATGGCCGCTTCCAGGTCGTCGACTTCGAAGGCGACGTGGGGAACGGTTTTGACTATCTCAGGTAGCGGACTGTCGGGCTCGAACCGCATCCACTCGACGCCGAACGGGCTCGTCTCGAACCCTGAGACGTACATCTTGTACTCCTCTAGGTATTGCTCGTCCAGCCGCTCTGCGTCGGTTGGGATGCCGATGTGGTGATACTTCATGCTCATCGTGGTCCTGGTTCTCTGGAGACTAGACGGCTTGGACATTCGACAGCCGACAGCCGACTACCAAGTTTCGGCTCACTTCTCGGTGCTTGACGTCCGACGTTCGACCCAGAAATTCTTCGCCGAACGCCGAACGCCGAACGCCGAACGTCGGCAGTCGATGGTTGACGAAGAGCCGAGCATGGATAATCGGCTGTCGAATGTCGAGGTTTTTTCTCCCCGGCGGTCAAGGTTGGAAAGTGTCCGTGCGCGCTCCAAGCTTGCGGGCCGATAAGCCGATGAGGCGGATAAATAGTCGCTTCAGCCCGCGGGTAAACGCGCTGCCCACACCGCTTCGCTCACCGACCACATCGCCGCGCAGCCAGTGCTCGAGCTCGTCGAGGTCGCCGAGCGAGAGGATCTCGATCTCGAGCCTGGCTTCATAGTAGTAGCTGCCGCTCCCGGGCGCAGGCCCGGCGAACGGTGATCGGTACCAGCTCTCCAGTGTCTGTGCGACCGACAAGAGATCCGAGTACCACTCGTCGCGGGCGATGTCCCAGGAACGTGTGAGGTTGAACTCTCCGGACAAGGGTTCTTGGTAGAGGATCAGCGTCCAGGAGGTCCGCTCGACCAGGGCGTCGGCTAGGAACCTGTCGTGCCAGAGTTCGAGCTGGAAGTGGAAGCGGAGAGGCAGGCCCGAGAGCAACGGGCGGACGAGCACGGAGTCGGCGAAGATGTCGACTGGCCGCACGAATGCCTGCCAGTCGTTCTCGGCGTTGCCGGGCGATAGGGACAGATGGGCCCGTTGGGCCGCCGCCGGATCGGCGACGGCCGATATCGCGACGAGCGTG
>CP070812.1:2053108-2063645 GCA_020344015.1 Gemmatimonadota bacterium
CGAGACGCTCGAGGAGCGCGGAGCCAGGAGCCGCAGCAGCCGTTCGAGGTTCGTGTACGGCGCCGACGGCGGCCGAGCCTACACGGTGCGACGACTCGTGGCGAGCACGGGCCGGATCGACGACATCGTCATCGACCGCGAAGGAACCGGGCCGGAGTACCCGACCTACAGGGTCTTCGCGCCGGTGGCGCAGTGGGTGGAAGGGCGCTGGCAGCTGCGCCGCGGCAACCTCCACTACTTCCCGGAAAGAGACCAGGCCGTCAGCTTCGCGTTCGATTCACTCTACCATCGCGATTTCTCGGAGTCGCCGCAGGCATTGCTGGCGGAGCCAAAGGATCCTGAAGAGATGGACTACCGCGAGCTCGGTACGTTCATCGAGTCGATCCAGCGCTCGGGCGGCGATGCGCGCAAGCTGATCGTCGAGCGGGAGCTGAAGATCGCCTTCCCCCTGGCCTGTCTGATCGTAGTACTCTTCGGCTCGGCCCTAGGGATGGCCACGGGCGGCCGCGGCCCGGCGATGGGAATAGGCATGGCCCTGGCCACCGTGCTCCTCTACCTGATCACCGTCCGGATCTCCCAGGGGATGGGCGCGGGTGGAGTCATCCCCCCGATCGTGGCCGCCTGGCTGCCCAACGCGCTGTTTCTGGGTGTGGGGCTCGTGCTTTTGGCACGTACAAAGACCTGAAGAAGGTCGAACACCGAACATCGCACATCGAATGCCCAAGTTCCCTTCGACGTGCGATGCTCGATGCCCGATGTTCAGTCAAGCAAAAAGGGCGGCTTGTGTATCGCCGCCCCCAGTACCATCCAGGTCAACTGACGCAAACCGCTACCCAACCTCCAGCGCTTCCTCCAGCAACGAGCTTCCGCCCGCTCGCTCGTCCGCTTTGGCGAGCAATTCCTGGTAGCTCTCCCCATCATCGGGGTGGCTGGCCACACCGACCAGTAGACGTTCCGAGCCCGCATCGCCGTCCAGCTCACGCGCCGACAAATACGACGACAGCACGCGCTGGGCCGCGACCTGTGTACCCTCGGGGCCCGTGTCGGGTAACAGCATTCCGACCGCGCGGTTATCGAAGGTGCCAAGCACATCGAGCAGTCGGCAGCACTCGCGGCCCTGCTTCGCCACCTCGCGAACCAGCTCCTCGTTAGGCGGGTCGAGCTTGAAAATCGCCAGGGAGAGCGGGAGCCCGCGGCGCCGCGCCCGCTCCAGCTCGCACTCCAGCAGCAGCGTGAACCCCAACCTGTTGTAGCAGCCCGAGACATCGCTCTTTAGCCGCTGGATCTCCGTCGACTCATCCGGCGCCTCGAACTCCAGCTCGTTCTTCCTCCGCACCTGCAGAGGACCTTCGCTCATCGCTACCGCTTGTGTGAGCGACTCCAAGTAGTAGAGCTCCACCGCGCGCCGGGCGGAGGCCGACAGCTGTTCCGCCAGCTCGCGAGCGGCGTCCTTACCCTGGCCAGGCTCGAAGCTCTCCATGCGCAGCAGTGCAAGTCGCAAACCGAGGGCGAGGTCCCTCACCGTGTTCGCCGCGATCCCGCGCAGATCCTGCGCCGCCGCCTTCTCAACCTTCATGGTGCTGGGCTCCTTGTCACCTTAACCGGCTCGCTTGCTCAACTCGGCCGGCGCGTCCCACCTCACGCCACACCACGAACAGTAGAACGCCGCCGAGCTATCGAGCGACTTTGCCCACCCATCTTGCGATGACACCGACCCCAATTCCAGGTGAGTCCCGCAACGCACACACACGAGCGGCTCACCACGGTAAAGCGCCGCCTTCAGTCGCTCGACTTCTTCCGCCGTATATGGATCCATCGTAACCGTGACTTCGTGAGATTCCGGCTCGCGCGTGCAACGGAACACCAGCCGGGAACCACTGCCCCCAGGACGCTCGACCTCCCGGGCACTCGTCAGCAACATACCGTCACAGTCGGCATGAGGGCAGTCGACCACGATGGCCTGGGCCAAAAACTCACGCCTGACCGGATCGGAGAGCATCTGGCGGTGCTGTCCCGGATCCGAGCCGTTTCCAGACACACCCGACCGCGCGGCGCGACCAGGGTCGTCATTATCACTGGCCCAACGCCGCCTCAACCACACTACATTATGCCGACTCCACATGATCTCTGCTAACCTCTCCTTCCCCAGCCTCCCTTGGCAAACCACAACGTCGCCCCGCAGCAAGGCATGAACTCTGCCAAGCGCCGGGCCGGATCCCTGGCAGCCTAACTATAGATACCAAAATATCTTACATCGTTCTGTGGCCTGAGCTACACCGGACTCGGTCGGACAGAACGGCCGGGGGTGACTCGATTCCCGGTAATTCTGACCGACGCACCCCGGCCCCGAAGTCGTTGGTCTCAGAGCGTTTGGGAGATTCGGCCCAGGAGTGTCAGACGGGCTCGGGCTGCCGGTGGCGCTGTTCCGCTTGCCAGCGCCTGGCCACAGAGTCGAACTCCTCAACCAGCGCCCGGCGACGTTCAACGAGTTGATCGCGCAACTCTTTCCTGCGAACGGCCCTCCAGAAGATTCGTGCGTCCTCGCGCACCCTCCCCCATCGGTCGCGCCAACGGAGGGCGACGATCCCGACCACGGGCAGGACGAGGGCAGTAGCGAGGGCTCCGGTGAGGCCGCCGGCCAACCAAGCCGCGGCCAGCCAAACGGCGTACATGGCGGGAAAGGCGACGAGCGCGGTGGCCAGCTTCATCGATGCCACGGCCTCATAGGCGGGCCGGTAGAGGCCGAGGGTCACGCGGGGCGACTTGAATGGCAGATACCAGGCGACGGTGCCGAGCGCGGCCACGGGCAGGCCTACAAGTAGCACGAAGAAGTGGGTCAGGGTGTAGCGGATCACGCTCCAGGCGGTGAAGCGCTCCGGCAGCTCGCCTTCCCCGACGCCCAGCGAGGCAAGCCGCTGGCGATAAGTACGCACCGAGCTCGTGAGGTGCTGGTAGCGTTCCGGGTCGACCACGTGCAGCCAGGCGAGCGCCTGAGCGAACTGCTGCAGGCGCGGTAGCCGCGGCGCTAGCGGTTGGCGTGTCCGCGGTTTCTCCAACCCTTTCTCGGCGGCGTAGAGAGCTTCAGCGCTCTCGATCAGTATTCGATCCTCCCGGGTCGGGAGATTCAAGGTGACCTGCTCAAGCGCCTCGCGCATAGCAGCGGTCAGCGATTCCACAGCACCCCACTCATCACGCTGCCGCATCTCACGCCACCCGGCGACCTCGACAGGTCGACCGACGGCCGCTGCCACGCGGCCACGGACGGCGTGCTTGCGGTGGTAGGTGAGGCCGACCGGGACGATTCGCAGGCCTAGCTTCCAGGCCGCCGCTTCCTCGGCCTCGAAGGCGAGACGGGCCGCTCCCGTCTTCATCCGGGCGATCCGCGCCTCCGAGTGGCTCAGCCCCTCGGGGAAGATCAGCACCGCCTCGTGGAGCTTCAGCGCTCGTACCGCAGCCTCGAAGGTCTCGTCGTTCTTCCACGTCTCACCGGGGAAATCCTGCGGCCGGTACACGGGTAGGGCCTTCATGCCCCGTAGCACGTGCCCAAACAGCGGCTGCTCGAACAACGGAGCCCGGGCAAGTGGCCGGACCGACCTGCCGGCGATCTTCAGCACGACCAGCCCGTCCATCACGCTATTCGGGTGGTTGGCTATGATCAGGATGGGGCCCACCGGGATGCTGCGGCCCAGCTGGCCGACTTCGTAGAAGTGATCGAGGGCCCACACGGCCGTTTTGACGACGAGACGTGAGAATCGAGCAACCACAGTATTCTCGGCTGTTTTAGAAGACGCGATAGCTCAGAAAGATGCGCTCTCCGGCGTCCACGTCCAGAGGGCCGAGTGAAATCTCCTCACGACCGTCGATCAGTATACGCAACTCGTTCTGGCCAGCCGGCACCTTGAGCCGCGAGATCCAAATCCTGTGTGGCAGTCCGAGCCAGGCCCGGGTATCGGCACGCTCGGTCGCGACGTTCACGACGTTCGCCAGGAACCCCACCACCTCGCCGGCCGCTTCCCCCCCTTCCTCTTCCGCCTCTTCCCTCAACTTCGCCGCCGCCGCGTACTTGACTATCGCTCTCGCGATCGTCTTCGCGTAGATGCCCAGTAGCCGATCCTCGAATGCCGCCTGTTGTAGATCGCTCACCCCAAGCAGCGGTTCGGCCGCCGCCGTGTCTGCCGCAAGTATCGCCGCCAGCCGCTGACAGGCCACTTCACCTCGACCGTAGACGGGGAAAGAAAGTGGCAGAACGTAAGCCACCTCATCCCTAGCAGCGTAACGCTCAGTGACGCCGTCGTAGTCGCCTCCCCGGTACTCGCGTGCCAGCAGCTCGGCCAGCCCGAGCTGTAGACTCCTGTTATCAGCGAGCGCGACCGCCGCCCGGTCTTCGATGATCGGTACGTACGCATTTACCTCCGCGAGCGGCGCCACCAGCCCGTCCTCGACCAGCACGACCACTTCGCCCCACGCGGAGCGGTCTACCCCGTCGGAGCCGCGCAGCCTATCACCGTAGCGGTTGCGGTAGAGCTCCAGGTGGTCGCCGAATCCGAGGTTCGCCGCCAGCCGCATCAGGTCGTCGATAAGATCGTCGGGCGGCCCACCTCCCTGTTCACGGTAGCCAGCTTCTGCAAGGCGAAGCGAGATGTAAGCGTGGTTGGGATCGTCGAACTCGAGCCCCAGCCCGGCCAGGTAGTTGAAGAACGGTGGGTCGAGGTAAGGCGCTTCACCGTGCACTCGGCTGAACTGCAGCTTTGATGCCAGCCTTCGCCACTCGACCGCAGCTTCCTGCGGCTCGCCAAGCTGCAGGTAGTTGAGCGCCCGGTAGTAGTTAACGAGAAAGTTCTCGATACCGCGCGGCTCGAACTTGAGGATCAGGTCTGAAGTTACGAGGGAAAGGACGGCCCGCGCGATGCTCTTCGTATACAGGTCATCGACTCGCCGTTCGGCGAACTCGAAGCGTGAGTTGCTGAGCTCGGGGTCGCCGGCCACGTGGAGGAGCAAGCCGTCTTCAAGAGCAAACAGCAGATCGTCGGTTCCCCGCCCCGCTTCGGCGAGGATCGCCCGCGCCTCCTCCAGGTCTTTATGCAGGAGGGCCGATCGCACATCGTACATGGTGCCGGCGTGGCCCGCACACCCCGCCAGCACAAACAGGCCCCCGAGTACAAGGGCCGACGCGCAGCGCATGGCTAGAAGCCGAGACCGCTGCGCGAGATCTCTTTCTTGATCTTCGTCTGGCCGACCCAGGCACGCTCGTTGGTCTCGATGTGCGTGAGGAAGAGGTCTACCTGGTAGAACTTCACCTCGCGGCCGCCCTCCCTGTCGATGATCACGTCGATGTCCCCGTTCAGCATGTAGTCGGCGCCCGTCTCGGCACGGAGCCGCGCGCGCGTTTCCTCACGCGCCCAATCCTGTTGCTCCTCGCGCTCGCCACGGAGCTCTTCGCGTTCCCACGGATTGGCTACGACTCGCACCTGGCCCGAGTTCACGAACGCCCGCTCCAGGTCGCGGATGAACGTGCCAGTGGCTATGTGCTCCATGCTCCTGTTGCGGACCGTTCCCACGATGACGACGGGCTTCGCGTCGTAATCGATCACGTGCTGCTGGATCCACGGATGAGTCAGCGCGTCGTTGATCATGTCATCAGCGACGAGCCGCGAATCCGTATCGTTCCAGAACCCGCTCAAATCGGTGGTTGTATCAGGATCGATTCGTCGAACCTGCTTCCCGCAGCCGGCCAGCAGACCGAACACGAGGACGAGGATTCCGGCCACCCCTACAGCCCTGAGAGCATTTCCCTGCATCGAGACCTCCAGGTCATCCGATGATGCGCGTCCCGTATTGAAAAGATGCCAGCCCAGTGGCAGGGTGCAAGTACTTCGATGTGATGTGGACGGGAGACTGCACGTCAGGCGGGACTAGCGTTCATCTCCTGCTGCCAGTAAGTGCGAAGGGCATGATCGAGAACCCTGGCGCACATCTTGGCCATGCAACGAGCGCCGGCGGCCGCCAAGTCGGGAGGGAGCCGCCCGTCGAACAGGACGTCTTCCATCGCTTGACGAATCCGATCGATGTCCGCGATCAGCCGTCGAGGTTTTAGCCCCTCGCGGCGCGCCGCTCGGCCGGCCTCCTGGGCTGCGCGCACGACGCTGCGCCAGCTTCGGCGGGCCTGGCCGAACTCCAGCTGTTCGAGTGCCACACCCGTCTCGATCGCGGCTTCTACTGCGTGGCCTTCTGCGAAGGCAGGAAACTCCGACTTGCGGTCCCAGAGGTATATGGCGGGCGAGACCTCGCGCTCAAGTTCGATCCCCAAATTCACTGTTCAGCTCCACCCACGCCCGCGGGAGGCTCAGGACACAGGGACTGAGGTGTTCCCACGCGACCCACCATTGCAGGTTCGGTGCCACGCTCCAGCCGCGTAAGCCCTTGTCGTTCCAAGGAATCGCGGGCTCGGCCCCGCCATCGAATCGGTCAGGCTGACCGAATAGCTCCCTTCCCCCGTGTCACCTTGGCTCAGGGAACCAGTCTGCCGCGCATCCTCCGCCGGTGGCCCGCCACCTGGCGGCAGGCTATATTGAAACGCCCGGAACCTTAGCTACAATGAGAGAGGTCGAGGCTCTGCGTCCCGCCCCTATGAAGGGAGAGAGTCAATGGATGATAATCTGCGCGGCCCGTTGATCGTGCTGGAAGTCGTGGCTCTAGGGGTCGTACTCGCCCTGGTCGATGACACCCTGGTACGCGTGGTTATCGGACTCGTTATCGCGCTCCTTCTGGCACGCAGTGCGCTCTCGGCCGGAGGAGAGACCGGCGCCGAAGGACCACCATCAGGCCTTGACGAGCGTCGCCAAGACCACCTCTTCCGCCACTGGGTGAACGTCCTGTTGAAGAAGATCCGCGAGTTCCACACGGTCTGTCAGGGCGTGAGCAGCGGCGGCGTCAACCTGGCGGTCGGGCAGCTGCGGATCCACGAGATCGAGAAGGAGATTTCCGAGCTCATGGGTCAGGTTACCGAGAGCGCCAAGCCCTCGGACATGAAGCGAGGTCGGCGGGGTAGCAAGACGGCCGAGTCAAAGGAGAAGCCGCGCTCGTAAAGGAACGGGTTAGCAAAGCTGACGACGCCGCGACGATTGACTAGGCGTCGTGCGGCCCGGCCTGCCGAGACCGTTTGCGCAACAGCACGACAACGACGATTGCAACGGCCACGGCGCCGACACCTCCGGTTGCGAAGTCAAGGAAATCGCCGTGGCGATAGGGGAGCGGGCTTTGAAGCAGCTCGACCAAAGCCGCTCCCGTCAGCGCCAGCACGACGGCCCGCAGCACCACTCCACGCCGGTCGCTCCATCCGAGATTCCAGAGGAAGAGAAAGGCCAGACCGCCGAAGAGAGCGGCGTGGACGATCTTGTCCAGGACATCAACAACTCGGTCGAGATAAGGAAAGATCTCGACGACTTCCTTGGTGCTGGGTAGCGGCGCGAGCGTGACGCCGAGCAGTACGAGAATGTAGGCGCCGAGGACGAGGCGCCTGTGTCTTGCGATCCAGTTCAACTCGTGCTCTTCTGCACTTAGGGTCCCTGATCGAGCCGCCCGAGGCGGGCCGCGCAATGTTAGCCCGAGGCGTGGACGGTGCGCAAATGGCACGCGTAGGTCTGGTCCTAACCCTGGCGATCACCCTATCGTCGGCTTACACCCCGGAAGTCGCTTTCGGGCAGGATGACGTCTTCAACACGGCGCACGCCACTCTCAGGGGTTGGGAGGAGCGAGCCCGCCTGGCGATCTTCGACCGTGGCGGTAGCTTCTTCGGGCGCCTCAGCGACCAGGGAATCCTGCAACGGTTCAACCCCGAGATGGACCCGGAGTACCCACTCGATCTCATCTCCTCCAGCTTCTCGCTCGGCGAGACTTACGAATGGTACAGGCGTGATAACGGCGTGCGCTTCCGGGCCGGCAGCATCAGCCACCTGCGCCTTGTGCAGAACGGGGACTTCAAGGCGATGGTGCCGCTCGGCCGATCCTGGGCCACGCACGTTCGCTTCAACCACGACGAGACGCTGCAGGCGAACCGTAATCTGATCCGGCTCGAGTTTCGCAAGGAGATGTTCGAGGAAAGAGGGCGGACGTTCCTGACGGGCACGCTCAAAGCCGAGAAGCCCGAGACCGATCTGGAGCTCGGATTCACCTGGAGACCTCCACGCGGCGAGGTCACCGTCGCCGTCGCGGCGCTCGACGTATTTTCCAACTTCATCTACCAGAGCCTCGAGGTCGACCCTTCCGTCGCCGACACCGCACTGGACTACACCTCTCTCCCCTTCACCGCCCGTCTGAGCCTGGACCTCGACCTGGGCCGTCGATTTCGCATCGAGGCCCACGGACTGGCACTAACGCCGACGTCGGTCGTGGCCGAGTCGCAGTCGAACCCCGGCGATGGCTTCGCTCAGGACGAGCGCTATGCCTACGCCGGCGGCCTGTTGGAATGGGCGCCGTCGGCGCGGGTCGCGTTCGGCGGCTTCGCTACCTGGGTACGGGCGCGGCTCGACCGCTCACCGCTGCCGATGGGCCAAACAGAAGACGCCTTGGACCTGACCGAGAAGACATGGCAGCTGGGAGTCTACGGCATCCACCCGCTGGGGGACCGCTTTACGGCCGAAGGATGGCTTACGAGGGTCTGGCGGTCCGAGGACCGGCTTCATCCGCCGGCGGCCGGGACATCAGATATACGCTACGAAGACCGCAGTTGGGCCGGACGCCTCAACCTGACCTACCGCGCCCGAAGCGGTTTTCGGTCTGACCTCGGAATTGACTTCGTGGCACGCGACATCGTCGGCACCGACCGGCTGCCCGGCGCGTTCGACGCGGACAACTCGCGCCTGCGCCTCGACTTGGGCTGGACTTTCGCCGCTCGAGCGCTGCTCATTCTCGGTGGAGCCTTCGACCTAAGTGGGGGCGGCGGCTCGTCGAGGTTCGACGGCGCGCACGGTCGCTTCATCTTGTACTGGTAAGCGCTGCTAGAATCGCAGGCGAACGTCGGCCTGGAGGCGCCCCACGGCCTCCACTTCCCAATCGGTGGCCACGTGGTCGTCGTTCTTCACGATGTTGAGGCCGAGGTCCCAGGTCAGTTCGAAGACCACGCTGTCCCAGGGCAGTGTTCCGCGCGGCGTGAACCAGCGACCGGCCACAGCGGGCCGAATCGTCTTCTCGATCACGCCGAGTAGCAGGTTGTCGGGCCTGGTGAAGGCGTCGTCGGGGAACTCATCTCGCAGGTCGGGTTCCCCTTTCCACACGAGGTCGAGCTTCGGGCTCACCACCAGCCCCGCCCGAGGGTACCAGTCTCCCTGCAACGACACGAGGATCATATCAACCTTGTCGTGCGCTAGCCCGATCCCGTTCAGGGCGTAGTACTCCCAAAAGTCGACCCGGCTCCGGTACGCCAGGCTGTTTACCATCGTGAGGTCACCGCGCAGCGCCAGATTCGGCCTCAGCGAGGGAAGCTGCAGGCCGAAGGCCGCGGCCCACTGGTTGATCCCCTCCTGGTTCCCCTGCTCCTCGTCGCCCACCGAGGTGTTGTCCACCATGAACGCACCGTAGGTCAGCAACTTCGTCCAAGGCCGCCACCAGAACTCGGCCATGCCCAGGGCGTTCCGCTCGCGCCCCTCGCTGCTCCCGCTGATCTCCCAGACACCCACCGGGTTCACGAGGTTGAAATCGATCCTCCGGTTCGGGCCACCCCAAATGACCGACTCGCCCACCGAGATCTGCAGGTTGTCGCGGTTCCGCCAGTCGAAGCGATGCGATGAGAAATAGCGAGCGGTATCGCCGGGGAAGTCGTTGAAGGGTGCGTACAGCCCCGTCAGCGCGATGCGCTCTGTGCCGAAGCGGTAACCGATGTGATCGTAGCTGTACGAGTACGGCGAGAGCAGCATACCGTCCCGGCCCGGAAGTCCCCAGTTGCGGTACAGCCGACCGAACGACAGACGAACGTACGGCACCTGCACTTCGACGTATGCCTCCTCTACCCGGTAGGCGCACTCGTCGACCAGGGGGTCGCACTGCCTCCTCTCGACCACCCGACCGTTCGGGAACTGCGGATCGTTCAGGTAGTGGTTGTCCCACCGCATGTAGAGGACGCCCGCGACCGCCGGCGCCTCGCCCCGCAGCTCAAGATCGAGAGTCGCAAAGAGTTTCTCGTCGCCCTCCGGCCGCAGGAAGTCGCGGTGCGTGTGGCTTAGCGCTTTGAGCCCGACACCGACCTCGGCTCCGAAGTCGATGTCCTGCGGTCGCGTTCGCTCCAGCAGCTCGACCTCTCGATCAAGCTCGCTCTTGATCGCTTCCATCCAACCCCGCTCCTGCTGCGACAGCCTCGCGCTCGACTCCGCTTCGAGGACGGCGGCCGCCACATCGACCCGGCGATACGGCTGGACTAGCGGCGACAGGTCGCCAAGCACGCCGCGAGCTACCAGCACGTCGACGTAGTCGTAGATCCAGTGCCCCATCCGCAGGTAGATCGAGCCGTACTCGCCGGGGTCGGCTACGGCGGACCGCTGAGTCG
>CP070812.1:2063745-2134455 GCA_020344015.1 Gemmatimonadota bacterium
GGCTCGCCGCCTACATACACGATCAAGCTGCTCGGCTATAATTACGAGATCGTCCGCGAGATCGCCGAGGACCTGGCGCGGCGGCTGAGCCGCTTCAACCGGGTGCGCGAGGTCGACACCAACGTCAGTAGCTGGTGGTGGTCCGACAAGGCGTTCGAGTTCTTCCTGAGTGTGAACAGGCCGCGTCTGGCCGGCTACGGGCTCTCGGTCGAGGAGTTGCTGCGCTACGTGGCGAGCAACGTCCAGGGACAGGTCAGCCTCAACCGCATCAAGGTGGGCGGCGAAGAGGTCACCTACTCGGTGAAGCTCGAAGGCTACCAGGAGTTCGACTTCGCCGACCTGCAGGGCCTGCTGGTGCCGACCGCGACCGGCGAACGCGTCCGACTGTCGGACGTGGCGCAGGTCGGGCGCCGCGAGGTGCTGAACCGGATCGTCCGCGAGGACCAGCAATATCAGCGATTGGTGGGTTGGGAATTCCGCGGACCGCGCAAACTGGGCGACCAGATCCGCGACGTCGCCGTCGATGCGACGCAGCTGCCCGCCGGCTACTCGATCGAGAAGGAGCGCGACATCTTCTGGACCGATGAAGAGCAGCGGCAGATCTACACGGTGCTTGCCTTCGCGGTGATCCTCATCTACCTGGTGACGGCGGCGTTGTTCGAGTCGCTGCGTGCGCCGTTCGTCGTGTTGCTCACTGTGCCGCTGGCATTGATCGGCGTATTCCTGATCTTCTTCTACACCAACGCATCGTTCACCCGCTCGGCCTACATTGGTGTGATAATGATGGCGGGCATCGTGGTGAACAACGCGATTCTGGTGGTCTATCACATCAACGAGATCCGCCGAGCCGGGAGCGAGCTCAAGGAAGCGATCATCCAGGGGACGCTGGAGCGGGTGCGCCCGATCCTGATGACTACGTTGACTACGGTCGTCGGCCTCCTGCCGCTCATTCTGTTCAGCGAGACCATCGACGCGACGATCTGGAACGCGCTGGCCCTGGCCACGATCGGCGGACTCATCGCCAGCACCATCTTCGTGCTCACCAGTATCCCCGTTCTCTTCTACCTGTTCGAGCGGCGCGGCGCCGCTCGGGCCCCGGCACCTGCTGCGGCGCCGGCGCCCGCCGGCGACTGATCCACCTGGGAACCGCCCGCCGCCTCCGTACGTTCTTCGCCTCAGAACTGAAGTGAATCACAATCTGATATATGGAACTATGGAGGCAGTAATGTATAAAGCTCTTATCTTTACAGGACTTATGGCCCTGGGTGCGGTGACGGTGGCCGCCGGCGGCGACCGCGGGTCGGCCGCGCTGGAGGCTACGCCCTGGAACGTCGACGCCCCTCACACCGAGATCAACTTCTCGGTAAGGCACTTCTTCACCCCGGTGAGCGGGCGTTTCGAGGACTTCGAGATCGACCTCGCCTTCGATCCGGAGAGCCCGGAGCGGAGCAGCGTCGAGGTACGGATCGCCGTGCCCAGCATCAACACCAGCAACGAGAAACGCGATAACCACCTGCGCTCCGGCGACTGGTTCGAGGCCGAGAGCTACCCGTACATCACGTTCAAGAGCAGCTCGGTGACCCAGACCGCGGCTGACAGGCTGCTGGCCCGCGGCGAGCTGACGATCAAAGACGTGACGCAGGAGGTCGAGCTGCCCATCACGCTGCTGGGCGTGCAGGACATCCCGGAGCAGATGCGGGAGATGCTGGGCGGCGTCACACAGGTCGCTAGTTTCCAGGCCGAGACTAAACTCGACCGGCGCGACTACGGCGTCGGCACGGGCAACTGGGCGATGACCGCCGTCGTCGGCGCCGACGTGGGCGTAGAGATCATCGTCGAGGCAAAGCAGAAGTAGTTACTGTTAGTTGCAGTTCCGTTGCCGGGCCCGTTATGAGCACTTAGAGTGCTGCGCCGGGCCCGCTGCACGTCCAACACCAGAGCCGGGAGATAGAATGAAAGGCACAGCTCGTGGACTGTTTTGGCGGCCGGCTCTCGGCGCGGCGCTACTCGCTGCCGCCGTGAGCACGGCGTGCCGGGAGGTCGAGCCAGAGGGGGAACCGGCGGCGATGCCTGAGGACGCACCGGCGGCTGTCATCATCGCGCCACGAGATGGCGACGAAGTCACCGGGCCGAGCCTGAAGATCGAACTCGCCGCCGAACGCATAACGCTCCGCCCGGCTGGCGTCGATGAGCCGAACAGCGGACACCTTCATCTCTTCATCGATCGGGAGGCGACGGCGGCGGGCGAAGTCATCCCGAACGAGCCCGGCATCGTGCACCTGGGACAGGCGCAGACCGAGCACACCCTTGAAAATCTCGAGCCCGGTTCGCACATCATGATCGCCGTGCTCGCCGATTACCTGCACGTCAGGCTCGCCGACGCCAAGACCGATACCGTCCGCTTCACGCTGCGCGCGCAGTAGGGGCCGTGCACGGCCGTCGAGAACCTTTCAGCCCCGGCGGCCTCGGGGCCACCGCCTTCTTTGGCGCCGGCTGATGATCGTTTGACCTCACTCCGCCAAATCCATCCCAGAAGGCCGATGCCGAAGGGCCAACCGACGCGGGGCGTGCGGGGTCCGGTCTATTGCGTCGGGCGGGCGTATGTAATTACATTGTAATTACTATGAGGACCCGTTTGGTGCGTATCGGTAACTCGCGTGGGATTCGCATCCCCAAGCCGATTCTGGAAGAAGCGGGACTGACCGGCGAGCTCGAGTTGGAAGTGGAGGATGGGAGATTGATCGTCCGGTCGGCCGACCGGCCCCGTCAGGGTTGGGAAGCCGACTTTGCGGCGATGGGTGCCTCAGGAGATGATCGGCTGCTGGACTCGGAAGCCCCCTCGACATCGTGGGACGAGGATGAGTGGGAGTGGTAGCTCGCCGCTTTGACGTGTTCTTGGTCAATCTGGATCCGACGGTTGGGCGCGAGATCAAGAAGACGCGGCCGTGCGTCGTCATCTCGCCGGACGAGATGAACCGCCACATCCGCACGGTGATTGTGGCGCCAATGACGACACGTGGACGCTCCTATCCGACGCGTGTGCGTTGTCGTTTTAGGGGCGAGGACGGCCAGGTTGTGCTGGATCAGATCCGCACCGTCGACTCCGGGCGACTCGTTCGCAAACTGGGAACTTTACCCGAGGACGCTCAGGACTCCGTTCTCAACGTGCTCGCCGAGCTCTTCGCGCCATGACCGTGTCGGCACCCAGACCGAGCGTGCAAGCGAAGCATGAAGAGGGAGAGATTGTCGAGGTCACATTGCGCGGAAATGCTGCAAACGTCCGCCTGATGGACAGTTCAAACTTCCGGAGCTACCGCGCCGGAAGGAGAACCCGCTATTTTGGAGGTTGGGCAAAGAAGTCGCCTGCCCAACTTCAGGTACCGCGCTCCGGCTAAGGGTAATGCGCGTGGAGCAGGGAAAGATGGCCGAGAAAAGGAGGCGATCCAATGGCTCAGAACGGGGACGAAATTCGGGCGCCAGCCGGGAAGGGTGATCTGGAAGGCAAGCTGAGTGTGGTGGGTTGGGGACTATTCATCATGTGGATTGGGATTGTCTTCCTGGCGAGCATAAGCGCTTGGGTAGCTTTGCTGGGAATCGGAGTAATTACGCTGGGTATTCAGGTAGTCCGGAAGGGCGTCGGTCTAGCCCTGGAAGGCTTCTGGCTCATTGTAGGGTCCCTCTTTGTATTGGGCGCGATCTGGGACCTGTTGGGCACGACAGTGCCACTGCTTCCGATTCTGCTGATCGCTGCCGGCGTGGGGCTGGTGGTTTCGATCTTCAAGCGCCAGCAGGCCTGAGCGGCTAGTAGGAACCAGCGGTTTTGTGATTGTCGACAGGTGATTCGTAGGGCAGACGCGCTGAGACTAAACATGGCTGACGAGAGTATGTCCGACCCTGTGAAGTGTCCTCGGTGTGAGATGGGGCTCAGATACCAGGGGACCAAGAAGTTCCACGAGGGCATGCAGTGGGGCGTGTTTGGGGACCTGGCTGAGCTCTTCGAGAATCGGGAGCATTTCGACGTGTATGTCTGTCCACGGTGCGGGCGGGTGGAGTTCTTCCTTGATGGAGTCGGCGAGGAATTCAGACCCCACTGATGCCGGGGACGACAATCAGCACGCTACGGCGCAGCTGAGAAGCTGATCCGTAAGGTGGCGCCGGCAGGCTTACCAGGCGACTCGACTTCCGGGAGCCGCCCCTCCTCGGCATCTGTCCGGGGCTCCACTATCGACCCCCATCGGAGGCAATATGGCCCAGTACAAGGTGGTCCAGCTTAAGGAAAAGAAGGCCCTTGCTCAGGAGCTCGAAGAAACGCTCAACGAGCATGCAAAACAGGGCTGGACGTTTGTCGAGATGGAGAGGGCCCACAGGGCCGCCAGTCTCTTCTTCCTCCTCGTTTTTAGGAAAGACTAAGTCCGCGGGCGGTGCTAAGGGGAAAGGCGCTTTCGGGATTTTGAATCCAGGCCCGCAAGTACAGCTGCGCGCGACGAGGGCTCGCTTTGTGGGGCACTCGGTGCTGCTGCGGGTCCCTTGATGGGTGGTGCGAGCTGCTTAGCGGTCTAGATTGTGATCTGTTAAGCCGCCCAAGGTCTTGCTCCGTGAGCAAGGCTTGCAGTAATTACGTCTGAGGAATGCCAAGTGATTGAAGTTGGCATCTTCATTCTGATTTCAATTCTGTTAGTGGCCTTCACGCTGACAAGGCCACACCGGCATCGATTTCCCCGTCTTCTCGCCCTCGAGAGCCTTAGCGCTCTTGTCTTGCTGAATGCTCGCCGATGGTTCGAGAATCCTTTCTCCTTCCGCCAGGTCCTCTCCTGGATACTCTTGGCTAGCTCGCTTGCCTTGGCAATTCACGGGTTCAGGCTCATTCGGGCAGCTGGTGCGCCAGCGGGTGACATCGAGAATACCACCCGCTTGGTGACGGTAGGAGCGTATCGATTTATCCGTCATCCGCTTTATTGCACGTTTCTCTTGTGTGGAGTTGGGACAATTCTCAAGGGTGTGTCGGCTCTGGGATTTGGTCTACTGTTGACATTGTTTATCGCAGTGTTCATTACGGCGAAGGTGGAAGAACAGGACAACATCAAGAGATTCGGTGAGGAATATGTTGCTTATAAGGCGGGCACATGGATGTTCGTCCCTTTTGTGATCTAGTGTGCACTGGAGAATGCGATAGGCGGCGGCTTAATCACTCTTGAAGTGCGTATTAGACAAAACAACGCCCGATATCGATCCAATCCACCTATCGTCTGCTGGAGGGCATCATGCGACCGAGCACATTTGTACTCTCGAGCTTCCTTGCTGCTGCAGCGGTGGGATGTGCGCCCTTGCCGACTGCTGAGCTGGAGGCCAACAAGGACCTGGTGCGGCGATTCACCGACGCTCTCAATGCAGCTGACTGGGACGCGCTCGATGAGCTCGCAACTGAGGACTTTACTCGCCATAGTGAGGCCACTGCCGGACCCCAGGCGAACTCACGAGAGGAGTTCATTCAGCTCCAGGAATCTTTCTTGGTCACCTTCCCCGACCAACGAGTCACGATCGAGAAGCTCATAGCTGAGGGTGATAATGTGGCGCTGTTGGCCAAGTACTCCGGCACGCAGACTGGTCCGATGGGTGACTACCCGGCCACCGGGAGATCGTTTGAAAGCACGTTTCTCGCCTTCTTCCGCATCGAGGCCGGCCGCGTCGCCGAGCTTTGGGTGGAGTGGGACAACGTGGCGATGCTTACCCAGTTGGGTTTGTTTCCGCCGCCGCCGCCCGCCGGCACCTGAACCGATTGGAGCGCCTGGGGGGTAGCTGCGGGGGGACGGGCCGGCGAGCCTGGCCGGCTCGCCCGGCGGTCGAAGCCTGACCAGCGCCTCAACTGACGCGAGCATCGCCTGCTGTAATGCCTTAGATTCCTGTCTCGTTGGCACCTGGCGGCTGGCGACAGGCAACGTAGACCGAGTCGGGGTACAACCTCATGCAAATCTTCCAGACAAGCCGTCCGTGGAACGGGGAGCGGCTCAAGACGCTTGTGATCGCATGTTCGGACGGGCGACTTCAGGAGGAAGTCGACGAGTTCCTCCAGTCCCATTTGACCATCGACCACTACGATCGGCTCTACGTGCCTGGAGGTGCTGGGGCACTGGCGACGAGCGCTGCCGAGAGCGTCCGCTCGGATCGATTCCGCAGCGAATGTCAATTTCTGATTACAGCGCACGGCGTCGAGCGGATCATATTGATGTTCCACGGGCCGGCAGTGGATGGCCCGCCCGAGGCGTTGTGCGGCGACTACAAGCGGCGGCTGCCGGCATCGTCGCCCTCAGCCATCCGTGAGCAGCAGGAGCGGGATGCGGAACAGATCTGGCGCGATGGACTAGGCGATGGAATTCGCCTGGAGATATATAGGTGCGAGGTGACGCGGGACGGGTTTGTGGGATTCGTCTGGATGTATGACTGAGCTGGCCATCAGATGGCAATGAAGTATGAGCGCGGAGATTGAGGTGCTTCCCCCAGAGCTTCGAGGTCTTGTTCGGCATATGGAGTGGGCGGACGCGCAGGTCTGGGGATCGGTGTTGGCGCTGCCGAAGGCGCATAACGATACGCGCATGCGGGAGTGTCTCCACCACGTGCACTTGGTGCAGTGGGCGTATCTTCACATCTGGCGCGACGAACCGATAAATCTGCCGGACGTGTCGAGCTTCGAAGATCTACGCGCCATGCATGCATGGGGTCGTGAGTATTACAGCCAAGCGCTTGCGTATCTCGACAGTCTCGAAGCGGGGACGCTCGAGCGGCGGGTCCAGTTTCCCTGGGCCGAACAAATGGTGGGGCGCTTTGGCAGCGCTGAGTCGGCGACGCTTGCCGAGACTATCCTTCAGATAGCACTGCATACGACGTATCACCGGGGCCAGGTCAACAC
Organism: Gemmatimonadota bacterium; assembly: GCA_020344015.1. Lineage (GTDB taxonomy): Bacteria > Gemmatimonadota > Gemmatimonadetes > Palauibacterales > KS3-K002. The sequence goes on from CP070812.1 coordinate 2,070,650, forward strand.
GCGACTTCGCGAGCTCGGAGGTGAGCCTCCCTTGACCGACTTCATTGCCTGGATCTGGATGGGCAAACCTAACGCTGAGTGGGAGGATCATGCTGAGTGAGGATCCCACTTACAGAGTTCTGGTCACCGGTGCGAGCGGTCTCGCCGGCGGCGCCGTTCTGGAGCAGTGTCTGAAGGACCCCCGGATCTCGGCGGTGACTGCAGTCGGCCGCAGGTCGCTGGACGTCGAGCACCCGAAGCTCACCCAGGTCGTCCACACCGATTTCGCCGATCAATCGGCCATCGTCAGTCATTACGAGGAGCTGGACGCGGTCTACTATTGTCTGGGCATCTCGCAGAGCGATGTTCGTGACGAGAAGCGATATCGTGAGATCACGTACGACTACGCGATGGAGACCGCAGGAAGGCTGAAGGACCGTAGCCCGCGGGCGGTGATCCATTTCCTCAGCGGCGCAGGTACCAACGCGAACGGCCGCTTCATGTGGGCGCGGATCAAGGGCGAAACCGAGCGTGATCTCTCGGGGATGAGCCTCGGCGGGGCGGTCCACTACCGGCCGGGATTGATTGTCGGCCATGGATCCATGAAGTCCCGCTATATGGCGGAGAGGTTACTGCGGCCCCTGGAGTTCCTTTACCGGCCCTTCAAGGGCTTGTCGATCCGCGCCAGTGAATTTGGCCAGGCGATGATCCAGGCCACGATCGATGGTCTCACGGACGCGATACTCGAGAACCGCGATCTCCGAGCACTGGCCGAGCGCTACTAGGTGGACGGCGACGGCGGCAAGCAAGGAGAGCGTACGATGATGACCAAACTGATCCACACGTTTGAAACCACGCGAATGAATCTGTTCTGGAGCGGTCGCTGCCGGACGAGATGTTTCCGACGATGGGTCATGTACTCTTGCAGGTGGTCGTAGCACACACTGCCTTCCACGTGGGGCAATTAGCCGTGTGGCGCCGAGCCATCGGCAAGCAGTCGGTTGCAGTCATCGTAATACTTGCGCCGCCCTACGGGCATCAGACATGACGAATGGGCAGTCGTGGACACAGTGAGCCACACGCTGTGGGGTGGCGGTCTGTTCGGCTTTCGAGGGCATCCTTGGATGGCTGTAACGCCCGGGGCGGGGCCGGACCTCGTGCCGTTCTTGCCCCTGATGACGCTCTTGGTCGCGCGTGGATACCCACCGGATGCGCCGCCGGTTGAGGACGAGTTGTGAAGGAGGACCGAACTGTGAGTGATCCCCGACTCCGTGAGATTCTCAATCTTCTCGACCCGCCCGCCGGCAAGCGTCTGTGGTACGGGGGGGCCACAGTGGCTGGAACCCTTCGCGGTGTCACGCCCGAGCAAGCCGCGTGGAAGCCGACTCGCGAGCGGCACTCGATCTGGGAGTTAACGCTACACCTGGCGTATTGGAAGTACGCGGTACGCCGCAACCTAGAGGCCTTGCCACAGGGAACGTTTCCACGATCACCGGCCAATTGGCCGGCCGTGCCCAGGCCGGCGGATGCTTCGCATTGGAAGGCGGACCGCAGCTTGCTGCGGTCGGAGCACGAACAGTTGGTGGACGCCGTGCGGGCGTTTGATCCACGGAGATTGGACGCGGCGGCGCCGGGCAGTGGGAATTATCGGTTCGTGGACCTGCTATTTGGTGTTGCGAGCCACGATCTCTACCACGTCGGCCAGATACAGCTATTGAAGCGTTTGTACCAGAGCCGGCGCAGACGGTCGCGTTAGGGTCGGGTCGTTGCCTACCGAAGCGACTGAACGGTGGCTTTCGCTCACGTTTGCCGTGGAAAGCTGATGCTTGAATCGTCCAGGCGCCCGCTTACTCCAGCGGAGCAGCGACTTCTAGGCGCCAAGATCCGCGATCTCGAATCGCGCCTGCGTCGGGGGCCGAAGGTTCTGATCCCAGGCGGGGCGGTCCTCGTGATTCTCTGGGCGCTGACCCTCATCGTCTCGGGGTCATCGTGGCTGATCGTGACCTCCTTCTGGATTGTCGTTGGCACCGGTATCCTCGTTTGGGTCGGGCACGATCTCAAGAAGGACCTCGGCATCCTTCGCGACATGTTAGGCGAATACGAGTCTGCACGCCGAAGGAACGAAGCCGAGGTGTTCGAGGTCAAGGCGCGTGCCTTTGCAGAGTTCGAGGAGCTAGAGGACGAGGGCGCGTGCTACGCTTTCGAGATCGCCGGCAATCGGTTGGTCTTCGTCCTCGGGCAGGAGTTCTACCCGCAGGCAAAGTTCCCAAGTCACGACTTCTCGCTGGTGTACGTCCTGAACGAGCGAGGAGGGCCGGTCGACATGGTTATCGAAAAGCGAGGGCCGAAGGCGCCTCCAGCCCGAACGATATCGGCGGCCGCCAAACTAGAGCTCGAGGTTCCAGAGCACCTGGAGGTGTTCAACGGCAAGCTCAGCCGAATTGAAGACCTTCTCAGTTCGGCTCACCGGGGATCGGGATGACTTCCAGCGTTGCGCCGACCGGGAGGTGCTGATGACCTATATGCTGTGTCGCAATCGAGTTGCGGACTTCGGGCGGTGGAAGGCTGTGTTCGCATCTCACGCGGAGGCCCACAGAGATGCTGGCTTTCGACTGGTCGGTATCTGGCGCGCTCTCGAGGAGCCCAACAACATCTTCTTCATGTTCGAGCTTGACAGCGTGGAGAAGGCCAGGGCGTTCGTCGGTGATCCCGAGGCCGCCAGAGCCGGAGAAGCTGCGGGCGTCCTCGACGGCGAGTATCACTTCGTCGAAGATGCGGGAGAGTGCTGATTTTGCAGAGAGCGCTCTCGAGAGAGCGCTCTCAGTGGGGGCACCAGCATTGAATGAGCGGGCACCGCTAGGATGGCCACAGCCATCCGAACGTACCGGCCGTCAGCAGCCCGTAAATCAGCCCGTCGAAGGTTGACTTGACCGTCGTGCTCCAGGCGCGTTTCCACCAGATCGAGTTCTGCCACAGCGCCAACGCATAGCCGACGAACGCGGTGGCTCCGGCGAAACGGAAAACTGCCAGGTATTCGGCACCCGGCCCCAAGGCGCGCCCGGCGATGTAGGCGGCGAAGATACTCACCACTACACAGTAGCCGAACCACTGCGCCAGGTTCTTCCCCATCGCCGGCGGCCCGTTCGGCATGACCGTGAAGACGACGACCGGCCCCTTATTCATCTTCTCGATGAACTCGGGGTTCTTCATATCCTGCGGGCCGATCCCACGGGGGATCATGTAGTCGCCCGGTGGGATCTCGAACTTGCGCAGCGCATCCATAAGGTCGTCCTCAGCCGGTACCTTCTTCACGTCGGTACGGTGATACGGGAGGAACATGTGGATGAGCCAGCTCGCTAGGAACACGATGACCGCCGACAGGAAGATCGGCAGCCATAAGGACAGGACGGGGACCATCGGCACCTCCTCGCGTTTCGCACGGCCATGGCCGCGCTACTATGGCGCCGGCCGCTGCCCTGGCGCGCAGCCAGCGGTCGGTATTCGGCTCGTTAGTCCTGCGTAGGAAGACTCGAGAATATAGGACCGGCGCGGTGGCGCGCCACCCGGCCCTAGCTCGCCTACTTCTGCTTGCGGCGTGCGAACTTGAGGCCCGACCACGTCGCGTCGATCGCGCAGATCTTGTAGTCGACCAGGCCGTTGCCCAGTCCGATGCGTCGCACGTCGTTCTGGCTGAGGTCGGTGGCGACGCCCGACGCCTGTTTCGGCCAAGCGATCCATATCCCGCCATCGCCGACCTTGGTCGCCAGCACCCCGATCCGACGCTCCAACTCCGCCCGCGATTTGGTGAACCAGATGATCAGGTCGGCCGCGCCGAGCCGGCGTCGCAGCACGACACCGTCGGGCAAAGCGCCGAGAGTCTTCACGAAATCCGCCGGCGAACCGACCAACGAGACTCTGTACCCCGCCTTTATCCCCAGCTTCTTGACCAGCGGCGTTCCGGAGTAGCCAGCCAGGTTCGTGGCAGGTACAGCAGGCTCCGTCGGCGGGTTGGCGATGGCCCGCTTCAGCGAGCTACGTATTCGTCGCCACGTAGTGTACTCCGCATCCGGCAGCAGTTTCTTGACTCCTGCCACCTTCTTCGCGTCGCCTTCCACGAATACGATCGGTATGTGACGTGTAGTTCTTGAACCGCGGATGGCCAGCGCCACGTCACGGCCGTGCGACGGGATCCGGGTCAGGTCGATGACCACGGCGTCGGGAGGGTTCCGCCTCAGAGCCCTGAGCGTCTCCGGTGTGACCGGTGCGTTGTTCACGACGTAGCCGGCGGCTCGCAGCGTCGCCGCCCGGTCGCGCGCCTCTCCGACGTTCCAGTGAACCAGTCGTAATCTTCGCTTGGTCATCGCCTCGTGCCTCGGCCATCATTCTGTAGGGCGCCGACGGGCTGTGCAAGATCGGTGATTCGGGGCTATTGCGTCGAGGCTTTCTCGTGCGCTCCGGCGCCCTAGATTGTCATCACTCTGAGATGCGCTTTCGAGAAGCTCCCATGGCCAAGGCGACGGTACCGCTATGAAGATCAAGCTGAGCAGTGTCATGGTCGACGATCAGGGCAGGGCCCTGAAGTTCTACACGGAGGTCTTGGGTTTCGTGAAGAAGGAGGACATTCCGGTAGGCGAAGCCCGCTGGTTGACCGTCGTCTCGCCGGAAGCACCGGACGAGGTGGAGTTGTCGCTGGAGCCCAACAGCAATCCCGTTGCCGAGACGTACCAGCGAGCGCTCTTCGAGCAAGGGATACCACTGACGGCGTTCTGTGTTGAGGACATCCAGAGCGAGTATGAGCGGCTGAGCAAAATGGGTGTCGTGTTTGTCTCGGAACCTACGGATGTTGGGACAGCAACCGTCGCAGTGTTCAATGACACGTGCGGCAACCTCATACAGCTTTATCAAGTGTAGCCAGAGCGGCCGGCCGTGAAAGTCGAGACACCGAAAAAGATCGCCACTGTCGGCGGGATTCTCCTGTCCGTTAGTGGTGTGGTTAATGCCGTGCTCGGTGCACGAATAGGAGCACTGTTCTACGACGCGTATCCAGGTGGAAGGATGGGCCATGTGGGGGTCATCGCCGGCCTCCTGGCGATCGTGATCGGGGTCATCATGGTATTCTTCGTTGTCCCACTGTATGAGCGTCGTAACAGGTGGGTTCTTGCCCTCGCGGGGATCTTGACGATTGTGCTCGGTCATGCGGGGGCGGTCGCCGGTGCGATCTACGTTGGCACGGCCGGGGTGGCTTTGTGCTACGTAGCAGGGATATGGCTGTTGATTGTAGCCGTCAGGGGGATCCCCAATGGCTGATCTTATCCTTCACGGGAGAGGCAAGACTACATGCTCAAGTTGGCGCTAGTCCTGCACATTCTGGGCGCCTCGGTTTGGACGGGCGGTCACCTCGTTTTGTCGCTGACGGTCCTTCCGCGAGCGCTGCGCCATCGCGATCCGGATGTAATCCGCAACTTCGAAGAGGGCTACGAACGAATCGGACTCCCGTCACTGGCGATCCAAATCGTCACCGGCCTGTGGCTTGCGCACCGACTGATGCCGACGTGGGCAGACTGGTTTTCCTTCACGACCATTGCGAGTACACACGTGGCGCTGAAACTCCTGTTGCTGCTCCTGACGGTGGCTCTGGCGCTGCACGCTCGCCTGCGGATCATTCCGAGGTTGAGCGAGCGAACGCTTCCGATGCTGGCCTGGCACGTGATCGCCGTGACGGTCTTGGCGGTGCTGTTCGTTCTGGTAGGCGTCGGCTTTCGAACGGGTGGCCTTTTGTAACACGAGATACGCTGCATGAGTGATCTGCAAGTCGACATCGTCAGCGTTCCGCCCATGCGAGTCGCTAGCGTGCGTGTCGTCAGTGAGACGCCCGAGCGAGATGCCTGGGAGAAGATGCGCGCTTGGGCAGAGTCGAAGCGCCTGCTTACGCAACCTGGCGCCAACCCGGTGTTCGGCTTCAACAACCCGCCTCCAGCAGAAGGTCGCAAGGAGTACGGTTACGAGTTCTGGATCCGTGTCGATCCGAATACCGAGGTGGCGGGCGAGCTCGAGGCCAAGGACTTTCCCGGAGGGCTCTATGCCGTCACGCGCTGCAGACTCTACGGGGACCCCAAGGGCAATGTCCTTGAAATCTGGAAGCGGCTGTGGGACTGGGTGGTTTCCAGCGACTATGAGTGGCGCCGAACACACGAGCTGGAGAAGCCTGTAGATCCACTAGCACCTGAGGAGGAGCTAGTCCTGGATCTCTATTTGCCCATCGAGGGATGAGTGCGACTGGGTTCCAGCCGCCCAAAAGGCGTCGCAACCGGCGCTGAGCGGAAGGAGCTGGCGGTAATGATCGATCCTGAGCTGACGGGCAGGGTCGCTTTGGTCACTGGCGGTAACAACCCCTACGGGATCGGGGCGGCTACTGCGCAGGCGCTAGCCGCTCAGGGCGTAGCAGTGTTCGTCCATTACTTTCGCCAACGGGCGGCCGCAGCCGGTGAGCCGAAAACCGAGACCGATGACCTGGGCGATCCCGGCCTCGAGTTCTACATGGCGATGCAGGCCAAGACTGCAGATGAAGTTGTCCGAGCGATTCGAGATCAGGGTGGGCGGGCGGAGTCTTGGGAAGCGGACCTCGGGGATCCGGCAGTAGTCCCTGAGCTCTTCGATCGGGCGGAGCAGACGTTTGGGCCGGTGGATATACTGGTAAACAACGCTGCGGACTACGAGGCTGATACGTTTCTGCCTCAGACGGGCCCCGAGGGTGACCGAGCCCTATGGGTTGGGGGGCCCATCACCTCGGCGGTCACGGCGGAAAGCCACGACCGGCACTTTGCGGTAAACACACGAGCGGCGGCTCTGATGACGGCGGAGTTCGCCCGCAGGCACATCCAAAGCTCGCGCCGCTGGGGCCGCATCATCAACGTGAGCGCGGACTGTTCAAGGGGCTGTCCCGGCGAGATCTCGTACAGGGCGAGCAAGTATGCGCTGGAGTCGTACAGTCGCAGCGCCGCGGCGGAACTGGGCCCGTTCGGCATCACGGTGAACGTCGTCTCTCCGGGTCCGATCCAGACGGGCTACATGGCGCCGGCTCTAGAGCTGGAGCTGGTCGCCGATATCCCGCTGCGAAGGGTAGGTCGGCCGGAGGATGTTGCCGACGCGGTCGTCTTTTTTACCTCCCAGCAAGCTGGCTGGGTTACCGGTCAATTGCTGCTCGTTCACGGCGGACACCGTATGTCACTAGGCCTTTAGGTCCGATGGTCACCGCGAATGCGGTCGTCGTTCTGATCCTCAAGCTGTCCGGCCAGGGCGACTCGGATTGACACTGCTGGAACACTATGAACATCCCGCCTGGATTGTCGAGCGTATCGCTGATCGTGTTGTACTTACTGCTTACGCTCATCGCGGTCTTCGTCGTCGTCGTTCTTTGGGCTCAGATCGGCTGCATCAGGGGTGTGCCCTTCAAGAATCCAGACGGAACCACGGACGATTGGAAAGAGCAGAAGATGTTCTACGGGATCGCCTGGGCCGATGTGGCCGTTGCCTGCCCAGCCGCTCTCGTCGGACTCGCGTTGGCCTTCACTGCAGCGCGCTGGGGCTTCTACCTATTGGCATTGGTGAGCTTCTGGTTTTTGTGGGCCAACGTCATGACGACGGTGACCAGCCTCCGGTTCGAGAGGCCGAAGATCACGCTGCACTGGTTCATCGTCTTTCCGCTCGGCGCCCTGGTGGGTCTGAGCTACATCGTCTGGACGTTTTGTCACTTCGAGGCCATTTATGGCCTGTGAACCCGCTGGCCGCCCGGCGAGCGACGGATGGAGGTGAGTGAGATGGCTCTGAGCGCGTTTGGCGATAAGTCGAGGACGCCACGGCCCACGGAGCTGAAGAAGACGCTCGGTCGGACGAGCGACCTGTGGGATAAGCTGAAGGACCACCTCGAATCACAGTATCAGCCGCTATCCGAGAAGTGGAGTTTCGCCGGACAGAAGTGGGGGTGGTCGCTGCAGCTGAAGCAGAAAAAGCGGACCATCTTATATATGACCCCACGCGAAGGGTTTTTCTCGACGGGTTTTGTACTGGGAGAGAGAGCGGTGAAAGCCGCGCACGCGAGCGATTTGTCGGACTCGGTATTGGCCATGATCGACAGCGCGAAGAAGTACGTCGAGGGGAGGGGCGTTCGTATCGAGGTCAGGACCAAGAAGGACCTCGACACAACAAAGAAACTCGCCGCTATCAAGATGGCGAAGTAGGTACTTTGAAGGGGAGGGACACTCATGAGCCAGGCGGAACAGGACCGTCGTGTCGACTATATCGAGTTTGGGGTCACGGATATCGGCAAGGCTAAGAGATTCTACTCTGAAATCTTCGGCTGGGAGTTCACCGATTACGGTCCGGATTACACGAGCTTCCATGATGGCAGACTTGCCGGCGGTTTTCGCGCAGCACCGGAAGTCACACCAGGCGGCCCACTGGTCGTACTCTACGCCACGAACCTGGAAGACATCGAAGCGAGAATCAAAGAATCCGGAGGCCGGATCGTTCAGGAGACGTTCGAGTTTCCGGGCGGCCGGCGCTTTCACTTCACCGACCCGAGCGGAAATGAGCTGGCGGTCTGGTCGGATCGTTGAGTCAGAAGATTGAACGGGTGCGGTTTACCATGAACTGGGAGGGAGCGTTACCGGTTCTCGTCGCGCTGGCGGTTGGCATCTCGCCGCAGGCGCGTGCTCAGGAAAGTACTGCCGTAGTCGGGCCGGTCGAGCATGTCTACGCGTCGCCCGGAGGTCTGGACCTGAAGGCCTACGTGTTCGCGCCCGCAAACGAGGACGGTAGGGCGCCGCGGTCCGCTATAGTAGTCTTTCACGGTGGCGGTTGGCACATCGGGTCCGCGGAGTGGGCCTTCGGGAGGGCGACGCACTTTGCCGAACTTGGCATGGTCGCCATCGCTGCTCAGTACCGTCTGTCGGACCAGAAGTCGATCACGCCGCTGGAGGCGATGGCCGATGCGCGGGCGGTGATTCGCTGGGTACGCTCGAACGCCGACCGCTTAGGGATCGCATCGGATCGTATCGCCGCCTACGGCTGGTCGGCTGGCGCACACTTGGCGGCCTGTGCCGCGATCTTCGAGGACTCTCTCCCCAACGTGACCGTCAGCAACGCACCCAATGCGTTGGTCTTCGTCTCGCCGGCCGTTTCACTGGAGGGAGACAGCTGGCCCCAGCGACTTCTGGGCGAACGGGCGAGCGTCGATGAGATCTCGCCGGACATGCACGTTCGCGAGGGGTTGCCGCCCACGATCATCCTTCAAGGGCGCACGGACACGGTGACACCGCTGGCGGGCGTACAGCGTTTCTGCGACCGGATGCGCGAGGCAGGCAATCGTTGTGACCTTCATGTCTATGACGGAGTCGGCCACCTGTTTACCCCGTCGACTGAGCCGGACGACGGATTGCCGAATCCAGATCCGGAAGTGCAGGCGGAGGCATACCAGAGGGCGGACGAGTTCTTGCGGTCGCTCGGATTCTTGTGAGCGGTCTGTCTCGCGTCGGACTGAGAACGTCTCTATGGGGCTCCCGATCTAGTTCCAAGACGTCCGAGAGGAGGAAGGATCGTGACGTTGATAAGGCTCGGAAACTCGGATCTGGAGATCACGCCGATCGGGTTGGGCGTGCCGACCAGGTGGATGGGTTCGTCGGTGCCAATGACTTTCGGTTGAGCGAGAGTGAGATCGCTGAGATCGAGGCCAGTCTACCGGAATCGATCGACCTGGTGAGCCTCGACTGAGAGCCCGTGAACTGAAGCTACCGGGGGTGAAGCGTGCACAGGCCATCACGCGTAGTTGTGACCGCCCTAGCTCTTGTGATGTTCGGCATTTCGTGCGGCGACCCGAATCAGCGGCCGCGGTCCGATATCACTCACTTGAGCTCACCGGAAATGGCGGCGCTGAACCTGCCGTTCTCGGAGGCGGTTCGCGTCGGGGAAATGCTTTACCTCTCCGGTCAGATCGGGGTCCTTCCCGGCACGACGGAGCTGGTGCCTGGTGGCATCACGGAGGAGACGAGACAGACCCTTGAGAACGTACGCGCGGTACTCGAGCGCCACGGCTCGGGCCTGGATAGGGTCGTGAAATGCACGATCTTCCTGGCCGACATCGGCGAGTGGCCGAGAATGAACGAGGTGTACGTCACGTTCTTCGGTGACAAGAAGCCGGCCCGTAGTGCAGTGGCCGGCAGTGGGCTCGCCCTCGGTGCCCGAGTCGAGATCGATTGTATTGCAGTGATAGTTGAAAGCGAGAGTTGATGCGCAAGCCGGTCCTCCGGATCCGGAGAATCCAGTCATGACTAAGAAATCAGATCGAGTGGTGGCCCCGCCAACCAGAGGCATACGGATTCGCTGGCCGCGGTGGTATGACGCCGTAAACCGAATCCACTTCCTCGGTCGGGAGGATCGGTTCCGGGAATGGACCGTTGATCTCGCCGAAATCAAACCTGGTCAGGCCGTACTCGATGTTGGCTGCGGGACGGGCAACCTCACGATGGCCGCGAAGGTCCGTGCCGGAGCGGACGGCGAGGTCCATGGAATCGACGCCGCACCGGAGATGATCCTGGAGGCAGAGCGGAAGGCGGCCGAGAAAGGGCTGGATATCCAATACCAGGTTGGCCTGATCGAGAATATTCCGCTCCCGGATGGCAGATTCGACGTCGTGCTCAGCAGCCTGATGCTCCATCACCTTCCCAGGGACCTCAAGCGGCGCGGGGTAGCCGAGATCGCGCGGGTCTTGAAGCCCGGTGGGCGATTCGTGGCGGTGGACATAGACCCGGCACTGATGGGCAACCTACGGACTGTCGCCGAAGCAATGGAGGCCAAAGGCTTCAAGGAAATGAGACGCGGGAAGACGGGATTCAGGACGATGTTCATCCCGATGCATTACTTGAGCGGGACGCACTAATCCCTGATGCGGATGGGTTTCGAGCTCTAGGAGGAGGAAATGGCTGAGTCAGTCTCAGGTATCGTCTCGGTGTTCATCTTGGTAGTAGGCCTTTCGTATCTGATTCAGGCCGACGAATGGGTTCGATGGATAGAGGAGACAACTAGTAACCCACAGCGGCTCATGACGCTGGGTCTGCTGTTGCTGGTCATGGGGCTGGCCTTGGTCAGCGCTCACAACCTCTGGGTTGCAGACTGGCGGGTGGTCATCACGGTCTTCAGTTGGGGGGCCGCGGTGAAGGGCGCTCTCTTGCTTCTGTTTCCCCAGCTGGGGAGGAAGTTCCACCGCTGGTCCGAGAGCTTCCTTCGGCGCTATATGAGAGTGGCTGGAGGGTTGTGGGCCGTCCTGGGCGCGTGGCTGTGCTACGAGGTATGGTTCGCCGCATAAGCAGAGCGGTCGGCTCGAGGAGGGTAGCTGGATGAAGTTTCAATCAGAAGGTCGAGAGCTACAGAAGATCCCTGGTGTGGGGCCGAGTCTCGCTAGCGATCTGCACGACCTGGGTGTCCGGCGTGTGGATGACCTGCGTGGAGCCGATCCCGAGGACCTGTATCGCAGGCTGTGTGCGATTCGTGATGCGCCAGTCGATCGATGCGTTCTCTACGTCTTTCGATGTGCCGTGTACTATGCGGGTCATCGCGAGCACGATGCGGAGCTCCTCAAGTGGTGGAACTGGAAAGACCTCGCGGACGATGATAGGCAAGCACCGGGAACATGTAGCTGAGACCATCGAGCACATAGCCGCGCGATGGGCAGAGCCGGATCTGAGACTGCTCAGGCAGGTTTTTCCCCTCCTTGCAGTAGGCCAGCCGGTTGCTGTGGATCGCATCGCGCAAGTCACTGGATCGGACCCTCATGAGGTGGAACGAGCGCTGCTGCTTGGGCGGACTGGGCGAGACGAAGAGGGACGCGTGACAGAACTGTTTGGCGTCATGCTGGCTCCGACGGTGCACCGGGTGGAAGTCGACGAAGCAGCGTTATTCTGCTGCTGTGCGTTGACAGCGCATCTCGTGCCGATCCTGACGCGGGAAACAGCAAAGGTGGAATCCGTCGACCCGGTCAGCCGCAGACTTGTGAGGTTGACAATTAGCCCGAGCGGTGTTCGATCGGTGGAACCTGAAACCGCGGTGGGCACGCTGATCAGGACAGATCGCGAGGGTGTACTGGGAGATGTCGGAGCCAATTTCTGCGGTCACGTGCAACATTTCGCGTCCTCCGAGTCCGCTGCAGAGTTCGTCGCCCGCGTTCCGGGTCGTTATGTACTGGCGATGGATGAGTATCACGAATCGGCCCGGGGGCTCTACAGCGCGATCTGGTCGTAATTATGCAAGCACTGCAGTCCTAACGACGCACTCGTTGTGGTCCAAGAAGGAAGGCCCTCAATGCTAAGGCACATCTGTCCTCTGTTCTTGGCGTTTCTTGTCGTGGCCGTGAACGGCGCGAGCGCTCAATCGGTGCGGGCTCGGGATCTCGGAATTCCGTTCGACGGAGAGCCGGGCCCCCTGAACGCGATCACCGACGTGGCGGGCGTGGAAGTGGGACACGTGACGCTGGTCGAAGGGGAAGGCGCTTTGCAGGTGGGACGGGGGCCGATTCGAACCGGGGTCACCGCCATACTGCCGCGTGGGAGTGAGGTCACACCGGTTTTCGCGGGTTGGTATTCGTTGAATGGTAACGGGGAGATGACGGGCACGACCTGGGTGGAGGAATCGGGTTTCCTGGAGGGCCCTGTCATGATCACCAACACACACAGCGTGGGAGTGGTTCACGACGCGGTGATCGAGTGGATGCGGGATCGCCGGGCCTACGACCGGCTCGGCCGCAGGGTCTGGTGGTCTCTGCCGGTCGTCGCCGAGACCTGGGACGGAACGCTGAACGACATCAACGGGTTCCACGTTAGGAAAGAGCATGCCTTTCAAGCGCTGGAGGGGGCCACGGCGGGTCCTGTGCCGGAAGGAAACGTGGGTGGGGGCACCGGAATGATCTGCCACCGGTTCAAGGGAGGGATCGGGACGTCCTCGCGACGTATCGGCTCTCACACGGTTGGTGTATTGGTGCAGTGCAACTACGGAGGGCGGCGCGGCCTGAGGATCGCCGGGGTGCCGGTAGGGACGGAGATCACCGACCTCATGCCGGAGTATGGTGGAGCGGGCGACGCCGGAGATGCCGGCTCGATCATCGTCGTGGTGGCTACGGATGCTCCGCTGCTGCCGCATCAACTTAAGCGGCTGGCGCGCCGGGTACCCATGGGCATAGGGCGGGTGGGCGGAATCGCGAGCAACGGGTCGGGCGACATCTTTGTCACGTTCTCGACGGCCAACGAAGGGGGGTGGCACGATAGCGAGGTGACGACGGTCGAGATGTACCCGAACTCGAGGATGACGCCGTTCTTCGAGGCGACGGTCGCGGCGGTAGAAGAGGCTATCGTCAACGCCATGGTCACCGCGCGAACGATGAAGGGGATCAACGGCAACCGCGTCCACGCGATCCCCCACGAGCGGCTGCAGACGATTCTCGAGCGATACGGCCGGCTGGAGAGATAGCGCGTGGCGGCGTAACGATCTATGACAGGAGGCAGAGCAGCCATGACGTTTGACGACCTACGTAGAACTTCGGATAATAGAACAGCAGGCTTAGTCCGATTGTTTCTTGCGTTGCTCTTCTTGATGACCGGTGTCATGAAGCTCGCGGTGCCTATGCTGGCCGACGCCTTCTCCGGTCAGCTGCTGGCAGCAGGACTTCCGCTCTATGAACCCAGTCTCTGGATCGTGCCGATTCTCGAGATGCTCCTCGGGTTCGTTCTCGCCGTCGGTCTACTCGTACGGCCTGCGGCCGTGGCTGTCGTGGGTCTAATGTGCGTCGCAACGTACGTTCACCTGGTCGTTGACGATCCATCGCTTTTTCCACTGCAACCGAGTGAGCCGATCATACCGCTCGTCGTGATCGTGATGAGTGGGTACCTGCTGTGGCGAGGGAGCGGGGCCTGGAGCCTCGATCTGAGGGCTACGGATCGCGCTTACTAGCTGGCTTTTGCGGCTATGGCGCGTCTGGAACGCACCGCGCATCTTAGCCGGGTCCTCGATAAGCGAAGCCTCTCCACCCGGGCGTGTGCCGCGTCCGGGGGCTAACGATTTTGGAGGGAGCCAGAAATGCACGAGCAGAGCATCGTCCTACTGAACCGGGCGGTCGCCGAGGAAATGTCGGCCGTTCACCAGTATATGTATTTCCATTTTCACTGCGACGATCAGGGTTATGACCTGCTGGCTGGCCTGTTCAAGCGGACTGCGATCGAGGAGATGATACACATCGAGCGGGCGGCTGAACGGATTCTCTTCCTCAAAGGCGAGGTGAAACTAGAGGCGTCAGAGGCGGTTCAGGAAATCCACGAGGTCCGTAAGATGCTGGAGCGTGCCGCCGCGATGGAAGAACAGAGCGCGAAATCGTACAACGAGTGGGCCAACGAATCCGGGGCGAACGCCGATTCGGCGACCAAGCGCCTGTTCGAGGATCTCGTCGCCGATGAGGAGAGGCATCACGATCAGTACACGACGGAGATGGAGAATATCGAAAAGTTCGGCGAGGGTTACTTGGCTCTGCAGTCCATCGAGCGCAGCAAGGGTTTGTCGGCGGGAACGGGAGCAGAGTAGAACCCGGCTCGAACTGAACGGCACAGTATACGATGAGCCGTTACCGACTCTATCAGGTCGACTCGTTTACGACCGAGAGGTTCCAGGGTAATCCCGCGGGAGTCGTACCGAACGCCGAGGGGCTTACCGGGATCCAGATGCAGGCGATCGCCCGTGAGCTCAACAACTCAGAGACGGCGTTCATTCACCCACCCGACGGACCCGATCATGATGTAGTAGTACGATTCTTCACGCCAACGACCGAAGTGCCTTCCTGCGGGCACGCGACGATCGCTGCCCACTACGTGCGGGCGGTCGAGAAGGGCCTGCCCTCGTGTACCGTAGTGCAGAAGATCGGAGCGGGCATCCTGCCGGTAGAGGTTGTTCGCGATGGCTCGGGCTACCGGATCGTGATGACGCAGGGGGCTATCGAGTTCGGCGAGCCGTTCGACTCCGAGCTGGTGGTTGAGATCGCCCAGGCGCTGGGCCTGGCTGCCGGCTCGCTGGACGATCGATGTCCTGTCCAGATCGTCTCGACCGGCCATTCCAAGGTCCTAGTGGGGATCGATTCGCGGGATACGCTCAACTCGCTCGCACCCGATCTGGCCCGACTGTCCGAGCTCAGCGGCCGCATCGGCTGTAACGGCTACTTCGTGTTCGCGCTGACCGCGGACGCTTCCGAGATCCGTGCCCACGGGCGCATGTTCGCCCCGGCGATCGGGATTCCCGAGGATCCGGTGACCGGGAACGCGAATGGGCCGCTGGGTGCGTATCTGGTAAAGCACGGCCTGGCGGTTGCCGAGGGCGGGACGTTGACGTTTCGTGCCCGGCAGGGTGAAGCGCTCGGCCGCCCGGGGGTCGTGGAGGTCATCGTGGAAGCCGAGGGGACGAGTCCTAAACTGGTCCGTGTGGCGGGCCGTGCGATTATCGCCTTTCAGTCGGAACTGGAACTGTAGTGCCCTAGGAGTGCTGCGGAGATGATGCTGTCATGGCAAGTCTAGAGGACATCTCTCGGAAACGTAAAGCGGCGCACAAGAAGCTTCTCGACCTCGACTCGAAGGTCTATCGCGCGTTTCTGGATATGGAGCGGGCGGCGTTCGCGGACGGCGCCCTGCCGAAGAAGACCAAGGAGCTGATCGCCGTCGGGATCTCGGTGGTAATAGACTGCGAGTCGTGCATGCAGTGGCACATCGAGCAGGCACGGGACGCGGGTGCCGGCGAGCGCGAGGTGCTCGAGGCCGTTGAGGTCGGCATGGAGATGGGTGGTGGCCCGGCGACGGTCTCGGCCCGCTTCGCCCTCGAGGCTATCGAGGCGGCCTACAGCTGATCAGAGAGACTATCGATGAGAACCGTTCGTTTGGAGCCCCTGACGACCCCCGGCGTTGCGTGGGTGAACCTTGCCCTCGCCCTGGCACTGCACGTGCTGGACGAGGCGGTGCACGGGTTCCTGTCGTACTGGAATCCGGCCGCCCAGGCGATCCGCGAGCGGCTGTCGTTCGTGGGCCCGCCGACTTTCTCCTTCGAGGTCTGGCTGACCGGCCTGATACTCGGCGTCATCCTTCTTCTAGCGCTGTCTCCTTTGGCCTTCCGGCGCGCGCGTCCGATGAGACCTCTGGCACTCGCACTATCGGTCCTCATGGTCTTAAATGCCGGCACCCACTTCACCTGGTCGCTGGCACGGGGCGAAGCGGTGCCCGGCACCTATTCTTCGCCCGTTCTCCTTGCAGCAGCCCTGCTACTACTGGTAGCCGCGGTAAGGAATTGGAAGCCATCGAATTCGCGCCGTTCGCCGGATGCAGGCCCGGTCTGATCTTCGATCTGTTGTCCGAGAGCTACGCTCCGTTGCTGGGGCAACTTCCTGACACGAAGGTCTCAGAACTGCTTCGAGACTGGCGGGAGTACGACGCGGCCGTCTTCGGCGAGCCCGACACGGTGGGTGCTAGCGGTTTTGTGACTCGCCTGGAGGATAAGATCATCGGGTTTGCGTCGTGGAATCCGACAAACTGGCCGGCCGTCGGGGTCATAGGTCACAACTGCATAACGCCGGCACACGCCTGCAGGGGTTACGGTCGTAGGCAGATCGTGGAGATCTTGCGCCGCTTCACCGAGGCGGGCTTCGAAACGGCGAGCGTTCGGACGGACGAGCACCCCTTTTTCGAGCCGGCGCGGCGTATGTACCTGAGCTGTGGTTTCGAGGAGGTGGCCCGTTACCCTGGCGTGCTGCTCGACGAGTACGAGATGATTGAGTACGAGCGCCGCTTACATAGTCCCCTAGACGAGGAAGTCGACCATGCTTGACATCCAGGAACGTGATGAGGTACAGCCAATCTGTCCGCATTGTGAACGGGCACTGAGAACCGTCTGGTACCGCCAGCTCAGGGGGATATTGGGCAGGCGCTACGTCTATTTCTGCTCAGACTGTCACAAGGTGCTGGGCATCTCGCATCGCAAGGGATTCTGGATGGGCTAGACCATGCGCGTCAGCAAGTGCGTTCGTTGTGAGGCATTTCCGTGCGCCGACGTAAGGCACGAGTGCTATGTCGTTCCCGGCGCAGAGGTCGAGCCCAAGAAGATCGCGATCGCGATGATTGCCGAGGCCGCTCCGGCCGATCCCGGCGACTACTACTATGCGAAGGGCAAGCCGCTATTTCAGGAGACCACGGTGCAGGCGTTCCGTGACGCCGGTGCGGATGTCTCTTCGGTTCGGGACATAGTCAAACTCGGTGTCTACCTCACAACGGCCGTGAAGTGCGGCAAGACAGTGTACGGTATCAAGGCCGGGACCGTCCAAGAGTGCTCTCTGCTGCTCGAGCAGGAGCTCGCTCTCTTCCCGAAGCTGAAAGCGATCATGTTGATGGGAGATGTGGCGATCAAGGCGATGAATTACATCGCCAAGAGGGCGGGCGCCGGTAGGGTGATCCCGGCGGGATCCACCTACAAAATCCGTGGCGGATGTTACTGTTACCGGGGAATACAAGTATACCCCTCCTACCTTCAGGCCGGCCCCAGCTTCTTCATCGAGAAGAGCAAGCGCAAGATGATCGCGGAAGACATCGGAAACGCCCTGACGTTGTTGACGCACTAGATTAGGGTCACTGTGAGAAGGACAAAGGTCATTACCGTATTGGCGATCATCATGTTCGCGATCGCAGTCGGGGGCACCGTTTTCACAGTTCTCTTCACGGCGTTCTATGAGACGGCGCGGCCAAGCTACCAGCTGACGCTTGCGGGTGCAGGTTACGCGGTATCGGCCCTCGTCGCCGGCGTAGGGCTCTGGCGCGTAGCACGCTGGCGGTGGGCAGTTCTTATCGTCTGGGCCGTCTTCGCTCTCGCGCTAACGGTACTGGTAGGCGCCGGGGTATAGTGAGCATGCTGTGGCAGCGGTGCTGGCCTTAACGTCACTCCTGGGACTAAGTTTCATATAGCAGAGTCCGATTTACCCCCGCAGCCGTCGTACAGAGCGTTGAGCCAGGACGTCAGTACAGGTCGAGCGGAAGCCGGCCCCGCGCCGGAGCTGAGCGGCGAGGACAAGCAGAACTTGCTTCGCCTCGCACGGCAGACCCTCGACGAATACCTCGGTATAGGTAAGCTGCCCGAGATCCACACCGATTCGCCTGCGTTGCTTGAGCGGCGCGCGGCTTTCGTGACGCTCTGGAGTCGAGGTTCTGGCGAGCTGCGTGGCTGCCGCGGCGAAGCGTACCCGCGCGTGTCGCTGATCGAGTCGGTGGTGCAGATGGCGATTGCCGCGGCGACGGACGACCCTCGTTTCCCTCCAGTCACCGCCGAAGAGGTTCCGCACCTACGAATCGAGATCAACGCCCTCACACCGATGGAACCGATCCGCCCGGATGAGGTCGTGGTGGGCCGCCACGGTCTGAGAATCGTATGCGGCGGCGCCACCGGACTGCTGCTTCCGGAGGTACCGGTACGGTACGGTTGGGACCGCGCAGAATTCCTGCGCTGGGTGTGCAAGAAAGCGGGACTGGCACCCGATGCGTGGCAGGGTGAGGACGTCCAGCTGTACTGCTTCGAGAGTGAGGCGTGGGGCGAGGAAGAATAGCGGTACCCGGCGCCGCAGGTCCGGAGAACACCAAGATGCAATACAGAATCGACTTCGAGTCCGCCCCGTGGGATACTCCTATGCCGGGGCTCCGCCACAAGGTTGTCGAGCACGGAGGAAGGCGGTTACGCCTGGTCGAGTACACGGATGAGATGGAGCCACACTGGTGTGAGAAAGGGCACATCGGCTTCGTCCTGCAGGGGCGGTTCGAGATCGGGTTCGCCGATAGGACGTACGTGTTTGGGCCCGGCGAGGGGGTGTTCATCCCGTCGGGCAAAGAGCACAGACACATGGGGCGTGTTTTGGCGAGTCCAGTGCGCGCGCTGTTCGTTGAGGACGCAGACGAGTGAAGCAGCCGCGGCTGCTTGGGTCGAACAACTCGAGGAAGTGACCGCGCGGAGGATTCGCCGATGGGCTTCGAACTCGATCACGTTTTCGTCGCGACCGCGCCGGGCGGCTCGGAGATCGCGGCCCTGGTGTCGAGAGGTTTCGCCGAAGGCCGGACGAATACACACCCCGGCCAGGGGACGGCCAGCCGGGGGATCTTCTTCGAGAACGCGTACCTCGAGTTCATCTGGCTCGTCGACCCGGCGGAGGCGGCGTCGGGGGCCATCCGGCGAACAGGTCTGCGAGAGCGAACCGATCCGGGGCACCCGGCGAGTCCGTTCGGCGTCGGGATGCGGTCGCCGGGTGCTGCGGTGGACCTTCCGCCGGGGGCGGACCTTCCGTTCGGGACCTGGGATTACGCTCCGCCGTACCTGCAGAGCGGTGTCGTCATCCCGGTAGGCCTGAACTCCGAGCGTCTCGACGAGCCCTTCCTGTTCTTTCTTCCCTGGAGCCGCGGGCCCGCGTGGGATATCCCTGAACATCCAAACGGCACGCGGGCGATCACGGGTGTCTCGCTCGTCATTCCTGAGGCGGGGGGGTCGTCATCGCCGGAGCTCGATGCGTTCTCGGGGCTCGAGGTCGCAGCGGTCGAGCGAGGAGCCGAGCCGCTGATGCAGATCGAGTTGGACGGAGGTGCGAGGGGTGACTGCGTCGATCTCCGTCCTGCCGTGCCGCTTCTCGTCCGCTGGTAGAGTCAGCGAGCAGGCTTGCTGGCCCGAGGCGCAGGTCTCATCTATAGAGTATTAGAAAAGCCGCCCACGCCGAGCCCGTGCTTCAGGAGTGGCGGTGCCGGTAGGCATCGAGGTACCGAGCACGGGCGCCGCCACGAGGAGGAGCGATGGCCAGCAAAGTCCGCCGAGTCAGCTACTTCCACACCGCGGTCCAGGACCGACCCGGTGAGGCGTACAAGCTATTGTCCCAGTTGGCGGAGTTCGGCATCAACCTGCATGCAGTGACCGCCATACCCATGGGTCCTCTGCGGACGCAGCTGACGCTGTTCCCGGAAGACGTATCGAAGATGGAGAGTGAGGGAAAGAAGGCGGGGCTCAGCCTCGATGGACCATACCCCGCCTTGCTCATCCAGGGCGATGACGAGCCGGGTGCCCTGGTGGGCGTCCACGAGCGGCTCTTCCAGGCGAACGTCAATGTGGCTGCCGCCACGGGTGTGGCGGATGGCGGAGGGCACTACGGTTACGTCCTCTATTTCAGGCCTGAGGACTTCGAGAAAGCGGCTGCGGCTCTCGAGGTGTGAGTCAGTATGGGAAGATTCGTGCTGGGTTTCGTGCTGGGCGTAGTCGCCGGGGTCGTGCTGACGGTGGTGTTCTTCGTGGCGGTGGCGACCCAGGATGGGCTGTCCCTGGTATCGACGATCTACGCACCGGAAGAGGTCCAAGTCGGTGAGCCGTTCGCGTTGCGGATCGTCGCGTACAACCCTCACCCGGAAGAAGTACAGCTGCACAGTATCGACATAGACGAGTCGTTCATCGGTGCGTTCGAGGTGCTGGCGATAGAGCCGCGACCGACCGATTCGACGCGCGTCCCGTTCCTGGACCAGAAGAGCTGGTTCTTCGAGCGCGATGTAGGACCGGGTGACAGCCTGGAGGTCACCTTCACGCTGAGTCCGCTGCAGGTAGGAGTGCCGGTGGGAAACGTCGAGATCTGCAACACCGCGGTGGACTGCACGCCGCAGAGCCCTAGGCTCGAGGTCATCGGCAGATCGCCATAGCTGCGGCCATGTAACCAGAACACAAGAGAGGACGGCATGAGCGACAGCCCCAACCCGAAGACATGCCTCGCCTGCAAGAGGGGGGCCGACGTGACACCGCTGATCCCTTTAGAGTACCGAGACTCTACGATCTGGATCTGCCCGCAACATCTGCCCGTGCTGATCCACGATCCGGCACAGTTGATCGGTATACTACCCGGCGCTGAGGGTCTGAGCCCGGCGGACCACAAGGACTGAGGCGAATCAGTGTATCCGCTAGTCTCGTCTGCGGCAGCGCGGTATGTTGAAGCAACCCTATCCTGCGATGAAATGTGATAGGAGGTGCGCTGTGAGACTGAACGCTCCCCTCAGGATCGCGCCGACCGTGGCGCTGCTGGTGTTCCTCCTTGCCCCGCCAGGACTGTTCGCCCAGAGCGCGCGGTTCGAGCAGTTCGCCGAGACCAAGCCGACGGCAGGTGAGATCGCTCCCGACTTCACGCTGGAGACTTTGGACGGCGAAGGTTTCACTCTCAGTGAGGTCTACGCCGAGCAACCCGTCGTAATCGAGTTCGGCTCGTACACTTGACCCCCATTCCGTCGGCGGTCCGCCGACGTCGAGAAGATACGTGAGGAGTTCGAGAGCCAAGTCAAGTTCATTATCCTCTATCAACGTGAAGCGCACGCCGGCCAGATGATGTTCAGCGAGATCGAGCAGCCCGAGACGTACGAGCAACGCAAGGCACTGGCCGAGAAGACGTGCGATGAGCTTCATATCGCGACGACCGTCGTGATCGACGACATGGAGAACACGGTTCGCGAGGCTTACGGTGGATTGCCGAACAGCGCGTACATCATCGACAGGGGAGGGGTGATCGTTCACAAGGAGGCCTGGGCGCGACCGACTGAGTGGCCGGACGTGCTTCGCGGTCTAGTGGAGGAAGAGAGCTAGGCGGGGAGTACGGCGCGCGAGTTGGCCCAGCGGGAAGCTCATCTTCCGCTGGGCCATTGTTTGTCGGCCCCACCCCCACCACCCTTCATAACCGCTGTGGCCGAACACTAGCCTACCTATTATAGGAGGTTCCGTCGTGTCGAAGACCGTGGCAGGACTTGTCGCGGCGATCCTCGCCGGATGGGGAGGGGCGTGGGCGCAAACGCCGGGTGCCTATCTCGGCGAGCTCAGCTGGCCGGAGGCAGAAGCGCGGCTGCGCGCGGCGCCGCTGGTCATCCTGCCGTTCGGTGCTGGCGCGAAAGAACACGGCCCGCACCTGCCAATGAACGCGGATCAAAAGGTCATGGAGTACCTGTGCCGGCAGGCGGTGGACTCGCTGCCGGTGCTGGTGGCGCCGCCGATCCTGCATGGCTGGTTCCCGGCTTTTCGTGACTATCCAGGCACTGAAGTGAGTGACCCCGAGGTTTTCTCGCAGTATGTGTTAGAGGTGGCCCGCTCGTTGGTCGAGCACGGCGCCCAACGCATCGTCTTTCTCAATACCGGCATCAGGAACGCTACAGGCCTGCCGATCGCCATCGCGGCGCGGGAGATCCGGGTTACCACCGGCACACCGGCGCTGGTGATCTCATGGGATGATCTCGAGACACCGGAGATCGATGCATTGCAGGAACAGATGGTAGGCGGCCACGCGGGCGAGATCGAGACGTCCATCAACCTGTTCCTGCAGCCGGAGCTGGTAAGCGACGACCTTCCGCCGGCCGACTACGGGGAGGGTCGAGCGAAGGATTATCCCGGCTACCAGCCCGGGCTCTTCTCGCGCGACCGCGACGATCCGGCGTACTCCGAGACGGGCTACTTCGGCGATCCGAGCCTGGCGAGCGCGGAGAAAGGCGAGTCAGCGTTGGCGATCCTGACGCGCCAGTGGCTGGCGGCGCTAAGAGGGTTCTCGACGGCGCCACTCGGCGCCCAGCCGTAAACCTGGCATGGAGAAGAGTCGATGATCTGGCAAGCTCAGGGGAGGTGCTCTATGCGTAGCAGGGTGATTCTTCGCAGCGCGGTCTGCGCGCTGGTAATGGCAGGGGGCCTCTCAGCGGTGCCGGGAGATGCAGCAGGCCAGGCGGTGTACGAGCCGACCCCGGAGAACCTCGCGGCCCGAACCTGGTTCCAGGACGCCAAGTTAGGGTTGTTCGTGCACTGGGGCGTCTATAGCGTGCTGGGCTCGGCGGAGTGGGTGATGGAGGTACGGCGGATACCCGCCTCTGACTACGAGAAGCTACCCGATCAGTTCAACCCGATCCGCTTCGATGCCGCCGAGTGGGTGTCGTTGGTGAAGGCGGCGGGCATGAAGTACATCACGATCACGGCGAAACATCACGACGGCTTCGCGATGTACGACTCGCGGATCTCGGACTGGGACATCGTCGATCGCACGCCGTATGGTGAAGACGTTCTGGCGCTGCTGGCCGAGGAGTGCCGACGCCAAGGCATCAAGCTCTTCTTCTACTATTCGCAGCTCGACTGGCATCACCCCGATTACTATCCGCGCGGGCGCACCGGGAACAGCTCTGAGCGGCCGGATGAGGGCGACTGGTACCGCTACCTCGACTACATGGATGAGCAGCTGCGCGAGTTGCTCACCGGCTACGGCGAGATCGGTGGCATCTGGTTCGATGGCATGTGGGATCGGCCCGACGCGGACTGGCGACTCGAGCGCACCTATACGCTGATCCACGAGCTCCAACCGCAGGCACTCATCGGCTCGAACCACCACGAGACTCCCCACCCGGGCGAAGACTTTCAGATGTTCGAGAAGGATCTGCCGGGACAGAACACCGCGGGGTTCAACACCGCGGAGGTGAGCCGCCTTCCGCTGGAGACGGCCGAGACGATGAACCGGTCGTGGGGGTTCAATATTACCGACCGGAGCTACAAGAGCGCCCGGGAATTGGTGCGGTATCTGGTCCGCGCCGCCGGCAGCAACGCCAACTTCCTGCTCAACGTCGGCCCGATGCCGAACGGCAAGATCCAGCCTGAGTTCGTGACGCGTTTGAAGCAGATGGGCGCCTGGCTAGAGCGCTACGGCGAGTCGATCTACGGCACGCGCGGCGGCCCGCTGGCGCCGGACCTCTGGGGTGTGACGACCCAGCGCGAGGGCAAGGTCTACGTGCACGTGCTCGACTGGGACGGGCCGATCCTGGCGCTGCCTCCGCTCTCGAAGCGAGTTCGTTCGGCTAAGCTATTGCGAGACGGCAGCGCAGTAACGTTCGAGGACAGAGAGGATGGGCTGCTGTTAAGCCTGCCACCGCGCGGGGATGGAGTGATCGACGAGATCGTCGTGCTGGAGGTCGGCGAATAACTCGAGCGGAGTGAACATATGAGGACATTGGCGATCTTGATCTTAGGGCTAGCTGTCGCGCCGGCGATCTCTTCGGCGCAGGATTACATCTCGGCGGAGGGCAAGTTGAAAGTCGCACTGGTGAAGATGCCGTACTCCGGCTCGCGCAACGTCCCCGAGCTGTCGGGCGTGCCGGACTACCTGGCTGAAGGCGGTATCGAGGCCCGGCTGGCAGGACTGAACGTCGAGCTCAAGCCGATGAATACCGTGGAGCTTACGCCGGACGAGCGGCGCGAGTACGGCGAGTGGCACCGGTTGGGGCTGGCCAACGGACACCTGGCCGAGATCGTCGCGGCCGACCGGCGCGACGGTTATCTACCGGTGGGCCTCTTGGCCAACTGCAACGCGCTGATGGGGATGCTGGGTGGGTTACAGCACTCGGGCCCATCGAGCCGTCCGCTCAAGGTAGGGCTCTTATGGATCGACGCCCACGGTGACTTCAATACGCCCGAGACGACTCTGAGCGGTATGCTCGGCGGCATGCCGGTGGCCGTGTCCGCCGGTCTGGCGCTGACCAACCTACGGCTCAAGTCGGGGCTCGATCCTGCGTTGCCGACCCGCTACATCGTCATGGCCGCGGTGCGGGACACCGACCCGCTGGAGCAGGAGCTAATCGACCGCTCCGACATCGAGCACATCACGGTCGAGGATATCCGGACGCTGTCGGAGAACATCGGTCATCAGATGGAGCGGTTGTCGCGGCTGACCGACGTGATCTACGTGCACATCGACATGGATGTGCTGGATCCGCGTGAGGTAGAGGGCCACTCGCTGACCGTCGCCGACGGACCAACCAGCGTGGAGCTGGCTGCGGAGTTGGCCGAGATGTTCCGCTACGAGAAGGTCGCGGCCCTCGGGATCGCCTCGACGCCGGCGGGGGAACGGGATCCGGATGGCCTTTCGCGAGAGGCTGCGTACCGGTTGATCGAGGGGGCGCTGGAGGGGGTCAAGCGTCGCTAACGCCGTTCGATGGGAGAGGGCCAAAGATGAGACGCACTATGATAGTAGTCTTGCTGCTCGGCTGGTCTGGTACGCTGGCCGCTCAGGGCCCCGCTACAGCCGAGCGTGACGCGGAAGAAGTCAAGGCTACTCTCGTCGCTATGTGGGCGGCGATCGAGGACGGCCACATCGAGCGCTACGCGAGTTACATCCATCCCGAGATCACGGTGTTCGGTGAGAACGATGTGTACCTGGCCGAGGGCAAGGAGCTGGAGGTGCGCGGCGTCGCCGACTGGGTAGAACGTGCGCCAGGCGTGCACACGGAGCTGCACCAGCCGCAGGTGACGGTCCGGGGTGACGTGGCGTGGATCACCTACTACTGGACCGACTCGGGAGTCCAGGACGGCGAGCGGTTCAGCACGCGCGGCAAGTCGACGCGCATTTTCGTCAGGGAGGGCGGTCGCTGGCTGTGCATCCACGCACACTTCACCGCCGTTCCCTGACGCCGGGCGTCGAAAGGAGAAACGACCATGGCCTGGAAGACGGTCGACAAGTACCGGTTGGGCTACAACGTGCAGAAGAGGGCCTTCTACTTCTCCTATCGGCTCGAGGGTGACAATACCGTCTATCAGCTCTATCCATCGCCGGCGGAATTCACGGCGCTGGCCGACATGTTCAGGAACGAAGGACCGATTCACTTCAACACCGATGGGAAGTACTTTGTGACGGAGGCCGAGGAGGTGGGTGAGGAGGAGAGCGCCCCCTAGTCTCTAGCTTGGTGTCTCCGCTATGACGGAGCACTCAGACCGTTTGCGTTCAGCCCTGGCCGACCGCTACGCCATCGAACACGAGCTGGGTAGCGGCGGTATGGCCGTCGTATACCTCGCCGGCGATCTTCGGCACGACCGCCAGGTAGCTGTGAAAGTCCTCCGTCCCGAGCTCGCCGCCGCCATGGGTGGGGATCGCTTCCTGCGCGAGATCAAGCTCACCGCGAAGCTCAATCACCCGCACATCCTGCCGTTGCTCGATTCCGGGGAAGCCGACGGGTTCCTCTACTACGTGATGCCGTACGTGGCGGGCGAGTCGCTGCGGGGACGACTGGAGCGCGAGACCCAGCTCCCTGTGGACGAGGCGCTGCGCATCACGCAACAGGTGGCCTCGGCCCTGGACTTCGCCCATCGCCAGGACGTGATCCACCGGGACATCAAGCCGGAGAACATCCTGCTCCATGAAGGCGAAGCGATGGTGGCGGACTTCGGGATCGCGCTGGCGGTGAGCGCGGCGAGAGGCCAGCGGCTGACGGAGACGGGTGTCTCGGTGGGTACGCCGGAGTACATGAGCCCAGAGCAGGCGCTGGGCGAGGGGGAGCCGGACGCGCGGAGCGACATCTACAGTCTGGGTTGTGTGCTGTACGAGACGCTGGTGGGCGAGCCGCCGTACACGGGTCCGACGGCGATGGCGGTGTTGGCGAAGCGGTTGAGCGATCCGGTGCCGAGCGCGCGGCGGTTGCGGGCGGCGATCCCGGAGCCGATGGACGCGGCGCTGCTGCGGGCGCTGGCGAAGGAGCGTGCCGACCGGTTCGGGAGTGCGGGTGAGTTCGCGGAGGCGTTGGCCGCGGAGGCGGCTGAGGAGACGGAGGCGGTGAAGTCGATTGTGGTATTGCCGTTCGAGAATCTGAGCCCCGATCCGGACAACGCGTTCTTCGCAGATGGACTGACGGAGGAGCTGATTGCCGACCTCTCGAAGCTCCGGGCGCTGCGTGTGATCTCGCGAACCTCGGCGATGGCGTTCAAAGGCACGAGCAAGAAGGTCCCGGAGATCGCGGAGGAGTTAAACGTTCGGTACGTGTTGGAGGGGAGCGTTCGGCGTGCGGCGAATAGTGTGCGTATCACCGCCCAGCTAATCGAGGCGGCGACGGATGCGCACCTCTGGGCCGAGAAGTACAGCGGCACGCTGGACGCCGTCTTCGACATGCAGGAGCAGGTGTCCCGAGCGATCGTCGACGCGCTAGAACTGGAATTGACGGGAGTCGAGGACCGACAGATCGCTAAGCGACCGATCGCAGACGCGCGGGCGTACGACTGCTATCTGAGAGCTCGAGCTGCGATCTGGCATGTTGCGGAGGGAGGTCTTGATGAGGCCGCGCGAAATTTCGAGGAGGGTCTCGCGATTGTCGGTGATAATGCGCTGCTCTACGCCGGTCTAGCCCATGTCTGGCTCGAGTACGTACGCACTTGGATCAAGCACGAAGATGAGCTTGCGAGGGCAGAAGACTATGCCAACAGGGCGCTGAGTCTCGATCCCGACACGGCGCTGGCGTGCGTCGTGTTGGGAGTCGTCGAGTACCTGCGCGGGAAGGGGAAGGAGGGTCTGCCCTGGCTCAAGCGGGCGCATATTCTGGATCCGAATGACCACGAGATCCACCACTGGTCGGGCTGGGCTTACATACTAGCGGGAAGGACGTCCAGCGCCTTCCCGCTCGCCCAACGCATGATCGAGCTGGATCCACTCAACCCTCTTAATGTCTTCCTGGGAATCGTACACTTCTACGCGGGTCAGTTCAACGAGGCCGTCGAGTTGGCGAGCAAGTTCGAGTCGCCGGCGGCACTGGACCTGCCGTGGTATCGATGGTGGGCAGCCTATTTCCTGGTCTATGCCGAACGCCCGGAAGAAGCGCTGGACCTCCTGGAGCCGATTGAGCGGACGACCGCAACGGACCTTTTCACCCAGAACGCTCGATTCTTGCGGTACGCGCTGCGGGGAGAGAGGGATCGGATCCCCGAGTTATTGACCGATACTTTCGTGGCGCAGGAGCGGAGAGACGCGGCGGTGTCTTGTTGGGCCGCAACGTGCTACGCGATGCTCGACGACTACCAGCAGGCGCTCGACTGGCTCGAGAACGCCGTGGACCGCGGGTTTCTCAACTACCCCTATCTCGCCGAGCACGACCCTTTCCTGGCCAAGTTCCGCGATGAACCGCAGTTCAAGGAACTAATGGTCCGCGTGAAACGCGAATGGGAGCAGCTTGAGGTTTAGAGCGATGACTACGCCACCGGAACGGGACCAAACGATAGAACGTCGCGGCGAGCGGGCGCTGCTGGTGGCGGTAGAAGGCCAGAAAGGGACGGCGCGGTTCGTCGGAAACTGCCGCATCGGTCGCGCGCCGGATAACGACCTTGTCATCGAGTCGCGCTCGGTGAGCCTCTACCACGCCGAGGCCGTGCTTGAGGGCGGAAGCTGGCAGCTGCGTGACTTGGGCAGCACGAACGGAACCGTAGTCTCCGGCCAGCGGATCGATCGCATCACTCTGGGTGGGCCGACGCGCGTGCACCTAGGTTTCGAGGGCCCGAGGCTGACGCTGACGCCCGAGGGCCTGGAGGGGATGGCGGAAGCCGAGCCGACGCTCGTGCCGTCGGAGAGCGCCATCGTGAGGCGCTACTTCGCGCCGCGTGCGCCGAAGAACATTGGGACTCATACTGCGGCGCTGCGCCGAGCGTTCGCCAATATACAGAGACGACGCACTCATAAGTACGCGGCAGCGCTCCTGGCCGTCGCGACGTTCGGTCTGGCCGCCGGCAGCTACGCCTACCTACTACACAAACGGATGCAGAGGCAACGCTCCGCGGCGGAGAGCTTGTTCTATGCCTCGAAGGACATCGAACTCGCGCTCGCCAAATTGGAGGGCAGCGGGGACGAGCGGCAGGCTCAGCAGGCACGCCACGCCGAGTTCGAAAAACAGTATCAGGACTTTCTGAAAGAACTCGGCATCTACAGTGACGCGACACCGGAAGAAGTGCAGCTGGTCTACCGGGTGGCGCACCGGTTCGGCGAGTCGGAGGTCAACGTTCCGCAGGATTTCGTGGACGCGGTTCTCACCTACGTCAGACTTTGGAAGACATCGCCGCGGCTTGAGGATGCCATGGAGCGGGCGCAGCGCAACGGCTACGGCCAGCGGATCGCCAAAACGATGCTGGAGCACGGCCTGCCACCCGAGTTCTTCTACCTCGCATTGCAGGAAAGCGATCTACGAGTGGAGGCGACGGGTCCCGAGACGCGGTACGGGATCGCCAAAGGGATGTGGCAGTTCGTGCCGGGGACCGCGCGCGACTACGGTCTCAAGACGGGTCCTCTGGTGGGAGTCAGACGGCCTGATTCCCTGGACGAGCGGCACGACTTCGAGAAGTCGACGCGGGCGGCGGCGCGCTACCTGCGGCGGATCTACACGACCGACGCTCAAGCATCGGGCCTTCTGGTGATCGCGTCGTACAACTGGGGCGAATCGAACATCCTGCGGCTGGTCCGCTCGCTGCCCGAGAACCCGCATGAGCGTAACTTCTGGCGACTGCTCGACAAGTACCGCGAGCAAATTCCGCAGGAGACCTACGACTATGTCTTCAGCATAGTCTCGGCCGCGGTCATCGGCGAGGACCCGGAGCTTTTCGGGTTCGATTTCGACCCGCCCTACGACCGTCCTGAGATCGTAGCGGCCAGCGGAGACTAGGCCGACCGCACTGACCCTTGTCTATAGCGACTCGAAGCGTCCCTGGAAGAAGCGCAACTTCGATGGCTCGTAGACGAACTTGAGTCCCTTGATCTCCTCTCTGCGGTCGTAAACGCGTCGGATCCCTTCCGCCACCGCCTTCATGTGATCGTTGGTGTAGACGCGACGCGGGATGGTAAGCCGCACCAGCTCGAGCGCCGGCCGGTAGTTGGCGCCGGTTTCGGGATTGCGGCCCTTCGACACGTTGCCGCGCTCCATCGCCCGCACCCCGGTCTCGACGTAGATCTCCGCCGCCAGCCGCTGGGCGGGGAACTCGTCCTGGTCGATCTGGGGCAGGAAACGCTTTGCGTCGAGGAAGATGGCGTGGCTGCCCGGGGGCGTGACGATGGGGATGCCCAGCTCGAGCAGCAGCTCGCCGAGATACTGGGTCTGCTCGACGCGTGAGCGGATGTAGCGGTCGTCGACCATCTCTTCTATCCCGCGTGCGATGGCCGCCAGGTCGGCGGTGGATAGGCCGCCGTCGGAGATGTTGCCCTCGTAGATGCGGAGCAGCTCGTGGGCCTTCTGGGCCAGGTCCGCGTTTTCCCGGAAACAAAGCACACCGCCGATGTTGATCAGGAAATCCTTCTTGCCGCTGACCGTGCAGCCGTCGCCGTAGAGCATCATCTCGCGGATGATGTCCTTTACCTTGGTCTTGTGGTAGCGGGCATCACGGCTCTGGATCATGTAGGCGTTTTCGGCGAAGCGGGTAGCGTCGAAGAACACCGGGATGCCCACCGCACTGCAGTACTCGTAGACTTCCTTCATGTTGTCCATGCTGGCCGGCTGACCGCCGGCCATGTTGACAGAATGCTCGAACGAGAGGTAGGCGATCTTCTGGGCGCCGTGCTCGTCGACCAGCGCTCTGAGCTTGTCGAGGTCGATGTTCCCCTTCCATTGGAACTCGCTCTCCGGGTTGTGCGCATCGTCGACGATGACGTCGACGAAGACGCCGCCGGCCATCTCCTGGTGCAGCTTGGTGGTCGTGAAGTACATGTTGCCCGGCACCAGCTGGCCGTCCTTGATGCAGATCTGGCTGAGGATGTGCTCGGCGGCCCGTCCCTGGTGCGTGGGAATGATGTGATCGTAGCCGGTAACGTCCTGGAGGACCTCGACCAGGCGGCGGTACTCAGCGCTCATGGTCGTGCTGGCGCGCACGCCCTCGTAGGCGGCCCACTGGTCGGTGCTCATCGCCGATGTGCCCGAGTCGGTGAGCAGGTCGATGGCGACGTCGGCCGAGCGCAGCAGGAACGTGTTGTACCCGGCGGCGCGGATCGCCTTCTCGCGGTGGCCGCGGGTGAGTGCACCCACCTTCTCGATCGTGTGGATCGTGTAAGGGAAGGTGTCGAAGGAGAAGGGCTCGAGTGTGGGATAGACCCAGGTGTACTGCATCTGGTCGCGCCAGCTGCCGATGACCGACGCCTGTAGCCCGGTCACTTTATCGCGCTGTGCGAAGAGGCTGATGATGGCGTCGGCCACCTGATCAAGCTGATCGGTGGTCATCGCCTGACGCGGGAGCTGCACCGGCAGCAAGTTGTCGCGACCAACCAGCCCCTGCGCGGTAGCTCGCACACCCGACATCAGGTAGAGGGCGGCTGACAACGTGTCCTGCTGGTGGACTTTCACGTGGGGCAGGAATTCGTCGGCCATGATGTAGGCGCCGTCGCAGCCGCGCTCGAGCGGCACGCCGCCGTCTCGCAGCCGCTGCGTGAAGCGCTCGGTCTGATACATGTCCCAGTGCACCTCGTCCTCGTCGCACATCTCCATGATGCCGCGGGCGAGGACCTCCATCGTGCGGCCGGCCATGCCGCCGTAGGTGTGCAGGCCCTCGAAGACGACGACCTCGTTCATGAATTTCTCGTGGTCGTCGGGGTTGTCGGTGACGAGGATGCCGCCGGTGTTGCACTTGGGATCCTGGGCGCCGTCCATCAAGAAGATGTGGCAGGTCTTGGCTATCTGTTTCACGAGGTCGGCGATCGAGCGGTCGGCCTGACCCGGCTCGTGCTGCTGGATGTACCAGGCGTTCTCGATGACGCGCGAGCCGTCGCAGATCAACCGCTTGCCGTACTTATCTGCCAGAGCTCGGACGCCGCGCAGGTTCTCGAGGCTGAACGGGTGCTGCCCGTCGGCGAAGGCCTGGATGCCGACGAACGCCACGCTATGTGCCTTGAGGGTCTGTTCCAGCTTACCCAGGTCCATGTCGCCGGTGAAGACGGGCTGCTCGCGGTCCCGCGTGTCGGGGTACTGGATGCCTAGAGGATCCAAAACATCCAGTTTGGTGCGGGCGTTGCTCGGCACGACAGATCCAAGCGGCACCATGGTCGTAACGATCAGCTTGACCGAGCCCAGGTTGTTGTGTGTGGGACATACGTAGGTGTGACCGAGAACCTCGCGGACCGCCGTCTCGAGCGCCTCGAAGTTCCGGGAACCGGCGTAGGCCTCGTCGCCGATGAACTGGCCGGCCAGCTGTTCCTGGCTGAGTGCATTGGTACCCAGCGAGCACATGTCGAACGTGACCTGCCCGGGCGTCAGGTTCCAGACGTTGAAGTCGGCTTCGGCAAGGTATTTCTTTCGCTCGTCGAGCTTTGGCCAGGACAAGAGGCGGACGGTCTTGATCTTGTGCGGTTCGTGATTCGCCATTGATCCCCCCTGGGGGCGGTGATTGTCTCTGCGTCAGGGGCCGCGCCGGACGCGGTCCGTCTCTTCGGTGTGTGCGGTCCCTCAACCTATCCGAGCGTGGCCACCTACAAAAGAGCGTTTCTGGCCTGGTCCGAAGGAGCGACGTATCTTCCTCGGGCCGCTTCCGGCGGTATGGATTGCCGCCTCCCCATTCGGTTATAGCAACACCAGAGGAGGGATAGATGCAGCAGTCACTGACTATGGGTGGGAACACTCTTCCGCGGTTTCTCAGCTTCTTATCCGGCATTGGCATGGCGGTCTTCTCGATAATGACGATCGACCACTATTATTCCGCCAACTATCCGGAGTCGATCTTCGAGGGCTCGTTCTGCGATATAAGCGCTTTCTTCAACTGTGACAGCTCGGCCTACGCGGCAATTTCTGCGATCGGAGGTGTGCCGCTCGGCTACTTCGGCCTGGTCGTCGGAGCGCTGGTGGCACTGGGCGTGGTTCTGCCGTCGCTGAGCTTCGAGAGAACGAACAAGGCGATCTCGCTGCTCAACGCGGTCGGCGTTGTCGCCCTCTTCATCTATACGGTCTTCTTCCTGGGCAGCCTTTGCCTGCTATGCACTGGATTCTACGTGTTCTCCCTAGTCAGCTTCTTCCTGTTCTGGAAGCACGGTGTCGACAGAGAGTTGGGATTCCTGGCCGACTGGTTCCGACCGTCGGTCAAGTTACTGGCGACGTTCGCCGCGCTGGGTCTGTTCGGGGCCTACGCCTTCACGTTCTACACCGATGCGAGGCAACTCGCACAGTCGGGCGGGGTGGCGACGCGGGCCGTAAAGGAGTTCTACAATCTGGAGCCAGTGGAATGGCCGAGCTTCATCTCGCCGCTCTGGACGGCGCAGTCGACCGAGCACTTCGAGGACGCACCGATCCGGATCGTGGAATACGGGGATCTGCTCTGCTCCGATTGTCTGATACTGTATAGGCAACTGAACGAGCTGAAAGCCGAGTTCGAGGGGAAGATCAACATCGCCTTCCAAATGTTCCCGCTCGAGGCCCAGTGCAACGACGTTGTGGAGAAGGACCTGCACCCCGGCGCCTGCGATGTGTCGTACATGGCGGCGTACGATCCGGACAAGTTCGTGGCGATCCACGATGAGATCTTCGAGAACCTCCGGCTGGCGAAGCGGCAGGCGGAATGGCGGGCCGATCTGGCCCGGCGTTTCGACGTGGAGGCAGCGCTCACCGACTCGGCGACCATCGCTCTGGTCGACCGCATGATCCAGACCGGCCGCGAATACGAGAAGACGCACGAGCGCTTCTCGTATGGCATCAGGTCAACGCCGACGATGATCGTCAACAACCGGATGATCATCGGAACGCTGCCGATCGAGCAGTTGCGCGCCGTATTCCAGGCGCTGGTCGATGAGCACGAGTCCGGCGAGCGTCGGTTTATCGAGAACTGGGAAGAGTAGGGCTAACGGAGGTGGGTATGATCGACGGAGTTGGCGGCGCGTTTGTCTTTTCGAACGATGCGGGACGACTGGCCGACTGGTACTGCCACTACCTCGGGATGGAGTTCGAGGGATCGGGCGAGGCCTTTTACATAATGTACTGGGGGCTCGACCCGGAAGATCACTCGCGGAAGCTCGATACCACGTTCTCGATTATGCAGGCGAAGGTGGAACTGCCGCAGCGCGGCGACGGCAGCGAACCGGATGACATGTACGGCGACCAGCCGTTCATGGTGAACCTGCGGGTGCGTGACATAGATGCGGTCCTGGAGCATCTGGCGAAAAACGGTGTCGAGCCGATAAAGCGGGAAGAGTACGATTACGGTCGCTTCGCCTGGATCCGCGATCTGGATGGTAACCGCGTAGAGCTGTACCAGCCGCTGCACAGTTGATGATGCCGGACTGGGCCCTCGCCGTACTCGATCCCCTCGCGGTCGCGGTCGGCCTGGGTTTCTTCATGGCTCTGGCCTATGCTGGGCTGGTCTCGGCGCGTGAGAAAGAGCCACGCGCCGTCTTCGTCTCGTCGTTGCTCGCCGTGATCCTTTCGGCTCCATATCTGTTGCTGGGACTCTCCGATCTGGAAGGAAGGTCGGGCGTCAGTGTAGGGCTCCTGCTGTTGACCGGCGCGGCCGGGCTGGCGCTGGTAATCCCATCGGGAAAGAAGCGCATCACCGAGGACGACACGCCGAGGGGCCGAATCGACGAGCGTGACATCATGTTCTCGAGGAACTTGTTGGAGCCGGGCACAGCGCGGTTCGAGGAGTACTACGCGGCCAATCCAGAGAAGCGGGCGGTGGACGATGCGTTCAGAGCGCTGCCGGGCCTCTTGGCGGAAGGGTCGACTATGTACGACCCGTACGCCTACGCGGCCGCCGGAGCGACGGAGGCGACGGTCGAGTATCTGAGGCCGCTGGTGGAGGGAGGGGTCGCGACCGAGCCTACCGTTACCGATCCGGTGGAGATCATGGGGTTCATCAAAGGCTGGACGCTCAAGCAGGGGGCCATATCGGTCGGTGTGACGGAGCTCAGGGATTACCACACGTACAGCACGGTGGGGCGCGGAGATGATTACGGCCGGCCGGTCGAGCTGGATCACGACTACGCCATTGCGTTCACGACCGAGATGTCGAGAGAGATGGTTGCCGGCGCGCCCAAAGCCTCCATCGTGATGGAGTCGTACCAACAGTACCTGGCCACGGGCGCCATTGCGATACAGTTGGCGAAGCTGATCCGCGGCTTGGGCTACTCCGCCAGGGCGCACGTGGATGGCAACTATCGTGTCGTGTGCCCGCTGGTTGCCCGGGACGCCGGTCTGGGCGAGATCGGTCGCATGGGCCTGCTGATGACTCCGGAGCTGGGCCCGCGTGTGCGGCTCGCCGTTGTCACCACCGAGATGCCGTTGGTGGCCGACGAGCGAAGCTTGGACTACACGATGATCGACTTCTGCGCGCGCTGTAAGAAATGCGCGGAGATTTGCCCCGCCCAAGCGATCCCGTCAGGTGATCGCGAGATGATCGACGGGGTACGTCGCTGGCAGATCGATCAGGAGGCCTGCTTCACTCTGTGGTGCCAGATCGGTACGGACTGCGGCCGTTGCGTCTCCGTGTGTCCCTACTCACACCCGAACAACCTGCTTCACAACCTGGTCCGGCTGGGAGTGCGCAACTCGTCTCTGTTCCGCAGGCTGGCGATAAAGGCGGATGACCTGTTCTACGGGAAGCGACCGCCAAGCGCGGAGCTGCCGGATTGGATGCGGATGAACCCGATCGCCGAGGATTCGTCTAGTTAGGTCTCCACTCGGGGTTCGGCGTCGGCATCCGGGCGCCGACGCTCCGACGCCAATCCTCGAGAATCTCGTGCAGCTCGGCGGTCAGCTCGGGCCTCTCCCCGGCCAGATCCCGCGACTCGCCGATATCAGCGCTCAAGTCGTAGAGTTCGATCTTACCATCCTCGAACCACTCGAAAAGTTTGTAGTCGCCGATCCGCGCGGCGCCCGACGGCCTGTTGCCCGAGCCGTGGTAGTGGGGGAAGTGGAAAAACAGCCGCTGACGATCAAGCGCACCCGTGCCGAGCATAGGATGTACGAGGCTCAGCCCGTCGGTATGCTGGTCCGGCTGAGCCGGCAGTCCGGCGATCTCCAGCAGAGTCGGGTAGAGGTCCATAGTGATCGCCGGTTGGTCGATCACGCGCCCGTCCTCGACAGCGCCGGGCCATTTGATGATCAGCGGCACGCGGACGCCACCCTCGTAAAGCCAGCCCTTCCCGGCCCGCAGCGGCAGAACCGCCGTGGGTATACCGCGGCTTCGCCTGAGCGTGCTCAGGCCGCCATTGTCCGAGACGAAGACCACGACCGTGCGGTCGGCGAGCTCCAGACTGTCGAGCAGCGCGAGAACCCGGCCGACGCTCTGGTCGGTACTCTCGATCATGCCCGCGTATACGGCGTGGTCCTGACGCTGTTTTGTAATCGCGTTCGTTCCCTCCGGGAGAAACGCTGGCGCGTCTGTGGCGGCCAGGCCCTGCGCTTTGGACTCGTACTTTGCGGTAAGCTCCGCCTTAGACTGCAGCGGTGTGTGTACGGCGTAATGCGAGAAGACGAGGAAGAACGTGGTATCGCTCTGCGCCTCGATGAACTGCAGCGCCGCGTCGGTGAGGCGATCGGTCAGGTAGTCGCCCTCCTCGCCGTCCTCGAGGTCCGGAACGTTCGTCACCGGCCAGTTCGGGTTCTCGTAGGGATAGAAGTACGAGCCGGGCTGGCCCGCGTGGTTTACGGCGAAGGAGTAGTCGAACCCCTGGTCCGGCGGCAGGAATCCTTCTGCGCCGAGGTGCCACTTGCCGATGTACCCCGTGGCGTAGCCGGCCTCCTTGAACGCTTCGCCGAGCGTTATCTCCTCCAGCGGCAACTGTCGCAGGTACTCGGCCTGAATCAGCATGGCACGACCTTCGCCGCCGATCCAGTTGGTGATGTGGAGGCGCGCCGGGTCCTT
Source organism: Gemmatimonadota bacterium (assembly GCA_020344015.1). Classification (GTDB taxonomy): domain Bacteria; phylum Gemmatimonadota; class Gemmatimonadetes; order Palauibacterales; family KS3-K002. The sequence continues at coordinate 2,107,322 of CP070812.1, forward strand.
GCCGGTCATTATGCTCGCTCGGGTCGGCGAGCATACCGGACTGGCCGAGTAGAACTGGGTGAAGCGGGCGCCCTCGCGGGCCAGGCGATCGATGTTCGGTGTCTCGTAGAACGTACTGCCATAGACGCCGGTGTCGACCCAGCCGAGGTCATCTATAAGAAAGAACACGAAGTTGGGGTGTTCGGCAATCGGGCGGTTGCATCCCCAAGCGCACGCGAGGAAGACCAGCGTGAGACGCATCCAGTAGCGGCAGCGGCTTCTCAATGCGGTCCCTGTGCTGAGGGGAGTGTGCGGTGGCAGGGTCGAGGGCAGCGGCTGGCCCGACGCCCTCGACCCTGCCGCGAGACGGCTGTGCTACTCTTTTTTGGACGAGTGGATCGCGAAGGCCGCTCCCTGCGGATCCATGCACTGCGCGATCCAGTCGCCGCCGGGCACCTCCATCGGTTCGACGAGCACCTGGCCGCCCAATTCCTTGACCTTCTCGGCGGAGGCATGCACGTCGGCAACCGTAGTGTAAAACAGCCAGAACGGCGGTCCGGGTATCTCTGCCGGCTTGTTGAACATACCGCCCAGCGTCGTGCCGCTCACACCGTACATCTGATAGATGCCCATATCGCCCATGTCGCTGGCGTCTGTCTTCTCCCAGCCGAAGAGTTCGCCGTAGAAGTTGAGGGCTGCTTCGTAGTCCGAGGTCGCCAGCTCGTGCCATGAGAACTCGCCTACCTGCGGCGGTCCCTCCTTGGCCGGCGTTTCCTCCTTGGATGTGAAGACGGCGAACACCGCGCCCTGTGGGTCGGCCAGCACGGCAAAACTGCCGACCGTCGGGATCGTGACGGGACCATGCAGCACCCGGCCGCCAAGTTCCGTCGCCTTCTTCGCAACCGCCTCTGTGTCGGCCACATCGACGTAGGCCAGCCAATGAGACGGCGCACCCGCGGCCCTGGCGTCTTGCGGCAGGTCCATGACGCCGCCGATCGGCGTCTCGCGATTAGTCCACAAAGTGTAGGGCGCGGGTCCACCCTCCCAAGGGGCAGTGCCCCAGCCGATCAGCTCTGAATAGAAGGTTTTCGCGGCCTGGGGGTCCGAGGTCATCAGGTCGTACCAGACGAATCGTCCGCGGGGCACATCGGACATGGGGTCCTCCTTACTTGCTAGCGCGTCACGCGCGCGACTGCGGTCATCGACGAGGAAAGCCCCAATATGGACCTCTCGGAGTGCTGAGTCTAGGTTGTGCTGACGTATGGCTGCGCGACCCAACTTGAGGATCATTCCGGAGCCGCCCGCCGCGACGCTCGTCTTCGTGGTCGAGGCGCGAGTGATCGAAGACGATACGCACATGGTACTCGGCGCCGATCCGGTGCCACGCGAAACGCATGAGGAACCGGAGCAGCTGCTGGAGAATGCAAGGGCGAGCATTGGGCCGGCACCAGGCACGCTGGTTGTACGAGGCGGTCACCCCATCCGCCTGCACGCCATCGTCCACGACCTGGATGGTGAGCCGTCGTGGAGAGAGGAGTGGGTGGCGAGCGCGCTACGCGAGGTTCTTCGGGAGGTAGAGGCCAGAGAGCTGCGCTCGCTGTCGCTGCCGCTCCTGGGGTGTGTTCACGGGCCGCTGGCGCCCGACCGCTTCGCCGAATTGTTGAGAGACGCTCTGACGGAAGCGAATGTTGAGCCTCTGGAGGAAGTGTGGGTGACCGTGCCGCCCGAAATCGCCGCCGAGATGGCGACTCGGTTTCGGGCGTTCGGGATGGAAGTCACGGAGAGAGGACAAGAGTGAGACGAAATGCCGGCGATGAGCGAACCGGTGGAGAGGTTCCTGGCGCAGAATGCGCTGGGTCCTGAATGTCACCGGCGGCCTGCCCAAAGAGGCCTAGTCGCCACCCGGGGAAGGCCGCCGCTCGCCGCGCTCAGCAGTTGTCGTCGGGACAGGTACTGACGCCGAACAGCTTGTAGCCGGGGCAAAAGCCTGCCACCCCGGTCAGCAGCGGCAGGATACCCAGGAACCCCCAAGGCGTCTTCGGACCGACAAAGGCCACCGCCAGCAGGCCTAAGCCCACCACTATGCGAAGGATACGGTCGATGGCGTGCTCGTTTCGGGGCACGACCTTGGACTGCATGGTCTCACCCTCCTGGCAAAAATCGGCTATGTAAACAGATGTGCCCGCCCCACTATCCTAAGCCATCCGGGCGCCCGGCGGAAGTACTTCACTTTCGGGCCCTCTGATCGGCTCCCGACCCCCAACCCCGCCGTCGCCAGAGCACTGGTGGGAAGCTGTCCGTCCCGATTGGCGTTTAGGCTGCACCCGCCGCAGCCATTACGCCGCAACGGCGCTGCTGGTCAAGCGCCGATAGGGACCCTATCTTGAGAATCGTGCGGGGCCGGGCAGTGGACGGCCCCGTTTTCTTTAGGCGCGGTCGTAGCCGCGCAGGTGAAAAGCCAATCCGTTAGACTGCATTGAAATCGGAGGTCTTCGTCGTGATTAGTCGGGTCTGGCACGGTTGGACGAGGTCTGCGGACGCACCGGTTTACCAGCGGCTTCTCCAAACGGAGATTCTGCCCGGGATTGAGGCGAAAAACCTGCCGGGGTATCACGGGGCGCATCTGTTGCGGCGCGACCTCGATGGCGAGGTCGAGTTCGTGACTATTCTGTGGTTCGAATCCTTGGACGGAGTACGTGCCCTGTCGGGCGAGGATTATGAGGTGGCCTGTGTCCCGCCCCAGGCGCGAGCGGTTCTGTCGCGCTTCGATGCGAGGTCGCAGCATTATGATACGCTGTTGACACCCAACGCTAATCCGTAGGTGGCGCCTGTTAGGAGTGGACGCTAGAGGAACTAAGAATTCCGGTGACGCTGCAAGAGCACCGGATAGATGCGCGCGGGCTGGCCCTCGAGGGCTTGGTAATCGTTGCCAGCATCCTCGCCGCGTTCGCGCTCGACAGGTGGTGGGACGATCGACGGGAGCGAGTCGAGGAACGGGTGACCCTGGCAGCACTGCAGGACGAGTTCCTGCAGGCGAGGGCAGAGCTGGAGTTGTACCTTCGCGTTCACCGGCGGATCGAAGGATCCGTCAGATCAACGGTCGACGCCCTGCGGAGCGGGCTCGATCGCGGAGTTTCCTTCGTTTCGATCCCAGACACCGCGCTGGCGTGGGCCTACATCCCACCCACGACCCAACTAAGTCTTGGCACACTCAGCGGTCTTCTTCAGTCGGGTCGGCTGGGCATTCTCCAAGATCCGGAGCTGCGAACCGCTCTTTCGGGCTGGGCGGGTATGTTAGGCGATCTGACAGAAGAAGAGACGCGTTCGCTCGAGTACGTCCAGTATCAGCTCGATCCCGTGCTCCGAAAGCGCGTAGACGTGACCGCCTTCGTGTCCAACAAACTCATCGGTGACCTTGCCGCAGGGAACCTTCCCCAGGCGGTAGTGGATGGGGAGAGCAGGATACCCGTCGACCTTGAAACTTAGGGGTCTTCGCTAGCCGGCTGGCAATCCTCCAGCACGGGATCGATGAGTTCTCGCCGGTTCAGAACGAGGCCGACCGGATCCTGAGCCTGATTGGGCGGTCACTGGAACGGTGATGGCCAGCTGTTAGACGCGGGAGCCGCGAGGCAGTAAATTGGGTACAGAGGAAGAAAGCCAATGCTGAAGCGATCCGCAGCCGGCGCCGTAGGCATCCCGCTGCCTCCCATGAAGCTCCTGCCCCGAGAGGCGCGGCCTGGCATCTTTGCACCCCCCAACAATTGACCCACTAGCGCGGTAGGGTTGCCGGCCCGCCCGGGGACCCGCGCGAGCCGATCTCGCTACCCCGATATCCGTGCCGGCGACGCCTGGTCGGGGCATTTTGCGTCCCCGCCTCCTCCGCCCGCGCCAACTCCGCGTCGTGCCGGTATGAGCTTGTGAAAGGGATAGTACATACGACTGGAGATAACGATGTCTGAAATAACCGTACCATCCGACGCCGTCTTTCCGATACTGAAAGAGAACATCCTGGTAGACGGCTTCCATATCGTGATCGATCTGCAGAAGTCGCACGGATCGGTCATTGTAGATGCGCTGGAGGGCAAGGAATACCTGGATTGCTACGGGTACTTCGCTACCCTGCCGATCGGGCACAACCACACGAAGCTGGAGGACGAAGGTTTCCGTCGCTCGCTGATGACGGCGGCGCTCGCCAACCCGGCGAACAGCGATATTTACTCACGTGAGTTCGCGGCGTTCGTGAGGACGTTCCGCGAGATCGCCGTACCTGATGAGTTCCGCTATCTGTTTTTCATCGCCGGAGGCGCGCTGGCCGTCGAAAACGCGATGAAGGTGGCCTTCGACTGGAAACGCCAGAAGAATCGCGCACAGGGGGTCGAGGGCGGCGGCGATAAGATCATGCACTTCGTCGACGCGTTCCATGGGCGGAGCGGCTACACGCTTTCCGTTACGAACACGGACCCGACCAAAACCCGGGACTTCCCGAAATTCGATTGGCCGCGCATCTCAAATCCGACGATCCAGTTTCCGGTAAACGAGGCGGAAGCCGCGGCGGCCGAGGCGAAGGCGTATGCGGAGATCGAAGCGGCCTTTGCGAACGATCCGCACGGGATAGCCGCGATCATGATCGAGCCGATCCAGGGTGAGGGTGGTGACAATCACTTCCGACCGGAGTTCATGCAGCGTCTACGCAAGTACGCGGATGAGAACGATGCGCTGTTAATCTTCGACGAGGTGCAGACCGGGATGGGGGTGACCGGAAAGATGTGGGCGTATCAACACTTCGGCGCGACGCCTGATATCATCGCCTTCGGTAAGAAGACGCAGGTTTGCGGCATAATGAGCACGAGGCGCGTTGATGACGTGAAGGACAACGTTTTCCACGTCTCGTCGCGCATCAATTCGACCTGGGGCGGCAACCTCGTGGATATGGTTCGCTGCGCCCGCTACCTGCAGATCATACAAGAGGACGGCCTGGTGGAGAATGCGGCGCGCGTCGGCGCCATCTTCAAAGAAGGTTTGGAAAAATTGCAGGCCGACTTCCCGGCGGTCACCAACGTGCGCGGCCTTGGCCTGATGCTGGCCTTCGATCTGCCCGACGGCGCGACGCGCGACAAGGTACGTCAGGATTGCTGGGATCGGGGGTTCGCTTCATTGCCGTGTGGGCCCCGCTCGCTGCGATTCCGGCCCCCGCTGGTGTTCAGCGAAGCGGAGGCGGAGCGGTCGCTGGCCACGATTAGGGAGGTGCTCGGGTAGGCTGCTGGAACTGCTTCGTTGCGAACCCCGTAACCAGGGAGCGCGAGACATGATTCGGTACGTGACGTTGTCCCTAGTCTTCGCCGTGATGGCGAGCTCGGCCGCGCTGGCCCAGGACTACGCGCCGCTGCTCGATGCGGGTAGGCGCAACCTGCTGCACGAGGAGTTGAGCGGTGATATCGCTAAGGATCACGTCATCCAGATTACCCGCCACCATCGGATCCAGGGTTCCCGCGGCTACCGAGACGCTGCGCAGTATGTGCTGGAGCAGTTACGCGCCTACGGGTTCGATGAGGACGAGGCTTGGATCGAGTCGTACCCGTCCGACGGAAAGATCCATTACGGGACCTGGCAGGCGCCGTCGGGCTGGGACATCGACTTCGCGGCATTACGGATGGTCGAGCCTTACGACTGGCGGATCGTCGGCTATCCCGAGGTCGCGATGAGCCTGATCACTTACTCCAACCCCGGCGACGTGACGGCCGAACTGGTTTGGGTGGGCTCGGGCACCCGCGACTCGGACTACGAAGGCAAGGACGTACGCGGGAAGTTCGTGCTGGCGACGGGCTACGGCGGCAGCGTCCATCGGCTGGCGGTGGTCAAGTACGGCGCGGCGGCTGTGGTCTGTTACCTGGACGACGACCGGGCCAAGGAATACCCCGACATGCTGGCGTACACCGGTATGTGGCCGCTACCCGAGGAGCTGGAGCACGTCACCTTCGGGTTCAACCTGACCAACCGCCAGGGCGAGCGGCTGCGGGGGATGCTGGAAGCGGGGCAGCGCGTGGTACTGCACGGCCGCGCGTCGGGGATCGGGCTCGAGCCGTACTACATGGACGTGGTGGTGGCGCGGGTCGCGGGCTCGGAGGCGCCGGACGAAGAGCTGGTCATCGCCGCGCACCTCGATCACCCGAAGGAGTCGGCGAACGACAACGCCAGTGGCTCCGCCGCCCAGCTGGACATGGCTCGGGCGTTGAACACTTTGATCGATGGGGGGCGGCTGCCGCGGCCGAAGCGCTCGCTGCGTTTCCTCTGGGTGCCCGAGTGGCACGGGACGATGGCCTATATCGAGGAGCACCCGGAGATGGTCGGGCCGGCGCTGGGCGGCACCTACCTGGCCCACATCAACCTCGACATGGTCGGCGAGCATCTGGAGCTGCTCCACTCGCGGATGAACATCACGAGCACGCCGTGGTCGGCCCCGTCGGCATTGAACGATGTCGTGGAGAACATGGCGCAGATGACGGCTCGGTTGAACGTACGGTCGCCGCGGGGCAGCCTCTCGATGATGAACTTCCAGCTGACGCCGTACGGTGGCGGCAGCGATCATATGATGTTCATCGATCGGGATATCCCGGGGATGATGATCGGGCACTCCGACTACACGCATCACACCTCGGAGGACACGCCGGATAAGGTCGACCCCGTGGAGCTGGAGCGCAGCGAGATCATCGCGATGGCTTCGCTGCTATACCTGTCGGATCTAACGGAGTCCGAGGCGCTCGATCTGGCTTACCTGGTGGGTGCCAACGCCGCCGGTCGGCTGGGTGCAGCGGCGCGGCGGGCGCGGCGACAGATGGTCGCCGCCCTCGAGGATACACCCGACGTCGCCTGGTTCGAGGCCCGCAACACGGTCGCGGAGGCGGCGGCAACGGAGCGCGAGGCGGTAAGCTCTATACTGCACTTCAACGGCGCGGAATCGGTGCGGGGTGTGGTGCGTACGATCCAGGAGCAGATCGATGCGCGGGAGCTGGCTTTGATCGCGGCGTTGGACCGGGAAGCAATATCACTGGGTGGCACGAGTCCAACGCGCGGCGAAGAGATAGACGCACGCATTCCGCTGCGCCTGACTCGGGGGCCGCTCGATTTCGCGCTGCCGGCGAGCAAGCTGTCGGAAGGCGAAGCGGCGTGGTACTCGTCGCGCCAGTTCACGCTCTCGGGGAACGCCCGCTTCGAGCTGGTCAACTTCATCGATGGTACGCGCTCGGTGACAGCGATCCGCGACGCTATAAGCGCCGAGTTCCGGCCGGTATCGACCGCGGTAGTGGCGCGGTACCTGGATGACCTCGTGAAGGTCGGGCTAGTCGACTGGAAGTGACGTGACGAACCAACAGACTGGGTGACTCTAATGTCTCGCATCCTAATCTCCATCGGATTGTGCCTGTGCAACTTCACCACAGGCGGCTACGCGCAGCAGCATCTCGTGGCACTCTACGATTCGGCGTACTACGCCTGGGACGCCGGCGACTACCACGACGCGCTGGAACGCCTCGAGCGCTTGTTGAGCGACCCGGCCGGAGCCGAGTTCGTTGAACGGGTCGCGCTGCTCACGGGCGAACTGTACCGGGTTGAAGAGCTCGCCGCGGACGGCCGAGCGGTACGCTGGAGTCCCGATGGACGGTTCGCCGTCTACGAGACGGGGGTGGGAGCGGAGACCGTGACGCACATCCTCGCGGTGGGCGAGGAGGGCGTGCGCCGGCTGGCAGAGGTGAGTGGGCGCGGTCTGGCTTTTGCGCCGGGCGGAGATCGTGTGGCCTACCTTGTGGTCGAGGAGTCGCCCGAGCTCGAGGCAGCGCGCGCGGAGCTGCGCGGCAGCCTCGAGGTCCGCGACTACGCGAGCTACAGGCGGCTGCGCAGCGAGCTGGTGCGGCTCGATGCGGAGCACTCGAGAGTCGTTCTCCGGGACCTGGGGACGGGCGTAGAACAGGAAGTGGCGGCGCCGGGGCTGGGGAAGTCCGAGGTCATTTTCGGCCCCGACGGCGCATCGCTCTACCTGACGGGCAACGAGGTCGGCGAGCGCGAGCGAACCGACATATATGAAGTGCGTCCCGGGTCGGAACCGGTAGCGATCACGACGGGCCCGGGCCTGAAGGAGCGTCCCGTACTCGTACTGGGCGGCGAAGCGCTCGCCTATCAGAGCGGTGGCAACCTGGCGCTCGTCGACCTTGATGGGCGGTCGACGCGAACGATCGCGGCGCCGGCGCCGGCGATCTCGGCGGATGGCTCGACGATCGCGTATCTCAGCGCGGACGGTGACATGACGGTACTCAACGTGCTGTCGTTGTCGCCCGGAGCTGAGCCGGCCGCAGCTGTGCGGACAGGGTACAGGCTGGCGGCCAGCGTGAGCAGTGCTTGCGCGGTGTGTCCGGAGCTACGGAGCTACGCGCTGTCGCCGGACGGGGGTCGTGTAGCCTTCCAGATGATGACTCGCGAGGATTGGGAGCTCTATGTGACGGAGGTCGCCGGGGCTGGTGAAGTGCGTCTCACGCACGGGATCGAGCACGATCTGTTCCCGCAGTTCTTGGATGAGGAAAGGATCATAGGGCTGGCCGGCGAAGGACGCCATCGCAGGGCTTACCTGTACAACACGAGCACGGGAGAGCGAACGCGCGTCTTCCACAACAACACCGTTCGCACGATCGCTCCGCAATACGAATGGGCGGTGAGTCCGGACGGTTCCAAGATGTTGATCGTGGCCGAGCGGGATGGAAACACGGTGTCGCCGGAGCGGGGCGTCTACCTGGTCGACCTGGAGCGCAGGGTCTCGTTGCAAGATGTGTTGGAGCGGGTCCGCGCCAACCTGGCTGCCGAGCGCGAGCTGCGCCGGCGCGGGCAAGAGATGTTCGCCCCGGTGGCCGACGTGGTGGGGCTTGCCGTGGCGGACGTCAGTACCGCCCGGATCTACGAGTACGAGCGAGAGCTGTTCCGCTTCGGATCCAAGCACATAACGCGGCCGGGTAACGCACAGGCCATCGAGTATCTGACCGCGCAGCTCCGCTCGTTCGGGTACGAACCGGAGCTTCAGTGGTTCGAGCCGCGTCCCGGTACGCGGTCGGCGAACGTGGTGGCGGTACTCGAGGGGAGCGTGAATCGGGACGTCAAGTACGTTGTCAGCAGTCACTTCGACTCGTCGACCCGAGGGCCCGGCGCCGATGACAACACGTCGGGTACGGTGGCGCTACTGGAGGCGGCGCGGGTGCTGGCGGAGCGCCCGCAGTCGGCGACCATCCAGTTCGCGTTTCTCACAGGCGAAGAGGCGGGGCTGCTCGGCAGCCGCGAGTATGTGCGGCGAGCGGCGGAGGCGGGCGGCCAAATCGTTGGAGTGCTAAACAACGACATGGTGGGCTTCGCCGACGATCACCGGCTCGACAACACGATCCGCTACTCGAACGCCGGTCTGCGTGACCTGCAGCATGCGGCGGCTTTTCTGTTCACCGAGCTGATCACCTACGATGCGGAGTACTTCAGGGGAACGGACGCGCACTCGTTCTACGACGCGTTCGGCGATATTACAGGCGGCATAGGCTCGTACCCGGTCCTGTCGAGCCCGCACTATCACCAGGTGCACGACGTGCTGGAGACGGTCAACCATCAGCTGATAACGGAGGTGAGCAAGACGACGGTAGCTTCCGTCATGCTGATGGCTTCGAGCCCGTCGCGGGTCAGGGATCTCGAGCTGGTGTCGCGGGCCGGTTCGAGCGTGGAGTTGCGCTGGGCGCCTGCCTTGGAGCGGGACGTGGAGTCGTATGTTGTCTACAGTGGCCCGTCGCTGGGCGAGCTGCAGTTGGTGCGCAGCGTGAGCGTGCCGGGTGTGTCGCTGAGCGATGCAGAGCGGGGAACGGTGGTGGCCGTGAAGGCGGTGAACGGGCGCGGTCTGGCGGGCTGGGATTGGGCCTGGCTGGCCGTGGAATAAAGGGGAAACACACTGGCGCAAGCTACCCGACACTGTTAATTGAGAAGTATGAGGTTGCTCCATCTCTATCGAGCGCCTGGGCTGTCGGCAGCGGTGCAGGCGGCGCTTCTGCAGATGGCGCGGCAGCGCGTCTCCCCCGACATCCAGGCGATCGAGACCGAGTACTGCTTCAACATCGCGGCGGCGGATGAGCTGACGGCGGGCGAGTTCCAGACCCTCAGCTGGTTGCTCAGCGAGACCTTCGAGCCCGAGCGGTTCGGCGGACTGAGCTTCCTGGACCCGGGTGACGGGGTCCTGCTGGAGGTGGGCCCGCGGATGAACTTCAGTACCGCCTGGTCGACCAACGCCGTCTCGGTCTGCCACGCCTGCGGGCTGACGAAGATCCTGCGGATCGAACGCTCGCGGCGCTACCTACTGAAGGGAATCTCGAAGCTCAGCGATGAGAAGGCCTGGGCCTTCCTGTCGGAGGTCCACGACCGGATGACCGAGACCCCGTATCAAGAGCCGTTGCGCAGTTTCGAGAGCGGGGTGAGGCCGGAGCCGGTGCAGGAGATTCCGGTGCTGGAGGAGGGGCGGGCGGCCCTCGAGCGAGTCAACCGTGAGATGGGGCTCGCCTTCGACGATTGGGACCTGGAGTACTACACCGACCTGTTCGCCAACCGAGTCGGACGTAATCCCACCAACGTCGAATGCTTCGACATCGCTCAGTCGAACAGCGAGCACTCGCGGCACTGGTTCTTCAAGGGTCGGCTGGTCATCGACAGGGAGCCGATCGCGGCCAAGCATCTCATCGCGCTGATTAAGAGCCCGCTGGAGGCGAACCCGAACAACAGCGTGATCGCCTTCAAGGACAACTCGAGCGCGATCCGCGGCTACCCGATCCGCACGATCATACCGTCGCGGCCCGGCGAGCCGTCGGCGTTCATCGCCAGCGATCTCGACTATCACATCATCTTCACCGCCGAGACCCACAACTTCCCATCCGGTGTGGCGCCGTTCCCCGGCGCCGAGACGGGGACCGGCGGCCGCATTAGAGACGTGCACGCCACCGGCCAGGGCTCGCTCTACATCGCCGGCACCGCCGCATACTGCGTGGGCAACCTCCGGATCCCGGGCTACGAGCTGCCTTGGGAGAGCCCGGACTTCGCCTATCCGGGGAACCTGGCGTCGCCGCTCGAGATCGAGATCGAGGCATCGAACGGCGCCTCCGATTACGGCAACAAGTTCGGGGAGCCGGTGATCCAGGGGTATACGCGCTCGTTCGGCATGCGGCTAACCAACGGCGAGCGACGTGAGTGGCTCAAGCCGATCATGTTCACCGGCGGCATCGGCCAGATGGACGCGCGGCACGTCGAAAAGGGCGGTCCCGAGAAAGAGATGTGGGTCGTCAAGATCGGCGGCCCGGCCTACCGGATCGGCATGGGCGGCGGCGCCGCGTCCAGCATGGTGCAGGGCGAAAACATCGAGGAGCTCGACTTCAACGCGGTACAGCGTGGCGACGCCGAGATGGAGCAGAAGGTGAACCGAGTGATCCGCGCCTGCGTCGAGCTTGGCGACCGCAACCCGATCGTCAGCATCCACGACCAGGGTGCCGGCGGTAACTGCAATGTATTGAAAGAGATAGTCGAGCCGGCGGGCGCGCGGATCGAGATCCGCGAGATACCGTTGGGCGACGAGACGCTGTCCGTGCTGGAGATCTGGGGCGCCGAGTACCAGGAGAATGACGCTCTGCTTTTGAGGCCCGAGCACGCGGACATGTTCCGTGCGTTCTGCGAGCGTGAAAAGGTCACGTACGCGTTCGTCGGCCGCATCACCGGCGACGGGAAGATCGTCGTCCACGACGAGATCGATAACTCGAGCCCGGTGAACCTCGACCTGGACGCCGTGCTGGGCGACATGCCGCAGAAGACGTTCGAGTTCGAGCGGGTTCCGCCCAAGCTGGAGCCGCTGAAGCTGCCCGACGGCCTCAGTGTGAGGGCGGCCCTCGATCGAGTTCTGCGCCTGCTGTCGGTGGGGTCGAAGCGCTTCCTTACCACCAAAGTCGACCGGAGCGTTACCGGCCTCATCGCGCGACAGCAGTGCGCCGGCCCGCTGCAGGTAACGGTCGCTGACGTCGCCGTCATCGCCCAGAGCCACTTGGGCACGACGGGCGCCGCCACCGCCATCGGCGAACAGCCAATCAAGGGTTTCCTGGACATGGGGGCGATGGCGCGGCTCAGCGTCGGCGAGGCGCTGACCAATCTCGTCTGGGCACAGGTGAGCGCGCTGGAGGACGTTCGCTGTTCGGGTAACTGGATGTGGGCGGCGAAACTGCCGGGCGAAGGCGCCGCGCTACACGACGCCGCGGCCGCGATGAGCGAGATGATGAAGGAGCTCGGCATAGCCGTGGACGGCGGCAAGGACAGCATCTCGATGGCCGCGCACGCGCCGGACGCATCCGGTGCGGACGAGACCGTAAAAGCGCCGGGCGAGCTGGTGATCTCCGCCTATGTGACATGTCCGGACATAACGAAGACGGTGACCCCGGATCTCAAGCTGCCTGGTGAGGGGCGTCTTCTGTATGTCGATCTGGGCGGTGGGGCTCACCGGCTGGGTGGCTCGTCGCTGGCGCACGTATACGATCAGATCGGTGAGGCGGCGCCGGATGTGGAAGACGTCGCTTTGCTGAAGCGGACCTTTAACGCCGTACAGGAGTTGATCGCGGGCGAAAAGATTTCGGCTGGCCACGATCGCAGCGACGGCGGACTGATCACGACGATCCTGGAGATGGGGTTCGCCGGCAACCACGGCGCAGAGATCGCGTTCGAGGACTCGAGTGACGCCGGCGCGATCCCGTTCCTGTTCTCCGAGGAGTTGGGGCTGGTTCTCGAGGTGAGGGCTACCGACGAAGCCGACGTTCTCGAGACCTTCCGTCGTGCGGAAGTGCCGTGTGTGGCGATCGGCACTACCCGCGCTGACGCGGCCGTGGTAGTGCGCTACAACGACCGCGAAGTTCTGAGCGACAACGTTCGCGACTTGAGGGACGTTTGGGAGGAGACGAGCTTCCAGCTCGACCGCTTGCAAGCCAACCCGGAATGCGTTGAGCAGGAGCGGTTGGGTCTCCGCGAGCGGACAGGTCCCAAGTTCAAGGTTCCGTTCACGCCGCAGCCGACGCCGGCGGCGATCCTGGAGGGCAAGGAGAAGATCCCCGTCGCCATCCTGCGCGAGGAGGGAAGCAACGGCGACCGCGAGATGACGTCGGCTTTCTATGCGGCGGGCTTCGAGCCCTGGGACGTGGTGATGTCGGACCTGCTCGCCGGGCGTGTCGACCTGCGGCGCTTCCGCGGCGTCGTCGGCGTCGGCGGTTTCAGTTATGCCGATGTGCTCGACTCGGCGAAAGGCTGGGCCGGCGTCATCCGGTTCAACGAAAGTCTTTGGCAGCAATTCCAGGAATTCTACGAGCGGCCTGACACGTTCAGCCTCGGGATCTGTAACGGCTGCCAGCTGCTGGCGCTACTGGGGTGGGTGCCGTGGCAGGGGATCCCGGACGAGCGGCAGCCGCGCTTCATCCAGAATGCTTCCGGTCGGTTCGAGTCGCGCTTCGTGGCGCTCAAGCTCCAGAAGAGCCCGGCGATTATGCTGCGGGGGATGGAGGGTTCGACGCTGGGCGTCTGGGTCGCGCACGGCGAAGGTCGGGCGTTCTTCCCGGACGGATCGATCCTCGAGCGCGTCCTCGAGGAAGGGCTGGCCCCGGTCCGCTTCGTCGACGACGAGGACCGGGTCACCGAAGCCTACCCGTTCAACCCCAACGGCTCGCCCCACGGTATCGCCGGCCTCACTTCGCCGGATGGCCGACACCTGGTGATGATGCCGCACCCCGAGCGCGCTTTCCTCAAGTGGCAGTGGGGTTGGATGCCGGAAGCGCTGAGGCGCGACTTGGAGGCCTCGCCCTGGCTGACGATGTTTCAGAACGCCAGGGAGTGGGCGGAGTCGGTGGCCGGGGGCCAGTAGCCGGAGGCCGGTGGTTGGTGGGCGGCACCTTCCTATTCGTAGCGCAGGGCTTCCATCGGGTCGACGCTGGCGGCGCGCCTGGCGGGGAGGTAGCAGGCAGGCAGCGCGACCGCGATGGTGAAAGCGACGACGGCGACAAACGTCGTCGGGTCGTTCGCACTCACCCCGTATAGCAACCCGGAGAGCACGCGACTCAGAGCCAACGCCCCGGCCGTGCCGATGGCGACACCGACGAGGACGAGCGTCATACCCTGGCGTGTTACGAGGCCGAGGACGGTCGGTTTTCCTGCCCCCATCGCCAGCCTAATTCCCAATTCGTGGGTGCGTTGGCTGACGGTATATGAAAGGACGCCGTAGATCCCCACGGCGGCGAGCAGTAGGGCGACAGCGGCGAAGATGCTGAGGAGCAGCAGCCAAGAGCGCTGGGAGGCCAGCGAGTCGCTCATGATCTGCTCCATCGTTGCAACCTCGTAGAGTGGCAGATCTGGGTCGAGTCTCCACACAGCCTGGCGCACGCTGGGAACCAGGCCCAGTGGGGATGTGCCGGCAGTCCGGATGACGATGGCCATCGATTCCGGCGTTTGGATCTGCGGGTTCGGCAGGTACATCGTCGGATCGACGTCCGCGTCGAGGCCGAACGCCCGGATGTCACCAACGACTCCGACGATCTCCAGATCCTCCGCCTGAGTAGGCCCGTCCCAGGCGATGTGCATGCCGACTGCGTTCACGCCGGGAAAGATGCGGCGCGCGAGTGTTTCGTTCACGATGATCACCCGCGGCGCATCCGCTGCGTCGGTGTCTCGCACGTCGCGCCCAGCCAGCAGTGGTATTCCCAGCGCCCTGAAATACCCGGGAGTGAGATGCCGACGTTGGACTCTGTAATCCTCATCGGGGCGACCGGGAACGGTGACCGTGGTACCGTGGAACCAGGTGAGGGGGATCCCCTCGATCGCCGCTACGGCTCCAATTCCCGGCATCCGCTGGATGTCGTTCACCAACTCTGCGAAGAAGGCCGCGCGTTCTCGTTGAGTCTCGTACTTCGATGTGGGCAGCGATACGCGAGCCGTTAGCACCCTCTCGTGGCTGAACCCAGGGCCCACGTGTGCCAACCGCCAGAAGCTGTTAAGCAGCAGGCCGGCACCGATCACGAGCATCAGCGACAGTGCTACCTCGGCGACGACCAGAGCGCCACGTAATCTGCGGCGGCCCAGGCCGGCTAACCCTTTGAGACCACCCTCCTTGAGCGCTGAGAGCAGATCGACGCGGACCCCCTGCGTGGCGGGAATCAGCCCGACCAGGATGCCGGCGAGCAGTGTGACCAGCATCGTGAAGAGGAGGACCGGCCAACTGATGTTGACTTCGGCCGCCCGTGGAAGCTGACTCCCGATGCTCGCCAGGAGTACCTCGGTCCCGGCGACGGCCAGCCCGAATCCCAGGACGCCGCCGATGACCGCAAGGACGATGCTCTCGGTGAGCAACTGCTTGATCAGTCGGCTCCGACCGGCCCCGATGGCGGCGCGGACGGCGATCTCACGACCGCGGGACTCCGCGCGAGCCAGCGAGAGGTTCGCCACGTTGGCACAGGCTACGAGGAGAACGAACCCGACCGCTCCGAGCAGCATCAGGAGCGGTGTTCGCGCTCCGCCCACGATTTCGCGGCGCATCGGCGCCGCTACCCACCGCCACCCCACGTTGGTCTCCGGGTACGCTTCGGCGAGGCCGCGCGCGATCGCCTCCAGCTCTTCGCCGGCCACCTCGAGTGCGACCCCCAGCCTTAGGCGACCCAGGACCCGTAGGAAGTGCCGTCCCCGTAGGCTCACGTCACGGACGCTGAACTCTTGAGGGAGCCAGAGTTCGGGCGTATCGGGGCCGAACCGCAAGGTCGGCGGCGCGATGCCGACGACGGTTCGCGGCACATCGCTCAGGATGATCGTCCGACCGAGAACCTCCCTGTCCCCGCCGAAGCGGCGCTGCCACACGCCGTGACTCAGGATTACCACCGGCTCGGCGCCGGTCAGCTCTTCCTCGGGAAGAAACGAGCGGCCGAGTTGCAGCGGCGTTCCGAGCAGCTCGAAGAACCCGGTCGACACTCTCATCGCCGCCAGTCGCTCGGGATCTCCTTCGCCGATGAGCGTAACCGAAGTCTCCCGATAGGCGGCGACATCCTCGAGCAACGTCGTCTCGTCTCGGAGGCTCATGAAGTTGGGCGGAGAGAAGGTGAACCACCAACCGCCCCGCGGCTCGATCTCGAAGATCCGGACAAGGCGATCGGGATCTTGATACGGTAGCGGCCTTAACAGCACACCGTTTACAACGCTGAAGATCGCCGTGTTGGCTCCGATGCCCAGCGCCAGCGTCAGCACCGCCACGGTCGTGAAACCCGGGTTGTTCCGGAGTGAGCGGAATGTGTAACGAATGTCCTGTGCGGTCGCGGCTGCTCGTTGGAGCAGAGCCGTGACTACGACGCTCCAGAGTTCGCGGACGACGAAGGTGATGACCGCTCCCTTCGCTCCAGCCCGCGCTTCGTCATATCGCTCGTTGAACATCTGGACCATGCCCGGGCCGTACGCGTCGCGGAACGAGGTTGGGTACCAGCGAAGCCAGCGCTGGTAGAACCTCGACAGCGACCGGTCGACTTCGGTGCCTGTGCCTGTCTCAGCCATCTCGGGTGCCTCCGACCCCGGCCGCGCCATCAGGCCGGCAGGAGTCTCATCTCACGTGCCGCCGACAAGAGAGCCTCGAGCCGTCGCGCCTCCGCGGCGAAGACGCGCCGGCCGAACGGTGTCAGCTGGAAGTACTGGCGACGCGCATCGACCACTGCGATCCGTCGAGGTCGTTCGCTTTCCTCGATTAGCCCGTCGCGGTGCAGCCCCCGCAACGCCTGATAAAGGCTGCCCGTCGCCGGGCTGAGTCGGCCGCCGGAGCGGCGCTCGATCTCCTTGCCAACGGCATAGCCGTGGGACGGCCCCGCGCCCAGCGCCAAGAGGACGTGGAAGGACAGGTCGCTGAGAGGCAGGAATTCGGCGGGGTTGCGGGTCTCGCTCATGTGGCGATGTCCTTTCTGGGGAAGCGGAACCAGCGGGACCGCCGCCGTCGCTTCTATAGTGGAAACAACTATAGTGATATTACGAATAATGCGGTGAACGGGTTTCAACCGCAAGCTTCTCCGATGGCGGGACGCATGAGGGCCTGAGAAACCCAAGAGGGGCCCGGGCCGTAGGGTGTTCTGGAGAACCAGACTAGCCGATAACTCCTATCCCGACATCAAGTCTCGCGGCAGGTGGGGCACGCAGGGGCGCTGTGATGGTGTCGTGTGTCCTGACCCTGTCACGTCGCGAGGCGGCGCGAATAAAGGCGCCGCCGCCCGTGTAGTCTAGACAGAACACCGCGATTGCCCCGTGCGAAGGCCACTTTGGCCGAGGTACGTGAAGGGTCGATGAACGCGGTCGAGCTACGCAACGTAACCAAGAGCTTCGGCAAGACCATCGCAGTTGAAGGTCTGTCGCTGGACGTTCCGCTGGGGAAGGTTTACGGGTCCATCGGTCCTAACGGATCCGGCAAGACGACGACGCTGCGGATGATCATGAACATCTATAATCCGGACGGTGGCACGATTCGACTGTTTGGCGATGAGTTGCGCGGCGCCTGCACGAGCGTTGATTAGATGAACCGCAACGAGGAATGGAGGCTATCGAGAATGAGAGCAAACCGAGTAGTCGGTTTCGTGGTCGTGGTCCTGGTAGCCACCGCCTGCGCGAGCGACGGTGGAGGCCGGTGGGCCGGCAGCGTGACCGATAGCGCCGGGGTGGAGATAGTATCCAACGCCGGCCAGGGCATGTGGACGGAAGCTGATGCCTGGACAGTGGAGGAAGAGCTGAAGATCGGTACGCTCGAGGGCGACACGGACTACATGTTCGGTCAGGTCGGCTTCCTTGCGGTCGACTCGAACGGTCGGATCTTCGTCCTCGACGCGCAGGCTCAGCAGGTCA
Source organism: Gemmatimonadota bacterium (assembly GCA_020344015.1). Lineage (GTDB taxonomy): Bacteria > Gemmatimonadota > Gemmatimonadetes > Palauibacterales > KS3-K002. The sequence goes on from CP070812.1 coordinate 2,125,229, forward strand.
AGGTATACTCCGCCGACGGTGCCTACGAGCAGACGATCGGCGGCCGGGGCAGTGGGCCGGGGGAGCTGTTGGGTGCGACTTTCGTACTGATGGCGCCGGGCGACACGCTGGTTGTACCCGACCTCCAGAACTTGCGGATCAGCCGCTTCGCGCCGGACGGCTCCAGTCTGGGGAGTTCGCCGATAAACCTGCAGCAGCACGGGGTACCCCTGGTCTTCGCCGGCACGGCCTCGGGGGTGCTCATCAGACAGGAACGCCAGTTCTCATTCCCCGGCCAGCCCGAGATCGAGAACCCGCTGGATGCGATCGTCACCTTCGCGGCCGACGGCACGGTTTTGGACACGCTGAAGACGTTCCCGGCCGGCGAAACGATCCGGCTGTCGGGCGGTGCGCCGGAGTTCAACTTCTTCTCGCCGGAACCGGTCTGGGCCGTGAGCGATGACATGAAGCTGTTCTACGCCGTGAACGACGACTACCGGGTCGGCGTCTACTCCGCCGCCGGCGCGCTGGAGCGCGTGATCAAGATGCCGTTCGAGCGTGAGCTGGTGGGGGAACGTGATCAGGAAGCGCTGATGACGTTCCTGGAACGGGCGTGGGCGGACGCCGGCGTTCCGCCGGAGGCGATCGCCCAGTTGAGCTCACGGGTCAGCTTCGGAGAGTTCTTCCCGGCGTTCGCCAGTATGAGAGCAGGGCCTGAGGGCACCCTCTGGGTCCAGCACGGCCAGGCGCCGTCCGAGCTCAGCGAAGAGGAATTCGAGAGCTATAACCCGCTGGAGGACGCCGGCGGACCCGATTGGGACGTCTTCGACGGCGCGGGACGCTACCTCGGTGTCGTGACCCTGCCGGCGCGTTTCGCTCCGCGTCTGGTCCTCGGCGACAAGATCTACGGCGTCTGGCGCGACGAGCTCGACGTCCAGTATGTGATGAGGATGCGGGTCATCGGGATCCGCGAGTACCGGGAAGGCTAATTACCGGTGGTCGGTGGCCGGTCGTCGGTGGGTTTAGTAACGGCGACCGACCGCCGGCTGCCCCGACCGTCATCCTGCTTTTCTTTCGTGAGTTGGGATCGCGGCATAGCTTGGTAGTGCGGCCGATTCAGCAGGGTTCGCTGGCCGATACACTACGGTGTGCGCGGTGGCTCGCTCCAACTTCTCCCATGTCGTAGGCTTCGACGACGGTCCTTTCGACAAGTACCGGCACGCGGACGTGCCTGTTGTGGGTGCCGTGTTCTCCGATCTGCGGCTCGAGGGCGTGCTGACCGGCCGAGTGCGGACCGACGGCGCGAACTCGACGCGCGTTCTGGCCGAAATGGTCATGGCGTCCAAGTTCGCGCCGCAACTGCAGCTCGTCTTGTTGCAGGGGATCGCGCTGGGTGGGTTCAACGTGATCGATCTGCACGGCCTGCACGAGCGGCTGGGGATCCCGGTGATGGTGGTGGCGCGACGGCAGCCACGGCTGGACAGGATCCGCAAGGCGCTGCTGACTCGAGTGCCGGGCGGCGCGCGCAAGTGGTCGTTGATCGAGGGCCTTGGTCCGATGGAGCCGGTCGCGGGTGTCTACGTGCAGCGACTTGGGCTGTCGCCGGGAGAGGCGGAGGAAGTGATCGGCCGGCTTGCGGTGCATAGCAACATCCCTGAGCCGTTGCGGACCGCGCACCTGATCGCCGGTGGGATCGCAACGGGCCAGAGCCGGGGCCGTCCTTGACTCCCCATCGCCATCGGCATCGTTATCGTCATCGAGAGTGGGGTGGGATCGGGGGCCGGTTCGCACACGAAGGTTGAGTACAGCTATACGTACGAAGGCGAGGGTTACTGTGGCAGCTACCCGAAGGGGAGCCGTTTCGAGCCGGGCCAGAGGATCACCGTCGTCGTCGACCCGAACGCACCCAAGAACTCGCTGATAAGGGAGGTGTTCGTGTAAATAGGTGTGTGGCGGCTGGTGCGACGGCGCGGCGGAGCCTAGGATGGTCGTAAGGCGATAACGAATCAGCATCGGTGACAGTCATGGACACACAGGATCTGCGGCCGACCGCGGTGGCCGGTCGCTTCTATCCGGCGGAGCGGGACAAGCTGACGAGCATGATCGAGTCCTTTCTTCGGGACGTCGAGGAGGAGCCGCGTCCGGTACGGGCGGTTATCGCACCGCACGCCGGACTCGTCTATTCCGGCCAGTGCGCGGCGCACGTGTTCGGGCGCGTGTCGATCCCCCCAGTGGTCGTCATCCTGGCGCCGAACCACTCGGGGCTGTGGAGGTCGCCGGGTGGTGCCAGCCTCTGGGCGCGGGGCGCGTTCGAGACTCCACTCGGTCGGGTGGCTGTGGCGGAGAAGTTCGCGAGCGAGCTCGAAGCACGCTGTCCGCTGGTAGCGCACGACCCGCTGGCGCATGGAGATGAGCACGCGGTCGAGATCGAGTTGCCGTTCCTGGCGAAGCTGGCACCCGAGTCGGCCATCGTGCCGATCGTCATCGCCTTCGACGATTGGGAGCGCACCCGTGAGCTCGCCGACGCGCTCGCGGGGCTGATCGCGGAATGGCCGGATGAGGTGCTGGTGGTCGCTTCCTCGGACATGACGCACTTCGAGTCAGCCGATCGTGCGGCGGAAAAGGACAGGATCGCGCTTGCCGCTGTGGAGCGGCTCGACGGCGAGGAGTTGTTGAACGCCTGCGATCGCGAGCGGATAACGATGTGCGGGCGGGCGCCGGCGGCCGTGGCCGTGGAGGCGGCGCGGCAACTGGGGGCGACGCGCGCCGAGGTCGTCGACTATCGTCACAGCGGTTGGGTGACGGGTGATAACTCGAGCGTTGTCGCGTACGCCGGGGTCACCATCACCTGAAGTCCTGCGTTAGGCGATCGGGCACGGCGGGGACCCCTCGCTTCATGTCGCGCGGCTCGATTGCAGGAAGGGCGGCTGCGCCGCCCCGCGCTCCAAATGTCCGCTCGTGGGTCCCCGCCGTGCCCTCCCTCCCACACCGACCACCGGGCGACCTCACCCTCGCGCGGTGCCCCGGCGATCGCTAATCTTCCGCATGCCCGAGGACACGACGGCGTCCAGCCAAAGCGAGGCACTTCTCCTCCGAGATCCTAACCTGCACGTCATATTCGGGGTCACGCTGATGGCGGTGCTCGGCGTATCGAGCATCACGCCGGCGTTCCCTCAGATCGCCGATGAACTGAATCTCAGCCCCGGCGCGGTGGGGATGCTGGTCGCCATCTTCACGCTGCCGGGCGCGACGCTCACGCCTGTGATCGGCGTGCTGGGCGATCGGATCGGGCGGAAGCGCGTCCTCATCCCTTCGCTGTTCTTGTTTGCGGTGGCCGGGACGGCATGCGGCTTTGCCAGGGACTTCGAGACGCTCCTCTGGCTTCGCCTGCTTCAAGGTGTGGGCGCGGCGGCGCTGGGAGCGCTCAACATAACGATCGTGGGTGACCTCTATTCGGGCTGGAAGCGCGCCACGGTCATGGGATACAACGCCAGTGTGCTCAGCATCGGTACGGCGTTGTATCCTGCGATCGGCGGTGCGCTGGCCCTGATCGGATGGTTCTACCCGTTCTTCCTTCCCATCCTCGCGGTTCCGGTCGCGCTGCTGGTGATCTGGCGGCTGAAGAATCCGGAGCCGTCGATGGACGAGAAGCTGAGCACCTACCTGCGCAACACGCTGATCAGCGTGCGGAACCCGCGGGCACTGGGCCTGTTCCTGGCGAGCCTGGTCATCTTCGTTGTTCTCTACGGCGCCTATCTCACGTATCTGCCGTTTCTGTTGCGGCTGACGTTTGATGCATCGCCGTTGCTCATCGGGCTCATGTTCTCCGCCACGTCGCTGGCTACGGCGGTGACGTCGTGGCGTCTGGGGCGCCTGGCGCGGAGATTCTCGGAGCGCAACCTGGTGAGGTTCGGGTTCGCGTTCTACGCTGTCGCGATGATCGCGATACCGCTGGCACCGAGCGTGGGACTGCTGCTTCTACCCGCGTTGTTGTTCGGCGCCACGAACGGGATCAGCATTCCCAGCATCTTATCGATGCTGACGGGGCTGGCGCCCGCCGAGTACCGTGCCGCCTTCATGTCGGTGAACGCGATGACGCTGCGCTTGGGCCAGACGCTGGGGCCAGTGGTCGCCGGGCTGATGCTACAGGTCGGGGGCCTCGCAGGTATTTACTACGGGAACGCGATACTGTCGGTGGCGACGTTAGGGGTCGTCAGCGTTGTAGTGAAGAAAAGCTAACAACAAGGCGAGTCTTCCGTGCAAGAGACATTTGTGGGGACCCCCGACGGGGTCAAGCTCTACTGCCGGACGGTGGGTGCGGGGGAAGAGACGCTCATCATTCCGCTGGCGACCTACCATGCGGATCGCTTCGATCCGCTGGCGCGCAGCCGGCGCTTGGTTTTGTACGATCCTCGTGGCCGCGGCCGGTCGGATGCCGTCGGCACGTCGGCGGTATCGCTCGAGTACCAATTGCGCGACCTGGAGGCGGTGCGAGAAGCTTTCGGGGCAGAGAAGCTCGCGCTCGTCGGCTGGTCGAGCTTGGGGATGGAGCTGTTTGTCTACGCCTTCAAGTATCCCGACCAGGTTACGCGGCTCGTGCAGCTGGCGCCTCTCCCACCGCGCCGCACGCCGTACATGGACCAGATCATCGAGGACCGTGAGCGGCGGACGGATTCCCAGGCGATGCAGGCGCTGCAGGGCCGGCAGCAGGTGGGCGAGTTCGATGACGACCCGGCCCGCCTGTGCCGCGAGATCAACTATCTCAGCTGGGGCGCCACGTTTGCCGACCCGGTAGCGGCGCTGGAGGTGCCTGACGTCTGTGTACACGAGAACGAATGGCCGACCAATCTGGGCCCCTACCTAGAGGTTCTGCAGGGGTCGTATGGCGACTACGATTGGCGGCCCGAGTTGAGGGTGGTAACCGCTCCGCGGCTCGTGATCCACGGTATCGAGGACAACATCCCACTGGAAGGAAGTAAGGAGTGGGCGGCGGGCCAGCCACACGCACGCCTGCTGGTCCTTCAGGATACGGGGCACTGGCCGCACTATGAGAACAGGGGAGTGGTCATCGAAGCGATCGAGAGCTTTCTGTCGGGTGGATGGCCGCCGGGCGCGCTGGTCGTCAGCTGAGTAGTTTCTGAATGCGGATCTCGGTGGGAACTAGTGAGTCCGTGACTAATTGACTAATTGAGCAACTGGCTCACGACTTGAGAGGTGAATGCCGAGCTAAGGAATTGCAGCAAGTCTAAACTCGAGTATTCAGTTGGTCTATTAGTCAAGTACTCATGGAGTCCCATTCCCAAGCACCAGGCTAGGAGGGTGATAGCATGACTGCACGCATTCCTGCGACGGCCGGTCCGTTCGTTCTCTTGGCTGCCGCGCTCGTCGGGTTCGCGGCGGTCGCGGGCGACGACCCTGAGTTCGACCGCTACTTCACGGACAAGACGATGCGCGTCGACTACTACCACACGGGCGACGCGACGCACGAAGTTCTGAGTCTCGAGCGTGTGGTCTCGGACGGTCCCTGGGCGGGACCGCGCATGAACCTGATCGACGACACCAACTTCGGGAAGTACTTCTACGAGGTTTACGATCTGGATAGCGGTGCTCTGCTGTTCACGCGCGGCTTCGCGACGATCTATGGGGAGTGGGAGACGACCGGCGAGGCGCGAACGACCCACCGGACGTTCCACGAGTCGGTGCGTTTCCCCTGGCCGAAGGGTCCGGTAAAGGTAGTCGTCAAGAAGCGCGACGACCTGACGACGTTCCATCTGATCGGCGAGTTCGAGATCGATCCGGAATCACGGTCGGTCAACCCGGCCGACCCGCCGTCGCTCGGGAATGTGTGGACGCTGTTCGAGCATGGGCCGCCTTCCGATAAGGTCGACATCGTGTTGCTGGGCGAAGGGTACACGGCGGAGGAGACGGAGAAGTTTCACGCCGACGCGCGAAGGTTGGCCGAAGAGCTGTTCTCGTGGGAACCGTTCAAGAGTCGCAGATCCGACTTCAACATTCGGGCGATAGATCTGCCCGCGGCGCAGTCGGGCGTGACGCGAGCGCACTCCGAGCGGTACCGCAGGAACCTAGTGGGGACGCAATACGGGATATTCGACTCGGAGCGGTACATGTTGACGTACGACAACCGTACGCTGCGAGATGTGCTGTCGGCGGCGCCCTACGATTTCATGGGGATCCTGGTGAACGAGAAGCAGTACGGCGGCGGCGGCATCTACAGGACCCAGATGGCGACGGCGGTCGACTCGGATTTCTCCGACTACATCTTCGTACACGAGTTCGGGCACCACTTCGCCGGGCTGGCCGACGAGTACTACACGTCGGACGTGGCCTACGAGACGGGTGCGGTGGAACAGCCGGAGCCATGGGAGGCGAACGTCACGGCGCTGCACGATCCGGCGGCTTTGAAGTGGGCCGACCTGGTGGAGCCGGGCACCCCGATTCCGACGCCGTGGGCGAAGCTTGCCTTCGAGGAGCACTCACAGCAGATCCGCGCCCGGCGCGCCCAATTGATCGAGCAGCAGGCGCCGGAGTCGGAATTCGACGCGCTATTCCACGAGCAACGTGAGATCGAGGCCCGGATGCTCGCCACTCAAGAGTACTCGACCGCCGTCGGTGCCTTCGAGGGGGCGATGTACGAGCCGACGGGACTCTACCGGTCCTCGATCGATTGCATAATGTTCACCCGGGACGAGGTCGGATTCTGTCGCGTCTGCCGGCGAGCGATCGAGCGGGTTATCGATCTGTACGCCGGGCGGTAGGAGGCGGCGATTAGAAGGCAGGGCGGGCTGCGAGTGCGCAAGGGTCGTTCGGACGTCTATACGCGCATCTATGAGGTCGTGAAGCGCATTCCGCGCGGCCGAGTCGCGACGTACGGCCAGGTGGCGGAGCTGGCCGGCCTGGGCGATCATGCCCGGCAGGTGGGATACGCGCTGCACGCTCTTAAGGACGACTCGGTGCCGTGGCATCGAGTCGTCAACGCTCAGGGCCGGATCAGCGTGCGGCACGAGCCCGGTCTCGACCGCTGGCAGCGCGAACTGCTGGAGGACGAGGGTGTTGCCTTCGATGGGAAGGGGCGGATCGCGCTCGAGCGATTCCGTTGGGCTGCAGGATCATCTGCGTCCGAGTGAGGTTACGATGACGAGGAAACTGAGAATGGCTGAGCATCTCAAGCGCCGGGTGTTGTCTAGAGCTGTCCTTACCTGTTATGCGGCGGGCGTCCTCGCCTTGGCCGGTGCGGTCGATCTACGCGCCCAGAGCAGCGTCGACCTCGCCGCGTTGGACTCCTACTTCGCCGAGTCGGGTGACGTGTTCAAGGTCCCGGGCTTTGCCGTGGCGATAGTAAAAGATGGCGAACTGGTCTTCGCCAAGGGCTACGGCGTGCGCGAGCTGGGTAAGCAGGGAAGGGTGGACGAGCATACGGTATTCGCAATCGCGTCAAACACGAAGGCGTTCACCGCGGCGGCACTGGCGATTCTCGTCGACGAAGGCAAGATCAGCTGGGACGACCGGGTCGTCGACTATCTGCCCTACTTCCAGCTTTACGACCCGTGGGTGACGCAGGAGATGCGGATCCGCGATCTGCTGTCGCACCGCAGCGGGCTTGGGACGTTTAGCGGCGACCTGCTGTGGTACGGCACGTCGTATAGTCGTGCGGAAGTGGTGCGGCGAGCTCGTTACCTCGAGCCTGCGGGCAAATTCCGCTCCGACTACGGCTACTCGAACCTGATGTTCCTGGCCGCCGGGGAGGTCATCACTGCGGTTACGGGGACGAGCTGGGACGATGTCGTAGAGACGGAGTTCTTCGAGCCGCTGGGGATGGACAACACCGTGACGTCGGTGGCGGACTTGGAGGGGATGAGCAACGTAGCGACACCGCACCGGGAGCGGGACGGCCGGGTCTTTCCGCTCTACTGGTACAACTGGGACGCGATGGCCGCGGCGGGCGGCATCATCTCGAGCGTCGCCGACATGTCGCAGTGGCTGCTTCTGCAGCTCGGGCACGGCGCCTGGGACGGTGACACGATCTTCAGTGAATCGGCGCAGCGGACGATGTGGACGCCGCATATCTCCAACGTCGTGACCCCCCGAAGCGAGCGGCTGTACCCCACGACGCACTTCCGCGGTTACGGGCTCGGCTGGAGCCTGATGGACTACGAGGGCCGCAAAGTCATGAGCCACGGCGGCGGCTACGACGGAATGTTCTCGCGGGTCGCCCTGGTGCCCGAGGAGGAACTGGGGATAGTGGTCCTGACGAACAGCATGACCAACCTGTCTGCGGCTCTGACCTACAGGATTCTCGACGGATACCTGGGTGCCGAGGAGCGCGACTGGACGGCGCAGTTTGCGGCGATTGCCGAAAGGAATAGGGAGCGCGCTGCGGAACGGTGGGCGGAGTTCGAGCGCGGCCGGATCGAGGGTACGAGTCCATCGCATCCGCTCGAGGCGTACACCGGAACCTACGGCGGCCGGATGTACGGTGACGCCACGGTCACGGTGGAAGACGGGCATCTCGTCGTCAGCTTCATCCCCAACCCCGACCTGGTCGGCGACCTGACGCACCGACACTTCGATACTTTCGTGATCGAATGGCGGCAGGATTTCGCCTGGTTCGACGAAGGGACGGTGCAGTTCCTGCTGGATCCGGGCGGTGACGTCGTCGAGATGAAGATCGACGTGCCCAACGACGACCTCTGGTTCTACGAGCTGGAGTTCAAGAAGAAGGAGTAGGCGGAGCTCGGGACTTGGAGTTGCATTTGACCTCGCGAGAATCGGACACCCTGGGAAGGGCGCTGGGACTGTGGCGCAGCACGGCCCTCGTGATCGGCAACATGGTCGGCTCGGGGGTCTTCCTGCTTCCGGCGGCGCTGGCCCTGTATGGCGGCATCAGCATCTTCGGCTGGGCCTTTTCCACCGCCGGTGCCGTGATCCTAGCCCTGGTATTCGCTCGCTGGGGTCGGATCATGCCGGAAGTAGGCGGCCCCTACGCCTACACGCGGCGTAGCTTCGGGGACTTCGCCGGCTTCCTGGTCGGCTGGGGCTACTGGATCTCGATCTGGTCCGGGAACGCGGCGATCGCCACCGCCTTTGCCGGATATCTAGGCGTTTTCGTGCCCGCTATCTCTGATAGGCCGGAGCTGGCCGCGCTGACGGCGGTGGTCGCGATCTGGCTGCTGAGTTGGGTCAACGCGAGAGGAGTCCGGGGGGCCGGGATCGTCCAGGTCGCGACGACG
>CP070812.1:2134555-2152892 GCA_020344015.1 Gemmatimonadota bacterium
AGCTGCAGGGTGTCGCTCTGCGTCTGGGGCCGCTCTCCGTCGAGGCGCTGCGTGGGCTGGCCCGCTGGGCGCTCCCGGCCTACGACGACGTGTCGCTCGACCGCGTCGCGCGCCGCGTCGCCACCGACTCCGCCGGCCTGCCCCTGCTCGCCGTCGAGCTGCTTCACGCCGTAGCACTCGGCCTCGATCTCGACACCGCCGGCGGTGCCTGGCCCGAGCCGCTCAAGACCCTCGACCAAACGCTGCCCGGCGAGCTGCCCGACGCCGTAGCAGCCGCGGTCCGCGTCGGCTATCGCCGCCTCTCGCACGATGCCCAGGCAGCCCTCGCCGCCGCCTCCGTACTCGGTGACAGGATCGAGCTGGGTGCACTGCAGCGCGCCACTGGGCTCGAGCTGGAAGCGCTGACCGGCGCGCTCGACGAGCTCGAGTGGCAGCGCTGGCTGACCGCCGACTCTCGGGGCTACTCGTTCGTCGCACGCATCGTCCGCGACGTCGTCGCCCGGGATATGTTGACTGCTGGGCAACGGCAAAGGATACTGGAATCGGTAGTCAGTAGTCAGTAGTCGGTGGTCGGCAGTCGGTAACTTCCAACTTACCGACCACCGACCACCGACCACGGGACCCTAGGACACACGGGCGGTGTAACTCAGTCAGCCACTGGACCGGACCTGGGAGCGAAACACAGGTCTGGCGCGTTTCCCAACAGCAGTAGCGACCCGAATCCGATCCTAGGATGGACTGGAACCCTGCCGACTCCGAAGAGCACCCACCCGTAGCGGGCGGCCCTCCGCCGCCCGAGGATACGCCGATCCTCGTCGTCGACGATGAGCCGTCGGTCCTGGCCTTTCTGGAGAAGTCGCTGAAGGCCGAGGGGTACCCGGTCGAGGCGTTCGAGTCGGCGCAGGCGGCGCTGGAGCGGATCTCGGCGGCGGGCGCCGCGCTGATGGTCGCCGACATCGTGATGCCGGACATGGACGGGATGGAGCTGATCCGCCACGCGCTGGAGGAAGACCCCAGCCTGGCGATCATCGTCCTGACCGGCGCTGCCACGACCGAGAGCGCCATCGAGTCGCTGCGGCTGGGCGTCGACGACTACCTCGAGAAACCGATCACCGCCGAGGGACTGATCGAGTCGGTGACCCGGGCGCTGCGGCGCCGCGCCCAGGCGGACTACCGGCACAAGCTGGAGCTCTGGCTGCGCGAGGAGGTGGGGCGGCGCACCGAGGAGGTGCAGCGTCAGGCGCAGCAGCTGGAGATCGTCACGGTGGCCACGCTCTCGACACTGGTCCGCGCCATGGAGGCGAAGGACCCGTATCTCAAGGGCCACAGCGAGCGGGTGGCGCGGCTGTGCTCGAAGATGGCGATCCACATGGGGTTCGAGGATCGCGACGTCGATGACCTGCGCACCGCGGGCCTGCTGCACGATCTCGGAATGATTGCGATCCCCGACTCGATCACCCACAAGCAAGCCGCGCTCAGCGAAGAGGAGTACCGCAGCGTGCAGGAACACGTCGAGCTCGGCGTCGACATCCTGAAGCCGCTACCTCACCTGGCACGGGCGGTGAGCTATATCGGCCAGCACCACGAGCGGCTCGACGGCTCCGGCTATCCCGAAGGCCTGAGAGAGATCCCGCTCGCCTCGCAGATCCTCGGCCTCGCCGAGCACTTCGCTTCGCTCACCGAGGTGCGGCCGCACCGCCAGGCGTACTCGGTGCAGGATGCGCTCGACCTACTCGCCGAACAGCAGGACACCTGGTTCGAGGCCCGGGTCATCGATGCGCTGCAGCAGGTAATCAAGAAGGAGCCGGGACTGGGCGAGTCCGAGTGGTTCGAGGTGACCGAATAGGAGAGCACCGCGCACGCTCGCCTGAGACAAAAGGGATGCCCGAAGGCATCCCTTTGCCATACCTGCTTCCGGTAAGTACTACTTGCCGGCCGCCACGTCCTCCAGCATAGCCGTCGTCACCGACTTCGGCCGCTCGATCGGATAGCCGAGCGCGCGGTCCCAAACGATGTTCGACAGCACGCCCAGCGCGCGGCCGATGGCGAACAGCACGGTGTAGAAGTCGTATTCCCGCAGGCCGTAGTACCACTGGATGACGCCCGACTGCGCGTCCACGTTCGGCCACGGGTTCTTCGCCTTGCCCTGCTCCTCGAGGATCGGCGGTACGACCTTGTACAAGAGGTCCACGTACTTGAAGATGTCGTCGTCCGGCAGGTGCTTGAGGCAGAAGTTACGCTGCTCGGTGTAGCGCGGGTCGGTCTTGCGGAGTACCGCGTGGCCGAAGCCCGGAACCACCTGGCCCGAGTTCAGCGTGTCCCACACGAACTGCTTCATCTCCTCCTCGCTGGGGATCTTGCCGCCCATCTGCTCCATCACGCCCTGGATCCAGCGCAGCACCTCCTGGTTCGCCAGGCCGTGCAGCGGCCCGGCCAGCCCGTTCACCATGCCGGAGATCGCGTAGTACGGGTCGGACAGCGCGCTGCCGATCAGGTGCCCGGTGTGGGCGCTGACGTTCCCGCTCTCGTGGTCCGAGTGCAGGATGAAGTACAGCCGCGCCACGTCGTCGTACGGCGGCTCGATACCCATCATGTGAGCGAAATTGCCGCCCAGGTCGAGCTTGGGATCCGGGTCGATCTGTTTGTCGCCCTTGTACTTCAGCCGGTAGATGAAGGCGCCGATATACGGCAGCCGGGCCCACATGTTGAGCGCGTCCTCCAGCGTCGGCTGCCAGTGGTCCATCTTGCCGAGGCCCTTGTCGTACGCCTGCCGGTAGACCGACTCACGCTCCATCGCCACGATCGCCGTCGAGAACATCGCCATCGGGTGCGAGTCCCCTTCCATGGCGCGCAGCACGTCCCAGACGTAGCCGGGTACCTTGGCCCGCTTCTGCAGATCCTTGACCAGCTCCTTGACCTCGCTCTCCGTCGGGACATCGCCGGTCAAGAGCAACCAGATGTGGCCCTCGACGTACGGCATGTCGGAGCCGGGGACCTTGGGCAGCGCTTCCAGCGTCTCGGGGATCGTCATTCCGCGGAAGCGGATGCCCTCGTTGGGGTCGAGGTACGAGATGTCGGTGACCAGACAGCGAACGCCGCGGGCGCCGCCGATCGCCTGGGCGATCGTCACGTCGCTGACCTTTACGGCACCGTGCTCCTTGAGCAGCTTGGTCGTCCTCGGGCGCCAAGCGTCGATCTTTTCTCCCAGTTTGTCCTTTAAAGACATGTTGCCTCCTTTGGCGGCCGCCGATTCGGATCGCTCGCCACGGACCCGGCGAGCCGATCGGCCCTCTGCAGGGCCGTAGGTTGCGCGATGGGCATACGATGGCTCAACTGATGAAGGCATAACTCATGCCCGGGCTCCCGGGCCCGCCCCGGCCTGCTAAGCGGGCCGACCGCAGTAACTTAACGGGGATGGCGGTAACGGTACCAGGGGGCTGGCCGGGCCCCGGAGGGGCGTTTCGCCACGCGGTGGGGCAGACCCGGCGACGCCGGCGGTTCCCGCTAACGATAAACGTTAGTGCCGTGTGTCCGGACGGCGCTGGACCGGTGGAAGAGGGTAGCGGCCCCAGGAGTCAATGGAGTAGACTGCGAGCGATAACCAACCTCTGAATTTGGTTCGTGCCCTCAAAGATCTGAGTGATCTTGGCATCCCGCATCATCCTCTCTACCGGGAAGTCCTTGAGGTAGCCATAACCACCCAGAACCTGGACGGCATCGGTCGTAACCATCATCGCCACGTCACTGGCAAAGCACTTCGCCATGGCAGATAATCTACCTTCTGTGGCAAGGCTCTTACCGGCGGCCTCTATCTTATTCTCATTGAGGAGGCCTGCAGTGCGATAGACCAACGAGCGAGCCGCCTCGATCTGAGTAGCCATCTCGGCCAGCATGAACTGAACCCCTTGGAAATCAGCGATCGGTCGACCGAATTGAACCCTGTCCTTGGCGTAGCCGATGGCGACATCGAGGGCGCCTTGAGCGATCCCGACGGCCATCGCTCCAATCGCCGGTCTGGACAAGTTCAGGGTTGACATGGCCAGTCGCCAACCCTCGCCTTCTCGCCCGAGAAGGTTCTCTCTTGGCACCTTGGCGTTCTCGAATACGAGTTCGGTCGTATCCGAACCACGGATCCCCAGCTTGTCCTCTTTCTTGCCAACGATCACTCCTTCCGTACCATCTTCCACTACCAGACAGGAGATTGCTTTGTGCCCTGCCCCCGGAGCTGTCCGGACAAAGACCGAATGCAATGCAGCCACACTACCATTAGTGATGAAGCACTTTCGACCATTGAGGACATAATGGTCTCCACGAAGTTCCGCCTTGGTGGTCAACGCGGCGGCATCAGAGCCGGCCCCGGGCTCGGTCAAGGCGAATGAAGTGAGGCAATTGTCATCAGTGACTCTGGAATAGAATCGTTTCTGTTGCTCCTCGTTGCTCGCGATCATCATCGGCATCAGACCCACGGCATGAGCCAGTCCGGTCAAGGCAGTCGAAGCACAGACCTTGGCTAATTCCTCCGTAGCAATGCAAAGGCCGACCAAGTCACCATTCATGCCACCGCAGTCTTCCGGTAACATTAGCGAGAGCAGCCCTTCTTTACCCAGGCTCTGGATCGTACTCCAAGGGAATTCTCCTGTTCGGTCAATCTCTGCGGCGAGGGGGGCGGCCTTGTCCTGGGCGATCCTCCTCACCGTTGACCTCAATAACTCGTATTCCTCAGCGGTGAGCGGCACGTCTCCGGGTGCAACAGGGGAAACCCCCTCAATCACTCGCTCTTCCGTTGCGGGATTCTCCGGAGTACGAGTCATTTAAGAACTCCTTACCAGCGGATTAGAGAACTTGCCCACGTGATGCCACCTCCGAAGGCAGTCAAGAGGACGAGGCTTCCTTTGCGGACCGTGCCATTCCTCACGGCCTCGTCCAGGGCAATCGGCACCGTGGCACCTGAGACATTCCCATACTTGTGGATCGTCACATAGACCCTTTCCATTGGGACATCTAGTCTCTTAGCCATCCCTTTCATAATTCGGATATTGGCCTGGTGGGGGATGATAACATCGACTTGCGAGATATCTAGACCATTGGACCCCACAGCCTCCAAACAGGCATCACTGAAACTGCGGATTGCCAACTTAAGAGTCGAGCTGGCTTCAATCAGCTTCAAATGATGTAACCCTTTGTCTACGCTCTCATATGAGATTGGGGTGGTCTTGGAACCACCGCCCGGCATCAGGAGTTTCTGTCCCTCGGCACTAGCGCCGTCTGAAAACAGGTGGGTAGATACGAGTGTAGCTCCGTCGTCGCCCTTCTTGAGCACCGCCGCACCGGCACCATCCCCCCAGAGGATACAACTCTCCCGGTCTTCCCAGTTCACTGTCCGGGACATGACCTCCGAGGCTACGACTAAGGCGTTGTTGTAAGCGCCAGTCCTCAGATACTGTTGTGCGACCGATAGGGCGAAGATGAAGCCCGAGCAGGCCGCCGTGACATCGAAGGCGACCGCTTTGTCCGCCGCTAATCTCGCCTGAAGCCAATTAGCCCCTGATGGACAATGTGTATCCGGAGTGATCGTGCCCATGACGATCAGTTCTAGGCCTTTGGCATCCATCTGAGCCATTTCCAGCGCCTTGAGCGAAGCTTCTCTTGCCAGATCCGAGGTACACTCATCCTTTTCGGCAATCCGTCGCTCCCGGATACCGGTGCGGGAATAGATCCAATCGTCACTGGTCTCGAGCATATTCTCCAACTCGAGATTGGTTAACACCCTCTCGGGGAGATACGAGCCCGTTCCCACTATGCCGATTCTGTCAGTCATGTTGACCTTCTGCGTAAACTCGGAGCCCCGGTTCCGGGCATCAACCTGGCTGTATTATAGGGCACCCAATCTCTTTGGACAGCACTGTAATTGAACGATAGAATACTTGCCTGAGGGGCTGCTGTCCGCGACCCGCGGGCGTCGATTCGGAATTCGAGTGCTCAGACTACTACTACTACTTATCGATTGATCATGGACCCCCAAACTAATAGAACCGGCCCCGAGCTCCAATGGGCGTCCTCGGCCGCGGCGTAGTCCGGGCCGCCGTCTGGGCCGCCGGGGTCTACTACAGGTTCGAGCGCGCCGGCCCCGGCCTGCCCGACGGTCCCGTCCTCATCGTCACCAATCATCCGAACATGCTGCTCGACCCGCTGCTGGCGCTGAAGGCGGCGGGACGGCGCGTCCGCGTCCTCGCGAAGGCGCCCCTGTTCGAGATCCCGTTTTTCGGGCACGTGCTGCGCTCCGTCGACACGCTGCCACTCTACCGAGTCCAGGACGATCCCGAGCTGCTGGGACGTAACAAGCTGGCGTTCCAGGAAGCGACCGAGACACTGCGCGCCGGGGGCACGCTGCTGACCTTCCCGGAGGGTGGGAGCCGCACGGCGCCGGGGCTGGCGCCGCTCAAAACGGGCGCCGCGCGGATGACGCTGGCGGCGGAGGAGAGCGCTGATTGGGGGCTCGGGGTCCGAATCGTTCCCCTCGGCCTCACCTACCATCGCAAGCACCACTTCCGCAGCCGCGTCGTAGCCGGCACCGGCGAGCCCATCGTGGTCGCCGAGTGGCGGCGCGCCTACGAGAGCGATCGACCCGCCGCGATCCGCTCGCTCACCGCAGCCATCGCCTGCAGCCTGGAACGGCAGACGCTGGCCCTGGCCGACGAGTCGGACCGCAGGCTGGTGGAGACTGCGGACGTTCTCTACGCCAGGGCCCGGGGCCTGGCCCGCCCGCGGGAGCGCGAGTCGCTGGGGGCGCGCCTGCCGCGCCTGCAGCGCTTCGCCGGGCTCTTCGCCTGGCTGCGGGTCGCCGATCCGGAACGCTACGAACGGCTCACCAGCTCGCTGGATGGGTACCGCCGCCGGCTGGAGCGGTTGTGTAGCGGCGAGGCGGACGTGCCGGATAGGTACGAGGTGAGGCGCGTCGCGCGCTACGTTCTGCGCCAGGGGACCGCCCTCGGCCTCGGTCTGCCGCTGGCGGCGCTCGGCATGATCGCGTGGTATCTTCCCTTCTTCGTGACCGGTGTGGTGAGCCGACTGCTCAAGCCCGCGATCGAGACCGTCGCCACCGTGAAGCTGCTGGCAGGGATCGTGGCCTACCCGGCGACCTATCTGGGGTGGACCGCGCTGGCCGCCTCGGCCGCCGGACCGCTGGCCGCCGTCCTCACAGTGCTGGCGCTGCCGCCCTTGGGCTTCGCCGCACTGGGCTGGCGGCATCGCCGAGCGGAAGTGTGGGAGGACGTGAAGCTCTTCTTCCAGACCGTTCGCCGGCCCCGCCTGCGCGAGGGACTGGCGGACCAGCGCTCGATCCTGGCCGACGAGCTCGACGAGCTCGAGGCCGAGTGGTCGGAGGCGCTGGCGCAGCGCCAGACGGAGGGCGCGCCTAAAGGAGAGAGAGGGAGATGACCGAACCCGCCGAAACGGGATCATCCTCGCGCGGCTGGCTGAACGTCCTCGGCCTGCACCGGCGCGAGCTGCGTAGCTGGGCGCTCTACGACTGGGGCAACTCCGCCTTCGCCACGACCATCATGGGCGCCGTCTTGCCCCTCTATTTCGCCGGCGTGGCTGCGGGCCATATGCAGGAGAACATGGCCACGGCCTACTGGGGCTACACGACCGCAATCGGCCTGGCGATCATCGCCCTCGCCGCGCCGGTACTCGGCGCGATCGGCGACTACATGGGCGCCAAGAAGCGCTTCCTCGCCGGGTTCATGTTCCTCGGCGTCGTCGCCAGCGCCTGCCTCTATTTCGTTACCGAGGGCGACTGGCTGCTCGCATCGGTCCTGTTCATCTTCGGCAACATCGGGTTTTCCGGCGCCAACGTCTTCTACGACGGCCTCCTCCCTCACATCGCTTCAGAGGATGAGGTCGACCGCGTCTCCACCGCGGGCTTCGCTCTCGGCTACGTGGGCGGCGGCACCCTGCTGGCGATCAACTTGGCGATGATAATGAAGCCCGATCTGTTCGGGCTGGCCGACACAGGTCTCGCTACCCGCCTCGTCTTCGTCAGCGTCGGCGTTTGGTGGCTCGGCTTCTCGATCCCGCTGCTCCGCGATGTACGAGAACCGCCGCGCCGGCTCGAGGAGGGAGAAGCGGCGTACGTCAACCCGGTGCGTGCCGGGTTCAGCCGTCTGGTCGAGACGCTACGCGAGGTCCGTGCGCACCGCGAGCTGCTGATCCTCCTCCTCGCATTCTGGCTCTACATGGACGGCATCGGGACCATCATCAAGATGGGCGCCGTCTACGCGGCCGAGATCGGCATCGGCGACACCGACGTGATCGGCGCCTTCCTGCTGGTCCAGTTCCTGGGTATCCCCTTCACCTTCGCCTTCGGCGCGCTGGCCGGTCGCATCGGCGCCCGGGCCGGCATCTACATCGCCCTTAGCGTCTACACGGTGATCTCGATCTTCGCGTTCTTCATGACCACGGCCTGGCAGTTCTGGGCGCTGGCCGTCGGGATATCGATGGTGCAGGGCGGCGCCCAGGGGCTCAGCCGCTCGCTCTACTCGACGCTGCTGCCGAAGGGCAAGTCGTCCGAGTTCTTCGCCTTCTTCAGCGTGTTCGACAAGTTCGCCGGCATCATGGGACCGTTCCTGGTCGGCTGGATCGCCGCGGTCACCGGCTCGGGCCGCTACGGCATCGTCTCGCTCGTCGTCTTCTTCATCGGCGGTATGTGGCTCTTGTCGCGCGTCGATCTCGAGGCCGGCCGCCGTGCAGCACTTGAGGAAGATGCAACACTGGTGCTGGCGCCTGGTGAAGAGCGGGGTCAGTAGGGGGGAGAGCGACATTCGACAGCGGACAGCCGACTGCCGAGTGTCGAGTTTAGCTCCGACTATCGATTGTCGACGATCGACGTTCGACGCTCGGGCGTCGGGAACCGAACGTCGATGATCGTGCGCCGAGGTGTGAGCCGGCCGTCGATTGTCGATTGTCCATTGTTGAATGTAGAGTACAACATGCGCACAGCTCATCGCACGCACACGTTTACGGAATCGGTGATCCGCGAGATGACCCGCGTCGCCAACCAGCACGGCGCCATCAACCTCGCCCAGGGCTTTCCCGACTTCGCGGCGCCCGAGCTGCTGAAGGAGGCGGCGGTCGAGGCGATCCGCGCCGACATCAACCAGTACGCCATCACCTGGGGCACGCCGCGCTTGCGGAATGCGCTGGCCGAGAAGTACCGGCGCTTCTACTCGATGGAGGTGGATACCGAGCGCGAGATAGTCGTGACCTGCGGCGCCACCGAGGCGATGGCGTCTGCGATGCTGGCGCTGGTCGACCCCGGCGAAGAGATCATCATCTACGAGCCGTTCTACGAGAACTACGGGCCCGACTCGATACTGTGTGGGGCGAAGCCGGTTTTCGTACCGACCCGCGCCGACGGCGGCCCCGATCTCGATGCGACGGCCGTGGCCTTCAGCGAACGCACCCGCGGGATCATCATCAACACGCCGAACAACCCAACCGGCCACGTGTTCGCGCGCGATGAACTGGAGACGATAGCACGGCTCTGCATCGAGCACGACGCCATCGCCTTCACCGACGAGATCTACGAGCACATCCTGTACGAAGGCGAGCACGTGCCCATGGCAGCGCTGGACGGGATGCGCGAGCGGACAGTGACGGTGAGCGGCGCCTCCAAAACCTTCAGCATCACCGGCTGGCGGATCGGCACCATCGTCGCACCGCCCACGCTCACCGACGCCATCAAGAAGACCCACGACTTCCTCACCGTCGGCGCGCCGGCGCCGCTACAGGAAGCGGTCGCCGCCGGCATAGAGGGGCTCGACGCGTCCTATTATAGCGAGCTCGCCGACGACTACCGCCGCCGCCGCGACGTGATGTACGACGGGCTCAGCGCCGCCGGCTTCTCCTGCCGGCCGCCCGCCGGCTCCTACTACATACTCGCCGACTTCTCGAGCCTCAGCGACCTGCCCGACGACGAGTTCGCCGTCTGGCTGGCCCGCGAGCACGGCGTCGCCTCGGTGCCCGGCTCCAGCTTCTACAGCGATCCGGCGGATGGACGGACGCAGGTGCGATTCGCCTTCTGCAAGTCGCTCGGGACGCTGGAGAGAGCGGCCGAGCGGTTGGCGGGGCTGGGAGCGCGGGGAAGATCCGGTGGTGCTACCTAGGTCGGAAACCCTAGCCCCTCGGCCACAGAGCGTTGCCGATCGTCGAGGGTGATGAACGAGATCTCGCGCGGAGTCTCGACAAGGTAGAGCGCGCACGCCAAATGCCACAGATCCGGGCCACCCAGGTACCCGACCGCCAGCGCCTGGCCGATCTCCTGGCTCAACGGTCGATCAGGAAGTACCCAGCTGATCCAGCTCAGAAGCCGCGCGTCGGGCCCGACCTCCTCGCGCGCGAACGACGCCCAGAGCTCCGCCCCGAGAAGGTTGGAGGAGACCAGCTCGTCGAACCCCTCGAGCTTCCTGGCCAGAACCGACGCGTTCGGTTCGCCGAACGCGATGGCGACCAGACACGACGTGTCGACGTAGGCCACTCTCATGCTTCGCGATCGGCCAGAAAACGCTCGAGCGCGCCGGGCCGGCGTGCCACGCGCCGAAGCCCACCACGTCGCTGGCCCGCTCGTACGAGGATGCCGTCGTCGGCGAGCCGGTTGAGGCGCTGCTCGAGGCTCGTGCCGCCCTTGGGGAGCGGGCGAATCTCCGCCACTGGCTCGCCGCGATAGGTGACGCTCACCGTCTTGCCTGCCCGGACTTTGCGTATGATCTCGGAGAACCTGGCTTTCGCTTCGTAGGTCGAGTAAAGGTCGGCCATGGTTGGAAGGTAATCAGACTAGTCAGACCAGTCAATTAGCCCGCCGCCCCGGCCCCCGCGACACACCACACACGCTGCGATCCCACATCTGTTTCCTGATCACCGGTTGCCGACCTGGCCCACCCACCCCATCCTGATCTGCGACCACGTGCCTCGTGCGAACCCGTTCACCAGCGGCGGTGTGGTTTCCCAGCGCCCCGCTCCGCCTGAAGGGGGTTGCGGCATGAGCGGTCTGCGGTCCCTGCTGAAGAGCGAAGATTGGATGTCGTTGTGGATCGGGCTTCTGATCTCCGCGCTGGCTGTGGGGCTCCTTTTGGGGGCCGATATCCTGGGTTGGGCGGTGAAGACCAACGTGTGGACCTCCGTCGGCCAGGCCTTGCAGCCCGTCTCCGAGAATTATGCGGGCCTGGGTGGAGGGATATCCCTGGTCCTCACCTTCATCTTCCTTCTGGTGATCATGACGGTGGCGGCGAAGGCGCTGGAGGCCGACGTTCGCCGCTTCGCGGTCGGGTTCACGGTCATCTTCATCGTCTCGTACATCTGCTGGTTTGTTGGCCATTACGCCTACATCGCCGCGACCCCGGACAAGCTGGATGCGTTGGGGATCGGCTGGTCGATGAACCTCACCGGAGAGGCGGGCTACATCTTTGCCCTGCTAGTGGGGCTGGTGGTGGGCAACTTCTTCCCCAGGACGGTTGAGCGAATCGCCGAGGCGACCCGGCCCGAGCTCTTCATCAAGACCGCCATCGTAATCATGGGGTTGGGTCTCGGCGTGAAGGCGGTGGACGCGCTGGGGCTGGCGCGTGCGATCATCTTCTTGGGCCTCTGTGCCATCGTCGTGGCGTACCTCATCTACTGGGCGGTGGTCTATTTCGTCGCCCGCAAGTACTTCAAGTTCAGCAAAGAATGGGCGGCCCCGCTGGCTTCGGGGATCTCGATCTGCGGGGTATCGGCGGCGATCGCCACGGGAGCCGCGATTCGGGCCCGCCCGGTGATCCCGATCATGGTCTCGTCGCTGGTGGTGGTCTTCGCGGTCGTCGAGCTCGTGATACTGCCTTTCGCCGCTCAGATCTTCCTGTTCGAGGAACCGATGGTCGCCGGCGCCTGGATGGGACTGGCGGTGAAGACCGATGGAGCGGCCGTTGCCTCGGGCGCGATCACCGACGCGCTCGTCCGGGCGAAGGCGATCGAGGTCATCGGGGTCGAGTGGGTCGAGGGTTGGATCCTTATGGTCGCCACCACGGTGAAGGTGTTCATCGACGTCTTCATCGGGGTCTGGGCCTTCCTGCTCGCCGTACTCTGGGTCACCGTTATCGACAGAAAGCCCGGCGAAAAAGTCCGCATGGTAGAGATCTGGGAGCGGTTCCCCAAGTTCGTACTCGGCTACGTTTTGACCTTCCTGTTCGCCCTGGCGATCGGTGCCGCTATCCCGGGTCTGCTCGACGCGGCGAAGGCGGCCGCGAGCGAGGCGAACGTGTTCAGGCAACTGTTTTTCGCGATGACGTTTTTCGCCATCGGCGTGGTGTCGAACTTCCGCAAGCTGTGGGAGGAAGGGATCGGCCGCTTGGCCGCCGTCTACGCCATCTGTCTCTTCGGGTTCATCATCTGGGTGGGCCTCTTGATCTCGTGGATCTTCTTCCACGGCGTGACTCCGCCCGTGGTGGGCGGCTAGGAGGGGATCATGCAAGATAACGAAGGACCGCGCCTCGCCGACGAGCTGGAGAAGATGGAATACGAGCCGCTTCTCCCGGTGGAGAAGAAGCTCATCATCTGGAGTATCGCTTCGGGGGTCGTCCTGCTGGTGATCCTCACCTGGGCGGCGAACACCTTCTTCTCGGCGCGGTAGTCGTTGGCGTCGAACGTCGCTCGCCGAGTAGTGAGCCGGGCATCGGCCGACGAATGTCGGCTGTCGGATGTCGAAACAGAATCGCGCGGAGACCACCAGAGGAAGGCCGACTAGAAGCTGACCCGCAGCCCCAGCTGCGCCTGCCACTGCGACGCCGGAACTCGCGCCGATGAGGTGGAGGAGGAAGAATCCCTCGCCCCGCTCCTTCGTACCGGCAGCCCGGTGGCGGTCGGCCCAGTTGGCCAGGCGCACCGACCTCCCGACCCCTCAGCACGTACTCCCGCGTGATCCTACTATGCCGTCGCGCCGGGCGTCAACGCAGGGGTAGCCACGCACGCTTAGATTTTGCAGATGTCACGGGGTGCTCCGGACCCACCGGCTCCTTGGAGGGTACGGATCGAAGAGAGTGCCGCAGCGGCAGGCGGTACGCTAGCTGACGGTTTCGGGAGGTGATCCCTTGATTCTGCCTAACCTGCGCGCTTCGTTCGGGTCGGACGAGATCGAGATTCTGCTCCGCATGCTGGAGCAGCGGACGCGCCGCAGCCGCAGGCTCTGGGAGGGCCGGCTGGCCGAGGAGGGGCTCGATGTGCTCCTCGACCATCCCGAGACATTCTCCGCCGTCATGTCGCGCGGTCGTGTAACGGCGACGTCGCCCAAGCTCACCTTCTACGTCATGGTGCGGCACACGCTGTTCGAGTCGGGATTGGAGGATCCGGCGATCGCCGACTACGTGGCGGCGCTGCTCCTCGAGTTCGCCGTCGAAGGTCGCGCCAACCGCATCGACGTCTACGACGATGCGACGTACCGCTACCTGGTCGACATCGTCGGCGACCTGGAAGGTGAGAGCTCCGAGCGCAGGCAGTTCCTGCTCCGCGCGCACCTGGGCAACTACTCGCTCTGGTTGGCGGGGCTCTTCCCCGACTACGTCGTCGCGCGCGTGCACCGCCGTGGCGCGCCCGGACTCCTCTATTACGAGGATCTCGGCGCCACCGCGTATGAGCTGGCCAGCCGCTGCGAGCTGGCCGACCGCCACGGTCTGGTCGGCGTATACAGCCAGGTGGCGAGCGGCTTCCGCGCGGTGCGTCGCGCTCTCAACCGGATATCCGACCGCTACTTCTTCCCGATCTCTCCCCCACCGATCGACCGGCTGCTCCGCCAGGCCGTCGACTCCACGGACTTGAACTGTTAGAGTCGAGATAGCGGGAACTAGCAAGTAGGCGCTGGGTAGGGGAACGAGAGGGCTGGGTTTTGCTGTTAGGGGCGGGGACACGCCCTGGTGGACATAGAAGATGACGTCGGTGTGACGAAAGCGATAGAGAAACTGTAAGTAGAACGACCTAAGGGGGCTCAAGGACGATGGCGGCGCAGGGAATCGACATTATCGGCTTGATCCGCGAGAAGCAGGACCCCAGGAGCTATCAGGATCTGCACTGGGAGGGCTCGTTCGCGGACTATCTCGGCCTTGTGCACGGGAATCCGCTGGTGGCGCGGAATGCCTTTCAGCGGCTGTACGACATGATCGTCTCGTACGGGACGGAGGAGTATACCGAGTACAAGAAGAAGATCACGCACTACAAGTTCTTCGAGGACCCGTTCGAGGAAGGCAAAGACGCGGTGTTCGGGCTCGATGTCGCTCTGATGAAGCTGGTCCAGACGATCAAGGCGGCGGCGATGAGCTACGGACCCGAGCGGCGGGTGATCCTGCTGCACGGGCCGGTGGGGAGCGCCAAATCGACGATCGTGCGGCTCTTGAAGAAGGGGCTCGAGCACTACTCGCGGACGCCGGACGGCGCGCTTTACACCTACCGCTGGGTGGGTGACGGCGCCGCCGCGCCGGTCCTGCCCGAAGCCGCCGGCTCGCCGGAGGCGGCGGCGCGCCTCCAGGAGGAGGGGATGCCGTGCCCGATGCACGAAGAGCCGCTGCACCTGGTGCCGGATCTGTTCCGCGATGTCTACCTGGACCACATCAACCAGAGCTTGGCCGACGAGCGCCGCATCACCGTCGAGGGTGACCTCTGTCCCGCCTGCCGTTTCGTGTACAACCAGTACATGGGCCACTACGACGGCGACTGGACGAAGGTCATCGATCACATCCGCGTCAAGCGGCTGCTGATGTCGGAGCAGGACCGCATCTGCATCGGCACCTTCCAGCCGAAAGACGAGAAGAACCAGGACTCGACCGAGTTGACCGGCGACATCAACTACCGAAAGATCGCGCTCTACGGCTCGGACTCCGACCCGCGCGCCTTCAACTTCGACGGCGAGTTCAACATCGCGAATCGCGGGCTGATCGAGTTCATCGAGGTGCTGAAGCTGGACGTCGCGTTCCTCTACGACCTGCTGGGCGCGTCGCAGGAACACAAGATCAAGCCGAAGAAATTCGCGCAGACCGACATCGACGAGGTGATCATCGCGCACACCAACGAGCCCGAATACCGGCGGCTCCAGAACAACGAGTTCATGGAGGCGCTGCGCGACCGGACGGTGAAGATCGACATACCCTACGTCACGCAGCTCGACGCCGAAGTCGACGTATACGCCCGCGACTTCAACCAGACGCGCGTGCGCGGCAAGCACATCGCACCCCACACCATCGAAATGGCATCGATGTGGAGCGTGCTTACCCGGCTCGAGGAACCGAAGAAGGTGAACCTCACCCGGCTGCAGAAGCTCAAGCTCTACAACGGCAAGACGCTGCCCGGGTTCACCGAGGACAACGTCAAGGAGCTGCGCAAGGAAGCCGAACGCGAGGGGATGCAGGGCATCTCGCCGCGCTACATCCAGGACAAGATCTCCAATTGCCTCGTCGCCGATATCGAGGAAGGCTGTGTCAATCCGTTCATGGTGATGAAGGAACTCGAGTCGGGACTCAGGCACCACTCGCTGATCACTAGCGACGAGCAGCGCGAGTTCTACCGCGAACTGCTGACGACGGTGCGCGAGGAATACGAGGACATGGTGAAGAACGAGGTGCAGCGCGCGATCAGCGCCGACGAGGAGGCGATCTCGCGGCTCTGCGCCAACTACATCGACAACGTCAAGGCCTACACGCAGAAGGAAAAGGTCAAGAACAAGTACACGGGCGAGTACGAGGATCCCGACGAGCGACTGATGAGGTCGATCGAGGAGAAGATCGACATCCCGGAGAGCCGCAAGGACGACTTCCGGGCCGAGATCATGAACTACATCGGCGCGCTCGCCGTCGAAGGCAAGACGTTCGACTACTCGACGAACTCGCGCCTGCAGAAGGCGCTCGAGCTCAAGCTGTTCGAGGATCAGAAGGACTCGATCAAGCTTACCAGCCTGGTATCATCCGTCGTCGACAAGGAGTCGCAGGAGAAGATCGACGTGGTGAAGAGTCGGCTCATCCGAGACTACGGCTACTGCGAGATCTGCGCGACCGACGTCCTCAACTTCGTGGCCAGCATCTTCGCGCGTGGTGACGTCAAAGAGCAGGAAGAGTGAGCAGGGATTCGCTAGCCGGTTTCTCGTCGATCAAGCGGATCGAGCGAGACAAGAAACGGTTCGATGCGATCATCCGCGGGAAGATCAAGCAGGACCTCCGCAAGCACATCACCAGGGGTGAGCTGATCGGCAAGCGGGGCCGCGAGGTCGTCTCGATCCCGATGCCCCAGATCGAGCTACCCCACCTCAAGTACGGCCGCAAGGGAATGAAGGGCGTCGGCCAGGGCGACGGCGAAGAGGGCACACCGATCGGGGTCGGCGAAGGCGAGGGCGGCGCCGGCGGCGCCGGCGACCAACCGGGCTACCACCTGCGTGAGGTCGAGCTCTCGATCCAGGAGCTGGCCGAGATTCTCGGCGAAGAGCTCGAACTGCCGCGCATCGAGCCGCGGGGCAGCCGGACGCTGAAGAGCCGGCGCAGCCGCTACAAGACGATCCGCAGCACGGGGCCCGAGAGCCTGCGCTCGTTCAAGCGCACCTACCGGCAGGCTCTCAGGCGGCAGATCGCTTCCGGGACCTACGACTACGAGCGGCCGATGGTCATGCCGGTGCGCGACGACTACCGCTACCGCTCGTGGAAGGAAGAGCCCGAGCCGGTGGCAAACGCAGTCATCATCTACATGATGGACGTTTCGGGCTCGATGGGTGCCGAGCAGAAAGAGATCGTGCGGATCGAGTCATTCTGGATCGACACCTGGATCCGCGCCCATTACCACGGGATCGCCAACCGCTACATCGTGCACGACGCCGCGGCCCACGAGGTCGACCGCGAGACGTTCTACACGACGCGCGAGTCGGGCGGCACGCGGATCTCCAGCGCCTACGAACTGGCTGCCAAAATCATCGCCGGCGAGTACGACCCGGAGGAGTGGAACATCTACTGCTTCCACTTCTCGGACGGCGACAACTGGGGCGGCGGCGACGACGAGAAGTGCTTCGAGTTGCTTGATGAGCGGATCCTGCCGGTGGTCAACCTGTTCGGTTACGGCCAGGTCGAGAGCCGCTACGGGTCGGGCCAGTTCTACGAGTCACTGAGCGAGCACGTCGAGGACGAGAAGCTCGCCCTGTCGCACATCCCGGACCGCGAGGCGATCCTCGATTCGATCCGCGACTTCCTGGGCAAGGGCAAATAGATGCCGCAGACGTTGACCCCCGAACTGCGCGAGCTGCAGGGCGAGATCGAAGCGTACGCCCGCGCCTACGGCCTCGACTTCTTCGATGTGATTTTCGAGGTCCTCGATTGGGACGAGATCAACGAGGTCGCCGCCTACGGCGGCTACCCGGCGCGCTATCCGTACTGGCGCTTCGGGATGGAGTACTACGCGCTGGCCAGGGGCTATGCCTACGGGTTGCAGAAGATCTACGAGATGGTGATCAACAACGACCCGTGCTACGCCTACCTGCTGGCCGCGAACCCGGTCGTCGACCAGAAGCTGGTCATGGCTCACGTCTACGGCCACGCCGACTTCTTCAAGAATAACTACTCGTTCGAGCACACGAACCGGAAGATGGTCGACGAGATGGCGAACCACGCCACCCGTGTGCGCCGCTACATGGAGTCCTACGGCGAGGACGAGGTCGAGAGCTTCCTCGACATCTGCCACTCGCTCGACAACCTGATCGACTACAACGCGCCCTACATCAAACGCCGCCGCCGCCCCGAACCGGCGGACGTCGACCCCACTCACCCCTCGCGCCGGCCGCAGCCGCGCCGCCTCGCCGCCAAGGAGTACATGGAGGAGTACATCAACCCGGAGGATGTGCTGGCGGCGGAGGCCGAACGAATGCAGGAGGAGCGCAAGAAGGAGGAACACTTCCCGGCCAACCCGGAGAAGGACATCTTAGGTTTCCTGCAGGAATACGCGCCGCTGACCAACTGGCAGCGCACGGTGTTGGGGATCGTCCGCGAGGAGGCGTACTACTTCGCGCCGCAGGGCCGGACCAAGATCATGAACGAGGGCTGGGCCAGCTACTGGCACTCGACGATCATGACGCAACGGGCCCTGCACGACTCGGAGCTCATCGACTACGCCGATCACCACAGCGGGACCGTCGCGACGCAGCCCGGTCGGCTGAACCCGTACAAGCTGGGGCTCGAGCTGCTGCGCGACATCGAGGAGCGCTGGGACAAAGGCCGCCACGGACCCGACTGGGAGGCGTGCGACGATTGGGAGACACGCAAGAACTGGGACACCGGCGCCGGCGAAGGCCGCGAGA
>CP070812.1:2152992-2199597 GCA_020344015.1 Gemmatimonadota bacterium
CCACATCGGGTCGACCCGCAACCAAGCCGCCGTTATGAACGACCCCGGCATGGATAGCACGTACTCGAGTTGGTCGATAGCCGCGTCGTACTGGCCGACCATCACGTATGTCTCGGCCAGGAACGCGGT
Organism: Gemmatimonadota bacterium; assembly: GCA_020344015.1. Taxonomy (GTDB): domain Bacteria; phylum Gemmatimonadota; class Gemmatimonadetes; order Palauibacterales; family KS3-K002. The sequence continues at coordinate 2,153,122 of CP070812.1, forward strand.
CCACATCAGACCGAAAGCCGCCGCTCTCGATACAGGAAAGAGCGTTACCGCTGTCTCCGCCGCACCTACTGCGTCTGGCTTGCGACCCAGGCCCGCGTAAGCCAAACCCAGCTGGCTGTAAATATGGGCCTGAGTCGCGATGTCGCTCGACGCGGAGATCAGGCGGTTCTCCAACAGGACACGCGCCGAGTCGTAGCAGGCGCGGGCAAGCGCCGCGTCGCCGCTGAGACTATGTAGCTCGGCCTTCGCAAGGTAGTAGCCTGTGGTATCGGTCTCGACGAGACCTGAAGCAAAACGACGCAATGTCCTTTCGTAGTCCTCATCAATGATTCGGTAGGTCCACCATAGGAGGTAGTCATTTCCTACAAACAGTGGCGCCGGCTGGATGCGAGCCCACGCGTCATGGATAACGGTTCGAGCCTTCTCCCGATCCCCCTCCCAACTCACATACAGCGCTGCCTTCGAGAGGTGATTGTAGAAATCGTTTGGACCTAGCTGGATGGCTCGGTCATAGTACTCCTCAGCTTCTGCGTATCTGCGCATCACGTGGTAGGTAAACCCGAGTTCCCTTGCCGCCCAGTCCGACCTGGGATTCAACTCGAACGACTTCCTGGCATCATCGGCAGCCTCTTCCCAATTACCGAGAGCTCTCTGTACGGGGCCGACGAAAACGGAAACATAAGAGTAGCCCGGCAGGGCCTCGCGGGTGATGGCGAAATGCTCCAAGGCACGCTCGTAATGGTACTTCCTGTAATAGTACCACCCCATAGCGAGATGCGAATCAGACAAGTCGGGATCGATCTGTACCGCCTGCTCCGCGGCCCTTCTCACTCTGGCCAAACGCTCATCGGTCCTGGCCTCCGTGACCAGCCAATAGAAGTCCGCTTCAGCAATGGACAGCCACGCATATGCCAGCGCGAAATCTGGGTCCAACTCGATCGCGTCCTCATACAACTCAATTGCAGTCTGCCATTCTTCCATGTCCCAGTATTGTCGCGCCAGAAGATAAAGATCGTAGGCCTCGAGGTTGTCGGTCGGTCTCCTCTCCATTCTGCCGCGATCCTCGGCAGAGGCAAGTTCAGCCTGCAGGGCCACAGCGATTTGCTGCGCAATCTCGCTCTGGATCTCAAATATGTTCTCCGTTGTAAGCTCCCGATCGTATGTATCCGCCCACAGGTGTAAGTCGGTATCAGCATCGATCAACTGTGCGTTGATGCGCACGCGGCCGCCCAAGCGTTGCACCTCGCCTTCGACGATTGTGGCCACACCAAGTTCTCGGCCGATCTGCCGGATGGGCTTTTGTGTGGCCTTGTACTGCATCACCGAGGTTCGGGCGATGACCTGGAGATCAGTGACCCTGAACAGGCGGTTGATGATGTCGCCTGTCATACCGTCGCTGAAGTACTCGTTGTCGGGGTCAGCGCTGAGGTTAGCGAAGGGTAGGACGGCGACGGACTTGGGGTCTATGACGTCCGACACATCTGCTTCACGCTCAGCGATCGGTTCCCGTCCCGCATCTTCCCCGCGCCCGAGCACTGCCACTGCCGCACCGGCGATGACGAGGATCCCCGCTAAGATGAGAAGCTCGATTCCGCTTGCTCTCTGACGCCCTTTCTCACCGTGGTACCACGCCAGAACGAGCGTGACGAGGAACCCGATTCCAAGAAGGACGTGGAGAACTTGCTGGAACCCCGCAGAAAGGCTCCACGGCTCGGCCAACACCTCGATTCCCTGGAAGATGAGCCAGGCACCGGCCAGGTAGGCGAGAGCCCACTGGAAGAGCTTCCGTTCTTTCAGGCGTTGAAGGAGGGATGGCATTAAGGTGGTCCCCACTTAGCCGGCGTTAACGAGCCTCACCGCTCACTGGTTCCCGCCCGCACCTGCAATATCTCGAACCAGTTCGAGACGACTTCGATCTCCCTGGCTGGTGCGTCAGGGTTGTCGGTCTTGACCAAGAACCGCTGCCCGTCACGGGTTACGGCGTAATCCACCGCGTCGGAGTAGTATAGGTAGGGCGCCTCGAAGAGCGGCTGGGGAGTCTCCCGGCCGAACGACCCGGCCGTGGACACCCTCGCGGCCATCAGGGTCTTCCCGCGCCAGAAGAAGAGCTCGTTGCTGTCAGCCGCCCAGCGAGGGCTCATACCGCCACCGGTCGATACCTGTTGCTTTCCGACGATATGAGGAAAGGACACCACATAGACCTCCCTGGAACCTGTCTCGTCCGAGGTATATGCGATCCAGCGACCGTCGGGGGAGAACCGCCCACAGTCCTCGTTTGCTACCGTCACCGCAACAGGGATCAGGTTCTCCACGCTATCGACTTGCAGCACGTAGAGGTCATAACCAGTCTCAGCGCCGCGCCCTTCGAAGGCAAGCCACCGGCCGTCCGATGACCACGAACAGAGGGACCACACCGAGCCCCTGTGAAGCAGGACAGGGTCCGCACTAGAATCGACCTCCCTGACACTGATCCCCGTCCCTTCAGAACTGGTCGACCGGTAGGCTATGCGACGACCCTCCGGCGACCAAACCGGCGCCCAGTCCCAGCCCGGATCGAAGGTGAATCGCTCAGCATCCCCAGAGGCTGCATCGACCAGAAACACATCGGCGTTGTTCGGCCTGTAGATATGCATGGCCAGGCGTCGACCGTCTGGCGACAGTTCGAGAAAGCTCGGGGTCATCGGAGAGCCCAGCTGACGGAGACGCTCGCCCTCGCGATTCACCCACCAGAGCACGCGGTCATTCCCAATCGAGCCGTGCACGAACGCCACCGTCCCGCCGTCCGAAACGGCAAACGACGCAGCTCCACCTGCACGAGCAACGCGGACACCGGACTCGACTGGGAACGGGGCACCCGTCGCTTCCCGGCGCGCAAGGTCATAGGGCACGGCGAGGATCGTCCCCGTGGCCTCGGCGTACACAATGTGACCGGTAGGAACGTAGCGCCCGAATCCCGCCCTCTCTCTGACGGTCTTCCGTTCGCCAGTCTCAAGATCTTGAAGAACGATCTTGGTGTCTTCCCACAGGAAGCTGGGACCACTCGTCACGGTGAACAGTAGAAGCTTGCCACCGGCCAGCACTTGCGGCCACGTGTGCGCGCTCTCGAACAAGCTGTCCACCGGGGTGGTGAGCTGAGCAGGAGCTCCTCCCGCGGCGGCGACCCGCCCGAGGCCGCCGTCACCCGAAAACACGATGTTGCCGTCTTCGCCCCAGCTCGCCCCGATAACGTAGATTGCACCGGTACTCGCAATCTCAGTGACCGGCCCACCAGCAACCGACACCTTCTTCAGCGCCCCGCCGTAAGTGCCGAAGCCGATCCATTCCCCGTCAGGCGAGAAGAACGGGTACTGGGCCTCCTCGGTCCCGGCTAAGGGCTCGCTCTCAATCCTGTCCAGTGGCCTCACGTGAAGCCTGCCTTCGGCGTAGTACACCAACGCCTGTCCGTCGGGGGAGAGCGCCAGGCGGGGGAACTCGTTGTACAACATCGTGTGACCGACGGCGACGGGGACCGTGAAGCGCGTCGGGCCGGCGGATTGGACAGCGGGTCTCAGGCTAGATCCAAGGATCCATCCCAGAGCCGCACCGGTCCCGAGGAGCGAGAGCGCAACGACACCGGCAGCGCGCCAATTGGCCCGCAGAGCGGCCACCGCCGAGACTGCCGTCCCGGCTCGTTCGGACGGCCGTGTACTGATATCTGGAGCTAGCCGCGGGTCGCTCAGCGCCTCGGCGAAGTCCCGCGCCGTCGTGAACCGGTCGGCGGGGAGCTTCTCGAGCGCCTTGCCGAGTGCCAGGTCGATGTGAAACGGCACCGTGCCCCGGTGGTCGGTCACCGGACGCGGCATGTCGGTCACTATCTTCGCGATCACGGCCTGTGCTGTCGGCCCCGTGTACGGCGGCTCGCCTACCAGCATCTCGTAGACGACGCAGCCCAGCGAGTAGACGTCGCTGCGACCGTCGAGCACCCGATCCCCCATCGCCTGCTCAGGGCTCATGTACTGAGGCGTGCCGAGTGATAGACCCGTCTCCGTGAGACGTGTACCGCCTGCCACGCTCACCGCCAGGGCGATGCCGAAGTCCGCTACAACCGGCTGCCCATCGTGCAGCAGGATGTTCTCCGGCTTGATATCCCTGTGGATCACGTTACGGCGGTGCGCGTAGTCGAGGGCGCTCGCCACCGCCTTCGTGAGCTCGATCGTCTCATCGATCGACAGCTCTTTCTCTCGCTCAAGCTTCTGCCGCAGCGATTCGCCCTCGACGTACGGCATGACGTAATAGACGAATCCACCGGCCTCGCCCGAGTCGTGGAGCGGGAGGATGTGCGGGTGCTGCAGGTTCGCGGTGACCCTGATCTCGTTCAGGAAGCGCTCAGCGCCCAAGACGGCGGCAAGCTCGGGGTGGAGAACTTTGACCGCGACCTTGCGGTCGTGCTTGACGTCGTGGGCGAGGTATACGGTGGCCATGCCGCCGGCGCCGAGCTCACGCTCGACAACGTAACGGTCGGCTAGAGCGGCATTCAGGGCTTCAAGCGGGCTGCCCATGTGGGGAAATTGACTGCTGTCCTACCCGTTCATGGTTGGAGCTACGTCTAAGATGGGAGATCGGAAAACGCGTGGCAACGAGGGGGATCCGGAGATTCTCTAATCAGCGCAGCCGACACTCAGTCCGTTGATGACATTCTCAACCGCGTGGCCGAATCAGTTCCTGGAACGCCGGCTCGTCCCGCAGAAGGTCGAAGTCTTTCACAGCGTGAAGGTAGGGCCAGCCCTCACCGAAGTTCCATCCGCTGGAGATGGATTCGCGCAGAAGTGCGAGGGCACGTTCACTCTCGCCGTTGATCGCCGCCACGCGAGCGCGCCAATACGACGCGTTAGTAGCGAATTCCGCTGGAGGCAAGCGCGGTATCGTCTCCAAGACGCGCTCTGCGGCCTCCCGATCACCCTGCTTTGCGGCCGCGACCGCCAAGTAGCCGGATACCGGCAGGTCGACGGCCGGGCCCCGCGCCGCCAACGACTCGAGCCAGCTGCGCGCCTCGGGCCACCTTTCTGCCGTCACGAGAGCGGCACCGTAGGCGACCGCCACCCACCGGTGCTCCTCTTCCGGATTCCGGCTCTCAAACCAAGCCAACATGCGCTCGCGGACTGGCGGCGAGGCCTCCGAGTAGCCGTGCGCCTCGAGTTCCTGGGCCACTCGCGCAAACACATCGCCGGGCGAGAACCCGTAGACGTTTACCGGCAGGTTGGATCCTTCTTCGAGGACGCGCTCCAACTCCCCGATTCGGCCCAAGGCCGCCAGGGCTCGAGCCTCTCCCAATAGCGGCCCAACCTCGTGTGGGCGATCACGGCGCCCGCGCCTTGCGACCCGGAGCTCGTCGTGATAGCGGCCAAGCATGTGATGGGCCTGGGTGAGGTGAAGGTAGTACCCCCCCATCCTCGCAGCGAGGCCCGCTCCGGGTCGAGCTGGCCGAGCAGTTCGATGGCTTCCGCCGGACGGTTGACTCTCAACGCCGCAAGCGCGGCCTCACGCCTAGCGTCCACGTAGCCGGGGGCCGCATCCATCATCGCACGCGTCGCTTCGTACGACGCGAACCAGTTTCGGTAGCGGAGCGCGACAAGGAAGTCGAGACGAGCCCGATCGTAGGGCGTCAGCCGATCGCGAGTTGCGGAAAGTGCAACCCGGAGGGAATCGCTACGAACCATAAAGGCTTGTTCGGCGGTTGCCCAGACGGCGATAAGGTAGCTCTGAGCGGCCCACAGCATGGCACGGACGTACGTTGTGTCAAGCTCCGCAGCGTGCTGAAAGCGAGCAGCAGCGGCGACGAAGTCGCCGCGCATGTAGGCGTCGGTGCCCTCTGCGTAAGACAGGTAGGCGGTGTACAACACCGGTTGGCGGGGCGCGGTCTCCCAGTCGGCGAACCTCGGGTCGAGCAGCGCGGCCAGGGCAGACAGCACGCGCTGCCTGAGCAGCTCGATTCCCTCCTCCGGGCGGTCCACCGGAGCGCTAACCGGCCCTACCGACTGCAGAACGTTCCCCTCGTTGGCGTCCACAATCTCGGCCCGCAGCTGGATGGAATCGCCCTGTGGATAGTAGGAACCCCAGACAAGCGTTCCCGCTCCCACCTCCTCCCCGAAGGAGCGAACCAGGTTGGCACCGGCGGCGAGGCTCTGGGTTACTATCTGCGAGGCGGCGAGGCACGTGCGGGAATCGACGACCTCGACCAGGCCCGTCTCGGTCACGCCATCGGTGATCCATTCGGCGGCCATCCGGCCCACTGGGTCGAGAGCCGCATCGCCGGTCTGGTTCTCGAACACCGCGACGGCGACCCGCTGGCGATCGAGCCTCGGGGACGGGCTCGGCCAAACGAGGACGGCGACGATCACTACAACAAGCAGAGCGACGACGATAAGGGCAGCGAGGGCGGCGTCTGCCGCTCGCGTAGACGCCTCTCCATCGATCGCCGACGGCTCGGTCCTTCGAAGGCCGCCCGGTGTGATGTCGAAGATCCAAGCGACGGCCAGAACGACGGGAAAGCCGAGCAGCGTTGTGACTACGACCAGCGTCAGCGCCAGGTCAGGCAGACGCAGCGCGGGGACGAGGATCTCAGCGGCTTGCCATACCACGAACGCTACCACTGCGTAGGCAGCGGCAACGCGCAGAACACCGCGCCGTTTCAGTTCGTCCAGGAAGGACGTCAGCATGCGAGTCGGCCCGACGTGCGTCTTTTGCCTTAGGGACTGCTCGTTGTGGCCAAAGATGCAGCCACTGCAGGCGTGCAGCAATGCTTCTGCGGCTCGCGGACGCCGAGTCCCCGGCCCACGGACAGTCAGTCCGTGGGTCGCACCCTGAGGAATATTGGCAGGCTAGACCTGCGGCGTCCCAAGCCGCAGTTCTATCAGCGTGGCCAATGGCCTTCTCCATCGCGGTGCCCGCGGCGGTGACAGGATTCGTCACCGCAAGGAATGCAAGTTCTTGAAACGGACGAGATCGGATGCGAATCGTCGGTATCGCCTGGGTTCGAAGAGTGACCGGGCTGGGATTCGAACCCAGGACCTGCTTAGAGGTAAGCGGCTAGTGGACCGGGCTGGTGTGACTTGCCGCTGGATACCTGGAAGATTGATCTCGGGGTTCTCGTGCCTCCACCTATTCCGCTCCGCCACCCCCCGCATGACAGTCTCGAGGTGTTCAGGATTGGCCATGGTTTTGGCATCTCCTTGCGAATGCGGACTTATGAGGCAGTAGTCTGATCAGCCAGCACGACTTTTCCGAGGTTGCGCCGCTCGTGAAGGTAGGTATGCGCCTCGATCGCGCCGGCGCGATCGAGCGAGAAGGTCCGGTCCACTACGGTTCGCAGTCCGCCGGCGACGACCGCATCGAAGATCTCGTCGAGTGCCGGTCGGAGCAGTGGCTCTTTGCGCCCCAGGTTGAAGAGGGCCACACCGGATACGCCGGTGTTCGATTCGAAGAGCGAGACGGGGTGAAAGCGGGGCATGCGCAGCATCATGCGGAGCGCGTGCAGCAGGTTCAGCCTCTGCCCCGGCAGCGCTTCGCTCAGGCCGTAGAAGACGGTGCGGCCGAGCGGTGCCAGCAGCCGACGGCAGGACCCCCAGGCCCGACCTCCGACGGGATCGAGAGCGATGTCGACGCCACGATCGCCGACCAGTTCGCGGATTTTCGGTTCCCAGTCGGCCCGAGAATCGAGACACGCGTCAGAGCCCAGCTCCTCTGTGACGAAAGTCCGCTTGCGATCATCGCCGGCGGTGCCGATGACACGGAGTCCATGACGCACGGCAAGCTGTACCGCCGCGGTACCCACGCCGCCGCCGGCACCCAGGATCAACGCCGTCTCACCGGGCCGGGCGCGGGCCGACTCGAACAGGCAGACCCAGGCGGTGAGAAAGACCAGCGGGACGGACGCCGCCTGCACCGGTGTGAGGGCATCGGGATAGGGATACACGTGCTCGACGCCGACGACGGCGTCGCGGGTGTAGCCGCCGTGGCGCATGATGGCTACGGCGCGATCGCCTTCGCGCCAGCCTTCGACCCCGGAACCGACGCGGGCGACGACACCTGCCACCTCGAGGCCCGGGCCGTAGGGTCGCGGCGGTAACGGCCGGTAGAATCCCGCCCGCAGCAGCAGGTCGGCGAAGTTCACCCCGGCGGCCTCGACCCGCAGGTGGACCTCCCCCTCCCCTGGCTCGCGGAGCGGGACTTCTCGCTCGACCAAAACCTTCGGCGGGCCTTTGCGCGGTATCAGGATTGCTCGCGTATTGAGCGCGGGCATTTGCTGGCGTTCCTCAGTCATGAGATATCGTTCACCCTAGCGGGCGGAGGCCGGTCAGCGCAGCGTGTCGGGTGTGAAGGTCTCTTCGATGATGTACTCTATGATGGTGGACTCCAGAGCCGGGTATCGCCGACACAGAGTTGCCCATACTCGCGCTCGGTCAGCACCGCGCGCGGCCAACTCCAGCGCTTGATCTTTGACTCGAGCCACCTCGGCGTCGGGCGGCGGCGGCCAGGGCGCCTCCAATCCGCAGCGACAACACACGCCCGTTTCGTAGTAGTAGCAGGAGCAGTGTCGCTCGTCGCATTCCGGAAGGTCGCTGGCGTGAAGCCAATCATCCATCGGGCATCACCGGAAGCACGGTTGGGAAATCTGTCAGGCTTACCGTTTGCAACATAGTGTCCGCCATGCGCGCGGGCAATGGACCAAACGCCCCCGATGAGTCGATGTGATCAGACGTTGCGCAACAGCTGGTCGATCTCGTTTTGCGCTCTGAGGGTCGGTACGCCTTCGGCCTGGGCCGCGGCGGCGACGTCGTCGAACTCGGGCTTGTAGTGGACGTGGCCGTCGGGCGATGTGGAAGCTTTGACGCGTATTGTGTGGCCACGCCACTCCACGGTCTTTGCGGTGCGCGGCAGGATCTCGCGTTGGACTCGCCAGTATCGGAGGCCCAGGGTGGTGCTTCCCTGGAAGAGGGCGCGGCTCACCGCTTCCCTGCCCGTCTCGGGTACCAGGAGCTCGATCCTGAGCCCGGTGCGGCCCTTCTTCATCTGGACCGGCTGCGTCCAGGCGTCGATAGCGCCGGCCGCAAAAAGCTCTTCAAGGAGCGACGGGGCGTACTCGGGTGACATGTCGTCGATGTCGGCCTGCATGACGATGAGGTCACCGCGCTCGTCCAGGTCGGCAATGATGAGGCGCAGGCAGTTGGGGTGCGTTGAAGGGTCGCGGACGCCGGCGCCGTATCCCGAACGAACCGGCGAGAAGTCGCCGTGCAGTCGCCGGCCGCCGGTGAGGACCGACAGAAGCGCCGCGCCGGTGGGCGTGGTGAGCTCGCCTTCCAGTTCGCTCTCGCGTACCGGCAGATCCTCGAGCAGCCTGATGGTGGCCGGTGCGGGCAGCGGGAGGGCGCCATGCTGTGCAACGACCCAGCCGATCCCGACGGCGACGGGCCGGGTAAGGCAGCGCTCGATTCCTAGGCGCGAGATACCGGCGCAGGCCCCGAGGATGTCTACTATGGCATCGTCGGCGCCGACTTCGTGGAAGTGCACTTTCTCCGGCGCGATGCCGTGTATGCCGCCCTCGACGTCGGCGAGCTTGCGAAACGCGTCACGCGCCCATTCGCGTGCCGCCTCGTCGACCTGAGCGGCGTCGATGATCTCCAACACATCTTTGAGATGTCGGACGACACCGGACTCCAGCGTCTCGACCCGAACCGCGGTCGCCTTGATGCTCCCGCGTGTAACCTCCTCGATGCTGAGGTCGACCTTGACCGGCAAGTCAGAGACGAGGGCCTTCAGCCAGTCCGCGTCGAGGCCCAGATCGATGAGCCCGCCCAGGACCATGTCGCCGCTTACTCCGGCGAACGGATCGAAGATCAGGCAGCGTGAGCGTTCATCCATTCGGATCCGCCTACTCAACGTACTTAATCCAAGCGCCGGTGTTGAAACAGATGACCTTGTCATCGGGGCCGATGTGGCCGTCCGCCCGCAAGCGATAGAGCGCGGCGAGCGTCGCGCCACCTTCGGGACAGGCGGCGACACCGTGGTGTAGTAGCTCGTCCGCCGCGGCCAGCAGATCCTCGTCGCTGACGGCTACGGCTGCACCACCGCTCTCCCTCACGGCACGCAGAATCAGGAAGTCGCCGATGGCGCCGGGGACGCGCAGTCCCCAGGCGATGGTTTCCGGGTCTTTCCACGGTTCCGCGGTCTCGGCGCCCGACTCCCAGGCGCGAACCATGGGGGCACAGCCGGAGGACTGTACGACGTACATGCGGGGTCGCTTTCCCGGCTCGAGCCAGCCTAGCGTCTCCATCTCGGCGAAGGCCTTCCACATGCCGATGATCCCCGTGCCGCCGCCTGTGGGATAGATGATGGCATCGGGCAGACTCCAGCCCAACTGCTCGGCGATCTCGTAGCCCATCGTCTTCTTGCCTTCGACGCGATAGGGCTCGCGGAGCGTGGAGACGTCGAAATACCCGGTCTGCTTTGCGAACTCCCGCGCCTTAACGCCGCAGTCGCTGATCACGCCATCGATCAGTTCGACCTGGGCGCCCAGCGCGCGACATTCGGCGATAACCAGAGGCGGCGTGTCCTTGGGCATGTAGACTCGCACTGGCACGCCCGCCCGGGAGCCGTAAGCCGAGAGCGCGTCGGCGGCGTTCCCAGCCGACGGAGCGACGAACCCCTTGGCGCCGCCGGCGACCGCCCGTGTGACGGCCGCCGACATGCCTCGCGCCTTGAAGGAATAGGTGGGATTGAGTCCCTCTTCTTTGACGAGCAGCTCGCGGACGCCTGCCGTCTTTGCCGATGCTGGGAGCGAGAGGAGCGGCGTGCCGCCCTCGCCGAGGCTCACCGGCTCTTCATCGGCCGCCAGCGGCATGACCTCGCGATAACGCCACATGTCCCAGCGGCGACCTTCGAGGCTCTCCGGTCGGAAATCCTTCGCGATCTCCTCCAGTGGGTAGACGGCGAGCAGCGGAGCGCCGCACTCGGTGCAGACGTTCGGCGTGCCCCCCGTATCGGTCTCGCGTTCACAGCGCGAACAGATGAGCGTGAAGTCCAGTTTCATGTCGGTTCGGGTTCAGTTGGCTTTTGCACGCGCTTGTTCGATGACCCGCAGGCACGTGTCTCTTCCCTGGATCTCGAATATGTCGCCGAGCTCGGGCCCCTGAGTCGATCCGCTCACCGCCGCACGCACCGGCATGAACAGCTTCTTGCCTTTCACGCCGGCTTCGGCGCCGGCGGCACGGATCGCAGCAATTATCTCGTCGGCATTCCAATCCCCGAGAGACTCGAGCGCCTTGTGGACGGCCGCGAGGGTGCGCGAGGCATCGGGGCCCTGGAGCACTTCCAGCGCCTCGGGCGTCCAGCTCATGGGATCGGGCGGATAGAACTGGGGCAGAAAGCGAGCGGCGCCGCCGAAGGCCGTGATGCGCTCCTGGATCGCGCGGGCGATCCGTAGGCGCTGGTCATCGCGGTCGGGATACGACTCGGGATCGAGATGTTCGGCGAGTCGCTCGGCGAGTGCCTCGGGATTCATGCGGCGAATGTACTCGCCGGAGAGCCACTCCAGCTTGTCCGGGTCCATCCTCACGTCGCTGGCACCGAGTCTCGCCAGATCGATCTCCTCTATCAGTCGTTCTGGCGGCAGCACCTCGTCGCCGCTGGGACTCGACCAGGAGAGCAGCGACAGGTAGTTGACCAGCGCATCGGGATGGTAGCCCTCGTCCAGGTACTCGCGCAGGCTGCGGGCGCCGTGGCGCTTGGACAGCCCGGAGCCGTCGGGGCTCAGCACGTGAGGCACGTGGACGAAAGTGGGCGGCTCCACGTCGAGTGCGTGGTAGAGCATTACCTGGCGCGGCGTGTTGGCCAGATGCCCTACCCCGCGGATGACGTGGGTGATCGCCATGCCGCAGTCGTCGACGACGACGGCGAAGTTGTACGTCGGGAGCCCGTCCGACTTCATGATCACGAAGTCGCCGAACTCCTCCGGATCGAAGACGATCGTCCCGCGGATGACGTCGTTGACCACGACCTGTTCGGCCGGGACCGTGAAGCGGATCGCAGGGACTATCCCGGCTTCGCGATGGCCAGCTTCCTGGTCGGGAGTCAGGTGCCGGCACGCGCCGTCGTAGACCGCGCGCGCACCGCGGGCAATCGCCGCCTCCTTCTTCGCCTCGAGCTCGTCGGGCTGACAATAGCAGTGAAAAGCCGCGCCCCCCTTCAGCAGCTTATCGGCGTACTCACGGTAGAGTGACGCACGCTCGCTCTGGCGATACGGACCTGCCTCGCCACCCACGTCGGGGCCCTCTTCCCAGTCGACCCCCAAGCGGCGAAGCGACTCGATGATCTCGTCCTCGGAGCCGGGCAGGTTGCGGTCGACGTCGGTGTCCTCGATACGCAGGACGAAGCGGCCGCCGCTGTGCTGTGCGTAGAGCCAGTTGAGCACGGCGATCCGTGCATTTCCCAGGTGTAGCTCGCCCGTCGGACTGGGCGCGAAACGAGTCTTTACGGTCATGCCGATTTGCGGTGCGCAGGGTAGTTGGGTAAACGCGGGGGAAGATAGGGGAAGTGGGAATTGGGAACAAGCAGTTGACAACCTGGACATTGGACAACCGACAATCGACAATCGAGTCTCGGCTCCTCTTCGGCGCGCGACTTTCGACTCTCGACCTCCGACGCCAGACTGCTCGCTGTTCGGCGGAGCGTCGAATCACTTCTTGATGATCCGTTGAGGGGCACGCCCCATCTTCGATCAACGTCCATGGAGGCCATTCTTTTGACAGAATCGGCGAGCAGAATCTAGATTAAGTTCACTTGGTAGGTAGGCTGTAGTCCGTCACGGAAGAGCCCGGAGACTCTTCTCCGGGCTTGGCGTTTATTTGCCTACTTCCGCCAGCGCTGCAGCAATCTCTTCTGCAAGCCGCTGTCCGATGCCAGGGACGGAAGCGATCTCATCCACCGACGCCGATCGCAGTGCTTTGAGACTGCCGAATGCTCGGATAAGCGCCTTCTGGCGTGCGGGTCCGACGCCGGGTACGTCGAGCAGTTCGGAGCGCAGGGTGCGCTTGCTGCGGCGTTTGCGGTGGTAAGCGAGGCCGAAGCGGTGCGCCTCGTCACGCACCTGTTGGAGCAGTCGCAGTCCGGGCTCGCGGCGTGACAGGCGAAGGGGCTCGCTTCGATCGAGGGTGAAGATCAGTTCCTCGCGCTTGGCGAGGGATGCAAGCGGCAGGTCGGGCACGCCGGCGCGCTCCAGCGCTTGGGCCGCGGCGGAGAGCTGGCCCTTGCCGCCGTCGACGAGCACGAGATCGGGCAGTCTGTGCTCCTCTTCGACGCGCCGAGTGAAGTAGCGTCCAACGACCTCCTGCATGGCAGCGTAGTCGTCCACCCCTTCCACCGATTCGACCTTGAACTGGCGGTACTCGTTCTTGAATGGCTCGCCGTTCTCGAACCAGACGGCGGCACCCACGGGGTCGGCGCCCTGGATGTTGGAGATATCGAACCCGATGATCGAGCGTGGCACGCGCTCGAGGTTGAGCTCGCTCTGCAGCGAGTACAAGGAATCTGGGGCGCGTCGCTCGGCTGCCCCTTCGACCAGCCTCCGCTCTTCCAGCAGGTGCCGCGCGTTTTCTTCGGCGCGCTGGATCAGTTCGCGCTTGAGCCCGCGCTGCGGAACTCGGACGTTGAAGGCGCGGCCGGTGCGTTCACGCAAGTGCGTCTCGACAGCTTCGCGGTCGGAGAATTCGGCCGGCACCAGCAGTTCCCTGGCCATCTCCTGTTGCGGTAGGTAGAAGCGCGCGACAAAGGCGGACAGCACGGTCTCCTCGGTTTCGCCCTGTACGTTGCCCATGAAGTGCGCTTCGCGGCCCAGCAACTTGCCCTCACGGATCTTGAAGATGACGCCGCAGGCGTCGTCGGCATCGCGGACCAGGGCGATGGCGTCGATGTCTCCACCCCGCGGATCGATGGCCAGTTGGCGCCGCTCGATCTCCTCCAACCCGCGCAGGATATCCCGGTATTCGGCGGCGCGCTCGAATTCGAGAGTGCTGGCCGCCTCCGCCATGCGCTCGGCCAGCTTCGTCGCCAGCTTGCTCGTGTGACCCTGGAGCACGAGCAAGACCTCGTCGATCATCTCGCGGTAGTCGGCCTCGGTTTGCAGACCGACGCATGGGGCCTTGCAGCGGCCGATGTAGTAATCGAGACAGGGCCGCGGCGGCGCCTGGCGCGGGAGGTCGTAGTGGCAAGAGCGGATCGTGTAGAGCTTCTTGATGGCGCGTAGAGCGCGGCGCATGTGGCCGACGTCGGCGTATGGCCCGAAGTAGCGGGATCCGTCCTTGAGTAGACGACGCGTGACGAAGACCCTGGGCAGCGGCTCGGCTACCGTGACCTTGATGTAAGGGAAAGTCTTATCGTCGCGCAGTCGGATGTTGAAACGCGGGTCCCATTCTTTGATCAGGTTGGACTCGAGGATCAACGCTTCCGAGTCGGAGCTCGTGACGATCGTGTCGAAGTCAGCGATGAGACGCGTCATCTCCGGAGGCTTGTGGTGGCCGGCCTCGTCGCGGAAGTACGAGCGCACACGATCACGCAGCGAGTGGGCTTTACCGACGTAGATCGGCTTCCCCTTCGAGTTCTTGAGGACATAGACGCCGGTGGCGGCGGGAAGCGCCGCCAACTTTTCTTCTATGGAGGTAGTCTGCGACATCGATTACGAACCAGACTCGTCCGACCAAACCCTCAGGCCCCCGGCGGGCAACGTGTCGAGCAACCGGGCGGCACCGAGGTACACCAGCCCAAACGCAGCGAGCGTCGCACCGGTCACCCAGAGCCGGGTCAGCAGCGCCGCAGCGCTGGCCGGCTCCGGCGCCAGCCAGTTGACCACGGCGAGTCCCGCCGCCGCGGCGGCCGCGACGCCCGCGGCCACCTTCATCATGTACAGGATGTCGCCGGAGGTGAAGAGGTCGCCGATCCGCCTGCTGAGGCCGTTCCAGAGGAGCAGCAGGTAGCACGTGGAGCCTAACGCCGCGCCGATGGCGAGACCGGGCGCGTAGAGTGACCGCATGAGCGATGCTGCTATCGCCACCTGGACCACGAGACCGACGACGGCGTAGCGCACCGGCGTCTTCGTATCGAGCATGGCGTGGAAGCCGGAGGCGAACAGCTTGACCGAAGAGGCTGCCAGCAGGCCGACCGCATAGGCAGCTAGCGTCCCGTGAATGATCGCTGTGTCCTCGGCCAGGAAGTCGCCCCGTTGAAACAGGAGCGCTACGATCCAGTCGCCGAACAGGATGAAGGCGACGGCCGAAGGCAGGACGGTGAACGCGATGTTGCGGAAGCCGCTCCTGATGCGCAGGCGCAGGGCGCCAAAGGCGGCAGCATCGGCGTCGCGGGAAAGCTCGGGCAGTGAGGAAGCCGCCACGGCGATGCCGAACAGGCTTAGCGGTAGGAAATAGAGACGCTGGCTGTAGTACAGCGCGGCCACCGCGCCGTGCACCAGGAAGCTGGCCAGAAACACGTCGACCAAGCTGGCGATTTGTGCAACGCCCTGTCCCACGACCACGGGCCCGAAATTGCGGATGACGCGCCGCACCGGTTCCCAGGCGGTGTCGAACGACAGCTTGATTCTACCCGACAATCGCCGTGCCGCCGGTAGCTGCACCAGGAACTGCAGAGCCCCGCCGATGAGGGTCGACCAGGCGAGGGCGACGACGAGCGGCTCCCAGCCGGCTTTCCAGGCGACGAGCAGCCCGATGATCTGCGAGAGGTTCCAGACGACCGGCGCCGCGAAGGAAAGGAAGAAGCGGCGATGGCTGTTGAGAACGCCCAGGCACCAGGCAGCCAGGATCATGAACCCGGCCATCGGGAATAGGATGCGGACGAGCCAGGTTGTGAGGACCACCGACTCGGCGGGCCAACCGGGCACGAGGAGGCGCGTGAGCCACGGCGCCAGCAAGATGCCGATGCCGCTGAGGCCGGCGGCGAGGAAGAGCAACAGGCCGAGGATGCTACCGGCCAGCCGGCGCGCGTCCGAGCCGGCCCCGCGTCCCAACAGGCCGCTGTAGACCGGTATGAACGAGGCGGAGAGCGTCCCTTCCCCCAGGAGGTTGCGGATGATGTTGGGGATCCGCAGGGCGGCGGCGTAGGCGTCGGCCGCCACGGTGGTCCCAAAGAACGCGGCTATCGCCACGTCGCGGCCGAACCCGGCCAGGCGACTAAGAAAAATCCCCGCTCCCACGGCCAAAGCGGGGCGGGGTCTGCGACCTATTCTGTCCGCGCCCTCACTCGTCACCGGGCGGCAAAGCCTCCTGTTCCTTGGGCTTCTCGAGCAGCGCTCTGATGAAGCGCGACTCTTCCTGGAGCGACTGAACCGATTCGCCGAGGTATTGCACCTCTTTCTCCAACTGCTTGAGGCGCTCCTCGCCCTCGCCGTGCTCCTCGCCCGAGCCGAGGCGGCGCGCCAGCGCCCGGCCTACCTCAGAATCGAGCACGATCGCCGTGAGCGGGATCATCATCAGGAGAAGAACGACGACGCCGAGAACCCAGACCATATCGAAGAACCGCCTCTATTGTAGCTCTATAGCTCCGGACCAGCGAAACGTAGGCCGCGGCGCCCTCCGGGGCAAGTAACCTAATCGAGCGGAGTTACCACCTTCGCGAAGATGTCGTCGAGCAGCCGCTCGCCATAGCGTATCAGGTAGGGAAAGACATTCAGGACCCGCTCCTGCTGCTTGCCGCTCGGGTACAGGTTCACGGCGGCCTTCTCCAACTGTCCCTTCATGATCTCGTGTTTCTCCCGCACCCGAGCCTGCAGCCGCGACTCCAGAGACCGAATGCTGCCTGAGACCGCCTTCTTTCCACTGTCCAGCGCGCTGCGAGCCCCCGGGTCGAAGTCCAATGCCGCGGCCTCGACATCCTCCAGAGCGCTCCCCAGCGCGCGCCGTAGCGCGTCGAGCGATTCCTGGAGCTCGGGCGGGATCCGTGCGTTCAGAAGCCGTGTAATTGCCGTCGCCGCATCGCCTGCCAGCTGGTCGGGCCGTATGTCGTACTTCTCGAGTACCCTGGCGACTTTTGACTCGATGATCCGGAACGCCGCGCGCGGAACGACGACCGGGGCCGGGATCTCGTGGAGGTCAAATAGCACCTGGGACTGGGCCAGGTAGGCGATCTCAGCCGGTCCGCCCACGTACGCCACCACTGGGAATGCCCGTGCCTCGGTGACCGGTCTCAGCAAGGCGCCGGGGCTGACTCGCTCAGGCGTTTCTTCGAGGACCGCCCTGAGCTGCTTCTCGTCGAATCGCTCGCCCGAGCGTCTCAAAAACGCGCCCTCGCCGTCGTGAAGAATCCGGTCGCGGCCAAGCCCCGCTTCAACGAATAGCTGCGTCATTCCCGCCGCTACGCCCACCTGCGGCTCGAATCCGGCTTCCGAGATCGCCTCTGAACGCTCGAGCAGCACCGCCTCGCTCTCCGCCCGCCGTTCCCACTCGGCCCAGAGGATCTCTCGAGTCTCGCTCTTTATGTGGGGGTGCGCGGTCCGCGAGATCAGGAAGCTATGGCGGCCGACGAGGTGTTGTAGGGCGGTCTGGAACGCTTCGGCAACACCGCGACCGGGACGATAGGCATCTCGAAGTGGCTCTACGACACTTGTCTTAAATTCTGATTCCGGAGTGAATTGCGCCAACTCGTCTAAGGCCTGTTCTACGTCCGATCGCAGCTCGATCGATTCTACCGGTGGCGTCGGCTGATCCTGCTCGGCTTCATGTGCGGCTGCCACGGACAACCTTGCCAGCCGGTTCTCGAGGTCGATCAGGTGGGTGTGGTTTACCTCGGCCCAGTCGTGGTCCTCGGACGCCACGTTGAAGAGTGGCATTACGGGTAGTTCGAGCTGCTCTTCCAATTGGGCGGCGAGACGGGCTGCGGTGAACGCTTTATAAAGGGTGAAGAGGGGGCTGAGGAAGAGTCCGGCCTGCTGTCCGGTGGCGACAAACAGTCCCCTACCCTCGATGAGTTTCTGGAGTCGGTCTTTCGAGTTGCCATCGACTTCGGGGAACAGACGCGAGAGGCTTTCCCAACGTGACTCGGCGTAGCCGGCACGGATCCGCTCCGCCACCTCGCGGTAGCTGTCGATCGTGGCGGGGTCGCCGGCCCGGTAGAAGGATTCGACCCGCGGGTGGTCCTCGATGTAGGCGTGGGCGAGTGCCGGGCCCTGGAGCGCGATACGTTCGATGCTAAGGCTCATACGGCATGACCAAACAGGATGAAGCGGGGCGCTTCGGGGCCCGCCGGCGCGCCGCTGTAGTCGCCGAAGCTTCTCTCGGGCTCGAGACCGGCGTCGCGCAGCATCGCTTCCAGCTCGGCCGGCGTATACAGCCGTACCCGCTCGTAGTAAATGCCGACCTGCCGATCATCGTTCGCCTCGAAGATATGGATCTCTTTGACGACGACATTTCCGTTCTCTTCCAGGCGCCGCTTCTGCACGACGCGCCGGCCGTCGTGCAGGCGTTCATCGCCCTCCACCAGACCGGCACGAACGCGCTCGGCGTTGAGGAAGTCGAGTGCGAAGCAGCCATCGGGCAACAGAACTCGGCGGATCTCACTGAGCACTCGGGCATCCTCTTCGGGGTCGGCGAAGTAGCCGAACGATGTGAAGAAGTTGGCAACGAACTGGAAGGTGCCATCGGCGAACGGTAGATGTCGCATGTCGCCGCGGACCAGGCGCAGATCGCTTTTGCTGTCATTGGCCTGCTTCAGCAGCGGAGCTGAAAGATCGAGGCCGATGACTTTCAGGCCGCGGCGCTCGAATTCCAGCATATGGCGCCCGGCGCCGCAGGCCAGGTCGAGTATCAGCCCGTCGGGCGGAGCACAACCCTGGCAAACGAGATCGACGGCGGCTCTCGCCTCCTCCTCGTCGCGGTGAGGGTATAGGGCGAGATACTCTTCGCCGAACCAGTCGCGATACCACTCCGGCGGTCTCTGCGTCACGTTCACCCGCCTTTGTGGTAGGGTTCTCCGCGCAGGATGGTCCCGGCTCGGTAGATCTGTTCAGCCAGCAGCAGGCGAGCCATCTCGTGCGGTAGGGTAAAGGACGAGAGCGAAAGCAAACGCCGGGCGCCGCTAAGTAGCTCGTCACTCAGACCAAGCGGCCCACCGATCAGAAAGGCGGCCCCGGCCCCGGCCTTCACCGCCAGCTCTCCCAGGTATCCTGCCAGTTGCTCGGAGGACCAGCAGGCGCCTCGCTCATCGACGGCGATGATCTCGAGTTCGGGCGGGACCCTGTCGAGCAGTGCTCGCGATTCTTTCTCGACGATGGCGCCGGTATTCAAGCCGGGCCCGATTCGCTGCTGGCGTACTTCGGCCGACTCGAACTTGAAGTAGTGGGCGATACGCGACTCGTATTCGCGAATCGCCTCTGCCAGACCGGGCATCTTCGGTGTGCCCACGGAAACGATCATCAGCTTCATATCACTCGGGCGAAACCACCATGCTATCCCGCAGAAAGCACTCGTTGTCTTTGTAAGGGAAGTCGGTCACGTAGTGAAGCCCTCGGCTCTCGCGCCGCCAGAGTGCGCAGCGGACGATCAGTCCGGCGACGTCGAGCATGTTGAGGGTCTCGGCGGCATCTGCCCAGGGGATGCCGCCGTTCGCGCCGCTGGAGTCGGCCGTCAGGCTCGACCATTCGCGCCTCAGCCCGTGCAGCTGGTGTGCGCCCTCTTCCATCTCGGCGACGCTGCGCACGATACCCAAGCGCTCCCACATGAGCCGCCTCAGACGCTCGCGCAACTGTGCCACGCCATCGCCTGGAACGCCGGACAGGTCATCGGGTGGCTGCCAATCCTCGCCGGCCGGCGCCGGCACGAAAGGGAGTTCCCAAATCATGCGTGAGGCGGCGCGTTCGGCGTAGACGACGGCCTCGAGGAGCGAGTTGGAGGCGAGGCGGTTGGCACCGTGGACGCCGGTACACGCGCACTCCCCGGCGGCGAAGAGGCCCGGCAGCGACGTCGCGCCGTCGATATCGGTCCAAACGCCGCCGCACATGTAGTGTGCAGCCGGCACGACGGGAATCGGTTCCTTACGGGCGTCGACGCCCTTCTCTCGACACCCTTCCAGTATGGCGGGGAATCTATCGTCGAGCCGTTCGGCGGCGATACCTGTCGCGTCGAGCCAGACGTGTTCCTTGCCACTTTCCCGCATCTCGCTGTCCACGGCGCGCGCCACAATATCCCGGGGCGCCAGATCCTCGCGCGGGTCGTAGCTGCCCATGAAGGCAGCGCCCTCCCAGTTTCGCAGCACGGCGCCTTCGCCACGCAAGGCTTCGGAGATCAAGAAGGCGTGTTGCTCAGCCGGGTAGAGCGCGGTCGGGTGGAACTGGATGAACTCCAGGTTCGCACAGACGGTGCCGGCGCGGTACGCCAGCGCGACACCGTCGCCGGTGGCGATGGCCGGGTTGGTGGTGTGGCAGTAGAGTGCGGCGCTGCCGCCCGCCGCCAGCATGGTGGCGCGGGCGCGTACGGGGATCGTCCGGTTGGAATCGACATCTAGCACCCAGGCGCCTACGCAGCGGCGGCGGCCGAGGTGGCATTCGGCCTGGAGCGACAGGACCATGTGGTCTTCGAGCAATCGGATACGGGGGTGGCCGGCCACGGCCCGATCGAGCGCATCCTCTATCGCGGCGCCTGTCTTGTCCTTGCTGTGCACGATGCGGGCACGTGAATGGCCACCTTCGATGCCGAGAGCGAGGTGCCCTTCCGACTGCGAGAAACGGACACCCCAGTCGACCAGGTCGGCAACGGCCTGTGGCCCGCTGCGCACCAGCGTATCGACCCGATCGAAATGACAGAGACCGGCGCCGGCCTGCAGCGTATCGTGAACGTGATCGGCGAAGGAGTCACCACGATCGACGACTGCGGCGATCCCGCCCTGGGCGTAGTTCGTATTAGACTCGAGGCTGGCCTTCTTGGTCACCAGGACGACATCGGCGTGCTCGGCGACACGCAGCGCGAACGTCAGGCCCGCGATCCCGGAACCGATGACTAGGATGTCCGTGTCGATGGCGCTCATCCCTGGCGCTCCAAGCTTGTGAGTAGACGGTCCACCGCCTCCCAGCCGCTCTCCCACTCGACCTTTTGCAGCGGAACGTATAGCTCGGTCGCCGGACCCAGAACGGCGCTCAACTTCACGGCATCCTTCAGGGTGGCGACGAGCGGCCCGCTTTGACCCCGTTGCGCAATGCGGGCGACCTCTTCCCGGCTGTAACGATGGTGGTCGGAGAAACCCCACCGCTCGTCAGCAGTTGCGCCCGCCGCTTCCAATTGTGCGAACACGGCCCCCGGCCGGGCCACGCCGGCCACGGCCAGGGCGCAACGGAATCCTGCTGGCGGCGCGGGGTCACTCAGCTTGCCGCTGGCTCCATCGTAACGGGCGAGCCCCGCGAGGCCAATGTGCGCTTCTGCTATTTCGGCCGCCGGACAGATCTCCGCCAGTTCCCCGCTGACGCGCTGCGCGTCGTCTCGGGTCGCGACCTTGCGCGTCGTGACGGTCAACGACGCCCGCTCCAGCGCCGCCAGCGGCTCGCGCCAGGGGCCTCGGGGCAGCAGGCGCGGCGACGCGCTCCACTCTTCAGCCGCCACCAGAACGACATGGGCGTCCGCTCGCAGTGCACGGTGTTGAAACGCGTCGTCCAGAACGATGACGTCTGCCCCGCCCCGCTCGGCTCGCCTGACTCCTTCGACCCTGTCGGCTGCGGCGTGCACCGGTACCTCCGGGTTCAGGAGCCTGTGAACCTCGACCTCGTCGCCTCCATAGCCGCGCATCACGACCGCGGGAACGCGACCGCGGGCGGCTAGGGTCTCCGTGAACCAGGCGGTCATAGGGGTCTTCCCGGTGCCGCCCACCGTCAGGTTGCCGACTCCCAGCGCTGGGATCGGTGCGACCACCGAGCTCAGGATGCCCCGGTCGTACATCCAGGCTCGAGCGGCTACGGCCGCCCGAAAGGCCAGCTCTGCCGGTATCAGTAAAGCGGAGGCAGCGCGATAGGCCGGTGTGTCGGGCTTCCAGAGGCGCTCGTGCCATTCGCTCATGGTCGCTGCGCCGTCGGCTGGTCGACTCGTGCTTTCAGGGCCTGAAGCTGCGACTCCAGAGCCTCGGCATACTCCTCCAGATCGCGCACCGAACAGTCACGCGGCACGCGTCGCGGCTCCCCGATAGCGACGCGGATCTTTGCGAACGGTTTCGGCACCATGAAGCTGTCCCAGCCCTCGAACCACCAGGCCCGTCGTGTTCCGGCCATCACGGGGATCACCGGCGCGCCTGTCATCCGCGCCGCCTGCAGCGCACCCGGCTTCACTTTCTCGCGTGGCCCCTGTGGCCCATCCGGGGTGATCGCCAGCGAGCGGCCCACCCTCAGCTTGCGAACCAGCTCGCGCAGCGCCGGGAACCCGCCGTGTGTGCTCGAGCCACGAACGGCGTCGTAGCCGAGGGTTTTTGCCACGCGAGCCAGGTACTCGCCGTCGCGATGCTGGCTGACCAGCGTCACGATCCCGTTGCCGCGGTAAAGGTACACCAGCGGGACGATGCGCCCGTGCCAAGTAACGAACACGACGGGTTCCCCAGCTCCCCAGGTCGCTTTCTGGTGTTCGGCACCGTCGATCTCGAAACGGAGAGTGGAATAGAGTCCGCGGAACAAAACGGGGCCGAGGCTACCAGCCAGTCCCAACGCGATCCGGTGGTGCGTTTTCACTCGCGTCCGTCCAGAAGCTCAGCCGCCAGATCCGCCACGCGCTCCGGCGCCCCCGGCTCGCCCAGCTGATCGCGGACCAGGTGTAGCGCCTCGACCATCGCAGCTCTCTCGTGCGAGCTCTCGTCGAGCAGCGGCAACAGCGCCTCGGCCATTGCCTCCGCAGGAAGTCGCTGCAGGAACTCGGGAGCGATGCGGCGTCCGGCCAAAATGTTCACCATGCCGATGCTGTCGACGCGTACCAATCGCCTGGCCAGCAGGTAGCTCAGCGGATTTACCCGATAGGCGATCACGAGGGGCGTCCCGTTGAGGGCCGCTTCCACCGTCGAGGTCCCCGACTTGGTCAACACAGCCGTGGAGGCGCGCAGCACTCGGGCAGAATCGTGAACGAGCCTTAAGCCGGAAGCCGCTGCGTACAGCTCGGCGGGCACCTGTGGCGCGGTGGACACGATGACTTGCACTTCGGGTCGCCGGCGCTTGACCTCGGCGGCGGCGAGGAGGAAGGGGCCCAGGAGTTGGCGCACTTCCTGTGGCCGGGAGCCGGGGAGCAGACCAAGGACAGGGTGCCCCGGATCGGCTCCCAGCGCCGCAATCGCGTCCCTGGGCGCCTCTCGGCGGTCCAGGGATTCGAGTAGAGGGTGGCCCACAAAAACGGCTTCCACGCCGAATTCTCGCAAAAACGGCTCCTCGTGAGGGAAAACGACGGCCACGCGATCGGTCTTCTCGGCCAGGAGCCGGGCCCGCCCCTGACGCCAGGCCCACAGTTGAGGGGCGATGTAGTAGAGGACCGGGATGCCCCGCTCATGTGCTTGGCCGCAGAGCCGCAGATTGAAGCCTGGGTAGTCAATGGGTATGACAAGATCCGGTCGCGTCTGGTCGAGGGTGCGACCGACGCGGCGACGCAGCGAGAAGAAGAAAGGCAGTCGAGCGAGGACCTCTGCCAGCCCCATGACGACCAAGCGTTCGAAGTCGACGATCGGCCGCACGCCTTCTGCTTCCATGCGGGGACCGGCCAACCCGCTCATTTCGGCATCGGGGAATCTCCGACGCAGTGCTCTGGCCAGCCTGGCGCCGTGAAGATCTCCTGAAGCCTCGCCCGCCGAGAAGAAGATGCGGGGCTTAGACACGCGAGCTCAGATACCAGATCGCTACGAGAACTGCGGCCAGAAGGATGACCAGCGTCCGGGTGCGCATCCCTGCTCTTTCGCGCGAACCCTGGACCTTCCGCTCGCGCCTAAGCTTTATCAAAGACATTGTCCCGGTGCCTCTCGATGTGTTCGACGATATCCAGAGCGACGGCCAGTGCCGTACGACCGTCCTGGGCGCTGACGGGCACCTGCTCCTCGCGACGCACAGCCCTGGCGAACGTCTGTAGCTCCAGCTTGAGGGAATCTTCACCGTCGCCGCGCAGCGGAATGTGCTCTACCATGTCGGTCAACGCAGTTGCCTCGTCGAAACGTGAGACGTCCCCCTTGCGACGGTAGAATTCGCCTGTACCGCTTCCCAAGTCCAGGCTGACGTAGCCACTCGGCTGAAAGAAGCGGATCTTCCTCTGACGCTGGATGGAGACTCGGCTGGCTGTGATGTTGGCGACGGCGCCGCCATCGAACTCGAGGCGAGCGTTGGCGATGTCCACACTGCCGCTGAGCACCGAGACGCCGACGGCGCGCACGTCGGTCACCGAGCCGCGGACCAGACTCAAGATGAGGTCGATGTCGTGGATCATCAGGTCGAGCACGACGGGCACGTCTGTGCCGCGCCGAACAAAGGGTGCCAAGCGGTGTGATTCGACGAAGAGAGGGTTCTCCAAGTAGGGCTCGCAGGCGCGTACGGCACCGTTGAAGCGTTCGATGTGGCCCACCTGGATGATGCGGCCCTGTTCCGCGGCGAGCCGAATAAGTTCGTCGGCCTCGGCGGTGGTCGGTGTGATCGGTTTCTCGATCAGCAGGTCGCAGCCGTGCTCGAGCGCCAGCTTCCCCACCTCGAAGTGGCTGCTGGTCGGCACGACTATCGAAGCGGCCTCGACGCGATCCAGTAGCTCGGCGGCGTCATCGAAGGTGCGGGTCTCGAGCTCGGAAGCTACCGTCGCCGCCCGCTCGGGATCGATATCGCAGATCCCCACGAGCTCGGCTTCGGGCAGCTGCTGCAGGATCCGGGCGTGATGGAAGCCGAGGCTTCCAACACCTAACACACCTACGGCGACAGGATCCACTGAAGTGTCAGACCGTGACTCCACGTTCGCTCGCCTCGATGAAGGCGACGAGCTTCTCGACTTCGTCGGTCAACTCGCCCTGCGAGCGGATTTCCGCGATCGCCTGGCTGAGGTTCATCGTCGAGCTGAAGAGGGTCCTGTAAGCCCGCTTCAGAGCCAACCGCTTATCCTTGGTGAGGCCGCGGCGTTCGAGCCCCACAGTGTTGAGGCCGTAGAGCGCGCAGGGGCTCCCGGCCGCCCGCGTATAAGGCGGGATGTCCTTCGAAACGCGCGATGCGCCACCGATAAACGAGTGGGTACCGACACGGACGAACTGGTGAACTGCCGTGAGGCCGCCGATCGTGGCCCAGTCCTCGATGACAACGTGGCCACCCATCTGGACGGCGTTGGCGAGTATCACGTGATCGCCGATCTGCGTGTCGTGAGGTACGTGGGAGTATGCCATCAGCAGGCAGTCGTTACCCACAATGGTTGAGCCCGACGCACGGGTGCCCCGGTTCAACGTTGCGAACTCGCGTATCGTGGTGCGGTCACCGACGATGAGCAGGGTCTCTTCGCCCTCATACTTCAGGTCCTGGGGGTCGGTCCCGAGCACGGCCCCTTTGGCGATGAAGCACTCGCGCCCTACCCTGGTGTCTCTCTCTATGTAAGCATGTGGCCCGATGATCGTCCCGTCGCCCACCTGCACGTTCGGGCCGATCATCGCGTAGGGGCCGACCTCCACGCCGTTGCCCAATTCAGCGCCCGGATCGACGATCGCCGATTGGTGAACGCTAGGGGGCGTATGTCCCTTATCGGCCATGGTCTCTGTAGTCATCTGTCCACCACCTGTGCCATCAGTTCCGCCTCCGCCACAACATTGCCGTCCACGCGGCCGATTCCCTTCATTCGGCACACCGTCCGGCGCATCTGCACCATTTCCAGCTCGAAGACGAGCTGGTCACCCGGAATGACCGGGCGCCTGAACTTGACTTTGTCCAGCGACATGAAATATACGACTTTGTCCTCCGGGTTCTCCACGCTATCCATCAGAAGAAGCCCACCGACCTGTGCCATCGCCTCGACAATCAGGACGCCGGGCATAATCGGCATACCCGGAAAATGCCCAACGAAGAACTCCTCATTGATCGTGACGTTCTTGATGCCGACGATCCGTTTCGCCTTCTCGTATTCGATTATCCGGTCGACAAGCAAGAACGGGAAGCGGTGTGGAAGCAAGCGAACGATCTGATCGATATCAACGCGCCGGGCGACATTCTCGCGCTTGGCTCGCTCTGCGATGGCCCGGGCGAGCACGATGTTGCCGCGGTGCCCGGGTCGCTCTGCCACGATCTGCGCCTGGATGCGGTAGCCCGTGAGCGCCAGGTCGCCGACCAGGTCGAGTATCTTGTGGCGGACGAACTCGTCGCCGAACCGCAGCTCGACCCCCTCGTAGAGCCCCTCGGTAGTCAGGACCACAGTGTTGCTCGTATCGGCGCCATGGGCGAGTCCGATGGCCCGCAGTCTTTCGGCGTCCTCGAAGAAACCGAAGGTGCGGGCGGAGCTTATCTGCTCACGGAAATTACTCGGCTCGATAACCAGTGAGATGTGCTGCCGGTGGATCAGCGGATGCTCGAACTCGATCGATGCCGATAGCACGAACCGCTCGTCCGGCACCACGGCGTAGCGGGAATCGCCCTCCAACACGGTGAACGGCTCCCTGCATTGCCAGACGAGGGCGTCAGCGTTCTGTTCCTCGATTCCTGCGTCGAGCATGATGGACATGAACGGCTCGGCGCTACCGTCCGTAGCCGGCGGCTCTTCGCCGTCCAGCTCGACGGTCAAGTTGTCTACGCCAAGCGCCGACGCGGCCGACAACAGATGTTCGACCGTGCGCACCCTCACCCCTTCAGCCTCCAGTACCGTTCCTCGCGCCACCTCGGTTACCCGCTCGATGTGCGCCGGGACTGGCGGGGCGTCCTCTAGATCCGTCCGGAGGAACGCTATCCCGTGATCCGGTGGCGCCGGGCGCAGCGTCATCTGCACCGCGACCCCGGAATGGAGGCCCCTGCCGGCGAGCTGGGCGGTGCCTGCCAACGTCTGTTGCTTCAAAGCCAATAACCTCCGGTCCTTCAGGCTTGGTCCTCTGTGTTTAGTCGCTTTTCGATCCGACCTACGCGGCGAATGAGATCCGGCAGCTTGAGGAGTGCTGCACTGGCGCGCATCACTTGGCTGCGCTCGCGGGCCGGGTATCCGAACCAGGTCTCCCCGGCCGGGATATCATGGCTGACGCCGGACTGGGCGGCGACCCTGGCGCCATCGCCGACGTTCAGGTGGCCGATGATTCCAACCTGCCCGGCCATGGCCACACCGTCACCAACGGTTGTGCTGCCTGCGATGCCAACCTGCGCGACGATTATGCAGCCGCGTCCGATAGAGACGTTATGCGCTATGTGCACCAAGTTATCGATCTTGGTGCCCGCGCCGATTCGCGTTTCACCTACCGAGCCGCGGTCGATGCAGGTGTTAGCGCCGATCTCCACCTCATCTTCGATCACGCAGCGCCCCACCTGGGGGATCTTCCGATGGCGGTCCTTCTCGAAGACGTAGCCGAAGCCGTCGACTCCGATCTGCGCGCCGCTATGAATGATGCAGCGGGCCCCGACGACTGTGTCGGGATAGAGGCAGACGAGATCCCTGATCTCGGTGTCGGTTCCCAGCTCGCATCGCTCGCCGATCACACTATTTGCACCGACGCAGACCCGGTCGCCGAGTTTGGCGCCGCTGCCCACGACCGCGTGGTGACCAATGCTTACGCCATCGCCCAGCTGTACGTCGGGCCCAAGCACGGCGGTGGCGGCGATCTCGCCCTTTCGATGCCCCTCTGGATACAGGAGTGTCAGCGTCTCTGCCAGGGCGGCGTGGGCGTCGTCGACCCACAATACTGCCGTCGATCGAGGAATCTCCTCGAGCTTGCCCAGGTCGCGACCGACTATGACGGCAGTAGCGCGAGTGGCGGCAAGGTATGGGAGGTATTTTCTCCTAGCAAGAAAGCTGACCTCCCCCTCGCTCGCCGCCTCGAGGGACGCGGCTCGAAAGAGCTCGCCAGCTGGGTCTCCGGCCAGTTCGGCGCCGAGGTACTCGGCGAGCTGGCCAACCGTTACACTCGTTGACATCGGGACTCCCGTGGATGCGTAGATGACACCGGTCAGCGACGCTACAGCAATAGCGCCCACGGTGCCGGCTGAAGACCGTGGGCGCATGAGCCCGGGGCCTGAGGCCGGCCGGGCTCGCGGCGCTAGTTCGGCGTGCCTCCCGGTTCAGCGCTTTGGTTCTGCAACCGCTGCAGGACCTGGCCGGTGATGTCCAACGCCGTATCGGCGGCGATCAGAGCCCCGGCTGCGGCATCGAAGATCATCGTGTACTGCTCTTCTTCTCGCAGCGTGACTAGCACCCTGGACACCGCCTCGTAGATCGGGGCGACCAGCTCCTGCTGCCGACTCTGTGCCATGTTCTCTAGATCGGCGGTCCGTTGCTGGAACTCGAGCCGCTTCTGATTGATCTCCTGCTGCCGCTGGGTTCGCGCTTCCGGCGACAGCATGACCTGCTGCTGCTCGTATTGAGTGACCATTAGTTGAAGCGAGTCGCCCATCGCCTCGACCTGTGCGTTCCAGCCGGCCATCTCGCGCTCAAATGTGGCCTGAGCCTCCGCGGCACCTGGAGCCTGGGAGATGATCTCGTTCGAATTGATGTACGCCAGTTTGATCTGCGAGCCCTGCGAGCCGTTGAAGCCGGCATAGCCGAGCGCGGCCAAAGCCGTCGCTACCAGAATTGCGCTAACTCTGTACTGCACTCTCTTGCTCCCCTCTGCTAACGTGCCCGGGGCGGGCAGCTGCCCGCTCCAGACACCTGTCCATCAAGCACCTCAGAACACCTGCCCGAATCTGAAGTGCAGTTTCCACCCGGGGTCGGGCCTGCCGACGATATCGCGTCGGTCGATGCCGTAGGCGTAGTCGATCCCCAAGGGTCCCATAGGTGTGACTAAGCTTACACCGATGCCGAAACCTCGCAACAGGTCTGTCGGGTTGAGGCCATGCGACGTTGCCCAAACGTTGCCGGCGTCGTAGAAAGCGTTGAAGAAGAAGCTTCCACCGAGCCTGATCCCGACACTGGCGTTGAGAATGAAGTAAGCTTCGCCGACACGGTCGAGTTGACTGAAGCCGACCGCGTCTTGTGGCACGTGGCCGGCCGGCGTGATCGTCAGCTCGTCGTAGCCGCGGAGCTTTGGGCCGTAGCGGACGCCGCCGGCGAAGAAGCGCTCGAGATAGAAGGGGTTGTTGCCCTCGATGAAACCACCGATTAGCCCTAATCCCAGGGTCAAGTCGATCGGCGTCCTTGTCGGATCGGAGACGAGGCGGGCGATGGGTGTGTGCCAGCTGCTCTCGAACGTAATCTTGCGGTAGTCGCCGTCGCCGCCGAGGAAGCCGCCGGTAAACTCGATAGCAGCCGAGTTGCGGCTTCCGTTGGTCGGGAAGAGCGGGTGGTTGCGGGTGTCGCGCGTAAGGCGAAGCTCGACCGAGCTCCGGGTCCCCACACCCAACAGCTCACGCTGCTCGAGATCGAGGTCATCTACGTCGGCGTCGTACTGGTCCCGGAACAGCGAGTAGCGAACGGAAATGCGGGTCCAGCGCGAGCCGAAGAACGGCGTGCCGAAGCTCAGGGTACCGCCGGTCTGGCGGCGGCGACCGAGACCGAGGAAGCTAAACTGATCGCGGGAATTTCTCAAGGAAATGCCTAACGAGTTCCGGCTTCCAAGGACTGCGGGGTCGCTGTAAGCGACCTCGACATCGTTGGACCTGCTACCGAAGAGCCAGCGGAAGCGACCGGACTTGGCGCGGCCGAAGAGGTTCGGCTGCTCGTAGCCGATGAATCCGGCTAATCCTACAGTGGGTGCCAACGAAGCGCCAAACTGAATGTTGCCGGTACTCTTCTCCTTGACCTTGAAGGTGACGTTGATGTCGCCCTGGTCGTCGGGGTTGACCGCGAGGGCCTCGTTAGGCGGAACCGGGTCGAAGAAGCCAAGTCCTTGTATGGCCTGATAGCTGGAAACGATTCGGTCGTCGCCATAGACATCACCCGGCAGCAACACGAGTCTGTCGCGCACGACGCGCTCGTGTGTGGTCGTATTGCCGGTGATGCCGACCAGCTTGATGTAGGCCTGGTTGAGCTCGTCGATCTTCCAGGTAAGCCGAACTCGGGGGTCGCCATCATCGCCTTCGGGTAGTCTCTCGACGACCGGATCGATCTGAGCGTAGAGAAAGCCGCTGTTTCTGTACAACTGCATTATTTCGTCGGTGGCGTCCCTCCACTCGTGCGTGTTGAAGACGGGGTCACCCTTCTCGGCGGGGCTGCCGATCAGCGGAAGTCGCTGTAGCAGCGAGCGGCTTTTCGGGTTGAAGCGCGCCTGAAGAAGCTCGGTCGGGAAGGCTTCGTTGCCCTCGACCTGGAAGTCCGCTATTCGGTATTGGCGGCCCTCCTCGACCCGGACCACAAGCTTCGCCTTCCCGGTCGTGGGATCGACGATCATCGTGTCGCCGAGAACCTGGAAGTCGAGGTATCCGTGCTGTCCGTAGTGCTCGAGCAGGTTGACCGCGAGGTCCTCGCGGTAGTCGTCGTCGCGGAACTCGCCGGTCTCCCACCAGAAGAAGCCTTCCGGGCGCACCGACATCGCCGAGGTCAGTTCCCCATCGCTGAGGGCTTCGTTGCCCTCGAACTCGAGAGCGGTCACGACGATGCGGCGACCTTCACTGACGTCGAAGACCAGACGGTAGAGGCCCGGCCGATCCCCAGGGACCAGCAAAGTGTCGACCATCGCTGCCATATAGCCCTGCTCGGCAAGCTCGGCCCGGATGAGGTAACCCACCTCGTGTACCGCCGCCGGACTGAGCGGCAGGCCCGATTCCAGGCCCACCGTATCACGGATCGCGCCGCTGCCGATATGCTCGAGGCCTTCGAAGCGATAAGAGACGATCGTCGGCCGTTCGACGAGATTGACGGTCAATGTCGTTCTGCCCAACGCGTCGTCGCTGGCGTATATCCGCACATCGTCGTACTCGCCGGTGGCCATGAGGCGCTGGACACCGCGCTGGACGACAGTATAGGTGATCTCGTCTCCCGCGCGGAAGCCGAGTTCGGAGAGCACGGCCGGCGTAGCGAGGCGAGTATTGCCGGTGACGGCGATGGAGTCGACGCGGACGAGCTGCACTCTGGTCTGCTGGTCCTGGCCCAGCAAGGGCTCAGCCCTCACACCGAAGCTAGCGAGGGTCAAGAGGGCGGGGAGAAGTACGTACTGCCTCACGTTGTAAACGAAGAAGAAGAGAGAACGCTGAACTCCAGTTGCTCTCCGTTCGCTGCGACCTCGACCTCGATGACGTCGCCCGCTGCCAGCTCTGCCATCAGGATTTTCTCCGACAGCGGGTCCTCGACGTAGCGCTGGATCGCTCGCTTCAGCGGCCGCGCGCCGTAAGTGGCGTCGAATCCGTGTTCCACCAGGAAATCGACGGCCGCTTCGCTGAGCTGGAGCTTTAGCGCCTCCTCCTCGAGCCGGGACCGCACGTCGCGCATCAGGACGGAGACGATCTCCCTGATGTGGTCCCTCGACAGCGGATGGAATACGATTACGTCGTCGAGGCGATTGAGAAACTCGGGGTTAAACACCCTCTGGATCTCATCCTTAACGCGTTCCGCCATGTCCTCGTAACTTGTCTGGGCATCCGGCGAGTGGAATCCGACGCCACCACCTTTGACGATGTCCCGAGCGCCGACATTCGAGGTCATGATCAGGATCGTGTTCTTGAAATCGATGACGCGGCCGTAATTGTCGGTTATACGTCCGTCGTCAAGTATCTGCAGCAGTATGTTAAACACGTCCGGGTGCGCCTTCTCGATCTCGTCGAATAGCACCACGCTGTACGGTTTGTGACGCACCGCTTTGGTCAGGGCGCCGCTGTCCTCGTAGCCGACGTACCCGGGAGGAGCACCGATCAGCCGGCTGACCGAGAACTTCTCCATGTACTCGGACATGTCGACGCGGATCAGCGCGTTCTCATCGGCGAACAGGAAGCGTGCCAGCGCTCGAGCAAGCTCTGTCTTTCCTACGCCCGTGGGGCCGCTGAAGATGAAGGAGCCGATGGGTCGGTTCGGGTCCTTGAGACCCGCACGGCTGCGCCGAATGGCGCGGCTGATCGCGGTGATCGCCTGGTCCTGGCCGACGACGTGCTTGTGCATCTCCTCTTCCATGCGGAGCAGGCGGTCCGTCTCGGCCTCCTGCAGGCGCGTGACGGGTATGCCGGTCCAGCGCGAGACGATGAAGGCGACGTCCTCTTCCGTGATCAGTGGCCGGAAGGTGCGGCGCTCCTCCTCCCATTCCTCACGACGGCGTCGGATCTCAGCCTGTAGGTCACGCTCTTTGTCGCGCAGCTCTGCGGCCCGCTCGAAGTCCTGATCCCGAATCGCCTCGTCCTTGAGGTCCCCGATCTCCTTCAACTCTTCCTGCAGATCGGCGACCTCTGGGGGCGGCACCTGAGTCGACAGGTGAATCCGGGCACACGCCTCATCGATCACGTCGATCGCCTTGTCGGGCAGGTGCCGGTCCGTGATGTAGCGTTCGGATAGTTTCGCCGCTGTCACCAGGGTATCCTGTGGCAGCCTGACCGTATGGTGGTCTTCGTAGTGCTTCTTGAGGCCGTCAAGGATCTCGATTGTCTCATCGACCGTCGGTGGGTCGACCATCACGGTCTGGAAGCGGCGCTCCAACGCCCCGTCTTTTTCGATATGCTTGCGGTACTCGTTCAGCGTCGAGGCGCCGATACACTGCAGCTCACCGCGTGCCAGCGCCGGCTTCAGCATGTTCGAGGCGTCGATAGCGCCCTCCGCTGCGCCGGCTCCAACCAGGGTATGAACCTCATCGATGAACAGGATGACATCGCGGTTCTGTGCGATCTCGTTCATCACCGCCTTCAACCGTTCCTCGAACTGACCGCGATACTTCGTGCCCGCGATCACTGCCGCCATGTCGAGCGCCAGTACGCGGTGGCCCTTGAGGCTGTCCGCCACCTCGCCCCGCGAGATGAGCTGCGCCAGTCCTTCCACGATCGCTGTCTTACCTACACCGGGTTCGCCGATCAACACCGGGTTGTTCTTCTTGCGTCGCGAGAGGATCTCCATCACACGCTCGATCTCCTTCTCGCGGCCGATCGTCGGGTCCAGCTCTCCGGCCCGTGCTAACTCGGTCAGGTCCCGGCAAAAATGGTCGAGAGCAGGCGTCTTCGACTTCTTTTCCTTGGTGCTCGGCCCCGGCGTGGCGCCCGGGCCAGGGCTCGGCATATCGGTTCCCAATAGCTTCAGCGTCTGCTCGCGCGCCTGCTCCAGCGTCACCCCCAACGACTCCAGCACCTGGGCCGCGACCCCCTTCTCCTCCCTAAGCAGCCCCAGCAGCAGATGTTCCGTGCCGACATAGCTATGGTTCAGGTCGCGCGCCTCTGCCACGGCGAATTCGAGGACCTTCTTGGCCCGGGATGTGTAAGGCAGCTCCCCCATCGTCGCCCCGGCCTTGCCCTTCCTGACTTGTTCCTCGGTCCGCTCCTGTATCTGGTCTAGGTCGACGTTCAGGTTCATCAGCACGGCCGCCGCTACGCCCTCGCCTTCACGGATCAGCCCCAGGAGGATGTGCTCCGTGCCGACATAGTCGTGCTGGAGGCGGACGGCCTCCTCGCGCGCCATAGCGAGAACCTTGCGAACCCGATCGGTGAAATTGTAGTTCATTTAACCCTCATCGCGCCCAGGATCGGGCACCACCACACGGTTGATCTTGGTTATCAACTACCGGGGGAGGGCTCGGCCTCCGCCAGTGCTGAACGCACGTAGATTGCGCGCTGGATGTCAAGCTCCGGACCTGAAAGTGTACCTGCGCCTCCGGCCTCCTCCAGGTGAGCGTTCTGGGCAAAGATCATAATGCGGTTCAACACGTATACCCTAGGCCCAGCAATTAGTTTCAGAGAGAGGCCGAGCCGGACGCCCGAGAGGAGGTTCATCAATTCGTCGAAGCCAAGGGAGCGGGCGTGGCGAAGGAGCCCGAAAGCCCGCCAGACCTTGTCCTCAATGACGTTTGTCGCGTCGCGGACGAGAACGGCGCGGGCTTGACGTTCGTACTCGACGACCTGGCCGACGATCTTCTGGAGGTGATCGATGAGATCCTCCTCGCTCTTACCGAGCGTGGTCTGGTTCGAGATCTGGAAGAGGTTGCCGACGACCTCGGATCCTTCGCCGTACAATCCCCTGAAGGTCAAGCCGACTTGTGAGATGCCCTGCAGGACTTTGTTGATCTCCTTGGTAAGGACGAGTCCCGGGAGGTGGATGAGAACCGACGCGCGCAACCCCGTGCCGCAGTTTGTCGGGCAGGACGTCAGGTGACCGAACTCGTGATGGAAGGCGTAGGGCAACTGGCTGCCGAGTTCCTCGTCCAGCGAGTCTACCAGTCCCCAGGTCTGCCGGGGGCTGAAGCCGCTGGTGAGGCTCTGCAGACGCAGGTGATCCTCCTCGTTGATCATCAAGCCTACAGGCTGGTCGCTGGAAGCGACGAGGGCCGAGGAGGAAGGAGCCTCGCTGCCGTCCTGGCCAACAAGTTCACGACTGACGAGATGGCGTTCGAGGAGCAGTAAACGGCCCCGTGAGTCGAGGCGGTCGATGTTGACGAAGATGCCGTTGGCGACGGGTGGTGTTCGATCGAGCACGTCTTGAACGGTCGACAGTATGGCTTCCCTATCGGCGGGTTTCGCGCGCACGGAGAACGGATAGCCTTGCAGGTTGCGGGCGATACGAACCCGAGTCGAGAGGGCGATGTCACAGTCAGGCCCGCTGGCATCGAGCCAGGCGAGTCCGAAGTCGGGTACGGAGCGAAAGTCGAGTGGCATCATGCGTCGATCGCCGCCTCCAGCTCTCGGATCTGGTCGCGGATCATCGCGGCGCGCTCGAAATCCTCGGCTTCCACGGCTTGTTGCAGCTTGCGCCGCAGTCCCGCGAGGCGAGCGGCGCGGTCTGCCGCCTCGCTGGCCGGCGGCACGTAGACTTTGCCGAGGTGGTAGGTCGAGCCGTGGATTCGCCGCAGGATCGCCCGCAGCTGCGACTCGTAAACCGAGTAGCAGTGAGGGCAGCCCAGGCGTCCGCTTCGCCGGAAATCGTCGACGGTGGTGTGGCAATAGGTGCACGGACCGGCGACCACCCGCTCCTCCTCGGTGACCGCCGCCTGCCCCATCTGCGCCAGGAAGTCTGAGAGCGGCAGGTTCTTGGCGCTCCCGGCGTCGAGTCCTTTCTCGGCCGCACAGGAGGGACAGAGGTGGACCGTCGTCATTTCGTTGTCGACGATCTGCGTCAGGTGGACTTCCGCCTCGTTTTGGGCGCAGTTATCGCACAGCATCAGGGAATCGTCTCGTGTCTCGCCAAAGAATCGGTAATGGCATGTAACGTACCGTCGTGAAGTCGAAGTACCCGGTCCGCCCGCCCCGCGAATTCGAGGTTGTGCGTGACCAGCACCACGGCGAATTCCCGCTCGTCGCGGAGCTGGAAGAACAAGTCGTGCAGCCCCTCGGCCGTTTGGTTGTCCAGGTTGCCGGAAGGTTCGTCGGCCAGGAGGACCAGCGGGTTGTTGGCCAGCGCCCGTGCCACAGCCACACGCTGCCGCTCGCCTCCCGACAGCTGGGGCGGCTTGTGTCCGGCTCGCCGCTCCATCCCCACCGCCCGAAGCAGGGCCTCGGCCCGGGCCTCTGCCTGCGAGCTCTCGACGTCACCAATAAGCAGGGGCATCATAATATTCTCACGTGCGCTGAACTCTCGCAACAGGTGGTGGAACTGGAAAACGAAGCCAATGCGCTGATTGCGCGCTTCGGCCAGCTGCTGTTCGGCCAGTCCGGAGAGGGGCTGGCCTGCCAGGTAGACTTCGCCCGCGCTGGGCCGGTCGAGTCCGCCCAGGAGGTGGAGCAGGGTGCTCTTCCCTGCACCGCTGGCGCCGACCACCGCGACCACCTCGCCGACCTTTACCTCTAAGTCGACCCCCTTGAGGATCGGGAGTTCCGATCCGTCGCTGTCCTTGAACGACTTGAACAGGCGCTGGGTGGCGATGGCCACGCTATTCATGACGAATCGCCTCTACCGGGGTTAGGCGCGCGGCCTGTCGCGACGGGTAGATGGTGGCCGTAAAAGAGATGAGGATGCTAACCACCACGATCAGCGTGACGTCGAGCGGGTTGAGTATGACGGGGATCTGGCTGATCAGATAGACGTCTCCGGGCAGCGAGATTAGCCCGAAGTAGTCGATGGCCCAGGCGAGGGTCAGCCCGCCGACCAGACCCAGCAAGGTACCCGCCACTCCAATGATCAGCCCCTGCAGCATAAAAGTGCGCAGGATCCTGCGGGATGTCAGGCCCATCGAGCGCAAGATCCCGATCTCTCTCGTCTTGTCGGCCACGACCATAATGAGGGTGGACACGATGTTGAAGGCGGCGACCAGGACGATGAGCGCCAGAACCAGGGCCATGCCCATCTTCTCGAGCTTGAGCGCCGAGAAGAGCCCCTCGTTCATCCGTTTCCAGTCTCTCAGCGTGTACGGGTATCCCAGTTCGGCCTGCAGGCGGCGTGCGTAGGCGTCCGCCTGCCAGGGATCGGTGACCCAAAGCGCCAGCCCGGTCACCGCGTTCTCCATGCCCAGAAGATCCTGAGCCGCGCTCAGCTGCGCGTAACCCATCTGGTTGTCGTACTCGAACATGCCGCTCTTGAAGAGACCGACGACCTCGAACTTCTTGAACTTGGGGATGAAGCCCGCGGGGGTGAGCTCGGCACCGTGGGCCGAGATCAGGCTCACCGTGTCTCCCGGGTAGACGAGGAGGCGGTCGGCCAGTCGGAAGCCGAGAACGATCCCCGGCAGTCCCGACTCGGTGTTCTCGAAGTTCCAGGTGCCCACCAGAAGCTGGTCTTCGAGTCGCGAGGTCGCGTCGGCACTTACGCCACGCACCGCGACGCCCTGCTGGTAGTTCACGTCCTGGAAGATCAGGGACTCGGTGTATATGAAGGGTTCAGCAACCGTCACTGCCGCATCCTGGCGGAGCTGTTCGAGAGGCTGCTCCCAGTTGTCTAGCCTCAGCCCTTCGCCGAAGGTGAGAACCATTATGTGCGGATTGGTGCCGAGAATGCGATCGCGAACCTCGGTCTGCAGCCCGGACATAACGCCGATCACCACGATCAGCGCCATCACGCCCACGCAGATGCCGCCGATCGCGATAATCGTAATCAGGTTCATAAAGCGCGATCTGCTCCGCGCCGAGAGATTCCGGGCTGCCAGGTACAACTCGAGCGGCATAGCTCACTCCGGCCTGAGTGTCGGGAACAGAATGACCTCGCGGATCGACGACCGATCGGTGAGGATCATCACCAGCCGGTCGATCCCGAGCCCCATGCCACCCGTGGGCGGCAGTCCGTACTCCAGGGCAGTGATGTAATCCTCATCGACCTGGTGGGCTTCCTCCCACCCTTCTTCCTCGCGCATGCGGGCCTGAGCCTCGAAGCGCTCTCGCTGCTCGAACGGGTCGTTCAGCTCACTGAAGGCGTTGGCCAGCTCGCGACCGGCGACGAAGACCTCGAAGCGCTCGGTCAGCGTCCTATCGCCGCCACGTTTGTGCTTGGCCAGCGGGCTCAGCTCCACCGGGTAGTCGTAGATGATGATCGGTCCACTCAGCTCATCTTCCACCAGAGCCTTGAACAGGCCATCGAGCAGAGCGGTCTTACCCTTCTCGTCGGCGTCCTCCACGCCCGCCTCGCGCGCCGCCCCGCGCAGCCCCTCCACGCCCAGGTCCGCCGCGCTCAATCTCCCATGCCGCTCGAGGGCCTCGTACCAGGCCAGTCGCGGCCAGGGCGGCTGGAAGTCGAGCTGCTTCCCTTCATAGGTGATGACGCTGGTGCCCTTCACCTCTTGCACAACGTGGTGCACGAGCGCCTCGGTCAGGTCCATCATGTCGTGGTAATCAGCGTACGCTTGGTATAGCTCCAGCATCGAGAATTCGGGGTTGTGCGTGCGATCGATGCCTTCGTTCCGGAACACCTGCCCGATCTCATAGACACGCTCCAGGCCGCCAACTATGAGCCGCTTCAGGTAAAGCTCATCGGCGATCCGCAGGTACAGCTCGCGGTCGAGCGTCCGGTGAAAGGTCGTGAAGGGCTGCGCAGTTGCCCCGCCGTACACCGGCTGCAGAATGGGCGTCTCGACGTGCAGGAAGCCTCGATCGTCGAGGAATCGTCGTATCTCGCGCAGCGCTTTCGTGCGGACGACGAACAGGTCCCGCACCTCGGAGTGTACCGCCAGGTCGGCGTAGCGCTGGCGATAGCGGCTCTCCACGTCGCCGAAGCCGCCGTGCTCGATCGATTCGCCCGACTCGTCCTTTTCCTCTTTCCCGTACGGCAGGGGCCTGACCGTCTTGGCCAGCAGTTGTAGGTCGTCGGCCCGCAGCGTGATCTCGCCGGTACGGGTCTGAAACATTGGGCCTTCGACTCCGATCCAATCGCCGAGGTCGAGAAGTTTGACCAACTCGTAACCCTCGTCGCCCAGTGTGTCCTGGCGGAAGTAGACCTGCATCTTTCCAGTACGGTCCTCCAGATGGGCGAAAGTCGTCTTGCCGTGTGGTCGCAGTGAGCGTACACGGCCCGCGAGTCGCGACTTGACGGCGCTTTCGCCGGACATGGCTTCGTAGTCGCGCAGCGCCGCCGCGGCCGAGGTCGTCGGCTCGTAGTGATAGGCATACGGCTCGATTCCCAGTTCCTGCAGGCGTCGCAGCTTTTCTTGCCGCGCCTTTATGACGTGCTGCGCCTCACCCGTTTCAGTCATTCTGATCTAGCCCCGTGTCGCTTCAAGTAGCCGATGATGAACGCGTCGAGATCACCCTGCATAACACGTTGCACGTCCGGTTGCTCGACGTTGGTGCGATGATCCTTGACCAACGTATAAGGCTGGAACACGTAGGAGCGGATCTGGTTTCCCCAAGCGATCTCGGTCTTCGCCTCATCTATCTTCTCTCGCTCTTTCCGTCGCTCCTCAAGTGCCCGCTCGTAGAGCGCTGCCCTTAGCATCTTCATTGCGGTGTTCTTGTTGCGATGCTGACTGCGCTCCTGCTGGCACGAGACGACGATCCCGGTCGGCACATGCGTAATTCGCACCGCAGAGTCTGTCTTGTTTACGTGCTGGCCACCCTTGCCCGAGGCGCGATAGGTATCGACGCGCAGGTCCTCGGGCGCGATGTCGACTTCGACGGCGTCGTCGATAACCGGATAGACGAAGACGGAAGCGAAAGAGGTGTGCCGTCGAGCCTGCTGGTCAAAGGGTGAAATGCGGACGAGGCGGTGTACGCCCTTTTCCGCCTGCAGGTACCCGTAGGCGTAGCGGCCAGTGATCTCGAGGGCGACCGATTTGATCCCGGCCTCCTCGGCCGGGACCAGGTCGAGGATGGCAACTTGGAACTCATGAGACTCGGCCCAGCGCGTATACATGCGCATGAGCATCTCGGCCCAGTCTTGTGAGTCGGTGCCGCCAGCACCCGGGTGGATGGTTAGAAGGGCATCGCGCTCTGCGTCGGATCCGCGGAGCATGTTGCGGAATTCGAGATCCTCGACCTGCTTAGTAAGTCCCTCTACCTCGCCGCGGAATTCCTCCTCCATCTCGGAGTCGCCCTCGGCTTCGATGAGCTCGCCGAGCTCGACCAGTTCGCCGGACTTCTGATGGAGCTCATCCCACGGTTCGATCCAGCTCTTGAGCTCGTTGAGCTCCTGCATCACGGTGCGTGCCGCGTCGGCATCGTCCCAGAAGCCGGGTGCTGTCGTTCGCCCTTCCAGGGCGCGAGCTTGGCGCCGCTTACCCTCTACGTCAAAGATACCCCCTGAGCTCCTCGAGTCGCTCTCGCAGCTCCTTGAGTAGGCCCACCTCAGTCGCTACCGCCATGACCTCACCTTTCCTCTTGACGATCTACTGCCAGTAATCGTTCTAAATTCAGTCGCCACAAACGATAAGGCCGCCCGAGCGGACGGCCCCAGCTCCCTCTAAAAGATATCCGACCGACCCAGGCGCGGTCAAGCTGTCGGCCCGTCGTAGCGGCATCAGGCACCGCGGTGCGTCGAGCCACGTGCGACGGCCCGGCAACGCCTGGTCAGAAGACCTTCTTGCCCTTGGCAAGGATCTCGTTGAGCGCATCCCGGAAGTAGGGTGTGCTCTTAGCGACCTCGATTCCGACCTGCTCAACGTACTCCTGCCACGACTTTCTGAGCTCTTCCTGGAAGAGCTCTTTTAGGCGCCCCTCACGCAACCCGATCTCGAGGCGCTCCGGGTGATAGGCGGCGACGTCTGAGATCAGCGCACGGGCCAGGCGGCGGGCGCGTGACTCGGGATCGGGCTGACCGAACGGCTCACCGGTATCCGGAGTTTCCGCCTGTGGTGTCGGTGGCGGCGGTTCTGGCGGCGGAGGCGGTGGAACCGCGATCACCGGTTCCGGGGCCGGCTCGGGCGCAGGCGGTGGAGGCGCAGCCGGCGTATCGAGGATTGCCGGCTGCGGAGGTGGCGGAGCGGCTGCCGGCCCGGGAGCTGCGACGGCG
Source organism: Gemmatimonadota bacterium (assembly GCA_020344015.1). Classification (GTDB taxonomy): domain Bacteria; phylum Gemmatimonadota; class Gemmatimonadetes; order Palauibacterales; family KS3-K002. The sequence goes on from CP070812.1 coordinate 2,193,720, forward strand.
GGCTCGGCGGCGACGGCCACCTGCTTCCCTTCCGCTACGACTTCGAAAACGCCTCCACATACCGAGCAGCGTGCGCGCACGCCTTCGGCTGGCACCTTGCGGGGGTCAACTCGGAATACGGTTTTGCACTGTGGGCAGGAGACGTTCATGGTCCTTCCTTCATGGCTTCCGTCGTCAGTTCCGTCGCCTGGCCGCCTAGGGGGTCACGTTGACCGTGACGACGATCGACTACGAAGATCGAGCCCTGCTTGGTCTTCGCGTAGGCCTTCATCTCTGTTGCCAGCTCACCGACTTGGGCAGTATGCGTGAAGCACTTGTCGGAGTTTGTAACGACACCGATTGAAAGCGTCATCAGGGGGATGCGGTGCAGTTGTCCGCGGCGGTCCTTACCCCAGAAAAAGCCAGCGCGTCTGTCTTCTTCTGAATACTGGAACGGTATGAGCGTATCGAAGATCGAGATGGTCTCTCGGCAACACACTTCGAAAATATCGAGCGATACGTTGAAGATGAAGTCATCACCACCGATATGGCCAATGAAGCCCGACGGAGCGAAAGCTTTCACCACATCGCGGAGGATCTTCGAGACCAAAAAGATGACGCGATCGCCGTGGTGGTAACCGTAACGGTCGTTGAATTCCTTGAAATTGTCTATGTCGGCGTAGCAGACCGCAAAATCTTCTTCCGCAGCCAGGCGGGCCCCGATGTCCCGTTCAATCATCGCGGTACCTGGCAGGCGCGTCGTTGGGTGAACTCCCACATCCCGCTCCGCACGTCGGACGACCGTGTTCAGCCGCAGAAGCTTCTCGCGCTGGTCCATGGTGTGCTGAAGGAAGTCGTCGGCCCCGGAATCGAGGACCCGCTCGATGATGTCGATCCCGGCTTTATCCGACCACACTATTACCGGCACGATAGCGCTGAAGGGGTCCGACCTGAGGCTACGTATCAGTTCGCAGATTTCCGCGATCTCTCCATCGCCGTCCAGGACCACTAGCGCCGGATGGCCCCGGTTGACCATGGCCAGCACGTCAACGGCGGACCGGGCCGTCACTACCCTGGACTCCCGCCCGGCCGCATGGTCAGATAGGCCGTGTGGCGGTGGTGTTTCGGCGGATGAGTAATATACGATTACCGGTGGTAGCGGCATGATCGCGAAGTGATTAGTCGCCTACCCAGCACTAACCCGCTGAACTTACTAGGGCCTGATTACCCCGTCTAGGGCTCTGTAACCCTGGGAGATCGACCTGTTCCAACCTCATTCGTGGAGGCCCAGGTCCAGCTCCCGGACCGCGCGATCCACCTTGATTACCTGGACCTTGGCCCGGTCGCCCAGCCGGAAGCGTCTCCGCTTGAGCTCGCCGACCAGCGCGTACTCTTCCTCGAGGTAATGGTAGTAATCGTCTGCCAGCTGGCTGACGTGGACCAGCCCCTCGGCCAGGACGTCGTCGAGCAGCACGAACATACCATAGGATGTTACACCGGTTATGGTTCCCTCGAACACGTCGCCCAGGTGCCGCTCTAGGTACTCCATCTTCTTGAGTTCCACCGACTCTCGCTCGGCCTCCATCGCCTGGCGTTCCCGGGCCGACGAGTGTCGGGCCATCGCGCCCAGCTGGCCCGCCAGTTCCTCGGGTACGGCACGCCCTTCCAGTAACGCCAAGCGGACGATCCGGTGTGCCACGAGGTCCGGGTAGCGGCGGATCGGCGAGGTGAAATGGGTGTACAGCCGGGACCCGAGACCGAAGTGTCCTGCCCGCTCGGCGCTGTAGCGCGCCTGCTTCATGCTCCTCAGCACGAGGGTCGAGACGACGGGCTCCTCGGGCCGGCCTTCGACGCTCGTGAGCAGCCGTTGCAGGGCGCGGGGCGTCGTGTCCGCGTCTCGCGCCAGCTTGAGTCCCAAACCGGCGATGAACTCGCGCAAGCGTTCGAGCCGGTCGGGGTCGGGCGCCTCGTGCACTCTGTAGATGAAGGGCGCTCCCCTGCTCTCCACGGATCGAGCCACCGACTCGTTAACGAGGATCATGAACTCCTCGATCAGTCGGTGCGTGTCGAGTCGCAGGATACGCTGCACGGTGGTCGGTTCACCGGCCGAGTTTACTATCACTCGTGCCTCCGGCAGATCGAAGTCGAGGCCTCCACGTGCCTGCCGTCGCTCGCGCAGTCGGAACGCCAGGTGACGCAGGTCTTGGAGTGCTTCGCGCAGTTCCACATCGGCCTCGCGTACACCATCCACTATCTCCTGCGCTTCCTCATAAGCCAAGGCGTAGCGGCTGCGGATTACCCCGCTGGTGAACTCGATCGAGTTGACCTCCGCTGCGGAGTTCAGCTCAAGACACGCCGACAGCGTGTACCGGTCTTCTTCGGGCTTCAGTGAACAGAGGTCGCCGGAGAGCGGCTCCGGCAGCATCGGCAGAACGCGATCGACCAGATACACGCTCGTCCCCCTGTTGAGAGCCTCCTGGTCGATGCGTGAACCCTCGCGGACGAAGTGCGAGACGTCGGCGATGTGAACGCCCACGCGCCAGCGATCGGAGGCCAGCCGTTCGATCGAGATCGCGTCGTCATGGTCCTTTGCGTCGATGGGGTCGATGGTAAACGTCAGCGTCGCTCGGAAGTCGGTTCGTTCTTCAAGTGCGATCGTGCCATCGAACCCCGCTCGCAACTTCTCCGCCTCGTCCAGCACATCTCGAGGGAAATCAGCCGGCAACTCGTGGGAATGAACGATCGCCAAAACATCGACGCCGGCCTCACCTGGTCGGCCGAGGATCTCGACGACCTCACCCACCGGGTCGTGATGGTCGCTGCCCCAATCGACGATACGCGCCACCACGATGGAACCGTCTCCCGCTTTGCCGCCGGCTCTTGGTGGTATGAAGACGTCGCGGTGGATGGCGTTTTCGAGCGGCACGAGGTAGGAATAGCGACCCGACCGGTGGTACACACCGACGACCTTGGTGCGAGCCCGTTCCAGGACTCTGACGATAGTCCCCTCAGGTTTGCGGCCACGCTGCCGGCGCTCCACACGTGCTATGACGCGGTCGCCGTCGTAGGCATCCCTCAGCTGTGAAGAAGCCACGAACACGTCTTCCCCGCCAACCTCCGGGATCACGAACCCGTGCCCGGCACGAATCACCTGCAGGCGTCCCACGACCAGGTTGATGCGTTCGGGAAGCGCATAGCGGCGACGCCGCACGCGATAAATCTCTCCGGCTTCTTCCAGCTGGCGAAGTAGCCGCCTCAGCCGGCGGTACTCGCGGGCATCGACCTCCAGCGCCCGGGCAATCTCCTTCAGCCGCACGGGCCTTTGGGCGCGCTCGCGCAGATAACGAATGATGGACTCTTTCTCGAGCATGAAGAAATGGCCCAGCGGAGAGGGCGGCGACTTCGTCGCCGTCCGCCAGGGCGCTAGAAGATTATGCCGAAACTCACCTGCACGGCGTCCTCACCGGTCGCCGAACTGATCTCGTCGAACCCACGGCTGAGATCGAGGTAGAACCAATCGTAGGTGACTCCCAGGCCGAGCGTCGGTCCACCGAATCCGGTGTCCAGGAAGGCGTAACCCGCCCTTATGAAGAAGAGATCGGCAACTCCGAATTCCGATCCGATCATCACCTCAGGAGCGCCGAGCTCCCTCGTCTGGTCTTCGAGGTCCAAGGTCAGGACGAGCGTGACTGAGGAATCTGCGGTAAACGTGGAAAGCGCCTGGTAGGCCATCCCCACGCGCACGCGTGTCGGCAACGGATCGTCTTCGTCCTCACCCTCCAGTGGAAAGCCGAGGTGGCGTAGCGATCCGCCTAATGACAGCGGCACGCCTGCGACCCCTGCCCAAATCAGGCCGAAATCGAACGCGTGGGTCGTGCGAGTAAACGACTGCGTTCCGGCGCATACGCCGTCGCAGCGGAAAATCAGCTGGATCAGCTTGTAGTTAATTCCAAACTCCAACGGCCCTGCAATCCGGGTCGCATAGGTGAGCAGGAATTCTTGATTGCGAAAGTTGATCGTGCCGGTCACCGAGCCGCTGGGGTCGGTGCTCGTAAGCTCTCCATAGTCGACCAGGTAGTAGGTGAGACCAAAGGTGCCTATAGAGCGGATCGGCCAGGCAAGCGAGAGTACGTCACTTCTCGTGTCAAACGCCGACTCGCTGTGGTTAAACAGCAGCCGACGGTCTGTCATGCTCGCTATACCGGCGGGGTTCCAGAGTACGAGCTCACCGATTCCGCGCATTCCGGTTACGGCACCACCCATACCCACGGCGCGGGCCCCAACGGGCAGCAGAAGGAACTCCGCGCCTTCGGACGCGGAACCTCCCCTCGGCGGCTCCTGGGCCGCCGAGAAGGATGGACTAGCCAGTGCTGCCAGAGTGGCGAGTGCAGCGGCGTTAGAAAGCTTCAGCCTCATCTATCAACAACACCGGGATGCCGTCGTCAATTCTGTACCGGAGCCGGCAGGTATGGCACAAAAAGACAGCTTCCTCCGCCCGATATTCCAGTTTGCCGACACACTTCGGGCAGGCCAGTATCTCCAGCAACGATTCGTCGAACGTTTCGTTTCCCATATCTACTTATCTACACCCTGGTTCGAGTTGTGTCCAGCTTTTGGGTGCGGTGGCAACGCGAAGCCCAGTTGGCGCAAGCGGGCCCGCTTGCGCCGCCAGCCTGCGAGGACCTTTACTCGCAGCTCGAGATAGACTTGGCGGTCGATGAGGTTCTCGATCTTCTTGCGCGATAACTCGCCGATCTTCTTGATCGCCGAGCCGCCGCGACCGATGATTATCCCCTTTTGGCTCTCCTTCTCCACGTAAATGACGATTCTCACGAAGACCGGCTCCTGTTCTTCACGGAACTCGTCGACCCTGCACATGACGCTATAAGGGACCTCGTCCCTGTACATTTCCATGCAAGTTTCTCGCACGTACTCTTCGGCGAAGAACCTCAGCGACTGGGTAGCGCTATCATCCTTGGGGAAGAGGGCCGGTGATTCCGGTAGGAGTGGGACGACACATTCCAAAAGACCATCCAGCCCCTCTCCCGTCTTTGCCGATACTGCTATCGCGTTCCAACCCTGCACCTCGACCGCTTCGATTAGCCGTGCCTCGCTCGCTGCATCGAGCAGGTCTCTCTTGTTGATGGCGACGATCATCGGCACCGAACGTAGGCTAATCAGGTCGCTGCTCTCCGAATCCGGGACCGTGTCGGGTTTCGTGCCATCGACTATGAAGGCTATGACATCAGCTTCGGCGAGCGCCGCACCGGCAGCCCAGCGCATCGCCTCCTGCAGCTCGTAGCGTGGCTCAATGAGACCGGGCGCGTCGATGAAGAGGATCTGGTAGTCCTCCGTGGTCAAGATTCCCGAGACGCGTTCCCGCGTCGTCTGTGCCTTCGACGAGACGATGCTCAGGTGCTCGCCGACCAACGCGTTGAGCAGGGTCGACTTGCCGACGTTGGGCGGTCCGGCCAGCGCGACGTAGCCGCAGCGGAAGGCAGATTGCGTCTCTTGGTCGAAGTTGTTCTGCAACGAGATCTCCGCTTGTAAGCTATTGGTAGGAATAAGGATAGAGGGATAGCTCTGAAGTGTCAATTGAAACATTCGACAGAGGACAATCGGTTGCCGACTATCGAGTTTAGCTGCGGCTTCCGATGTCCGGCGTCCGATGTCGGACGTCCCTTGCGCGGTGCTGGACGCCCGACGTTGGTAGTCGTTGGTCGAAGAAAAGCCGCAACTTGGCAGTCGGCTGTCGCTTGTCGAATGTCGAAGTAGAGAAACGCCGCTATACGCGCGAGCGTCTAGCGGCGTTTCGGATGATAAGGCCGGCGGCGTCCTACTCTCCCACGGGCTCGCGCCCGCAGTACCATCGGCGCTGAGGGGCTTAACTACCGAGTTC
>CP070812.1:2199697-2203647 GCA_020344015.1 Gemmatimonadota bacterium
CGCGTCAGCCCCGCGCAGTGGACGACGGCGTCGACCCCGGCCACCGCCTGCTCGAGACCGCCCTCCTGAAGGTCGACATTGACCAGCTCGGCCGGCTTGCCCTCCAGCCAGCGCCGGTTGCTGGTCCCCCGCACCGTGCAACGGACGCGGTACCCAGCCTCGAGGAGCAGATCGACGGCGTGACTTCCCACGAAGCCGGTGCCGCCGGTGACCAGGGCGGTCTTCATCTCCTCCTTCCGCTATATCGTCTTCTCATACAGCCGATACGTCTTGTAGGGCTTAAACCCCATCTTCTCCACGCCCAGGAGCATCGGCTGGTTGTCCTCGAGTATCCACGAGCTCTCCGCCAAGCGGACTCCCCTGCGGCTTCCGCGCTTGAAGATCTCGAGGTAGAACATCGGTGCCATCGGGCCGCCTCGATACTCCGCCACTATGCCCAATGTGATGATCCGGAGCCTCGTCACCCGCCGGATGTGCCAGAGAAACTTGATCAGTCCGAAAGGAAAGAGCCGTCCGTTCGCGTGACGGATCGCCTGGTTAACGTCAGGCAGGGCCAGCGCGAAGCCGATCGGTTCGCCATCGACCTCGCCGATCAACGCCAGGTCCGGGTCGACAATCGGCTTCAGCTGCTTCGCCATGTGGTCGACCTCGGCGTCGGTCATCGGCACGAACCCCCAGTTACGTTCCCAAGCCGAGTTGTACAGCTTGCGGACCAGCGCTACCTCTTCCTCGAAGCGGTCCATTCGCAGCGACCGCACCGAGATATCGCGGCCGAACCGTTCTATCATTTGCCCCAGCTTGGCGAAGCGCGGTTCATCGAACTCCTCTTGTTTGACCTCGTAAGCCAGCAGGTCCTTCGCCTTCTCCAGCCCCCAGCCCTCCAACAAGTCTACGTAGTAGGGCGGGTTGTAGGTCATCATGACGTAGGGAGACGAGTCGAAGTTGTTGATCTGCAGCCCGCACTCGTCGTTGGTCGAGAAGTTGGCCGGCCCTCTCAGGGTGTCGAGTCCGCGGCCGCCGACCCATTCGGCGGCTCTGTCGAGCAAGGCGTCCGCGACCTCCTGATCTTCCACCGACTCGAAGAGTCCGAAGAACCCGACCTTGTCGCCGTGGAACTCGTTGTGGAGCCTGTTCTCGATCGCGGCGATCCGGCCGACGATACGCCCTCCCTTGTAGGCGAGGAAGAGCTGCACGTCGCCGTGGCCGAAGAACGGATTCCTCTTCGGATCGATGCGCTTGTGCTCTTCCACGAGTAGCGGTGGCACCCACGCCGGGTAACGACCCGGATAGATCCGCCACGGCAAGCGCACGAACGCTCGCCGCTCAGCCCGCGTCTCTACGGGTTTGATCTCTACGTTCACCCGCTGGCTCGCTGGAATTAGGATGACGGTGAGTGACCCGACCTATATGACGGCCAGTTCCTTGCCCACCTGCTCGAACACCGTGAGCACGTGGTCGAGTTGCTCGTCCGTGTGCGTCGCGATATAGCTCGTTCGCAACCGGCAGCTGTTTTCCGGAACCGCCGGCGGCATAACCGGATTCGTGAATACGCCGGCGTCGTAGACCGCCTTCCAGAATACGAAGGTCTTCTCCGCCGGCCCGATCATGATCGGGATGATCGGTGTCTGGGTCGGCCCGATCTCGAAGCCGAGGCTGCGGAAGCCATCCATCATCCGGTGTGTGATCTGCCAAAGTCGCTCGCGCCGTTCCGGCTCCTGCTCGACAATATCCAGTGCGGCCAGCACGGTGGCCACCGCCGACGGCGGCATGCTGGCGCTGAACATCAGGCTCCTTGCGTGATGCCTCAGGTAGTGGATTACAGTTTCAGGGCCCGCGACGAAGCCGCCTATCGAAGCGAACGACTTGCTGAACGTCCCTACCGTCAGCGGAACGCGGTCCGTCAGACCGAAGTACTCCGCCGTCCCTGCACCGGTCGGGCCGAGGTAACCGATGGCGTGCGCATCATCGACGACGAGCAGGGCATCGAACTCCTCGCACAGCGGCACCAGGTTCGGCAGGTCCGCGATATCGCCCTCCATGCTGAACACGCCGTCCACGACGACCATGTGCCCACATTCGTCTCCGTCGGCCTCGACACGCGCTTCGAGCTGGCGGCGCAGATCCTCCAGGTCGCCGTGCTTAAACCGCGCCGCCTCGCCATACGCCAGTCGACTGCCATCCACGATGCTGGCGTGGTCCAGCTTGTCCAGGTAAACCCGGTCGTTCCTGCCCACCAACGTCCCGATTACCCCCAGGTTCGTTTGGTAACCGGTGCTGAAGACGAGCGCCGCCTCGCTGCCCATGAAGCTTGCCAGCCGCGCCTCCAGCTGCTCATGAAGATCCATGTTACCATTCAGGAACCTGCTTCCGGTGCAGCCGCTGCCGTATCGCTTGATCGCAGCCTGCGCCGCTTCAACCACACAGGGGTGATGGGTGAGGCCGAGGTAGTTGTTCGAGCCGATCATGATCTTCCGCTCGCCGCCGACGGTTGCCTCGGTGTCCGACGAGCCCTCGATCGGCAGGAAATAGGGGTAGTACCCCGATGCCATAACCTCACGGGCACGTGTGAAGTTGCGGCATTTGTCGAGTATCTGCATTCTCCCCCCGGGAGGTTGAGAGCGCCGTAAGTTCCTGCTAAATTGGCACTACCCTGTCGGGTGATAAGCCCGATTCTACCCGCTCAGGGCTCGGTCGGCAAGGATTCGGCCTCCTGGCTCTCCCCTCCGCAGATGCGCCCCGGACGAGTGTTACAGAGGTGAGGGTGCGCTCAGCCAATGAAACGTAACGACACTAGCGGATTCACATTTGTCGAAGTCATGACGGCGCTGGCCCTGCTCGCCGTACTAACGGTCATCGCCTGGGGAAAGTTCACTAAGTCGTACGACCAGGCCCTCGAGGCCACGATGATGTCCGACCTCCGTAACCTCGCCACCGCCCAGGAGATCTACTACCGGGAACACATGACGTACGCCGATGACGTGGCCCTCGTCCGCGCAAGTATGAACCCCAGCCCCAAGAGCGCCATCACGATCACCGACGCACACACCGGAGGCTGGGCCGCCTGGACCCGGATGGACGCGACCGACGAACGCTGCGAGCTCTACGTCGGCAGCGACGTCGCTTCACCGCTCGGCTACGCCACCACTTCCGAGCGCATCGTCTGCGGCTCGCCTTGACCGGTGGCCGGTAGTCGGTGATCGGTAGCCGACCTTCGCTAGAAACCGAGGATAGCTCGGTACTCGGGGTTGATCCGGTCGGGAGTCCAGAACGGCTCCCAGACGAGCTGGACTTCCACATGTTCGACGCCCTCGAGCTCCTGCACGACCATCCTCGACCCGTTGAGGAGTTGCGGCCCCACCGGGCAACCGGGGCTGGTGAGCGTCATGCGGACGTGCACGCTGTCGCCCTCGACCTCGATATCGTAGACGAGTCCGAGATCGACGATGTTGAGGCCGACCTCGGGGTCCTCGATCTGCTTCAGCGCTTCCCTGACTTGATCTTCAGTGACCATATAAAGCTCACGGCTCGGTTGAGCAGGACATTCACGTTTACAGGCGCGAGGTTGAAAACTAGCCGACGCCCTCCGCCCGATCAATCAACGCACGCTGGTGCCTTGTGGCTCCCGCCAAGGCGCGTATTCTTTTGCGTAGCCGGATTGGCGCCGCGGCGCCACGTCGACAACGTTGCAGGGGCGAGGCGCGATCAGATGCAGACTTCCTACCTCCAGGGGCAGCCCGGGTGAGCCGCTGGCGCTGTGCCGGCCTCGCAACCTCCGCCCCCGTTTGCGCCCTCGCTCTGCTTTCCGTAGCGAGCTGCACCGGGCTGCCGAGACCGCCGGAACCGGTGTCGCCACGGCAAGAGCCACCCGTCGTCGAGCTCAAGCTCGACGAGCGGCTGCGAGAGATCGAGCCGCCCGGCCCTCTGGCGCCACGTATCCACTGGACGCCGGC
>CP070812.1:2203747-2268833 GCA_020344015.1 Gemmatimonadota bacterium
CTTGTTCTCGTAAAGCGCTATGACAGCGGCTGAGCCAATCTGGTCGAAGTAATCCCTGGCTTCGTCGAGCGCTGCCGACGAGAAACCGACCTCCTCGGGCGTGACGTACTCGAGGCCGTTTATCTCGCCGTTGCTCGATACTGGGTCGCTCGAACAGGCGAAAGCGGTTGCTATAGCGCCGATGATCGCAGCGGACAGAACGATGCGCGAGGAGGGTACGGTGCTCATCCGAATACTCCTTCGGGCAGCGGCGGGGCGCACCGCACACATAGCTCTACGAGGTGTTCGGCCTGGCGGTTTCTCCGCACTCAGCCTAGCGCCAGGATTCCTTCCAGCCTCTCCGCGTATGCCCGGCTGGCCGCATCCGGCGTTACGAACTCGATCTGGTCCGTGCTCGTGATCCCGAGGCCGAGCTCTGCGGCCCGCGCCATCTGCTCCTGCTCGAAGATCTTGCGGCCCATGATCGCCTCGTTGGAGCCCACCTCCTTTAGTACCGCCAGGCCCACGGCGTCGATCGCCACCCGGTCGTCGCCGGCGACGATCACGTTCGCCTGCTTCAGCTCGCCATTCGACGGGCCGCCGTCCGTGAAAGCGACTACGCCGTCCAGCACGATGAGCTGCGGCTGGTAGCCCGTGTTGAGCTCAGCGATCATGCGCCGCATGTCCGGCGAGCGGTGCATCGGCATACGGATGTTCTTCGGAGTGAGCCCCACCGACAGCTTGAGCGACATCGTGAACACGCCGCCGAACCGGTGCGTCTTGAGGCAGCAGGTCGACACGTTGTACTCGGCGTCCAACACGTGCCGCGGCAACCAGAACCCTTCCGGCCAGTGCGTGCCATTCGCGCCGAAATGGATCCAGTCGGCCTCCGGGATCTCCTCGTAGTTCACCACGCCGAAGCGGAGGTCACTGGCCAGGTCGAAGATCCCCTTCTGCTCCATCACGCCCCGAGTGTCTGGCGGCCCGCTCGACTCGCCCAGCGTGATCTCGCGCGCGCCGCGCTCGTGCAGCTCGTAGACGAGCTGGCTCAGCGTGTCGTTGTGCGTCGACGCCGGTGTATCCCCAGCCGTGTTGAAGTTCGGCTTCAGCAGGACCCGCTTGCCGCTCACGCCGCTGAGGTCGAGCAACCCCAGCGCCTGCGCCACGCCGCGCTTCCGATCCGAAGTGCGAACCAAGGCGATGCGGGCCTTTTCCGAGCCGGAGCGGAGGAACGGCGCCAAGCCGATGTGTGGCAGAACCACGAGACCGGCGCCGGTCGTTCGGAGAAAGTCCCGGCGATTAATTGGGCGAACGTATGTGTGCATGGTGCTCTCTAGATGCTGGGAGTTGGCTTGGCAGTGACCGCTGTGGCGGCCGTGTCGCAAATCGCAAGCTAGCGTTGCACGGACGGCATTGGCAACCGGCTTGCGTCGGTAGGATTCCAAAGACCGCACGTGCCGGGGGTAGCCTCTCCGGGCGGGGCAGGCTGGCGCGAGACGACCGCCCCGACGCCCCATACCCGGATGCCGCGGTCAATACCTCCAGCTGGTCAGGTCCGCGCCGGGCGGAGCTGCCGCCTCGATCCGCCTCAGGATCTTGGGCAGGTACATCGTGTTGTAGCGCAGGCGCGAGATGTGGTTCGGATTCTGCTGGTCACCGTTCCAGCAGTGCTCGGCCCGGTCACCGTAGTCGACCTCGCCGTTGTAGTAAGGGTTCGTCGTGCTCTCGAGAAACTCCTCCGTCAGGTAGACGGCGTTGTTCAGGTAGTAGTTGTCCATGTCGCCGCAGTAGATATGCAGCTTGCCATCGAGCTTGGGACCCAAGGTCGCCCAGTCGCGCTCCATGATGTAGCGCAGGTCGTAATTCTCTCTCCAGTACTCGGCGACCTCGCGATCGATCTCACCGGTGTACTTGTCCCAAATGCGCTCGGGGTACCCGTCGTCGCCCATCGGCGAGTAGACGGCCTCCCAGATATCGTACTGGTCGCCCGAACGACTCTTGGTGCCGAGGACCAGCTCGAGGTGGTTGAAGTCTCTCAGGGTCCTATCGACTTCGCCCAACCAGTTCCTGCGGCCCGGTCGCTCGACCCGCTTGAACTGGCCGTCCTCGTAGTAGGCGTTCTCGTCCTCGTAGATGTTGACCAGCGTGTAGGCGCGGAAATCGATTGGATCCGGGCAGGCGGCGAACGTGCCGTTGTACTCGTCGGGGTAGAAGACCTGCACGGCCAGCGCCTCCCAGCCGCCGGTCGAGCCGCCGTACAGGAAGCGCGCCCAACCCTCACCGATACCACGGAACTGCTCCTCGATGTAAGGGATCAGCTCGTAGGTGATGGCGTCGCCGTAGGGTCCGAGGTTGGCCGAGTTCACGGCGTACGAGTCGTCGTAGTACGGGTTGGCGTGTTGGATCTCGACGATGAGCAGTCGCGGGAAATCCGGGCTCGTCCACTGCCGGTAGAAGTCGTAGGCCTCCTGCTGCTGGATCCTGTTGTAGCAATCGACGCGGAAGCGCTCGCTGTAAGTGCACTCGAGATCAGGATCGGGTGGTTCGGTGCGGAACCCGCCGAAGTCGGCGGGGAAGTGGCCGTGGAAGATAGCGATCGGGTAGCGTGCCTCAGGATGCTCGTCGAAGCCCTCGGGCACGAGGACGTGGGCTCCGAGATGCATCGGTCGGCCCCAGAACTCGGTCAGAAGCTCGCTCTGGATCTTGACGTGTTTGATGTACTTGGTGTCCTCGGGCTCCGGGATGGGCGGCATCACCTGATCGAGCGAGATGGCCAGCCGCTCCGCGCGCCGTGGGTCCACCCGCAGCTTTCGAGGGGTGCTGTAGAGGTTGCCGGGAGCGCGATTCCAATGCTGCCCCTCACCGCGGTCCATAGGGAGCTTGACGGTCTTCCCGTTGCTCAGATTGAAGGTCGAGTACTCATGTAGCACGGCCTGTACGTAGTACTCGCCGGGCGGTAGCTGGGCGATACTCGCGTGCGGGAAGCCGAACACGTCAGCGTCGATGACCACCTCCGTCCCGGGTGTGAGGCCTTCGACATCGACGCCGAATATTTGAGGGGCGTTGAGGCCCGAGGTGACCTGGAACCTGGGCTCCGGTTCTTCTCGTGTCGTCAAGATCAGCAGAATTCGGCCGTCGAGTGGCTCAGCGCCGACAGACTGGTCGAACGAGATGGCGAATTCGAGCGCCGAGGTCGGCGGTTCAATTGCGCAGGCCAGCAGCACAGCCGGTGCGAGGGCCGGCAGGCAGCGGAGCAGCGTCTGATTTAGCATTGTACATCCCCACTTTCGTTGGCGCGCACGTGATGACACGACTCAGCCCTCGGGATAGGGCACCGGGTCCTGCTCCGGAACATCGTACCGTTCTCGAAGCCTCCGTAGCATCTCTTCGAGCTCTTCGAGAACGTCTGCGTAATCAGGATGGCCGTACACGCTGTTGAGTTCTTCCGGGTCGTTGTGGAGGTCGAACAGCTCCCACTCGCCGATCTCGTAGTAGTGGATGAGCTTGTAGCGCATCGTGCGCACTCCGTAGTGGCGGCGCACCATGTGTACGGCGGGGTACTCGAAGTACTGGTAGTAGATCGCGTCACGCCAGTCGTCGGGCACCTCACCCCGGAGAAGCGGCAGCAGGCTACGGCCCTGCATCTCCGCCGGCACTGCGACGCCGGCGATCTCCAGGAACGTCTCGGCGAAGTCGAGGTTCTGGACGAGGTCCGAGTTATCCGACCCCGGCTCGACAACGCGCGGCCAGCGGACGATTAGCGGCATGCGGAGCGACTCCTCGTACATCCAGCGTTTGTCATACCAGCCGTGGTCGCCGAGGTAGAACCCCTGGTCGGAGCTGTAGATCACCACGGTGTTCTCGGCCAGCCCGGACCGATCGAGGTAAGTGAGTAGGCGTCCCAGATTGTCGTCGATCGATGTTATCGTGCGCAGGTAGTCTTTCAGGTAGCGCTGATACTTCCAGCGCACGAGATCGGCCCCGCTGAGGTTCGCGTCACGGAACTCCTGGTTCTTCGGCTCGTAGGCGGCGTTCCAGCTGGCGAGCTGTTCTTCGTTTAGTTGGCGAGGCGGTACCAGCTTGAGGTCGTCCTCGTAGAGATGCTCGGCGATCGTCATCTCTTGGTTCGCCGCGGCGCTCGCCCGGCCCGAGTAGTCGTCGAATAGGGTCGTGGGTTCGGGGATCGTGACGTCATCGAAGAACGTCAGCTGGTCGGGGCCCGGCTCCCAGCGGCGATGCGGTGCCTTGTGCTGGTACATGAGCAGGAACGGCTTTTCGGGGTCGCGGCCGCTCTCGAGCCACTCCAGGACCTTGTCGGTGATGATGTCGGTCACGTAGCCGGTGTGCTCTACAATGCCTGCCGGTGTTCGGAAGTCGGGGTTGTAATAGGTCCCCTGGCCGGGGAGTACCTGCCAGAAATCGAAGCCGGTTGGCTCGCTCTTCAGGTGCCACTTCCCGATGATGGCGGTCTGGTAACCGGCTGCCTGGAGCAGTCTGGGGAAGGTCACCTGGGCGCTGTCGAAGCGCTCCCGGTTGGTCATGACACCGTTCAGATGGCTATGCTTCCCCGTAAGTATCACGGCGCGGCTGGGGGCGCAGATGGAATTGGTGACGAAGGCGTTGCGGAACAGCATACCCTCGCGAGCCAGCCGATCGATATTAGGCGTATCTCCCAGCCTCGAGCCGTAAGCGCCTATGGCGTGGGCGGCGTGATCGTCGGCGAAGATGAAGACGATGTTGGGGGGCTGCGGGCGATCGCAGGTCGCCAGTGGGATCAGGAGGATCGCGAGCAGGGAGGTGCGCATGGTTCTCTCCTCGCTGGGAATGGCGAGCGTCTTCAGCGGTTCCGGACGAGCGGGAACAGCTCCGATTCGGTACGGCCGCTCTGCATGATCTCGGCGATCTGTGCCACGATGCCGGGATGCAGGTGGGCAACGTCGCGCGCTTCGCCAACGTCGGTCGCCAGGTCGTAGAGCTCGATCTCACCGTCGACGCTCGCTCGGTAACCCTTCCAGTCACCCAATCGCACTGCCTGGCGGCCGTGGTATTCCCAGTAGAGATACTCATGACGCGCCTGCTCGTCGGACCGGCCGAACAGTGTGGACAGCAGTGAGAGGCCGTCGACTTCAGTCGGTACCTCCGTCCCGACAAGCTCGGCGAAGGTCGGCAGGAAGTCCCAGAACGCCGAAACGTGGTCGCTCGTGCTACCGGCCTCGATCAGCTCGGGCCACCATGCGATCAGCGGCACGCGGATACCGCCTTCGTAGAGCTGCGTCTTCAACCCCCTGAGGGGGCCGGCGCTGTTGAAGAACTCTGAATCGGTCCCGCCGTTGAAGGTGGGACCGTTGTCGCTGGTAAAGATGATGAGGGTGTTGTCGTCGAGTCCGAGCTCTTCGAGTAGGGTTCTGATTCGCCCGACCTCCCGATCCATCCGGGTAATCATCGCCGCGTAAGCAGCGTGCGGCGTGCGGTGGGGAAGGTAGCCGCGGTCGCCGACGTACGGCGTCTCGGGGAAACCGCCGTGGTACTCGGCTACCGACTCATCTGGCACCTGCAGTGCGACGTGAGGAACGGGGAAGGGGAGGTAGAGGAAGAACCGCTCCTCCCTATTCCGTCGGATGAAGTCGAGCGCTTCCTGCGCCATGAGATCCATCGAGTACTGCGTCCCCGAGTAGGGCTCGTAGGATGCAGGGTCGGACGGATCGGCGTCCTCGGGCAGCTTCTGGTGCGGGTAGACGTACTCGTTGTCGAGAACGTGTTTCTCGGTGTTGCGCCAGAGGTAGGGCGGGTAGTAGCCGTGAGCGATGCGCTGGCACAGGTAGCCATACCAGTGATCGAAGCCCTGCCGGTTCGGCTCACCGCTGCTGCCCGGTCCTCCCAGCCCCCACTTCCCGATCGCGGCCGTCGTGTATCCGGCATTCTGGAGCATCGTCCCGATGGTGAACGTATTTGACGGCAGGGGCCGCTGTCCTTCCAGGCTCAGATCGTGCCAAACGTCGCCCCGCTCCGGCATCTCGTCGTTGTCCCGGATGTACGCGTGACCGGTGTGCAGGCCGGTCAGCAAAACGGCGCGTGACGGGGCGCAGACTGGGCTGCCGGAGTAGTGCTGGGTGAACCGCATTCCCTCTGCGGCCAACCGGTCGATGTTGGGTGTACGGATTTTCGTCTGGCCGTAACTCCCCAACTCTCCGTACCCGAGGTCGTCGGCGAGGATGAAGATGATGTTGGGCGGACTTACGGTCGCTTCGCCACAGCTCTTTAGCCCCAACCCCAAGAGCGCGACGGCGCCGATCACGGCTGTCGCCACGACTGAGTTGTGTCGCATGGGTGGGATACTAAGAAGCTCTCGGGTGGGGGGCCAGGGTCAGGCGGCCGGAGTTATCGCCGTGCTGCGTTCGTCCGAGGCCGGCTGTTTGCAGTAGCGCCGACCGACGTCTTGCCTATCTTAAGGCTTCTTTTGGGAGATCCGATGCGAGTATCCGTCTCTATCACGGTTCTGCTGGCGCTGTCCGCGGCGCTATCCGCCGGCGCCTTGGGTCAGGAGGCGGACGAGGCTGCCCAGGCGCCCGACGAGGCGTTGCGCGTCTTCGTGGACTGCCGGAGCCGCTATTGCGACTTCGACCATTTCCGCCGCGAGATCGCGTTCGTCAACTACGTGCGTGACCGTCGGGATTCGGAGGTCCACGTACTGGTGACGACGCGCCGCACCGGAAGTGGCGGCGACGAGTTCACGGTCGAGTTCATCGGCCAAGGCGACTTCGAGACGGTCGACGATAGGCTCTTCTATTTCTCCAGCGACACCGACGTAGAGCACGAGGTCCGGGGAGGCCTGACCCGAACCCTGAAGCTAGGTCTGGTTCGCTACTTGGTGCGCCTGCCGATGGCCGAGCGACTCGATGTGACGTACGAGGCGCCGGACACCCTGGAAGCAGCGCTGACGGCCCAGGCTGTGGATGATCCTTGGAACTTCTGGATCTTCAGGGTTCGCGTCGGCGGGAACTTCGGCGCCGAGGAACGACAGAGCTTATTCGCGACGAACGGCTCGGTCTCGGCGAACCGTACGACAGAGGAGTGGAAGATCCGGCTGCACGCGAGCGGCCGGTACAGCGAGGACAACTTCGAGTTCAGCGACGGGTCGGAGACGAAGAGTGTATCTAGGAACTATTCCACCGGCGTCTTCGCTGTAAAGAGTCTGAGTGAACACTGGTCGGTGGGAGGAACCGCGGAGGCGCGAGTCTCGACTTTCCGCAATCACGACCTGGCGATCGAGATAGGCCCTGCCCTGGAGTACAACATCTTCCCCTACTCGGAATCGACGAGGAGGGCGCTGACCTTTGTGATCGCCGCCTTGTACAACTACTTCGACTACGAAGAGATAACGATCTTCGACAAGACCACCGAGCGTCGCCCCGCGGGCGTCCTGGAGATCGAGTACTCGGTGCGGCAGCCGTTTGGCACTATTAATATGGGTTTTGGGGCGTTCTCATACCTCGATGATCTGGAGCAGCACAGCTTCGATTTGGGCGGGCGGCTGAACATTCGGCTCGTCAGAGGGCTGGAACTGAACCTCAATGGCGTCGTCGAGAGGATCAAGGACCAGATCCACCTGGCTAGGGGCGGTGCGACCGATGAGGAAGTCCTGCTGCGACGCCGGGAGCTCGGTACGGATTGGCGCTATCGCCTCGGCTTTAGCCTCAGCTACACGTTCGGCTCGATATACAACAATGTGGTGAACCCGCGATTCGATTAAGGGCAGGAGTCAGGGAGGGCAGGAATGAACGACGACCAACTTGTGGCGATCATCGCGGCCATCCTGGCCGCGGGCCGGCTCGCCTGGGCGAGCGGCCAGGCCCGACCCCAGCCTGAGAGATTGATCTCTGAGGAGGTCAGCGACGCGCTCGACCTCTACAACGAGGCAAAGAAGATCGTCATCGAGAAAGGGAGCTAGCCGCCCTCAGGGCCGAAGGACGCGAGAAGAGAAGCACCCCGGGGCACGTTCAGGATTATTTGACCCGTCCTGATCAGCTTCGACTCCATGGAAAGCGGCCGACTTCGCCGATCGGGGATCGGCCGACCGAAACTTCGTCCCTGGCTCGACCGGCTGCTGCCGCCGGTCTGTGTCCTCTGCGGAGACCCTTTGGCCAGGATGGAATGGCGCGTCTGCGGCCTTTGCTGGACTCGGGCCCGAGCCCAACGTGCCCCCCGCTGTGACCGCTGCGGCATCGCTTTGTACGACAGCGGTATCTCTTTACAAGAAAAAGGAATAGAACCTCCGACCTCAGGTTGTACCGAATGCGCGGACTGGCTGCCCTATCTCCGCGTCGCCCGTGCGCCCTACAGCATGTCCGGCACGGCTGCTGCCATGGTCCATGCTCTCAAGTACGGCGGTTGGGCCGACTTGGCCGATGAGATGGGTGCGCGGATGGCCGAGGTGCGGTTCGCGCCAGCTGTGGAGGCCGAGATCGGGGCGGTGCTACCGGTGCCGCTGAGCCCGGCGCGGCTCAGGGAGCGGGGGTTCAATCAGGCGGAGCTGTTGGGTCGCGCGGTAGCACGACGGCGCGGTTGGCCGCTAGTCCCCGGTGTTTTGGTGCGGGGACGTCACACGCGGCGCCAGGCACGCCTGGCGCCGCGGGCGCGAGCGGACAACGTGGCCGGCGCGTTCAGCGTGCTGCCTGCGAGCCGGGCGCAGATCGAGGACGCGCACCTGCTGCTGGTGGACGATGTATTGACGACGGCTGCCACAGCGCAGGCCTGCGTTCGGGCCCTTTGCGGAGCAGGTGCCCGGGCGGTAAGCGTTCTGACCTTCGCCCGAGCGCGCCGCGAGCTACCCCGCAAAGGTCTGTGATACTTTCCGGGACCGGCTGCTGACGGTAAAGTAATAAGGTTTGGATCTGGCACATTGGACGGGAGCGAAGGAGGTCGGAGAGAGATGGCGGTTCGAGTTGGAATCAACGGTTTCGGGCGGATCGGTCGGATGATCGTGAGGGCAGCCAAGAAGTATGGCCGTACGGACCTGGATTTCGTGGCGGTCAACGATCTCACCAGTACCAACACGCTGGCCCACCTCTTCCGCTACGACTCGGTTCACGGCAGATACGAGGGCGCGGTCGAGGCCAAGAGTGAAAGCTTGGTGATCGACGGCGATGAAGTGCAGGTGCTCTCGGAGCGTGATCCGGAAAAGTTGCCGTGGCAGGAGCTGGGGGTGGAGATTGTATTCGAGTCGACGGGGATCTTTCGTTCGCGAGATGGTGCCAGCAAACACCTTACCGCAGGTGCGAAGAAGGTGGTGATCACCGCGCCGGCGAAGGGTGAGGACATCTCGATCTGCCTCGGCGTGAATGACGAAGCCTACGACGCCGCGGCCCACCACATCATTTCGAACGCAAGTTGCACGACCAACTGCCTGGCGCCGGTGGTCAAGGTCCTGTTGGAGGAGTTCGGCTTCAAGCGTGGCATGATGACGACGATCCACAGCTTCACCAACGACCAGCGGCTCCTGGATCTTCCTCACAAGGATCTGCGGCGCGCGCGTGCCGCGGCGGTATCGATTATTCCGACCACGACCGGGGCCGCCAAGGCGACCGGTATCGTGATCCCCGAGGTGAAGGGGAAGATTGACGGCATGGCTGTGCGGGTGCCCACGCCGAACGTCTCGCTTACCGACCTCGTAGCGGTGGTTGAGAAGACCCCCACGGCGGAAGAGGTCAACGGCGCGTTCAAGAAGTACGCCGACGGAAAGCTTAAGGGAATTCTGGCCTACAGCGAGGACCCGCTGGTCTCGGTCGACTTCACAGGGAACCCGGCCAGTTCCATCGTCGACGGCCTGTCAACGAACGTCATCGACGGCAACCTAGTCAAAGTCCTCTCGTGGTACGATAACGAGTGGGGTTACTCGTGCCGTTGCGTCGATCTGGCCGGTTACATCGCCGAGCGCCTTTAGAACGAGACAGTACAATGCTGGACAAACAGACCGTCCGCGACCTGAGCGATGACCAGCTGAGGGGCAAGCGGGCGCTGGTGCGCGTCGACTACAACGTGCCGCTCGATGCCGATGGCCGGGTGGAGGACGACGTGCGTGTCCGTGCGACGCTGCCGACGCTGGGGTTGCTCCGTGAGCGAGGGGCGAGCCTGGTCCTCATGTCGCATCTCGGCCGGCCGAAAGGCGAGGTGAACCCGAAGTACTCGCTACGACCTGTCGCGAACCACCTGGCCGAGCTCTTGGGAGACGAGGTCGACTTCGCGGCCGAGACCGTATCGCAGGAGGTGGTGGCCAAGTCGAAGGATCTGGAGCCGGGCGAGATTCTGCTTCTCGAGAACACGCGCTTCGATCCGCGGGAGACGAAGAACGACCCGGCCATGGCCCGTGAGCTGGCGGCCCTGGGTGACCTGTACGTCAACGATGCGTTCGGCACCGCTCATCGAGCGCATGCCTCGACCGCAGGCGTGGCAGAATTTCTCGAGCCGGCAGTGGCCGGGCTGTTGTTAGAGCGGGAGCTCGACTACCTGGGCCGCCTGCTGAAGGACCCGGCGCGGCCGTTCGTCGCGGTGCTGGGTGGAGCGAAGGTCAGCGGCAAGATCGATCTGATCGAGAGCTTCCTGGGCAAGGTGGACCGGCTCTGCATCGGCGGTGCAATGGCGTGCACCTTCCTGCGCGCTATGGGGCTGGAAACGGGGAAGTCGCTGGTTGAAGAGGATCTCTTGGACTTCGCGGCCCGGATGCTGGAGCAGGCCGGAGGTGTTCTCGTGTTGCCGACGGACGCGGTGGTGGCTCCGGCGATCGATCGCGGGAGCGAGGCTCACGTGGTGGGTCGTGATGCGATCCCGGCCGCTGAGATGTTGCTCGACATAGGGCCCGCGAGCAGCAGCGAGTTCGCGAGCATCGTCCGCGGGGCGAGCACGATCCTCTGGAACGGGCCTATGGGTGTATTCGAGCAGGCGGCGTTTGCAAACGGCACGACCCTTGTCGGCGCCGCCGTCGCCGATGCTACGACGGCAGGTGCGACCAGCGTGGTGGGTGGTGGAGACAGCGCGGCCGCCGTGGCCGAGCTGGGCCTCGCCGACCGCATGAGCCACGTGTCCACCGGCGGCGGTGCTTCGCTGGAGTTCCTGGCTGGAAAGGAGCTTCCCGGCGTCGCTGCGCTGAGTGATCGGGAGTAGCGATGACCCTAAAGAAGCCTTTCTTCGGCGGCAACTGGAAGATGAACCACGGGCCCAGCGCGACGCGTGGCTTCTTGACCGAGTTCTTGGGACAGTACCAACCTCACGACGATCGCACCGTCGTATTCTTTCCGCCGGCTATCTCGCTGGCCGCGTTCAAGGTGGCCTCCGCCGAGAGGAGCGACCTGCTGACCGGCGTGCAGGATGTCTATTGGGAATCTTCGGGAGCTTTTACCGGCTCGATCTCGGCCGGCATGGCGAAGGATGCCGGTGCCGGGTTCGCGCTGGCGGGTCACTCGGAGCGCCGCCACGTCTTCGGTGATGCGGACGAGGACGTCTCCCGCAAGGTCGCGGCGATAGCGGGCGAGGGCCTCGTGCCTGTCCTATGCGTGGGGGAGCTACTGGAAGAGCGAGACCGCGGTGAGGTCGAAGCCGTGGTCACCCGGCAGCTCGCCGCTGGATTGAGCCGGCTGAGCTCGGACCAGGTGGAGGGGATGGTGATCGCCTACGAACCGGTCTGGGCGATAGGTACGGGCCGCACGGCGAGTCCCGAGGACGCCAATCAGGCCCACGAGCTGATCCGCGGTCTGTTGACCGAAAGCGTCGCTTCGGCCCGGGCGATCCCGATTATTTACGGCGGTAGCGTCAAGCCGAGTAACATCGAGGAGCTGCTGGCAGCGCCTGAGATCGACGGCGTACTCGTGGGTGGGGCCAGCCTCGAGGCGTCCGATTTCGCGGAGATCTGTAGTGCCGGCGGAGTCTGACGAGATCTCGTTCGCCGGTCTATCAGCCTGGCTCCCGGCAAGGGCAACGTTGACAGGCCCGGCAGTCGATATATAGTACGGCGGTTCCGCCTTCGGGCGGTGACGCCCCATAACGCGAACGAGGCACAGAAGGAAGGCTTAGGCAGTGTATAGATTCATCCTCATGCTGCTCATCTTGGACGCGATCCTGCTCCTGTTGGTCGTGCTGCTGCAGTCGGGCAAGGGGGGTGGGCTGGCGGCCGAGTTTGGCGGTGCCTCGTCGTCCGCCGACACCTTCCTCGGTGGCCGACAGGCGGCGACGTTACTGACCAAGGCGAGCTGGGTGACGGGCGGCCTGTTCATGGGTCTGGCCCTGCTTCTGGCAATCCTTTCGGCCCGCACGCGGGCGCCGTCCTCGGTCCTCGAGGGGCAATTCGCGCCGCCGGCGGTGGAGGAAGCTCCAGCGCCGCTACTGGAACGGGAGGGCGTACAGGACGCCCCGGCGGTCATCGACCTGGGCGAGGAGGGTGGCGCGACCACCGGTGAGGAGGGTGAGCCGCCGCCGGAGGGTGGCAATTGAGGCGTTCGACTTGGCCCGGGTCACCGGGCCGTTTTCTTAGTTGGAGCTTTCGGGTGGTAGGTCGAAGAAGTCCAGGAAACGACCCTTTTCCTGCTGAGCCTCGAGCCAGGCCCCGAAGCCCGAGTCGATGAGCCCCTCCGAGCTTTGCTGTCGGCGGGCAGCCTGGACGGCCAGGTGGTTGACATACTCGTTCTTCGGGTCGCCGGCATGGCCGCGCACCCAGAGCCATTCGATCTTGTGACGGTCCGAAATATTCTTCAGCTTCTGCCACAGCTCGAGGTTCTCGATCGGGCCGCCCTTGCGCTTCCAGCCGCGGGCGATCCAGTTGCGGATCCATTCCTTCATGCCTCTTACGAGGTAGCTCGAGTCGGAGTGGAAGACGACGCGACAGGGACCCTTGAGGGCACTCAAGCCCTCGATGGCGCTGCGCAGCGCCATGCGATTGTTGGTCGTGTCGGGCTCGCAGACGTAGTAGTCGCGCCGGATCCAACCGCGCCTCTCGTCGAACAATTCGACGAGTCCGGCGGCAGCACCGGGCCGTGCCTGATCGCTGAATTGGTTGCCGAGGCACGATTCGTCAGCGTGGATGTAGACGAGGTCGCTGAATTCACGGGCGCTCATGACGGCTAAAGCTAACCACGAACTCGGTGGGGCGCGAAGAGGGCTTCTGGTGCTGGAAGACGGCTCGGCGTTTCCTGGGCGGCTGGCCGGGGCCGAGGGGGAGCTGGCGCTGGGCGAAGTCGTGTTCAATACCAGTCTGGCCGGCTACCAGGAGATCCTTACCGACCCGTCTTACGCCGGCCAGATCGTCACCATGACGGCGCCGCTCATCGGCAATTACGGTGTGACACCAGAGGATGACGAGGCGGCGCGGCCTTGGGTCGCAGGATTGGTGGTCCGCGAGCTGAGCCCCAAGTACAGCAACTGGCGCGCTCAGACTAGCCTGCAGGAGTACCTGAAGGAGCACGGTATCGCCTGTATAGAGGGCGTCGATACGCGTAGGTTGACTCGGCATATCCGGTCGGAGGGCGCGATGCGCTGTGGGATCGGGCCAGAGGAGTTGGGTGTGGACGAGATCCTCGAGCGCGTCAACCAGCACCCGCCGATGACCGGACTCGATCTCACGAACGTTGTCACCACTCGTGAGGTCTACAAGGTGCCGGCGAAGGGGATCGCACGGTTCCGCGTCGCAGTCTACGACTTTGGTGTGAAGCGCCGTAGCCTAGGTTTGCTGGCCGGGCATGGCTGTAGCCTCACCGTCTATCCCTCGACCACGCCGGCGGAGGTCGCACTGGATGGTGCTCCCGACGGCGTGTTCCTATCCAACGGTCCTGGCGACCCGGCGGCGGTGCCGGGAGTCATGGAGTTGATCGAGTCGCTGGCGGCGAAGGAGATCCCGGTGTTCGGAATCTGCCTCGGGCATCAGGTGGTCTCGCGCGGTTTCGGCGCCGAAACCTTCAAGTTGCTCTACGGGCACCGGGGCGGGAACCACCCGGTTCACAATCTGGCGAGCCGACGTGTCGAGATCACCTCTCAGAACCACGGTTTCGCGGTCCGCAGCGAAGGAGAGGGGGTACCGGGTGCCCCGGATCTTCGCGCCACGCATGTGAACCTCAACGACGGGACGCTGGAAGGGGTCCGGCACCGAGAACTTCCCGTCTTTGCCGTCCAGTACCACCCCGAATCCGCCCCTGGCCCCCACGACAGCCGCTACCTGTTCGACGAGTTCGTGCGTTTGATGGGCGAGCGGCGGCCCGCCTGACACCACCAGCCCCGGGGTCCGGAATCGGGAGCCCCCCGACTTGACTTAATCGTTCTGAGACAGTAACTTAGGCGCCCATCTCCCTCCCGTTATCGTTTCCCTTGACGGCACGTCAGAGTGCTCGTCCCAGGTAAATGGAAGCTCGTAAGAAGAGTCCCCGAGGCTGGTGGGTTGCCCTGGTGGTAGCCGGAGCTGTCATCGTGTTCGGCACCGGGCTTCTCCTGATCGTGTACACGGCCGCTCCCAGCGACGGCATCACGGTGCTGGCGCGGGATCGGATCGCGATACTGCCGCTGAGGGGCGTTATCACGGCGAACCACCGGGTGATCCGGGAGCTGCGGGAATATCGGGACGACAGCTCGGTGCGGGGTTTCGTCCTCTGGGTGAACTCGCCGGGCGGTGAGGTCGCGCCATCGCAGACGATCTATCGGGAGCTCGCTCGGGTCCGCGAAGAGGGATACCCGGTGGTCGCGGCGATCGCGTCCGTAGGGGCGTCGGGTGCCTACTACGCGGCCTTGGGAGCGGACACGATCCTGGCGATGCCGGGCTCGCTGGTTGGCTCGATCGGCGTGCTGATGGAGTTTCCGAACGCCCAGGAGCTGCTGGAGAAGGTCGGGCTCCGCTTCGAGGTGATCAAGAGCTCCGAGCACAAGGACCTGGGGTCTCCCTACCGAGAGGTGACCGAGGCCGAGCGAGCGCTTCTGCAGGAGGTGGTCGATGATGTCTACGACCAGTTCCTGGAGGTGATTGCGGAGGAACGCGGGCTGTCCCGTGATTCGGTAATAGAGGTCGCAGACGGCCGTCTGCTGTCCGGCCGTCTCGCCATGGATTATGGACTAATCGATGGAGAAGGTGACCTGGTCGATGCCATCGCTGTCGCAGGCAACATGGCGGGCCTTGGGCCGGAGCCGCGAACCGTGTTACGTGAGGAACGCCGTGCTGTGACCTGGTGGGACCTTCTTCGTTCGTTAGCCGCTCTGGCCACAGGCCGGGGCGGGGCTGTGGGACCCCTGGGTGAGTCTTGGCCCAGCCTCGATCAGGGGCCGCGGCTCATGTATCTGCTCAGGTACCGGTAGCGGCGGCACGGGTCGCGATGGAAACCGTTCGTTCGCTGCGGGCGTTATCACTTTTCGATTGCTGGAGGAAGGGATGACCAAAGCCGATTTGGTCGAACAGGTTGCCCAGGCGATCGGGCCTGGCATCACGAAGAAGGACTGCGCCGCGGTGGTGGATGGCTTTCTGAATGCGGTCCGGCAGGCGCTGGCCGACGGCCATCACATCGAGATCCGGGGATTCGGCACGTTCAAGGTGCGCAACAGACGGGCACGAGTAGCTCGGAACCCTCGAACGGGTGACCCGGTGAGAGTGGAGGCGCGGGCCGTTCCGGTGTTCAAGCCCTCGAAGAATTTCAGGGCGCAGGTCGCCGGCGAGTCCGAGGCTGCCTACGAGAGCATGCGGGGCTAGGACCTTTCTTTCCCCCGCCGGGCCTCCTACGGCCCGGCCCGCCAAAAGGAAGGTACGAATAGGATGACTAGAGAGGCTCTGGTTTCCCTGCCGCCAGATAGAGTCCTCGAGCTCGCTCGAGGATTCTTCACCGGTTCCGCTTCCGGTTATGCCGGCACGCTCATCGAAGAAGGCGGAGACTTCATCCGCTTCCAGGTTTTCCGTGGTCAGCTGGCGATCGCCGCGTCGCAGGACGGCGAGCGGACACGCGTTCGCTGCTCGACACTACGCTACCACCCCTCCATAGGTCAGTTTCTACTGCAACTGGAGACAGAATCCGCCGCGACAGGGGCCTGAGAGCAAGCACACGTCTGCTTGCTGGACGGCCCTGCGCGGTCTACGATGGGCAGGGACTTATTGCACATCGTTGGGGACCCATATGCGCGTGACATGCCTGTTCTTCGCTGCCTACCGCGATGTCTTCGGGGCCGAGCAGATCGAGCTCGAGCTACCGCAAGGGTCGACGCTGGGTGCGCTGATCGATGATGTCCGGGCCCGGGCAGGCGATGCTGCTTTGCCCCGGCAGCTGGTCGCCGCTGTGAATCGCGAGTATGCCTCGGTCGAGACCGTGCTGCACGATGGGGACGAGGTGGCGTTCATACCACCGGTGGCAGGAGGCTGAATGTACTGCGCAGTGACCCGCGACCCCATTTACCCGACGGACCTCCTGCATCGTGTGCGTAGTGACACAGACGGGGCAGTGCTCCTCTTCGCAGGCGTTGTACGTGACCACCATGAGGGTCGATCCGTGGAGGCGCTCGCCTACGAAGCCTACGAGGAGATGGCGGTCGAGAAGATGGAGATGATTTGTCGGGAGGTTGGCGCCCGGTTCGAGGTGGGCGAGCTGGCGGTGGTTCACCGGGTCGGCGAGCTGGGAATTGGTGACATCAGCGTCGTCATCGCCGTCGCTGCTCCTCATCGCGATGCCGCCTACAGGGCGTCACGTGAGATCATCGAGCGCATCAAGACCGAGGTACCGATCTGGAAGAAGGAAGGGTATTCGGACGGTGGTGAGGTCTGGCGCGACGGGGCCGTTCCCGACGTCCCCTAGGCGGGGAAGTCCTGATGCTTGGTGCCGATCAAGCCGCTAAACGTCTTGCCTCCCCCCACTCCACGCCTTAGCTTGGCAGGCACGAAGTCCTTTCTCAATACGTAGCCCCATCACCAGCTAAGCCCGCGGCGATCCGGCGGGCGGCCAGCGTTTTCTTGTTCGCCGGGAAGCTCGTGCGCCGAAGGGTCGCGTCCGGATGGCGCGGGGGATTGGGAACCCGGTATGTTCAATAAAATCACGGTTGTTGGTGCAGGACACGTCGGCGCTACGCAGGCTCTCCGTTTGGCGGAGATGCAGGTCGCCAAGGAGATCGTGATCGTCGACATCCTGGAGGGCATTCCACAGGGCAAAGCTCTCGACATGTACGAGTCGGGCCCGGTTATGGGTTTCGACACTCGCGTCATTGGTGCCAACGGATACGACGAGGCTGCGGGCAGCGAGATCGTCGTTATCACCGCAGGCATCCCGCGTAAGCCTGGGATGAGCCGCGACGATCTTCTGGCCACGAACGCGGGGATCGTGCGCGAGGTTTCCAACGCGGTGAAGAAGACATCCCCGGACGCCATCTGCATCGTAGTCTCTAATCCTCTCGACGTCATGTCCTATGTGGCCAAGGAGACGACGGGCTTCCCTGCCAGCCGCGTCTTCGGCATGGCCGGCGTACTCGACACAGCGCGCTACCGCACGTTCATCGCCGAGAGGCTGAAGGTCAGCGTTGAGGACATCCAGGCTCTGGTGCTGGGAGGTCACGGCGACACGATGGTGCCGCTCGTCTCCTACACGACTGTCAGCGGCATTCCGCTGACTCAGTTCCTGGGCCAAGACGAAATCGACGGTCTGATCGACCGAACACGCAAAGGTGGCGCCGAGATCGTGGCCTATCTGAAAGAGGGCAGCGCCTACTACGCACCTTCAGCCGCCGTGGCTCAGATGGTGGAGGCGATCGCGAAGGATAAGAAGCGCATCCTCCCCTGTGCCGCCTGGATGGAGGGCCAGTACGGGATCTCCGACACGTACCTCGGCGTGCCGTGTAAGCTGGGCACGGGAGGAGTTGAAGAGATCATCGAGGTGCAGCTCACCAAGGACGAGCAGGCCGCACTGGAGAAGTCGGCTGAGCACGTCAGGGGCACGATAGCGAAGCTCAAGGAACTCACCTAGCTGACAATAAAGGGGGCGCGAAACTCGCGCCCCCTTCGCTTTTCAGTCACCAACATCCGCGATGCGGAGCTCCGACATGCTTGAAAGGACGAGCTTCCGGGAGGGATTGAGGTACCGGGGCGGCTCGAGTATGTGGGCCTGGATGTTACATCGCATCACGGGTCTCGGTGTCCTGTTGTTCCTGAGTATACACATCCTGGAAACGTTCACGCTCAGCTTCGGGCCCGATTTCTACAACAACACGATGGAGCTGTACAACACGATTTTCTTCCGCGTGGCGGAGATCGGGTTGCTCTTTGCGGTCCTCTATCACGCAATCAACGGGATCCGAATCACCATCCAGGATTTCTGGCCCGCGCTGTGGCGCTACGAGCGTGCCCTGGTCTGGGCCGGGTTCGTCATCCTGATCTTCGTCTTCATCCCGCTGGCCGTCTGGGGATTGCTTCCCGTCTTTAGAGGGGAGCTGTGATCATGGCCAGCTATCCTCCAGCACCCCCGACGGGCCGCTTCGAGATGTACTCGTGGTTGTTCATGAGGGTGTCGGGGATCGTTCTTTTGGTCATGGCCGTCTTCCACCTGCTGCTGATGCACTACGGTATCGGTGTCGAGCAGCTGAACTACCAGGTGGTCGCGACCCGTTGGGGTAGCCCATGGTGGAGGCTATACGACTTCTTCCTGCTGCTGCTGGCGCTGACTCACGGAATGAATGGTGCGCGGATCCTCATGGATGAGTACCTGAGAGCAGGCGGCTGGCGTCTGGTTCTCAAGATCGTCTTGAGCCTGCTCTACCTGTTACTGCTCGTGATGGGCGCTTGGGTGATCGTGACTTTTTGATGATGGGTCCCGTGAATGTCGACACGCGTTGAATTACATCGGCTAGACGCCGTCGTGGTAGGCGGGGGCGGAGCGGGCCTCGCCGCCGCGGTCTACCTGGCAAGGCAGCCCGGGATCCGTACGGGGGTCATCAGCAAGCTGTATCCTACGCGGTCTCACACGGGGACGGCTCAAGGCGGTGTCGGCGCGGCTCTGGGCAATTGCGACCCGGAAGGCGATTCCTGGGAATGGCACATGTTCGACACGGTCAAGGGGAGCGACTACCTGGCCGACCAGGACGCTGTGGAGATCCTCTGTAGGGAGGCGATCGAGGTTGTCTACGAGCTCGAGCACATGGGGCTGCCGTTCAGCCGAACCGTCGACGGCCGCATAGCGCAACGCCGGTTCGGCGGCCACGCGCTAAACTTCGGTGAGAAACCGTCGCGGCGCGCCTGTTATGCTGCCGATCGCACCGGCCATATGATCCTCCAGACCCTTTACCAGCAGTGTATCAGGCAAAACGTGGAGTTCTACGACGAGTACCAGGTCGTCGATCTGCTGGTCGAGGAAAACTGCTGTAAGGGTGTGGTCGCGATCGAGATCGCCACCGGCGTACTCCACGTATTCCAAGCGAAGGCGGTTCTGTTCGCCACCGGCGGTTGGGGTCGCATGTTCGAGATCACCTCGAACGCTGTGACCCTAACGGGCGACGCGCCGGCGCTGGTCTGGCGGCGCGGACTGCCGCTGGAGGACATGGAGTTCTTTCAGATCCACCCGACCGGGATCTACAAGCTGGGCATCCTGATAACGGAGGGGGTGCGTGGCGAGGGCGGCGTCCTCAGGAACAGCGAGGGCGAGCGGTTCATGGAGGTCTACGCGCCGACGATGAAGGACCTGGCCTCGCGCGACGTCGTGTCGCGGGCGATTTACCTGGAGGTCAAGCAAGGGCGGGGGATTGGCGGCAAAGCATACGTCAACCTGGACGCCACCCACCTGGGTCGCGAGTTGATAGAAGAGAAGCTGCCCGATGTAGCCGATTTCTGCCGGACATATATCGGAATCGATCCTGCCATCGATCCCATGCCTGTCCAACCGACGGCCCACTACGCTATGGGCGGCCTCCCCACCGACCCGGACGGACGTCTGCTGGCCGACGCCGATGGCTCGATAGTGGACGGCCTGTACGCGGCCGGTGAGTGTGCGTGTGTCTCGGTACACGGAGCCAACCGCCTAGGCACGAACTCGCTGCTCGACCTGCTCGTCTTCGGCCGCCGCGCCGGTTTGCATATGGGCGTCTTCGCCGCCGGGTCCGATTACGCCGCTCTGCCAGACGATCCTACGGGTCCGGCAATCGAGGCGCTCGAGCGGATCCGCAACGGGAAGGGTGACCGTGCCGTCGTGATTCGCGACGAGATGCAGGCGGCGATGACAGAGCATGTCTCGGTGTTCCGAGAGGAGCCGGGGCTCGCGGAAGCGGTCGCGAAGATCGAGGAACTGCGCCAGCGGTTCCGTGGCGTGAAGATCGACGACACTAGCGAGAAGTTCAATCTCGACCTTGTGGAGGCGTTCGAGCTCGGCTGCCTGCTCGACTGTGCTTACGCCACTGCAACAGCAGCCAGGAATCGTACGGAGAGCCGTGGCGCGCACTACAGAGAGGACTTTCAGGGGCGCAACGACCAGGAGTGGTTGAAACACACCTTCCAGAAACTGCGTGAGGGCGACAAGGTCGAGTTCAGTTACAGACAGGCCACGATTACACGTTTCGAACCCAAGGAACGGGTGTACTAGGGGGCGCCATGCGGGTCCGCTTCGACATCAAGCGTTACGATCCTGAGAAGGACGAAGCGCCATACTTCCAGAACTACGAGGTCGAGTTGGGAGAGACCGACCGCGTTCTGGACGGCCTCAACGAGATCCGCTGGCGCCAAGACGGAACGCTGACCTTCAGACGGTCCTGTGAGCACGGCATCTGTGGGTCCGATGCGATGCGTATCAACGGCCGCAACAGGCTCGCCTGCAAGACGCTTATCCGCGAGGTGGGCAGGCGCGTGCGGATCGAGCCGCTGCTTGGCTTTCCCGTCGTCAGAGATCTAGTTGTCGACCAGCAGCGCTTCTTTCAAGACTACCGCAGCGTTCTCCCATTCCTCGTGAACGACGATCCGCCGCCGCCACGCGAGCGCCTGCAGAGCCCCGAGGCGCGGCGGCGCTTCGACGACACGACCAAGTGCATCCTTTGCGCCGCATGCACCACTGCTTGCCCGTCTGCCTGGGGCAACGATTCCTTCCTCGGGCCGGCGGCCATCGTTCAGGCCCATCGATTCATCTTCGACACCCGCGACCACGCCACGGTCGAGAGATTGGCCCGTCTGGCGGGACGCTGCGGGGTCTGGGCTTGCCGCACCGCTTACAATTGCACCATGGCCTGCCCTCGCGAGATACAGGTCACCCGGGCGATCGCGGAGGTGAAGCGCGCTGCGCTACTGGGTGGCCCCTGAGGCAAGTTGTGCAGTAGGCGGTGTAAGTGTTTAATTGCCAGTGTAGTAGGTCTAGCGACCTAAGAGCGAATCAAGCGGGGTGACGGAGGGTCCCATCGGGGGTTTGGGCGTGGACTATCTCACCTTTCTGATACAGTGGTATAACTGGCCGTACCTGGGCGGGCTTCTCGTGCTGGCCCTGTCGTTGGCCCGACCGGCTATCCTAGAGGCGCTGGGAATCCGACTGGGTGGCTGGCTGGGACTGAAGCGAGCCTCGGGCATTCCTGTGCTGCGTGCCTTTACGGTGGCGCTGGGCGTGGTGGGGCTCACGGTGAATGGTGCGTTCCATGACTACTGGCCTGCGGCGCAAGAGCGGGGATTCGTCCCCGGCCTGGTAGTGACGGTCCTGCTTGCCGCGGTCGTAACGCGGCTGGTGGGGCGAGTGTTTGAGGAGCACTTTCCGGAATTCAAGGCGGTGAGCTGGGGTGAGAGCGGTCTGAGCGGGAGAGAAGGCCGGGTGGTGAGCCGGATGGTGAGTGCGGACTACCGGGCCGGTCGCGCTCACGTGATGGGTGAGGATGAGACGCTGCATACCGTTATGTGCAAGACCAAGGGAAGCGAGATTCCTCTCGGGGCTTTGGTGGTACTCGGCGACTATGATGATGAAGACGGCCGCTACTTCGTTGAGCAACTCGACGACCGCAGGGTGCGGCAGGAGTCGTCGGAGAAGGAAGTGGATGAATGAGGGTTGGATGATGAGGCGGGATCTCCTGTCGCTTTGGCTGGCGTTGGCTAGCCTGGCGATCCCGGGCTGCTCGGTCGACGAAGGTGCCAGCGGGCTTGCTGTCATAACTGCAGAGGGCTTCGATGCGCACCTGCGTTTTCTCGCCAGCGACGTCCTGGAAGGGCGCGCACCAGCGAGCGAGGGGGCGGAGCTGGCGGCCCTCTACGTCGCGACACAGTTCGAGCTTGCCGGCCTACACCCCGTGGTTGGGGATTCCAGTTTCTTGCAGCCGGTCCCGCTGGCAGCCGTGACCTCACGGCCGAGGCTAGTTTTTCGGGCGCGCGGTGGTGCCTCATTCGAGGCGGCGTATGGGCCCGATTTCGTCGCCTGGTCGTCGAGGCCGGCCGAGCCGACGCAGATCGAGAGCGAGCTCGTGTTTGTCGGCTACGGGATCTCCGCCCCGGAAGCGGGCTGGGACGACTACAAGGATGTTGATGTCAGCGGGAAGGTCCTGTTGATGTTGCTGAATGATCCCGGCCCCGCTACGCCGGGTCGTTTCCGGGGGGACACGCTCACCTACTACGGATTGCCTGACTACAAGTACGGAGAGGCGGCTCGACGAGGCGCGCTGGGGGCGATTCTGATCCACGCGCGCGATTTGGCTGGCTACGGGTGGCACCACGTTGAGAGTGTCCGCAGGCGCGAGCAGCTGCAACTGGAACCGCCGCCGGGGGCTCCGCGCCCGGAATTCCAGGCCCTGATGAGTCGGGCCGCGTCGGAGACGATCGTAGCGATGGCCGGCCTCGACTTCGCGACGCTCCTCGAGTCGGCAACCTCGGAGAACTTCCGCCCGATAGCCGTCGGTCTATCCGTGTCGGCCAGCGTGAGGAGCGAGGTTCGGCATCTGGTTGATGCCAACGTGGCCGGGTTGCTGCCCGGGACCGACCCCGAGTTGGCCGACGAAGTAGTTGTGTTCACGTCACACTTCGACAATCTCGGGATAGGTCCGGCTGTCGATTCGGATTCGATCTACAACGGAGCGTACGACAACGCTTCGGGCACCGCGATGCTCATCTTGCTAGCCGAGGCGTTTGCTCGGCTGCCCGAGCGACCGGCCCGGTCGATACTCTTTCTAGCCGTGACGGCCGACCAGCCGGATCTCCTAGGGACAAGTTATTACGTGGAGAACCCACTGGTGCCGCTCGAGTCGACCGTGGCCAACGTCAACCTCGATGGCGTCAATCTGTGGGGGCCCACGTATGACATAGTGGCGATCACGGGTAGGGCCTCGAGTCTCGACGAGGCCGTGGTGCGCGCGGCGGCCGCCGAAGATCTCAGGCTCGAGGGCGACCGGGCACCGGAACAGGGTCACCGGTACGGATCGGGTCAGTTCACCTTCATGCGAGCCGGCGTCCCTGCGGTCTACATCGGGCACGGCCTGGACTTCATCGGGCAGATGCCGGGCTGGGGTACTCGGATGATGAGCGACTACCGCGAGGAACACTATCGTCAGCCGAGCGACGAGTACCGGCCGGACGCGGACCTGCGTGGCGCTGTGCAGCAGGGGCGGGTCGCGTTTCGGGTAGGGCTCGCCGTGGCGAACGCCCGGGAACGGCCAAGTTGGATTGAAGAATTGGGAGCTGGGAATTGAATGCCAGGTATCCGTGGAATCCGTGGCATTCGGGAATCACGCATTCGGGAGCTCAGATTCGGTAATCCCGGATTCCCGGATTCCGAATCCCGGAGTCCCCAATACCACGGATACCACGGATTCCACGGATTCTGGCATTCCGCGTACCCGGATTCCCGATTTCCCGAATTCCGGACTTCCCAGCCTTAAATCTTCGGCAGAGTAACTCCGACCTGCTTCTGGTACTTGCCTTTCCGGTCGCCGTAGCTGACCTCGCACGCCTCGTCAGACTCGAAGAACAGGACCTGCGAGATCCCCTCGCCGGCATAGATCTTGGCCGGCAGAGGCGTCGTGTTGGAGATCTCCAGCGTGACGTGCCCTTCCCACTCAGGCTCGAAGGGCGTCACGTTGGTGATGATCCCGCAGCGGGCGTACGTCGACTTGCCCACGCAGATCGTCATGATCGTGCGCGGTATGCGGAAATACTCGACCGACGATGCCAGGGCGAAGGAATTGGGCGGGATGATGCAAACGTCGCCCTCGTACTCGACGAATGACCGCGCGTCGAACTCCTTCGGGTCTACGATGGCGCTGTTGACGTTGGTGAAGATCCGGAAGTTCCGGGCCACCCGCATGTCGTAGCCGTAGGAGCTCAGTCCGAACGAGATTACCCCCTCTCGCACCTGCTTCTCCTCGAACGGTTCGATCATCCCGTGTTCGAGGGCCATCGCGCGGATCCAGCGGTCGCTCTTGATGCTCAAGTAGTCAAGTAGTCAAGGATTCCCGAATTCCCAAGGCGCCGGGTGGCACGAATATAGCGCCAAGGTGGGTGGCATCAAGGTGGATTTTTCTTGGACATTGTCACCCCGGACATGTGGATAAGTCTTTGACAGGGATGTGGGTGGGGTGGAATTTCTATTGACAGGTCCTGGGTCGATGTTATTATGGCCGCGCTTTCTGGCCAATTCTCGAGCGTTGGGGGATGACCGACGATGCTGCGGGAGTACATACCCGTCCTGATGATCTTCGCCATGAGCTTGGGCGCGGGCGCCATCATGGTGATTGGCTCGGCCATCTTCAGCAACTATCGGCCGACGACGGTCAAGAAAGAGGCGTACGAATCGGGCATGCCACCGGTAGGCGATGCGCGGGAGCGGTTCGCGGTGAAATACTACATCGTGGCGATGCTGTTCTTGTTGTTCGACGTGGAGGTGGTGTTTCTGTTCACGTGGGGTGCCGTATTTCGCCGGCTGGGGCTGTTTGGGTATGTGGCGATCATGATCTTTATCGTGCTGTTGATCGCCGGTTTGCTGTACGAGTGGAGGAAGGGCGCTCTGGAGTGGGACTGACGCCTTTCCAGCCTGGGTAACGAAGTCGGAGGGGTCTGGGGCAAAGACGTAGCATGTCAAAGGGAAGCGAGAGCGCGGGAAGCGGCGCGCGAAGTCAGGTAGAGACCGAGATACCGCGCAATTGGTTCATCGCGAAGCTCGACGACCTGGTTGTCAACTGGGCGCGGCGCGGTAGCCTTTGGCCGATGCCGTTTGGCACGGCCTGTTGTGCCATAGAGATGATGGCGGCGGCGGCCTCGAAGTACGACATGGCGCGTTACGGCATGGAGCGCATGGGGTACACGCCACGGCAGGCGGATGTCATGATCGTAGCCGGTCGGGTGAGCTACAAGATGGCCCCAGTAATGCGCCGGATCTGGGACCAGATGCCCCAGCCCAAGTGGTGTATCAGCATGGGGGCCTGCGCTTCAACCGGAGGCGTATTCGACACGTACACGTTGATGCAGGGGATCGACACGGTCGTCCCGGTTGACGTCTACGTGCCCGGGTGTCCGCCGCGTCCCGAAGGACTGCTGTACGCGCTGCTGATGATCCAGGAGAAGATCAAAGGCGAGTCGGTGATTGACCCGCGGTCGCGCGAGGAGGACCCGGAGCGCGTCGGCAAGCCTCACCTGACGCCGGAGGAAATAGAGCACATCGCCGAGCCGTTCGGGAACTCGACGTTCCAGAACCGGGTCAGTGGACTCGAGAGCTCGTCTCCCATCCATCGCCCGGGCGATCGCAAGGAGTGACGGATTCTGCTGGGTCGTGAGACTCCTACCTGAACCACAGGTCGGATTGTATGCCGCCGAGGACTGTCTCGGGTAAACATATGAAGGTCCGGGCCGACGCGGTCAGCGAGCGGCCCGACGTGGCGGATGTCGTGGCCCGGTTCGGCGATGCGATTCGATCGATCGAGACCGACGCGGCGGGCGAACCGGTCGTCAACGTGGATCCGGAGCGCAGCTTCGAGGTCCTCGAGTACCTGAGGGATTCCCAGGGCTACGACATGCTGAAGGACATCACGGGGCTCGACCTCGGTGGTGGCCACCCGCTGCAGGTCGTTTATCAGCTCTGGTCGACGCGGGACTCCGCGCCCTTGCGGCTCAAGGCCGCCCTACCTCACGACAACCCCAAGCTCGAGAGCGCGTTCGGTTTATGGCGCGCCTCCGATTGGCTGGAGCGTGAGGCGTACGACATGTACGGCGTCATCTTCGAGGGGCACCCGGACCTGCGCCGCATCCTGATGCCGGAGAACTACGAGGAGGGGTACCCGCTGCGTAAGGACTTTCCGCTGCGGGGACGCTTCTCGCGCGCCGAGCAGACACGGCTCGCCTTGTCGCGCGAGATGGAGGACCTCTACAGCTTGGACGAGCTTGCGGTGAGCGGCCGGAGCGGCAGTCGCCGTGCGGAACCGGACGAGGGTCTCGAGACCCAGAACATGATCCTGAATATCGGACCGCAGCACCCGGCGACCCACGGGGTGCTGCGGTTGGTTTGTGAGTTGGACGGCGAGACGATCGTCAAGTGCACCCCGCACATCGGCTACCTGCACACAGGGTTCGAGAAGCTCTCCGAGTACCGAACCTGGAACCAGGTAATCCCGCTCACCGACCGCATGGACTACCTGGCGCCGATGCTCTACAACATCGGTTACGCCTTGGGAGTCGAGGAGTTGCTCGGGATCGAGATCACGCCGCGCTGCAAGGTGATTCGGGTCATCTGTTCGGAGCTCAATCGCGTACTCTCGCACTTGATCTGGGTCGGTACGACGGCGATCGACATCGGCGCCATGACTCCGTTCCTCTACACGTTCGAGGAACGGGAGCGGATCTATAACCTCCACGAGGCGTATGCGGGCGCCCGCATGACGACCAGCGTGAGTCGAGTGGGCGGCATGATGGCGGACGTGCCACCCGGGTGGTTGGACAGCGTCCGCGATTTCGTCGAAACGTTCCCGAACACGTTGGACGAGACCGAGAGACTGTTAACGCAGAACGCGATCTGGGTCGGCCGGACTCAGGGTGTGGGTGCCATCGGTGCGGAAGACGCGTTGAACGTGGGCGCCTGCGGGCCCAACCTGCGGGCCTCAGGCGTGGCCTACGACGTGCGGAAGGACAAGCCGTACCTCGATTACGAGACATACGACTTCGACGTCCCGATCGGCGATCACGGCGATGTGTACGACCGTTACCTGGTGCGGATGGAGGAGATGCGGCAGTCGCTGCGTATCCTGGAGCAGGCGCTCGATCGGGTGCCGGACGGTCCGATCAACGTCGATGACCCGCGGGTCATCCTGCCGCCCAAGTCGCAGGTGATGGGCTCGATCGACGGCATGATCTCGCATTTCAAGTTGGTGATGGAGGGGCTGAAAGTGCCGGCGGGCGAGGTGTGGTCATCGATCGAGAGCTCGAAGGGCGAGCTGGGCTTCTATCTGGTCGCCGACGGAGGCCCGAAACCGGTTCGCTGCCGGTTCCGCGGTCCGTCATTCATGAACATGTCGACGCTGCCCTGTCTCGTAGAAGGCGAGCTGATCGCCGACTTGATCGCTGTGAACGCGAGCATCGATATCGTGCTCGGGGAGATCGATCGATGAGCGACGCGATGCACGCCGCCATCGCGGGCGCGCAGCCGTCACAACGGGCGGAGAAGAACCCAGACGCGCCGCTGTTCGAAGGAGTCTACAAGGAGCGCTTCGATAGCATTCTGACGCGCTACCCGAACAAGCGGGCCGCACTGCTCCCCGTCCTCCATATGGCGCAGGAGATCCGCGGTTGGATTTCGCCGGAGACGATGACCCGGGTGGCCGAGCTGCTCGAACTGACGCCCGCCTACGTTCGCTCCGTCGCTTCCTTTTATACCATGTTCGCCCTGCGACCGGTGGGCAGGTACCTGATCCAGGTGTGCGTCGGTATCGGCTGCGACCTCTGCGGAGCGGAAGAGGTTACCGAGCGGTTTCTCGAGCTGACGAAGACGCGGATCGGTGAGACGTCGGACGACGGGAAGTACACGGTGGTCGAGGTCGAGTGCTTGGGCGCCTGTGCGTTCCCCACGGTGGTTCAGGTGAACGATCAGGTTTACGAGAACGTCAAGGCCGAGGAAGTGGAGAGCCTGTTGAAGGAGCTGGACTGAGCATGGCGTATCCCTACGAGCATCCCCGCGAGGAACGGATGCTCTCCCGGTACTTCGGAGAGGTGGACGCCATCGGGATCGACGGTTGGATCGAGCGCGGTGGTTACACGGCGCTCGAGAAGGCGCTCGGCACGGCGCAGGACGACGTGATCCAGGTCGTCAAGGATTCAGGATTGCGCGGACGGGGCGGCGCCGGCTTCCCGGCGGGTCTGAAGTGGAGCTTCATGCCGAAGGACGGCAAGGCTCCCAGCTACGTAGCCTGCAACGCCGACGAGAGCGAGCCGGGCACCTTCAAGGATCGCGAGCTGATGCGCTGGACTCCTCACCAGGTAATCGAGGGGATCATCATTGCCAGCTACGCAGTCCGCGCTCAACACGCCTACATCTACATCCGGGGTGAATTCGTCGATATCGTCCGCGTGCTTAACGGTGCTGTGGTCGAGGCATACGAGCGGGGCTATCTGGGCATGAACATCCTCGGCTCCGGTTATGACCTGGATCTAACGGTCCACACCGGGGCAGGAGCCTACATAGCCGGCGAGGAGACAGGCCTGTTGAACTCGCTGGAGGGCCGCCGGGCCGAGCCGCGAGTCAAGCCACCCTTCCCAGCGCAGAAGGGTGCCTTCGGTATGCCGACGACGGTGAACAACGTGGAGACGTTGGCTTCGGTCCCCCACATAGTGCTGAACGGCGCCGACTGGTACAGACAGTGGGGGACGGAGAAGAGCCCGGGGACCAAGCTCTTTTCCTGTTGTGGCCATCTACAGAGGCCCGGCAACTACGAGGTGCCGCTCGACTTCAGCCTCAAGGAGCTGGTCTACGACCTGTGCGGTGGGCCGCCGGAGGGCCGGGAACTGCTGGGTGTCATCCCGGGCGGCAGCTCGGTGCCCATCCTCACCGTTGACGAGCTCGACTGCGAGGTCAGTTACGAGGGCATCGAGGCGGCCGGTTCCTTCTTGGGTTCGGGCGGCCTGATCGCCATGGACGATTCGACCTGCATGGTCAGGGCCGTCAGGCGGATGGTCGAGTTCTACGCCCACGAGTCGTGCGGCCAGTGCACGCCGTGTCGCGAGGGCACGTCGTGGCTGACGAAGATCCTGCGACGCATCGAGCGCGGTGATGGGCGCGAGGAAGACATTCCTCTGTTGCTCGACGTCGGCTCCAACATGGCGGGTTCGACGATCTGCCCGCTCTCGGACAGCGCGGCGGTTCCGGTCGTCAGCTCGATCCAGAAGTTCGAAGACGAATACATGGCTCACATCCGTGACGGAAGTTGCACGGCGAAGCGCTGAGCGACTAGCGAGGCCCATGGATAGCGAGAGCAAGCTGATAAACCTCACGATAGACGGCACCGAGGTCTCGGTACCCGAAGGCACGACAATCCTGAAAGCCGCCGAGCGGCTCGGCATCGTCATACCGCGGTACTGCTGGCACCCGGGACTGAGCGCGCCGGCCCAGTGCCGCATGTGTCTCGTAGAAGTGGAAGGTTGGCCCAAACCGCAGCCGGCCTGCGTGCAGCAGGTGCAGGACGGGATGGTGGTGAACACCGACTGCGTCGAAGCACGCAAGGCGCGTCGCGGCGTGATCGAATTCTTGCTCCTGAACCACCCGCTCGACTGCCCGATCTGCGATGCGGCCGGCCAGTGCATGTTACAGGACTACGCGCACGAGACCGGCCAGCTGCGACGGCGTGCTGTCGAAGCGAAGGTCGTGCTCGGCCGCGACCACGTGACTCCCGAGATCGTCTACTTCGCCGACCGCTGCATACTCTGCACCCGCTGCGTCCGCTTCATGGACGAGATCGCGCAGGAACCGGTGCTCCAGGTCATCAACCGTGGACACAAGGGCTACATCGATACGATGACCGACGAGCTGTTCGAGCATCCCTTCTCGATGAACATCGTCGATGTCTGCCCGGTCGGCGCGCTGGTCAACGAGGACTTCTTGTTCAAGGCGCGGTCTTGGGACCTCGATCAGACGGCGAGCATCTGCCCGGGCTGCTCGCAAGGCTGCAATGTCGCCTTAGGCACTAAAGAGAACCGGGTCGTTCGACTCAAGCCGCGCTTCAACCCGGAGGTCAACTCGTACTGGATGTGTGACCACGGTCGCAGGGAAGTCGTTCGTTGGGGCGCCGGCATGCGCGCCGAGGTCCCCTTGGTGCGTGAAGCCGAGCGGCTGGTTCCGGCCGATTGGGCGCGGGCCCTGGATGCGACGGTGGAGGCTCTGCGGGGCGTTGAGGGTGGCGCGAAAGCGATCGTCGATCCCGGCGCCTCCAACGAGAGCCTCTACATCGTGCGGCGACTCATGGATCAGGTGGGTTTCGACGGCGGCAGCTTCCGCGTCAGCAGCGGTCCCCAGCAGGTGCTGAAGGGATTCCCGAAGCTCGCGCTACGCGAGGACCGAGCGGCGAACGCTAGCGGCGCCGAGGCGCTGGGCTACGGGCGTGTCGATGATATCTACGGAGCGGTCCGCAGTCATAGAGGCGTCCTCTTCGTCCTCGAGGAGGGGCTGGACGACGCGCCGGAAGACTTCGCCGACGGCTCGGCACTCTTCGTTTACATCGGGTCCGTGTTGAGCCCTGCTGCACGCAAGGCCGACATCGTGCTCCCGTCGCCGAGCTTCGCCGAGATGGATGGCACGTTCACCAACTTCGAGGGCCGCGTACAGCGCTTCACTCAAGGCCTGCGACCGCCCGGTCTGGCCCGGCCGATCTGGATGAGCGGGTCGGTCGTGCTGGCAAGGTTGGGAGGCGGCGAACCGTTCACCTCGGCGGCGGCGGCCTTCGCCGCGCTGGCCGAAGAGTTCACCGCCTTTTCCGGACTGAGCTACGAGAAGATCGGCCTGACGGGCGCCGTCTCGGCGGCCGCCGAGTCGGGCGCGACAGCGAGCTAGGAAGACGATGGGTCCCCTTTCGACGACAGCCTTTATAATCTCCGCCGTAGCGAAGGTCCTGGTGATATTCGTCGGCTGGCTGATAGTGGTGGCGGGCGTGACGCTGGCGGAGCGTAAGATCGCCGCCTGGATCCAGGATCGTAGCGGGCCGAATCGCGTTGGGCCCTGGGGGATCTTCCAGCCGATCGCCGACGGCATCAAGAACTTCGCCAAGGAAGAGCATATCCCGGGCGGTGCCAGCCGCTGGCTGTTCTTCCTGGCGCCGATCATCTCGATGTTCCCGGCCTTCGTCGTGATCGCCGTGATCCCGGTGGCCGCCCCGTTGCCGACGCCCTGGGGGCTGGTCGAGGTCATCGTGGCAGACCTGCCTATCGGCTTCCTCTTCGTGATGGCGCTGGCGTCGCTAGGGGTATACGGGCTAACGCTGGGCGGCTGGGCCTCGAACAGCAAGTACTCTTTCCTGGGCGGCGTGCGTGCCTCGGCGCAGATGATCAGCTACGAGGTGGCGCTCGGACTCAGCCTCGTGCCGATCTTCATGCTCGCCGGCAACGTGACGCTGCCGGAGATCGTGCGACAGCAGCAGGATGCGCTCTGGTACGTCCTGCCGCTGATGGTGGGATTCCTGTTCTTCAGTGTGTCGTATTTCGCCGAGACGAACCGAGGACCGTTCGACATGCCGGAGGCGGAGTCGGAGCTGGTCTACGGATTCCACACCGAGTACTCGGCCATGCGGATGGCGATGTTCTATTTGGCGGAATATGCCAACATGGTCACCGCTTCGGCGCTCATGGCGACCTTCTTCTTCGGTGGTTGGGATATCCCCTTTTGGGCCGGTGACAATATCGGTGTCGCGGCCGACGGCTCGATCATTGGCGCCACACCGGCCTGGTGGGTCACCTTATTGACCTTCGCGTCGTTCGCAGCGAAGACAGCGTTCTTTATCCTGGTCTTCATCTGGGTCCGTTGGACGATACCGCGCTTCCGCTACGACCAGGTGATGGCTCTGGGTTGGAAGGTGTTGATCCCATTACTCGTGGTGTACATCGCGGTGCTCGGCGGAGCGATGCTGGCACTGGAGGCGGCCGGGATCGAGTTCGGCGTGAGGTACGCATTGTCGCTGGCTGGGATCAATCTTGTCCTGCTGTTGCTGATCATGTTCTGGCTCGACAGGAGTCGAATTGTCCTGGGCGGTGCTTGGAGGCAGGCACGCCCGCAACAGGCTCGATCGCGCGGATAGATATGGCGATAGGCGTGAAGAAAGTCGACCGGCCTGAGGTCGGTGCATCGTATCTGCGAGCGACGCTCAAGGGTATGGCGCTTACCTTCAAGCATCTGGTAAGGCCGGTCACGGTGGCGCAGCAGTATCCGGAGGAGAAATACGAGCTTGCGCCGCGGATGCGTGGTACGCACCGCATGGCGGTGCATGAAGACGGGCGGGCAAAGTGTGTGGCCTGCGGGCTATGCCCGACGATCTGTCCGGCGAACTGTATCAAGCTGATCCCCGCGGAAGATGAGAACGGCGAGCGTTACGCTGCGGTCTACGAGATCGACGAATTCCGCTGCATCTTCTGCGGCTATTGCCAGGAAGTCTGCCCGGTCGAAGCGATACACCTTGGAGTCCACTACGAGGCCGCCGAGTACAGCCGCGAGAGGTTCGTCTACGATCTCGAGCGTCTCTGCGCCCAGGATCACCCGTTTACTCAGCTTTGGGACCCTGAGGACCCTGCATCGGAGTGACCTGAGCCTGGGGCGGCCAACCGGGAGTGGATCGATAGGCTTATAATGGATATCAGTCAGCTGGTCTTCTACACCTTCGCTGGCCTCGCCGTTGCGAGCAGCGTGCTGATGATCACGCGTAGGAACCCGGTGTACAGCGTCATGTACCTGGTGCTGACGCTGTTCTCGGTGGCGGCGATTTTCGTGCTGCTCGAGGCCCACTTCCTCGCCGCGCTCCAGGTCGTCGTTTACGCAGGCGCGATTCTCGTGCTGTTCTTGTTCGTGATCATGCTCCTCAACCTGGGACACGAATTCGACCCCGACATCCGCGGCAAGTTCTGGTGGGTTGTCGGTTTTGGGCTGGGGCTGGTGCTGTTCGCGGAACTGTTCGTCCTGGCACGGAGCGTACCGGAAGCGCCTGAGTCCGACTTGCTGGCCCGGCTGCTCGCGGACCAGGGGGCTGTCGGCATGGTCGCGGAGCCGTTGTTCGAGAACTACGTGATTGCGGTCGAGGTGACGGGCGTATTGCTGCTGGTCGCGATGGTGGGCTCGGTCGTGATCGCCAAGCGGAAAGTCTGACGCATGTTCTTCGAGTCACTGGTTGTGAGCGCAGTTTTGTTCGCGGTGGGTGTGGCAGGTGTTCTACTGCGCCGTAACGCTATCGTGATGTTCATGTGCATCGAGCTGATGCTCAATGCGGTGAACCTCTCATTCGTGGCGATCTCGCGCTATGTGGGGATCGAAGGCCAGCTGTTCGTGATCTTCGTGATGACGGTGGCGGCCGCCGAAGCGGCGGTCGGTCTGGCGATAATCATCTCGATCTTCCGCCACTACGAGTCGGTTGATGTACGGAACTTCAGGTTGCTGAGATGGTAGGGGCTACCCTGATAGATCTAGTTCTCCCGCTCGCCCAAGAGGCCGCGGAAGCGCACGAACCGGGCTTCGTCCCGTTTCTACCCTCCTGGATTGTCCTGCTGCCGTTCCTCGGCTTCGTGATGAATGGGGCTGTCGCCTACCTGGCTCCGGAGCGGCGCAGGCTGGTCAGCGTCGTGGGGCCGGGCGTTCTGGGGCTGGCGTTCGTGATCGCGGCAGTGAACCTGGTGTTGATCGCTCGGGTGCACGACGCCGAGCCGGTGATCCGGTCGTATTGGACGTGGATCGAGGTCGGCCATCTGCGGATCGACGCGGCGCTACAGCTCGACCAGTTGTCGATAATCATGGCGCTGGTCGTGACGTGCGTGAGCTTCATAATCCATGTCTATAGCGTCGGGTACATGGGCGAGGATCCGGGGTACGCGCGCTATTTCGCCTACCTCAACCTCTTTGTCTTCTTCATGCTGGTGTTGGTGCTCGGCGCGAGCTTCCCGCTGATGTTCATCGGCTGGGAAGGCGTTGGGCTCTGCTCCTATCTGTTGATCGGGTTCTGGTTCCGAGAGAGCGCCAAGGCGGACGCCGGCCAGAAGGCGTTCATCGTCAATAGGATAGGCGATTTCGGCTTTCTGATGGCGATGTTTGCCACCTTCGCCTATCTGGGGACCCTCGATTTCCAGGGCGTGTTCGAGGCGGCGCCGCGCGCCTTCGAGTACGGCGGCGCGGCGGTCACCCTGATTACGCTGTTCCTGTTCCTCGGTTGTACCGGCAAGTCGGCGCAGATACCGCTCTATGTGTGGCTGCCCGATGCGATGCATGGTCCGACGCCGGTGTCGGCATTGATCCACGCGGCGACGATGGTCACGGCGGGCGTCTATCTGGTCGCGCGGGCCGGGGTACTCTTCGCTCTGGCGCCGCTGAGCATGAACGTCGTGGCGGTGATCGGTGGGGCGACGGCTCTGTTCGCGGGGACGATCGCGGTGCAGCAGTTCGACATCAAACGCGTCGTTGCCTACAGCACGATCTCGCAGCTGGGATACATGTTCTTGGCTGTCGGGGTGGGGGCGTACACGGCGGGG
Organism: Gemmatimonadota bacterium; assembly: GCA_020344015.1. Lineage (GTDB taxonomy): Bacteria > Gemmatimonadota > Gemmatimonadetes > Palauibacterales > KS3-K002. Next base: position 2,238,339 of record CP070812.1, read on the forward strand.
ATCTTCCACCTGGGCACGCACGCGTTCTTCAAGGCACTCCTGTTTATGGCCTCGGGCGCGGTGATCCACGCGATGCATCACTCGTTGGAGCACGCCGGTGAGCCGGCGGGTGAGGACGTGACCCAGGACATGCGAAACATGGGTGCCCTGAAGAGGTACATGCCGACGACGTTCAAGACCGCCTGGATCGGAGCCCTGGCCCTCGCGGGCGTCTTCCCGTTGGCGGGCTTCTTCTCGAAGGACGAGATCATCTGGTCGGTCGGGGCCCGGGGCCAGACGGTGCTTTGGGTCGTGGCGATCATCACGGCGATGCTGACGGCGGGCTATATCACCCGCTGGCTGGTGATGACCTTCCACGGCGAGAATCGCACGGGCGAGCAGGCGCGCAAGCACCTGCACGAGGCGGCCCCAATCATGGTGGGCGCGCTGGTCGTGCTGGCGATCGGTTCGGTGGTCACCGGCTGGGTCAATGTTCCGGAGGCGTTGCCGCTCTTACCGGAGTTCACCTGGCTGCACCACTTCCTCCATCCGAGCTTCGCGCAGGCCGAGCACATAATTGTCGAGCATCTGGGTGAGGCGGCGCACGCGTCGCCCATCGGCGGTGGCGAGGGGATGTGGGCGCTGATCTCCACCGCCGCGGCGATCGTCGTCATCCTTCTCGTCTTCAACGCTCTGAGCGGAAAGAAGTATCTACCCGTCCGCGAGGCGAAGGAGCCGACGGGTATCTGGGGCCTGCTCTATCACAAGTACTACGTAGACGAGCTGTACGACCTGGCGATCGTGCGGCCGTTCAAGTGGATCTGCACGTTCAGCTGGCGAGTGATCGATCAAGGGCTGATCGATGGCGTCATGGTCAATGGCGTGGGTTATACGACCCGGTTTGGAGGTTGGGTGATCAGTCGCTTCCAGACGGGGTACCTGGGCACCTATGTGCTGATCATCGTCCTCGGGGTGCTCATCATGCTCGGGGCCGTGATGCTACAGGGATAGCGACCGATGTCGAGCTTCTACAGCAGTCATTGGGTCATAACCTTTCTGGTCTTCTTCCCGGCGGTAGCGGGTCTCGTCTGCCTGTTCTTGCCGAAGCGCTGGCTGCGCGGCTGGGCGTTCCTGGCAGGGATGATCGAGTTCCTGGTATCACTACCACTCTTCTGGACCTTCGAGATAGGCCACGTCGCGTGGCAGAACTACGTCTCGGTGCCGTGGATCGCCGACTGGGGCATCTCCTACGCGCTGGGTGTTGACGGGATCTCGATTCTGTTGATCCTGCTGACAACATTCCTGCTGCCGATCTCGGTGCTGGTCTCGTGGGACCAGATCAAGGAGAAGGAGCGGGCATACTACGCCATGCTCCTGTTGCTAGTCACGGGGATATTGGGCGTGTTTGTGGCGCTCGATCTCTTCCTGTTCTACGTGTTCTGGGAGGTCACGCTCATCCCCATGTACTTCTTGATCGGCGTGTGGGGACACGAGCGACGGATCTACGCCGCGGTCAAGTTCTTTCTCTTCACGGCATTCGGCTCGTTGTTGATGTTGGTGGCGATTATCGTGCTCTATCGCCTGCACCAGCATCAGTTCGGTTTCGCCAGCCTGGCTTACGAGGACATGCTCAGGGTAGTTGTGCCGACGGGGCTGCGGCTCTGGATGTTCCTGGCCTTCGCGCTGGCGTTCGCCATCAAGGTGCCGATGTTCCCGTTCCACACGTGGTTGCCCGATGCGCACGTCGAAGCTCCAACGGCGGGGTCGGTGATCCTGGCCGCGGTGCTGCTGAAGATGGGCGTCTACGGCTTCCTGCGCTTCGCCATACCGCTGTTCCCCACGGTGGCGCTTGACCGAACGGTTCTACTGGTGATCATGTTCCTCTCGCTCATGGGGATCATCTATACCGCCTGGGTGGCTGCGGTCCAACCGAACATCAAGAAGTTGATCGCCTACACGTCGGTGGCGCACCTCGGGTTCATCATGGTGGGGACGTTTGCGCTTACCGCGCAATCGGTAACGGGTGGCGTCTTGCAGATGATCAACCACGGGTTCTCGACGGGCGCTCTGTTCATTCTGGCGGGGTTCCTCTACAACCGTCGCCACAGCTACGAGGTGTCGGATTACGGGGGACTGGCGAACGTCATACCGGTCTACTGTGGGGCCCTGGTCCTGGTCGGGCTGTCTTCGATCGGCCTCCCAGGCCTGAACGGATTCGTTGGTGAGTTTCTCATCCTCGTGGGCTCGTTCGGGAGACACCCGTGGGTGACGTTGCTGGCGACGACCGGAGTGATCTTCGCCGCCTACTATATGCTACCGATGATACGGCGCGTCGTCTGGAACGAACTGACTATAGAAGAGAACCGGAAGTTGTTCGATCTCTCCCGGCTGGAGTTGGCGGTCATCGTTCCGCTATTGATCATGATCGTGCTGATGGGCGTCTACCCGAAGCCGTTCATGGATCGGGTCGCAGCTTCGGCAGAGGCGTTGAGTGAGCGAGTTATAACTGTTGCTGAGCGTGATGCCGGCCGAGCGGATCAGAACCTGGCTGCCGCGGGCTCCTCGATCGGCGGGACAGAAACGCGGTGAGTGCGGCGATGCAGATAGATTTCTCCAATCATCTCGACTACTTGTGGGCCCTGCTGCCCGAGACGGTTCTTACGGCCGGGGCTGTCCTGCTGCTGATGTACGACGGGTTCAGCAGGAGGGAGCCCACGGACTCGCGGGCCGTGGGCTGGGGCGGCCTGGTCGTTCTGGCAGCGGCCGTGGTTGCCAATATCTGGTTGATGGGCGTCGAGGAGCTGGGCGCGACGGGGATGGTGGCGCTGGACGGCTACCGCATCTTCACCAACTTCCTGTTCTTGGGCGCAGCGGCGCTCGTCATCTTCATATCGTTCGACTACACGAGCAGGGAAGGCCTGACGCAGGGTGAATTCTACGCTCTGTTGTTGTTCGCGGTCGTCGGCATGATGCTGCTGGCCGGGAGTCGGGACCTGATACTGATCTTCCTGGGCTTCGAGCTGATGTCGGTCGCCGTCTACGTACTTGTTGGCTTCAATCGTCGCGATCCACGTTCTGCGGAGGCTGCGCTCAAGTACTTCCTGTTGGGCGCGTTCTCCAGCGCCTTCCTGCTCTACGGGATGGCGATGCTGTACGGTGCCAGCGGAACGACGAATCTTGCCGAGATGCGGGGCCTGCTCGACGGCGCGTCGCTCAGTCTGATTGCGATGGCGGGGCTCGCTCTACTCGTTATCGGGTTCGGCTTCAAGGTGTCGGCGGTTCCGTTCCACGTCTGGACCCCCGACGCGTACGAGGGCGCTCCGACCCCGGTCACTGCGTTCCTGGCGGCGGCGATCAAGGCGTCGGCATTTGCCGCGTTCATTCGGATCTTCGTGGTGGCGCTGGGCGATCTGCACGAGTACTGGGAGCGGCTCATCTGGGTCCTGGCAGCGCTGACGATGATCGTTCCCAACCTGATCGCGCTGGTGCAGGATAATATCAAGCGACTGCTCGCCTATTCGTCGATCGCCCACGCAGGGTATCTGTTGGTCGCATTGATCGCGGCCAACGAATCGGGGATGGCCTCGTTTCTCTTCTATCTGGTCGCCTACACCGCGATGATCGTGGGGGCGTTCGCGGTCGTCCTCGTGCTGGCGGGTAAGGGGGACGAACGCCAGCGGTTGTCCGACTACGCCGGGCTCGGTTGGACGCATCCTTGGGCGGCTGCGGTGCTCTCGATCTTCCTCGTATCTCTGGCGGGCCTGCCGCCGACCGCCGGGTTCGTAGGGAAGTTCTACATTCTGCGGGCGGCTGTCGAAGCGGGCTACATAATCCTGCCGGTCATTCTGGTCGTGACGACGCTGATCTCGTACTGGTATTATCTGCGAGTTATTGTCGCCATGTACATGAAGCCGTCGGTGGCAGACATGGGGCGCGTTGCATGGGGTGGCGCGCTGCGGGTGGCGCTTGTGGTCTGTGCGGCGATCACGATCTACCTTGGGATCCTGCCGTCGTGGCCGCTTCTCAAGGCGCGGCAGAGCGTCGAAGGGTTGGCGCCCGTCGCCGAGCAGGTCGCCGAAGCGCGACCCTAATCCCTTTCCCCGTACAACAGGATGAGCCGTGAGCGGCGCGGCCCCGCTGGAGGTAAAAGGTGACGCGGGTTAGCCATCACATCTTTCGCGAGTACGACGTCAGGGGGGTCGTCGGCGAGGACCTGACGCCTGATGTCGCGGGGCTGCTGGGGCAGGCCTACGGCAGCCAGTTGCGCGAGGACCTCGGACTCTCGACGCCGTCCGTGGCGCTGGGGTATGACAACCGCCTGAGCTCGGAGGAGCTTGCAGGCGCGTTTGCCTCAGGCCTGCAGGCCGCGGGAGCGGCGGTGACGCACGTCGGCCTCGTGCCAACGCCGGCGCTCTATTTCGCGGTCCACCATTTCGCCTGCGACGCCGGTATTCAGGTGACCGGCTCGCACAATCCGCCGGATTACAACGGTTTCAAGATGCTCACCGCGGGCGGCCCGTTCTACGGCCGTTCGATTCAGCGGTTGCGACAACGGATCGACTCGCAGGACTTCGCCGAGGGAAGTGGGAGCCTGGCGGAGCGCGAGATACTCGAGGCGTATATCTCCGATGTCGCGGGCAGATTCAAGCTGGAGCGGCCGGTTAAGGTCGTCATCGATTGTGGGAACGGCACGGGTAGCCTGGGCGCGGTTACGATGCTGGAGCGCATTGGTGCGCAGGTCGATGCGCTGTACTGCGAATCGGATGGTACGTTCCCCAATCATCATCCCGACCCTACGGTGGATGAGAACATCGCCGAGCTCATCGAGCGAGTGCGGACGTCGGATGCGGAGCTGGGGATCGCATTCGATGGGGACGCCGACAGGATCGGCGCCGTCGATGAGAATGGCGAGATAGTGCGGGGCGATCAACTGTTACTCGTTTATGCGCTCGATGCCTTGAAGAGACGGCCTGGCGAGCAGGTCATCTTCGACGTGAAGTGCTCGCAGACCCTCGAGGATGGGATCAGAGAAGCGGGGGGCAGGCCGATCATGTGGAAGACGGGCCACTCGCTTATCAAGGAGAAGATGCGCGAGACGGGCACCACGATCGCCGGCGAGATGAGCGGCCATATGTTCTTTGGCGATGACTATTACGGCTATGACGACGCACTGTACTCGGCGTGCCGGCTGGTCGACGTCGTCGCCCGTTCCGGTGGCCCTCTCTCGGGCCTTCTGGCGAACGTTCCGCGCCTGGCATCGACCCCCGAGATCAGGGTCGAGTGCGGCGACGACGTGAAGTTCGAGCTGGTGGCCGGCGCCGTGAAGCACTTCAAGCAGGACTATGAGGTCGTAGACGTCGACGGGGCCCGCATACGGTTCGCCGATGGTTGGGCTCTGATCCGCGCCAGCAACACGCAACCCATTGTGGTGCTACGCTTCGAGGCGGCCGACGAGGAACGGTTGGGCGCGATTCGAGACGAAGTGTACGGCTGGTTGCGGGCGGAAGGGCTCGCCGTCTAGAAGGGAAATCCAGATGGGGAAGTCTCAATACGGAGCTCAGTTGGGATTCGGTGGTTCGGGGATTCGGGGAGGTGGGGAGGTATTTGACAACTTCTCCAATCCCCGAATCCCCGAATCCCCGAATCCCCGAATCTGATGGTAGCAACTAGAAAGACAGTGGTCGTCGCGCTTGGCGGGAACGCTCTGGGGCCGCCGGGGGAACATGTCACCATCTACGACCAGTTCCGGTTCACCCGGGAGAGCCTCAAGAGCGTAGTCGAGCTGGCCAGGGAGGGGTGGCGCATCGCCATCGTCCACGGGAACGGACCGCAGGTGGGCGACGAGTTGCTCCGCAACGAGATGGCCGCCGATGTGCTGCCCGAGCAGCCGCTCGGTGTGCTGGTCGCGTCGACCGCCGGCTGGATCGGCTACATGATCCAGCAGTCGCTGCAAAACAGCTTGAGGAAGGCTGGTGTTCACCGACTCGTGGTCACCCAGATCACACAGGTCGTGGTCGACCCCGAGGCGCCGGAGATGCAGGACCCGACGAAGTACATCGGGCGCGCGATAAGCGAGGAGCGGGCCGAGCGCCTCCAGGACACCTCGTGGGTGGTCAAGCGAGACAGGGACGGTTTGCTTCGCCGGGTCGTGGCGAGCCCGAGACCGGTGGAGACGATCGAGTGGAACACGATCAGGCGCCTGATCTACCGCGGGGTCATCGTGATCGCCGCGGGAGGCGGAGGCGTGCCGGTCTACTGGGACCCGGCGCTGGGACTCGAAGGTGTGGACGTCGTCGTGGACAAGGACCTCGCAGCGGCGGTGCTGGGCTGTGAGATCGGGGCCAGCACTCTGCTCATCCTAACCGATATCGACGCCGTCTACCGGGATTACGGCACAGAGCATGCAACGCCGCTCAGACGTTTATCGCAGAAAGAGGCCGAGGCGATGCTCGAGACCGATGAGCTGGGTCGGGGCAGCATGCGGCCAAAGGTGGAGGCAGCCGTCAGGTTCCTGAAGGGTGGGGGCAGGCGGGCGATAATAGCGCAACTCGATCAAGGGCTGGCCGCACTGCGTGGCGAGGCGGGCACCGAGATCAGAACCAGGTGATGACATGAACATCCACGAGTACCAGGCTAGGGAGATCTTCCGGCAACATGGGATGCCGGTGCCGCCGGGGGAGGTTGCAACGACCCCAGAGGAGGCGGAGAAGATTGCGAAAACGCTGGGCACGGGTGTGGTGGTGAAGGCCCAGGTCCATGCAGGCGGCCGCGGTAAAGCCGGCGGCGTCAAGCTGGCGGCCACGCCGGCGGAGGCGCGGGAGGCCGCAGGTAAGATACTCGGCATGCAGATCAAGGGGCTCACCGTGACCAAGGTGTTGGTGAGTCCTGTGGAAGAAATCGAGCACGAGGCCTACGTCGGTGCGATCGTCGATCGCGCCAATGGCGCGGTGGTACTGATGGCGTCGCCGGAAGGCGGCATCGACATCGAGGAGGTCGCGGCGAAGACACCGGAGCTGATCTTCAAGGAAACGGTGGACCCGCGCTATGGCTTGCTTCCGCATCAGGCCTCGCGTCTGGCGTACAAGCTCTACGCCGGCGATCCGGGACGGGCGCGCCAGGCAGCCGACATCATCACGAAGCTCTACGCCTCTATGCTTGGCGCTGGAGCGTCCCTGCTTGAGATCAACCCGCTGATAACGACGAAGTCGGGCGAGTTAAAGGCGATCGATGCCAAGATGAACATCGATGACAATGAGCTGTTCCGGCGGACGACGATCGCTGAGCTCCGCGACGTCGAGGCCGAGGCGCCTGAGGAGGTGAAGGCGCGTGCCCAGGGACTGACCTACATAAAACTCGACGGCAACGTGGGGTGCTGTGTGAACGGGGCGGGCCTGGCGATGGCGACGATGGACCTAGTGAAGTACTACGGCGGCGAGCCGGCGAACTTCCTGGACATCGGCGGATCGTCCAGCCCGGAGAAAGTCGTCACCGCGATCGAGATCATCACTTCCGACGCGGCAGTGCAATCGATCCTCTTCAATATCTTCGGTGGGATCACGCGCTGTGACGACGTGGCGAACGGTATCGTCGAGGCTACGAAGGAGATCGAGCTCAAGGTGCCGATCACGATCCGTTTAACCGGCACGAATGAGGACGAAGCGGTCAAGATCCTCGAGGACGCGGGCTTCAGCGCGATGACCGATATGGACGAGGCCGTTCAGAAAGCGGTCGAGCTGGCCAAGAACTAAGAATAGGTACGACAGCGATGGCGATATTCGCGGATAGCAATACACGGGTAGTGGTCCAGGGGATCACCGGGCGGGATGGCTCGTTTCACACCCGTCAGATGATGGAATACGGGACGAAGGTGGTGGCCGGCGTGACACCGGGGAAGGGCGGCCAGACGTTCGCCGACGCCGTACCGATATTCGACAGCGTCGAGGCGGCGGTACGCGAGGAAGGCGCGAACGCGAGCGTAATCTATGTGCCGGCGGCGTTCGCAGCCGGCGCCATCTGTGAGGCGGCCGATTCGGGTGTCGAGCTGATCGTCTGTATTTCCGAGGGAATACCGGTCCTCGACATGCTCAGGGCGACGCGCTATGTGGCGGACAGCGGTGCGCGTCTCATCGGGCCCAACTGCCCCGGGATGATCTCGCCGGGCAAGGCCAAACTGGGAATCATTCCCGGCCAGATAGTGGAGGAAGGGCCTGTAGGGGTGATCAGCCGCTCGGGGACGCTGACCTATGAGGTAGTGTGGGCGCTTACCCGCGTCGGCATGGGACAGTCGAGCTGCATCGGCATCGGGGGCGATCCCGTCATCGGGACGAACTTCATCGACTGTCTGGATGCCTTTGAGAGCGACCCAGACACAGAGGCGATCGTGCTGATCGGCGAGATCGGCGGTACTGACGAACAGAACGCTGCCCGGCATATCAAGGAGAAGATCTCGAAGCCGGTGGTCGGCTTCGTGGCCGGTCAGACCGCACCGCCAGGACGCCGCATGGGCCATGCGGGCGCGATCATCTCGGGCTCCTCTGGTACTGCGGAGGAGAAGATCGCTACGTTTAAGGAGAATGGGGTTGAGGTCGCCGCCCGTCCGGTAGACATGCCGGATCTCGTGGGAAGGGTTCTGAATGGCTAAGCCCACAGCTTTATCGCGCTTGCTGCTTCCCGATCGGGTGATCGTCGGGCTGAAGGCATCTACCTATTCCGATGCCGTGGCGCAGCTGCTCGATCGTCTGGATGCGGCGGGCTTGATCATCGACCGGACGGCGCTCGACGAGCAGGTGGAAGCTGAGGTCGCTCGCCCGGAACAGCCGACCATCGGTGCCCGCGCAATCCTCGCGCACTATCGAAGCGACGCCGCCAAGGAGCTGGCGGTAGCGGTGGGCACGAGCACGAAGCCGTTCAGGTTCGCACCGCCGAGCGCAAGGAAGGCCGTGTTTCTCATACTTATCATTGCGCCACGTTGGGCGGCGAAGACGTATCTCAAGACGCTCGCCGCGTTGAGTACCACGCTCGCCAACCCTGCCGTGGCCGACGCGCTCGCCGGAGCGGAGTCGGTCGAGGAGTTTTTGACGGTAATCGCCGGCGCCGATCTAGTTGTGCACCCGGAACTTATGGTGCGCGATCTGATGAGCCGTGACTTCCAGACGGTCTCGCCGGACACGCCGCTTTCGGAGGCGCTACGCGTGATGGTGCGTCACAGACGCCGCGGTGTGTCGGTTGTCAGCGATAACGGCGAAGTGTTGGGCCTCGTGACGCAGCAGGAGATTCTCCAGCATTTCCTACCGCAGGTGCTCGGCGCTGCACCGCTGCCCGACGGTGGGCAGGCCCCGGTCGAGGACATCGATGTGCGGGACGTCATGCAGCGGACAGTGATGTGTCTGTCGGAGGACCAGCTGATCTCCGATGTCCTGGGGAGCATGCTCAGCGAGAGTGTCGCACAATTCCCGGTAGTCAGCGGAGGGAAGCAGGTGGGTTTCCTGTCGCGCACCGACATCCTCGTGAAATTACTTGAACACTCAGTGTGAACGCTTTATGGGTCTTACACTTGCGATAATCAAACCAGACGCAGTCGAAGGCCGTAGGGTCGGCCGGATCCTGGCGCACCTGGAGGATGAAGGGTTCGGGATACGCGCGGCCAAGTTCGTGCGGCTGGATGAGGCCGGGGCCGCCGAGTTCTACGCAGTGCACAGGGAGCGCCCCTTCTACGAGCCGTTGAAGCGGTTCATGACGTCCGGGCCCATCTTGGCGCTGGCGCTTGAGCGGGAGGACGCGGTAGCGCACCTGAGAAAGGTGATCGGGGCTACGGATCCCGCAGAGGCCGAGGCCGGCACGGTCCGGGCGCTCTACGCGGAAAACAAAGAACGCAACGCCATCCACGCGTCCGACTCGGACGAGACAGCCCAGCAGGAGTTGGCTTTCTTCTTCTCCAAGAGGGGACTGATGGGGGCGGGGTAGGCTGGCCGCACCGACCTCGGCCTGTCGCGTTGACAGGATTGGGGCCCGCCAATAAACTATTGGGCTGTGCTGATCATAGACTTACGGCGCTTGAACGAGGCGCCGGTGGAGGTCGACGGCGAGATCGCCAGCGACGATCCGTTGTGGAGCGAGAGCGGCCTCGAACTGGCCTCGCCGCTGGTGGTGCGTGCGAGGGCCGACGGGTCAGCCAGCCGAGGTGTCTGGGTGCGCGGGCAAATGAGCGCTCGTGTTCGATCGGCCTGCCGGAGGTGCCTCGAGAATCTGGAGCTGGACGTCAGCGAAGGCTTTGCCGTTCTGTTTGACGCCACGACCTCCGAGGATGAAGGGGACCTGGAGCTCTACGGTTTCGATCCGAGATCGGAGGAGTTGGACCTGCGGGTTCCGTTGGCGGAGCGCATGATGCTGGTCGTTCCCTCGTACGCTTTGTGTCGGGAAAGCTGTGCCGGCTTGTGCGATCGCTGCGGAGCGAATCTGAATGAAGGGGACTGCGGCTGTCCGCCTGCGAGCAGCGATTCGCGGTGGGGGCCGCTGCAGGACCTGCGGAGCAAGACTCGAGAATAGAAGGTCAAGGGACAATGGCGGTACCGAAGAGACGAACCTCCAAAGCGCGAAAGAGGAAGCGCCGCACGCACTTTAAGACGAAGGCCAAGGCCGCTCAGGCGTGCCCTCGCTGCGGGGACCCCAAACTGCCCCACCGGGTCTGCCCGACGTGCGGCTACTACAAAGATACTGAAGTCGTTCAGGTAGAGACGGAGTTCTAGCACCCGCGGGCGGGCGGATCTTGAGCGCCCGTCGCGGGCCGCGCCTGGGAACTCGAGCTTGGGGCGCGCCGCCTGTGTGACCGGGTGGCGTGCTCGTTATGTATCGACTGCCAGCAGTTTAGTCGGCAAGAGATGCGGATTGCCCTCGATGCGATGGGAGGCGACAACTCGCCGGCTGTACCGGTTCGCGGCGGGGTAGAGGCGCTTCAACACCTGGAGAGTGATTTCGAGTTGCTCCTGGTGGGTGATCCGGGGGCTATCGAAGAGGAATTGGAGGGCCAGGGCATACCGGGCGATCGCCTCCGCATCATCCCGGCGAGCGGGGTTATCGGGATGGGTGATGCGCCGGTCGAGTCGGTGCGGCGCAAGCCGGACAGTTCAATCGTTCGCGGCGTGCAACTGCAGGAGAGCGGGGAAGCGGACGCGTTCGTCTCGGCGGGATCGACAGGTGCGATTGTAGCCGCGTCGACCCTGATCCTCGGTTCGATGCCGGGCATGGATCGGCCGGCGATCGGTGCACTGCTGCCGACCACGGCGGCGCGCCCGACGCTCATGGTGGATGCGGGTGCGAACGTCGACTGCAAGCCGGAGCAACTGGAAGAGTTTGCGCATCTTGGCCACGTCTACATGCAGGACGTGGAGGGCCGGCAGGGCCCGAAAGTCGGCCTGCTAAACATCTGTGCGGAGCCCGACAAGGGAAACGAGTTGACCCTCGAGGCTTATCGCCTTTTGGAGCGGAGTGGCCTGAATTTCATCGGCAATGTCGAGGGCCGTTACTTCGTCACAGGCGTTTGTGATGTCCTGGTATGCGATGGCTTCGTTGGGAACGTGGTCCTGAAATCATACGAGTCCGTGGCCGAGCAAGTGGCTCATCTGGTGAGCCGGACGGCGGCCGGGACTGAGGACTATGTAGATCTTTTGGCCGTCTGTCGCGTACTCGATTACGCGGAGCATGGCGGCGCACCGCTGCTGGGCGCGAACGGCGTGACGATCATTTGTCACGGTGACTCGCCGGCCCGAGCGATCCGCAACGCTGTGCGCGTCGCAGCCAGATCGGTGGAGAGTGGAATGGTCGAACATTTGAGGCGCGAGCTGTCCAGTCTCGCGAGCGCGAGGGCCTAGGCGTGCCGACGGACACGGTCCGACTGGTTTCGGTCGGGATGTGGACACCGGCCAGAGTTATGACCAACGCCGAGCTCGAGGGCATGGTCGATACCACCGATGAGTGGATCGTCGAGCGCACGGGAATCAGGGAGCGGCGGATCGCCGATGACGACGTCGGCGTGGTCGAGATGGGGTACAGGGCGGCACAAGACGCGCTCGAGCGAGCTCGCCTGGAACCGTCTGCTGTCGACGCGATCATCGTTTCCACAGCCACACCGGATCGGCTGCTTCCAGCGACCGCTTGCGACATCGAGGCGAGGCTGGCCACGGGCGGCGCTGTCGCGTTCGATGTCTGGGGGGCCTGCAGCGGCTGGCTGTATGCCCTCAACATCGCCCGCGGCTTGATCGCTTCGGGTCAAATCGAGACGGCGCTTTGCATTGCCAGCGAGAAGATGAGCGCCATCACCGATTGGACGGACCGCGCGACCTGCGTGCTCTTCGCGGACGCCGCCGGCGCCGCGGTCGTGCAGCGTGCCGAAGAAGATGGTCGCGGCATCCTCGCCAGCTACATGCGTTCGGATGGTGCGCTGGCCGAGCTGCTTCACCGGAGGCCGATCGGTTCGTCGAGTGTGCCCGTCGATGTCGCGGAGCTCGCCGTGCGCGACGGGCACCTCAGGATGGCGGGGCGCGAGGTATTCAAGAACGCCGTCCGCTCGATGTGCGAGGCTGTGGATGCGGTGCTGGAACAGGCGGGCGTTGCAAAAGACGAGATCGACATACTGGTCCCCCACCAAGCGAACATTCGCATCATCGAGGCCACCGCCAAGTACGCGGGCCTCCCCATGGAGCGCGTCTGGGTGAACGTGGACCGCTACGGAAACACGTCGTCGGCAACGATTCCCGTGGCGCTCTACGAGGCTCGTGAGGCGGGCCGGATACAGGACGGCTCGCTCGTGCTGATGGTCACCTTCGGGGCGGGCCTCACCTGGGCCGGCACGCTGCTGCGCTGGTGAGGGGAAAAGCCAGGTGAGCGACTTCGCCGCTTTGTTTCCGGGGCAGGGTAGCCAACACGTCGGAATGGGCTTCGAGCTCGCCGAGGTGTATCCGGCGGCTCGGGAGATCTTCCGACAGGCCGACGAGACGCTGGGGTTCGCGCTCTCCAGGCTGTGCTGGGAGGGCCCGGAGGAGGAGCTCAAGCAGACGGAGAACGCGCAGCCGGCGATCCTCGTCCACGGCTTCGCTGCCTGGACGGTCGTGAAGAGCGATCTGGCGGGACGCGTTCGGTTCGGCGCGGGCCACTCGCTGGGTGAGTTCACGGCCTACACCGCGGCGGGTTCGCTGCGCTTCGAGGATGCGGTGCGGCTGGTGCGCCGGCGCGGTGAGCTGATGGCTGCCTCGCGGGCAGGAACGATGTCGGCGGTCGTCGGGCTCGACTCGGCGGTTGTCGAAGAAGTGTGTGCGCGCGTGAGCGGTGAGGGCAAGGTAGTCGTCGCCGCGAACTACAACTCGCCCCAGCAGATAGTGATTTCGGGCGAGGTTGAGGCGGTGGAGCGTGCGGGCGCATTGGCCCAAGAGGCGGGTGCCAAGATGGTTCGGGCACTTCCCGTGAGCGGTGCGTTTCACTCGCCGTTGATGACCGATGCAGAAGCGGGGTTGCGCGAGGCGCTGGAGGCGGTGGAGTTCAAGGACCCCGAGTTCCCCGTGGTCTCGAACGTGACGGCCGAGCCGGTAAGTGACGCGGATACGGCACGGAGCAACCTGGTGAGTCAGTTGACGGCTCCGGTCCGCTGGACCGAAGGCGTACAGCGGATGGCGCAGGAAGGGATCGGCGAGTTCGTCGAACTGGGACCTGGCAAGGTGCTAACGGGACTGCTGCGCCGGATCGATCGGTCGCTTGCCGGAGCCGAGATTGGGCAGCCGGAAGACGTCGAACGGTTCAGCGAAGGTAAGAGTTGATGGCGGAGCTTGACGGCAAAATAGCGGTTGTCACCGGTGGCTTCCGCGGCATCGGGCTGGCGACAGCCAAGCAGCTAGCCGCTGCCGGCGCTCGCGTCGCCGTTCTGGATCTGGACGAACCCGAAAAGACGGCTGCGGAGAAGCAACTAGCGGACGGGGTCGGCTTCCTCTGCGATGTCTGCGACGTGGAGCAGGTTCGAGCGACGGTCGCGACCATCGAGACTGAGCTGGGCGGTATAGATGTACTGGTCAACAACGCGGGCGTGACCCGTGATAGCCTTCTCCTGAGGATGAAGGATGAGGAGTGGGATCTGGTGTTGAACGTGAATCTACGGGGCACGTTCAACATGACGCGGGCGGTGAGCAAAGGGATGGTCAAGCGCCGTTCGGGCTCGATCGTCAACCTGGCCAGCGTCGTCGGTGTCATGGGCAACGCGGGTCAAGCCAATTACGCTTCTGCCAAGGCGGGCGTCATCGGCTTCACCAAGGCTGTGGCCAAGGAGCTGGCCCCCCGGGGCGTTCGGGTGAACGCCGTGGCGCCTGGCTTCATTGACACGCAGATGACCGCCAGGCTGCCGGGTAAGGCCAGAAACATGCTGATGGCCCAGATACCAATGGGAACGCTGGGTCAGCCGGAAGATGTGGCCACCGTCGTCCGCTTCCTGGCGGGCCCGGCAGCGGGCTATGTCACGGGCCAGGTGATCGTTGTGGACGGGGGCATGGTCATGTAGTTTGGGGGTCCAACACCCACAGTACAGTTCGTCACAGGGAGAAAAGGCAAAGGAGAACACCAATGTCAGACATCGAGTCCCGCGTTCGGGATATCATCGTAAACGAGCTTGGGGTAGAGCCGTCGAAGGTCACGGCTGAGGCCTCTTTCGTGGAGGACTTGGGTGCCGATTCCCTCGACACCGTGGAGCTGGTCATGGCGTTCGAGGAGGAATTCGGGATCGAGATCCCCGACGAAGACGCTGAGAAGATGGAGACCGTCGGTGACGCCATGAAGTACCTCGAGGAGAAGGAAGGGGCCTAGCTGTCCCCATGCCTTCCGGGGAACGCAGAGTAGTCATCACCGGTGCTGGCCTGATCACGGCGGTCGGCAACGACGTCCCCAGTAACTGGGACGCGTTGCTGTCCGGGGCGAGCGGCTGCGCCACAATCACGACGTTCGATCCCTCCAATGAGCCGGTGCGTTTCGCCGCCGAGGTCAAGAACTTCAATCCAATGGACTACCTGGATCGAAAGGAAGTGAAACGGGCGGACCGCTTCACTCATTTTGCCCTGGTCGGCGCCGCTGAAGCGATGAAGAATGCCGGGTTCGGCGATTCGGGCCCGGACATCGCGCCCGAGAGATTCGGTGTCATCACCGGCAGCGGGATCGGTGGCATCACCACGCTCGAGAATCAGCATCAGGTGTACCTGACCAAGGGACCTGAGCGGGTCTCCCCGTTCTTCGTTCCCATGTTCATCGGCGACATGGCGCCGGGACTTATCTCGATGAAGTATGGCGCCAAAGGGCCGAACTACAGCACGCAGTCGGCCTGCGCGTCGAGCGCCCACGCGATCGGCAACGCCTTCAAACTGATCCAGCAAGGTGTCGCGGATATGTTCGTCAGCGGTGGCACCGAGTCGTCGGTTACTGCGCTGACCATGGCAGGCTTCGCTTCGATGAAAGCGCTGTCTTTCCGCAACGACAGCCCCGAGACCGCCAGCAGGCCGTTCGACGCGACGCGCGACGGCTTCGT
The DNA here is from genome assembly GCA_020344015.1 of Gemmatimonadota bacterium. Lineage (GTDB taxonomy): Bacteria > Gemmatimonadota > Gemmatimonadetes > Palauibacterales > KS3-K002. The sequence goes on from CP070812.1 coordinate 2,253,868, forward strand.
GCTCGGTGAGGGTGGCGGGATGGTGGTGCTGGAGGAGCTGGAGCTCGCCAAGGCACGGGGTGCGCCGATTATCGCGGAACTGGTTGGCTACGGCCTCACCTCCGACGCCCACCACATGACCGCACCGGCTCCGGAGGGCGAAGGTGCGCAACGGGCCATGGTCCTCGCCCTCGAGGATGCGGGCGTCTCGCCGGGTGAGGTCGACTACATCAACGCGCACGGGACGTCGACGCCGCTCAACGACCTGAGCGAGACCCAGGCGATCAAGAAGGTGTTCGGCGACCATGCCTACGACATGGTCGTCAGCTCGACCAAGTCGATGACCGGGCACACGCTCGGCGCGGCGGGCGGTGTCGAGGGCGTGATCACTGCCCTGGCGCTCAAGGGGGGCAAGGTCCCGCCGACCATAAACTACAGCGAGCCCGACCCCGGCTGCGACTTGAATTACGCGCCGAACGAGCCGCTGGAGCGGCCGATTCGACTCGCGCTGACCAACTCCTTCGGCTTCGGCGGCCACAACGTCTGCCTGGCCATCAAGCGGTGGGAGGAGTAGGGAATCGGGGATTCGGGGGTTTGGGGAGGTAGGAGAGCCCTGAGCGGAATGATAGAGGGCAGCTTCGGCTGCCCTGTTTCTATGTTGCCGTCGGGCGCTGGACTTGGAGCGGGTGCGCCCAGCCTTGTTCGGCGTATGAAGTCCGCTTATTTACCCTGCAGAATGCTGTTCAACCCAGCTAGGAGCACCTGAGGGGACGATAGACCATGCGAGTGGGGATCGGGTTCGACGTACACCGTTTCGCCGAGGGGCGGCGGCTGATACTGGCTGGGGTCGAGTTCGAGGGCGCCATGGGGCTCGAGGGCCATAGCGATGCCGACGTCGTGACCCACGCGGTGATCGACGCGCTGCTGGGCGCTGCCGGCCTGGGCGACATCGGGACGCATTTCCCAGACACAGAGGAGCGCTGGCGCGACGCCTCGTCCATGGAGATGCTGACGACGGTCCGGCGCCTGCTCGAGGACGAGAACTACCAGGCGGTCAACCTGGATGTCGCGGTGGTGGCGGAGGGCCCGCGACTGGCCGCGAACGTGGAGGCGATGCGTGAGAGTCTGGCCTCCGCTCTGAGGATCGGCCCCGGCTTCGTATCGATAAAGGCGACCACAGCGGAGGGGCTGGGTGCCCTGGGTCGTTCCGAGGGTATCGGGGCGTGGGCAGTGGCGCTGATCGACCGGATGCGGAGCCCCGAGCTCCCCTGAGGTGACGCCGAGTGGGCCTCTTCTCCTTGGGTCTCGTCCGACCCCCCGACTGGCTGATCGGCCAGGGCACCATTGAGCAGGTATTGGAGCAGCTTGCCGGCATCGCGCCGCACTGGGTCTACCTGGTGCTCGCGGTTGGTGTGGTCATCGAGAACTTCTTTCCGCCCCTGCCGGCGGACACGTTTGTAGCCTTCGGTGCTTTCCTGACGGCCCAGGGTCAGGTGACCGGGACGGGCGTGTTCCTGGTGACCTGGACGATGAACACCGGCGGCGCACTGCTGAGCTACGGGCTGGCCCGGCGCTGGGGGCGCGACGTGATGGGGACGAGAGCGGGGCGCTGGATTCTGCGGCCGCGGCAGCTAGAGAAGATCGCCGCGCTTTACAATGCCCACGGCAGCAAGATCATCTTCGCCAGTCGCTTCTTGCCCGCTTTTCGGTCCCTCGTACCCGTGTTCGCGGGGATTACGCACCTCAAGTTCAGGCGGACGGTTGTGCCGATTGCAGCCGCGTCGGCCATCTGGTATGGCGTTTTGGTCTACCTCGGCGCCGCCTTCGGGCGCAACTGGCAGACGATCCTCGAGGCGCTTAGAGGCGTGAACGCGACGCTGCTCGCTGTAGCCGGCGCTCTTGGGGTCATACTGATCGTCCTCTGGTGGAAGACCCGTCACCATCCGGCCGAGCCGATGGCTGGCGACGGAGGCGAGCGATGACCGAAGCAGCGACCCGGGAGTTCTATCTCGAGTTGTTCGAGGAATACGTCCAGATAGACCGAGGTTTGTCCGGCGCCACGGTCGCGGCCTACACGTCCGACCTGACCCAGTTCATCGAGTTCCTGAAGGGTCGCGAGTTCGACTCGCCGCGCGATGTGGAGGTCGCCGACTTGCGCGAGTTCGTATACGGGCTGAAGAGCAGGGGACTAACAGCGAGGACGATCGGCCGCAAGATCTCGGCGCTGCGGAGCTACTTCGGCTTCCTGCAAACCCTGGACGTCATCGACTCGGATCCTTGCGAGCTACTGGATGGACCGAAGGTCGGCCGTGCACTGCCCACCGTGCTAAGCCAGGCTGAGATCGATCGCCTGCTGGAAGTCCCCGAGGCCGACGATCCCCTGCGCCTCCGCGATTGGGCGATCCTTGAGTTCATGTACGCCACCGGAGTGCGTATCTCGGAACTCGTAACGCTGCAGGTTCGTGACGTCGACTTCGAGGAACGTCTGGTCAAGGTGCGGGGGAAAGGTTCGAAGGAGCGAATCATCCCGTTCGGTGGGGCCGCGCTAGAGGCGTTGATCGTCTATCTGCGCGAGTCGCGCCCGGCGCTGGCCCGGGCGGCGGGCCGTGCCAAGGTCGGGACTCTCTTCATCGGTCGCAGGGGCCGCCCCCTCACCCGCAAGGGTGCTTGGGATATCGTCAAACGCCGGGTTCTGAGCACCGGCATCCAGACGCGCGTGACGCCGCACACTTTGCGTCATACATTCGCTACGCATCTGCTGCAGGGGGGCGCCGACATAGCGGCGGTCCAGGAGATGTTGGGTCACGCCGACATTTCGACTACCCAGATCTATACGCATCTGGAGCGGAGCTATTTGAGCGAGGTGCACCGGCGTTACCACCCACGCGCATAGAAACCGTCATAGAAACAGCGTGCTAACTCATGATGCGAGTGATAGATAACGTCAGCTACCTGATCCGAGTTCTGGCCGCCGGCTGCGTGCTGGCGCTGAGTCTGAGCGCCGCCCGGGAGGCGGGTGCACAGACCGTCGAGTTCCGGCGCGGCACGAAGGGCGAACCGCGGGCCGATGAGGCGCTGAGAGGTGTGCTGGCCCGAGGAAGCTACCGGGTGCTGACGCGGGACACGGTGCTGGCAGCGGATGAGGTGATCGGGTCGGACGTGATCGTCATGAGGGCGACGCTGCGGTTGGAGGGACGGATCGCGGGCGACGTTGTGGGGGTGCAGAGCGACATCTTCGCCCGACCCGGTGGTCGGATAGACGGGAGGGTGGCCGTTCTGGGCGGTGGATTCTACGGATCATCGCTGGCGGAGCTGGCTTCGGAGCCGATCGACGCTTCTCGTTACCTTTACGGCGTCGAAGAGGTTGAGGCGGGGACCTATGTGGTTACGGCACCGGGCGGGCGGGCGCGGCTGCACTTGCCGGGTCTGTATGGCTTCCTGCTGCCGGAGTACGACAGGGTCAACGCGGTGACCTTAGCGTGGGGTCTGGATCTAGAGCGAGGGCCGGCGCTGTGGATGCCCGATGCGCGGGGGCGGGTGCGCTATCGAACGGTTCGCGGGCAGTTTGACGGCGACCTGGAGCTGGCCTGGCGGTTCGGACGTCACGGCGTCGTGCTAAGCGGGGGGTGGACGGTCCGCTCGAACGACGATTGGATCAACGGCGGCGTCGAGAACTCGCTTTATGCAGTGATCGGCGGTGTGGATACGCGTAACTATTACGACGCACGGTTCGTCGAGGGCGATCTTCGGCTGAGCTTCGGCTCGCGGGTCCTGTGGACGAACGATATCGTGGTCGCTTGGGAGCGTGCGCGCTCGCTGGAGAAGCGGGATGTATTCTCGATCTTCGAGGTGCGGGGCGGATTCCAGGAGAACACGCCGGTCAGCGAAGGCGACGCGGTCAGCCTGGGCCTGGTGAGCGTCGCCGAATTTCTGGAACGGTCCCCAGCACCGCTCGACGTCGAGCTGAGCATCGAGCACGCAGACGCCGATGTGGCGGGTGATCTCTCGTTTACGGTCTTCGGCGCGGCCCTGCTGGCCGAGGTGTCGACTTGGGGCCGCAGCGCGCTCGTTCTCGAGGGGCGCGGTCAGGTCCCAACCTCCTCGGGCGCGCCGGCTCAGCGCTGGCGGGCGCTCGGCGGTTGGGGCACGCTGCCCAGCCTCAGGCCCGTCGAGAGACAGGGAGACAACATGTGGTGGGCGGCGGCCACCCTGAGGGTGCCTCTGGACCGCCGGGTCGGGGCGCGCTGGGAGCTGGTGCCGTGGCTGCAGTACGCAGCAGGGAACGCCTGGGTCGAAGGGGCCGAGCGCCCGTCCACGGTTCACAATCTGGGGGCAGGGATCTCGTTGGGGCCGCTGGCTGCCGCGGTGTACACAGCACCGAGTGACGACTTCAAGACGGTCTTTGCCATCGGTATCGACCGCCTCCGCTGACCCTCCTCTGGCCTCTAATAGCCAATTTTGACAACCGTTTAGTGGGTTGTTAGTATTGTTGGCGTGAAAATTGCTTAGCGGCGCCCCTTCTTCGCGTGTGAATCAGTCGGCAGCGACCGACGGCGGCGGTGTTTTGGGAGTGATCCCCGCCCGCCTCGCCTCGTCGAGACTGCCTCGGAAGCCGCTGATCCCAATTGCGGGGCGCCCGCTGATCGAATGGGTCTGGCGACGCATGACCGCCATCGATTTGCTGGATCGGCTCATCGTCGCCGCTGACGACCCGGAGATCGTCAGCACCGTCGAGGGGTTTGGGGGCCGAGCGGTCCTCACCCGCACCGACCACGCGTCGGGCACCGACCGGGTGGCGGAGGTCGCGGAGCTGGCGGAATTCCGGGACTTCGGTTGGATCGTCAACCTTCAGGGCGACGAGCCGTTTCTGCCGGCCGGTGCAGCCGAGGCGGCGATCGAGCTCGTGAAGACGGGTTGGGACGTGGGGACGGTGGCGGCCCCGATCTCGAGTAGCGAGGAGTGGGAGGACCCGTCAGCCGTGAAGGTCGTCCTGGACGACGAGGGTGGCGCGCTCTACTTCAGTCGTGCGCCGATCCCGCACGATCGAACCGGTAGCGCCCCTCTGGGATCCGCTGAGCGGGCGGTGCCGCTGCGCCATGTCGGGATTTACGGCTTCACCCGAGCGGCGCTGCGACGCGCGACCACGCTTCCCCCGCACCCTTTGGAGAAGAGGGAAGGGCTCGAGCAGCTGCGCTGGCTGTCGGCGGGCCTGCGGATCGGGGTGGGCATTGTGGGAGGCATTGACCCTGGAGTAGACACGGAAGCTGATCTGGCGCGAGCCGAGGAGATCCTCGGAGGGAGGGAAGAAACCACATGAGCGAGAGGTCTGGGCCTGCCAAGATGATCTTTGTGACCGGCGGCGTCGTCTCCTCGCTGGGGAAGGGGATCGCCGCCGCGTCGCTCGGTCGACTGTTGGTCGAGCGGGGGCTGAAGGTCACGATTCAGAAATTCGACCCCTACATCAACGTCGATCCGGGCACGCTGTCACCGTTCCAGCACGGCGAAGTATACGTCACCGATGACGGTGCCGAGACCGACCTCGACCTTGGGCACTACGAGCGGTTCATCGAAGAGTCGCTCTCCCAGGCAAACAACGTAACGACAGGCCGGATCTACCAGGACGTCATCACGAAGGAGCGGCGCGGCGAGTATCTCGGTTCTACCGTCCAGGTCATCCCGCACATCACCGACGAGATCAAGTCGGCCGTCCGCCGCCTGACCCCCAACTACGACGTGGTAATCACGGAGATCGGCGGGACCGTTGGTGACATCGAATCCCTCCCGTTCCTCGAGGCCATCAGGCAGCTAAGAAGTGACGCTGGCCGTGAGAACACGCTGTTCATGCACCTCACGCTCGTCCCGTTCATGGCCGCAGCGGGAGAACTGAAGACGAAGCCGACACAGCACTCCGTTCGCGAGCTGATGGAGATCGGGATCATGCCGGACGTCCTGATTTGCCGGGCGGAGCACGAGTTGGGCGAGGACCTGAGGCGCAAGATCGCGTTGTTCTGTAACGTGAAGAGCGAGGCGGTCATCGAGGCGTGTGACGTCGATACGATCTACGAGGTGCCGCTGGTCTTTCACGCTCAGAACCTCGACCAACTGGTGGTCGACAAGCTCGGCCTGGATGTTCGGGAGCCGGACCTCACCGCTTGGCGTGCCCTGGTGGAGCGTGTGAAGCGGCCGCAACGCGGCGATGTCCAGGTCGCGGTCGTCGGCAAGTATACCGACCTGGTCGACTCGTACAAGTCGATCCAGCAGGCGCTGATTCACGGCGGCATAGCGAACGACGTGCGTGTAAAGACCGATTGGCTGTCGTCCGAAGATATCAACGGTCCTGAGGATGCTACCCGACTGGCCGACTACGATGCGTTGCTCGTGCCCGGCGGCTTCGGTGTACGAGGTGTAGAAGGAATGGTGCGGGTCGTTCAGTGGGCGCGCGAGAACGGGCTGCCGTTCTTTGGTATCTGTCTGGGACTACAATCGGCGATCATCGAGTTTGCCCGCAACGTGTGCAATCTGGAAGGTTCGCATTCGCGCGAGTTCGCGCCAGAGTGCGATGATCCTGTCGTCTCGCTCATGGATTCCCAGCGCAAGGTCACCGACATGGGTGGGACCATGCGATTGGGTGCCTACCCCTGTCAGTTGGCGGACGGTTCGCTCGCCAAGAAGGTCTACGGTACGTCGGAGATTAGCGAACGGCATCGCCATCGTTACGAAGTGAACAACGAGTATCGCGAGATCCTGAAAGCGCAAGGACTGCGGATGAGCGGCTTGTCACCCGATGGCATGCTGGTTGAGATCATCGAGTTGACCGGTCACCCGTGGTACATAGCAACGCAGTTCCACCCGGAGCTGAAGTCCCGACCCGCGCACCCGCACCCGCTATTCGCTTCGTTCGTCGAGGCGGCGGTGCGCCGCCGCGGCGAACGCGGCGCGGGCGAGCTGGAGGCCGTCGGGGTAGGGGAGTGAGTGGAGCAAAGTCGCATGGCAGATTTTCGGGCGCTTTTCCAGCCGCATGGCGGCTTCTTCCTCATCGCTGGCCCTTGTGTGCTCGAGGACGAGAGCACCAATCTGGCCGTCGCCGAGGAGGTGGCGCGCGTCGGCGAGCGGCTGGGCGTGCCCGTGATCTTCAAGGCCTCCTTCGACAAGGCCAACCGCAGTAGCGTCGGTTCGCCCCGCGGTCCGGGACTGGATGAGGGACTGCGCCAGCTCGCCAAGATAAAGTCCGGCGTCGGACTCCCCGTCACGACCGATGTGCATCTCCCGGAACAGGCTGTTCCGGTAGCCGAGGTGGTTGATGTGCTGCAGATACCGGCCTTCCTCTGTCGGCAGACCGACCTGGTCGTCGCTGCGGCTGCGGTGGGCCGACCGCTGAACCTGAAGAAGGGTCAGTGGATGGCGCCGCAGGATATGGCGAATCAAGTGGAGAAGGCACGTCACGCCGGTGCCCAGGCCATCGCGGTCACCGAGCGCGGCACGGCGTTCGGCTACCACAACCTGGTGGTCGACATGCGGTCGTTCGCTCTGATGAAAGAGGCGTGCGGATGTCCGGCCGTCTTCGATGCGAGCCACTCGGTGCAACTGCCCGCCGGCGCAGGGACGAAGAGCGGCGGTGAGCCGAGGTACATCAAGGCGCTGGCGGCGGCTGCGGCCGCGGCGGGCGCCGACGCCCTTTTCGTCGAGGTGCATCCGGAGCCCGCGTCGGCTCTGTCAGATGCGGCGAGCATGTTGAGGCTGGACGAGCTGGAAGACCTGGTGGCCCGGGTCCTGGCGGTTCGCGAAGCCTTGGGCGCTGGAGAGAGCGGCACAGATGCTTGAGCGGCCTGCGATCCCGGCGGATACCGCGCGTGCCGTGAAACTAGTCGTCCTCGATGTGGACGGCGTGATGACCGACGGTGGTGTCTACTACGGGGCGACTAAGGCCGGCGAAGCCGTCGAGATGAAGCGATTCGAGATCACCGACGGGCTCGGTGTGCTGCTGATGCAGGAGGCGGGAATCGAAGTCGCGATCGTCACCGGCCGGCGATCGAAGGTCGTCGAGTTACGGGCGCGGGAACTGGCGATCGAGGAGGTGCACCAGGACCCGGCAGCCGAGAAGCTGCCCATCGTCAGCGGCATCCTGCTGCGCAGGAAAATCGATTGGAGTGAGGTGGCCTTCGTATCCGATGACCTCGCCGACATCCCGGTGCTGCGTCGCGTCGGCCTGCCGGTCGCTGTAGCGAACGCGGTACCGGAGGTGAAAGCACTGGCACGTTGGCAGACGCGCCGTGCCGGCGGCGCAGGCGCGGTGCGGGAGTTTGCGGAGGCCTTGCTGAAGGCGCGGGGCGATTGGACGACTGTCGTGAACATCTATCTGGCGAAGCGGGACCCAGAGGCGACGAAGGGGGCGGGCCGTGAACCGGAGTGAGCTGGTCAATGCGGCGCGCCGCGTCCTCCATCTGGAGGGGCAGGCGGTTCTGCAGCTCGAGGACCGCATCGATGAGAGCTTCGTGCGCGCCGTCGAGCTACTCGCCGCGCTAAAGGGACGCGCCATCGTGTCCGGAGTGGGGAAGTCGGGGATCATCGCCCGTAAGGTGGCGGCGACGCTCACCTCTACCGGCACGCCGGCGTTCTTCATGCACCCCGTCGAGAGTATGCACGGCGATCTGGGCATGGTGCTGCGCGACGACCTGTTGATCGTGATCTCGAAGAGCGGGGAGTCGGACGAGCTCTACGAATTGCTGCGCATGGTCAAGCGCTTGGGCGTGGCGGTAATCGCGTTTACCGGTGGAACGAGCTCGACGCTGGCCCACGAGTCGGATGTGGCCCTCGATGTGAGCGTCGCGGAGGAGGCCTGCCCGCACGACTTGGCACCAACTGCAAGCACGACCGCGGCGCTGGCTATGGGCGACGCGCTGGCAGTGGCCGTGTTGATCGAGAAAGGGTTCACCCAGGACGACTTCGCCAAGCTGCACCCGGGCGGCGCCCTGGGGCGCAGGTTGCTGCGCGTGTCCGACGTGATGCTGACCGATCCCGATAAGGTCCCGGCGCTGCCGCAGGACGCCACTTTGAGAGAGGCGATGCTGGAGATCGCCTTCAAGAGGGGCACGGTGCCGATCGTCGACAGCGATCGCCGAATCGTCGGGGTGATAACGGCGGGCGACCTGACTCGTTTCATCGACAACAAAGAGGAGTTCTTCCATAGGGAAGTGTGGGAGGCGATGAACGCCGAGCCGAAGACGGTGACGGCCGACACTCTGGCGGCCGAGGCGTTCTACCACATGGAGAAGTACGGCATCATGGCGTTACCGGTTCGGGACGAGGAGAACCGGCTGACGGGAATCGTGCACTTGCACGACCTGATGCGGGCACGAGTGGTTTGAGGATGTTTGCCCGAGCTATCGCAGCGCTTTGCCTGGCCGGGTGTGTCCTGGCGTGTGGGGAGAGCGGAGAGCCACCTCTGGTGGCCGAAGAGATTCTCCAGCTCAACCCCGACGCGGACCAGGTTGTCTTCGGCCTCGAGCACTACGTGACGGCCGACGGGATACGGCGCGCGCTCGTCGAAGCCGACACAGCGTTCTTCTTGGAGGGTCGCCCCGTAGTCGAGCTACGGGTGTTAAGGGTCACCTTCTACAACATGGAGGGTGAAGAGACGTCGGTCCTGACTTCTCAGGAAGGCACGTACGACTGGGACAGCGGCGACATGACCGCCAGGGACGATGTGGTCGTCGTCAATCGTGCCGAGGGCCGACGACTCGAGACTTCGGTGCTGTATTACTTGCAGCCCGAGGACCGGATCTGGAGTGACGAACATACGACGATGATCGAGGCGGACGGTACGATCATCGAGGGCACGGCCTTCGAGTCCGATTCGCGGATGGAACAGATCAACCTGGACTCGCCCCGCTTGACGAGGCCGGGCTCGCAACCGCCGCGCCAGCAGTGAGATGGGCAAGCTCACGCTTATCGGCCTACTCGCCGGTGCGGCTGTTGCGCTGGCCGGCATGGCGCAACAGCGGGAGGCGTCCTGCAATCTCGAAGTCGAGACGATGAGAGGCGCAAGGTCGCAGATGACGACCCTGCCGGACGGCGAGACGCGCAACGATGTATGGGGCGGCATCGAGGCCACCTGTGGCAGCAAGTGGCTGCGCGCCGATAGCGCTGTGTTCTTCGACCGGCGTGGCGTGCTGTATCTCTTTTGGAACATCGAGTACGAGGACGAGGGACGTACTCTGGTAGCCGAGCGAGCGATCTACTATCAGGACGAGGATTGGGTGCGCGCTGAAGGGGACGTAGTGCTGACCGATACACTGGGCGGCTCGACGCTGTCAGGGCCGGTGCTCGAGTACTACCCGCTCAACGCGAACCGTCCGTTCGAGCGAATCTTCGCACCCGGACGACCGCACCTGGTCTATCACGCCGAGCGGGCAGCGGCCGAAGAGGCGGCGCCGTTCGAGGTGGACGCCGACCGCATCCACATCTACGGCGACTCGGCGATCGCCGGGCAGGGCACCGTGGTGGCCGTGCGCGGCGACCTCACCGCCTACGGCGACTCGATGGACCTCGACCTCGGTAGCGACGAGCTCTGGCTGTTGGGGAATCCAAGCGTCGAGGCCGAGGAGACGCTGCTCGAGGGCGACTCGATTCTCATCGTCCTCGAGGAGAGCGAGGTACGGGAGATTAGGGCGTGGCCGAACGGCTCGGCACGGGGCAGCGAACTGTCACTCACGGCGCCGCTGTTGCGCATGTTCATCGACGGTGGGGAGATCAGCCGGGCGGTAGCCTCGGCCGGCGCGGCGGAACGAACCGGCGCAGTGGACTCTGCGGGCCGTGAGCCGTGGGCCCGGAGCATATCCCAGGACTATGTGTTGACGGGGGATTCCATCGATATCGAGCGCCCCGGCGGTCGCCTGGAGCGAGTTGTCGCGGTGGAGAGTGCCCGGGCCGCCACCGTCGACCGAGTGTTACCGGGCGGCGAGCCGTTGGGGACGGACTGGCTGGAGGGTGACACGATCACGGGCTATTTCGCGGCAGCGGAGCCGGGCGACAGCGCGGGTGAGGTAGCGCTGTCGCGCCTCGAGGCCTCGGGCGCTATAGCCCGTGCCTTGTATCACATCTACGAGGAGACGGAGGAAGGGGAGGTGGCGACCCTCCCGGGTGTCAACTACGTCATCGGGCGCATCGTCACGCTCTGGCTGGAGGAAGGCGAGGTCCAAAACGCTCGCGTGGTGGGACCCAGCACCGGCATCTACTTGGAGCCGTTACCCTTGGCGACCGACGGTGACAGCACTCAGGTGCCGCCGGACACAGCAATCGTAGACACGCTCCGTTCGGTTCCCGACACCACGGCGGCAGAGGCGGCTAATTTGCGAGGAGTAGGATGAACGGGGGGCTCGAGAAGTTTTGCTCCTACGTCGAAGCGCTACCGGCGCACGAAGCGCCGCTGCTAATCGCGGTGAACGAGATCCTGCTGGGCGCCGATGAGTCGGGCCGGGTCTCGCGCGGCCAGCTCATCGAAGCGTTTCGTGACGCGTACGTCAAGCGCTACGGGCAGATCGCCCGTGAGGGCACTCCCGAGAACCGCCGACTCTTCGAGATCCGCCGGATGACCTCAGAGGAGGTAGACAAGTATCTAGGCGAACAGGTACTCGGCCGCTTGGCCGCCGACGGCTGGCTCCAAGTCGATGGTGACGGTGGAGTGGCGTTCGCTACCGGAATCTGGACAGGCATAACGTCAGATCGTGCGGCATTCGGCGAGTTGGTCGAGCGCGAGATCGAGCAGAGACTGCGTACTCCCGCCAGGCTGGAAAAGGCCGAGGCGCCTGTGGCCGATGGCAGCCGGCTGAGCAGCAAAGGGTTAGTGAAGATCTATAAGAGGCGACGCGTCGTCGACGACGTCGATCTCGAGCTTCGCCAGGGTGAGATCGTCGGCCTGCTAGGCCCAAACGGAGCCGGTAAGACGACGACCTTCTACATGATCGTCGGGCTTGTGGCGCCGGATGCAGGTGAGGTGTACATCGATGAACAGCCATTGGCAAACGTGCCAATGTACAAACGGGCGCGTCGCGGGATCGGTTACCTGTCACAGGAGCCCTCGGTGTTCCGGAAGCTGACGGTCGAACAGAACATCATCGCAATCCTTGAGACGTTGCCGCTGTCCGATGAAGAGCGCCGCGAACGCCTCGACAATCTGCTCGACGAACTGTCGATCAAGCACCTGCGAAAGAACAAGGCGTACTCGCTCTCCGGTGGCGAGCGGAGACGGCTCGAGATCACGAGAGCTCTGGTCACCGACCCGAAGTTCATGCTGCTGGATGAGCCGTTCGCCGGTGTAGACCCGATCGCCGTGGACGATATTCAGAGGATCGTAGCCGACCTGAAGCGGCGGGGCCTGGGTGTGCTGATCACAGATCACAACGTCCGCGAGACCCTCTCGATAACCGACCGTGCCTACATCATGTTCGACGGCCGAATTCATATCGAGGGCACCTCTGACGTGCTGGTTAACGATCCCCAGGCTCGCAAGTTATATTTGGGTGAGGACTTTCGCCTCTAGGGAAAGGGAGGACGATGAAAGTCGGTCTGCAGCAGAGCGTTAGACTGGGGCAAGAGCTGAGGATCAACCCTCGCCTCTATCAGGCGATGGATCTCCTCTATATGCCCCTGCTCGACCTGCAGCAGCACCTAAAACAGGAGCTCGTCGCCAACCCGTTCCTCGAGCTGGTCGAGCCGACCGAAGATGGGGTGGAGGGGGACCAGGAGGACGAGACGAAGGAGGATGAGAACGAGGTCGACTGGGAGGACATTCTGCTCGATGGATTCGAGACCGGTGGTAGACGAGAGGAGTACGAGGAAAGGGAGTACTACGAACCGACCGCTGTCGCTACTCGTGACCTCTACGACCACCTGCGCGACCAGATTGCGCTGCTCCGTCTCGATCCGCGTCAGATCATTATTGCCGAGGAGATCATCGGTAACATCGATGACACTGGCTTCCTCACTTGTGAGCTGGAAGCGATCGTCGAATCGCTGAACGCTTTTCTGCAGAGCGATGATGCCAAGGTCGCCGGGTTCGATAACGAAGTGGCGCTTACGATCGAAGAAGCGGAAGCCGTTCTGAGTATCATCCAGAGTCTTGATCCGGCCGGAATAGGTGCCCGCGACCTGCGGGAATGCCTGCTCCTGCAGCTGGGAGACCACGACATGGGCAATACGCTTGTCTACGACATCGTCGACAAGCACTTCGACCGCCTCGTCAACCACCGCTGGGCCGAGATATCCAAGGAACTGGGTGTCTCGCCACAGGAAGTGCAAGCGGCGGCGGATGAGATCGCCAAGCTCGATCCCAAGCCGGGCCTGCAGTATTCGGTCGGCGAGGGTAACTACATCATAGCCGATCTGGTCGTCGAGAAAGTCGACAGCGACTACATCGTCTTCCATAACGACACCGCGCTCCCGCGCCTAAGGCTGTCGCGCTCTTACCGCGAGGTCGCCAGGGACAAGGCGAAGTTCAAGGGCGAGAACAAAGAGTTCATCTCTAACAAATTGAACAACGCCAACTGGATGCTGCAGGCGATCGAACAGCGGCGGCAGACTATGCTGAAGGTGATGAACTTCATCGTCGACCGGCAACGCGATTTCTTCGAGGAAGGGATCGAGCACCTGAAGCCGCTGACCCTCAGAGAAGTCGCAGAAGTCATCAATATGCACGAGTCGACGGTCTCGCGTGTAACGAACCAGAAGTACGTCCAGACTCCACGCGGCGTGTTCCCACTCAAGTTCTTCTTCTCGAGCGGGCTGTCCACCGATTCGGGTGAGGACGTCTCGGCCCGCGGCATCAAGGCGCGGATCCAGAAGTTGGTGGGCGAGGAGGACACGAAGAAGCCGTTGACGGATCAGACTATCGTCGACATACTGAAGCGAGAGGGGATCAACATAGCGCGTCGCACGGTTGCCAAGTATCGCGATCAGCTGGGCATCCTCTCCGCCCGCATGCGCAAGCGCGTATGACTCAGGCGGCGGGCACTCGCGAATCGAAGCCGCAGCATCTGCAGGTGGCCCCTGCTCTCCGTAACAATTTCTCCGTCGTCATTCCGGCGCTGAACGAAAGCGAGAACATTCCGGAGCTGTTCGAGCAGCTGGGGGCGACATTCCGCGAGCACGGCCTGGACGGCGAGGTCATCTTCGTAGATGATGGATCGAGCGATGACTCGCTGGAGGTCGCGCGGCGCGAAGGCGAACGCCTGCGGCGGTTTAGGCTAGAGCGGCACAAGATCAACCTTGGCAAGACGGAGGCGCTGGTCACGGGAGTGCGGGCGGCGGACACGGAGTGGATAGTGTTGTTCGACGCCGACCTGCAGCATCTGCCGGGAGAGATTCCACGGCTACTGGCCGAGGTCGAGAACGACTACGACATCGTTTGCGGACGCAAGGTCGGCAAGTACGAGAAGCGCCTGGTCTCCGGCATCTACAACTGGTTGTCCCGCAGACTGTTCCGGGTTCCGGTACGGGACCTGAACTCGATAAAGATCTTCCGCAAGACTGTCCTGGATGAGATCCACCTCCGGCATGACTGGCACCGCTTTTTCGTCGTCCTCGCCCACGCCCGTGGCTATCGCGTCGGTGAGATCGATGTGACACTGCATCCACGCAAGAGAGGCAAGACGAAGTACAGCGGACGCCGGCGCATATTCATAGGGTTCCTCGACCTGTTGGCGGTCTGGTTCCTGCTTCTTTTCAGCCGCAAGCCGATGCTGCTGTTCGGCTTTACCGGGCTGGCGCTGGTGGGGTTGGGAGTGCTGGTGGGGGTGGTGGCCGTTGTGATGCGCCTGATGGGGCAGGGGTTCCGACCGCTGCTGAACTTGGTGATACTGCTGGCGGTTTTGGGTGTGTCGCTGTTCGGGTTTGGCTTCGTCGCGGAGCTGGTGGCAACGTTGCGGGCGGAAGTGGACGATCTCAGGGAATCGGTCCGAAAGCTCAAAGAGGACAGCTAGCCTCAGGCTGAG
>CP070812.1:2268933-2289848 GCA_020344015.1 Gemmatimonadota bacterium
CGGTCCCCGCGATGGCGGCGGTCAGTGCCGTACCCAGTCGCTGGCTGTCCAGCTGCCCCTCCTGCGGAAACCACAGGTACGATACGACATCGGCCGTCACCCCAGGCTGAAGCTCGGCGGCCGCAGCGGGATCGAGCACCTCCGCCTCCAGGCCCGCCTCTCGCTGCCAGCGCACCGTCTCCTCCGCCTCCGCGTGCTCCTCGTCCGACAGGTTCGCGACCAGCATCCCGTCCCAGCGCACGTCCAGCTGCTGCCCCGATAGCTCTTCTATCCGCGCAGCGAACTCAGGGTAGAGCGCTCGGCTCTCCACGCAAAGACGGAACTTCTCGTCCGGGCCGCCGGCCTCGTACTGCGCCACCACCATGCCCGCCGACGCGCCCGTCGCCGCAGCCCCCGGTCGGCTTTCTTCGACCAATGTGACCGCGGCGCCGCGATCCCAGAGCGCCAGCGCGGCGGAAAACCCGGCGACGCCCGCACCGACAATCACTATCTCGAGCATCGCTTCTCCTCAGCGCGGAGCCACGTAACCGCCGGAAACACCCTCCGGCGACAGGACAAGCTGCCACAACTGTATCTTGCGAGCTCGAAAGGAAGCGGCGCACGACAGCAAATAGTACTTCCACATGCGGTGGAACCGCTCACCGTACCTCGCTTTCAACGCATCCCAGCCCCGCTCGAAGTTGCGGTACCACTCCATCAAGGTCTTATCGTAGTCGGTCCCGAAGTTGTGCCAGTCCTCTATGATAAAGACGCCTTCGCACGCCTCGGTCGCTCGCCTCGCGGACGGCAGCATCGACCTGGGAAAGATGTACCGCGCCATCCAGGGGTCGGTCGTATTCACCGAGCGATTGCCACCTATCGTGTGCAACAGAAACAGCCCGTCGCTCCTCAAGCACCGCCGTACAATTCGCATGAAGGTCCCGTAGTTCTTGCACCCGACGTGCTCGAACATCCCGATCGAGAAGATACGGTCGAAATCTTCGTTCAGCTCTCGGTAGTCCTGCAGGCGGATCTCCACGGGAAGCCCTTCACACACCTCGCGCGCAAACCTGACCTGCTCTTCCGATACGGTGATCCCGACGGCCTCCACACCGTAGCGCTCCGCTGCGTACTGCACCGCCCCGCCCCAGCCACAGCCGATGTCCAGCACCCGCATGCCCGGCCGCAACCCCAGCTTGCGACAGACCAGATCGAGCTTCGCCTCTTGCGCCTCGTCCAGCGAGCTCACGTCCTTCCAGTAGCCGCAACTGTAGTTCAGCCGCCGATCGAGCATGCACTGGTACAGGTCGTTGCCGATGTCGTAGTGACGCCGCCCGATCTCGAAGGCGCGCGACGATCTCTGCAGGTTGATCGCCCTCGCCCGAAGAGCCCTCACACCGTCGGCCAGCGGCCGGATCCTATCTTCCAGCTTCGCCCGCAGGACGCGGTAGAAGAACTCGTCGAGCTCCTCGACGTCCCACCAACCGTCCATGTAAGACTCGCCCAGGCCCAGCGTGCCCTGCGCCATCACTCTGGCGTACAGCCGCTCGTCGTGGACCTGCATGTCCCACGGCCGGCTCCCGTCGATCTCGACATCGGCGAGGGCCAGCAGCTCCTCGATTCTTCGCTTGAGAGTGCCGCGAGCTATCGTCTTCACGGCTCACCCACCAATTACTCGGACCGATCTGTGTTTGGACTCCCATAAAGATGCGGCCCGCTCGTAGCTCGATCAATTCCGGGCCGCGCCGGCCGCCCACCCGCCACCGGCCTCGCGCCGAACGGCCAGGGATCCCATCTTACTCGCCTATGACAGACAACTCGACGACCCGCCCGCGCGTGGCCCTCTTTGTCACGTGCATGGTCGACACGCTCCAGCCCGGCGTCGGCACCGCCGCCGCCGAACTGCTCGAGCGCCACGGCGTCGACGTCATCTTTCCCGAGAAGCAGACCTGCTGCGGCCAGCCGGCCTACAATGCCGGATATCGAAAGGACGCCCAGGTCATGGCGCGCCACTTTGTCGACGTCTTCTGGCCACTGGTCGACGAAGGAAGCATCGACGCGATCGTCGCGCCCAGTGGAAGCTGTGTCGCCATGGTCAAGCTGCAGTACCCGATACTCTTCGAGGCGACAGACGAAGGTTATCACTGGAGGGCCATCCAGCTCGGCGAGGTGACGTACGAGCTCACACAGTACCTGGTCGACTTCCTCGGGGTCTTGGACACCGGTGCCGAGTTCAGCGGAAAGATCGCCTATCACCCCTGTTGTCACCTGCTTCGCGAGCTAAGGATCGACACACAGCCTCGTCGGCTGCTCGCCGCGATGCGCGACGCCGAGATCGTGGACCTCCAAGGCGCCGACGAGTGTTGCGGCTTCGGTGGGCTCTTCGCACTCAAGAACGCCGAGATCAGCACGGCGATGGGCCGGCGCAAGGCTCACAACTTGGTGGCGAGCGGGGCCGAGCTCGTCGTGATGAACGACGTCAGCTGCATGACCCATCTCAACGGGATCCTCGAACACGAGGGCCACAGCTGCCGGGCCGTGCATATCGCCGACCTGCTGAACAGGAGATCCGAGAGCGATGGCGGTTGACGTAGGCGCTCCGTACGCGACACGCGTCCGCCAGGCGCTCGCCGACGACGGCATGCGCACCGCACTCGACCGCGCCACCGGCCACCTCAAAGAACGACGCGACCGGGCGATGGCCGAGATCGATGAGCGGCGCCTCCGCGACGAAGCCGGCGCGGTCCGCCGTTACGCGATCGAGCGCCTGCCCGACCTGCTCGAGCAACTCGAGGCCAACCTGATAGCCAACGGCTGCCACGTACACTGGGCCCGCGACGCTGCCGAAGCGGTAGGTGTCGTACTAGAGATCGCTCGCGAGCATGAGGTCGGCGACGTCGTCAAGTCGAAATCGATGGTGACCGAGGAGATCGGTCTGAACGAGGCGCTCGAGCGGTCCGGCATCGACGTCGTCGAGACCGATCTCGGCGAGTTCATCGTTCAGCTCGCCGGCGAATCGCCCAGTCATATCCTCGCGCCGGTCATTCACAAACGCGTCGAGGACATCGCCGAGATTTTTCGCATCAGGCTAAACACACCGCGCACAACCAGTCCCGCCGCCCTGTGCGCAGCGGCGCGCCGCGAGCTGCGAAACGAGTTCCTCGTCGCCGACATGGGCATCAGCGGCTGCAACTTCGCCATCGCCGAGACCGGTACGATCTGCGTCATCACCAACGAAGGGAATGGCCGGATGGTAACCAGTCTGCCACGCGTCTATGTCGCGATCGCCGGGATCGAGAAGGTGGTGCGCAGCGCCGAAGACGCCGTTCTGCTGTGGCAGGCCGCTACCCGCAACGCCACTGGTCAGAACGTATCCGTCTACTTCTCAATGAGCAGCGGTCCGCGCCGACGCGGTGACACCGACGGACCGGAAGAGATGCACGTCATCCTCCTCGACAATGGCCGGTCCCGGATTCTCGAGCGCGGCTACGCCGATGCGGCGCTCTGCATACGCTGCGGCGCCTGTATCGACATCTGTCCCGTGTACCGGGAGATCGGCGGCCATGCCTACGGGCGCACACCCTACAGCGGCCCGATCGGCGCGGTCCTGACGCCGCTGCTCGATTACGACATACATGCCGCGCGCGACCTGCCGTTCGCCAGCTCGCTCTGCGGAGCCTGCCGCGACGTGTGTCCCGTGAAGATCGATCTGCCTCGACTACTCCTCGACCTGCGGAGCGTCGTGGTCGAGCGCGGCGCCTCACCCGTGGGCGAGCGGGCGGCCATCCGAGCTTACTCCACGGTTATGCGACGGCCCGCACCGTATCGCGCCCTGGCGCGTCTGGCAGGTTGGCTGGGCCCCCTCGCCGGCCTGCTGCCCCCGCTCAGCACCTGGAAGCGGGACCGCGGCCTGCCACGCTTCGCCGCACGGCGCTTCGGCGCCCTCTGGCGTGAGCGGGTCCGCGACGAAGAGGGGGCGGCTGGATGACCTACGATTCGACCGAAGCCCGCGGCGCGATCCTCGCCCGCCTGCGCCACACCTTGGCGGGCCCGCGGCCGATCTTTCGGGATCGCTCCGAACCCTCCGCACCGCCCACCGTCCCGACGGCTGTGACACGCGCCGACGGTGACCGGCGCTCCCTGGCGAAGCAGTTCGGTGCCCAGCTGGCCGAGATCTCGGGGAGTTACGAGATCCTGGAGGACGCGGCGGAAGCCGGCGAGCGCCTGGTTCAGCTCGTCAAAGAGTGGAGTGCCGAGATGGGCGCCGGAGCTGGCGAGGTGCCAGAGGTGCTGAGCTGGGCCGCGCGGGCGCTGCCCGGGGAGAACCTCGCTGGGTTCCTAGAGGAATCCGGCATCTCTTTCTTCGTGCCCGAGGACCTGCACGACGAGAGTACACGTGCCCGGGCGGCCCGCGCGAAGGTCGGACTGACGGGCGCCGACGCCGCCTTCGCCAGCACGGGGTCGATCGTTGTCGCCTCGGGACGCGGGAGAAGCAGAGCGGCCAGCCTCTTGCCGCTCCGCCACCTGGTGCTCCTCCCGATGAGCCGCATCTACCCCACCTTCGAGGATTGGCTCCACACACTTCGCCAGGACCAGGCCCTCGGCTCGTACCTCCGGGTCAGCGGCCAGATCGTATTCATCACGGGGCCCAGCAAGTCGGCCGACATCGAGCTCAACATCACGCTCGGCGTACACGGACCGCGTGCGGTCCACGCGCTGATCTTCGACGACGCCTGGTGAGCACATCTCGATGAGCTCGAGCCTTCTCGCGCTGGTCGCCGTCGCGCCGATCCTGCTGGCGGGCGTCTTGCTCGTCGGCTTCCGCGTTGCCGCCAAGTACGCGATGCCCACCGTCTACATCGCCGCCGCCGCGCTGGCCTGGGTGATCTGGCGAGTCGATGCGCGTCACATCGCCGCGTCTACGATTCAGGGCCTCTTCATCACGTTCGACATACTGCTGATCATCTTCGGGGCGATACTCCTGCTCAAGACACTAGAGCATTCCGGCGGTGTCTCGGCCATCCGCCGCAGCTTCCACGGGGTCAGCGACGACCGCCGCGTCCAGATCGTCATCGTCGCCTGGCTGTTCGGCTCCTTTATAGAAGGCGCCGCCGGTTTCGGCACGCCCGCCGCCGTCGCCGCTCCGCTGATGGTCGCCCTCGGCTTCCCCGCCGCCGCGGCGGTGATGATCGGCATGATGATCCAGAGCACAGCGGTCACTTTCGGCGCAGTCGGCACGCCGATCCTTATCGGAGTCACCGAAGGGCTGTCGAGCCCCGAGCTCAGTTCACGACTCGTCGCCGCCGGGGTCTCGTTCGCCGAATACCGGCAGCTGATCACCGTCTACGCCGTCTGCCTGCACGGCATCACCGGTACGCTGATGCCGACGCTCATGGTGATGATGACGACCCGCTTCTTCGGGGCGAACCGGTCGTGGACCGAGGGGCTGTCGATATTACCCTTCGCGGTCTTCGGTGGGCTGGCGTTCACCGTGCCCTATACGCTCACCGGGATCCTGCTCGGCCCCGAGTTCCCCTCGCTCATCGGCGCCGCCGTCGGGCTGATGCTCGTCACCTTCGCCGCCCGCCGCCGGTTCCTCGTGCCGCGCGACACCTGGGACTTCGCAGCCCCCGATGCGTGGCCCGCAGGCTGGCTAGGCCTCGAGTCGAACAAGGTGCAAGACGACCACGGCCGACGAGTTCCCATCGGGCTGGCGTGGGCCCCTTACGCGCTGCTCGCCGTCCTGCTGGTGATCACGCGCCTGCCGCAACTGCCCGTCGGCAGCCTCCTGAGGTCGGTAAGGATCGCCTGGGTCACCATCCTCGGGACCGAGGTCACCGGATCCACGACCCCCCTCTACCTGCCGGCGACTATGTTGCTCGTCGCCGTGGCCGCCACCTGGCTGCTACACCGAATGAACGGGCGGCAGATCGTCGGCGCCGTCCGCGAGTCGAGCCGCGTCCTGCTCGGCGCCGGGTTCGTCCTCCTCTTCACCGTGCCAATGGTGCGCATCTACATCAACTCGGGCCTCAACGACTACGCCCTCGACGGCGGCGGCCTCCTACCGTCCATGCCGATCGTCATGGCGACCTGGGTGGCCGACAACGTCGGTGGCGTCTGGCCCTTGTTCGCGCCCGCGGTCGGAGCGCTCGGCGCCTTCATCGCCGGCAGCAACACCGTCAGCAACCTGATGTTCAGCCTCTTCCAGCACGGTGTCGCCACGCAGCTCGCCATCAGCGGAGCGATGGTCGTGGCGCTGCAGGCCGTGGGCGCAGCGGCCGGCAACATGATCGCCATCCACAACGTCGTCGCCGCGTCCGCCACCGTCGGATTATTGGGACAAGAAGGGAGCACGCTACGCAAGACCATACTGCCAACTCTTTACTACTTGCTGGTCGTCGGCACACTAGGGTTGGTATCCATCTACGGACTCAAGATTCAGGACCCGCTGTTCGGGGAACGCCGGCAAGTTGTCTGGGAATTCTCGAATGTCGATTCGAGAATTCCCAACAGACTTCACAATTGCCCGTTCACCAGCTCCCCATGTTCGGTCTCGTGCCGTGAGTCATCTTGGCCTTAGTTTATTCACATGAAAGCGATGGTCCTCAACCGGCTAAGCAGCCTGGAAGAGAACTCGGCCCCGCTGGAGTTGGCCACGCTGCCCGATCCCAGCCCCGCGGCCGGCGAGCTCCTGGTCAGGGTGTTGGCCTGCGGCGTCTGTCACACCGAGCTCGACGAGATCGAGGGCCGTACGCCGCCGCCGGAGCTCCCCATCGTCCTCGGCCACCAGGTCGTCGGCGTCGTCGAGGAGGCCGGTGGCGTTACGCGCTTCACCACCGGGGACCGGGTCGGTGTCGCCTGGATCTACTCGGCCTGCGGCAGCTGCAAGTTCTGCCGCACCGGTAACGAGAACCTCTGCCCCCAGTTCAAGGCCACGGGTCGGGACGCCCACGGCGGCTACGCCCAGTACATGACCGTCCCGGCGGAGTCGGCACACCGCATACCCGAGGCGTTCAGCGACTCGCAGGCCGCGCCGCTGCTCTGCGCCGGCGCCATCGGCTATCGCTCCCTGAGGCTCACGGGCATGGAGGACGGCGAACGACTCGGGCTCACCGGGTTCGGGGCATCGGCCCACATCGTCCTCAAGATGGTCAGGCACCGCTACCCCAGCTCCGAGGTCTTCGTCTTCGCTAGGAGCGAGAAGGAGCGCGAGTTCGCTCTCGAGCTCGGCGCCGTCTGGGCCGGGGACACTGCCGACGAAGCACCGCACAAGCTCGACTCGATCATCGACACCACACCGGTCTGGAAGCCGGTGGTCGAAGCCCTCAAGAACCTGGAGTCCGGCGGCAGGCTTGTGATCAACGCGATCCGCAAAGAGGATATCGACAAGAACTACCTGCTCGAGCTCGATTACCCGAACCACCTCTGGATGGAAAAGGAGATCAAGAGTGTGGCCAACGTCGCCAGACGCGACGTCGCCGAGTTCCTCGAGCTGGCCGCCGAGATCGGGCTAGCGCCCGAAGTGCAGGAGTACGCCCTGGACGAGGCGAACCAGGCGCTCATCGAGCTCAAGAGTCGGAAGATCAGGGGCGCCAAGGTCCTGATCATCGATTGACCGACATGACCTCGATACCACTCACCCCCATAGACCACATCTTCACCGGCGTCGGTTCCTACCCCATCGAGTTCGTCTTCGCCTACGGAGACACGATCGACCCCGACCGGCTACTGGCCAGCTTGCAGGAGGCCACTCGACATTTCGTGCCGGTCCGCAGCAGACTCGCCGCCGTATCGGAGGACACCTACGCGCTGCAGGAATCCGACGAAGGGGTCCACTTCGAGGTGAGCGACTCGTCGGCGATAGTCGCTGACCCCGACGCCCGCTATAGCTTCCTCGACCCGGTGAACAGCGTCCCCGGCGAGCCACTCACCCGGATCAAGCTGAGCCAGACGCCTGAGGGCTCCGTGCTCGGCGTCAGTATGTCCCACGCCGTCGGCGACGGGTTCAGCTACTTCTATTTCCTCTCCTCCTGGGCGCGGCTCTTTCACGGGGGCGAAGTCATCGAGCCGTTCAACGGGCGCGAACTGCTGATCCCCGAGTCGCGGGCCCGTGCCAACGACGTCACTCCAGCCGACGTATTGTCCGATTCCGGCATCTTCTGGGACGAGCGCCGACGCGCCATCGCCCGCGACCGCATACACTGGGACCGGTTCCACCTTTCCAGAGAGGAGCAGAGCGAGCTGCTGGCCGAGGCACAGCCCGACGCCGACGCCAGGCTGTCTTTCAACGACGTGATCTCGGCCCACCTCTGGAGGACGTACATCGCCCGGTGGGACGGCAACGAGGGAGAGGAAACGACCTACGTCAGTTGCCCCGTCGACTTCCGCCGGATCATCAGAGGTTTCCCGCGGACATACTTCGGCAACGCCGTCGGCCTGGCGACGAGATCGCTCGAGCGCCGGGCGCTGCGCGCAGCCCCACTCGGCCGACTGGCATCGATCATCCGCTCGGCCGTCGCCTCCGTCGATGAGACCTATATGAGAAATGCGTTGGGCACGTTGGAAGCCATGCGGCTACAGGAAGGGCTCACCGTGCTCGAGGAGAACCACGTGATCCACCCCCGCAGTGGGATCCTGATCACCAACCTGTCGCGCCTGCCGGTCCAGGAGATCGAGTTCGATGCCGGACCACCCATCGCCTTCGACATACTGACGCCCGCTGTGCGCGGTGCCGTGGTCCTACCCGCCGACGACGGCGTCGACATCAGGGTCTGCTATCCGCTCGAGAAAGACTGAACCCGGATCCTGGTTTCGTGTGTAGGTCGCAGCCGGGGGACCGCTCGCTCTGGCCGACCCGGCAATCGAGGTCAGTGGTTGCTGCGAGTACGTTGAGTAGCTCACCTGCGGACCTGGCCCATGAACAGGAGCCGGGTCGCTAAAACCAGCTCCGCTCGTCGGTCCCCCGGCTCCTCCCGGCCTCGATTGGGGCGGCGCCCCGCCGCTGCGGCCCGCTAACGACGGAAAAAGCGGCCGCGCCCCTCCATCCGTGGATTCACCACGTTGGCGAACTTCGAGCCGAAGCGGTAGCTGAACCCAATGCCCAGTTCGTATCGGAAATTGGTTTCCCGCGCCCTCCTTCTCAAGTAAACGTCCTCGGGATCGATCCCCGCCGCCGATAGGTAGAACTGGTCTTTGACCCGGGAGACCTGGACGTCAATGTCGAAGTTGAAGCCGCGAAACAACCGGTATTCCAGTTCTGCAAAGGCGGTGATGCTGTGAGTCTCCAGATCGTGCAGATACTGAGTTCCTCGCAGAGATCCGTTGATTTCGCCCCACGGCTGCTGGACCGCAGCCCCGATGACCAGGCTGTGGCGCGGCAGGACCTCACTCCACTTCCCCTCCACGGTCCGCTCCATGTACCAGAAGGCTGCCGCCTCGATCGCATAGCGGAACGTCAGTTGACGGCGAGTGGATTCGTGGTAGGGGAATATGTTGTACTCGATGGCCGGACCTGCAGTCAGCGCTAGGTCCCTGTTGACGCGCGTCGATGCATTCGCTCCAGCCGTTCCGCCCGCCGACCAGTGATCGCTCAGGCTCCAAACCGTGAGCAGGTTCGCGGAATAGTCCCAGTCCTCGTAGACCTCTATGCCCTCTTCCTCGAAATCGATTTCCCGGCGACTGTAGCGGCCATGCAGGTCGAAGTTGACCTTCAGATCCTCTGCGACACGATCGGCGCTCGCCCCCCCACTAATCGAGTAGCGGTTATCCAGTTCCTCGCCTTCCAGCGAGCCGTCGAAGCTGAGCCGGAATACCCACAGGTTCCACGGGTCCTGCTCCTCGCGCTGGACGACCGCTACCTCCGGCGCTTGGTACACGACGCGCAGGCGCGGGGCCAGTGCAGTCGTTTCCACGAACTGGACCAGTCCCAAGGCTATAGTCTGCGTGAGCCCATCTCGCACTTCCGCGTCGGTGTCGTCGGGGTCGGAGATATAGGAGAGCGACTTCTCCAGGCCAGCGTACACCCCCTGGCCCAGATAGTCGAGCGTGTAGTGCTGACCTCCACCCCCCGTCCGTTGAGTCGTCACCAGCAGGTGCACGTCCGAATCACGTCGGTCACGAACCCAATTCACCCAGGTGATCTCGCGCCGGAAGTGATCGAAGTCGCAGTTCCGCCCATTGCAGTCGAGAAACACACTGAGAGCCTGCACCGCCGAGTCGGCTTCGGGCTCCTGGGCGGCCACACCGGACCACGACATTAACGTGCACATCGCGAATAAGACGGCCAGATTCGCCACGCGTCGCTTCATACGTGCACTCCCTCTCCTAAACTCGCTCCTCCGCGGCGGCGAGCTTTCACCGGTTAGGTACTTTTTGGGTACTTCCACGCACGGGATGGGGCGGAAAGGGCTCAAGCAATATAAACACCTAAGGGACCCCGAGCGTTGTGACCAGTTGGAACACGTCCTCTCGGGCAGGACAGCAAGCCGAATATCTGATCGGACTGCCGAAACCCTCGGGTGTACTCAGGGTCCCGTGCTGTCGATCTGGTCCCAGGCTCCGAGTCTATATAATAGGAGCATTCGCACGCGCCTTATAAGCGATGCCGAGCAGGCTCTCAGGGCATATCCTGGCTCTAGCCAGCGCTGGTGAGCGCCGCGATGCGGCGCGAAGCTACGCACGACCTACTGCGCGCAAGGCTGGAAACTGGCGCCAGCCAGCGCCAGTGAGCGCTGGCACCGCTTTCGTCACCGCACCCCACTCCTGGCCTGGGCCGCGTGGTTCCTAGAATGCCCCAGGTGCTTTTCCCACCACTTCAGTTCGTGGTAGAGGGCGTGTACCTGCCGCCACGGCGTCCATCCGCCGTGATACGAGTCGGGATAGCGGATGAACACAGCCGGCACGCGACGCTTCTTCAGCGCAACGTACATCTGCTCCGCCTCCTCGATGGGTACGCGGTGGTCCAGCTCGCCGTGCAGGAATAGGGTGGGCGTCGTCACGGCACCTGCGTAGGTGATGGGAGACAGCCGGATCATACGGTCTCGGCTATCCTTCTCCCAAGGCGGGCCAAAGAACTCACTCTCCTTGGTTCTCGGGATGTCAGCCACGCCGTAGTCGCTCATCCAGTTGGAAATCGACGCGCGGGCAACGGCCGCGGCGAAGCGGTCGGTGTGGCCTATGACCCAGTTCGTCATGAAACCTCCATACGATCCGCCGGTCACGCCCATACGATCTGGATCTATGGGGTAGCGACCGAGCACGTAGTCGACGCCCGACATCAGATCCTGGTAGTCCAAGACACCCCACCCACCCCAGATGGCCCACTTGAAGTCCTCGCCGTAACCGGTCGAACCGCGGGGGTTCGTGTAAAGCACGAAGTAGCCCTGTGCCGCGAGCAGTTGCCGCTGGAAGGAAAAGTCGTTCCCGTAGGCGCCATGCGGGCCACCGTGAATGACTAGGATCAAGGGATGCTCCCGGTGCGGATCGTATTCGTTCGGATAGTGGATCCACGCCTCGATCGGAGTACCGTCGCGGCTCGCGTAGGTTATGCGTTCGGGTTCGCTCAGACTCAGCTCGGCCATCAGGGCCTCGTTGTTCGTGGTCAGGCGGCGCTCGCCGGATCCATCGATGCGGGCCGCGAAAATGTCTCCGCCGGGCTGCGTGGGACTGTTCCCTTGATAGGCCATCGATTCGAAGTCAGCCGACACTGTGACGCCGCGTAGGCGGCGTGCGCCGTGGGTAGTCTGTTCCACCTGGCCGCCGTCGGCAGAAACGCGAAACAGGTGCGTGTCACCTCCGACTCCAGTCGTGAAGTAGATGTACTTGCCGTCGCGGCTCCAGTTCGGAGCGCCTGGCATCAGATCCCACTCGGCGGTGATGTTTCGCGGTGTGCCGCCCGTGGCGGGTACGACGAACAGGTCAATGGGTGAGCCGTGGTCTTGTTCCCTCTCGATGACTAGGTCGAGGCCCTCGTAGCCGCGCACTACGATGAGCTCGCCGTTGGGCGACCAGGCAGGGCTCGAATAGTGGTATCCGTCGTCTGTGAGCTGCGTAGTCTGCCCCGAAAGATCGACCGTCCACACGTCGGCCCGCTCGTAGGTGTATTCGTCACGCTGGTAGGCGTCGGCGGTAAAGGCCAACGCACCACCGTCAGGCCGCCAGACCGCACCTTGGACATCCACATCCAAACTCGTGAGCTGCCGCGGCGTGCCTCCTTCCCGCGAGACGATGTGGAGCTCCCTCGGCGGCGATGCGCTGGGATCTCGGGGGTCCGGCAGATACCCGCGTCGATCGAAACGGTAGTTCATCCAATCGTACATGCGACCGTCGAATCTCTCGTCGATCTCGCGCTCGAACTCTGTCCGGGTATCCGCCTGCGGTTCCACCTGGGGTCGTGTAGCAGATGTGAACGCGATCCAGCGATCATCGGGACTGAAGATGGGCGTCCCGTCGACGCCTTCGACGCGGAACGCTTCGCCGGCTGGTCGGTCCATCCTCAGAAACCAATAGGACTCCCTCATTTCGCCCTCAGGTCCGACTACCGAGCGGGTCGATGAGAAGCTCAGTAGCCGACCGTCGGGTGACCACTCGGGGTTAGATGCACTGAATGCCGGGCTGGTGAGGCGGGCGGGATCCCCAGACCCGTCCGCGGGCACGAGCCAGATCTCGCTGTGGCGGCGGTCTTCGCCGCTGAGCGTACGGGTGCGGACGAAGGCCACCTGCCGACCATCGGGTGAGATAGCGGGACTCCCAACGCTCTCGATGCGGAAGTAGTCCTCCAGCGTGAGCGGTCGCGTCTCTTGTGCCGTCAGATCGACCGCCCAGACGAGTGAAAGCCACACGCCGAGAGCCACGGCTCCGACGGGGCGTACACTGTGAGCAGCGCGAACGAGTGTTCTCATGGTCTATCCTCGGGTCTTGGGATGGACTGTGCCGGAGAGCGCTGTCTGGCCACGACTGGAGGCGGTGCGAGCCTCGCGGCGATGGCCAGCCGTGTCAAGCCTATCGTCGTACGAACCTCTGCACCCGCTTGCCCGTGTTCACTTCCGTGACGTATAGATTCCACTCCGAATCCACCGCTGCACTGTGCGCCCAGTTGAACTGGCCCGCAAAGCGCCCGCCGCGGCCGAACGCGCCCACGACCTCCAGTGTCTCGCGCTCGAGAATCCACACCTTCATGTTCGTGCCGTCTGGGATGAACATCCAATTCTGGTCGGCGTCGGGCGATAGGTCCAGGTCCCAGACCGATCCCATCGACAGCGTGCGAGGCGCGAGGAACGCCTCGCCCACGAACGTGCCATCCTTCCGGAAAATCTGGATACGATTGTTGACCCGGTCGGCGGCGTAGACGAGCCCGTCGTCAGCGATGCGAACGGCGTGCATCGGGCTTCTGAACGAGCGAACCGGCTCGCCGTCCGGATCGTACGGAGGCAGGGGACTGTCTTCCGGCCGCTCTCCGTACGCGCCCCAGTGGCGTCTGTATGCCCCCGTCTCGGCGTCGAACACGACGATGCGCCGGTTTCGGTAACCGTCCGCGATGTACAGCTCGTTCGTTTCGGGATCCACCGCCATGTCGGCGGGTGAGCCGAGATGC
Organism: Gemmatimonadota bacterium; assembly: GCA_020344015.1. GTDB lineage: Bacteria > Gemmatimonadota > Gemmatimonadetes > Palauibacterales > KS3-K002. Next base: position 2,282,504 of record CP070812.1, read on the forward strand.
TCGGTGTCGTTGCTACCCTCGCTCACCTCCCACTCGCCGATCGTGAGCAGGCGGTTCCCGCCCCGGTCGAACTTGAGTACCACCTGGTCCAACCGCCCGCTACTACCGAGCCAAACATTGTCCAGGTGATCGACGAAGATCCCGTGTTCGCTCTGCGGCCAGCGTTCGCCCTCGTTCCACGCCCGGATAGGGCTACCGTCGGCGGCGGTCTCGACGGAATCGGGGCCACCCCAGGCCTGCACCACGTTGCCCGCTTGATCGAACTCGATTATCGACGGGGCGGGCACACAACATTCCGACGGCGGTGGGTCCTGAATCGCCGCCACTTCATGGTCGGTGAGCGTGAGCGGCCGGTGCACGATCCAGATGTGGTCCCGGGAGTCCACCGCCACACCGGAGATCTGACCGAGGATCCACTTGTCGGGAAGTGGTTTGGGCCAGGTCGGGTCAACCTCATAGACCGGGACGCCGGAGTCGGTGTGTACACCGCCTTGCGCTACGACGAAGGTGGCCGCGGCGACGATGACGACCACGCTCCACAGAATTCGCTTGCCCATGTCCTACCTCCTAGCCTTCGCCCAGCATCGCCATTTCCTTAGCCGCCCTAGTTGGACGATAACTTCCACGCCTCCACAAAGCGGACTGCGTTCTGAGTCAGCCGAGCGAAGGTCTGCTCCCCGATCTCCGCTGTTGCAGACCTCGGATCGCTAAACGACCAAACACCGTTGCTCGACAGCTCGTTGCTAGCTCCTCCCTTCTTTGTCTCGGACGGGGTTCCTATCAGCTGCTCCCAGACGTACATCAGCTCCGGGTGATCCTCGGCGCGCGCCCTCAGTTCTGCAGCCCGTGTAGTGAATCGAATATCTGGCTTCTCCGCCCTCTCCATCCTCACAAGTTCTGGCGCGACGAACAGCATGGTTGACGTCTCAGACTTGCCTGCGTGCCAGTCAAAGAACTCGCCTTCCTCAGTGGCCTGGAAGGGAGCGCCGAGACCGATGGCCACGGCTGTAGCTTCCGTGGTGTGATTGATGCGATGAATCAGCTGCTCCTGAACCAAGGAGTTGCCGCCATGATAGTTGAAGAACATGATACGGCGAAAGCCGTGCTTGATCAGACTCTCAACGCTCTCAAAAACCACCCGCTCCATCGTCTCCGGTCTCACGCTGATGCCGCCAGGGAACCCGAGGTGGTACTCGCTGTACCCAACCAGAAGAAGAGGGGCCACAACTACACCGGTCTGCCTCGAGACCTCCTTGACCATCTCGAAGGCCTGGTAGTAATCGGAACCTAGAGGCAAGTGCCGGCCATGCTGCTCAGTGCTGCCGAGCGGAATGATGACCATGTCATTTGTTTCTAGGTATCCGGCTACATCAACCCACGCCATCTCTTGCAGCACTAACGGGCCACCCTCGTCTTCTGAGAATGACGACAGCGCCGGTTGGAGTAAGACGGCTAGACACAACGGAAACCAGCAGTAGCGTGTCTTCGACATGGTCACCCTCCCTTCTTGGGTGGTCTCCCAGAACTTGGCAGCCGATCCATTTATTCCAGCATCTGCGGCATCACTTTCGCCATCTTCTCCGTGGCCTTCAGCCCGTGGCCCGTCAGCACCGACACGATGGTCTCTTGGTCATCAACATGACCGAGATATCGCCTCACGCCCGCGACCGCGGCCGCAGAAGTCGGCTCGATATAGAACCCCTTAGCGCACATCATTGCCAAGGATTCCAGCATCTCGGTCTCACTAACGGTGAGAAAGCTCCCTCCGCTATCGAGAACAGCTCTGACGATCTGCCGGCCACGGACCGGTTCTGCAATCGCTATCCCGTCCGCCAGCGTTTCGCTCGTCTCGATACTGGGGATCTCTTCCAAAGACTCTGTGAAGGCCCTATACAGAGGCGCACAATTCTCGGCCTGGACTGCCACGAGGCGTGGTACCCGCTCGATGACCCCGGCTCTGAGAAGTTCCGTGAAGCCGAGATAGGCGCCGAGCAGGAGCGTGCCGTTCCCGACGGGGACCAGCACGGTATCCGGGGGACGCCATCCCAGTTGCTCGCAGACTTCAAAGGCGAACGTCTTCGTCCCGTGAAAGAAGAAGGGATTCCAGACATGACTGGCGTAGTAGGTAGCGGCAGCTTCCTGCAAGGTCGCCCGCGCGGTGTCCTCTCGGCTCCCCGGAACTTCGGTCAGCTCAGCGCCGTAGAGTCTGACCTGTGTCAGTTTCCCGGCGGATGTCCCCTCGGGAACGAGGATGTGGCAGCCGATACCCGCTTTAGCACAGTAAGCGGCGATGGAGGCTCCGGCGTTTCCTGACGAGTCTTCGACGACTCTGGAAATGCCCAGCTCTTTTAGCTTGCTTACCAGAACCGAGGCGCCGCGGTCCTTGTAAGATCCACTCGGAAAGAGATGATCCTGCTTGAACCAGACTTGCTTGCCGTCAATATCGATTCTCGTCAAAGGTGTGAAGCCCTCGCCAAACGAAACGATTTGTGGATCGTCACCAATCGGAATCGCCTCTCTATATCGCCACATGGTGCGTGGACGGGCACCGATTCGCTCCAGGTCGAACCTCGACTCAAACTCGATGTCCAGCAGGCCTTCGCACTCGCATCGCCATAGAGAGGCATCGAGCGAATACCTCGCTCCACAGGCTTCGCAGACTAGTTCTCCCTCCATACTGCTTTATCTCCGATGATTATCTCGTTGCCCTCTACGTCCGAGACCCCGGGCGATACCACTACAGCAGCGCGGATGGCCGTGGCTTCGCGAACGAATCCCGATTCCGGCCCCGAGACCACCGAGGCTCTCGTCCATGGCGGGCTGGTTCGCGTTACCGAGCGAGTTCGTGTCGTTGGACCTCGCCGATCAGCCGCGTGCGACGGTTCATACTGCCACCTGCGGCCCGAGGTATGTGGGATAATGAGTACCCGGTTGTGCTCAAAGATGGGATGCTGGTGGGCCTGCATCAACGAGCGGCTTCAGTCCGACAACTCCTACCTCTCCAGCAGCGCCTGGAAGCGCAGGCACCCGGGCGGCTCCAACAGTCAGCCGCTTCGTGGATAAACGGAACGCCTTCGAGCTATCGCTGCTCGGGTTGGCCCGTCCGGGTTCGCGGCGGGTCTGTCAGCGGCTGCCCTCGCGCACCAAGCGTTCGATCTCTCCGACCCAGTTGGTCACGACGCGCAAAGGAACACAATCGAGTCGAGTAGTCTCAATTATCGGTCTTTTCCCCCCTGATTACTGTTTCCCCTCCTATAACCAAAAACGCCCCCGTGACCTCATTCTCTTCGTCGAAGATGAACTTCAGTTCCCAGCCCGAGTAGAGATCATAGAAATGATTGTCCGAATCAGCGTAAAGCAAGAAGATCCTGCCGTCATCTCCCTCCATTCTCAGATGGTCGTTATCGATGGTGATTTCTGCTCCGAGTGCGTTGTTCCACAAATACCTGCCAGTATATCTGTTCAGCGTTTCCACAGGTAGTTGAATCGGCTCGATCACCGAGGGCTTCAAGTCCGGCCAGTCATATACTATTCCGACAGAACGTAGAATCTCATTGTATAGATAGTGCCCATTCTGAGCGTTGGTCATTACAGCCACGCCCTGGCCGCGCCTCGCGTAGGCGAAAAAGAAGCTGCCATAGCCTGCGTTATCGCCGCCGTGACTGAAGGCCAGATCTTCCCCTTCCCCTTGAAGTATGAGCCCGAGACCATAGTCGCCAATGTGGCCTGTAATCATCTCTTCGGCTATCTGCCGTGAGATGATCGCGGATTCGCCGCGCAGAGCTTTTTGAACCTCGACAGCAAACAGGCAGAGCTCGGACGGCGTTGTCCACAGGCCGCCCCCCGCGGGGTTGGGCATTATCTGCCAGTATCCCTCGACAACGGAACCCATCCCACCGTGTCCGGCAGCAACATTTTCTGCGCTGTCGTGCTCGAGAGACTGGAAGTAATTGCTCCTTTCCATCCCCGCCGGCCTCAACACGGCCTCACTCATGATATCGGGAAACGGCTGTCCGGTCACATCGGTCATTGCTTGCAGAACGACCAAGTAGCCGCCGCCGGAATATTTGAATTCTGTTTGAGGCTCGGCCACAACCCTGACGGGATCCGCCTTGGACGGTGGCATACCGTCCAGTATTTGAAGAACCGTCGGAATCTCCTCTCCTCTGTAGTACGTACCCAACGAGTGCCCGCTCACGCCGGCCCCGTGGCTGAGCAAGTATCTGAGTGTTACAGGTCGAAGCTTCGTAAACTCGTTATCTGGGATCCGCCAAGATACAAGGAAGTCGTTGATGTCTGTATCGAGTTCGAGCGCGCCTTTCTGCACCCAGTGAAGCGCGCCCAATGCTGACACCGATTTGCTGATCGAGGCTGCTTGAAAGAGAGTATTCGCGTCAATGGGCGAATCGGTGCCTGCCTCTCTTACACCGTATCCCTTGGCCCACTCAATCTTCCCGTTGTTGATGACGGCTACGCTCACTCCCGGAACCTTGTAAGCCTCCATCTGCTCAGCCAATGAGTGGAAAACCTGTTCGGCCCCCTCGATCATAACCGGTGAGGTCAATCTGCTCTCGACTTCCGCGATCCGGTTCAAGATCTCCTGGGCGGAAGAGCCTGCTTCAGCTGTTTGTGATTGCCGGCGAGTTTGCTGGCCCTGACAGCAGACTAGCCCCATGAACATCGTAGTCACAGGCAGTAGAAGTAATGTCCTGCTCATCATTAGTCCTCCTGAGCTACAACATCCGCGTTAGCATCGGCTTCGTTGCATGAGCCGACTTCTGTTTCTCGACATTGTCATCGTCAGCTCTCAGCCATCCGGCAAGCTCCCAGTGCGCCCGCAGACATGGTGTTCTCACGCAGTTCCCTCGTGAGGAACCCCCGCCGGCTGACTGTAGGAATCTTTTCAGCTAGCGTGCGCACTATGCGGCTCCCCCTTCCACCCTCCGAGAAGAGGCTACCGGGGCCGTGCGCCATGCTACGACGGGTTCAATACTCAACTACGGCGTACCGAAAAAAAAGTTTCAGTAGGACCTTGAGATGGTGTTAGTTGACACCGCGAGTTAGAGCCGAGAGCCGCTTTCTACGGCTGCTCAGTCTCTTCAGCAGCTAGTTGCGCGAGGAGCCTTCGCGCCGACTCGACCCGCGGTTGAAGCTCGGGGTCGGCGTCGTTCCAAAACTCGATGAACTCGGTGAGGTGCCGTGCGGCGGCCACGGTGTCGCCGACCTCGAGGTAGAGCGAGCCCAGACGCTCGTGCGCCAGCGGGCGCAGCGGGCCGGAGAGCTCTAGGTCCAACCAATGTAGACGGTAGGTGCCGGTGAGCGTGTCGTACTGAGCGATGGCCTCGTAGAAGTTTCCCAGGGCGGCGTGGGCGTCGGCAAGCAGCGCCCGTTCTTCCCAAGAGTACCGGCCGTAGTTGGCAGCTTTAGCGCGGGCGAAGTGTCCAAGGGCGTCTTCCGCACGCCCCTCCTGAAGCGCGATAACCCCGAGCACCGACTCGCCGATACCAGTGGGATGGAAATCGTCGTTTTGAGCTAGCGAATCGGCAAGCGCCAGAAGTTCGCGGGCCGACTGAGCGTCCCCAGCCAGCGCGTACCCGCCGGCAATAACCCCGACTCGCCAGTGTTCGTAGACGGGCCGCCCGGTCCCGAGCGTCAGCCGCGAGCGTGCACTATCCACAGAGCTTAGAGCACGCTCGGGCATGCCAGCGGCGAACGACGCTGCCTGGATGAAGCGCAGGACCCCTGGGGATAGCAATCTCGGTGCCAGTGCGAACGCCTCGTTCATACGGCCGGACATGGTCGCAAGCCCCGCTCTCAGCCACCGGCCGTCGACGGCAGAGCGCGGATCTCTCTCCATCTCGCGGGCGAGCGAATCGGCCAGCACTAGGTCACCCGCGTAGTAGGCGTTCCAAGCCGCTGTTCGAACGAGCTCAGGGTGCCCGGTTGGGAGTTTCTCGCGCATGACGGCGAGCGCCGAATCCGCCAGCCCATGCCGGCCGAGCGCGCCTGCATCCTTTGCCGCGTCCAGCGGCGTTCGGAACCAAACATCTGGACTTTCCCAATCCATCTCCAGCCACACTTCCAACGCCTCTTCGAAGCGGTACTGCTGGGAGTACGCAAGCGCGAGGTTGTGCCGCCACACATCGGGCTTCGGATAAGACTCGAGGCCGATGCGATAATAGTTCACGGCTACATCAAGTCTGTTAAGAGCTTGATGATGATAGAGTGCGACCACCTGCAGTCGCTCTCTCGGAGGCAAACGCTCACTAAACTGGTACGCCAGTCCGATCCTTCGGTAACTCTCGTCGTCTTGTCCAGCATTGCCGTACGCCACGCCCAGCTTTCGATACGCCATTGCGAACGCCGTATCCAGTGCCACCGCCTGTTCGAGTAGAGCGATCGCTCCGGGCATGTCTCCGTGCTGGAACGGGCCGGAAACGGCCCGGCTGTAAAACTTCAGCGCTTCCAGCGAGCTCGTGGTCACTCGGGCCAGCGGCTCGCTTCGGCGAATGCTGGCCAGCGACTCGCCCAGATGACGCCGAACGAGCCGAGCCAGTTGCCCCACTACACCGATGACTTCAGTTTCGTCAGCTGCCGTCTCTCTCAGCCGCGCCACTTCGGCTCCAGCTTCCGTCTCTATGATCGCCGCCGTAAGGCTGTAGCCGGTCCCGAGTCGTGCTACGGTGCCCGACACGACCGCTGGACAGTTCTGGCGGCTGGCGATCTCCACGGCGAGCCTTTGATCCACACGGGTCGTATCAGGGAGACGCATAAGCCCCAGCGTCGGACTCAGTCGCTCGTCCCCAAGCACAGTCACGTAGGATGTTTGCGATATGTCTGTGATAACCGCCTCACGCACGGCGAACCCGAGCGCCGCGTCCTCGGTCTCGTTCTCGAACTTCGCCACTACAACACAGTCCTCGCGCTCCACGAAGCCGGCGGCCGCACCCCTGAACAACAGGTATCCTGTCCCGCCCAGCACCACCCAGCCCGCGGCAACCAGGCCCCAGACGGCCAGGACACCGACGAGTGCGAAGCCTGCGGTCCGCCAGGTCAGGAACCGCAGCCGCCGGTCCTCTAACGCCGCCGCCTCTGCGTATTCTTCCGGCACCTCGTCGCCATAGACCTCTTCTTTGGCGAGCGAGGTCACGATGACGACGGGCAGTCCCGTCACAAGAAGTGCGAACGCCAACCACATGAGCCAGCGTGGCAGCCCGAGGTACTCGATGAACAGATCGACGGTTCCGAGGACACCCAGTGATGCCCCGAGATACACGACCAGCGCCTGCCAGAGCGATCGCTCGTGGACCTCCGCGATCAGGCGCTTGAGACGGGACATAGCTGC
>CP070812.1:2289948-2319910 GCA_020344015.1 Gemmatimonadota bacterium
AACCGCTCACGCAACGACTCGCCCTCCACATACGGCATCACGTAATAGAGGACACCAGCGGCTTCACCCGAATCGTAGAGCGGCAGGATGTGAGGATGGCTGAGCTGGGCCGCGATCTCGATCTCACGCACAAAGCGGTCGGCTCCCAGCGTGGCGGCGAGCTCCGGACGGAGCACCTTCACGGCCACCTTGCGGCGGTGCTTCAGGTCCTCCGCCAGGTAAACGCTGGCCATCCCACCGCTACCGATCTCTCGCCCGATCGTGTAGCGGTCGGCCAAGGCCGTCCTCAGGTGGTCGAGCTGGTCTTCCATGGAGTGAGCTCGGCTGGGGCGCGGCTACCTCAGAACGCCAGATTGAATCGCGTCCACAGCTCGTCCCCGAGCTCCCAGTAGCGTTCCGCCGTCCGTTCGGCCAGCTCGTGGCAGTATTCGGTGAGGAACGCTTCGGCCCGCTCGGGGGCCTGATCGTAGAGCTCGAGGGCCTCCTCCTCCAACGACGCCTGCCGCGCGAACGCCTCGCGCTCGATGGGCTCCCAGGCCTCTTGCAACACTCCCTTCATATCCTGGTAACGGAAGTGCGCCAGCTTGCTGGCGCGACGGAACGCCCACCAGGCGCAGTCGCGCCGAAAAGCGCGACGGCCGTCCACCATATACGACTCCGGCATCTGTGTGATCCCGATGTAGAAGGGGATGTGTGGAGTAGTAGCCGGGTTGTCGTAGCCGAGCCAGACGACGCCGCCGATAGGATCGGGGAGCCAGCTCCGTGATTGGGTGACCTGAACATAGGTGGCAAAAGGCGAGGCGATGGTCCGTTCCCGCTCCACACCCAACAGCTCTCTCATGTCGGCGCTCATGAACGGGTTCGCCACCGGGCTCTTCACCGCCGCTCCCTCCCGATTGACTACTGTGAGTCGCCGGGTCATGTCGTAGGGCGTGTCTTCGTAGGTGTCCCGGAAGATCGCCAGCACTTCCTGGACCGAGACGGTCTCATCCGGTTTCACCGACAAGGGAAAGTTCTCGGCGTTCGGGTCCAGGCCCAGGGATGGAGCCAGCAAGCTGAGAGCGCGCCACTCGCGCCGCCGCGAATAGAGGCTGCTGCGACTGGCATAGGCGTAGGCGAACCGGAAGGGCTCACCGCTCTCCGCGTCCCACCAGCCCATCTCTTCCGCAAGACTAAAGACGTTCTCCGAGGCCATGTAGCGGTCGGGATCGCTCAGGTCGAGCTCCAGGATGCGATGGGAGTTCGCGCTCACCGCCACTTCGTCGTCGGGGATGCGCACCGCCGCCCACACCGCACCCACCTTGCCTCGACCGGGTCCAAGAATCTCGAAGAACCACACCTCCTGGGGATCGGCGAAGGTGAAACACTCGCCCCAATCGTTGTAGCCGTACTCCTTCGTCAGCTCGTCCGCGATACGGATCGCCTCACGCGCCGTCCGCGCCCTCTGGAGCAGTATCCGGTAGAGCTCGGGAGCATCGATGATACCTTCACTCGACTTGAGCTCCCGCTTGCCTCCCGTCGTCGTCTCGCCGATGGCGAGCTGGTGCTCGTTCATGATCGGGTAGGCCGCGTTCATGAACTTCCACGTCTCGGCGACCTGGGGGATCTCGCCCCAAGGGATCAGGTCGGTGTCCTCGGGCCCCGTGGTCCGTTTCGCGTCCATCCAGACCGTGTCCATAGCACCCGGCGCGTGGCTGCGACGCGGTTCGATGCTTATCCAGGTGCGGTCTGTCCCCGAATCGCAGGAGTGGCTGGTCATAGTCGAACCGTCCTCCGAGGCCAGCCGGCCCACCAGAATGCTCGTGCAGCTCTCGCACTGGGGACATTGCAACGACTCGACTCGGCCGTCGGCTCGGATCGACAGGCCGCCCAGCACCAGGAGCAGGAGGAACGAGAACAGAACGGGCAGGTAGCGGCGCGTGCGCGGGAAGGCGTACATGGCGGCTGTCTCCCTTCGGTCGAAAGAGGGGCCAGTGCATTCTGCGGCCGCCCAGCGGGGCCGTCAAGCGGGTCGGCAGACGGGATCCATAGAAGAATCCGTTGCGGTTTGTCGGACATCATGATACCTTGGCATTCGACAATCGTGGCCAAGGAGAAGCGCTGTGAGTCGTGGAAAGTCGGATGTCCTGCAAGGCACCCTGGACCTGCTGATCCTGAGAACCCTGGCCCTGGAATCGCTCCATGGGTGGGGCATCTCGAAGCGCATCCGCGAGCTATCCGGGGATGTGCTGGAGGTGAACCAGGGCTCTCTCTATCCGGCGCTGTACCGGCTGAGGGACCGGGGGCTGATACGCTCGCGCTGGGAGGTCTCTGAGGACGACAGGCGAGTGAAGATCTATGAGCTGACCAAGGCGGGCAGCGAGGCGCTGGTGGTGGAGCGCGATCGCTGGCGGGTGTTCGCGGGGGCGATGGAGCGAGTTCTCGGCACCGCCTGAGGCAGTTCGGATTATAGAGGCATACAATGAGTCACTGGTTCAAGCGATTGTACTGGCGCTTGGAGGTCCTGTTCCGGAAGGAGCGGGCCGAGGCCGAGCTGGACGAGGAGATCCGGTACCACCTGGAGCGGGAGATCGAGGCGAACCTCCGGGCGGGGATGAGCCCCGAGGAGGCGCGCCGGGTTGCGATGGCGGACTTCGGGGGCGTGGAGCGTACGAAGGAGCAGGTCCGTGATGTCCGGGGGGGCCGGATGGTGGACGATTTGCTTCAAGACCTTCGCTACACGATCCGCGGCTTGATCAAACGACCGGGATTCACGAGCGTGATCGTCATTACGCTCGCCCTCGGTATCGGTGCCAACACGGCCATCTATAGCGTCCTGCGCAATGTGGTGCTGAGACCGTTCCCCTACGCAGAGCCGGACCGATTGGTGACGGTCTGGACCCCACAAATCGGCTACAGCTACAACCCGCTCTCCGCCCCGGATTGGCTCGACTTCCGGGAAGCGAGCGAGTCGTTCGAGGCGTGGGGCGTCTACGCGATGGAAGCCGTGAACCTGTCGGGTGACGCAATGCCCGAGCGGGTGATGGGCGTGAGGCTCACCGCGGACTTGCTGAGGGCGCTGGGGGCCGTAGCCGCCCGGGGTCGCCTGTTCACGGAAGAGGAGACGGAAGATCCGGTCGCGCGAGGGGTGATCGTGAGCGACGGACTGTGGAGAAGCCGGTTTGGCGCGGACCCGGAGTTGATCGGTCGAGAGATCCTGATCAACCGGGAGAGCTGGACTGTGGTCGGCATCCTGTCGAGTGATTTCCGCTTCCCGGAATGGGAGAGCTTGGCCGAGCCTGGCTTTCTCATCCCTCTTTCTCTGGGCGTGCAGGTCGCGGAAAGAGGGGCTTACTACCTCAAGGTGATCGGTCGGTTGCGTGAAGGGGTGTCGGTGGAGCGCGCTGAGGAGGAACTGAACGCCATCGCGGCCCGCCTGGCCGAGGCTTATCCGGAAACGAACGACCGGCGGATCGCGCAGGTCGTCCCGCTCCGGAACATCGTGCTCGGGGATTCGGGGCCGCGCCTCTGGATTCTTCTGGGTGTGACGGGGATGGTGCTTCTCATCGCCTGTACGAATGTCGCCGGGCTCCTCATGGCCCGCAACGCGGGGCGGAACGTCGAGATGGCCGTGCGCGCGTCGATGGGCGCTGGCCGGCGCCGACTGCTGCGCCAGATGTTGACGGAGAGCCTGGTCGTCGCGCTTGTCGGCGGCACAGTGGGCCTCGTGCTGGCCTGGTGGGGGATCGGGATGCTGGGTGAGGTCGTGCCGGGCAATCTGCCACGCGTCGACCAACTACGGATCGATACCCTCGTGGTTCTCTTCGCCTCCGGCCTGGCTCTCTTCACGGGGGTTCTGTTCGGGATCTTCCCAGCACTCACGACCTCGGCGGTCGATCTGACCGGCGCCTTCCGTGAAGGTGCCCGCACACTGACGGCTGGGAGGTCTCGAACTCGTTTCCTCGGCGCGATGATCATCGCCCAGTTCGCGCTCACCTTCGTGCTGGCCGATGCGGCCGCACTCATGCTGCGGAGTCTGTGGCAGGCCACGAACTCGCGGGAGCTGCACGAGCCGGGACAGGTGCTCATCGCAGGCTACTTAAGCCCGCGTGAACGCGGCGAGGAGATCATCCTCCCCGACCCGTTCGTCGAGCAACTGCGCGAGCGGCTTCGGAGTCTTCCCGGCGTAGAGAGCGTCGGGATCTCTACACACCTTCCGCTGATCGGTGGATGGACGGCCGGCATCCTCGCGGAGGGACAGGACTACGACCCGGAGATCGATCGCGGCTACGTCCACATGGTTTGTGCTTCCCCCGGCTACTTCGACGCGATTGGGATCGGCCTGCTTCGGGGGCGCGACCTCTGGCCAGAGGACTTGGAGGAAGGACACCTAGGCGTCGTGGTGAATCGCCGCTTCGCCGAGCAGTCGTGGCCAGGTCAGAACCCCGTGGGGAAGAGGATACGCGCGAACTCGGCAACACCCTGGTTGGAGGCCGTCGTCGTCGGGGTCGTGGAGGACGTCCGGCAGAGCGGTCTCGAGTCCCGAATCGAGCCCGTGATCTACCTCCCGTTCTTCCCTCCCTTCATGCCGACCCGGTGGATGGCCCTGCGCAGCGAGAGCGAGCCCATGGCCCTGGTTCCGGCGCTACGCCGGCAGCTGGCGGAGCTCGACCCCCATCTGCCGCTCACCCGAGTCTTCACCGCGGCGCAGCTATACGATCTCATGGCGACCGAGCGTCGTCTGACGACGCAGCTAATCGGTCTCTTCGCGCTCGTAGCGCTCTCCCTGGTCGCGGCGGGAACCTACGGTGTGATAGCCTTCCAGGTGCGGCAGCGCACTCACGAGATGGGCGTACGCGTGGCGCTCGGCGCCAGCCGCGGCGGTGTGGTTGGGCTGGTTCTGGGGCGGAGCCTGCGCCTGGCGCTGCTCGGGATCGCCGTCGGGCTGCTCGGAGCCTTTGTCGCCTCCGACGTGGTCGGTAGCCTTCTCTACGGTGTCGGCCCACTGGACCCAGCTTTCCTCGTCGGAGCCGCGTTGTTCCTGGTCCTGGTGGCGGTGAGTGCCAGCGCCGTGCCGGCGCTGCGCGCCGTCCGCATCGATCCGGTAGAGGTGATGCGGGCCGAGTGATGCGACCCTCAATCCGGGAACCGCGATGCCATCAGGTGCTGCGAATCGCCGCCAGAACCCGGTCGGCGGTCATCGGTAGCCGGTAAACCCGAGCGCCAGTAGCGTCGAAGATCGCGTTCGCGACCACGGCCCCCACGTTGATGATCGCGGGCTCGCCCCCGCCCTTAGGCGGCAGGGCATCGTTGGAGACGAAGGCTGTCTCGATCTTGGGCATCCAGGAAAAGCGGGCCAACTTGTAGGTGCCGAAGTTGGAATCCAGGATCTTCCCACCCTCGAAGCGAATCTCCTCGCCGAACGCATACCCCAGGCCCATGGCGATGCACCCTTCCATCTGCATGCGAGCCCCATCCGGGTTTACCACAAGCCCCATGTCTTGGACACAGACGACCCTGTCCACCTGCACGTGGCCCGTGGCGGGATCCACCGTGACGTCTGCGACCAGCGCCACGTAGGTCTCCGCATCGATCCCGCAGGCCAGCCCGCGGCCGCGGCCGCCTCTCCGGGGGGCGGTCGCCGCTTCCCAGCCGTAGACCTCGGCCGCCTTTCTCAATACGGCGAGCATCCGCTCGTCCGTCGTGTTCAGCAGCCTGAATTCCAGCGGGTCGATGCCCACCGCCGCGGCCATGATGTCGATCTGCTGCTCGGCCGCGAAGCGATTGCTATTCGCCGCCGGCGCGCGCCACGGCCCGACCGCGAAGGGGTGCAACCCTTCCGGTGCCCTTCCCCACTCCCCGTAGACCCTGACGCTGCGGTTCGGGATGTCGTAGAAGACTCCGGACCCGCGCGAACCGGCCCCGTAGACCTGGTAATCCCACAGCTTGATCTTACCGTCGCCATCGATGCCGGAAGCCACCTTCAACACGGCCGCCGGTCGGAAGCTGTCGTAGAAGAACTCTTCGGCCCGGGTCCAGGCGACCTGCACCGGGGCACCGGTGATCACCGCGAGGCGTGCTGCTTCTACCGCCTGCCGGCCCGATACTTTGCCGCCGAAGCCGCCGCCCACGTAGGGTGTGATCACGCGGACGTCCCCGGCATCGTACCCGATCTCCCGGGCGATCGTCCGCTGCTGGCTGAACGGTCCCTGGGTGGAGGACCAGACGGTCATCTTCCCGTCCTTGAGCTCGGCCACCGCCGTGTGCGGCTCGATGGGAGCGTGGGCGACGTAGGCGTTGTAATAGGTGGCCTCGAACTCTTGTGCACACTGAGCCCGCCCGGCCTCCAGATCACCCTCACGTTCTGTGGTGTTGGGAGCGGGCGCGGCCGCCACCAGGTGGTCGAAGATGCTCTCGGTGTCCACGGAGGGCGTGGGAAGCTCGTAGTCCGCCTCAATCAGGTTCAGGGCTTTCTCCGCCTTCTCCGGGTCGGATGCGAGCGTCGCAACGAGTCCACCCTGGTTCACGACGGTGATACCCGGCATGGCCTCCGCCGCCGACGTATCGACCCGCGTCAGCCTCGCGCCGTGCGCCGGCGGACGCAGGATCCGGGCGTAGAGCATCCCGGGAAGCCGGATGTCGCCGGCGAACTTCGCCGCGCCGGTCATCTTGTCATAGCCATCCAGCCGCTCGGGGGAGTCACCCATCACCTTGAACTCTTCCACAGCACGAAGGACCGCTTCCTCGTCCACGGTGTGGGTGATCTCCTGGCCCCTGGCCAGCTCACCATAGGAGACCCGCCGGCTCCGATCGGCCTCCACGAAGACCACGCCGTCCTCGACCTTCAACGCGTCTCGCGCCACACCCAGTCGCTCGGAGGCCAAATCGGTGAGCACCAGCCGAGCCCGGGCGGCGGCGGCCCGGACCGCCGGCCCGAACATGCGGGTCGTCAACGATCCGAACGTGCCCATGTCCCACGGACATCTATCGGTGTCGCCCATGACGATGTGGATGGTCTCGAGTGACACGCCCAGATCTTCGGCCGCCATCTGGGTCAGAGACGTCATCACCCCCTGCCCCATCTCGATCTTGCCCGAGAAGAGCGTCACCTTACCGTCCTCGGCGATGTGCAGGTAGGCGTTGATGTCCTCGGGATAGCCGCGCTGGAAATCGAGGGGGTCCCGAGAGTTGAAGAGCGTGAGCGGCCCGAGATTCACGACGACGACGATGCCGCCGCCCAAGAGCTTCACGAATTCGCGCCGGTCCATCTGCCTCATATCACTCATGGCTGCCTCCCAGCTCGGCGGCGGCTGTCTCGATCGCCTCGACAATCCTCGTGTAAGCTGAACAACGGCAGAGGTTGCTCTCCATACCCTGGACGATCGCGTCGCGCCCGGGACTCGGACCTTTCAGAAGTAGGGCGTAGGCGTTCATGATCATGCCCGGCGTGCAATAGCCGCACTGAAAGCCGCCCAGCTTCCGGAACGCCTCCTGCAACGGATGGAGCTCCCCGCTCTGGGCCAGCCCCTCGATCGTGGTCACGTCCTTGCCCTCCACGCCGCCCAAGCTCGTCAGACACGATCGGACCGCCGCGCCGTCGACGACCACGGTGCAGGACCCACAGAGGCCCGCGCCGCAGCCATACTTGGCGCCGGTCAGCTCCAGATCCGTGCGCAGTACCCAAAGCAGTGTCCGGTCAGCCTCGGTATCCAGCGTCACCGGGCTGCCGTTGAGTATGAAGCGGATGGTCTCGCTCATCGTCCCCCCTGCTGGTCACGAAGCAATTGTCGAGATCGAAGTACAGCAAGATGCAGGGTGAGCCTGCCTGGAGCAACGAGCGCCAATATCGCCTGCCATGCCGATACTCGTTTTTCCGTATCAAGTGGTTACATTGCTAGCGTCCTCGTGTGCGACGGATCGTCGGTCAAGTTCACACGCAACGGAGGAGATTGAGTGGCCAGAAGGACGAACTACGGATTCGAGAAGAAACAGAGGGAGCTGACAAAACAGAAGAAGAGAGAAAAAAAGGCCGAGAAAAAACGCCTGCGGAAGGAACTCGCCGAGCAGGGCGACACGGTCGAGCAAGCTGCCGAGACCGAAAAACAGCAAGAATAGCTAGGTAGCGCGCCCGTCGGCGAGGCGTTCCTTTCTAGCCATGACCCCGCTCGAGTGCCTGGCGATCCCAACCCGCCAGGTCCGCACCGGCATCGTACGTCCCCTGTAGGAACTCCAGCAAAACCTGGTCGGGTGAGTCAGCTCTGCGAACGTCGTCGTACGGCAGAACGAATTCGCCCACGTCCGAGTTGTAGGCTGCTCCGGAGACGGTCAGCGCCGCCTCCTTGAAGCCCTCCGGCTCGGGGTAGAAGTAGGCGTAGAAGACCGGGTAAGGTATGGGACCGCCCCCAGGCCAGAATCCGGCGCTCGACACCTCGTGAGAATAGGCCTCCCGCGCCACCCAATCGGGCAGGTTCGGTATGCCGCCCGGATGCTCAGGAGCCGTGCGGCCCGAGAAGCGCGTCACGGCGAGGTCGAAGCTGCCCCAGAAGAAGTGGACGGGGCTGCTCTTGCCGAGATAGCGGGCCCTGAACTCTTTGAAGACGCGATCCGTGGAGACCAGCACCCGCCAGAATCGGTTGACGTACTCGGGGTCGTACGAGGAATGTTCCTCGTCCGCTTCGAACGGGATAGGATCCTGAACCTCGTTCGGCAGCGTCCGGATCTTCACCTCGATGCCCAGCTCGCTCAGCTTCGCGAACAGCTCCTGATAGAAATCCGCCACCGTGCGCGGCTCGAGCGTCACCACACGGCCGGCCCCGTCACTCGTGCGAATCGTTAGCAGGTGGTCGACGAAATCGAAATCGATCTGGAACGTCCGCGTCCCGTACGGTATCGGTGATGTCGTGAGGCCGCGCGAGGTGACGTACTGGGTGACGTGCCAGGAGTGATTGACCCACGGCGTCTGCACCAGTCGGATCTTGCCGACAATCTGGGTCCACATGTGCAACGTCGCGTACGTGTCCTGCCACTCCTCCAAGGCCAAACTCGGCCAGGGGTCGGAGCCTGATAATCTCTTTGAGCGTAACTCGTCCACGTGGACCTCCTTACAAGTTCTCCGATCGCTCGCCACGCCAACGCAGCTACCCGACCCAGCGGTTCCCGCTCGACGCCGCTGGGGGGGCGACCCGGTCGAAGAGTTGTCCATTCTGTGTACTTGACAAATGATGGACACTTGCTAAATTGGGCTCAGCAAGTGCCGGCCAGCCCCTAATCTCTGGGGTCGATACGGCAGGCGACGCAAAGGAAAACACTGAACAAAGAGGCCAAGGAGGGAAATCATTATGGAGACCAAGGCGAAGTCCAATATCGGCTCGGGGATCAGCAAGAGCAGCTCGCGTCCCATCAAAGTGTACGTCGACCAGGAAGGTGAGTACTGGCTTTGTGACGCCCAGGTCGATCCGACGAGTGGCGACTTCCAGTCGCAGGGCTGTGTCGCTCACAGCGACATCCATATGGCGGAGGGCGGCTGAGGCGGCCCCCGAAACTAAGCCGGGTGGGGGAACATCCCCACCCGGACCTCGCTTCCCTCACAGCCCCTCGCCCGAATAGGGTTTTCAGCTGAACTCAGACAGGGCGACTCTTGCGGTGTCTGGACGAGCACCGGTGGATGCGCCAATCAGGTTAGCAAGGAGTCGATCAACTGCGTCGCAGAAATCGCCTCGACGTCGGTGAAGTGGCGGATCTGCTGCCGGCATGAGAACCCGGAGGCAACCACGGTGCTGCCCGGCTCACGCTCGCGAATGGCTGGGAAGAGCCTGCGTTCGCCAACGGCTTTGGAGACGTCATAGTGTTCTCGTTCGTAGCCGAAAGAGCCTGCCAAACCACAGCATCCACTGTCCACGGCCACCACCTGGCAGCCTGGAATTCGAGACAACAGGCTCAACGAGGGATCGATGCCAACCAGCGCCTTTTGGTGGCAGTGAGCGTGGAGCAAGATCTTCTCCGGACCGCCGGCCACGAGCTCATTCTGAGTGCCGTTCGCCGACGCCAGCGCGGACTCCGCCCACTCTTCGGCGGTAAGACAAGCGGCGGAAACCAACTCGGCCCTCTGCTTCAATTCGCCGCGCAGCAGGAGCGGATGATCATCGCGGACCGCCGAGTAGCAGCCGGGCTCGCAGAAGACGATGGGCACCCCGGCCTCAGCGAATGGAGACAGTGCAGTCGTGGTTGCCTCGGCCTGCATACGGGCCCGCTCGAGGAAGCCCTTCGAGATCAGAGGCCTGCCGCAACAAACGCGGGGCGGCACCTCTACCTGCGCGCCGAGCTTCTCCGCCAGTCGGACGGCGGCGATGCCCTGCAGCGGCTCGAAGAAGTTGGTGAACGTGTCGGCGAACACTACCACCCGCGGGCTGTTCTCTCCCCCATCTTTCCGCTTGCGGGCCGAGTGCCGCTTCCACCAGGCTGTGAAGGTCTGGCGCGAGAACTTGGGCAGGGCGCGGCGCCGATCGATTCCAAGTGTCGCTTCGCCTAGCCAGCGAGCCAGCCGGTTCCCCAGGATCCAATTCGACACCGGAGCGAGTCGGCTGCCCCAGAGGGTGGTAAGCTCAGTGGACGCCAGGACTCGAGACCGTAGCAGGGCTCCGTGCTCACGGTGGTACTGAGAGAGGAACTCGCTCTTCAGCCGCGCCATATCGACGCCGGTGGGGCACTCCGACTTGCAGGCCTTGCATTCGAGGCACAGATCGAGCACGGGGTAGAGCGCGGGGTCGGCCAGGCCGCCGGGCCCGAGTTGGCCGGAGATGGCCAGGCGCAGAGCGTTTGCCCGGCCCCGCGTGCTGTGCGACTCGTCCAGAGTCGCCATATACGACGGGCACATCGTGCCTGTCAGCGTCTTCCGACACGCCGCGACTCCACCGCACTGCTCTGCCGCCCGCGCGATCCCGCCGAAATCCGTGAAGTCGAGAGTCGTCTCCAACTCGATCGTTCGGTATTCGGCACCGTATCGGAGGTTCTCGGCGATGGGAGGCGCATGTACGATCTTCCCGGGGTTGAACACGCCTGCTTCATCGAAGGTCTCTTTGATCTCACAGAAAGCGTCGTAGATGACCGGGCCGAACATCTTGCGCTGGAACGGTGAGCGGACTAATCCGTCGCCGTGCTCGGCCGAGAGGGCGCCCCCGAACTCCAGTACCAGGTCGGCCACCTGCTCGGCGATGCGCTCGAATTTCTCTATCCCATCGATCGTCTTCAGGTCGACCGCCGGCCGAATGTGGAGCAGACCGACCGAGGCGTGGGCGTAGAAGCTCGCCTGGGTCCCGTTCTCGTCGAGAATCGCCAGGAAGCGGTCTATGTACTCCGGGAGTCGCTCGGGCGCGACGGCCGTGTCCTCGACGTAGGAGACGCCTTTGGAATCTCCTTTTTCCACGAGGGCCAACCCGAGCCCGGCCTGGCGCAACTTCCAGATTCGAGCCTGCGCGGCGTCATCGATCGCACGGTGGACGTGGGTCGTCAGGTCGCGGGCGCGAAGGTCGGCATCGAGTCGATCGATCCGCTCGGGCAGTCCCCTCATCGATTCACCCATGAACTCGACGATGAGCACGGCACCCGGATTACCCACGATGAAGTCGCGTAGCGGCTCGAACTCGATCTTCCCTCTCGTCATCTCCAACAGGTTTCGATCCATCAGCTCCACAGCCGAGGGACTGTGTCCGAGAATGACCGGCGTTGCCTTCATCGCGTCGCGCAGGCCTTCGAACTGGGCCACGCCCAGGACCTTCGCCCCGGGATACCCGACCAGTCGCAGTTTGGCTTTTAGCACCAACCCGAGCGTGCCCTCTGAGCCGACCATCAGCTTGGAGAGATCGAAAGACACATTCGACGGGATGAAATGGTCGAGGTTATAGCCGCCGACCCTGCGCAGGATCTTTGGGTAGCGCCTGTCGATCTCCGCCGCATGCTCCTCTGCGAGGCGTCGCACGGCTCGGTAGCAGCGACCTTCGAGATCGCCCTGCTCACACTTGCCCTCAAGCTCGCCGGGTTCCAGCGGTCGCATCGTCACCACGCTGCCATCGGCCAGCAGGACCTCAAGCTCGAGCACGTAGTCGATGGTGGACCCGTAAATGATCGAGCGAGTACCCGACGAGTTGTTGGCGATCATCCCGCCGATCGTGGCACGGCTGGCCGTTGACAGATCGATCGGTAGCTGCAGGCCGTATGGTTTCAGTTGATTGTTCAGCTCATCGACCACGATCCCGGGCTCGACGACCACCGCCTTTTCCTCAGGGTCGACTTCCAGGATCCTTCGCATGTACTTGGAAAAGTCGATCTGAATTCCCGCTCCGACCGCCTGTCCGCTCTGGGATGTGCCACCGCCGCGCGCGGTGATCGAGACGCCGTGCTCGCGACAGATGCGCAGCGCGGCTATCACGTCATCCGCCGAACGTGGAATTACCACACCGGCCGGGATGATCTGGTAGACACTGGCGTCGGTCGAGTAGATGGCACGTGAGATCTTGTCGAAGCGGACCTCGCCCTCGACTGCCCGTTCGAGTGCTCCCTGCAGCGAGTCCATCGCGTCAATATCCGCGGTACTTAGATGAGGTCCATCGCCCACATGACCCAGACCGCGGCGAACGAAGCGGTCCCACCGACGAACGTCACCCCACCGTAGCCGAATAGCGCCTCCTTGACCTCGAGCTTGCTGAGGGATGTGCAGACCCAGAAGTACGACGAGTTGACGTACTTGATGATCACGGATCCCGACGCGCCCGAGAGCATGGCGGCTTCAGGTGATAGGGCGAGGGGCCCAAGCATCGGCGCGACCAAAGAGCCCGCCGTGATCACACCTACCGTTGTGGACCCGGTGAGCATGTTCCCGATCACGCCGATCATGAAGGGAAGCAGAATCGATGGCAGACCGTAGGAACTGAAGAGCTCGGCGACGAAGTCGACCGCGGGAGTTCCCTTGAGAATCGCGCTGAGTGAGCCGCCGAGCCCCGTGACCACCAGTATCATAGCCGAGGTCTTGAGGCCGTCGCGGACCCACTGATTCATCTTGTCGGTCCGGTTCCCCTCGCGGCGGATGTTGCGGTACGCCAGCCACAGTCCGATTGTCAGCGCTACCACCGGCCAGCCCACGTATGCCAGGATCTGGCGGACGAGGTGCCCCTCGTCGAGGGCGAGCCTGGCCACGCTCTGGGCACTGATCAAAAGGACCGGCACGACGATCGGCGCATACGAGCTCAGAGTCGAGGGCAGCCGTTCTTCCCGGGCCGCTTCGAGAAAAGCTTGATCCTTGAACTCATCAGCCGGCTGCGTGGCGATGCGAGGACCCGCGATGAACTGCCCCCAAACCCAACCCGCCAGCGAGCCCACCAAACAGGCTATGCTGCCGAAGATTATGGTCACCCCGATATCCGCACCGAGCAAAGCCGTCGCGGCCAGCGGTCCCGGAGTCGGCGGCACGATGGCGTGCGTGAGCTGGAGCGCGCCGACCAGGCCGATGGACATCGTGCCCATCCCGACTCCCATGGCGTGAGCCGCGGAGTGCACCAGCGGGTTGAGGATCACGTACGCCACATCTGAGAAGATGGCGACCCCCAGGATGAAGCCGGTCAGGGTCAGTGCGATCGGCATCCGCTGTGCGCCCACCAATCGAACCATCGATCGGGTGATCACCTTGATGGCACCGGTGTGCCGCAACGCTTCGGCGATGATCGAGCCGAGCACGATCACGATGCCGATCTTGCCCAGAGTGGCCCCGAAGCCCTGCTCGAAGGCTTCGATGAAGTTGTTCCGCTGGATGCCCGGGAGGACGCCGAACAAGAGAATCGGCAGCAGCAGAGCGAGAAAGACGTGCCACTTCCAGCGGGCTATGAGTAGCATCAGCAGTACGACGCATCCGGCAAGGCCGACCAGCGCGAGGACTACGTTGGTCGTGACGGCTGTCGTGGGATCCATAAGGGTATCGTATCTCCGCCGGATTAATCGGTCCGGGAGCCTGCGAGGTGGTCGAGGGCCGCGGCGACGCCGCCCTTCGTGTGAGGAACTCCGGCCAGCCCCAGACCCATCTCCACGCCACACAACGTGCCGGCCAACATGAGGTCGTTCATGTCGCCGAGATGCCCGATGCGGAACACCCTACCCTTTACCTTACCGAGGCCGGTCCCGAGCGACATGTCGAACCGGTCGAGTATGATCCGTCGCAACTCGTCCGCATCGTGCCCGTCCGGTAGCCAGACCGCCGTGAGACAGTCCGAGTACTCCGCCGGGTCGAGTGGGCACAACTCGAGCCCCCATGCAGAGACCGCCCGGCGCGTCGCCTCGGCTAGTCGTCGGTGGCGAGCGAAGACGCGCGCCAGGCCTTCCTCCAGCAGCATGTCGAGGGCCGCATCCATGCCGTAGAGCAAGTTCGTGGGCGGGGTGTACGGGAAGAAGCCACGCTCGTTCATCTTGAGCACCGGCCTCCAGTCCCAGTAGGACCTAGGCAGGCCCGCCGACTCCGTCGCCGCGATGGCCTTTTCGGAGACGGCGTTGATCCCTAGGCCCGGCGGCAGCATGAGCCCCTTTTGGGAGGCACAGACCGTGACATCGACGCCCCACTCCTCGTGCCGGTACTCGGCCGTACCCAGCGAGGAGACCGTGTCGACCATGAGGAGCGCAGGGTGATCCGCCGCATCGATCGCCCGGCGCACCTCGGCGACTCGGCTGGTGATACCTGTCGACGTTTCGTTATGAACCACCAGGACCGCCTTGATCGATCGACTCGAATCCTCCTCCAGCTTGGCCTCGACCACAGACGGATCGACCCCATGACGCCAATCGCCCTCGACCCATTCGACCTCGACCCCTAGGCGCGCCGCCACAGCGCGCCACAGTGTGGCGAAATGTCCTGTCTCGAAGGCCAAGACTCGGTCGCCCGGCGACAGGGTGTTTACCAGTGCCGCTTCCCAACCCCCAGTGCCGGAGGCCGGGAACAGGATCACAGGCCCTGACGTCTGAAACACGGTGCCGAGACGTTCGAGGATGCTCCGGGTCAAACCCGCGAACTCGGGCCCTCGGTGGTCGATCGTCGGCTTTGCCATCGCCCGCAGAACCCTATCGGGCACGTTGGACGGACCCGGGATCTGCAAGAAGTGTCTGCCCGGCTTGTGGGGCATCGACTCGATCATGGCCTACCTTCCTCGAGTAGTCTCTTCGCACGGACCGGATTAAAGGCACCACAGGGGCAGAAGCGCGCCAGGGTCACGGCCGCCTCGTGCGGGCTGCGACGGCCCTCTCGCACCAGGTCGAGCATCTTCGCGGCCAGAGCCGAGGAGACCATCCCGTGCCCGCACATCGTC
Source organism: Gemmatimonadota bacterium (assembly GCA_020344015.1). GTDB lineage: Bacteria > Gemmatimonadota > Gemmatimonadetes > Palauibacterales > KS3-K002. Next base: position 2,305,266 of record CP070812.1, read on the forward strand.
GAGAGCTGCAGCACGCCCCCGCTCGGCAAGCGATCGTGGGGATCATTGAAGCCGAGGGAATACTCGACGCTGTGTCGCTTGATACCGCATGCCGCAGCGACCTCTCTGGCACCCTCAACCGAGGCCGCCACGTTGACCGACAGTCCGAGGTCCGCCGCGATCACGTCACGCAAACACGATTCGGCCTTGTCTCGGGAATCGAACACCGCCGCCACGGTTCGCATGCTGTGTACAGCCTCGATCACGCTACGATGATCCGGGCGAGTGTCCCGGGCCCAATGGACAGAGGGGCCCAGCTTCATCGACGGGCGGTAGCTGCCCATCTCGGAGTTGCCGGCGCTCACCGGATCGTGCCTGGAGCAGATCTCCAGAAAGGTCTTGAGCTTCTCGACTGCCCCCTGGTCGTTCTTCCCCTTGCACGGGATGGCGAAGATGATGTAGTCGTCCTCGAAGCTCTTCGCGTTACCGTACCGGTGCAGCGTATTCGTCACTGCTATCCTCGCCTGATGGAATGTTGGTGGCGCGACCGAGGCCCACGTTGGTCTTGGCCCGCTCGAGGCCGTAGCCGAGCTCTGTGAGCAACGGGGCCAGCTCCATGTCCTCTCCATCCTCGTCGCAACGCGTCGACACGCCAACCGACACGACCGTGTCGATCCGCCGAGCGACGTCGTCTACCGTATCGAGCACCGCCTGCACCTCGTCCACGGTCGTTCGGGTCTCGACGATGGCGGACAGGATCTTCTCGTTCAGTAGGTCCTCCCGCAGCTTGCCCTTGGCCACCTCGGTCATGAGGTGCGTGATCGGGTTCTTGGCTTCGAAGACGACACCGATCTCCGCCAACGCCGAGGTCATGGTCTGGATCTCGTTGAAACGTACACCGACCCCCGGCCTACCCATCTCGATTACATAGCCCACCTCTCCTCTGCCGATCCTCTTCGCAACGTCGTTCGTCTTCACTTCCTCCGTGCCGCGGCCGTGAATCCCGGTAGATGTGTGCTCGACGACGGGGTCGCTGAACACGCGTCGCACGATCCGTGGCCACTCCAGCTCGTCCAGGACGAAAGCCGCAGTAGGACACACATCTGGCTCGGGCTCGAACCGGAACCGGAACAGCTTGGCGACGTGGCGCACCGCTCGGATCAGGCTCGGGTTCAGGTGTTCCTGGCTCATGCCGCGGTAGCAGGTGCTGCACTCCACGCACTCGTCGTAGTCGATCATCGCCCGATTGATCGACGGATCGATCGCGATGGCGCCCACAGGACAGACCGGGATGCAGTTGGCACAGGCAACACACTTTCTCGGATCGATTCGCACAGCGACCCTCCCTGGCCTTCCCCTCCAGAGGCTCTCGCGATGCTGCGGCGACTTAGACGCGGGGAGCGACAGAAATCACGGCTGGTCCTATCGCTTCCCAAGATGTCCCCAAGTGGCAGCCCGTGCCAGGCTCCGTGCCGGCCGCGCCCCGGCGGTGATGCCGTTTCCCTACCTCTCCACGAGCTCGACCCGGCGGTTCAGGCGGCGGCCGTCCTCCGTCCGGTTGGTGCTGACGGGACAAAGCGGTCCCACGCCCCTGCCTGTAAGCCGGTCGGCCGAGATGCCGTATCTTTCCACCAGGGCATCGACGACGGCCTGGGCGCGATTAGCCGATAGCTCGATGTTGTAGTCGATGGAACCTGTCATGTCGGTGTGTCCGACCAGGTACAGATTGAGCGAAGGGTTTGCCACGAGCAACTCGGCGACGGCTTCGAGCGTCGGCTCGGACTCGGGCTTTACCACGTAGCTGTCGAAGTCGAACAAGATCCCATAGACAGTCGCGTGCCCACTTCTCGCGATGTCTCCCGCCAAAGCCGCCGGATCGGCTACGACTTCCTGCTCCATCACGGACCTCTCTACGATGGTGAGCGTGTAATCGCTGCCGTCATCGTCTACCCAGAGGTATATCCACGACTCTTTACCCTCGCTGGCCACCTTCATGTAGACGCCGTCCTCATATAGGATCTCGCCACCGATCGCCCTTACAGCGTTGATGTAGTTCTGCTGTACCTTCAGTTGGCCGGGCGGCGTCAACCCTTCGCGCAGGCTGTATTCGATGACCCATTTGCGGCCCGCAATGGTGTATTCGTTGTCATCGGCGTCATAGAAATCTTCGGATTCGTGCTCGAACTCGCTGTAGTCCCAGATGTAGAACCCCTCCATCCGCGAGAGAAGTGGATGGTCACTACTCCCGCTCACGTCCTGCTCTTGTGCCGCAGCCGGAATTGTGCACAACAGGCCGAGCAGAAGTGCAACCGGTAGAACGGACCGTGATACCATGATGCCCTCCTTGTTCAAAGGCACGCTCGTGCCACCGTTGTCAGGAAGAAGACGCCGAGCTTGGCTGCCATCGAGATGGCTCTGGTGAGAGGGCAGTGTCACACACCACACAGCCGCCCGTCGGTAATTTGCGTGTGGGCTGTGCCGAGCGGCAAGGTGAGTAGATTGTGAGAGGGGCCTGCTCCCAGCCGTAGGACCGACCTTCGGGTTTCCGCCTGGAACGGCCCAAAGCACTGAAAGAGGCAGCGGCGTGAACAGCGAAGCGCTCAACCTGGATGCGAACATGGAGCGGCTTGTCGCCGCACTGAATGGGTGCCCCGGCATACACCCCTTCTCGAGCTGCGGAGGGCACACCGATCCGGATCTGGGTCACGCCCCGCAGGACGAATTCAACGTTTGTTTCACGGTGGAGCCCACAGCTGGGGGCTGGCCTTCACTCGAGCTCATACTTCGGGCCTGTGGGGAGGACGCGAAGCTCGTCGCCTGGTGGGCCGCTGAAAATCATCTTCCGGGAGCGGTCGCTTTTCAGCTGGAGGGTCGCGGCAAAACGACTCCAGATCGAATAGCGGAGGCGATCGAGAGAGCTCGCTCCTAGCCGCGCTATCTCACAGTGTCGCGCGCTTACGGATGTACTCCAACACGACGTCTTTGGCGTACTCCAGGACCTGCTCGGGTGTGTCCTCCGGTTCACACATCTCGGGCGTCTCCACGACGTCGGTCACCATCTCATCCCACCAAGGGGCCGCCAAGACGCTCTGACTCCCCTCAGCGTTGAGACCGGCCGCAGCCATCTCCTCGACCGAAGGTACCTCGAATCGGATGGTTACCTGGTCGGCTGCGTCTCCGACCTCGAGGTGGACCCGCCCCCGTAAGAACTCCATTATTGCCCGTAGTTCATCAGGCTCCATCTTTTTCTTCCCCCTCCCGTGGTCCCGCCGTGCCGGACGGGGCGTGAATGTCCCACCACTCGCGCGCACTCTCCGACGTCCAGGGAGCATTGACCTTGCACGCCTGCAAGCGCTGCGACACCTCGTCAGAACTCTGCGGTCGCCTGGCGGGATCCTTCTCCAGGCAGCTGAGAATCACGTCCTCGAGTGACTCCGGAATGTCGAGCTCCGTCCTCTGTGACGGCGGAATGGGCCGCTCCCGCACATGTTGCACCATGGTTTCCATCACCGTTTCACCTCGAAACACGAGCTCGCCGCTTACCAGCCAATACGCCAGGCAGCCGAGGGCGTAGATGTCGACGCGCCCATCGAGCGGTCCCTTACCCACAATCTGCTCCGGCGCCATGTAACCAGGCGTACCGCTGACGGCGTCCTCGGCCGTTAACATGACGTCGCCGGTCTCGGCTTCTCCCCTCGACTTGACGAGCCCGAAATCCAGGACCTTGATGTAATCGTACTTTCGCCCGTATCGGCAAACGTAGACGTTCCCCGGCTTCACGTCGCGGTGAACGAATCCAACCTCATGGGCTTCGCCGAGCGAGTCGCAGACCTGTTGAAGGAAGTAGATCGCGCGCTCGGCAGGTACGGGCCCGAACCGCTCCACCATCGTCCTTGCATCGAAACCTTCGAGCAGTTCCATCACGTAGTAGAACGCCCCGTCATCCGCTATACCGAAGTCGTAGAGATGGATGGTGTGAGGGGAGCGCAATAGTGCCGTCGCCTGCGCTTCACGTTCGAAGCGTTTGAGGCCGGTCTGCTGAGTCACGGCGTCACCACCCAGCACCTCCGGGTGTACTACCTTGACTGCCGCGGGGCGAGCCAATAGTCGATGCTTGGCGCGCCACACCTCACCCATGCCCCCACGCCCCAACATCTTTTCGAGTTGATAGCTGCCCATCTCCCGCGCCTCGGTAACTTGAACGCCCAGGCGGTGCACGATTCGGGAGACCAGTGCGGCCAGAACGACGGCGGACACATGAGGAATAAAAGCGGCCGCGCGCACGGGAGGCGGTTCGACCTGACCACTGGCGACCAGAAGCAGCAGGCTGAGGGGATCCATCGCTACGATCAGGGTTGCGACAGCCACGCTCTTCCATGTCTGCGCCGGCACCACGACAACGAAGATGAATGCCCAGACCGCCAACGGCGACCAGTCCGGGCTCACGACCTCCGGAGCCGGAACGCGATTGATCACCACTCCCAGCTGAAAGGCGCTCAGCACCGCGTAGACGTAACCCACATCCAGCAACACAGAGGGCGTGAGCTTCTCGGTACGGATGAGATAATAGAGGCCGAAGCTCATCCCCACGAACACGACACCCAGCGCGTAGTCCCCCGCTGTATACGGGAATGCCCCTGACAGCAGCGCGAGGGGCATCGAGACTAGCTTGGCCACTCCGAGTAGCAGGCAGAGTGCGCCAAGGCGTCGAACGGTCTCCCTCTGGATGTCCGGCGCCTGGGACCGAAGTGCGGGAATCGTCTTACTTGCCGGCATGCCCATAAGGTGTCCGCGGTTTACTGACCACAGAGTCCATGAAAATATGCTTCCAGCTTGCGTTGCCCCGTGCGCGGAGCCACGACGTCACCGGTCATAGCGGTCGTCATGAAAGCCAGTAACTCACCCTGGTGCCTGCTGAACACCCGGATTGCCGAGCTAACCAGCCTCATGGCGAATACGGGCAGGGACGAGATTCTGACAGGCTTGCCCTGAACCCGAAAGGCGAGCTCAGCGATCTCGCGGTACGTCAAGATCTCAGGACCGCCAACGTCGATTTCCTGCCGTTCACCGTCAACAGCATCGACGCAGGTGACCGCCAGATCCGCACCGTGAATCGGGTTTACTCTGTCCTCCCCGCTACCGACCAGATACACGCGGCCCCTTCGCGCCATCTCGAAGAACTCGGCCATATCCGAAAAGAAGCCCGTGGGACGTATGACGGCGTAGTTCATGGTAGACGCTTTGAGGACGTCGACAAAGCCCTCGTGCGCCTTCACGATCTCGAGGTGCCGAAGGTCCGGCCCGTTGAAGACCGACACGTAGATGAACTTCTGTACACCGGTCCTACGCGCGACGTCGAGCAGGTTCTTGTTGCCCTGAAAGTCTACGTCCTTCCACGTCAGCTTGCTCTTCTGCTTGGTGATACCGATCGATGAGAAGACGACTTCCATGCCGTCGCACACATCGTTGATCGACTTCGGATCGGTGACCTCGGCCGCCACGATTTCATCGAGCTCGCCCCTCATGTCGTCGAGCTTGTGAGGAGATCTGGCGAGGGCGCGGACATAATAGCCCCTGGATTTGAACTCCTTCGCTACGAAGCGGCCCAGGTATCCGGTCGCTCCGGCTACGAGTACGCGCCGCGGGATCATCGGCCTGCAGTCCCTCTCACTTCACCCCGGTAGCGACGCAGACGGGGGATGAACATCGGGACCTGCCCCCGGTAGTCCTCGTAGGCGGAGCCGAACCGCCGTACTAGCTCCGGCTCCTCGACCCACTTCAACTCGGCCATGTGAACCAGCGCGTACGCCGGCGTCCAAATCAAGGCGATGCCGACGGAATGGACGAGCAAGCCCAGGCCGACGAGGGCCCCGAAGACGCCCGTGAGCATCGGGTTGCGGACCCACGCGTACGGCCCGCTCACAATCAACTCATCGGGAGGGTTTAGAGGAACCGGTGTTCCCCGCGCCTTCAGGAAGCGCACGACGCACTAAGCGCAGAGCGAAGCGCCTGCAACGAGGAAAAGGACGCCGAGCACGGAGCCGACGATGCCGGGCAAGAGCGCGGGGAGTCCCAGCCAACGATCGGTGTAGCGGCCGCCGACGATCACGATCGCAAGAGAGCCTCCGAAGATCAGAAGTCCGACCGGCGTCAGTAGCTCTCGCCGGCGCTTCGGCCCGGTAGCTACAGAATGGAAGTAGTCCGCGAGACCCACTATTTCCGACCTTTCTGGCTCTCGATCCACTCGCTCAACGTCATCGAGGGCGCTCCGAGCAGAGCATTCGCTTCGGCCGGGTCGCCCAACTCTCCCACTCGATCGAAGAACCTGATCAACCGAGTCACGAAGTCCATCTGGCCCGTAAGCTTGGCGATCAGTCTCGCCTGCCACAGCTCGAGGCGCATGACCTTGAGCTGCGGATAACACGCCCCGATGAACATCTCCAGTGCATTCGGCAGAGTTATGGCATCCGGGCCGTGGATGTACAACCGCCTGCCGAGGGCCCGCTCATCCTCATAGGCCGTCGCAACCATTCGGCCGAAGTCCGCCGCGGCGAAGAAGTGGAGCCCTGGAGGGTTCCTGCCTACGATCACCACCGCCCGATCACGTTTGACGAAGTTATGAAGAACCTCCATAACCCAGGTCGGGCAGAACACCGTGTGTGGGATACCGCTGCCGCGGAGCGCCTCCTCCGCACGCAACTTCACCTCGATGATCTCGAACCACCGGTTCTCCTCGCAAACACTGGTGGCGGAAACATAGGAGATCCGCTCCAGGTTCTGGGCTGCCGCCAGATCGACGACGTGCCGCACTGCGATGAGCTCGGATTCCGTCGGCAGACTAATATGCACTGCATCACAACCTGCTATCGCCTTCCGTATCCCATCTCTGTCTGTTGAGTCCCCTTCAAAGACCTCCGTCATGGCTCCAAACATCCTCTGAGCCTTTTCGGCGCTCCGCGCCAGAACACGTACCATGTGGCCTCGTTCGGCCAGACTATGTGCGACGGCCTTCCCGAGTGTTCCCGTGGCTCCGAGGACCAGCACCCGCTTACTCATCGATTGCTCCCTTTATACGACTCTTTGACACGGAAATTGTGGCCACCTGCGGCCTCGAGTGTGTGGGGTTGGGGCACTCGGCTTTCTCAGATAACATACAATGGTCGGAAATGCCAAGCCCGGGGGAGGTCCTCCGGGCTTTCCCCGTCGTGGGGGCCGGTCCGGCCGGTCTCGGCGCCATCGCTTAAAGGGGAGTCGCAAGTCCTCCGGACGCCGTTCAGTGGGCCAACTGCCCCGGATCACTGGGTGTTATACCCCACTCAGTCACCGCCGCAGCTTGGTGTTGCGGCGCCTTTTTGTCCGTCAGTGCAACAGATCGAGCGCCTGTGGTGGAACGGCACGGCCCATGCCGATGGGTTGGTGTAGTTGCGAGACTAAACGGCCGGGTCTTGTCACAGGGAACCAGCGGTGGAAAGCCTGTCCGGGCTCTTTTGCTTGCGTTTGCCGGCTTCAGCGCGCCTAGCGCCGGCTCGGCGACGAGAGCGGCCCTGCAGGGGGGGCTGCCTTGCCGCACTGGTTTTCGTCGGCATAGTCTTGCAGTACAACTCCCTTCTCGGCCAGCCCCTAGAGGAGGCGATCCCTCCGCCACGGCGCTTTCGGGTGACGCGCGCTGCCTCTGAGATCCAGGTGGATGCCGTGCTCGACGAGCCGGCGTGGTCTCACGCTGTCGCGATCGATCTGCCCTTCGAATGGTTCCCAGGCGACAACGTCCGGCCGCCCGTGGAGACCGAATGCCGAGTTACCTACGACACGGACAATCTCTACCTGGGTTGCCGCGCCTTCGATCCGGCGCCGAAACAGATTCGGGCACGCCTAGCGGACCGCGATGGGGTTACGAGCGAGGATGATCACCTCGGCTTTCTCTTGGACACCTTCAATGATCAGCGGCGCGCCTTCCAGTTTCGCGTGAATCCCCTCGGAGTCCAGATGGATGCGATACTCTCCACATCGGAGGGGGAGGAAGACAGTTCATGGGACGCCATCTGGAATTCAGCCGGAAGAATCACCGCTGAGGGTTACGTTGTGGAGCTCGCGATCCCCTTCCGCTCGCTTCGCTTCGCGATAAGTCAGGAAGCGCGGACGTGGGGGTTTATTGCCGTCCGTTCGTATCCCCGAAGGGATCGTCATGAAATCGGCTCATCCTACAACGACCGTGACAACACCTGTCGGCTGTGCCAAGCCAACAACCTGTACGGGTTGGAGGGGATTTCACCCGGTCGCAACCTCGAGTTCGTTCCAACCGTGACAGCCAGCAGGACGGAAGCACGTGAGGATTTCCCATGGGGTGACATGGTCTCGGACGGCCTGGAGGCCGAGACCGGTCTCACCGCTCAGTGGGGCCTCACCCCGAGCCTCATCTTGAACGCGGCTGTAAATCCGGATTTCTCGCAAGTCGAGGCCGATGCGGCGCAGCTCGAAGTGAATGAGCGCTTCGCCCTGTTCTTTCCGGAGAAACGCCCGTTCTTCCTGGAGGGTGCCGACTTCTACGCCACTTCGATTCAAGCCGTCTTCACCCGGACGGTGGCGGATCCGTTGGCCGGTCTAAAGCTCACGGGGAAGCAGGGCAAGAACGCCGTTGGGGCTATCGCCACCCTCGACAGGATCAACAACCTGACTCTGCCCTCGAATCAGATGTCGATTCCGACATCTCTTGATCAAGACGTTGCTGCCGCTGTGCTGCGATATCGTCGCGATGCGGGCCGCGCCTCGACGTTTGGGGTGCTCTATACGGGTCGCGAGGCCGAGGGCTATCACAACCATGTGTTCGGTCTCGACGGCTATTGGCAGATCTCTCGCAGCAATGAAGTCAGCTTCCACTACCTCCGCACCTACACCAAATACCCCACGGACTTTGCGACGATCTGGGGACAGAAGACCGGCTCGTTTGTGGGAAACGGTTTCACGATCAACGCCTGGCACGAAAGCCGTAACTGGATGGGCGGAGTGAGCTACGAGGATTTCGACCCCGACTTCCGCGCCGATGCCGGCTTCGTTCCGCGCGTCGACATCCGGGAGATCGATGGGTTCTTGGCACGCAAATTCTGGGGGCGGCCCGAGGGATGGTTCACATTTATTGGCGTCGGCGCGTGGGTGAATCGCAAGCAAGACCACGACGGCAGGCTGACGGAGCAGTCGATCGGACTGGTCACCGGCTACGAGGGTCCACTACAGTCCGAACTGAACGTTCAGTTCGGCGTGTTCAAAGAGCACTTCGACGGTGTGATCTATGACCTGAATCGTGCTGAGGTCACCTTCAAGATTCGTCCGTCCGCTCAGCTCAGCGTGTCGTTTACGGCCGCTCTCGGAGACGAGATCGACTTCGCCAACTCGCGCAAGGCGGACAACCTGCGCTTGATCCCCGGCGTCCAGTTGAGGATCGGCCGCCGTCTGAGAATCGGGCTGAACCACAACCTACAGCGGCTGTCACTGAGAGGCGAAAAGATCTTTGCCGAGAACCTCTTTCAGACGGGCTTGTCGTACCACCTGAACGTTCGCAGCTTTGTGCGCGTAGTCCTCCAGTACCGAGATGTCTCCCGCAATCCGGATCTTTACTCGGCGCCGGTCGTACCTGAGGAGGACCACCTCTTCACACAGTTTCTCTTCTCCTACAAGCTCAACCCTCAGACTGTCCTCTTTCTGGGCTACTCCGACAACCGTCTGGGACTCCACGAGATCGCTCTCACACATACCGATCGAACCTTCTTCTTCAAGGTCGGCTACGCCTTGCGTCTGTAGACGGACGCAGTCGTCTAACAGAAGGCTTGGAATGGCTCCCCGACAACACTGGACAGCCCCAGTCTCGGGGGTCATACTTGGCAGTACAGACGGCGAGATCCTACACACAAGCAAGGAAGCTGAGATGAATACGCTGAGACGATCATCCGGTGTGTTTGCTGTAAGTCTCGTGCTGGTGCCGCTGCTCATGGCACCGACTGCGGTCTGTCGTGCTCAGGAAGCCGACAGAGCGTATCTCAACGGGAACATCTATACCGTTGATGAAGGCTTCAGTACCGCTTCTGCCCTTGCGGTAAGAGATGGTCGCTTCATCTACGTGGGCGATGATGCCGGAGTGCAGGCCCACATTGGTCCCACCACTCTCGTGTTCGACCTGCAAGGCCAGACGGTCATTCCCGGTCTGCACGATGCCCATGTTCACATCAGGTACGGAGAGAGAGAGCTTTATCCGCGAACGCCGGACATCCGAACGGGACTCGGCGAGTGGGCGTCGGTGGAGCGGATGCAAGAAGTGATCAGGCACGCTCTGGCAACCGGCGAAGGCATGCGCCCTGGGCCCGAGCCACGCTGGGTGGTATTGAGGGGTTGGATGTCGGATGTGTGGGATCCGCCGGTCTTCCGCAAAGAGCTAATCGATGCCGTCGCCCCGGACAACCCCGTGTTCATTTCCCGATACACACACGGCAGCGGCGCGAACAGCAAAGCTCTGGAACTAGCCGGCATCACACGGGACACCCCCGATCCACCGGGGGGCCACATCAAGAAGGACGAGAATGGGGAGCCCACGGGCGAGTTCGTCGAACGGGCTCCGCCGCAGCTGACTAGGCTGATCCCGGGCCTGCCTCCTCTGACCGACTATGAGCGGAGCCGCAACCTGGTAGAAGGGACTCAGCTGGCTGTGGCCAGCGGACTCACCACGATCCACGGGGCGAGCGGGACGGGCTATGCGGAGGTTCAGAGACGGATCAAGCTCTACGAGGTGGGGCTGCTGAGAATCAGAATCAACGAGATGGTCAATGAGAGTGCGGCGCGGAGGTTGGGTGAACCGCTGAACCTCGACAACAAGTACTTCGTGCAATCCGTCAAAGCGTTCGCGGACGGAGCCTTGGGCTCGAGGGGTGCCTTGATGCTAGAGGAGTACAGCGACTATCCGGGATACTTCGGGGAAGCGGTAATGAGCGAGGACGCTCTGGCGCAACTAGGCACCGAGCTGCTGCCGATGGGCTTCAACTTGAGGGTCCACTGCATCGGCGATGGCGGCAATCATGTCGCGATCAACGCCTTCGAGAGGGCTTTGGAGGCGACGGGGATCGACGTTAACGATGCCCGTTTCGCTCTGGAGCATGCCCAGATGTTCACCCCGGAAGATCTTCCCCGACTGGTCGAGCTGGGGATCGTCGCTTCCATGCAGCCGCTGCATGCCACCGAGGATATGAACTTCGCCGAAGCCAGGATTGGACCGGAGCGCCTGAAGTATGCCTATAACTGGAGCGATCTGTTGGATCTAGGCGTACCGTTCGCGACGGGGACGGACTACTCCGTATCGCCCTACAATCCCTTTTACACGCTGCATGCTGCGGTAACCAGACAGGACCGGAACAACAATCCTCCGGGCGGATGGATCCCCGAGCAGGTCCTGACCCGGGAGGAGGCTTTGCGTGCGGCAACCATGGGCGGTGCCTACGCCATGCATGCGGAAGACATCCTTGGCTCCATCGAGGTAGGAAAACTGGCTGACTTCGTGGTCATTCCGGTCGATTACATGACGGTTCCGGCCGAGGACATTTGGAAGATCGAACCGGACATGACGGTCATCGGGGGCGAGGTGGTCTACACCAGGCCGGTGCAGGAGACAAGCTGACGGCTCGGCGGGAATAGAGACCCTTCACTCAGACTGCATGAAGTCGGAGTGCCCGGATTCGCGCCCTTGCGTTTCTCCCATCATCCTGGGGTCCGACATCCACTCCGAGGAGTCTATATGAGGCGACCAATACGCGAGCCGTCATAGATAGCGTGGATTACCCGATTTGGCTCCCTGCAATCACCTATTGAATAGACCTCAGGGAACTTCCTTTCTACTGTCTCATGAAGCTCTGTGTTCGGCGACCATGGCAGGGCGATCAGTATGTTGTCCGCTTCAATAGTCCGCTTCTTGCCCTCCTTGTCTGTTATCGTGAGCCCGTTGGCCGTTATCTCATCGTACTTGACCTCACTCAGCATTGTGACGCCCTTCTTCTTCAGCCACCGAATCAGACGTTGCGCCACGATGAAGACCATCCCGCTTCCGAATGTGTCCGACGTTTCCACAATGGTAACCTTCCTGCCTCGCCTTACCAGAAACTCGGCCAATTCGCAACCGTGCATGGCACCACCTATGATCACTATTCGGTTACCAAGCGGCATCCAGAATCGTGTTAGCCATCCTAGGATTCTTGGACCGACGAACCGCAAGGGCGCCTTAGACTGCCTGTGAAGCCTCGAAGCAGGGACCACCATCTTGTTCTCAATCCCTGGTATGTCGGGGATAGCAGGCACACCTCCTACTGCTAGGACGACAGCATCGGGCTTGAGCTCCTCGGCTACTGACAGAGTGACTTCCTTTCCCAATTGAACTGTGACACCCACCTTGCCAAGCTGGGTCTCGAGATATCGAACGAGAGCGGGGAGGTCATCAACCTCTGAGCCCTTTATCATCGCAGCCAGGTGCAAGAGCCCTCCGAGTTTGCGCTCCTTCTCGCACAGAGTGACCTGATGCCCCCTGAGTGCCGCTATCCTTGCCGCTTCCATACCGCCCGGGCCACCACCTACGACCAAGACCTTCTTCTTTTTTTCCGCTGGCGTTATCTCGAATTCTCGCTCTCTCCCCGAGGCCGCATTCACGCGGCACTTGACTGACGTATGCTGCACTGTCGTTGAGTCCCAGCATTCCAAACACCCGGTACAGGGAGCGATATCTTCCCATCTCCCCTCAGCCAACTTGTTGGGGAACGCAGGGTCAGCAATCAACCGCCTGGCGAAGAAGACGAGGTCCACCTTGCCCCGCTTCACGTCCTTGTCTGCTACTCTTGGGTCAATCCTTCCCCCGCCGATTACCGGAATCGAGACTGCCTTCTTGATGTGTGCTGCCTGACTGATAATGAAACCCGGATCCTCGATTGTCTTGAGCCAGGGTTTGACTGCGGGCGCTACCTCCAAAGCACGAAGCTGCTCTCCCCAGTACCCCCATAGGAAATCACCGTACCCGTAGCCACTGACATCGAGGAAATCAGCTCCGGCTTCCTCGAACATTTTGGCAAAGGCTATGCCTTCTTCACCCGTGATTCCTCCCTTCAGTCCCCATTCCGCCACGTTATGTCTAATGCCAACCGGGAAATCATTTCCCACACGGTCTCTTATCGCCTGCAATATCTCGACGGCGAATCGAGCCCGGCTTCGCAGGTCTTGACAGCCATACTCATCGTCGCGCTTGTTCCAGGCACGAGACAGGAAGGCGTTAATGAGGTAACGATGAGCGCCGTGTACATCTACGCCGTCGAACCCGGCTCTCTTGGCCCGCTCGGCTGCTTCAACAAACTGAAGTTGGATTTGCTTGATCTCTGGAACGGTGAGTTGTCGGGCCGTGTCGAAGAGAGGCACCGGTTTCTCGTCATCACTCAGCTCTGATGGAGCAACAGGTTGAAGGCCGGACATGGCCTTGGGGTGCGATGGACCTGAATGCTGCAATTCAAGAAAAGCCTTGGCACCATGGTCATGGATGAGGTTGGTCAACGTACTATACAGTGGGATAAGCCCATCCTCGTGGAAACCAAGACGGGGCCACCCCACTGCGCCTATGGGAAAATCCACAGCGGCACCTTCTACAACGATCAGACCCGCTCCTCCCTTCGCCAGTGACTCGTAGTAGGCAAAAGCTCCATCGGTTGGTGCACCCTCGGGGGTAGCGTTACCCGACGCCTGGGGAGACTTGACAATCCGATTCCTAAGCTTCACTTGCTTTATCTGAAACGGGGAGAGCAGAGCGGTGCACCGTGCTTTCCTAGACATGTCCTGTCTCCTTTAGCAATGCACGCCAAAGACGTGGAGAATCTTGACTCCGGGTCGTGCACGGGTTCGAGCAGGGCACAAGAAAACTCACGTCCCATTCGGAGTCAAGTCCAATTCCAGTTAAGGCTCCCCGGACTTGCCCCGTCTAGGTGGACAGCTCGAACACGTTGGAACGAGCATGTCGCGCTCATGACATTATTGTAGTCTGCGGCGGAGGAAATGAAGATGAAACTGAAAGGGATCTACCCCATCGTTCCCACCCCCTTCCTCAGCTCGGGTGCGGTCGACCTAGAGAGTATCAACAAGGTCACTGACTTCATGGCCGAGCGGGGCGTACACGGATTGGCCGTTCTGGGAGCGCTGGGCGAAGGTCACAAACTGGACGAAAGCGAGCGTACCCAGGTCATAGAGCGGTTTAGAGCTGTGCTACCGGACGGCCTGGGACTGGTGGTGGGTGTTCGGGCGGCCGCCACCGACCTGGCTATGCGGATGGCTCAACATGCGACTAAGCTTGGTGCCGATGCCCTGTTGTTGGGACCGTTTCCTGTGCAGAACGACAAAGCGCTTTGCACCTATTATCAAATGGTGTCGGATGCCGTCGACGTTCCAGTCATCATCCACGACTATCCCGCGGCCACCGGCATTACAATGACCCCGGCATTGATTGCTGACATCTTCGAGGCCTGCCGCAACGTTCAATACATCAAACTCGAGGATCCGCCGACCGGCCCCAAAATGGATGCGGTCTGGACGCTGACGGGAAAAGAGCTAGAGGTATTCGGTGCTCTGGGCGGCACGTTCGCCTTCGAGGAACTGGAGCGGGGTGCCGT
>CP070812.1:2320010-2334516 GCA_020344015.1 Gemmatimonadota bacterium
AGCGAAAAGGAGGGCTGTATGATCGCTCCACGGATCGCCCTACTCGTTCCCACGTTCGTCCTCACAGCGTCGGTCGATCTCTTTGCCCAGCAGGAGCTGCTCATTGAGCCAGGCGATACGGTTAAGGTCGCCGTGGCCGCTGTCGCACATGAGGGCATCGTCTTGGCTTTGAAGCCAGACACTATCCTACTGGATGTCAGGGATGCCACTGAGCCGCTGGCACTCCTGCTCGCGTCTGTGACGAGACTGGACGTCAAACGGGGCCGGAAGTCGAGAGCAGACCTTGGGGCCGGAATCGGGGGTCTGATCGGAATGGTCGCGGGTGCCCTAACGGGGAAAGCCTTCTGCGGCAGCTCAGAAGACGAAGAATGCCGCGGTGCTAGCTTCGGGGGAGGCCTGATCGGCTTCGTGGCTCTCGGCGCTGTCGGCGCTGCCGTCGGGTCATCGATTAAGACCGACCGCTGGGAAGAGGTGCCGCTCGACCAACTCCGCGTGACAATCGCGCCGCGGCCTAGTGGTGGGCTGTCAGTCGGTGTGCGCTTGAAGCTGTGGCAGTAGTAGAGGTATGTCATGCATAGTCGTGCAACCGTTTCCGGAGCGCTGCTGATAGCAGTACTTGGCGCAGGCCACTTGTGCTGGAAGACTGGGGCAGAGCCCAGTATCCGTACCTGGGGTGACGTCCGCATATACTTGGGCGGCGAGCCGTTTTGTGACTACATGTCGGTGGGCTGGGTAAGAGGCAAATACTGGGACGGTTTACGACGTGCAGCACGGGACGCGGGTGGACAAGCGGTTATTGAACTGACGGGGATACGTGGGAGCGACGGCAGGCTTCTTCGAAACGAGGGCCTCGCAATCCGCTTCACCGATCCGGAGTGCATGCACTAGCTGTCGCAGTCCAACCCAATTCAGCCGGCAGTGTCCAGAGCCAACGCTGCTGCTGACCCGGCGCCCCTTCAGCGACTCCTGCCTTGCGCGCACCTCCTCGGCCCCTAGCTTCGCGTGTACCGATACACTGAAAGCCACATCCCCACCGACGCATCTGGGCGTCGCACCAGCGGAGGCAAGTGCATGGACCTGGGCATCGAAGGCAAAGTCGCCGCTGTCGGCGGAGCGAGCACCGGACTCGGTAAAGCCATCGCCTGGGCGCTCGCCCGCGAGGGGGCGCGAGTCGCTATCTGCGCCCGCGGCGCGGAGCAGCTGGAGCGAACCGCTAACGAACTGCGGGAGTCATCGAGCGGGCAGGTGCTCGCCTACCCAGTGGACCTGGCCACGGAGAACGGGCCGCAGGAGTTCATCGAGGCCACGGTCAAGGAGTTCGCCGGGATCGAGATCCTGGTCACGAACGCCGGCGGTCCGCCGGCGACGACGAGCTCGCAGACGCCGGCAGAAGCCTGGGTGGCAGCCTTAGAGCTGAGCATGCTGAGCGCCATCCGGATGTCGCAGGCGGCGATCCCCTACATGCGGCGCAACCGCTGGGGCAGGATCGTCTGCGTCACTTCGATCTCCGTGAAGTCACCGCTTCCGGCCATGGTCCTCTCAAACACCGTGCGACCCGGCGTTGTCGGCTACGCGAAGACTATCTCGCAGGAGTTCGCCGCCGACGGCATCACCGTGAACGTGGTCTGCCCGGGCTACATGGCCACCGCCCGGGTCAC
The DNA here is from genome assembly GCA_020344015.1 of Gemmatimonadota bacterium. Lineage (GTDB taxonomy): Bacteria > Gemmatimonadota > Gemmatimonadetes > Palauibacterales > KS3-K002. The sequence goes on from CP070812.1 coordinate 2,321,669, forward strand.
AGAACTGGCGGAGACCCGCGCCGCCCAGTCCGGGAAGTCCGTCGACGAGGTCATGACCGGCCTGGTCGATAACATCCCCGCCGGCCGCATGGGCGACCCGAAGGAACTCGGCGACCTGGTCGCCTTCCTGGCCTCGGAGCGCGCTGCCTACATCACCGGCACCGCCACCCACATCGACGGCGGGTTCTTCCGCGGACTCATGTAAGCTCGGCCAACCCCTCAGCCGTTTCCGCTGTCAAATCGGCCGGCAAGGCGCTCGCGGGCGACGGGGAAACGCCCCTGAAACCTGCCGTCTAGCCAATCGTAGTGTCGCCTAGAGCCCCTTTCCACAGGTCCTGGGTTCGACTGCACACCGGGAGAGGACCCGATCGGTCGGGACTGGGGCTCACAGCGGGCTCCGAAACCCAAATATCCACACACGAAGGACTTAGAGACGGAGCAGTAGGATGAAGCGACGGACGAAGGTCACCCTCGGGGTTGTAGCCATCGCGGTCGTCGGCATTGGAGCTGTTGCCGCCGTGCGCAACGGGGGCGGGAACGGCGAGGAGGTACGTACCGTCGAGGTCGAGCGCGGCGAAATCGTCGATAAGGCACTGGCCGTGGGCCGGGTCGAGCCCGAGGTCGAGGTCAGCGTCAAGTCGAAGATCTCCGGCGTCGTCAGCCGCGAGTTCGCCGACGTCGGTGACTTCGTGCAGGCCGGCGCCCCGCTCCTTGAGATCAAGCCGACCCCAACACCGCTGGAGATGGTGGAGACGCGGCGCCAGCTGGAGTTGCGCCAGCTGGAGCTCGAGAACCAGCACCGCGAGCTCGAGCGCCAGCGCCGCCTGAGGGATCAGGGCCTCATCCCCCAGGACGAGTTCGAGGCCACGGAGCGTGCCTATAGCGAAGCCGAGCTCAACGTCAGGCTGGCCCGGGAAAGGCTCGCCTTGATCGAGGAGGGCCGCGTTACGATCGCCGACGAGAACATCGAAGCGATAGTCTACTCGCCGATCGACGGCTTCATCCTCGAGAAGAACGTCGAGATTGGAGACCCAGTCACGCCGCTCAACCCGTATCAGGAAGGCACGGTGCTCATGACGATGGCCGAGATGAGCGCGCTCATCTTCAGAGGCACCGTCGACGAGATCGACGTCGGGCGCCTCAGCGAGGGCATGACCGTCGAGCTCAAGATCGGCGCCCTGCCCAAGGCCACCGTCACGGGCACACTGACGAAGATCTCGCTCAAGGCACGCAGCGAAGACAACTCGACCGTATTCCCGATCGAGATCTCCCTCGACGAATCAGACGTCGTGCTGCGAGCAGGGTACTCTGCCAACGCCGATGTGATCATCGATCGCCGCGAGGACGTGCTGATGATTCCCGAGCGCTTGGTCACCTTCGAAGACGAAGTCGCCAAGGTCACCGTGCTGCTCGAGGACCGCACTCAGGAGGAGCGCGTCATCGAAGTCGGTCTGAGCGACGCGATCAACATCGAGGTCCTCTCGGGGTTGGAGGAAGGCGATAAGGTCGTCGAGGCGCCGCCTAGGGAGATAGAGTGACCGGAGCCTGGCAAGGATTCTGAAGGTGCAGATATTCCGGAGCTTTAAGGACTTTTTCAACGACATCCGCACCCAGCGGCTGCGCACGATCCTCACCATCATGGGGATCACGTGGGGGACAGTCGCGGTTATCGTGCTGTTGGCGTTCGGCGTCGGGATGGAAAAGCAGACACGCAAGCGGATGCACGGGTTGGGTGAGCGGATCGTCATCCTGTTCGGCAACCGCACCACGAAATCGTACGAGGGCTTCCCCGAGGGCCGCTATATCCGCCTGCAGGAAGAGGACGTCCACCTCCTGCAGCGGGAGATCCCGGACATCGTTGAGATCAGCCCCGAGTACAGCACGCGCGCCGTGCCTGTGCGCCGCGGGCGCAACAGCGCCTTCCCCAACATCACCGGCATCTATCCGGTCTACGGGCATATGCGGAACGTCATCGCCGACTGGGGTGGACGCTTCATCAGCCACGCCGACATCGACGAGCGCCGCCGCGTCGCCTTCCTCGGCAACGAGCTCGAGGAACTGCTGTTCGAGGGCGAGGACGCCATCGGACAGATCGTCTTCGTAGGGGATGTGCCATTCACCGTCATCGGCGTGCTGAAGGAAAAGCAGCAAAACTCGTCTTATAACTCGCGCGACCGCGACCGCATCTTCATCCCGTCCAGCACTCACAAGGCGATCTTCGGACACCGCTACCTTGCCAACATCATCTATCGCACGAGTAGCCCCGAGGTCGTGGATGCCGTCGAGGTCCGCATGAACGAGGTGCTGGGTCGTAAGTACCGTTTCGACCCCACCGACGAAGACGCCATCTGGGAATGGGATACCAGTGAGTTCGAGACGATCCTCAGAGCGATCTTCCTGGGAATGAACATCTTCCTCGGGGTCGTCGGCGCGTTCACGCTGACCGTCGGCGGCATAGGGGTCGCCAACATCATGTACATCGTGGTCAGGGAGCGAACCCGCGAGATCGGAATCCGACGCTCTATCGGCGCCCGCAAGCGCGACATCATGCTCCAGTTCCTCGGCCAAACGTTCGTCGTCGTCGGCGCTGGTGCGCTACTGGGCTTCCTGGTCTCCTGGGGGCTCGTAATGGTGGGGCAGTTTATGCCGCTGCAAGAGTTCATCGGCGTGCCGACGATCTCGCCGGCCGTCGCCATCGCCACCATCTCCCTGCTCACGGGTGTGGCGCTGCTCGCCGGGTACTTCCCCGCACGCCGAGCGGCGAATCTCGATCCCGTCGAGTGCCTGAGGTACTAGGACATGTGGCGCATACTGCTAGCCGAGTTCATAGGTGACCTGAAGGGGCAGAAGACCCGAGTTCTGCTCACCATGTTCGCCATCACCTGGGGCACGATCGCCGTCGTGTTGTTGCTCGCCTTCGGTGAGGGGTTGAGGCACTCTATCATCAAGGGGCTGCTCAACGCCGGCGAGCGGATCTTCATGGTCTACGGGGGAACGACGAGCCAGGAGTTCGAGGGGCTACCGAGGGGCAGGAGGATCCGCCTCATGGAAGAGGACCTCGACCTCATCACCCGCTCGATCGAGGAGATCGACCTGGTGAGCCCCTCCTATGGCCGCTGGGGCACGACCCTCGAGTTCGGGGAAAACAAGACGACGACCTACATGGAGGGTGTCTACCCTGCCTTCCAGGACATGCGGCGCATGTACCCGGCCGCCGGCAGCCGCTTCATCAACCAGCCCGACATCGACGAGCGACGGCGCGTCTTGTTCCTGGGCAACGAGATCGCCGAGGAGCTGTTCGGCAGCGTGGACCCCGTCGGCCAGACCGTGATGCTCGACGACCTGCCGTTCACCGTCATCGGCGTCATGCAGAAGAAGTTCCAAGACAGCATGAACAACGGGCCGGACGCGGAACGCGCCATCATCCCGGCCTCCACGCTGAGGAGCATATACGGCCACCGCTACGTGAACCACCTGCTGCTGCGGCCGCGCGACCCGGGCCGCGCCGAGTTCGTCAAAGGGGAGCTCTTCCGCGTGCTGGGCGCCCGCTACAAGTTCGATCCGGAGGACGAGCGCGCGCTCCCCATGTGGGACTTCATCGAAGGTGAGGAGATGAACAACAAGATCGCCCTCGGCATCGAGATCTTCCTCGGACTGGTCGGCGTCTTCACACTCCTCGTCGCCGGCATCGGCGTAGCCAACATCATGTACGTCGTGGTCCGCGAGCGCACCAAAGAGATCGGCATCAAGCTCGCCATCGGCGCCAAGAAGCGCCACATCATGAACCAGTTCATCTTCGAGGCGCTCGGCCTGACGCTCACCGGCGGCGGCATCGGGCTCGCCTTCTCCGTCGCCGTCGTCCTCTTCGTCGACAGCTTGCCCGCCGACGACGGCGCCGCCGTCTACCTGGCCAACCCGAAGCTGTCGATACCCATCGCCACCATCTGCGTACTCACGCTGGTCCTCATCGGCCTCGCCGCCGGCGTCCTCCCGGCGCGCCGCGCCGCCAAGGTCGACCCCGTCGAATCGCTTCGTTACGAGTAGCGGGCCGGCCGTCTACTATATTCATAGTTGACAAACCACCGCCGCCCGGCTATTGTCAACTATAACCTTAGTAGCTAACGGAGCACGCGATGAGCCCTACATTCACCGACCGCGAACTCGACGTCATGGCCGTGCTCTGGGAGTGCGGGTCGGCGACGGTAAGGGAGGTGCAGGAGCGGCTGGAGCCAGACCTCGCCTACACGACCGTGCTCACGATCCTCCGCACCCTGGAAGCCAAGGGACACGTGCGACACGAGCCGGAAGGCCGGGCGCACCGCTACTACGCTACGGTGGAGCGGGATGCGGCGGGTGCCAGCGCTCTGCGCCGCCTGGTCAGCAAGGTGTTCGAGGGTTCGCCCGAGGCGCTGCTCACGCAGCTGGTCTCGAATGAGGAGCTGTCCGATGAGGACTTGCGCCGTTTGCGGCGACTGCTCGACGAGCGACTGGGGAAGGAGGCGGAGGGATGATCGCTCTGTGGATCGCCTACTGCCTGTTCATCTCGCTGGTGCTGTGTGTCGCTGCATCGGCGGCGGAGCGCGGATTCCATTTGTGGAGGAGACCGCTCCGCTGGGTCTGGCTAGCGGCGATCATTGGCTCGATCGGCCTGCCGCTGGCGGCGATGCTATTTCCAGCATGGCGCGGTCTGCCGAAGGCGCCTCTTCAGCCGGCGTTGCACAGTGCGATAGAGGGTCTGACGGTGGTGGTCGGGTCTCTGGTTGTGGTCGAGCCGGCTCGATCCACACTCATCGGGATCGATGGTGTTCTGATCGCCCTCTGGATCCTCGCGTCGGTTGCGCTCGCCGTCTTCTTCCTCCGCTCGTACGTGCGGCTCAGAGGTGAATCGAAAGGGTGGTCGCGGAGAAGGCTCGGGGCGCGGACCGTGCTCGTGTCGCGAGACCGCGGGCCCGCGGTAACCGGCTTCTTCAAGGCCGCGATAGTCCTGCCGTCCTGGGTGCTGGAGGTGGAAGAGGAGCTGAGGCGGATCATCCTGCTGCACGAGGAGGAGCATCTGCGGGCGGGTGATCAGCGCCTTCTCGGACTTGGACTGACCTCGCTGGTTCTCGCTCCCTGGAATCTGCCGCTCTGGTGGCAGGTTCGGCGGCTGCGCCTGGCGATCGAGCTGGACTGTGACAATCGGGTGCTACGAGGAGGGGCGCACCTGCGAGACTACGGCGACCTGTTAATCGAGGTCGGCCGCCGGACTTCCGGCATCTCCTTTCTACCGACGACGTTCTCGGAAGGTAAGACGTTCCTCGAGCGGAGAGTTAACAACATGACAGGCGCCACACCGAACCGTCGCCTCTGGAGGGCGGCGCTCGCCGCTTCCCTTGCCGCCGGGCTGCTGGCCGTTGCGTGCGAGACTCCAACACCGGAGGGACCGACCGAGCCGAGGGCCGATGAATCTTCCGTGGCTTCACTGGCACCGGCTCCCGCGGACCTGGATGAACTGCGCGCCAAGCCGCACTTCACACCCTACACGGTGAGGCCCGAGATCAAGGATAGGGAAGCTGCAATAGACATCGCGCTGCAGCACTACCCCGACGAGTTGAAAGGGGCCGGCGTCGACGGCACCGTCTACGTCTTTATTTTCATCGAGGCCGACGGCGCGGTAAGCAACGCCGTAGTGGAAGAGAGCTCTGGAAACGAGGAGCTCGACGCCGCTGCGATGGCCGCCGCACGCGAGATCGAGTTCATCCCGGCGCGCCTCTACGAAGAGCCCGTTCCTGTCTGGGTGGCCTTCCCAATCATGTTCCAGGCGCCCGAGTAACCCGGCGAACAGGTGTCGATCATCCAAGGAGCGCCTTAACTAGAGCTGCACCCGCTGATCGAGTCGCCCGAGGACGATCAACTGGATGCAGATCATCAGCACGATCGTCACCCATCCAGCGGTCTCGTACGTACCACGCACGTCGAGGACGCCGTAGACGATCGCTGCCACGGCGAGTACGGCCCAGATGACTGTGAAGGCGGCGTAGGCCCCGATCGGGACTCCGACGTACGCCTCGGCCTTTTCCGCTTGACGGAACTTGATGTAGAGCCGTCCCTGGACACCGACGTACAGCGTGCAAAATACGGCGAAGAACCAGCGTGCGACGAGGTCCGTCACCGTCTCCGTCACGCCGCTCACCGGAATCAGGATGGCAAGCACCAGCCCGGCGACCACAACGGCCGGCAGGATGAAGGTCAGAGGCTTTTTCCGTGCGCCTTCACTCATGATTCCAGCTCAGAATATCCGAAACTGCAAACGTAACAGCCGTCCGGGTTGCGGCAGTCCACACTGATCGTATACGGCCGAGTCGGTGACGTTGTCCAGTGCCAGCACCAAGTCGAGGCGGCGCGATGGGCCGCCGAGACCGAAACTGCGGCCGAACTCGAGGTCCAGCCACGTATCGCTACTCAACCGAATCTGGCCCTCGACGTCCGGGTTCACGCAATAGCGGGGTCCCAGGTGCCGCACCCGTCCCGTGCTCCAGATCTCGAAGCCGAGCGGCGCCGATAACCCCAGGCCACCGGCGATCCACGGTTGGTACTCGGGCTCACCCTGACCTGGGGGTGCTGTCGGATCCTCCTGCGTCACATCCTTGATCGTTAGGTCGCCGGTCAAAGAGAAACGACGCCACTGATAGGTCGCCAGGATCTCCAAGCCGAGGCTGCGGATCCGATCGCGGTTTTGACGCTGCAACCTTCCGTCGCCCAGGCTGACGCGGACTATCGCGTCGGTCAAGCGCTGATAGAAGCCGACGACTTGCAGCTCGACACCACCCGTCCCTGCGGTGACCCCCAGCTCGGCCACACCCAGGACCTCGGGATCGAGGTTCTCGTTGACTACAAACCTCCCCAACGCGCCTGAGTAGAGCTCGCGCAGCGCCGGGAAGCGGACACGTCGGCTCAGGCCGCCGTGCAAGAGGAAGTTCCCGTCACTAATCGTTAGTGTACCGCCGGCCCGAGCACCCCAATCCCAGATCGCGTCCCGGGACGGTCGACCGCCCGTCTCCGGAGTATCGGACCCGTCGACGCTCACGCCCAGGCTGAGACGCGCCCGTGGCGCGGACCCACCGTCGTCGAACAGCGGCTGCTCGACTTCGAGACCCAGACTCCACAGCCGCTGCCGGTACGTGGCACGCTCGTCCGGCTCGATGAACTCCTTATGCCGCGTCTCGGCTAGCGTGAAGGCGCTGCGCAGAATCCCGGCACCCAGCGTGTGATCGCCGAGCAGGCGCAGCGATAGCGTTCGGTCCTTGCCCTCTTCACCGCCGGTTATCGACTCGTAGGCCAGGCTCTCGTAGGTGTCGATCTCCGTCTCGCCGAAGTCGAGACCCACGCTCGCCTCGAGGTCGCCTTGGCCCCACGGCGTCTCCGACCAGCCCGTGCCGCCGGACAGCGCAGTTACCCAACGCGACGACTTCGGGTAGCGCCAAAGCCGCGGGTCCGTCGTATGGAGCTCCGGCGGCACGCCACGCTCGGAAGCAAATCCAAACGAGGAAAGCGAGAGCCACGCGCCACCGTTCGCTTCGTAACGCGCGACCACGTACCCGTTGCCGTGCTCGAAGTCGCTGTTCAGTCGCTCATCGGGATCGCCCAGCGCAGGCTGCTCGATGCCCGACGCCAACGGCACAGCGGAACGGTTGCGGTAACCGCCGCCGGCACGCAGAACCAGCTCGCCGCCGGTGCCCCCAAACACCGTCGCCAAGCCCAGCGCCATGCTCGCGCTGCCGAGATTGTCCAAGCCCCCGGCTAGCTGCACCGGTGGCGGCCGGACCTCCGTAGAACCGTCTCCGATCGACACCAGCACCACACCGCCGAGCGCGTTCGGTCCGTGAAGCACCGATGACAGGCCGCGCACCACCGTCATTTGACGGGCCGCTGTCAGCGGCACGATGCTCAGGTCCGTACGGTTGTCCCAGCCGAGTGTGATCGGCACCCCGTCCACCAGCACCGCCACGCGCCGCGATTCCATCCCGCGAAGCTGCGGCTGCGCCTCACCGCGCGAGTTCTCTCTGATCTGAACTAGCGGCATACGACGGAGCACGTCCTCGACCGTCGGCGCCGGCGTCGTCGATACCGAGTCGATCCCCGCGGTCAACGCGCTCGCGCCCCCCGCCGTGGTCGTCGGGCGGGCGACCCGCACCGTCAACCCTCCGATCGCGACAACGCTATCCGGTGGCGGAAGCGTATCCGGTTCCTGTGGCCAGGCGGCGCCCGCGTAAGAAAGCAACGCCAGCGCCGCCATTATCACACGCCCGTACTGATGGATTCTATTTCTCTCGATATCCTTCACAGGCCGTCGTTAACCCGTCGCCTTTCTCCGTTGCTGTGCAGCCGGTCCTGGTATTCTGATTCTGGCGGGAGATTACTCATTCACCGGGCAGCAACGCAACAGAGCACGTCGACAGACTTCACTCCGGCCGTCTGGCCCGGACGAACGCCGAGCTGAAGCTCGCCCCCGTCAGCCACTCCTCCTCGACCTCGATGCCGAACGCCTTGCCAAGCTCCTTCAGCTCCGCCGCGTCATACGTCCGCGTAATCTCTACTTCGATGTCGGTGAACCCGGCGGCGGCGAGCTTGGTCCGATATTCGTCCTCGTGCAGCGCTCCGGCGAGGCAGCCGCTCCAGGCCTCGATGCTCCGTCGCACCCCATCCGGGACCGTGCCCCCGAACACGACATCCGAAACGGCGAACCGTCCACCCGGCCTCAACACACGAAACGCCTCCGCCAAAACCCGGTCCTTGTCCGTCGACAGGTTGATCACACAGTTCGAGATTACCACATCGACGCTGGCGTCGGGGAGCGGCACCTCTTCTATCGTCCCCCTGAGAAACTCGGCGTTCTCTACCCCCGCCTCCTGTTGATTGCGGCGTGCCAGCTCCAACATCTCGTCCGTCATGTCCACCCCGTACGCCCTACCCGCCGGGCCGACTCGGCGCGCCGACAGCAGTACGTCTATCCCTCCCCCCGACCCTAGATCCAGCACCACCTCGCCCTCGCTCAATTCCGCCAGCGCCGTCGGATTTCCGCACCCCAGCGACGCCTGCGCCGCCGCCTCCGGGACCTCCGCCACCTCGTCCGCCGAGTAGATCTCCCTCGTTATAACACTCTTCTCCGCCGAGTCGCAGCAGCTCGGGCCCGGCTCCGCCGGCCCGCAACAACTCGAGCGCCCCGCTTCGTCTACCTGCCGCGCCGCCGCCGCGTATCGCCGGCGGACGGCCTCCCGGATCCCCTTGTCGTCGCTCATCTCTACCTCCAATACGCGATCCCGTGCTTTCTCGATTCGCCAGCCCGCCTCGGCCGCTCGGCGCGAACCGGGCGTTGATCGCACTAGTTGGTACTAGCAACTATATAACGCCACTCGCCCCGCGTCAACCCCCCAGGGGCCGCCCCATACCTTGACGCCCCGAGGCACCTTCCTGATTATGCCCGGGGTCCGACGAGCGGCCCAACCACTCCTAAGCTCATTCCTGAGGTATCGCGGATGAAGAGAGCACTATTCCTCGCCTGTGTACTGACCGTAGCCGTGTCTCCGGTCGATCTGTGCGCGCAGGTGAGGCTGGGGGTTCATGGCAGCTGGGCGGAGGACGCCGATTGGGGGCTGGGCGGCCGGGTCGCCGTTCAGCTACCTGTCGACCGAGTGCCTCTGGTTCTTGTGGGCTCGTTCGACTGGTTTTGGCCGGAGGCCGATGAGATCGAAGACTATTGGGAGATAAACGCCAACCTTGTGATGAGGCCGACGTTGGAATTGATAGCCGGCTATTTCGGCATCGGGTTGAACCTGGCGCACACCGTGGCGGAGGATCCTTTCAGAGCGGGGACGTTCTCGGAGACGAAGGCCGGTATTAATCTCGTTGGTGGATTGATCTACGACGGCATCCTCACACCCTACGGCGAGGTGCGCTATGAGGTCGGAGGCGGCGAGCAGTTCGTCGTGACCGTGGGCATTGGGATCAACCTCGCGACCTTCACGGGCATCCGTTAGCGCTTCGGCAGGCACATCGAAAAGTGAGAGGGCGCCGGCGTGGCGCCCTCCCCGTATCCCGTCACAAGTCGCCAATTAGCGTACGGGTATCTCCAGCGGTTCTTTCGCGCCGACGAACTTGAGCTCGGCCTCCTCGACCTGCGTCCTGAACGCGGCCACGTCTTCGCTGAACACGCGGTTGAAGTCGGCGATGATCTCCTCGAGCTGAGCCTCGACTGCCGCCAGGTAGGTCTCCTGGGACGGCGTTGGCGCATCCCAAGAAGAGCTCAGCGAGCCCCGGACATAGCCAAGCCGCCCATACACATCAGTCGTATAGACGATGCCCTTGGTCGTTCCCGGCGGCGTCCACAGCCTCTCCTCCACGTCCTTCAGCGTCTTCTTGAGATCTTCTCCGGTCCGCATCAACTCCTCTAGTGCGTCGTCGTCATCATCATCGCCCTCTTCCTCGTCTTCGGCCTCGCCCTCGTCCTCGTCGCCCTCCTCGTCATCGGCGGCCTTTGCTCGCTCGAGCACATCATCGATCTCTGAACGAGTGTCACCGATGCGCTCGATCGCTTCGGCGATGGTCTCCTGCAAGGCACCGGCATGCATAATCATGTCGAACTTGGCCTGGCGATCGGCCTGCGGGAGGTCGTAGCGCGGGTCGGGCAGTACCGTGACCGAGCCGCTGTCTTCGTAGTCGCCGTACTTCACTTTCACACCGTACGTGCCGGGCAGCACATCCGGCCCGCCGCCACCGAAGAAGAACGACTCTTCACCGGCGCCGGGTCGCTTGAGCTCGTCGCGCTCCAGGTTCCAGACGACGCGGTTCACGCCCAGCTTCGCCGGACGCTCGAAGCTGCGGATCACTTCGTCACCGTCGCCGATCTCGATCGTCACCTGTTCGCCGCGGTCCGGGCCTCCTTCCGCTGCTTCTCCCTCGGCCTCCTCCTCTCGCTCCGCTTCCTGGCGCTCCCGCTCGATCTCATCGTTGGGATGTGGCAGGCCGTCGATATTGAGCGAGAAGGTGATCAGCGCTCCGTACGGCCGGTTCTCACCGCGGAACTCGCCGTCGCCCGGGAAGCGCGAGGCGCCGGTCTGCTTGACCGTGTACTGGCGGGCGTCGGGTATCTCGAACAGGTGGATCGGTTCGGCCAGCGTTGCCGCCGAGATCGTGCGCAGCGGACGAATATCGTCCAGGATGTATACTGCGCGCCCGTGCGTCCCGATCACCAGATCGTGCTCCCGCGGGTGCACGATCAGCGCCATCGCCGACGCCGTCGGGAAGCCGTGCTCCCACTTCATCCAGTTCCCACCTCCGTCCAGACTCACGTACAGCCCGAACTCGGTGCCCAGGAACAGTAGATCCTCTTTGACCGGGTCCTGCTCGATCGCCAACGCGTAACCCCAGATGTCGTCGGTGACGATGCTCCGCCAGCGACGGCCGTACTCGGTCACCGCGAAGGCGTACGGCGTGAAGTCGCCGCGCCGGTGGTTGTCGAACACCACATAGGCGGTCCCGGCATCGTATTTCGACGGCTCGATGTGGGGCACCCAGGTGTCCGCCGGCACGCCGCGCGCCCGCTCCTCGAGGCTCGTCCAGCTCGCGCCGCCGTCCTGCGTGACGTGCACGCGCCCGTCGTCGGTACCCACCCAGATGACGCCCTGCTGCACCGGGCTGGGCGCGATGGTCATGATCGTCGTAAAGTTCTCAGCGCCGGTCACGTCGTAGGTCAGGCCACCGCTCTCCGCCTGCTTCTGCCACTCGGGGTTGTTCGTCGTCAGGTCGGGGCTGATGATCTCCCACGAGTCGCCCCGATCGGCGGACTCATGAACGAACTGGCTGCCGTAGTAGATGGTGTTGGCGTCGAAGGGATCTTGGGCGATCCCGGCGTTCCAGTTGAAGCGCAACTCGAAGGGCTCCGGGCTGTCCGGCCGGATGTCCTTACGCTCACCGGTGCGCAGGTCCCAGCGCATGATGAAGCCTTCCTGACTCATGGCGTACCCGACCATCGGATCCTCGGGATGTGCCAGCGTGGCGAAGCCGTCGCCGAAGCCGACCTCGTCCCAATGGTGATTGCGGATGCCGCCGTTCTCCCAGACTAGGGACGGCCCGCGCCACGAGCCGTTGTCCTGCAGACCGCCGTAAACGTTGTACGGCGTCGCCATGTCCACGTTGATGTGGTAGAACTGGGCCAGCGGTAGTTGCGTGGCGAAGCGCCAGGTCTGCCCGTGATCGTTGCTTACGTAGACACCGCCGTCGTTACCCTCGTAGATGTGGGCCGGATCGCTCGGGTCGATCCACATCGCGTGGTGATCGGGATGTGCCGAGCCCCAAGTCACCAGCGGCTCGAAACTGTTGCCGCCGTCGGTCGAAAGGCTGACCAACGACCAGAGGCTGTACACGCGGTTCGCGTCCTTCGGATCGACGCGCAAGTCGAAGTAGTAAAAGGGACGGTTACCGATGTTCTCGCCGGCGTTGATCTTTCTCCAGGTGAACCCACCGTCTTCCGACTTGTAGAGCGCGTTCTCTTTCGCCTCGATCAGCGCGTAGATGATGTTCGGGCTCGACGGCGCGATCGCCAGACCGATACGACCCAGGTCGCCGGCGGGCAGCCCGTCGGCCTCGGTGAGCCGCTTCCAGTTGCGACCGCCGTCCACCGTCAGATAGAGCCCCGACCCGGGACCGCCCGAGCGGAAGAACCACGGCCAGCGCTGGTAGTCCCACATCGCCACGATCAGCTTGTTCGGGTTCGTCGGGTCCATCTCCATGTCGCCGACGCCCGTGCTCTCGTTTGTATAGAGGATCTTCTGCCAGGTGGCTCCTCCATCCTCGGTCTTGAACACGCCGCG
>CP070812.1:2334616-2373824 GCA_020344015.1 Gemmatimonadota bacterium
TGCTTGTCCGAGAACTTGAGCAGGCCCCGAGATACCATGTTGTTCACTACACCGGCCTTGAGGTCGTTGATGACCCCGGCCGGAATCTCAGCGCCAGCTTCGTACCCGACGCTGGCAATTAGCTGGCGCCGTCCAGAGATGTACGGCATGAGCTTTCGTCGCTCCTGTTATGTCCCGACCTTAGCTGCTTACCGCGCTCGTGAAGAACGCGCCCAGTACGCTCGACGTGTCCACGTGATCGTACCAAGCCTCGGTCGTGATCAGTTCACCCTACCTACCTAGTACTCAGCCGTGCCCAAGCAGCATTCAAGTAGAACACTCCGTAGCTGGTCCCAGCCTCTGTCCAGCCGCAGTAGCCTTACGTACTTCCAACTCAGACTGACGCTTAGCTCATTCGAGGGAGGCGCCTGTACATAGGAGCCGAGAGGGGGCACCACCATGCCTACGTACATCACGTTAGCCAGTTGGACCGATCAAGGTATTAGAAACGTCAAGGAGAGCCCTGCACGGCTTGACGCTGTCAAAGAAATGTTCCGCAGCACGGGTGCGGAGCTCAAACAGTTCTACCTGGTGACGGGCCAGCACGACATGGTCGTTGTCAGCGAAGCGCCTGACGATACGACGATAGCGAAGGTGGCGCTTGCGATAGGAGCACAGGGCGCTGTGCGCACGATGACCCTCCGCGCCTTTACAGAAGACGAGTATCGTAAGATCATCGCCGATTTGCCGTGAGCGGTAGTGTGTGGGTGGTTTGGAGCTAAGCGTCTCCCTCGAAGCCTAGAGCTGTGCTCAGACAGCGCTCAAGCAGTTCACCTTGTAGCTGGTCAATCCGCGGGCCAGGAGCACCTCGTTTCACGCCCAATTGCCAAGTGATCCGACGTGGGTGACGCCTGGCAAGCTAAGACTTCTGCGCTAACTCATGCCGAGGAGGCAATCATGAGCGTGCGATTCATTCTACTGAGCGTGTTCGCGCTCGGACTTGCGAGCACAGCCTGCCAGCCACCCGCACAGGAAGCGGCAGGCCTGTCTGAGGAGGACGTGGCGGCGATTGAGAGCACTGTCGCCTCGTTCGTCCAAACAGCATTGGCCAATGACTTCGCAGAGTGGCCGGCACTGCATACTGAAGATGCACTGTGCCTGCCGCCGAATCAGCCGGCTGTGAAAGGACGAGCCGCGATTCAGCGCTGGGGAGAAGCTTTTTCTTTGACTGAATTGACTATCACGCTGCTGGAGATCGACGGGCGTGATGGGTTTGCCTATGGGCGAAGCACGTACTCGTACTCCGGCACGGTCACGGCAGAGGGCATGTCTGTACCTGTCATGGATAGCGGCAAGGGGATGGTGGTGCTACGGGAACAGGCCGATGGCTCGTGGCTGATAGCAGTCAACATCTGGAACTCGGACCTGCCGCTCCCCGAGGCGGGTGCCGAGACCGAAACGTAGCACCTGATCCTAAGAGGCTATTACGTCTTCGTAGCTGAAACGCTGATCTGTTGGACAGCGGCTGAGATTTCTAACGTCCTTAGCTCCCTGCAACTTTCTCTGAGGAGGACCAATCATGAGTTGGAGACATCGTGCCATTACGGTCGCCCTAGCGGGCGTCACCGCATCGATGGCTACCCCGGGGCTGGCCCAGAACTGGTCAGGTGACCAGCTTGAGGTATGGGCCGTAATCCAGGCGCAGTGGCAAGCGGCAATGGAGAAAGACGCGACGTGGCCCGAGCGATTCCTTCATGAGAGCTTCCTGGGCTGGGGCAACGAGAATCCAGCTCCTAGGGACAAAGCGTCGACCGACAAGTGGACCCGATACGGAATGGAGAACTCCACAACCCTAATGCAGGAGCTAAGTCCGATCGGCATCGTCGTACATGACAACACCGCCGTAGCGCACTACTTCTACTCAACGGCAAGCGAGAATCGAAAAGGGGAGCGTGAAACGACGCATGGTCGGTATACGGACGTGCTCGTGCGCGACCGGGGCACTTGGAGGTTCCTTGCTTGGCACGGTGGTGACGATCCGGACAACGACGACTAGGCGGCCTTAACCCCAGCGAGATTGTCGTTAGCGCGGTCTGTAAAAGCGTGTTCAGCTGGCGCTGTGGTGTGGGGTAAATAGGCAACCTGCCCGGCTGTTACCCGGGAGATGGTGGTTCGAGTCCACCCGCCACAGCCATGTCCCTCTGGACTAGGGCGCGTTATGTGGAGTGTTCCTGCACGTTAGTCAAGCAGGTCTCGGACCCCGTTTTTCGCCCCTGTAACCCGTTGGTATATAACCACCTGCGCGGCCATTTTCCCGAATATGCATACCTAGATACCCTTTCTTCGCCCGTTCGGCCCGCTGACACTCTTACACCCCGTTTCCGGCCACCGCTCAGGCGTTGCAACTAGCCCACCTGCGCGGACATAACCGGGCGCGGGAGTACCAAGGTATACCCCTGGCGCGTACCCCCGAGGAATTCGAAAAACACCACGGAAATCCTCACGCCCGAAAACGTACACACGCACCCCGGCCCTGGGGGATAATCCACTTGTCGCACCGGCGAATCTCTGTTGATCCACTATGCTCAGACTGTCCGACGACTGCAGGGACAACCGGGTGGTAGACCACGCGGGAGAAACGCCGTTACAGACAGTATCAGATAGAGCTAGAGCCCTTCTCGTTGCTCGGCGCCCACCGAGACCGCATCTTAGTCACAACCGGGTGCCCGTAGTCCCACATACCCCAGGCCGCAGGTGACAATCCGTGTCTGGTCTGAAGCTGTTGATTGACGTACTGAAAAGCCGTCGCGTCTTCCGCGTCGCCGTGGTCTACGCAGCCGTCGCCTTCGTGATCTGGCAGGCCGCGGAAATCGCTTTGCCGGCCCTCAACCTCCCAGGGTGGGCGCTGACACTGGTCGTCGTTCTCACTCTCATCGGCTTCCCCATCGCGCTCGTTTGGGCGCTGGTCCGAGGCCATAGGGCTGTTAGATGAACTTGCATCCGAACATCCCGGCCAAGTTTGGCTCATGGGCTTGCTTGGACGGTCCTACGCCCGGCACGGTGAGGCCGCATCTTTGAGTACAACTAGATGCCCGTAAAACCCCATACATAACTCAGGCCGCAGGTGGCAGCTATGTCCCGTCTCGGAGCGACGCAAGCCGTGCGTATAACAGAGACCCGATAATGGACAAGTGTTCCTCGCCGAGCACGGGCCACCCGTGCGGCTGGACTGAGACGGACGCGGGCGGCGGCTTACGCGGTGGAGCACCTGAAGCGGCGGGAGCTGTGACGGGAATCGATCGGCGAGCCTTCCTGCGAACGCTGGGCGCGTCGGCGCTCGCCGCCGTCTGCCTGCCGGGACCGGCTTGCCGGCAACGCCGTCCGGCCGGGGAGCGGATCGAGCGCGTCGGCCTTCAGCTCTACACGGTGCGCGGCGAGCTAGCGGAGGACTTCGAGGGCACTCTGGAGCGGGTCGCCCACATCGGATATAGCGAGGTGGAATTCGCCGGCTACTTTGGCCGGAACCCGGGGGCCGTCCGGGGCGCCCTCGAGCGAACCGGTCTAAGGGCGCCCGCTGCCCTCACATCGGTTCAGCTCCTCGAACAGGATTGGCCACGGGCGCTGGATGCGGCGCGGTCGATCGGTCACCGGTATCTCGTGGTGGCCGGGATTCCCGCAGAGGAACGGCGTACCCTGGACGACTATCATCGTCTTGCGGAGCTTTTCAACAGAGCGGGCGAGCAGGCTGGCGCAGCGGGGATTCGCTTCGCCTACCATAACCACGACTTCGAGTTCGTGCTGCTTGAAGGGTCGACACCTTACGATGTGCTGCTCGCCGAAACCGATGCCGAGCATGTGTTGCTCGAGCTGGACCTTTATTGGATCACAAAGGGCGGCCATGATCCCCTCGCCTATTTCGAGAGTTATCCCGGCCGCTTTCACCTTGTGCACGTCAAGGACTCGGCCGGGCCACCGGATCACGCTATGGTGGACGTGGGGAGCGGCGTGATCGACTTCAAAAGCATCTTCGGCTGGCGCGAGCAGGCAGGCATCCGCCATTTCTTTGTCGAGCACGACCAGCCGCCGGACGCGTTCACCTCCATCCAGGCCAGCTACGAGTACCTCAGGCGGCTGGAGTTCTGATGCAGGCGCTGCTGGAACGTTACGACGAACCCACCTACCGCTGACCCGCGCTGCCACCTTTAAAGTAGCCGATCCCGAAATCATCGGAGAAATCGATGCGGGCTGTTCACGTGTAACGATAGGGGGCCCTGGGGGGAGATGGGGGTCAGGTCGACCTCAGGTGATTGATTCCCTATGCTCAGATGGCCTGACGACCGTAGAGGATAGCCCGTGGTAGGGCTAGTGGGAGAAGCGCCGTCACAGACAGTAGGGGGATAGAACTAGAGCACTTCTGGCGGGTGGATCTGCCTGTACGCACCCCCTGCCTCGGGAGTCACGGCCTAAGTTCGGCCAAAGCCACTCAGCAAACGGTTACGACACAGGCGGTTAGAGGCGGGCAAGGGATAAGGAATCCCTTGCGCATTCCCCGAGGGCGACGTACATGTACCCCCTGCATCCCCAAGCAAGGAGGGGCGTGGTCATGCCCGACGCGTCCGACGTGACCGTCCACTGGACTGAATACGTCAACGCCTTTTCCACCTTCGCGGTAGCCTTCCTGGCGATTGTCGCCATCATCATTCAGAAGACAAAGGCCGCGGCGCACCGCAGGGCTGTTGATGCAAGAATCAGTGCCCAAGCCTTCGCTTTGCGCAGGACACTCGCGTCTTGGGTGGATAGGGATTGGGGTATGGGGATGAACTTGCTTGCAACGGCTCAGTATCTGAGCGGACATTTCGACGCGACTGAGAAGCGTGTTGAAGATATGGTCAGTTCGGCCCCTGATGCTTGCGAGGATCTTCGAAGAACAGTTCGGCGTGTGTATGTGCTGTTCTACAGTGCCACACAGTTTTTGAATGAGGGAGCGCTGCACGCTTCCGATAGTACGCTGGCGGCCAATA
Organism: Gemmatimonadota bacterium; assembly: GCA_020344015.1. GTDB lineage: Bacteria > Gemmatimonadota > Gemmatimonadetes > Palauibacterales > KS3-K002. The sequence continues at coordinate 2,339,617 of CP070812.1, forward strand.
CGCCCTACGAGGTTTGGGACGGTCTGGACAAAGCAAAGGAGTTGCTTGAGGAATGCGTTGGCGTACTCGGTGCCGCCGTGGATAAGGATCTTCGTAAAGTCGGTGCGACCAGCGTGTGAGCGAATCTGCTTTGGCCGTACTTTGGCCGACAGCTCGGAATCGTCGGAAAATCGCAGGGAATGAGGGGGCCGGGGTGGCCGGAAAAGTGGAGTGTTTTCCGGCCTTTCCCTGTAGTCGGTTAAGCGGCGTCGGCCTTAAAATCCCTGGCCCTTCGGGGCGTGAGGGTTCGACCCCCTCCCCCGGCATCTGGGGTTTAATTCCGTGTGGTGTAGGTGGTCAGGCTGGTTGTACGTCTCAGTTGGTTTCCGCGCTTGGCCAGGATCGTCGGGCGCATCGTTCACGACCCGCCCCGTGCGGCGGTTCGCAAGCTGGTTCGGGCTGGCCTGCCCGAGCGGATGGACATGGCGCTGCCACGACACTGTGATGATGTACTTCCGGCACTTCACCGGCCGAACCGGTGCGAATTCGGCATGATGAGCAGCTCGACCTCGTCCCCAGGATATACTGCGATCGGATCGGTAAGGAACTCGCCCGCCCCGATGAACCGCACCCTGATCTGGAGGTCTAGCGACGACCAGCGGAAGCTGAACTGCCCGGTGCTGTTTCCGCCGACCGTACCTAGCCGTCGGGGTGCCGTTGACCGGGGGATCGCGTAGACCACGGCGTCGTAGAAGTTCTCGTTCTTCACATGAAGCGTGATCTCCCCCCGGGGCTCCGGCTCCTCGTCGCTGCCCGGTCCCGACCCGGCGCACGCCGCCAGCCCCGCGATCAGTAGCCCGACGCCAATGAGTCTCGGTCGCATCTCCATCCTTCACCTCTTTTGCCGAGGCCGTAACCCGACCCTTCACTTTCGCGGCGAACCGACGGGAATACCCCTAGGCGAGAAACTGCGTCAGCGGATCTCCTACGGCAATCGGAGCAGTAAGATCTGCGGTTGCAGCGTCGCCATGTCCAGAGGGATGCCCGATTGGTTCGTGAGTCGCATCGATAGGGCCGGCGCGTCGCCGGTCGAGTTCAGCAGGAAGTATCGGGCCGAGCCCGATACAACGCTGAAGTTCGTGGTGCCCGCTGTGAACTCGAGCGGCGTGGGCACCAGCGGATAAGCACCGAACGTGGGATCGCCCGCATAGATGCTCCGTAGATTCCACGAGGGAATTGTGAACCGGCTGTCCACACCGGCGACGAAATCGTCGGCGAACAGCGCGGCTAACCACTGGGGGAGAAGGACTTCGAAATTCTTCCCGACCGCGCTCTCGAGATTGTTTACGCCTGTGCGGTCGGTGATCACCAGCGACCGGGTTATGGAAATCGCGTCTGCCTCCTGGTCGAGTATCCAGCGGAGGAAGCTCCAGATCGCGCCCCGGGTTTCGAGATCCGCGTCTGCGTCGATCGGCGACTGGTTTGCGAGCGTGTTCGCGTCCTGAAGGTAGCTGGCCAGCCGGCCGAAGTTGGCGCGGTAGAACGCCTGGTAGGCCGCGGGATCGGCGTTCGCCTCGGCGAACGTGAGGTTCGATCGCGGGCTGAGACCGGTGACCGCGTGGCCCACGACCTCCTCGGCGATGTGCGAGAGCCCCTCGTTCAACCAGATATCCTCGGGTGGGCCCTCGGTGACGAAGATGCGCTGCGCGGCGTTGATGAGATGCTGGAACTCGTGCGCCACGGTGCCGCGTGTAACCTGGCGGACGGCTGCCGTGCTCCGCGGGTCCGAGAATCGGCCCGTTGGATCGGGTACTAACAGGTAGAACAACTCGCCGCCGTTCGAGGCCGAGCAGGAAACTGTCGGAAACAGGTCGCCCGCGAAGAAGAAACCGACGACCACGCTCGGCGAGCCGGGTGGAGTGATCTTGTTCACCTCGGGGGTGTAGACGAGAAACACCTTCCCGTTGGAGTCGATGTCCGAAGGTCCGCCGAAATACACGGTATCGGTCGGGTAAATATCGCTATCGAACTCGGCAACGATCTGCTCGTAGTCGGTCGTAGTAAACCCGTCGGCGGGCGCGTCCACATCTTCCACCGCGATCCCGCGAGTCCCCACGGCTTTGACGACCGCGCGGATCGAGTTGAACGTGTTGCAGAGGTCCTGGGAGGTGCCATCGATGACGTTCAGGCTGATCGTGTCGCCTACCTGTTCCACCGCAGCCGGCGCGGCGCGGACCTGCCGCATGGCGACGCTCGCGAACGCGGCGCGTGCCCGGGCGGCCTCACGGCGATGGAGCGCGCTCTCAAAACTTCGCAGCCGCGAATCGAATCGCGCCGGCCCCTCGAGGACGGCCAGGTCCGGCCGCGCCGGCGGCATCGATGCGGCTACGTCGGTCCCCGTTGTCGCGAAGCTGGAGCGCGTGCCCTGCCGGCGAGTGAAACGCTCCGGGACAGTGATGCCGGAAGCGCTGGTGGCTACCGCCGAGACGACCAGGAAGCTCTCCGGCGTGGACCGGGCCGGGAACTGCAGGCATTCCACCGACGAGCGCTGGGTTCGGATGTCGACCTCTGCCGAGCCGAGGGCGGCGACGCTCGAGTCGCGCGGGATGGCTGCATGGAAGAAAGGCGGCCCCGCGATGCCCCCGATCGCGACGCGGAACGCGGCAGAATCTCGGGCAGGTAGGCAGGCCGTCTCCGGCACCAGTATCTCGAGCTGCGTGTTGCTGGCCGACGTCACGCTCGCGGCGACCCCATCGAAGGTCACAACGTTGTTGGCAGCGGTGGGGTCGAAGTCGAGTCCCAACAGGGTGGCCGGGAAGCCTTCCCGGACGGGGAACGGGCTGACCGAAGTGATGAGTGGCGCGTTGGTGGCCGTCAACGAGAAGACGGCGAACTGATCCGCCAGCCCCTCGACGCTGGCCGTCACCTGGTACAAGCCGGTCGAGCTGCCCAGGGTGAGGGTGTTGGCGGCCACGCCCGCCGAGTCGGTCACGGAGGCCGGCGCGCCCAGCAGAGCGCCGGGCCCGGCCGAGTCGGTGAGTTCCCAGGTGACCGTGACCCTGGCCAACGGCTCAGCGAACTGATCACGGACCAGGGATTCCAGTGGTGTCGGCAGGCTGGCGGAGCGCGGTGCCGACTGACCGCTGCCGGCGCTTACCTCGATCGTCACAGGAATCAGGGCGGTCAGCGTGAACTGCACCGGCTCGGCGGGGCCTTCGACCGTCGCGCGGATCACGATCTCGCCAGCTGTCTGTCCCAGCCCGACCTCGGTCTGGGCGAATCCACCTATGGCGGTCGTGTCGGTGACGGGGTCGACGGTTGCGCTCCCCGAGACGACCTCGAACAGGACCGCAACGCCTGCAATGCTCTCGCCGCTGGCGTTGGCGACTCGCACGCGCAACGCGGAGGGCAGCACGGTTCCCACCAGACCCCTCTGCCCGTCGCCGCCCGTCTTGAATATGGAGGCGGGTATATTGTCCGGGGGCTCCGGGCTCGTACTCTCTCCGCAACGCGTCAGGAGGAACAGCGCGGCAGTCGCGAGAACCGTTTTCCACCCGGCGCTCACCGCTCGACGAGTCCGTGTGCTCGGTCTATTCATTCTCAGGGAACTACCGACACAACTAAAAAATGTTCCAGACGCGATTCCCGCTTGCAGGGCTCGCCGTTCGCCAACCACGAATCGTGTCGATTGCGTGTGGGGCGGGGCGAGCTACGCTACCTTCACTGAACGGGCGGAACTGTGAGGAGTCGAGGGTCGGACAGGGCAGTGGATGCCAGGTTTTGTGCCATATGTTCTACTCTTGACCCTACTGCTGGATTGCGGCGACGGGTGGTTCCAGGCCACCCACTAGTGTGTCCAGACTATGATTGCTCCGCAGCGGTCATTCAAACCGGCGAACATGCCGGGAACCTCGATGGCGCTCTTGTAGACCTCGACCCCCGCGACGTCCAGAGGGTGTACGAAATTATCGATGCTGATGTCCCTCGGGAGCCGCATGCCGGCGATATAGACGGTCGGCGAGCAGTTGCGGATCTCAATAACATACCCACTGAATCGCCGGGGATAGACACGCACTCCGGGGAGCTCTCCGATGATTTGGCTAATCCAGAAGGGGCGCCGCCTCTCGATGTCCTCCCGAGTGATGAAGCCCCCCCCAGCCCATGTCCATCCGCTCGTAGAAGCCGCGCATCTTCGGCGGTCAACGAGCGCTACGACCCAGCACGGTCCCGCCAACTCCTATCGCTGCCGTTGCTTGGCCGAGCGGGTGAGGGCATGATCTCGGCTACCTGGGGGGCCGACCTCCAGTGGCGACATGGAAGTCGAGGATGGGGCTGGTAGCTAACTCGAGCCGCGGCCAAACACGTAACCGAATCCGATGGTTAGCTGTGGGCCGCTGTAGTTGTCGCTACCGCCGATCGGTTGCTGGAAATCTGTCATGAGCGCGAACACGACGCCGACCGACGTTACGAAGTGGCGGCCCAGCAGAAAATCGACACCCGCTCCCAGTTCACCACCGATGGCTGACTCCGTTTTGGCCTCCACCGTCACGACTGCGCCGACTTCAGACGCGACCTGACTGCCGATGAACGGTCCCACACCGGCTGCCAGGAACGGCCTCACCGATGAGCCGTACGTCGACCTGGGGAAGTAATACCTCATGCCCAGAAGTAGCTGTGTGATCACCGCCGTCTCGGTGGACACCCCCGAACCATCGATCTCGGTATCGACACTGGCCGCCATGGCCCCAACGCTGACCCTCAGACCGAACCCCTCGCTCAGCCAGTGTCCGTAGGCCAGGCCTCCGAGGAAACCCGAGCCGCCGACAGATGTCGAAACGCCGCCCGCGCCGACATCGGTCCGGACGTTGTTCACCTGATTCCACAGTCCAAGGCGCAACTCGATCTGATGGCGTTTCTCCAGGGACTGAGCAGTCGCCGAAACGGCGGCTGCGACAAACAGAACGGCAAACGCCAGCGTTGTCTTCGCGGTATTCACCTGCAGGCTCCTGTGGCGGTTTCATCCGTGGTTGGGCGACGACGCACAGGTGTCCTTACGCGAGCAGCCGAGGAAAGTTTCATGCGATGTGATCTCTGACGCTTCGTTTATTGAAGCACTCGGTTGTGGTCAGTATGCGACGACCTGCGACATCATTTTCCTGCATATGGCGCAAGGGATGTCACTGGGACGACGACGTGCGCTGAAACAAATCCTGCCCCGAAGTGTAGCGCATCCAGCCCCGCCATCTACTACCCCATCTAACCCCCGCCCTAAGTCGCCTTCCTGCTGTCTGTCGTGCCGCTACCGTGCGTGGACGATGGGCTGGTCAGGCACAACAGGAGACGTACTCCCATGATGCCTCGATTTTCTCTCCGGTCTCGGCCTTCGTTCCTCCTAGACGCTGCCGCTTGTACGCTCGCGCTGGTACTTGCCGCCTGCGGTGGTGACGGTCCCACGGAGTCCATCCCGAAACCGATCGCCTCCATCGAGGTCACCCCGGGTACCGACACGCTGACAGCGCTGGGCGGCACAGTGGAGTTCCAGGCGGTCGCGAAAGACGCTGACGGGAATACGATCTCAGGCGTCACCTTTCTCTGGTCGAGCTCCGACGAGGGAGTGGCGACCGTGGACCAGCAGGGGATGGCCGAGGCGGTGGCCAACGGCGAGGCGGAGATCCGGGCCTCGGCCGAACAGGTGACGGGTGTGGCGCAGCTGACGGTGGACCAGGCCACCGACCACCTCGCCTTCCGTACCGAGCCGACGAGTACGACGGCGGGAGAGACGATCAACCCGGTGGTTGAGGTGGAGGTGGTGGACGCCGGTGGCAGTGCTGTGGAGGACGCGGCGATCGCGGTGACGCTGTCGATCGGTACGAATCCGGCTGGAGGGACGCTTGCCGGTACGACGACGGCTACTGCGGTGCAAGGTGTCGCCTCGTTCGACGACTTGTCGATAGAGAAGGCCGCGGGCGGCTATACGCTGACGGCGAGCGGCGGCGGCTTGGCGAGCGACCCGAGTGCTGCCTTCGAGATCCTCCCTGCGGCGGCCACTAAGCTCGGATTCCTCACACAGCCCACCGCCGCCGAGGGGCAGGAGCCGATCAATCCGGCGGTGGAGGTCGAGGTCCAGGACGAGTTCGGCAACCGGGTGACGGGGTCGTCGGCCTCGGTGACCGTGGCGTTGGACACCGACCCTACGGGCGGCAGCGCCACGTTATCGGGGACGAAGACGGTAAACGCCGACAGCGGACTGGCCAGCTTCGGCGACATATCGCTGGACCTGCCGGCCGACGGCTACACGCTTCGGGCAACATCGGTGGGGCTAACGGCCTCCACCAGTGAGGCCTTCGCCGTGAGTCTGACCTTCGCCACGACCACCGTCGGCTACTTCCATAGTTGTGGAGTCACGGTTGCGGGCCACGCCTACTGCTGGGGCGCGAACGGCAACGGTCAGCTGGGCGACGGTACGAAGACCCAGCGGCACAGCCCGGTCCCGGTGTCCGGCGGCCTCGCCTTCGCTACGGTCTCGCTCGGCACCTACCACAGCTGCGCACTGACTACCGGCGGCGCCGCTTACTGCTGGGGCAATAACGGCAACGGTCAGCTGGGCGACGGAACGACGACCGAGCGGCTCACGCCGACGGCCGTGTCCAGCGGCCCGACCTTCGCCACGCTCTCACTCGGCGGCGGCCATAGCTGTGGGATGACCGCTGGCGGCACCGCCTACTGCTGGGGCTACAACCCCTACGGTCAGCTGGGCGACGGCACGACGATCGATCGGCACACCCCGGCGGCCGTGTTCGGCGGCCCGACCTTCACTACGGTCAATGCCGGCCTCTTCCACACCTGCGGCGTAACGACCGGTGACATCGCCTACTGCTGGGGATATAACAACTTTGGTCAACTGGGCGACGGCACGACGACCGACCGAAACACGCCGGGTGTCGTGGTGGGCGGCCCGCCCTTCGCCACGGTGAGCGCCGGGACCTTTCACAGCTGCGCGGTGACCACCAACGGCGCTGCCTTTTGCTGGGGACGTAATAACGTCGGTCAGCTGGGCGACGGCACCACGATTCAACGGCTGACTCCGGCCGCCGTGTCCGGTGGGCTGGCCTTCGCCGCGGTCAGCGCCGGCTCGAGCCACACCTGCGGCACGACGACCGGCGACGCCCCCTACTGCTGGGGGTCTAACTCCAATGGCCAGCTGGGCGACGGCACGACGACCCAGCGGCACACTCCGGTGGCCGTGCTTGGCGCCGAGGGCTTCGCCAGCCTCAGCGCCGGCAGCCCCCAAGGCAGCGCCCATACCTGCGGGGTGACGGTCGGCGAAACCGCCTACTGCTGGGGACTCAACGTCCAGGGTCAACTCGGTGACGGAACGACGACTCAGCGTGTGACACCTGTCCTGGTGGTCCAGTAGTCAGAACGAGGCGATAGCTCAGTCGGTCGGAGCAGCCGACTGAGCTATCGGTTTGCAATCTAGTCGCGGTTCTGCATTTTCATCTATCATCTTCGGATGCAGCGCTCTGTGCGGTGCGTGAGTCTAGGGCCGAGTCGTCGGACTTTGGTCCCTCGGAATCTGGCAGGAGGTTTTCGTATGTCCTCACGTCTATCGGTCGCGACAGTTCTCGTGTTCGGCCTGGCAGCGCTCGCCGGGCCGCTCTCCGCCCAATCGCCGGATGTCCCCGGGCCCTCCTTCAAGGACGTGTTGAGTCTATCCGATATCGGGGGCGCCGTGATCTCTCCGGACGGGGACGCTATTGCCTACACGGTCTCCGGGGCGGACTGGGAGGAGAATCGCTACGACACGGAGATTTGGCTGGTGCGCCAGGGGGAGGAACCTTACCAGCTTACCCGCACCGAGGACGGCAGCAGTTCGAGCCCGCAGTGGTCGCCCGACGGTCGCTGGCTCGCATTCGCCGCCGACCGCGGCGACGGTCGGCAGATCTACCTGATCGACCCGCGGGGAGGGGAAGCCTGGGCGCTCACCGAGGTAGACGAAGGCGTGGGCGGCTTCGCCTGGTCACCGGACGGTACGCGCATCGCTTTCACTCGCTCGGAGGAAGATAGCGAGGCCGACGAGCAGCGCGAGGAACACTACGGCGCCTACGCGGTGGAGGACGCCGAGTATCGCATGACCCACCTCTGGATGGTCGAGCTACCGGATGAACCCGGAACGGTAGAAGCGACCCGACTGACTGAGGGGGACGAATTCACGGTGTCGGGTTTCGACTGGTCGCCCGACGGCTCGCGGATCGCCTTCGAACATCGACCCGATCCGTTGATCAACTCCTGGATGGGGGCGGACATAGCGATCCTCGATGTCGAGAGCGGTGAGATCACGTTGCTGGTCGATCGGGACGGCCCGGATGGCAACCCCACCTGGTCGCCCGACGGCCGCTGGATCGCCTATCAGTCGAGCGGGCCCGACATGGGCTCCGTCTACTACACGAACGGTCTGTTCTATAGGATCCGGGCCGAGGGCGGCGAGCCGGTCCGCATCCCCGTCGACCTCGATGAAGATCCCTTCATCACCGCATGGACGCCGCGCGGCCTCTTTCTCGTGGGGTGGGAGCGCACGGCTCGGCGCGTCTATCGGGTAGATCCCTCCTCTGGCCGCACCGAGGTCTTCGCCGGTAGCCCCGATCGCGTCTGGTCCGTCGACTTCACGCCCGACGGCAACACGCTGGCGCTTGTCGGGCGCACGGCCACGAGTCTGGACGAGGTCTACCGCTCGTCCGCCGGCCGGTTCCGTCCCGAGCGACTCACGAACATGACGGCGCAGATCGACGGTTGGGAGGCCGGGAGAAGCGAGCTCATCTCCTGGGAAAGCAGCGACGGCACGGCCATCGAGGGCGTGCTGCACAAGCCGGACGACTTCGATCCGTCACGACAGTATCCGTTGCTGGTGATCATCCATGGTGGGCCGACCGGCATCGACTACCCCACGCCGATACTCAGCTACGTTTACCCGGTTCACCAGTGGCTGGCCAAGGGCGCGCTGGTGCTGCGGCCCAACTATCGCGGCTCGGCGGGTTACGGCGAGGAGTTCCGCTCGCTCAACGTGCGGAACCTAGGCGTGGGCGATGCGTGGGACGTGCTGTCGGGCGTCGATCGTTTGGTCGCCCAGGGTATCGTGGATACGACGCGAATGGGTGCCATGGGCTGGAGCCAGGGTGGGTACATCTCGGCCTATCTCACGACGACGACCGACCGTTTCGCGGCGATCTCGGTGGGCGCCGGGATATCGAACTGGGTCACGTACTACGTGAACACGGACATCCATCCGTTCACCCGGCAGTACCTCAAGGCCACGCCGTGGGAGGACAGCGAGGTCTACGCCAAGACGTCACCGATGACGTTCATCAACCAGGCGTCGACCCCGACTCTCATCCAGCACGGCGAGTTCGACCGGCGCGTACCGATCCCCAACGCCTACGAACTTTACCAGGGACTCCGGGACATGGGCGTCGACAGCAAGCTCATCGTCTACAAGGGGTTCGGCCACGGCATCAGCAAGCCCAAGGAACGTCTCGCCGCGATGTGGCACAACTGGCAGTGGTTCGGGAAGTACTTGTGGGGCGAAGAAATCGAGATGCCGATCGATGTGGAGGACGAGGCCGAGGAAGAAAAAGCGGACCCAGGCGGCTGAGGCCTGCCCGGGCCCTGTCTCCGACGCCCCAGGTTCAATCGGCCTCCCGCACCATCGCCTCCAGCGCGACGCCGGGACAGATGGCCGTGCGGATGTAGTCGATCAGGTTCATTGCCAGGCCGCGGATCCGCCTCTCGGTCCGTTCGTCCCGCACGCTGCCTGCCTCGTCGAAGACATCCCGCACCTTCGCCACCGAGACCGGCCCCGGCAGCACGATCGCGCCCACGTGCGAGCAGACGCCGCGCAAGTTCTCCAGAGCCTTGATCGCTCCGATCTGGCCCGCCGCCACTCCCAGCAGCGCCACCGGTTTGCCGGCGAGGGCCGAGGGGAAGCCGAGGTTCTCGATCACCAACTTGATCACGCTGGAATAGCCGCCGTGGTACTCCGGGGTAGACAGGATCACACCCGTGGCCCGTGCCACGCGCTCCTGCAACCCTTTGGCGTCTGAGGCGGCGCTGTCCGTACCGGGTAGGGGTAGGTTCAGCTGGGCCGGGTCGATGAGGTCGAGCTCGATATCCGGATGCTTCCTTATCTCGTCCGCGACTAGCGCCACCGCCTTCGACGTGTAGTTGCCCGGCCGTACGCTACCGATCACCACAGCAATTCGGATTCCGTCAGACTGCGAGTTCACCTTGTCCTCCGTTCTGCTTCGCTGCTCCCCTCATCGCTCGCGTTCTCCCGTCAAGCTAACTCGGCCTTACCGTTTGAGGTTTCTGGCGCGCGTCGGATGTTGGTATCAGGGAAGCGGGTCTGGCTCGTTGCGCGGCGTCGCCGCAACGCTGGCAGAGAGAACTTGGACGGGTGGGGAAGTTACTCGTAACGCAACGCTTCGATCGGATCGAGTAGCGACGCCCGTCGCGCGGGCCATGCTCCGAAGAACAGTCCCACCGCGGCGCTGAACAGCACCGCGACGAGCACGGCTCCCGGTGAAACGAACGTGGCCCAGTTGGCGAGCCTCGAGAGTGCGACCGCGCCGCCCGCGCCGACGACGATGCCGACGGTACCGCCCATCAGGCAAAGGACCAGCGCCTCGATCAGAAACTGCATCAGGATGTTGCGCCGGGTCGCACCCATCGCCTTGCGGACCCCGATCTCGCGGGTCCGCTCCGACACGGACACGAGCATGATGTTCATGATGCCGATGCCGCCGACCAGCAGGCTCACCGCTGCGATCGCGCCCAACAAGAATGTGAAGGTGCGTGTGGTCTCCTCGTAGGTCTCGAGGAATTCGGCGCGGTTACGGATCTGGAAGTCGTTGTCGCGGCCGGGGGGGATGCCGTGTTCCGTGCGAAGTACCCCCTCGATCTCGATCATCGCGACGTTCATCGAGTCGGGATGCACGACCTGAACGGTGATCGAGTTGACACGGTCGCTGCCGAAGATTCGGTACTGGGCGGTCTGAAGCGGGATCCAGATCTGCTCGTCTGGGTCGCGCCAGCTGCTCGTCGAACCCTTCTCCGCCATGATGCCGATGATCTCGAACGGGACACCGCGGATCAGGATCTGCTGGCCGATCATGGCCACGGCGTTCGCGTCGAGCATCTCGGGGACGGCGCTGCCGAGCACCGCGACCCGCTTGCGCGCGATCCCGTCCCCGGCGGTGAACATCCTTCCGGCCGCGACCTCATAGTTATTGACCGGTAAGTACTCCGGGACCGTGCCGAGAACGTTCACGTTGATGTTCCGGTTCCCGTACTCGACCTGCTGGTTACGACTCAGTTCGGGTATCACAGCGCTTAGCAGAGTCGCTTCACTACTCAATGCCACCGCGTCGTCTGTGGTGAGGCTCACCCGCTCGGCACTGGCGACGCCGCGCATAAAGGATTGCCCCGCGTAGACCGACAGCAGGTTGGTGCCGAGTGCTGCGATTCGGTCCTGCACCGCTTTTTGCGCCCCGCTACCGAGTGCGACCATCGTGATCACCGCGCCGACGCCGATGACGATCCCGAGCATGGTCAGGAAGGAGCGCAGTTTGTTTGCCTGGACAGCGCTGAGTGCCACCCTGAGAATCTCTGTGAAGAGCATTGGCTGCTCCGCCTATCTCGTCTGTACGCCGGGCACGCCGCCGGCTCGGCGCGCCGCCCGCTCTTGCCACTCCTGCTGGCTCGCCAGCAGGCTGGCACTCGGCAGCACCAGCACGGTGTCGCCCTCGCTCAGACCGGACAACACCTCGGAATAGTCGAGGTCGGTGAGGCCCGTGCGGACAGGGACGGGAGTGGGGACCCCGTTGCGCATCGCGAACACGATGTAGCTGCCGCCAATGAGGGCGGCGTCGGTGGCGCTGGGCCCTTGCCCGCGAGCACCGGGGCCGCCCTGACCGCCGAACCCGCCTCGCCCACGGCCGCCGGCGGCCCTCAGTTGCTGCATCAGCGCGCGCTCCTCGTCTGTGAGCGACTGGAATGCGGAACGCATGTCGCTGGCGCCCTCGAGCTTCGCCGACAGTGCCCGAACCGCTTCCGCGTCGACGCCCTCAGGGAGCGGAATCTCACGCCCGCGCCAGGTGACGGTCTCACCGCCGGCGCTCTCCTGCGCGGCGGCGCCTTCCTCCGAGGCGGCGCCGCTGCCGCGCCCCCGGGCCGGCCGCCGTGCCGCGGCGATCTGCTCTTGGACGGCTTCGGGATCGAGCCCGAGGACCTCTGCCGCCGAGCCGACGTCACGGTCGGTTCGCAGCGCCGTGTTAGGTACCGCCAGAACACCCTGTCGGTCGCCGACGTGGACTTCGACTTCCGAGTTCATCCCCGGCTTGAGCAGGCCGGCGGTGTTGGGGATCCGCACCAGGACCGGGAACATGGTCACGTTCTGCGTCACGGTGGCTAGCGGCTCGATCTTGAGCACGCGACCCTGGAAGGGCCGGTTCTGGTACGCGTCAACCGTGATGGTGACCGCCATACCGGGCTGGATCTTACCGATGTCGGTCTCATCGACCAGGGCGCGAACCTGGACGGTGTCGAGGTTCGCCATCTGCATCAGAACCGTTCCACCACCGACCTGGGCGGTCGCAGAGGAGATGACGCTGCCGACCTCGACGTTCTTCACTATGATGACGCCCGAGATCGGCGCCTTCACCTCCGTGTCCTCGGCGGCGATCTCCGCGTCGGCCAGCGAGCGCTCCGCCCGCACCAGCTGCGCCTGGGCACTGGCCACGGCCAGCCTCGAATCCTCGTACTCCTGCTCGGTGATCGATTGTGTGCGGTGCAGCTCCTCCGAACGACGCAGCTTCGCCTGGGCGTTCTCGAGTTGGGCCTCTGCGAGTACCAAATCGGCCCGGGCCTGACGCAGCTGCGCCTGCGGGACCCGCGGGTCCACCCGAACCAGCAGCTCGTCGGCGGTCACATGGTCGCCGGTCTCGACCCGCATCTCGAAGATCTCTCCCGAAGCCTTCGACTTGACCTCGACGGTGGTGATCGGTTCGACGACGCCGGCGGCGCTGGCCGAGACCACGATATCCCGAGTCGATATCGGGACCAGTCGATAGACGGGGCCGACCTCATCATCGCCGTTGCGGAGGATGAACGCAGCGACGACGACGATGGCTGCGACGGCCAGAACGATGAGTCCGATGCGCTTCATTACAGCTCCCTCCCGATGAGAGCCTCGATCTGTGCCTTAGCTGTTTGATAGTCAAAGCGAGCCTGAATGATATCGACCTCGGCCTGGTCCAGGTTGATCTGTGACAAGAGTACATCGAGGATCGTCGAGTTTCCGACTCGATACCGCTCCTGTTGAACTCGCAGGTCCTCCTCGGAGGCCGCCCGGTTGCCCCGGGCGATCTCCAAGCTGATCTGGGCCGCCCTCAGAGCTGCCAGCTGCTGGATCAGCGAGGCGTTGACCTGCCGGCGAGCCTCCGCGGCCTGCGCCCGGGCATTATCCCGGGAAACGGCGCTCCGGGCGCGATTGGTTTCCCGGTTGAATCCGTTGAACAACGACCACGACACCGACAGGCGGATAGACCAGCTGGAATTCCAATTGAGGAACTCGTTGCCCGACCAGGAATACGAGCCCGACGTGGATACTCTTGGTAGGTAAGGAGCGAATGAAGCTGCGTAATTGGCTTCTGCGGCTCGCTGGTTCGCATCGGCTTGAAGTACCGAAGGAGATGCGGCATACGCCTCCTGGCGGATCGCCGTGGTGTCGATTTCCACTGGATCGAGCAGCCGCTCGTCATATATCGCACTGACGCTGCCATCGACTCCGATCAAGCGGGCCAGGTTCGCCTCTGCCGTGGCCAGCCCGGTTTCCGCGTTCAGCAGCTGAAGGCGTGCGTTCGCCAACTCCACGCTCGAGCGCAGAGTGTCCGACCGGGTAGCGGTGCCGGCGGCCAGCATGTCCTTGGAGACCTTGAGCTGCTCCAGAGCCCGCTCGATACGCGTCTCCGAGACGCGCACCAACTCCTCGGCGGCCAGCGCGCCGAAGAACATCTGCTTCACCTGCAGGATGGTCTGGAATCTTTGATTGACCAGAGACGCCTCGGCGGCTAGGGCGTCGGCATTCGCAGCCCGACCGTCATAATAGCGACTCAGCCCGTCGAACAGCGTCAAGCTCGAGCTGATACCGGCCGAGTACGAAACACTCGAGCCCAGGACCTCTCGCTGCGTATTTTGGTCGTAGCGCCGCGTCGAGCTTCTGCTGGTGCCCCCCGACGTGTTCAGGCTGGGCAGCCAACTCCCGATGACCTGGCGTTTAGCAGCTGCCGCGTTCGTCACCTGGCCGCGGGCCTGAACCATGGCGGGCTGCACCCGGAGGGCCATGTCCACGGCCTCGTCCAGGGTCACGGCGCTCTGCTGGGCTGCCCCCGGCTGTGCCCAAACCAGCTGCACTATCAGGCCGAGCCCGCTGGTAGTGATTCTCGCTCGCACGTTTCCTGTCTCCACTGCTATGTAAACTGCGTTTCGCGAGTTCGCGAGGTCTCTTGTAATGACAGCTGAGAAGCGTGAAGCGTTGAGGGCCGCGGCGCATGAGCCTGGGTGCGGTGTGGAACGGCGCGGCGGAACCCCGGCCGCAGAGTGGCCGCAGCGACGAGGCGGAGGAGAGCATGGGGCCCCGCCTCTTGGGATCGGTCGGAATGACCGAATTTCGAGCTTCTCGGAACTCGTGTCCGACCCGGCGGGCGGGTCGCGGGCGTGGCGGCTCCGCGTTCTAGTCACCTAATCCTCTGTAATATATCGACTTAGGAAGATTGTCCGATCGGCGAGCTCGGTGGCGGCGCTTTGCACAGTTTTTGCAAACTTTGCCGTTGCCCGGTGCCCCGAGGCGTCGGATGCCGTCGCCTCACCCGCCCATGGCACCGTGGTTCCCGCTGAGAATAGTGAAGCCCGGCCTCGTGGAGAACTCTGGACCCGGCAGGTCCGCTCCCACCGGGGCCCTGTCCCGCCAAATACACGCTCTACGAGGAGGAGCTAGTGATGAGGAGATCGACAGCTATCCTGTTGGGCGCGCTGGTCGCGCTCCTGGCCCCTGTACAGGATGCCGTCGCTCAGCAGACGCGGGGCAACGGCGACGGGGCGGTAACCTACCAGGTCAGGAACGAGCGGATGTTCAGTATCGCCGCCTGTGGTGAGGCAGTTGACATCGCCGGGTGGGTCGAGATCAAGCGCGTTCAGGTAGCGCGCGGCCGAGACCACTCGGGTGTTGCGTTCCATGTCAATGGTAAGGGTGAGGGGGTGAGCATCACGAGCGGTGCCAAGTATAGGTGGCACGCCAACACCCTGATGCGTATCACGGGGTCTGAGTGGGACGGTCAGTACTCGAATCAGACTCACCAGCGGATTCGCGTCATCGGGCAGGGCGACGCCCCGAACTTCACCTCAAACCTGCACATGCACCTCACCAAGAATAGCAACGGCGAGATTACGACCCGGTTCTACGTCTCAGATACAACCTGTAACTGAGCCGACCGGGACGCGACGTCCACCGGAGAGCGGCCGCAGCCACGCGGCCGCTTTCTTTTGTGCGTTTTCTTGGAATAGCAGGCCTGCTACTGCGTATAGCCCTCGAAGAACGTGGAACGTCTGCCGGCCTCCAGGATTTCCTCGGGCGAAGCGTTGCCGCCGCTCATCTGGAGGACCACCATCTTGCCGGCAAGCTCGTCTCTCAACCTGTAAGCAGCCGCTATCGTCGCCGCCCCGGCTCCTTCGGCGAGGTTGTGGGTGTAATAGAACGCTGCGCCGATGCCATCGTAGATTTCCTCCTCGCTGAGCAGCACGAAATCGTCCAATCCGTCCTTATAAATCTTGAACGGCACCTCGTATGCCTTGCCCGTCGCGAACCCTCCCGCGAACGTGATGTTGGGGGCGTGGCAGATACGTCCCTCTCGCCACGACTGGTACGCCGCCGGCGAGCATTCCGCCTGGACGGCGATGATCCTCACGCCGGGACACAGGGCGCGAAATACCGTCACGGCCGCCGCCGCCTCGCTGCCGGCGCCCAGCGGGACGATCACCACGTCCAGGTCGGGAAGATCCTCTGCGATCTCCAGAAAGCCGGTGCCGACGCCGTTGATCAGAAGCGGCTCGTCTGCGGGATGCGCGTAGTAAAGACCTCGCTCCTGGCACAGCGCCTCCACGGCGTGAGACGCTTCCTCGAACGTGCTGCCTGCCTCCACCAGCTCGGCGCCGCACTCACGAATCGCGCGGACCTTGGTCGGATTGCTGTTCTCGGGCACGACCACCACCGCATCCAGCCCGAACCAGCTGGCCGAGGTCGCAATCGACAGCCCGTGGTTACCGGTCGAAAACGTTATGACTCCCTTCACGCCCTTCCGCCTCAGGTGCGACATCAGATTGATGCCGCCGCGGATCTTGAACGTGCCCGTTGGATTGTGGTTCTCGTGCTTCACGTGGACGTCGGCGCCTATCAACTTCGAGAGTCCCTCGTAGCGGATCAGTTGGGTCGACCTGGCGAGGGCGCCGACTACCACTCGGGATCTCAAGACCTCCGATATCGAGATCGGGTACTGCTTCAGCTCTTCCATGTCCAAGAAGCCGCGTACATGCGCAAGGCGATTATGAACTGCCGATCAGTACAAACCAGAGTGCCTCACTATATGGAAACGAGAACGCGAAGGCAAAAGGCTCTAGGACCGTTACCTGGTCCCCGAATCCTGCGAGCTGAGCCCCGGGGCAATTGTTGCCCGTTCGGTGGACGCCTATCTTGATAAGACAGCCAAAATCAAAACGAGCGCATTTCAACCGAGGAGGCAGGCCATGCGCGCCCGGCTAATGAAACGAGCTTCGCTGGGACACCTGGTGGCTCGCGGTTTCGTCACGGTGTTGTGTCTGGGTACGGTCGCGACCGCTCAAGCAACGGCACAGCAGGAAGAGGTCACCCCGCCGGCGGCGAAGGTGGTCCCGCACGAGCTCGAGATGCACGGTCACGTCCGGATCGACAATTACTACTGGCTACGGGAGCGGGAGAACCCGGAGGTCATAGCCTACCTGGAGGCGGAAAACGCTTATACCGAGGCGGTTATGGCCCACACCGAGGGGCTGCAGGAGGCGCTGTTCGATGAGATCGTCGGGCGCATCAAGCAGACCGATCTGTCGGTCCCCTACTTCAGGGACGGCTACTACTACTACACGCGGACGGAGGAGGGGAAGGACTACCCGATCTATGCCCGCAAGCCGGGCTCGCTGGACGCCGAAGAAGAGATACTGATCGACGTCAACGAGTTGGCCGAGGGCCACGGGTTCACCTCCGTCAGCTTTCCGGCGGTGAGCTCTGATGGGAACATCATCGCCTTCGCGCACGACACGGTGGGTCGGCGATTCTACAACATCCGGTTCAAGAACCTCGGAACCGGCGAATATTTGGAGGACGAGATCCCTAATGTGACGTCCAACATCACCTGGGCCAACGACAACCGGACGGTGTTCTACGGCAGGCAGGACCCAGGCACGCTACGCCGTTATCAGATCTACCGGCACGTGTTGGGTACCGACCCTGCGAACGACGAGCTGGTCTACCAGGAGGACGACGTAGAATTCTCGTGCTACGTCAGGAAGACGAAGACGGACGAGTACATCATCATCGGCTCGTCTCAGACGCTGAGCAACGAGTACTGGTATCTCGACGCCGACGATCCGGATGGTGATTTCAAGCTCTTCATGGCGCGCGAGCCGGATCACGAGTACAGCATCGACCACTTCGGCGACCATTTCTATATCACGACGAACTACGAAGCGGAGAACTCAAGACTGATGAGGACGCCGGTTCATAGCACGTCGAAAGAGCATTGGGAAGAAGTGATCGCGCATCGTGAGGACGTGCTACTCAGCGGGTTCGACGTCTTCAAGGACTTCATGGTGGTCGTGGAGCGAAGAGAGGGCTTGCTGCAGATTCGGATACGTCCGTGGGCCGGTGAGGAGGATGAGTACTACCTCGACTTCGGCGAGCCCGCCTATTCGGCACGCCCGACCAGCAACCCGGAGATCGACACGGATGTACTACGCTATCGCTACTCCTCGCTGACGACGCCGAGCTCGGTCTACGACTACAACATGAAGACTCGCGAGAAGACGCTGCTCAAGCAGGACGAGGTGCTGGGTGGCTACGACCCGGTTGACTACGTGAGCGAGCGGCTCTACGCGCCTGCCAGAGACGGGGTTCGCGTACCGGTGTCGATCGTCTATCGCAAGGGCGCCGAGATGGACGGGGACAACCCCATGCTGCTCAATGCCTACGGGTCCTATGGAAGCAGCTCGGACGCGGGCTTCAGCTCGACGCGGCTCAGCCTGCTCGATCGCGGCTTCGTCTATGCGATCGCCCACGTGCGCGGCGGCATGGAGATGGGCCGCTGGTGGTACGAGGACGGCAAGCTCTTCAACAAGAAGAACACGTTTACCGACTTCATCGATGTAGGGAAGTTCCTGATCGACGAAGGCTACACGAGCCCCGAGATGATGTTCGCGCAGGGCGGCAGCGCTGGCGGTCTGCTGATGGGCGCCGTGTACAACATGCGACCCGACCTGTTCAAAGGGATCATCGCACGCGTGCCGTGGGTGGACGTGGTTACGACGATGCTCGACGCGAGCATCCCGCTCACGACAAGCGAATACGATGAATGGGGCGACCCCAACGAGGAAGATTACTACTGGTACATGCTGTCGTATTCGCCGTACGACCAGGTGGAGTCGAAAGACTACACGAATATGTTGGTTACGACCGGGCTTCACGACTCGCAGGTGCAGTACTTCGAGCCGGCCAAGTGGGTGGCGAAGCTGCGCGCGATGAAGACCGACGACAACCGGCTGCTGCTGAAGACGAACATGGAGGCGGGTCACGGCGGTGCCTCGGGCCGCTACCAGCGCTACCGTGAGATCGCCTTCCAGTACGCATTCATGCTGGACCTGCTGGGAATCGAGGAGTAGAGGAGTCACGATGGTCGCACGCACAGTGGCGAGCGGCGCGACCGCCGTCGTCGCCGTCGTGCTCGTAGCCTGTGCTCCGGCCGGCCCGAGCCGGCCGGAGCCGGCGGACGAGAGGCCGCCTTACCTGAACCCCGAGCTTCCCCTCGAGGCCCGCGTCGACGATCTGGTGTCGCGCCTGACCCTCGAGGAGAAGGTCTCCCAGATGCTCTACAACGCGGCGGCGGTGGAGCGGCTGGGGATCCCGGAGTACAACTGGTGGAACGAGGCTCTGCATGGGGTCGCGCGCGCGGGCCGGGCGACGGTGTTCCCGCAGGCGATCGGGCTGGCCGCGACCTGGGACACGGCCCTGATGCTGAAGGTGGCCACGGTCATCTCCGACGAGGCGCGTGCCAAGCATCACGAGTCGGCACGGCAGGGCCGGCGCGGCGTCTATGAGGGTCTCACCTTCTGGTCTCCCAACATCAACATCTTCCGCGACCCGCGCTGGGGGCGCGGGATGGAAACCTTCGGTGAGGATCCCTATCTCACAGGACGGCTCGCCGTCGAGTTCGTGCGCGGCATGCAGGGCGATCACCCGTTGTACCTGAAGACCGTCGCCACGCCAAAACATTATGCCGTGCACAGCGGGCCCGAGCCCGACCGCCACACCTTCGACGCCGTGGTCAGCGAGCGTGACCTGCGCGAGACCTACCTGCCGGCGTTCCGAGCGACGATCGTCGACGCGAACGCCCAGTCGGTGATGTGCGCGTACAACCGGTTTCGTGGAGCGCCCTGTTGCGGGAGTTACGAGCTGCTCCAACAGACGTTGAGACAAATCTGGGGTTTCGACGGCTACGTCGTGTCCGACTGCTGGGCGATCATGGACATCTACAGGACCCACAGGGTCGTGGAGACCGCGGCCGAGGCCGCAGCGATGGGCGTGGCGACGGGCACCGATCTCAATTGCGGCGTCACCTATGATAGTCTGCTGGTTGCGGTGCAGCAGGGACTCATCACCGAGGAACAGATCGACGTCTCGCTCGAGCGGCTGTTCCGAGCTCGGTTCCGGCTCGGGATGTTCGATCCACCGGAGCGCGTTCCTTACGCCAGTATCCCGTACAGCGTGAACGACTCGGAGGCCCACGCCGAGCTGGCGGTCGAGGCGACCCGCAAGTCCATCGTGCTGCTCAAGAACGAGGGCGGGCTCCTGCCGTTGAGCAGGGACATCGGCACCATCGCGGTCATCGGGCCGAACGCCGACGACGTCGACGTGTTGCTGGGCAACTACAACGGTGTCCCGTCCCACCCGGTGACGCCGCTGGGAGGCATCCGCCGCAAGGTCGAACCTGGAACAAGGGTGCTGTACGCCAGAGGGACCGACGTCGCCGAGAACATGCCGTCGTTCGAAGTCGTACCGTCCAGCGCACTCCTCACCGAGCGTGAAGGCGTGCAGGTTAACGGGCTCCACGGAGAGTACTTCACGGACCGCGAGTGGAAAGGCGAGCCTTTCGCTACCCGCGTTGACGGCACGATCGACTTCAACTGGTGGGATAAAGCGCCTATCGCCGGCATGCCGGCGGACAGTTTCAGCGTGCGCTGGACGGGGACGTTGGCGCCGCCGACGTCGGGCCGCTACTCACTAGGGGTACGCGTATTTGGAGGGTTCGAGCTATTCCTCAACGATTCGCTGCTGGTCGAGTTCACGGACCGGCACGTCGTGCTGCCGCGCTGGGCCGACGTAGAGCTGGAGGGCGGCGAATCGTATGACATCCGGGTCAAATACCAGACCCGCCGCGCCGACGCGATTGCACAGCTCGTCTGGGCGCGGCCCGAGCCGCGGCTTCTCGAGGGGGCGCTGGAGGCCGCCGGCCGCGCCGATGTGGTCGTCATGGTGATGGGTCTGTCGCCGCGGCTCGAGGGCGAAGAGATGCGGGTCGAGGTACCCGGCTTCGCTGGCGGCGACCGAATCGACATCGGCCTTCCCGCTCCGCAGCGCGAGCTCATGGAGGCGGTGGTTGCCACGGGGAAACCTGTGGTGCTGGTGCTGCTGAACGGCAGCGCCGTTGCAGTGAACTGGGCCGCCGAGCATGTGCCCGCCATCGTCGAAGCCTGGTACCCGGGCCAGGCGGCGGGCACGGCCATCGCCGATGTCCTGTTCGGCGACTACAATCCTGCCGGCCGCCTACCCGTCACGTTTTACAAGTCGGTGGATCAACTGCCGCCGTTCACCGACTACGACATGCGGGGCAGAACGTATCGCTACTTCGAGGGCGAGCCGCTGTTTCCCTTCGGGCACGGCCTCAGCTACACCACGTTCCGCTACAGCGATATCGAGCTCCCGGCGACTGTCCGGCCCGGAGAAGAGGTCGAGGTGTCGGTGCAGGTCGAGAACATCGGCGATAGGGCGGGGGAGGAAGTTATCCAGCTCTATGTAACCGATCTTGAGGCCTCGGTACCTGTCCCGATTCGCTCGCTGCAGGCATTCCGACGCGTCCAGCTTGAGCCCGGTGAGGCCAAGACGGTGACCTTCACGCTGGTGCCGCGGCAGATATCGCTGATCGACGAGGACTCGCGCCGGGTGATCGAGCCTGGGACCTTCGAGGTTAGCGTCGGCGGCAAACAGCCCGGTTTCGGCGGACTCGCAGATGCCACGAGTACCGGCGTAGTCAGCGCGCGATTCGAGGTGGTGGGACAGACGCTCGTTCTTGAGCCCTAACCGACGCCGAGCGGCGAGAAGTAGACTACGATGGCAGCGAGGACCGCGAGGACGATGAGCGAGAGAATCACGTCTCGTGCGTTCCAGCTGGCCCGCGAGCGCGCCCGGTCTTCCGCCATCGTCGTCGCATAGGTTAGCCCGCGAATCTGCTCGAGGCCTGGCGCCGGGTACATGAGGCTTACCCCGATCAACAACGCGACACAGACCGCCGTCAGCAGGATGGCGAAGTAGAGGAAGTTGACGTCGGCGAACCAATAGAGGAGTCCGCCCAGCGCCTCTTTGCTGAGCTCGGCCACCAGGCGCGCCATTCCGAGCACGAACCCGCCCACCAGAGCGCTCATCGCGCCCGCCGCGTTTAACCGCTTCCAGAACAGGCCGAGGAAGAAGACTACGGCGATGGGCGGCGCGATGTACGCCTGCACGCTCTGGAGGTAGTGGTACAGCTCGCCGGAGATGTTTTCCATCAGCGGGATCCAGAGGATCCCGAAGACCACGACGGCCGCCGTCGCGATCCGCCCCACCGTCACCAGGGCCCGCTCCGAGACCTCCGGCCGGAGCTTCTTATAGATGTCCATGGTGAACAGCGTCGAGCAGGAGTTGAAGACTGCGGCCAGCGAGCTCATCAGCGCGGCGAGCAGGCCGCCAGCCACCAGGCCGCGCAGGCCGATGGGCAGTAGCGTTTTGACCATCACGGGGAACGCCTGGTCGGCAGCCTCCAGTTCGAGCTGGCCCGTACGTGCCAGCGCGAAGGCGATTACGCCGGGGATTACGAAGATGAAGAAGGGGAGGAGCTTCAGATACGCGGCCCATATCGTTCCACGGCGTGCCTGGGTCTCATTCCGCGCTGCCAGTGCGCGCTGCACGATGTACTGGTCCGTGCACCAGTACCAGAGACCCACGATCGGCGGAGCTATGACCATGCCGGGCCAGGGGAACTCAGGATGGTCGGTCGGCAGGAAGAGGTTCAGATGGTCGCTCCCTGCGGTGGCCACTAGCTCGTTCCAGCCACCGATCTTCACCAACCCGATCGCCGTCACTGCGACCGAGCCGGCGATAAGCACGATCATCTGGACGGCCTCGGTGTAGACAACCGCTCTGAGGCCACCTGCCACCGTGTAGATTCCGGTCAGAATCACCACGATGAGCGCCCCGGTCCAGAAGTCGAAACCCATCAGCACTTGGAAGACCACGGCGCCGGCGTAGACCGTGACCGAGACCTTGGTGAGGACGTAGCCGACCAGCATGACCAGGGAGAGGAACCAGCGGGCCGAGGGGCTGTACCGCTTCTCCAGGAACTCCGGCATCGTGAAGACGCGGCTACGCAGGTAGAAGGGGATGAATACCCAACCCAGCAA
Organism: Gemmatimonadota bacterium; assembly: GCA_020344015.1. Lineage (GTDB taxonomy): Bacteria > Gemmatimonadota > Gemmatimonadetes > Palauibacterales > KS3-K002. The sequence continues at coordinate 2,362,660 of CP070812.1, forward strand.
AAGGGCGAGCCAGGAATGCAGCTCGTAGAGACCCATGGCCACGCCCGTCTTGGCTCCCGTGCCAGCCAGCCCAACGATATGCTCGGAGCCGATGTTGGAGGCGAAGATCGAGGCGCCGATCACGAACCAGCCGACGTGGCGGCCGGCGAGGAAGTAATCGGTGGAAGTCTCCTGCTTCTGTCTCAGCACCCACAAGGCCACGCCGAGCAGCACGGCGAAGTAAGCGCCCACTACCAGCCAGTCCAGCGGGTGGAAGGTGTTCATTGGGTCTCCCGTCCGACTCTTAGTGCGCTCATATATAGAGTCGGCGGCCGAGGGTCACAATGACGCGCCGAGGCCGTGCGATTAGTAGGGGCGATTGACGCGGTGGGTATCGGGCTAGGAAGTTGTAGCTCGAGACCCCCCGGCGCCTGTCCGGGGGGGCCGGCAACTGAGCACGGAGAGCGGTGATGGCATACGATCTGGCCGATCTGCGGGGTCAGCGTCTGGCCCGTGATCCCGAACAGATGCTGAGGAACTTGAAGGGCGACCTCGAGCTCAAGTTCTCGGTCGGGATCTGGTACTTCACACCCGGTGGCGGCCGCTTCCACGACCGTTTCGTCCCGGAGGCTTCCGTCGAGGAGCGGATCGAGATGGCTGCGGCGATGGCCGATCTGGGTGTTACCGGTATCGAGGCGCACTACCCGGCCGAGGTGAACGAGCAGAACGCACATCTCTATAGGCAGCTGCGCGACGAGGCCGGGATTGGCCTAGTCGCCGTACCGTTCTCGCATTTCTTCGACCCACGATTCGAGTTCGGTAGTCTCTCCAACCCCGACCCGGCCGTGCGGGAGCACGCGAAACAGATAGCCGTCGGTGCTCTCCGGCTCATCGAGGATCTCGAGGCCGAGGTCGCCATATCGTGGCCGGGGATGGACGGCTACCGCTATCTGCACGGCACCCCGTATATGGCGATGTGGGATCGCTTCGAGACCACCATGGCCGAGGCGATGGACGAGGTACCGGGCGTGCGGGTCGCCATCGAGCCCAAGCCGTACGAACCTGCCGCCAACAACATCTACCGGACCACGGCGGAGGGTCTGCTCGCCGCCCAACGCATCGAGGCGCGTCTTCGGCACCCCGACAACCGCCGGTTGCTGGACGAAGGTCACGCACTGGTCGGGCTCAACCCCGAGACGGGCCACGTCAAGATGGGCTTCGAGATGTTGCCCGCAGCCTTCTCGCTCGTCGCCATGGAAGGCCGGCTGGCCCACACCCACTGGAACAGCCAGCCGGACGGCAATTACGACCAGGACAACAACGTGGGTGTGGTGAACCCACACGAGGCCGAGGCGCTGCTATACGCACTCTGGGCCCTTGGCTACACGGGTTGGTTCGGCATCGACATCAACCCCGAGAACATCCCAGTCGAGAAGGCGGTGGAGCTCAACATTCGAGGCCTCGAGAAGCTGAAAGAACGCGTCGCCCGCTTGCCTCACGAACGGATCCTTGAGTGTCACCTTCGCCCCGCCGAGCATCGCGGCGAGCTGGAAGAGATTCTGATCGCGAACCTGTAGGAGAGGGTCATGGAAGCGCTGTTCGCCGGTCTGGACGTCTCCACCCAGAGCTGCAAGCTCGTCGTCATCGACGTGGAGAACGGAAGCGTCCTTCACGTCGACAGGGTCGAGTACGACCGCGACCTGCCGTCCTACGGCACCGAGGAAGGTGCCGTCGCCGGACTCGGTGAAGGGGTCTCGGAGTCCGATCCCAGGATGTGGATCGAGGCTGTGGAGATCTTGCTCGAGCGTTTGAGTGAAGCGGGTGTACCTGCCGATCGCGTCCGCTGCATCTCGGTCTCCGGCCAGCAACACGGTCTGGTGGCGCTGACTGCCGATGGTGACCTCGCCCGTCCCCGTGCCAAGCTGTGGAACGACTTCTCGACCGCAGAGGAATGTCGGGTACTTACCGAGGCCGTGGGCGGGCCGGAGGCGATGATCGAGGAGGTGGGCAACAGCCAGCGCACCGGCTATACCGCACCCAAGATTCTGCACCTGCGCCGCCACGAACCCGAAGCCTACGCGCACGCCAGTACGCTGTTCGTCGTCCACAACTACATCAACTGGTACCTGACCGGCGGGGCGGACGGCGGCGTTAGGGTGATGGAACCCGGCGATACCTCCGGGATGGCACTTTGGCATCCGGGGACGGGTCGTTGGTCGCGAAAGGTCATCGAGGCGATCGATCCGAAGCTGCCCGAGAAGCTGCCGCCGGTGCGGCCGGCGGATCAGACCATAGGGAACGTCGGCGCGAATCTCGCCGCCCGCTTCGGCCTGTCCCCCGATTGCCGAATCGACGCCGGTGCCGGCGACAACATGTACGGCGCTCTCGGCACCGGGAACTTCGAGCCGGGGATCGTCACGGTGAGCCTGGGGACCAGCGGCACGGCCTGCACCGTATTGGACGAACCGTTTATCGACCCGACCGGTGAGATCGCTGCCTACTGCGACAGCACGGGCCGCTACCTGCCGCTGCTCTGCGTCTCGAACATGTCCAACGGTTACAACGCAGCATTGGAGAGATTCGAACTGACCCACGAAGAGTTCGACTCGCTCGTTCTAAGCGCGCCAGCCGGCAACCGCGGCCGCGTCCTGGTGCCCTGGTACGAAGGAGAGCGAACACCCGACCTGCCGCATGCCGCGCCGCTCTACTTTGGATTTGGGCTAGCCGACTTCGAGCCCGCAACCCTCTGCCGCGCCGTGCTGGAAGGGCACGTGCTCAACCTCTACGAGGGCTTCACACGGATGCCGGTTACGCCCGACGAGATCCGCCTGACCGGCGGACTTGCAAACTCATCCTCGTGGTGCCAGACGATCGCCGATGTCTTCCGCGCCGAGACGGTCCCGGTGCGCGGCGAAGGGGCGGCGTTGGGCGCGGCGATCCACGCCGCCTGGGTCTGGTACGTGGAAACGGGTGACGAGCGGCCGCTCGCCGATGTTGCAGGGCCGTTCGTGGTGCTGGACGAAGACCGCCGCAGGCGGCCTGACCCCAGGTACCGGGCAGCCTACGGACTGCTCAAACGGATCTACCGTGCGCTCGCCGGTCGGGCCCGGGGGTTGGAGGGAGAGGATCCGTTCGCCTTGCGGCGCGATCTTCTAGCGCTCTGAGCCCCGAGGAAGGAACCGTCGCGATATCGCCAGGGGAAAAGCAGAGGCCGCCCCCAGACCAGCACGCCGACATGGATCTCATGTTCGAATCCCGGAATGGCTTCCGGTGTTTGAATGTGGCGTACTGACCTGTGGCGGCCCCTGAGTCTGGCGTGCGATCTAGCGGTTCCGCCGTAATACCTCGGCTCAGCGGCGCGCGAACCAGGGCCGCTCTATCAGCGGGCGTGGCCGGCCGGCCCGGGAGCGGCTGATCGCTCGCTCGACGACACAGGCGCTGTACTGGATCTGCGAGGCGCCCACCACGACGCCGCCCGCCGCGACGTTCAGGTCGCTCTCTCCCGCGACGACGCCGCCGAACAGCCGGAACCCGGAGCCGCAGCTCTTGACCATCCCCTTGACGACCACGGGCCCGTAGAAGGTCGCGCCTCCGCAGAGCGCCAGGTTGCCGTCCACCAGAAGGATCCCCTGGCCGGAGCCGCTGCCGGAGAGCGTCAGATCGCCGGTCACGTGGATGATCGGGAACCAGTCGCTGCACGGCGTCATGTCGATTTCCGGCTCGCCCCAGTTGTACGGGTCGCTCGTATCGCACTTGCCGTCGAAGGTGTATGAAGCGACGGGCTGCGTTCCGGAAACGTTCGTACCGTGGGGCAGCGTGATGTTCGCCTCGGCGGCGACCTCCTCGTAGCTCATGTCGCCGAAGCTGAAGTAGCCCGTCGTGTCGGGGTTCTCGTCCACCGCCGGCTCACCGTCGACGGCGGCGGCGCCCGAGCGGCTCATCTTCGTCGTATCGGTCATCGTCACGCCAGCCGCATGCTCGAGCATCGGGGGGCAGTCGTCCCACCAGTTCGGTGGGACCATGTCGTGGCCGTCGACCTCGGCGCGCCCCGCGATCTTCACCTGCCCGATCGTACGCAGCGCCCCGTGCACCGGGCTGCCCAGCGGAACAGTGGCGACCAGCATCGCCGTCTCGCGGGTATGCCCGCGACCGACCAATCCCACGGCGCGCACCGCGAACAGGCCGTGGACGTTGCCGGCGTCGTCGAGTTTCATGCCCTCGACCCGATAGCGAGCGCCCCCCATCAGTGTGCCTTCATCCACCAGCCAGGTCTCGCCTTCCTCGATCACATCGGGCCTCCTCCAGTTCTCCAGCCCGCGGACCAGACCCGTCTCGGCGGCGTAGAAGGCGATCGTCCGCGAGCTGCTGCGGATCTGCGACTCATGCTCGTTGATCTGCAACGAGACCCCAAACAGTGCCAGCGCTGATAGGACGATCAGACAGAGTATCGCCGCAGTGATGCCGAAACCGTTGCGGTCGAAACCCTGGTCACGCTCTGCCGACATCTCCTCCACCCCTCAGTTGTTGCGGATGTCGAACGACAATCGGTGCTGCGCGCGGTGGGGGAGGCCGTCCCGCATGCCGGGCACGGTGCCCAGCGAACTCACGTCCAAGTCGATCCGCGCGATCTCGCCGTTCGTCGTCGCAACGCCCCCTTCAACGTTCAAGTATCTGAACTGCAGCGCCGCCGATGCCGCCGAATCCGGTGGCACAAGCGGCCCAGCAACGGCTACCGCCGTGCCGCTGGTTGCGTCCGTCTTCAGGTACCAGCCGTCGGACAGAAGCTCCAGCCAGTAGCTGCCGTGCCGGAACGCCCGTACCGGAGAGCCCACCGGAATTTCGAAAGACATGCCGTTCAGCTCCGGGATCACCGCCCGCCAGCCAGGTGCACCGTCCGGACACGTGGTCTCGTTGACGCTGCTCATCTTGACCGGCCGCCACCAGTCGTCGCTCAATCCCGTCCGGATACCGCGGGCGTAGACGAACACACTATCGGTCGTCAGTGGAACCGAGTTCCCGGTCAAATTCCGCACCACGATCGCGAATTCGGGCGCGATTAGCTTGTCGCATACGCTGTAAACGCCCCGAAATACACGCATCTTGATCGAATCGTCGCCGGCGAAGACGATGTCACCTGCACCCGGGCTCAACGGCAGTAGCTCCGGGATCACAACCGTCTCCACCCGCTGCAAGTCGCTCAGCGTCTCGGATATGTCGTTGGCCACTAGGTAGAAGCGCTGCTGGTGAATTACCATCCCCATTATCGCAGCCATCACCACCATGCTCACCAGCAGCGCGATCATCATCTCCACCAGGCTATAGCCCGCCCGGCCGGGCCTCCTTCGCTTCATCGCTCCAGGCGCGCCGCCGTCAGCGTCCGCGTCAGCGCCTTCTGCGGCGTTTCGTGGCGGAAAACGAGCTCGATCTCCTTGACTCCGTCTCGCTCGCTCACCGTCCAGTTCATGCTTACACCAGACGACTCCGCCGTCCCGTCACCAAGCTCCTCGTACGGTTGCGTCAGCAGAACCTCGAGCTGCGCCTGCGCCACCGTCAGCGCCCGCGTCCGCTCGTGCGCCCCGTTGATACCGGCACCCACCTGAGCGGCGGTCCCGGCGATTCCAGCCAACGCCAGCGCGAACAGGGTTGTCGAAATCAACATCTCCGTCAGGCCGAAGCCTGATCGTGAGTCTCTAGCGGCGGCGGGCGGCGGGCTTTGCGCTCTACGCTCAGCCATCGCTTGAACCTCTTACGAACTTGTGATTGGTAGCTGCTAGGCGGGACAACTGAATTCTGGGTTCGATTCGCAGAAAGCCGCAATATCAGTGCCAAACGCAAATCGACGGCCGAACTCGATGTGCTGTAAAGAGTTAACATCGGCGACCGCCGACCGACACGGGACCTGGAGTGTGAAAAAGGGGGACCCGGGTGGAACCATTTGCATGTCATCCGAACAGATACCGTTACCCGGCCTACGGTTCACCCCGCGAGGGTTAGGAATGGGTTGAACCGACTTGCTCGCGCAGCTCTGAGCGTGTCTCTTATAAGTGTCAGGTCTTCGCCGAACGTCCATGACCGCATGCCGGGAGGTTTAGAATGATCGGTCGCAAGCTATCGCTCGTAGTCGTGGCGCTCGCCGCGGCGAGTGCAGGCTGCCAACCTGCGGCGCAAGAAGCCGGGCCACTGTCCGACGCGGATGCGGCGGCGATCCAGGGCGTGATCGACGCGTTGATCGAAGCCGATCTGGCCGGCGATTGGGATGCTGTGGCAGCTCTCTTCGCAGATGACGCCGTCTTCATGATGCCAGATCGGCCGGCATTGGAAGGTAAGGCGGCGTGGCGGGCTATGGTTGACGAGATGCAGCCGACGATCCACGCGGTAACTGTGGACGTCGCCGAGATCGAAGGCCGCGGCGACCTCGCCTACGTCCGAGGCACCTACTCGGAGACGCTGTCGTTCGGCGAGAACGAGCCTTTCGACCTCGAGGGCAAGTTCGTCTGGATAATGAAGAGACAGTCCGACGGCTCCTGGCTCGTCACGGTTGGAATCTCGAACAGCAATCAGCCGGCAAGCGACACCGATTCGTAAAGCCCCCTGGAAGTGACCGCCTGCGATCGGCGGCCCTCTTCATCGAACAGGAGTTGCCCGGGCAGCTTCTGCTTCTCCAGGTAAGGGCCGTCGATCGCCAGATCTAGGGAGGCGCCGCCGGCTCCCAGCGCGACTCGGCGCAAGCCAGGGCCGGCAGCGAAATCAGGGCGAAGAGCCTTCTCATTGGATCGAGAACTTGTAAATGGTCGTCGACTCGTAGCGCTCGCCGGGCCGTAGCACGGTGGACGGGAAGTGCGGCTGATTGGGCGAATCGGGGAAGTGCTGGGTCTCGAGACAGAAACCGCTACGGTGCTCGTAGGGCGCGTCGTCCTTGCCCACGTTACTGCCGTCCAGGAAGTTCCCGGAGTAGAACTGGATGGCCGGCTCGGTCGTGTAGACCTCCATGACGCGGCCGCTGCCTGGCTCGTAGACCCGCGCCGCGATCCGCAGCGAGCCATCGTGGTCGTCGAGCACGAAGTTATGGTCGTAACCGCCGCCGAACTCCAACTGCTCGTCGGGATCTTCTATCCGTGACCCGATCGGCGTGGACGTCCGAAAGTCCATCGGCGAGCCAGCTAAGTGTCGCAGTTCACCCGTGGGGATCAGGCCCGCATCCACCGGTGTGAAGCGGCTCGCCGCTAGTGCTAGTTCGTGCCCCAGGATGTCGCCAGCGTCGTGGCCGGCCAGGTTGAAGTAGCTGTGGTGGGTCAGGTTGACGACGGTTGGCTTGTCCGTCTCGGCCGAGTACTCGATTACCAGCTCGTTCTCGTTCGTCAGAATGTAGGTGACGGTGGCGGTCAGTCTTCCCGGATACCCCTCTTCCCCGTCTGCGCTCACATACGTGAGTCGTAAACCCGTCTCGCCGTCACCCGAATACGGCTCGGCTCCCCAGACGACCTTGTCGAAACCCTTCAGGCCACCGTGCAGGTGATTGTCGCCGTTGTTCGTGGCGAGCTTGTACTCGACCCCGTCCAGCAGGAAGCGCCCTGCGCCGATCCGGTTGCCGTAGCGCCCCACGATGGCGCCGAGATACGGCGAGTCCTCCAGGTAAGCGGACAGCGAGTCGTAGCCGAGCACTACGTCGGCCAGCTCGCCGTCCCTGTCGGGCACGCGAAGGTGGGTGATGATACCTCCGTAATTGGTGATCCGCACCTCGACTTCGCCCGCGTTCGTCAGCGTGTACAGCTCGACCTCGACGCCCTCGGGCGTCGTTCCGAAGGACTCGACCTGGTAAGCGGACATCTCTTCACTTGCCTCTTGCGGTCTCTCGCCAACTGCCGGGCATCCTACGAGGGTCGCTGCGAGTGACAACGCTGCCGCTCGCGCTAACAGAGTCCGTGTACGATGCAGCACGCAAAGGGTGTGCACAGAAGCTCCTTTCGGCTGTTCGGGATGAGGCTTGAACGATTAGTGTGGCGCGCACGGGCTCAGCGATCAAGTGCCTGGATCTGCTCGAGGCCGGCGGCGATGAAGGCCCACTGCAGCTTCATCTGGTCGCGTATCGGCATCGCCTCTAGGCCGCGCGCCCTTGCGGCGGCCGCCACGCCAGCGGCCTTCCTCCCGGCTTGAAGTCGGGCGCGCCAGCCTTCAAGTAGGCTCTTCCACTCTTCCGCGACCGGGTCCGGTGGTCCCAGTGACTCTCCGACGCCGGGGGTGATGAAGAGTGGCATCTCGGAGACGAGCGTCAGCGAATCACCGCCCAGCGAGCGGACGGTCTCCATCGAACTGGGGCGGAAGAGTGAAGCGGTGTCGGGCTCATCTCGCGCTATGAAGTATTCGCGCATGAAGCGCGAGTCGGGCCGCGTGCAGAATCCTCGCTCCAGCCGAAAGAACCCCTTCTCGCCCTGGCGCTCGACGTCGTGGAGTTCGTAGCCCAACTCGTCGACGGCCTGCAGGCAGATCTCTCGGACACGGTCGAAGCGATCGCGCCACGCCGGCTCGATCAGGAACCAGGGGCCGGCGGCGAAGCCCATCCCGTGCAGCGACACGTGCAGCGCAAAGGGGCCCTCCGCGGCGTGCCACCAATCATAGACGGCACGGTTCTCCGGACGGGCATCCCAGTCTGTTTTGTCAGCGGGGAACCCGAACTCGATATCATCGCCGGGCGGCTCGCGCACGACGTGTGCCAGGTACTCACCCAGGTCGTAGGCCTCCGCGTCATCGTGTTGCCAGGCACGGTTGCGCTCGGCGCCGTCGGGATTGATGTGCGGGACGATCCACCATTCGTAATCAGTCAGCAGCAGGTCGTCTGACGCCAGCGCCGAGAGGTAGGCGGCGAGCTGAAGGAGCAGCCGCGGGCCGACGGGCTCGTCGGCATGACAGCCGGCGAGCAGGCTGACTCGCGTTTCTCCGCTACCCAAACGGAAGGCGTGTATCGGCCGCGCTTCGCGTGACCAGCCAATCGGCGCGCCCGTGCCGAGGTTCAGCGGTTGTGCAGAGAAGATTTCGCCGGCGCGCCGCACTAGCTCCATGGCTTACTCTAAGACAAGAAGAACGTCCGCACTAGCATCGTGGGACGGTCGCCGGCTCGACCGCGCCTCCTTAGTTTCTTGCCAGGAACGTCCCCGATCACGAGGCGCGGCTACCGGCCTCGCCGCCACCAGCGAGGAAGGGTCAAATGAAGAGATGGGAGTACCGGTTTCTGGACTCGATGGACATCGAGGAAGGCGGCTTTCTGGCTGTGAAGAGCCGTGACGCCATCGAAAACTACTTGAATGGCATTGGCGAGGAAGGATGGGAGGTCGTCAACCTCGATTTCGTCGAGATAGAAGGAAGGACCTCGTTCGTCGGTATAGCGAAGAGAGAGAAGGCCTAGCGGTCACACACCGGCCGGCGCCCGTTCCGTTCGGCCTCTGAGCACGCTCAGGCTGGGCGCCACCAGATAGCCGCTGCCGGCCAGCCGCCCGGCGACGAAAGCGATAGCCGCCGCCGTCGCGCCGATCATGTCGAGGCCGCGGGTCAACGCCAGCAGGACGAGCACGATGCCTCCCACCTCGATCACTGTCGCCCAGGTAATCGGACGGGTGAAACGGTCCTGCACGAGTATCCCACGCTGCAGAGAGAGCAGGACCGAGGTCGCGGGCAGCAGTACCATGATCTGGGTGGGCGTGATAGCGAAGTCGGCCAGCTCACGGCTCAGCCCGGAGACGGTCTCGAACCAGACATGGGCGAGCGGCGAAAAACCGACGAGCGCCAGCCCGAGAGATGATGCGAGGCCCAGCCAGAGGGCGAATCGTCCCAGCTGCTTCACGTGCTCGCGATTCTTGGCGAGCAACGCTATCGCGACTTCCTGGTAACTCAACCCCAGCGCGCGGAAGATGAAGGAGAGCGAGTTGACCACCGGTAACACCGCCAGCGATTCTACGGGAAAGCGGGCTCGGCCGAGCATGAACGTGACCATCGGGTGCACCGCAAGAGCGAGTGTCGAGGTCAGAGCCAGGGGGTAGTAGAAGACCGCGATGCGTCGATAAGTCAAAGGCTCGTTCTCATCCCGCGCGCTCTCGAGCAGTCTGCGGACCGTGCCGCGCGCCATTAGCCGGCTTGCCAGGGCCTCGGCGCAGACGCCAGCCGAAAGCGCCGCCGCTCCCACGTAGGCTCCCGCGAGCGAGAACTGGGTGTAAAGCACCAGAGCGGTGGCCGCCATGAACGATAGACGGATCACAGTCCCGTAGGCGACCAGCCTGGTGCGGCTGTCGCGGATCAGAAGGCCTTGGAAGAACCTTCGGTAGCCGATGGCTCCCGGCCATGGCAGCAGCAAGAACAATGCGCCGTAGGTCAGGTGCGCCACCTCATCCGGCAAGCCGATGAGATCCTCGATGATGAAGTCAAAGACTGGCGGGACCAGCACCAGCGTCATCGCGGCCGTGATAATGGCGTTCAGAACGTAGGTGAAGTTGCGCAGCTTGAGGAAGCTCGCGGCGTCCTCCGCCAGGGCGGTGGAGGCGCTCATGATCATGATGATCGGTGCCTCGACCAGGATGGCGAAGGCGAAGGCGACGCCCCAGGCCGCCAAATTGAACTTCGGGTCCGGCAGCCGGGCGATGACCGCAGCGAGGAAAGGTCCCTCTACCGCCATCATCAGCCAGGTCGCCGCGAGGGGCGCCCAGAAGACGAAGATCCTCTTGCCGGTCAGTCGCAGCCTCGGCCTCCAGGGGGTCTGGCTGGGGCGATCGCGCGGCCAGTATAGTGGTGCTTCAGGAACTCGGCTAGACGTCCTCTCGCGTCCAGAGCAGGATCGCGCCGCAGCTTGCCGAGCCACCCGCCGCCGCTCATGTTATCGCACTGGCCGAATCTCGACGCTGGCCAGCGGGCGAGGCGGAGATTCCCGCGGCAATGTCTGACCAACCGGAGATGCACGCATGGCCCATACGTACGATGAGCTGCACAAGAAGACTGTCGCGCAGCTGCGCCAGATCGCCAAGGCCGAGGAACACGAGGCGCTGCGCGGCTATAGCACGATGCATAAGGCCGAGTTGCTGCACGCTCTCTGTCATGTCTTTGGCCTCGACGAGCACGTGCACCACGAAGTAGTCGGGGTCGACAAGGGCAACATCAAGGCGACGATCCGCGAGCTGAAGAAGCAGCGGGACGCAGCGTTGGAG